>NZ_MEJH01000003.1 GCF_001953635.1 Alteromonas abrolhosensis | reverse complement strand
TGTCTAGGAAAGGAAACTGTTTAGACAATGCCGTTGCAGAGAACTTCTTCGGCATATTAAAAACTGAGATGTATCACAATGAAACGTTCAAAGATGCGAATGAGCTCATTGAAAACATCAAAGAATATATTGATTACTACAACAACGAACGCATTAAGCTAAAACTAAAAGGCCTGAGTCCGATACAATATCGAAATCAGGCCTTGGTTGCCGCTTAGAAATGAGTCCAACTTAATGGGGTCACTTCATTTATACCTGCCTTTTTTATTACCTTCAAATTTCTCGCTTTCCTATTTCTGCGATAAACAGCCCAACCGTGCTGTTAATGGCAGCTAGTTACACTTCTTAACAAATTTCCTCCTTACACCCAACGCTTTTTCTTAGGGCGAAATGGGAATAATCGTTACACTGTAACAATGTTGACGTCTACGTTAACTTGGTATTTATTAAGACTGACTTATAACAATAAGATTAACGACAAGAACAAGGATACCCCATGTCTAAAGTAAGTGTATTTTGTCTTTCTGCCGCTTTAATTGGCAGTGCAATGCAAGTAAATGCTAAGGAAGGCATGTTCACGCCAGAACAACTTCCTTCAATTGCCGGCGATTTAAAAGAAACAGGCTTAGCAATCCCTGCTAGTAGTATTAACGACCTAACCGCGTTCCCAATGGGCGCAATAGTGTCACTTGGTGGGTGTTCAGCATCGTTTGTCTCTGACAAAGGCTTGGCCGTTACTAACCACCACTGCGCGCGCGGTTCTGTTCAATATAACAGCACCCCCGAAAACAACTATTTAAAAGATGGTTTCCTAGCAAAAGAAATTGGTGAAGAACTGCCCGCCGCGCCGGGTACACGCATGTTCGTTACGGTCGATTTTTCTGATGTAACCGACAACGTCATTGGCGGCATCAGTGATGACGTTCAAGGCCGCGAGCGCTACGACCTCATTGAAGCAAACCGCAAAGCGTTAATTGCAGAGTGTGAGTCTGAAGCGGGCTTCCGCTGCTCTGTACCTTCGTTTTTCCAAGGCCTTGAATACAAGCTAATAAAGCAAATGGAAATCCGTGACGTGCGTATTGCCTACGCGCCTGCTGATTCAATTGGTAAATACGGTGGTGATGTAGATAACTGGATGTGGCCTCGCCATACGGGCGACTTCTCGTTCTACCGTGCTTACGTGGGTAAAGACGGTAAACCAGCTGATTACAGCGAAGAGAACGTGCCATTTAAACCGGAGCATTTCTTAAAAGTTTCGGCAGCTGGACTTGAAGACGGCGACTTTGTTATGGCAGCGGGATACCCTGGCTCTACTAACCGCTATGCGCGTTTATCACAAGTGTCGTACACGTTTGATTGGCTATATCCCACTTACCTTGAACTGGTAGATGCGTGGATTAAAACTATTGAAAGTGCATCTGAAGAAGGCAGTGATGCGCGTATAAAATATGAAGCTTTGTTAGCGGGTCTTAACAACTTCCACAAAAATACGTTGGGCCAGCTTTCTGGCGCTAAACGCGTTGGACTTGTTCCACGTCGCGCTGAGCGAGAAGAGCAACTAGCTGCATGGCTTGATAAAAACGGTAAGAGTGAGATGAAGCAAGCACTTGCCGATCTTGATGCGGTTAGCGCTGAGCAAATGCAAATGAACAAGCAAAACTTCTGGTACAACAACCTCAGTCGTGCACAACTCTTGTCGTCAGCCCAAACCCTTTATCGCAATGCCATCGAAAAAGAAAAGCCGGACGCAGAACGTGAATCTGGATTTCAGAAGCGCGATCAAATTCTTCTTAAAGAAGGCGTAGAGCGTATTGAGCGCCGCTTTGATCCGGTTGTTGATCAGGCCGTTTGGCATAAAATGATTAGCATGTACCTAGAACAGCCAGAAGAAAACCGAGTAGCCGCGTTCGATAAAGCAGTAGGCATTGATGGTGGTACCGACGGAAAAACACTTCAGAAGAAGTTAAAAGCGTTTTACGACAATACTTCATTAACTAATACTGAAGAACGTTTGAAATGGTTAACTGCAAGCCGAGCTGATTTCGAAAATAGCAACGACCCGTTCATTAAACTTGCGGTTGCCCTGTTCGATACCGAGATGGCTATAGAAGATAAGAGCAAAACGCTAAGCGGTAAAGCTGCTGCGCTTCGCCCTAAATACATGAGTGCCATTATTGAGTGGCAAAAATCTTTGGGCAGCCTTGCTTATCCAGATGCAAACAGTACGCTGCGCGTCACTTACGGTAACGTAATGGGCGGCTCGCCAAAAGACGGTCTGATTTACGAGCCTTTCACTCGTCTTGAAGGTATTACAGAAAAAGACACGGGCGAGACACCATTCGACTCACCTAAAAAACAGCTTGAGCTTATTGAAGATAAGAAATACGGCCCTTACAAGTTAGACGCTATTAACAGCGTGCCGGTAAACTTCCTGACGGATTTAGATTCAACAGGCGGTAACTCAGGCTCAGCAACGCTCAACGCAAAAGCAGAGCTTATCGGCCTGTTGTTTGACGGTACATTCGAGAGTGTAAATTCTGATTGGGATTTTGACCCGAAAACAACCCGTACCATCCATGTAGATAGCCGCTACATGTTATGGGTAATGGAATACGTTGACGGTGCAACGAACCTCATCGAAGAGATGACCATCGTTAAATAACCACCGCATAATGGGGTCAGAGTACATTAATTGGGGGGTCAGAGTACATTTTCCCCCTAATGCCTTCCGGTAAATAAGGAGATCGTTATGAGGTTACTAATAAGGCTTGTTAGTTTAGCCGTGGCTGCGTACTCGTGTTATAGCGGAGCTATAACCGGTGAGTGGAAAGCATCTATCGCTATTATTTCGCTATGTGCGTTGATGTTCTTAATTACGTTTATTTCTAAGACTCGCGGCGGTACGCCGGGCTCTCAGGGCGATGGTGCCTCAGCGATATACACGCCAAGCAGCAGTTCAAGCTCATCTTGCAGCAGCGATGGCGGCGGTGGAGACTGCTAAAAAAATGGGGTCAGAGTACTTTTTTTAAGTATTAAAGTACTCTGACCCCAATATTTTTGCTGCTGGGTTCACGCTGTAGAAATGTACTCTGACCCCATTATTTTATTTGAGGTTGCGGAGGCCTTGGGTGAGGAGTCGGTCTAGTGCGTTGGCGAAGTTTTGCTTGTCACGTTGGGAGAAGGCTTTCGGACCGCCTGTGTGTTCGCCGCTTGAGCGCATAGTTTCCATGAAATCACGCATGCCCAGTATCTGCTTGATAGACGACTTGTCGTATTCTTCACCACGATTATTCAACGCTAGCGCATTTTTTGCCAGTACATCGGCGGCTAACGGAATGTCATTGGTAATCACTAAGTCACCGGCTTCACACTTCTCTACTATATAATCGTCAGCAGCATCAAAGCCTGACGGCACTTGCGTTAAGGTTATATGCTTGTCTGGTGGAACAGACATAGAATGGTTAGCCACCAAAGACAAAGGCAGCTTGGTACGTCTAGCTGCCTTAAAAAGGATGTCTTTGATCACTGCAGGGCACGCGTCGGCGTCAACCCATATATGCATGGTCGTATCTCGTAGCTGTATCTAATTACGCTAGCATACCACCATCTACCACCACTGTCGTGCCAGTCGTGTAGGTTGAAGCGTCTGATACTAAATACAATACTGTGCCCGCCATTTCATCTGGGTCAGCGACACGACCTAGTGGAATAACTTTAAGCGCGTGCTTCAATATTTGCTCGTTAGTTGTTAACGCTGACGCAAATTTAGTATCGGTTAAACCTGGCAATAGTGCGTTTACGCGAATGTTCAAGCTACCGCACTCTTTTGCAAATGACTTAGTCATGCTGATGACCGCAGCTTTCGTAATAGAGTAAATACCCTGCATGTCGCCTGGTGTTACACCGTTTACCGATGCCGTGTTGAGAATGACGCCACCACCCTGCTCTTTCATCATTTTGCCAGCTTCAATCGACATGAAGAAGTAGCCACGAATATTGACGTCTACAGTTTTATTGTAGGCGCCAAGGTCAGTATCTAAGATATGCCCAAAGTAAGGATTGGCTGCCGCGTTGTTCACTAGAATATCCAGTTTTCTAAAATCGCGTTTAATGACGTTAAATGCTTCTGTAATTTGCTCCATTTCACCCACATGACACGCTAGCGCTGTCGCCTTACCACCTGCGTCACGAATTGAAGAAGCAACGGCTTCACAGCCGTCAATTTTGCGGCTTGATACAATTACATGCGCGCCATACTGGGCAAGCAAACGGGCAATAGACTCACCGATACCGCGACTTGCACCTGTAACCAGTGCCACTTTTCCTGTTAAATCAAAAAGGTTCTTCATTGTCATATCCTTAATTCTTGCTGATAAAGTGCTGTGTGCTTAATTTCTCTTATTAACGCTTGTTGCGGTGCCTGCTCTAGGCCAACATACCACCGTCGAGTACTACTGACTGACCCGTCATGAATGACGACTCATCGCTACACAACCAAGCAATGGCATTAGCAATCTCTTCTGGTTTACCCAAACGCTTCATTGGATTGGCGCCAATAAGCCCTTTTTGGCCTCTTTCATCCAATTTTGATAAAACGCCTTGCACCATAGGAGTATCTACAAAGCTTGGACAAACAGCGTTAATACGAATGTTCGCCCTTGCGTATTCCACCGCCGCCGATTTAGTAAGTCCCACTACCCCATGTTTGGAAGCGCTGTAAGCGCTAATCATAGGCGCAGAGCGCAATCCAGCTACAGAGGCAATATTGATGATGTGGCCACCGCCTGATGCCGTCATATGCTTAAGGGCGTTTTTCATGCAATACCATACGCCAGCTAAGTTGACCTGAATATTCTTCATAAACATGGCATCATCGACTTCAGTTAGCGGAGCTGGAAAATGGTCGATTCCCGCATTATTAATAACCACATCAATCTTGTCGTTATGAGAAAGCGCCGTGTCGAACATCGCTTTTACCTGAGCAGGTTCGGTAACATCCACCGCCACCGCATAGGCTTTGCCACCTGAGGCAACAATTTCTTCAGCCAATGCTTTGGCGTTTTCTTCGTTTAGATCTGCAATACCAACTGTTGCACCACGCGCACTCAATACGCGAGCCGAAGCAGCACCGATACCCGAGCCACCACCAGTAATAAGAATATGCTTGCCTTCGACATTTGCAGCTACATTCATTAGCTGTACTCCAATTTCGTGAACAAGCGCAACGCTGTTAAATAAAGGTCACTGCGCATGCTCTTTGTTTTGAATGATTAAAAATAACTCGCTTTTACGTTGTTACACGTTGCCTCGCGTGAAGAAAGCACTTCAATATCGCGACTGACCAGCGGTAATTCCCAATTTAAAAAGTATTCCGCGGCCGCTAATTTACCTTCATAAAAGTCAGCATCTTGCTCGCCTGCACCGTTAGCGAGTGCTTGTTCGGCAACATTTGCCTGGCGCAGCCAAATCCAGCTCACCACACAACTTGAAAATACGTTTAAGAAGCAACTCGCATTGGTTAGCAAAACTGGTTGCTTATCTGAGCGCAGATCTGCCGCTGCTTGTTGGATTAAACCGCCAAGCTGATCTAGATAGGGTTTTAATTTTGCAGCCAGCGCCTGTGCTCTTGGCGTTTCTGCGCGCTTCATATCACTGGTTACACGAGAAAGCAGAACTTGAAGACCTTTGCCATCGTGCTGCCATAACTTTCTTCCTAACAGGTCTAACGCCTGAATACCATTTGTGCCCTCGTGAATTGGGTTAAGGCGGTTATCGCGCCAGCACTGCTCAACAGGATATTCACGGGTGTAGCCCGCACCACCTAGAATTTGAATAGCCAAATCGTTGGCTTTAGGGCCAAACTCCGAAGGCCATGCTTTGAACACGGGTGTTAAAAGATCTAAAAGCTGAGAAAGCTCGGTGCGCTTTTCGCTGTCAGTTTCTGTCTCCATCTCATCGATGAGCATGCTGCCGTACAAGCAGAGGGACATGCCGCCTTCACAGTAGGCCTTTTGCGCTAGCAACATACGTCGCACGTCACCGTGATTGATAATAGGTGTAGGCTCATCTTCTGGCGCAAGATTTGGCGCAGCGCGACCTTGAGTACGATCTTTTGCGTATTCTAGTGAGTAACGGTACCCGCGATACCCTATCATGGCAGCACCATAGCCCACGCCAATGCGGGCTTCATTCATCATCATGAACATGTAGCGCAACCCCTGGTGCGGCTCGCCAATAAGGTAGCCGTGGCAGTCACCATTTTCGCCAAAGGTCAATGCGGTTGAAGTTGTACCTCGGTAGCCCATTTTGTGGATGAGGCCAGCAAGGGTAACGTCGTTGCGCACATCTGGGTTGCCCTCAGCGTCTAGGCGGTATTTAGGTACAGCAAATAAGGAAATACCTTTTACACCAGCTGGGCCACCTGGAATTTTCGCCAACACCAAATGTACGATGTTGTCGGAAAGCTCATGCTCACCACCTGAGATATAAATCTTGCTGCCTTTGATTCGATACGTACCATCATCTTGCGGCCTTGCTGACGTACGAATATCAGCAAGTGACGAACCGGCATGGGGCTCGGTAAGTGCCATGGTTCCAGTGAAGTCACCCGCTAACATTTTTGATAGAAACGCACTTTTGATATCTTCAGAGGCAAAATGCTTAATGACATTAGCAGCCGCTGCAGTTAAGAAAGGATAAGCAGTTGACGATGGGTTAGCCGCCAAGAAGTAGCCCGCACAGGCATTCATAACGGTAACAGGAAGCTGCATACCGCCATCTTCAAAATCAAAATGACCCGCGATAAACCCAGACTCTCTGTATGTGTCAAAAGCCACTTTTACGTCATCAATCATAGAGACTTTGGTGCCGTCAAAAGTAGGCTCATTTTTATCGGCAACAGCGTTATGAGGAAGAAACAGTTCTTCTGCCATCTTCTCAGCCATGTCAATCACGGCGTTGAAAGTTTCCACATTGTGCTCTTCGAAGCGTGCTTTTTCACATAAGGCAGCGGTATTTAAAACTTCGTACAGCTGAAATTGCATTTCACGGCGGGGAATAAGTTGGTCGGCCATGGTGTCCTGTCCTCTACGAATACTTGTTAACACATTGTGTCATATTCGTTATCGTGCCATTATTGTCATTAATGACACAATAATGGTCAATCACGCCAACAATCACTGAGTTTTATCTTACTTTATAACTCGAATTATTTTTATGAATGACACGAAATTCACCGTGACCGTACTCGGATTTAATCAAGCGTTAGCATCTGCCATTACGGGAGCGCTCGATGTATTTGCTTTCGCAGGTATTAGTTGGCAGCGAATACACAGCTTACCGACCAGCCCACAGTTCAAAGTACAGTTGGCCAGTCACCATGGCCAGCCTATTCTTTGCTCTAATCAGGTAATTTTGCAGCCAAATATCGCCATTGAAGATGTGTCGCACACCGATATTCTGTTAATTCCAACAATCGGTGGCGATATTGATGAAGTGCTAGACAGCACAGCGCCTCTGCTTGTACATATAAGGCGTCTTCAGAAAATGGGGGCCGACATTGCAGCCAATTGCACCGGCACTTTTCTTTTGGCCCAATCCGAATTATTGGACAATAAAATTGCCACCACACATTGGGGATATGCAGATAAATTTAAGAACATGTACCCTACCGTAAACTTACAACCCGAGAAAATGGTTACTGAAGACGATACGGTGTTTTGTGCAGGCGGCGGCATGGCGTGGATTGATTTATCTATCTTGTTGATAGAACGCTACTGTGGCCATCAAATTGCCAGTGATACGGCAAAATCCCACGTGTTAGATGTGTCTAGAACTAGCCAAACTGTTTACGCGAGCAGTCGTCAGAGGCATTTCCACTCAGACAAGGATATTAAAGCGGTACAATCCTTCTTAGAGAAAAACGTACAGAACAAATGTACGCTAGGCGAATTAGCGCAAAGGCATAATATGACCGAACGCACACTTATACGCCGTTTTAAAAACGCGTGTGATATTACACCAGGTCAGTATTTACAGTCGCTACGCATTGAGCATGCGAGAAAGCTTTTGGAAACCTCCGGGATGCCGTTAGAGCGCTTAATCAGCGCGGTGGGATATGAAGATCTTAGTTCTTTCACACGTCTTTTTAAAAAAACTACTGGATTATCACCCTCTCAGTATCGTGCAAAATTTAAGCGGAGCTAGGAACTGGCGGAATGCTTTTATATAAAACGCACCAAAAAATATCTTTGTTCTAAGACAAATGTTCCACGCCTGTGCACAAAGGCGTTTTGAGTACATGCGCTCTAACTAATATTGTGCATTTGCGATGAAAAACGCGTCGTATTGCACAAATTTGAAGTTTTTATGTAAAAGTTTGTGTAAAATGCAGCGCCAAGCATAGATTGTTAATTTTTGTGCTAAAAACACTACAAAAGTATAATTTTAAAATCATCTTGGTGGAAACATGAGAACACACAAAATCGCCACACTAGCGTTAGCCGTTAGTGCTGCGTTCAGCTCTTCAGTTCTTGCACAAGAGGCCGCGACGACAGAAAAAAAAGAAGCCTCACTTGAACAAATTACCGTTACTGCGCAAAAGCGTACCCAGTCTATTCAGGAAGTACCTATTTCTGTTGCGACTTTAAGCGGTGAAAAATTCGAAAGCCTATTCTCTGGCGGTGAAGATATTCTTGCTTTAGCAGTTCGCGTGCCTGGTCTTTACGCCGAGTCATCAAATGGTCGTGTTGCACCGCGTTTTTATATTCGTGGTCTAGGTAACACAGATTTCGACCTTGCGGCATCACAACCTGTTTCTATTATCATGGATGAAGTGGTAATGGAAAACGTGGTACTCAAAAGCTTCCCGCTTTTCGACGTTCAGCAAGTAGAAGTACTTCGTGGCCCACAGGGTACACTATTTGGTCGTAACACTACTGCAGGTATCATCAAATTTGATACTGTAAAACCAACCCAAGACGTTGAAGGCTATGCGAAAGCAGGCTTTGGTTCATACGGTACAATGAACTTTGAAGGCGCAATTAGCGGTGGTCTTACTGACGAACTTTCTGCACGCCTTTCTGTATTGTCACAAGAGCGTGATGATTACATCGACAACGCAGCAACTGGTCAAAACAACGCATTAGGCGGCTTCGATGAGAAAGCATGGCGCTTGCAGCTTCTTTGGGAGCCATCAGCTGACTTTTCTGCCCTTCTTAACGTACACGGCCGTGACCTCGAAGGTACTGCTTCAATTTTCCGTGGTAATGTCTTCAACAAAGGCAGCAATGACCTAAATGATAGCTATGACCGCGAAACAGTAAGCTATGACGGCGACCTGGAAGGCAACGGTACTGACAACAATCCACAGTCTTACGAAGGTTTAGGTACATCACTTAAACTAGAATATGACATGGATGAAGTAACCTTTACTTCAATCTCTGCAATCGAAACCGCGGAAGGCTCTAGCCTAGGCGATATCGATGGTGATGCCATTGCTTCACAAAACTTCGTAACTCAAGATAATCTTAATGATCTTGAGCAATATACGCAGGAATTCCGTTTAGCAAGTAACACTAGCGATCCGATGAACTGGCAAGTAGGTGCTTTCTATTATGATGCATCATTTAACGTAACCAGCATTGACGGTTTCTTTGGTGCGACGACAGTATTCCATGAAAACCAAACATGGGCTGTATTCGGTCAATCATCTTACCAAGTCAACGATAAGTTAAACGTAACGGGTGGTATTCGCTATACTCACGACAAGAAGTCTCTTGTTGTTGGTGAACAAAATGTTGACGGCTTTGCCGTTGTTTTAGGCATTGCTGCCGTTCAGGATTACGAAGACATCAACGTAGATGACGGTCAAACAAGCTTTGAGCTTAGTGCGAACTACCGTGTAACTGACGACATGTCTGTTTTTGCTCGCTATGCGAATGGTTTCAGAGCGCAAACAATCCAAGGTCGTGACGTGGCATTCGAAGGCGCACCTTCAGTTGCAGACGCAGAAACTATCAACTCTTTTGAAGTAGGTGTTAAATCTGACCTGTTCGATGATACGCTACGTCTAAACGCTGCTGCGTTCTACTATACCGTTGACGACATGCAATTCTCAGCTATTGGTGGCGGTAACAACTTTACTGCACTAGTAAATGCTGATGAAGGTGAAGCTTACGGTTTCGAAGTAGACGCTCAATGGCTAGCGACTGATGAACTAACTTTCACTGCTGGCTACAGCTATAACCACACTGAGATCAAAGATGACTCTCTAACTGTTGCACCTTGTGGTACTAGCGCTGCAAGTGGCTTCACTGGTTACTGTACTGTTACTGACGAACGCCCAGATGGTTTCAACGCAATTATTGACGGAAACCCTTTCCCTCAAGCGCCTGAATCAATCTTTAACTTCACAGCACGTTACACCATCCCTATGGGCGATGACGGTGAATTCTTCGTGTTTACTGATTGGGCATTCCAAGGCGAAACCAACATCTTCCTATATGAAGCGGTTGAATTTACTACTGACGACAACTTCGAAGGTGGTTTACGCATTGGTTACGAGAACTTTGCGCACAACTACACAGTAGCGCTATTCGGTCGTAACATTACTGACGAAGATAACGTTAAAGGTGCAATCGACTTTGCAAACTTAACGGGTATTGTAAACGAACCTCGTATTTGGGGTGTTGAGTTTAAATACACTTACTTCTAAGCAAAGATAAGTAGTTAGTTCTATTCATTCGAGCTATCTACTGATTTTTTGAATAGGCGGTAACGTTGAACAACGTTACCGCTTTTTTGTGCCTGTTAAGCTGCCATATGAATATCAGATGTAGGCATTTGCACAAGCTGCTGTAATTTCCTACACACCTTCACCCATCGCGCTACTTTTTGATAGTAAACCTGCTCGATCAACTGCCCTTTTTCATTAAACAGAAAGCTCGCCAGCTTCCCTTTACTACCAGGCATATAAAAGTGATGCACCGTGAATTGATGAGATAAAGGAGCATGTGCCACTTTTTGATACATACAGAAAGGCAGTGCATTTGCACGCTCATCGCCACCAGTTAAGCGACTACGGCGCTGAAACGTATCTGAACCTAAATCAGCCATTATGCCATGTTTTAAAATAAGCTGGTCGACCGCTTTAATACCTGTTTGCATAACTATCTCCTAAATGTTGCGCTAATCAGCGAACTAAGATGAGACTCAAAATAAACCATACTGATATTTATACAGTATATGGTTATTTGTTTAAAATGCAAACAAAAAAGCCGCTTATTCAAGCGGCTCCTGTTTAGTCGTTATCAAAAAGCTTAATCGAGGGCTGATTCTAGGAATGCCCACTGGTCAGCATACCCCTCTATTTGCATCCATGTAGGTGTGCCTGCACCGTGTCCCGCTCGGGTTTCCACGCGAAGCAGAACTGGGTTGTCACAGCCTTGATCTGCCTGTAATTGCGCTGCGAACTTATAACTGTGCCACGGCACAACGCGGTCGTCATGATCACCCGTAGTTATCAACGTTGCTGGGTAACAGGTGCCAGGCTTAGTGTTATGAAGTGGCGAATAAGCATAGAGCGCTTCAAATTCGTCTTTGTTTTCACTTAATCCATAATCAGAAGACCATGCTCGCGCATTTGCACTTGGTGTGTGATAGCGAAGCATATCTAGCACACCGACTGCAGGTAAGGCTGCTGAGAAAAGATCTGGGCGCTGAGTCAAGGTCGCACCAACAAGCAAACCGCCATTCGAGCCACCTTGAATACCCATCTTTTCTGGCGTGGTGTAGCCACTTTCAACTAGATACTCGCCTGCTGCAATAAAGTCATCAAATACGTTCTGCTTATCTAACTTAGTACCGGCCTTGTGCCACTGTTGTCCATACTCGCCACCACCACGTAAGTTGGCTATGGCCAGCACATTACCCTGCTCTACCCATACCATGCGTGATACTGAATAGCGTGGTAACAGTGAAATATTAAAACCACCGTAACCGTACAATAGCGTTTTATTGTTTCCGTCTAACTTCAGGCCTTTCTTATGCACAATAAACATAGGAACTTTGGTTCCATCTTTACTGATGTAAAAGATTTGCTTCGTTTCGTAGTCATCATAATTAATGCCAGTATCGATGGTTTTAAACAACGATGACTCACCAGTTTCTATATCATAGGCAAACACTTGACCAGGATTGGTGAACCCAGTGAGCTTATAAAAAGTTGTATCGGTATTTTTACTACCGTAAAAGCCGCTTACGCTTCCAATGTCAGAAAACGCAATTTCATCTACTCGCTTGCCGTTTAAGTCAAAAACACTTACTTGCCCTTTTACATCTTTTAGATACTGTGCAAAGAGCTTTTCACCAAGAAGTGAAACGCTAGACAAGGTATCAGAAGTGCTCTCAATTACGGTTTCCGTTGCTTTAACGCCACCATCGAAATCAACCTTAATAACCTTACCTGTAGGGGCATTTGCTGTAGATGTGAAAAATAACTCGTCGTCATGCTCGCCAATCAGGTCGTATCGACCGTCCCACTTATCAAAAACGGGAACAAGGTCACTGTTCTCCGTTACCAGCGACTTAGCGTAAACACCATTCGCCTGATATCCCTCGAATACAGAAATAAGCAGTGTTTTGCCATCTTGAACAACCGAAGGATAAGGGTTCCATGTAGGTTTATTGTCAAACGCGAAAACCTTTTTGTCTTCACTTTGTGCTGTACCTATTGCGTGAAAATAGATGGATACGGTTTGGCTGTCATCATACTTACCGGCGTCATTTTGCGGGTAACGGGAATAGAAAAAGCCACTCTCATCAGGCAGCCACGCAATATTCGTAAACTTAATACCTTTGATGGTATCCGTTAAATCCGACTTGCTGCTGGTGTTGCGAATGTGAATGGTTTTCCAGTCGGTACCGCCATCGGAAAGCATATAGGCTAAATACGAGGCTTTAGGACTTAGTTCTGTTGACGCCATAGACACTGTGCCATCTTCACTCAGGGTATTTGGGTCAATCAGAACTTCAGGCTCACCGTTAACGCCGTCAGCCATATAAAGCACGTATTGGTTTTGTAAGCCGTCGTTATAAGAGTAAAACAGCTTGCCGTTTACCATATAGGGTGTTGAATATTTTTCGTAATCCCACAGCGCCGTTAAACGTTCTTTGTATCGCTCTCTAGAGGGCAACTCAGCCAGATAAGGACGAGCAAGGGTGTTTTGAGACTCAACCCAAGCACTTACCTCTTCGCTCTTTTCTTCCTCTAGCCAGCGATACGGGTCGCTAACCACAGTACCATGGTAGTCATCCTGCTGCGCTACAGTTCTGGTTTCTGGATAACCAGGCACTTTCGGCATAGCAACGTTTTTGGTTTCACTTTTTACCGAATCGGTATTCGCAGTGTAAGAGGTTGTGCAAGCCAAGGTTAAGCCTGCAGAGGCTGCTACTATGGCAGCGTATATTAGATTTTTCTTCATTTTTATTCCTCAAACGAAAAATGCCGGTCTTAACCGGCATTTTCTATTTAGCTTTCTGTCGTAATTTGTGCGTGTTTTCGACCTCTAAACACACCCTTAATGTCATTTAGAATGAGGTATAGTGCAGGGACAAGCAGTAAGGTAATCACGGTGGCAAATAAGATACCAAAGGCCAATGAAATGGCCATAGGGATCACAACCTGAGCCTGTAAACTGCGCTCAAAAACAATCGGCATAAGCCCCATAAAGGTTGTTAATGAGGTAAGTATGATTGCTCTGAAACGCTGTGTACCGGCACTGATTGCAGCGTCCATAAGTGACATGCCTTCTTTGCGTGCTCGGTTAACAAAATCCACCATGATTAAGCTGTCGTTAACTACCACCCCAGACAAGGCAATAATACCGCAGATAGAAAGTACGCTTACTGCCATACCTAACACCAAGTGCCCAACAATGGCCCCTACAATACCAAACGGAATAACCGACATGATAATGAAGGGCTGGCTGTAAGATTTAAGCGGAATAGCTAGCAAGGTATAAATGGCAAACAGTGCAAATAGAAGTCCCTGCATAAGGCTAATCATAGCGTCAGCCTGTTCCTTAGAGTTTCCTTGAAGCTGAAAATCCACGTTTGGATAGCGCGCAAGTAGATCCGGCATCAAATTTTCAATCACATCGTTGGTTACTTCTGACGGGTCTAGCAACGCTTTATCCACAGCACCAGTTACGGTTACCGAGCGTTTACCGTCGACACGAATGATTGAATCAAAGCCCTGACCTACCGTGAACGTCGCCACTTGCTCAAACGGTATTTCCTGACCATTGGGCGCGCGTATACGCATGTTTTCAAGGTGTTCAATAGAGCTACGCTCTGTCTTTGGATAACGTACCATCACCTTAATTTCTTCATCATCACGCTGAATACGCTGTACTTCCGCGCCATAGAAACCAAAGCGAACCTGCTGACCCAAATCACGCAAAGAAATGCCTAATGCATCAGCTTGAGGCTTCAGTGCCAGCTGAATTTCTTCGCTGCCGCCTGAGAAGGTGTCATTGATATCAGTAACGCCTTCGTATTTATCCAAAGCTTCCTTAAGTTCTTCACTAATTGCACGCAGTGCCTTTATATCACTCGAACTGAACTCAAAGCTAAGATCAGAACCGCCACCTGGGCCGCCCGGCGAACTAATATTGAATGACTTAACACCAGGAATTTCAGGTAGTTCTTCACGCCACATGTTTTGAATTTCAAAATCAGTGAGCGTTCGGGTTTCGCCTTTTGTAAGCTCCGCAAAAATTTCACCACCAAGGTTTCCATTGTCAAAAGCAATGGCGTGTTTAATTACGTTCTCACCCGACTCTTCAGCCACTTTTTCGTCCATGCGGTGCATGGCTTCGCGCAGTGTAGTTAACACATTGTCACGCTGTTCTAGCGAAGAACCTGGTTCAAGTTCGAAGCTAGCGATCATAAAGTCACTGGGTATGTTGGGGAAAAATACAAAGCGCACGATACCACCGCCAAACAAACCTACGGTTAGGATCAACATAGCAGTAAATACAGCGACTGTTGTGTAGCGATTTCGAACGGCTTTAGCTAAAAATGGCGCATATTTATTGTGAATAAACGATTTTATTCCTTCACTGAAAAAGTCTCTAAACTTTTGAAAAGCATTAGCCTTTGCCGGGTCATAAGGCTTCAGTTTCATATGTACCAAGTGAGCAGGAAGTATTAACTTGGACTCAATGAGCGAGAAAATAAGGCAAACAATCACCACCATACCGATGGTTTTCCAAATAATGCCAAAGGGCCCAGATACCATAAGCATAGGTGAAAAAGCGGCAATGGTAGTCAATACACCAAAGGTCGCAGGCATGGCCACCTTTTTAACACCCGCGATAACGTTTTCCGCGCTATGGCCTTTTTTGTCTATTTCAGAATACGCCGATTCACCCATGATAATGGCGTCATCAACCACTATACCTAGCACAAGAATAAACGCGAATAGACTAAGCATATTGATAGACACACCTACCATGTCTAACGGCATTACTAGCAAGGTGCCAAGAAAGCAGACTGGCAAGCCAACAATTACCCAAAAAGCGAGCTTAATCTTTAAAAACAAAGACAATACCAAGAAAACGAGTAACGCACCGAAGAACATGTTTTCTAGCATCATGTTAAGTCGGTCGGCTAGGTAGAATGAGCTATCCCCCCATGTATCAGCGGTAATGTGCGCAGGAAATTCTGATTTGTGACTATTAATATAGTTGTTAACTTGCTCTGATATTTCCAGAGCATTTTGATCGCCTACCGCGCGGACGCGCAAACTAACAGCGGGTTTGTCATCAAATAGCGCATATTGGTTATTTTCAATGAAGCCGTCGTTGATGTATGCCACATCACCTAAGGTCACACGTGTGCCGTTGGCGTTAGTCAGCAATACTATCTGAGAGAAATCCCAGCCTGTATACGCCTGCCCTTTTGTTCTAAGTAATATATCGCCATTTTCGGTACGGATTGAGCCGCCAGGTAAATCCACACTCGTCTGACTTAAACGCGCCACGACTTCAGCAAACGTTAAATTATATTTTTGTAAATCGACTTCAGATAGCTCTACAGAAATTTCATAGTCTCTTGCCCCAACCACCTGAACACTTGAAATACCAGGTAGGTTAGCAATGTCGTCGCGCAAATCTTTGGCAAACTCTTTTAACTCCCGTTCAGACGCGTCGCCGTAAACCGAGAGCCAAATTACGTCTTGTTGTATTTTTTGACGGTAAATAACGGGCTTTTCAGTGTCTGCGGGGAAGCTCGGAATAGCGTCAACTTGTACTTTTACTTCATCAAGTAAAGATTGAACATCATAGTCTTCTTCCACCTGAATACTTACCGTACCCATTCCTTCAACGGCTGTGGAATTGAGCTGCTTGATGCCCTCTAAGTCTTTGATGGCCTCTTCAATTTTAAGCAGTACGCCCTCTTCTACTTCCTGAGGCGCTGCACCCAAATACGGCACGCGGACATTGATAACGTCTATCTCGAAATTGGGGAACACTTGCTTTTGAATACTAAAAGCACCGAACAACCCGCCCACTACGAGCAACCACATTAGAAGGTTAGCAGCAACGTTATTGTGCGCGAACCAAGCGATTAACCCCTTATTGGTCTCAATACGGCTCATTAGTTATCACCTTCCGACGTCTTGCTTTCTACTTTGTCGGTATCTTCCGTGGTGTCCAATTCAGCGGCATCAGATAGCACTGGTTCGTCACCTGGTAGACGAACTTTCATGCCGTTGTACGGGTTAGGTACAGCGCTTCTTACTACTAAACTTCCGGGCTCAATACCAGAGCGAATGAATACCTCTTTTGCAGTTGTGCGTGCCACTTCAACAGGTTTAATTTCTATTTCACGGTTGTCGTTGACTGTAAGCACTGTGTTGTCTAAACGAAGAATACTACGAGGAAGTACAACCAGATCTTCATTCTGACGAGACGTGATTTCTGCTTCTACAAACTGACCAAAACGAAGGGGGGCATTGTGTGAAGATTTCAGATTGTAAGGATCTTGTACTTCCACAATGGCATATACTACTCGGCTGCCTGTATCTAAAATACCTTCTGAACGCACCAGTTTACCTTCCCAAGTACGTTTCACACCGCCCACAGAGGCCGTCAACGAAACCGGAGCGCCGTCATTGGATTGTCCGGCAATATTGATAAACATTAAATCGCTGTCAGTAATAGGCAGCCTGACTTCTGCAGTATCGGTGGAGTAAACGGTACCAAGTACTGCGCCCATTGATACAAACTGACCCAGGTCAATATTACGTTCAACCACAATGCCATTATAAGGGGCTGTAATTTGCGTTCTTGCCAAGTTGCGTTTTGCGCGCTCTAGTTTGGCTTCTGCAGCTTTAACGTTTGCTTGTTCTTTTGCCAGTTGCGGCTTACGTAAACCCAACTCAGGCGGTGCAACGCTACTTACCGAACGCCATTCTTGCTCTGCTACTTTGCCGCGAGCTATTTCTTCTTGAAGCGCTGCTTGCGCTTGAGCTAATTCAGCCTCTGCAAGCTTAAGATCCGTGCGATAATCATCTTGTTCAAGTGTTGCCAGTAAATCCCCTTTTTTGAACGTACCGCCAGCTATAAATACATCAGACAAACTTACTACTTGGCCACTGACCTGCGCACTTAACGCAGTTTTATTTCGTGGAACAACATTACCCTGAGATTTTACGATAAAGCTCACGGCCTCTGCTGTTGCTTCTTTCGCTTCAACCAAAAAAGCAGGAATTTCCACGGGTACTTGCTCTGGTGGCTTACGTGATTTGATCATGACTGTCGCGGCGATAAACGCGACCAAAACTATGATTAGTGGAATGCCACTTTTCATCAAGATGGAGTTTTTCATTTACTATCCCTAGGAACGAAGGAAATCCACGCGAGTGAAACGGACGCAACGATGTATTGCACTTTCACATACCACCTGATAACCCACGAAAATCTATTATTATTGTTTCAACACTAGTGTACTGATTTGTGGTTATTGTGCCCACCTAAGATTGTTAAATTTTGTGTCTGTTAATTGTTTTTAAAATACACATAAAAATCAGCCGCCCTAATATAAAAAATTATCAAAAGAATACAAAGTAAGATTGATAATTATCAGATTTTCGTTGATTATTTAATCACTCATTGGTTATGAGTTAACCGGCGGTTGTTATTTGAGCTTAGTCTTTAATGCGAAGTAGCCTCGGGAATGATTTCGCTACGTTGAAGGGAAAACACATTATGAGTCTTAAGAAACAATACCTTAAATCAAAACCTCTGTGCAAAGTGACATTTCGACTAAATGCGGAAGCGGCGCAAGACGCCAAAGAAGCAGCGTTGTGTGGTGACTTTACTGACTGGAAATCACAGCCACTAACGATGAAGAAACTGAAAAGTGGAGACTTTACGTTAACGGTGGATTTAGAGAAGGATCACGAGTACCAGTTTCGCTATCTCATCGATGGTGAAAAATGGGAAAACGATTGGGAAGCAGATGCTTATATTCCCTCACCTGTGAGCATAGAAGACAACTCAGTGGTGCGCGTTTAAATTATTGTTCCATTAAAAAACACACCCGTAACTAATCTAGGTATTTTATAACGATTCCCTACAAAAAAGGCTGCGTATACGCAGCCTTTTGTCTTTAATTTGTTAAGCCTTAAAATTAGATTTACAACGAATTTTCCAGCTCTGGAAGTACATCAAACAAGTCGCCTACTAACCCGTAATCTGCAACCTGGAAAATTGGCGCTTCCTCATCTTTGTTGATAGCAACAATGACTTTAGAGTCTTTCATACCTGCAAGGTGCTGAATAGCGCCCGAGATACCTACTGCGATATAAAGCTGAGGCGCAACAATTTTACCTGTTTGACCTACCTGCATATCATTAGGCACGAACCCTGCATCTACCGCAGCGCGCGACGCACCGATGGCAGCACCAAGCTTGTCGGCAATGCCTTCAAGAAGCTTGAAGTTGTCGCCGTTTTGCATACCACGGCCACCTGAAATAACCACTTCTGCTGCAGTGAGCTCAGGGCGTTCAGATTCAGTTAATTCTGCCGATACAAAGTCAGACTTCTCGCTACCTTTAACAACGTCTAAAGACGTAACTTCTGCGCTGCCGCCTGTTGTTGCAGCATCAAATGATGCAGCTCGTACAGTAATGACCTTCTTCGCGTCAGATGATTGTACGGTAGCAATAGCGTTACCTGCGTAAATTGGGCGTACAAACGTGTCTTCACTCTCTACACCAATGATGTCAGAGATTTGCGCTACGTCTAATAAAGCCGCTACGCGAGGCATGAAGTTCTTACCTGTAGTGGTTGCAGCAGCAACAATGTGGCTGTAGTCAGCAGCAAGTTCTACTACTAGATCAGCCGTATTCTCAGCAAGCTGATGCTTGTAAGCAGCATTGTCAGCAACAAGTACTTTTGCAACACCATCAATTTGCGCCGCAGCTTCAGCTACTGCTTGGCAACCTTCACCTGCGACTAGCACGTGAATATCGCCACCCATTTTCTGCGCGGCATTCACAAGCTTATGCGTTTCAGTCTTTAAGCTTGCATTATCGTGTTCTGCATATACGA
Organism: Alteromonas abrolhosensis; assembly: GCF_001953635.1. Taxonomy (GTDB): domain Bacteria; phylum Pseudomonadota; class Gammaproteobacteria; order Enterobacterales; family Alteromonadaceae; genus Alteromonas; species Alteromonas abrolhosensis. The sequence goes on along the minus strand of NZ_MEJH01000003.1, from coordinate 1,221,025 downwards.
GTACGCTCATGAGATCACCTTTGCTTCATTTTTTAACTTGTCTACCAACTCAGCAACATCTGCCACTTTAATGCCACCCTCGCGCTGAGGCGGAGGCGTCACTTTTAGCACCTTAACGTTTGAGTCAAGTGAAACACCAAAATCCGCAGCCGCTTTAACGTCTAACGGTTTGCGTTTTGCTTTCATGATATTTGGAAGCGATGCATAACGCGGCTCGTTCAAGCGAAGATCTGTGGTTACTACCGCTGGAAGCGAAAGTGCAACAGTTTGAAGACCGCCGTCAATTTCACGGGTTACATTTACTTTTTCGCCGTCAACAACGACTTCTGACGCAAAAGTGCCCTGTGGCATGCCAGTTAATGCAGCAAGCATCTGTCCTGTTTGGTTATTGTCAGAGTCGATACTCTGCTTACCAAGAATAACAAGCTGTGGTTGCTCTTCTTCAACTACTTTAGATAACAGCTTCGCCACTTGAAGTGAATCAAGATTTTGGTCGGTATCGATTTGAATACCACGGTCAGCACCTAGGGCTAGTGCTGTACGTATTTGTTCTTGGCAGCTCTTATCACCAATTGAAACAACAACGATTTCAGTGGCCACACCTTTTTCTTTTAATCGAACGGCTTCTTCAACAGCAATTTCGCAAAAAGGGTTAATGGCCATTTTTGCGTTGGTAAGATCTACGCCAGACTCATCGGCCTTCACTCTTACCTTAACGTTGTAGTCGATCGCGCGTTTGACCGGTACGAGTATTTTCATATTTACCTCAATTGTTGAGTTCGTCGGTGTCTATTACGTTTCATTAATAATTAACTATTAATAATTAAAAACGTATTACTTCACCACGCTTTTTGAAACTTTAACAATGTGCTCTACGTTAAAAAAGAATCCGTGGAACGTACGTTTTTTAAAGGCTAGCCTTAAAACGCCGTTAACACCACGTTTACGAGCAGTTATAATACACTGCCAGTTAACGTTAACGTAAACTGCTTTGCAATGTACTTACTGTTGACGTAAACGTCAACCTGCATTACCTTGCAAAACGACAATTAATTTACATGTTTTTGACACAAAGCATTATTTGTTTCATCAATAGTGCATTATAAAAATACAAACATAAGGAGCCTCCCGTGGAACGAGAATCGATGGAGTTTGACGTAGTCATCGTCGGTGCCGGCCCAGCTGGATTATCAACGGCTTGTAAGCTTATGCAGCTTGCAAATGAAAAAGACCAAGAGCTAATGGTTTGTGTGGTCGAAAAAGGCTCCGAGGTAGGTGCACACATTCTTTCTGGTGCCGTGTTTGAGCCGCGCTCACTAAACGAACTTTTCCCTGATTGGAAAGAAAAAGGTGCACCTCTCAATACACCAGTAACTGAAGACCACATTTACCTACTTAATGATGAGACTTCAGCGAAAAAGTTACCTAACGCTATTACTCCGAAAACCATGCACAACGATGGCAACTATATTGTGTCTATGGGTAATGTGTGTCGCTGGTTGGCAGAACAAGCTGAACAACTAGGTGTTGAAGTATTCCCTGGCTTTGCGGCCTCTGAAGTCATTTACAATGAAGATGGCAGTGTTGGCGGTGTACTTACCGGCGACATGGGCGTGGGTGAAAACGGCGAACCTAAAGACGGCTACATGCCAGGTATGGAACTACGCGCTAAATACACAGTGTTTGCAGAAGGCTGTCGCGGTCACTTAGGAAAAGACCTCATTTCGCACTTTAAGCTGGACGAAGACAGTTCACCGCAACATTATGCCATTGGCTTTAAAGAAATTTGGGATATAGACCCATCTAAGCACCAGCCAGGGCTTGTGGTTCACAGTGCCGGCTGGCCACTTGACGATGCAACAGGCGGTAGCTATTTGTACCACGCTGAAGATAACCAAGTGTTCGTTGGGCTAATCGTAGACCTAAACTACGACAATCCATACCTAAGCCCGTTTGATGAATTTCAACGCTTAAAGCACCATCCCGTATTTAAACAGTACCTTGAAGGCGGTAAACGTGTCTCTTATGGCGCCAGAGCTATCGCTAAAGGTGGGTTTAACTCATTGCCTAAAATGACCTTCCCAGGTGGCTTACTCGTCGGCTGTGAAGCCGGAACGCTAAACTTTGCCAAAATTAAAGGTAATCACACGGCCATGAAGTCGGGCATGCTTGCAGCAGAGAGTATTTTTGAAGCCATTTCCGAAAATGCTGAGGCACCAGTAAAAGAGTTAACAAGCTTTACAGAGAAATTTAAATCATCGTGGTTATATGACGAATTGTTCCGCTCTCGTAACTTTGGCCCCGCTATCCACAAACTCGGAAATTTCTGGGGTGGCGCATTTAACACGCTAGAGCAAAATATCTTTAATGGTAATTTGTTTTTCACCATGAAAGATGAACATAAAGACTACGCACAGCTTAAAGAAGCGAAAGATGCAAAAGAGATTTCATATCCTAAGCCAGATGGCGTGTTAAGCTTTGATAAATTGTCTTCAGTATTTTTATCTAATACAAATCACGAAGAAGACCAGCCTTGCCACTTAAAATTAAAAGATCCGTCTATTCCTTTGCAGGTTAATTTACCTAAATTTGCAGAGCCAGCACAGCGCTACTGCCCTGCTGGTGTATATGAAGTAATTGAAGAGGAAGGTGAAAAACGGTTCCAAATTAATGCACAAAACTGTGTTCACTGTAAAACCTGCGACATAAAAGACCCAAGTCAAAATATTAAATGGGTAGTTCCGGAAGGTGCCGGCGGACCAAATTACCCGAACATGTAATTTAAAGTATTAATTTGCTATTTAACGGATATTTTTAAAAAGCGAGCTTGGCTCGCTTTTTTTTTGTGCTACTTTTATTTATTATCCAATAGAAATTAAGTACAACGTATTAAGGTTAATTAATGAGCGATTTTTTAGATATTTTAACCCATGGAAGACGTTTACAAGGTGCTGTTAAGGAATTAAGCATTGAAGAACTTGAACAAGTTCAAGAAAAACTTAGCGGTATAATTGAGAAAAGAAAAGAAAAATTAGTAGAACAAGAAAAGCTTGAAAAAGAAAAATTAGAGAAGCTCGCTGCTATTAAAAAGCAAATGGAAGAAGCGGGTTTAAATGTTGAAGATCTACAGGCATTAAATGTAGAAACAAACAAAAAGGTTGGCAAAAAACGTCCGGTTAAATACAAGCTTGTTGATAGCAAAGGTGAAGAACACCTTTGGACAGGTATTGGACGCATGCCTCGCGTATATAAAGACGCGCTTGATAGTGGTAAATCACTCGACGATTACGCCATTAATTAACTAAAAATTTAATTAAACAAGGCCTGTTTTTACAGGCCTTATTTTGTTTTAACCGTCTGTGCAATTACGGATATGTCAATTGTGAAGTTAAACTATAAACTTTCAAAATGCGCGCCTACGGCCCCTTGGCTTATACTCATCCACGGTCTGTTTGGAAATGCCGATAATTTGGCCGGAATAAAGCGCCACTTCGAATCAAACTATAATGTAGTAAGCATTGATTTGCCTGACCACGGTGAATCGCCATGGACCTCTTCTTTTGCTATCGATGACGCAGCTAACGCCGTATTCGAGCTTATACAAACGCTCGATATTAAAAAGAGCGCGGTATTAGGTCACTCACTGGGTGGTAAAGTAGCCATGAGATTAGCGTTAAATCATGGCAATGTTGTTTCTCACCTCATTGTTGCTGATATTGCCCCAGTATCATACAACCATAGCCATCAAGCCGTATTTGATGGGCTTAAGGCCGTTCCTTTAGATGCAATTCAAAGTAGAAAAGATGCAGAAAAAGAAATGGCTAAACACGTGAAAGAGCCAGGCGTACGACAATTCTTATTGAAGAGCTTATATCAAGACGAAAACGGCGATTGGAAATGGCGTTTTAACGTTGATGGGTTAATTGCTAGTTATTCGCACATTATTGATTGGGAACAAACAAATCAAACGTTCGATGGCGTAACCTTGTTTATCAAGGGCAGCGAATCTGACTACATTACCGCAGCGTACCGCGATGAAATAATCCGTTATTTTCCTAATGCAAAAGCGCACATCATCGAAGGTACAGGACACTGGTTGCACGCTGAAAAGCCCGCAGCCTTTAACGCTATTGTAGAACGAACGCTCAATAAATCAGCGTAAAGAAGGGTTTTCATCCTCATTTAAGGTGAGAATGACTATTATTACCTATTTTTGAACGTTTTAGGCTCTTACAGGCGTATATACTGTGATATAGTTGCGCCAGATTTTTTTAAGTAACAACACTATGCTTGCAGAAAATTACGAACTCATTGAGTCCATCATGCTGTATGGCGGCTTATTTATACTTTTCGTATTAATGGGTTTTGCTGTACACGATGTACTGCGTAAGAACGATGTGCCGCTTATTGGACGAGTGGTAACGTACGGTGTGCTAGGTTTAGGCGCACTAGGGTTTCTTGCGAAAGGCATTATTGAATGGTTTTGGCTAAGCACAGGCGTTTAATTAGTAACGATTAATAGAGGTTAGATATGGCAAGCGTTGGCCTATTTTTCGGAAGTGACACGGGTAATACCGAACATGTTGCGAAAATGATCCAGAAGGAATTGGGTAAACAGCTAATTGATGTTAAAGACATTGCCAAGAGCAGTAAAGAAGACATCGCTGAATTTGATTTGCTAATCTTTGGTATCCCTACGTGGTACTACGGTGAAGCGCAATGCGACTGGGATGACTTTTTCCCTGAACTAGAGCAAATTGACTTCAACGACAAGTTAGTTGCTATTTTTGGCTGCGGTGACCAAGAAGACTACGCGGAATACTTCTTAGACGCTATGGGTATGGTACGCGATATCGTAGAAGCCAAAGGCGCTATCTTGGTGGGTCAGTGGTCAACTGAAGGCTATGATTTTGAAGCGTCTAAAGGTATGGCTGACGACAATCATTTTGTTGGTCTCGGTATCGATGAAGACCGTCAACCAGAACTAACAGAATCTCGCGTTAAAGCGTGGTGTAAGCAAATTCACGATGAACTTTGCTTAGCTGAGCTTGCATAAATAAAACGTTAAATTAGAAAAAACCGCTCTTTGAAGTGACCCCCATTAGTTGGACATTCCAATTATTGGGGGTCTTTTTATGTGTTGGCAGCGCCTTCTATTAAAAAGCGCGTCGTAATGAGTGGCTACAGGTGGAAACGCTCAACCGCTTTTCTCAAGCTTTCTGTCTGCGCATCCAAGAGCATCGTTGATTCGTTGGACTGGCGCGTGCTTTGTGCGCTGGAATCGGCTAGTGCAACAATACGATTCAAGCTTTTCGCGACATCGCCTAGTAAAATATCCTGTTGTTCGGTATCAGCTACAATATGTTCATTAATGTCGCTTAACCGCTCAATGATTTCCCTAATACTTTCTACTTGTTGCGATACTTGTTGGGTTATCACTACCCCTTCTTGCGCTTGCTCACGCCCCGCATTGATTGCCTTAACTGCTTGCGCGGCATCTTTTTGCAAGTTTCCAATCATTTGTTCAATTTCTTCGGTAGAGTCGTGGGTACGATTGGCGAGAGTACGCACTTCATCGGCAACAACCGCAAAGCCCCTGCCTTGTTCACCTGCTCGAGCCGCTTCTATGGCAGCATTTAGCGCTAACAAATTGGTTTGCTCTGCAATGGTTTTGATTACATCCAAGATGCTGCCGATACTGCGTGAATTATCATCTAACCGGCCAATAATTTGCGCAGACGATTCCGCCTGTTTAGCTTGATTACCCACCTGCTGACTGCTTTTTTGCACTAACTGACCAATGTCAGTACTTTGCTTGGTTATATCGCGCAACGCCTCCATAGCTTCGTTAATTTGAGCCAGATTACTACGGCTTTTTTCCTGAACGTTTTTAGTATTTGTAGAGGTTACCGTAACTTGCTCACGTTGCTTGTCTACCTCAGATAAGCTCTTATTACCAAGCTCTACGCTTTCTTTTGTAATGTCTATAAGGCGTTTTTCCTGCTCCAATATGTTGCCCACTAGCTCTCGTAAACTATCGGTTAGGCTGTTCACTTTTGCCGAAAGGGCAGAAAACTCATCATTGCCCTCTTGTGGCAATTTAGTGCTTAAATCGCCTTTACTCAGCTGACTCAAGCCTTTATTGATACGCCCAAGGGGCTTGGAAATACTGCGTGTTACAATAACCGCTAGGAATATAGCTGCCACCAAGCCCAGTGCCGCGACAATGATGTTGCGCACCAAGTTCGCCTGCACAGACTCAAGAATGGCGTTTTGCCCGTCAAGCGATTGCTTTTGGACAGCGTCAAACAAAGTATTAATGTCGGCAAGTGCTGTTTCTAACGCTTGTTTTGCTTCCTTCTGGGCTTTCGCCGCTCTATCTACTTCAGAAAGCTTTTGTCGCTGCAAAGCAATTAATCCATTTGCACCGTTTACCGCTTCCATCAGTAAATCATATTGTTCGTTAAAAGATGCTATTGTACCGCCATCATCAACACCTGAGGCTAAACGGTTTACATAGTCTTTATCTACTTGCAAATTGCTTAACTGGTACTCCAAATCCTCAATGATATTGGCGCTTTGTGTGGCACTGTCGGTTTCTGCAAGTTCTATGAACGAATCGTTCATGGTGAGCAATTTGTTGTCTATAGCCGTACCCGCACCAATAAGCGTTTCAATACTTGGGTTATCCCCTTCTAAATAAGAAAGGTCTAGCATTAGGGCACTGGCTTCATCAGCGGTCATCAAAACTTTTTCTAGCTGTGCAGCAAGGGCTTTTTCGATATTCATTCGTTCGTTGATGGCAGCATACATATCGTTACTGCTATTAACGTAAGCTAAACTGACTTCAACAGCGTTCGTCGCTATTGCGTTATTTGGCATTAGTGAATTCAGACGTGATAAATCGTCAGAGAATGCAGATGACAAAGAATCGAATGTATCTTTGTTCGAAACCAATTCCTCTCTGTTTTCTACATGATAACCATTGGCCGTTATTACAGATAAAGACAGGATTTCTGTTTTGACTTTAACCATGCTGGTCTGAACTGGCATTTTTTGCTCTACAACATCTTGTGCAGAATCTTTTATACCGCTAAGGCCAAAATAGGAAAGAATACTGGTAAGTAATAATAAGCAGCCGAATAAGCCAAAGCCTAGCGTGATTTTATTTATAATTGTTAACTGCATGGGCACTTCCACCGAAAAAACATGCCAAATAATCCAAAAGCGCTATGTCGCCTTATTAAGTTTAGTTTAACAGGATGTTAATTCAATGCATCAAAAGTTTTATTTATTTTACACATTTAGTAGATAAATCTGGCACTTACAATCTGGTCAGGCCAGACACCACGCGGCCTGTGTCCATGTCACAATTTTTAAAAACATTGCACAATGCGTAAATTTTCAGCGAGAAAACAAAGTTTCCACGGTTTTACTTTTAAATTGTTTCAACTTACCTATAATAACCACCAAATACTTATTCACTCGTTCTTAGTAGGTTGTAATGGATCAAAATAAAGAATTGAAAAAAGCAGGGCTTAAAGTCACTCTGCCTCGCCTTAAAATTTTACAAATTCTGCAAGAGCCAGAAAACCAACATATCAGCGCTGAAGACGTTTATAAAATTCTTATCGAACAGGGTGAAGAAATTGGTCTTGCCACGGTTTACCGCGTTCTAAACCAGTTTGATGATGCAGGTATTCTTAACCGCCACCATTTTGAAGGTGGAAAGTCTGTTTTTGAAATCAGCCACAAAGATCATCACGACCACCTTGTATGCCTTAAGTGTGGAAAAGTGATTGAGTTTGAAGATGATATCATCGAAGAACGCCAGGAAATGATCGCCAAGCAGCACAAGATGAAACTTACGCATCACAGCCTTTATCTATATGGCGAGTGTACGGACGGAAACTGCGACAACGTACCAGAATAAGTGACATTATTCTTCTAGTAAAAGGCCCGCTTTAAGCGGGCCTTTTCTGTTTATTATGCTTCAAATTTGTATGCGTGGTAGGCCTTAATTGCCTCTTCCCATACATCACCAATTTCCCCAGAGCCAATCGGCTTACCATCTACTTCTACCACCGGAGCCACTTCTTTGCTAGATGAGGTTAACCATACTTCGTCTGCGTCTAACAATTCATCTTTGCTAAACCAAGTCTCAGTAACCACTAGACCTGCTTGTTTAAATGCTTCTATAGCAATAGCGCGTGTAATCCCTGGAAGGAGTTCATGATTTAATGGCGGTGTAGAAATGCAGCCGTCTTTTACCATAAATACGTTACACGAACTTGCTTCGGTTATCATACCTTCACTATTGTACAAGATAGTCTCATTCACGCCTGCATCAACGCCTGCCTGAAAATGCATAACGTTACCTAACAATGATGTGGATTTAATATGGCAGCGTTGCCATCTCTTATCTTGCTGAAGCGCTACTTTAAAAGGTTTTGCATCCTCTTTTGCTGTAGGCTGCGGCGGCGAGATTTCAAAGGCGAATCCGAATACAGTCGGCGCTATATCTTTTGGGTACGCATGAAAACGCTTCGTATCAGTACCTCGACTAACATGGAAATAAACGCCTATGTTTCCACTTTCGATAAACGCGTTATTTTTCTCAACCAAGGTAGACAAAATGTTTTGCCATTCTTCTGCCGTATAGGGGTTGGTGATTTCAATAGCTTTGAGGCCTTGCTCCATGCGCGAGGTGTGCCCTTTAAAGCCCACCGCGCGACCAGAATACGTTGGAATAACTTCATAAATTCCATCGCCAAAAAGAAAGCCTCTATCCATCGGAGAAATCTTGGCCTCAGAAAGAGGCATATACTCACCGTTTAAAAACGCAATCGTCACAATATTTCTCCTTGTAATCGGCGACGTCTACTTGTCATAAGTAGCCAGTCTGCCCTTGCCTCTTCTTCATTTTGAAAAGCAAAATTAACTTTTTCACCAGGCACTGCTTGGGCCAGGCGACTAATGTCACAGGGGCTCACACAACCAAGTTTGGGATAGCCCCCTAATGTTTGTCTATCTCGCATCATCACTATGGGGTGCCCGTCACCGGGCACTTGAATAGCCCCTAAGTGAATAGCTTCAGATCGCATATCCTCAATATCAGAAGCAACCGGTTCACCGGTTAATCTAAAGCCCATACGATCGATAGATGATGAAACCGTATAGGTGCTAGTTTCAAACGTTCGTAGGGCAACAGCACTGAAATTTGAAAATTGATACCCCGGCACAACCCTGATTGCTTCTAAAAAGCCATAATCGTCGATCTGGTTTGTGGGCAATGAGCGCATTTTAGCGTTGTTTTGTATTCTTGTATTAGCCAAAACTTCAAAACAATCGCCGTCTTTTAACGCACTCCCTTTGCCATCTAACCCACCTAATTGCTCACGAACCACAGTGCTTGCGCTTCCAACTACTTTAGGTACCTGCCAATTCCCACCTATTGCCAAATAGGCCTTGCTGCCAAGTAGTGTGCTACCGAAAGTTATGGTGGAACCGGCTGGTATAGTTTGGCTTCGGTAAACCTCTCTAACGCTACCATCTACGCTAAGTGTTGATTCCCTGCCGGTAACCGCAATAACGCAATCTTCATCAACCTTTAATCGCACTTCGCCAATAGCTTCAATACAGGGCGTATCGTCTAAATTGAAAGCAAGAAAATTGGCCCAACCATAGGCGTTACTATCCATAGGGCCTGATTCACAAAATCCGTCTCTCTGTTGACCTACTCTGCCGTTATCAATGATAAGACTAAACAGTCCTTTGCTGAGTACTTCAATTTTCATAATTCGACCTGTAATCCAGCTTTGTATTCCTGTTCGGTAATTGACACAAACTTCACTATATCTCCCGCTTTTAAGCGAGACTCACTGTGCTCCGCCTTATGCAACAGCATGTCAAACGCAGTTAGACCAAGTAAATTCCACCCTCCTGGTGATTCACTGGGGTAAACTGCGGTTTGCCTATCAGCGATTGCTACTGCACCTTTGGGAACGCGCTTGCGCGGAGTGCCTAATCGCGCACATTTAAGTGCTTCTGGAATATCGCCCATATAGGCAAAGCCGGGCGAAAACCCTACGGCGTACACTTTATAAGTTACGCTGGTGTGTAGCTCGATAACCTCTTCAATAGATAGCGCAGTTTTTTTGCTTACTATACTAAGATCGCTGGCGTTGGGCGCGCCATACCAAACAGGTATCTCAATCACTTTCCCTTCGCCACTTGGCTTAGTTACGTTAAGGTGGGCGCTTGTACTTTCAGTAACTATACTTCGTAACGCGCGATACACACCGTGGCTGTCAATTAACGCCATATCAAAAATAATTAACAAACTATCGTAGGAAGGTATTGCCTCTCGTAGCCAATGCCACGAATTCGAGGCATCTTCTTCATTAGCTTTTGAACCTTTTGATATTTGACTTTCCCTTTGTCTAATATCTATAGCTGACAGTAATTGGTGACAAGCATCGTTTGCTTCGTCCAGATTTGCGCCGTCAAAATACACCATTATGGCATCTGCACCCGCTGTCACAATTCGCTTAATACGCCCAAAAGCTTGCATTTTCTGTCCTTGATAAAGTAATTATTCTTAGTAAATGTGTTTTTTATGAGGCAAATTTATAGAAATGCTCTGATCCTTTGAGCAATACTTACCGCGCCTAGCGTATCGCCATGTACGCAAAGAGAATCAGCTTCAACTTTCAGCGTATTTCCCGATGCTGTAGTGACCGTTCCAGACTCTATTAGCTGTTCAGCCTGCATTAGTGCCCCCTTTTCATCTAATACTGCACCTTCAATATTGCGTGACTGCAATAAACCGTCATCGTTGTAGCGTCTATCAGAAAAGGCTTCAAAGTAGAGCGGCAACCCAAATTCTTTTGCCTCTTCTTTAATAAGGTCGTTTTTCGCAGTGGCTTGCACCATCAGGGTTAATGGGTCTTGTGAAGATTGCGCATTGATGTCGGCAATACTATGCATAACGCTACGTCTTATACCCGCATCCTTCATCATATCGTTATATAGCGCACCATGTGGCTTAACGTAACTAACGCTAGCCCCATATAATGCGGCCATACCCGACAATGCGCTCACTTGGTATTGAATCATCGCGATGAGTTCATCTGCCACTATAGCCATACTTCTACGACCGAAGCCCTGTAGGTCTGGATACGCCGGATGTGCGCCAATTGCCACACCGTGAGTTTTTGCTAAAAAAACAGCTTGCTTCATTACTAGCGGGTCGCCGGCATGAAAACCACATGCAATGTTTGCCTGATCGATTTCCGCCATGATGGCTGATTCCACTGGCATTGACCACGCGCCAAAACTTTCACCTAAATCGCAATTTAACTTCATAATGGTTTAGCTCTTACGTTCATTCCAGTATCATGTTACCTGTTCTTTTTAAAAAGTCAGTGCTGATGATAAATATTGGAAAAATTAATACATTACGCGTGGTAGCCCAATACCCTTTTGGCTACGCTTTAGCGCCACTTGTCGAAAACGATGACAAGAACGACAGCGTAATAGAAATAGATGATGCTGATGAGCAGCAAACCGTTACCCTTGCGATTGACGAAGTAGAAACGCCGTTAACCGAAGGACAACAAATTGAAGTATTTGTGGCTACGGATCAGCGCGGCGACCTTTATGCCACCATGAAGAAACCTCTTATTCAAGTGGGCGAAACCAAGGTACTTAAAGCGGTGTCTGCCACCAATTTTGGCGCATTCTTCGATTGGGGCTTAGAGAACGATCTTTTAATGCCTAACGACTACCAAGCTCAACCTGTAAATCCGGGTATGTACTACGTAGTTCACACCTTTTTTGACGATAAAACCCAGCGCATTCTGGGGGCCACCAAGCTTCACTACTTCTTAAAGGAAAGCAGCGCCTATCTCAATGAAGGCGATATCGTTGATTGCTTAGTCTACGCCAAAACAGATTTAGGCTTTAAAGTGGTTATCAATGAAAAGAGCTTAGGACTAATTTTCCACAGTGATGCCTTTAAGCCGCTTAAAGTTGGGCAAGCCACTGAAGGGGTAATTAAAACCATTCGTGATGATGGCAAAGTTGACGTTGCCCTTCAGCGTGTGGACAAAGGTGGTCGCGATGCACTTCAACAGGCTATTTTGGATGATTTAGAAGCCCACGGTGGCATTTCTACGCTAACGGATAAGAGTGCGCCAGAAGCCATTTACTCTCATTTTAACGTAAGCAAAGCGGCCTATAAAAAAGCGTTAGGGGCATTGTATAAGCAGAAGAAAATCACGCTTGGCCCTGACGCTGTTCGCCTAAACAAATAAGCATACATGTCGCAGCTGCAATAACGCGCTTATCAAGCCTGTATTGTGGCTTTCTTTATTATTTTTATGACATTAGGACATACGATGAAAGCACGTGTTTCTTGGGATCAGGATTTAACGTTTACCGGTACCACAGACAGCGGTTATAAAACGGTAATGGATGGCAGCGGTAAGGCAGTGTCTCCAATGGAATCGGTACTGTTAGCAGTTGGCGCTTGTTCAAGTATTGACGTGGTAGACATTCTTAAAAAAGGCCGCTTTAACATTGAAGCCTGTAATTGTGAATTGGAAGCTGAACGCGCTGAAGAGCCACCACGCGTATTCACTAAAATACACGCCCATTATACAGTGTCTGGCGAAGGAATAAGCGAAAAAGCCCTTGCCCGTGCAGTTCAGCTTTCTGCCGAAAAATATTGTTCGGTCATGCTTATGCTAACGGGTAACGTTGACATTACCACAAGCTATACTTTGGTTTAATCAACTATAGTGGAATAAACCTCTTATTAGCAATTATCGCTAAGCATTAGTAAAAAAAGCCAACCGTTAAGGTTGGCTTTTTCGTAGAAACGCTTTGTTACACATATAAGCATTTGAAAAATATAAGATTTAACATTAGTTAACATCTTTGGCATGTTAGCTGCTGTAGACGGTCATTATTATATAACGACAATTACGTTAGGGTTATTGACCATGGATACATCAGCGCAAAGCAACACTACTTTCTCTTTGTTCCGCTCTCTCTTACCGGTTTCTCCGGTATCGCTCAAACTACTTGTTGGAAGTGGTATTGTTGCCTTATCGCTTTCAATGGCCGCATGCTCCGATGCCGATGCCATAAACGACAAAGCTGAAACCACAAAAGTAGAAGAAACCGTTTTTGCTATTCCCGTTGAAACTCAAACCATTATCACTGGCGACATTACGTCAACCTATGACACAACAGCTATTTTAGAAGCCCGTGAAGAGGCGTTTGTCGTAGCACGGGCCTCTGGAATCATCGAAGAAATCTTCGTAGAAGAAGGTGATTATGTTGAAAAAGGCCAGGTACTAGCGCAGCTTGATAAGCGCCGCTACGAGCTAAACTTATCAAAAGCACTGGCTGATTTAGCCGGCATTGAGAGTGAACTGGAAAAGGTTAACAAAGTATATTCTAAAAAGCTTATCAGCGATGACACTTACGACAAACTCACGTCGCAATTTGAATCAGCAAAAGCATCTGTACGCTTAGCTGAACTTGATTTGAAAGAAGCCACTATCACAGCCCCAATTGATGGATACATTGCAGAGCGAAACGCCAAAGTAGGTAACTTAACTGAATCGTTCCAACGGGAGAGAATGTTCCATATTGTTCAGCAGCGCAATCTGCAAGGTATTGTGTATTTACCCGAAAACGAGCTGCCTAACGTGGTCATTGGGCAAGGCGCTAAGTTGACAGTTGCGGCCTTAGGCGACAGAACGATTACAGCCAACGTTGAGCGTATCAGCCCGGTTATCGACGCGACCACCGGCACGTTCAAAGTAACGTTAAAAGTACCTAACGAAGATAACAAACTTAAAGCCGGCATGTTTACCGATGTGTCACTTGAGTACGCAACACATGCTAACGCCACGTTGTTGCCTCGTAGAGCACTAGTTACCATCGATAATAATCATAGTGTATTCGTTGTCGACAACGGCAAAGTTAAAAAAGTTGATATTTCCACAGGCTTTGAAAACAACGAAGTCGTTGAAGTTATCAATGGTTTAAAAGGTAATGAAGAAGTGGTTACTGCAGGCCACCAAAATCTGAAAGACAGCGCCCCTGTTGAAGTAGTTAACAGCTAATTCGGCCTAACAAGGAACTCACACAATGCGTATTGTAGATATTGCTGTAAAGCGCCCTGTTGCCGTTAGTATGTTCACTTTTGCGGTATTGCTATTTGGTATGGTGTCGTTAGGCAGACTGTCGGTTAACTTACTGCCTGACTTATCTTACCCTACTCTCACCATTCGCACCGACTACAACGGTGCAGCGCCAGGCGAAGTCGAACAACTGGTTTCAAAACCCATTGAAGAAGCCATCGGTGTGGTAAAAGGCGTACGTAAAGTTACGTCCACATCGCGCGCAGGCCAGTCTGACGTAGTGCTTTCATTTGCATGGGGTACTGACATGGATTTCGCGAGCTTAGAAGTGCGCGAAAAACTCGATGTTTTACAACTTCCCCTTGATATAGAAAAGCCAAGACTTCTTCGTTTTAACCCAAGTTTAGATCCAGTTATTAAACTTGGGCTTACGGCACAAAGCGACACGTCAAGTTTAAGCGTAGCGCAAATGAAGCGACTTCGTTTATATGCCGAACAGCAGGTAAAAAGAGCTTTAGAGTCGGTAGAGGGTGTAGCAGCTGTGCGCGTTGGCGGTGGTTTAGAGAACGAAATTCACATTCTTATCGACCAGCAAAAAGCCAGTCAGCTCTCTATTCCTATTACCCGTATTATTGACCGGGTAAGTGCTGAAAATATTAACGCGGCGGGCGGTCGAATTGATAACGCAGCCCAGGCGTTTTTGGTCAGAACCCTGAATCAGTTTGAAACGCTTAGCGATATAGAAAACCTGTTTATTGGCCGTTTTGAAGGCAAAAACATCCAGCTTAAAGATATTGCAACGGTAGAAAGTGCGTATAAAGACCGTGATGTGGTAACGCGCTTTAACGGCAATGAAGGCATTGAAATTGCCATTTATAAAGAAGGCGATGCTAATGCGGTTAACGTTGCGCAAAAGGTGGCTAGCCGGTTAAATGAGGTCAACAACAACCTGCCTTCTAACTACACGCTTAGCGAAATTTACGATCAAAGTGTGTTCATCAAGCAAGCTATAGATAACGTGAAGTCAGCGGCAGTGATGGGCGGTATTTTAGCCATGTTAGTGCTGTACCTTTTTCTTAAAGACTTCTGGGCTACCGTTATTATCTCGGTTTCTATTCCGGTATCAGTAATTGCCACCTTTAATCTAATGTATGCCAACGATATAAGCTTAAACATGATGAGCTTAGGTGGTATCGCGCTTGCTGTTGGATTATTGGTAGATAACAGCATTGTTGTGCTTGAAAATATCGATCGTCATAAAAAGTTAAAAATGGCTGGAAGTGATAACGCTACAACTAATGAAAAAACGACGGCAGAAGCCACAGACACTGAGGCATCTGCCGCCAGCGAAGGAACAAAAGAAGTCTCTGGCGCAATTGTGGCTTCAACACTGACCACTATGGCCGTGTTTGTGCCGCTAATATTTGTAGAAGGTATTGCAGGTCAGCTGTTTAAAGACCAAGCGTTGACCGTCTCGTTCGCTTTAGCTGCATCGCTTGTTGTCGCGCTTACACTAATTCCTGCGATGGCACACAAGAAGAAAAAGCAACAGCTCGATCACGAAGAGGTGTTCACTACACCAGCGCCTACCCCTCCTACGTCAACGTTTGGCAAAGTTATGTATTACCTTACCCTACCAATCCGTTGGGTATTCAGACTTATCTTTGTATTTTTACCTGCAGCTTTGGTCACCTTGGTGATAGGTGCATGGCATATCGTCAGCAAATTACTGAGCGTTGCCTTTAAACCACTTATTTGGGTATTTAATAAAGCGTTTGACCTTCTCGCTTCCGCCTATGAAAAACTGCTACGTATAAGCCTTCGAGCAAAAGCACTGGTACTAGCCATTGCCTTTGTACTTGCGGCGGGCGCGGTGTTGCTGATACCGAGATTGGGCATGGAACTTATCCCAACCCTATCTCAAGGCGAGTTCTCGGTAGAAGTGACCCTTCCAGCGGGATCGCCACTAGCGCGTACCGACGCTATTATCAGCGAACTTGCTGCGGTTGCAGTAAATAACAATGATGGCGGCGAAACCAAAGTGCTTCGCACGTATGCCATGTCTGGTACAGGAAGCCTTATCAGCGCAGCGCCAAATCAAGGTGGTGATCATTGGGGTCGTTTAAACATTGTCATGCAGCCTACGGCGACAGCTAGCGACATGGACGATGTGAAGCATGCGCTTCGTGATTACCTAGCCTTCAAACCTCAGGTTCAGGCAACGTTTTCAGAGCCAGAGCTATTTAGCTTTGCCTCGCCTATTCAAATTGAAATTGCGGGCTACGACCTTAATCAATTACAGCAGTATGGCGACGCCATTGCGACAAAACTTGCCAGTTACAGTAATTTTGCGGATGTAACTACTAGCATTCGTGACGGAAACCCAGAGCTCAAGATAGCCTTCCATCACGCTAAACTTGCTCGACTTGAGCTTGATGCATCAACCGTTTCTCAGCTTATTGCAGCAAAGGTGGGTGGCCGTGTCGCTACACAGTATAGTGTTGAAGACAGAAAGGTAGATGTGCTGGTAAGAACGCAAGAAAACCAGCGAGACGACATCGCTAGTGTGCGCGCCATTGTTGTTAACCCAGGCTCTGCACAACCTATTCCATTAAGTGCCGTTGCTGACGTGTATATGAGCGTAGGTCCAAGTGAAATTACCCGCGTTGGACAGCAGCGTGTAGCGCTGGTATCTGCGAATTTAGCTAAGGGTAAGCTTGATGAAGCAGTTGCCGTTGCTAATAAAGTCATTGCTGAAACCCAACTTCCTCTATCTTTAAATGCAGAAGTAACCGGACAGAGCGAAGACATGCAAAGCAGCTTCCGTTCGCTACAGTTTGCTTTGGCACTTGCGGTGTTCATGGTGTATTTGGTTATGGCGTCTCAGTTTGAGTCGTTACTGCACCCACTGCTTATTTTATTCGCTGTGCCGCTTGCTGGCGCGGGTTCTGTGTATGGATTGTGGCTTACCAATACGCCGCTAAACGTGGTGGTATTTATCGGTTTAATTATGCTGTGCGGTATTGTAGTGAATAACGCTATTGTATTAGTTGACCGTATAAATCAGTTACGCCGTCAAGGAGTAGAGAAAGATACAGCTATTCTAGATGCTGCTAAAACCCGCCTGCGCCCTATTGTTATGACCACCCTTACTACGGTACTGGGTTTATTGCCTATGGCGTTTGGTTTTGGCGAAGGTGCTGAAATTCGCACGCCAATGGCCATCACCGTTATTTACGGCCTTCTGTTTGCAAGCTTGCTCACCCTCATTTTACTGCCAGTGCTTTACAGCCTGTTCGACGTTAAGAAGAAAGCGCCTGTGAAAGATAATTCTCGTGAAAACGTAGGCTTTGGTGACAAGGAAGCAATGCCAAAAGGAGGTGTACTATGAGTACACCTTCTCACAACGCTAATAACAGTTCTGAAACCCACACTGACAAGCGCCAAACACGTGACCCGAATCAACGCGAGACAGACATAGTTTCACAGCCGCAGCTTTCAAAAATTGCAGGTATAGGCGCCTCGCTTGCACGCTTTGCGCTAAATAAGCCCGTTACCATCGGAATGCTGTTTTTGTCTATGTTGCTGTTCGGCATTGTATCTGGCCGCTTATTGCCTTTAGAGAAATTCCCAGGGATTGATATTCCAGAAATGGTAGTGCAGATCCCCTACCCTGATGCGACTCCAGTTGAAATTGAAACCATGATAACCCGTCCGGTTGAAGAGGCTGTTGCTACCATGTCGGGGATAAAGCGATTAAGGGCACGTTCGTACGACAATATGGCCGAGGTCATTGTGGAGTTCGACTGGGATGAAAACCTTAAAGCCAAAAGTATTGAAGCACGGGAGAAGATTGACGCTATTCGCCATGAACTCCCTGACGATATAGAGCGGATCATGGTGTACAAGTTTAACACCAACGATATGCCTATATTCCAGCTGCGTGTATCGAGCGACCGCGACTTATCGAATGCTTACGACTTGCTTGAGCGTAACCTTAAGCGACCGCTAGAGCGTGTTCCGGGTGTGTCGAAAGTTGAGCTATACGGCACCATGAAGCGTCAAATTACTATTCGCTTAGATCCTAAGAAAATGGCGGCCTACCAAATAGACGGTACACGCTTAGAGCAACAGCTTCAAAACGCAAACTTCTCGCTAACCGCGGGCTACATGTACAATAACGGTGAAAAAGTTCTGGTTAACCCAACTGGCGAATTTACCGATGTGAACGACTTTAAAAACATGTGGGTTACCCGCAGCGTTCGCTTGTCTGATATAGCCAGCGTGACTTACGAGCTTCCTCAACGCAACGAAGGACGTCATTTAGATCGCACCTTCGCGGTAGGCTTTAACGTATTTCGCGAATCGGGCAGCAATCTTGTAGAAGTTTCCGACGCGGTAATGAAGGTTATCGAAAAAGCCAAGGAAGACCCTGAATTTACTGGCATTAGTTTATTTGTAATGGACGACACCGCGAAAAGCGTGACTTCGTCGCTGAGCGATTTGCTAAACGCTGGTCTTTTAGGTGCGTTACTTTCAGTTATTGTGCTGTATTTGTTCTTGCGCCAGCTCACCACTACCTTAATCGTGGTGCTTTCAGTGCCATTCTCGATTTGCATTACCTTAGGTGTAATGTATTTATTGGGCTATACCCTTAATATCTTATCGTTGATGGGCCTTATGCTAGCCGTAGGTATGCTGGTAGACAACGCCGTGGTGATCACTGAAAGCGTATTTCAAGAACGCCAACAAGAAAGTGACATTAAGCGAGCCACCCAGATTGGTGTAAACAAAGTCAGCCTTGCGGTCATTGCTGGAACTGCAACCACGGCAATAGTGTTTTTACCTAATATTATTGGGGTAAAAATAGACGTGACTATTTTCTTAGAGCACGTTGCTGTGGCTATCTGTATATCCCTGTTTGCGTCGCTTTTCATTGCTAAAACACTTATTCCCTTACTGACAACTAAGGTAAAGATCCCTGTTGTAAAAACGCCTAAAACGCCGTCCTACATAAAAGGCTATGGTCGTGCGCTTAACTGGATGTTGAAACACCAGGGCGTAACTTGTGTTATTGCTCTGCTTATTCTCGCGTCGACCTTTGTGCCTATGCAGGTGGTTACGTCCGACGATGAGGGTAACGACAACCAAGAGCGTATTTGGCTTAATTACCATGTGACGCAAAACTTCACCTTGGATGAAGTGGAAAAAACTGTCGATAAAATGGAAGCATATCTTTATGAAAACCAGGAGCGCTTTCACATTAAACAGGTGTATACCTATTTTACTGCCGGCCATGCAGTAAGTGGTATCACGCTTAATGACGAATTACCCGTCAGTGTGGGTAAAATTAAGGAGGATATTCGCGAAAACATGCCTTCATTCGTGCGTGCTCGCCCCTCTTTCCAGTGGGATAGCGGCAACGGTGGTGGCGTAAGAGTAACGCTGTTGGGCGAGTCTTCAGAAACCTTGTTAAATATTTCAGAGCAGATCATCCCTATTCTTTCCACTATAGAAGGGCTGGAAGATGTAAAAGCCGACACGGGATCTACCCGTGATGAGGTTCAAATACGCATAGACAGAGAGAAAGCAAACCGCTTTGGCATACAAGTAAACGATGTGGCAAAACTTATCTCTACGGCACTACGCGGCAGTAATTTACGTACATTCCGCTATGGTGACGCCGGAGAAGTGGCGGTGCAGCTTAAGTTTGGCAGCGATATTCAAGCCTCGCTAAGCGAACTTAAGAACATCAATATTGGGTTTACGCAGGGTCAATCAGTAACGCTGAACATGATTGCAGATTTCTCTGTGGTGCCACAGCTTTCGCAAATTAACCGCAACTATCGTCAAACCGCGCTAGCTATTGGTGCAAATTTAGAGGGTGAAACCACCACCGAACAAGCTCGTGAACGCATAGAAAAAGCATTAGCTAATATCGAATTGCCGACAGGCTACAAGTGGACGCTAGACGGCAGCTTCTCTCGCCAGGATGAAGCCAATGCGGTTATGCAAATGAATATGCTACTAGCGCTTTGCATGATATACGTTGTGATGGCTGCGTTGTTTGAATCGCTAATCCTTCCAACATCTGTAATTACGTCACTACTGTTTTCGTTCACAGGTGTGTTTTGGGCATTCATGGTTACTGGTACATCTATGTCTATCATGGGGATGATTGGCATGCTGATTCTGATGGGTATTGTGGTTAACAACGGCATTGTGTTAGTAGACAGAATTAATCAGCTCATCAATGAAGGTTTGTCGCTGTATGACGCAGTGATTGAAGGATGTATGACACGTATCAGGCCTATTCTGATGACAGTAGCCACTACAGTTCTAGGGCTTATTCCACTTGCGATGGGGAGTACTCGAATTGGCGGCGACGGCCCTCCCTACTCGCCAATGGCCATTGCAATCATTGGTGGGCTGGTGTTCTCAACGCTAACCAGCTTGTTCTTAGTACCACTTGCTTATGTGTTGCTATTAAAGCTTAGGTTTAAAACGCAACGTTTGTTTAAAACCAGTAAAGCGCGTGTAGCCACGTACATTAAAATCGCTAATTAAGGCGCGTTTTAAAGCAAAAAGTAAGACAAAAAGCGGGTCTAGTTTTCACCATTTACGTCAACGTGAATGACGATGAGTGCAAGCTAGCCCGCTTTTTCTGGATTTATCGTTACCGCAGTCAACGCTTTAGCTACGCGACGTTAAGTATTCGTGTACGGCATCAGCGTGACGCTCTACTGAAAACTCAATTAGGCTACTGCCATTGCACGTTAATCCTTCTTCAGACGTTACCATACGCAACACTTCACGTTGGCTGGCACCAATTCGACCTACGTTACGTGAAAGACTAGAGCGAAGTACTCTAACGTCATCATTTATCACAGCTTTACAAAACCCTGCGAATTGGGTTTCGCCTACAAAGCGTATGTCTTTTTGCGGTGCTGCGGCAGTTGCGTTAACGCTAAATGCTACGGTTGCAGTTACAGCTAGAACTTTTACCGCGTTGGCTAGTTTCGATTTAACTGGTTTCATGTTTAATTCCTCAATGTGTAGATAAAGGCTTTAATCAAGTTTGTGGAAAACTCTTAGTTTTTGGTTGAACAAAGCTGAACAATCAACAATTCGCTCAACGCCCTTTATTTATGCATCAAGAATTAAAACTTTTCTGTTGAATGATTGTGTAACGGGGGTAAATACGCAGTAAATCTGTTTGTTACACCGTTGTTATCGGCTTAAACCATTGTTTTATAGAGACTAATCTAAATTATATATTACTAGTGTATCTAGCAACGACACTTGAAAAAAGAAAGAAGTATAAAACTTAAATACAAAAAGGCCCCTTTCGGGGCCTTAAAAATGTAATTTTAACAAAATATATAATGATGAAGCGCATTTAATAAGCAGAAACACTCGCCCTTTCCGTAAATAAATTACAGAAAGCGCAGCCGACTACTCATATTTGCGTTCGCGCTTAGTCTCGATAGCATCAATATAAGCATGCCATGACGCGTAGCCGATAATAGGCATCAACACGATGAAACCAATAAACCCGGTTACGTAACCAATCGCAACGGTGGTAAAGATGATCGCCCCCCAAATAAGCATGGGCACCTTATTAAGCCATACTGCGTTAACGCTGGTTAATACGGCGGTAGCAAGGTCAACTTTACGTTCCATCAAAATAGGCTGGGTAAACGCCGTAATGAAAAGCATAGCCAATGTAAAACCCGCACCAACAATTGTGCCTAGCGCTAAAAATGGTAATAAGCTTTCTAAATCGTTTTCTATGTAAGGCGGATAAAGTGCATGGATTAGCGATGCAACACGCAACCAAAATATCATCATCACCATAAGCAAAATGGCAAAGCCCCACTCGTTAAACGCATTTCGGCGCATTGCGCGTAAAGAGTGGCGTAACGTGGGCTTATGGCCTTTCTCCATTTCCCAGCTCACATCATAAAGGCCAGCAGCCAGAAAAGGCCCTACCAACATGAAACACACAATGGCGGGTAGAATGACCAAGTGCCAACCTGTCATTTCAACCAAATACATAATGAACCACGGAATAACCGCGAAAAGTACGCCATAAAATAAAGTAAGCCCCGGGGCGCGCATGGCGTCTCTTAATGCTAACGACAACCACTTTATAGGGTCGCCAACGTCTAACTCTTTACAGGGAATAACGCGAGCTATACCGCTTTGCGTGATTGCATTCTCTGGTGTTTCTTTGAAATGGTGCGACATATTCTTATCACCTCTGCTTGTTAGCCTGTTTGTTACTAACGCGTTTTTTATACACGCCTTACTACTACGATAGGCGCAGAATCAAAAGTTCACAAGCTATTAACATATTTTTTATACTTAAGTGACATTTAGAATGTATATCTCGCAATGCGCTCAATAAATAACCAGTTAGTAAAAAAAGTCCTGTTTAAAGTATAAATACTGCAAAAAGGCCATCGCATATGACTTTGTATTGCGATAATCTCAGGGTATGTAAATCAACCAGATAGACCATGAAAACTGTATCTCGCTCACATAAATTAGATAACGTTTGTTACGACATTAGAGGCCCAATTGCTGCGCAAGCACGCAAAATGGAAGACGAAGGACACCGTATATTAAAACTGAATATCGGTAACCCCGCCCCATTTGGATTTGAAGCCCCTGACGATATCGTAAAAGACGTTATTCATAACCTGCCTACGTCTCAAGGATATTCAGACTCGACAGGAATTTATGCCGCCCGTGTGGCCGTGATGCAGTATTACCAGCAGCGCAATATTAAAGACATTCGTGTAGACGATGTTTATATTGGCAACGGTGTATCTGAGTTAATCATGATGGCGATGCAAGCTTTACTTAATCATGGCGACGAAGTGCTTATTCCAAGCCCTGACTACCCGCTATGGACAGCAGCAGTTAGCCTCTCGTCAGGTTCACCCGTTCACTATCGCTGCGACGAGCAAGCAGGCTGGTTTCCAGACATTGACGACATAAAAAGTAAAATCACCAGTAAAACTCGCGCGATCGTACTTATTAACCCTAACAACCCTACTGGTGCAGTTTACGACAAAGCCCTGTTGCAAGAAGTAGTTGAAGTTGCCCGCGAGCACGGGCTAGTGGTATTTAGCGACGAGATTTACGACAAAATTCTTTACGATGAAGCAAAGCACACCAGTATTGCTTCACTGGCTGACGATGTGTTTTTTGTTACCTTTGGCGGTTTAAGTAAAAACTACCGTGTGGCGGGCTTTCGCTCTGGCTGGCTTGTAGTAAGCGGCAACAAGCGATTAGCGTCTGACTATATTGAAGGGCTTAATATCCTATCTTCCATGCGAATGTGTGCAAATGTACCTTGTCAAAGCGCTATTCAAACAGCGTTAGGCGGCTATCAAAGCATTGACGACTTGGTGAAAGAAAACGGGCGCCTTCGCATTCAGCGTGACGTAACTACAGATATGCTAAACGGCATTGACGGTATTTCGTGCGTTAAACCTAAAGGTGCCATGTATTGTTTTGCCAAAGTGGATGAGAAGAAATTCAACATTCAAAACGATGAACAAATGGTGCTGGACTTATTAAGTTCTGAAAAAATTCTGCTGGTACACGGTCGTGCGTTTAACCTAACCGAAGGCACCTACTTCCGATTAGTATTTTTACCGCACAGCGATGTATTGGTGCCAGCTCTACATCGTATTGGCAACTTCTTTAGAACGTATAAACAGGGGGCGTAACGTGTCTGATAAAAGTCACTTTTTTGCGCACCTGGCGCGCTTAAAGCTTATTAATCGTTGGCCGCTGATGCACAATGTGCGCACAGAAAATGTGCAGGAGCACAGTTTGCAGGTGGCCATGGTTGCCCATGCGCTTGCTTTAATAAAAAATAAGTTTTTTGGCGGCACACTAAATCCTGATCGTATTGCTACCATGGCAATATTTCACGATGTGTCCGAGGTGCTCACCGGAGACCTGCCTACTCCAGTAAAATACTTCAACCCTGCGATTAAAGAAGAATACAAAAAGATCGAAAAAATTGCAGAGAACAAGCTCATTGAAATGGCGCCTGAAGCGTTTCGTGAAGACTATGCGGCGCTTATTGATCATCACTACCATAGCGAAGAAGAAGCTTTTATTGTAAAAGCAGCAGACGTGCTTTGCGCTTACCTTAAAACGCTTGAAGAATTGGCTGCTGGCAACCAAGAGTTTAAGCTTGCTAAGAAAAGATTAGATAAAACCCTTAAAGAATATCATTCTGATGAGGTGGACTACTTCTTAACACGCTACGTACCAAGCTTTTCTTTAAGCCTTGATGAAATTACGCAAGACGATATGTAAGCAAGGCGGCTAACAGCCCATAAACTACTATACTGACGAATAGAAGTAGCAAACACAGCATGGCAGCGAGGTTTTTTTTGGCAACAAGCGAATGGGAATTAGCATTACACGAGCGTCGTTTACCCCGTAGTGAAACAAGAGACGGCGATCACCGCAATCCGTATCAACGTGATAAAGCGCGCGTTCTTCATAGCGCCGCCTTTCGTAGATTACAGGCAAAAACGCAAGTGCTCGGTGTGGGGCTGAGCGACTTCTATCGCACTCGACTAACCCACTCTCTAGAAGCCGCCCAAATTGGCACCGGTATTACTGCCCAACTTTGGGTGAAATTTCCAGATATTGCCTCGACGTTAGCGCTTGATCCTACGTTAATCGAAACCCTCTGCTTGGCTCACGATATTGGTCATCCCCCATTCGGCCATGGTGGTGAAATTGCGCTTAATTACATGATGCACCAATACGGCGGGTTTGAAGGAAACGGACAAACTTTTAGGATCATCACTCAGCTAGAGCCCTATACCGCCGAACACGGCATGAATTTATGCAGAAGAAGCGTGTTAGGCTTGGTTAAATATCCGAATTTTATCGATGCCCTTCATAGTAAAGGACCTACGCCAGAGCGCCCTGTTTCACTTCGTCAGGTAAAGGCCCACGACTGGCATCCACCAAAAGGTCTGTTTCGCTGCGACGAGCCCCTATTCGACTGGCTACTTGCGCCATTTAGCAATGAAGATAAAGATGCGTTTATGCAGTTTACTGCAAAACCGAATACCCACAGTAAAACACAATTTAAATCGTTCGACTGCTCAATTATGGAGCTGTCTGACGATATCGCCTATGGCATTCACGACTTAGAAGATGCCATTGTAATGGATATGGTCGACAAGCATCATTTTGTCGAGGATGTAACCACCCCGCTAAAAGCGCTAGATGTACCGTGGCTGTCAGACAATATAGAAGTGCTAACCAATAAGCTATTTAGCGCTGCACATCACGAAAGGAAAAATGCCATAGGCGCGCTGGTAAATAGCTTTATTACAGCTATTGAAATAAAAGGCGTTGAGGGTTTTGCTCATCCGTTACTGGCGTTCAACGCTGTGATGCCTGATCAATTTGCGCAAGCTCTAGAGCTCTTCAAACGCTTTGTGTTTAACAAAGTAATACGCCGCCCCGACGTGCAGCTTCTTGAATACAAAGGGCAGCTGGTTGTTATGGAGCTTTTTGAGGCATTTGCATCAGATCCCGACCGCTTACTTCCCGAGAACACGCAAGTTCGCTGGCGCAAGGCCTGTGAGAGCGGCAATGGTATGCGCGTTCTCGCCGACTATATATCTGGTATGACGGATGAATTTGCCTCTCGCCTATACAGCAATATCTTTTCACCAAAACAAGGCGGTATTCAAGATAGTTTGCATATGTAAACCAATCGGCTAAATAACAAATCGTGCAGTTACTTTTTCTAAGAATGGCGTTGAACTTAACTTATAAACGAGTAGACGTACTCACCAACCAAGGAATGTGTTCAATTTCAATATAGCTGTACACTCTGTTTCTTAGCGATGCCGCAGGTATTACGCCTTCATTTTCAAGTTGTTTGATCAAGCGCTTAGTACTTAACTCAAGGGATTGGGCGCGCATTTGATTATAGCCCACTGCTAAATTTCGCAATAGCAACGCAACATCAATGCGCTCATCCAATACACTTTCGGGATAGCGTTTGTGAAAGTTAAGGATTGCGCGATACGTTTTCGCCATGAAGACTGTTTCTCTAGTAACCATCCCATACATTTGAGCAGCTAAACTTCGCGTTAGCTGGTCTGTTTCTCTAAAGTGCCTCATATGGACCTGATTAAAATACTCATCATTTGCATCAACCAAAGTGTCCAATGCTTTAAGGGTGTATTTGACTTTCTTATTTCCATAAAGCGTACAGCTTAAAAAATTTCGAAGTTGCAACCTATCGCTCATAAAGTTTGCTTTGGCTTTCTCATACAGGTCGGATATATCTTCCAGCAAAAGTGGAGAACTACCGTTAGCGATGTTCGCAGATAAAAATTGAAGACCGAGTGAAGCTACAACCATATCAGGCAATTGCACGTTGGGGTCAGTTAATATGTTTTCAATTGCGCTAAGCGTAGAAGCTTCGCTTGGATTTAGGTTACCTGAAATAATGGAATGATATAGGGCTGCACTTTTATCTGAACTACGCTCGATAAAAGGAAATGCATCGATGTTGGATAATTCCTCAGCCCAACTGGTATTTGCCACATGCACACATAAGACAACCACGATTGCCGTAATTACTTTCATAGGCTGCTTTCCTTTGCTGTCGTCATCAACTTCCTGTCTGATTTAAACCCTACTGCCATTATTACAGCATGTCAAAATCGAAAGGTTTTGATAGCACCACATTTTCTTGAAATTTATTAACGAGTTTTAAGGTCTATTTTAACACGCACCTAAAACTTAATTGCTGTGGTCTCGTATTAACAGCATTGTTAAAACATCAAGTAAAGCTTAATGCGCGCTATAACATTCTCAAGTACCAAATATATACAGAGAAGCTTATTTAGATATGGCGTTTTTTAACGGCAGATAAAGGTATAGTAATGGCAAAACCATTTAAACCCTCAGTAAAATTAACTTACAACGATGTAACCAATGAAGACGTTTACAAGAGTCGTCGTTCATTGCTCAAATCTATGGGCTTTGTGGGTGCGTCTACGCTGTTAGCGAAGTCGGCAGGCGCTGCTGGTTGGTTTTGGGAAAATGAGGAAGAAAAGACAGCGTTTAAAGGAAAGGCGCTTGAGTTTAGTCAGCCCCCTAAGTTCCAAATAACGGAAACCCGAACGCCTGAAGATAAAGTAACCAGCTACAACAACTTTTATGAGTTTGGCACATCTAAAGATGCACCAGCCAAAAATGCGACTGAATTTCAAACTAATCCATGGATGTTAAAAGTTGACGGGATGGTTAAAAACCCCATTGAGCTTGATCACGATGCCTTAACAAAGCGTTTTCCCCTTGAAGAACGCATTTACCGCTTGCGCTGTGTGGAAGCATGGTCGATGGTGGTGCCTTGGATTGGGTTTGAGTTGGGGGCGTTGTTAAAACAAGCCGAGCCATTAATGTCAGCCAAATATGTAGCATTTGAAACCCTATATGACCCTGAGCAAATGCCCGGTCAACGAAGCCGCTTTACCGGTGGTGGTATTGATTACCCTTACGTAGAGGGTTTGCGTCTTGACGAAGCCATGCACCCGTTAACGCTCATGTCGGTTGGTCTTTACGGGAAGACCTTGCCACCTCAAAACGGCGCGCCTATCAGGCTTGTTGTACCGTGGAAATATGGTTTTAAAAGCATTAAGTCTATTGTGAGAATTCGCCTTACCGACAAGAAGCCGCCTACCACATGGAATCGACTGGCCGCCAACGAGTATGGCTTTTACGCCAATGTGAATCCAAACGTGTCACACCCAAGGTGGAGCCAGGCCAGCGAGCGTAGAATAACCACAGGTGGGCTACTCGCCAGAAATCGCATCGACACCCAAATGTTCAACGGTTACAGCGAAGTCGCGCCGCTATACAAAGATATGGACTTATCCCGTTATTACTAGTTGTAGCTTTATGAGGCCACAACCAAATAGCTAGTCATTCATATCAATATCACTTAACTAGAGTTTTTAAACATTATTATTAAGTTGTTCATTTAATGCCGTTAAGAAAAAAACCATTTCGACTCTCTGTTTGGCAACGCCGCAGCCTAAAAGGTCTTATTCACCTTTTCGCATTAGGCTATATCGCCTGGTTGTTTTTTGCAGGGGTAACCGATCAGCTTAGTCCAGACCCCGTAAACACGCTCATCAATGAGACTGGAACCTGGGCAATTCACTTTCTTTTATTAACACTTACTCTAAGCCCACTTGCTAAATGGCTACCAAGCCCAGAACCGATGCAATTCAGACGTATGATTGGCGTATACACCTTTGTGTACGCCTTTGCACACCTGCTCACTTACATTGTGTTTGAACTCCAGCTTGATATGGCACTAGTGGCTAGCGAGATAGTAAGCAGGCCATACATCATTGTTGGCATGGCAGCGTTACTTCTTCTTTTTGCTCTCACTGCTACGTCGTTTAAGCGTATCCAGCGCAAAATGGGAAGAAAGTGGCAGAAGCTTCATAACAGCATTTACCTGATCCTGCCCCTTGCACTACTTCATTTCAGCTGGTCGCAGAAGACGTTTTGGCAAGAGCCCGTTTGGTATTGGATGATTGGACTGATATTAATGAGCCCAAGAATGAAGCAGTGGTATGTGACGTATCAGAAGAAAAGCCAATAGAAGTCGAGAGACAAAAACGCAGTGGCGTGAGAAAACTAAAGTCGAAAACCTTTTAAACAAGCACGTAAAGCAGCGCAGCATAACGCGCTGTTTTGCTAAGCGTTACCGCGAGAATAAAAAACCAAAACGGGCTTCTAAGTACACCTGCTACTAAAGTAATAGGGTCGCCAATAATAGGTACCCAGCATAAAAACAAGCTCCACTTCCCCCACTTTGTAAAGGTGTAGCTTGCACGGTTAAACGCTGCTTCGCTCACTTTTAACTTATCGGTCGCAATTTCTTTTCCGAACTTGAAGCCCAATGCATAATTAACCACCGAGCCGAGTACATTTCCTAACGAAGCAACAACAAGCAACAACACCCAGCTCAACCCACTACTGTATAAAGCACTAAGCACAATTTCAGAACTAAAAGGCAATATAGTGGCAGCCAAAAATGCCGATAAGAACATCCCCAAGTAGCCTAAATGTATTAATGCGCTCAACGCTCCTCCAGCTTTATACAGTAGTTTTCTATGTAAAATTCGCGCGCATCTTACCTTAATCGGAGTATGAATACTTCCTTCAGAATTCGATAGCACAAAAAAACCATTATCTTTTATATAGTTACTGACAAAGCACCAATTTGTGTGAAAAAAGTACAACTAAATACTTGCCAAATCCCTCTTTTATGAATACTGTATACACATACACACTGTATAAGCAACCAGTATCAATTAATAACAATATTCCTGAAGTTCGATTTATGAACTTAAGGGCAAATGCATAAAGGGTTTTACTATGAACACATCTTCAGTTTCACGATTCAATGCTTTACGCGCTTCGGTTTCAAATGTTGTTCAACTACCTTTGCCGATAGAAGGGTTCCCTAGCGAAAAACAAGGTAATGGAAAAGGAAATAACGACAAAGGTTGGAATTATCTGCTTTCAAATACGGTGTCGTTTTCTAAATCTGTAGATCACGCTATCCGTATTCAGAAACCTGAAAAAGAAAAAATGCCTGAATGGATCAGTAAGCTGATTACAGGTGGCCAGTGTAAAACACTGTATGTGGAAAACATTGATTTAGACCTTCAACCAACCGATAGTGAAATGATCAGAAAGCTGTGTGAGCTTTACTCTGTCAGCCTGGTGAATGTACGTGTTAACAGCATTAATGACGAACAAAACGTAGCATTAGGTCCTTGGTAATACAAAGCCTGTTTATGCTTACATTTTACGTTTGCCTGAGTAGCGGTGCGTAAACAAAGCCTAAATATTTATTTTCATACAACTCTTTGGCGTGGAATCTCTGACATGTACCCTTTGGCATCAACCACCACGGACTCATTGAATATCGGCAACATTTACGTTTAAAAAAGTTGGGGCTCACGCAACTTATACTTATACTGTAGCGCTTTGTTTTACTCTTAAACTGCGAGTTGTCTTATGCGCTGTTACTGTTGCTCATCAAAATCCTTCGACGAATGCTGCGAGCCTTTTATTAAGGGTGATAAACACCCTAGTTCTGCAGAGCAACTTATGCGCTCCCGGTTTTCAGCCTACGCTACAGCGCATTATCAATATATTCTTGAAACCTACACCAAAGAAAAGCAGCAGGGTCTCTCTGTAGAGGATTTGGTGCAAAGCGCACAAGGTGCGACATGGTTCGCGCTTAAAGTACACCCCACTCTAGCGTCTAGCTCCGTAGATAACTCCGTAGATAGCTTGGTATGTAACTCGGTCAGTAGTACAGAAGATAGTTCGATAAACAGTACTGTACATGCTGACGCTAAAGTCGAAGCGCAAACCAACGCCGAGCCAATCTCTAAGACTAATTTAAAGTCCATCTCCAAGCCCATCTCTAAGCCCAATAAAGCCACTGTTGAATTCACTGCTTACTATTTTGAAAATAAAAGTATGTATCAGCTTCACGAAACGTCGAATTTTAGTGTTGAAGACGGTAAGTGGCGTTATCACGACGGCGTATTACACGACGACTGCGGCAAAATTAAATACGGGAGAAACCTACCTTGTGTTTGCGGTAGCAACAAAAAATTCAAACAGTGCTGCGCAACTAAGAGCCGCTAACCCAGTAGCAATAGCTAACGTTACTCCCTTCCCTGCGCATTTTAACTGGCCACCTTTACTTTAATTTAAAATTAAAGGTGAATTGAATACGTATGCATGATGTTTATTATTTGTAAGCAAAATGTAAGCATTGCTTTCATCTTTTATCTCGCTCCCACATAAAATAGGACACACTATGAAGATGAAGAAACATGCGGCAGGCGTTTTAATAGGCGCAGCACTGAGTACATTAAGTTATCAAAGCTATGCCGACGTTATACTACACGCATTTAACTGGACCTACGACGACGTAGCCGCAAAAGCCCAGGAAATTGCGGATCTTGGTTACACCAAAGTACTTGTTTCGCCTGCTTATAAATCGACAGGTGATCAGTGGTGGGCGCGATATCAACCACAGGACTATCGAGTTATTGATAACCCACTTGGTGACACTGCTGACTTTCAAGCGATGGTTAATGCATTAAATGCCAAAGGTGTAGAGACCTATGCGGATATTGTCTTTAATCATATGGCGAACGAAGCATGGAAACGTTCAGACTTAAACTACCCCGGAAGTGAAGTACTACAGCAATACTCATCAAATCAGGGATACTACAATGGCATCACATTATTTGGTGATGTAAGTAGCGGCCTTTTTGGCGGTGGTGACTTCCACGGTACGTATGATCAAGGTGGCCCTAAGTGCATCAGTAACTACAGCGACGTGGGCGATGTTCAGTACAATAGATTATGCGGCGCCGCGCCAGATCCTGGCTTGCCCGACCTAGACCCCAATAATTGGGTAGTAGCCCAGCAAAAAGCGTATCTTCAGGCGTTAAAAGACATGGGTGTAACCGGTTTTCGCGTCGATGCTGCAAAGCACATGACCAACTATCATATCAACGCAGTGTTCGACAGCAATATAAAAAACGGCGTGCATGTTTTCGGAGAAATAATTACCACGGGCGGTGCAGGCTCTAGTGAGTATGATAACTTCCTTGCACCTTATTTATCAGCAACAGGTCACTCGGCCTACGACTTCCCGCTTTTCGCGCAAATACGCAGTGCATTTAGCTTCGGTGGTTCGATGAATGCCTTAGTTGACCCAGGTGCGTACGGTCAGGCTTTATCAGGCGACAAGGCCATCATATTTAGTATTACCCACGACATCCCGCTAAACGACGGCTTCCGCTACCAGTTACTTGACCCTACTGACGAACATTTGGCAAATGCCTATGTACTAGGGCGTGACGGTGGTGTTCCATTGCTGTACTCAGATAACAATGAAAGTGGTGATAATCGTTGGGTAGATTTGTACAAGCGTGATGACATCAAGGGTATGGTTAAATTCCATAACGGAGTTCAGGGCAGTGGCATGCAAGTTGTAAGTCATAATGACTGCGTTATTTTCTTCAAGCGTGACCACCAAGGCGTCGTGGGTATTAATAAATGCGCAGACGGCCAAGATATTTGGGTAGATACATCTACGGACAATTTGTGGTGGTATAGAAATTACCGCGATACCTTAAGTAATGATGTGCAATATATTACAACTCAATGGCACAAGTTCTATGTACCAGGAAGAAGTGCACGAATGTGGCTTATGGAATAACTCAGCGCCAAAACGTTCCCAAGTAACACTGTTTACTTTAACAACAATTGTATTAGTATAAATTGCAGAGCGGTTTTGTATTACGTGAAATTCAAAGCCGCTTTTTTATTTTCTAATTGTCACAAAATTGCTGCGAGCTCTATTATCGTGGCTAATCATGAAAAATAAAAAACAAGGAATGTTATGACTACTATTTTACGTATCGCTGCGACGATTTCTGCTACTACGCTATTATTAGGCTGCGGTGGTAGCGATTCAAACGATGTACTCGACGACCTTAACGCCAACCGCGCAAAGTGGGAAAGCGCGAATATCGACAATTATCAGTTTGAATATCAAATTTCATGTTTTTGCACCGAAGAAACCATACTTCCTCGCTTAGTACTGGTAGAAGGTAGTCAGGTCACCTCTCAAACTATTATAGAAGGCAATATTGCCCTACCGCTAGATGATGCGTATACGGAAAGCATTGATAGCTTGTATCAACTTATTTCATTAGAAGAAAGCCGTGCGGAGTCGCTATCGGTTAAATATGACCCAGAACTCGGCTACCCAACCGAAATCAAGGTCGATATCAACGAGCAAACGGCTGACGACGAATATACCCTAACAATTAGCAACCTTATCGCCGCTGGTGATGTGGCCTGTACAGCAACGGTAGAAGATGGCCTCTTGCTTTCAGTAACCGATCAAACAACACAAATGCCAAGCGCATGTGGAGTTACTGCTACTGCAATAGAAGAAGCGTTTTCTGAAACTGTTATAGTTGATGAAACGGATTGTGCAGAAGACGATTTGATTGCAATGCTGGAAGAACGTCCTGGCTTTTACACCCTCACAGTACAAAAACAGGGTTATCAAGACTATCAGGTAGATAATTTAGGCATTGGTAAAGACTTATGTCATGTGTTGACCAGAGAATTCAACGTAGAATTAGTACCAGAATAACCAATATTCAATGACTCACGAAAAAAGCCTGAACCGTAGAATGACGTGACACCCAGTAGTTGTACTATTCCATTACTGGGGTCACTTCAGAATGCTCAGGCTTTTTCGTTAACTTACTTTCTTGCCAGGCCTGTAGGATCAGGGCACAAGCACCATCTTGCCTTTCACTTCCCGGTTCATTACCTTGGCCATGGCTTTCGTTGCTTGTTCTAAGGGTAATGCTTCATCTACGACCACCTTAACCTTACCTTGCACATACCAAGTTAAAAGCTCTTGCATGTTTTCCGCGAAGCCTTTTGGATCGTGCTGAGTAAACGAGCCCCAAAATACGCCCATGACTGAATAGCCTTTTACCAGCGCTAAATTAACCGGGAATTTCGGGATCTCACCGCCTGCAAAGCCGACCACAAGTAAACGCCCTTCCCATGCCATACTGCGGCTACAAGCGTGGAATGTGTCACCGCCAACGCATTCATAAACTACATCGACTCCTTTACCGCCTGTGACTTCTTTCAGCGTTTCTTTTAGATCTTTTTCTTTGTAGTTAATTAAAACATCAGCGCCATACTCTTTAGCAAGCGCCAGTTTTTCTTCTGTTGAGCAAACTGCAATAACTTTTGCGCCCATGATTTTGCCTATCTGCACTGCCGCTAAGCCAGTACCACCCGCTGCGCCGGTTACAACCAGTGTTTCGCCAGGCTGTAGTTTTGCGCGCTGCTTCAGCGCGTGATGTGCTGTTGCATGCGCAGTTACCAGAGCTGCTCCCTCATTAACATGAATAGGATCAGGTAACGGCATAACATGCGTGGCAGGGATGAGTGCTTTTTCTGCGTAACCACCTAAGTTCGACAGCGCGATAACTCGTTGCCCTTCTTTTAAGTGGGTTACCCCCTCACCTACTTCAGAGATGGTGCCTGCCACCTCATTACCAGGAATAAACGGGAAGTCTGGCTGCATTTGATACAGACCTTGCACCAGCAGCCCGTCTGGAAAGTTTACCCCTGCAGCTTCAACGTTTACGATTACGTGCCCTTTTTTAACTTGCGGGTCTGCAACATCTTTAAATTGAAGTTCATCAAGTGGCCCAAAAGATTCGCATACGATTGCTTTCATACTGTCTCCAGTTTCTTTGTTCGACGTGCACACTATTACGTAGCATGGCATGTCATTTAATAAGTTATAAGGTGCTTATTCGCTTTGATGTATAGTTTGATTGGCAATTTGCGCCAATGGGCGCACCATCGCACCTAACTGCATTGCCTTCTCGCTTGACGCATTGCCATCGTGAGCGCGTTTTACCACACCTTGTAAAATAGCGGCTAAACGGAAAAAACTAAATGCGAGGTAAAACGTCCAATTGCTAATGGCGTCAATACCTCTTCGCTCGCAATACGCGTTAATATATTCCTGTTCGCTTGGAATGCCTAACTGCTCTCTGTCTAAACCACCTAACCCAGCTGCGTGTGCAATATCAGAGGGAAGGCGTAGCTGCATGCATTGGTAAGCCAAGTCCGCATACGGATGTCCCAACGTTGATAATTCCCAATCAAGCACCGCGACTACTTTAGGATTTCTAGCATCAGACATATCAAACATCATATTATCTAATCGAAAATCTCCATGAACCAACGACACTTGTCCATCATCTTTTGGCAGGTTGGCCTCAAGATACTGAATAAGACTTTCAATTTCTTCAATATGCTCAAGTTCAGATGCACGATACTGTTTTGTCCACCTGCTTAGCTGACGCTCAAAGTAGCTGCCAGGCTTTCCATAATCGCGTAAGCCTGCACTTTCAATATCTACACTATGAAGCGCTGCAAGCACCCGGTTCATTTCATCATACATGGCACTGCGAGTAGCAGAAGATGCTATTTCAGGCAGTGCGCTATTCCAGAAAATGTCACCTTCGACATATGCCATAATGTAGAACATGCTACCGATTATGCTGGGGTCTTCACATAAATGGTACACTTTAGGCACAGGCACTTCTGAGCCTTGCAGCGCGTTGATAACGCGAAACTCTCTGTCTACCGCATGAGCCGATTTCAGTAATTTGCCCGGAGGTTGACGGCGTAATACATAAACGCCGTTATCCGTAGTAAGTTTAAACGTCGGGTTCGATTGCCCACCTGCAAATTTCTCAGCGCTTTTGACGTGCCCAATACTCGGGCACGCAGAAGATAAATATTCATTTAAAACTGCTAAGTCTAGAGCATGTGGGGCTTTCGCATTGTCTTTAGACACGTTCACTCCTTACCCGTGATTTTTCTCAGCAATAAGATTACGACCTAACTGCATCATGTGCACCTGATCAGGACCATCTGCTAGCTTGATGGTACGCGCATAAGCGTACATGGCAGACAGAACGAAATCTTGGCTTGTACCTGCAGCCCCGTGCATCTGTATGGCTTGGTCAATAACGTTACAGGCCATAGTGGGCGCAACTATTTTGATAGCAGCGATAAGGTCGCGCGATACTTTGTTACCGTAGCGATCCATCTTATCTGCCGCTTTTAGCGTAAGCAGGCGTGCCTGTTCTATATCACAGTGCATCTGCGCAATGCTTTCTCTAACCGACTGCTGTTTTGACAACGGCTTGCCAAATGCCACACGGTTCTCAACTCGTTCACACGCCATATCGAGCGCGCGCTGAGCACAGCCAATAAGACGCATACAGTGGTGAATACGGCCTGGGCCTAAGCGTCCTTGTGCAATTTCAAAACCACGCCCTTCACCAAGCAGTAAGTTTTCTGCCGGTACACGTACGTCTTCAAACAAGACTTCAGCATGACCAATAGGCTCGTCGTAATAGCCCATTGCAGCCATTGGGCGAACAATAGTCACACCTTTGGTGTCCATAGGAACTAAAATTTGAGACTGCTGCTGGTGACGAGGGGCATTAAAATCAGTTTTGCCCATTACCACCATAATTTTACAGTTTTCATTCATGGCACCGCTGGTGTACCACTTGCGGCCGTTAATAACGTATTCATCGCCATCGCGCTTAATGGAAGTTTCGATGTTAGTGGCGTCACTTGAAGCCACTGCAGGCTCTGTCATAGCAAAGGCTGAGCGTATTTCCCCGTTTAAAAGAGGCTCTAACCACTGCTTTTTCTGACTTTCGTTACCGTATTTCGCCAGTACTTCCATATTGCCGGTATCTGGCGCACTACAGTTGAAGATTTCAGAGCTAAACAAAACTCTGCCCATTTCTTCACAAAGTGGCGCATATTCTGCGTTAGTCAGGCCTGCCCCGTATGGCTTATATTCTTCAGGTAAAAACAAATTCCAAAGACCCGCTTCTTTTGCACGCTTTTTCAATGTATGCATCATTTCAGGCGTTTTCCAACGACCTTCGCCATTATTGGCTGAGCCATTTTCTACGGCGTGAATGTAATCCTTTTCAATTGGATACACTTCTTCGTTCATAAACGCTTTTAGTTTTTCTAAAAGTGCTTGGGTCTTTTCATTATATTCAAAGTTCATAACTGCCCCATTTAGCTGTAGGTAATGGCGTGTAACCTGTCAATCACATCCAGGTGAGGTACGCTGTTGAAGTTATTTAGATGAACGCCTCGCGCATTGGCAAAGCATTGAGAAAAACTGGCATTTCGGATCTGCAAATTCATATTCACAACGGTGGCCGCATCGTAGCCAAGAATGTGTTTGAGCATCATGGCAATTGCACCGCCAGAACTCACAACGAGAACACGCTTCGCGTCAATACTTTTAAGATGCGTGAGCATGCTGTGAACTCTGTCTTCGAACTGCCCCCATGTTTCATCAAGGAGTTCATGTGCCAGTTCGTCCTGCGACCAGGCAATCATGGCTTTTTTTAGCAATCGATAGTATTCCGACGGCGACGCACCTTCAGGCACTTTCGCTTCTGGGTAACGAGTTAAGTAAGCTTTAGCAACAGCCTGGAAATTGAATTCATTCAGCGCACTATTTACCGTGGCCTCAGGTAGAGAATAGCTTTGTGACGCAATGCCAGTAGCGATGCCGTCCTTGGTTTCGTGATGCCTAACCATGTCACCAGAAAAAACTGTGTCGAACTGAATATTTCGATGCTTGAAGTAATCACCGAGCCAGACAGCCTGCTGCCCACCTAGATCACTGAGTTTGTCATAGTTCGCTTTGCCAAACGACGCTTGACCATGGCGCACTAAATAGATGTCTGTCATACCACTGCTCGATGTTATTAATATGTTAACTTTCAATCAACATAGTAAGGAAAACAGCGATATAAGTTTAATTGATATTTTGAATGAGTATGCATCATGTGAAACTATGCACCAGCAAGCAATTGATCACTTTTTGCACGTTATAGACAAAGCTCAACATGATACCGTCAAATGCGTGCAATATATGTTCAATAGATTGTATAGTGAAAAAAGCACGTGACGTCTTAAGGAAGTAGACGCATTTAAAAGTAAAGGACTGCTCGCAAATGGACGCGACCTTGTCGTGATTAATTTTGTTTAAAGCTCACCGCTTTTAAAATTAAAAAGAACCAAAATGAAGTCACTTACACACGTTTTGCCCTGTACTAAAGCAGGTACTGTTGCAGGTACATCTTTAAATGCCATAACTCGTTGTCTTTACCGCACCCCGATAATCGCCTCGATAATTACGTCGGCCTGTGTTCTCGCTCCAAGCGCCCAAGCTAGTGAAGATAACCAATTAACACCGCACAGCAAAAAGACGCTAGAACGCATTGTTGTTCAAGCGCAAAAAACCAGCCAAAACTTGCAAGATGTGCCTGTTGCGGTTACTGCACTTTCAGGTCAAGATTTGGTTGAGACCGTAAGCCGAGATGTGTTTGACCTGCAAAACTACGTACCTGCATTTGGCGCGTTTCAAAACCAAAGTGTAACAAATTCAGGGTTTTCAATTCGTGGCATTGGCACGTCTTCACAAAACTTCGGCTTCGAATCTTCGGTAGGTTTATATGTAGATGGTGTTTACCGCTCAAGACAAAACGCGCTAATTAACGACTTAGTCGATGTTGAATCTATTGAAGTGTTACGTGGCCCACAGGGCACTTTATTTGGTAAGAATACCGCCGCTGGCGCAATGACATTAACGACTGTCGCACCTTCACACGATGATCGAAACGGCTTTGCCGAAGCCCTTGTTGGCAACGATAATTTGGTTCGTTTGAGCGCAGGCTCGTCGTTTTCGCTTATCGACGATATTCTTGCCATACGTGTTTCGGGTTTTAGCTCTCATAGCGACGGCTTCATTACCGATGAGCGCAGCGGGCAAACCCTGAATAACCGTAACCGTTCTGCGGTAAAAGCACAGTTACTTTACACTCCTACGGCTGATATTAGCGTACGGCTTATTGCTGATTATGGCGAGTTAGACGAACGTTGCTGCGGCGCGCTGACTTTCCAAAACAATATTCAGGCTAATGAAATAGCGGGTAAGTTCGGCACTGATGCTCTGCTACTACAACCGCCATTCAATGCAACTATTTATGGGCGCGATAACTTTTATGACTATAGAACGTCGCTGTCACAAACTCCCCTTTCAAAAATGGAAGATAAAGGGCTATCAGTCCAAGTTGATGTGGCTTTAAACGAAGCATGGGACATAGTGAGTATAAGCGCGTACCGCGCGTTTGATAGCTTAGATACGATAGATACTGACTTTTCTGATGCCGACCTTCTTACCGCCACTAACGACGCCAGACAGCAGTCATTTTCTCAAGAAGTTAGGTTACATTACACCAGCGAGAATGTGCGCGGATTAATAGGTGTTTACTATTACAGCCAGAACTTAGATCTCACTTTTGATACCACAACGCAAGATGATTTCAGTGCGTTCTTTAATGCCGCTGCATCCGAACTACTGCCTTTGGCTAACGCCATCAACGAGCTATCTGCAGTTACATCAGGTTTTATTGCGCCTGCTGCAGCACCAGCGCCGTCCGGCACTGCTTTCGCACACAGCGCTAATCAAGAGCAAGACAGTATTGCTTTATTCTCTCAGCTGGAATGGCTGTTAAACCGTGATTTCACGTTAACAACGGGCTTACGCTATACCCGCGAAGAAAAGTCGATTGTCGGAGCCTACGATGAGCAAGGGCCTGGTATTGACGGACTAACTCAAGACCCTGCGCAATGGCCTAATGTAGGGAGTGCGGTGGTTGGGTTGCAAAACATCGCTGCTGCGTTAGCGACGGGACAAGCCCCTACAGCACAATCCCTTAACGCTATCGCACCGTTTCAACAAGCGGGCTGGGGATATTTCTTCTTGGGATCAGCAGCAGTTATGCCGCGCCCTGATTTAAACGAAGAGCTTGATGATTCGCAGTTAACCGGCACAGTGAAACTGGCTTATCACCCAAATGACAACACGCTAACGTACGCTAGTTTTGCCACAGGATACAAAGCTGGCGGTACGAATACCGACAGAATTTTACCTTCGCTTAGCCCGCTTTTTGATGCTGAAAAATCACGAAGTGCCGAAATAGGTATTAAACACGATTTTGAAGAATACGGCGTTCGCGTAAATGCCGCGGCGCACTATACGCAAATTAGCGACTTTCAGGCGACGACCTTTACCGGATTGGGGTTCAACCTGCAAAATGCGGGCGATATCATAGTCAAAGGTGTAGAACTTGAAGCCACATGGCTAGTGACAGAAAGCACTGAATTACACGCTGTTGCATCGCGCACATTGGCGAACTTTGATGAGTTTAAACGCGGAACGTGTTGGGTTGCGTACACGTGGCACACCGGCATAGACGATCCCGGCCGTGTGGAGCCTAACGACCCGTTCTGTTCAAGAGACGGAGACCGCGTAGGCTTCGAGCCTCAGAACTCACTGTCTCTTATGCTGAATCACTATTTCGAAGTTGGGAATTATCCTGCCTCCGCCAGTATTGACTACCAATACACGGGGGACGTATTTCTTGATGATGCGAACGACCCGTACAAATATGCTGACGACTTTTCATTATTTAACGTTCGCGTAAGTTTCACTATCCCACAATGGGATAGCGAAATTATTGCGTGGTCGCGCAACGTTTTCGATGAAAAGTACGTTGCACGAAGCGGTTTTGACGTACCGGTACAAACCGGAAAGATCATGGCCTACCCTGGCGCACCTAGAAGCTTTGGCGTTACCTTCAGAAAGTCTTTCTAACGCTTTAAATGTGTAGGTTTGGTATGAAACACCGCATGGCATTGGGCAATAACAGACAGCGCTATATGCTCAGGCAGTTCGCCACCAATGTCAAAACCAGCGGGGCTTGCGAAATACTGAGTAAAGTTGGTATCGCTAAGCCCGGCTAAATCCATAATTTCCTGCTTGCGATGCAGTGGACCCAACATTGCGGTATAGGTTAACGACTGCTTGCTTAGCACCTGCAGCGCCTTTGCGTCAATTTCCCGGTGGTGAGACATAAGCACCGCCGCTTGAATATTGTGCTCGCCCATATGAAGACGTAAGCCTTCGGTTGATGGATCCTCAATGAGATAATTTACGTCGCGAAAGTGCTCAAGCCTTGCTTGTGCGGGCCGTGGATCCCAAAGGCTTACTAAATAGCCCTGCAAACTAGCAAGCTTGGTCATGAAGGTTGCATCGTATCCACCACCAACAACAAGTAAGTGGATGGGCGGCAGCATCAAAACCGACAACGTTTGCTTTCCATTTGCGGTGTCTAAAACAGCTTTTCTTGGTTTTGCTGAACTGTCTTCCCATACCGTGCAGTTACCTGAGGTACCATCAACAGCGCAGCGCCACTCACACGCCATTCCATTAGATAAGGTTTTACTGACCACATCCAACGATAAATATTGGTTGTTCTCATTGACTGGTACGAGTGCTAAATGCACCACACCGCCGCAACCTACACCTAGCTTAAACGCAATATCTTCTTCATCTTCGTCATCGTAAACCGCGGTACGACTTACTCCGTCTGTCATTACTCGCTGTGCTTTTTTTACGATGTCACTTTCCAAACAGCCACCACTTAATATACCTAACTGATGCCCAGCGTCGCTAAACAACATCATGGCGCCCGCTTTGCGGTAGCATGAAC
Organism: Alteromonas abrolhosensis; assembly: GCF_001953635.1. Taxonomy (GTDB): domain Bacteria; phylum Pseudomonadota; class Gammaproteobacteria; order Enterobacterales; family Alteromonadaceae; genus Alteromonas; species Alteromonas abrolhosensis. The sequence continues at coordinate 1,179,516 of NZ_MEJH01000003.1, read as the reverse complement.
CTTCGGTTTTAAAAATAAAACCTAGCACCCATTTGTGCTTGTTTTTGAGCGGAAGCCACTGTGCTAGCAAATGGTTAACGTGATTACTCATAACTACCTCTTAACCCGTTCAACCTGCTTATTGCTGTGATGCTGCTTGGGAAATAAATGCAGCCAATGTGGCTGGCTCTTGAGCCCCTGCAACGCCCTGATTACCAATTACAAAGGTAGGTACACTCTGAATACCACGCTGCATCCAAACAGTTTCTTCCTCACGCACTGCCTGCGCGTATTTTTCACTTTTAAGGGTTTGTTCGGCTTCAGACTTATCAAGGCCAACAGTTTGTGCCAACTCTACTAAAACACCTATATCATTAATGTTTTTACCATCTGTGAAGTAGGCACTAAATAAGGCCAGCTTCATTTCTTCTTCAAGGCCGTTTTCTGCTGCAAAATGGATAAGTTGGTGCGCCTTAAACGTGTTCTGCATGCGAGAGTCGTCAGTAAAATTAAACGAAAAGCCCAATTGCTCGCCTGCTTCTACTAGCCGCGCTCTGTTCTGCGCGCTTTGCTGCTCACTTATGCCGTACTTTTCCATTATATGCTCACGAAGGTTTTGCCCTTCTTCTGGCATATTGGGGTTCAGCTCGAACGGGTGAAACTTAATATCAACTTCAATGTTATCTAGGGTTTTAATGGCTTCTTGTAGGCGCTGGTATCCAACAATACACCAAGGGCACACCACATCAGACACCATATTTACCGTTACTCTTTTTCCATCGCGCACATTTTGTGCACCTTGTAAATCTGCTGTCATGAAAGGGCTCACTTTATTGAATTCGAGAATGCGTAAGGGCTTAGATAAGGTTACAAAATGAAACTTCAAGCCCCATCCTGTATTTGTACGTAATGAATGCTTAGGATGATCTCAGCCTTTCTAATGCCGAATGCGCCCAAATTTCGTACCCTTTTGTTGAGGGATGAAACCCATCTTCCGCCATCAAGCCACTTTGCTTAATATCGTTCACCTTGCCATGAAAATTAAGTGCAGTTACACAAAGTACTTCTGAATTATCGCGCACCGCTACACGCTGCGCTAAGACGTAATTTAATAGCCATGCTCTACAGCCCAATAGAGTGCGCAACGGCTGTGGTAACGCGGGAAAGCAATGAATGGGTGGTAATGCGGTAAATAAAATTCTCTTACAGCCAAACTTTTCAGTGAGTAGCGCACCTATAGCATCCACATTTTTTTGCCACTGCTTAAGAGACACAAACTTGGTGACATCATTCACACCAATGGAGACTAGTGCAGAAGTAAATTTTTCGGCAGGAATATCATAAAGTAAATTAAGGACATCTTCGCTTTTGTAACCTGTTTTGGCATGTAGCGATACCCGCGTCGGCCCATATTGAGCCAGTCTTAAATAGAGTATTCCGCTAAGTGCACCCTCTTGCGAAGTAGCGCCTACACCGGCCGCTGCAGAATCGCCTACCACCAATAAGCTGGTAGAGGGCAGCGTTAAATCTTCTGCCGAGGTAAAGACCCTTTTTCCGTCTGGCTCGGGCAGCACAGCAGTTTTTCTACGTACCCACAATGCTTGTAGCAATACAACCGGGAACAAAAGTAAAAATACTGTGTTTAACGCTAAAACCTTGAAGTAGATCAAAAAACGCTCCTTCCGAAATAGATACACTTTGAACCATTCGCTGGTTCCTCAAACTTACGGTCGTATATCAAGCTAACACAAGCACTTGATTGCCACCCCATTGAGAAACGGCGCAGTAGCCATTTAATAAAGCGCAGATTTACGATGACTCCAATTGCCATAAAAAGAAACAATACCATGTCTACTATAACTAAATATGCGCAGCACGCACCACGCTACACATCCTATCCTACTGCACTTAAATTTGAACCACTCGAAGACGACATTCTACGTTCTGCGCTCACTGTCTCGAAAGCTTCAGCGGTGAGTTTGTATATTCACATCCCCTTTTGTAAAACCCTGTGTTATTACTGTGGTTGCAATAAGCTAGTGACTCGTCACAATGAAAAAGCAGACGAATATTTGCATTACCTAGAAAAGGAAGTGTTAACTAAGCGCTATCTTGCCGAGGGAAAACACATTGTTTCCTTGCATTTGGGCGGTGGCTCACCAAGTTTCTTAAATGAAACCCAACATGCATATTTAATGTACTTGCTAAAAAAACACTTCTCCTTTGATGCAAGTGCTGAACTTTCAATAGAGCTCGACCCTAGAAATGTTGATAAACGCTATCTGCAGCATTTGAGATCGCTAGGATACACACGCATTAGTTTTGGTTTGCAAGATACCGATTACAATGTACAAAAAACTATAAACCGCGTACAAAGCACATCTCACATAGCCGAACTTGTGTTTGAAGCCCGCTCACTGGGTTTTGAGTCTGTGAACTTAGATTTAATTTACGGGTTGCCAAATCAATCGCTGGAGACCTTTAAATCTACCATAGCAGCGACAAAAGCAATGATGCCGGATCGCATTTCTCTTTTTAGCTATGCACACCTGCCGGAACGCTTTGCTGCACAGCGGAAATTTGCTCCAGAAACACTTCCTAACAGCGAAGAAAAAGCAGCACTTTACAAGCTTGCCGTGAACAATTTCACGAGCGTGGGTTATGAGATGATTGGCCTTGACCATTTCGCCTTAAGCACCGACTCTCTTGCAATAGCCAAAAACCAAGGCGAGCTTCACCGCAATTTCCAAGGCTATACGTTGCGTGGTGATACAGACTTAGTAGGCATTGGCGTATCGGCTATTAGTACGGTTGGAAATGCCTTTGCACAGAACGCGAAAGATTTAAAAGACTATTACACTCGCATAGATCAGCAGCAGCCTTCAGCCGTGGTGGGGTTAACACTCAGTAGCGATGACCTTATCCGCCGCGATGTGATATCTAGCCTCATGTGCAATTTAGAAGTTAATAAGCCGTATATTGAGAAGAAGCACCACATCATTTTTGATGAGTATTTTTCGGGGGCATTGAACAATTTATCGGGATTAGAAGACGATGGTCTTGTTCGTCTTAGCCCTCACAGTATTAGCATACCTGAAAAGGCCCGCATTTATGTTCGCGCAATCTGTGCTCGCTTTGACGCCTACCTTAATGTAAGCGAAACGCTCAGCAATTATTCTAAGGCAATTTAAATCGCGCAATCACCTGCATACCCACTTTGAGTTTAAGGCGCGCTAGAGAAATGTTACTAATACTCGCGTAAAGGGTCTGATTACTATTTAACAGAGTCAGTTTCAACAGAACCTTTGCGCCGAATGCCGCGCCTTGCTTTTCGGGGGCGAACCCCGTGTTGCCTTGCGAAGCCTTTGACGGATTAGTCACGGGGTCGATAGAAGATATAATGCAAGGCAATGCATTTAAGATGCTGATTGTGCTGACATTGCTAAAGTCAGCGATATTAGTATCGATACTTACGTCACAGGCTTTCACTGCGAAACGGACGGATACTTGGTCACTGACTTCAGCATGTAAAGCGTTGTTGTCGGTATAGGCTCGTTTGTCTGAATACTCGTTCACGATTGATGAGTACGACAGTGATTCGTCGGTGACATACACTTCGTGACCTGCCACCATTATCCGCTCTATTCCATCTTCTGGCTTATATTCTTCACAATCTAACATCATTGAAGTGTCTTGGCCTTCTCCCGATAGGTCAGCGCAAGCTTGGTCGACGACAGTTTTGGGCGTCTGGTTATTATTGCTTTTACGGGTTGAGGTAACCTTTAATCCTTCAAGTACGCTAGACGGTGTCGCCAATCCTTCTTTTTCGAATACTTGCGCCAATACATCGCGCGTTGGGCCACACAGTTCTGTGCGGCCTTGATCAATGTAAACGAGCTCATCACTAAACAAAGCAAGATCGTCTAAGTCGTGGGAAATGACAAAGCAGGTTAACTGGCTCGACACACACAAATTATTCAAAAACTGATAAATTTTACGGCGAGTAAAGATATCAATCGCGCTTAACGATTCATCTAGTAATAACACGCCTGGCCCATTAACCAGCGCCCGCGCAATCGCGACCCGCTGCGCTTCACCACCCGAAAGCGCGTGAACTGGCTTGTCGATTAAATGCTCGCAATAGCAACCGCGCAAACACGCATTGATAGACATTGCATTAGGGCTTGCGTGACGCTGTGCTAAGGCCAAATTGCCGCGAACATCGGTATGAGGAAATAGCATAGGCTGCTGAAACACAATACCAACCTTTTGAGCGGTCCACGGCGTTTGCACTTTTGCGCTTTTTTCTACGCCAGCTAAGGCGCGAAATAAACTGCTTTTGCCCGCTCCTGATGGACCAGTAACCCCAATAAAACGGCTTTGCGGCTGCAACGAGATTTTTGCATCAATGCGATTCGGTAGAAGCGCTGATATTTGCATGTTAGCGCTCCTCATCACTACGGGTGACACCATTAAAACGATAGAGTGCCGCGAGCATAACAAATGAAAATACCAGTAGTGCTAGCGATAGGTTATGTGCGCTTTTATATTCCAACGCTTCTACCTGCTCATATAGTGCAATTGACAGCACTTGAGTTTCCCCAGGAATATTGCCACCTATCATTAGCACTACGCCAAACTCGCCTATGGTATGAGCAAAGCTTAAGCCTAATGCCACCACAATGGGCGCTTTGCTTAAAGGCAGCACGATTTTCATAAAAGCTTCGGCGGCCGAAAAACCCAGCGTTTTTGCTACATCTAAATAACGGTTATCCAGTTGCGAAAAGCCGCTGTATAAAGGCTGTAGAGCAAATGGAAGAGAGTAGATAACTGACCCCAATACCAAACCTTCAAAGCTAAATACTAAATTGCTACCCGTTAGGCTTTGCCACCCCTGACCTAGCGTACTTTGCGGCGAAAAAGCAATAAGCAGATAAAACCCCAGCACAGTAGGCGGTAGCACTAAAGGCAACGCGAGTATCGACATAACCAAAGGCTTAGCTTTGCTCTGCCAGTTCGCTAAAAACCACGCTAGCGGTAGTGCGATTAACAACAGCAAGCTACTGGTTATAAATGCCAGCTTTAACGTTAGTAATATAGCTTCAAGTGTCGAGGCTCCAAAGAATTCCGTGACCATGTTTATTCACCCACACCAAATACAATGGCGGGCTCATAACCCCATTCAATTAGGCTGTGCTGCACACTTTTCGACATTAGATATTGCACAAACAAACTGGCCGATGAAACGCCATTAGCGTCTTTTAAACTAAACGATCTGGTAGTTTCTTCTTTCCCAGGGGCTGGCTCTTGTACTGGCGTGGTTGCATTTACGGTAGTAAGGGGGTCGAACAGATTCGGTGACAGTGAAGCGGCCGCTTTGCTATTAACCACCAGTGACTGAATAATAGGTTGGTACAAGTTTTCAGGGACAGGAATGATAACGGTGGTAGCTTCAGTGCTTTTTGCACTGACAACGCTTGTAAAACGAGAAGACAAATTAGGGTTTAACTCTGAAGGCAAGTCCAACGCCAACGAATACGCAACAAACGCCCCTTTCACGCTACCGGTAGTATAAAACTGCAGGGTTTGTAATACGTTTTTACCCATTACCCTGTGTGGTAAAAACTCTTGCCAAAGCGATAAGTTATGCAAAGTTTGCTGTGCAGCAATGCCATAGGGCGCAAGTTTGGGGTTAGCAATGGCTATCTTGCTTTGTGGTTCTTTAAATAACTGAACAAGCTGCTTAGATAAACAACCGGCAAGCTGAGTACCTAGTTGCGCGTTCGCATCTTCCTTAAATGCCCCCGAGGACTGTCCAGAAACTTGCTCTGAAAATGCCACCGAAAATTGCTCGCAATTTTTTTCACCGAATGTCTTGCTAGATTTCTTACTTGATAAATCGCCTGCATAGACAAACGCCAACTTGCCTTTAGCGTAATCCACCACATTATTTTTGTGCACCAGATTATTATCAGCCAGCGCTTGCGGTCTAGCGCGATCAGCCGACAAAAACACATCAAAGCTGGCACCGTGTTGAATTTGCGCGTAGAAAGTACCGCTAGAAGATACCGTTACCGCAACCTCTATGCCTGTAAGATCGGTAAACTGCTCAGCAATGCTTTTTAAAGGTTTTGCGAAGTTCGCCGCAACGGCAACGTTAATTTTTTCGTCGTGCTTGAAAGTAACCGAATGATTTTGCTTAGTGGAACTACTACTGCGGCTCTCATTTACTGACGTATTTGCCGCCTCAAAACGGCTCGCCTGTGCAGTAGAGATACTAATAACAGTAACACATGCCAAAAGTAGCGTGACCGAATAAATAAGGCTTGAAAGTCGCGTTGCTAAAGAAAAGAGCATTACTTTTTGCGCATCCACTTAAGTGCCGCTTTATCGTCAGATGCTTTCGCCTCAACCCATTCAGATTTATCGCCCTTAAATTCTTTTTTCCAAAGCGGTACCGACTGTTTAAGCATGTCCATTAAGTAGCTGGCCGCGTCAAATGCGGCTTGACGGTGTGGAGCCGCAGCACCTACCCACACAATTTGTTCGTTGTTGTATATGCGCCCTACTCTGTGCAGTGCGCCAGCACTGTTAAGTGAAAAGCGTTCGCTCGCTTGTTCAACAAGAAGCATTAACGCTTTTTCAGTCATACCCGGGTAATGCTCTAATTCAATACCGTCAATATCACCAGCGTTATTAAAATCTCGCACTAGCCCGGTAAAAGTAACGATAGCGCCGGTATTTCCGCTAGCCTTCTCGTCTGCCGAATGTTTTAGCCTTGCGTACAGCTCGCCTTGGTCGAAATCTTCAACTTGAACTAGCGCGAACATAGCTAGCCCCCTGTCACAGGTGGAAAAAGTGCCAGCTCATCGCCGTCGCTAAGTACTGTTTGGGTATCGCACAGTTCTTGATTACAAGCAGTTAGCACACTGCCCTCCAGCGCTAACTCCCATTTATCACTGCGAGTTTTAAGCTGCGATATTGCGGTTTCAACGGTGCTATTGTCACTTAAATAAAGCGCAATATTGTCCTCTCCCGTAATCTCTCGGGTTTGTGCGAATGTTTTAACCGTAACCTGCATGCTTTTCCTTAAAATGCTTTATTAACGTTTCTTTGTACGCGCAGATTGTTCTCTCCTAGCCTTACAAAGTCGTTAAACCTAAAGTACGTTGCCCTTTAAGCGCGCGTATACTTTTTGCGCGTTGCGTTTTGAACTTACTGTTCTTTTTACTGTTCTTGTTACCCTTTTATGTCTGCACTATGTGTCAGACTGCCAGTGGCCTGTCTTGCCGCCCTTTTTCTCCAATACTCGTATTCCTTCCATATGCATGCCAGGGTCGATGGCTTTGCACATATCAAATAAGGTTAACAGCGCCACATTTACGCCCGTGAGCGCTTCCATTTCAACGCCCGTTTTGCCGCTTAACTTGCAATAGCAAGTGGCTTTGATACGGTTTTGGTCAGCTTGAATGTCAAAATTAATATCCACCTTTGACAGTGCCAATGGGTGACACAGTGGAATAAGGTCAGCACAGCGTTTCGCCCCTTGAATACCCGCTACACGAGCAACTGCAAATACATCACCCTTTGCAATTTTTGCTTCTGAGATTTGGCGAATTACGTCTTCGCTTACGTACAAGAACCCCTCTGCTGTAGCTTCTCGCTTAGTAACGTCTTTGTCGCTAACGTCTACCATGTTGGCTTCGCCACCAGCGTTTAAATGGCTAAAGGTACTCATGCTTCCACCAGATGCTTTACGAAATTACACGGTCTAAAGTCGGCATCAAGCTGGCTAGATATAATTTTTTCCCACGCCGTACGACACGCGCCTGTTGAACCTGGCAGGCAGAAAATAACCGTATTATTGGCGAAGCCAGCTACTGCGCGAGACTGAATAGTTGACGTACCGATTTCTTCATAGCTAATTTGGCGAAATAGCTCTCCAAAGCCATCAACTTCTTTGTCGAACAAAACACTGATCGCTTCTGGCGTTGAGTCACGGTGGGTAAAGCCTGTACCACCAGTAATTAATACTGCGTGAATGTTTCTATCAGCAATCCATTTCGACACTACAGCGCGCTGCTGATAAATATCGTCTTTCACCAAATCGCGGTCGTAAAGATTATGGCCAACCGAGGTAAGCGCCTCTTTTAGATAGTCTCCTGACTTGTCGTTTTCGAGGGTGCGCGTATCCGAAATAGTTAAAACGGCAATATTAAGGGGTTGGCTGACAACTGACATATGAAATCCTAATTTGATATGCGACATTTTGGCGGTTTTTGATAAAGTACCAGCCAAAATACTAATTGGTAATCACTTTATAAGGGTGCATGCCATGAATTCAACAACTAAGTTGGCATAAACTATGTCTAAAAGCCTAACTAATCAGCAGGCTATGCGCTATAACCGCCATATTGTACTTCCCAAAGTCGACCTAAACGGTCAGGAAGCGTTGTTAAACGCAAATATCTGTATCATTGGCATTGGCGGGCTTGGCACCGCGGCCGCAACTAGTCTGTGTGCCAGCGGCGTTGGCTCGCTAACACTCATCGACCATGACATTGTAGAGACCACCAACCTGCCAAGGCAAACCTTGTTTAGCGAACAAGACGTGGGCACAAGCAAAGTGGAAGCGGCTAAATCGCGGCTTAATGCGATAAATAGCGACTGCAACATTACCGTAATAGCAAAGCCGTTTTCAGCGCCCGGCACTGCTCCACTATCGCCAACATTAAAACAGGCCATAGAACGTGCAGATGTTGTATTAGATTGCACTGACAACGTCGACTCGCGAGATGTAATCAATGAATTGTGTTTCAAACTGAATACACCGCTGGTTTCAGGCGCAGCCATTCGCTTTGAAGGCCAACTGTTCGTGGCAATACCTGGCAAAAGCCGTTGCTATGCGTGCCTACGAACCTTATTTGAATCGCCCGATTTAAGCTGCGTCGAGGCAGGGATTTTCTCTCCTGTGGTAAACATTGTTGGCACTTACCAAGCTATGTTAGCTATGCAAGTATTGATGGATTTCGATAACATTCCTAGAAACACGTTGATGACGTTTGATGCTTTGTCGCACGAGTGGCGAAACTGGAAGTTGCCTACAGGCGTGGATTGCGAGCTATGTGCTTGCTAAGTTTGCGTGCATTCGCTTCATGAATTTCAAAATCTGCGGTTTAAAACAGCAGAATTAAACAAAGAACAGACAGAAAATAGGTTGATTTAAATGACAACCCGAGTAGTTAAAAAACACATGGTAGTGGCGCAAAATGCGTCTGGCCGTAACATGAATGTACCCATTTATCGTATGAAGGGCGCGCGCCCTGGCCCCACCGTGTACATCCAGAGCTCAATTCACGGTGCTGAAGTGCAAGGTAACGTGGTTATTTACCATCTCATTCAGCGCCTGAAGAACATGGATATTTGCGGCGAGATTATCTTAGTGCCCAACTGTAATCCCATTGGTACAAACATTAAAGCCGGTGAATACACATTAGGACGTTTCGACCCTGTGAACGGCACAAACTGGAACCGTGGCTATTTCTTTGACAAAGGTGCAGTTGAGCATTTCGCCAAAACCGTCACCCGCGAAGAGTCGATTGAAGGCATAAAACAACGTTTTCGTGCACACCTGTCTAATGCTATCGACAACAAGTTGGCTGAACCCTGGGGTTTAGGGCTTGCGCAGCAGCTAAATCTAAAGCTACAGCAAATGGCGGTGAACGCCGACTTCGTACTAGATCTACACAACGGCCCAGTATCTACCCGCCACGTTTATATTCCCGAATACGCCAAAGACAGCGCCAAACTATTTAACATTCCACACTGTATTTTTATTCCGAACGTATTTGCAGGCGCATTAGACGAAGCAACATTTTGCCCGTGGTGGACACTGCAAGAAAGTATAAAAACTAATTTAGAGCGTGAGATCAGCTTTAACGTTGAAGCCTTTACCCTTGAAATGGGTAGCCAAGAAGTTATCGACTTTAATGAAGGCAATATAGACGCCACCAGTATTCTTAGCTACCTAAACGCCAAAGGTGTATTGCACGAGTGCGATATTAAACCGAAAGAGATGCAGCGTTTAGGCGTGTATTTAAAAGACTATAAAACCCTGTTTACTAACTGGGGCGGCATGGTGGAGTACATGGCGAAACCAGGCCAAACAGTTAAGAAAGGTGAGCCGCTAGCCCAAATTTTAAATATTGACGACCTAGATACGGACAACGGCAGCAGAACGCTAGAAGCGCCCTGCGATCTTATCCCTATTTTACACTTCCCTTCAGCTTCAGTGTTGAGTGGCACGCAGTTGTATAAGGTGTTTACTAACTATCGGGAGTTGTAAAACACTGCCCGCCCGTCGGTTGAACAGAAAATGAGTCAGCGCGCAAGCCAATACCCTAATTCTGATAGAACCCATGATGGATTAGCGCAGTTGTAACAATCAACCGGACAACTTGAAAATGCATTGAAGCACTGTAATCACAGTCTTAATTTCGCCGTTCCCGAATCTAGCAGTTATAAGAATTATGAATTGCGTTGCGACAAAATTAGAAACACTTTAGGTACATCGGATTAGCCTAGCGCTAAATGCAAACTTTAACGTCCCCTGTCCTGCTGTGACGTTCTGTTTTCGTAGAGGAAAGCGCGTGGCTATGAAATGTATTTTTTATTTATTGACCTTTACAGCAGGTAAAGTTCTAAATTAACTAACCTAAACCCTTGCTCGTTTACCTTTTTTTAACATCAATTTAAGCTATGCTGTTATTGAGTAGAAAAAACAAGTCGGTAGTCATGAAGTTAAACTTAAGCGCGTTACTGATCGGAGCATTTTTTAGTACGGTTCTAAATGCTTCGCCTCAGCCCCAAGCAACACCAGATGTTACGGTGGTTAAGGTTCCCTACATTAGCCGTCAGACTACTCATGTCGAATACCTACACAGATTATTGGCACTGGCGCTAGAGAATACGAAAGCTGAATTTGGCGAGTATCGCATACAATATCACGACACAGAAATTCAGCCTGAACGGCAGTTGAGAGAATTAGAAAAAGGTGAGCTCGTAAGTGTTACCTTTTCCCACGCCAAAGCGAAATGGGACGATGCATCCATTCGAGTGCCTTTTCCTTTGGCAAAAGGTTTAGGCAGTTATCGATTCTTCTTTACGTTACCAAAACACTTACCTGCGCTGGAAAAAGTTAATTCGCTGCAGGATTTTTATCAATTCTCTTTCGGGCAAGGCCGAGGTTGGTCTACGGCAACCATACTTGAAGAATATCAATTCCGAGTGGTTTACAGCAGCCGCTATGTTGGGCTGTTCATCATGTTGGAGTCAGAGCGATTTGACCTTCTCATGCGCGGTTCTTTTGAAATTCTAGGTGAGGAGCAGCACCTTAAAACTGCGCACCCTGAGATCATCTATTCCCCTGACATCGCTATGCTGACTTTACTCCCCATGTACTTCTATGTGTCAGATACACAACCTGAGTTAGCGACACGTTTAGAACAGGGCCTGAAGGCAGCGTATGAAAGTGGCGAATTTGACAAGCTATTTGCTATGTATTTTAACGATGCTAGGGCGCTTGTGAATTCACCGTCGCTCCGTTCGTTTTGGATTGATAATAAAAATGTGGACAAGGAAGAGTACTACGAAATTAAGCCTTATCTGTTACCCGAGTTAGTCGAAAAAATTGAGCCTATTATACAGCCTGCGCACCATGAGCTTTAGGCTCTCGGCCGCAGGAAGCAATATTGACGCTGTGTATAAAAATTTAAGCCGTGCCGCTGCGTTTCTTTGCGGCACTAGCTTATCTGAGCTACCTTGTCATCAACAGCGGTAGCTAGCACATTTTAAATAGGCGAACCTGGCGGTAGCGGCTCTACTTCAAAGCTACTTGGCCATGTCTTAGTAGTCCAATAGCTATCAAATTGTTCTTTCAGTATTTCATACTGATTATCGTCGGCTTCATCGTCTAACCATTCGCTGAATTCAAGCAGGGCAAGTTCGGCCTCCATTCTTACTTCAGGCGCTAGCTTTTCATTAGTAACCGCCTGCATAACAGCGTTCAACGCCACTAACTGTAAGCGTTTTGCTAATGGGCTTTGTGACTTATTTTTATACCAGTGAACGTTAAGTATTTGCTTCACCAGCATAGAAACGCCTACTTTTTTACGTCTGTCATTAGTGCTTCTTGTTTGCCACTCTAAGCGGTTTAAGCGCTCTGGGTGCAATAGTAATTCAAACGCAAAGTTAGATGCTGAAGCGGCGGCAGAAACAGGGTCTAACATTAACCCCATTTTGCCCTTAAAGTGCTCGCGAGTAATATCGTCGCCATAGGCTGTAGGTGGAATAAGGGCGAGTACCGATTCAGGTATAGTCAGGTAATCAGCGGTAGTGGCAGTAATTAACTGTTGCATTGCGCGCTGCTGCACCGCAGGTGCTACAAACTGTTGGCCTTGTGCCTGGGTGTAGTCACCTTTGCGTTCGTATTCATACACTAAACCGCCGACTTGCTTTGCTACAGCTTCTAGCTGATAGCGGTGAAGCAAGTAAATAGGTACTAAAGCATTTTCAAGAGAGGATAAACTGCTATTTGGGCTTAAGGTGTCTAAACCTAAATTGGCTAACGCCAGTTCGCGTACTTGTGAAATTTCATCGAAGGCATCTAGCGGATTGCTACCGTTTTCCCACATATGGCCGTTTGCTGATGCATGACGACTACTGCGCGTATCTGGGTCTGACTTAAAACTTAAACCCTCATTACGGCCTTTTACGATAATCTTTGCCAAGGCTTCGGCTTCTTCTACGCCGCTGGCAAAGTCTTGATAGCCATACGCTACGGCGTGAATATCCCATGCGCCTATGCCTTTATCATACGCGCCTTCCAAGCTAATTTTGTCGTTTCTAATACTAATTTTGGGGTGAGGATAATCCATTACCGACGCACGGTTATTTTCACTTGCCGCAAAGTTGTGGGCTATACCCAATGTGTGCCCTACTTCGTGGGCTGAAAGCTGCCTAATGCGGTCTAAAGCCATTTCTTGCTGTGCAGTGGTGTCGGTGCTGCCGTCCTTAAATGGGCTGGTTAGGCCAAGGGCAATTAAATAATCTTGTCTTACACGCAATGAGCCGAGCGTAACGTGACCTTTGATAATTTCACCAGTGCGCGGGTCGACAACCGACGAACCATACGACCAACCGCGCGTTGCGCGATGTACCCAGTTGATTACGTTATAGCGCACGTCCATTGGGTCGGCACCTTCGGGCAATACTTTCACCTGAAACGCGTCTTTGTAGCCTGCGGCTTCATAGGCTTGATTCCACCAGCTCGCCCCTTCTTTAAGCGCGGTCATTACGGGCTCTGGAATACCTGGGTCTAGGTAATAAACAATAGGCTCCTCTGCTTCGCTCATTGCAGCGTGCGGGGTTTTCTTGTTTAAACGATGGCGGGTAATAAAACGCTGTTCGGTTGGCTCGCTGATAGGCGTTGAATAATCAAAGTAACTGAATTTCCAATAGCCTGAGTAAGGGTGGTACTCTCTTGGCGTGTAATTGTCGTCAGGCAATGCCACAAACGAATGATGCAAGTGCACCGACAAGCTTTCTGGATCGGGCGTAACTTGCTGTACATATTCGCCTGGCTTCTTACCTGCAAAGGTGACTAAAGCCTCTAATTCAGTGTTCTTTTCAAAGCCTTTGGTTTTAGGTAAATACACGCCGCTTCGCATTTTATCTACGCCAAAGCTTCCTTGGTTAGTAGCTGCTAAGCGATTGCCAATGCCATGGATATCGCTTAACAAGAACGGAGTGTAATCAATAAGACTAGCGCTATCGCTTTTGGCTACCAGCGTAAAACCTGCGATAACCGAATCAGCGAAGGCTTCATCAATGCTTTGTTTTTCAGCATCGCCACCATGGACTGCTCGGTATTTGGTGTTGTGCTGCTTTAATAAAACCTTGTTTCCAAATTTTTCAAAGCTTACCAAGCGCGTATCGCCTAGCTGGCCGCGATCAAGGCCTATATCGTTAGACCCTACGCCGTAAGGCAAGCTGCTTTGAAACAGGTATTCGGCGTGGTCTGTTGGCACCGCCAAGTAAACTTTGTCACTTTCATCGTCATAGTAAACAGGAATTAAACCATCTTTTTTGGTCATATCGCTGGTGAATTCACCAATGCTTGGCAGCGCTGCCAATGCGGAAGACGTAGACACGACAAATAATACCGTAATCGCAATGGCCGATTTTCCCGATGCTTTTACTTGTCGCGCCGCTTTATGAAAAATGTTCAATTGCAGCATGCAGTTAGTCCTTATTATTGTGAATTTCTAGCCTACCCTATGTGGTGGCTTTTGCCCATGGCAGTTCATCGTTTAAATGCGCTCTTTTTGCTTGTTATTTAGCTGTGAACAGGCTTGGTTTTTCCTACCGAAGGTAATGCACTAAAAACGCAACTATATAGAATAAACCAGCTAGCATTGACTCTGCTTAATTGCCGTTTATAAGTTCAAAAACATAAGCGACAACAAATTGTTTGATCTTGGTCAACACCAATCGTTGTTTGGCTTGTAGAGGTATTTAACGGCTTATAAAATCCGCCGCCTTGTTTAAAGCGTCTAGTAGCGGTTTTTATCTATGACTTCAAAATTATCACCTAATCGCAGTTCTTCTAACCTACGTGAAGACCCAGATTCAACATTGCCAAACCAAATGTTAATCGCGCCAGAGCTACTTGCACCTGCCGGTAGCTTACGCAACATGCGCTACGCTTTTGCCTATGGCGCCGATGCTGTTTATGCTGGGCAGCCACGCTACTCACTTCGCGTAAGAAACAACGAATTCAGCCTTGAGAACTTAGCTATGGGCATAAAAGAAGCACACGCTCTAGGTAAAAAGTTCTACGTAGTAAGCAACATTGCTCCCCACAACAGTAAGCTAGGTACCTACTTAAAAGATATTTCACCAGTAATTGCTATGAAGCCCGATGCGTTAATTATGTCAGACCCAGGGCTTATTATGATGGTACGCGACGCCTTCCCTGAAATGCCTATTCACCTAAGTGTACAGGCTAATGCAGTGAACTATGCCACGGTGAAGTTTTGGCAGAAGCAAGGCATAGAGCGCGTTATTTTGTCGCGAGAGCTCTCTTTGGAAGAAATTGAAACTATTCGCGAGCATGTTCCAGACATGGAATTGGAAGTGTTTGTGCATGGCGCGCTTTGTATGGAGTATTCGGGGCGCTGCTTATTGTCTGGATATATGAATAAACGCGATCCTAATCAGGGCACTTGTACCAATGCTTGTCGATGGTCTTACGATGTTAAGGCAGGCGAGGAAAACGAAACTGGCGACATCGTTCTAACCAATGAGATTAATAAGGCAGTTACAGCACCTCAAGTGGTAATTCCTACCCTTGGTGAAGGCACGCCAAGCTCCCAAGTGTTTATGTTAGAAGAAAAAGAAAAGCCTGGAGAACTGATGCCAGCTTTTGAAGACGAACATGGCACCTATATTATGAATTCTAAAGATTTGCGTGCCGTGCAACATGTTGGCAGGTTAACCCAAATGGGCGTGCATAGTTTAAAAATAGAAGGCCGCACTAAATCACATTACTACTGTGCCCGAACCGCTCAAGTCTATAGAAAAGCAATTGACGACGCGGTTGCAGGAAAGCCATTCGATAATTCGTTAATGGGAAGTTTGGAAAGCTTAGCCCATCGAGGTTATACCGAAGGTTTCTTGCGTCGCCATGCGCACCACGCGTATCAGAACTATGAGTATGGCCACTCAGTCAGCGATAAACAGCAATTTGTTGGTGAAGTGATTGATCGTTGTGAAGAGTCTGGCTATGCAATTATAAACGTTAAAAATAAATTCTGTGTAGGTGACTCGCTTGAGTTGATGACGCCAAGCGGCAACATTACCTTTACTCTAAATGAGATGCTGGATAAGAGAAACCATTCTATTACGGATGCTAAGGGTTCAGGACACCAAGTAAGAATACCGATACCTGGCGATGTGTCTCTAAATTTTGCCCTACTGCTGCGAAACCTAGATGAAGGCGTTGATACCCGCAACCCGTTTCGAAAAGCACCTAGTGCAGTAACACTCGAAAACGCGAGCGAGGCATAATGCATGGCACTGCTTATTCTTAATAGCTGCATTAACTGCGACATGTGCGAACCCGAATGCCCTAATGCCGCTATAAGCATGGGTAATAAAGTGTATGAAATAGACCCGTTACGCTGTACAGAATGCGTGGGGCATTACGATGCACCTACTTGCATAGCGGTATGCCCTATCGATGTGGTTAAGCCCGACCCGCACAATAAAGAATCACTAGACGAGCTGGCCGAAAAGTTTGTTCGTTTAAATAGTTAGCTATGAAGTAAGTCAGCGAGTTAATTGTACTTCTCGAAGAATTCCCTTGAATCATGACCAAGAGTGATCACTAATTGCGGTACAGTTTGAATTGGCACTTACTAATAAGGGTTTTATTTTGAAGTTTGCCTCTCGCGCTACGGCGATCTCTCCGTTTCTTGCTATGGCCTATGGCGAAAAAGCCACGACACTAGAACAGCAAGGTAAAGATGTTATAAGACTTAATTTAGGCGAGCCTGATTTCGGCGCACCCGCGGCAGTACTCGCGGCAATGAAAGAAAGCTTGAGTGCCCCAGATTTTCCCTATACCTCAGCGCTGGGCATGCCTGAACTACGTGAAGCCATTGCACGCTTTTATAAAGTTAAACATGGCGTAGCGGTAAGCGCTTCTAGAGTGGTAGTGACCGCTGGGGCTTCTGGCGCTTTACTTTTGGCGAGTGCTGCCTTGGTTGAACCAGGCGACAACGTGATATTGGGCGACCCGTCTTACCCCTGTAATCGACGTTTTTTAAACGCATTTGGCGCAAAGGTAACGCTGGTGCCAACACGCAGTGAGGATAACTTTCAGCTAACCGCAACAAGTGTTGCCGATAATTGGAAGCACAACACGAAAGGTGTACTTATTGCCACACCTGCCAATCCTACTGGTACGGTTATAGATGCAGAAGAGTTGACTAAAATTGGCGAGTACTGCAAATCCAAAGGTGGCTTTTTAATTGTTGACGAAATTTACTTGGATCTATCGCTTTCGGCTGATCTTGATATACGCAATGATACATTCGCTTCCCAATCGACCTTGGGCACTGATACCACACTTCAAACCGTACTTGCCAATGCACAGCTTGAAGAAACAGTGGTCGTAATAAACAGTTTTTCCAAATATTTTGGTATGACCGGCTGGCGTCTTGGCTGGTGTGTGATACCTGAAGCGATGACGCCCATCGTTGAAAAGCTCGCGCAGAATTTGTTTATTTGCCCCTCTACCCTCTCGCAAAAGGCTGCTCTTGCGTGCTTTACACCAGAAGCATTGGCGCAATGCGAGCGAAACCGCCATACGCTGGAAAAGCGTGCTTCCCTTGTTTTTAGTGCACTTGAAAATATGGGGCTTGGTTTAGATGCAAAGCCTGACGGTGCGTTTTACGCCTACATCAATATTAAGCACACAGGGCTAAGTGCAATTGAATTTTGTGATGCCCTACTTTCACAACATCATGTAGCGCTTACGCCGGGTAATGATTTTGGTGAGCACAATGCCAACCATTACGTAAGACTGTCTTTCGCCACTAGCATTGAGCGCTTGGAGGAAGGGCTTTCACGGCTGGCTGAGTTTGTAGAATCATTAAGCTAACGGTTTTTTATGCTCACCATTTAATTTCGTGAATAGACAAATATTACCGAAAAAAATGATAGATATGGGTGCTTGTGCGTATATTGAGTAACGCATATTGATGACACGTGTCGAAACGAAATAAAACAGGACAAAACAATGAGTAACGAACGGGAATTTGATGTAGTTATTTTCGGTGCTACAGGTTTTACGGGCAAATTAGTAGCTGAATATTTTCAGGCGCAGTATGGCAGCGACAGCAGTGTAAAATGGGCAGTTGCTGGTCGTAACGAAGCAAAGCTTAACGATGTAAAACAGGAGTTAGGCATTAGTGATAGTGTAGCTAGCATTGTAGCCGATGGTGACGATGCCGAAGCACTCGATGCCATGACAAAGCGCACGGCGGTAGTACTTACCACTGTTGGTCCATACCAAATTTACGGCGAAAAATTACTTTCTGCGTGCGTCGATAACGGCACTGGCTATACGGATTTATGTGGTGAGCCAGCGTGGATGCACCAAATGATCAACAAATATGAAGCGAAAGCCAAAGAAACCGGCGCTAACATTGTGTTCTCGTGTGGCTTTGACTCTGTTCCTTTTGACCTTGGTGTGCACTACCTTCAAGAACATGCCAAGAAGCAAACTGGCGATGTCATTGAATATGTAAAAGGTCGCGTTCGTAAAATGCAGGGCACGTTCTCTGGCGGTACGGCTGCCAGTTTAAAAGCGACCATGGCGGCTGCGCACAAAGATAAGTCTGTCATGGCTGCGCTTATAAACCCGCACTCATTAACCGATGGTGCGTCAAATCAGCCACAGCCCGATGGCAACAAACCTTACTTCGATGAGCAGCTAGGTTCATGGGTGGCACCATTTATTATGGCGGCCATCAATACTAAAAACGTTCATCGAACGAACTATCTGGGCGGATACAACTACGGCAAGAACTTTCAGTATGACGAAATGTTGATGACCGGCCCAGGCGAGAAAGGTGAAGCCATGGCGAATCACGTTGCCAAAGATAAGTCGCTTGCAAGTGATGATGGCCCTAAACCAGGTGAAGGCCCGAGCAAAGAAGAGCGCGAAAATGGCTTTTACGATGTGATGTTTGTGGGCACAGCTAAAAATGGAGACATGCTTGCCGTATCGGTAAAAGGCGACAAGGATCCAGGCTACGGCTCTACCAGTAAAATGATTTCAGAATCTGCCCTTTGCTTATGCAAAGACGTTAGTTTATCTGGTGGTTTCTTCACACCTGCGGCAGCACTCGGTAACAAGCTTATCAGCCGTTTAGAAGATAAAGCAGGCTTAACGTTTACTATCGAGAAGTAGCCATTCAAAAAACGAAGGCTGAACCCAAATTGCGCTCAGCCTTTTCTCTCTGCGCTAGGTGTTATTGTTGTTTTTTAAGCGAGTACCGCTTTTAATGCTTTAACGCACGCGTCAGTTTCTTCAGGTGTACCTACACTAATACGTGACCAGGAGTCGTACCCAGGCCATGTGCGCCCTACAACCTTTATACCTTGAGCTTTCATCTTTTCTGAAAATTTATCGTGCGGCATGCCCGTATCTATGTAAATAAAATTCCCTTGTGGATTTGGCGCAAACCGCTGCTTTAACTCTTTGGCTACTTTCACTAACTTTTCGCGCTCAGTTTTAATGCGTGAGCGCATCGTGTCTAAGTTCTCATGGTCATCCATACTCGCCATACCCGCTACTAATGCTAAGTAGTTCACACCACCCATGCGCAGCATACCGCCCATTGTTTTAGCTTGCTCAGCAGGCATGATGGCGTAACCTAGACGCTGGCCCGCCATGGCGTGAATCTTAGAGAAAGTGCGGCAAATCACCACATTGTACCCTTCAGCTACTAACTTTGATTGCACATTAGCGGGGTAAGCATCAGACATTTCAATGTAGGCTTCGTCAATGAAGACTTGCGCTTTCTTCGATACGCGTTTAGCAAAAGCGGTAAGCTTCTCTGCATCTACCATGCTACCTGTCGGGTTATTTGGATTGCATACATACACGGCGGTAGTATCTTCGGTTACCGCTGCTTCAATGGCATCCAGATCAAAGGTCATATCATTGGCTAGCGGCACGTAGGTCACATCTGCCCCCATGAACTCAGCGCCCCGTGGTACGCCTTCGTAGGTTGCCATAGACGTAACCAGCTTGTTGCCGTTTTTGGTGATCCAGTCAGCATAGCCAAACAGAATAGGTGAAGAGCCGTTTGTGATAACGATTTGATCAGCAGATACGCCTTCTTGCTTAGCAATTTTTTGCGCTAACACTTCCACCGTAGCGTCGGTATAACGCGCTAGGTTTAACAGCTCGCTTTGCATTGCCTTTGCGGCTTTTTGCGAGGGCCCAAAAGCATTTTCATTCGACGATAGGCGAATAAGACCATCGTTTACATTAGGGGTAGCGGATGGAAAGTGTTCAGTTTGCATACCTGCGGCACGAAGGTCGCCCATAATACTGTCAACGCTGGTACTTAGCGCTACTGCTCCTGCACCTAATCCCACTGACTTTAACCAATTACGCCGTGAAGAATTCACGGTGCTCTGTTGCTCATTTTTATTCATATTTCGCTCTGCCTTCCGTCTACTTTCACTTTAGACTAAAGGCTTAATTTTGAACGCGCAATAGCATAAAGACCCTAACCCATTGACATTAATGCACTTTTTACGTGCATATGGCGCACTAAAATTGACAACATACGAAGTTTTAACGCGTTAAGCCGTTACATTGCGGTGCAGCGTTATTTTGTGGTTTTTGGCGTTTGCGATGAATGACATTTTTTCTGATGTTAAAGGCGTAGCACTCTCTTGCTATTGGTTCTTCGCACTTGAAGCCTGCCTTTTAAACGACTGTGTAATCCATCTATATAAATACAAAGTAAAAATTACGACGAAACATTCATCGATTACCCAGTGTGCAAAACAGGAGTTAAATATGGCTAAGGACCACGGTAACCAAATTAAAAACGACGATACTTACGAAGCCCTTCGCGACGAAGGCTATAGCAAAGAGAAGTCGGCGCGCATTGCCAATGCGCAAGCAAATAGCAAACAAACGCCTTCTAAAGATGGTGGAAAAGGCCAAAAGTACGAGGATCGCACTAAAGAGGAACTGTATCAAAAGGCCAAGGAAGTGGGTATTGAAGGTCGCTCTAAAATGAGCAAAGACGAATTAATTGATGCTCTTCGTAATCACTAGAAATATCACTTTGGCCGTTACGACGTACCGTTAACGGTATGCAACAACGGCCAGCATTAAATTTGAGCGCTTACGTATTATCAATGCCCCGCTACTGCGCCTTCCACTGTTCATATTCAAGCTGCGCTTTGCGCATTTTAATCATTAACTCGGTCAGTTCAGGGTCTTTCTTAATGACCTTTTCCATATAGGCAAAAGACTCATTTCTTTCATCAACCGTTAAGTCCTCGATATCTTTCATGGTTGGCTTAGGCATTTGCTGTCTAAGCGCCTGTTGAGTTTCCTTATACATTCGGTCAAGCGCATACTGAGGATAGCAGACAGTCTTCTTGATTCGGCTATTTATAAATGATTCCTTTCTGCATTTTACTTTGAATTTTTTGTTGTCCGCTAGATCGTTAAAGCGTCTAAAAAAATCCAATTCCGTTCGCTGGATTTTGCGTAGGAAAAAACCACTATTCTTATTGACTTTTCCTTTTACCTCAATGACTTCTACATCCTTGGGGTCAACAAACTCTTCTTTGTCGCTAGTTTGTGACGTGGCGCTAGCCATGCCGCCAATAAATACACCAGCCACCAATATTAATGAAAACCGTGAGGGAGAAGCGAAATTGACGCGTTTTATAAGATTCACAGGATGCCTCCTTGCTTTCCTATTAGATAAAAATAAAGGTACTGGAGGTTTTAACCTCCCGTATTAAGTTTCTATTTCGAGTATTAATTTGTGACTTAGGTAAGTCAAGGCAACTAATTTTAGAAATGTAAGCATTTGTGAACCTGTTGCGGCTTATACAGCTTTGATGGGTAAGGAAAGCCATAGAGGGGTAACGATGCAGGGCTGCGAAAACACCAAGGGCGGCGGGAACCGAATCATGGCTCACTCTCGGCAGTACCTCGCCTTAAAATGAAATAAATTCATATAAAAATGAAATTAAGTCATTTTTATTCATATTTAAACACGCGTATAACGTACTCATAGCTTTTACAGCATTCTCAATACTCGGTTTAATTTTAGGAATAGAAGCGCATTCTCATGAACAACAACGTGAACACAGATTTCTCTTTTACCATAAACAGCGTTCAGTTTAATGAAGATTATCGCCCTTCAGACAACACACGCATCACCACTAATTTCGCTAATTTAGCCCGCGGAGAACGCCGCAAAGAAAATTTGCGCGATGCACTGAGCATGATCAATAACCGCTTTAATGCATTGGCGAGCTGGGATAATGAAAATGGCAATCGCTATGCAGTTGAACTTGAAATCGTTTCGGTAGATATCGATGTAGAGGGTAACGGCAACACATTCCCAACTATCGAAATCTTACAAACCAATATAATTGACAAAAAAACGGGTAAACGTACCCAAGGTATAGTGGGAAACAACTTCTCGTCTTATGTCCGCGATTATGACTTTAGCGTTCGTCTATCTAATCACAATCGTGGCCAGTCGTCGTTCAGCGTCCCTACCGATTTTGGTGATCTGCACGGAAAACTGTTTAAGTGTTTCGTTAATTCAGAAGCCTATAAAGCACATTTTTCAAAACTGCCGGTCATTTGTTTAAGCGTTTCTGATAATAAAACCTACCGCAGAACAGAAAACCAGCATCCTGTATTAGGTGTGGAATATCAGCCTAATGAATCGTCATTAACTGAACAGTATTTTAAAAAGATGGGCTTAAATGTGCGCTATTTCATGCCACCAAATAGTGCAGCTCCTTTTGCGTTTTATTTCTTTGGTGACTTGCTAAATGACTACACCAATTTAGAGCTTATCAGCACTATTGCTACGATGGAGACCTTCCAAAAAATTTATCGCCCTGAGATTTATAACGCTAACGCTCAGGCAGGTTTAAGCTTCAAACCAAACTTGAAAAATAGCGATCACTCAGTGACTCGCATTGTTTATGACCGTGAAGAGCGGACTCATCTAGCCGTTGAACAGGGCAAGTTCGTAGAAGAAAACTTTATAAAGCCTTATCAACACAAGTTAGCGCAATTCACAGCAAGCTACGCTTGATAAGTTCATTTAGATAATTGCGATATTCAAACCGCACACGTTGCGACAGCGAAACTATGATAAGGGCAGCACGTTCTGCCCATCACGCATCCATACGAATTATTGATTAGAAGAAAGCGAATCACATGACAAAATTACTCCCCACCTCTATTGCAGGCAGTCTTCCAAAACCATCGTGGCTTGCACAGCCTGAAACCCTGTGGTCGCCGTGGAAGCTAGAAGGTGAAGCATTAGAGGAAGGCAAAAAAGACGCGCTTCGCGTTACCCTTCAGGAACAGACCGTATCAGGCATCGATATTGTGTGTGACGGTGAGCAAACCCGTCAGCATTTTGTAACTACCTTTATTGAGCACCTTGACGGTGTTGATTTTGAAAACCGTAAAACCGTACGTATTCGCAATCGCTACGACGCTAGCGTACCTGTCGTAACCCAAGCGGTTACACGGCCAAAATCAGTGTTCGTTGAAGACGCAAAGTTCTTAAGGAGCCAAACCGATCAGCCCATAAAATGGGCGTTACCTGGCCCTATGACAATGGTTGATACGCTGTACGACGACCATTATAAAAGTCGCGAAAAACTTGCATGGGAGTTTGCCAAAATACTAAACCAAGAGGCGAAGGAGCTTGAGGCTGCTGGTGTTGACATTATCCAGTTTGATGAACCTTCGTTTAACGTATTTTTCGATGAAGTCAATGAATGGGGTATTGCCGCATTAGAAAGAGCCATTGAAGGGCTTAAATGCGAAACTGCAGTGCACATTTGCTACGGATATGGCATCAAAGCCAACACCGAATGGAAGAAGACATTGGGCTCTGAGTGGCGACAATATGAAGAAAGCTTTCCTAAGCTAGCAAAATCTAATATCGATATGGTCTCGCTGGAGTGCCATAACTCTCATGTACCCATTGAGCTAATCTCGCTTCTTAAAGGCAAAAAAGTGATGGTGGGCGCTATTGATGTTGCAACTGACACAATAGAGACACCAGAAGAAGTAGCAGCTACATTACGTGAAGCATTAAAGTACGTGGATGCCGACAAACTCTACCCTTGTACAAACTGTGGTATGGCCCCCCTTTCTCGACAGGTTGCTCGTGGCAAGCTTGAAGCGCTCAGCGCAGGTGCTGAAATAGTAAGACAGGAATTACTGCGTAAACTCAGCGCTTAATAGAACGCCCTTTCTAATTCGATCACTAATGGCCTACTTAAATGTAGGCTTTTTTATAAATCAAAAAAACATAAAATTAACGCATTCCCTTATATGCAATTTCCCCCTCAACCCCTTATATTTAAACCCAAACTAAAGCTGTAAAGATTAACGTGCAAACAAACCATTAAAATTAAAGTAACAACTCCCTTTTTGAATTAAAACCAGCGACGAAACACCGTTAATACAAGTTAAAAATACAGAACTCTTAACTTAACGCATTAAACTTAGCCACTTAGCACAAAAATAACACAAAATACAATTAAAACAATGTATTAACAACAATCACAATTACCCAAAAGTTCTGTTTTAAAAAAAAACACCTTACATCACAATTTGACCAAATGGTGAAATAAAAGGCAATTCAAGATTATTATTAATACTAAAAAGCATTAATATAAACAAAATCTACTATTTACACTTTATTTAATTAAACGTTAATAAATTCAAGGTGGATTTTTAATTCATCCCAAAAAATTGATTTATTTAACACTAGATAATTAGAATGCGCGCCCACCACCACATAAGTAAAAACCACGCATGTAATTTGGCCAGCCCTTGCCTATTTACGGGGCGTTATCCAACAACAAGCACGTAAATCTAATTACTAGGAACAATCCATGAAAAAAATTGCAACTGCAGTTCAGTTAGCATTAGCGGGAAGCGTCGCGTTGACCTCAAGCAACGTTCTTGCACAAGACTCAACAAATGAAGGCGTTGATGTTGAGAAAATTCAAGTTACCGGCTCTCGTATTTCACGCCAAGGCGCTATTGCCCCATCACCCGTAACTGCCATTTCTGGCGAATCGCTGCTTAAGTCAGGCGCGATGAATATTGGTGAAGTTCTTAATGAGTTGCCTTCGCTTGCAAACACTTTTTCATTAAGCAATTCAGGCCAATATATTGGTACCGCTGGGCTAAATATTCTTGACCTTCGCGGTATGGGCACAGACCGTACACTTGTATTGGTAGATGGCAAGCGTCACGTTTCTTCCTCCGCTGGCTCTGCTGCGGTTGATACAAATACGATCCCTACTTCATGGATTGAGCGCGTTGAGATCGTTACCGGCGGTGCTTCTGCTGTTTACGGTGCTGACGCAGTAACCGGTGTTGTTAACTTCATTCTTAAAAAGAAAATTGAAGGTTTTGACATGAGCGCAACGCAAGGCTTTGCGCAAGAAAATGGTTATAAGAATAATAAGTACCAAGCATCTTACGGCTATAACTTTGACAATGACCGCGGCAATATCGCTTTTGCAGCCGAATACAGTTCTCAAGAAGCGCTTGAAGCCCTAGATAACCCTTGGACTGCCACATCTTATCGTAATATGAGCTTTGAAAGCATCATGGGTTATGAGCGAAGCGAAGAACAATTAAATTCTACGGCTTTTCCTGATAACTTTTACACTGCCAATGCGGATTACTATACGCTGAATAATGCGGGCGTATTCGGCGGCAGTACTAAAACCTTTAATGCAAATGGTTCAATCCGAGACATTTACACGGGCAATCAAGTAGATGGAGCTTTCTGCGCAAACTGTGATTCTTTTAACCTTCGTCAGTTTACGCAACTTCAGCCTGAATTCGATCGCACTAACCTAAATGCAAAGGGTAACTACGAACTTAATGACGATACGACCGTGTATGCACAGGCTAAATATGCGCGTACCCGAGCAATTACGGTTGGTCAGCCTGCTTTCTTCTATGGTGATGCAGAGACGACTATTTACCGCAACAACGCGTTTTTAGACGAGAGCGTTGCGACTTACATGGATGAAAATAATCTAGACAGTATTCAGCTTAACCGCATGATGACTGACTTAGGTAGACGCACCGAAGCAGATGAACGTGAAACATACCGCTACGTGCTGGGCGTTGAAGGCTACCTGGGCGATGAATGGAGCTACGAAGCATTTGTAAACTACGGTAAAACAGAGCTTGAACGTGAGAACCGTAACAACCTTGTTCTGCAAAAATTCGAGAATGCACTAAATGCAGTAACCGACAGTGATGGGAACATTGTTTGCGCGTCAGGAAGTGATGATGGCTGTGTACCACTTAATATCATGGGTTTTGGTCAGCCTTCGCAAGAAGCGATTGATTACGTAAACACCACCTCAGTTGGCACAAGCAAAATTGAACAGTACAACGCGGGCGCAACCATCGCTAATTCTGGTATTTATGAATTACCAGCAGGATACGTTGGCTTTGCAGCGGGCGTGGAATACCGTAAAGAAAAAAGCGAGATAGAAGAACCTGATAATGCAGCAGGCACCTTCTTTAACACACTAGGTGAAGATAAAGGCGAGTATGATGTTTCTGAAGTATTCACTGAAGTTACTCTTCCGCTACTTGCAGATCTACCTGGGGTAGAGATGCTAACCTTTGATACCGCTGCGCGTATTGCCAACTACTCTTCTATTGGTAACGCGAAAAGCTGGAAGCTTGGCTTAGACTGGAAGGTGTATGAAGATTTACGTCTTCGTGCCACAAAGTCATCAGCACTGCGCGCGCCAAACATTGGTGAGCTTTACGGTGAAGCTAGCCAAACATTTTTCCGCGTAAGCGATCCGTGCCGCACTGATAACCTTGCAGATTTAGCCAATGCGGACCAGCGCATTGCAAATTGCGCTGCGTTAGGTATTCCTGCTGATTTCAACTCTGATTACGACTCAGCAACGCTAGAGGGCGTAAACGGTGGCAATATCGATTTGCAAGCGGAAAAGTCTATATCTAAAACATTGGGTATGGTTTACACACCAAGCTGGTTCAAGGGCTTTACGGCTACAGTTGATTATTGGGAAATTGAACTAACAGACGCAATTTCTTCCATTGACGGGCAAACAATTTTGGACCGTTGTGTTGACTCTGAATCGGGTATTAACAATGTATACTGTGGCCTTGTTGACCGCGATGGAACTACCGGTGAAATTACTCAGATTAGAAGCTACGCATTAAATATTGCAGGTCAAGAAGCTAAAGGTGTCGACTTTGAATTGGGCTATGATTTTGACGCGTTAGAAGGTGCCTTCCGTACAAGCTTAATTGCGACATACCTTAAAGATCGCAAAGAATTCCCATTCCAAGACAACCCTGAGGTGTTTTATCAGTACGCTGGCACTGCAGGTGAATCTGATTGGCAAGGTGTATTCACCATTAACTATAGTCGTGGTGATTGGGAAGCGAGCTGGAAAACTCGTTACCTAGAACGTTCGAGCATATACGATAACCAAGCGTTAGCGCGTAACCCTAACCCAAGCAACCGTATGGAACTGCCTTCATACGCAGTGACTGACGTAACCGCAGGTTACAATTTTGCGAATGGCATAAGCCTAACTGTAGGTATCGATAACCTGTTTAACCGAGCCTTACCGACAGGTACAACGGGCACTGGTTCAACAGACGGTGCGTACGACAACATTGGCCGCTTCGGGTATATTACCGTAGCGTACAAGATGTAATTTAGGTTTTATCAACAAAGACAAAAACGGCGCTCATTAGCGTCGTTTTTTATTATGAAGTTAACATTTCGTCATTTTATCGCTATATAAGCGTTTGTATGGTTGCCATTCTCATAGTGCTCGAAGTGTATTGAAAACGTGCTTTCATACTCGGCACCTCCTTCTATGAAGTAGCGCCAAACATCGCTCAATGCATCGATGGCAATTGGCCAACATTTCACCTTGTCGCGAAAAAACGAGATACTTTCCCTTATCAACGAGCATTTCAATTTTAGAACAAATATAATCCGGTTTTGTCTCATCCAGGTTGCAATATATTGTGAATCAACGTTTTTTACTTGCCATAGTCGCCGTGCTTCTGGCGATGGTAACCATACAGTCTGGTGCATCATTTGCGAAGCAGCTCTTTCCTGTAGTTGGCCCTGAAGGCACCAGTGCTCTTCGAGCGTTTTTCGCCGCAGTAGTATTAACTATTATTTTTAGGCCTTGGAGAGCACGTTTAAGTGCGAAAGGATGGCGTAATGTTATTTTCTACGGCGCTTGCTTAGGCGCAATGAATATCATCTTCTATCTTGCGATTGAGCGCATTCCCCTTGGCATAGGTGTTGCGCTTGAGTTCACCGGGCCGTTGGCTGTGGCGTTTTTTAGTGCCAGAAAGAAGCGAGACTTTGCTTGGGCTATTTTAGCCGTTGCCGGCGTTTGTTTGTTGCTTCCCGATATTGGCGGTGCGTCTGCTGAAAGTTTAGATCCGGTCGGCGTTATTTTTGCGCTTACTGCTGGTGCTTTTTGGGCCGGCTACATCGTATTTGGAAATAAAACAGGTAGCGAAGGCTCAGGTGGTATTACCGTTACTTTAGGCATGTTGGTAGCCGCTATGTGTGTGGTGCCCATAGGCGTGGTTAGCCAAGGTAGTGCTTTACTATCGACACACGCCATATTCATCGGCTTTGCAGTAGGGATATTTTCGTCAGCTATCCCATATACCTTAGAAATGAGTGCTATGCGCAACATGCCTAAGCAAACTTTCAGCATTATGATGAGTGTTGAACCTGCCGTCGCGGCTATAGCAGCATTCATCATTATTGATGAAACCCTTACGCTTTCTCAGTGGTTTGCCGTGGCTATGGTTGTCATTGCTACCGCAGGAAGCTCTGCTACTCAGAAACAAGTAGTGCAACAAAAACAAATTGAAACCCTATCTTAGGGTTTCAAGTTTACTTTCCATTTTTACCACTCTAATCCTCCTTTTTTGTGAACTCAGACCTTATCCAATTCGTTAAACAACGATGTAGATTGTTAAATTAACGGCACTGGGAGAAACGATGAAACATTACGCAGTAAACACAGAAGTGGAATGGAAGTGGGGTAGCGGCAGTGCCACGGGCAATATCAGAGAAAAATTTACTAGCGATGTTGAGCGCACAATTAAAGGTTCTACGGTAAAGCGCGAGGCAAGCGATAGTGACCCTGCCTATCTCATTGAACAGAGCGACGGCACAAAAGTGTTAAAATCTCATAGCGAAATTACGAAATCGTCTTAACCTACCTTTCGCACTTTTTTGAAAAGAATGCGGCCTTCTTTGACCACCAAGAGCGATGTTGTTAACGTGGCAAAGTCGCGCATTTGAATTAAGGCTGCTTCGCAAAGGCGTAAGTCAGCTTGCAGTCGATGTATTTTAGCAATTTGTTTACCACCCTCGGCACGGCAATATCACCGTTAGCAGTTTTTGATTCCACATGAATATCGCAGTCATCATATTGAATTTGCTGGCGAATAACGTAATCGTTGAGTTCGTCGAACAGGCTTTCTTTTAAAGGAACCATGCCGATGAACGCATCTGAGCCTTTTTCATCAACAAGTTCTTCACGTTTAATAAAGTAAGCACCTTCAATTTCTCGCTTTAGCGTATAAGCCTGCATGGCATCTAATTTTGTTAAGCGAAAGTGCACGCTTATTTGGGGTTCTGTCACTGTATATCTCTGTTTCTCTTTCGAAGTTTATCTAAACGGTTACCGCTTTATTTCCACTTTCCAAGGCGGGTTCACTCTATTCTCTCCTGCCCAGTACAGCTTTATTTTGTTGCCAGATGGATCTCTTAAAATGGCCTCTTTCCAAAGGTAGCGCTGCTGCGTTGGCGGCTGCTCAAAATGAATACCTTTTTCTACAAGTGAGGTATACAGCTCGTCTAGCGCCTCGTGTTCGAAATAAATCACACTGTGATTTTGAGCACTTTCGTCCTCTAAAGAGAGCGAAAAAGTAGATGAGCCTTTAGGACACGTAAATCTGGCATAATGCGGTGTATCTACAATTTGAGTAAACCCAAGTGTAAGGTAAAACTCCACCGCTTCGACCATATTGGTCACGGGTAATGTAACTTGGTTCAGTTCCATGAAGGCCTGCTCCTTTTGTAAAATTTTGAAAGACGCCAGCCTAGCGGTTTTCACCTAAAAGGTCAGCGTCTAGTCACTATCATCGTTACACTATCAAAAATAACGTGGCTGCTGTGGCCGCGCCCATTGTGAGGTTAAACTGCCGTCTTCGAATTGGCGAACTCAGCCACACTCGAATTTTTGCGCCAACTGCCGCCCACAGCGAGATGCTTGGAAAACCAATCACGGCAAAAGCGGTAACAATCGCAATACCTGATTGGGTGTAGTGCTCGCCAGGCAGTGAAAACGTGCCTACGCTGGCTAACGCCATCATCCATGCTTTGGGGTTTATCAGTTGAAATAGTGCCCCCTCCCACCACTTGAGCGGCCCTTGGCGTTTGGTCGATTTAATTTTGTTTTCTACCAGATCTACTGGCTCATCTACGGGGCCAGTAGCAATTTTGAATGCTAACCATAGCAGATAAGCCACCCCAAGTAGCTTAAGTACACTGTAAAGCACAGGAAATATATTAAACAGCGCACCAATGCCCAGCAGTGTGCTTACCATCAGCCCCGCAACACCAATCACAATTCCCAGCATGTGCGGCAGCGAACGTCTGTAGCCGTATTGTGCGCCAGAGGCCAATAGCATCATATTATTTGGGCCAGGCGTCACCGTACTGATAAATGCGAATGTTGAAAGTGCAATGAGAAGAGATGTTTCCATGACTGTCCTTATGTATTGAGGTAAGCAGTGCGCTTCTTAGTTCAAAAGAAGACCGATAAGCTAAACGCTTGTGTTTCACTAACACAATACAATCATATTTTTGTATGCATCATACCCACACATTTTTAAAAACAGCCATACAGTTTACTTATATTAACTTCTGTATGGTAGTAATTACGTCAATCTGTATGGTTAAAAGCAATCATTAACTAATATATAGTTATCTGTATGCAGATGACTTCATAAGAATCGAGGTTGCGATGACGCTATACGAAACATTAGCCGATGAACTCAAAGCCCAAATAGCGCGGGGCGTGTTTGAAGTGGGAAATAAATTACCTTCGGTTAGGCAGTTGTCAACAGAACATGGAGTGAGTATCGCCACCGTACAGGAAGCATACCGTGTATTGGAGGCTCAGCAGCTGGTAGAGGCAAAACCTAAATCGGGCTATTTTGTCGCTCGTAGCATATCAATAGATAACACCCCACGCATGACTAAGCCACCGCAACGCCCTATGGACGTGACTCAATGGGAAGATGTGCTAGACACCTTGCTAAATACCTTCAATAAAGATCACGACACTAAAACACTGTGTCAGTTTCAGCATGCCATGCCGAACATGACTGCCAAAACCCTCAAACCGCTTATAAAACGTTTACACGAACTCACTAAACATCGCGCCTTAGATGGCATGATTTACGGTGACGTAAAGGGTGATGAAAGTCTGCGAAAACAATTGAGCCGACTGGCTGCAGCATCGGGCTGTGTGCTGCAAAGCGATGAGTTTATTGTGACTTCTGGCTGCCAAGAGGCGCTGTCGGTGTGTCTTCGTGCTGTGGCGAGTGCTGGGGATGTGATTGCGGTAGAATCACCCGGATTCTACGGTGCCATGCAGGCTATCAAGGGCGCCGAGTTAAAAGCGTTAGAGATCCCTACCGATTCTGAAACAGGACTGAGTTTAGAAGCGTTAAAGCTAGCACTTGATCAATGGCCAATAAAGGCCATCTTAGTCGCACCAACGGTAAATAACCCTCAGGGCTTCGTAATGCCTGAGGCAAAAAAACAAGCGTTATACGAATTAGCCAGAGAGTACGACGTGGCCATTATCGAGGACGATATTTATGGCGATATTGCCTATTCTTATCCTCGTCCTAAAACCATCAAATCGTTTGATGAGGACGGACGAGTGTTGCTGTGTTCTTCGTTTTCCAAGACGCTGGCGCCTGGCTTTCGCGTGGGCTGGATAGCGCCGGGAAGCTACAGAAATAAAGTGCTCCACGTTAAATATGTCAGCAGCTCTATGTGCCCCACTCTGCCCCAATTGGCTATTGCCAGTTTCATTGAACAAGGTGGCTATGACAAACATATTCGGGCCATGCGTCAATATTATTTAAGTGCACGAGATGCCCTACGCGCAGATATTAAGCGTTTTTTTCCTGCTGATACCTGTATTAGTTATCCTCAAGGAGGCTATGTACTGTGGGTAGAGCTTAGCAGTTGTTACGACTCGGTTAAGCTTGCCGATGAAGCGAAGCAGCATGGTATTTATATCGCGCCCGGTCAACTTTTTTCAGCAACAGGAAAATATCGACATTGCCTGCGCTTCAATTTTATTGA
Organism: Alteromonas abrolhosensis; assembly: GCF_001953635.1. GTDB lineage: Bacteria > Pseudomonadota > Gammaproteobacteria > Enterobacterales > Alteromonadaceae > Alteromonas > Alteromonas abrolhosensis. Next base: position 1,147,207 of record NZ_MEJH01000003.1, on the reverse strand, counting down.
TAGTACTCAGGCCGCGCGAACAGAAGCTATAAAGCATCTTGGCGAGTTACTTTTAGCGCAGGAGGTCTAATTCGGAGGTAGGACGCCTAAACCAAAGAGCAGTTGATCCACATCAACGCAGCCTTGCTATAAGTCCACCACAATAAAAGCATCAGAACTACCATGCGAAACTTTGTATGCTTACGCTAGTGAATAATACAGATGCAAATGATGACATTGTGCCTGAAGCACATGGGTTATACCGGCTACACTTAAAACCAAACACCCAAATGGCAATAGAGACCAAGCCCGTTTTCGGCGCCAATATTACACTACACAGCAGTGTTTTAAAGCACGACAATTTTGTAGCAACGCCAGACAATATTTTGGGTTGGCTGGATCACTTCGGTTTGTCTCACTTTGTCATAAAACCAGAAACAAATAAAACAGACGCCACCGATACATCTGTGCTTTTGCCGTCTCAATTTTTAAAGGCTGAAGGCGGTATTTTACGCGTTACATCGCCCACGCGTATTTATGTAATAGGCAAAACCCCCATTGATATAAATAAGCGTGGCCTGTGCCTTTTTACGCCTGTGAAATAACCCCACAGAAATGTACTCTGACCCCAAAATTTTGGGGTCAGAGTACATTTTTTATTTAGTTTCTGGGCTGGCGTAAGAATTATCCTCAAGATGATGACTAATCGCCTCAGACAACCCAGAATAACGCTTATCCACCCGTTGAACCATGTGGCTGAATGTAGCGTTATCTGAAATGATTAAACAGCCGTCTTTGGCACGGGTTAATCCTGTATACACTAACCCTCGGTGAAAGAGGTTTGCAGCTTTATCGCTATCAGGTTTTGGCAAGATGAGTACAACCTGATTAAATTCAGAGCCCTGTGATTTGTGAATGGTCATGGCGTAAACAGTTTCAAACTGTGGCACTCTTGAAAGCGAAATGCTGCGTAACGCTTGCTTCTGCTCCTGTTGTGTCTGGCCCTGATTTAGCTGCTTTTGACTTAAAAGCTCATCCCCACTATCTCCTGAACCTAGCGGTGCTTTTTGTCCTGTTGCTTGGCTATCTTGATAAAACCACGCATAAAGCTTTCCCTTATTGTCTGGCCAGATTACGCCAACCTCGCCGTTTGATAGTCGCTGAGGGTGATGATTCTTTACAATCATGATGGGCTGGCCTTGATAAAAGTGCCCTTCCCGCTTTCTGATCTTGTGCTTAATAGCATCGAACACTAAAGTATTGAGCCCTTCTACGCCCATTGCGCCTTTGCGAACGGGTGTTAGCCACCTAACAACATTCAAGCGATTAAGCGCCTCTTCAGCGCTGCCCGCGTCAAAAATAGGCAAGAAGCTTTCTTTGGCCAGTTGATGCAAATCACGACCGCTAACTTGGTGTTCCGGCCACAAATGCACACCCGGCTGAAGTCGTGAAGCAATACTTGAAGCTGGCTTTGCACTTTCGTCATTGGCATCAGCCCGGTCATTAATTGCAGCAAGTGCGCCGCTCGCATCACCTCGCTGTATGGCCGTTGCAACTTTAGCCACCTGCCCTTTAAAGCGCTGCGGTGCCTGCAGTGTTGCTACATAGCTTTTTGCGCGCTCGTTAACCGGTAACAGAGGTAAATGTGGGCACAGCGTAGCGATATGCTGTCGCATTAACGATGGCACGCCACCTAAAGAAAGCGCGTTGTCATGGCCGCCTAAACTAAGTGAGCTATGCACGCTGACTGTGCCGTTTAAAGCGGCATTCTCGTTTGCGCCAAAGCTTGTAGCCCCGTCACTAACTAGCTGCTCTAGCACGTTACCAAGCTCAACCGCAGGAAGCTGATCAGCATCACCGATAAAATAGAGTCGCGCATGGTCTGGTAACGCTCGTACTATGCGCGTCATTAGTGCTAAGTCGACCATACTTGCTTCATCGACAATAAGTACATCTGCTGCCAATTGATTGTGCTGATTGAACTTAGTCGATACACCGTGCTCGCGCAATCCTAGTAATCTATGCAGCGTCACAGCATCGGTAGGCACGTTGTTAAGTACTGTGTCGTCCAACTTGCCGCGAAGCCCGTCTATGCTGTTCATGATAGATTCGGTCATACGCTGTTGCGCTTTACCTGTAGGCGCTGCCAGCACAATTTTTAAGTTTTCATCGCAAGCCTGTAGCGCCAGTAATAAGCGCAATACAGTATAAGTTTTACCTGTTCCTGGCCCACCGTTTATAACGCAAAAGCGCTGCATCAGGCTTTTCGCCACCGCAATTTGCTGCCAGTCTTGCTGATCGGTTGTTTCGGTAGGAAATATTGCGGGCCAAAGTTGCTTTACTTTTTCGCTTGCGTCATCACTTAACGGCGTAAGCGCAGCTCGTTTTACCACATTGCTCGCAACTTCTTGTTCAAACTCATAGTAGCGACGGCTGTACAGCTTGCCGTTGCTATAGACAAATAGTTGAGCCACCTGCTCGTTAACCAGCGCGCTTTTTACAATTCTAAGTAGCGATGTTAGTTGTGGCACGTCAACACCTGCTTTGGGCGCTTTTTCCTGCTCGGTTTGTTCTACTGGTGACTTAGATGCGCCAACCGTCCCGCTACTGTTGTGTTCATTCGTTTCGGTCGCCAAGACCGCCTCTTGTTCTGCTACTACCTCTTTAAAAAGCGTTGTACCCGCTATTTCTTTAAGATAAATACAGCTGTGGCCATTGCGCTGCATATAAGACAAATACGCTAAGACCCCAGCCCAGATAAGCCTGTCTTCTTGTTCTAGTTCGTCAACAAAGCCAAATTCTTTTGCGACAAACTTGTCGATAGCCTCAATGCCAAACAAGTTATCAAAAAATGACGATACGGAATCTTGATTGTAATTCATTATTTTCCTTTGCTTCACTTTCTTTGACGTTTATTACTCGTCATCGAAACTAAACTGCTGCTGACCAGAAGGCTGTTGCCCCAAAGGTTGGCGAGAGCTGCCTGCTTTTTTCGAACTTGCCTTTGTCGAAGCCTTCGCAGATGGGCTTGTTTCGCTAGCACTTGTCGCCGCAGTATTTATGTCGCTTGGTGAAGGCTCATTTCCCGAACTTTCATTCTTTGAACTATCACTTTGTAGAGCCCCATCTTTACTTGCAAATATCCCGTCTAGTTGGTGAAGTACAGACGATGGAATATCAGTGTAAAACACTCCTTCACCGCGCTCGTTTTCTGGGTGCATACCGCGTAGATACAAGTAATACACACCACCAAAACGGATATCTGGGTCGTAGTTTGGTAGCGTATTTTTTAAATAGCGGTGTAGCGCCAAGCAGTAAATTAAATACTGAAGGTCGTAAAGGTGATGCTGGTTGTTATGAAACAGCGCCGTTGGCATGTAACTATCTAGGGTATCGCCAAGCCAGGTTGATTTGTAGTCTGCCACATAAAACTGTCCGTCATGTTCAAAAATCAGATCAATGAATCCGTGCATCATTCCCTGTAATTTTGCAGTAATTAGTTGAGGCGCAGTCTCGACCTCGCCGCCAATAATGTCTGCCACGTTTTTTCGATGAGTCGCGAGTACTTCACGAAGCTGAGTCCATTGCGTATCGTTCATTGGAAAATAAAATTCTGCTTCGCGCAAGGTTTGCTCTACCGGCAAATCACTCATGCTAAACTGCATATTAGGATACAGCGGTGTTTGCAGGGCTTCTTCAAGCCATTCATAAAGTAACGGCGTCCGCTTTTCATCTAACCCAAAGCGGTTAACCAGTTCTTTGCCAGTTTCTTCCCATACGGGCGCACTGAAGTCACTGTGCTCAAGAATATCGTGAAGTAAATTACCTGCACTGGCACCTTTCTCTAGGGTAAAACGCAGCTCGCTTTTACTTACCGTACTTGCTTTACCCTGCGGTGCATGGTCGTCTGCGTCAATTGAGCCCAGATCGTTCACAAGCGTATCGCTTGCATACACTTCTTCATCTCGAATGGTTTGAAGTACGGGTACACTTGGAAAGGTTTGACTCAAGGGCTCTGTTGATGCGCCGGACTCTGCTGCTGTGCCTGTTTCAACGCTTTGGCTCACACCAATCGTTGTTAACCGGCTCATTGCTGAGAATGAATACAGTCGCCATTCTTCGCTTGCAGTACCAGTAAATTGCAAAGCAGTAAGTTGTGGTAACTCATCTTCTTGTTCAAAGCCAGTATACACTTCCTCAAACTCATCGCCGTTGATATGGCAGGCATGGGACGCTTCTTCTTCAGCAACACGGTTTAACACACTTGACCAATCGTTGTTGCTGCCATCGCCGCCTACACCAAGTGCTCGTGCTAATGCGCTTCTTTCATTGTTAGTAAGCGGTACAACGCCCATGTAACAGCGATGGGCAGCTCGTGTTACCGCCACATAGGCCAGTCGCATGTCTTCCGCTTCGCTCTCGCTTTGAACGCGAGCTATCGCCTGTGGAGTCTGCCCCAGCTGCATTTGTAAATCTTGTTTTTCTTCGTCGTAATAGGTAAATATCTGCGACGTAGTGTTGCCGTTTTTAGCCGCGTCTCTGTAGCCGGTAGCAAAAGGAACAAACACGATGGGGTACTCTAGCCCTTTCGAGCCGTGCTGAGTAATAAGTCGAATAAGCTGGCTATCACTTTCAAGACGTAAAGTAAGCTCTTCATCACTTTCAGGCTTATGAATCTGCTTATTCAACCAGTCGAGCAACTGCTCTGGGCGCTGGTGAGTAGTGCTGGCTTTTTCCAGCACTTCGGCTAGGTGTTGATAGTTAGTAAGGGCGCGTTCCACGCTGTCAGCATGAGGTTGATAGCTATCTTGCATTAAATACAGCAGCACACTCATGCATCCTTTTTGCAGCCACATATCGCGCAGCGACATTACCTTGTCGATAGCCGCATCCCACTGCGCGTCATCTTCGTGGTACAGCAGCTCAATGAGTGTTTGGGCACTATAACCCCAAAGCGGTGACGCCAAGCTCGACGCCACTTTACTGGTGTCGTTAGCGTGCCAAATACCGTTAAGCAACCTCAGTACATCTTTGGCTTCGGCACTGGCAAATAAGTTACTGCGATCGCTTAAATAAACGCATGCCAAACCTTTTTGCTGCAGTACGCTTTTGATAGCGCCAGCTTCGGTCCTGTCTTTCACCAAGATAGCGATATCCTTAGGCTTCACCGGCGCGGTGCCACCATTCGCTGTTTGGAAGTGCGCTTCGTTCAATAAGCGGTAAATTTCTTGCGCAATCCACTGAGCCATTTTACGACGCATAATGCTGGTGTTTTCTTTGTCATCCAAACACATGCTAACGTAGTTCATCGCGCTGCGCTTCGTTACAGCACTTTTCATTACAGCACTTTTCATTACATTATCTTGTTCGGCAGGGTCGATAAGTGGCGTTTTAGCCGCTGCCGCTTTAGGCGTAAATTCCACAGGGTTGTATTTGATGTTAAAGCCAAACACATCGGCGGGTTTATTTGACGCTACAGGCGCACCGTAGAATAACCGATTATAGGCTTTAACCATTCCCTCTACCGAGCGCCAGTTGGTATTCATCACCCAGCGGTAATCTGCCTGCCTACCCGCCTTTAAATAGGTAAAGATATCGCCGCCGCGAAAGCGATAGATAGCCTGCTTGGGGTCACCTATCATTAATAATGCACTTTCGTTAGCATCCGCAAGATTAGGATAAACTGCGTCTAAAATAGCGTACTGCTTTGCATCGGTATCTTGAAATTCGTCAATAAGCGCTACGGGAAACTTCTTACGAAGCTCAGGCACAAGGGTATTGTTCGGCTTCACCACTTCATCGGCTAGCATGCGAATAAGATCATCGAAGTCGATAACGCCAAGCTGTTTTTTCTGCTTTTCAACGCGGGATTTTATGAACGCAATAGCTTCAACCACCAGCTTGAATACGGGCACTTTGCCAAGCGCTTTGTCTTTCTCACCAAATGCTTTTTTAAGCGCCCCTGCAAAGTCTTTTATAGGCGTTAAAATCTCTTTTACACCAGATGAATTTCGCGCATATCGGTTACCTTTAACAAAAGCCTCCGCTTCCGGTGGAGGAAGAGAATAACTTTGTTCATCTACACAAGAACGCAACCAAGCTTTAAGTGCAGCCAACTCCTGCGGCCGCTCTTTTTTATGGGCCGGTGTTTTGATGAGCTGTTCTACCAATAGCCCTTCATTGTCTTCTACGCTTTGAAGTAGAGACTTCACGTAGGCTAAAGACGTGTACGGTGCTTCATCTAGCTGCTTTTTACACGCCGCCTCAATATCCTCTTCACTAAGCAATAATGGGGTCAGAGTACTTTTAATGCTGGCGTTAAACTCTCGCAGCAGTTTGTCGGGTGTATGCCAGCCTGACTCTGCCAGTAGTCTAAACTCGTCCTCGCTTTTGCTTATTTTTCGAATGAAGTCTTCGGCAGCTTCAAGGTATAAATCGCTGGTGTCATTGCCCAAGTTGAGCGACATAGCAAAGCCGCTGTTAAATGCTAATTGGGTAATAACATGCTGACAAAAGCCGTGAATAGTAAACACCGAGGCTTCATCAAGCTCTAGCTGCGCCGCTTTTAAAAGAGCCAAACTCTCGTCGGTGTCGCAACTATTAAATAAATGCTGATAAACAGGGTCACAGCTACTGTCTATTTCGTTACCATTATCTTTGGCCTGCTGCCAAATAAGAAGGGCTTCTCTTAGCGTTTTAGCAATGCGCCCCTTTATTTCTTCGGTAGCGGCTTTGGTGAAGGTCATCACCAATATTTCTTTAACGTTGAGCTTTTTTTCAAGCAACAAACGCAGGTACAAACGCGTTATATTGAAAGTTTTACCCGTGCCCGCGCTAGCCTCAATAAGGTGCCGCCCTTTTAACGGCATAGCGACCACATCGAGTAATTGCGCTTCGGTGCCGCTATGAACGTCGGTTTCCGGCTGAGTATGCTTGCTCATTGGATTGTCAGAGGATGTTGGATTGTAACTCATAGCTTCTCCTCCTGAGACGCATTATTTACCATAGCAAGCAGTACAAAAGCACTTAAATGCGGCACATCGTTCCAACTAACGCCCTGTGGAAACAGCCAGTTAAGATAAGGGTTGTTTGCCATATCGGCACTAAATTGCCCGTTACTTTGCTGCCAGTCAGTTAACGCTCGCTGTAATTCTATCGAGTCAAAAAGCGCTACGGCCTGATCCAATGTTCGTTTGGCTTTTTCGTGTTTTTCACTTGTGGTTTCGCTGGCTACATCGTCTTCCTTATCAATGAATGGGCACAGCTCATCTACTGCCTGCTGAACTTGGCGAAGTATCGCTTTGTCGGTTTCATTAGTACCGTCCGCACTATCTAGTAGCGCACGCAGGATATCGGTAAACATCTCAGGTTTTACGCTTTCCACTACAGCCTTAGTGTCTGAGTTTCTAGTGCCGGGCATAAAAGTACCGAACAAGCTTAAATACACAGGCGTCGGCGCCGTATAAACCGCCATGTAAAGCTGCTCAATAAACAAGAGTAAACGAACCGCGGTCTCCCTGTCATAAGCGGGGAAGCGCTGCTTTTTCAAAATGGTTTCGCCCTTTTCCCAAGCGCAAGAATAGATATCCAGTGGATAGTTGCTGTAGCTAGTTTCTTCATCGCTGCTTGAAAAAACTAATTGGGAGATGAAAAAACTCAACGCTCGGTGTGCGTCGACCTTTCCTGCACAAAGCTCGACTAAAGCTTCACTGCCTAATAAAGCCGATGAAGTAAAGGTAATATATTTACCTTGGAAATGCGCTTTTTTAGGTTCCGCGTCGTGAGGGCCCATTGCCTGACTTAGTGCCAACGCCCCCTCTTTCCACATGTCAACTTCATCTCTGGCAACGGGATTATTAGGGATATCCCCCCTAAGCGAAGCAAACGTGATCACTTTTTCACTATATGAAAGCTGGGTGACATCATCTTTTTCTGGCGCAATGCGCTCTGGAGACGAAAAGATAGCGTCGAGCACCTGATAACGCAGCAGCGCATTTGTCTCAAACGGCTCGCTATTTTCGAGTAAAGTAAACGATTGAGACAGGTTTACGCCGAGCCGTTGAATAGAAAAATACTCTAGTGGGTCTTTAAAGGCACGCGCAATTTGGATACTTGATAAACGAAGTGTTTGTGATGAGAGCGTATCGGCTGAAGGTGCTAGCACCGCTGTATTGCCTTCATCAACAAATTCATCCTCTACTTTATCGCTATGTAATTTCGCTTGCTGTAGCGCGTCAGCGAGCCGTAGCCACCCTGTTTCGTAGCTTGGAATTTGCCCAGTAAACCCCGCTTCGCTGAATGGATGTAGCGGCGCATTAACGCTGTATTTGGATAAATCCAGTTCATAGCTGTTTTCTAACATATCCATGAACTCAGCTAATACCAGGCTGGGTTGTCGCTCACTGTTATTAGTTACGTCGTTCCCTTGATAACTTAAGTATAAGCTCTCTCTGGTGGAAATAATGGCTTCGAGAAATAAATACCTGTCTTCCAAGCGCCGTGAGCGATCGCCAATCTGCCGGCCAGAGCTCGCCATTAAATCGAGACCTAGCGGGCTTGATTTTCTGGGGAACTCACTGTCGTTCAGCCCCAAAATACACACTTTTTTAAACGGTATGCTTCGCATTGGCAGCATAGAACACACCGTAACCTGACCGGTCATAAAGTGGTTACCGGCATCTGGCGACGAAAACCGATTGAGTAGCAGGTCGCGCACCTGACGAAGACTGAGTTCGTGTTCATAACCTGCCTCTTCGCATCGAGCAGCAAGATCAGCTGCAACTTTGGCAATAAGATCCCAACTTTGCTGCTGCTCTTTTATCGGCATAAAACACGCATCTCTTAGCGCTATTAAGGCTTTAGACCATTGCAACGGCGTCCTTGGGGCTGTCAACGCTTGGGCAAACTCGCCGAGTAGCGCCACAACATCAATAAGCTTGCCTAGTGTAAGCGCACTTTGCCCCTCTACGTCGGGGATAGTAAGTAGGTCACTAACAATGACTTCACTATCTGGTGCGAGCATGCCCATCAGCAAGCGGCGAATTCCCCACCACCAGCTGTAGGTTTCATCTAAATCAACACCTTCTGAGACAGCAGTTTTATGCGCGCTATTAAGACCCCAGTGAATGTGCGCTTGTTTTAGCCAGACCACCATTTGCTCTATATCGTCTTGGGACACGGCGAAACGCTTTTGTACTGAATCTAGCTGCAGGTAATCCATGATGTCCGACACGCCAAAACGGCTATCTGGCAGCTGTAACAGCGCCATAAACGCTGCAATCAATGGTTCTGCGTCCATAGGGCTTCTGTCTGCAATGGTACAAGGAAGCCTGACCTGTCCGGTGCCTGCTAAGGATTTAGTGCCTACTCTGTGAAATACGGCATCAACAAACGGGGCGTAGTTTTCGATGGCGGGGCACATCACAAGAATATCTGATGGGGTGCGCGTTTTATCCTGAGATAACCAATGTAATAAGTGGTCGTGTAACACTTGCACTTCGCGAAGCGCGGAATGGGTACACATGATAGTGACGCTATCATCTTTTTCTTTTAGAGCGGAGGCATTTACATCACCGCTTTTTAACCCGCAGTCTAGCGGTTTAGGGGGAGCAGCCCGCAAAATGTCATTGTGAATATACTCGAGCAAACCGCGACTGCGGTTATTCTCACCATTATTATCCCCCTCATCAAAATCTGGCGAATCAAACGCACTTATTTCAAAGGTATCGAGTTCGGTCAGTAAATTGAAAAGCTCTCTGCCTTGCTTACCTAGGTTGCCAAGCAACGGATTGGACTGATCTTCTTCCATCCATTTTTTAAGGCCTTCTAAACGCAATAACTTTGCTTGTTCACTGCTGCTCTTCGCCTCTCCCCAGTAATTTACGCTAGGGTTCAGATGAAATATATGAATATCAATGTGCTGCGCGAGGGCGTCAAAGAATGCTATCAATTGCGGCGCCATAGTATTGATGGCAAACACTATGACACGCTTAGGTAGATTACTCGTTGGATGCTGATTCGGTATATGACCCCCGTCTAATGCTTCAAGGGTCATTTGGTGCAAGCGTGCTGGATGTAACGGCTGCTCTTTAGCTAGAATACGCCAAATTTCACTTTGCCATATTTCCATATCGTCAAACACTGCACGTTCGTTAGCTTCCCACTTGAACAACCAGTCTGGACGATACAACAAGTACTGCTCATACACGTCAGCAAGGGCAGTTGCAAGCTGAAGGCGCTGTAGCCCCTGCTCTTGTTCACTTCCGGCATTTTGCCAATATCGATTAACTTGCTCAAAGGCATCACCGCTCATCAGCGAGCCATCTTGGAGAATATTGTCAATGCGCCAGGTTAGTACTTCCCGGCGATAAGGTGACTGCTTAGGTACTGTGTCCTGCCCCAATACCGCACGTGCCGTATTCCACATAAAACGCACTGGTAAGGGATAATCAATATTCATCGCCACGCCATGTTCAGTGGCAAGCTGCATACTGACCCAGTGCTGCATACCTGGGCTTTCAACCAAGATAGTTTCTGGCGTAAATACACCCAAGGGCTGCTGACGTAGAAGCGTGGTAAGAAGAAAACTTAAATGTTCTAATTTATTAGAGGGATATAGCGCAAGCAATCGAAAAATCCTTTGTAGAACGAGCTTTTAGATACTGTACAAAGACTGTTCATGTATCGTCGACCTTATGATTTAGTGTATCGCATTGGGCTCAGTAGTTAAGTTATTTCTCCAATTTTTAACTAAGCGAAAACCTTGCACGTACATAACGTTCAAAAAGGGATAAATCAAAAATTAAATGGCTCGCCTTGTGCACAATTTTGCGTAAGTGAATCGGCGCACCAGTATGCGAATGTTTGTGAGATGGTAGACAAGCAGAGAGAAGAAGGATGGAGGCATTTTCAAATAAAAAAACCCACACAGACCTCAGGACACGAAAAATCTGTGTGGGTAAGGTTTACGGTCTTCCCAGTAACAACGTGAATAAGCGTTGCCTGGCACTCATTCACGTTAACGCTACTGGGCAGCACTGTTAACACTTTATGTTTTGCAGGTTGAATGCCAACTTTTAAAACCATAAAAATCAAACACTTATAAAATGAAGAGAAACATGACCATTAGGTCACAGTTTTACCGTGGTGCAAGTGCACCACAAGCAGGCACATAGTAAAGAATATACGTCACTATCATCCGCGCCAATTTAGCAGTTTCTCCTCAAGCGTCATTCAAGTACAATTTCCCCTTTATAAAACGCAATACAATTTCACGGTCAGGAGCAACAATGTTAACCGCGCAACAACTCGCCACCATGCTTTCTCTTCAAGATAAAATGAACGCCAAGGTAAACCCAGACTGGCTAAACGCAGGTTACGGATACTTACGTGCAGCAATGGTTGAGTCGGTTGAAGCAATTGAACATCATGGCTGGAAATGGTGGAAAGCGCAGCAAAAAGATCTACCACAACTGCAAATGGAATTAGTTGATATTTGGCACTTCGCGCTTAGCGCCTGCATTATTGAATACAAAGGCGATATCGCTGAGTCTGCAAAAATCATTGCTTCTGAATTAGCAAGTGGCAACACTTCAGTGACGTTCGACGGGCAAGAGTACGACGCATCAAATCAGTCGCTTCTTGATAATTTAGAGCTAATGACAGGCCTGTGCGCCGCAAAGCGTTTCAGCGTGCCGCTATTTATGTTCATCGTTAGCCAATGCGAAATGTCGGCTGACGAATTGTATCGTCAGTATGTAGGTAAAAATGTGCTTAACTTCTTCCGTCAAGACAACGGTTATAAAGAAGGTACGTACATAAAAGTATGGGAAGGTCGTGAAGACAACGAGCACCTAGTAGAAGTAATGGACGCGCTTGATTTAACTAAGCCTGAGTTTAGCGACTTAGTGTATGAGGGATTACGCTCTCGCTACCCTTCTTAAGCGCCATCGCCGCTTTTGTGAGATCATTAAGAGACACTGGCAAAACGCTGGGTAACGTCTCCCTTTTAAACACCTTGGTTTAAATCTGCTGAAAGTAAAAAGCTCTGTCAATGACAGAGCTTTCCTATACGTTGGTTGAATACGTTGCTTTAGCTTACGCGTCTACCCAAACCAATTTATCGCTATAGCTACCTTGAATAATATCGACGAAGCGGTCTTCTAGTACGTGACGTTTTACCTTTAACGTCGGGGTAAGCAAGTCGTTCTCAATACTCCATTCATTTTTCATTATAACCACGCGATCCATCACTTGATGGCTTTCTAAGTTTGCGTTAATAGCATCGAATGTTTTCTTAAGACTTGCTTCAATGCCCGCTTTGTCTTTTTTCCGCGCTTCTTCACTAAGCACAAGCAAAGCTACCGGCTGAGGCAAGTTAGTACCGGTAACACACACCTGCTCCACAATGGGGTTTTCCATAAACTTCGCTTCGATAGGTGCTGGTGTAACATACTTTCCTTTCGCTGTTTTAAAGATATCTTTCAAACGACCTGTAATTTTAACGTAACCATCGGCGTCAATAACGCCTTTGTCACCGGTACGTAAATAACCGTCTTCAGTAAAGACTTCTGCTGTCTTTTCAGGTTCTAAGTAATACTCCAGCATATTGCATGGCGATTTAACTTGTATCTCACCTTCTTCTGACGTGCGAATGTCTACACCAGCGTAAGGCTTACCAATACAACCTATTTTATCATGACGGAATGGTACGCTGCCGGTGCCGTAAGCACTGTTCTCGGTCATTCCCCATCCTTCAGAAATGTAAATCCCGATTTTCGCAAACCATTCAATTACCGCAGGAGCGAGTGGCGCTGAGCCGCTTGCCCACAAGCGAGCATTGTTAATACCTAATCCATTGCGAATTTTCTTCGCCACGATTTTGTTCAAAATTGGAATTTTGAGTAACGTATCTAGCTTTTTCTGCGGCATTTTTGCCAGCACGCCCATTTGGAACTTAGTCCATAGACGAGGTACAGATATAAATAATGTTGGCTGACAATGGCCGACATCACGCTGAAACGTTGAAAGATCTTCAACGAAGTGTATTTTTCCACCACTGTAGTAACTTGAAAGCTCAACCAAAACACGCTCAGTGATGTGCGCTAATGGCAGATAACTCATAGTACGGTCGTTTTGATTAATACCTAATTGTTCGAGCGAATTGCGCGCTGCCCAGCAAGCCGTATTAAAACTATGAACCACACCTTTTGGTTGACCAGTACTGCCTGAGGTATAGATGATGGTCATCAGGTCATCCATATCAGGAACAGGAGAGTCAGCAATCGGTGCAATATCCATAAACGCTTTCCACTGCTGTTTGGTAGCAATGTTTGGATAAGGAAAGGCAACCGTTAAATATTCCGAGGGAATAGATGCAACCTGCTCTGCAGTATTATCTAACTTACCCACGAAAAGTAGTTGAACGTCGGCATGTTTTAACACGTACTGAACCGTGTCTGGCCCAGCTGTAGAAAAAATTGGCACCGACACATGACCCGCCATCATTATGCCTAAATCAGCAATAAACCATTCAGCACAGTTTTTAGAAAAAATGCCAATTCTGCTGCCCTTTGGGAAATTGAATTCACGTAAACGCGCCGCTACTTGCCTAGCTTGCTGGGCGACCTGTTTCCAAGTGTAATCGTGGTATTCACCGTTTAATGGCTGCGTAAGAAATACGTCGTCTCCACGGCTTTGTTCCCAGTGGTACAACATACTTAATGGCGATGTTATTACTTCCGTGGTATTTGCGTTTGCTGTCATGTCTAGCGGCATAGGTCACTCATATGTTGTTATAATGTAGCTCATTTTTACAATGATTTCACAGACTTCTAATAAGCCTTATTTTTTATTGAAAAACAAGCTTTTTAAACAAGCGTTTACATTCCATGCGGTGAATAACAAGGCTTGAGCGGCTAAATTTAGTTTTCTTATAGATTTGGCTTTTGAATCTTTATGGTCTTATCTGTTGAAAAAACGCGGCCGAGATAACACTACGACCACGTTTTAAACAACAAAGGCATCACTTCTTCTGCCGTACACGGTTTAGCGTAGAAATACCCCTGATGGAAATAACACGACTTGCCTATCAATTCATCTGCCTGCGCTTTAGTTTCTACACCCTCTGCCACACAACTCATGTTCAGATTACCTGCAAGCGTGATCGTCGTAGTTACTAACGCTTCATTCGCGTTACCGGGAGCCATTTCGTTTACAAAGCTCTTATCTATTTTTAGTACAGATAACGGGTAGCGTTTTAAGTAGCTCAGTGACGAGTATCCTGTACCGAAATCATCCAGCGCCAGAACAAACCCTTCTTTTACAAAACGGCTTATCTGTCTTAACGCATTGTCGCTGTCATCCATCAGTACGCCTTCGGTAATTTCAAACCTAAACGCTTCCTTGGGTAAGTCAAACTCGTTTAATAAGCTTAATACACCGCTTAAATCAAATTCCGTCTTAAAATGAAGTGCAGATAAGTTAATCGATACATAGCCATTAAAACCTTGGCGATACCACGAAGATAAGTCTTCGGCAGCTCTTCGCATGGCTTGTCGGGTCACTTCAATAATGTATTTCAACTCTTCGAGTACCGGAATGAACTGATCGGGGTAAAGAGGCTCATTCTCAAGTCGTCCTCTAAGCAGTAACTCAACACCAATGGTAGTGTTCGTACGGGCATCTACAATTGGTTGATAGTGATTGAAGAAACAATCATCGGAATAGGCGCGCTTCACTTTGTTTTCTAGCTGTAGTCGAGTTTTCGCGCGCTCGTTCATATCACTAGTAAAATAAGTAAACCCGCTTAACGCGTCTTTCTTAGCACTGTACATGGCCACATCAGCTTGCTTAATAAGCTCAGCAGGTTCCGATGCGTCTTCAGGGTAAAAAGCGACACCAATGCTGCAGGACACACGAAGCACTTCTTCGGCTAACGAAATAGGCGTTTCTACCGATTCAATAATTTGCGCTACAAATGAGCTTAAATCGTCATCAGCAGTTACTTCCTCTATAACAATTACAAACTCATCACCGCCCAATCGCGCCACGGTGCCCGACTCTGCAACAAGATTTCGCATTCTATTAGCAACAATCCGCAGTAGTTTGTCGCCGTAATCATGCCCCAACGAATCGTTTATGCCCTTGAATCTATCCAGATCAACGAACATTACCGCAACGCGATGTTCATGATGGCGCGCAAGCCCAATGGCGTGTTCGAGCCTATCCAATAGCAATGTTCTATTAACCAGCCCGGTTAAACTGTCATATGTGGCTATTTTCAGTAGTTTACGTTCGGCATTTTTCTGTTCAGTGATGTCAGAGATAACAATGAGATAATGCTCCGCCGCATTACTTTCACCACTTACCGCAGTAATATCAATCAATACGTCGTAGCGCTTGCCGTCAGCACCATCAATTACCGCTTCGTCTTTCCAAAAATCTCCACCTTGCATTTCAGGTAGCTTGCCTGACAGGTGTCGGTTTAGATTTGGGTAGCGCAAATAAAGTCGCGCCAGCTGTTTAGGCAATGGTTCTTTATTGTTAAAGCCAAATACATGCTCAAATGCAGGGTTCGCGGCAACCAGACGTTTTTCTTTATCGAAGATCAGTACCCAGTCGCGGGTTTGCCTGAACGCATCACTAAATAACGTCACCTGTTGTTGCGCTTTCTGCAATCTAAATAACTGGCGTTGACGTGATAATAAATACGCTACAAACAAGCCAACAATGAGTGTTGCGTATATTGCGTACGCGAGCGGAGAACGCAGCGGTGCGTAGGGCATATGTAGAGTAATTTCAGCAGGCAGTACGTTAAAGTCAAAGCTTCCCGGCGTGGGTGCAACAGAAAATACGTAATCCCCCGGCTCAATGTTGGTGAAAGTGATTTTAGCATCGTCAGTTACACCTTCTGTCACGGTGCGCTCGCCGTTTAACAGCTTGTAGTAGTATTTAACTTTCCCAATACCTGACATCGCCAGTGAAGAGAAATGAATGGTTAACCCGTAGTCTTCATAATTTAAATCAAAATGATGCCCACTTAAATTTTTGAGCGGTTGATTAAGCTTTCTATTGTCTACCGCCACTTCTGTTATAGCGGTCTGTTTGCTTAGTAAGCTCCTACCTACTTCCATACTCTCTAACTGAGATGCTGAGAAAACAACGGCGCCACTGGTAGAGCCGTACGCCAGTCGACCATCTTTCAGCTTAAGTGAAGCACCTTGGTTAAACTCAGAAACGCTTAGCTCGCGCCCATAGATGAAGTTCTTAATTTGCCCCGTAGATGGGTCGTATTTGTGTAGCCCTTTGTGTGAGCTAAACCATATGTTGCCTGATTCATCTTTTTGCAAACCGTAGACAATATTGGAAAGTAAAATATTAGAATCGTTGAGATTATACAAAGGCTCGAAAGTATCGGCGTCTACCCCGACTAATCCTACGCCGTTATATGCAAGCCATAGTACTCCCATATCGTCGATGACCCATGAGGAAATTGAACGATCTCGTCCTCGCTGCATCTCTGAAAACCGGTAGACTAACTCGTGCTGAGAGGTTTCAGGATCTATTAACCACAAGCCACCTTCTGTGGCAAAAAACAATCTATTGTTATGGTATTTAGATTGCCCAAGAAAACCTATTGAGAAGTTAATATCAAAAACGCGAGGATCGAGTTCAAGCGGAGCAATGGCTTTCTCATTCACATCATATTTAAGAAACCCCTCATGCCCTATAAAGTAGAGAATGCCGTCATCAGACAACATTGCGCCTGTACCATAAGCATCAAACTCCTTGTCATCTCCACCGCTTAAAACTTCAGGTCGCTGAGAATCACCGGTACTTGGGTCAAATAGTCGAATACCATTGTAAGTTGATAAAAATAGTCGCCCATCTGGTGTGGGAATAATTCTATCAACAGCGCCTTCGCCGACCACCGCTAAATCGCTTTCTGAATAGAGATATTTCTTAGACGACTTAGTGGCAAAATCGTAATGATTAAGACCGTTTTCCGTACCAATCCAAAGCTTGTTGGGCTCTGTTTCAGCGAGCGCCCACACAACGTGACTCGTCAGCGTTTTCTCTTCATCTGAACGTTCGTTTTGAATGGCAAAAATGTCAGCGCTTTTTATCCCGAAATATAGAGCTCCAGCATAAACTGAGCTTAACCAAAGGTTTCCTGACTCGTCCTTTGCAATTGCCGCTATCTTTTTATCTGATATTTCAGTAAAGCCATTGTGCGGTTCTAGGATATGTTCGTACTCCCAGCCACTGGCCTTTTTACTGAGCTGGTAGAGCCCTTTATTGGTGCCCATCCAAAACGCATCGTCTTTGTATTGCACCAGTTTCCATACATTTCTGTCAGATACGACTTGTGTAAATACATTGTCTTTCTGCCCACGTACCTGCTTCAGAAAATCCTGCTTTGACGCCACAAAAACACCAAGAACAGTGGAAATCCATACCCTGTCGTTCTGATCTAATAGCAAGAACTTTGCGTTGGTGTTGTCAATATTCTCTGGAATATCGCCTAGGTATTCAAGTGGTTGTAAAGGCTGTTCCACTTCGGTGATATCTTTAACATATACACCCGATGTCGTAGCCACGAGCAAGGTATCTTCAATCGTTATCGCGGCGCGAATACTTTGATTGTTGCCTAATAACCGCTCAGGTAGTTTGGCTACTCGATCCAAGGTTTTGGTCTGGGTGTTAAATCTTTGCACTTCTTCTGCCAGTGCAATAATGAGATGCGAATCGTCTTGCCAGTGGAAGGATTCACCATGCTGTACAAACCCTTCTACATCAGGGTAGTAAGTCGGCTCTATTTGAACCACTTCCTGCGTGGCCAAGTCAAGATAATAAACACCTCTGCCGTAAACACTAAACCACAGCGCCTCGGTGCCTTGTAGTGCCAATCTATAAATTGAGGAATCGATTAGCGTATTATTGGGTCCAGCGACACGCCTGGTCCGTACGCCGTCCCAACGAACTAAACCGCCTTCTGTCGCTATCCAAACGAAACCGTCTTCATTTATAACAATATCGTTAACAATATCTTGCGGAAGGCCATTCTTCGTCGATAAAGACTGAAAGACAGGATTTGACAATCGCGGTGAAGCCACCGCTTGTAGGCTTACAACTAAAACCAACAGTAAAAGATAGTTGAAACATCTCATCAAGAATGGGTCGCACGTTTTAGATTTTTATTATGAAACCAAGTGTAACAGAATGTTTGAATCTTGGGCAGTTTGAAAAACAAGGTTTTTACAAACCTCAAAACGTTAACTATCGCATTGAAATCTAAAAGCTATTCGATGAGAACCGTGAGAAGAGAGAAACGGAGAAGCGCGTCAAGCAAAGTGGAAAAAAACCTTTTTAGGTGGTGGCGTTTTAGTCTTGCTGTACTGGGATCCGCCCTACCGGTATCACTTGACGACGAATACTGGGTTGAGGAGCGAGCCGGTATAAATCACCGTTTTGCCCTACATAGTGCTTTTTCACACCACACGCTTTGGCAATATTCGCGTGTGCTTTAAGGTGTTGATGCTCGCCGTGCACCGGGATAGCAATGTGAGGTTTCACCCAGTGATACATAAGCTTTAATTCTTCTTCACAAGGATGTCCGCTCGCATGTATAGGTAATGTACTATCCTCACTGTGAATAACGTTTACGCCTTTTGCCTCTAACGCTCTACTCAATCGACCCACGCTCTCTTCGTTACCGGGAATAACAATGGAGGAAAATAACACCGTATCTCCCTTATCTAAGCTCAAGTGGGGGTGGTTATCTTTTGCAAAGCGTGCAAGTGCCGTATTCTTTTCCCCCTGGCTACCTGTCGCTACCGCTAACACTTCGTGCGGGGGTAAATAACCTAAGTGAAACGGGTCGGTAATCGGCAAGTCATCTGGCCAAATTCCCTGTTGTTTAGCGATACCGTACATATTCATGAGTGAACGCCCGTATAGCGCCATGTATCGGTTGGTTTTCTGCGCCACCTTAGCTAACGAAATAAGTCGAGCAATGTTGCTACCAAAACAGCCTACCACTACTCTGCCTTTCAAGGGTGCGATCGTGCTTAACAAACCGTCATAGCAGTTTCTTTCTGAAATTGAAAATCCTGGCTTCGGCGCATTAGTAGAATCCCCCACCATGGCAAGAATATTATCATTACCTAAGTGTTTGAAAAGGTTAACGTCGAACGGCAACCCAGTAATAGGGTTTGCGTCAATTTTCCAGTCTGCGGTATGCAGTACTGTGCCTACCGGTGTGTTGATTTTTAGCGCAAAGGGTTCAGGAAGAGAATGAGTAATTGCAAGCCAATTAACGCTAAAAGGCCCTATCTGTTTTGTATCTCCCCCATCCATTTCGATAATGGTAATGCGATTTGCTAGTTTGCTCCTTGCTAGCTTTCGCCTTAACACTTCAGCAGTAAAAGGCGTAGTATAAATCGGCTTTTGAAAACGATCCCAGAGATAAGGTATTGCGCCCACATGATCTTCATGAGCGTGTGTGATAACTATGCCAGCCAGTGCATCTTTCTGCTTAGCGATAAATGATGGGTCTGGTGCGACAACGCGATGCGTCACACCGTTAAAAGCTTTTTTATCAGCCCCGGGGCCGTTGGTTTTATAAGCAGGAACGAGAGGTTCGTCAAAAGATACACCACAGTCAACCATCAGCCATTGTCCATCGTGGCCGTACAAATTGAGGTTCATCCCAATTTCACCAGTTCCGCCTAGCGGAACAAACCACAAATCGTCAGCAGATGGGTGCAACAAAACAGATACTACCTTATTTTAACGCAGAGAAAGTTAACTGGATGGATAAGAGAATAGAGGCCGTACCTCTATTCGTGAAGCTCAGCATTAAGTTGATCTATTACCTCAGCCCAGGCTGCATCTTCAATAATCGCGTTTTTCAAAAACGCAGACTGACTTTCATTCCAATAGGAAGCTTCGTGAAGGTGCTGGCTCTTATTCAGCCCTCGGTGTGTTTCAAAAAACTCAGCAATTTCCTCATCAGAACTTCCTAAACCGAGCTGGCTGAATAGACTATTCATTGTGGGTTGTTCAGTAAACATAACGCCTCCTTGGGTTATCAATTACGGGAACACTATTAAACAAAATTTCTAGCAATCTGAAATTGTTGCCTCATGTCCCATGCTGCTTAATGAATATTTACCCTTTGATTAGCCCTTGAGATCACACCTTATAGATACTCGGCAAACTCTTCTGGAGTAATGACCTCACCTTCTTCAGCAGGTACTGGGCATACAATAACCATTAGTTCGTCTTGAGTCATACCAGGCACCCATTTTGTAAGGAACTCTTGAGTGCTTAGCTCCATTGCTTCACAGTGCGCCCAGTCTTCTGTCGCCCATAGCAGTGCTAGTTCTGCATCTGGCCAAACAGGAACCCCATCTTCTTCATCGGTTGTTAGCATAACGCAACCGTGCTCGTCCTTTAAAATAAAGAGTTTTTCTTCAGCTTTAATTGTCGCAAGGCTTGCTTCTAGGCGTTGAAATGCGTTTTTTTCCAATAAAGGATGTAGTTGTGACATAAGGTTCTCTCTTAAATTCTGTCGTAACCATGCCTATTTAAATAAAGCACGGAGGGTAAGCTCATTAGCTAGCGATTAACACGCTTTAATTACGCTTTCAATTATCTCAGCTAGGCCAACTCGCCTAACTTGCTTCATGCTGTGTACGTATACTTTAAAGGATACGTTTTCTAGCGATTCAATCTTTGTCACTTTTACGTTTTCTGGCAACTGACTCTCAACATTAGTAGGCAGTACAGCAATGCCACCCTCAGCTTGTAAATTATTCAGTGCAAGACTTAACGAATTTGTTCTTAATTTAGCGTCGCGAAGTTGAGGGTAAGCTGTCAGTAGCCAATCTCTCGCTTTTGTACCCCAATCAATAGCTACAAAATCAGCGGCATCAATGACGTCTGTTACCTCACCAATGCGATAAAGGGCTAAGTCTTGCTCAAGCAATACATCGCTGTTCACTTCTTCAGATTTCAACGGCTCGGTAGAAAAAGAAAGGTCTGTCACGCGTTCATGAAGTTGCCTTGATAGTGTATCTAAGGTGAGTACTTCTGCCTTCACTGACCAATCGGGAAATGTATTGTGTAAATGACTCAAGATCTGAGGGAGTAGAAGTTCACTGGCCAACTGTGTGGCGCCGCATACCACGTACTCAGAGGACTGAATTTGAAGTTCTTGCTTAGCCTCATTCAGTTTTGCACACAATTGCTTAGCGTAAGGCAACAATTTCTCGCCTGATTGAGTAAGCTGAATACTATTTCGTTGCCTAATAAAAAGCGTGGTATGAAAATACTCTTCAAGTAGCTTTATTCGAGCACTGACTGCTGATTGAGTAAGGTAAAGGTTTTCTGCCGCTTTACCAAAATGACGAGTTTTCGCCACTTCTATAAATGTGGTGAGAAAGCGTATATCCATGCTTGTTGTACAACCGAATCAAAGTGAAACTAAATTGACACAGATAATACGGCATGTAAACACAAAAGCACAGAAGCGCACCGTCATAAACGGTACGCTTTATCAAAATTTCACCAACTCGCTGAATTAATACTCTTCTTGGTGCAGGCGACGCTGCTTGTCACGGCGTTGCAAGTCACGCTTCTGCTTTTCCTTCACAGTACTTTGACGCTTGGAATTTGGCTTTTTAGCGTGAAAATCTTCCTCTTCTACCGAGTCCCATTCATCACGCTGGTAACGATAGTCTTTACTCATTGACTTCTCTGGGTTGTTAACACACCTCAATTATTATCCTAAGCGGCAAAATAGAAAACGAATTTTAATCATCGTAGCGATAAGAATTTTTGATTATTCTCATCACCAATTCACATAGACTTTTACCAGGTAACTCATTTACGCTCATATCACCGTGGCGCCCCGTGCTGCCCCCATGAAGAAAATTAGAAATTTAGCATAGATTTCAGAAGCTTAAATTTTTCAGGATGAAAGCTTTAACCGCTCACGCTCTGTGTGCTTTTTAATCGAAATATGAAATTTATTGTTAGATTTTATACCGTTAAAAATTTTTTATTGATAAGAGAAAAATCTTTTGTTTTATCTTCGTTTTTAATTATCTTAAAAGTGCGCTGAACAAAACATTACGTTGGGTACAACATGAAAAGTTTAGCTATTCGACAATCTGCAAAACCTTATATCGATCGTCAGAAATTTCCCTATGGTTTTCGTAAATCAGGTGACTTCAGTATTACTGAAGCCGATATTCTAACCAACTACGGCAAGACATTGTTAGGACTTGAAAGTGGCGAACTTTCACCTGAAAGTGATGATGAGACGCATTTCGTCGATTTCATCAATGGTAAGGTTGAAGCTAGCAATAACCTAGAAAAAGCCTGGGCAAAATACGTCAGATTAGCGAGAGGCAAAAAGCACTTCTATACACTTCACAGCAGTGCAAGCAACCAATCAGATTATGACGAAGATTATTCTGATGAAGAATTCGATGTAGCCTAATGCTGTATCATTGCTAAAAAGCTCGCTTCGGCGAGCTTTTTTGTTTCTAAAACAAATGATCTCAATCAAGTTCTGGCAAGAACAAAATGAAGAAACGTTAAGGACTGTCTACACTTAGAGTAATACAGAGCCAACTGCCAATTATCGTAGTGCTCTGTGAAAACAAGCCCATGCAAAGGAGGCGCAACGATGATCATTAGTTCAAAACAGCTTACTCACTTTTCTATCCATGCTTTGGATGACAAAGTGGGCGGCATCCGCGATATCCTTTTTGACGACGAAACCTTTACCGTGCGCTATTTAGTCGCAGACACCAACACTTGGCTCCCCCTTAGTCGCAAGGTAGTTATCTCTCCAATTTCTGTTACCCAGCTCGAAGCAGAGAGTGAATCCGTTCATATCAATATGACCGTCGAAACCCTAAAAAACAGCCCTTCTATCGATGAACACAAACCCGTTTCTCGCGAATACGAAGAGAATCTTTTTAAATATTTCGGCTATGGGTATTACTGGATTGGCCCCGGCGCATGGGGAGAGTTTGCACATCCCAATGAACTGGTTGAGTTACAAAGAGCCGAAGAATCAGATACCTTGCACCCTCAAAAAACGACTAACCACTTAAGAGCAGTTGGTGAGGTTGGAGGTTATGAGGTAGCAACGACCACTGACAATGTAGGGCATATCAGTAATTTTATTATCGATACCCGAAGTTGGGAAATTGTAATGCTTGTGGTTGATACCAACAACTGGCTTCCAGGTGGTAAACATCTAGCTTTGTTGCCAAGTGACATAAAAAGTATTGACTGGGCAGCACACAATGTCGTTGTCAACTTAAGCCACGATGAACTAGAAGATAGGCCTGAAGTCGAAAGCGATAAAATTTCTGAAGAAGGCTATATACCTATGTTGTGTGAGCAACTCAATGGTGATAGTGAATAGTAACTGGGTAACGTTTACATTGAGATAGGGTTAACTGAAACGTTCGAACAAACTAGGTGCTACACAATGTCCGTTTTTTTAGCGGACATTGTAGCTTTTAAAGATATGGAGCTATCACTCGCAGAAGAATTCATACATTAAAGCAATTAATCGCTTAACGCGTTCATCTGCTAAGCGGTAGTAAATCGTTTGACCTTCTCTTCTAGTGGCCACCATTTTGGATTCTCGCAATAATGCGAGGTGTTGAGAAATTACGGGTTGAGAAACGCTGACGACTTCGAGAAGTTCAGTAACCGACTTTTCCTCCTTCAATAACGAACACAACACCATAAGGCGCGTTTTGTTCGCAAATTGCTTGAGGAAGATTTCAGCTTCCGCAGCGTGTTCCATTATATCATCTGAACCTATTACCATATCCTCGGACATAAGTACTCTCTATCTGTAAAGTATTTCGGCACCAATTTAGCCATTTACTATACTAAAGTATAAGACAATTTGCCGACTTGCCATTTTATGCGACGAATTCCTGTATTTTACATTGTTTTATTACGCCAATATACTTACATTAGATTTTACTTATTTAATAATTAGTTTAGTTCAACTGAGCGAGAAAGGAAAAATATGCTTTTAGATATTAAAACTCGAATTGAAAACATAGACGTGAACTTACGAACCGTAACAGCCCAGCAAGCTGCAAGCGAGTGTCGCAGTAACAACGGCACCCTTATAGATGTGCGAGAAGCCGCTGAGGTCGCAAATCAGCCCGTCCCTTCAGCCCTTCACATTCCACGAGGTGTGCTTGAAATGAAAGCCTTAGAACAGTTTAAGGATGCTTCAACGCCACTTTATATTCACTGTGCATCGGGCGTGCGTGCAAAGCTTGCAGCAGAGCAATTGATAAAAATGGGATACGACAATGTATCGGTTGTTACCTGCCCGGTACCCACGATAAATGAAGTAAACCAGAAATGACTTACTAAGCACGTGTGTGCTATAAGTAGCGCTATATAAGAGTTTAAAGGCGCTGTATGCTTAAATCTACGTTAGAACAGTGGCGCATGTTTAAAGCCGTCGTCGATGCCGGCGGCTTTAATCAGGCTGCTGCTGAAGTTCATAAAAGTCAATCAAGCGTTCACCACGCAGTTCAAAAGCTCGAAAACGCAATTGGTGTTTCACTATTTGAGAACATCGGGCGCAAGGTACAGTTGTCGCCTCAAGGCGAACTTATGTATCGACGGGCGTCGTTTTTGCTAAACGAAGCTCACAAGCTTGAAGCTGTGGCCAGTAGTCTACAATCCGG
The DNA here is from genome assembly GCF_001953635.1 of Alteromonas abrolhosensis. Classification (GTDB taxonomy): domain Bacteria; phylum Pseudomonadota; class Gammaproteobacteria; order Enterobacterales; family Alteromonadaceae; genus Alteromonas; species Alteromonas abrolhosensis. The sequence continues at coordinate 1,122,479 of NZ_MEJH01000003.1, read as the reverse complement.
CACAGAAACAACACTGCGTATTGCCGTCGACATTATTTTCCCCTCTGAATTGCTGTACAACGTGCTTGCTAAAGTGTCAGCCGAGTTCCCTTTATTGCGCATTGAAATCGAGGAAACTGTATTAAGTGGTGCAAACTCACTGTTAAGTAATGGAAAAGTAGATTTGGGGATATCGCCGTTTGTTTTTCCCAGTGGCTTTAGCGAAGACCTATGCGAAATCGAGTTTGCTGCAGTCGCTCATGCCGACCACCCTCTCCATCAGCTAAATAGAACCCTTACATTGGAAGACCTCAAAGCTCATCGCCAAATCGTTGTGAGGGACTCTTCTGCAGAGCGTAAGGCTGATGTAGGCTGGCTGGGTGCCGAGCAACGCTGGACCGTTAGCCATGTAAGAACGTCGTTGGATATTATTGCTCAAGGATTAGGTTTTGCCTGGCTTCCAATTGCTATAATTAAAGATGAATTAGAAAACGGTACCCTTGTCCCCCTTCCTCTTGATAATAATGCGGCATTGCGCAAAGCCCTTCTTTATTTATCTTTTGAAGACGGTGACACGCTTGGACCTGCAGCCCGTGCATTTATCGGTGAACTCAGGTATCAAACGATGAATCTTCCCTCCTCAGACTTTATGCTCGACTCTTGTACAGAATAGCAGGCAGTTAACCAAGGGCTGCCGCTATTCGTTCAAATCCAAGAATAAAGCCAAAGAGCGAGATTGAAACACCTACCAGCGCGACAGCACCATCATCCGTGGCCATTCCTATTGCCATGATAAATACTGCAAAGGCTGGGATGAGCCCCATAAAAGGGATCAGTTCAAGAGGAACCATGACGAAGCCACATCCCACACAGCACAATGCAATAAGCGAGCGAAATACAGGCTGCCGCATAAAAAAGCAGCGAGGCACTAAAAAACGATCTACTCTTACTGCATAAGGCTTCACTTTTTCGACCATATAGCGAAGCTGATCTGCATCGCATTGTAACTCCATGACTTTTTGCGGCAACCAAGGGTGCCTGCGACCAAGTAAAATTTGCAATGCAATGAGTAAAATCGTCCCACCCGCTAAGGAAGGGATACCAGGTATCGCACCAATGGGGGTACAAGCGATAAAAGATGGGAGCGCCAACATCGGACCGAATCCTCGTTTCTCCATCACATCCCAAAATTCGGCAAACTCGAATACGTCTTGTCTCGCCCTTGGCTGCATTTTCCCTAGCAGCTCATATAAGGTCATTGATCTTTCAGCTGTTTTTCCCCACATTTTCAATTCCTTTGATGTCACCTTTAGCGTGAACGTCTATCTTTTCAGCCAGCCTCCGCGCCTAATTTTTAGTCGAAAATGATATCAACGTCGTTGCATCACTCTTGTTTCCTAGAAGCTACATACAAAGAAAAATGTGCGAAAAATATGCCATCAGCCTCCTATCCCCTATTTCAGAAGACAGGTACGCTTTTTGCAGATGCACCTGATATGTAGAGTAAAATTTGCCGAAAAAATGAAGGCAACTGTAAAAATTTTACAAAAATGTGATGTAGAATTTTTCTTGCAACTAATGCTGTCATATTTTTTAAGATATTAAATGTATCTACCTATGAACTAACGCTTTAGCATTTCATGATTGATAGCGTATGATAAAACTATAACATTGATTCTATTCCAAATTTTTTCTGAATAGGAAACGAAAGAGAGGGACATCCACGTGCTTACCGTACTTTTAGTTGATGACGACGCCGAATTTACAGAAGTCGCATGTACTATCATCGAATTTCTTGGCCACGAAGTACTTACCGCTGCCACACTCAAAGAAGCCCGCGATTGGTTAGAGAAAGAAACCTTTGACCACGTTTTGCTTGATTTTATGTTACCAGACGGAAGCGGTGCGCACTTATTCAACGAGTTAGACGCACTTCCTAAGCGCCCTCGTGTGACATTGATAACAGGTCACCCTTCGGTAAAAAGTGTGATTAAGGGTTTGTGTGGTCCTACTGTTGATTATCTCGTTAAGCCAATCCAACGGGAAGAAATCGAAGCTGTTTTAAGTCAAAAACCCAAGGAAAAGGCTCCAGCGGAAGAAAAGATTGAAAAGCATTTTGACTTACTCATTGGTGAATCACCAGTGATGAAGGAGCTGTACAAACTTATCTCTCGCGTTAGCAAAACCAGCGCGAACGTGATGCTTCTTGGTGAAAGTGGTGTAGGTAAAGAGGTGGTAGCCGCAGCCATTCACCGCGCTTCAGAAAGTGAAGGTCCTTACATTGCGACTAACTGTGGTGCCTTTTCAAAAGAACTTATAGGCAGTGAACTGTTCGGTCACGAGAAAGGCGCATTTACCGGCGCTGTGGGACGTAAAGAAGGTGTATTCGAACAGGCGCAAGGCGGTACGCTTTTCTTAGATGAAATCACAGAGATGCCTATTGATATGCAGCCTAATCTCTTACGCGTTTTGGAAAACAAAGTAGTTATCCGTGTTGGCGGAACAAAGACAATTCCTGTTAGCTGTCGCGTAGTCTCTGCTACTAACAGAACTATGGAAGAGATTGCACAAAGCAAAGTGCTGCGCGAAGACATTTATTTCAGGCTTGCGGTCTTTCCTATCACCATCCCTCCCCTGCGTGAAAGAAAGGAAGATATTCCTTTGCTAGCAAAGACATTTATTGCTGAGTTCAACAAAGATAACGGCTCTAAGTTCAAGTGGGAAGAAAGCCAATTAGATACATTACAAGCATACGATTGGCCTGGGAACGTACGTGAGTTAAGACACTTCGTGCATCGCGCAGCCATTATGAGCGACCCAGAAAAATCAGAAATTGAGTTACCAAAAACCATAGAATCACCTTTTGCGCAGAAACAGAGCACCACGCCTGCTCTGCAAGCGGGTCGAACCATTGAAGACGTGGAAAAAGAACTTATTTATGCCACGTTGGAAAAAGTTAACGGTAACAAAACAACTGCCGCTGAGATGCTGGGTATTAGTACGAAAACGCTATACAACCGCCTTCACGCGTATGGTGATTTAAGTAAAGACGAGTAGAAGAGGTATTCGATATGACTAGCGAAGAATTTTCTCGGCTAAGTGTTTATGTGCACGACGCGCGCAAGCCGCTAAACCGAATTTCTATGCAAGCAGAGCTAGTAAAGATGGCCTTAAATGGCGACGTTGCACCTGAAAAGGCGCTGGCTGCGCTGGATAAAATAATAAGCAGTGCTAAAGACTGCAGCCATACTCTTGCTGATATGACATCAGAATTGAGTGGCAGTGTTACGGATTAAGTAAATGATTACTAAAGTATTGTCTTCGCTTTATAGTTGGATAATTTTAGTTGTACTGGTCATCGTGGTTATTACCGCCAATTCATTCTACGTAGTAAGTACGCTAAATGACCTTTCTGCACTAGAAGCGCGACTCTTTACTACTAACCGTGTCATCAATGCGGTTAATCGCCTTCATGTTGCTGTACTTCGCGTTGAATCAGGTCAACGCGGCTATATGCTTACCGGCGACGAGGAATATCTCACTGACTACACCGAAACCCTAAGTGTAATAGGCGAGTTAATGGATGAAGTTGAAGTCAGTTCTTTTTCTTCAGACATTGAAGAACAGTCGGCTCGCATTGAAAAGCTTCTGGCCTTAACCAAAGAGAAAGTCAACGAAGTAATTGAAGGTGTTGAACTTTATAAGGCTGGCAATGAGCAACAAGCTGTTATTTTAGTTAATAGCGACAAAGGTATAAACCTGTACAAGCAGTTTGAAAGGATATTCAGAGAGATTGACGGCTCAGAACGAGATATGCAGGGCACTCATTTAGCCAACTTAATGAGCCTAAGGCGAGACTCCGTTAATACGTTGATCATTTCTTCGGCAACCACGCTGTTACTTATCATCACTGTGTTCTTGTTGTTGAAAATCAATTCTCGTGAACACGAGAAATATCAGGCAGACCTTGAATCGGTCAATGAGGACTTAGAATCTCGGATTGCTGATAGAACACAAGAGCTGAGTGTTTACTCAGATGAATTAGCAAGAAGTAACCGAGAATTAGAAGATTTTGCATTTGTTGCGTCACACGATCTTCAAGAACCCCTCAGGAAAATACGCGCATTTGGCAACCGTTTGGAGTCGGGCTACAACGATGTGATAGACGAACGTGGCAAGGACTATCTCGCGCGCATGCTGAATGCTGCAGAGAGAATGTCGATGTTGATTTCTGATCTTCTCGCCTTCTCTCGCGTTTCCACACGAGGTAAAGATTTTGACGACGTTAACCTTAAGACAGCGGTAGAAAGCATACTGGGCGACTTAGAAATTGCCATTGCCGAAAAGTCAGCGCAAATTAACGTTGGCGATTTACCCACGGTTCGCGGTGACAAGTCTCAATTGGAACAAGTATTTTTGAATCTTCTTTCTAACGCGTTGAAGTTCCAAAGTGAGGGGGTGACACCTGTCGTGAATGTGTCTGCACAGGATGCGACAGAAGAAGAAACGAAAGATTTGCTACTTTCCGAAGAATACGAATGGACAAAAATAACCGTTTCAGACAATGGCATAGGATTTGATCAATCTTTTGCTGAAAAAATATTTGCCCCTTTTCAACGATTGCACGGTAGAAGTGAATACAAGGGTACAGGAATAGGACTTGCCGTTTGTCGTCGAATTGTAGAGCGACACAACGGACAAATAACCGCAACTAGCGCCCCGGGTAAAGGGGCCACGTTCTCGATAATAATGCCTAAAGACAGCGAACCATTTGGTTCGAGCAACAATAACGGAGAAACACACAATGACGCGTAAACAATCTCAACCCATCAATATACTTATGGCAGACGATGATGAAGATGATCGTTTGTTAACCGTTGATGCGCTAAAAGAGAGCCGTGTTTTAAACAATCTTTTTTGCGTTGAAGACGGCGTAGAGTTATTAGAGTTTCTTCGACATGAAGGTAAATATACAGACCCTGCGTCTGCACCTCGACCAAGCCTAATCTTGTTGGATTTGAATATGCCGCGAAAAGACGGCAGAGAAGCGCTGCAAGAGCTAAAAAACGACCCTAAATTACGCAGTATTCCCGTTGTAATTCTAACAACATCGAAAGAAGAAGAAGATATGCTTCGCGGTTATGATCTAGGTTGCGCATCTTACATTACTAAACCTGTAAACTTTGAAGGTTTAGTTGAACTAATGCGCGCACTCGGTCGTTACTGGATAGAGTTCGTGGAACTACCACACGAGTAAACAATTAAAGGTTAGTTAAATTGGTGACAGACCAAAATTGTTACTCAATCGAGATTCTAAAAATACCGCATCGGTAAAAGAGGTACTAGATGTCAGAGATTATAAAAGTTCTGTTGGTAGAGGATGATGAAGATGATTACTTTTTAACCTCTGATTATCTAGCGCTATGTGAGTCACCTACGTTTGAATTAACGTGGGTGACAAACAGCATAGATGCGGTAGACGCACTGAAAAAGCAAAGTTTCGATTTATGCTTACTAGATTATCTGCTTGGTGCAGAAAATGCGATTGATGTATTGGGCGTTTTAAAATCTAATCAGTTCAACTTACCTGTGGTAATTCTTACTGGCCAGTCTGACGCCACCGTTGATGAAATGGTGATGCGAGCTGGTGCGGCTGACTACTTGCAAAAATCAGAAATAGAATCGCCGCGGTTTATGCGTACCATTCGCTACGCAATGGTTCGTCGGGATATAGAAAACGAGCGAATTGAACGAAGTAAAGTTGAGCAGAAAAACAAAGCAAAAGATAAATTTCTCGCCCATTTAGGTCACGAACTTCGCACTCCCCTCACCTCTATTCTTGGCTACACAGAACTGCTTATCGACGACGCAAGAAACAGCCCTTTCCAACAAGAGCTATCTATTATTCACTCTAACGGAAAGCATCTGTTAAGCCTTCTTAATGACTTATTAGATATGTCTCGGATTATGGCTGAAAAGCTAGAACTGAACATCAAAGAAGTTAACCTAAGCGCATTTTTGACTGACATTCACTCGTTAATGCGCTTAAACGCCAAGGACAAGGGATTAAGCCTGCACGTTGTTTCAAACACTAAAATACCTGAGTTTATTCATACCGATCCTACGCGTCTACGCCAGGTCTTATTGAACCTTATTTCCAATGCCGTGAAATTTACGGACAAGGGAAGTATTACGCTTACCATTACCTTGGACGAGTCCGACTCAAATGATTCGGCGCATTCATTACTGAGGTTTTCTGTAGAAGACACTGGCATAGGCATGCCGCCAGATAAACTCGTTAATATATTTCAGCCCTTTGAGCAGATTGAAGATGTGATGCGCGCTAACCATGGTGGAGCGGGATTAGGGCTTGCAATTTGTAAAGAGCTGGTAACTAAGTTAGGCGGCGACATTAACGTAACGTCTCGCTTGGGTGAAGGCAGTATATTTACTTTTGATATCAACCCCGGCGATATTAAATCACAGCCTAGAGTCGAGCTTGAACTTGGCCAGATTCAACCTGTTGAATCCAGCAGCATGAGTTTAAACGTAACTGGGCGCGTATTGATTGTTGATGATTTACGTGAAATTAGACGACTTACCGGACACCTTGTAAGTCAATCTCAAGCAGATATCAGCTACGCTGAAAATGGTGTGAAGGCCCTTGAGGCAGTGTTACAGGCAGATGAACATAATCAACCCTTTGACCTTGTTTTAATGGACATCCATATGCCTGTAATGAATGGTATAGAAGCACTTCACGCCATACGAAGACATGGGCAGGATATTCCAGTGATTGCGGTTACAGCAGCCAGCCGTAAAGGGCTAAGAGAATCGTTAATTCGTGAAGGGTTCAATGATGTGATAGGAAAACCCATCGACCGTTTCGCACTGGCCAACCTACTCTCGCAATATCTGCCTCCTGGCAATCACGTAACCTTCACTAATGTGGAAGCGCAGATAGCTGATATGCCGATGGATAAACCTTACGCGCCTGAAGACAATACTTTACCACAGTCGCCAACTGAGCTTGCACAAGTAAAGCAACAGGGCTCAACATCTGAAAATGGCGATGCGCGACCCATTAATAAGCACATACTTGTCATAGAAGATGACGAAGATGCAGCGGAGTTGCTTCAATTGTTTCTTTCCCACTTGGGACACACTGTTACTACTCAGTACTGTGGCGCTGATGCACTGCAGGCGGCCGAAGAACAGAGCTTTGACCACATTTTGATGGATCTCACCCTACCAGATTATGATGGCTATGACCTTGCGAGCGAACTGAAACAAAAACTACCGCAAGCCATGCTTACCATTGTAAGCGGCCATGAAGCCGACACCGAGGCAATGTCATCAATAGGAATAAATAGCGCGTTGCTTAAGCCTGTTACTAAGGATGACTTAGCATCAGTTGTGGGGTAAAAAACATTTATGTAGCTGCTTACGCTTTAAAACTTTATAAGTTAAGCAGCTAGCTGTACCGACCAAGAAAATATTACATAAGAATGCACGAACAGTGTGTGAGACTTGCAGACATTATCTTCTCCCTTCTATCTTAAAAAAAAATTAAACAATAAAAATCATACACTTAATAGTTTGGTACACCAGTTGCACCTTTATATTTGAACCCAAAATATTAAGGAGAGTATTATGGCTACACAAGCTTCAGCAAAACCGCAAACAGTTAAGAGTAACAGTACTAACGGCGTGGCTGAGCCGAGTCACCCAGTAACGGACCAACTGAAAGAATCTCTTCACGCATCGGTAGACAAATTGGCAGATAGCGCAGGTATTGCAGAGGAAAACATCCGCCGCACTGCATCGTCGTCTGCAGAAAATATGTCAGCGAGAAAGCGTCTAGCACAGCAGAAGTGGCAAGCATCAAAAGTACGCAAGTATGCTATTGAGAACCCAGTAGCAGCTGCAGGTATCGCATTTGCTGCTGGTATGCTGGTAACATCACTATTACGCAAGAAGTAATACGATGACCACGCCAGATTTTCGAAAAGCAAACTTTGATTTGTGTTCAGAAAATCCCTTTCGCCTGACGCCCCCAGCGGCGCAGGCGAATCTTCATTTTAAAGTAGATGAAGAAGATTCTCGCACCACATCAACAACCTCTAATGAGTCCACGAAGCAAAATTATCCTGATCCGTCTTTTTCAGATATTTTATCAGCGTTTAAAAATGCGTTTGCACAACGAAAAGAACAAGGATTGGCATTTTTAGAGCTAACCAATAGTGAGCTAATGCTCATTAAAAAGAGCTTCTTCGTAACTGTTTTCGCCTGTTTAGCGGCATTTGCAGTGGGCACCGTATGCTGGCTTATTTTAAACATCGCTATCGGCGCCATACTTCATAACATAGGCGTTCACTACGTCGTTGTTCCGCTAGTACTACTGGTTTTAAACAGCACCGCTGCCTATGCTTTATTCAGGCTTGCACAAAATGCTTTTAATTATTTGAGCTTTAGCAGACTCATTCAAACGTGGCGACGAGTTTTCGGGTAGAAAACAAGCTTAGTGGCGCTATGCGGACCGTTGAACAACCGTGAGGTAAAAGCAATGAACATCTTTTTGAAAGCCAATATGCGCGACATCGCCCATAAAGAACATGCTTATTTTTCGCAAAAACATCATGCAGATGTTGCACTTACACAAGCAAAGAGGCAATGTAAGCTGATGATGGGTAAACCCGAAACGTTAATTGGCCTTGCCGCTCTTGGAGCGTATAAAGGCGCGGTAGATGCGAAGCCCAAAGCAAAACGCAACCAAGCTTTAACGGCACTAGGTAGAACTGCGTTATTGTCCTTGTTTCAGTGATCACAGTACTAAGGAATATGTGAGATGAACAACAAAAGCAACATAAAAAAAAGCCGTAATCTAATAGCCTGTGTTGGTACGGTATTAAGCCTTGCCATGGTAGGTTGTTCATCGACCCCTGTCGCAACCCCAACGCCTTATAAATCCGCAAGCACTAAAGCGGCGTATGGCTACTCCAGCGAAAAAATTTCTGAAAGTGAATACAAGGTTCTATTTAAGGCGACTGACAAAACACCCGCCGACAAGGTTCAGCAGTATGCGCTTTATCGCGCAGCGGAAATTGCTCAAAAGCAAGGCTTTAATTATTTAGCAATTGTGAAAACAAATGTAGATAAAAAGCCCATTTTGGCAAGAGAAGTTGTGGCGAAAAATGACGAGCCCGTTGCATTTCAAACAGACAGGCAATGCACAATGTCTGGCTGTGATGAAGTTGCCCAACCTATGGCGGTGCCCAGCTCGAATGACGTGGTGAAAACACAGATAAATGATATTTACTTCACGATAGACGTCAAAATGGCGAATGATAAAGCGAGTTTGGGTAAAAATGCCTTTACTGTAACTGAAGTCTTGTCGGAGCCTTTAGAACCTAAAAATGGAAACTAAAGCTAATTCCCTTCCTGAAATTTCGAGATAGTTAACTAGTTAGTAAAAATGCTTTTCGGTACGCTGATGGCGTTACTGAAAAGCACCTTTCAAATGCACGTGCAAACCCGTTATAAGTTTCAAAACCAACAACTAGTGCAATAGATTTCAATTCTCGTTGCGTAGTAGCCAAGAGGTCACTGGCTATCTGCATTCTATATTTTTCTACATATTGTGCTGGTGTCATATTCGTTTCTTTTAAAAAGAGCCGATGACACTGTCTCTCGCTTACATGCACCAACTCAGATAAACGCTGAACGGTAATGACTTCATCAATATGCTCGCCAATCCATTGAGTAATGATAGCCATTCGATCGGAGCTGGGTTTCTGAATACTCAGTACATCAGAAAATTGCTTTTGGTTTCCAGAACGTTTTGAGTAAACCACTAAATGCTTTGCAACATGATGCGCTAACGTAGCACCATAATCTAATTCTATCAGACGTAGCGTTAAATCTATTCCTGATGTGACCCCTGCAGAAGACCAATATTTGTCATCATCTACAAATAGCTTTTCCCGCTCGATATTGAGCAAAGGGTATTCTTGCTGCAAATGATTAACAAATGCCCAGTGCGTTGCGACTTTAGTATTTTGGGGTAACCCCGCTCGTGCAAGCAAGTACGCGCCTGTGCATATGGATGCAACTCGCTCTGAGCGCGACATTAACTGCTTTAGACCTTCTAACTGCGTAGATGTTACTGTTGAGCTTCTTGCTCCCTTTCCTCCTGGTACAATTAATGTGTGGCACGCGGTTATTTCACTTAATGATATTGCGGGGGTGATGAGAAGGCCTGCTTCACATCGGACAGCATTTTCATCGAATCCAACAACCTTCAGTTGATAGCTATCCTCCATCGCTTGCTGAGCTTCATAAAAAGCGGATTGAGGCCCCGCAAAGTCCAGCAGTTCCATTCCTTCATATGCAAGCAAACAAATAAGTTTCACCACGGCACACCTGAAATTATTAAAGTAGTGGAACAATAATACACATTTAGCAAAGTGACAGATATGACATTCACGCACCCAAAACTGACATCCTAATACAGCTCCCTGCCCTTAATTTTTCGCTATTGATAAAAGGTGCCGACAGAGATTTCTCTTTCAGCGAGATTGGACTGTTTTCACCGGTAAATATTGAACAATAAATCATGTAAAAAATGCATAAGTTCGTGTAATCGTGACCTTAACTACTAACAGATATACTTTAAAAATCTCGTCAAAATTAAAATTTAACCATTTAAATCAATATCTTAAAAACTAGGCATGAAGCTAGCATTAGTAATTATGAAAGTAACGGAAGCAATACGAGGATTTAGTTATGTTAGGTTGGGCAATCACATTTTTTATCATCGCCATTATTGCAGCAGTTTTTGGTTTTGGAGGCATCGCAGGTGCAGCAACAGGTATAGCACAGTTTCTTTTCTTTGTGTTTATCGCGTTGCTAGTAATTTCACTTATCGCTAATGCGTTACGTGGTAGAGCACCAAGGGCCTAAGATTTAGAAGTATTTTAATAGGAAAAAGGAGTAAGGATATGTTTTCATTTAAAAACTTATCAAAGGTACTAGTAGCATCAGCATTTGCACTATCACTAGCAGCTTGTGGTGACGGTGAAGCGGAAGACGCAGGCGAAGAACTAGACGAGATCGTTACCGATGCAGGTAATGCCGTTGAAGACGCTTGTGAAGATGTGAAAGAAGGCGTAGACGCTGAAGATAAAGACTGTTAATCACGTTTTTATTAAAAAAAGGGTCAGACAATTGTCTGGCCCTTTTTTGTATATATCGCTGAATTGGTTAGCTTTTTCACGTTAGCTAAGACACTTCCTCACCACCTAACTCACGGGCAAGATCGTCAAGTGTAGATAGCGTCGAATCAAACTCACCTAGGCTATAACGGTATTTTACGCTTACGTGATGATCAGTACGCCCAAACTTCACTCGTAGCCCTTCAGCATCAATATGCTTAACGGTATTTAAAAACCGATACGCAGACATTTCTGTTTCAAATTGAAACTCAACACTGTTTTCCATTTAGGTTTCCGTTTAAGCAACAATTTCAGGGTGAGCATCGATGACCGCAACAACCCGTTGAAGCAGGTGATTGTCGGCTTCGCTTATCGAGTCGTACGACAACCAGTCCGCAAGAATGTCTGAAGCCGTTGCCGCTTCGCCTTTTTCCAGTTTAGCGGTCATCATCTGTAGCTGTACGCTAGAGCGTGTAGAAGCATCTGCTTCTGGGCTAGGCATACCTGTTGCTACTTCTAATGCTACCGTTAACCATTGTCTGTCATGTTGTCCCGCTGCGCTGCCGTTAGACTGACCTAGTACACTTGCCCAGCGCTTCCCTAGCGTTTCCGCCAAAGCCTGCTCATCGCCACTGCCTTCGCCCACACTAAGCTGTAGTAGCGAAATAAGTGCCTGAGCCCGTGCTAATCGCGCTTGCGATTGTGCACTTTTAGCTTGCGCAACGCGCTTGCTTTCAAGAGCATCAATGTTTCTTTCAACTTTTGTCCGCTGCGCTTTTGGCAAGTCGGTTAACTTAGCACGTATGTCACCTATTGATTGACTGAACGCGGTATCATCGCTGTTAATGTCAACAGCTTCTACTTGCTTAAGTAGCGAATCTACTAACGCATTAAACGCATTGTTCTGTACTTTCCGTTCGGCTTTTAAACGCTCAAATACGTTGTCGTTTGCAGCTTTAAACTGAGCCCACAACTTACTCTCTTCACGTTTACCTGCGTGGCCAATTTGTTTCCATTGGCTCTGCAACTGCTGCGCTTTGTCGGCAGCTTCAGTTACATCTTCTTCTACCGAAAGCTGCTGAGCCTGAGCAACTAGCTCACGTTTTTGTGCTTGATTATCGCTTTGCCATTGATTCACTTTAGCCTGAATTGGCGATGAAACCGCCTTCCATTCTTGCTTCAGTTGTTCATATATTTCGCGTTCTACCTGACCTGCACTGTGCCACTGCTTAGACGCTCTATCGAATACCTTCACTAACTCGGCTTCGGGCATGTTAATGTCCATTGCCTTGACCGTAGCGATAACCGACATGCGCTGTTCACGCGCAGCAGCGCGTTGTTCGTCTAGCTTTGCATAATGAGCTCTACAAGGTTCAAACGCTTTTTCAAGGGCATCATCGAATTGCTGTTGTAACAACTTATCTTCGCTGCTTTCTTCACCATTAGACGATGAAGGCGTTAATGATAACCATTGCTTGCGCAGGTACTTAATAGCTTCACTTCTCTGCTTTATGTTATCGACATCGGCATTTGCCAGCGCAATTGCTTCTTCCACAAGCGCTGGTTTACGCGGCGCCGCAAGATAATCTTGCCAGCCTTCTAGGCGCGACACATCACCAGCCGTTTTTTCAAAGCGCTTTTCCACATACTTTTTCGCTGAATCTGGCAGCGCAGAATAACTTTCCTGAAGCTTCGTAAACTTAGATATTGCAACGCGAAACTTACCCTGAGCAATTAAGTTGTCGATGACACTAATGTGCTTCCTAACGTACTTAACTTGCTCATTTTCCTTGGATTTCTGCGCTCGTTCTTTGGCATTTACACTACTTGTGGCGGCATTAAATCGCTTAGACAGTGCCTTTGGCACAGCATCGATTTCGCGGCTGAGCGCCTTGTATGCTTGACGCGCTTCATCAAATTCCGCTTTAAGATCCACTACGCTGCTATTTTGTGCTTCTTCGCCACCGTTTATTTGACTCGAATCTTCAGCCGATGCGCTAGCTTCTTCAGTGCTTACATCACGAGTACTCTCTTTCGATTCGCTATCACTTATCCCTACAATCTTTGTGGCAATATCCTCAAGCAACTGAAGTTTAATTAGTAGCTTTTGACCGTATTGCTGCTGCATAGAGAAGCGATCAAGCTGTTCGTTTAGCTCGTCAACAGAGCGTTTAATCTGTGTAATTCGTTTATCAGTGGCTGACTCATCATCTAAACGGGCTAGCTGCTCAAGGGTGGCTTCAACACCGCGAACGCTTTCATTAACCGTTGCAACGTCAGCAAGCGTAGCTTCACAAAGCCGGTTGTTGTACAGCCAGGAAACCTGGTCTTTGGCGTGTGTTAACTGCTGCTCGCACAAGGCTTTAGTATTGGCACGTTGCGACGCTTGTTGCTTTTCTTCCCATGCCGGGCGGATACGGCTTAAGTATCGCTCAAGCTGCTCACCTATACGGGCGCGCTTTTCTTCATATTCAGCTTGTTCTTCTGAAGTGAGTAAGTCAATTTGAGCAAACAGCCCGGTTAATTCGGCCTCAAGCTCATTGCGCTTTTCATCAATGGTTTCTACATCTGACTTGTCGAGCAAAGCCTGATATTTTGAAAGTCCCAGAGTGAGCTGTTTTTTAAGCTCCACTGGGCGCTTAGCTGCTTCTTTGATAGCGTCAATACGTGCATTAATTTGCGTTGTAAGCGCATCATCTGACACTTTCTTAGCAAGTTTATGTAAATCTGATACGTCTGAATGGGCGTTTATTAGCTGGGTTTGCAGCTGGGTACTCGCGCCCTCCAAAAAGACAAACTGAGTAAAAGATGGCTTCGCTACTTTTTCGATTAGCGCGTTAGCTAGGGCATCATCGTGTAAAAGTGTAGGCTCTTTTTTCAACATTTGCGGAACTAGCTGTACCACTAGGTCAGCGTTAGCGGTTTCAGTTAAAAAAGAGAATACCTCTTGACGAGAAAGCGTGACATCACCCTCTCCCAATAAGGCGGCGTTTACCTTTTTCTCCGCCGCTTTTTTAACGCGAGATTGCTTGGCAATTTGTGACATTTTAAGCCACAGTACAAAGCTATTTAGCTTTTCGAGTGCTGCTAAACTGACATTTGCATCTTCATCATTAAATGCCAGTTCGTGAAGAATTGTTTTTTCCTGTGCCTTGTCGGGAGAAAGACTCTCGATTGCCTGCATCCGTTTTTCAGGCTTTGGGCTTTGGTGTGAAGGCGCAAATATACGACTAAATATCATCCTGTTTAAACCGCGCTATTGTATTTTTATCATCCTGCTCATCGCGTAACGAGCGTTTAAAGTCGGCTTTGCTTTTATGTACAATTTCGCCGCTCTCGCCTACTGTCATATGCTCAGAGGACTTTTCTATTTTTGCTTGATACAGCATAACAGCCTGCATACTGCTTGCTTTTTGCTCTTCGTTTAAAGGCGTGCCATCTGGCCACTTACCTGTTTCAACAGCCTGACGCAGACGCTCGTAAATCTCCGGCGTCATGCTGGCTAAAAGTGCTTCTATATTCATTTAGGAAAAACGCTTTATGTAAACAATACGCGCGCGGTTTACTAAGTACCAAACAAAGCCAACCACTGCGCCCAAAATAGCTAAATTATGTTGCAAATCACCTGGGCGTGTTCCGCCCCAATACATGAAGCCAAAACTCGCAACGAATATCAGCATAGCAAGAAGGGATTGGTTCTGGATACTGGCTAACTTTTTAAATCTTTGTAAGCTTTGTTTGCGTTCAATATCTTCAGAAGTCGCATCACCGATTTTAAAGTCGCAGTGAGGACACGTCTTCGCTTTGTCAGACGTTTTCTTATTACATGAAGGACAGTCAACTAATGCCATATGTTGCTCCTATTTATTGGGTGCGAAATGGAAATGCACAACACGCCATTGAACGAGTGAGCATTTATACGCGGACGGGTATCATACTTAAGTTCATCACAACAATGAAGTCGATTCTGTGGATTAACCCTATCGCCATAAAACAAAAATGCGCAGGGTGTTAACTTTTATACAAAGTTCACCGCTACGCATTTTTACCTTATAGCCAAGTTGCATTTCCCTTCAGTGAAACTCAAGAAGGGGCAATGCTGTAGGCACTATCACCTTAATTTTTATGTCTAGACCAGTAGTCGTTAACCGTTTCTTTCATCTCTTTACAAAGCAACATGATACCGAACAGGTTTGGCAAGGTCATTACTACGATAGCCACGGCAGAAAGTGCCCAAACTAACGTGGTGTCAGAGAATGCCGCCCAAACAAACCCTGCTACGTAGATAACGCGATACGGCATTACCGAACGAGGTCCAAACAGGTATGTCATAGCGCGGTCACCATAATAAGACCAGGCGATGGCGGTTGAGAACGCAAACAGCATAAGGCCAATCGACACGATATATTGACCAAAGTCGCCAAAGAAACCACGAGTGAAGGCAATAGTGGTGAGCGCAGCTGAGTGAACCAGCGACTTACCGCTTACTTCAAGATTCTCTTTAACAGGCTTTCCGTCGACAATTTTAAGCGTACCGGTGAACAAGTCTTCACTGCCTACCGCATACTTCACGTCTTCTGCTACAGACCTAGCGTTAAGCAGAGTAAAACCATCGCTCACAGCCGTGCCGTTAACAACGGTAATAGAGCCAGTGTACGGCTGTACATTGTTACCTTCAATTTCATTGAGGTAACCGTATAGCTTGTTTACATCGTCTTGGTTCGAATCGTCGTATTGACCTGCAACAAAGTACATGTCTGAACGATCGAAGACATTTTCATGTTTTTCTTTCCACACGCCAGACGACAAAATAACTAAACCAGTAACGGTACAGATTAGAATAGTGTCGATGAAAGGTTCAAGCAGTGACACCATACCTTCTGACGCAGGCTCTTTAGTTTTTGCTGCAGCGTGAGCGATAGGTGCAGAACCTTGACCCGCTTCGTTTGAAAACAGGCCGCGGTTAACGCCACGGTTAAATGCATAAGCTAACGAAGCCCCCAAGAAACCACCTGCAGCAGCTGAACCTGTAAATGCATCACCGATAACAGCAGAAAACGATGGGCCAATGTTGTCTAAATTAGCAAAGATAACGGCAAGCGCACCGATAAGATAGATAACTGCCATCACAGGAACAACACGCGCTGTAAACGCTGCAATGCGTTGGATACCACCAAGAATGACCAGGGCAAGAAGAATACCCAGTACACTGCCTACTATCCACGGTTCGAAACCAAAAGTGGCTTCAATACTTTGCGCAATACCGTTACTTTGAGGAAGGTTCCCTGTACCAAATGAACTGACTACCGTTGCAACAGCAAATGCAACCGCTAACCACTTCATGTTTAGGCGACGGTCCATGTAATACATGGGGCCACCGGCCATGGTGCCGTCTTCAGTTTTCACACGGTATTTATGCGATAGGGTAACCTCAACAAACTTAGTCGTCATACCTAAGAAAGCCGTCACCCACATCCAAAACAGTGCAGCAGGACCACCAAGGAAAATAGCGAAAGCAACGCCCGAGATGTTACCTGTACCAACAGTACCAGACAGTGCGGTAGTTAGCGCTCGAAAGTGCGTGGTGTCGCCGGGATCGCTCTCTTTATCAAACTTACCGGTAACAACCTGCCAAGCGTGCTTAAAAAAACGAATTTGCGGAAATTTAAGATAAATCGTGAAGAAAAGACCGACGCCTAACAGTACATAAGGAAACCAGAACGCGCCCCCTAAGAAACCATCGAGCATTGTCAGAAAACCATATAACCCTTCCAACGTTATTCCCCTTTTTTATTATGTTTAATTGTTGTTTTATTTTAATAATTAAAAGGCCTCTTTTTGTCGAGGCCTTTTATGCGGAAGTTTTCACTTCCTGATTCTTATTTTATTGCTCTGATGCTTTCAGCTTCTTAACAACCGCATTAACACCAATTAGCAAATCTTCACCTAACTGACGGCTGCGTTGTACCGACCAACCATAAATGTCGTCTGGCACATCAGCGTTATCTTTAAACGGCATTTCTACGGTGTATGCCATACATTTGAACTTCTCGCCTACCGCATTTGACGCCACGGTAAGGTTAGCCTTGCCCGGCTCGTCTTTGTCGTAGCCAAACTCGTCTTGGAATTCAGGCGTCGCATTTAATAACGCATCTTTAAAGGTGTTTTCAAGCATTTTGATAGTGTCATTATAGCTAGGGTTACCTTCACTTCCTGCTACAAAGTTGTACGGCAATGCCTCATCACCGTGCAAATCAAGATACATGTCTACACCAATTTCGCTCATTGCGTTAAGTACGTAAAGTACTTCTGGGCTTTTTTCTTTCGATGGTGTCCCCCATTCGCGGTTAAGATTGGTGCCTACAGCGTTAGTACGCAGATGACCGCGTGCGCTGCCGTCTGGGTTCATATTCGGTACGATGTAAAATACGGCGTTATCAAGCAACTGTCGCGCCAAGCCATCTTGCTCGTCAAGTAGACGATAAATAATACCTTCGGCACACCACTCAGCCATAGTTTCACCAGGATGTTGACGTGCCGTGATCCATACTTTTTTCTTTTCTGGTGTTTCTTCACCTATAACCAGCATAGACATATCACGGCCATCCAAAGTAAGGCCTAAAAATCTATGCTCGCACAGTAATGACATTTGCGCGTCGTGTACAAGATCGAGATGACGTTCATAGCTGTAGGGAATGAAATACGCAAAGTAAACGCTAGGCTGCTCTAGTGTTAGTGAAAACGTAAGGTTGTCACCGTCAAATTCGCTAGGAATTCTAAACCATGTTTGACGGTCGTAAGACGCTAAAACGTTATATCCCTTCCAACCTTCTGGATACGCTGATTTTGCCAAGTTACCAATCGTCATTGTGTGCGTAACAAAAGTTTCGCCTACTAAACGGAAATGGAACCACTGTGCAAATTCAGATTGGTTGTCATTAGGGATGGCTAGACGAATATCGTCAGGTGATTGTGCGCTAACTACTTCAATGTTACCGCTGTCGAATTGACTGGAAATATGCATAGACTGTCGTTTTCCTCATTATTTGAGCGCTAATTTAGCATAGACGTAAACACAAATTCCACGCACTCAGCGGGTTTTGTACTATCGAAAGTATACAAAATGTTTACACCATCAAAAAACCGACCACTTAGGTCGGTTTTTTGTACAGCTTCTTGTTATGCGTGTTGCTTACAGCGGCAACGTAGGGAAGCTTAGTCCTGCCATGTCACGAACTACGCGTAGCACCTGACAGCTATAACCAAACTCATTGTCGTACCACACATACAGCGTCAAGCGGTTGTCTGCAGCGATAGTTGCCTGAGAGTCAATCACAGACGCCGCGCGAGAGCCAACTAAGTCTGTAGACACAATCTCTTTACTTGCCGTGTAGTCAATTTGGTGCTGAAGTTTCGAGAATAACGCGGTATCGCGCAAGAACTCGTTAACTGCAATGCGGTCCACTGACGTTTTAAGGTTTAGATTCAAAATCGCTAGCGATACGTTAGGCGTAGGCACGCGAATAGCGTTACCGGTAAGTTTACCCGCTAATTTCGGGTACGCCTTAGCAACCGCCTTCGCTGCGCCCGTTTCGGTAATAACCATATTAAGTGGTGCACTGCGTCCACGACGGTCACCTTTGTGATAGTTATCAATAAGGTTTTGGTCGTTGGTGTAAGAGTGAACGGTTTCAACGTGACCGTTTTCGATTCCATATTCCTCGTCTAGCGCTTTTAGCACTGGCGTTATCGCGTTAGTGGTACAGCTTGCTGCAGACACGATAGTATCTTCAGGTGTTACTTCTTCGTCGTTTACACCGTGTACGATGTTCTTAATATCACCTTTACCTGGCGCAGTAAGAATAGCTTTCGCTGCACCTTTAGCTTTAAGGTGAAGACCAAGGCCATCGCGGTCACGCCAAATACCTGTGTTATCAACGATGATGGCGTTATCGATACCATATTGAGTGTAATCCACTTCATCTGGGCTGTTGGCATAAATGACTTGAATGTACGAACCGTTTGCTTTTAGCGCGTTACGTTCGTGATCAACTGTGATGCTGCCGTTGAACGGCCCATGCACTGAATCGCGGCGCAGTAAGCTTGCGCGCTTTTCTAGGTCGCCATCGCGCCCGCCACGAACCACTACGGCACGTAAGCGAAGCTTGTTGTTTTTACCTTGACGCTCAATAAGTAAGCGAGCAAGTAAACGACCTATACGGCCAAAACCATATAGTACAACGTCCTGAGGTTTCTGATCGTCCTCTTTGTCGGCAACGTCGTTTAGTTTTTCGTTAAGGTAGGCCGTAAGGTCGTTGTTGTCGACCGCAGAACCGTAGTGAAAATCAAAAGCTAATTTCCCAATATCAATTTGAGCCGGAGCAAGCTTCATGTTGCTCAGGGCTTCTAAAATTGGAAAGCTTTCGCGTAGACGTAGCTTAATACCTTCGTGCAGACGCACTTTGCGGTGCGCTTTAATAACATCAATAGCACTGGCGTTCAGTAGCGAGCGTCCATAAACTGAAATTTCAACTGCCTTATTGCGGTACAATTTACCAATAAGGGGCAACATCATTTCTGCGTATTCCTGACGCTCTTGCCAGCTGCTCTGTAATTCCTGCTCAAACTGTTGATTCATGCTTCTGCCTTCATCGATATTAATTTAACGGTGTTGTCGTTGTTGCAAGCGCGACCACTTATTAACTGGCACAATTGCTTTCAACAAATCCTAATTACGCGTCAGCTTTTTATTATTTTTAGGGTACACTAGGTGAGTTTTCGCCTGACGGTGACGAGCAGTATCTTAAATAAACAAGCAAGGATGACCAAATTGTTGATAAGTTTCAAAACCTCTATGAAAACCCCTACATCAGAGAGTTTATTTAGTAAGTTTCCAACAAAAGGCCGTATAGCAACGCTGTGGCTGTTAGTATCAGCTAGTCTCACTGGTTGTGGCGATCTGTTTGAACCAACTATCAGTGAAATTTGTGAAACTCACAGCGAGATTTGCCTAGATTTGAGTTTGGATGCCCGTTGTCGCGGCGAGCGTGCTGAGATTATTCGCCTGCGTTACTACAACCAAGACTCAAAAGACGACGCTTATAAGTACCCTCTCCTGCTAAACTTCGAAGAATATTTAACCTGTGTTGAAGAAGTGCAGCACATCGAACACGTTAAACGCAAAGGTAAAGAAGCGACGAGATTAAAAGGCGTCATTACTGCTCAGCGTGAAATTAAGCGCTTAAGCCGCGAAACAAAAGACTCCCTTGACCCTTATCTCTCGTACTACCACTGGACACGTTATAACGACAAAGAGGCTTTTCATCGCTTTGAGCGCTACGCTGCCAGCAACCGAGTAAGCGACCCTAAATTGTTGGTCGCATTGGCATCCGTTCAAATCAAAACAGATCAGAAGCGCACTATCGAAACCTTATATCGCGCGCTAAGTTTATATACGGATAGCGACGATATTGATGTCAGCATCTTCTATTCGCTCGCGTCCATGGGACTGGATGTCGATAATTATCGTCTTGCTTATGTTTGGTATGGTGTGGCTGAAGCCTTTGATGAGAGACTTAACGACACTCAGCGTGTTCAGCTTGGACAACGCTATGCCCTTCCGGTAGACATTCTAGACAATATTGTCGATGAAATAGTCAGTAGCTTGAATAGCGCGACCTTTGACGCGGATTCGTTAAAACTAAACAAGCTCTGATTTTTTGAAACTCAATTACACAATTTCATTGGTAAATAATTAAAAAAACCGCCGTTTATGGGCGGTTTTTTTCCGTGAAGTAACTAAGCTGCCTCAGTAAGGTTAAATTTTAATCAGATGTTTACCTTAGTCTTAAACTGCTGAGGGTTTGACATAATGTTCACATAACGCTTTAGCCTCTAACTTTAGCGTTGTCTTCACCTATAAACGTCATTGATAACGAATTAACGCAGTATCGCTGACCCGTTGGTGCCGGGCCGTCGGGAAAAACGTGACCTAAATGCGAACCACACTGTTTACAAAATATCTCTACCCTGCGCATGCCGTGGGTCAAATCTTCTCTATAGTCGACGTTGCCGTCGTCGAGCTGTTTATAAAAAGAGGGCCACCCGCACCCGGCATCAAATTTGGTATCAGATGGGAAAAGTGGCGCCTCACAGCATTTGCACACGTACAAACCATCTCGCTGTTCGTCTAGCAATACACCGGTGAAAGGCCGCTCAGTCCCTGCTTCGCGGCATACATAGTATTCCTCGTCATTAAGCTCGGTTTTCCAGTCTTTTTCGTTAGTTGATGAGTTTGTATTTTTATCTGTCGACATAACTTACCTCTTAAACAAAAAAGGTGTATTTGAAAACAAATACACCTTTTCTTAGTGTACGCTCAATTGTGAGCGCATGTACCACTAATTAGTTCACACTATTTCTTGATAGCGGTTTGTGGTCGCGCAGGATCACTCCACTCGATGTGATACTTCTTACCTGCTGGCTTGTCTACGCGCTGGTAGGTATGAGCACCAAAGTAATCGCGCTGACCTTGCAATAAGTTAGCAGGTAGCACAGCTGTGCGATAAGAATCGTAGTAGCTGAGCGCTGACATCATTGCAGGGCAAGGTACACCAGCAAGCGTTGCCTGTGCAATTGATTCACGCCAGTCAGCTTGATACTGAGTAATTTGCTCAGAAAAGAATGGATCCATTAGCAGGTTAGCTAAGTCTTCATTGTTTTCATACGCCTTGGAAATAGACTGCAAAAATACGGCACGAATAATACAGCCTGCACGCCATATTTTAGCTATCTCGCCAAACTCTAACGTCCATCCGTGCTCTTTTCCCGCCATCGCCATTAGCTGGAAACCTTGTGCATATGCACAGATCTTAGAACAATAAAGTGCTTGCTCTAGCTTGTTGATGATAGACATTTTCTCGTCATCACTAAAGGTTGGTGCAGCAGGACCTGTAAGTACTTTACTTGCCGCCACACGCTCGTCTTTCAGGCTAGAAATACTACGTGCGAATACCGCAGAAGTGATGGTCTGTGCTGGGCTACCAACTTGCAATGCACTGACTGCGGTCCAAAGGCCTGTTCCCTTTTGACCGGCTCTGTCTAGGATAACATCAACAAGCGGTTGATGTGTTTCGGGATCCATTTGCTCAAGGACCTCGGCGCTGATTTCCATCAAATAGCTATTCAGCTTGCCTTCATTCCAGTTACGAAATACCTCTGCAATTTCTGCAGGTGCCATATGTAAGGCTTGGCGCATAACGTGGTAAGTTTCACAGATAAGCTGCATGTCTGCGTATTCGATGCCATTGTGCACCATTTTTACGTAGTGCCCTGCCCCCACAGGACCAATATAGGTCGCGCATGGTTCGCCCTCTAACACTGGCTGGCCTGGGGTATGGCTCTCTAATGGTTTGCCTGTTTCTGGGTCAACCTTTGCAGCAATAGCCTTAAGAACAGGCTCAATGCGAGTCCACGCATAAGGGTTACCAGATGGCATCAAAGATGGCCCGAAACGAGCGCCTACTTCACCACCTGACACTGCGGTAGAGAAGAAGATGAACTTGCCTTTGTACTGCTCTTCACGCGCTACAGAGTCTGTCCACAGGCTGTTACCAGTATCAACCACGATGTCGTCAGCGTGAATACCTGCATCGATAAGGTGATTACAAACGTGGTCAACGGGATCGCCAGCAGGCACAGAGATGATAATAAGATGCGGGGCTTTTAACTTGCTTAAAAGCTCGGTGTAAGAACTGCAACCTTCGACACGAGGCTCAGTATTTTCGGCTCTTTCGCTTGCGTCTTTGGCAAGAATAGACTCAACTTTATTTTGGTCTAAATCGAAACACGCTACACGATAGCCATGGTCCACTAGGTTCATGGTAAGGTTACTACCCATCACCCCTAAACCGATAAAACCAATATCACACGACTTGTCTTCGTGCGAATTACCACCTTTCTTTTGCATAGGAACACCCTCACATTTCAGATGGCTGCGCATGATACCACCTGAAAGAATAAAGAACAGTCTAAGCTAACAATTTAGTGCGCACTGGTGTAATTGTCACCAGCGGTAAACATTAACGGGTTCGACAGCGTATTATGACCGATATTTTACTACGCTTATTATGTGTATTGAGCGCACGGGCAGCTGCCCTGTACAAAATTCACACAAAGGTAAAGACTTTGTTTCTCACCTCTCTGCCCTACTTACTCACCTGTTGGTAACTAGCTCCGCTTTCCCTTTTTCGATGAACAAATTTTCTTACACACTAGATCGTATTAAACACCAGCCCACGTGGACGCCACGTGGCTATCCCGAAAACTGAGAGAAGCTAAACAAGGTAAGCGATCTGCTGGCCTGTAAAAACACTTTTTGAATACAAATCGACGGTTGTTCTTCGAGGGAACTGTAGCGTGTGTCAAGATGCATAGTCCATCCCCCTTTAGGTATGACAGACGGCAAATGAAACCGCACGTCACTTTCGCTTGCGTTTACACATAAGAACCAATGCTCAGGCTTTTGATCGCCCACTACACAACCTTTTATTTCTACACCAAACGCTTTGTTATGGTGAGCATTCCAGTCTTCCGACGCCTTGTCAGAACCGTCAGGCTTATACCAGTTTATCTCTTTCACGTTCCGCGACAGCGTAAAAGTATCATCATGTAGCTTCAATTCGCTGAGCAGTGATGATGACTGACGCAGACGAATAACGTACTGGCAGAAGCTCAGGAAATCTTGCTTGCGCTTGTTTAATTCCCAATTCATCCAGCTAATTGGATTATCCTGACAGTAGGCATTGTTATTGCCTTTTTGAGTACGACTAAGTTCATCGCCCCCCAGAATATGCGGTGTACCTTGGGAGAAAATCAGGGTTGCGAAAAGATTGCGCTTTTGGCGTTCACGAGTAGCAAGAATCTGCTCGTCATTCGTTTCCCCCTCTACGCCATAATTGGCAGAAAGGTTATGTCCATGACCGTCGCGATTTTCTTCTAAGTTATCGAGATTATGGCGTTCGGCGTAAGTAACTATGTCATGCAGCGTAAATCCGTCGTGATATGTCACGTTATTTACCGATGTACTTATATGTCGATGACCTTTGTGGAAGATATCTCGTGAGCCCATCAAGCGTGTAGCGAAGTCAGCTGTTACCCCGTCATCGCCCCGCCAAAAGGCGCGCACGGTGTCGCGATATTTATCGTTCACTTCTAACCAGGGTGATGGGAAGTTTCCAACTTGATAGCCGCCGGGACCAATATCCCATGGTTCAGCTAGCAACACCTTCCCTTTCAAAACAGGATCGCTACTTATAGCTCGTAATAACCCTGATTTTTTGTTGAATTCTTGCGGCTCTCTGCCCAAACATACTGCTAAGTCGAAGCGGAAACCGTCAACGCCAATAACAGATACCCAATGACGCATAGCATCTAAAATGAGTCCCATCATAAATGGTTGTGCCGTATTAACTGTGTTACCACAGCCAGAGTGGTTGGAATAAACCAGCTCTCCATTCTTTGTTTGTTCAAGCAGATACGCTTGATAGGGGCAGAACCCCTTGTAAGACAGAATGGGGCCGCCAACACCGGCTTCTGCGGTATGGTTAAATACTACATCAACAATTACCTCTAGTCCGGCAGTGTGATAAGCGTCAACCATAGACTTCAATTCGGCGAGAGCATCTAATACACCGTAGCGAGGCTCTGGTGCAAAAAAGTTAACCGGGTTATATCCCCAATAATTAGTCAGGCCTTTCTCAGTGATAAAGGGTTCAGGCATGAACGAACACATTGGCATAAATTGCACCGTAGTCACGCCCAACGTTTTTAGGTGCTTGATAACACTTGGATGCGCAGCACCTATAAATTTACCTCTGTGCTCTTTAGGAACATCAGGGTGAAGCTTTGTGAGCCCTTTAATATGCGCTTCATATATCACCCGTTTATGCTTTGGGATAACGGGAGCGCTGACATGGCTGGTGGCATAGTCACTATTGTCGATAACTATACACTTGGGGATCATAAATTGTGAATCGTGCTTGTATTGCCTAGCGTCCCACTTTATTGCGCGACTGATTTTCTTAGCATAGGGGTCGATAAGCAATTTGTCGGTAGGCACCGCATGTAAGCCACCTTCTGTGCGTTCTACGCGATAACCGTAGTATTGACCTGCACTGACACCAGCGAAGTGACCATGCCAAACATCACCGGTTTTCTCAGGTAAAATATGCTCGCTAATAGCCTCTTCCGTGTCACTATTGAAAAAACACAACACAACCGCCTTTGCATCGGGTGCGTACACGGCAAAATTACATCCGTCTTGTGTAAGCGTTGCGCCAAGTGGCTGGGCTTTACCCATTCCACTTTCTACAATTAGTGCGGTGTCTCGAATCTCGTTCACTACGTTCTCAATCTATCTGTTCGCCAGAGCCTGTATTTCTAGGCAACTAATCCACATTGGTAACATAAAATACCGTAGCGAGCGGCGGTAAGGTAATCTCCGCCGAATGCGCACGCTCATTCCAAGGCATTTTCTGCGTCTTTACAGTAGACACTACCTCATAATTGCTACCCCAATAAGCACCGTCATCTGTATTAAGTGCTAACGTTAGCGTGCATGCATCATCTACGCCTATTCTAAAATGTTTGCGTGGTACAGGTGTAAAATTAGATACTACGTACACTTTTTGTTTAGCGTCTTTCGACATTCTTATAAACGACACCACACTTTGGTCGGCATTGTTGTGATCTAACCAAGCAAAACCGCCAGGCTCGTGATCTTGTTCATACAATGCTGGCGTCGTCGTATAAAGTTGGTTCAGCGCCTTGTACAGGGCTTGAACGCCTTTATGCTTGTCGTAGTCCAGCAAATGCCAGTCTAAACTGCTGTCGTGGTTCCATTCACGGGCTTGCGCAAGCTCATTTCCCATGAAGTTGAGTTTTTTGCCAGGGTGACCGTACATAAAACCCGCGTAGCAACGTAGGTTAGCTGCCTGCTGCCACTCATCGCCAGGCATCTTGTGCAACATACTGCCTTTTCCATGTACTACTTCATCGTGTGAAATAGGCAGCACGAAGTTTTCGTCAAACGCATAGACCATGCTGAAGGTAATATCGCCATGGTGGTAATTGCGGTATGCCGGGTCTTTAGCAATGTAATGCAATGAGTCGTGCATCCACCCCATATTCCACTTAAAGCCGAACCCCAAGCCGCCGTCAAAAACTGGACGAGAAACCTTGGGAAATGACGTTGATTCTTCGGCAATAGTCATGGCGTCTGGGTAGTGCTTGTACACTTCCTCATTCATCCATTTAAGTAAACTAATGGCTTCGTAATTTTCGTTACCCCCATCCACATTCGGGATCCACTCGCCGTCATTACGTGAGTAATCGAGATAAAGCATGGACGCCACAGCGTCAACGCGCAGTCCGTCAACGTGAAATTTGTCTAGCCAAAACAATGCGTTCGCGACTAAAAACTGACGAACCGTGTCTTTGCCGAAATCGTAAATGCAAGAATTCCAGTCCGGATGCCAGCCCTTTCTCGGGTCTTCATATTCATAAACACATGAACCATCAAACCTAGCTAGCCCATGTCCATCTTCAGGGAAATGCGCAGGTACCCAGTCGATAATTACGCCTATACCGGCTTGGTGAGCTTTATCAACAAAGTATTTAAATTCATCTGGGTTTCCAAATCTGCTGGTTGGTGCGAACATTCCCACGGGCTGATAGCCCCATGAACCGTCGAAAGGAAACTCGGAAATAGGCAGCAATTCAACGTGAGTGTAACCCATTTCGCTGACGTAGCTTATTAAGTCATCGGCCAGCGCTTTATAAGTAAGATAGCGCGCATCAGTTTCAATGCCTGGGCGCTTCCAAGAGCCAAGGTGCACTTCATAAATGCTCATTGGGCTGTTGTATTTGTTACCCTTTCGCTTTTCCATCCATGCACTATCATTCCACTCATAGTTATTGTGGTTGTAAATTTTAGATGCATGAGAAGGATACTGCTCGGCACTGAAGCCCAGCGGGTCAGCCTTGTGTGGTAAGTCGTGACCGTGTGCATCTTTAATGTGATACTTGTAGCGCTCACCTTCGCCTAATTCTGGTACAAACAGTACCCAGTAACCCATGGAAGTTTTTTCCATGGGATGCATACGCCCATCCCACTGATTGAAATCGCCAATGAGCGAGACTGTACTTGCATTAGGCGCGAAAACACAAAATCTCACACCGTTTACCGATTCACCTTGGGAAGAGGTAAGTGTTAATAGTTGAGCACCTGCCTGCTGATACAAATTTTCTGGCTTGCTATCAATATAATGAACAGCGTGGTAGGCCTGCTCTGTGAATTGATAAGGGTCAATTGCACCTTTATCGTCGTTGCCCCCTTTAACGGCAACGCGATAAATTTCGCCCTGATAGTTTTTAGGCAATGGCGTTTCGAAAAGACCATTTTTGGAGGTAACGGTTAAATTTTTTAGCGCTGCACTCTCCCATTTAATCGTTATTTCACTGGCATCAGGGCGCCACACGCGAAGTATCGACCTTTGTTTATTGGTAACTAAACCTAAATGGGAAAACGGCTGAGAACATAGTACCTGTTCAAACTGCTGCGCTAATTGCATTCGCTACTCCTAGTAAAAACCCGCATGGCAGCGGGTTGAATTGAGAGCTTAAATGCGTTGTTCACACTTAAGCTCTATCAAGTACCGTCTTGGTACTTTATCTTACTCGTTTAAGTTACCCAGGCAACCGCCTATTATCATTTCTTTGATAATGGCAATTAACCCTGACTTGCTTGCTTTCTGGCATGAGTAAGTTTAGACGCTAACTCATTTATATCATGTCTATCGAACATCGACTCGATATTCTCGGTGAGTTTTCTTCGCCAGTTCGGATACTCGTCAAATGTGCCCGGAATATTTACCGGCTTATCCATTTCTAACCAATCTTCTAACTGAAGGCTTAACAGAGCACTTGAACCACCAGCCATGTGTACCTGCATACCGTTATTCAGTTCGCGGTTCATGCCTGTGTAGTTCACATCGTGACCCACGTTGTCGCCAATTGAGCCGTGGCCGTGCAAAGTATCTAAAATCGCCTGTTTGTTTTCGTGACGATCCGCATAAAGCGTTTGTAGAATTTCTTCTGTTGGATATAGCCCTATCTCTTTGCCTAACTCTAAATCTAGACAGTGCCAGTAACCAATTAGCGTCGGCATATCGTGAGTAGTCAATGTTGACATAGACTGAACAGGATAATGGCTAGGTGAGAAGAAACCACCGTCTTCGGCTTGTTCGAAGAAAAATACGCGGTATGAGTACACGCCATTATCGGCAAGCTTACTGCGAATTTCTTCTGGTACAGTACCCAAGTCTTCACCAATAACCAGGCTTTGATTACGGTGACTTTCTAGCGCTAAAATACCAAGCAAATCATCTACTGGGTAATAAACGTAACCACCATCTTTAGCATTATCACCTTTCACTACCCACCATAAACGCAGCAACGCCATAACGTGATCGATGCGCAGTGAACCAGACGACGCCATGTTAGACGCAAACAAGTCAATAATAGGTTGATAACCCTGTTCATACAGCTTACGAGGGTCCATAGGCGGCAACCCCCAGTTCTGGCCTAGTGGGCCTAAGATATCCGGTGGAGCACCTACGCTTGCGCCTGTGCAATATAGGTCTTTGTTACCCCAAATTTCCGCACTGCCTTCGCTCACCCCTACCGCCAAGTCGCGATAAAGCCCAATAGTCATACCCGCATCTGTAGCTTTACTACTTGCAAGTTCAAGCTGCTGTGCAGCAATCCACTGAAGGAAAAGGTAGAATTTGACATCTTGCTCGTTAGCGCTCTTAAACTTAGCTACAGCAGGGTTGTGATAATCTTTGTATTCTTGTGGAAATACCGGCCAGCCCCAGCTGTCTTTGCCTTCAGCTTTCAAGTGCGATTGCAATGCATCGTACACCGCTAACATATCTAAGCTTTCACCGCCCGCTTCTACGAAGGCTTTAAACGCTTTATTCTGCTTTGTGCTTTTACGAAGGTATTTGGCATCGTAAACATCAAATACTGCTTTAAGCGCAGCCAACTTCAAATGAGCTACCGCTTCATAGTCTACATGTTCGACATTACGCGCATGGTCAAGTGTAGCTTTAAATTCATCACTATTAACTACGGCTTGTACTGATGCGTCGTCGTAACCGTCAATGGCAGTCACATCGATATACAAATAATTAAGCCAACGACGCGAGCTTGGTCCATAAGGCGAGCACGCATTAGGGTTTGCAGGGTAAAGCGCGTGAATAGGATTAAGCCCGATAAAGTCTGCGCCAACACCAGCGGCTTTTTCAATAAGCAGAGCTAAATCAGAAAAGTCACCAATTCCCCAGTTCTTTTCACTGCGTACACAGTAAAGTTGAACGCTTAAACCCCAAATCTTTTTCCCTTCTTTAATCTCGTTTGGCGTGTAGCAGGCTTCAGGTGCCACAATTAAACGAGAACGCGCAAACTCATCGTTATCTGCACTTAA
This sequence comes from Alteromonas abrolhosensis, assembly GCF_001953635.1. GTDB lineage: Bacteria > Pseudomonadota > Gammaproteobacteria > Enterobacterales > Alteromonadaceae > Alteromonas > Alteromonas abrolhosensis. The sequence goes on along the minus strand of NZ_MEJH01000003.1, from coordinate 1,092,740 downwards.
GGCAACGTCGTGATACCCAAGGGGCAAATCCAAAGGCAGCGTCACAACATATTCATGGAACTCCACATCATCGATATGCGCCATAGTTGTCATTTCTTGGTCAACTGGCGTAAATTGATGAGTAAGAACATCACCATTTTCACAAGTGATGGTAAGCACGTGGTCATCGTTCACCAATTCAATAGGCAAACGAACCGCTACGTTAATTTCTTGAGTGTTACGCACCACTTGAACAGGATTTAATGGCGACAACCATACCGACTTAATATCTTGTGTAATTTGTGACTGAATTTTTTCGTCACTACTGGTGTCATAGCCAAGTGTGTTAAGCAGTTTTGCTTTACTTGATTCTGCGATGGTTGCTGGCTTTCCCCATGCGTCGACGTATTGGGTTTCTATTCCCCGCATTTCAACCAGTTGTTGCAGAAGTTGTTGTGTCATGGTGTGTCATTCCTGTTATTCGGTGAAAGACGCAAAGCCAAAATAAGCAAAGTGCGTCTACAAACAAATTTTTAACATTATTCTAGAAACAAGGGCTTGGCGATATCTGAATACGATTGCAATAGCACTTATTCGTAATTTTGCAACACTTTGGCTTTTTATTTTGCTAATTATGGCATTTTGATCCATACTTTACGTAATTTATTTTCATTTTATTTAAATAATCGGGGTACGTTATGACAATTCGCATCGGTATCAATGGTTTTGGCCGTATTGGACGTCTAGTAATGCGCGCTGCTGCAGAGCGCAACGACATCGAAGTTGTTGCAATAAACGACTTGCTAGACACGGACTACATTGCTTATCTATTGAAATACGACTCGACTCACGGTTTGTTCGACGGTGAAGTTACAGTAGATAACAATAGCCTAGTTGTAAACGGCAAAACTATCCGTATTACTTCTGAAAGAGATCCAGCAGCACTTAAGTGGGATGAAGTAGGCGTTGACGTAGTAGTTGAATCAACAGGCCTATTCCTTACTAAAGAGACGGCGGCTAAGCATATCGAAGCAGGTGCGAAAAAAGTTGTGATGTCTGCGCCTTCTAAAGATGACACACCAATGTTTGTAATGGGTGTTAACCAGGACAGTTACGCTGGTGAAAACATTGTTTCAAACGCATCTTGTACAACTAACTGTCTTGCTCCACTTGCAAAAGTTCTTAACGACAAGTTCGGTATTGTAGATGGACTAATGACGACTGTTCACGCGACGACTGCTACTCAGAAAACAGTTGACGGCCCTTCTATGAAAGATTGGCGTGGTGGTCGCGGTGCTGGTCAGAACATCATTCCATCATCAACAGGTGCAGCTAAAGCGGTAGGTAAAGTTATTCCTGAGCTTAACGGCAAACTTACCGGTATGGCTTTCCGTGTACCTACGCCAAACGTTTCGGTAGTAGACCTTACTGTAAACCTAGCGAAGCCTGCTAGCTACGCAGAAATCTGTGCAGCAATGAAAGAAGCGTCAGAAGGCGAACTTAAAGGTATCATGGGTTATACAGAAGACGCTGTTGTGTCTAACGACTTTGTAGGCGACGCTCGCACGTCAGTATTTGATGCAACTGCTGGTATCGCACTTACAGATACATTCGTTAAGCTAGTATCTTGGTACGACAATGAATGGGGTTACTCAAACAAGGTTCTTGACCTTGTGGCTCACATTTCTAAATAATTAACCCTATCAGGCAAAAATAGTTAAACTATTCACGCTAAAGTTGAGTTAATCTCAAGGTGTAAACGCTGCGTTTGCACCTTTTTTGTTTTATATGGTCTTATATCCATAATGACGATACTCCAGCGACACACGTTTTCCCGTCGCTTACCCAAAGTTTGTTTTCATATTAGTCCAAGGAGGGCTTATGCCACCTGTTAGTTCAGTAACCGTTAGCGAGTCTAATGGACTTACCTTTTTAGACGTAGATAACGCATTTGCCTCTGCGCGTATTAGCTTATTTGGCGGTCATATCTTGTCATATGTGCCTAAAAGCGATGGTAGAGAGCGTCTTTGGGTAAGCCCCCATGCTTACTTAAATGGAGAGCGACCAATTCGCGGTGGTATTCCGGTATGCTGGCCTTGGTTTAGCGACGATCACGGTCGAGAAAAAGGCGCCCTACCCGCACATGGTTTTTTAAGAACACAGGTATGGAAGCTGGTCAATTCAGAAGATACAGACACCGGAACAACAATTACCCTTTCGCCAAGCTTTACTCGAGCGGAAGGCTTTGAGAATGATTGTAATGTGACCATGGTAATCTCTGTTGGTAAAACAATGGACGTGTCTTTAATCACTGAAAATATCGGCGTTGCCCCCTTTGAATTTAATTGTGCGCTTCATACGTACTTTCATGTTGATCACATTCAACATACACAAATAAATGGCATAGAAGGTCAGTATAAAGACAAACTTGACGACTGGGGATTAAAGACAACACCAAGTCCATACACGATTACAGGTGAAACAGACCGCATTCACATTGCGCCGATTAAAACTGCTGAGATTGAAGTTGAAGGCAGCGTGTTTACAGAAGTAATATCTGACGGTAATGACTCTTTGGTTGTATGGAACCCATGGTTAGGCGCAGCGTCTATTTCAGACATGGACCCGTTTGGCTATAAGCACATGTTGTGCGTAGAAACATCGCTAACTCAGGGAAAGACACTGTCCCCCGGTGCTAGCCACACGCTTAAACAAACTATCGCTCCGCGATAAGTCACCTTTACCAATTTTTGCAGTGGGGCTAATGGAGCCTCACTACAAATGCAAATTTAATCAAATATTCGCATCGAATAACTTAATCGAAAATATGGTGTTCAACGGAATGAAGCCTAAAATAGCTAAACTCTTTTTTCTCACTTTGCTGGCGTTTTCCTTAACGGGCTGTGCCCACTTTATCGCCTATCAAATCGCCTCTCAGCATCAGATTCCCGTCAGCGGAAACATCTCTGAAACGTTCAAAACATCACGTTTATGCGCAACAAGTACCCACTGCATTAATGTACAAAGGACATCTGATATAGAAATAAGCCAGTTAGAATTTTCTCTCTCCATTAACAATGAAACTAAGGTGTGGAGTTTTGAAGACAATGGAAGTACTGCTATTAAGAATAAGCGCCATTTGATATTTATATTTCCGGGTTTCGGCACACCCACCTCTATCGTCTCTATACACCAACAGTGGCTGAGTACGATGACAGGCGCGGACGTAATAGTTATTGAAAGCGCAGATAGCGCCACCCATTTTTCTTTTGGACTCAACGCCGTTGACCCAGTTATTTCAGAAATTGAGAGAAAGGCCCCTCTTAAGGTTGATTTAGTGGGCATTTCAATGGGAGCAGTCGCTGCACACCAAGTTGCAACCAAGGTTAAAGCAGTACAACTGCACCTCGTTGCCCCAATGACAAATTTTCGCCACTCAACCATGGCACTGTGGAATATTTTGCACAGAGATAATATCTACTCATCATTCATATCTACACATGACATCGAGGACGCCATAGCTATCGTTTATCAAAACGCAAAAACAAGAGCCAGCGACATAGACATTATAAAGAATATCAAGGAAAAGCCTCTCCGAACTTATGTTTACACATCACCACAGGACAGAGTAGTGCTAGAGAGCGATTGGGATGAAGTGGATAGTACTGATATAGCGCGGTACTCATTTTCAGACCTCAATCACTTGGAAATGTCTTCGTTAATGGATGAAAGGTTGTTGGCACGCTTTCTCTCTAATTTACTGGATACAGACGTTGAGACAAACCTGCATACAACGGGCTTGATATGCCGCTCACATCAAGGAGAGTGTGAAAAAGAATTATGAGCTTATCAAAAGCCACTTGCTGTTTTGCTCCATCGTTAAGTACCCATCGAGAACAGGCTGGCTTTTTCCTTATAAATACAAAGATGTTTAAAAAAACCAAAGAAAAAGGAGACGCTTGGAGCGTCTCCTTTTTTCTATTCTATTTCCGTTTCTCAATGACTATTTATTTTGTCAAAAGAAACGAGAGCATCGCATTTTACTGCTTAGCACCCGCAACAGCTTCTTTTGCTAGCTGCGTAATACGCGCCCAGTCACCTGATTCGATTGCGTCGTCTGGGGCAAGCCACGAACCACCCACACATTTAACGTTGTTAAGCGCTAAATATTCGTTGTAGTTGTTTGGACCAATGCCACCCGTTGGGCAAAACGTCACATCTGGAAAAGGACCACTGATAGACTTAATAGCTTTAACGCCACCTGAAGCCTCTGCTGGGAAGAATTTCATGTGGGTATAACCCGCATCTTTACCCTTCATCAAATCAGAAGTTGAAGAGATACCAGGGATAAGTGGAATTTCTGAATCCATACCCGCTTTTAACAAATCAGCCGTCATACCTGGGCTAATTGCGAACTTAGCGCCAGCTTCAACTACCGCTTTAAGCTGCTGAGCGTTAGTCACTGTTCCAGCACCAATTAGAGAATCAGGCACTTCTTGTGCAATTCGCTTAATCACGTCAATAGCCGCTGGGGTACGTAGCGTTACTTCTAGTACTTTAATACCACCTTCCATCAGCGCTTTTGCCAGAGGAACCGCTTTTTCTACGTCATTGATTACCAAAACAGGTACAACTGGACCGGCCGCAAAAATTTCCTCTGGAGAGTATTTCCATTTCGTTGTCATAATTTAGCTCGCTGTATTTTGATTCAGATATGCAGCCGCACCCAATAGACCATGATCAGGTTCTGCAATTAAATAGGTGGGAATGTCTTTCACGTAGTGCTTCATTTGCCCTTTCGCTTCAAAACGCGCTCTAAAATCGCTGTTTTGAATAAATTCAGGGAAACGGTTAGCAATGCCACCACCAATGAAGATGCCGCCCGTGGTTGCCATGTTAAGTGCTAAATTACCCGCAAAACTTCCCATAATTCGACAGAATTGGGTAAGCGTTGCTTCAGCAATTTTGCAGGTACCGTTTAGCGCAGCGTCAGTGATTTGAGCGGGCTCGGTAAATACGACTGGCGCTGAAGCCTGATTGGCTAGCGCAGTATAGATATTGTGTAGACCGCGACCAGACATCACTTCTTCTGCAGAAGCACGCCCTAAGGTAGATTGAAGGTGACGCCATACGACAACATCGGTTTCATCTACCGGTGCAAAGTCTACGTGACCACCTTCTCCGTCTAGCGTCTGCCAACCGGATGAGGTCATCGTGATATGTTCAACACCTAATCCCGTACCTGGCCCAAAAACAGCGATATTGCCATTTTCTTTCGCTGTGCCTTCACCAATTTGCACCACTTGCTCTTCGCCTAATACAGGCAATGAGTGCGCTACGGCAGTGAAGTCGTTAATAACGAACAACGCATCTAGTTTAAGCTGCGAGCGAAGCGCATTTTGCGAAAATGCCCAGCTGTGATTCGTCATCTCGACTTGATCGCCCAATACTGGACATGCAATAGCAATACAGCCCTGCGAAAAGCTGTATTCCGGCATGTCGCTAAAGTATTGTGCAATAGCAAGGTCAATGCTGGCAAAATCATTACACATGTATTTCTTGATGTCGGCCACACCTGATTCGGTTACTCTTGCAACGCGAATATTCGTACCGCCAACATCAGCCACAAACTTCTGGCTCATTATGCTTGCTCCTGCGTGTAAAACAGTGAACATGCACCCTCTTCTGCACCTGTCAGAATAGCGCGCATACCCGCAAACATTTCACGTCCCATTCCAACGTGATGCTTAGCTAAGTTCGCTGGCGCTGCTTCTCGTGCAGCCAGTGTTTCATCATCCACATGCAGTGTTAGTGCACCAGTTTGTGTGTTTAGCTCGATAATGTCGCCCTCTTGCACTTTAGCAAGTAGACCGCCTTTATAAGCTTCTGGAGTCACGTGGATAGCTGCAGGAACTTTACCTGATGCACCAGACATACGACCGTCAGTAACTAGCGCCACTTTAAAGCCGCGATCTTGAAGCACACCAAGAGGTGGCGTTAAGCGGTGAAGTTCTGGCATACCAATCGCAGAAGGACCTTGGAAGCGAACAACTACAATGCAGTCTTTGTCTAGCTTGCCAGACTTAAACGCGTCATCCAGTTCAAACTGGTCTTCAAACACAACCGCTGGAGCTTTGATATTACAGTGAGGCGTGCGAAGCGCTGAGGTTTTGATAACGCCACGACCAAGGTTGCCGTCAAGTACACTCAAACCACCATCTGGCTTAAACGGTGCATCAACAGTTGCTAACACTTCTTTATCAAGAGATTCAGTTGGGCCGTCTCGCCATTCTAATTCGCCGTCTTTAAGCACAGGCTCTTTAGTGTAGAAGTCTAAGCCTTCACCGCAAATGGTCTTAACGTCGTTATGTAATAGACCCGCATCAAGCAACTGTCTAATTAGCAATGACATACCACCTGCTGCAACAAAGTGGTTAATGTCAGCTGAGCCATTCGGGTAAATGCGAGTAAGAAGAGGCACAGCATTAGAGATATCTGAGAAGTCGTCCCAGTTTACGATGTAACCTGCAGCGCGAGCTACCGCAATAAGGTGCATGGTGTGGTTAGTAGAACCACCCGTAGCAAGAAGACCTACAAGGCCGTTCACGATGGCTTTTGCATCTACAATGTGACCAATTGGCGTATAGTTGTCGCCAAGGTCAGTTAGGCGTGTCGCTTGAACCGCAGCCGCTTTAGTTAACGCGTCGCGCAAAGGTGTGCCTGGATTAACAAACGACGAACCAGGAAGGTGCAAGCCCATCATTTCAACCACTAACTGATTCGAGTTTGCCGTTCCATAGAACGTACAGGTACCCGCAGAGTGGTAAGATTGAGATTCAGCTTCAAGCAACGCGTCACGCCCTACTTTACCTTCGGCAAACTCTTGACGAACGCGGGCTTTTTCTTTGTTTGGAAGACCCGATGGCATTGGACCTGCTGGTACAAAAACGGTTGGCAAATGACCGAACGTTAGTGCGCCCATTAGTAGCCCAGGTACGATTTTGTCGCAGATACCTAGCATCAGTGCGCTATCGAACATATTGTGAGAAAGCGCAATGGCAGCCCCCTGAGCAATGTTATCACGGCTCATTAGGCTTAAGTCCATGCCAGACTGGCCTTGTGTAACACCATCACACATAGCAGGTACGCCACCTGCGAACTGGGCTACACTGCCTACTTCTTTCACTGCTTCTTTAATTAGCGCAGGATAAGTCTCGTAAGGCTGATGCGCTGAAAGCATATCGTTATACGCAGACACAATAGCCACGTTGGCTTTAGTCATTGAACGAAGGTCAGATTTTTCGCTTGTTCCACATGCTGCAAAGCCGTGAGCAAGGTTACCGCATGACAACACACCACGGTGTGGTCCTTGACGTCGTGCACTCTCAATTTTTTCTAGATACGCCTTACGCGTTTCTTTACTACGCTCGATAATTCGTTGCGTAACTTCAGCAATTTTTGGATTCATGTTTGTCTCCTATGGCGCCCACATCAAAGTAACCGGCGCACGGTTAACTACGGCGGTGATGGGCTTTTGCGCTTCGGTGGCATTTTCAATAGCGTCAAGTAAGACTTGTTTTTTCTTCTCGCCTGTTAAATGCAAAAAGATATTACGGCTATTGAGTAACGCAGGTAGCGTTAATGAAATACGTTGATGAGGTGCTGTTGTAGGTTGAACAGCGATACAGGTTCTGCCGCTGCTCATATCTAAGCCGTCAAGTACTTGCTCAGAGCAAGGGAAAAGCGATGCAGTGTGACCGTCTTCCCCCATGCCAAGAATCAATGCATCAAAAGGTTGCGACATGCTAGCCAAATTTGACTCTGCAGCATTTACGCCTTCGTTTGCATCATCAGCATCGCTTTTCAATTCGATAAAACGAGCTGCTGCGGCTTTATTTTGAATTAGATTATTTTTGACTAGGCTGGTGTTGCTGGCCTCGTGGCCCTCTTCAACCCAGCGCTCGTCAGCAAGGGTGATATCAACCTTATCCCACTCAAGATCGGTTTCGCTTAGCTGTTTGAAAAGCGCCAGAGGCGTGCGACCACCACTCACTACAAGCGATGCGCGACCACGAGTTTTAATACCTGTTTTTAAGATACTGACTAAGTCTTGCGCAAATGCGTCAGTCAATGCATCAGGTGTTTCGAATGATAGAGTTGTTAACGCCATATTACTTTTTCTTCCCTGTTTTGCTTTCGTACCAGCTGCGATTTTCGCGAGCAAGAAGACCTATAGAGTCTACCGGCCCCCACGTACCTGCTTGATACGGTTCTGGTGGCTCACTCGATTGCTTCCACGCTTCAAGAATTGAGTCTACCCATGTCCAGGCTTGTTCAATTTCGTCACGACGAACGAATAGCGCCTGATTACCCAGCATAACTTCAAGGAGTAGCTTTTCGTATGCATCAGGAATACGCTCGTCGGCAAACGCTTCAGAGAAACTTAAGTTAAGCTTCGATTTTTGTAGATCCATAGAACCAGAGCTAGTTAAGCCAGGCACTTTGTTCATTACAGTGATTTCTACACCTTCGTCTGGCTGCAGACGAATAACCAGCTTGTTAGGCGGAAGATTCTTGAAGCTGTCACCGAATAAGTTGTGCGGCTGACGCTTGAAGTAGATAACAACTTCACTCACCTTAGTTGGCATGCGCTTACCTGTGCGTAGGTAGAACGGCACACCAGCCCAACGCCAGTTATCAATTTCCGCTTTAATCGCAACAAAGGTTTCAGTTTTACTTTGCGTATTGGCACCTTCTTCTTCAAGGTATCCAGGCACTTCCTCGCCCTTTACAAAGCCAGACGTATACTGACCGCGAACTGTGCTTTCGTTAATATTAAACGAGTTGATAGGACGAAGCGCTTTAAGCACTTTGAGCTTTTCATCTCGAATGCTGTCGGCATCAAGTGTTGTTGGAGGCTCCATCGCCACCAAGCTCAGAATTTGTAGCAAGTGGTTTTGCACCATGTCTCGCATTTGACCTGCGTCGTCAAAGTAACCCCAACGCCCTTCTATACCCACTGACTCCGCAACTGAAATTTGAACATGGTCAATGCAGTTGTGATCCCAGTTAGTGGCGAAAATCGAGTTGGCAAAACGCAGTGATACAAGGTTAAGAACGGTTTCTTTACCTAAGTAATGGTCAATACGGTAAATTTGCTTTTCGTCAAAGTACTCAGCAACCTGTTCGTTAATAACCTTAGACGATGCCAGGTCGTGACCGATTGGCTTTTCAAGCACAACGCGAACACTTGAGTCGATAATTTTGCAGCTGTGCAGACCGCGACAAATGTCACCGTATATAGCTGGCGGAGTTGCTAGGTAACAAACCATGGTACGACTTGGGTCAACGTGATCATCAAGTACGCAGTAGCTTTCAACGTCCTTCATGTCTACGCATGCATAGTGCAAACGCGCTTTCATTTTTTCCCAAGTGGCTTCACACAAGTTCTTTTCACCAAACTTGATAAGATTGGCGTGAACTTCTTCAATATAGGCATCCAGCTCCATTTCTTGACGCGCAACACCTACAATAGTGGTGTCTGGGTGCATCAAGTTTGCTTTTTCAAGCTGATATAAAGAAGGCAACAACTTGCGTCGTGAAAGATCTCCCAGTGTACCGAAAAGTACAAAATCACAGGGTTCGTAGGAATTATCCAATACCATATTCGTCGACCTTTTAAATGTATGTGTCCGCGGCGTATTGTACAGTTATTTACAACACTAACGACTATTTTTACCGTATAGTTAACACCAAATGTAGTAAAATTACAACTTGTACCAACTATAGGATCTGAATCTTTACTGTTTCCCTCAGTTTACCCTCATTTAACCCGATTGAAATAACAAAAATTGTCAAAAAATTACATTTTTCTTGTCACAGACGTCACATTGGGTACTATTACAGGTGTACCTTACAATAAATTGTGCTAACTAATTGCTATATCTGTATGAACATTTTAGAAAAAATCACACAAAACCAAGCGGCATTCAGTAAATCTGAGAAAAAGGTAGCTGAAGTCATTCTAGCTAACCCACAAACGGCCATTCATTCGAGTATAGCAACGCTGGCTAAGATGTCGGATGTTAGTGAGCCTACCGTAAACCGTTTCTGCCGAAGACTTGATACTAAAGGCTTCCCAGACTTTAAACTGCATTTAGCGCAGAGCCTGGCTAACGGCACGCCCTATGTAAACCGTCACGTAGATGAAAATGATAGTCCGGACGAATACACAAATAAAATATTCGAATCGACTATGGCGTCACTTGAAGTTGCGCGCCAGTCAGTAGATGTGAACGTGGTAAATCGCGTTGTTGACTTACTTACGCAGGCACAGAAAATTTCATTTTTCGGACTAGGCGCATCGGCTTCGGTAGCACACGATGCATTAAACAAATTCTTCCGTTTCAATGTACCGGTGGTGTACTTTGAAGATATTCTGATGCAACGCATGAGCTGCATGAACTGTTCAGATGGTGATGTAGTTGTACTAATTAGCCACACAGGCCGAACTAAAAGCTTAGTAGAAATAGCACAAATTGCCCGTATGAATGATGCAACCGTAGTAGGAATTACCTCAGCAGATAGCCCGCTGGCACAGGAATGCAGTTACGTGTTATCGCTGGAAGTGCCGGAAGACACTGACATGTATATGCCTATGGCTTCTCGCATAGCGCAGCTGACACTGATTGATGTACTTGCCACTGGCTTTACCCTACGCCGTGGAAATAAGTTTAGAGAGAACTTGAAACGAGTGAAAGATACCCTGCGCGGCTCGCGCTACGAAAAGCGTGGTGAGTAATTTTCTTCCCACATGATCATTTAGCCAACATTAGTCGTATTTATATTGGCTTAATAAATCAGCAAAAACGCCCAACTGGTCGAGCCAGTTGGGCGTTTTTGTTTATTTCATTCACATTTTTGTCAAATTCAACTATTATTCTGTAATAAAATTACGTAAAGCGATTACAGGTATACCGTTCAAACGCGTAGCCAATCACTCTTTGTCTTTTCTAACTTAGAAACAGCGACGGAATCACATGACCAGAAGAACGAAAATTCTTGCCACCCTAGGACCTGCAACCGACTCTCTTGAAAAAATTCAGGCACTCATAGCCGCAGGCGCAAACACTGTGCGCATGAACTTTTCACACGGACAAGCTGAAGATCATATTGAACGTGCGAAGCGCGTTCGTCAGGCAGCAAAGAACTTGGGTAAATATGTAGCCATTTTAGGCGACCTTCAGGGTCCTAAAATTCGTGTTGCTCGTTTTGCCGAAGGCGCAGTTCGTTTAGAGGTTGGTGCAACATTCGTTCTGGATGCTGAACTAGGCCGTGACGAAGGTGATGTTAATCAAGTAGGTATTGATTACAAAGCGCTTCCTGACGATGTATCAGCAGGCGATATTCTACTTCTTGATGATGGTCGAATTCAGCTAAGAGTAACTGGCGTTGAAGGCCGCAAAGTGATCACTGAAGTAACAGTAGGTGGCAAGCTCTCAAACAACAAGGGCATTAACCGTCAAGGCGGTGGTCTTTCTGCAGATGCGCTTACCGAAAAAGACAAAGAAGATATTAAAACAGCGGCAAAAATTGGTGTTGATTACCTTGCTGTGTCGTTTCCTCGCAGTGGCGCAGACTTGAACTATGCACGAGAACTTGCCGAAGCAGCAGGCTGCTACGCTAAAATTTGTGCCAAAGTAGAGCGTGCTGAAACCGTTGCGTCTGACGAAGCGATGACTGACATTATCAGCGCATCTGACGCGGTAATGGTTGCTCGTGGTGACCTAGGTGTTGAAATAGGCGACGCAGAATTAGTTGGTGTTCAGAAGAAGTTAATTGCCCGTTCTCGCCAGCTAAACAAAGTTGTAATCACAGCCACTCAAATGATGGAGTCGATGATTGACAGCCCTATGCCAACGCGCGCAGAAGTTATGGACGTGGCAAACGCCGTGCTAGACGGCACTGACGCGGTAATGCTTTCTGCTGAAACAGCTGCGGGTAACTATCCAATTGAAACGGTTGCAGCTATGGCTCGTGTTTGTGAAGGCGCAGAAACACACCCTAGTGTTAAAATTTCAAAGCACCGTATGGACCAGCAATTCTCGTCAACTAGCGAATCTATTGCACTATCTGCAGTATACGCCGCGAACCACTTGCCAAGTGTCAAAGCAATTGTAGGTTTAACTGAAAGCGGAACAACGCCAACCTTGATGTCTCGCATCACAACCTCATTGCCAATTATTGCGATGTCTCGTCACGAATCAACGCTTAACACCATGGCACTTTGCCGCGGCGTCAAGCCGGTATTTTTTGACTCATCAAAAAGTGAGCCAGGCAAATTGAAGTATGATGTTATTGCATCGCTTAAAGAAAAAGGCTTAGTGAAAAGTGGTGACAGTATCATCCTGACTTACGGCGATGAAATGGAAAAAGTGGGCGCAACCAACACGTTAAAAATTGTAGAAGTTGAATAACCACAACATTTATCAAAAGGCGAAGCTAATGCTTCGCTTTTTTTTGCCTGTCATTTACTCAGGTAATGATAAGCTAACACTTATGATAAGAATGCCTTATCGACGTCGGTAACAGATATACTCAAAACTATAATTTCCAAATCAGCGATAATTCTTCTAAACGCCTCAGGACAATAACGATAAAATTAAGGATAGATATGCAGCTTAGTTCCAAGCGCTCAATACTTTTTTCCACCACTATAGCTTTGTTCGCGTTTTTCACTTTTAGTGTATGGGCAACTACCCAACACGCTCCTCCTATGAAACATGTAGAAGTAGCGCCTCACAACGCCCCCTTGCAACCAATAATGATTCAAGGGCCCATGCCCATCGAAGCAGAGTATTTTGCTTCTTTGTTGGATAACGTTACAACAGAAAACTCAGGGAATGCCATATTCTATAAAGGGACACTAGACGGGTATCCCATTGTGGTCGCTAAAACTGGCAAAGGTTTAGAGAACACCGCTGCCGCAACAGCAATTGGCATAGAGAGATACCGTCCTCGCCTTATCATCAATCAAGGAACATCAGGTGGACACGATCCATCCTTGAAAGTTGGTGATATCGTTCTGGGCGAACGCAGTGTTAGTGCATCCAATTTTAAGACACCTAAATTAGCTGAGGGACAAGGCTCGCATCCGCTCAATTGGCTGCCGATGGACCTCATGGCATCAGAAGGCAGTGCGGGCGAAGGAAGTAGCGCAAAGGACGCAGAAAAATTGCGATTTTATCAAGGCGACAAGCAACTTATCGCTCTCGCCTTATCGCTATCCAAACAATACAAACGCGGAAGTGTTGTTACAGGAACCATTGGCAGCGGTAACTTCTGGAACAACGAGTTAGACAGAATAGCTTGGCTTCATAAAAATATGGGAACGAGCGTGGAAGAAATGGAAACCGCTTCTGCTGCGCAAATTGCGCATGCCTACCACGTACCCTTTTTAGGTATTCGCGTATTATCGAACAACATTACTAACCATGGCGAATATGACCCAACCACTGCCACAGATTGCCAGGCATTCGTTGCAACCGTAGTGAGAGCCTACATATCATCATTAAATTAATTGAATACTATCTCACCAGATAAAGAAAAAGGCCCCTTAAATAAGGGGCCTTTCTTCTATCAATTCACTTAAATTGCCTGAGCGGTATAGGTTTCCGCGTCTTGAGTTACTTCATGCGCGTATTGAGTGAGGTGGTGACTTAAAATATTCTCAGCGCGCTCAACAAACTCGTCGCGCTTAAATTTCCAGCCTCTCAAATCGGCTTGTTTAGCCTGCGCAATATAATGCTCTAAACGCGTTTTTCTCAACAGGTGCGCCTTTTTCGATAAATCGAACTCTACTAGTGAAAAGGTTCTTTCAACTTTTTGAATATCCATATGTACAGGGCGCTGCGCATCATCAGCAGACGCTTGGCTGACAGAGAGCTTTCCTTGACCTATCACACCCACAATAACAATGATTGCTGATACCACTATGCCTGAATAAACCCACTTTAAAAAGTTCATGCCCCACTCCTTGAACGATTTCGGACGCTTGCGTGTTTGTATCGACAATATCGATGCAACTCACTTAATTAAATCTTGTATTACCTGTGTATAGAGCGCGTAGGCTAAGACGTTTCTTGCTCTCATTGAGCAAAGATAATTTCACCTATTTTCTCTACATCAAGCTGTTACCCTATCTTTAATTTAATGTTTGCACCTTTCGTACCAAATAGTTAATCGTTATTTTTCATAAACTTATATAAATCGACATCTTATACTAAAGTTGTAAATAGAACTTTCTACACACTGCATGATAAAAATTTCCTTCCAAGTTTAATAAATCCCCTATAACTTTTGCTGTACACTTACCGCTGTATATTAATACAGCTAAACTGTACTACAACGATCTGTACACGGGTGTTCTGTCTAAATTTTACAGAACGGATTACTTCGTGTATTTGCCATGAAAAGTGACAATTTGTGATGCAAGACAAACTAATTCAAAAACTCGAAATTCTCTCAGATGCAGCTAAGTATGATGCTTCATGTGCTAGTGGGTCAGCAGGCAAGCGTAAGGCAGGTAAAACAGACTCAAAAGGAATAGGTTCTCTTACGGGAGGGTCTGGGATATGTCACAGTTTTACCCCTGATGGCCGATGCGTCTCGTTGCTCAAGATTTTGATGACCAACTATTGTATTTACGATTGCCATTACTGTATTAACAGAGTGTCTAGTAACGTTCGACGTGCGCGATTCTCAGTTAAAGAAACGGTTGATTTGACGCTTAACTTTTATAAGCGTAACTACATTGAAGGCTTGTTTCTGAGCTCAGGGATTGTTGGCTCCCCTGATCTGACCATGGAAAGCATGGTGCGTATTGCTAAGTCCCTCCGTATTGACCACGGATTCAAGGGCTATATTCACCTTAAAACCATTCCAAACGCTTCACCAGAACTACAGGCAGAAGCAGGCCTATACGCCGACAGGCTAAGTATAAATATCGAAATGCCGACGCAAGTTTCGTTGAACAAATACGCGCCTGAAAAAGATCTCGGCGCCATTCATGGTTCAATGAATACACTGAAAGACAAAATAAACGAGCACAAAGTAGATAAAACGTACTCTGGTAAACGCCCTCCTCGCTTTGCTCCTGGCGGACAGTCCACTCAGATGATTATAGGGGCCGATGATTCAAACGACAAAGTTATTCTTGGTACGAGTGTTAAGCTCTATGGTCAACAAAAACTGCGCCGCGTTTACTATTCCGCATTTTCTCCCATTCCTGATGCATCTGAAGTATTGCCTCTTAAGCCTGCCCCACTCATCCGTGAGCACCGCCTTTATCAGGCCGATTGGCTCTTACGTTTTTACGGGTTTGGTTTAGATGAAATCGTTCACAATGACATGTTAGACATGGAGCATGATCCCAAGCTTGCTTGGGCATTACGTAACCGTCATATATTTCCAATTGACTTAAACAAAGCCGATAAAATGCTATTGCTCAGAGTACCTGGCTTGGGGGCACGCACAGTACAAAAAATTCTGGCTATTCGACGTTATACAAAGCTAAGTTGGTTCGATCTTACAAAAATGCGTTTGCCCTTACAAAAGTTAAAGCCGTTCATTACGGTAAGTGATTATTCTCCCTCCATTCATTTGCTAGACAGCAATAGCTTTGAGCAGCAGTTCAAGCAACCAAAGCAGTTTGAATTGTTCAGCGCCTAATTGAATTAGTGGAATTATGAAAAAAGTAATTATTTCTTCGGTGCCAGGTTATGAGGAGTGGCGTCTAGCCTCTAGAGAATGTTTGGCCCACTCTATCCCTCCCGAAAACGTGGTTTGGCAAAATGCTCAGTGGAATCAAACTGACCTGTTTGGCGAAACGGAAAAAGCCAGTATATTCGGTAACCCGCGAGCGAATTACACAATTCCTAAGTCTGTCCTGGTGCTGATGAAGTATGCATTGTGCCATCAAGACCCCAACCGTTTTGCATTGTGCTACCGTGTTTTATGGCGAGTAGTTTTCGAAAATAGAAACCTTATTCACTTAAAAACTGATGAAGATATATTGCGTATAAATGCGCTGGCGAAAGCTGTGAAACGCGATGCATATAAGATGAGTGCTTTTTTGAGGTTTAGAGAAATTGATTTTGACGGACAAGAACACTTTATTGCGTGGTACGAGCCAGAGCACTTCAGCTTGGAAATAAAGCTCGATTTTTTTCAAACCCGATTTAAGAATATGCGATGGTCCATTCTTACACCTTATCGGGCAGCCCATTGGGACACTAAAACACTCACTTTAGAAGATAACCCTGACCCAAGTGTCATTCCAGACGATGATCGAGTTGAGAAATATTGGCTTACCTATTACGCAAATATATATAACCCGGCCCGAATTAAAACTAAGGCGATGTTAAGTTCCATGCCTAAGAAGTATTGGAAAAATATGCCGGAAACGTCGTTGATTGGCGATATGATACGCCATTCTGATTCCAGAGCGCGCAAAATGATAAGTGATGGAAATAAACAAGGAAATGGGGAATGAGCTTCACGGTTTACGCCATCAGTGCAAACCGATAGATTCTCAGACAGCCGATGCGCATGTGTTCCCTGATAGGAAAAGTCACCAAAAAAGGGGCCGAAGCCCCTTTTTTAACCACTCACAAATATCGCTTAGTTCATTACTGTTTCTGTAACCACGCGAAGATTGTTCTCAACATCTTTTACATCTGATGCGTTTTTAGCAATTTCTACTGCTAGATCACGCTCGGCGTCTGAATCCACTTCACCTGTAAGGGTTACGACACCATTTTCTACGTCAACGTCGATATCAAAACCTGAGATGTCCGTGTCCATTAGAAGGCGCGTTTTGATTACTGTCGCAATCTTGGCGTCGGTAAGTTCGCTTGTACCTTCATCGACCGCATCTTCTGCGTCATCTGACAAATCTGAGTCCATATCATCGTCGGCAACGATAGTCAGTTTATTATCAACAGATACAACGCCGTCAATGTTAGCTACCAATTCTTCTGCTAGCTTCTTATCAACAGAGTTCTCAACTTTACCCGTCAATACAACATTGCCGTCTTTTACGTCTGTGTTAATGTCGAATGAATCAAGGTTGCCATTGAACAACAGTGTCGCTTCTGCTTTACCGTCTATCCATGCGTCTTTGGCACCTTTTTCCCACTTGTTGTCTGTGTCCATGTCACCTGCATAAGCAGCGGTAGTCAAAGTTGTAGCAACAATCATAGAAATTAGTGAACGTTTCATAACATTTCTCCTTTGTCGAAACTCGAATATACAGATGCCAAAACCTTGCCAAAAATTTAACCACTTGAATAAAAAGAATTTTTACAGATAAAAGGCGACATCGGTGAACTTGGACTTTGCAAAGTTTGCCTTTGTTCGAGAATTTTTTACCTTGTGATTTCCACGTTACCTATTGCTGGTTTTACACCTATTTGAATGCTTACAAGGGTGTTGCCAATCGTAGGAAAAAGAAAATCAGGGAATTGCTTCGTCAGACAAAAGCGCTCAGTTTTTAAAGGTTAAACTAATTTTAGGTAGCTTCCGTAATTATAACCATTCATCTCTACTTAAGAGCAGCCGACGTTGTTTTTGCGTAAGGCACTCTTGTAGGTGAAATCTGCTTTCTAGTTAATCAAATTCAAGGATCGTACAGACATGGACACTGCACTTATTGCCGTATCAGTCTTTTTTATTATTGTAAGCTGGGTTCCATTGCTTCCCTCCTCTCACTGGATAGTTCGAGTGTGGGAATTTCCGCGTCTGCAGATCGCGACCATCATTACCTTTCTTATTGCCTGCCACGGCTTTAAATGGGCGTATACTGGACAAATAGACGGTCTCTATTCACTTATCAATGCGGGTCTAGTAATAAGCCTAATCTACCAGCTTCTTTGGATAACGCCTTACACGCCCCTATATAAACGGGAAGTGAAGCGTGTAGATGATATTGAATCAGGTCGTAAACTGAGTGTCCTTTCTAGTAATGTTTACATGCCAAATAATGACTTTCGTAAGTTAATAGAGCATGTACGAAATAAACAGCCTGACTTTCTTGTAACCCTGGAATCAAACGAAAAATGGGAGAAAGGAATTAGCGAAATCGAATCGGAGTACCCTCACCGAAAATTTTGCCCACTCGAAAACCTTTACGGTATGCACCTTTATAGTAAGTTTCCCTTCAAAAGTGTTACGTTGCGATTTTTAATTGAGGATGATGTGCCTTCTATGAAAGTCACCATTAATCATCAAGGAAAGGACGTAACCCTTTACTTTCTTCATCCAAAACCTCCCAGTCCCACAGAAAATACGTATGCAAAGCCAAGAGATGTTGAGCTTACGTTAGTGGGAAGGGAAATAGCCAAAGCATCAGGCCCGGTCATTGTAGCAGGTGACCTCAATGACGTTGCTTGGTCTCCCACAACAAGAAAATTTAAGAAAATCAGTGGGCTTTTGGACCCAAGGGAAGGTAGAGGCTTTTTTAATACTTTCCACGCGAAATACCCTCTGGTGAAATGGCCTCTTGACCACGTTTTTCACTCTAGACATTTCGCGCTGGTGAACATTGAAAAACTTAAGAGCATAGGCTCGGATCATTACCCGCTGTATACCGAGCTTGCGTTGATCGACAGTGAGGACTAACCCGCTTTTAAGATTCAGTATTAATATTTGCGCTAGCTACGGTGTTTAACGCACCACATCAGGCTGTCGCAAGCGTCTTCACGCTTCTTAAAATGGGCCAAACCAATCAGCTTACTGTCTCTTGGCCAAACCGCTTGATTAAGCACATCTTGATCTTGCTCTGAAAGTTGCTCACTATCTAACACGATCTCGATGGCTTTTTTGTTGGGTTTTATCAGCGTAGGGTTCACCTCTTTAACCAAAGTAGAGGGAACACAAATATACTCACGTTTAACAGGGTCGCGCACCACACCAATATAATCATTGTCACAAATAATTGCCGGCCAACCTTCTGATATTCTGCTTTGACCGAACATAACAAGCGTAAAAGCAATCAAAACAAATAGGGTCAATCCAATAAACTGCGCGCTCAAATCTGGCGCTACAGCAACAATTACACCTACTATGGCTGCAAAAAATATCCAGCCCCCGAAAACTCTACGCATAGCATTCGGCGAAATACCAGAAATGACATCAACCAATTTAAGAGATTGCTTGTCATAGTGACGAATAATTACAGACGATTGTGATTCCACAGCCCTTGCCCACCAAAGAAAAATACGAAATACAGAAATTAATACGTTACAAGTAAGGCTGAAGATTTACCTACGCTTTGAGTCGACAGCACCCATTTCTAATCTGGGGCTTCGTTCAAAATAAAACGCGTTAAATAACAACTTTAGGTCTATTTAAACTATTGAATTGTAATGTGTAAACCTAGTATTTGAGCATAACAAAATTAAGGCTTCGGGCAAAGCAAATACGCGCCAAATCCCTCGTTTAATAAGGCTCAATGGCATTGCGACTCTTCTCACAAGAAAGTTGAGCGCATAATCGCCTTATCTAGACTTAACGCCCAATACCAGTACTTGCACCAAATGAACGCAGTGACTCGAAAAGTTCGTCCTTACTCGTCTTTCAGCTCAACCTTTTTAGCACCGTGATCCACCTTGTAAAATTTTCCGTTAGCGGTAACCAACTTCACGGTTTCACCTTTTCGGTGCTTTCTCCCCTTGCCAAATAACAAAAACAAAACATTTAAAAACAATAAGTTAGATTAATGGCTCACGACTTGCTATACGAAAGTATAACGTGCATATCGCACATGGCATTTCGGGTACGGTGGTACCGCTTAGTAAACAAGTAAGGGAGGAAGAGTATGCGTTCACCAATAAGTGCAGTCACTATTGTTAAAAATAGAACGGAGAAGCTCAGCAATTTGATTACTCAGCTTGAGCAATGCTCTCCAACCCCAGACGAGTTGGTAATAGTTTGGATGGCACCACCTTCCGACCTGTCACTCGTTCGTAGCGATAAGTTTGACATTGTTCACAAATTTGCGACGCAAGACGCGCTTCCCATTGCGAAAGCTCGCAATAAGGGAATGTTAGCGGCTAAGCACGCGAGTTTAGTTTATTTAAACGTAGATGCGGTTGTGGCTCCTTCGCTATTTAAGGACGGATTGTTAGCACTTCGTGACAATACTGTAGTGTTCACGTCAGTGGTGTTTTTACCCAACGAGCGATGCAGCAAGCCATATTTACAGATTTCAAAAGACGAAAAACAAATTGGTTATCTAGCAAGTAACGACGATACGTTACCTGACGATGACAATAATGAAATCCCTTCAAGAGAACAGGAAATTAATCATGGAAAGTTTAGTGACGATAGTATTTGTTCTACAGTGTTTTTTATTCGTAAGGCAGACTTTCAAAAAACCGGCGGCTTCGATGAAGGCTACGCGGGTTTCGGACTAAACGACGAAGATTTCTTTACAAACTGTAGAGCGTTAGGTTTTTCTTTAGAACAATTACCCACGCGCACATTTGCGCCTCACCGACCTAATTATCAGTGCCCGGTGCACCATCTTCTAGATTTTGTTCACAACGCTCAGCGTTTTCACTCGAAATGGGGCTTCTATCCATGTGTCAGCGTATTAAACGCTTATGCTAAGGAAGGCTTTATCAACGCTGATTTCAAGCTAAACGGCATCAAAATCAAGCAACTCCCTCAACAGGAAGATGAAGACAAGGCGGGGGCGCCTGTGGAACATTTAACGGTAACCAACGCCCAAGACAATGTTGAATTTACCTCTTTTCATTCGCCGGAGAAAGGCTCTGACCTTTTAAGCACGACGGCATAAAACGCTTTCAGGGAGATATGGAATGTCTTTAATGAAACCGAATTTAACCAAGCGCTTTTTGTCATTTGTAGGGGAAACTGATTTCCCCTGCGTCGGAGCAAAAACAGCCCTCAATAAAAGCCAAATTCACGTGAACCAATACGACGATATTCGCTGTCCTCACAATGAGACAGATATGTTGGCGTCAATCCACCAATTTGTAGAGTCGTTTGATCTCGAACGGGATATGTTCTCTTCTTTGGTCGCAACTTTTGAGCTTCCAGATACGATTAGCGAAACTGAATTTGATCAGGTTTTATGGGAAAAATTACAGCGTTTACACGAGATTGACGCTTGTTTAAAACCTTGGGATAGTAAGGTATCTAGCGACCCTCATAACGCTCAGTTTAGCTTGAGTTTAGGCGGAAAAGGTTTCTTTGTAGTTGGACTGCATCCAAATGCATCAAGAAAAAGCCGCCGATTTCCCTACCCTGCCATCGTTTTTAATTTACACGAGCAATTTGACATGTTGAGAAAGCAGAAGCGTTTTGAAGCATTCAGAGACCACATTCGTAAACGAGATACCGCGTACTGCGGAAGTAAAAACGAGTTACTCGCAAACCATGGTGATAGCTCAGAGGTATATCAATATAGTGGTGTAAAACATTCCGAAAACTGGGAGTGCCCGTTCAAGCGGGTTAAGCACTAAACTTTAAGAAAAATGGGACAAGTCATACAATGATACAAACTATACAGCCAAGAAGCGGCACTGCATTTACTATGAAAAAAGGGGAAAGACTTAAAGTTATTGACCCAGAAGGTGAACAAGTGGCCGATCTTTATGCGTTCAATGAACATGATAAAAAGGAGTTTATCTCTTCAGGACGAAGCTTAGATTACAATGAAAGCATCCAATTCAAAAAAGGCAGCTTGCTATACTCTAATCAAAGTAATGTGATGTTCGAAATTATTGAAGACACTGTAGAAGACCATGACTTTCTTTTAACGCCTTGCAGTGTTGACACGTTTAAACATTTTTACCCCAATGAAGAGCCAGTACCCGGGTGCCACGGTAATTTGGTCGCGGCTTTTTCAGAATTTGACATCCCAGAGCATCACGTTTGTACCACATTCAACACCTTTATGAATGTGGAGGTAGACGCCAAAGGTAAAATATCCGTTCTTCCTCCAAAGTCCAAAGCCGGTGATTACACAATCTTTGAAGCAAAAATGGATTTGATCGTCGGGTTAACTGCATGCTCAGCGGGCGAGTCAAATAACTTCCGTTACAAACCAATACAGTTTGAAATTTTACCCGCGGCCAACATCTAGCCGCGAGCATTATCTGCTAAATAAACAAGCGCTACCGAGCTTCTGCAATAGCGCTTGTTTTTTCTTGTTGCCAGTTCAGGCGCATATCCCACTTGAAACGATGTTCAGACTTAAGCGGTGGCTGTTTGGCATCAATAGTACTCAACACGTTAGTTGCTTCGGTTATCGTTGCATCACGTCCAAACAAATAGCTTTGCTCTTTCACTATCGTTAAATAGGCCTTATTCAACGCATAGGCACGCTCGGGAGAAGGGGTAATGATGTCGTATACTGAATTAGCACGCTGCACTTCTTCTGCCTTAACCATGCCTTTTTCATCAAACCACTTCGCCAGCATTTCACCGTTTTGACGAAACTCATCGCCACCGCCTACGCGCTCCATGTAAGTGAGAAACTCGCCTTTTTCCTCGTTGATATTTGGCACATCTTCTATTTCACGCAGGTTTATATAGCCCCACCCCGCTTCTCCAGGTACTTTCCGTGCAAATGAAAATGTTTGGTCAAAGGTTGACCCAACGGTTTTGTGACAGCCATTGCAAAAAGCAAGCTCTTGGTCGTGCTGCGCGCGAAGTTCGCCCTGCTCATTTTCAATGAAGCCATTAATTGTCCAGCCAAAGCCGTTGTCTATCCCTTTTTCACCTAAGTAGCGGGTTTGAGGCAGCTTTTCAAAATGCTTATCTTTTGCTTCCGCATAATAGGCAGACGCTAAACTTTCTCTGCTTCTAAACATATGTTTTTTCATGTAGCGCACTTCTTTCATACGCGGCGCGTTATAAATATTTCCGTTTTCATCCACGCCAATATAGCGCACGGTATGTAAGAATTCTGTACCTTCGGGGTAAAGCATGTGCGCTAGCGGAACATCGCTTGCGTCACCAACATAATGCGACAAACGAGCGATTTCAGTCACTGAATTAGTTAGTTTTCCGTCTTGGTTTACGTCAAGGTTCAACGCTAATTCGTTGACCGGCGCCACGGTTAACGTATCCAGCTCTTTAAGCGCCATTTCAACCAAGCTTAGGTTCAGTGTATAGATAGCCTTATTATACTCGCCTTTTAGCGTTTGAAAGCTTTCAGGAAGCCTGATCATCGCATCGCCGGTTGACCCGTTAGTTGGCCAGAAGGTACTTGGGAATGGCTTGTAATTATACGACACCCATCCACTGCCATCTTTAGCAAAACCGTCGCCGTCAAACGCTTCGGCAGCAGCGCTCAAATTTTCAATACGCATGTAATCTGGCATGGCGTCATTGTTAAGCGAATCGGTATAGTTGTCTTGCGCTATATATTTCTTAATCGTGGCATCATCAATGCCCGCAATTAGTGATGTACGGTCAATAAACAGGTTTTTCCAGCTGTTTGTTAACCCTACATCAGAAAATTCGTAGTTACCCTGTAGCGTGCCATCACCCATTTGATTAGGACGCTTTTCCATTGAATCGTAACTTTGATGGCATGCGTAACACGGGTTGTTAACGCCTTCCGTTTTTGTGTAACACTGGGGAGGAATAACCGATTCAGGGTTATACACTTCATTGTGTTCAATATATGCCAGAGCGGGAATAGCATCGCCTTCTTGATAAGGGTAAGTGTGCGCGCTGTCGGTCTTTTTCTGAGTAGATGAAGGCGCTTGTGCATCATCGGTGTAGCGAGATGAGCTTAGGTCGTAATTTGACTGATTGCTTACATCAGCCCCCGTGTCCTCGGTACATCCTGCACTGATAAGTAGTGAAAGCAGAATGCCTACACCTGAAGTTATTTTTAACATTTTCATAATCGTCACAACGGAAAAATCCGGGTGTATAAACACCCGGCAAATTTTAAATTAAAAAGAAAACTTACTTATCTGCTGGCTCATACATCCACAGCGTGTTGTTTTCTTGGAAACCGTCTTCACCGATAAGAATACGGCCGTCGTTCATCACCACTACGTTATCGGGTTGAGATAGCTGCTCAACGTCGCAACGCTCCGCGCCGGTTAGGCTTGAACGGTATGTCCCACCCATTACTACGGGTTCGATTCGAGAAATGTTGTAGCCTTCTTCAAGCTTGGCACGATAAACGCCACCACAGTCTTTAACACGAGTTGAAAGCTGCATATCGCCTTCACCGTCGATCATTGTGTTGTCGATATCTGCAATGCCGATGTAAAGGTAAGCATTCTGTACCACTTCACCTTCGATAGTATCTACACCTTCAACCGCTTCTTTTGCGCGTTTCTGGTTGATTGAGATACCTTCCAGTTTTCTCCACTCTGCGGTAGCCCCTTTGAGACGGGCCGCCGCACGGCTTTCTAAGAACGCAACGCGGTTATCCATAGGTTGACCTGCAGTTACGCTAGAGCCACCTTCCTCTACTGTTGGATAGGTCGCATCGCCATCAGCCCACGCCTGAACGTCGGCCATAGTGATGTAAGAGCTTTGGCCATCTACGTAATCGTCGGTACCAATTCCATTGTATTCATCAATCCATGCGCGAATAGTCAGGTTGTCACCGCTGGCTAATTCCACCCATTCAACCGCAAAGCCAGTAGTTGCTGGATCATTTTGACCTGCATCCTGAGTAAGCTTAGCGCCGTAGAGGGTACCTGCAGATAAGTCTTCAGCTGTGTCTGCGACAAACTTAAACAGTACGCCTCCCGTATCATCTTGAGAAAGGTAAACCGTTTTGCCGTCAGGCATGACCGTTGAGTTTTCGTGCTCATAACGGCCCATCGCAAAATGCTTAACAATAACCGGCTCATCAGCCAACGGTTCTGTTACTTCCGCAATGTAGCCATAGTTGTAAGGGTTTGGCGCATCTGGCGCCGTCATTTGCCACATACGACCTAAGCGCGCATCTGTAGCAACCGCCTCTGGGTTATTCCAGCTTGGTGATGTTGTCGTATCCACCGCCGAATCAACAACCCACTCCTCAGAAGTAAGCGGTGTACCCCACGGTGACATTGAACCAAAGCAGTTTGCCGCCGTTCCCCACACAGGCGAGAAATCCAGCATCATGGCTTCAGTTACTTCCCACATACCAAACTCGTCTTTTTCAACTTTCATGCGGCTCATACCGCCAGGCAGCTCTTCCCAGTTCGAGAAAAGGTAACCTTCGCCTTCGGCGGTTGAGATGAAGCCGTTAAAGTCAGGCATGTCATTTTCAAGAACCAACTCTTCGCCATCCAACGTGTAGATGTGACCTAAGCCTTCTGGTAGGTCAGTACCGAAAGTGTCGCCCGTTTGCCCGAGAACTTGATATTGACCAATAGCGGAAATAACCAGCTCTTTTTCTTCATCTGAGCTTGGAACAGGTGAATTTGGTAATGTAACAGGAAGATTATTGAAGTTAGCACCGGCAAGCACGCCCACTGTACCTGTGTTGATAGGCATTGCATTTACACTGGTTGTTGCTGCATTAGTGCCCGACGGGTGCTGAACATTAAAAAATAAATCACCTTCGTCGGTTAAGAATATGCCTGTTACTTCTGCGCCAAGTGGAACCGTAGCGATACGTGTTAGCGTACCTGCACTATCACCTTGAGGACCCTGCTCGCCTACTGGACCTTGCTCTCCTATTGGGCCTTGCTCTCCCACCGGGCCTTGAACGCCATCTTCGCCATCGTCACCTTCTAGTGAACAGGCAGTCATTCCTAGTGTTACAGCCAATGCTATCGCTGAATACTTTATTCCACGAAGAGTTTCGCTTTTCATTATGGTTCCTTGCTTATACTTGTTTTCGATGTTGAGTGGAGGCAAGCAGAAAGCTTACCTCAGTAAACGGTCTTAGCGGGCAAAAAGTCTGGAGGACATTTGTGACATTCCGGTGACAGCAAGTTGACACCAAAATGAAGCTTTGTTTACAAAGGAAGGTTGTACGAAGAAATAAAACGTAGGAGAACGTTCACCGAGTCGCTGTAATCATTGAGGTTATTGAATACATAATCAAGAAAACCTAAACCACTCAGTCAGTTTATGAATTTTTTGTTGCACCTAACTAATCTGGGCTTCAAGGGTTTCCAGCTGAGAATGTTATTGAGTGAAAAGGTAAACAATTGAAAACTTGGGGGGAAATAGACGATAAATGGATTGGAATAATCAACGGGCTGCGAATCTCGCCGCAACCCGTTAACACTATTAATCGATAAAGCTTAGTTCAACACGGTAAGCGGATGACTATACACTTTTAATTTATTAACCAGATAGTCTTCGAACTGCTCGGCTGTTTGTATATCGCTGCTACGCTTGGGCCAGACCGCGAGTATTTTGTAGTCTAAATTCGTTAAGGGTTTAAACGAAACAAGGTGGTCGTATTCACCTTCGAATACCTTTTCAACTTGGTCTAATCGATAAATAAGCGCCAGCCCTAAGCTATCATCATCTGCCAAAATGCTTTGGGCTCCCCAGGTGGCTACCACGCCCCACTCGCCTTGCTCGGCTTTAATCACTTGCATTCCATCATGCGCTACTAAACCTGCGACAATGTTATCCGAAGGCTCCGATACAGAGACACTGATGTGGGTCGTTGGGTCAAACGCATCAATACGGTAGTGAGTAGTAACATCAATACTGTCTGCTTTAGCTTCAGACGACGACCATCCCTCGTAGGCTACCTCGAATTCAGCCCGCAGTTGCGAGTTTGAAACTAACTGGTAGTGCGTATTCTCGACGTGTTGAAAATGCATGACTGACTGTGAAGAGAAGCCTTGAACTTCATTTTCTATAAGGCGCCCTAACGCACCAACTCCTAGCGATTTGCCGACTTTTAGCGCATCGCCGCCCCATGAAGATAAAGCGTGATAGCTGTCATAGCCGTCTTGCCCAACTTCGGGTAACACTACGCTGTCGTTGGTTTTTACAAAGACATCAATCGCATTGCGCCAGTCGAGATAAAGACGATAACCCATTTGATCGGATTCCCAACCTGGCCCTTCATAACGCAAAAAATAGGAGTGATCGGTTAATTGAGCTGGTGACGTGAACGAAGTGACTTCGTCAAAAGAAAAACCCTCAGCCTTATACGCCGCGTCTTCCCATTTTCCACCCGTTCTTACGGAAAGCTCAGCGTGCGCTCTGTCTTGAACATAGGCGCTAGACACTTGCTCAGGCGGTACAAGTTCGAGTGACGCAGTAGCGCCTGGTGCCACTGAAACAGCGCCTAGTAAAACAGATTTACCCTCACTGTTCTCTACCCACTCAGACGCGTTCTGTTTTAATTTCCAACCTGCGTATTGAGCAGGAAGTGAAATTTCGACGACTTGCTCTCCGCTGCCACCACCTGCTGAATTTTTAACCTCAACAGACAATGCCGAATTTATTTCACCCTGTGAGCAACTTGCCAGAAATGGCACTAAAACCAGGCCTATCTTACTAAATTTCATCACTTTTATGCTCTCCATCGGTTGGTAAAGTGTTTAACTAATTTACGATATTTATAAACAATATATTGACAAATGCCACCGGTGGCAATTATTTTAAATTTTGTTAACGAGATTTTTCAATTTAGTATGTCGATAAAATTCGGCACGCCAATGAACCATTTAGTGAAAGGTAAATTACATGGTCAACTTTAGCCTTGAAGGTAAAACTGCATTAGTGACCGGAGCAAGTCGGGGTATAGGACAAGCGCTTGCTTTAGCGCTCGCTACTTCTGGTGCCTTTGTTATCTGTGCCAGTTCTAGACCAGGTGGCTGTGATGAGACGCTACGTAAAATTCAAAGTGAAGGTGGACAAGCTATGGCGTTGGACGCCGACCTCGCCGAGCCTCACGCTGTACTTAAACTTGCCGAGGATGCATTAAGCATTAAGGGTCACATCGACATATTGCTGAATAACGGCGGAACTATTTTTCGAGCGCCAGCTACCGACTTCCCTTTCGAGGAATGGCGGAATGTGCTTGCTGTCAACATCGATTCAGCTTTCCTACTTAGCCAGACTATTGGTAAGACAATGGTAGAACGTGGTCAAGGTAAGATCATCAACATTGCATCAATGTTGAGTTACACAGGTGGCATTACTGTTCCTGCTTACACTGCAAGTAAACATGCCATTGCGGGTCTTACCAAAGCGCTTGCAAACGAATGGGGCCAATACAATGTGCAGGTGAACGCGATTGCGCCCGGTTACATTAAAACTGATAACACCCAAGCACTACAAGATGATGAAAAGCGCAGTGCTGAAATTTGTGCCCGCATTCCAGCTAATCGCTGGGGGGAAAGTGATGATTTAGCAGGTGCGGCGGTATTTCTTGCGAGCGCAGCCAGCAATTACGTTAACGGCCATATCCTTGCCGTCGACGGCGGCTTTCTGGCACGTTAATTAACGAATGGGGGATACAGTCATGAGCGACAAAAAAAGCATGAGCGATGAGAGAGCCATGAGCGATAGAAAAGACATGAGCAAGAAAATAGACACCCGATATGCAATAGGTCGTAAAGAGGCTAACGCTTACAACACGCAAGAACTGCGCGACGCGTTTTTAGTCGACACTCTAATGACAAAAGGCGAAGTCGTTTGGATATACACCCATTACGAGCGCTTTATGCTCGGAAGTGCCGTACCGACTACGTCAGCGCTAACGCTAGAAACCATTGAAGATCAGCTAAAGATGCCATTTTTTACCGCCCGCCGTGAGGTAGGTGTGATTAATATCGGCGGACCTGGCACCATTACAGTTTCAGGCACTAGTTACCATTTAGATAACGAAGAAGCCTTATACATCGGCCAAGGCAATGAAGAAGTAATATTTGAGTCAGACAACGCGTCTAATCCCGCCAAGTACTACTTAAATTCAGCGCCAGCTCATCATGCCTACCCATGCAAAAAAATAGGCAGCAAAGATGCAAATGTCCTTCATCTAGGAAGCCAGGAAACCTCCAACAAACGCGATATCAAACAGTTACTTATCAATACTGTTGTCGATACATGTCAGCTTCAGATGGGATTAACGCGTCTACATACGGGTTCCGTTTGGAACACCATGCCAGCTCATCAGCATGACCGACGCAATGAAGTGTACTTTTACTTTGATATGGACAGCGAAAGCCGAGTATGTCATTTCATGGGCGAACCTCATGAAACTCGTCACATTTTCGTTGCGAATGAAGAAGCCGTAGTATCGCCACCTTGGTCAATTCACTGTGGTGTGGGTACTGGAAGCTATGCATTTATCTGGGGAATGGCAGGTGAAAACCTTGATTACGATGATATGGACAAGTTTCCACCTTCACAGTTGCGCTAAGCAGCCCTGCTCTAAATAGGTGTAATGATTATGTTGCGGTATATAAAACTCACACTGTCTGCCACAGCGCTGTTGCTAACATCGGCGTGTTCTCAAAATGAATTGCAAGGTGAAGTCACCGTGTTGCGCTTGGGGCATACCTTAGACACTCAGCACTCTGTACACAAGGCGATGGAATATCTAGGAGAGCGTCTAGATTACTATTCTGACGGCACAATGAGTGTGGTGATTTATCCAAGTAGCCAGCTGGGTACTGAGCGAGAAATGGTAGAACTGTTGCAGATTGGTTCACTCGCTATGACTAAAGTATCTGCAAGCCCTCTGGAAGGGTTTGCACCGGAAATGAAGATATTTAGTATTCCCTATATTTTTCGCGATAACGAACACTTCTGGCGAGTATTAAACAGCGATCTGGGCAATGATTTGCTTTCTGGTGTTGAGGATTTCCGTCTTAAAGGCCTAGGCTATTACGATGCAGGTAGCCGCAGTTTTTACACTAACGATAAACCAATAAAAACGCCGAGCGATCTAAACGGGCTAAAAATTCGCGTGTTAAATAGTCCTACTGCGGTTGCAACAGTTCGTGCACTTGGAGGCGCAGCGACTCCCGTTGCCTGGGGAGAGCTTTACACAGCGCTTCAGCAAGGCGTGGTAGACGGTGCTGAGAATAACCCGCCAAGCTACTACCTTTCACGTCACTATGAAATTGCCCGCTACTACAGCCTTGATGAGCATACCAGTGTGCCAGATGTCATGCTGGCATCCCTCCCAGTTTGGGAAAGCTTGAATGAGCAGCAGAAAATCTGGTTAACCAAAGCTATGGAAGACTCCGTTGAATACCAACGTGAACTTTGGAAAACATCCACACAAGCCTCGTTAGAAAAGGTAAAAGCCGAAGGTGTCACGGTTATTACACCTGACAAAGCGCCTTTCGTTGAAGCAGTTAAGCCTTTTCATAAGAGCTTCGAAGGTACGCCGATTGGCGACTTAATAACGCAAATTAAAGCGATGTAACAATGACAATAATACGCCTCATCGACAAAGCCTTAGCAGGTACCCTTATTGCAGCCATGGTGAGTATTTTACTTACTGTAATTTGGCAAGTGGTCTCGCGTTATGTACTTAAAGACCCAGCATCAATCACTGAAGAATTATCTAGATTCATATTAATTTGGATTGGCATATTAGGTGCTGCCTATGCGTATCGTCAAAATGCGCATTTAGGCTTCAACTTAATTGTTGAGCGCCAGTCGCGTAAAGTAAAAAGATTATTACTCACCTGCGTTGAGATTATCGTCATTATTTTCTGTGTATTAGTGATGGTGTACGGTGGTTCCGAGCTTGTGTCTCTCACCCTAGAATTAGAACAAATCTCGGCGGCTCTGGGTGTAAAAATGGGCCTTATTTATAGTGTGCTGCCCCTGTCTGGTGGCCTTATCATTGCCTATGCACTGGTAAACATTACTACGCTGTGGCGAAACAACAATAAGGAGTCAGCGTAATGGAACTGACCGGTATTATCTTAGTCGTTGCCTTTTTCGTATTACTCCTATTAAACGTTCCTATTTCAATTAGCATAGGGGTAGCAACGTTACTCGCTATGGTAATGAGCATGGACATTGCACCCGCTACCATTACTATTGCCCAGCGTATGGCAGGTGGACTCAATAGTTTTGCGCTACTGGCCATCCCGTTCTTTGTTCTATCAGGGCTTATCATGGGGCGAGGAGGCATTGCCAAGCGATTAATAGAATGTGCAATGGCGCTTATTGGTGCCCTACCTGGCGGTCTTGCCTTAGTTAATGTTGTATCCTGTATGCTCTTCGGTGCAATTTCAGGGTCTGCAGTAGCGACCACTTCTGCAATAGGCAGCTTTATGCTGCCCGAAATGAAAAAGGCTGGCTACGAGCCTAATTTTAGTGCTGCTGTCACCGCAGCTGCATCGACCACGGGTATGTTAATCCCGCCAAGCAATATATTAATTGTTTATGCCATCGCCAGTGGCGGGGTATCTATCGCGGCCTTGTTTATGGCTGGCTATATACCGGGCATTATGGTTGGATTAGCGCTTATGCTAGTGTGCTTTATTTATGCCAAAATGAAAGGATTTCCGCTTTCACCACGACTTCCACTTAACGTTGTTTTTGAGAAAACTGTCGCTGCCCTTCCCTCTTTGTTCCTAATAATTCTGGTTATTGGTGGTATTGTGGGCGGTGTTTTTACCGCTACTGAAGCAGGCGCCATTGCAGTGGTTTACTCGTTACTATTAGCCGTGGTGTTTTACAAAGAAGTAGAAGCGAAAGCCTTACCTGACATTTTCTTAAAAGCGGCGGAAACGACAGCCATTGTTATGCTGCTTATTGCGGCGTCTACCGCCATGTCTTGGCTTTTATCGTTCGAGAACATTCCGCAAACCTTAAGTAATGCACTGTTGTCTGTGAGCGATAATCCTTTACTTATTCTGCTTCTAATTAACCTGTTACTCATTGTGGTTGGTGCGTTTTTAGATATGACACCAGCCGTACTAATTTTTACGCCCATCTTTTTACCAGTGGCGCTAGAGCTTGGCATGAGCGAGCTTCAGTTTGGCATTATGCTAGTACTCAACCTGTCTATTGGATTGTGCTCTCCGCCCGTTGGCGCAGTACTTTTCATAACCTGCGCCATTGCCAAAACCAAACTTGAGAACATCATTCGACCGCTTATTCCTTTGTATGTAGCTATGTTTGTTGTTCTTATGCTGGTCACTTATGTCGCTTGGTTCAGCGAAGCGCTACCTCGTGCATTAGGGTTTTAGTAAAAAAGAAATATAAAAGTGAATCATGTGGTCTGACGTAGTCTGATCACATGACCTTTCACTTTTGAGTAACAAAAACATATTGCCCTGATTTGTGTGGTAATATCGGAAGTAACGACATAATAGCGCGGAAAAACAGAGAATTATGAACAAGCGCCCGACTATCAATGATGTTGCAGCCCTAGCAGGGGTATCGAAACGTACCGTGTCACGTGTCATTAACGGTGCGACCAATGTGGGTAAGGCAACACGTGAGCGCATTGAAGCGGTCATTCAAGAAACGGGGTTTGCCCCTGACAAACAAGCGCGAGGCTTAAGTACTAGCCGCTCTTACTTGATAGGCTTGATTTATGACAACCCCGACGCCTTGTATATCGACCAGGTACAAAGAGGCGTGTTAAGCATATGTTCTCAAAAGGGTTATGAGTTAGTTGTCCACCCTTGCAGTTACAACGCTGAAGGGTTTGTAGAAGACTGCATCAACTTCGTACGTCGTTCAAACATAGATGGTGTCATCATATTGCCACCGGTATCCGAATCTAAGCTACTGGCAGACGCCCTGCAGCAAAAGAGCATTAACTATGTTCGGATGGCGTCAGTAGATTTGGACGACCATCAAAATATTGTCGTCAGTGACGACAGAGCGGCGCTAAGTGATTTAGCACGCTATATGGTGTCACTGGGTCATAAAGATATTGGTATTATTAGCGGTCCTCAACAGTACTATTCATCGAAAGAACGTTTAGAAGGCTTTGTTGAAACACTTAACGGTTTAGGTGTCGATGTTCCTAAAAACAGAGTAATTGAAGGTAAAAACAGCTTCGAAAGCGGTATCGAATGTGCGCGCCAATTACTCATTCAGTCGCCACGAGTTAAAGCTATCTTTGCGAACAACGACGAAATGGCGGCAGGTGTGTTAAAAGTAGCCCACGAAATGGGAATTACCGTGCCAGACGAACTTTCCGTTGCTGGGTTCGATGACAACTTACTTGCCGCTCGCGTCATTCCTGCTCTGACAACCGTTCAACGTCCCGTTGGGGACATGGCAGCTATCGCAGCACGTAAAATCATTGCTCATATCGAAGGCAGTGAAGTTAGTGAAACCGAAACGTATCTGGTCAAACCTCACCTAATTATTCGCGATTCAATCAAAAAAGTGTGATTTTTTACAATGAAGTGTTGCTAACACTTCTTTTTCGACCTATTATGCCACCGGTGGCACGACAATAAAAAAGAATGTTAAAAATAAACAATTTGTAAACAGGGCGTGAAAAGCAACGTTTTCTAATCTATCGCTCTTTTTAAATACACAGTGCTTATTTAACAACGCTTAGCAGTTAAATAAGCCGTAAAGATAAAGCAGGACTTGTAATGGACGTTAAAACACAACTAGTTAAAGTGCATAATAACGATAACGTTGCGGTTGCAACCTGCCCTATCGTGGCTGGCACTTACATCGCTGAATATGACATTACAGTTAGCCAAGACATTCCTGCTGGCCATAAAGTTGCCTTAGTTACCCTGTCAGACGGTTGCGACATCGTAAAATATGGTTTCAGCATTGGTGCTGCAATAAGTCAAATTAACCCCGGCGAACATGTTCACAGCCATAACGCAAAGACTAAGTTAAAAGGCACTGAACAATACGTTTACGCGCCGTCAAATACCGCTTCAAAACAAAACCATCTTACTTCTGGGTTACAGTTCATGGGCTACAGAAGAGAAAATGGAAAAGTGGGTATTCGCAATGAAGTATGGATCATCAATACCGTAGGCTGCGTAAATCGAACAGCAGACCGTATTGCCAACGAATGTAATCGCCGTTTCGCTAGCGAGTGCGACGGGTTCCGCGCATTTACCCACCCTTTTGGCTGTTCTCAGCTGGGCGATGATTTAGATGACACGCGCACTATCTTAGCCTCTCTCGCATCTCACCCGAACGCTGGTGCGGTGTTAATTGTAGGCTTGGGTTGCGAAAACAATCAGCTTAAGAGTTTACTGCCTCACGTTGATAAACCGGCAAATCGGGTTCGCTTCTACAACGCACAAGAAGTGGTAGATGAATTAGAAGAAGGCGTAAACGCAGTTTACGACTTGCTAAAAGTCATGGCTAATGACAAACGCGAGCCCATAGACGCTAGCGAATTAACGTTGGGCATGAAGTGCGGTGGTAGCGACGCTTTTAGCGGTATTACTGCCAACCCAACAGTAGGGCGCGTTACTGATTTAATGTGTAATCTAGGTGGCTCGGTCATTTTAACCGAAACGCCAGAAATGTTTGGTGCCGAACAGCTCTTAATGAATCGCGCAAAAAACAAAGACGTATTCGAGGCGTTTAACTCGCTGATTGATGAGTTTAAGAACTACTTTATCGCCCACAATCAACCTATTTACGAAAACCCGTCTCCAGGCAATAAGGCAGGCGGTTTAACCACGCTAGAGGAAAAGTCTCTCGGCGCGGTTCAAAAAGGTGGAACGTCTACTATTCAGTCTATCTTGCAGTATGGCGAGCCCAAGCAAGATAAAGGCTTAAGTTTATTACAAGCACCTGGTAACGATGCCGTTAGTTCAACGGCGTTGGCAGCATCGGGTGCACATATCGTTTTATTCACCACAGGTCGAGGCACGCCCCTTGGTTTTCCTGTACCCACAGTCAAGATATCGTCAAATTCAGATATCGCTAATAAGAAGCCACATTGGATAGATTTTAACGCTGGACAAGTTCTGGAAGGCGTATCTATTGATAAGTGTGCCGAAGCGCTACTCCAACATTGTTTGGCAGTGGCATCTGGTCAACAAACCTGCAACGAGAAAAATGGCAGCCATGAGATTGCTATTTGGAAACGTGGCGTCACCCTCTAAAAGAGAGCGTTATGGAATCGATATTATTACATGAAGATAGACTTTTTCCTGCCGATGAAGCAACCCGAAGTGTTGCAAAGGCGCTGTATAAGGAAATTCGAGATCTCCCTATCATAAGTCCGCATGGCCATACTGACCCACGTTGGTTTGCACAAAACAACAATTTCACCAATGCAACCGAGTTGTTTATCACCCCTGATCACTATGTGTTCAGAATGCTGTATAGCCAAGGTATTAAATTAACCGATATTGGTGTGCCACGTTGGGACGGCGGCGAAACGGAAAAGGATCCACGTAAAATTTGGAAACTTCTGGCAGATAACTATCATCTATTTGCTGCCACACCATCGCGTTTGTGGTTAGACACTGTATTTCACGATGTATTTGGTTTGCGAGAGATGTTGTGTAGCGACAACGCAACGCATTATTACGACCACATCACTGCGCAGCTTCAAGGGGATGACTTTAAACCCCGTGCACTGATGGACCGCTTCAATATTGAAGTGATTGCTACCACCGAAGGCGCGCTTGATGCCCTTCCCCATCACGCAGCGATTAAAGATACACCGTGGGCAAAGCGGGTTATCACCACCTTTAGACCTGATGATGTAGTCGATGCTTCACGCGAAGATATTGTTTCAAACATTGAGAAACTTGGTGAACTCACCGGTGAAGACACTGCAACCTGGCAGGGCTACCTGAACGCAATTCGTGCACGACGTGCCGTCTTTAGAGAGCACGGTGCAACAGCAACGGATCACGGACACCCAACGGCGAACACAGCTGATTTAAGTGAAGCTGAGTGTATTGCTTTATTCGATAAAGTAAGAAGTGGAAACAGTAACGCTGAAGAGCAAGAGCTATTTAGAGCGCAAATGCTTACCGAATTAGCGGGAATGAGTGTAGAAGACGGCATGGTGATGCAAATTCACCCTGGTTCGTTTAGAAACCACAACAGTCAGCTCTTTATACAGTTTGGTCGCGATAAAGGCCACGACATTCCAATGCAAACAGATTTTGTTAAAGCGCTTCGCCCGTTACTCGGTAAATACGGTAACGAGCCTAACCTCGACATTATTCTATTTACATTAGATGAAACCACGTACAGCCGTGAATTAGCACCACTTGCAGGCCACTACCCTTGCCTGAAACTTGGTCCTTCTTGGTGGTTCCACGATAGCCCTGAAGGCATGTTGCGCTTTAGACATCAAGTGACAGAAACCGCAGGTTTCTTCAATACCGTTGGTTTTAATGACGATACGCGCGCGTTCTTGTCTATTCCTGCACGTCATGATGTTGCCAGACGCATTGATTGTCGCTTCCTTGCACAGCTAGTTGTGGAGCACCGCATCAGTGAAACAGAAGCGGCCAGCATTGCAAGAAAACTAACTTATGATTTTGCTAAACAAGCGTACAAACTGGGGTAATCATGACAAAGCCGTTATCAATTTCAACGCTACCTCTTTTAAGTGACAGCGTAAGTAAACCAAATTACGATCTGGAAGCAACCGGTTGTGGCATTGTGCATATTGGTCCAGGCGCCTTTCACCGTGCGCACCAAGCGTATTATACCGAAAAGGCGCTGGCTTATGGCGGTGACTGGCGCATTCACGGTGTGTCAATGCGCAGCGCATCTCTTAAAGAAGCGTTGAGTACACAAGACAATCTCTATGCGTTGTGTATTGTTGATAACGAGCCTGAAACCCACATTATCGGCGCAATTAAAACCCTTTCTACATTAGCAAATGATCGTGAAGACATTGTTGCTGCACTGGTAAACAAGCAAACTAAAATTGTGACGCTTACCGTGACAGAAAAGGGCTATTGCCTTAATGCGCAAGGTCATCTAGATACTGATCATCCGGATATTAAAGCTGATTTAGTCACGCCAGAAACACCGGTAAGTGCAGTTGGCCTAATTGTGCAAGCGCTAGCACAACGTAAGCAGGCAGGCTATGCAGATATTACCATTATCAGCTGTGACAACGTGTCAGACAACGGTAAAAAGCTGCAAAAAGCGGTGACCGAGTTCGCCAATAAAACGGACGAATCACTCGGCCAATGGATCAGCGAGAACATCGCCTTCCCCTGCACTATGGTTGACAGTATTACGCCAGCAACTGAAGACAGCTTTAAAGCCAACGTTGCCGCTGAGCTGGGTTTAACTGATAACTGGCCTATTCAGCGAGAGGCATTTACTCAATGGGTGGTTGAAGATAATTTTTCTGGCCCACGACCCGCTTGGGATAAAGTTGGCGTTACTTTTACTCATGATGTGAGCTTCTTTGAAAAAGCTAAGCTTCGCATTCTAAACGGCACACATTCAACACTGGCCTACATAGGGTTATTGCTTGGCAAGGAAACCGTATTCGACGCAATGCGTACCCCAGCCATAAAGCAACTGATTCAAACCATGTTGAAAGAAGAAATTGTTCCGTCTCTATCCAGTGATAACGAGAATGCCGATAGCGGAACACAAGACTTTGATCTGAACGCTTACGCACAAGACATTGTTAAGCGCTATGAGAATAAGCATATTCGCCACCTGTTGTCGCAAATTGCTTGGGATGGGTCACAGAAAATCCCATTTCGAATTCTCGACACAGTACGCGATAACCTAAAAGCAAAACGAAATATTGATTTGCTCTGCAGTGCCGTTGCGGCCTGGTGCCTATTTGTAAACAACAAGGCACGTCTAAACGAAACTATCACTGACCCGCTAGATAGTATGTTAAGGGCCACAGCAAAATCGGTAGACTTTCAGGCAATAGAACTTGCTAAAAAATTGCTATCTCTTGAAACCATGTTCGCTGAACTGTCGGTAAACACTACGTTCAAAGAAAAAGTGCTCGAAAAAGTTAATCAGCTGCGCAACATTTTATCGCACGAAAACAGCAACGAAGGTCAGCAAGGTTCTGCTCCCACTACGTTAACAGAAAGTTCGCTAGATTCACTAAAAGGAACCGCGTGATGAAAAGTACCTTTTCCATGCTTAAAGGCGCCCCATTACTCCCTATTATTCAGCCTAAATCTGTTGACGAGGGGCTTCACCTAGCAGAAGCAATTGCAAATAGCGGCCTGTGCAACATAGAAGTAGTGAAACGCAGCGACGCAGCATTTGAAGCCCTGTCAGCGATTAGAAAACAGTTTCCTGAACTCGTTGTGGGCATGGGCACATTGTTAAATCGCAACCACGTATTTGAAGCGTTGGATGCAGGCGCGCAATTTTTGATAACGCCCACAAGCTCAGAGACATTGCTCGATACACTGATTGCTTCAAATGCACCCTTTTTGCCGGGCGTCGCTACGCCTGCCGATATTCTTTTGGCGCACCAAAAAGGCATTCGCGAAATGAAGTTCTTTCCTGCGAGTCTTAGCGGCGGCATTAATGGCGACAACGCGAATGAGTATCTCTCGCTTGGCAATGTAAGAGCAGTAGGCGGTACATGGATGATGCCGAAGGCAGCCATTGAAGCAAAAAATTGGCAAGCTATAACTTTGGCATGTCAACAAAGCCTAACATTGTTTGATGAGGCTGCGGCATGAGCATAGTTGATACCAACCAAAGAATGGTTATTTTTGGCGAGTGCATGGTAGAGCTTCGAAGCACTCAGCGTGAGTCATCAGTTAGTACGCGCGATGAAAACACAGATAATAATCTGATGGCGAAAAGCTTTGCTGGCGACACGTACAACACTGCGGTTTATTTAAAACGCTGCTTGCCTTCATCTTCCATTAGTTACTTAACGGCGATCGGCGCAGACTTTTTAAGCGATGAGCTGCTGTTTAAAATGGGTGAGCACGAAATTAACACTGATTTAGTGTTTCGCTCGTCGTCGCGTAACCTTGGCCTGTATATGATCCGCAACGACAACGAAGGTGAAAGAACCTTTGCATATTGGCGTAACCAATCTGCAGCAACACAGACGCTCAACATTATGAACGGCGCTGAATTTGCTTGTGATTGGTTTTATTTGAGCGGTATCTCTATTGCCATTTTAGATGACGAACAGCGCGCTACACTTTTCGAACTAATTTCGTCCCTCAAGGCCAAAGGCAGTAAGATTGCCTTTGATCCTAATTATCGAGCTCGCCTTTGGTCATCTCAAGAAGATGCCAAATACTGGACGGGTAAGGCATATGCTGAAGCAGACTTGGCGTTCCCAGGTGCAGACGACCATTTAATGCTGTTTGGCCACACTAATGCTGATGAAATATTTAGCTATTTAGCCGACAAACAGATTGAAGAAATCGTGATGAAAAACGGGGCGGTTGGCGTTCATATACTCCGTCAACAAGAACAATGTATTGTGCCTGTTGAGCGTGTTGAACAGGTGGTTGATACAACGGCTGCTGGCGATGCATTTAATGGCGGTTATATGGCCGCTCGACTTGCAGGTAGAAAGCCTGTCGAGAGCGCGAGCTATGGGGCAAAAGTGGCAGCGACTGTGATTACCTACCCCGGTGCCATTATATCAGGCGATGCCTTCACTAATCACATACCGTCGCTATAGTCGGTATGTGACCTTCCCTCTTCCCTCTTCCCTCTTCCTCAATAATCATTCGCTACATACACAATTGGTAAAGATGCCTTAGCA
The DNA here is from genome assembly GCF_001953635.1 of Alteromonas abrolhosensis. GTDB lineage: Bacteria > Pseudomonadota > Gammaproteobacteria > Enterobacterales > Alteromonadaceae > Alteromonas > Alteromonas abrolhosensis. The sequence goes on along the minus strand of NZ_MEJH01000003.1, from coordinate 1,053,112 downwards.
AGTTAGCTAAGATAGGTTGCAGTGCGTTAGTTTAAATAGGCGCGGCACACCATATATTGGCGCACCACTTTGGTTAATTTGATTTATAGAGTGTCTCGATAAACGTATTTTGCCAGCGGATGCGCTGTTGCTTTTAGCTCTCGCACGAATATCTGCGCCATTTTTGCAGCACCGACTACATTCAAGTGAGTGTCGTCGTTCTTACCTTCAGGGTAGCGCGTATATAAGTCGGCAGGCACCTTAATGAAGTAATGGTTACTTTTAGGTTCGCCAATCTGAGCAAGAAAGTCACAGGTTAGTGTATTCATAGGAATAAATGGCACGTTAGCTTGCAATGCTACTTTCTTCGCAGCATCGGCATATGCCAACAACGTGCGTTTCAACACGCCTTCCTCGGTGAAATGACGCCTGCAAATACTACTTGCAATAATAACTGATGCGCCTCTCGCTTCAACGTCTTGCACAAACTGTTTCAAATAAGCAGGATAGGCATTTTCCGGGTCGGCATAGCGAGCGGGGTCCGACTGTTTTTGATCGTTGTGTCCAAACTGAATTACCACAAAGTCACCTTCAGAAAGATCAGATAACAGCACTTGCCAACGCCCTTCGTCCACAAATCGCTTTGTGCTTCTGCCGTTAGCTGCGTGGTTTTTAATGTTTATATTTGGAAGCATGAATTCAGGAAGTAATTGCCCCCAACCACGTTCTGGATATGACAACATTGGCTTGTCTGACATGGTTGAATCGCCAACCAAATGTAGGGTAACCGGCTTTTTGTAGGGTGGAGCTTTTCCACTCCCTTCGTTCTCTGCAATTCCAGCACTTTGTTCCTTAGCAATGTGAGCATTTGAGCTAGCGAGAACAAAAGTGCTTGAATGAGACACGTAGCTTCTTTGAAGAACCGACGTACTTTCTTGGCCTGCCAATGCAAGAGTACTCGATACAGCAATGACGCTTGCAAAACTGTAGCGAAGCGCGTTGAATATTTTCCCTGTAGCGGGTTTACGTGAATTTCTCACACCTTTTCTCCTTCTCGACATTAGTAGAGTTGCGCTCCAATTAAGTGATAAAGCAGATAGACGCATTCAGGAACAGTCTGCAATGTCGCCTTGTCGCACATAAAAAAGGCCATCATTACGATGGCCAAACACACCCGTCTTCACGGAACACAACATTTAATTATTATCTCAGGTGGACCAAGCTAATTGGTCAACCTGTTTTCTTACATAGTATAACGAGCACCTAGGAAGAACTGACGTCCCGTGTGGTTATACTCACGAACTAAGTTCAATGAACCATCACCGGTAGTGAACAAACGCTCATACTCGTCGGTAAGGTTAATCACTTCAAAGGTCAGTGTTAGCTCGTCATTCACGTTGTAAAATGACGAGAAATCCACCTGCGTTGGGCCAGTCGTGCCGTGTGAAACGTTACCATTGCTGCCAGAAAAGTCTGTTAGGTAATCATCACGTTTGTTGATTGACACACGCGCACCGTACTGGTCTGTTTCGTAATACACGGTAAAGTTATACGATGTTTCGCTCATACCTTCGATGTCGTCAGCGTTAACGTGCGTATAGTTCGACACGATACCCATGTTTTCAAACAGGCCTGGTAAGAAACTTAACGGCTGCTGATAAATCAACTCATAACCACTTACACTTCTGTCCTCAGCATTGATTGGGCTGCTGTGCTCGTAAGGAATAGTGCGAGGGTCTAGCGCAATCACAGGGTCAAACTGTGCATCATTGTCAATAAAGTTGTAGTAAGCGCTATCGACTAAACGTTCTTCTGATGCGCGAACAATCCAGTTATCAATGTCTTTGTAGAACACGGTTGCTGCTAATAGCGCTTCGTCATCGAAGTACCATTCAACGCCAAAATCAACGTTGTTTGACGTAAACGGGTCAAGGAACGGGTTACCTACACTCACTGAGCCGTTAATATAGTCGAAGCTAGGATTACCAGGGTTCAACGAGTTCAGACTCGGGCGAGTCATTGACTGCGTTAAGCCAAGGCGAACAACAACGTCATCGGTTGCTTCAAGCGCTAAGTTAACTGCTGGTAAAAAGTTATTGTACTCGTTTTCGATTTGTACCGTTTCACCTTGAATAAAGCCTTCAGAGGTTGTGGTTGTTTTCACATAACGCACACCGTAATTAGCACGAAGTAACATATCGGCAATTTCATAGCTCGTATCAAGCTCAAGGTACATGGCCGATGTTTCTTCGCCTACTTGCCAGCTTTGTGCAGAACGCGGTGTCCAAACAACATCTAACAGTTGGCTATTAATGGCGTCAAAGTCAGCAACAAGGAAGGGGTCAAGAGGGCCATCAAAGCCACTACCGAAATCGTCTACCGGCATCATTTCAGCAAAACCTACCGCCGAATCTTGATCTGGGAAGCCATTTATTTGCTCTTCACTATAGGTGACGACACGGTCGTTGTAGGCAAAGCCCGCCTTAATCGTGACTTCATCACCTAAGTATGTCGCATCAAATTTGACTGTGTCGTTTTCACGCAATACATCAGTGGCACGTAAACGACCATCGCTAAGGTTGTAATTACTTGCGTCATTAACGTCATAACCGTAGGTCACTTCAGGCGCGTTGCTGTTGTTGCTAAAGTCAAAGCCGTAGCTTGTTTCTTCCAACAGCGTCATATTGTAGCGATATTGCTCTGAACGTGCGTCAGACTCTGCAGTGCCAGCCATCATGTCAAGTTTCAGGTTTTCACCAATAAACCACTCGCCAGAAATAACAAATTGGCTAAAGTCAGTGGTAGATTCCTGTAAACGGCTCTCGATACGCGATTTGATACCGTCGTAAGTACCAGCCAATACCTGTTGACCATTAGGATGAACAGTAATAGAGGTTGGCGTAATTTCTTCAAATGTACTTCTGAACATATGGAAGAAGTTATACATGGTACGGGTGTTATCAAGCTTGGACACTAAACCGTCTAACGTTAGTGTGAAGTTGTCTGTTGCAGCCCACTGAATTGAACCGGTGAAACCCACACGCTCTTGATCATTACCGAAGTAGTCAGGTCTAGGCAGACGAGGGGTCCACAAACAGTTGATAGGATCTACCGATTCACCCTCATACTGACAATCGTCTACATCAGGCGTGCCGGAAACAACAGTGTTAGATGTATCGCCGTAAATGCCACCGCCATCGCGAACCGGTGTAGTCCAACGAACGGTACCAAAGCCTTCCTGTCTTACTGTGCGCTCAGAGAACGCAGCCGAGAAAAGTACACCAACTTTGTCGTCAGCAAAGCGATTGCTGATCATGAAGGCTGCACGAGGGTCAGTCTCTTCAGTGATACTGTTATAGCCGCCTTGAAGAGATGAAACGAATTTGAAACCGTCGTAATCGAAGGGCTTTGCTGAGTACAGATCAACTGTACCTGCAATGCCGCCTTCTTCCATAGAGGCGGTAGGAGACTTTTGAATATCGACACGATTAAATAATTCAGAAGCAAAAATATTAAAGTCGAAGCCGCGGCCGCCGTTTACGCCGCCACCTGAATCTGTCCCGTCTGTACTAGCTGGTACTTCCATGCCGTTAAGTGTTGTGCGGGTAAACGAAGGGCTTAAACCACGTAAGGTAATTTGACGCCCTTCCCCACCTTCACGAGAAATCGCTACACCGGGTACACGTTGAATAGACTCTGCAATGTTTAAGTCCGGGAATTTACCAATATCTTGCGCAACAATTGATTCTTTGCTGTTTACTGACGTTCGCTTTTCCATCAGTGATTTATTAAGTGAGCCACGAAAGCCTGATACTTCGATGACTTCCATATTTTGCGCTTCGGTTTCACTGGTTTGTTCGTCTGTGGCTTCTTGCGCATGAATGTGTGCGCCTGACAACGCTAGCGTAACAAGAACAGCGAGTTGCTTTTTCTTTGGTAACATTGTTGTTTCTCCGGTTTTTATATTTATAAGAGACGCGCATACTGACTAACGATAAAAATGCCTGTGAAGCGTGTATAAACTCTTTGAGTTTACACAATTTAAACATTTTTCGTATTTAATCATCTCACTTCCTTTTATGCCACCGGATAACATTTCGGTATGAAATACCGCCTATGTTTTACATTTATCCAATAGCACGTCTTGGCTGTTAAGGAAGCGAAAACGCGTCAAATCTAATTCATTCTCTACAGTGATCTCGTCAATCACCGAAACCTTGAATAAGAAGAGTTGCAGGGTACAGCTGTATATTTTAATTAGAGCAAAACTTCTCTTCGGCAATAATGTAAACCCCGAAAACAACACTCAAGCTTTACATTTGGTTTACATCCTAAACAGTTATGCTACCGGTGGCAACAATTTTGTTGAAAAAATTTACATTATGCTGAAATGTAAGGCGATGGATTATAAAAGCCACGATTAAATAGAAAGTATGAACTGATGGAGGTTGAAGTAAATAACCTATATTTTACATAAACTTATATCAAATAACACATAAAAACATCGCGTAAACCAAAAGTTAACGAATGTGAATAATTTCGTTGACATCTGAGCAAATAAAAACCATTATGCTACCGGTAGCACAGAGTGTATTTACAATGTTATAAAAATAAGGGTTTGTTATGCTAAAAGGTATTCTACGCGCAGCTTCCATTGTGGCTTGCACGGCATTTGTTTCTTCGACAGCGAATGCAAATGATTGGGTGCAAATGCCTCTCGACAACACGCAATCATGGTCTATCAGAATGATAGAATCTGAAATGGTGCGCTTCCCAGAAGCTTGGCAAATCGATTGGGATGAGAAGCCGCAGTGGGACTACGTTCATGGTCTCAACCTTCTTGCGATAACAGAAGTTTATCAAGATACCAAAGATCCTCGCCTCTTGTCGTATGTAAAGGGGTATTACGACATGCTGGTTCAGGAAGATGGCAGTATTAAAACTTACGATATCAATAAATTTAATATTGATATGATCAACCCGGGTAAAGTGCTGTTTTTCCTTTACGAGGAAACAGGCAATCCTAAATACAAAAAAGCAGCAGACCTTTTGAGAACGCAGCTTACTACCCACCCACGTACCGAGCAAGGTGGCTTCTGGCATAAGAAACGTTACCCTGACCAGATGTGGCTTGATGGCCTATATATGGGCGCGCCATTTTATGCAGAATACATTGTAAAGTACGGGGATATGAAAGAACTCGACGATGTGTTTTTGCAATTTGAATTAATTGAAGAGCATCTATACGACGAGAAAACAGGTCTTCCTTTACATGGCTGGGATGCCTCTAAGAAACAGAAGTGGGCAGACAAAGAAACAGGCCTTTCTCAACACCACTGGTCACGTTCACTGGGCTGGTATGCAATGGCAATGGTAGACGTGCTTGAAATTGTTCCCGCTGAACATCCAAAAACGCCTTGGTTGAAAGCGCGCTTCAAAAAATTCATTGATGCTGCCCTTGCCTATCAACACAACTCAGGCACCTGGTATCAAGTGACGGATTTGGGCAGCCGTAAAGGTAACTACCTTGAGGCCTCTGGAACGGCAATGCTGACTTACGCGATAGCTAAAGGCGCAAGTCTTAAGTTACTTCCCACTGAGTATAAAGCGCACGCAGAAAAAGGGTTTGCTGGCCTTCTTGATCAAATGATTTCAGTTAACCCAGACACTAATGTGATTAGCCTTGAACAAGTTTGCGCTGTGGCCGGTCTTGGCGGTAATCCATATAGAGATGGTTCATTTGACTACTACATGAGTGAGCCAATTAGAGCCAACGATGCGAAAGGTGTGGGCCCATTTATTCTCGCCGCACACTATCTTAACAAGTAAAAAATCGCTAAATCGTAATTCAAAGGGGTATATGATGGTCCAACCTAATTCTACGAACGCTAGACGGCAATTTTTAAAGTCTGGTCTCGCCACCACAGTTGCAGCTTCTGGCATGGCTGTAGGAGTGCCGACATTCTTATCTGGATGTGCAAATGTGGTCGAAACAGGAAGGACTCAACGCCAATGGGACGCAGAAGCAAACCTTATTAAAGGCATGGTAACGCGTCCCTCCTTTGCAAAACGTCAGGCTAACGTTGTTGATTTCTTAGCAATACACAACAATGATTTTAAGCAAGCGTTGCATGACGCTATCTCTCAAATAGCAAGCCAAGGCGGCGGCAAAGTAGTAGTTCCAAAAGGTAATTGGCTATGCAAGGGCCCTATCCACTTACAATCGAATATAAACCTACATGTTGAACTAGGCGCAACGATACAATTCTCTACTAATCCTGATGATTACAAACCCTATGTGTTTACTCGTTGGGAAGGTATGGAATTGATGGGTTACTCACCACTTATTTATGCGTATGAGCAAACCAACATTGCTATTACCGGCAAAGGTACGTTAGACGGCTGTGCCGCTAAAGACAACTGGTGGCCGTGGAAAGGTAAGTGGAAAGCTTCAACATGGGGTGACGACCCGGTTGAGAACCAAAAATATACCCGAGATACACTGCAAGAAATGGTAGAAAGGGGCACGCCTGTCAGTGAACGGGTCTTTGAAAAAAACTACCTGCGCCCTCCTTTTATCCAACCTTATCGGTGTGAGAATGTACTTATTGAGGGTGTTACCATTCTGCGCTCGCCATTCTGGCTAGTTAACCCAGTCCTTTGCAAAAACGTTACCGTTAACGACGTTTACTGCAAAAGCTTCGGACCCAATTCAGACGGTTGCGATCCGGAAAGCTGCACGAATGTAATTATCTCAAACTGCACGTTTGATACCGGCGACGATTGTATTGCCATTAAATCTGGACGAAACGCAGACGGCCGTCGAGTTAATGTTCCCTGCAGCAATATCATCATTGAACACTGCGAAATGAAGGCCGGACATGGCGGCGTTGTCATTGGCAGTGAAATATCTGGTGGTGTAGAGAATCTTTATGCTCAGTATTGCACCATGAGTAGCCCTGATCTAGACCGAGGTATAAGGATTAAAACCAACAGTATTCGCGGTGGTCACCTCAAGAACTTAAACTATCGCAATATTGATATCGGTACAGTGAAAGACGCTGTTGTCGTGAATTTCTTTTATGAAGAAGGTGACGCAGGCAACTTCCCACCTCTGTTAGAAGATATAACCATTGAAAATTTGAACGTTGTATCTGCTAACCGAGCCTTTGTGCTTCGCGGGTATGACCATACGCCTATTTCCGGTTTGACGTTAAACAACGTGACGATAAAACACGCGCAAAAAGACCCAGTAATAGAAAACGTTTCACATCTTTCTATCAACAATGTGGTTATTAATAGCCAACCCTTTAATAAAGACAAACTGTAGATCTACGCTATGAACATTATCAAAGCGCGTAACGATGTTTATAAAGCCTTTGCGCTAATGGCAGGTATTCTATTCACTGGTTGTTGTCTAGCAATGCCTGCTGGTACCGATATTGTAGTTATGAAATCACGTACCAATGAAGCTGTTGATACGTCAGTGAATGCATCCCCCCATCAGTTTCAAACGGTTAACCAGGCAGTGGCGTATGTTGAATCTCAAGCGCAACAGCAGGGCAAAATTTGGACTATTTTCGTAAAAGAAGGCACCTACCGAGAACGGGTTGTGATCGCCGTAGATAATCTTCGTATCGTTGGTGAATCGCGAGATGCAACAACTATCGTGTTTAACCGATACGCGGGGCAAAAGGTCTCAGACGGTTCTGAAGAAAAATGGGGAACCCGTCGCACCGCCACGGTGGAAATATTAGGAAATAATGTCACCATAGAGAACATCACTATCACCAACGATTTTGATTATCCCGGTAACGAGGTTAAAGCAAAAGATGACCCGACTCGCCTCTCAGGTACACAAGCGGTAGCACTTAAAACAGACGTTAATTCAGATCGCACTTATCTTAACAACGTCGCGCTATGGGGTTACCAAGACACCCTTTATTTGAAAGGTGACCGCGCTCTGATAGAAGGCGGAATAATAGCAGGACATATAGATTTTATTTTTGGGGAAGGCACAGCATTTTTTGATGGCGTCACAATTCTTTCAAGAGCCCGTTATTCCAACGGCGATGCCGAAGGACTTACTGGTTACATTACTGCACCAAGTACGCACTTACAGCGGCCATATGGACTCACGTTCCATAACTGCAAGCTAGAAAGAGAAGATGGTGTGCCAGATATGAGCGTTGCACTAGGAAGACCTTGGCATCCAACGACCAGCTTTTCTGATGGCCGCTATGCCAATCCTTATGCGGTAGGCAAAACCACATTTGTAAACACCTACATGTCAGGACATATTACGCAAGCTCGTTGGACTACCATGGGTGGCACTACCCCATCGGGAGAAAAAAGGCCATTTAGTCCTCACACCGAAGCCAGGTTTTCTGAATACCAATCTCATGGTGAAGGTGCCTACGACAGAGCTACTACACCAGCAATGGAGTCTCATTTTCTAGATGCCAACGCTGCAGCTTTTTACACCAAAGAGGCGGTATTGCGAGGCTGGAAGCCGGATACCACAATCTACAATATTAAATAGTGCAACATAAAAATAAGTTATTTACTCGGCACATTGCGTAACCACTTGGTATCTATTATCTTTTAGTTACCACTGTGCCACTAATACCCTTATGTCTATACGTGTTCGCTATATCGTTGCGTTACTGTTGACCGCCACGCTAATCACTCTTTCGTTTGTCGTTTTGTATGAATTAATTAGCGATCAAAAACAAGACGCTGAAATAATCAATGTCGCAGGTCAACAGCGCATGCTTTCTCAGCGTATTGCATTACTTACGTCTTCCCCCAGCATTTGTGATAACAGCGACGATAGAGAGTATTTAGGGCGCTCACTTGAGCGGTTCAACCAGAATCACCAACAACTTATTTCGTTAAGTAGCCTGCCCTCCTCTATTTACAACACATACTTTGGCGAAGGCCAGCTTGATATCAGAGTGAAAACGTATATCAATAGAGCCGAACAAGTATTAGTCGGCGCAGAGTGCCAACCGGTTTCACTTTTAGATATTCGAGAACTGACATTCCTTTTGCAACAGCTCGACTTTGTTGTGGCGCAATTCGAGCAGGACGCGACAGCTAGGGTTGATGTTGTTCTTTCTATTGAAGTTTACTTGTGGCTAGCTACGCTGGCACTGCTATGTATAGAGGCTGCATTCATCTTTTTGCCTATGGAGCGAACCGTTAAACGCTCATTTGCAAAACTCACTAGTTTGAAAGAACAAGCTGAAAGTTCCGCTGAAGAAGCCCGTAGGGCAAGCAAAGCAAAGTCAGAATTCCTATCAAGCATGAGCCATGAACTTCGTACACCAATGAATGGGCTCTTCGGTATGATTGAGTTGGCCATTGATAACCCAGAAAAAAGTAATATCTACCTAAAGAAAGCTAAAACAGCCGGCCGACAATTACTAGTATTGATCAATGACATTCTCGATATATCAAAGATTGAGGCAGGCAAAATTAAAATTGAACAGGCCCCTGTAGACCTACTTCAAGTTCTAGACGATGTCGTGTCGTTGCAACGGGTTTACTGCCAACGCAAAGGCCTTGAATTTCACTACTTGAAAGACCCAGATTTACCTCATGTAATTAAAGGTGACATAACACGTATGTCGCAAATTCTTCATAACTTGCTAAGTAATGCGATTAAGTTCACCGAGCAAGGTTCTGTCACGTTAAAGGTCACCTATACCAAACGCCCAAACGGAAACTATTTAAGCTTCGATGTTATCGACACAGGCATTGGTATCGAATCATCGAAACTTGACAATATCTTCAAGAAATTTGAGCAAGCCGATCAATCCACCACCCGCGAATACGGTGGCACTGGGCTTGGTTTAAGTATTGCTAAGCAACTAGCAAAACTCATGCATGGCGATATCAACGTTACGTCGTTTATAGGCCAAGGCAGTACATTCAGCTTTACTATGGCGGCAGAAGAGTCTCAACTCCCCGACATTTCTGTTGAGCCCAGTGCAAATCTACGTTGTGCGATAGTGGATGATTTGCAAACCAGTCGCGAATATTTTGAACACGTTGTTACATCTATGTCCATTGCGCCCAAAAGCTATGAGAGTGCAAAAGCTTACCTTGAAGATAGCCCTCTGGCCTTTGACGTTATAATACTTGATTTATCCATGCCGGAAATGAGTGGTGTAGACTTGCTTGAACAATTAAAGGCGATGAACCCACAGAAATTTCCTAAGATCATTTTGATATCTGCGGAACTCGAACGTTTAGAGGATGAAAATGATGTTTCTGAACTAATTTGGCGTACTCATGCCAAGCCGATTAACCGTAGAGAACTCGAACACGATTTAGGCAAGTTAATCGAGACTAAACCTATTTCTCGTACTGATATTCAAGAAGGTAACAACAAGAAACGGATACTTCTTGCTGAAGACAACGAGATTAATGCAGAAATTGTAAAGACCATATTGCAGTCGGAAGGCTATAAGTTCCTGCATGTCAAAAACGGAAAAGACGCTGTCGAAGTGGCAAAGCGTCACCGCTTCGACCTTATTTTAATGGACTGCAATATGCCTGTAATGGGCGGTATCGAAGCTTCAATGATGTTGCGGACAACATTAGAAGTCGACACACCAATTGTAGCGCTTACTGCAAATGCCTTCGCAGAAGACAAAGAAGAATGTTTGGCTGCTGGCATGACTGACTTCCTAGCCAAACCTTTAGATAAAGACACGCTGCTCGTTTGCATTAAAAAGTACATTGGATAGCAGCGATTACTGTCATTTACTTGCGTGTTGGTCGACAGACCACACGCACACAATATTAAACCATGTAGGGCTCTTGTTCTGAGATATACCCGGGTGCAATTGCCAGATTATCGGTATTAGCTAGGCTCTGCTGGTTTCTAAGCCAAAGTTGATATTCGCCAGTGCGTAAGCTTGCATGCTTAGTACAATCAACATTCCAGCGCCTTAATAGATATCCTGCCATGGCCGCACGCACTTCAAGTTTTAGCACGCCTTCTTCCATTGCGTAATCCAGCTCTATTGCGGTGGGATATTTAATGTTTTTAGGGTGAGGTACAATTTCAAGCGGGATTAGTCTGCCCCATTCTTCATCGTGTTCAACACATTCGTGAGCATCCGGCTCCGCTTTAACCGTTACTTTACTAATTCTTGTCAGTACAAAATCTCTAAAGCTTTGTGACTTTCTATCGAATGCACGAACATGCCAGCGCTGACCGTTATCAACAATACTATGAGGTACTAGCTCCCGTGCGCCGCTGCCGCTGGATAGCGACGTGTAGATTACGCTCATTGCCTTTTTGTTCACTATGGCCTGTACCACTTTTGCTACCACAAAAATATCAGGAACATTTAGTGACGATGCACTTTCCACAGGGAAATGGACATCGCCGATGGCATCAAACCCGTCTGAAATGTCATTAGCCAGCTTTACAAGGGTTCGTTTTGCATCGTGTTCAAAAACCGGAAAAAAGTTTTCTGTTTGAAAGTAACGCTTTTCCCTTGGATCGTAGATTAAGTTATCAGGAGCGAGCTCTTTGTATAATGTAAAATCACGAGAGCCAGCCGACAACCCCACTTCAAAGCGATTTATTAAGTCCTGGCGATGGATAGCCCCTTTAAATAATAAGCAAAAATCGATATACGCCAGACGCTGACGTTGAGAAAAAGAAATAGAATCTAACATGGTGCGCACTTATTGTGTTTTTATTCAGTGTGGTTTATTTGAAGCCGCATGTAAATAGTAAACAAATAAAAAAGCCCAGCACTAGGCTGGGCTTAAACTTTTAGCAATTAAGGTTTATGACTTCACACGTTTGCGAGCGAAAACCATGCCGCCTAAAGCCAAAAGCGATAAAACAAGTGTTCCTGGCGCTGGTACTTGTGCAATGGTGAAAGTTGCGCTGGTTACTTGTATAGGTGTCAGTACGCCGCCTCTGGTGCCTTGAAAAATATACGAACCAGACAACCCATTGATTGCTGTGTCTCCAGCAGACTGTGCAAGAAATTGCACGGTGTATAAACCAATCACTGGTAGCTGTAACTGATAAAACAAGTCAATTTCCTCTAAGAACGCCAGTGAGCCTATCTCTAAAAGTCCCCCCACTGGAAAAAGAGGTAGAAACATCTCGAACACGGGAGTACTCAAGCTACTTGTCACGCCAAAAGGACTCAACGTAGAAGCGCCAATGAAGCTCAATAGCGACTCATTAAACCCAATAGTCGTGTTGTATACATCGAAAGACTGGGGATACGATGTCATTCCTAAGAACGCATCTTCGTTAGAAAAGCTTACCGTTGCCGTGATAGTTTCCCCTACTTGATAAATGGTTTTATCCGTAGAGATTTCAATTATTGCGGCGTTTGCACTAAAGCTAGCAATAGCCATTACCATTAAAATAAATTTTTTCATTTTCATTCCACTTACTGAACTGCACATGCTGTACGTGTACACATAGACATTAACGCATACAAATCATAGATATTTAGTCTGCTATCCCCGTTGAAGTCATGTTCTTCAACCGTTGCTTGATTTCGTAGAAGCAACGTATAGAACGCCACGACATCGTAGTTATCAACGTCACTATCGCCGTCAAAATCACCAACGATGGGCTCAGGCTCACTTGTTTCAGGGAAGTCCATTACTACAACTACTGGGTCGTGGTCAGATGAACGATAAGCATCAGCGCCGTAATAGCTTGATAGCTGTGTTTCAGTCTTATATTCAACGTTGTAGTCGAAGACACGAGGTTCGTCAGCGTTGATATGCCAAACCGTAGCGTCTACCACATACTCTGTAAGCGACGGGCTTGATAACGCGTGATCTAAGTAACCCATTTCGCCACCGAAGCTGTACGAGTAAGCACTGTCGCCTTCGAAAACGTTTACCAAGTTACTGTAGCCTGCGCTTTCCAAAGCAAGAATGGGATCTTCCTTCGCATAAGCATTTAAGTCGCCCATTACAATGACGCGGTCAGACAATACTTCGCTATTTTGTTGAACAAGGGCTATAAGTCCTTCTGCAGCTTGGGTACGCAGTTCGTTCCAGCAGCCTTGTCCATCACCCGAGTCAGCGTCGTTACCTGTTGCACTGCCACAGCTCCCTTTAGATTTAAAGTGATTTACCGCAAGTGTGAAGGCTTCGTCGTTACTATTTACGCTAAAGCTTTGCAGCAACGGCTGACGGTTACCGTAGTCAAAAGGCGTGTCAGAGGAAGTAACAGCTGCTCCTTGCGGCGTAACCGTCGCAGGCTTATAAATAATACCTACAGCAATTTCATCACCGCCTAGTAATGATTCAAGTTCGACGTAGCTGTACACGTCACTACCAATTTCAGCATTTACGCTATCCACAAGTGAAGCGATAGCAGAATCACTACCATATCCGTCGTTTTCAATTTCCACTAAACCAACGACGTCCGCATCCATTGCCACGATGGCTGCTACGGTCTTCGCCTGCTGACGGGCAAATTCAGTTTCTGAGTCTGCGCCACGAGATGTAGGGAAATTCGGACCGTTGAAGTAGTTAAGTACGTTAAAGCTTGCCACTTTAACATCGCCTTGCGCGTCCAGCTGTGGTGCATTAGTTCTCGGATTTGTGCGAACGGTTTGAAGATCGCCCACCGGAATTAAGTTGTAAGCGCCAAATGCATAGTGCATTACACCTTCAAGGCCTTCAACGCTGTCGCCTAAGCGTAACGGATTATCATGTGATAAACCGCCAACAGGGAATGGAATACCGTCAGCGTTTTGAGCATTTGAACCGTCATCAATCAACAATGTGTTACGGCCGTTAGATTCTGCCAATGCAATCGCTTCGCTCGAGCCTGCTGCATATTGGTTTGTAGGAATCATCAATCGACCTGATGAAACGTTAAACTGTCCATAGCGCCCTAGGTTATATATGTCGGTTACACTAAGGGTTTGCTGGAAGCTAACCTGCATACCTTCAAATGATTCAAGGTTTACACTCTCATCAAATGGCATCTCGAGGTTCGTCGATAAAATATTATCGCCTGATCCCAGAACTTCAGCATTAGCGCTAAGTACAATTTCTGTAATGCCGTTGTATTCGGCTACTGCACCGCTTACACGCACAGCGTCACCCACACTAGGGAACTCAGTGAAAGTCGTTGAGTAAACGAACACGCCTTCAGAAGTAGAAGCATTACCGTCTGAGTCACTGGCTTCTTCTTGAATGAAAAATCCGTTCATCTCTGACACAACTTTGGTCACTACTGCCTCAACAACAACATCGCTCCCCGCAAGTGGTGATGCATCTCCATCCCCTTGAATCGTGCTGATGAGTACGACATCAGCTACCGGATCTGTTGGGTCGGTTGGGTCAGTAGGATCTGTAGGCTCGCTTACCGAACCATTATGCGTACCAAAATTGCTAAAGGTATCCTTTGGCAGACTGTCCCACTCTTCTAGGGTGAAAGCTGGGTTGCGGTTAGGGTTACCTGCGGTCACTGAACTCTTGCGCACTAAGGTAACGTCCTTACCCCAGTTTGTTTTAACACCGAATGTACCAAGCGCGTCGATAACTTGGCCGTTATTGACAAGCTCTATGTAGTCATCTCCATTGAAATTTATTACGAAGCTACTAAGAGTGGCTCCAGTGGTAAGCGAAGGAGCCGCACTAGCATGCGCAAACGTGACTACGCCACCCGCAGGGATCGTACCTTCTAATGCAAGAACCTTGCGATCCGCATCAGCGGTAGCACCATTAGAAAGAAGAACCAGCTCATAACCTGCTAGGCTGACTGGCTGTGTAGAACTATTAAAAAGCTCGATGCCTTTATTAAAGTCTCCACCTTCAATATATTCTGAGATGTAAATACTGCTAGTTGCAGGAGTTTCGCCGCCTCCTGTGTCACCACCAGTATCCCCGCCAGTATCACCACCAGTATCGCCACCTGTACCGTCACAACTTTCGTTGAAGATAAGTGAAGCAAGTTCAGGCTTATCGATAAACGGGTTTCGGTTGCCTTGGAACTCATAAACGCGCTCGTTACGACGGCGCTCAAAGTCATCTACCGGATCACTTTCATGCCACTGAAGCAGCACGCAAAGTTTACCAAATGCCGCTTCACTCGTAGATGTGAGGCGATTTACTAATACTAAATCGTCTTCTGTATCACCAGCCGTATTACCGTCATAACGAACATCCATGTAAAGCATAGAACGTGCAACGTCACCTTTAACCGCATCGCGTGGCTCAAAGGAGTCACTGTCGACACGATTTAACGGTGCTTCAGAAAGTTCGCTGTCACTAAAATCAAAGTCCAAGTTGCCCCGTGAACTATTCACCGAAATATCGGTAGGACGTAGATGTAGAATATCGCTGTATGCAGTCAGGCTTGAACTAGGGAACCCGTGGCTTTTCGCCCATACGTGTTCGCGGTTCCAGTTGTCTTGATTAGTGCTTTGGCTACCGCTACCGTTGGTGAATTTATCCTGAGAGATACCTTTGTAAAACAAGATAATATTATTTGAATTAGCAGGGTCTTCATCTGTATAGGTTAACGCCGTCCAGACCTCTGAATATGACAACGTGCGGTGACCATTTTCAATAATGTTGTGTGCTGTTTCTTTTAAAGTTTGCGCACTTTCACCGTTTGCAATCGCAGCGTCAAGCGCCGCATAGTAATCAGACGCAACATAATCACTGGCTAAATTAACTGCTTCTAAATCAGGGCAGTTAAAGCAAGCTCCGCTTATGAATAGAAGTTCGCTTGAAGGCTCTCCGCCCTCGTCAGGTGTGTCACCGCCGTCTGTGGCACCAGACCCGGTAACTGTAATACTCTCAAGATTAAGATATTCAGTTCCTGCGTTGTTAGACATAACAACTTTAAGAACAAGGCTACTACCGCTGCCAATAGCAGCCGAAACGTTGCCGCTCTCAAAATCGTCTTGTACTGTGTGAGCACTACCAGCGATAGGTGTAATAAGTTCAAACGTTCCACCGTCGACGGAGTAGAAAACGTCTATATAATCACTCTCTTCCATCGTGCCGCTTTTAGATAACAAAGCGTCGATAGTAATGTCACCCTGACCGGTTATGTCTATAGACTCACTTTGCCATACCACTTCACCATCAACATCACGGGCCTGCATCGCGCCGTTTTGAACGCGAAACCAATCTGAAGTTGCGCTTAATTCGCCTGTAGAAACATCAATTGACCAACGATCGACACCCTCGATAGTCACGTTAGTGCCAATTTCAATGGGGCCAGTCGCCCCCTTACCTTGGAGTTCACTTGCTTCGAAGTCTTCTTGCCAAACCGTTTCTGCTGCAACATTGATTGAAACAGCCCCTAAAGACAACGCGCTTGCCAACAATGCATTTACTACCTTTGCTGACCTGCGTAGCCTGTACTTTTGTGTGTTACCCTCATGAATCATTTTGCTTTCCGCTTTATTGTATAAGGAAGGTATAAATTCTTATACATACGTATACACAGCAAGCACTTAATAAAAATAATAATATAAACGTCACACACGTTAAGAATCATAAACTTAGACGTTTAAAATAAGTTTACTTATTGATTAACTCCACTGAACTTTGGTACAGGAAAAGTTAACTTGTCACAATGCCAAAATGTTTCAGTCTCGACACATTTTAATGACTACTCATGGTGCAATTTACAATGACTTGCACAAAAAAAGAGCGCCACTGGGGCGCTCTTTCAATTCCAATTTTAAGGCAACAGGCGGTGTGCACGCCTACTGCAATATTGCGGACTACTGCTCGTTTAAGAAGCTGTCGAAATCTGCCTGGAATGCAGATTTCAGTCGCATACATTGTTTAGATTCATCCTGCATGATTTCAACACCGCGAGCCATCCCCTGATAAGTTTCACTTATTGGCGCGTAGAACGCATTAGCCAAATCTAGGTTTTCAGCTGAGCATGTTGTTGAAACAAACTCTGGCATTCTGCTTACATGATAGTCAGGCATTTTTGCTAACAGCGCATCTTTGTTTTTGTTAAGCCACTCGTATAACAACGTGTGGTCTTCTAAGTTACGCGCTACACGCACTACCATATACATGGTATTTGCAGGTGTAATGTCGTCAGTAAGTGCCAAATCTAGCATTTTAAAAACGGTTTCTTTGTCTTCAAAGTGCATTGAATAAACTAACGTACTTTTTACATTAGGCAGCTGTGCTTTTTTGAACGCCTCAACAATAGCGTTAAACCATGTTGCATGCTCGCTCTCTGGACTATTTCGCGTCGCGATCTCTATAGCAGTTCCGGCTATACCTGAAGGCACGCTGCTAGTATCGGCAAGATACTGCTTTGCTATCTTAATGCTTTGCTCAACAAGTTTCTCATTATTCGCATGTGTACCTAACAGGCCATACAGTTGGTTGCGCAAACGAATAACATCGGCACTATCCTGTTCACCTTGCTCAAGAGTAAGCTCGTTAAGTAACGGCATGTAATTTTGATTTAAAAGCGCGGCGTAAGCAGCTTTATTATTGTCATTCACTAAGTAATCAAATTCTGCCAACACGCCAACAGCAGCGCGAATAACCGCTGGGTCATCGTCTTTTGCTAAGCTATTAAGCACTTTCATGACACTATCAACACCAACTTCATCTGCATTTAGCAGTGCCTGATAGTTATATAACACGTTCTTTTTTTCACGTTTGTTTAGTGCATCTATGTTGTCTAGAAGTGCGTTGAGCTGAGCAGGTTCAATAGACCAACGGAAGTATCCTGTCGCATTGTCATTTGGATAAACCCAGTCCGCTTCAGCCAGTTGCGGTAAAACAGTGGTTTTCTTATCTATGAAAACGACTTCGTTTAAAATTTTACCATTTGATTGGTAAGTCAGTTTTAACGGAATTGCCCAGGTTTTATCTTCTACAGTCGCGCCCGCAAGATGGAAACGGGACTGGGTTAATTTGCCGTCCTTAGAAATATGAATAAGCGGGTAACCCGGCTGTTCCAAGTAGGCTTTCATCATGGCGCTTAAGTTAAAATCTGACACATTGTCTAAAGCACGCCATAAATCGTCTGCTACTGTATTGCCCCATGCATGTGTGTTCATATAGTTCTGAACACCTTCACGAAACTTTTCTGTGCCGATGAGAGACTCAATCATTTGCAGAATTGACTCGCCTTTTGAATAGTTTAAGCCCAGACCATCCATTACGTCAGGCTGGCTTTTCACTACCTTTTTAACAGGCTTAACCGTAGGGCTCGCGTCTGCCGCAAATGCACCTTCCTGTACAATGCGATCGGCGTAGTTAAGTTCAGGATAGAGGGTCTTCATCGTGTGACTGGCAGCCCATGATGCAAATGCTTCGTTTAACCACAAGTCATCCCACCACGCCATAGTTACAAGATTGCCAAACCACTGGTGAGCCAATTCGTGAGCTATGACATTCAGTGGTCGCGAGCGCTCTGTTACGCTTGGGTTATCTTCAAGAAGTAGCAGACTGTCTCGATAGGTAATTAAACCTACATTTTCCATCGCGCCATGAGTAAAGTTTGGAACGGCAACAAAATCCATTTTCTTGTAGGGGTATTTGATACCAAAAAACTCTTCCAAAAAGGCCAGTATTTCCGGTGTGTGTTTGATGACAAATTTAGTTTTGTCGGCATAACCTTTTGGCACGTAAATCTTTCCAGGTACGGAAAGCCCGGTAATTTCAGCGCTATCGAAAGGCCCAACCGTGTAAGCAATTAGATATGTGGGCATCGGCTTAGTTTTCTCAAACTCCACCGTTTTTACTCCGTTTTCCACGGTTACTTTTTCAACGGGTGTATTGCCAACAATTTCCTGGTGTGCGGGCGCGCTAATTGTCATTTGATAAGGGATTTTGAAATTAGGCTCGTCGAAGCTTGGAAACGCTTTACGTGCATGCATATCTTCAAATTGAGTGAAGATATAATTAGTCTCTTCGAAGCGTGACAAATACATACCATCAGATGATGTATTCACTTTTCCTTCAAATGTAACCTCAAGCGTATATTTGCCCGGCGCTATCTCACTTTGTGATTCCCCCCAATTAATATCGTATTCACCAATGGTAACATCTAAGGGAATAGTTGAACTTGAAGAAACCAGACGCGCAGATTTAACAGTGAGATCTTGCTGATAAAAGCCTACCTTCTTCGTCGGGGCTTTAACCGTTATATCAATATTCGTTGTACCAGAATAAGCAGGCTTGTCTGGGTCGATGTTTAGGTGAATGCGTTGAAAAGTAGGGGCGACCGTTGATGGTAATCGATACTCAACATCGGCCATTGTCTTTTTAACAGGTGATACCACTGCGGCTGCAGTTTGTGCTTCTTGCGCTAGTACTGCCGTTGTCGAGAGCGATGTAATTGCTAAAACACTCGCGACCACACCAGCCAGTGTAGATAGTTGTTTCATTATGGTTTATCCATGTTGTGGGAAAATCCCTATATTCATCCACGGGTAAGAATAAATATGAAAAAGGGCCTTAGCAATCTAAAGCCCTTTTGGTACTGGTTCAAATTGTTACTATTCGTGTCAACCGCAAGAATTTAGCATTTCAGCGTAAGTATAAGCACTACTTTGCTGCCACTCGCTCATGTTTTCGGCATGTCGAATCTAACCAGCCAACAGTCGCAAACTGGGTACTCCATACAGTTACTTAAAAATGATATCTGCGCAGCTGCATTTGCATCTGCTTAACTTGTTGGACCAAGGCTTCGCAGTTATCTACAACTTCTTTCGCATAGCTAGTATTGGCATTACCCACCTGTTGAATGCTACTCACTCCTTTGTTTACATCATTCGCCACCGCTGTTTGCCCTTCAGCCATCGTTGCCGCATCTTGGTTTAGTGTAGTAATGCGAGCAACGGCATCCAGCGCTTGTTTCAACGAATCGCCAGCGTGCTTAGTGGTCTCCACAGTTTTGTAAGCAGTGTCTTTATTTTGTTGCATTTTTTCAGAGGCCACACGGCTACCTTGCTGGAGTCGCTCAATCATATTGCGAATTTCTTCTGTAGATGACTGTGTTCTGCTCGCAAGCGAACGTACTTCATCTGCAACAACCGCGAAGCCCCGCCCCTGCTCTCCGGCACGAGCTGCTTCAATTGCAGCATTCAGTGCCAACAAGTTCGTTTGCTCCGCGATATTTCTAATGACTTCCAT
The DNA here is from genome assembly GCF_001953635.1 of Alteromonas abrolhosensis. GTDB lineage: Bacteria > Pseudomonadota > Gammaproteobacteria > Enterobacterales > Alteromonadaceae > Alteromonas > Alteromonas abrolhosensis. The sequence continues at coordinate 1,032,979 of NZ_MEJH01000003.1, read as the reverse complement.
AACGCCACTTATCTCTTCACTCGCCTGAGCAAGCTCTGTGATAACCTGTACAGACGCATCCACGTCATTAGCTTGTGACTGGATATCTTTGATCGTCTGAGCCAATACATTTACGCTATTTCGTGTGTCTTGGTCTGCCGCATGTGCCGCTTCACTTGAGCTTCGAATGGTTGAAGACACCGTTTGAGCATTTTGTTGCATCAGAGAAATAGCATTATCAATAGACTCGGTTTCTCGACTGAGTCGAGAGACGGTATCTTTAGAGCGCAGTGCTGTCGTATTCAGCGCCTCAGATTTTGCTAGCATGTGTTCAGTGGCTTCATCAACGCTCTGCAATGTTTCCTGCAATTGGCTAAGTAGACCGTTAAATGCTCTTGCCATTGTTCCAAACTCATCGCTTCTTGAGGCTTGAAAACGGAACGTTAAATCACCCTCACCAGAAGATAAGTTATTTACTACACCAATAAATTCTTCTAGTGGTTTACCAACGATATGCTTAACTAAAAACCAAATGGTGATTAAGATACCCACACTGGCCAGTACAATTTTAAGTACAACGACCAATACTGAACTTCTGACCATCGCAGATTTTTCAGACGAAGACGCAGCTAATATAATGTCGTAGCCCCAGGCTGAAAACGGGACAATTTCTACAACCCAGTCATCGTTGGGTTTCAGTGCTTCGGCTACCTGCTCATCATTTACGTGAGCAGAATGCATGCGAATATTTCCTTTCCCATCACGAAGTGCGACAAAACCTTCTTTTAAAACATGGCTTTGCTTGATGGCCTGTTCCAGAACATTGAGGTCGGCTGAATATCCCACATACCAGATACCAACTACTTCACCACTGCTGTTAAACATAGGCTCATACCCAGTAAGGTAAGGACTGCCTAAAATATCGACGGCACCGTAGTACGCTTGCTGTTGATTTATCTTTTTAATGGCTTTGCCGTCAGGCGCCAGTTTAGTACCTATAGCTCGCTCACCATTCTTAATAACATTGGTACTGACTCGAATATAATCATCGCCAGTTTTACTAAACAGCGTGGCAGTACCGCCCATAACGTTTGTCAAACTATCCACTAAATCAAACGTGTTCGCCTGATCAATATTGCCCAATCTAAGTTGCCGAGCCTGCGTATTTTTAACAGTGACAAAGTCGGTTTGATTGGGCTCACCCAACGCCTCCCCTCTTTGCTTAAGCAGCGCCATACTGCTTTTTACCCGCTCAAGCATAATAGAGTCGGTTACAGTGAGTATGTTTACTAACCGATCAGCCGTACTCTTTTTTTGCTCTTCAACAAGGGTTGAAACATTCGACGAGGTGGTAATAACCGTTACAACAGCAACAATTAATGCAAAAAGAACGATAACAGCAGATATAGAAAACAGAAACTTTCTTTGAATGGACATTTATCATCTCAATATTTAGTCGTTCAACACAAAGCCACTCCTTTTAGCATTCAACCTAGCCCATGACATTTACCACACAGTACAACGGCTTAAGGTCTTAAATCCCTCTATAGTAATTTAGGCAAAAATTACATAAGAGCAAATTATCCAAACGTTTATTTTTTTGAAAGTTGACCAATTAACAACCTATTGAGGATGAGCTTTACTTCATCGTTACTTTTCCTCCTACGATTTTAAGAGCAGGAGCGCCTCGAATTAACGCATCCCTAGCGAATTGCTTTTGACAAGACGGGCAAATGCCTTCTTCAAGGGTATAGTCTTCAACTATTCTTTCTTTGAAACATTTTACCAACGCTCCCTTCCCACCCTTGCGATATTTAAAAAGTTGGAATTTGCATTTAGCGCAATAAATTTGCACTGTCCTGACCGGTCCCTTTGCATTCGGTTTTGCCATAGAATTCTTAATGCCTTTTTAAAACTTTAAATTTCGTCTTTTGTCGAAATGCGACAAATTGCAAATCTTGGTTATACTCTAGCGAGGGCGTTTTGCCCCTGATTACATACAACATGCATGCTTATTTCTATGCTAGCGAGTTAAGAATGAAGGTAATATCAATGAAGATAGTTGCAGCCCTATGTTTTTTGCTGTCTGCTCCGATTTATGCCGGTACAGCAGTAATAATCAATGCCAATAACAATTCTGGGATCGACATCGATACCGTAAAAAAAATATATTTAGGGAAAGTAAAAGCGTTTCCCGATGGAAGCCGTGCCATTCCACTTACTTTTGAGCAAGGAAATAATATCAGAGACGCCTTTAACAATAATGTGCTTGGAAAATCTGAATCGCAATATTCCGCGTTTTGGTCAAAACTCGTGTTCACAGGCAGGGGCACTCCCCCCGAAATGATAGCAACTGAAGAAGAGATGTTAAGCCTTGTCGCGACCAACCCTAATACCATAGGCTTTGTGGATGAAAGTAAGGTCGATGGCAGCGTGAAGGTCGTCGGTACATTTTAGGGGCTGTTGATCGTTAAACCAAGAAGGGTTGGCGACGACTGGTTTTATTGCGTCGCCCACCTTGTAAGTTTGACTTCAATCTGGATAAGTAGACAAATAGTTAATGTTGGCAAACGCCATGATTACGTCTTTGGCAAAGTCCACCCTGGGATGTCGTAGCGCTCCCTTTTTCCATACCAAATAAACATCATTTTCAGGCCCAGGTTTGCCTAGCGCGATCAATTCCCCTTTCGCTATTCCTTCTTTACACAGGTAATCAGGTAAGACTGAATAACCAATTCCTGCTTTTATAATACTGCTTATTGCCCGTATATCGGGGCAAACCGCTGCGACAGGCGATTCACACGCAGCGTTAAAGACTTCTGAAAAATAACGCCGGACAAGTGGCAATTGTTCGTCATAGGTTACTACTTTGTGTTGATTGAGCAACTCTGCCGACATTTCCCTCTCCCCTAAGAGTTTTCCTTGCACACGGTTCATTACCAGAATTAGACGTTCCTTATCTAACTTCTGGTATTCATACATCGCGTCAGTAGGCTCAGAAGCAGTAATGGCGAGTTCTGCAGTGTCGTTCTCAAGTAAGTGATAAATGCTATTTTTATTTCCCGTATGGATCACTAAGTTAACTTTGTCTGCCTGAAGCAAGTTAGCAAGCGCTGGGCCTGCTACCAAACTTAGATACTCTGCTGGCCCTGCAAGGTGTAACGTTCCGTGATCGGTTGAAGCGCGACTGCGAATAGACGCCACTTTTTGCTCTAAAGTATCGATGTGAGAAGCAACTTGCAGCGCCAAATCATCTGCAATAGCGGTAGGCTCTACGCCTCGCGCTTTCCTCACGAACAATTCTTTACCGACAATATTCTCCATGGCTTGTATGTGAGAAGTGACTGCAGGTTGAGACATATGAAGGCGAGCAGCAGCGCGCGTGATGTTACCGCTTCTATAAACTTCTACGAAGGTTTTCAACTGTGTTAAATATGACATGCAATTCTGACCCATCAGATTTTTGATGACTACCCACAATTTATCTGACTTCTCCATTCAATCCAACATCTCTAAGATGCACGCATCATCTAATGCGACAGGAGGTACATATGAAACTAGCATCATCAATTTTATCGCTCGCTATTACAGCGGGCTTATCACAGTCAGCCTATGCTGCTGACAATCGAACTGAAAACGCCAGTAAAGGCGAAGTACTTGTGCTTCTTTCAAGTGAAAGTGTTATGCAACTCACAGACGGAAAAACAGAGCCTACTGGTTACTACCTGAACGAGTTTGGTGTACCTGCAAAAGCGCTGGTAGATGCGGGTTACAGGTTAGTGTTGGCAACCCCAAAGGGCAACGCTCCATCAGTCGATAAAAAATCGGTAATACCGCAATACTTTGATGGTGACGAAACACAAATGCGAGAGATTCAAACGTTTGTAGCGTCATTAGACGGCATTAATGACACGCTGTCGTTAAACGAGGTGATTGCGCAAGGGCTTGATGAGTTTGAGGGAGTATTCATTCCAGGAGGCCACGCACCGCTCATCGATTTGGCGAATAACCCACAGGTGGGCGAAATTTTGTCGCACTTCCACAATGAAGGTAAACCCACCGCCGCGATCTGTCATGGTCCAATCGCCTTACTTTCTGGTCAATCCAACCCACAGGCATTTGAATTAGCATTGAAATCAGGTGAGCAGGCCACATCTGAAAATTGGATTTATGAAGGCTACAAAATGACTATTTTCTCTACACCAGAAGAAGCCTATTTTGAGAGCACCTTAGATGATGCAGCTTTATTGTACTACCCCGCAGATGCGATGGCACAAGCGGGTGGCAATATGGAATATAAAGAAATGTGGGCGCCAAATGTGGTAGTAGACCGAGAACTTATTACAGGCCAGAACCCATTTTCTGATGAGCTTTTAGCAGAAAAGCTTTTACAACAGTTGAACTCACAATCTAATTAAAGGACAGGCAACACGATGCTTAATTTTACGTTTAAAAATCAAACCGAAATTTTGTTCGGCAAAGGTCAGCTAAGTGCAGTGTCTTCACGCCTGCCGAACCAAGCTAAAGTCCTCTTCCTTTACGGTGGCGGCTCAATTAAGAAAAACGGGATTTACGACAAAGTAAATACTGCACTGGAAGGCGCTGAAGTTATTGAATTTCAGGGTGTTGAGCCAAATCCTGAATTCGAGACGCTGATGAAAGCGGTGCATGTGGCACGTGAGAATAACGTGAATTTCATCCTTGCTGTAGGCGGCGGAAGTGTTATCGACGGCGCCAAGTTCGTCGCTGCTGCTGTTAATTTCGAAGGTGATCCGTGGGACATTTTAGTGAAAGGCGCGGACTTTAAAAATCCGTTACCCATTGGCGCAGTACTTACACTACCTGCCACTGGCTCTGAAAGTAACGGCAACTCAGTAGTAAACAGAAAAGAAACGTCACAAAAACGTGCGTTTTCATCTGAAACAGTGCAGCCAGTATTTGCCGTGCTTGACCCAGAGTTCACGTATTCACTACCACCACGTCAAGTGTCGAATGGAGTGGTTGATGCCTTTGTACACGTAATTGAGCAGTACCTAACCTACCCTGTAAATGCGCCGCTTCAAGATCGCTTTGCAGAAGGTATTCTACAAACGTTAATCCAGGAAGGCCCTAAAGCGCTAGCAACACCTGAAGATTACGACGTGCGCGCAAACGTCATGTGGTCAGCAACAATGGCGCTTAATGGGTTAATCGGTAAAGGTGTACCACAAGACTGGGGCACCCACATGATTGGGCACGAACTTACTGCGTTACACGGTTTAGATCATGCCGTGACCCTAGCAATTGTTTTGCCTTCATTGATGTTTGTGCAGCGTGACAAAAAGCAGGAGAAAATCTTGCAGTTAGGCGAGCGCGTTTTTGGTATTCAAGAAGATGACAAAGAAAAGGCCATCGATTTGACCATAAAAGCAGTGCAGGACTTTTTCGAGACCATGCAGGTGAAAACTCGCTTGTCAGACTATGATATTGAAAAGTCAGCAATTGATGGGCTTATCAAAAACCTAGAGCGCAATGGTTTAACCGCGCTTGGCGAGCATGGTGACATTGACCTTGCTAAAGCCCGTGAAATATTAACCCTCGCGGCTTAATTTCAGCAGCATATGGCGATAAGTACATGTGCCTTTTAAATAGTTAAGTGCTCAGCGTTTTGCTGGGTACTTGTTATTCTCATTCAAAATAAAGAGCAAACATGACTGCACTATTTGAACAATTTTCATTAAAAGACGTGACGCTTCGCAATCGTATTGCAGTGCCTCCTATGTGCCAATATTCTGCAGAAGATGGATTTACTAATCAGTGGCATGAAGCAAACTACCAATCATTCGCACGCGGCGGCGCAGGGCTTGTAATTGTAGAAGCAACCGCCGTATCTCCAGAAGGACGTATCACTCCTAATTGCTTGGGCATTTGGAAAGATGAGCACGTTGAGGGCTTGAAAAATATTGCTGAACGCATAAAAAGCCAGGGCGCTGTAGCAGGCATTCAGATTGCCCATGCAGGTCGAAAAGCCAGTGCCAATCGCCCGTGGGAAGGCGACGACCACATTCAACCCACTGATGAAAAAGGTTGGCAGCCTATTGGGCCATCGGCACAGGCCTTTGGCGCACATTTGCCTGTTACGCCTACGGAAATGACCAAGGCCGACATTGAGCGTGTTAAGAGCGACTTTGTTAAAGGTGCCCAGCGCGCACTTGAAGCAGGGTTTGAGTGGCTTGAACTTCACTTCGCCCACGGCTATTTAGCACAGAGCTTTTTTTCAAAACACGCCAATAAGCGCACCGACGAATACGGTGGTGATGCACAAGGTCGGGGGAGATTTCTACTAGAAACACTGAGCGCCGTGCGTGCAGTGTGGCCCGAAAATCTTCCGCTTACCGTTCGCTTTGGTGTTATTGAATACGATGGCGATGATGAACAGACGCTAAGCGAGTCTATTGAGCTTATCAAACAGTTCAAAGAAATTGGAGCTGACTTCGTAAGTGTAAGCGTTGGCTTTAATATTCCTGACGCTAATATTCCTTGGGGCCCGGCTTTCCTTGCTCCAATTGCAAAAAGAGTGCGTGATGAAGCCGATATTCCGGTTGCAACCGCTTGGGGGGTAGATACGCCAGAACTTGCCAACGATACGGTTGAAAACCAACAACTAGACGTAGTTATGGTAGGCAGAATGCACCTTACCAACCCACATTGGACTTACTTTGCAGCTAAAAAGCTAGGCGTTGAAAAGCCGTCTTGGGTAATGCCTGCGCCTTACGCTCACTGGTTAGAGCGCTACGCACCCTCAGATGAAAGATAACTAGCCGCCAGAAGACAGCAAAGTTGTTAAGCTTTGCTGTCTTTCTATATCTGCTTGGTGGGCTAAGTCGTTATTTACCTTTCTACAAACTGGCTATAAGCCAGAATATTAGAAACCGTGGTAGGTCACGAATTCAGTATTATCGGCGCGGGTTGAACGAACTTCATTGGCAGGAAACTCCGGGTCGGGGTAGCCTAATGCAATGCAAATCATTATGGCTTCATCATCGGGAATATTGGCGTACTTATGTACCACATCAGACTGCATTATGCCTTGACCATTGATAACACACCCAAGACCAAGATCCCACGCTGCTAGCACAATCCCATACGCTAGCGACCCTAAGCCAAACTGCGTTATTCCGGCAGGCTCCAAAGACTTATCATAGGTTAGGACTAAAGAAACTGGTGCATCGAACTGTCTGAAGCCACGCATCATCCAATCCATTCTTTTCTCTTTATCTTCGCGCGCTATCCCCATTACGTCGAACAACTGAATAGCCACATCAATTTGACGTTGTCGATGAATACCTTCGTAATCCTCTTTATAAGGAAAATCTCGCACATGCGGTTTGCCTTCCAGTGTATTTTTGGTGTTGCCCTCACGAATCTTATCTAGCACATCGCCTGTTACAGCATGAATTTTCCAAGTCTGCGTGTTGTATGACGAGGGCGCCCACTTCGCCGCGTTGATAATGGCGTCTACCGTTTCCTTTGTAACAGGCTGTTTAGTAAACCCGCGCACACTCTTTCTTGATGCTGCAAATTCCGCAAAACTCATACACTTCCTTACAGGCGGTTATTGAACTAGTTAATTTAGAGTAAACATGAGGAAGAGGGTCTTCAATAGGCATGAAACGTAATTCAGATTGTTTGTTTTTATAGTTATGTATATGCAACGACGATCCATAACGACCTATAAAGTAACTTGAGTTTCATGCTTATTCTTTAGTATTAACGCAAGGTTGAACTTTAGATTAAATCTTAGAGAGTTCATTTGCGAGAATGAAGTTTGTGGCTTACGTTTAATGTATCTTAACGTTTATAGCGCTACGTATGTCGTTATTTAAGAAGTCAAAAACAGAACAATCTACCTCTCGCCTAGCTCCATGGAAAATAGCCATTATTGACGATGAAGAAGGCGTGCATGATGTCACTAAACTTACCCTTCGAAAATTCAGTTTTGAGTCACGTGGTGTTGAATTTCTATCTGCACACAGCGGCGCTGAAGGCTTAGCTCTTTTTAAAACCCACCCTGATATTGCCCTGGCTTTTGTTGATGTGGTGATGGAAACCGACGACGCGGGGCTGAATTTAGTTGATGCTATTCGCAACGAACTAAACAACCATACAGCGCGCCTAATCCTGCGTACAGGTCAGCCAGGTCAAGCGCCTGAAGAAGACGTGATCAGGCGTTACGATATTAATGATTACAAGGCGAAAACAGAGTTATCGTCGTTAAAGCTCAAATCCTGTGTGTACACAGCGATCAGATCATATCGCGATATACAAACGATAGAGCAAGGCAAACGCGGTATGGAAGACGTGCTTAAATCGTCGTCGTCCGTATTGGCCAGCCAATCTTTGGCTCAATTCGGCACCGCGGTATTGAAGCAAACACTAACTTTACTAAACCTAAATAATTCTGTGCTGTATTTGACCACGCAACATACCGATTTGTATGGTGACACAACCATGACTGTGCTTGGTGCTAGTGGCGATTTAGTGGGTCTGTGTGAGCCTGGGATTTCTAGTCGAATTCCTGAAACTATCGAAGAAGAAATTAAACAAGTTCTAGAAAGCAAATGCCACTACCAGTCTAACGATCTATTCATCGGCTACTATCCAACGGGTGAAGATAGCCACAATATTTTGTATGTAAAACTTGAGCATCCACTAGACGCCCTGCAACGAAAAACCTTAGAAATGTTTGCGTCTAATGTAGCGGTTATTTTCCAGAACCTAACGCAAAAAGAAGATATTCAAAAAACCCAGAAAGAGCTCATTATGGTGCTGAGCGACGCTATCGAAATGCGCAGCAAAGAAACCGGCGGCCATGTAAGACGGGTAATTCTAATGACTGAATTCCTGTCGGAAAAGCTCCATATGAGCAAGGAATTTATAGAGACAATACGTTATTCTGCGGCACTTCACGATGTAGGGAAAATCAGTATTCCTGAAACGATCTTACACAAGCCAGGTAAGCTTACTCCTGAAGAGTGGGAAATAATGAAGACCCACGCCCAAAAAGGCTACGAGCTCCTTGCGGGCTCAGACCGTATTGTTGCCAAAATGGGCGCCATTATTGCCAAAACCCACCACGAGCGCTGGGATGGACAAGGTTACCCGGAAGGACTAGCCGGTGACGATATTCCTGTTGAAGGTCGCATTATGGCGATTGTCGACGTGGTAGACGCCCTACTCTCTAAGCGTTGTTATAAGCCTGCCTGGAGCCCAGAAGAAGTAAAAGCCTACCTTCACGAAAATGCGGGTAAACAGTTTGACCCGTTAATCACCCATATCATGATAGAGCACTTCGACAAAATCCTTGAAATTCGTGCCACAGAACCGGACGAAGATGAATGAAAGAGACGTTAGAGTTAATTTTACTACGTGTTAGCCAAAGCGCAGATATTGATAAAGGTGAATTGGACGTAGCTTCCAGACTTATTATCAACTCTGTATGTGAAGGCTTGGAAATTACTCGTGCTGGTATCTGGCTGTATGATGAAAAGCAAACGTTGGTTCAATGCACATTGCTTATCGACAAGGGTAACGACCTTGACCATGAAAGCTTAGTACTTACGCGCAAAGACTTTCCTCACTATTTCGAGGCGTTAGACTCAGAACGCACCATCGCCGCTCACGACGCTTTAACCGATGTAGCAACCTTTGAATTTGCTGAAGTATATTTAACACCATTGGGCATCAGTTCCATGCTGGACGTCCCTATTCGCCACCGTGGAAAAATGATTGGAATAATTTGCTGTGAACATCAAGGCGAAGCCCGAGAATGGCATGCCGATGAAGTGGTGTTTGCCGCTTCATTAGCCGACCTCTATGGGCGAGCAGTGAGTGCCAACGAGCGTGCAGATTACGAACAAAAACTCATTGAAGCCAATCAAACCCTTGAGCAAAAGGTGAAAGACCGTACGGCTGAGCTCGAAGCTGCCCAAGAAAAACTTGTTGAGTCAGAAAAAATGGCGGCGTTAGGTAACCTAGTGGCTGGAATAGCACATGAGGTTAACACGCCGCTTGGCATTGCATTAACTTCGGTGAGTAACTGTAAGGAAGAGTTGAGCAATATTTATCGCGACTTCGAAAATGAAGAGCTAACCGAGCAAGGCTTTAAAGACTTTGAAGCCATATGCTCTGAGGGATTAAATTTAGCCGAAACAAGCCTCATGCGAGCAGCAAATCTGGTTCAGGATTTTAAACGGACTTCCGCAGATCAAACGTCGCTGGAAATCGAAGAAATTGCACTGGACGAATACATTCCTCGTGTCTGTAACCCTTTAAAACCTATGCTTCGCAAAGAACAAATAGAGCTGAGCATAGATGTAACACCCAATTTGGTTATTACCACATGCCCTGGAATCATCGCCCAATTGCTGACCAATCTAATCTCTAACGCACAGCGCCATGCCTTTGGGCCATCCGTAAATAACGACGTAAATAGAGTATCAGTGAGCTGTAGTAGAACAGATAAAGGCATTGTTATCAGCGTTCAAGATAACGGTAAAGGCATTCCTGAAAACTTACACAAAAAGGTGTTCGAGCCTTTTTACACTACAGCCCGAGACAAGGGAGGCACAGGGCTAGGTTTGAATATTTTATACAATTTGGTTAGGCAAAAATTTAAAGGTGAAATTGGGCTCAAATCTTCTCCAGGTGAAGGGACAACAGTGACGGTCTGCATTCCAGTTGAAAGCTAACGCTCTACTTCTTTTCCTTCTTCACTACCTACCCCAGCGTTATCAATTCCTTGCGTAGAGTGCGGCATTATTAAAATGTCGCACTCACGACAGACCTAAATCCAAAGGCTGGGCAAGCTAAATACAAAAGAATAACAAGGCGTGTAGAAATGCAACTTTCACAATGGCGAAGTTCCGGCCACTTTTTAACCGTCGACGGTCAGCAAGTTTTTTACAAGGCAGAAGGTACTGGACCAGTACTATTACTCATTCACGGATACCCCACTGCAAGTTTTGATTGGGCTAGAATGTGGCCAGCGCTTACAAATCTGTTTCACTGCGTGACGCTCGATATGCCGGGGTTTGGTTTTAGCGATAAGGCCCCAAAAAAATACTTAATTAAAGAGCAAGCCGCCACGATAAGTGAAGTAATAAGGCATTTAGGCATTACAAGTGCCCATGTGCTATCTCACGATTACGGTGATACGGTTGCCCAAGAAATGATGGCGCAGCAACTGGAAAACAATCTTGCCTTTCGCATCGAATCGCTGCACTTACTTAACGGTGGCCTTTTTCCTGAGACACATCGTGCACTACTCATTCAAAAGCTGCTGCTCTCTCCAATTGGTGGCCTACTTATTCGCTTTTTAAACAAGAATGCAATTCGAAAAAGCATGCACAATATATTTGGCCCAAACACACCACCTTCAGATCAAGACATCGATGATTTTTGGACACTTATCAGTACAAATAATGGTCACAAATACATGCACTTGCTTTTGGACTATATGAAGCAGCGTAAACAATATCGAGAGCGCTGGGTAAGTGCTCTGCAAAATGCCAATGTCCCTCTTCGACTAACCGCAGGCATGGCTGACCCAATCTCTGGCGCGCATATGGTGGCGCGGTACAAAGAACTTATTTCCAACACAGACGTGATTGAGCTCAATAAAATCGGGCACTATCCGCAAATTGAATGTGCTGAAGCCGTGGTGAACTCAATAACAAATTTTTGCGTGGCTACGCTAACTAAACGTAAAACTTTATCTTGATGCAGTCCGCGACAAAGGTAATATAAAGCTATATCGACTTAACTCTAGATTCGCAACTAACGTTTATGGACGATTCAGCCAACAACGAAATTATTCCTGCTGCTAGCTTTAAGCAGATTGATATTGGTTTCGTGACCCCTGCCACTTCCATAAAACGGTTTGTACAATGTATATGGGTTATTGATAACGTAGAAGGTTCGGCTACTACGCTAAACGAAAAGTTTTATCCCGATGCTGGGGCAAGTTTGACTTTCTACATCTCTCAAACAAATTGTGAAGCCAAATTATTTTACCATACGCAAGTCTGCGCCATGCCGTGGGAACTTGCCTGTAGGCAAATTAGCATAAGGTTTAGACCTGGCGCGTTGAAATGTTTATTTGGTCTAACATTCGACGACAGTAAAAACCAACAAATCGACATCGCATTGGCTATGGTAAAGCAGCGTGACTCCTATCAACGACTGCAAGCCTATCTTATTGGAAAAACTATTAGCCGGCAGTGCTTAGCAATACAGCGTTGGCTGATTGAGCTAGCAGAAAATAGTGATGGTGCATTTCAGAAATGGGAGCGCATGCTTTATCAGTCGATGAGCTTACTGGTACCTCCGCAACGTCTTGCAGATCAATTTGGCGTGAGCAGAAGAACGCTTGAACGCCAATTCCGCGCAAATTTTGGCTTCTCACCTAATAAGCTGTATCAATTTGCACAGATACGCCAAGCACGAGCGCTGCTTGCCACAGATACTGTGGAGCTCAGCCACGTTGCCCTAGCCTGCGGTTACTTCGACCAAGCGCACTTTACGCATTCGTTTAGCACTTTTGCACTAGAAACGCCCCTTCAGTATAGAAAACGAAAGTTGTCGCAAATTTACAATTAAGCAAGACACCTAGCCCTTATAGTTCTCCTTAATTTAAAGGAGATCACTATGAATAAACGCATTACACAATCTGAACTGTACTCTGAATATCCCCATATTCTTGAACACCTCACTGGCTTAGCGAAGCCTTTACACGGAAGCACACTCAGCCATAAACTCATACATCTGGTAACCCTTCGCGCGTCACAAATCAATCAATGTGGCTTTTGCCAGCATATGCACGCTGAAGAAGCGCGAGAAGCTGGAGAAAATCAGGAGAGACTTGATGTTTTGTCTGCATGGAGGGAGCTGCATTGCTTTACCCCTGAAGAACGAGCGGCGCTTGAATGGACCGAAGCGCTAACGCTCATTCACACTTCCACGATTACTGACGAAATGTACAGCAGATTAGAAGGTGTGATTGGGAAGCAAGGCTTGATAGAACTCACTTCTATCATACTTCAAATTAACAGTTGGAATCGCATCTCGGTGAGCCTTCAGTTTCAACCTCCAATAAGATACTGAGGAAAACGTAAAAATGACTATCGTGGAACGAGTACAAAAAAATAAGTTAAGCGTAGCGGCTTGTTTATGCTTTTTTTGGGGAAGTACGCTATTTTTGCCAGCCTTCAGCTTGTATGCAACAGTTGGAGTATGGTTATTTATGGCAGGTTCGTTATTAATGCTTTTCGATACCTTGAGCTTTAAAACCAACTAGTCCTTGCGCTAAGAATATTTAAGAGTCTATATACAACTATGCACTCTTTTATTAAGCGAAATTTACTGCTGTATAAGGGTACGGAAAGGGTACGCAGAAAAACAAACCAAATATCAAAAGTAACGTAAGTTGGCTCTTCATCATTAACGGGGGACATCCGCATTCATTAAACTGATTTTGCGAAGAATCATTTAATGGAGAGTACAGATGTCCCACGCAGGTACTATTTTAGGCATAAGTGAGTTAGAAATAGAACGTGTTCATCGACATGATTTTATTGAAGTGTGGGCAAAGCCCACTAAAAAGCCGCAATGCATGCATTGTGAGAGTCGACATTTACGCATAAAAGCGACACATAAGCGTACCGTGAAGCACACGNTTGGCTCTTCATCATTAACGGGGGACATCCGCATTCATTAAACTGATTTTGCGAAGAATCATTTAATGGAGAGTACAGATGTCCCACGCAGGTACTATTTTAGGCATAAGTGAGTTAGAAATAGAACGTGTTCATCGACATGATTTTATTGAAGTGTGGGCAAAGCCCACTAAAAAGCCGCAATGCATGCATTGTGAGAGTCGACATTTACGCATAAAAGCGACACATAAGCGTACCGTGAAGCACACGCGCCAAGGTAATCAGGTGCTAACGCTACATTTAAAGGTGCCTAAGTATCATTGTCGATGCTGTGGGCGTTATTTCAGGCATCCTTTTGTTGGAATTCGGCCACGCTATCGGGCGTCCGAGTGCTTTCGCTTGGAAGTCTTTGAGGCGCATCACGGTGGTGTGACGCAGCGTGGTATCTCACGCACACATCGCATTAGTCCGACTACGGTAGAGCGATGGTACCAATCTCACATCAGTCAAAAATATAAAGAGATTATCAGCCGTCCCTGCCCTGAGATGCTAGGCATAGACGAACACTTTTTCACGCGCAAAAAGGGTTACGCCACTACGTTAGTGGATTTACGTAACCGCAGCGTCTTTGATGTGNGAGTGCTTTCGCTTGGAAGTCTTTGAGGCGCATCACGGTGGTGTGACGCAGCGTGGTATCTCACGCACACATCGCATTAGTCCGACTACGGTAGAGCGATGGTACCAATCTCACATCAGTCAAAAATATAAAGAGATTATCAGCCGTCCCTGCCCTGAGATGCTAGGCATAGACGAACACTTTTTCACGCGCAAAAAGGGTTACGCCACTACGTTAGTGGATTTACGTAACCGCAGCGTCTTTGATGTGAAGTTGGGCCGTTCTGAGTTGAGCTTACGTAGCTATCTACGTCACTTACCTGGCAAAGAAAACGTGCGGCTCATCGCTATGGATTTGTCCGAAACGTATCGCAGCATTGCCAAGAAGTACTTCCCTAACGCGACAATCGTCGCTGACCGCTTTCATGTCGTGCGATTGATAAACCATCATTTTTTGAAAGCATGGCAAATACAGCACCCAGAGGGGCGAAAAAACCGAGGTTTACTCAGTTTAATGCGACGGCACCAATGGCGATTAAACAAAGATAACCGCGCTAACTTAGACCGTTACTTGGCGAACTACCCCGTCCTACGCGCATTGTATATAACGAAACAGAAGCTTATTCGTTTCGTGCTGATGAAAACAATGAATCAAAATCGGATGGAAAAAAAGCTACCTCAATTCTTAGAGTTACTCGCACAGCTGCATCAGAGCCCACTCAACGCCTTAGGGAAGACCTTGGCATCCTGGCTACAACCGATAGTGGCAATGTGGCGCTTTACACGCAACAACGGCATCACCGAAGGCTTCCACAACAAAATGGAAATGATATCGAGAAGAGCGTATGGTTTTAGAAACTTTGAGAATTACAGACTAAGAGTGATGACCCATTGTGGATGGGATGGTGTTATCAATCGTGTAAGGTGAATGCTGATCCCCCGTTTATGGGGTAGAGCCTTCAAAAGCGTATTTTGCTTTATCTATTTCTTATTAATCAACAGAACGCACACTTTTACCAACGCTGAAGCGTCCAATTAAGCGCTATTACAGCAATTATTGACGACGCAATTGGCATAATGGCTTTTGAATATAACTTTACGTTTCTAAGTAGAATTAATAAGGGTAGTAGCAGAGCAACTATAGCAAGTTGTCCCAACTCAACCCCTAAATTAAAGGCGAGTACATTCATTACCAAGCTGCCCGACTGGGCATTAAGGTCGCCAAACACGCTCGCGAACCCCATCCCATGAAGCAGACCGAACCCAAAGGTGATAAACCCTAAACGCATAATGATAGGGTACACATTGTTAAGTGCGGTTATAACCACTGAAATAGCAATACCTAGTTCAACAATTCGGCTATCTAGCGTTACAAAATCTAACGCCGTAGCTGTTAACGTAATGGAGTGTGCCAACGTAAACGTGCTTACTAAAATAACCGTACTCTTTAAAATATGCTGTTTGCTTTGTTCTTTCACCCAGCTTTTATTCTCTCTGTAAAGGTTTACAGTAAGCAGGGTAGCTATCAAGAACAGTATATGGTCTAAACCGATGAAGATGTGCCAAATTCCCTGATAAACCATCTCACTAAACTGAGAACGCCAGTTGCTGCTTTTAGCTGATACGGTAATAAACGAACGTTCATTGTCCAAGACGTATACATTTGTGTGATCGTCTAAAGTTATCGTTGCGAGTAGTTTGTGGGTTGGAAAGTCTATAGCTAAGCCAGTGTATTGTACCGACACTTCGTTCAAATTCGCGCAATTTACCGATAACGGATATACCAGCAAAGACTCTGCAGATATATTCTTAAAGGAGGGGGGAGCAACAGAAACAGAGCATCGTGTTTCGCTACCCCGAATCACTAAGTGGTTTTGGATATAATATTTCGCCATATTATGGTTTCTGTTAACTTCACCCCAGGTCAATTTACCGTCGTTATTACTATCCAGTCCTGCTGCTTGCCCTATGTCTTTGGGCTTTAGCAAAAGCTCTCCTGAAAGTAATTCGCTCGAATCGTTTTTAAGCGTTAAGTAGCCGTTGCTCAATTCGTGTGAATGTGTGGAAACGCTGAAGGCGGCGAAAATGAAAAACGCGATAAATCTAATCATGGTTAATTCACTAAAGTAATTGAAAGCATTAAGCATTGGGTGATACATCATTCGCTCGGCGAGCACGCTCTAAGAGATTTTTGTCATCCAATGACTGCGCGTACCGCCAATTAATTTCTGCAAATTTAAGCGCCAGTGGATAATCAGGAGCTATCTCTAAAAAGTAAGTGGCAACTTGTGCGGCGTGAGAGCTGTCTTCGCGCCATACTCGAATTTCCATGTTCTTAGCAAGTTGAGTTTGTACTTCGGAGCGCACAATACCTTGAGCTCGCTCGGCAACGGCCCATTTAAGAAGTAAGCCATCGTCGGCTGTCGATATATCGGGTACGTTGGCGGTAAATCCAGAGCTAACCGCTTTATAGTTTTTCAACATAAAATGAGCGTCTGCCCAAACTAACATCGCGCTTATGGGCAGCTTTTCGAATGCTGTTTGAGATAGATGATCGAGCGCGGCTTCAGCGTTGCCGAGTTGAAGCGACATATCTGCTAGTACTTCATAGAACCACTGGCGTTCGGCAGGCCTTGCTTTACTAGTGTAGGTTTCAAAAGCGCTAAGTTTTTTTAGGAATTTTACATCTCTATTTTGTGAAAAATCTGCATTTACCATGCACGTGAAAGCAATTAAAAAGCTTGTTTGCCCTACCAGCTTTTCGCAGTTTTCTTTTGCTTTTTTTGCGTTACCCTGCTGAATATTTATATCTGCCAACAGTAATTGTGCAGCTGGGGAGCGTAAGTGCGCTATTTGTTTAAGATGTTGCTTGGCTTGTTCAAACTGATGAATGCCTTGTAGTAGTCGAGCCTCTAGAATAACTAAACGCTCTTTTTGGCCAGCATTCAACGAATCGAGTTTTTGTCGCATTATGTTAGTGAATCTTACAATACGCTCGCGCTCATCGCCTTTTGCTTGAAGGTATCTACTTGAAGACAAAATTTCTTCCGCTTCATTGAAACTTGCTATAGAAAGCTGTTGGGGCTGCCAAGTTGCGATGACGGTATCAAAGTTAAGCGTTTCGGGCTGGGCATAAACCGAACAGGTTGCTATGGCCGAAAAAACGCTCGCTACAGCGAATTTAAGACTCCAGCACTTTATAATCTTCATCAGAACTTCCTTTATAAAAGCCGTCCCTGGCTTTACGGTTGACACTGTGTGCTCACCGTTCGTTATTGACCAATCAGTAAATCATCGAACGTGGTGTCGTCAGCATCTTGGGTGAACTCGCGGCCGTTAATTGGCAGAGGTTCATCGGTCGGTGCTTGATTAAAGGCATCACGGGTATAGCTAGAGAACGATACCTGCTGCGCCTCAATCGTAACGCTAACGGTGGCCGTAACCTCTGGGTTAACACCGTCAGAAACGGTAAATGTGAAGCTATCGCTACCCGTTACCTGAGCGTTAGGTGTGTAGGTAAAGCTGCCATCAGTATTAACTTCTGCATTACCTAACGTACCATTTTCACCAAGCCCGAATGTAAGTGGATCACCATCAGCATCGGTTGCTGTCAACGTGCCATCAATCGCAATATCTGCTTGCGTCGTCAGCATTTCATCAACGGCAACCGGCGCTGCATTTTCTTCTGGCGCTTGATAGTCGTTATCGTCATCACTATCGAAACAACCAGATAGCGCTAGCACCAATCCAGAAATGATCCACACTCTATGTTTCTGCAAAGGTGCTTGAGCCGACTTCGCGAATGAGGATGCATTCAGATTCTTGTTAAATAACCTAATCTTCTTAGACATGATGGATCTCCTTATTCAGAGCCAGCAAGTGGTGTTTTTAGGTACGGAAATGATGAATCAATCATGCTTGCATCTACAGGCGCACCATCTGTGAAAGGTACATTACCCACGCTGGCGTCCTCTGGTGTACAAAGGCCAAGATCTGTATCTTCACCTGCTACGGGGATGGGATAGCACAAGCGGCCCATAACTACGCGAAGGGCAATATCAACCACGTCATCACCCGGGCGACGACCGTTCGGGAATCCTGCTAAGTCATCGCCAGCCACACCAAATGCTGACTGAGATTCGGCTGGCGTTGCTGGGATCCCTGTGTTTAGGCGCAGCATTTCTGATGCTGTTACTGTTGCTTGCTGGTTAACGCCTGGGAAACCTGTAAGGAACGCTGTCACTAAGTCCATACGCGGGAAGTTAGTCGGCGCAAGGGTCTCAATATCCGTACCCAGCGTAGTATTCACAGCATCTTTAAACAGAATGTTCAGTAGTTCTGGCAAAGAAGGGTGAGTTACATAATCAGCGAATTGACCGTCTGCACTTGGGTGAGAAGTAGAGAATTTGTCTTTATCGCCAATACCAATAACAAGCTCATTCACTAGTGGGCTACCTAAACGAGACACCTGGGTCATTGCACCGCCGTTGGTTTCAGGTTTCGCAAAAGTGGCATCTGGATTTAGGATACGCGCCTGCGGTAAACTTGCCGTCGTCCAGCTACCAATTACGCCATTACCTTCACCGGTAATACACGCTTTGGGTACTTCGATTGATAACGCTGTCACGTTTTTATCGGCTAAGTCATCATTCATGGCGCTTTGCGTAATACCGCCAGGAAAACCTTCACCATCGCCTGCGCCCGGTGCGCTGTCGCCCTCTACAGGCACGTAATTTACCAGGTCGAATGTTTTGCCTAAGTTAACAACAAAGGGGTCTTTGCGCTGACCAACAAACACTTTTGCCATATCATCGCATCCAGGGATACTGAACGAATAAATAAAGCTTTCAGCATAGCGCGCGTATTCCGCTTCACTGGTAAAGGTTTTATTGCCGATGTAATCAAGCGGCTTTTTAAACATATCGCCCATGGCAGGAGTAAGCGTAGTGCGCGTGCCTGTCTGCATGTCGCCACTCACCATAGTAAGGCTGTACATCTCTGAGAAGTTTGCTGCGCTTGAATCATCTGCGCTGATACCGCCTACATTTTTAAGCGGCACTTTCACCATTTTTTGCTCGCCTTCAGGGCCTATTGGTAGGGCAATACCTTCGTTATCGGCGGCAAGCATATTGTTAAACTTAAAAACAAAGCTTAAGTCTTCAACCGCGTCGCCATCGCTATCAATATGTATGGCATAGTGCGCATTCGGGTCCATTGCAAAGTAGTTAGGGCCACCGTATGCATCTTGCAGTGGTATGTAGTTTGCGATGAAGGTCACATAGTCTTCACGTCCTTGTTCATAGCTATTGAAAGCATAAAAGTCGGTGCTATCTAACGCTGGGTGACGAGTGATGTTAGGTGCTTCTCGGTGACTTGATGCTATTGCGCCCGCAGTTACAGCTGCGCATGTCACAGCGATAGCCAGTGATAAAGTTTTACGTTTGAATTGGATCATGTTGGGTCTCTCTGTTTTTATGAGTTCAAGAGACCAAACGACTGAGGTTTCATCTTGGATGCAAAAATGTTTAAAAAATTAAAATAAAATTTTTATAGAATGTAAAAGTCAGGTTTTCGAGGGAAGAGAACGGTAAGGACGGAGAGGGTGAAGAGAAACAAAGGTAAGTAAAAGGCCACGAGTTGTGGCCTTTGGTTGTGCAGGTTGGTACGTAAAATTACACGGAAACAATTGGCGCTATATATAGCACTTCCGTTGGTGCACCTGTCACCGAGCCGCCAGGTGCTTCTAAGCTCACTGCTAACGCCGCAATACTTTGATCTAGCAAAATATCTGGTGTCGCGCGTGTGTCGCCATTAACTTCGGGCATCAATCCGAGGGAAATTGGCGCTTCGCCATTTGCCGGCACCATCCAAAGCTCATAGTCTTTGTTTGCTAACGCCACAAATGCATCGGTGACCTTAACATTCATGGTCGTGTCAGAAACTTCTATCACCCACAATGGCGTGTTATCAGCATTATTGACTACGGCAATATGAGAAACCTCTGGGGTAGGTACAGGTTGCATGACGAAAAGCAATACTGCCAACACCATTGCAGCTGCGGTGGATATAAACGATAAGTTCTTCCAGCGTTTCTGTTTCTCTTTTTCAAGATCAACTACATTGTCGCTACTTGGTTTAGCGTTATTCGTTTGATCGACAAACTCTGTATCATTGGCCGCCTTGTGGCCAAGCTTCACTTGTATGCTCTCCCACACGCTGTCAGGTGGTGTCACCGGAGGCAAGGTTTCAGCAAATCCAGTAAGGTATTGCTCCCATTGTGCGGTTGCATCGCTAACAGCCTGATACTGCATCATTAACTTTTGATAGCGCGTACGCGCTTTGCCGCGCAGCGTTCCAACTACATATTCAGCGGCGAGGGCGTTTAATCGCTCTTCTTTTAAATAATTCATAGTGATAGGCACCTCTGCAAGCTTTGCAAGCCTCGTCTTATCCAGCTTTTAATGGTTCCAAGTGGTGACGCCAAGTGAGTTACCACCTCTTGATGCGACATACCATTCACATAGGCTAAATGGATAGCCTGACGCTGCGGTCCATCAAGTTCATCTAGACAAGAGGCCAATTTTGCTTGTTCTGCCTCTAACTTTATTGATTGCGTGGTTTCCATACCTGACGGTGCGTCATCATTTAATTCGACTTCATTTCTTACGTTGTGATAGCGGATTAAATCGAGCGCACGATAGCGAGCTATGCTGACCATCCACGTAAGCACAGTGCCTTTACCCCGCTGATAATTCCCCGCGTTATGCCAAATTTTGATGTAGGCATCTTGGGTTGCTTCATCAGCAAGCTCTGGGCGTTTCAAAAGCCTTAAAGCAACAGCGTAGAGCTGTGGACTTGTTATCTTATAAAGCTCTGCGAACGCTTTTTTGTCGCCGTCTGCGGTTTTACACAGCAGAGGAAACAGTGTTTCGTGTTCCATTGTTGCTCCTATTTTTATCGTTATGGCGCGGCCATGTGTTTATTGTTTTAACGGTTTGGCGGCTACTTCTAAAAGTAGCATGCTTTATAAACATCTGCTCAAAAGGGGCTCAAATACTAGAAAGGCCTTTAAGCAGTAAAGTGTCTAAAAATTAGTACTTTATTGAAAACGTAAGACGAATATTTCTCGGCTCTACAGGGTGATAATGCAAATCCTCAACCCCTTCCTCTGGCTCTCCGGGCAGCCTAGATGCATAAAAATAATCAATATCGTGATCGTCACTGTCCAGGGCATTGAGTACTTCTAGCGTTACGTCCCATGCTGACTGGCGATAGGCAATTTGTGCGTTGACCAAAAAGGTTGATGGCGGTGAAATTTCATCGAAACTTTCTACGGTACGAGAGCTTAAATAGCGGCCTCGTAGGGTATAGTTGAACCCTAGTTGATTACTTCTTTGATAGTAGGTTAGCCCTGCGCTTACAACACCTGGCACGGTGCCATCGATGTGCCGACCTTCGCCTTCAATGCTGTTGCTAAATCGCGCTTTGGTCCACGCTGCTTCAATGTCTGTTGTTAGGTGATGGCTTATCCAGTAGTAGGCACTCACTTCAATGCCGTGTCTTTCGGACGGGCGGCTGGCTTCAGTAAAGCCTGCATCGCCAACGTACACCAGCTCGCTATCAAGTTCTAAGCGCCACAGGGCAGCAGATAGGTTATAGGTTTTATTATCGGTATAGTTAACGCCCGCTTCATAGCCAAGGCTCTTTACCAATAAGGGAGCTGCTTCGGTAGCGTCACCACTTACCGGGTCTATGCTAATTGTTGCTCCCCGAGCATCGTTAGAGTGAAAGCCCTGCCCAATGTTGGCAAATGCGGTGAGTTGGTCTGATACACTGTACTTCAAGCCTGCTTTGAGTGTAAATAAACCGTCACTTTCGCTTCCTGAATTAGCACCAAGACTGCTGGTAACGTCCACATCTAAGTAATCGTATCGACCACCTAATGACAGGCTTAATGCGTCGCTTAATACAATGTTTGACTGAGCAAAAAGGGCATAGCTGTTGCTGTTTATTTCGTCTTCTCGGATAGTGCCAAAGCGGGTTAAGTTTTGGGTGCGATACAAACCCACGTTTTCAATATCGTCGAAACGCCACTGGCCGCCTAGAGTAATACTGCTTCCATCCGTGAGCGCTAAGGGTAGGGTAGTGAAAATTTCGCCACCGTAAATTTTTCGGTCGTCGGCCTGTTCGAATTGATCGCCTGTCTCTGGGTTATCAAGGAAGTAAGTGAAATTAGAAAAAAGGCTAAGCGTTGTATCTATGGCATACAGTGAAGCATTCCATGTATCACTGGTATAGTTTGCGGAGAGACTATAGCGAGACGAATCGCCGCCAACTTGGGTGTCGATAGAGCCAAGACGGTCTATTAAGCCGCTTTCAATAGCGCGCTCAGGTACTTGGTCAGCACCGTTCCAGCTATTATCGTAGGCCATTCCTGTAATGGCGAGTTGGCCGTCTAACAAGGGCGTAATATAACGAATATGGGCGTTTTTCTTTTTTACATTTTCGTCAACGTCAGTCCACGGACCTTCATAAGTTTGATATTCCAGCGCTGTAATAACGCGGCTCTCTCCTGCTTCAAAGTGGTTTAATGCAACAGCGCGCTTGAACCCATATTCTCCTAAACCTAAGAACAACTTGTTTTGCTCAAGTGAATCTCTTAAGTTGAAGAACGCCCCGCCAGCGCTAGAAAAATCGCCGATATTGGCATAATAGGTGCCTTTGAAGTAGCTTAGATTGTCGATAAATTCGGGAATAATAAAGTTAAGGTCACTGTAGCCTTGGCCATGTCCATGACTTCGCATATTCACTGGCATACCGTCTACACTCACCGTAAAATCCGTGCCATGGTCGAGGTTAAATCCACGCAAAAAGTACTGGTTGGCTTTACCCGAACCGCTGTGTTGGGTCACCATCATGCCTGGGATAAATTCAAGTATTTCGCCTGCTCGTAACATAGGGCGCTCAATCAAGGTGTCACCAGATACCCATCCCTGCGAAGCCGAGATAAACTCTCCGTCTTTTACAGATGAGTCACCACGTACTCGAATATGCTCAATATCACCTTCGGGGTCGTCTAAGGCCATTGCAGCGCCCATACCAAGCGAAAATGAGCTAGCGATAAGTGTTGTTACCAGAATTTTTGCTGTCACCGTATTTACGTCCATTATCCGTTTGTAATACCAATAACGATTAATGATGGTTAATGGATGCAAAAAGGTGGAAATCATTTTTCTTTGCTTATTGCAATATTAAATGCCGTTAACTAAGGCTTATGTTGTTTAAGCGATGTGGCGCTTGTGTCAAAATAAACGTTGTTGTTAATGAAGCGAAGAGAAGCCCGTGGCGAGACACGACAAAAAAGCCAAGAAGAAGTCCCCATCATCAAATCCTCTAAAAACGAAGGATGATAAAAACACGCCCAACTCAGAATCAGGCAGTTCATCACTTGAGCGAGCGGGGTTTGTACGACGTTTATTGGCCATGATTTACGATACGTTAGTGGCTACTGCCGTTGGGATGTGCGCGGCCATGGTGATGATAGTAACGCTGGTGGTTATGCTGAAACATGGCGCGCTTGACCTACAAGGTTATGCTGAACCTGCCGATCTTATCCAGGCTTCTTTTGGTTATAAACTGCTTATTCAAACTTGGGTAGGCTTGTGGATAGCTGGGTTTTTCTTGTGGTTCTGGCGCAGGGGCGGGCAAACCCTAGGCATGCGTGCATGGCGTTTGCGAATATATAGCACGGTTGAAGAACCAATGACCTGGCCGCGCTTGTTCATTCGCCTAATAGCATCGTTGGGTGGTCTAGGCACCTTACTTGTTTTGTTTGATTTTAAGAATAAACAATCATTGCAAGACCGATTGGCAAAGACCGAAGTGTTGAAGTTGACCAAAGAAGCGAACGACCACAAGAGCTGGTAAACGTGCTTTGTAAGGCGCTAAAAAATCGCAAATAAAAAGAGGCTGCAAGGCCTCTTTTTATTAGTTTTGACTGTTGAATTAGACGAATGTGTTAGCTTGATCAGCGCCTCAACATTACCCCTGCAATGGCCGCAAACAGTAAGCTAGGTAGCAAGGCGCCAAGGAATGGTGGCAGCTGATAGACTAAACTCACTGGCCCAAATACTTCGTTAAGAATAAAGAAACCGAAGCCTGTCAGTACGCCCATGATCACGCGTGCGCCCATGGTAACGCTACGTAGTGGGCCAAAGATGAATGACAATGCCATTAACAGCATTACCCCTACCGAAATAGGTTGGAATACTTTGCGCCACAAGGCGAGTTGGTAACGAGATGGGTCTTGGTCGTTATTTTCTAGGTAGTTCACGTAATCCAGCAGCCCAGTAATAGATAAAGCTTCCGGCTTAACTGCCACAATTCCTAATTTGTCAGGCGTCAGCGTTGAGTTCCAGCGCATGCGATTGTTTTCTTCCACTGTAACTTTTGTTTCGGTAAATTCAGTTACTTCAACATCGCTTAACCACCAACCGTCTCCGTCGAACGCTCCATTTTTCGCGTGGGTGATACTTTCTAGCGAAAGATCGGGTTTGAAGCTAAATATGCTCACGTCTTTAAGTGAGTCTTGGCTTAACACCTGACCAATGCTAACAAACCGATCACCATCTTTAGCCCACACCAGTTTGTCAGAGGAAAATAAACTACCGCCTGAAATCGCTTCGGTTCTTATCTGCTTTGCCTTGGTTTCACTGTAAGGAGTTACCCACTCGCCAACGGCCATTACTAATAGGATCATCACAAGGGTCGACTTCATGGCAGAGTTTATGATGTTCCAACGGCTCATACCTGCGGCTTGCATTACTACCAGTTCACTATTGCTAGCCAGAACACCCATACCGATAAGACCACCTAAAAGCGTCGCCATAGGGAAGAACTGCTCTAAGTCGCGAGGCAAGCTTAGTAATACGTAGATAAAAGCGACCAGCATGTCATAGTCGCCTTCGCCAATTTTTCGCAGCTGTTCTACAAATTTAATAAGCGCGCTTAAGCCAATAAGTACACTAAGCGTAACGGTAATAGTGCCTAACAGCGTACGGGCGATATATAAATCGAGGATCTTAAACATCTACTTTTTCCCCAATATCCAGGCGCGCAGCTCTGTGCCGGTTTTTCTGTCTCGCACAATCAACATGACACCAATAATCAGCATGATGGTATGCACCCACCATAAGCCAAGCTGAGGTGGCATTTTGCCGTCTTCTAACACCCGTCTACTGGCGAGTAGCAGCAAGAAGTACCCCAAGTAAAGCAGGATGGCAGGGAACATTTTACCAAAGCGCCCCTGACGCGGGTCGACTGCGCTTAGCGGCACAGCAATTAGTACTAAAAACGGAATGGAAAGCGGTATGGCAATACGCCACTGAAGCTCGGCTCTGGCTTCAATACTGTCGTCTTCCCACAGTTCGTTAGTAGGCAGTACGCTTACCTTACGACGAGTTTCGTCGGCAGGTTTATCGGCAATCTGAATTTGGTATTCGTCAAATTCTACTTTGCGGAAAGCCTTTTCAGATTGCTTTCCTTCGTACTGTACCCCTTCTTTCAGTACAAGGTTTCGCGTGCCGTCAGGGTTATTTGCCACTTCACCAGTTTGCGCATACACAACGCGCACGTCGCCTTCGCTATCGTCTGTTTGATTTTGTGACAAAAATACACGTTGTAGTTTATCGTTATTGTCTACATCGTGAACAAAAATAACGGCTTTTTCATTGCCCGTTTGCTGGAATCTGCCTGGCATTAGAGCAGAAAGCCCAGCTTCGTTGCGGGCTTTTTCCCGCAACTGGTATTCGTTTTCAGCAGCCAATGGCGCGAAGTAAAGGGTAATTGCGCCTGTGACTATCATGATAAGTACAGACAAAAACAGCATTACCCGCGTTACATACCATTCACTGATACCACAGGCTCGCATTACGGTCATTTCGCTGTCTACATACAGCCTGCCGTGCGCCAGCATAATACCCAGATAAGCACTGATGGGTAGCACCAATGAAGAGAGAATAGGGGCATATAAACCTAAGAAGCCAAGCACCAGCCCAGCGGGAATATCACCATCGGATGCATCGCCTAAAACGCGCACAAATCGCAAGGTGACAAAAATTGCCATTAGGATAAAGAAAATCGCCAACTGAGATTTCAGCGTTTCCTTAAGTAAATAGCGGAATATCAGCATCTCAGCCCTTCCGGAAAATTAGGAATTTTAGTGAAAGAAAGCACAATTTTGTTTAAACTTACCGTTTTTACAAGTTTTGCCTGCAATCATAAACCGTTTGCATGGTGTTTTGACGCAAATTTAACCTATATTCAATAGGTCTGTAAGCGAGAATTGCAGCGAACTAAAAAGTTATGCTGCGTATTAAAACATAAAGCAGCGCGAAACGTTACGTGATTTTAGTCATCGTGCAAACCATAAACGACGAAAAGCGAGGTGATATCGTGGAGTTTAGTGTAAAAAGTGGCAGTCCTGAAAAACAACGCAGTGCATGTATTGTTGTGGGCGTCTTCGAGCCGCGTCGCCTAACGGCGGTGGCTGAACAACTAGACGAAATCAGTGAAGGTTATATCAGCAACTTGTTACGCCGTGGCGACCTTGAAGGTAAAGCCGGCCAAATGTTGTTGCTACACAACGTGCCAAATGTACTAAGCGAGCGCGTGCTTCTAGTCGGTTGTGGTAAAGAACGCGAACTTGATGAGCGTCAGTACAAAAACATTATCGCCAAGACCATTCAAACATTGAATGAAACAGGCTCAATGGAAGCGGTATGTTTCCTTACCGAACTTCACGTTAAAGGTCGTGACACGTATTGGAAAGTACGTCAGGCAGTAGAAGCAACTGAAGACACGCTTTACACCTTTATGCAGCTTAAAACCAAGAAAGGCGAGCCTCGTCGTCCGCTGCGTAAAATTGTATTTAACGTACCTACACGCCGTGAACTTACGGTGGGTGAGCGTGCAGTTGAGCACGGTTTAGCGGTTGCTCGCGGCGCGAAAGTGACCAAAGACGTGGCTAACATGCCGCCAAACATCTGTAACCCAGCATATCTGTGGCAGCAGGCGCAAGAGCTTGCCAGCCAGTACGACAGCGTAACGGCTGAAGTCGTTGATGAAACCCAAATGGCTGAGCTTGGTATGCAAGCTTATTTGGCTGTTGGCCGTGGTTCAGACAACGAAAGCATGATGAGTATTATGCATCACCGCGGTGGTCCAGCTGATCAAGCGCCAATTGTGCTTGTAGGTAAAGGTCTTACTTTCGATTCAGGCGGTATTTCAATTAAGCCAGGCGAAGCCATGGATGAGATGAAGTACGACATGGGTGGTGCTGCAGGCGTACTGGGTACTATGCACACTATAGCAGCGCTGAATCTGCCAATTAACGTTATTGGTGTATTGGCAGGCTGTGAAAACATGCCAGATGGCAAAGCGTATCGTCCGGGTGACATTCTAACTACCATGTCAGGTCAAACCGTTGGAGTGCTAAATACTGATGCGGAAGGCCGTTTGGTATTGTGTGACGCGCTAACTTACGTAGAGCGTTTTGAGCCAGAGCTAGTGATTGACGTAGCCACGTTAACTGGCGCAGCGATTATCGCACTTGGTCACCATGCAACCGCTGTGATGAGTACGCATAATCCGCTTGCACACGAACTACTGAATGCGTCAGAGCAAAGCTCAGATCGCGCATGGCGCTTACCGCTATGGGACGATTACCAAGAGCAGCTTGAAAGCCCGTTTGCCGACATGACGAACCTAGGTGGTCGCCCAGCAGGCTCAATCACCGCAGGTTGTTTCTTGTCGCGCTTCACTAAGAAGTACAACTGGGCTCACCTTGATATTGCCGGTACGGCATGGCGCAGTGGTAAGAACAAAGGTGCAACAGGCCGTCCAGTGCCTATGCTGTCTCAGTTCTTAATGAACCGCGCTGATATCAAGTTAGAGGACTAATCATTCATGCCGCAAGTGATATTTTATCAACTTACCAGCAGTGACAATGGCGTGGCAGGTCGCGCCAGTGAAGTCATTGCTTCAGCGTTTGCTAATAAGCAGAAAATTAGCGTTCTGTGTGACACACAGTCGCAAGCTGAAGAAGTTGATGAATTGTTATGGCAGCTGCCGGCCGACCGCTTTGTGCCTCATAACCTTTATGGTGAAGGGCCACAATCGGGAACGCCGGTGGAAATTTGCTGGCGGCCAGAGCAGGTAGCCAGACGACAAATGGTGGTTAATGTGGGTTCCGGTATGGTGCCTTCACCCAACCAGCATCGTCAAATCATCGATTTTGTACCCGTGGACGAGAACGCCAAACAGGCCGCGCGGGTAAGATACAAAAACTATCAGCAAGCTGGATGCAACATGCAGTTCAAATCTGCATAAGTCATTCGCGTTTAGCTTCAATTTGAGAGTGTGTAATGGATAAAACCTTCGAACCGCAGTCCATCGAGCAGCAATGCTACAAGTCATGGGAAGAGGCGGGTTTATTTAAAGCTTCAGGTAGCGGCGACCCTTATTGTATTTTGCTTCCGCCACCAAACGTTACCGGTAGCCTTCACATGGGCCATGGTTTCCAGCAAACCATTATGGACGCCTTAACCCGTTATCACCGCATGAAGGGCGACAATACGCTATGGCAAGTGGGTACAGACCACGCAGGTATTGCTACCCAAATGGTGGTAGAGCGCCAACTTAATGCACAAGGCAAGACGCGCCACGATTTAGGTCGCGAAGACTTCATCAAAAAAGTGTGGGAATGGAAAGAGCACAGTGGCGGTACGATCACCGGTCAAATGCGCCGTTTAGGTACGTCACCTGACTGGTCTCGCGAAGTGTTCACCATGGACGAAGACCTGTCTAAAGCCGTAACGGAAGTGTTCGTTAAACTACACGAAGAAGGCCTTATTTACCGTGGTAAGCGTTTGGTTAACTGGGATCCAGTGCTTCACACTGCAGTATCTGATCTTGAAGTACTGAACGAAGAAGAAGACGGCCACATGTGGCACATGCGCTACCCACTTGCAGATGGTAGCGGTGAGCTCGTGGTTGCGACAACGCGCCCTGAAACCATGCTAGGTGATACCGCCGTTGCGGTACACCCAGATGACGAGCGTTACCAAGGCTTTATCGGCAAAGAAATTAAGTTGCCAATTACTGGCCGTTTAATTCCAGTTATCGCCGATGACTATGTAGATCAAGAATTCGGTACAGGCTGCGTTAAAATTACGCCTGCTCACGACTTCAACGACTACGATATGGGTAAGCGTCATAACTTGCCTATGATCAACATTCTTACCGACGATGCGAAAATTAATGATGATGCGCCAGAAGCGTATCGCGGTTTAGATCGCTTCGACGCCCGTAAGCAAATTGTTGCTGATTTAGACGCACAAGGCGCATTGGTTAAGATTGAGCCGCACAAGCTTAAAGTGCCACGTGGCGACAGAACTGGCGCAGTTATCGAACCATACCTAACTGACCAGTGGTATGTAGCCGTTGAGTCTCTTGCTAAACCTGCGATTGAAGCGGTTGAAAGCGGCGAAATTCGCTTTGTGCCAGAGAACTGGAACAAGACTTACTACCAGTGGATGCACAACATTCAAGACTGGTGTATTTCGCGTCAGCTGTGGTGGGGACACCGCATTCCGGCGTGGTACGACGAAAACGGCAACGTTTTTGTTGGCCGCACCGAAGAAGAAGTGCGTGAAAAACACGGCCTTGGCAGTGACGTAACGCTTTCACAGGACGACGATGTACTAGATACCTGGTTCTCAAGTGCACTATGGCCGTTCGCCACCATGGGTTGGCCAGAAGAAACGGCAGATCTAGAAACCTTTGTGCCGTCTTCAGTGCTAGTAACCGGCTTTGACATCATCTTTTTCTGGGTTGCCAGAATGATCATGATGACCAAGAAATTCACGGGCAAAATTCCGTTTAAAGATATCTACATTACTGGTCTTATCCGTGATGAGAATGGCGATAAAATGTCAAAGTCGAAGGGCAACGTGCTTGACCCAATCGACTTGATTGACGGTATTGATATTGAGTCGCTAGTCACTAAACGCACTGCGGGCATGATGCAGCCTCAGCTTGCTGAAAAGATTGCCAAGCGTACCCGTAAACAGTTCCCTGATGGTATTCAGGCCTACGGTACAGACGCATTGCGCTTTACCTTTGCAGCTATGGCGTCAACCAGCCGCGATATCAACTTTGATATGGCCCGCGTTGAAGGCTACCGCAACTTCTGTAACAAAATTTGGAATGCATCGCGTTTCGTATTGATGAACACAGAAGAACACGATACAGGTCGTGACGGCGGCGAAATGGTACTTAGCATGGCCGATCGCTGGATTTGGGCTAAGTTCCAACAAACGCTGGTTGAATTTGAAAAAGCGCTTGAAGACTACCGTTTCGACATTGCTGCGCAAACCGTTTACGAGTTCACCTGGAACCAGTTCTGCGACTGGTATCTAGAGCTTACTAAGCCTGTGCTTAACAATGACGCCAGCACCGAAGCTGAAAAGCGCGGTACGCGTCATACGCTTATTAACGTACTTGAAAGCCTGCTTCGCTTGTTGCACCCGCTTATGCCATTTATTACCGACACTATTTGGCAGCGCGTTGTGCCACTAAGTGCACTTAAAGTGGAAGAGGGCGCAAGCATTATGGTTCAGGCATTCCCTGAAGTTGATGCAGCGAAGCAAGACGACAAAGTGCTTGCTGATATCGAGTGGGTGAAGAAGTTTATCGTGGGTATTCGTAATATCCGTGGTGAAATGGATATCTCGCCAAACAAACCACTTAATGCGCTACTTAAAAACGTAAGCGACGAAGACGCGCGTCGTCTTGATGCGGCTAAGGCATTCCTTGATAAGCTTTCTAAGCTTGAAACCGTAACTATTTTGAAAGACGGTGAAGAAGCGCCAGCCAGCGCGACAGCGCTTGTGGGCGAGATGGAAATTCTTATCCCAATGGCAGGGCTTATCGACAAAGACGCCGAGCTTGCTCGTATTACTAAAGCCATGGAGAAAATCGAGAAAGATGTATCTCGTACTCGCGGCAAATTGGGTAACGAGAAGTTCGTAAGCAATGCGCCAGACGCGGTAATTGAAAAGGAACGCGCTAAGTTAGACGAGGGTGAAAAGGCCCTAGCAAAACTTAAAGAGCAGTTCGAGACCATTAAAGCGCTGTAAGGCTCAATGTAATTGCTCATTGATTGCCCGTACAACGAGCAGTCAAGCGAGCGAATAGTAAAAGGGTTACCAATAGGTAACCCTTTTTTGTTGGCAGTTTAAATATAAGATAAAAGCAGGCTCGGCTATCACGTATCCAAAAACTATGTGCTCTAGAATACAGGCTGGTTAATATTACTTGCCTAAATACTCTCTGAGCATACTTATCAGCGACTTTTGCTTAATAGGTTTGGTCAAATAATCATTCATACCAGCGTCTATCGCGCTTTGTTTATCTTCTTTCATGGCATTGGCTGATAGTCCAATAATTGGCACGCCGGTAAAGCCTTTCTCGCGAAGTTGTTTGGTAGCTTCATATCCGTCCATAACCGGCATTTGCACGTCCATTAAAATTAAATCGTACTGAGGGGCGTTCTCTACTTTTTGTACGGCTTGCTTGCCGTCTTCTGCGATATCAAAAGTAAGCCCCAGGTTAGTAAGCATTTCACCGGTGACCAGCTGATTAATGTTGTTGTCTTCTACTAACAGTACGTGGCCTTCTAGCGAAGTTTCTTCTAAGTCGTCACTAAAATGGTGGCCTTCATAGTTGGCGTCTTTTGAAATAACCTGATGAACAAAACGCTCGAATTGCGCCGGTGTAAAAGGATGCATTATTAGCGGGCCTTTCCACAGTGAATCGTACTTAGCCTGCAGTGCACTTCCTGCACTTTCTATCACTAACCCCACTGACTTCCCATTTTCCAATAAGGTATTTAACCAGCTTATGTTTTGTCTAAATTCACTGAATTCGTGTATATCTACAATAATATGTTCAGGTAAGGCACTTGCAGCTTTCGCATCTTCGATGGATAGCGTTGACTTAGTGGACAGTTGGATTTGATTGCAATACGCTTCAGGGAGCAACGCCGTTTCAGTAACATACAGGCTATCAACAGGTAGCTGAGGCGTTTGTTCAAGCACGCCTGGTTGATTTTTAAATGCCTTAAGCGGTAGCTCAACTTCAAACGTACTACCTTTACCCATGGTAGACGTGGCATTAAGACGACCCTTCATAAGCTCAGTTAGCTGGCTCACAATAGCAAGGCCTAA
This sequence comes from Alteromonas abrolhosensis, assembly GCF_001953635.1. GTDB lineage: Bacteria > Pseudomonadota > Gammaproteobacteria > Enterobacterales > Alteromonadaceae > Alteromonas > Alteromonas abrolhosensis. Next base: position 1,000,404 of record NZ_MEJH01000003.1, on the reverse strand, counting down.
GCCGGTGCCGCCGTACTTTCTATTGGTAGAACCATCCGCTTGGGTAAAGGGTTTAAATATTTTGTCTAGCTGTGCCGCGCTCATACCTATACCAGAATCGGTAATTCGCATGGTGAGGTTTAACACATTACCTTTTTCATTCAAGGTGCCATCAAACTCTATCTCTATGCGGCCTTGTTCGGTGAATTTAACTGCGTTGTTACCTATGTTCATAATGATTTGGGCAATGCGCAACGGGTCGCCAATAACTTGTGGAGGTATGGCAGGGTTAACCGTAAAGTGAACCGATAAGTTCTTTTCTTTTGCACGTAATGCAATCACAGCAATAAGGTTGTCGAACAGCGAGTGCAGAGAAAAGCTCACCTCTTCAATTTTCAGTTTTCCCGCTTCGATTTTAGAAAAGTCGAGGATATCGTTGATAACACTAAGTAATATTTGTCCTGAATACGCAGCTTTGTCTAGATAGCCCCTAACAGTAGTGGATAGTTCTCGCTGCTGAGCCAATTCTATTAGCCCGATAATGCCATTCATTGGCGTGCGGATTTCGTGACTCATATTGGCTAAAAACATACTCTTTGAAGCAGTTGCCTGCTCCGCTTTGATTTTCGCTTCAGTAATCGCTTTGTTTAAACTCTCAAGTTGAGAGTTCATGGTTCTTGCTTCCTCAAGCAGTTTTTCTGTTTCGCGGTTTTTGTCACTAAAAACAAGGGCGGCTTTTGCCAGCTTGCCTATCTCATCTTTGCGACTGCTGCCCGGAATATTAGAAATTTGCACACCTTGAGCAAGCTTATTGAACACTTCTGTAATGGAGCGAATAGGCCCTAAAATACGAAACATGGTAAATAAGGCTGCTGAAAGCGCGAGCAATATGGCAACTAAGGAAAATAGTTCACCGTTACGTTGGGTGCTTTCTGCAAGAGTATAAGTACGTTGAGTTGCTATCTCAGAGTCTGTGGTTACCTTTTTAGCTAACTCTCCGCTTAAATACAGAAACTCGTTAGCGGAGCCTGCCATTACGACGTTGACCAAGAATAGATTGCCTTGAATTATCTGCGTCAGTTTAACGAAATCGGCTTTAATCTTTTCCGACAATCGCTCGATTTTCTCTTGCAGAGCCGTGTTTCGCGTCAACGTTAAATTTCTTAATGAGTCAGCGGCTTCATTAAATGTCCGTATAAAACTCATGTCGGGTTTCATCAGGTATTTCAACATGGCATTTTCGGCGCGGATAAGAAGTGTTTTTGCTTGTTCTTCAGATTCGCTTGATATGTCTCCGCTAGCTTTTGCGTCACTCAGTATTTTTTCCAGTAAAGTAATTTCAGATAGAGTGCCTCTTGCAAGAAGGTTGTCTCTTTGAGCACGCGCATCGACTACCTGGGTGAAATTTTCCTGATAAGCGTTGAGATGCTCCTTCATTCTGGTAAGGATATAGCTGTCGTCTTGTTCCTTGCTACCTTCATCAACTAAAGCCAACTTGTCGAGTTTGGTATTAATGGTCACCATGAGCCGACTAAAGCGTGTAATGGCTGACTTACTGGCATTTTCTTTAAAGATGAGCACGTTGCGCTGTAAGTCTACAACATCTCGTTCAAGCTCTTTTACTAGCGCAACATCCACCACGGCTTTTGAGGCCGACGAGATCCCCTTATTTAATACTTCTTGGTTTTCTCTGGCAATAAACCCCTGCGCCAGTATGAGCGCAATGAGCGCGAGTAGCACAGTGATCAGCTGAATTCGAATTGACGATAACATGTTAACTTAAAAAGCCTTATTCCATTAACGTGATGGGGTTTTACCTAACGAAAATCATGCGGTAATGAATTCGTACCACTTTTGCAAACTGTACTCATAGGTTGGCATAACAGTATTCCATACAGCAACATTACTAAAACGCTCTTCGTAACTGCCACCGGTTCGCTGGGCTCCTTTCCTTACACTTATATTTCCATCGGGGCCTTTAAGCGGCTCTGATGCTACTTGCCCTTTGTACCAGTAATTCCATTCGGCGTCTGAGAGATACTGAGCTGAACGTTTAGGGTTAGAAATATAATAGCCTTGTCTGGCAATAAATGCGCCAGGCCATCCTGACAGCCACCAATTCATATATTCATAAGCCACGTCTTTCATTCTGCCCTGTGATGCTGATGAAAGGCACATAACGCCGTGCCAGCCACGATAGCCTTCTTTAGGGGCTGCAAAAGTAACCGGAATGTCTTGACCGTTTAACGAAGAGACTGCTGGTGAGAACATACTTTCAATAGCAACTCGACCGCTTTTCATAAACTCGACTGATTCGGGAACTGAGTTCCAAAACCCATTAAAATGATTGAGTTGAGTCAACTCGATGAGCAAGCTAAACAGATCATCAAGTTCATACTCTGTCATGGCCCCAATGTCTTGAAATTGAATGAAACCTTTGGCTTGGGCGGCAAGTGCTAGGTCGAATAGGCCGATTGTGGGGTCGTTGACTATACCCACTTGTCCTGAATAGCGACTGTCCAAAAGCCAGCCCCAGCTTTCTTCTTGTCCTTTCAACTCTTGGGGAAGTTTTGTCTTGTCATAGCCGAAAGAGTCGACATTATGCACGTAGGGTAAAAAACTAATGGTGTCGGTATGGTTAGCACCGAGTGTACCATCGTCTTGCACATTAATGATTTTATGAGGCGCATCGCCAGCGCCCATTCGTGCATTCTTGGTCAGCTTTCCAGTTTTACTTAAATCGTTTATTTCTTCCCAATACAGAAGTCGCTTTTTTTCAATGGGCTGAATTGCATGCGCTCGCCACAGTACGTTTATGCTATTGGACCACTGTTCGTATAGATCAAAAGATGCGGGGTTCATCGATGCTTTTTGAAGAACGGTTGCGCTGCCACCTGCTTCGAATTCTATATTAATGCCTAAGTCTTCCATGGCTCGCTGCCGAATGGCTTCTTGTAGCGTTACATGGGTACCCAAAACGCGCAGTGTTGGCTTCTCTTTTCCTATTGAAAAAGGGGTAACGCCTGCGGTTAGGCCAAAAGCGAGGCCACCTTTCAATAAGGTGCGGCGCAGCTTAGATGAAGCAACTTTTTTATCAGTGTTTGAAGGCATTAACGTACGTCCGTAATAAACGATGACCTTCCTTCATTCTGGCATCTATTTCATAGAGTTACCAAAAAATGTTACCCACGAGTTAAAAATAGTAAAGCTGCCTGACATATTTGGTAACACATCAAAATTCGCTAACGGCTACTTTTTGTATTATAAAGATATCAAAATGATATCAAAGGTGAGTGGTATGAAAGAAAAGAAAGGGTTTTCGGTAAACGGCTATTTGATGATTTGTGTTTTGTTAGTCGCACAGGTTGCAACGTTCTTCTTTGCAGTCTCAGGCAATCCCGAAGTGGGAGTCATCCTAAGTGCATTAGTGGGAAGTTTATGGTTGGGCTATTTCATAGTGCAACCCAACCAAGCCAAGGTCATGACGTTTTTTGGAAGCTATGTAGGTACGGTTTCTGACGTAGGCTTGCGCTGGACAATTCCGTTATTCCGTAGAGCGAATATTTCTTTGCGTATTAGAAATTTCGAAAGCGCCAGAATCAAGGTAAACGACAATCAAGGGAACCCCATCGAAATCGCTTCTATCGTAGTTTGGAAAGTTACCGATACTGCCGAAGCAATGTTTGACGTAGACGACTATGAAAGCTTTGTTCGCATACAAAGTGAATCTGCTATTCGTAATATGGCAAGTAGCTTTCCATACGACCCGAGAGACGACGAGCAAGCGGAAGTGGCGCTTCGCAGCCACCCGGTAGAAATTTCTCAACGCTTACAAGAAGAGATACAGGAGCGCCTAGCGAAAGCGGGGATCACAATTTTGGAATCTCGTATTAGTCACCTTGCGTATGCGCAAGAAATAGCAAGTGCGATGTTACAACGCCAACAAGCATCGGCCATTGTTGCTGCGCGCAAACAAATCGTCGACGGTGCGGTGGGTACTGTGGAAATGGCGCTTCATCGTTTAAACGAAAAAGGTGTGGTGGAATTGGACGAGGAGCGCAAAGCCGCCATGATAAGTAACCTTTTGGTTGTGCTTTGTGGCGATAAGTCGACGCAGCCCGTTATTAATGCAGGTACAATCTATTAGTTCGGTTTTTAACATAAGTTTGAAAATGTGGTGCCGCGTGATGTACTGCGGCACATAAGGTTTGTTATTTTGGCAAAGAAAAAAGCGTATCCACTCAGGATAAATGAAAATGTACTTGCCGCCATGGAACGATGGGCTGCCGATGACTTGCGCAGCGTTAACGCGCAGATTGAGTATGTATTACGACAAGCGCTAGTGAAGCAAGGAAGAGTGAAGCTGGTAGAAAAAGTGATTGTAGAGGTTGAAGATATTGAGCCGCCCGATGGGGAAGAAAACTGAGCAGTGTGGCTGACCAGCCAAATCGATGCTGTCCAACTAAATCGATTTTGAGCTGGTAAGTTTATGATTTATGTTATTAATAGTGAGCCGATGCGAACCAAATGCTCATGTAGCGTTACCATGAATCAATATTCGCTTTTACGTAACATGATGAGGTTCAGAATGAGACTCTGGGCCAGCTCCACCATCTTCACAGGGGTCTAACACTTCGTTATCGATATCGTCATAACATTCGCACTCTATCGTATTACGACCTTTATTTTTGGCTCTATAAAGGGCTTCATCTGCATCGCAAAGTAGTTGCTTGATGCTTGCCTCTCTTAAATCGCTTACATAAACCGCACCTAAACTAAGGGTAACTTGCCTTCCTTTCAACGGAGGGTGGGTTTCATGGAGAATACTGACCTTCTCGCGAAATCTGTCTAGTAGTTGGCGAGGAGAGACTGGACTTGTTAGTACCATGCAGAACGCAAACTCTTCGCCACCTATGCGGCCAATGGCATCTTCTTGACGAAAAAAATTGCTGCATTGTCTGAGCAACGATGGTTAATATGTCATCGCCAAATCCGTGGCCAAAGCTATCATTAATAGCTTTAAAGTGATCAACATCGGCGATGCCAATCAACATTGCATGTCCATTGCGTTTCGCAAAGTTCAAAGACTTTGCAAAGGCATCTAAAAATGCACGCCTATTTGGAATGTTCGTGAGCGCGTCATAATATGCCAGTTTCTCTAGTTTATGGTTAGCAGCACGAAGTTCGCTGGTTCGATTGTTGACCAGGCTTTCTAAGTTCTGCTTTATTTTCTTAAGTTCTGAATTGCGCTTGTCTAGCTGTTCAGATTGGAACTTCATTTCGCTAACGTTGCGTTGAACAGCGGCAAAATGGGTAACTTCACCGAATTCGTTGGTAAGCGGGAATATGTTCATTTGAACCCAGAAAGGCGTGCCAGACTTCGTATAATTTAACAGTGTTTCGGTACATGGGCGTTGCTCAATAAGCGCCTTCCGAATACGCAGCGTAGAGGCTTTGTCGGTTAGGACACCTTGAAAAATACGAGGGGTCTCACCCAATAGCTCCTCAAGGCTATATTCAGTATGTTTACACAATGCTTCATTGGCATAGATAATTTTAGGTAAAAGCGGGGCATCGATATTTTGAGCTTCCGTTACCAAAATCATATCTTGTGAGTGTTGAACAATATCTTTATAAGAAAAATCACTAATCTTAGCTGTGATATCAGTGAAATAAACCACTACAAAACATGGCGAATTACCATTCACCTTGTACTTTTCGGGATATGCATTGACGTTAAACCACGTTATTTTATCGGTACTCTTATTTATCGTTCCCAATATCCGGTTATTTACAGCGGTGCCAGTGGCAAGCACTTGGGCAATGGGAAGTTTGTGGTAGGGGACTTTTCTGTTTTGCATGTCAATGAACTCCCAGGAGTCCACGTCTTAGCTTTTCTCTTTAAGTCTATTTATGCTTAATCGAAGCAGCGTTAACGCCGTGGGATTGGCATACTCTACAGCGCCAGTAGCATTGTGAATGACTACGCCAATTTGCGTATTTTCTAATAGGTTGAACAAGTTAACATTGTCGATGCTCATTGCACTACACCAATTGAAAGCGTCAGTATGTACTGTTTTCCTTGGTACATTGGCGAATCAACGTTAATTGGAAAAGAAGGTTTATATAATATAATAGACTTTAGTATAAAAAATAGCCAAAAGCTGCGCATGAATGCAGCTTTTGGCCGACTAGTTTTCCAAAATAGTTAGCCGTGTTGGCGCCTAACACTTCGTCTAACAAGTACAATGCCACCTAATAGGCACAGTGGAAGTAAAGACCAGGCCCCGCCATGCTCTTCTACTATGACTACCGTATCTTCAACCACGTACTCATGGTTTTCACTTTCAAGTGGAAGATAGGCCAGCGCACCATCGTCATAGGCATCAGTATACGCCACAAGCATTTCGGTATCGGCATCGTAAAGTTCTAAAAGAATGTCGTACTCACCGGGTGGATAACCAGACACTAGTGTACTTTCGATGGTGAAAGTGTCTGTTGAATCTTCCGAGTAAATATAAAACTCTGATGAAACGTGGATGGATTCGTAAACCCCGTCTTTACCTAAATACAACACAGCGTATACCGGTGCACGAGTAAAAATGGTGTCGGCATCAAACTCAATCGAAAACGTAGAGTGGTAACCATCGTAATCGATATCATGCGCTAGCGTGACCCAGCTCTCGTATATCCAGAATTCGTTAACACTACTAACCACGATATCGCTAGAGGACTTACTCACGGCCAAATGCTGTTGATGCTTACCCGCCTTGGTAAGGGGGGGTTGATCAGACTGATCTTCATCAGCAGATTGAGAGTTTGTTTCTTCGTTTGTTAAAGCGCCGGAGGTCTTAGGCAACAGCGATTCGGCGGCTACAAAAGGCTTATCGTAGCGGTATTCGTTCGAGGTCACGGTTTTGTCGTGAGAGTTACTATCGGTACTGGCATGCACAGGTGACATAAGCGCAAGCTGTAACGTTGCAATAGCAGAATATGTGGTAAGTGAGAAAAGTAACTTTTTCATCTGTCCATCCTTTTCCAATCGATTATGACAGTGTCATTGTTGACGGAAAAAGATGAACAAAAGCTGAAGGCTAACTTAACGCCTGCTCAGTTAAATAGGTGAGGGAGTCTTAGCGATCAGTCGTCGAAATAGTGATCTTCTTCTTCGTATTCACCTTCTTCACGAGATTCGAAGTAAGTCCCCCAACCATCGTAGGTAACATCGTGCTTGTCGGCAATTTTTAGCAGAGTGTCAGAATCAGCGTTAAGCTTTTCGATATCTAGCTTTCGTTCTGCAATAGCGTCGAAGCAGAAAATGGTTTCGCCATCATCAAGCATTAGCTCTTCTGCGTCAGTGACTTCAAAACCCGCTTTAAACGCATCCACCGCCGCCTTTTCCAGCACGTCAAAGTCAGTGCTGGCGAAGTGGTGCTCAATGGTATAGTCGGCATCGGCTTGGCTGCCATCTTCTAGAAGGGCATCAATAGTTTCTTGGTTAAACTCGTACCATTCTTCTCTTTCATCGAACTGGGTCATAATAAACACTCATTAGCAATTTTGACGCAAGTTTACCTGCTTTTTTCCAGTTCATCGACCTGTCTATTAAGCGCATCAAATTTTTGTTTCATTTCGTCGTTAAAATGAACCATCCATTCTTTAATTGATTTGTCTTCACTGAGCGCTTGAGGAGCAGCAATATCAATAAGCACGATGCCGTTATTCCAACGGTTCCACTTTACTTTCTCATGCAAATTGCTGGCGGTTACCATGACGACAGGCTCGTTGGTGGTTTTAGCTAAACGAAACGCACCTTGCTTGAAAGGCAATATGCCTCTGCCATAGCTTCGGGTGCCTTCTGGAAACAGCCAGACCGAGGTTTTCTTTTTCGCAATTCGTTTCGCTGCAATATCCAATGTATTACGAGCTTTGCCTGAATTTTTTCTATCAATCATGATATTCCCCGACAGCCAATAGATCTGGCCGAAAATGGGGATCCACTTCAAACTTTTTTTACCAATAGTCACCACACCTGGCAGTGCGGCTTTGCAGATGGTGATCACGTCGAAACTATTTTGGTGATTGGCAATGAAAACGTAGGGTTCGTTTATTTTTACCGCAGGATCTTTTTTTATAATAATTTTAAGACCTACGATCCTAGCCATCATCGAATACATACTACCCGCAATATGCACATTATCTTTGTGAAAAGGCCGTACGATACAAACAATCAGCAAAACAATGTTGATGAGTAGAAAAGCGATGAAAAGTGCGGGAATGCGGAATAAAGCGATCAAAACAACTCCTAGATACAATTGACGCGCGCAGTATAGATGAAGTTTCAGCGTACACTTGTCCGATGAGTTTTTACAGGCTAAACGGTATAGTTGGAAAATAAGTTGTAAAAGTCGCTATGTTTCTCACCTTTAGTATGAGGAAATTTTGCCGATACCCAATTACAATAATAAAAAGCGCAATCGAACCTAACTCGGTAACCATTATATGCAGACATTTACTCCAGACGACCTAGAAGAAGATATTCTTGCTGACCTTATGGAGGAAATAAACGAACTCTATGAATCAAGTGAACAAACCTTGATTGAACTAGAGCTTCGTCCGGAAGATAACGAATTACAGCGTGCTTTGTTCCGCTCTATCCACACTATAAAAGGCGACTTGGGTTTAGTTAATTTCTCACCCATGATCCCGCTTTTGCAGCACGTAGAAGACTTGCTAGATTATCTGCGCAAAGGGCAGGTGGCATACACCAGCACCATGAGTGATTTGGTACTGCTCACCATGGATAGAGTAAAAGCCTTTGTTGAAAGTGTAATGGCAAATGGCAAAGCTGAGTATGACGATAACCTGCATAATCAGTTGGTTTTGGCTATTGGCCGCGTAACGCCAGAGAATACTTCCGAGCATGAGAAGCGCCTCACCGAGGCGGTGCTATTACTTAACCCCGCGTTAGACATTGTTACTGATGAAGACGACCCGCAAAACGTTCAGATAAAGCCTCCTACGTTAGCGGCTACGGGTATTCCGAAGGATATCAGTAGTGAAAAGAAGCAAGATATTTTGTTTTTCCGCGACTTGATGCAAACCATTGAGCGCCGCTCTAACTATTGGTCTGGTCGTGGCGACCGCATCGCTAAGCTGGCTATGTACATCAACGATGTGGCTGAAAACCCTATTGACGAAGACCAGCTTGCAGTGGCTAGCTACGTACATGACTTCGGAATGGCTTTCATGCCGTTAAAGCTTTTGCATAAAGGGGATTCGTTAAGCGATATTGAATTCAACTTAATGCGCTCTCACGTGTATAAAAGTGCTCGCTTATTAGAGCATCTAGATCAGTGGGATATGGCGCGCAAAATAGTAATGCAGCATCACGAACGCACCGACGGAACTGGCTATCCACTGGGAATCAAGGAAGACGACATTTGTGAAGGCGCCAAGCTGCTCGCTATTGTTGATACTTACGATGCAATGACACATCCAAGAGCACACAATGAAGATAATGTGCTTTCCAAAAAAGAAGCAGTAATTGAGATAAACCGCAGTGCCAAAGGGCAGTTTAGTATGAAGTGGGTAAGGTATTTCAATCAAGGAATGACAGCACTTCTAACTAGAGGGCAGTAGGCCTTAAGCGGCATAGGCTAGCAGAGAGACCAAAGCTAGCTTATGCTGTATTCGTTTAGATTAGCTCACACCCAATTCTTTCAATTTTCTTGTCAGGGTATTCCGTCCCCAACCTAAACGCTTAGCCGCATCTTGTTTATGGCCGTGCGTGTGCTGAAGCGCACGCTCAAGCATAATGCGTTCAAAGGTAAGCATAGCGTCGTTAAGAATGTTGTGATGGCCGTCGCGAAGCTGTTTGTCAGTCCAGCTCGCCAGCAAGTCAGGCCAATCGCCTGATTCAGCGGTAGGCTTTTCAATACTGTTGTCACTGTGAATTTCAGGTGGTAGGTCGCTAGGAAGCACCTCTTGACCACTTGCCATTACCGTTAGCCAGCGGCACACGTTTTCTAGTTGTCTAACGTTGCCAGGCCAAGGAAGCTGCGACATCACACGCTCAGCGTCTTTCGATATACTCTTGGCTTCCACATCAAGTTCTTTGGCTGCTCGGCGCAAGAAATGACGAGTCAGTAATGGGATGTCTTCGCGGCGTTCGTTGAGCGATGGAAGGTGTACGCGGATGACATTTAAGCGGTGAAACAAATCTTCCCTAAACTTACCTTCTGCAACCCTTTGTTCTAAGTTTTGGTGTGTTGCGGCAATGATGCGCACGTCCACACTTACTGACTGGTGACCACCCACACGATAAAACTGGCCATCGGCTAGCACGCGTAAAAGACGGGTTTGCACATCTAACGGCATATCACCGATTTCGTCTAAGAATAGTGTACCGCCATCGGCTTGCTCAAAGCGGCCCTGACGAGCAGCTTGGGCGCCAGTAAATGCGCCTTTCTCATGTCCGAATAGTTCAGACTCTACCAGATCGGCGGGAATAGCGGCCATGTTCAGCGCAATAAAGGGTTTACTTGCCCTTGGGCTATGCCTATGAAGGGCGTGCGCAACAAGCTCTTTACCCGTACCCGATTGACCGTTAATAAGCACGCTGATAGAAGAGCGAGACAGGCGACCTATGGCACGAAACACTTCCTGCATGGCAGGGGCTTCACCAATTATTTCCGTTACCACGTCTTCTACTTGCGCTTTGGAAACCGTTGATTGCTCTCTGGAATGTGCAAGCGCGCGCTGGGTTAACGTTACCGCCTCGTCTATATCAAATGGCTTAGGCAGATATTCAAACGCGCCTTTTTGATATGCGTTAACCGCGCTGTCTAAATCCGAATGCGCCGTCATAATAATAACCGGAAGCATGGGGTGTGAAGCGTGCACTTCGTTCAGTAACGTCATGCCGTCCATTTGTGGCATTCTAATATCTGAAATGATGACTTCAGGGGCTTGGCCGCTTTGTAGCTGAAGCAATAAATCTTCAGGGTTTTCAAAACTTAAGCAGCTGATATCAGCCGCTTGTAAGGCCTTTTGCAGCACCCAACGAATAGAACTGTCATCATCGACAATCCACACTGACTCATTCGTCATCGTCTGTCTCCTTACGGTCTATTGGTATGTAAATTACGAACTCGGTGTGACCAGGGTAGCTGTCTACGTCAATTTTGCCGCCGTGGTGGTTTATTAGGGTTTGTGAGATCGACAAACCCAGCCCAGAGCCATTTTGTTTGCTTGTGACCATGGGGTAGAAAAGAGTGTCTTTAACTTCAGCAGGAATGCCTGGGCCGTTATCTATAATTTTTATTTTTGCTACCAGCGCATGACGCTTCGTTTGAATTGTCATTTGGCGTTCAATTCGCGTTATTAACCTGATTTCTGGGTTAGGCGTTTGGCTTTCTGTTAATGCCTGAACGCTATTTCGCACAATATTAAGTACCGCTTGCTGAATCATGTCGGGATCTAGCATAAGCGGTGGAATACTGGGGTCATAATCACGGATTATGGTGATAGGATTATCTGAGTCAAAGCGCATTAAGCTGCGGATTTTTTCAAGAGCTTGGTGCACATTGCTTTCTTCAAACCGAGGCAGTGAATTTGGCCCAAGTAAGCGATCTACCAAGTTCCGTAGCCGATCAGATTGCTCGATGATCATGCTAGTGAATTCTTTGTGCTCATCAATGAGCTCTTTCTCTAACAACTGTGCCGCGCCGCGAATACCACCAAGCGGATTTTTAATCTCGTGAGCCAGACCGCGTACTAATTCTCGGGCTGCATAATGTTGTGCATTTTGTAAGGTTTCTCGAGAAATTCGCTTTTGCTGATCAATTTTTTTAACTTCAAACAGAAGCCTTGGGCCATCTTCAAAATGCAAATTGGTAACAGTTAAATCAGCAGAAACGTAGCGGTTATCTCTAAATGCCAATTTGATTTCGTTCTCGGTGAAATCTTCACCTTTTCTGATGGCGGCTTTAAGGCGGGTCGTTTCTATTGTGCCCGGCAAGAAAAAGTCTTGAAGTGGGTGTCCGATAAGTTGCTTTAACCCAGTTTCAAACAAAGCTTCACCAGCATGGTTGGCATAAACAATCGTAAGTTTGTTATCTACCATAACCAATGCAGTATTCAGGCTATTGATTAGCTGTTGTGTTTCTAACTCGGTGGAATGCATCCGAGCTCGTCTCCTTTGCACCATAATTGTGCATTGTAGCTTGCAATGATGCCAAGCGCGAATAAAGAACTCAGTAAGAAATGGTCACTGAACGTCTGTGGTGCGCTTGCATACCAATGGTTGCACGCTATTAGTTATTAATTAACGCCGATGCCTGATGAAGGTAAAGGGTTTGTAATGGAGACGATGCAAGAGTCTTGCCCGTATTGTTAGTTAGTTCAACTTTATAAGTGTGTGCCCCACGGTGGATACCGCTCAGCTTAAAAACACCCGAAGTATTGCTAGCTAATGGGGCGTCATCAAAGATTAACCGATAGATTGGTGCCTTAGGTGCACCAGTTTGTGCCGCAGAAATAGTAAGTTCACCGAGATTATTGCGGATCGTCGCTTCTGGTGCAGGGGACTTTATTTCTACGCGGTAATTTGGTTTCGGCGCCACAGGCTTCGGTGGTGGGGGAGGAGTAGCTTTTGCCGCAGTTACCACGTTCTGCGTTTTGACATCGAAAGCTAGCGCTTCAGCGTTTTGCTGCGGCTTATCGGTGTAAGTAACAGAGCCGTCTTTACCTACCACCTTGTATATGGTCATTGGAGAGGTAGCTGTAGCTGTTGTTGCATTGCCGCTTTGTTCAGTATCGCTTTCTTGTGCTTCTTGCTGGGTACTTTCTTGGCTCAGCATTTCCGCTTGCACAGGTAGTAAGCCATTGCCGCTACTTAGTAATAGCGAAATTAAGCAAATGTGTCGCGTCATGTAGTGCACGTGTCGTTACCTAATCAATGTGGTTTTGGCTAGCTGGCTAATTCATATAGTTTGCTATGTTTGGCTTATTGATAACCTTTCTAGTTGTATGCAGATGCAAGCGGGCAAAGCCCTGTGCGGAGTTGATACAGCATGAAAGAGTATTCATTAGCATAGCTATAAAAACATAGTAGATAAATCGCACGCATAAAAAAAGCCCGCAGAGCGGGCTTTAGTATAAATTGCTATACAGTGCGAAATTACACGCTGTAGTACATGTCGAACTCAACTGGGTGAGTAGTCATGTTAAGTTTCGTTACTTCTTCAGACTTAAGATCGATGTATGCATCAATCATGTCGTCAGTCATAACGCCACCAGCTTTAAGGAAGTCACGGTCGTTATCTAGAGCTTCAAGCGCCATTTCTAGCGAGCTTGCAACTGTTGGGATTTCAGCAGCTTCTTCTGGCGGTAGGTCGTACAAGTCTTTATCCATTGAATCACCAGGGTGGATCTTGTTCTTAATACCGTCGATACCCGCCATAAGCATAGCGGTGAACGCTAGGTATGGGTTAGCTGTCGGGTCAGGGAAACGTACTTCGATACGACGTGCTTTATCGCTAGTTACGTGAGGAATACGAATAGATGCAGAACGGTTACGCGCAGAGTATGCAAGCATTACCGGTGCCTCGAATCCTGGAACTAGACGCTTGTATGAGTTAGTAGAAGCGTTAGCAAAGGCGTTAATTGCACGCGCGTGCTTGATGATACCGCCGATGTAGTATAGTGCTTCTTCAGAAAGACCCGCGTACTTGTCACCCGCGAAGATGTTTACGCCATCTTTAGAGATAGACTGGTGGCAGTGCATACCAGAACCGTTGTCACCAACTAGAGGCTTAGGCATAAAGGTAGCAGTTTGACCGTATGCGTGTGCAACGTTGTGAACTACATACTTGTAAATTTGGATTTCGTCAGCTTTCTTAACTAGCGTGTTGAATTGGCAAGCAATTTCGTTTTGGCCAGCAGTTGCTACTTCGTGGTGGTGCGCTTCAATTACAAGGCCCATTTCTTCCATAACTAAGCACATTGCAGCACGGATATCGTGTGCAGAATCTACTGGAGGTACTGGGAAGTAACCGCCTTTAACGCCAGGACGGTGCGCCATGTTACCGCCTTCAAATTCTTCACCTGAGTTCCACTTGGCTTCAGAAGAATCGATCTTGTAGAAAGAACCCGCCATGTCAGTATGGAATTTAACGTCGTCGAATAGGAAGAACTCTGGCTCTGGACCAAAGAATACAGTGTCACCGATGCCAGTTGATTTTAGGAATTCTTCTGCGCGGCGAGCAACTGAACGTGGGTCACGCTCATAACCTTCCATTGTTGAAGGCTCAACGATGTCACAACGAATATTTACTTGTGTCTCTTCTGCGAAAGGGTCAACAACACAGCTGTCAGCATCTGGAAGAAGAACCATGTCTGATTCGTTAATACCTTTCCAGCCAGCGATTGAAGAACCGTCGAACATTTTACCTTCTTCGAAAAACTCTTCATCAACTAGGCCCGCAGGGATAGATACGTGTTGTTCTTTACCTTTTGTATCGGTAAAACGTAAATCTACAAACTTCGCTTCACTTTCTTTAATCAGCTCTAATGCCTTTTCTACTGACATCGTGTCCTCCAGGTTTAATGTAAAAATGCGGAATGATCAGCTTCACTCCAACAGTGGCAAAAGTGAAAGCGATTATCATGCCATCTATATGTGTGCCGATTTCTGCGGCATAGACAGGCATTCATCACTTCCTTTTGAATCAAAATGCACCATGATGGTGCATGGATGCACCATCATGGTGTTTCATGCTCATTTGTACGTCAATGAGCCTAGTTTACTTTGTAACGGATGACCACCAATTATGATCAATTCGGTGCAATATAACTGGTTATTTGTTGAACAAGTGTTTGAAAAGCAATAAAACACCAATCCATCAAAAAAAAGATGCGCAAACGTCGAGGTTTTTCTGTACAATCCGCGCAAATTTTTCTATCTGCATTTTTTTGCAACAAATCTAACGCATACTCCTTTCCACTGAATTGAAGTAGACGTTGATTTACACAGGCTCTATATAAGCATGAATACCACTGATATTAATAAATTGCGTAACATCGCAATCATCGCCCACGTTGACCACGGTAAAACCACCCTGGTAGACAAACTGTTACAGCAGTCTGGCACCCTTGAATCTCGAGGCGAGCAAGAAGAGCGCGTAATGGACTCGAACGACATCGAGAAAGAACGTGGCATTACCATCCTAGCTAAGAACACAGCGATTAACTGGAACGACTACCGTATCAACATCGTAGATACTCCAGGACACGCTGACTTCGGTGGTGAAGTAGAGCGTGTAATGTCGATGGCTGACTCTGTACTTCTACTTGTAGATGCGCAGGAAGGCCCAATGCCACAAACGCGTTTTGTTACGCAAAAGGCATTTGCTCAAGGTCTTAAGCCAATCGTTGTTATCAACAAAATCGACAAGCCTGGCGCGCGTCCTGATTGGGTTATGGACCAAGTTTTCGACCTATTCGACAACCTAGGTGCAACTGACGAACAGCTAGATTTCCAAGTTGTTTACGCTTCAGCACTAAACGGTTGGGCATCACTAGATGCAGATACTAAAGAAGACGATATGACGGCGTTGTTCCAAACTATCGTTGATCAGGTTTCTCCTCCTGATGCAGATATCGACGGCGCATTCCAAATGCAGATCTCTCAGCTAGATTACAACTCTTATGTTGGTGTAATCGGTGTAGGTCGTGTTAAGCGTGGTTCTGTGAAGCCTAACCAGCAAGTAACGGTTGTTACTGCTGATGGCAAAAAGCGCAACGGTAAAGTTGGCTTGGTATATGGCTACCTTGGTCTTGCTCGTCACGAAGTTGAATCTGCTCACGCGGGTGACATCATTGCAATTACAGGTCTTGGCGAACTTAAGATCTCTGACACTATTTGTGACGTGAACACAGTAGAAGCGCTTCCTCCACTAACGGTTGATGAGCCTACAGTAACCATGACGTTCCAGGTAAACACGTCGCCGTTCGCAGGTAAAGAAGGTAAGTATGTAACGTCACGTAACATTCTAGAGCGTCTTAAAGACGAACTAGTACACAACGTTGCACTTCGCGTTGAAGAAATGCCTGATCCGGACAAGTTCCGCGTATCTGGCCGTGGTGAACTTCACCTAGGTATTCTAATCGAAAACATGCGTCGTGAAGGTTACGAGCTTGCTGTGTCACGTCCAGAAGTAATTCTGAAAGAAGTTGACGGTGCAACGCAAGAACCATACGAAACCTTGACCATTGACTGTGAAGAACAGCACCAAGGTTCGATCATGGAACAGCTTGGCCTGCGTAAAGCAGAAATGACTGACATGTCACCAGATGGTAAAGGCCGTGTACGTATCGACTTTATTATTCCAAGCCGTGGTCTAATTGGTTTCCAAACAGAGTTCATGACAATGACGTCGGGTTCTGGTTTGCTATACCACACGTTCGATCACTATGGTCCGTACAAAGGCGGCATCATCGGTAAGCGTAAGAATGGTGTTCTTATTGCTAACGCAAACGGTAAAGCACTAACCAACGCTCTATTTAACCTTCAAGAGCGTGGTCGCCTATTTATCGGTCACGGTGTTGAGGTTTACGAAGGTATGGTTATCGGTATTCACAGCCGTGACAACGACCTTACTGTAAACGCCCTTAAAGGTAAGCAGCTTACTAACGTTCGTGCATCAGGTACTGACGAAGCGCAAACACTAGTTCCACCAATCAGAATGTCACTTGAGCAAGCGCTTGAGTTCATCGATGACGACGAACTAGTAGAAGTTACGCCTGAGTCTATCCGTATTCGTAAGAAGCTTCTTACAGAAAACGAGCGTAAGCGTGCATCGCGCGCACCTAAGTCTTAATCGTTTCTAAGACTTAATTCGATTTTAAAAATGCCAGCTTCTGCTGGCATTTTTTATTGGTGCTACAAAATTAAAGTTTCCTCTACCGGTATCAACCATTAAGCCACTCTCATTTATTTCTAAAGCTCATCCTGTCGCTAGAGTCGCTCTCATCTATCAGCAATCGTTAAATACTAAAAAAGTTCAAATATCGACCAAAGGTTAGTGGTCAAACAGGCTCAGAGATTCTATTCTTGAAGATACCAATCCGCATAGATTATTACCCACTCAGCGAGGGTTAAAATGTTCGTAATCGCGGCGTGTTACCGCAGGTATAGTGGTTTAACATCAAGGTGACACAACAAAGAGTACGGACATTTTAAACTCGCCCTTCGGGAAGGTCTGGCAAGCTTCCTAGCTTCATTCTGGGAATTTGAAAGGGAACACCATTCCTACATTCCCACGCTTCGCTATGAAGCTTGCCAGCGCCCTCTGAGTGGGCAATTATCTATGCGGATTGGTATAAACGTAGGCAGATGCCTTAACACGTAAGCTAAGTCGTTGTAATATTTACGGCTAATGACCTATCAAAAAGGGGAAAGTAGTGTTTTCTGTAGCAGTTGTTGAAGATGATCCGATCACACTTGACCTTATTACCGACGCATTGGAAACGCAGTTAGATGCTACCGTATATCCATTTACTCGTAGCAAGTTTGCAAGGGACTTCTTACTGCAACAAACCTCTGAATCTATCAGCTTGATTATTAGCGATCAGGTAATGCCAGATTATGATGGTTTAAGTCTTTTAAAAACCTGCCAATCTTATGGTTTGAATGTGCCATTTTTACTTATCACTGCTGACCCGAATAAAGAGTTAGTGATGGAGGCGCGCAAGCTACAAGTTACTGGGTTTTTGGCTAAGCCTCTTAATATGGAAGAGCTGGTTCAAAAGTCGAGAGAAGCTATTACGCAAGCTGAGTAGACCGGCGGAATAGTCTCGCGCTTAACACGATGCTATTGAGATTACAGTCTATGGGCTAAAACGTGGCTGGTGCTTCATTGGGTTACGATAGAGAGCGCAGCGTTCAATCAGCCATTTGTTATTTTAAGGCGTTAATTTTTCTCTAATAAAGTACATTTCGATATAGCAAATCTAGGTAAATTCATCGTACGCCCCTAGTTAATGAGGCGCTAAAATTCTACACTGTTGATATAAGTTTTTATGCAACAGGATGTAATGTGAGCGCTTTATTCGATAATACCCCTCCTAGAAAAAATACCTTTTCGTTTAAATGGCAAAAGTACAAGGGGAAAGACATTATTCCTGCGTGGGTTGCCGATACTGAGTTTCGTTGCGCGCAGCCAATTTTAGACGCCATATCTGCTCAGGTTGAGCATGGCAATATGGGTTACATACTGCCTGCGCATCACGAAGGTGCTATTCAGGCTGTGGTGAGATGGCTTAAAGAAAAGCATAACTGGGATATACAGCCAGAGTGGCTAGTATGGACGCCAGGCGTTGTGCCAGCGTTTAACGTAGCGTGCAAAGCCTATTGTGAACCCGGTGATAAAGTACTTATTCAAACACCTAATTATCCTCCGCTGCTAGCTGCACCCAAGCTCAATGGTTTAGAGCGAGTAGATATTGGTACGGTAGTACAAAATGCCGATGGCACTAGTTCTGACGCTATTTCAGGAGTTGAAGGGGCGCGCTACACCCTAGATTTTGACGCGTTAGAAAAAGAAGCCGCCGATCCAAAATGTAAGCTGTTTATTCTTTGTAACCCGATGAATCCCGTAGGCTCGGTACTTACTAAAGCAGAATTGGATCGCATTGCCGATATCTGTAATGCGAACAACGTTAAGCTTTGCTCTGATGAAATCCACTGCGACCTTATTTTAGAAGAAGGCAAACAGCACATCCCTGCGGGTCGAGAGCCAAATCTCGCTGAAAACAGTGTAACGTTAATGGCCGCCAGTAAAACATTCAACATTGCAGGTTTGGGTACGTCTTTTGCGATTATCCCTAATCGCCAATTACGCCAGGCATTTACCAATGCTGCTGCGGGTATAGTACCTTGGGTGACAGTATTAGGTTTAGCGGCGACAGAAGCGGCATTCACTCAATGCGATGATTGGCACCAGCAACAGCTTACCTACTTGCGTGAAAACAGAGAGATGGTATTTAACACCATTAACAGCATTGACGGTCTCAAAATGCTCAAAGCTGACGCGACGTTTCTTGCGTGGGTAGACGCCAGTGGACTGGGTGTAGAAAACGTACAGCAGTGGGCAGAAGAAAAAGGCGTAGGACCATCGCCAGGCATCGATTTTCACAAGGCCGATCATTTCAGAATTAACTTTGGCTGCAGCAAAGCCATGCTCCAAGACATTCTCCAACGCCTCGCCAGCTAAAAATTGGGGTCAGAGTACTTTTTCAGCCCCAAATTGGGGTCAGAGTACTTTTTTAACCACGCGTTCTACAAAGAAGGGCCAAAGTATTACTTTGGCCCTTCTTATATGCAGTTATTTTGTTAGTCACGTAATTTCACTGTTACCTGCGAGTGCACACTATAATGACATACAAAGGGAGAAAATTACTCTGACCCCATTTTTGCAGCTAGCTAAACACACCGATTAGTTTATACAAACCTAATCCAATCACTGTACCTACAACAAGAAATCCTGCCAGGTTACTTTTCCACGTGTTTCTAAATTCACCCAGCGCAGAGCTTTTATTCATAACTACAAGCAAAAATATAGCAATGATAGGCAGCAGAAGGGCATTAGTCGCTTGTGCAAACAAGATTGCAGGTAAGGGTTTAAATCCAAGAGCAGCAACGCTGACACCCACTACGATGATGATAAACCATACGGTTTTAAAGCTTTTACTCTGCATATCGTCAGATAACCCTAGTGCCCCCGTTACGGCGTAAGCGGCAGCTAAAGGAGCGGTAATGGCACTGGTTAAGCCAGCTGCGAATAATCCGAGTGCAAAGAACCACTGAGCCTTATCACCTAGAACCGGTTTAAGCTGCTCACCCATGTTTGAAGCATCCATAGTGGCTGCTTGATTGAAAAACGCCATCATAGCAGTCGCCATAACAATAAGCGTAATAAGGCCACCCATACTTATCGCTTTGGCTGACTGGTTTCGGCAGGCGATGACCGCTTCTTGTTTATCTTGGCCTTCCGATGATTTTGCAACGAGACTGGCGTGAAGGAACAGGTTGTACGGTACTATGGTTGTGCCGATTAACGCCAGTACCGTCGTGATGGCATCTGCATCTAGCCGAGGTGATATGAGCTGGCTAAACATAGCGGCAATATCAGGTTTCGCTACCAGTAGTGTAATCAGAAAAACGCCAGCCATAATGAAGACAAGGTAAACTAAAACTGTTTCTATCCACTTATAGCTACCTGACCAAAGCAGTACAATAGCAATAGCACCGAGGATGCTGGCCCAGGGACCTATACCAATATTAATAAAAGCATCTAGGCCAATAGCAGCACCGGTGAGGTTACCGGATTCATAGGCTGCATTGCCAACGCCGATAGCACTGACGATAAGTATGATAAAAAGGTTCTTTAGCCATGGCTTGTAAGCCATGTCTTTCATTGCACTGGCTAAGCTCTGCCCGCTGGCCACACCCAGACGCGCCGCCATGTCTTGCAGTATAATGGTTGCGAATATTGAGAAAAGCAGAGCCCATACAAGGTGAAAGCCAAAGTTTGCACCTGCCAGACTTGCTGTAGTTACTGTTCCAGGGCCAATAAAGGCGGCCGCGATGATATATCCTGATTTATCTTTTGCCATTGCAACGACTCTTAGTTAAGTTTTGCTATCATGACAATAGGTAGGCGAGCACGCAACAGTACCGCTAAACCAATACAGTAACAGATTGGTTTTAAACCTATTGTCGCGTACCCAATACAGATAAGCCGCTTTTCTTCAGCCTTATATCCCATTATTTTGTGTAGATATTAGGTAAGAAAACGCACCCTCTGTAAAGTGGCCGCGCAGACTACCGTTTCATAAAACAGAACGCAAATTAAAATAGGAACGCAATGGTGAAAGACGGGTTTCCAATAGACATAATCAGCGGTATTGTTTCGCTTCCTAGCTTCGAGAATGTGCTTCCAAGTGCCTATCAAGTGGATGGAATGATCTTCGCCGTAGCGTCAGCGCCAGAAATCCCTATGCCCGAACAGTGGATGCCGTGGCTTATTCAATCAAGCGATAGTCACCTTGTAGACAAAGACGTAGACAAACTTGCCGATACACTGATGAACGGCCTGCGGGCACATCTAGATTTCATGCGTCAGGATAAATCGCCATTGCCCGGTCAATTGACCGAAACGTCTGAGATTCATGGAGCAGCTAGGCCGTTAAAGGAACTAGAAAGCTGGCTAAACGGATTATTGCAAGTGCATAAACAGTTAGAACCTGTGTGGCAAAATGCCTGGAATCACTGGGAAAAGCAGTCAGAAAAAAGCGAAGTAGATAAGGAAGAGGCAGGCGAAAATAATTCACATCATCAGCCAAATGAGCCTGCAGAAGCAAGGTTGTCCCGCTGTTTAAAATTATTCTCAACGCTCGCCAATATAGAATTAGCGTTGTCGTATAGAAACGACAAACAAGCCGCGCAGCTGGAAAGCAATATTCAGATGCTTGTTAAGCAACTACCGTCGGTACTAGCTGATTACACGAAATTATCAGGGGAGCTTGCAGGGGCGTTGCCCAATCAGTTTGAAACCTTCAATAAGGTTACGTAACTTGAGACTTCTTAAGCCTGTAGTAAAGACACAATCGAATTACGCGACTGTGAACTAACGTTGTCTTTGTTGCTGGTGGCGTTGGTTTAAAGTGTGTTTTAGCGAAGCAGTGTAGCTATCCAGCTCTAGCTTCGCTTTTTCATATTGCTCGTTCAAAAGCCTGGATGCAGGCTCTCTCATAAGCGCTTTGAAGGCGATGTCTGTTTGCTTAAGCAAATGCTTGAGGTGTTGATTACTGTCATCCATGGTTAGTATTCCGATATAAACAATTCATTAAACCCAAGAAATAACACGTTATGGGCGGTATTGTGTAATGACTACAACACGCTCTACATTAAGTTACAATTTACTTATCACATTACACAGCAGCACTGGTTCCATGAGTACTGGCTTTGACACACTTCTTACGTTTCTCTTTACTATTTAGTTTTGTATTACCTTTAAAGCGGTTTCACCACAGCCAGGCAAACAATAGCAAGAATGAGCAACACCGGCGCTTCGTTTAAAAAGCGATAAAAGCGCGGAGAATGTCTATTTTCGTCACGTGCGAATTGCTTCATTAATTTAAACAAATAGAAGTGATAACCATAAATAGCAAGCAACAGCAGTAACTTTATATGAAGCCACCCCGACATTTTAAACCATGTACCACCGTAGCTGACAATAAGCGCAACGCCGAATGCTAGAGTTAATAAGGCGAATGGAGTTACGAAGAACCATAGACGGCGCTCCATGACCTTAAATTCATCTTTAACCACTTGTGATGTCGTTGTTGCGTGATAAACGAAGAGTCGAGGTAGATAGAAAAGACCGGCCATCCACGCAAGCATAAAAAAGATGTGCAGAGCCTTAAACCATAAAATGTACATATTAATAATGCGCCTTCTGTAAGAAGCTTTGTAAGATATTCCACGTCACTACGCCAATAATATCGTTAAGCTCCTGATCATAAATATAAACTGCGCCAGAGCGCGAATTCTTGAGATGTTCGTATACTTCGTGAAGCGTAGATTGTGCGCTTACACCTTCCATTTCGTAATAGTTTAATGCAGTTGCATCGTGGTCCAAACTCACATTGTATTGGACCAGTTTATACTGCACATCTATTTCAAATCGTGATTTCTGAATGACAATTTTTGTGGGTTCACTTTCTAAATAATTGGTTATTGCTTGCTCTGGTGCGTCATGAAATAGCTTGTACTCGGTATTCATCGCCGCAAGTACCCCAGTCTTCTCAAGCGCTTCGCGAATAGACGAAATGGCGTAAGGAAGGTTTTGATAGTCGAGTTGGCGAATAAATATAGAACGGTTGCCAAAAAACTGCGTTGAGGTCACGTAAGCAGGCACAATAACCAACATGGCAGGCAGAATTATTTGAGGGCTGTAGGATAGCTCCATAACCGCGGAAAGCGCCGCAAGGGGAGCATGCAATACGGCGGTCAACATGCCAGCAATGCCCAGCAGAGCAAAGCTATTAGTAAATTCAGGCACATTGATAAAGTACGACAGCGGCAGTAAAAGTACAGCGCCTGCCAGCATACCAATCACCATAACCGGCCCAATTATCCCCCCTGGGATACCAAGTCCAATGGCAAAAACAGCGAGGATTACCTTAAACACCAAGGTAGACACTAACAACAAAGCGCCGGGGGAACTATCAAACAAATGTTCGACGTCCATGAAGTTTGCACCTAAGGCCTCAGGAATGAACATGCCAATAGTACCTGTAATAAGTGCGGCAAGTATTAAACGCCACACCATTGAAACCGGTCTAAACCACGTCATCACCCGCATGAGTTGGTTATTAAATAGTACCGCTAACATGCCTAACAGAATGCCGAGTAACACTAAATAAAAATACATCCATTGGCTAAACGCATTAAACGATAAAAATGAAAGCTCGTTGACCTCCCCAAATACGATGCGGGTGAGTACAGAACCGCAGGCTGCGGCCAACATGACGGGAACAAAGATGTGTATTTTATATTCCCTAAGTACCACTTCCATCACGAAAATGACGGCAGCAAACGGTGTGTTGAAAGACGCTGATATTCCTGCCGCGACGCCGCAACCAGCGAGAATTCGAATGCTGTTGTAAGGTAAGCGAAGCCACTGTCCTAAAAAGCTACTGCCCGAGGCGCCTAAATGAACAGAAGGGCCTTCTCTCCCCACTACAAATCCGCCAGCAAGCGCTAGCATGCCGCCAAAGAACTGATTAATTGTAGTTCTAAATGGAATGTGGCCGTAATAGTATTTTACTCTGTGTATAACAAAGGGAATACCAAGGCGGTAGTGCTTAAAGCCTGTAAGAAAGGCAATAAATAAAATTAGCCCTACACTGATAAATGGCATGATAAGCCAAACTAACCAGTCATAGGCAAGAACGGATTGAAGCGACGTAATACCTGTTTCTTGCAGCCACTCTACGCAAAGGCGAAACAGTATAATCAAAAGCGCCGCGCAGGTTCCCCCGACAATGCCCAGCATGCACAACTGAATGGATGTGCGTGGATGAGCTACTTCCTCTCTTAAAGCCTGCAAGCGCATGTTGTGGTACAGTAGATTAACGTAAATAGAAGCTTACCATAAACACCTAAAATTCATAATGTTTAGAGCGCCTTAGCGCAGGGTGTTTTTTGTTGATGTAGAAATCATGACGACAGACCAATTAAAAGAAGTATTAGGCAACTATAAGTGGACATTGCTAGTAGCGTTTATCATGTTCGCAATGGTTGGGTTTGGCTACAAGCTGGCGCGAATAATTGATGAAGGCGACAGTAAAAAAGTGCTGGCTCAACAGGAAACGATTGCGATTTTGTCGGAAGAAAATCACGCGCTCACTACGAGGGTGAATCAACTTGAAGTCGCCATGGAACTGGCCACACTCGAAACTGAGAATATTACGAGTACCTTGAGCGAACAGAAAAAAGAGCTTGAGGCGCAGCAGGAGCTTCTGAGTTTCTATGAACGCGTCATGGCGCCAGAGAAAACCGATGACGGTTTTGTCATTGAAGGAGTTGAGGTATTTAAGTTAAGTGATAACACATATCAACTTAGGCTGGTTTTACTGCAGTCTAAGCAGCAAAAGGCAGTCATAAATGGCAGTTTAGACATTGCTATAGTGGGCCAGCGTAACGGCGAAAGCGTTACGCTGAAATCTGGTGAGTCTAACCTGCTCGAAGAAGACGTAAAATATCGCTTTCGCTTTTTCCAGGCAGTTAACGTCATGCTTACTATCGATGAGGATATCGACG
Organism: Alteromonas abrolhosensis; assembly: GCF_001953635.1. GTDB lineage: Bacteria > Pseudomonadota > Gammaproteobacteria > Enterobacterales > Alteromonadaceae > Alteromonas > Alteromonas abrolhosensis. The sequence goes on along the minus strand of NZ_MEJH01000003.1, from coordinate 975,533 downwards.
TCGAATCTATTGTCTTTTCTACATCGGTATACCAATACAAAACCCGTAAAGGCAATTATCAGATCAGCGTGCCGTGGAAAGAGGCGCTTTCTGTGGAAATAGAGTAATCCTTAAAAGGCAGCGCTAACCTATTTTATGCCTTGGCGCTTAAAAGCTTTATTCGAATAAATACCAGTAGCCATAGCCTACAAGAAACGCTGGAATAGCAGAGTATAGTGTGGCGATAAGAGCAGCTTTGGGAGACAGAGCGATAGCTGGAAATAAGGCGTCGCCGTCATTACTTATTGCATTGCCCAACTGCGCTGAAAAGGGAACTGCGCCGTTTAAATATAAGGTGGTTACCAGTATCTGAGGGCCGCATCCAGGCAAGAAGCCAATGATTATTGCTAAGGCAACCAATCCGGGCCCCATGGCGTTAAACATGCCAACAATGTCCAGTCCAAACCAAACAACAGACAGTTCGAACATCAGAAATGCTAGCACCACCCACGCTAGTACAAATTGTGTATCTAACGCGGCCTTTTCCTGCCACTTAGGCGGAGGCGGAATTAAATCTTCTTTTGTTATTGATGCATACCCGCTTCCCGAACCACACAACCACCAAAGCACTAGGCTCGAAATACATGCTGTGGCACCAATTAGGGTTAAGCTGCTTTCATCAATTCCGAGGTAATTGTGTACGGGAAGCTGAAATGCTAGCGCAAGTGCAACAGCTAGCGAGGGCAAACTGACAAGCATCCAAAATATTTTGGAAATGGATATGGCGCTACGGCTTACTACATGAGCACTCTCACAGTTTTGTGACGTGGAAACATCGCCTTCATTTTCAGGTGCTTGGTAATTGTGGAATTTGTTAACGACCAGCCCAGTTACTGCACCCACCGTCACGCTAACGGCCATTACAGTTAAAGCATCGAGCGGCGCTTGAGCGAGTAATAGGAATGCCGCATCCCCCATGGTGCTGGTCAATACTGCTACAACCGCGCCAAAGCTAGTTACACCCCGTGTATATTGCGTAACAACGATAATAGCACCGCCACAGCCTGGTAAGGCACCAAGCAGGGCAGACAACCCCACCTCGTGAACAGGATGCGCTCTCATGTAATTGCCAATAGCATCTGCTGAAACCCTCAATGTAGCTAGATAATAAAGGGCAAGCGAAGCATACACGAATGCGGCCACTTGAAAATATGCATCTGAGAGTACTGAAAGTGTAACAGGGCGAGTATTGTCGTAGGCAAGGAGAACCGCGATAAAAAGCGGCATGAGTAATCGTTTATTAGTGAGGTGTGGGTAAAAAACGTCGCGAGTCAGGTTGCGAAAAAGGCTGCCTGAGAAGTAGGCTAAGTGCCTATGCAGAAACATCCCTTTTGTGCTTTTTGATGCCTGAGACGTCGTGTCCATTACAACCGTTCCCTTGACCTTGCGGTATCCATTTAGAAAGGCGCACTTTAATGAGCGCGCCTTATTATCGTGGAAAGTTAGCTAGAAAATGTAACTGTGCCTTTCATAATGCCTATATGGCCAGGGAAAGAGCAGAAGAACATGTATTCTTCATCTTTGTTTAGGCCTTCAACAGAGAAGGTGGTAGAGGCCTGCTCGCCGCCGCCAATGATGTTTGTGGCACCTATTACTCGCTCGTCGTCAGGTTTAAGGTAGTTGTTGTCTAAGCCCGCACCCATGCCATCTGTTGCGACGGCTTGTCCATCAGCTTTTGTAGTCATTACCCAGTTATGTCCCATAGATTGCTTAGGCAATTGACCGGTGTGTTTCAGGGTAACCGTAAACTCGCTACAGCTCGCAGGGATGGTGACATTCGACGTATTGAACTGCATGGCATCATTCGACTCCACTGTAACCTCACACTCGTTAGCAAACGCGCTAGAGGCTAGAAAGAAGAGGGCTGTGCCACCTAGTAGTTTCTTAATCATAAAAAATGTCCTTTGAATATTGGTTAATTACACCTTTCGGGTGGAATCGGGAGACTCAAATTCCTATACGAAAAAGAATAGCACTGGATCATTGTAAATGCTAACGATTATCATTTATATTAATTGGGTTGTTCAATTTTTGCTACGTTAGGGAGTCGCATGTCATCGATACGCAATGCACTTCGTCAAGTTCGACTAGGTCACCACGAAAAAGACTTCGACGTATTAGTTAACTACCTTGATGGTGTAACGTGTGTAGCAAACCTTATGCGAAGCGATCACGACAGGTTTTCTGTCTATAGAAACGCCATTGAAGTGCTTTACGAAACCATTTGTGACCCATTGGTGAGTGAGCAGTGGCGTTATTATTGTTTAGATCACGTATACAAACCTTTGCTCAAAGCTGAACGATACGCAAAGAGTGAGAGTGATCGAATTGCGCTAGCAAGAATAAAAATAGATATGCAAATGTTAGTACCCCATTTTTTATAGGCGATCTTATTAGCGCTAGTTGATTTTTTCTGAACTTAAAAAGTCTTCAACTTGTGCGCAATAAATACGCCATATATAAGTTTCATCAACACAAGGATACGAGTCATGTCAGCAACACGCACAGAACGCGACAGTATGGGAGAGTTAGAGGTTCCCGAAAAAGCACTGTATGGCGCGCAAACTCAACGTGCTATTCAAAATTTTCCTGTGAGTGGGCAGCGAATGCCTGAAGCATTTATACGTGCACTGCTTACAGTTAAGAAAGCCGCGGCACAAGCCAATATGAAACTAAAAGCGCTTGATGGCGACCGGGGACAAGCCATCGTTAAAGCGTGTGATGAACTACTGGCTCTTGATGACGTGATGCAGCACTTTCCGGTAGATATTTTTCAGACAGGTTCTGGCACCAGTACCAATATGAACGCCAACGAAGTCATTGCACGATTAGCGTCGCGTTATTCAAGTGAAGAGGTTCACCCGAATGATCATGTCAATTACGGGCAAAGCTCAAACGACGTAATACCTACAACCATTCATGTAAGTGCAGCCATCGCGTTGTCGGATGAGCTCATACCGGCTGTTGAAAATCTTGTTCGCATAATTGAAGTTAAAGCGAAATCGGTAGCGCAATATTGCAAAACCGGGCGCACACATTTAATGGATGCAATGCCGGTGGGCATGGATCAGAGTTTACTCGCGTGGGCATCTCAGCTTAAACAGCAGATAAAGACACTTCGTGCTGTGCAGCCAGCAATTCAAACTCTCGCTCAAGGTGGTACTGCAGTGGGAACAGGCGTAAACGCCCATGCTGATTTTGCGGTTACTTTTTCAGACGTGTTAGGGGAGCTTACCGATATTGCGTTTAAGCCCGCCGACAACTTCTTTGCACTGATAGGCTCTCAAGATACCGCAGTGACGCTTTCTGGCGCAACGAAAAGCTTGGCTGTAACCCTAATGAAGATTGCCAATGACCTTCGATGGATGAACTCTGGGCCCTTGGCTGGTTTGGGCGAAATCGCGCTGCCTGCATTACAGCCGGGTTCGTCTATCATGCCCGGCAAGGTAAACCCGGTTATCCCAGAAGCCGTGGCAATGGCTTCAGCGCAGGTAATGGGTAACGACACGGCGATTACCATTGGTGGGCAGTCTGGTAACTTTGAGCTCAATGTCATGCTGCCCATGATAGCCACCAACTTACTTTCAAGTTTGTCGCTAATGACCAACAGTGCAACGCTTATTGGCGAGCAGGCAATAGAAGGCTTTACTGTTAATCAAGACAATATAGAGGCTGCGCTTTACAGAAATCCTGTACTTGTTACAGCACTCAATCCAGTGATTGGCTATGCCAAAGCTGCAGAAATTGCAAAAACTGCTTACAAGGAAAATAAGCCTGTTATCGATGTGGCTGAAGCGATGACAGATATCTCCCGATCAGAGCTAGAGTCGTTGCTAGACCCTAAAAAGCTCACTACACCATAAGTGTTTAAAGCGGAATTTAAGTAGTAAAAAGTGCGTCTGACAATCGCACTTTTTTGCGTTTAAAGGGGAAAATTAATATAAGTGATTTTCGGAGCAAACTCGCAGAACTCCCCCTTGTTTAAAAACTGTTCGCTCATTGGCACGTTCTTGGCTTATTCTACGCGCGCTCTTGGGTATTGTAGGGGCAAAACGTGTTTAATCAGGCATAACAGTTGCTGTATGTGAACAGGATTTTTGATACAGTGATGCAATAAATTATTTGTATAGCTGCGTAAGACAGCAACAAACATTAGCGCTAATAGGTTTTACTTTTAATCATGGCTTTGGCTATGGAAAAAGTAACGCCTTTTCGGGAAGAAAAAATGACAGAAACTTGCTTTCGCATGAAGGGCACTACGCTCACCAGTATTGTGTTAGAAGTATTAGATTTTGAGCCAGATAACTTTGAAGCTCAGTTATCTCAGAAGATTGCGAGCGCGCCGCAGTTCTTCACCCGTTCCTCACTGATTTTGCATTTAATAAAGCCTTTATCTGCCACTGAATTTGAGCTGCTGGTAGCACTTTGCCGTCAACTGCAATTACAACCGATGGCGGTGAAAGGCGAAGTCGCAGAGCTTAAGCCTACTATTAATGATTTGGGTTTGGCCGATGTGAGCCAAAGTAAATTCACAGATAGTGCGCTTCGTTCGCAAAAAGCGAGCGCCGACGGCGGCAGTGAAACCAGTAACGGCAACACCGCTGCTCAGACTCAACAGCAAACTGCCGCTGCTCCGGCCCAAAGCGAGCCAGTTTCCACAACACCACCCACTCTTAAGCCTGCCAAAGTAATAAATCGACCTGTACGTTCAGGTCAGCAAGTTTATGCAGAGGGCAGCGACTTGGTGATTACGGCATCGGTTAGTGAAGGTGCTGAGCTTCTGGCTGATGGCAACATCCATGTTTACGGCACACTGCGCGGTCGTGCGTTGGCCGGAGTTAAAGGCAACACGGGAGCCCGTGTATTTTGTCAGTCGTTAGACGCGGAACTTATTTCAATTGCAGGGCAATTCATTATGCATGAAACCGTTAAAGGTGAATGTTGGAAGAAACCTGCACAAGTATATTTAGAAGAAGAAACATTACGTATAGAGCCGTTGGCTTAATGCTTTGTACGCACCAATAGGAAAGAATAGATGGCAAAGATTATCGTAGTAACCTCAGGAAAAGGTGGTGTAGGCAAAACTACATCGAGTGCAGCAATAAGTACGGGGCTTGCGCTAGCAGGTCACAAAACGGTCGTGATTGATTTCGATGTGGGTTTGCGAAATCTTGATCTTATCATGGGCTGTGAACGCCGCGTTGTGTACGATTTCGTAAATGTTATCAACAAAGAAGCATCCCTTAAGCAAGCGCTTATCAAAGATAAGAGAACAGAAAATCTTTTCATTCTTCCTGCATCGCAAACCCGCGATAAAGATGCCCTTACCGTTGAAGGTGTACAGGCAGTATTAGACGAGCTTAAAAAAGACTTTGAATACATTATTTGTGATTCACCTGCAGGTATAGAGCAGGGGGCTCAGATGGCGCTGTATTTCGCAGATGAAGCCATTGTAGTGACCAACCCAGAAGTATCTTCAGTGCGCGATTCAGACCGTATTTTAGGTATTCTTCAAAGTAAGTCGATGCGTGCAGAAAAGGGCGAGCCGGTTAAAGAGCACCTTTTATTAACCCGTTATAACCCAACCCGTGTTGAAAGCGCTGAAATGTTAAGCGTTGCAGACGTTGAAGAAATCTTAGCTATTCCGCTATTAGGGGTTATTCCAGAATCTGAAGCGGTACTTAAAGCGTCGAACCAAGGTCAGCCGGTTATCCTTGACGAAGAAGCTAATGCAGGACAAGCTTATGCAGACGCTGTTAAACGTCTGCTAGGCGAAACTGTTCCACATCGTTTCCTAGAAGCAGAGAAGAAAGGGTTCTTTAAGCGTCTGCTAGGAGGGAAGTAATGGGAATTTTCGACCTGCTCAAAAAGAAGCAAAAGCCGAGCACTGCGGCAGTAGCCAAAGAGCGGTTACAAATTATTGTTGCGCACGAGCGTAAAAAGCGGACAGAGCCTGATTACTTGCCCATGATGCAGCAGGAAATCATTCAGGTTATCCGTAAATATGTGACTATTGCTGACGACCAAGTATCGGTACAGCTAGACAACAATGACGATTGTAGTGTACTTGAGTTGAACGTAACGTTACCGGACAACAACAACTAGCGCGCATTCGCCAAATCAGTTTTGGTTGGCGTCTAATGGACGCGCGCTCTATTTGCTAATTAGGTCTTCATCCACATCAAGTTGTTTGGAGGCCAGCGCTATCAAACGCTCATTCAGTGGAGGTGGAGAGATATCTACGCCTTCACTGAGTCTCTCAATTACGGTATCGAGTACATTTACTCTTGCTTGCCATTTAAACTCTCCGTTTATTACATGCCACGGCGCGTAGCTGGTGTGAGTATGCTTGAACATGTCATTCGTTGCTTCGATATAGGCTTTACGCATTTTACGGTTATGCAAGTCTTCTTCGGTTAACTTCCAGCGCTTGAAGGGGTTGTGAAGACGCTCTTCAAATCGCTCGCGCTGCTCGCTTGACGATATATGCATAAAGAGTTTGATAATGCGAACCCCGCTGTCACTGAGCGTTTTTTCAAATGCGTTTATTTCGTCATAACCCCGTCGCCATACTTCTTCATCTACCAACTTATCTACTCTTTCTACAAGCACTCTTCCGTAGTGTGAGCGGTCAAATATTTTAAGAGATCCGGGAGAGGGAACCTGTTGCCAAAAGCGATAGAGAAAATGCTTTTCCTGATCTTCTTTAGCAGGCTTTGCCACAGGAAATACGCTTACGCCACGAGGATCAAGCTTTTCTGTAATACGTCTAATCGCGCCACCTTTTCCTGACGCATCCCATCCTTCAAACACAATGAGTGCACGCTTTTTCTGATGAAAGTAAGATTGCTGCACGTGAAAGAGCTTTTCTTGTTGTTGTACTAACGCATCTTTGTACTCTTCTTTACTAGCAAAGCGAGACTGTCCGAAATCTTCAAACAGAACAGGGCTAGAAGAAAGTATCTCTGTGTTATTGGGTTTGCTCATATCCGCCCCTTTATTCGTGTATCGCCGACACTTGGAAGCGTTGTTCACGCTGCTGTTTACTATTTGTCAGTGTTAACCAGTTTGCTTCACATTTCTATCTCAACGTGTCATTTAACTCAAACGCCATTACTGCGCAGTAACTTGAATCGTTAAGTTTTGCCCCAATAATTGCTAACTATCCGCAAGTATTAGATAATTGCGAGCAAGCACAAAGTGCGCAAGCACGAGGTTAATGTAGAGGTGGGTATGTCTGTAGAAACGGCGTTGCCAATTGAGTTTTCAGACGCTGCAGCAGCGAAAGTGAAAGCCCTTGTTTCAGAAGAAGAAAATCCTGATTTGAAATTACGTGTATACGTAACAGGTGGTGGTTGTTCAGGCTTCCAATATGGTTTCACATTCGATGAGAAAGTGAACGAAGGCGATATGACCATTGAAAAAGACAGCGTAACCATGGTTGTCGACCCAATGAGCCTACAATATTTAGTGGGTGGGGTGGTTGATTATGTGGACGGCTTAGAAGGTTCACGGTTTTTAGTTCAAAACCCAAATGCCACAACGACTTGTGGCTGTGGGGCAAGCTTCAGCGTTTAAACGATTTCGTTTGTTCGCTAAATCGTTCTTCAATAGACGATTGCAGCCAAAACGGTAGGCATACATCGCATCATTTTGTATGCCTGTCGGTTGTATCCAACGTTATACTTCCTTTTATTTTTAAATTCCGGCTACACTAATTTCAATATAGATCACGGCTTAGGATAGCGATTATGAAATTGTATGGCTCAACCACTTCTCCCTACGTACGTCGCATTCGCATTGTACTTGCTTCTACCGAGCACGAGTTTTTGAATCTTCAAATCTTTTCAGGCGAAGACCGCGAACTTCTGGCTTCTCGTAACCCCACGCTCAAAGTGCCCTGTCTTGAAGATGACGGCCAAATGATTTTCGATTCCCGGATCATCTACAATTACCTTGCTGACAAGCTTGATCACGATGGCTTGAGTTGGGAAGAAGAGAATCAACTCACCCTAATTGACGCAGCGAATGATTCATTTGTTCAGCTTATGCTACTTAAGCGTTCAGACTTTGATATTAACGAAGACAAAATGTATTACCGACTTCAAAATGAGCGAATTGAAGCGGTATTGAGCGCGCTGGCAGATCAGCTTGATGCGGGTGGTTTTAGTGGATGGACCTACCCAGAAATCTGTTTATACAGCATGATTGATTGGGTGCTTTTCCGTGAGTTGCACAACATGAGAGACTACCCTCAGTTATTAGCGTTTCATGAAAAGCATCACGATCGCATTGAGATAACGGCAACTGACCCCCGTATTTAAGCGGTGGCGTTTTAATTGGGCTTTAGCTAAGCACTAGCTGAACCTTGCACAGACACACTTGTTTAAACACAAAAAAGGGCTAGTTAACCTTTAATAGCCCTTTGCAAAATCAAACTGGTAATTAAGCGGTTCACCGTTGATGTAACGCAGTGCATTTTCTAAAAACACGTCAGCTACATCGCTCGGTTGAGATTCCGCGGCAGTATGAGCGGTCACCGAAATACGAGGGTGCTGCCAAAATGGATGAGCGGAGTCGAGTGGCTCGTTGCAAAATACGTCCAATACTGCATGGGCCAATGTGCCGTTGTCTAAGGCTTGCAAAAGCGCTTCGTCGTTAATAGCACTGCCTCGCCCTGCGTTAATAAACACACTGTGGGGTTTCAGCGCACTAAAAAATTCGTGAGACAGTATATTTTGCGTAGATGGCGTGTCGGGCATTAAATTCACCACATGATCACACGCTCTAGCAAATGCTTCTATATTTTCGGGAGTATAAACAGCCGCTGCACCTTCTATCTGCTTTCCGCTTCTTGTTAACCCCACCACATTCATTCCAAACGCGTGGGCGACGGGAATTAACGCCTGACCAATGCTTCCAAGCCCTACGATACCTAGCGTTTGACCATTTAGCGGCATCCGCTTTGACGCTTCCCATTTGGGCCGAGCGGCGCGCTGGTTTTGCTCAAATGCTTTTACGTTTCTGGCATGCCCAAGTAAGTAAGCAAAAACATACTCTCGCATGAGTTTTCCAAAAATGCCTTTTACGCCAGTAAGCGTGTAGTCTTTTTTGTCTGAAGTTAACAGTGGAGCATTGCCAGCCCAAGTTGATTGACACCAGGTGAGAGCTGAACACTTATCAATTATACGGGAGGCAAGGTCGGGGTCTGCAAGCATTACCGTAACGGTTTCTGAGTTTACATTTTCAGGGCATTGAGCAATTTGTTTAAGCGTTAAAAGCGGGAAACCATCAGCGCCTATGAAGTCGTTATTATCTGCTATTCTTTGGCGAATCGCTTCGGCAATATCATTCGCCTCATCGCTTAAAATGGTGAGTTCAATACTCTTCGAACCCCTTGCTGTCATTCGCTTAACACTCCTAAAGTAAACTTTTCTTTCCTCTGTCTAGCTGCACAATCGTCGGTCGAGTTGTTCTAAAAATGTGATTTAAGTTTTACATTTTTGTAAACAGTGTTGGTGTCATGTATATGCACCTGAAGTCAATTTGCAACGGAATCGCTATGCAGTCAGAAAACAAATTCCAAAACTCAACAGATGTTGATGTAACGCACGCTAAAGTGCTCTCACCTAAGCGTAACACAACCCAAGCTGAAACTACGCAGGCTTTAGTTGAGGAACAACTATCCCATTTCGGTATAAATGCTGAGAGCGACTACGGTAGAGCACTCGCTAACACCGCCCATCACTTATATGGTGCTCAAGCCAGCGTTATGCAGCTATGGGATATCACCAGCAATACCTTGCAAGGACTCGACAAAGAAGACAGATTAGCTTACTTCAACGCAAAAAAGTTTCTGTCTTTTCAAATTGCCAAAATATTAGATACGTTACAAAACCCATTTCGTGCCACGTATCAAAGTTTGTCGAGTGGCAATGGCTCGCAAGGGCACTATCCACTGTTCGACAATGTTACGGCACTTTTTTCTGCAACACCGGTGGTGGTAAGAACAGCGACTTATGTGTATGCCTGTACTGAATGGGTAGATGACGCGTTTCAAGGCAAAGAGTTCACCCACCAAATTTATTCGCGCCTGTTAAACCCTACTAATATCTCTCTTGCTAACGCCATTGTGGACATGGAAGCGGGTCCGTATGCTGCCGAATATTTAGCGTGGAACTTCAACTCGGGCATGGCGGCAATTGATGCGTGTTTATCAAATGTCCTTAGTCACGGCGATGTTTTGATTGTTTCTAGGAATGTTTACGGCGGGGTGTATCAGCTACTCCACGACTACTTTGCTCGCAGCAACCGAATGGATATCCAAATAGCGTGGTTTGATGGATACGACACCGCGAGCTTCGCTGAATTTATGCAGCAAACCAAGGCCGAGCATGCATCACGCTTAAGCAATGGCGCTAAAATGCATGTCTATCTAGAATCGCCTTGTAACCCACATGGCTACGTACTGGACGTGCCTGGAATATGTGAGTTAGCTCATGCACAAGATGCGTTGGTAATGTTGGACTCCACCCTTGCTACACCTGTACTGCACCAGCCACTTCAGCATAAAAACAAAGCTGCGCGACCAGACTATGTCATTCACAGCTATACCAAAGATCTATGTGGCAGTGGCGCAACTACAGCGGGCGTGGTGATTGGTGAAGGACACCGTATGTTCCAGCCAAAAGGCAGTTCAGCAAATGGTGTTGATTGGTCACAGACCATGTTCTGGGATGTTTACTACATTAAAGGCGCGTTCTTAGATTCTGAAAAGGCCTTTGATGTACTAAACGGCATGAAGACCCTAGAGCAGCGTATGATGACGAAGGTCATCAATACCCAAGTGTTTACTGCATTTTTGAATGCTCACGACCAAATTCGCGTTAACTGTCACGCACTGCCTGAACACAGTAATGCCGGGTTGCGCGAGAAGCAGCATACACACGGCTGGCCGTGTACCTTATTCACTGTTGATATGGCCCCGGCAAACCTGCCTCGCGATGTATTTGTGCGGTTCTTCGATGCCCTAGAGCCGGCATTCAGCCACCAAGTGAGTATTGGCCAGAATAATACGATAATTTTATGCCCGGCGCTGACGTCTCATTCGGAACTCAGTACCGAAGAGCAGAAGAAAGCCGGCATAGAATTGACGACTATGCGTATCGCCATGGGTACCGACAACGTTAAACAGCTCATTGCCCACTTCATGTTGGCCGCTAAACATTTTATCGAGCCTCATGTTCCGGGATTTTGTGAGAAGTTTATGGCAAATGCCGACATCGACAATCTGTATTTGTCGGTAAGTGAAAGAGTAAGTTCACAACACTTTGGCAGTAAAGCCAGCATGGATTCACTGATGAAAGGTGCATAGGTTCATTTTTTAGCTCAAGAAGTCGCATTGAGCTGTCGATAAAAAATGTTGAGGATGTTCTCCTTCTCCCGGGCCTTTCCTTACGCGGGCTCGGGATTTTTTTATTTATAGCAAAGGTAAATGACGTTAGAGCGCCTAACTTTTGTTATAAGGTAAGATAGACACAGACCCTTAACATTAAAGAATATCTAAGGCGGCTTTATGCACGAGTTTAAAATTGATGTAACGCTAGATGCATCATTGCCCTTTGTTTTTGCAGCATTTCATGAGCCTGAATATCTTAGTGAGTGGTTTGCGCCGGGCGATTGTTCGGTCACACAAATCATGAGTGATTTCAAGGAAGGCGGTCGCTATCGCATAAAGATGATGGATCCCAGCGGCATTGAAATGTCATTGACTGGTGAGTACGTGACTATTTTAGCGAACGAGCAGCTGTCGTTTTCTTGGGCGTGGGAAGATGATATGGAAGAGTCGGTGATGACATCAGTCGACATTCACTTCGAAAAGACTGAAGAGGGGAATGTAAGGTTGGTGCTCATTCAGCAAGGCTTTGTAAATAAGCAAGAATGCGATCAGCACAACTACGCGTGGATGTCGTGTCTAGAAAAACTTGCCGTATTAGCCGCTAAGAAAAAGTCGTTTAACTAAGGCCACATTTAGATAGTGAGAACGCGTTAGCATTACGCATCGTGTCATTTCAAATAACGCTTTTGAAAAGGGCAGAGCGCTAAGCTCTGCCCAAACAACATCAGGTCAACGATGTCATCGCGTCTTTCCCACTTTTCTCGCGATAGGTTTCAAAATCGTTGTAGCCTTCAACACCACCTCCGTACCATGATGATGGATCGTCAAAGGATTCGAGTGGGTAATCGTGCTTAAATCGAGTCGGGAGATCTGGATTCGTGATCCAAGGTCTTCCAAACGCAATCATGTCACCATCGCCATCAGATAAACGTTTCTCTGCTTCTTCTTTGGTGTAGCCACAGTTTCCAATGATCATTCCGTCGAATAGCGCTCTAAATTCAGCAAGGGTCATGGCTTCGCCCCTTTCATGGAAACCAAAGGCCAAGCCATCCATTACGTGTAAATAACCTATCTCTAATTTATTTAGCTGTTGAGCTACATAGGTAAAAGTTTCACGAAAATCATCAGCCCCCATATCGTTAAATACACCGTTGGGCGATAATCTGACGCCAACGTGCTCTTTAGCCCATACGCTTAGCACTGCGTCCATCACCTCGGCTAAGAAACGGTAGCGATTGGCCAAACTACCGCCGTAGTCATCATCCCGTTGATTACTTCGGCTATCTAAAAATTGATTGATGAGATAACCGTTTGCCGCATGAACCTCCACACCGTCGAATCCCGCTGCCTTGGCGTTTATAGCTGCTTTTTTGTAATCTTGTACAGTGCGCTTTATATCGTCGAATGTCATCGGTTTTGGCACTTCGTAAGGTTTCTTGCCTTTAGGAGTATGAATTTCATCCCCTTCAATTTTTATCGCTGATGCAGAAAGGGGCAAATTTCCATTGTGGAAGTCGCTGTGCGAAGCACGTCCAGTATGCCATAGCTGTAGCACAATCTTTCCGCCTGCCTCGTGCACTCTATTGACTACCGAGCGCCAGCCCTCAACCATGTCGTCAGTATAAATTCCAGGGGTATCAACCCAACCAATACCTTCTTCTGAGATGGCCGTCGCTTCAGTAATAATGAGCCCTGCATCAGCACGCTGAACATAATGATCGCCCATAATTTTATTGGGTATGCGATCTGCGCCTGCTCTGCCTCTGGTCATTGGCGCTAACACCATGCGATTTTGCAATGTATTACCGGCCCAATCATACGAGCTAAAAAGTACTGACTCTGTCATTCGTAATCCTTATCTAACATTGAATAGATTGTTATAGCAGCGCCAAGCGTTACGGCGTGCATGCGTTTTTTGATAGTATTGAATACAGAAATTACGTGAAGTTGGATTGATTAACCTAGTTGCGAGAATTAAATAAATACAAATGAATAAAGTGCACTACGATTAGCAAAAAAAAGCGCCCGAGGGCGCTGTTAAGTGTATTGCAGGGAGGATTAGTTAACTATCAAAGCTGCTAGATTTACGTCGAATCTCAGCCCTAGAACAATAGCGTCATCAAGTTCCATGACCCTGTCGCGCTGTGCGAATTGGTCGGGGTTGATGATGTAGTGAATGTTCGGCTGAATTCTTATGTGGTCGTTGAGCTCATACCCATAACTCAGTTCTAACATAGTCTGACTGCTTGAGGGTGTTCCTACACCGCCGTTGGTGGCTCTTAGTATACGCTGGTCTTCCAACGCTTCGTCACTGTACTGTTGGCGGGTAAATACAAAACCAATGGTATCGTTAGGGCGTGAGGCCAGGGTGCCTCGTAGTACAAAACCCGCTTTTATATAGTAGTTTTCAATCAGCTCACCCGATGTACCACCTAGCACTGCACCGAATAGGGTTAACCCTTCTTTCGTTAGCGGGTTAGGGCGGGTAACGGTTTGTTCAAAACGTGCAAATATACCCGAGCGACCGTTTCTAACTGCGTAATCATTACCTGACTGCGCCGCATAGTTGCCTTCATCATCAAAGACTGGGTCGGTGTAGTCTGCGCCATCGTACCAACCGCCAATCTCGTAACGTCTCGGTAATTCGTCATTGTCCCACGTGGTTTGATATCCCAGAGTGAAGGGGACAACAACACCAGTCGCCTCATTTGTTGCCCAATCGAAGCCGTGATCACCCAAGTCTTGATGACTGGTGTTATCTTCGTAGACGCCGGCATGGAAGTATGTTTTTGGTGAAAGCCAGTATTTTGCATGGCCGCCCCAGCTTGAAACCGGCCACCAAGTAAAGTTACTGGTTCTAAATACAAAGGTTGGATTTCCACAAGCAGCATTGGTTTGAAAGTACTGACAAAGCTCAGAGCCTAAAAAGCTGATATTCGCTACCGTACGGCCACCTTCAAGTTCTAAATCACCATCTAAAAACGAGGAAGAAATCGTAAACCGTGCAAGACGAGTATTTTGACCACCAAAGATCTCTTGTACAGAAGTGCTGTTTCCAATGTAGTGCTCGGCTAAGTTTTTGCCGTGTCGGTTTGTCATAGCAATATGGATTGTAGTGTCATCCCAGCCTGCCAACGAATCTAAATCTAATTCTCCACCAACAAAGAGCTGACCAGCATAGGCACTGCCTCTGCGCTCGCCACCGCTAACATTGGTGGCTGACTCACCCGTATAACTTGCTTGAAAGTCGAACGCGTCTTGTAACTTACCTTGTGATGCCGACACAGTGGAGGCAAAAAGGAAGGGGCTAACTAAGAGCGCTGTATGTAAGCTTTTCTTACATCCAGTGAAATAGCGTGCGGCGTTAGTTGTTTTCATCGTTCTTCTCTCAATAAAAAATGCTTATCAGTCTCCATTTGTCTTTAACGGGGGACTGATATCATCTGCGCGTTTGTTGCTAACCCCTTGTTGATGCTTGATAAATCAGTGTGTGGAACACGTTACAAGGCGTTAACATACGATTGTTTTGAACGAAATCTAACGAACCTTGTAAATTAAATCAACCTTGTTTATTTAATAATATTTTGCAACTTGTAGGTTTTTGGTTAATGAGATAAGGGTGAGATCCGAAGAATATAAGAGATTGAAAAAGCTTTAAGTTAACCTTGTTTGTGTTCCTATCTTATTGACTATTAGTGATTTTATTGCTCACGCGCAGACCAGCAAGGAAAACCCTTTAGCGATGTGTTAATGAGCGTCTAAACATAAAGTATAAATTTTAGCGTAATTCGCATTAAGTAAATTAAATTGATTTATTGACAGGGCAAATGAGCAATGCTTAAATTGGTTAACTAATTATTTACAAGCGAAAGGCCGTTCTTATGAAAAACAACGCCCCTTTGGTTTCCAAAGACACACTGATTCCCTTTGTATTGTTAACGATTTGCTTTGCTGCATGGGGTGTGGCTGCCAATATGACAGATCCCTTGGTTAAAGTTTTTAGTAAAATATTTACCATGTCATCTTTGCAATCGGCACTGGTTCAATTTGCCTACTATGGCGCGTATTTTTGCTTAGCCATTCCTGCTGCTTTTATAAATAAGCGCTTTTCTTATAAAACAGGTGTATTAACCGGACTGGGCTGCGCGGCTGCGGGGGCATTCTTGTTTTACCCTGCAAGCCAAACCATGACTTACGGCTTTTTCCTTGCGGCACTCTTTGTACTAGCCGGTGGTTTATCCATTCTTGAAACGTCGGCGAACCCTTACGTCATGGCGATGGGAAATCAAAAAAGCGCGACACGCCGTTTAAATCTAGCTCAAGCATTTAATCCTGTTGGTACTAATTTAGGTGTGTTTTTGGCTGCAACGCTTATATTGCCAAACCTGAATCAGGCATCTGCACAAGAGCGTGCCGCCATGTCGGTAAGCGAGCTTAAAAACGTGATAGGGGCTGAGCTTGATGCGGTAATGCTTCCTTATGTAGGTATGGCGTGTGTACTAGTTTTGGTTTGGGTTGCAATTTTCCTAATTAAAGCGCCAATTCAAGAATCGGTTGAGTCTAGCGTGGAAGACGTAAAGTTGGGTGCATCGCTTAAGCGCTTGGTTGCCAACAGGCATTATCGGTTTGGCGTGTTGGCTCAGTTCTTTAACGTCGGAGCACAAACGTGCGTGTGGACCTTCACCATCCAATATGCAATGAAAGCGACAGGTGGCAACGAAGTGAGTGGTGGTGAAATTTTACAATACAGCATGATTGTATTTCTAATTTCTCGCTTCGTGATGACGTGGGCTATGCAGTATCTCTACCCAGCTAGACTGCTAATGATCATGTCACTTATTGCCATGGCGCTATGTATCTTTATGACACAGTCACCCAATTTAGCAGGCGTGATAGCATTGGTATCTATTTCTGCATGTTTGTCGCTAATGTTCCCTACGATTTACGGTATTGCACTGGAAGGACTGGGAGATGACACCAAACTAGGCGCAGCAGGTCTTGTAATGGCTATTCTTGGTGGAGCCATTATGCCGCTGTTCCAAGCCGCCATTATCGATAGTGCAGGTGTAGTTGTCTCTTATGTTGTTCCAGCCATTTGCTTCTTGCTTGTAGGTGGCTACGGCTATTTCGATATGCGCGCTAAAAAGAGCAGTGTTAAATCCCCTTTAGCAACAGGCACTGAAACGCTTAAAGAAATGGAAATGGGAATAGCTAAATAGCTTTTAGATGTAACTTCTGAGGGCCAATAATTATATTATTGGCCCTTTTTTATTTTTTAAGAGCACTAGTTACAAGTGCAGGAAATCTCCCATCTCTTAAAAAATCCACTCAATTTATTAACAGCATTTTTTCACTTTATTTTCATCAGTTTAGTGCATGTTGAATATAACTGATTTATCCCCTTTTATGGCGCAGAACACCTGCTAATGCATGAACAGCAATCGTATAATTCACCCCTGACAATTTGGGAGTAAAACGTATGCTGGACTATGTGCTCATTGGCATAGCGGTAATGGCATTATTGGGCGTAGTATTTGAAGAAGTGCTACACGTGAATAAGGCCAAAACCACACTTTTTTTCGGAACATTCGCATGGATCCTTCTTTTCATAGATGCGAATAGGGGCCCTCACCTAGCAGAGCTTAATGAACACCTCATAGAAAACATAAGCGAAATATCCACCCTCTGGTTATTCCTTGTGGCGGCAATGACTTTCGTTGCTTACCTTAACCGCAAAGGTATGATTGAAAACATGTTAAACATTATCATGCCGCAAAAAATAACCCTCAAAAAACTCATTTTCTTTACCGCTATTTTTAGTTTTTGCTTCTCCTCATTAGCTGACAACATCACAGCGACCTTGGTGTCTATTGCCATGGTTTTATCCTTGGGCTTACCCTTCAATCAAACTATGCGATTTGCGGTGCTGGTGGTGTTTGCTGTGAACTCTGGGGGCGTGTCGCTAATAACCGGCGATGTGACCACGCTGATGATTTTCTTAGATGAAAAGGTCACTATAACTCAGCTGCTCCTGCTGATTTTTCCTTCGCTTACCGCAGTACTATTTTTAGCATTACTGTTGAGTATAGGTATGAATGGTACGGTAAAAATTAAAAAGACACGCCATGAACTTAGGCGAGTTGATTACGTTATTGCGGGAATATTCTTATCTACCATTGTGCTGACGTTAATCGCCAATGTACTTTTTGCCATCCCACCTATGCTGTCGTTTTTAGCGGGTATGGCGGTTATGTTCTTAGTCGCAACCTTTATGGGCGAAGAAGAGTATGACGATCCTATCTTGGACTATATTCGCCTAATAGAATTCGACACGCTTCTGTTTTTCCTTGGCGTATTGTTGTTGGTTGGTATGCTTGACCATATTGACGCGTTGGGCGCACTGTTGCATGTATACAGCGTAATGCCTTCAACAGGGGCGAACTTTGTGATGGGTGTGCTGTCTTCCATGATAGACAATGTGCCGTTAACTGCTGCGTTGTTAAAAGCGGACATTGCCATGTCGACGGCCGAGTGGATGGCGTTCACGTATGCAGTAGGCGTAGGTGGATCGTTACTTATTATCGGCTCGTCAGCAGGCATAGTTACTATGAGTAAGGTAAAGGGCCTGACGTTTGCCAAATACGGCAAATTCGCGTTGCTTCTTCTTGCCGCCTATAGTGTGGGGTACACGTTGGTACTGGTGATGGCGAATATGTTTGTTTCCGCAAGTTAAAGTGGTGAAGTGGCATTTATAGACTGAGCCAAAAAAGCGTTTGAGGGCGATAGCCTGTCGCCCTTACGCTTTTTTATATAACGCTCCGAGTACCGTGGCTTTCGAAGCCCCTGTGACTTCAGGCACGTTGCCTGGAATATCATTCATATACGCATGTGCAAACCACGCAAATGCTGCGCCTTCAACGTGCTGTGGATGGATGCCCAGAGCATGGCTGTCTGTTACTACATAATCGCTTAACGCATTGCTCAGGTTATGCATCAATGCTTTGTTGAATGCGCCACCGCCACACACTATCACTTCGCTTTTTGCGCCTTCTCTATTCGTTTTAGGTAAATGCTTCGCAATTTCCTGAGCGATAGTGCTACCTGTTAGCGAAAGTAAGGTTGCTTGCACGTCTTTAGGGGCTAAATTATTGTTCTTTTCTTCGCTTTGTAGCTCTGCACTAGAAGGGAAGTAATCGGCAAGCGCATTGCTTAACCAATTGATATTGAAATACTCTCTGCCAGTACTTTTAGGCGCAGTCACAGCAAAGTAATCATCCAGTAAGAGCCTGTCTAACAGACCTGAGTGACAATGCCCTGACGCCGCCCATGCTCCGTCTTTATCAAAGCTTTTATTTAAATGAAGGCTTATCCACTGATCCATCAAGGTGTTACCTGGTCCGGTATCAAACCCTTTAGGTGGCGAAGCATCTTGTTTTGGCGCAAGCAGTGAAACGTTTGCTATACCGCCAATGTTAACGAGTGCTCGGTGTTTATCATCACTGGCAAATACTGCATTGTGAAAAGCGGGAACTAAGGGAGCACCCTGACCACCAAGGGCAATATCTTTGCGCCTAAAGTCGGCAATAACGTCAATGCCGGTAAGAACAGCGATGGTATTAGGATCGCCTATCTGACAGGTGAAGCCGCGTATGGATGATTCTGCAAAGTGTGCTGACAATACATCGGAATTCGGGTGGTGACGCACGGTTTGGCCGTGCGAGCCGATAGCCGTAATGTCCGAGGGACGTAGGTTGTTTTTCTCAAGCAGCGCTAAGGTGACCTTTGCAAAGGTTTCAGCAACCAGTCTATCAGCGATGGCTAAACTATTAAGTTCATCAGGACCTTCACTACATAGTGCATTGAGTGCAGTAAGTAATTCGGCAGAATAAGGAATTGAATGGGCGGCGAGGGTAGTACAAGACGTATGTGAAATATCGCATAGGACGGCGTCGACGCCGTCCATGCTAGTACCTGACATCAGGCCAATATATTTTGCCATCTAGTCGCCGCTATTGCATCGCAAGCATAATGCGCTTGTTATTATCTAGCTGCTCTTGGCGTATTGCGGCTATTTCCATAAATCTTTCTTTCTCTTCCTTAGCAATAGGAAGCGCCTTCGGTAGCTCTACCGTACGAGGGTTTCGGTGAACACCATCCACTAAGAACTCGTAGTGAAGATGGGCGCCAGTAACCATACCTGAACTACCTAAATAGCCCACGGTTTGGCCTTGCTTAACCGTATCTCCCACTTTCACTGCACGCTTCTTAAAGTGAAGATATTTGGTCGTGTATTTCTCGCCATGCTGAATGAAAACATGGTGACCGTTATATTTATCGTATCCCGCTTTAATTACTTTACCGTCACCCGCAGCCATAATTGGCGTACCAACCGCAGCAACGTAATCTGTACCGCGGTGCGCTTTCCAACGCTTTTGCACTGGGTGGAAGCGAGCTTTTGTGAAGTTAGAGCTTACATATCTAAAATTCACTGGCGCACGCAGGAAGCTCTTACGCATACTGCGCCCTTCAGGCGTGTAGTATGTGCCATCTTCGTGAAGAATAGCACTAAAATGCTCGCCTTGGTTGGTAAATTCCGCTGCTACGATGTCGCCGTAACCGACAAATTCACCATCAATGTACTGCTCTTCGAATACTACGTTA
Organism: Alteromonas abrolhosensis; assembly: GCF_001953635.1. Lineage (GTDB taxonomy): Bacteria > Pseudomonadota > Gammaproteobacteria > Enterobacterales > Alteromonadaceae > Alteromonas > Alteromonas abrolhosensis. The sequence continues at coordinate 955,435 of NZ_MEJH01000003.1, read as the reverse complement.
AACGTATCGCCAGATCGGATCTCAATAGCGAAGTCGATATCCCAGCCGAAAATGCCAGCCAAATTCATAATTTGATTGCTGGTTAAACCTGCTTCACTGGCGGCATTCCAAAAACTTGAGTGAATTTCACCTTGGGCGAAGTTGTAGCGAATGTCTACATCTCGCTTTTCAAGCTCAGCGGTTAAGGCGCTGTTCTCATCCGACGATTCTGGACGTACAAACAGGGTTTCAGTCGAAGACAATTTGTACTTCAACTCGCCGAAGCTGCCGTCTTTATTTGCTTTAAACGAAAGTTCATCGCCAGGCAATAAAGTAACCAGCGTTTTCGTAAGCTCACCTGCCTGCGTTACGTTATATACGTCACGCGAAGTGAAGCCAGCACGCTTAAATAGTTTTGCTAATGTATCGCCACTGCGCACCTTGTACGTCTGCCATGAAGATTCTTCTTCACCAGAAAATACGTTGGTTGACGGTGCAATATGAAGCTCCACCGGATAGCGGACGCCCGCATCCAGAATGTGTGCTTCTTGATGGCGACTGGCTTCTACTGGTTCACTTGGAAAAAGAATAAGCCCACCCAGAAATAAGCTAGCTACTGCTAACCCAGTTCTGTGCTGTTTCGGTAATTTTTTAAATAAATTGAGCGCTTTAGAAGCGTCTAATTTCTTTCTCATACTACTGCCCACCTGAGAAATGTTATGTGCACAACACTATTTCACATACGTTGCTCAAAAATGCAACTTTTCTCATTATATTGTTAGCGCAAATTGTTACACCCAATAGCTCTTATCGTCGAGATTATCTCTTGAGTCCACGTTAATTCAGTACTCTGAATTAACGTTAAAAGCTGTTGGGTTTAACAACATGACTGTTTGTAATCCGTTTTTTGACGCGCAAACCTTTTAATGGTTCCGTTGTACGCGTAAAATGCCCGCCAATATTGAATATACAGTTTTTTTAAGAGTGTGACGTACAAATGAAAGATTGGCAAACAGCGCTAGCTGAGATTAAACGGGGCGTTGATGAAATACTCCCCGAAGAGGATTTAATTGAAAAACTAAAATCCGGCAAAACCCTTACTATCAAAGCGGGTTTTGATCCAACTGCGCCTGATCTGCATCTTGGTCACACTGTGTTGATCAACAAGTTGCGTACATTTCAGCAACTAGGCCACAAAGTTGTTTTTCTTATTGGCGATTTTACTGGCCTAATTGGCGATCCTACAGGTAAAAATGTAACACGCAAGCCTTTAAGTAAAGAACAGGTATTAGAGAACGCGAAAACGTATCAAGAACAGGTGTTCAAGATCCTTGACGAAGATAAAACGGAAATACGTTTTAACTCTGAGTGGATGGACGACCTGGGTGCGGCGGGCATGATCAAACTTGCTGCAAGTCAGACGGTTGCTCGTATGCTAGAGCGTGATGACTTTAAAAAGCGTTATAACAACGGTCAGCCAATTGCTATTCATGAGTTCCTGTACCCGTTGGTGCAAGGTTGGGACTCGGTAGCGCTTAAATCTGATGTTGAATTAGGTGGTACAGACCAGCGCTTTAACTTACTAATGGGTCGTGAGCTTCAAAAAGAGCAAGGACTCACTCAACAGTCTATTGTGATGGTACCGCTTCTTGAAGGTCTAGATGGTGTTCAGAAGATGTCTAAGTCTTTGAACAACTACATTGGTATTACAGACGCGCCAAACGACATGTTTGGTAAAGTGATGTCTATTTCTGATGATTTGATGTGGCGTTACTATGATCTTCTAAGCTTCCGTCCGCTAGAAGAGATTGCTGAACTTAAAACTCGCGTTGCAAACGGTGAAAACCCACGTGATATCAAAATCATGCTGGCGAAAGAAATTATTGCACGTTTCCATGACGACGCAGCAGCAGAAGGCGCGCATCAGGACTTTATTCAACGTTTCCAGAAAAATGCTATTCCTGACGACATGCCTGAGCTTGAAATTGCATTAAGCGATGACGGTATTGCCATTGGTAACTTGTTGAAAGAAGCTAACCTTGTAGGTTCGACTTCAGATGCTATGCGCATGATTAAGCAAGGCGCAGTAAAAATTAACGGCGACAAAGTGGAAGACACCCGCTTAGTAATCACCGAAAAAGGTGAAAATGTGTATCAGGTGGGTAAACGCAAGTTTGCGCGTATTACACTAGCCTAATGTTTTTCTGATAGTTTTTGAAAGCCCGCTTAGTTAAGCGGGCTTTTTTTTGCCTGAAATATAAGTACTAGAGGAAAGTAGGGGGATTATTTTTTTAGAAGGCCCTAATTACTCATACAAAGTTGAGCTTCAAGCCAAATTTAACAGTGGGGATATTGACTTTAACGTTTATAAGTAATTGTCGCTAAAAGTTTTTTTATTTTTCTTACTTTTTTTTGAAAAAGTTTGTCAGGTTTTTGCAATCGCTATCGTCTATAGGGGAAAAATCAATCAATGAACCCAACTGTACGATAAGCAGTTAACGCGTAGCAGGCTGGGATGAAACAACAGTGAAACTCAATACTAACGCTTACGCAATGCAAAGGATAAAAACATGACAACGGTAACTTCAACAAGTGCAACATACCATCAAGCTAACAAGAGTCTTCCTGCGAAGGAAGCGTTCACATGGCTGAAAGAGGGTTGGCAGCTTTTCGTAAAAGCGCCTTTTAAATTATTGGGGCTTTCTTTTGTTACCTTATTTGCCGCGGGGCTCATTCAAGCGTTAGCAGGGCCAATTGGCCTAGGCATATCGAAATGGATAGGTCCGCTTCTGGCTACCGTGATGTGGCTGGCCATTGCCAACTTAGCAGAAAATAACAAGCTGAGATTGTCGGGCGGAACCCTGCGCTCATGGACAAATGTTGCCTTGTGGAGTTTGACCGGGCCAGTAATCGCGTGGATCCAATTTCAAATTGGCGCTATGTTAATGGGCGCAGATTCAGTGGCGGCGTTAGCAAATGGTGTTGTAGTAGATGTACCCGCTTGGAAGGTCGGGCTAATGATGGGCTCGGCAACACCAATAAATTTACTGCTTTTATTTGTACCTATGTTGCTTATTTTAAAACATCGCTCAATCCCAGCATCTTTTACAAATAGTATTGCTGCAGTAGTGGGCGCTTATAAGCCGATGTTGATAATAGGTGCCCTGATTTTCTTAACAGTTGCACTTGCGCCCTATACTTTCGCATTGTCGGGATTAGTGTTTGGCCCTATTGTTTCATGTATGTGCTTTGTTGCTTACCAGCGCTTATTTCGCTAATCAGCTAGGAAGCGTAATTCAACTGCTCACTTAAAGCGTGGAATTAAAAAATAATAAAAATGGAAATGCAGTGAAAGAAACCATTCAAATAGAAAAACTGCTTAGTGAATACGCGCCGCTCATGGCGCGTATTGCGGCAACATTTGAGGCTAATAAATCACTTCAAGATGAGCTGATACAAGAAATGTCACTGGCGGTTTGGCGCGCTTTTGAAGGAGCCTCAAAAGACAGTGATAGTGGCTTTCGCGGTGAGGCAAGTGTGAAAACGTTTGTTGCCAAAGTCGCGCATAACAAGGCGGTTGATCACGTGATTAAAGAGCAGCGGCGTCAAGAGTTTACCCATGACGGCGAGTTTGATTCTTCTCACACAACCAGCGCCAGCTCATCTCGGGATGCCACGTTACAAGAAAATGCGATGGATCTCATGACAGGCTTACGTCAGCTAGAACTAAAGTACAGACAGGTACTGGCATTGCTTTTAGAAGGTTTCAGTCAGCTGGAAATAGCTAATATGTTAGGTATCAAAGAGACTGCCGTCGCTAAGCGAGTAAGCCGCGCCCGCCAACAGCTAACGCAGATAATGGAGCAACAGCCTTGAGCGATAACAAAAAAGCCTTGAGCGAAGATAAAACAGCCTTGAGCGAAGATAAAACAGCCATAAGCGAAGATAAAACAGCCTTGAGCGAAGATAAAACAGCCATAAGCGACGACGGCTCGCAGATGAGCGAACTAGATAAGCAACTCGCTCAGTGGCAAAGTGCCTACAAGGATGCAACCCCTTCAGTAGATACAGATGCCCTGATTAAAGAAACCAAGAGCGCAAGACTTAAACTTAAATTAAAAGGTGCCGTTGATTTGGTGCTAGGGCTAGCGGTTTCTGTGTGGTGTTTAACTTTGGTGTTGTTCGAGCCACTTAGCACATATCAATTTTTGCTTTTCATGCTACTTACACCTATTCCCGCCGCTTTCGGGGCATGGGGATATTGGGTAAGGCAAAAACAGTGGAAGGTCCAGACGTTAGACGTTCAGTCAATGTTGGCGTTTAAACAAAACCAATTAAAACAACAATTACATTACTGGAAAATCAGCCTCTATGGATGCTTGGCTTTGTGGTGTGGACTGCTGGCACTCGCCGTCTTTAATGTACTCATGTTTAACGCCTTCACGCTGTGGGGAACACAGCTTTTGATAAACAGTGTGGTCGTTTTAATCGTATACCGCCGGTACAAAAAGTTAGCCGCCGACTTGCCGTCGGCGTTAGCGAAAATAGACGATATGAAATAGCGAAGAGCTGTACCTTTATAATTCAAGAATAGGAGCGAAGCCCCCATAAATAAGGCGCTTACCGTCGAAAGGCATGGGGTTTTCGTTTTCCTGCATTCTAGGATCTTCCATCACCTTTTTCCATGCAGTATCTCGTACTTCTTTTGAAGGCCAAAATGCAATGGAAAACACCACGGTTTCATTTTCTTTGGCTTTAACAGCCATCGGGAAAGACGTGACTTCCCCTTCAGGGACATCGTCACCCCAAGCTTCAAGTATTTTAGTCGCACCATACTCTTTAAAAATATCGCCGGCGAGTTTGGCGTGCTCAATGTATAACGCTTTATTTTCAGTGGGAACGGCTACAGCAAAGGCATCGATATATGACATGAGGTGACTCCGTCAAAGGATAGATACCTAAAATAGCCCAATTTATAGACAGTATGCAATGCTTAACATTAAGGTGAATCGTAAATTATAACCATTACTAGCGTTCTGCTATTTTCGCCCATTGGTACAAGCCATGCAGTGCCAGCCTTCTTGCTTTCGCAAAGGGGTAGGTTTTCAAAGGAGAACGATAAAGGGGAAGCGATAAATCGACGTCATTGCTACCCATCATACGTTGAGCGAGTCGCTGCCCTGCAAACGCGGCAAAAGATACGCCCGAACCGCAATACCCCATGGCGTAACCGATATTACCGCTAGAGCGGTTAGAATTGTTGCCGCTAACCTCATTGTCGATAAAAATCCGGGGCATGCTGTCTAACGATACACTTACCCAACCACTCCAAAAGTAATCCATGGCTATACCGCTAAGTGAAGGGAAGCTTTTTACCATGGCGCGGTATAGTCGCTGTTTCTCTGACGCGTTATCTGCATCTTTACCTTTTACGGCACCACGACCGCCAAATAATAATCTGCCATCTGGCAAAACACGGTAGTAGTATTTCATCATCCGCGTATCCATAAAGCTCATTGGCGTGGTTAGGCCAGACTTTGCGCGCTGTTCGCTACTCAATGGCGCAGTGACAAAAATGCTCGACTGAACAGGAAATTGCTTATTGTCTACGCTGTCATGGAAGCGCTTAGGAGTATAAGCATTAGTAGCAATGAGTATGTGTTTGGCCGAAACTGACCCGCTGGGTGTTGCGACAATATATCCGGTCTTGTGCTTTTCAATGCGAATGGCTGGTGAGTCGTAAAAAAGCGTTGCTCCAAGCTCCTTTGCTACTCTTGCATATTCGCTTACTAATTTTAATGGGTGTAAGCATGCACCCTCTAGCTCGACGCCACCATACGCCCCTTCAATACCAAAGCGCGAAGTAAGGTCTTTTTCACTAAGTGGAGAGCTCGGTACGTTGAAGTGTGACTCAAGATGCTTAGCACTGGCACAGAGTAGTTCGGCTTGCTTTGGGCTATGAGCCAGTTTTAAATAGGGGCCTTCTACCAAATCGACCTGCATATCAAAGTCTGCAATACGTTGTTTAAGCAGATGTACCGCGCCATCAAACTCGTCCTGCATAGCTCTGGCGACGTCGCGACCCCACTTGTCTTCTATGGCGCTTAAGCTCAATCGGCCGCTACCAGATAGAATAAAGCCCCCGTTGCGGCCCGCACAGCCAAATCCCAGCGAATTTGCATCAAGTAGCGTGACTTCTTGTTTAGCTTGGGCAAGAGTGATGGCAGCTGAAAGACCAGTATAACCACCACCGATAACGAGGTATTCGGTGCTCACCTTTTTATTTAAAGGCGGCATTGTCGGTGGTTTATGCGTGGCATGCCAGTAGCTGTTTGCCGCGGGTAACATTGAAGAAACGCCGCGTGAAATAAGAGGATCGTAGGTCATAGAATGAAAACGTTGTTAACAGTGTCGTACTTATGGGGCTTGAAATTGAAGTAGCATTTCCGCACCTTCACACTCGCAATAACCCTCGCATACAGGACAATCGTAGCCTTCGTGAATAGATGCGTAGCGCCATTTGTTGGGGTGTTTCTTGATAAGCTGCCCCCCATTTTTGGTGAAATACTTAAATGCGCTGTTGCCAGGGCTTGCCAACCAAATATGTGCCAACCCTGCTTTGGCACCTTGAGCCTGAGCGCATTCTATAGATTTACTCAGCAACCGGCTGCCAATTCCACAACCCTGCATAGCCGGGTCTACCGTATTACATTTGAAATAACACACAGCGTTCGCGTTTACCGGCCAAAGAGAAGGTGTACACCACTCGTCGGTTTGCCACTGAGTATGGGCAAAGGTTAGTCTGAAGCCCACTACGTTGTTTTTGTATAATGCTACCCAGCTAGCATTAAGGTCGTCGACAAAACTTTTTGCGAAATAATCAGCGAGCAGTTCGTCGGTCAGGTAGTTGTCACCGTGCACGAAGTTACCAAGAGAAATAACGCCAGCGAAATATTTCGGAGCTAGTGGCTCGTAGCTTATTTCGTCTTGAAGTAAATGATTCATATGATTGGTAGTTCTCATACTTTGTCTTTGCCCGAGGCGTTCTTCATTCCGTCAAGGTGTACATCCAAGGCTTCCACGGAAATCAATATTTCTCTCACCGACATCCATAGTGAGTAAAGCAGAGACACCAAGCTTGCCGCGAATACCCAATTGCCAACCTGCTGATAGGTAAGGTAAATTGCCAACATCGACACCACGCATAGAAAAAAGCTACCCACACCTGCTATTTGCATGCGTTTAATCAGCTGAATGCGCAATCTAAGGTTTTTGATTTGTGCTTGAGTATTTTCATCTCTTTCTTCCTTCGAGAAATTTCGAATGATGGTAGCAAGCGTCAAAAAGCGATTGGTGTAAGCTAACAACAATAGGGAAATTGCCGGAAATAACATGGCCGGGGTCGCAATATCTATTTTCATGGGTGTTTCATACAATCGTCGGATAAAAAGAGTGTATCACAGGGGCTCAGTTACACACAGTGGTCAGCCTGCAACCTAACTTTATGACACCACTAACCCAAGTAAGAATGTTGGGGCAGAGGATGCGAATAGGGAAGGCTGAATAGAGGCGCTACATCCTGTCTACGGTCATGCCTGCGGCACTCCAACCCAACATATCGCCCTCTAAGTGCATAACTTCTGAAAAATCGGCTTCCTCTAGCACTTTCATGGCCAGTTTCGCTCTTCTGCCAGAGCGGCAGTAAATAATAATGGGTTTGTTCTTGTGGTTTTCTAGCTCACTCAAATAGTCATTAATATTTTCGTGGGGCATGTTTACCGCGCCAGGGATATGGCCATCGGCGAACTCTTGCGGGGAGCGGACGTCAATAAGTAACCACTCGTTATTTGCTACTCGTTCAATTAGGTAGGGAGAGGCGGCGACAGAGGATTGAGCGGTCGCTTTTGCTGTGCACTGAAGCGACACAAATAATGCAACACTGATAACAACAAGAAAACCCGCAACAACAATCCGCATGAATAAAAACTCTTACCTTTCTATTGAAGTATTGACCTGCTTTACTATACCAAACATTAGCCCATGGACGGGTTTATTTAAGTGTAATTTACACTCAGAAAAACTATATAACTAGGCGCAAAGTATAGCGCTTATGCACCTTCTTTAATACCTTTACAGAGCACTTTCAGTTCATTTATTAATCGCAATGAAAAGCGACTGGTAACGTCAGGATCCACCACAATTAGGGGGGCTTTGAGGAAAACGCGATGGTCGCGCCAAAACACTTCAAGCTCTGAATATGAACTTTTAGACGCCGCAACGAGCGCATGAGGTTGGCGAGTAAGTACATCCTTAACCGCCACTTGAGGATAATCTACCGGACTGTCTGCAAATAGAGTTTCTGCTCCACATACATTCAATAGCTGATTACCCCACGCGTCGGGCCCTATGGTCATAAGGGGAGCCGTCCATGAGTAGTAAAACACCGGTATCAACGGCGCTTTGTCGTATTTATTTCTAAGTTGACTTAACTCGTTGAGAAAGTCATTACTGAGCTGGGTTGCCTTTTGTTGCGTGTGAGTAAGGGCGCCAAGCCTTTTTATTTCACTGGCAATATCAGTGATGCTCTCAATCTTACTGCTAAATACATTAAGCCCCATGGATGAAAGCTTATGAATATCTTGCGGCTTATTGCCTCCTTCCCAGGCCAAGATTAAATCGGGTTCTAGAGCAACAATTGCAGCAATATCTGCACCTTGAAAATCCGCCACGCGCTTAATGTTTTTCGCGGCGTCAGGGTAGTCACTATAGTCGCTTACACCTATAAGATTAGCGCCTAACCCCAAACTAAACGCCCACTCTGTAAGGTGAGGGGCAAGGCTGACTATTTTTAGCTCGGCGGGATTTGATAATGGGCTTGATTCCGAGTTTGGTGCAACATCGGCGGAAGCAAATTGACTTGCATGAGATAGTTGATTTATCTCGACGTCTGATTCTGAGTTAGCAAATGTGAGAAGAGGTAAATAGCTTAAAATTACAAAAAATATGGTCTTCATCATTACTGCCGTTTTCATTAAGCCACCGCCATTATCAGCATTGCTAACGATGCGAAGGCGCTGACCGCAATCATGGCATGAGTAACGGTATTTTTGGCCGCCAACATGTGAGAGTACTTTACTTCGTTAACGCCACCCACACGGGGGTATCGAATTTTTTTGTTCGCGTAAATTGCTGGCCCGCCAAGTTTTATATCAAGTACACCACCCATAAGGGCGAGTAGCAGTGACGTTTTATCTTTAACCGGAGAGCGTTTCATGGCGCGAAATCCCTTAAAAGGATGGCTGACTAGCAGGGTTATCAATCCGCCAATGACCGCAGGTGGAATATTAAGTAAATAAACCAGCTTGCGCACAGGTTTGGCAAAGAAAGTCATTGCGGGGGTTCGGTAATGCCACTGCCAAGATGTAAGCAAAAGCAATCGATAAATGAGCGCGCCTATGGGGCCTGCCACTACAAAATAAAAAATGACACCGCAATAAAGATAAAGAAATTTAAGCCATAGCGACTCTATCGCGGCCTTAGCGATACCTATGTCGGTAAGTGAGTCACATTGTCTGGCGGTAATGGTCTGCACCATTTCACGGGCGAGAGACTTTTTGTTTCTGCCCACACTCGCCAACACTTTTTTAAATTGCTGACGCTGGTAACCGTAATCGAGTAGTGCGACTAGCATAATTGCCTCAAAGAATACGGGGTACTGAGCCATATACACTAAGATAGCAACACATATTACCAATGGCGTAAGAAGAACTAAGGCGGCTAGCGAGCCTGAAATATAGTGTTGAGATCGACCGTAGTCGCGAGAGGGTACTACTTTGCGCCCCATTTGCTGAACAAGGTAGCGCATAAGTGTCAATGGATGAGTACTTGGGGGCCAGCGCCATAACGCGTCAACAGCGATAGCCAGCCAAAGTACGAATAGCGACTGGTATTGCGGGTCGCTAATTACCTCTGTCATCTTATTTTGCGAGGGCCTTAATCATTGCCATAACAAGTTGTGCTGAGTGCTTAGCGGCAGTATCTAAATACTCTTTAAAGCTCACTGACGACGTTTTTCCTGCAATATCTGACAATGAACGAATGACAAGGAAAGGCGTGTCGAGCATATGGCAAGTCTGACCTATAGCAGCACCTTCCATCTCAACCGCCTTCATGTCTGGGAAGTTTTCACGCAATTCTGCTACCGCTTCGTCGCTACCGATAAACGCATCGCCCGTACAGATTAAACCTGTTGTCGACTGTAGCGACGTTATGCCTGTGGCAGCACTACGAGCCGCTTCCATTAACCTTGTATCGCAACGGAAATCTTCAGGCATACCTGCGCATTGACCGAGCTTGTAACCAAAATGGGTTAAATCGGCATCATGGTGAATAACGTGGCTGGCGATCACTAAATCACCAATGTTTAAGTTCTTGTCGAAACCTCCGGCAGAACCGGTATTTACAACAGCATCGGGGGCGTACTGCTCAATAAGTACGGTAGTAGCAATTGCTGCTGCCACTTTACCAATACCGCATTTTACAAGTACCACTTCTATGTCGTTAAGTGTGCCTTCGTAAAATGTCAGGTGCTTCCACTGGGTTTCTTTAACATTCCAAAGTGACGCTTTAAGTAGCGCAACTTCTTCATCCATTGCACCTAAAATACCAATTTTTTTCATAACTATACCGACGGTGTTAAGGGAGTTTAACGAATGGATTAATTGTATAAGGAAAACGGGCAAACTGACAGAAAAATGCCTTTGTTACCGCTATTTGAGAGTAAGAAAATAGCAAAGCAACAAAGGCTAGGGGAAGTGGAGCCTATGTTTTAAGCAGCAGCTGGTCTGCTTGAACGCACTGGGCGAGTAGGGCGCTTAGGAGGTTCAGGGTTATGTGTTGGTAACTGCGCCATTTTCTGCTGTATACGGCGATATGGAATGAGCTTGTTTTCCAAACATTCGCGGATATCCTCAACCGAGTAGCCAGATTTTACTTTAATTCGTGCATGAGGAAGGCCGGCGGCATCGAGTGCACCAGATACAAACCAATCTTTTTGCGATTTATAGCCTTCTTTTCCTTGGCTATGAACTAAATCGATAGCGAGTACTGGGCTCATGTCGTGTTTGTCTACTAATACAAAATCAAGCTGTCTACTTGAAGCTCTGCTGATGGCTTGGCTTGCTGTCTTTTTATTCGCAGACTGGCGAACTGCCACCAAATCGTTAAGGCGTACACGGCACACGATGCGAAACTCTCTTCCCATGGCCTGCTCAATCAGGTTTAGAAAAGAATGTTCAACAGGCGTGAATAGCTGTGGCTTTCGCCTAAATGGAAAAGCGACACCACCGTCTGACAACTTTATGGCACCTAGTGCAACGACAATAAGTAACATCATTAGAATAATTGCCAATTCCATCGTAACCCTCGCAAATATCAATAGTTAAAGTCCACGGCGTGCAACGCTCAAATGCCAGCAAATTCGTTTTTTGCAGAAAAAGCTTGAGCTTGGTTCACAGTATGAGCGTCATAAAAATGACACCTACCACCGCAGTGGAGTAGTTATTGATGAAATTGCAAAGCAGATGCCAACATGAGCAAACTTTGTTGCACTGCTGTGAATAGGGATTATTTATTTGTAGATGTAACGAGAATATCCACTTGAGAGCCAGCTTTATCCGGGCTAATTATTACCCTGACCGCCTTATCGTTAGAGGATAGCAAGGTTCGACCGCTAATTGGCGCATGGGCCTTTAAAGAGGGGTGTGCCGTTTGATAAACGTTTAGCATTTCATTGGGTGAACGAGGAGAGTGGTAAACCATCACGGCTGTCATGTTCTTGTCAAATGCTTGGCATTGCCTCGCATCTTCAGCAATTTTGACCTGCTGAAAATCAGAAGGACAAGACACAACGCTTGACTTAATCGGTGAATGTTTCTCGGCTTGGTTTTTAGTTTGAGCGTTCAATGAAGAATCTACAGCAATGGTATCAGCAAAACTGGTATTGCTCATCGCCGATGCCAGAGCTAAACAAAGTACAAGTTTCTTCGTGTTTAAGTGCTTCATAGACAGATTCTTTATCCAACGTTCGATGTTTTTAATTACCTTTACGATAGTAGAGTCGTAAACCTCGCGCTTCAACTAAACCTTGGTCTATTAACGTATGCTTTTAGGGTTTTCCGTATTATCCAAGCGTGCATAAAAAAGCTCGATAGCGGAGCTATCGAGCTTTTTGCATTAGAACTTCCATCTTTCAATGGAAGGGGGTATAAGAAAATTTAAACCCCGATGTAATCCATAATGCCCTCAGCGGCTTTACGGCCTTCGTCGATAGCAGTAACAACCAAGTCACTACCACGTACCATATCGCCACCGGCAAAGACTTGCGGGTGAGAGGTCTGGTAAGCAAATTTGCCAGCAGATGGCGCGCGTACGCGACCTTTTTCATCTAGCATAATGCCGAAGTCAGCAAACCATGGTGCAGGGCTTGGCTGGAAGCCAAAGGCGATAATTACCGCGTCAGCTTCTAGTATGTGCTCTGAACCCTCTACTTCAACAGGGCGGCGGCGACCATTGGCATCTGGCGGCCCCATTTCGGTTCTAACCAGCTTAACGCCACAGGCTTTGCCGTTTTCGTCTACTGCAATGTCTAGCGGCTGAAGGTTGAATTTAAACTCAACCCCTTCCTCTTTTGCGTTTACAACCTCACGGCGAGAGCCCGGCATGCTTTCTTCGTCACGACGATATGCACAAGTTACTTGTGCCGCGCCTTGGCGAATTGACGTACGTACACAGTCCATGGTGGTGTCACCACCACCTAATACCACTACGCGCTTGCCTTTCATATCAATGTAATCAGCAGGGTCTTTTTCAAGACCCATAACGCGGTTGGTGTTGGCGATAAGGAAAGGTAGTGCTTCGTGAACACCTTCTACTTCTTCGTTATCAAAACCACCTTGCATCGACTTGTATGTACCCATGCCTAGGAAAACGGCATCGTATTTATCAAGCAAATCCTGGAACTGAATGTCTTTGCCAATTTCGGTGTTAAGTACGAATTCAACACCCATCTCGGTAAAGATTTGGCGGCGAAGCTTAATCACGTCTTTCTCTAATTTAAAAGACGGAATACCAAATGTAAGTAAGCCACCAATTTCTTCGTATTTATCGTAAACAACAGGTTTAACGCCGTTACGAACCAGAATATCAGCACATGCAAGACCAGCAGGGCCAGCACCTACAATCGCCACTTTCTTGTCGGTCCATACTACGTCAGACAAATCTGGGCGCCAGCCCATTTTGAATGCCGTATCGGTAATGTATTTTTCAATACTACCAATGGTCACTGCACCAAAGTCATCATTCAGCGTGCATGCACCTTCGCACAGTCTGTCCTGAGGACATACGCGGCCGCATACTTCAGGCAAGCTGTTGGTTTTATGAGAAAGTTCCGCAGCTTCTAAAATGCGGCCTTCGTTCGCCAAGCTTAACCACTGAGGAATGTAGTTGTGCACTGGGCACTTCCATTCACAGTATGGGTTACCGCAGTCCAAGCAGCGATCTGCTTGGCCTTCGGTTTGAGATTGGCTCAGCGGCTGATAAATCTCCGCGAACTCTTGTTTACGAACCATGATCGGCTTTTTAGGCGGATCGATACGTTCAACATCGACAAATTGATATACGTTCTTTGCCATAAACTAAATCCTCCTACTGAGCCTGAATGCGTAATTCAGCACTTGAACGACTAATGTGACCAAGCAAGTTTTTCACATCACTGGTTTTTGGCTTAATAAGCTTGAAGCGTTTCAGCGTTGCGGCGAAATCAGTAAGCAACGACAACGAGTGCTCGCTTCCTGTTTCTTCGTAATGCTGATTAATTAAGCCACGTAAGTGCTCAGCAAGAATCGCTTTATCTTCAATTGGCATTACATCGACCAGTTCGGCATTTACACGGTTATCAAGGTCGTTGCCATCATCCATAAGATAAGCAAAACCACCTGTCATACCGGCACCGAAGTTAACGCCAACCGGACCAAGTACAGCAACAATACCGCCTGTCATATACTCACAGCCGTTATCGCCAATGCCTTCCACTACCGCAATAGCACCAGAGTTACGTACGCCAAAGCGCTCGCCTGCACGGCCAGCTGCAAACAGCTTTCCGCCTGTTGCGCCGTAAAGGCAGGTGTTACCCATAATGGCGCTGTCGTGGGGGTCGTACGAGATATTGCGAGGTGGGTAAATAACAAGCTTACCGCCAGTCATCCCTTTACCTACATAATCGTTGGCATCACCTTCAAGGTGCATATGCAGTCCGCCAGCGTTCCACACACCGAAGCTCTGACCTGCTGTACCGGTAAGTTCAACTTTGATAGGTGTGTCTTCAAAGTCGTGGTTACCATGATGTTTAGCAATTTCACCCGACAGCAATGCGCCGACAGAACGATCCGTATTGCGGATAGGGTATTTAAGAGTAATAGACTTACCGTCAACAACCGCTTGCTGACCGTCTTTAAGCATCTGCGCGTTCAACTCACCTTTATCGATAGGTGCGTTAGTCGTTTGTGAACAGAATAAGCGCGTATGATCGCCTGCTTTAGGCTGCGCTAGTAACGGAGACAAATCTAAACGGTTCTGCTTAGCGGTAATGCCATCTAAAACTTTAAGTAGCTCTGTGCGACCAACAAGGTCGTCGAACTTAGCAATACCCATAGACGCCATGATTTCACGTACTTCTTGAGCAATAAACTTGAAGTAGTTCATTACCATATCAGGTAAGCCAATGAAGTGGTCGTCACGCAGTTTTTGATCTTGCGTTGCAACACCGGTCGCACAGTTGTTCAAGTGGCAAATACGCAAATATTTACAGCCTAACGCCACCATTGGACCTGTACCAAAACCAAAGCTCTCAGCACCTAAAATACCGGCTTTTACTACGTCTAAGCCTGTTTTCAAACCACCGTCGGTTTGAACGCGTACTTTGTGACGTAAGCCGTTTTCAATAAGCGCTTGTTGCGTTTCAGACAAACCAAGTTCGAACGGACTACCCGCATACTTAACTGATGTTAGCGGGCTTGCACCTGTACCGCCATCGTAACCAGAAACGGTAATAAGGTCGGCATAGGCTTTCGCTACACCCGTTGCAATGGTACCAACACCCGGCTCAGATACTAGCTTAACGGATATAAGTGCCGTTGGATTAACCTGTTTCAAATCGAAAATTAGCTGTGCCAAATCTTCAATTGAATAAATATCGTGGTGTGGAGGTGGTGAAATAAGGGTTACACCCGGCACAGAGAATCGTAGCTGTGCGATGTACTTATTTACCTTATCGCCAGGAAGCTGACCGCCTTCACCCGGTTTTGCACCTTGCGCCACTTTAATTTGAATAACGTTAGCGTTAACCAAATAGTGAGGCGTCACACCAAAGCGACCTGAAGCCACCTGCTTAATTTTAGAGTTCTTTTCAGTTCCAAAGCGAGAAGGGTGTTCGCCACCTTCACCTGAGTTGGACTGACCGCCCAAGCGGTTCATAGCGATCGCTAGCGCTTCGTGCGCTTCAGGGCTTAGTGCACCAATTGACATTGCTGCCGTATCAAAGCGTGGGAATAAATTTTCCGGTGCTTCTACTTCACTAATATCAATAGGGTCGCAATCAGGGTTTATAGCTAGCAAGTCGCGAATGTGCGCAGGCGCACGCTCGTTAACAAGCTTCGCATATTGCTGGTAGTCGTCGTAGTTACCAGACACCACAGCCTTTTGAAGCGTACTGACTACGTCTGGGTTATAGGCGTGATACTCGCCACCGTGCACGTATTTAAGCAAGCCGCCGTGATCGACAGATTTACGCTTAAGCCAAGCAATACGGTTTAGGTTGATAAGATCTTGCTGGAAATCATCGAAGCCCGCACCTTGAATGCGTGAGGTCACACCTTTAAAGCATAACTTCATCACTTCGTTGTTAATACCCACTGCTTCAAACAGTTTAGAGCTACGGTAGCTAGCAACGGTACTAATACCCATTTTCGACATGATCTTATACAAGCCCTTGTTGATACCCTTACGGTAGTTCAACGTGGCCTGCATAGGAGATATATCTAGCTCGCCTTTTTCACAAAGCTGCTCAATGGTTTCGTATGCTAGGAATGGATAAACCGCAGTAGCACCTAAACCAATCAACACCGCGAAATGGTGTGGATCGCGGGCACTTGCTGTCTCAACAACAACGTTAGCATCGCAGCGCAATGACTTTTCAACTAAGCGACGCTGTACCGCTCCAACTGCCATTGCTGCAGGGATAACCAAACGATTTTGTTTAATGTTTCTGTCAGACAGAATAACGAATGCAGCACGCTTGTTTTTAACCAGCATTTCTACTTCGTTACACACGCGCTCGATGGCTTTCTTCAAGCCTTCTTGCGGTGCATATTGAAGCTCGACGACTTCTGAGTAGTAGTTGTCTGGGTTAAATTCGCGCAGTTGCTTAAGGTCGGTATACATTAGCACTGGCGAGTCGAACAATACGCGGTCGGCGTAACCTGAGGTTTCGCTAAATACGTTTTGCTCGCGGCCAATACAGGTTGCCAACGACATAACGTGGTTTTCACGTAGCGGGTCGATAGGCGGGTTAGTAACCTGTGCGAATTGCTGACGGAAATAGTCGTAAACCGTACGCTGACGCGATGACATAACCGCCATTGGCGTGTCATCACCCATTGAACCAACGGCTTCTTGACCGTCTTTCGCGAGTACTTTTACAACTTGTTGAATTTCCTCATAGCTGTAGGCGTGTAGCTTGTGGTACACCGCCATGGCATCGTCGTCAAACACGCGCTTGCCAATTAACGACGCATCAAGCTTTTCAATTGGTGTAAGTCGACGAATATGCTTATCTAGCCACTCTTTATAAGGGTGACGCGCTTTTAAGTCTTCATCAATTTCAGTAGAGCGCCAGATTTTGCCTGTGTATGTGTCTACAGCAAGCATTTCACCTGGGCCTACACGTCCTTTTTCAATGACGTCAGCTTGCTCGTAATCCCAAATTCCTACTTCTGAGGCTAGGGTAATGAAACCGTTCTTAGTAATAACGTAACGCGCAGGACGTAGACCGTTTCTATCAAGGTTACAGGCTACGTGGCGACCGTTAGTTAAAACGATACCCGCAGGGCCGTCCCATGGTTCCATGTGCATAGAGTTGAACTCGTAAAATGCACGAAGGTCATCGTCCATGGTTTTGTTGTTTTGATAGGCGGGTGGAACAAGTAACCGCATAGCACGGAATAAATCCATACCGCCGGCTAAGAATAGCTCCAGCATGTTATCCAGCGAGGATGAGTCTGATCCTTCAGTATTCACGAAAGGGGCTGCATCTTTAAGATCTGGAATAAGTGGCGTTGCGAATTTAGCAGCACGTGCCATGGCCCAGTCGCGGTTTCCTTTAATGGTGTTAATTTCACCATTGTGCGCAAGGAAGCGGAAAGGCTGAGCAAGAGGCCAGCGTGGTAATGTATTTGTTGAGAAGCGTTGGTGGAAAACGCAAATTGCGCTTTGCATACGCTCATCGGCAAGATCGTGGTAGAAGGCAGGTAAGTCTTTTGGCATTACCAAGCCTTTGTAGATCGTTACCAAGCCTGACAAACAAGCTACGTAAAAATCGGGATCTTTCTCAAGACGTTTTTCAGCGCGGCGGCGGATCATATACAAACGACGCTCAAGGTCGCGTTTTCTCCAACCTGCTGGCGCGTTCACAAATACCTGTTCGATTTGCGGAACACCCGTTAGCGCTAGTTCACCCAGTACTGAGCGGTCGACAGGCACTTCGCGCCAACCCACTACTGAAAGTGTTTCTTTTTCTAGTTCTTCATTGAGTACGTCACGCGCGGCTTGCGCAAGTACTGGGTCCTGACTTAAGAAAATCATGCCCACGCCGTATTTTTTGCTGAGTTTCCAGCCATTTTCTTCGGCGATTGCATGGAAGAACGCATCCGGTTTCTGTAGTAATAAACCACAGCCGTCACCGGTTTTCCCGTCGGCAGCGATGCCGCCACGATGCTGCATACGGTCAAGACCGTGTATTGCAGTAGTTACCAATTCATGACTGGCTTCCCCATGAGTGTGAGCGATTAAGCCAAACCCACAGTTGTCCCGGGAATCATTGGGATTATATAAACTCATCTCTTAACTCCTTCAACCTTTTGACTGGGCAAGGTATGCGTTGCGTGTAGATGCGCCTAGGTTTGCGTATCACAACATTATTAGACGTCTTTTGTGCCTGCGAGCGGTATTGCTTGCGGCGTGCGCCTTTCTTGTCGTTATTTTATTATTAGAGGATTCCAGTCGTTTCCGCATTTTTATGCATTATTGCGATGCGGGCCGTACAAAATACCCACATTAAAAACTAAAATCAAACGCTAAAAGTATAAGCTTTATAGTGAATTAGTATAAATATAATTAAATATAGAATAATCAAATGTTTACGCATGGATGTTTATGTTTGTAACAAAAATGTTATCAATATTGAAAAGTGGATAATTCGCTTCAATCAAATGATATTGGTTATCATTTGCATTGTTTGGTTGAATAAATATGCTTATATTTCGATGTTTTATGTTGTCAATAGCGGTTTGCGGTGTATTTTTATTAAATTGTAAAGCTATGGTTCCACTCATATAAGCAGTTTGTTATATTGTTTGAAAATTGACCGCAGGTAAGGCTCGTAGTGTTATATACGATGCTGAAAGAAAGAGCTGTGTGTAAATTGAATGTGCGCTTAGTGTGAAAGGCGAAGAATAAAAATTCACTGTAGTGGCGTGCCGTTAAGACAATAAGGATTATTGTATGAATACGCTACACGCTTCACCAGCGCCTACCTTTAGCATAGATGATCACATTTTAACTGGCGACAATATCAGTTTCAGGCTTTCTCCTAATACACCTGGACGTTTTCAATCTGGCTCTCCCGATACTATTGTTATTCATTTTACCGCTGGTAGTAGCCTTGCTTCCTCGGTCAATGTGTTAACCAATGCCGACAGCGGCGTGTCAGCCCATTTTGTCGTCGGGCGTAACGGTGACATCGTGCAAATGTTACCTACCAATAAAATTGCGTGGCATGCAGGAGAGAGTCACTATGAAGGTCGCAGTGGGTTGAACCAATATTCCATTGGCATTGAATTAGACAATGCTGGCCAGCTGAAAGCCAGAGGAGACGGTACTTATGAAAGTTGGTTTGGCGAAGTTTATGGTGAGAATGAAGTATTGGCTGCGCAACACGCCAACCAGCAATCGATTGGCTACTGGCACAAATATACAGAGGTACAAATTGCAAGGACACTATCGATTTGTAAAGCACTGAGTAGTTACTACGATATCTCTACCGTAGTTGGGCACGAAGAGATTGCCCCCGCGAGAAAGGTTGACCCTGGCCCTGCTTTTCCCCTCCAGAAATTCAAAGCTTTGGTGTTGCAAAGTGAAAGCGACAAATGGGCGAGAGAATCAAGTGAATCGAGCTCGCAGCGAGAAGCCCACGATCAAATACAACGAGATCTCGCAAGCCCGGTGAAACGGGTGGCAAACGTAAGTGCTAATGCATTGAATGTGAGAAAAGGGCCTGACGTCTCATTTGGGGTGGTCGAGAACGGATTAAACAAAGGCGAGGTGTTAAAAGTTTTAGAGAAGCGGGGAGAGTGGGCAAAAGTTTCCTACACCAAGGTTGGGTGGGTGAATACCAAGTACATTAACGAAATTACCGAAAAGTCTCCCTTTAAATCCTGACGTTAAGCGGGGCGATAGCATCTCGCATTGACATAGCGCATTCCCGAAGCAGTGAAAGCCTGATAGGATAACCGCAAAATAAGCTTAAATTTGACGTACATGCATTCAGATTCACCAAACGATTCTTGGGCAATTCGCTTTGCCCAATTTGTTCAGCGTTTTGGCACTCTAAAGCTCAGCATATTGTTTGTTGTTCTTTCACTTGTGTTTACGCTAGGCGGCTCATACGTAATACGCGTGAGCATGGGAAGCCAGGTTCAGCCTGATGATTTTATCAGTGCAGTTGTACTGACCATGCTGTCTGCGCCTTGGGTACTTTATTTCTTTAGCGAGTTAATAAAGCAATTAGAGAATTCACGCACCAATTTAAAGGAAGTTGTCAGCCAACTAGAAAGCTTGCGAGAAGAAGATGTCTTTCTTAACCGCGAACTTCAAAGCAACATCAGGCAGCTTAACCACGAGATAGAGCAGCGTAAGCAAGCACAAGAAGAGCGTGAGGCGCTGTTTAAAGATTTAGAAAAAGAGATTCAGGATAAATCTGAACAGGAAGCACAAGCACGCCGCTTATCAACCTTGTTACGTTCAATCATTGATGCCTCGCCAGACTTAATATACTACCGGAATGAAGAAGGTCGGTTTGCTGGTTGTAACCGCATAGCGGAACTGATGACGGGTAAAACCGAGCAAGAGTTGCTGGGTTTAACGCCAAAAGACGTATATGAGGAAGAGCTTGCCCGTCAAATTGTAGCGAGTGATCACGAAGTCTTAGAGACTAACGCCAGTATTACAGAAGAGTTGTGGCTTCGCTTTGCCGATGGACGTCGTCGTTACTTCGAAATGAAACGTGTACCTTTCTTCGATAAAGACGGTAATCGCCTTGGCTTATTGTCGTTCGGTCGAGATATGACTGAGCGTAAGCAGGCTGAAAATGCTGCAGCAAAAGCCAGTACCGATAAAACTCGCTTTATCGCAACCATAAGTCATGAGCTACGCACACCACTAAACGGAATCGTGGGCTTAAGCCGTATGCTGCGTGATACCGACTTGAGTGAAGAACAATTTAACTGGGTCAGTACGATATATGCCAGCGCTATAACGTTAGGTAACATTTTTAACGATATTATCGACCTTGATAAGTTAGACAGAGACAAGCTTGAGCTGAGTCTTAAAACCATATCGTTAAAAGACTTTACCGAAGAACTTAGCAGCATTATTCGCCTGCTTGCTGCCGACAAACAGCTAGAGCTTAAAACGACAATTAACGAGCCGCTTCCCCGCCTTGTTGAAATAGATGGTACGCGCCTTCGTCAGATATTGTGGAACATCTTGTTTAACGCAGTGAAGTTCACACAAAAAGGGCACGTGAGCCTCACGGTTTCATCGACCAAACCCGATGGTGATAAGGCGTACGTAACGTTTGTGATCGAAGACACGGGCGTAGGTATTCCTGAAAGCGAAATTGATAAAATTTTTGCCATGTACTATCAGGTCGATCACCCTGACCACCAATCGGCCACAGGTACCGGTATTGGGTTGGCGATTTGTAAGCAAATGGTCGACTTGATGAAAGGTGAAATTCACGTTTCAAGTAAAGTGGGTAAAGGCACCCGTTTTGAAATTGTGTTGCCAGTTCAAATTTCTAACAGCCCAATGAAAGTGGCGCAGCTTCAAGTGACAGGGCTTAATATCTTGTTAGTAGAAGATATTGAATTGAACGTAATGGTCGCCAAAGCCTTACTCGAGAAGCTTGGCCAGAAAGTCGATGTAGCAATGACGGGGCAAGAAGCCATAGATAAAGTCAGGGAAAACCAATACGACCTTATCTTGCTTGATATTCAATTGCCTGACATGACCGGGTTCGATGTGGCAAGTACGATTATTGAAGAAGATCTGGTTATGCAAACGCCTATCGTGGCGCTAACGGCAAACGTCATTAAAAAGCGTGATGAATACTTAGAAAACGGTATGGATGACGTTATTGCTAAGCCGATTAAAAAATCTCGCGTTATTGAGGTGTTTAACGAGTTGTTCCATGCACCGCCTGCGCCGCTAGAAATTGATGGTGAAGTAGAGCGCCCTGAACCTAACAAAACATTAAGTAACATTTTAGATATGGACTTATTACAGATGTTAGTTGATACCATAGGGGATGAAATGGTGCGAGCTAGCGTTAAAGTATTCCAAGAAAAAATGCCCGAATACATGGAAATACTGCAGCTAAGCTTAAGTGCGGACGAAAAGTCAGAAGTGTGCTCACAGGCTCACAAAATTAAAGGAGCCGCTGGCTCTGTTGGTTTGGCTCGCGTACAGCGTATTGCTAATCAAATTCAACAGGGCGACCACCCAACATGGTGGGAGAACGTGCATGATTGGGTGGAAGAGCTGCAAATGGCCGTTCAGCACGACATGAAGGCATTACACGATTGGCTGAATGAACAGCAGGTTGATGACTAGTTGGCGTAACGCGCTCTTTAATAGGTAATGTAAAAAAAGAGGGCTTGCCCTCTTTTTTGTTATGAAACCGGTGCTTGAGTAATCTCTAGGAACAGAGTTGTCCGCTAGCCTACCTCAATAAGGAAAACGGCAGCTTGTTCTTAATTTATAAGTGGTAAAAGGAATTAATGTGATGGCAATTAGCGCACAACAAGAGACAGTATTTTCAAACAATCAGCTAAGCGTTGATGAGATCCCTTCACTTCAAACGCTCACGTTATTGCCTATATCCAAAAAGTACCGCGCGCTAAATATGTTCTCAATTTTATTGATAGCGCTAGTGCTAATAGGTATAGCAACGGCGATAAGATTTCAAAGTTTTTGGTCATTGCCAGACGGTTTACTGCAAGCTTATCCGTATGTTATTGCAGGTATCGTCGCTTTAGGCAGCGTATGGGCCTTGTACCATTTCTTTGCTGATGTACGCATATTTTACGCCATTCGCGAACAAGACATCAGCAAGCAGTCTGGGTTAATTTTTAGGAAGCTCTCGTGCCAACCCATTTTGCGTGTTCAGCACGTTGAAGTTAATCGCGGGCCTCTGGAAAGATGGGCGGGCCTTGCTTCACTACAGGTTTTTTCTGCCGGTGGGGAAATGTATACCTTTGAAATACCAGGGTTAAGCATTGAAAGGGCAGAGCAGTTGCGTGAGTTCATACTTGCTCACAAAGACATCGGTGCACGCTAATGACGGTATCTGAAACCTCTTCAAACCAAGCGCCTACACTGAATCAGTCAAAAGATCTGAAAGAAGATGCTGCGCTTGAGTCCCATGGCCCAGATGCTGGAGTGATAGAACCGAAACTTAAAGTAGAAACGGGTGATGAGTGGCAGCGCCTCTCCCTGATTTCTATTTTGTATTTTACTATTCGTAATTTTACCAACTCGGCTCAAGTGCTTATTTACACCATTCCCGCCTTAGCCATATCGTTCAATATCTGGGATAACCTACTGTCCCCTGAAGTGCTAATAGGTGCCGGAATCCTTTTTTTATCTACAAGTGGTAGTGGCGTAATAAGCTTCTTAATGTACAAGTTTCGCGTGCATAACCAGCACGTTGAGATTCATCATGGCGTGTTTCAGCGCCGCTATACCAACTTACCTTTGTGGCGTATTCAAAACGTTAAGATTGAGCGCCCTTTTTATTATCGTCCTTTTGGATACGCGTTAGTGGTACTCGATACGGCAGGAAGTGGTAAAGAAGAGGCCAAAATAGTAGCGGTGCCAGAAGCCTACGCCGAAGCTCTGAAAAAACAGGTGTTGTATGAAAAAGCGCATCACGAAGTGAGCGAAAGAGATGAGCTATCAAGCGAGGACGTCTATGATGGAGAATTGGCCGATGGACAAAGTTCGTCTTTGCGAACACAAAGCATGGGGGCTAAAGCAGCAGATAACCTCCATACAAGTGAAGAAGTGCTGAATCGACGTTCCGTAAAAGACATTATTATTCACGGCATCACTAACAATCGCGTTTGGATCATACTGGGTGCCGCAGCGCCTTTTTATGACGATGTGTTTGGGGTTGTATCAGAGTGGTTAGCCGATAAAGGCTTACAGCTTAATCAGTTAGTCGGGGAACAAACGGTAGCGTGGTGGCAATTTGGTTTGTATGCCTTTGTGGTTGTTATGATGCTGATGGCATTGGTGGCACTGCTAAGTGTTGGTGGCGCGCTTTTCACTTTCTACGGCTACACGCTTTCAAGAGCAGGGGACCGCTATATTCGTCGCAGCGGCTTGCTCAATAAGCTGGAAGTCAGCATGCGTGCATCACGCATTCAAATGATAACTGCAAAGCAAGATTGGCTGGATAAAATCCTTAAACGAGTTAATTTGTATTTTGAACAGAACTCTACTGCTGGCCAGCAAGTGCAAGAACTGATGTCGCCAAATAAGCTTATTGTGCCATCGGTAACCGAAGATGAAGCCTTCGCGCTTAGTCAAGAAGTGATGCCAGGATGTGACCTGCGAGGTCAAGATTATCAAACCATTAGTAAGCGATTTATTACTTTTTGGTTGCTTGCGGGCTGGACGTTGCCTTTTATTATCTTTTTCACTATTGGCGCTGTGTCGTCCCATCTAGATATTATGCTTGGGGCACTCATTGTCTTTAGTGCCATAGCGCTGTTACTCACGCTTAGATGGTGGCGATGGGGTATAGCTTTCGATAACAAGTACGTTTACATAAGACGAGGTAGAGTAGGCGTTGATTATCAGTGCTTTGAACCCTACAAAGCGCAACAAGTCATCGTTAAGCAGAGCGTGTTTATGAAACGGAAAAAGCTGGCCACCATTAAGTTTGTACTGGCCTCGGGGGCGGTTACCATTCCGTTTCTGCCAGAAGAATACGTTAATAAACTAGTAGATAGTGTGTTATTCGAGGTGGAGTCGACGAGAAAGTCCTGGATGTAAAGTACACAATTTTTGTGCGCTTTGTTATGCAAATAGAGCGAGTTTATGTAAAGGTAGATATTCAGTTGCACAACCTTGCGTTTATATGGATATTCTTGATTACAGTGTTATTGCGATTTACCTCATTACTTTACTCATAATCGGCTTTAGTCTGCGCGGTCAGCAGTCAAAGAAAGACTATTTTTTAGCTGGTCGAAGCTTAAACTGGAAACCACTGTTACTCTCAGTTATGGCGACCCAGCTCTCTGCGGTCAGTTTCATCTCCGCCCCTGCATTTGTTGGGTTTCGCGAGGGGGGAGGCCTAATTTGGCTCTCGTATGAGCTAGCAGTGCCGCTAGCCATGCTTTTACTCATCACCACCGTACTGCCAACATTATACCGAAGCGGTGTGGTAAGTATTTATGACTATCTTGAGCGGCGCTTCTCTACCTCTACCCGTATTTGTATCAGTATAGTTTTTCAATTTAGTAGAGCGTTTGCCACCGGCATAATGGTGTACGCCCTTTCCATTATCTTACAAGGAACCATGCAGTTTTCCTCTACACAGGCAATATTGCTCATTGGCGTTATTACCGTTTTATACTCCTTACAGGGGGGAATGAAAGCTGTTGTATATGGCGATGCTGTACAAATGGTGGTTATTGTCATGGGGACGGCTATTTGTATTGCTTTTGGTCTTAGTGCATTAGGCGGGTGGGAATCTTTTCTACAATTACTTCCAAGCGAACGAGTTTCTACTCTCAACTTTTCATCTCTGGGCTTTGATGGTGACGGCTTCGGCTTTTTTCCTATGGTGCTAGGTGGCATTATCCTCTATGCCTCTTACTACGGTTGCGATCAATCTGAAGCGCAACGGGCATTGTCAGCGAAATCGGAAAGCGATCTTAAAAAGATGATGTTAGCTAATGGCATTTTCAGGTTCCCTATAACACTTCTATATTGTTTGGCGGGCTTGGTGGTTGGTACGCTAGCGTTTAACGACGCCAACCTGCTATCTCAAATTCCTAAAGATAACCCGGACTGGCTTATGCCCGTGTTTATTCTTAACTATTTACCTCATGGGCTCATCGGCCTGCTTGTCGTCGCCATTCTTGCCGCAGCCATGTCGTCATTAAGCTCTGCAATCAATTCACTTGCGGCAGTTTCACTTGAAGACTATTTCAAACTTACTGGCAAGCGAACAAAACCTGACGGCTACCTGAGTTCTGCTAAATTTGCTGGATTGACCTGGGGCGTGATCATTTTACTGCTCTCACTCAATGCAGGCGATATAGCACCTACAGTAATAGAAGCGGTAAACAAAGTGGGTTCTGTCTTTTTTGGGCCTGTATTGGCTGTTTTCTTACTCGGTATGTTGTCGAAAAAGGTTAATGCGACTCAGGTTAATATTGCGCTGGCTTGTGGTGTACTGACCAATTTGTCATTTGCATTTTTTATAGACGAGGTATTTTGGTTTTGGTGGAATGTGACGGGATTCATAAGCACAGTAATACCAGCTATCACCTTTTCTGTCCTGTCACCTAGCGATGAAAGCAACGTGTGTTCGGCTCCCCATTCGAGCAAAGGCAATTTCCTCATTGATAAGTCGATTGCCACTGTGTTGATAGGCTACTTCGGCTTGCTGATCTTTATTTGCTATATGTTACCAAGTTGGCTGCTATAGAAACCGCCTATCACGCATGAGCAGCTGTAGCCACAGAGTCTCGAAGAATGATCTGATTTTTTCCCGCGTGCTTAGCTTCGTATAAGCGCGCGTCTGCCACTTCCAATTGTGATTCCAAGCATTCGTGTTCTTCAGCACATACGCCAATGCTGCAGGTAATATTGAACTTGTGGTTGGTAAAAATAGTAGAGCGCACTGCATCCATAAACGCTGAAAGCGCTGATAAGTAAACCTTGGGCGGCCTTACCGATACTACGGTAAACTCTTCTCCACCGTATCGCACAATAAGATCGTCGGGGAAGTAATCTTTAAGCAACGCTGCAAATTCCTGCAACAGCATGTCACCCGTTTTATGGCCGTATGTATCGTTTACGCTTTTGAAGTTATCAGCATCGATCATAGACACAATAACATCCTTTCTCGATGCTTTATTTGCAAATAACTCTTCTGCTTTTTCGTAAAGAAAACGACGATTGTAGACTTTGGTTAGCGGATCTAAGTTCGCTGAATTTCTAATGGTTTGAATCATTTCTTGTGATTCAAGGTTTTGCATAATTCTGCAGTAGAACTCTTCGTGATAAAAGGGTTTGGACAGGAAGTCATTGGCACCGCTTTTAATGAATTTCGACGTTAACACGCTATCGCCGTTTGCCGATAAACCGATAAATACCAAGTCTTGCATGCGCTTTTCGTGGCGTATAGCTTTTACCAGCTCATAACCGTCCATGTTTGGCATACGGTGGTCGGCAATAACCATTTTTATATCGCGGTGATTATCAAGCTCTTCCAACGCTTCTAAACCATCGTTCGCTTCGTGCACCTGAAATTGGAATTTGCGAAGTAATGAGCAAATGTGATTTCGGCTGGTTCTTGAATCTTCCACTACCAGTACTTTGGTTGTGAGGTTCTTTCTTAAGCGATCTACAAGCTTAGACACCTGAAGATATGAATAGCGTGATTCTTTAGTAATGTAATCCAGTACGCCCTGATCAAGTAGCTGGGCACGGGTAAATTCGTCGAAATTTCCAGTAAGAACGATGGTTGGAACATTGTAGGAAAGTGCAAGTTCTACACTCTCGCCATTGGGAGCATCGGGAAGATTTAAGTCGACAATGGCAGCCAAGTATTCGGTGTCACTCTCAAGGGCACTTTGAGCTTGTGCAAGATCTTCGCACAGATCACACGTAAAGTGAGGATTATCCTCAATAAGTTTGTTTACAATCTTTCGGACAGTAAGGCTGTCTTCTACTACAAGAACTTTATACATGTGATCTACTCTCGGCACTTAGGCTTCGATAATAACCAATTGTAGACAAAAAAGCCCTCGGCAAGAGGGCTTTTTAAACTAATGTCTAAATAAATTCTATCTTATATAACATTGTTTTGTATTAACTTTGCTCAACGGGAACGCGTACCGTACCTTCCATCAAAATACGGGCGCTTCGGCTCATTACAGCTTGCTTAATTTGCCATTTGTTATCTTCAAACGTCGCTTTAGCACCTACTCTTAGCGTTCCTGATGGATGCCCAAAAGTAACTGAGTCTCTGTCACTGCCGCCTGCTGCAATATTTACCAGCGTACCTGGAATCGCCGCAGCTGCTGCAATAGCGACCGCCGCTGTGCCCATCATGGCGTGATGAAGTTTTCCCATAGACAGCGCGCGAACCAATACATCGATATCTGAGCCTAAAATATCTTTGCCGCTTGAAGCTTTATAACCTCTCGGAGGGGCGACAAACGCAACCTTTGGCGTGTGCTGTCTGTTTGCCGCTTCGCCCACATCGTTAATTAAACCCATTTGGACCGCGCCGTGTGCACGAATGGCTTCGAACTTGGAAAGTGCTTCTGAATCGCTGTTAATGTCATTCTGCAGCTCAGTGCCTGTGTAGCCAAGATCCTCTGCATTGATAAAAATAGTCGGAATACCCGCGTTTATCATAGTCGCCTGAAGAGAGCCTACGCCCGGGACTTCCAGTGTGTCGACTAAGCGTCCTGTGGGGAATATAGCTCCTTCACCGTCAGCTGGGTCAACGAACGCCACTTCTACTTCTGCAGCAGGAAAGGTGACGCCGTCCAGTTCAAAGTCGCCAGTTTCTTGAACTTCGCCATTGGTCATTGGCACCTTAGCGATAATGGCTTTGTTGATGTTGGCTTGCCAAATATTGACGGTGGCAATGCCGTTTTCTGGAATTTTACTTTTATCTACCAGTCCATTGGTTATCGCAAAAGCGCCCACGGCTGCCGTTAGGTTTCCGCAGTTACCACTCCAGTCTACGAATGGCTTATCTATGGCAACTTGCCCAAACAGATAGTCGACATCGTAACCTTCACGTTCACTTTTGCTTAAGATAACGGTTTTGCTGGTACTTGATGTAGCGCCGCCCATACCGTCAGTTTGTTTACCGTATGGATCGGGGCTTCCGATAACGCGCAGAAGCAGGGCATCGCGCGCCGGTCCCGGCTTTTGCGCTGCTTCTGGCAAATCGGTTAAATTGAAAAACACACCCTTGCTGGTACCGCCACGCATGTAGGTAGCCGGTACTCGAAGTTGTGGCGCATACTTTGTCATGTTTTTTCCTTTTTGGGGGGGAGAGGAAGTTGGTTTCAAATCGTAACCAACCTCCTTCCCAAAAAATAGTAAACCCTGTCAACAGAAGTTAGCTGATTTAGGAAGTACTGAGTTGGGTGCGGGACCCTCAATTCGCATGGATGCGAATTGGGAGCCTACATGGATGTATTCACGGCGTGTCCAGCAACCGGTTCAGTTCTTCCCAGCTGCCTCAGCTAGCCTCAGCTTCCAAAAAGTCTTTGGCGAAGCGTTGTAGTACCCCGCCTGCGCTGTAAATAGAGACTTCTTCTGCTGTGTCTAAGCGACAGGTTACCGGTACTTCTAATTGCTCGCCGTTTTTACGGTTTACTATTAGCGTAAGCGTTGCGCCAGGTGACGGTTCGCCGCTAACGTCGTAGGTTTCTGTACCGTCTAACTCTAACGTTTTACGCGTGGTGCCAGGCTTGAACTCAAGCGGTAATACGCCCATACCAATTAGGTTAGTGCGGTGAATACGCTCAAAGCCTTCTGCAACAATCACTTCAACACCCGCAAGGCGCACCCCTTTGGCTGCCCAGTCTCGTGACGAGCCCTGACCGTAATCAGCGCCTGCAACAATAATTAGCGGTTGTCTGCGGTTCATGTAAGTTTCAATGGCTTCCCACATGCGCATAACTTTGCCTTCGGGCTCAACGCGCGCTAGAGAACCTTGTTTTACTTCACCGTTTTCAAGCACCATCTCGTTGAACACTTTCGGGTTCGCTAGGGTAGCGCGCTGTGCGGTTAAGTGATCACCACGGTGTGTGGCATACGAGTTAAAGTCTTCTTCAGGTAGACCCATTTTCGCCAAATATTCACCTGCTGCACTGCTTGCCAAAATAGCATTAGAAGGAGACAGGTGATCGGTGGTGATGTTATCTCCCAAAATGGCTAGCGGACGCATACCTTTCATGGTGCGCTCGGCATCCATTGCGCCTTCCCAATAGGGTGGGCGGCGAATATAGGTACTCATTTCACGCCAGTCATAAAGCGGGTTAATGTCTTTGCCGTAGTCCACGCTTAAATCGAACATTGGCTCGTACACTTTTCTGAAGTGCTCTGGCTTCACCGACTTCGCTACAATAGCGTCAATTTCTTCATCGCTTGGCCAAATATCTTTAAGCGTTACCGGGTTGCCGTCTTTGTCGGTGCCCAATACGTCCTTTTCAATATCAAAGCGAATGGTACCGGCAATAGCATATGCAACAACTAGCGGTGGCGATGCCAAAAAGGCTTGCTTCGCGTAGGGGTGAATACGGCCGTCGAAGTTACGGTTACCAGATAGTACCGCTGTCGCATAAAGGTCGCGGTCGATAATTTCTTGCTGGATTTTAGGGTCTAGCGCGCCGCTCATACCGTTACAGGTAGTACACGCAAAGGCAACCACGCCAAAGCCTAAATCTTCCAACTCGCTCATTAAGTTGGCTTCTTCAAGATACAGCTTAACGGCCTTAGAGCCTGGTGCTAGCGAGCTTTTTACCCATGGTTTACGAGTTAAACCGCGCGCGTTGGCGTTGCGTGCCAATAAGCCTGCCGCAATGACGTTACGCGGGTTCGAGGTATTGGTACAGCTTGTAATTGCCGCTATAATAACCGCGCCATCAGGCATTTTGCCTTCCTCCTCGGTCCACTTCGCTGCTATACCGCGACTTTCTAAATCGCTGGTAGGCAAGCGTGCGTGTGGGTTAGAAGGGCCAGCCATGTTACGGCCAACAGAAGACAGGTCGAATGTAAGCACCCGCTCGTACTCGGCGGTTTCTAAGTCATCAGCCCATAAGCCAGTATGCTTGGCATATTGCTCAACAAGTGCAATTTGCTTTTCCTCACGCCCTGTTAGGCGTAAGTAATCGATGGTTTGCTGGTCAATGTAGAACATGGCTGCAGTGGCGCCATACTCCGGTGTCATGTTCGAAATAGTAGCACGGTCGCCCAGCGTCAGGTGCGATGCACCTTCACCATAGAATTCAAGGTAAGCAGAGACTACGCGCTCTTTACGCAAGAATTCAGTAAGCGCTAATACAATGTCGGTAGCCGTAATACCTGGCTGTGGTTTGCCGGTAAGTTCAACACCTACAATGTCGGGCAAACGCATGTAAGACGCGCGGCCCAGCATTACGCTTTCCGCTTCAAGACCGCCCACACCTACCGCAATAACGCCAAGTGCATCAACATGCGGCGTATGGCTGTCCGTACCCACTAGCGTATCAGGGAAGGCAACGCCGTCACGAGCTTGAATAACCGGAGACATACGCTCCAAGTTAATTTGGTGCATAATGCCGTTACCCGGAGGGATAACATCCACGTTTTTAAACGCGGTTTTTGTCCAGTTAATGAAGTGGAAACGGTCGTCGTTACGTCTGTCTTCGATAGCACGGTTCTTTTCAAACGCGTCTTTCTCGAAACCAGCATGCTCTACAGCCAATGAGTGATCCACAATTAGCTGCGTAGGAACAACGGGGTTTACCTTCGCCGGGTCGCCACCTTTTTCTGCAATAGCGTCGCGAAGACCAGCTAGGTCGACAAGTGCCGTTTGACCCAAAATGTCGTGACACACTACGCGAGCCGGAAACCACGGAAAGTCTAAGTCGCGCTTGCGATAAATCAGCTGTTTAAGCGAATCGGTTAGCATCTCAGGTGCGCATTTGCGCACCAAGTTTTCAGCCAGTACACGTGAGGTGTAAGGCAGCTTGGCGTAGGCGCCAGGCTCAATAGCATCTACCGCTTCACGGGTATCGAAAAAATCGATACCCGCGTTTGGAAGCGGTTTACGGTAATCAATATTCATAAAACCCCAACCTTAATCTTAAGCGCGTTCGCTAATAGCTGGCACTGGGCGTAGTTCTTCGCCTGTATATTCTGCTGACGGACGAATAATGCGGTTGTCAGCGCGCTGTTCCATAACGTGTGCTGCCCAACCAGTTAGACGAGACATTACGAAGATTGGTGTAAACAATGGCGTAGGGATACCCATAAAGTTATACGCAGAGGCATGGAA
Source organism: Alteromonas abrolhosensis (assembly GCF_001953635.1). GTDB lineage: Bacteria > Pseudomonadota > Gammaproteobacteria > Enterobacterales > Alteromonadaceae > Alteromonas > Alteromonas abrolhosensis. The sequence continues at coordinate 923,538 of NZ_MEJH01000003.1, read as the reverse complement.
GAAATCGGCGTTACAGAAAAGCTTCTTCTCGCGCCACATCACTTCTTCACAGCGAACAGACACAGGATAAAGTACGTCGTCACCCACATCAGCAGCCAGTTTTTCAGACCATTGCTTGATAATTTCATTACGCGGATCAGACTCAGAGTAGATAGCGTGGCCAAAGCCCATGATCTTCTCTTTGCGCTCAAGCATGCCCATCATCTTCTCTTCAGCATCATCAGGTGAAGTGAATCCTTCAATCATTTCCATGGCGGCTTCATTAGCACCACCGTGAAGTGGACCACGCAGAGAACCGATAGCACCGGTTACACAAGAATGCATATCAGATAAGGTTGAAGCACAAACACGTGCAGTGAAGGTAGACGCGTTAAATTCATGCTCTGCATAAAGAATGAGTGATACATGCATGACTTGTTCATGAAGTTCACGTGGCTTTTCACCGTGAAGCATGTGAAGGAAGTGACCACCAATTGAATCGTCATCGGTTTCAACATCTACGCGCACGCCGTCGTGCGAGAAGCGGTACCAGTAGCAGATAATACTTGGGAAACATGCCAACATACGGTCTGTCACGTCTTGCTGCTGGTCAAAGCTCGTTTCCATTTCAAGGTTACCCAGCATTGAACAACCCGTGCGAAGTACATCCATTGGGTGAGCATTTTTAGGAATGCGCTCTAGCACCTCTTTAAGCGCGGTAGGAAGACCGCGCATACCGCGAAGTTTTGCTTTATAAGCGTCTAGCTCAGACTGATTAGGTAGCTTGCCCTTAAGAATAAGATACGCCACTTCTTCAAATTGACAGTTTTGCGCTAAGTCTTTTACGTCGTAACCACGATAGGTTAAACCAGAACCTGATTTACCTACGGTTGATAATGCTGTTTTACCTGCAACTTGGCCGCGTAAACCCGCGCCACTTAACTGTTTAGCCATCTTGTTGTCTCCGGTCTTGTAAAATTTGTAAGGTACTTTTTTTTAAATTTAGAAATAAAAATTACATTGAACTCAGCAGGCGAGTGGGGTGCGAGGCACCGAGAGAGTGGGGGCGGTGCACAGGGCGTTACCCCTTTGAGGCATGGATGCCGAAACGGAGCCCCCATGGATGGGTTCACGGCGTGGTAACGCCCTGTGTACCGTTCCAGCTTCAATGGTGCCTCGCACCTCACTCGCTTCCTGCTGTTTCGTATTCGTGTTAATTCTTACCTTCGGCGAATAGGGCATCTAGTTTTTGCTCGTATTCGTGGTAGCCAAGATAATCGTAAAGCTCCATGCGTGTTTGCATGCTGTCCACAACGGCTTTTTGATCGCCATTTTCAAGTATAGATTTGTACACCATTTCTGCTGCTTTATTCATCGCACGGAACGCACTTAGTGGGTAAAGCACCATGTCAGCACCCCATTCACCAAGCTCTTCTTTGTTCCATAGTTCGGTTTTGCCGAACTCAGTGATATTGGCAAGGATCGGAACGTCTAACGCTTCAGCAAATGCACGGTAGTGCTCTTCGGTTTGTATTGCTTCGGCAAAAATACCGTCTGCGCCCGCTGCAACGTAGGCTTTAGCTCGTTCAATCGCTTTCTCTAATCCTTCCTGAGCAAACGCGTCGGTGCGCGCCATAATGAAAAAGTCTGGGTCAGTTCTGGCATCTACCGCTGCTTTAATGCGATCGACCATTTCTTCAGTGCTTACAATTTCTTTGTTAGGGCGGTGGCCACAGCGCTTTTGCGCAACCTGGTCTTCCATGTGCACTGCTGCCGCACCGGCTTTTTCCATGTCACGAATGGTTTTGGCAATGTTAAATGCACCACCCCAACCCGTGTCGATGTCTACCATTAGCGGAAGGTCACATGCGCTGGTGATTCTCTGTACGTCTGCAACCACATCATTTAGTGACGTCATGCCTAAGTCGGGTAGGCCGTAAGACGCATTCGCTACGCCGCCACCTGATAGATATATAGCTTGGTGACCAATAGCTTTCGCCATCATGGCGGTGTAGGCATTAATGGTGCCCACGATTTGGAGCGGTTTGTTGTTCTCTAATGCTGTTCTGAATTTCTTTCCTGCACTCATGATAATTACTCGCTTATTTGAAAGTAGGGTAGAGGTGAATTAGGTGTGAAGAAGACTTATTGGTGTTAGCCATTATTAAGCTTCTTCTCGATATTGTTTTTTGAATAAAGTATGTGGCGACGCATTAGCATTTCAGCCAGTTCCTCGTCGCGATTGGCAATGGCATTTACAATGTGTCTGTGCTCATCAAACGCTGTGCTTACGCGGGGGCCTGCCATCCCCAACTGTACGCGGTACATACGCACAAGATGGTAAAGCCCGTCTACAAGCACGCTGATAAGATGATCGTTTTTACTGCCAGTTACAATTCTGTAGTGAAAGTCTACATCACCAGCTTCTTGATAATAGCTTTGGCCATCTTTCACTTTATCGAAGTGGCTATCAAGCAATGCTTGCATGTCTGCAATCTCATCATCGCTCATATAGCGAGCAGCTAAGCGTGCGGCCATACCTTCTAACGCTTCGCGCACTTGATATAGCTGAATAAGGCCTTCAGGTGACAGTGCTACCACGCGGGCGCCTACATTAGCTTTCCGTTCAACAAGGTGACAAGTCGCTAAGCGATTAATGGCTTCGCGAATGACCGCACGGCTCACTTCATATTTTGTCGACAATTCCATTTCACTAAGCTTGCTGCCTGCTGGAATCGCACCTTCAACAATATCCTTCCTTAACTGAAAGAACGTACGGTCGGCGTTGGTGATGGCTTGTTCGCTTTTTGCTAACACTGTATAGAATCTTAAAATGACTAATGTCGACAATATATGCCTATTTACGGCCATTTTCAACCTTGGTGAGCTTGGATTGTCGACAACGACGATAAGATTTTGGTCTTATATTGGCGGTGTAAGCCAATGCGAAAGTAGGGAAAAGGATAAATTGATTTGCGCGTAATAGAGAAGGCGAGGTTCTCGCCAAAACGTTCATCGCATGTCGCGAGTGTGGCGCATTGATGTTTGCGAAAGTAGTTTTCAAAAATAGCGCGAATTATTGTTCAAAGTTTGTCCGTTTGGTCAGGGCTGTGATTAATGGAAATGGGCTTGGGGAGTAGTCTGGTGATTTTTATGTATAGTTATGATAAATAGATGTTTTTAAGTTTTTTATCGACAAGATGTAGTTATTGAGATACCTAACCAATTAGTCTAATTTTGAAGTCTTATTTTAGTAAAAGTGTAATATTTTACTTTGCAAGATCACAAACTAACGGTAACATATCGTTCCAGTCTTCAAGCCTAAATTCTTCTACTGAATTTCAGAGGACTGGAAAAGTAGTTTCTACTTTTAAAGCAGCGTTTTATTGAAAGTAAGTTTGTAATGTTTTATTGCGACTTACTTTTTTATTGCCTGTAATCCAGTATAAGCACACGGTTATGTGCGCCTCTTAATTCGTTGAGTTTAGTCTTTCAAAGTTCCAAAGAAGAACTTGAAGCGGCCAAAAAAACAATTTTACACCTAACACTCACGCAAAGGGGTTATACCATGAAAACCAATACTGACGTGTCAAAGGCACTCGCCAGTAAGCTTTCACCTGTCGCACTTGCAGTAGCGATGACCGTTCCAGCTCTTTCAAACATTGCCGTTGCTCAAGAAGCCGAAGCAACTGAAGAACAACAGTTTGAAGCCATTACCGTTACCGCAACAAAACGCCCTCAAGTTATCTATGAAGTTCCAATCGCTATTAGCGCCTTTGACGGCGACAAGTTAGCAGACCAAGGTATTACAGACTTAACAGACGTTGGTAAATTCGTTCCAAACTTAAACGTTACTGGTTTCTCTGCCGGTCACACATCTTCTGTAAACCCATTTATTCGTGGTATTGGTCTTCAAGACCACTTAATCACAACTGATCCGGGTGTGAGTGTTTATGTAGATGGCGTTTACCTGGGCCGTCAGGTTGGTCAAAACTGGAGCCTAAACAACATTGAGCGTATTGAGGTACTTCGTGGTCCTCAGGGTACGCTTTATGGTCGTAACTCAATTGGTGGTGCAATTAACATCATCACTAAAGAGCCTGATCAAGGCGATGTGACCAAAATCAACACAGAATTTGGTACCCGTGGTCGCGTTAAAGCAGATCTTTTTGTTAACCACGGCCTATCAGAAACCGTTGCGTTCAACATGAACCTGTCATTCAACAAGCGCGATGGCCTTGGTGAGTTCATTAACGTACCTAACGCTGAATATGATGTAGGTGAGACAGAAGACGTTTCTGGTCGTGTATCACTTAAGTGGGAGCCGTCAAATGACTTCCGCATGGTATTAACAGCAGACGCTAACAATGGTGACGGCGGTCTACGTCCTTACACCGTGCTTATCGATGAAGTGGGTTCAGTGCGTTACTTCGGTGGTGAGAATGGCGTTGGCGTACCACTACGCAATACTGATGTAACACCTGAAGGTTACGATATCTATGACAATGCCACAGGTACTGAAGCGGTAACTGGCGTATCAAATGAAGCTCGCGGTCTTTCACTGACAACCGAGTGGGATATCAACGAAGATTACACCGCTAAGGTTGTTGCAAGTCAGCGTACATCTAAGTACAAAGCGGGTCTTGATGATGATGGAACAATTTACTCGCTAGATCAGTTCCCAGAGCGCGGTGAAGCAGATCAAACTTCAATCGAGCTTCAGCTTAACGGCTACATCAATGAATACACTGACTTTGTAGCTGGTGTTTACTACTTCAACGAAGAAGGTAGCAACCGCCAGGGCGACGACTCTAGTTTTGATGGTGGCGCGAACCTTCTAGAGCTAGACCAAGAAACGACCTCAAAAGCCGTGTACGTAAATGTTCGTCGTGACCTTACTGACGAGCTTAGCGTATCTGGTGGTCTTCGTTACACGAAAGATGAAAAAGAAGCGTCAGCAAACGTATTTTCAGCACTTGGTACTATCTACGACTCAAACGACTGGGACGAAGTGACGTGGGAACTAGCCACTAACTACACCTTTGAAAATGGCATGACAGGTTATGCAACTATCCAGTCTGGCTACCAGTCAGGTCAGTTCCCTGCACGTCCTTACTGCCTAATTGGTCAGTTCTTCGGTGCGGGTGGCTTTGATGATATCGAAGGCGCACAAGCAGCAGTTCGTGCAAACAACTGTTTCACAGCCTCTGACAACATCACGGCGACGAACTACGAAGTAGGTATCAAAGGTCGAGTGAATGATTACTTCGACATTAGCGTTGCTGTATTTAACACTGAGTTTGAAGATCTTCCATACCAAGTAAGCCGCGTAAGCGAAGGTGGTTTCGATACAGCAAACCTTGTGGTAGAGCAAACATCTCGTGGTGTTGAAGCTGATGCTACGTTTAACTACGGTAACTTCAGCATGATGACCAGCATTGGCTATATGGATGTTGATGTTGAAGAGCAAGATGGCTTCAATCCTGTAGCGCCACTTACTCCAGACCTAACCCTTGCAATTGGTCCGCAGTATACCTTTGAGCTTGATGGTGGTGATTCGATTCGCGTGCGCGCAGATTACTCATATCGCGCAGAAATGTACGGCGAGCCTACTTCAGCGCCTGAGCGTATGACTAAACTTGATAGCCGTGAGCTTGTTAACTTCGATATCGCTTATACGCCAGCGAATGATGCGTATACCGTAGCACTTTATGGTCGCAACATTTTCGATGAGCGTTATGACAATGCGCGCTTGAACACAGGTGACTATATACTGCAAATTCTAAGCAACGATGCGAGCGAGTTTGGCGTTAGATTCTCAACTGAATTCTAATATCTACAACAAGTTACGAATATAAAGCCAGTCTTAGGACTGGCTTTTTTTTGCTTATTTTTTCTTGTTTTATATCCATTATTAGCATAGTTTTAAAGCTGTTCTGGAAATGCCCGATGATTATTTATGAAAGTAAGAGTACTTTACGGCATAAGTTTGCTTGCAGTTTCTACGCTTTTATTTGGCTGCACCTACACTGTGTATTTGCCCGATGACGAAGAAAGTCACGCTAGTAAAAACGATAAGGTTGCAGTTACTAAGCCTGAGTTTGGTAACCAATGTCGCTATAGCGGAGATGGCGAGTATGGCGTATGTCCAACGTCAAATGGTGACATGGTTGGCGCGTCGTGTTCATGCCCCACACCTTCAGGGCAAATTATGGGTACAGTGTCGAAATATTAGAAGCGCTTTTGCAGTAAGTAGGGCCTTTCAATCATACGGAGATGGAGCGTGGGATTGTTTACCAGTTTTAAAAAATCGCGATTAGAAAAAAAGTTTAAGAAAAATGAATGGGTAATCATTCAGCCTATTCCGTTCGCTCAATTTGAACAACTTATCGTAGACCATGTAGACGGCGGTTGGGAGATTGAAGATGACTACGAGCGACTCGCTGAGACTACAGCCAAATGGCAGTGTGAATTGCGCAAAGGGACGAGTATCTTAACCTGTGTGTGGACCGCAAAGCAGCAAGGTATTGTGTATGGCCCCGAGCGTGTGCTTAATGGTTTGTCTGAAAAGCTCAAGATACCTACATCTAAATCGATAGCAACAACGTGGTTCTAAAGCTCTATTAAAGCCACCCTTTTTGTTTTGCTATGCGAGCAGCATCCACGCGGTTGGTCGCGTCGAGTTTTGAGATAGCTTCCGATAAATAATTGCGTACCGTTCCTTCAGAAAGGAATAGCTGCTGTGCAATGGCTTGTGTTTTTAGGCCGTCAGAGGCAAGTTTCAGCGCCGACATTTCTTTTTGTGACAATGGATTATTATCATCGAGTGCCATTATCGCAAGTTCAGATGAAATTACCTTGTCTCCTGCAGATACTTTGTGGATAGCATCAATTAAATAGTCACTGTCAGACTCTTTTAAAATAAACCCCTTAACCCCAATACTTAAGGCGCGCTTAATATAGCCTGGTTTAGAAAATGTGGTCATTAATACCACCTTGCTACTGAGGCTTTGTTTTGTAACGTAAGCGGCTAAATCTAGCCCTGATACCAGTGGCATTTCTATATCGCTAAGAATAATGTGTGGGGTAGGGTTATCATTTAAATAATTAATTGCCTCCTGACCATTGCTGCATTTAGCGACAATAGTTAGGTCGTCTTCCAATGACAGCAGCATGGCGATGGCATCGCGGACTAAAGACTGATCTTCTACAATTAAAATGGAAGTGGTTGGTTCTAGATTCATTAAGCAGTTCCTATCGACGACGTTTGCTCAATATTAAGCTGTACAGTAACAACAGGAGTAGGGCTGAAGGAGATGTCCACATCTGCACTTAATGACGCCGCGCGCTCTCTAATTCCCATTAATCCGTTCCCTTCTTTTAATGGTGTAGAGTTCTCAACAACGCCATTGTCCTTATAGGTCATTTTCACCGTTTTTCCGATAGCTTCAAGGCCAAGCGATACTGCGTTTCCTTTTGAGTAGCGCAGTGTATTTGTTGTTAGCTCTTTGATAATAAGCGCAAGCTGACTTTCTTGTTTTGCGCCTAAACGCACCTCAGCGCTGCTGTCGATATTTGTTGTAACGTTAAAGCCGTTTTCTTCCAGTAGCGCCTTATCCTTTGCTATTTCATCGCTAAGGGAGAGCTGCTTAATATCTGACACCGCTTGGCGAATATCGCTTAGCAGCGCTTGCGAAAGCTGCGCCAATGCTTTCACCTCGCGATGCGCGTCTTCAATTTTGTTCCTACTAATAAGTTTGTCAGCCAGCTGTGCTTTTAATGAAATAGAGCTCAGTGCGTGCCCTGCCACATCATGTAAGTCTCTGCCTATTCGTTCGCGCTCAGCAATAGCAGACAATACCCGCAACGCTTCTGCCTGCTGGCTTTCTTTTATGCTATGAAGCGTTTCATTGCGCTCCATCACGCCAAACCCGAACAAAACTAAACTATTGAGTAACGATGCGCTTAAAAGAAAATGTGCATTTTCAAACACGGTAAGGTGCAGCGAAACGAGTAGTAACATCATAACGCCTATGCTCATAACCCCCGTCTTAAGCGAGTTGTAATATCCGACGATAAACGCAATAAAGCCGACAATTGTGGCTCCACCTGGGTTTTGAAAGCTGCATGCGACCGACAATAAAAACATAAGCAGCAAATAAGTGGGCAGTTTCTTAACCGGCTGGTTTATGGCCTTAACGTAAAGAATGACAAAACTAAGGTAGCCAAGGGTTTGCAGCACCCACGTTTCTAAGGGATGAGGACGAGAAACAATAAGGGGGACAAAGAAAAACAGCGAAAAAAACAAGCTACCGTGTGACCAGCGCTTTTTGCGCCCGCTTGCCAAAAGAGGCATGTCAGGCGCAGCACTTTCATTCTCGGTATAGGTGCTAGTGTGTTTATTTATTCGATCCGAGCCTTTACCTATATGAGCTGTAGGCACTGCTGAGCTGTTACTATTTCGTATGCTTTTTTCGCTGAGCATTGTGAGTACTTCGTCCCTACTGAAATACAACGGCAGACTTGCTAGTAATAAGCAACGTGCCTGAGATAATTAACATAATACCCAGCACGGCATAAATGTCGAAAGTTTGTTTCCAAAATACCACCGAAGCAGCGGTTATAAGCGCAATACCCATACCCGACCAAATGGCGTAGGCGACGCCAATTCCCATGTTCTTCAATACCATGGAAAACAACATTCCAGACACAGCATAGAAAAATATAGCGCCGTACCCAAAAGCCCACTTCTCCCATCCATTCGACATTTTTAGCAGCATGGTCGCGGTAACTTCGGTGATGATAGCAACAGTTAAAAGTAAGTAGGTCATTGTATATTCCTAATTATTAAGACTTGATTGTTTGAAAACGACGTTCGAGGGTGATTAACGACACAATGTATACAGCGACAATCACAGCCGAAATTGCTTCTACTCGAGCTTCCGGAAATAGATACCAGACGGCGACAATGCCAAAAGTTCTTGTGAGGGTATGAAAGTAGCCTATCCAGTGCTCGATAGCCCAAGATAAAGGCATCCACATCAGGCCTGCGAGAATACCAATACTGAGTGGCACGGTGGTGTGGTCTATTGCGGCAACAGGGAGTGCTATTGCGAACACCAAGAGGCTCATGATCATGCCTACAAAGAATAGGCGGTCGAAACTGTTCTTTGCAGCCTTTTTAGCGAAAAATCGCTCTCCGGTTAGGTAGGATAAACCAGCGCCTAGATAGAATATGGCACCAGTGCCGATATATAGCATCCAAGTTATGGTCAATTCAGACACGAAGGGGGCACTCATCCCTAGCAGAGCCCAAACAAGCGTGCCTGCCAGCGGCATGGCAATGAATCGGTTCTTTTTAAAATCTTCTCGTTGCTGTTCCAGTGAAAGAGGTGGATGTTGAACGCTGGTTATTGATGGTGAATGGGATACCTGTTCCATGTGCTTTACCTACTGTTGTAATAACGATAGGTAAAGTATGCGAAAGTTCCTTGGTCTGCGTTAGTCACAAACGTCATCAATCGCATGTGACATTTGTCACCCGTTCACTTAATGAAGCCTATGAGCTAAGTCTGCCGTGCTTTTTTCGCCTTACGCTTATTTAATACTGAATCACCGTCTTCTTTTGACAGCATTAAGCTGTCGTAAATACTAACAAGCGCCACGGCACCCATAAACATCATAGACAGCGTAAAGGTTTGCAAATTTGGCGCTCCGGCGCTTTGCCCAAGAATGAAGGCGGCTGCAGCAATAGCAAGCGCGGAAAGCGTAATGCCAAGGCCGCGGTTCATTTGCATTAGAATTGCGCCTAACGTGTTCGCGTCTCGCATTTTATTGGGTGGAACGTCGGCAAAAGCAATGGTGTTTATTAGCGTTAAGTGCATTGAGCGAGTGATACCGTTAACAAACAAAATAGCGGCAATAGTAAATGACGATGTCGTGTGGTTTATCATCGCCAAAGCCACAAAGCCAAGGGCGATGAGCACGCCGTTTACTACAAGCACGCGTTTGAAGCCGAAGGTATTCATGATCCACGTTGTCGCTGGCTTTATCGCTAAGTTTCCAGCAAACAGCCACAGCAAAAGTGAGCCGGCTTCTACAGGCGAATAACCTAGCCCAAGCTGCAACATTAGCGGTACAAGAAACGGGGCACTGCCAAGTGCTACGCGCACGACAGAGCCACCATAGACAGTGAGCCTAAATGTCTTATGCTGCATGGCGTCGAATGAAAACAGCGGGTTTTTAGCTGTTTTTACGTGCCGAACCGCAAATACCATAAGAACTAAGCCTAATGCGATGATGCCAAGTGAGTGAAGGAGTTTATCGCTGGTACTGGCTAGAAATTCGATCCCCGCCATGAATAGTGCAAAGCCGACCCCTGTGAGTAAGAAGCCTTTAATATCGAATTTACCCACATCGCCTTTGATGTTTTTGAGTAAATACAGAGACGCAATAATAGCGATGATACCCAGTGGAATATTCATATAAAAAATCCACTGCCAGCTAAAATGAGTCGCAATGTAGCCGCCTAATACAGGGCCTAGCAGGGGGGCGCTTAACGCAGGCCAGGTTATAATGGCCACGGTTTTTACTAGCTTTTCCTTTGGCAAGTCCCGCAGAACCACTAATCTTCCCACGGGAACCATCATTGCCCCGCCTAAACCTTGGAATATGCGGGATAAAGTGAATTCAAATAAACTGGTACTCAATCCACACAGTACCGAGGCTAAGGTAAATACAGCAATCGCTGCTACAAATATAGTGCGAGCGCCAAATTTATCGGCTGCGTAACCACTTAAAGGAATAAACAAGGTGACGGCTACCAAGTAAGCCGAGACACCAATAGAAAGGTGAGCTGCCGGTACATTGAAGTCGGCAGCAATGACAGGTAAAGCCGTGGTGATAACCGTGGCGTCTAGTATTTCCATAAAGAGTGCCCCTGCAACTAAAAGGGCAGTGGCTAACTCTCTATTGAACAATTTCAAAGGCTCTGACTACGCGTGCGACACCCGTAATATTACGGGCGATATCTACCGCAGCTGTCGCTTCCTGGTTGGTCAGTCGACCCATCAGAAATACTTCTGAGTCTTGAACTACTACCTTTACCTGTAATGCAGGTACTCGCTCGTCTGCGACTATTTTAGTGCGAACTTTCGATGCTAACCAAATATCGTTGGCTTGAGTCCCGGCGCCAATGGGGTCACCAATTCGAATTTGGTTGTGAATTTTTTTGATATAACTTACTTCTTGGGCGCGGCGCACAGCTTCGTCAACTAAGCCTTGGTTTGGCGCTTGCCCGGTTAGCAATGCTACACCGTTATAAACATCCACTTGAAGGTTAGCCTGCTCTTTAAGCGTATCGCTTTTTGACCACTGGTACGACACAGCAGCATCGGCATTTTGATCATCAAGTTGAGTGCCCACCGTACGTCTGTCGTTAGCCACTTTCGCTGCCATAGCGCCAGCAGCACCTACGGCCACCACACACCCTTGTAATGTAAGAATAAGGGCTAATAAAGAACCCAGTAGTCCTAAATTTTTCACTTGTGTCCTCATCATCTTTTTAAATTACTCGTCGCCGTGATCGGCTGGAAATAAGCTGTCATCAATGCATTCACATAAGTTGTGAATTACCAATAAATGAACTTCTTGAATGCGAGAAGTGCGGTTTGACGGTACGCGAATTTCTACGTCATGCTCACTTAAAAAGCCCGCCATTTCACCGCCGTCTTTGCCAGTAAGTGCGACAATTGTCATATCGCGAGATAATGCCGCTTCCATCGCTGCAATGACGTTACGAGAGTTACCGCTGGTTGAAATAGCTAACAATATATCTCCGGGTTGACCGAGCGCTCGCACTTGCTTCGCAAAGATTTCTTCGAAGTTATAGTCGTTTGCAATCGACGTTAGGGTAGAGGTGTCTGTGCTTAGCGCGATTGCCGGTAAGCTGGGGCGATCGCGTTCATACCGGTTGAGCATATTAGAAGCAAAATGCTGCGCGTCGCCCGCAGAGCCACCATTACCACAGCTTAGTACTTTATTACCTCTAATTAAGGCTTCTACTATCATGTACGCCGCTTTCTCAATATGCTCTGGTAATATTTCCGATGCCGCTATTTTGGTTTGAATACTCTCAGTAAAATTTGCTTTTATTTGTTCAATCATGTGTCGTCTCTTTGTTTTCACCTGACGGCAGACCATTTGGTGAAATTTGTAGCACTCATTGCAGCGCGCTGTTACATATCATCGTCAGTATCTGTGTGACACCTGCTTAAGCCGACGTTTCAAAGTGAGAAAGCTCGACTTAACGTTAATCATTAGCGCCATTTAATACGCGTTTTTTATTGAAGTGTTCGAAAAAACTCAACCAGGTTTCTAGCTTCATCTTCAACCTTAAAATTTTTCACAACGTGTTCGCGTCCGGCTTTGCCCATTTTTGCGAGTTTGTCCATATCTGAAAGAAGTAAATCCATCTTTTCTGTGACAGCTTGCTGGTCTTTGGTAGGAACAATATACCCGTCAACGCCTGGCCTAACGATGTCTTCCCATGCACCCGCCTGAGTAGCCAATACCGCAGCTCCAGCACTCATGGCTTCGGGCACGGTTAGACCAAAGCCTTCGTTATAGCTAAGCGCGCTTACTAGTGACAATGCACTGAAGATTTTAGGAATTTGCTCAAACGGTAGCTCACCGGTGAAAACAATTCGGTCGGTTAACCCGGCTTTAGAAATTTTTTCTTTAAGCTCGTTTACAAACTCTTGGTTACTTGAGGATATAGCACCTACAACTACTGCGTTTACGTCAGGGTATTTGGGTAATACTTTGATACACGCTTCAACAAATAGATGAACGCCTTTTTGTTCTCTTACTCTGCCCAAAATACCAATGCCGTACTTTCCGCCATAACCTAATGCCTGCCAAGCTTCTTGCTTGTTTTCTGCAGGCGTGTAGTTATCTATTTGAACGCCATGAAGGTTAATTTTTGCTGGAGGCTTATTTAAATATTTCGCAGAGCGGTTGCTCATGGCAATCACCGCGTCCATTTTATTACTTAACCACACAGTTGAAGCAGAACGCTTTCGCTGAGCGGCCGAGCTAAATACAAGCTTTATTTTGGCGCGAAAAACGTATTTGAGGATCACTCCCTGAATCATCTCGTCAACACGGCGTGCATGAAAAATTCGCCACTTACCGTTACTTAGCGGGCGTCGACACATTTTTGCGGCTTCCCAAAAGGTAATTGTCATCGATGGGTCTGGAACAAAGTGCTTGCCCATTATTCGCAAATTTATCATGTGCTTTTGAATTGATGTCACTTGCAGCATTGTCGACGTTACGCCAGAAAAGTTAGAGCTGGAGTTGCCAACTATTAATTCAATTTCTTGGTTATCAGCGCTGCTGGGCGAAATCTTGTTATTGGGATGACTCATTATTTGTGGGAACCTAAGAATCTTTCATCACATAGATGAAGGGTTGCAAATCATAAGATAAAACAAACGGAATACTCCTCGCCTAAAGACGTTTTCGTTTATTTTCGGACGCGTTCACCATCGGCACACGTTTATCGCCCTCTCAAAACAACGTCGGTCATATAACCGAACGTTTTCGGTCTTTAGCCAATGTTCTTCAACCACTGAAGGTTGCTTCCGTCTATGGCAACAACGTCTATTCGCAGAGGAGTAGACGCTGGATTTAAGCCATTATCTAACAAATAGAAATCAAACGCAGCCTGAATTCTCTGCAGCTTTTTGGCAGTAACAAACTCTAAAGCACTGCCAAACTGATTTCGTTTTCGGTATTTAACTTCGACACACACAATTGTGCTGCCATCTTGCATTACAATGTCGAGCTCACCGCGTCGGGTGTGGTAGTTTCGACATCGAAGAGTAAGGCCTTGTTCCATCAGATATTTACAGGCCTTGTCTTCTGCTGCACTCCCTTGCAGTACTGACATATTTTACTCCGAAAGCATTTGAACTTTTTCGTTACGAATAATTGCCTGAGGCTGCTTGCGTATTACTTCACCTTGTTGATTAAGTGAAAGCGTACCCGTTAACCCCTCGTGTGAAAGGTATTTCAGGGTGTTAAGCATGCCCAGTTGTGGAAGCAACTGATAAGCGTCAAAACCAAACGCAAACAAACGCTTCTGCATGGTATTTTGATTTTGCCAAGCCTGTTCGACTTCTTGCTGAAGAGGCTGCCATTTATGTGAAGGCATTAACCATGGCATATCGATAAAATGAACATTTTGCAGATCGCGCCACTGATTCTTACCACTGTCGTAATCCATCGAACGAGACGTGGCATATACAGGAACTAACTTACCGTCATACGGGTTTAAGCTCGCTTCAATGATTGGGTTAAGTAGCTCGGTATCTTGAGGAGATGCAAAAGCAACAATGGCATCAATATCGCGTCTGCTTCGCGGCATGTTGTACACTTCATCGTTAGTCATGTACTCAATTTGATTAATACGCTCATTACTTTGAGCTACATCTAACGCCTGTGTAATCCCTTCTCGAAGTGAGTTACTGTCGTTAAATGACACAGATGTGATATTAGCGCGTTGCTTGTTTTCCTGACTATTTAGCATTCTCCAGTGCTTTTTAAACGTGGTGTCCATTCGTTGATAAAGGCTGCTTTGTGCGGCAATCACAATGGGAGCACGGCAACCCTTGTTAAAGATAAATTCAGCAAGTTGCTTTGCCTCATCTTCTGGTGCCAGCCCGTAATAGTTAAGCGAGGTGGGTAAATCTAATGAACGGAATTCGTCTTGTGTGCTTTCACCAACGAGGTCTGTGCTGCTGGTCAATGAGCCTTGCGCTGCCAATGCATTAGAAGACGTCACCGCTGAGTTTTTTGCTGGTGCATTCTCTGGCAACTCTTCCGGTCGGTTTAATGCAAGTACATTTACACCCACAGGTAAAATGGGGATCAAGCTCTCAACAGTGTCTTTTAAAAGAGGGCCAATGATAAATTTGGTCTCGCCAATTTCACTTAGTAAATGCTGTGTGTCAGCATTATTGGTGTCGATGAAACGCAAGCGAGGTAGGAGGTGCTCATCTTGGCGCTTCTCTACATCGGCATAATAAGCCGCCATAATTCCATCTTTCACTACCTGCCCTGTGCGTTCTAGTCTGCCTGAAAGTGGAAGTAACACTGCGATGTCATTGGCGCCAGCATCAGTAAGCTGGGTGGCTTTAATTACATTTTCTGGCAGGGCATTTTCTAAGACGTGCCCGCGATAAACTTGTTTAAATTGCTGCAGGCTTCTGGCTAATTTGTTCGGTGACGACGCGTTCTCTTCGGTTAATTTGCGAAGCGTGATAAAAGGCGATAGGTCGGGGTAAGCTTTTCCAACTGAATCAAGTGAGGAAGTGGGTATGGAGGTAATCCACTCCCAAACCTGTTGCACTTTTTCATCGTCAGTTAAATTGGTTTTCAATACGCTATTTGCTGCGGCGGCAAAGTTGCCTTGTTTCGTGTATAACTGAGTTTGCAGTTCTGCTTTTTGAAATGCCGCTTCACCCGTTGCGTTCACACCATCTAACATTGCCAGCAGCTCTTCTGCCGGCGCATCAGGCATTCCCGCATAAGCTTTAGTAACTAAAAGGGAATAATAGGATTGATTTGCTCCTGTTACCCCATCTTCTTTTACTTCATACAGAACCTGCTGAGCTAATACAGGCTGGTTGTTTTGAAGGTAGAGATCAGCTGCTTGCAGTAATAGCTTGTCGCGCTGCTCTTTATTGCGGGTGCGCTCCCACACTTTTCTAGCTTCTACGAGTTTGTGCTCTGGAGTGACGTTCTCTTCAACCTGTGTGGTTTCAATTGGGTTCGGTTTCACTACCACAGGCTTTGACTGAGTTTTAGGGGTACTTCCACAACCCGATAACACCAATACCGAAGCAATGGCTGATAGCGTAAAAAATTTTCCAGCTTGTCCAATATGACGCACAGTTTCATTCCTTTTACATCGTTATAGGCCAAGTTTATCTTAACCAGTATGAAAATCTACGCTTGCCAGCATAATCTGGACTAATGGCGTGATACACTTATCGCATAATCTTCCAATTCAACGTAAGACTTAACCACTGTTATGACAGACATCGCTACCTTATATATTGTTCCAACGCCTATCGGTAATTTAGACGACATGAGTGCCAGAGCAATACGCGTATTAAGTGAAGTAAGCTGGATTGCCGCCGAGGACACCCGTCACAGCGCTCGACTTTTACAGCACTTTAGCATTGGAACGAAGACCCTTTCTCTGCACGAACATAACGAAGACAAGCGCACAGCCATGTTGTGTGAGCGCTTGAAAGGCGGGGAATCGGTAGCCTTAATTAGTGATGCTGGAACACCGCTCATCAGCGATCCGGGTTTTGTTTTAGTGCGCAAATGTCGCGAGCAAGGTATTCCTGTCATTGCACTACCTGGGCCTTGCGCCGCCATAACGGCATTAAGCGCGTCAGGACTTCCCACCGACAAGTTTATATTCGAAGGTTTTTTGCCGGTTAAAACCCAAGCGCGAGAAGGCGTGTTGTCAGCTCTACTAGATAGAACCTTTACCACGGTTTATTACGAAGCACCGCGAAGAATTTTAGACACGGTTACCGATATACAGCGCGTTTTAGGCGAACGCCAGATTGTGGTAGCAAAAGAGCTTACTAAAACCTTCGAAACCTATGTGAGTGGCAGCGCGCAAGATGTAATTGATTATCTCAATGCTGATGCTGCACACCAAAAGGGAGAATTCGTGGTCATGATAGGCCCTGCTAAGGTAAGTGACCAAGAAATACCCAGTGAGGCAATGTCGCTACTGAACGCCTTGTGCGAACATATGCCACTCAAAAAGGCGGCAGCCGTAGTGGCTAGTCACTACGACTTGAAAAAAAATGCGCTTTATCAAGCGGGACTAGACGCAAAAGCCTAGCCAACTAGATGTATTGTTGATCTTAAGCGGCGTGGGATAAATACAAAGGAGTGTAATTTACGTCAGCCATACAGTTGATAATAGGCTGAAGCTAAAGGAGGCGCATATGACAAAGACACTTAAGATCACCATGTCTGACGGAAAATGGTTGGTTGATATATTCTCTAAAGCAAACGATTCTGGTGTTTATGATTTAATTCATCCTAATACCTTTGCGGAAGTTTCCCTAAATAAAGGCGAAATGTACGGCTTTCGTTATAGCTTGCAGGGAAAAGCAGGAACCTCCTTCAAAATAGAGTTAGATGATGAAGTGTTAGCCGAAGGAGAAATTGATAAAACTGAAGCAGCATCGGGAAGTGGGGTCGTTTAGAGATCATTACTACGCATATTTGCGGTATACTCGCCTGATTTAGAAGCTTTCTTTAGGAACGAAGTATGCGCCAAACTCTCTCAGTTATTGTCATTACTAAAAACGAAGAAGATCGCATAGCTCGCTGTCTGAAATCTATCGAAAAAATAGCTGATGAAATTATTGTTTTTGATAGCGGTAGTACAGATAAAACGGTAGACATAGTTCGACAATTTACTGACAAAGTATTTATTACCGATTGGCAGGGGTTTGGTATTCAAAAGCAACGAGCTTTGGAAAAAGCTACGTGCAATTGGGTCTTGTCCCTCGATGCAGATGAGGAAGTGGACGAACAACTAGCGTCCACAATTTCAGCGTTACTCAAATCCGAACCTACGCATAGTGCCTACAAATTGCGATGGCGCAACATCTTCCTTGGTAAAGTTACCAGGTTTGGAAGAACCGGAAGAGCGCCAACAAGGCTTTTTAAAAGAGAAACGTCGCATTTCACCAAAGATATCGTTCATGAAAAAGTGGTTCATCAAGGTGACGCAATTTGTTTGAAAGGTGGCTATTTAAAACATTATTCAGTGCGCGATTTCGAACACTTATTGTATAAAAACCGTGATTATACGTGCTTGATGGCGACTAAAAAATTTAAAGCAGGTAAAAAGAGCCACGGAATTCCATTAGCGCTTTTACGTTCAATGCTCACCTTTATCCAAATTTATATATTTCGATTAGGTATATTGGATGGCAGCAGAGGGTTACTATTCGCGGTTTTGTTCGCGCAATATCAGTTTAATAAATATGCAGGCCTGTGGGCATTAGAGCAATCGAACTCTAGTAAATAATTAGCATCTACCAAATTAAAGAAAAAGCCCGTGACGTCTATGTCACGGGCTTTTTTCATAGTGAATCGCTAATAAATTTCCCGTCTCAGATTTAAGACAAACGGCCTTTGAAGTCTTCGTAGCTGAATTCGCGAACCAGTTCAAAGTCGCCGTTAGAGCGCAAAATACCGATAGCAGGATGTTCTACACCGTTGAAGAACGTGGTTTTTACCATGGTGTAATGCATCATGTCTTCAAACTGTAAACGATCGCCTGCTTTAAGTGGCGCATCAAATGAATAGGTATCAATAACGTCACCGGCAAGACACGAGTTACCGCCTAGCTTCACATTATATGCTTTTTCATCAGGCATGCCCGCGCCCAAAATTGTAGGGCGATAAGGCATTTCCAGTACATCTGGCATATGTGCAGTAGCTGAAATGTCTAGAATAGCGATATCTCCGTCGTTTTCTACCATATCAACCACTTCGCAAATTAATGGCCCTGTCTGCCATGCGACGGCAGAGCCTGGCTCAAGAATTACGTCTAGGTGTGGGTAACGGGCTTTAAAGTCTTTTAGTGTTTTGATGAGGTGCTCAACATCATACCCTTCACGGGTCATCAGGTGCCCACCACCTAGGTTTAACCACTTTAACTGACCAAGCCATTTGCCAAAGCGTTTTTCGATAGCTTCAAGGGTGCGTGCAGTAGCAAAAGAATCACACTCACAGAGGTTGTGGCAGTGGAAGCCTTCAATACCAGATAAGTCTACACCTTCAAGCTCACTAGCACGTATGCCTAAGCGCGAACCTGGCGCAGCTGGGTCGTACAGTGGCGTATCGGCTTCTTGATGCTCAGGATTAATGCGAAGGCCTAACGACACGCCTGCTAGCACGTCTTTATGCGCGTTCCACTGGGACAGACTATTAAAAGACAGGTGGTTAACAAGACCCGCCAATTCCTTTGCGTCGTTTGCTTTGTACGCTGGAGAATAAGCATGAACTTCTTTACCCATCTCTGCAGCAAGCTTTGCTTCCCAAACCGAACTGGCCGTTGCTCCGTGCAGATACTGTTTAATGATGTCGAAACAAGACCACATAGAGAAGCCTTTAAGGGCTAGAATAATACGTGCGCCAGATTCGTCTTGAACCCTTTTCATCAGCTCAAGATTACGAATTAATTTTGCTTCTTCCAGTACATAGCAAGGAGAGGGAATATCAGTGCGTTGAGTTAAA
The DNA here is from genome assembly GCF_001953635.1 of Alteromonas abrolhosensis. Lineage (GTDB taxonomy): Bacteria > Pseudomonadota > Gammaproteobacteria > Enterobacterales > Alteromonadaceae > Alteromonas > Alteromonas abrolhosensis. Next base: position 904,206 of record NZ_MEJH01000003.1, on the reverse strand, counting down.
TCGGTCAATGGGATAAAGCTCCAAAAAATAAAACTACTTTCAATATTTGCGCAACGCTTAATGTATTACATAACTGGCCTTAGCTCAAAAAATGGCTGCCTAGTGCAGTTTAACAACCTAGGATAATTTGAGACGTTTCGAATGCAGTTATAGCGTTAACAAAAAAGGGCGCTTTATTTAAGCGCCCTGATATTTCGATTATTTGGTGAAAGGGCTGCTTTCACATTCAAGTACGTGCCATGGTAGGCCGTGCTCATTAAGCATTTCCATGAATGGGTCTGGATCGAATTGTTCCATGTTCCAAACACCCGCTTCTTTCCACGTGCCGTTAAGCATAAGCGCCGCGCCAATCATAGCAGGAACACCAGTGGTGTAAGATACTGCTTGCGCCCCCACTTCTTCGTTACACTTCGCGTGGTCACAGTTGTTATAGATAAAGATAGTTTTTTCTTTGCCATCTTTAATACCTGTGATGTAAGTACCAATGCACGTCATACCGCTGTAACCTTCGGCAAGTGAGCCAGGGTTAGGCAGTACTGCTTTTAAGAACTCTAGAGGTACAATCTTCTGGCCTTGGAATTCAACCGGCTCAATGCTAGTCATACCAATACCTTCAAGTACGCGCAGGTGGTTTAAGTAAGCATCACCAAAGGTCATCCAGAAGCGTGCGCGCTTAAGGGTAGGGAAGTGCTTAACAATAGACTCCAGCTCTTCGTGGAACATTAGGTAAGACGCGCGAACACCAATGTTTTGGTAGTCCAGATCTTCACGTACACTTAGTGGATCCGTTTCTTTCCACTCGCCATTTTCCCAATAGCGACCGCGCTGAGTAATTTCACGAATGTTGATTTCAGGGTTGAAGTTAGTCGCAAAAGCCTGACCGTGATCGCCGCCATTACAGTCTACGATATCAAGGTAGTGGATTTCGTCGAAATAATGCTTAGCTGCATATGCTGTGTAAACGTTAGTCACACCTGGATCGAAGCCACTGCCAAGAAGAGCCATAATACCTGCGTCTTTAAACTTGTCCTGGTAAGCCCATTGCCACGAGTATTCGAATTTCGCTTCGTCTTTAGGCTCGTAATTGGCGGTGTCTAGGTAATCAGTATTAGTTGCAAGACATGCATCCATAATTGGAAGGTCTTGATATGGCAACGCTAGGTTGATTACTAGGTCTGGTTTTACTTCGTTGATAAGTGCTTCAACTTCTTTTGCGTTGTCAGCATCAACAGCGAAAACACCCTTAACGCGATCTGCACCTACTTCTTGTTGTAGCGCTTCGCACTTAGATACCGTGCGGCTTGCTAAGTAAATTTCGTCGAAATGTTGCGGTAAACGTGCACATTTTTTCACAGTTACCGACGCAACACCGCCAGCACCAATAATTAAAACGCGAGACATAATAACTAATCCCTAATTTTGCTAATGAATTTTGGGCTGAATGCTAGCAGACCAATGGGATTTGGCAAGCAAAGACAGCCCATGACAGTACAAAAAATTTTAATCGTTACAACGAATCTAAAAGGTATTGCACACCTACAAATGGCCTACCTTTTAAAGCGCTCGTTATTGACCGTTTATGGTCCACACCGAGATACGTCGTTTAATCGATGTTTGAGCTGATACGAAAACAGACACGTTTTTTATCACTAACGTGTCTGTAGTTCCGCTCGGTTAAAGGTCTTAATTCGCTAGGATTCTAGCGAGTAACCGTATCTATAGGCGGTGAAATGACTACCTTATCATCAACTTTGTAATAAGGGTAAAGAATCAATCGCTCTTCATGGTTTGGTGTTGCGGTAGCGATGGCGATGGCGTCGAGGGTTTTGCTGTCTTGCGTATTAACTGCCGCAGCATAAACCAATACGCTGTAGCTGTTTGTGTCGGTGGTGGTATCGATAATTCGCCACTGAAGCTGCTCGATAAGCTGCGACTCGCGCTTCTTGCCTTGCGTTTCGTCGTTGAAAATACATCCTACCCGGCCGTTTTCATAGATGGCCGCAAAGGGATAAAACACATCGCATACGGGTAACATAAGCTCACATAAGCTTAGTGACTTCGACACGAGTACGTTTAATGGCGTTGGCAATGTAACTGGACGGTCGATCATAGCGCATCTCCTGTGAGTTAGCGTTGCTGGACACTTGCTAATACCTACGCTTACAACGTCACATTAGTTTAATAATCACTATTGCGATAGCTAAACATTACCATTTCATACTAAAAGATTAAGAGACTAATCCTAAGGCGATTGCTTTTTATCGGTTCTTTTTCAACGCGACTTAATAGTTCGTCGATGAGGAAGTGGACACTAGCTTTAATGCGCTAAAAGTTGTTTTTGGTATTTCAGTGGTGTTGTTGAGTACCATTTCTTAAAGGCGTGGGTGAATGATGATTGTTCCTGAAATCCCAATAGGTCTGCGGTATCAGCGATGGAGTGATGTTTCAGTAATTCGTTTAAGCGAGCTTTGCGCTCATTGTTGAGAATTTGTTGAAAGCTGGTGCCACTTTGCTTCAATTTTCGCTGTAGAGTACGGGGGCTGATAAATAGTGCATTGGCTACACGTTGCTGATCGCAGTCTTTGAGTGTTGGGTTTGCCTTTAAAAGCGCAACAACTTTATGACTTATATCTTCATGCTGATTGGCGTTGAACTGGCTACTGGCAGATTGAATGCGATCACCACTTTTGCACGCCATTAGTTCTTCTTCGGTCACTTTCACCAGCGCACTAAACATTGCTTTGTTCTCGCTGGTAAATGGAATATGTAAAAGGTGCTGAGGAAAAATAATCGCATTGGTGTTGGCGTTATCAACCACCCCACAATTAAACCACTTCTCTAGTACCGCTTTTTCCGAATCGCTCAACGGAAAAGTAAAGGTAACGGCATTCAGTTTACAGGCAGAACCTAATATCTTGTAGACGGTGGCTACCCAGGCTGTGGTGTTGCGCAATACCATCTGCTTGCAATCTGCGCCTTTGGGTACCCACTCTACGCGGGTATTGTCTTGTTCGAAAAACACGCTAGTGGTGCCGATGTCAGCAACTAAAGCGTCAAAGCGGGTAAGCGCATTTATGGCTTGAGCCAAGTTTTCGCAGCTTTCAACAAGGTAACCCAGCACCCCGTAATCTTTCGCCTGAATATGTTTACCTAATTCAAAACCAAATAACGAATTGTTGGTTAGTGCTACCCCTTGGTTTAATAGCTCCACGTATACATCCATATCAACACGTGAAGAACCAGCCAGAGAGTACTGCTTCTGGGAAGTTAACGAAATATCGTCGGTATTAATTCCTAAGCTAACTAAATAGCTCACCGTACTTTGAATGTAGGCTGGGGAAACTGATGGCATATGCTTGTCGCAAAATAACAAAAACACTGTCGCATTAACGCAAGATAAAATAAAAATGTCAATTTATGCTAGGGCCTGTTGACCTTTGGTGTACGAATTTTGGTCTAAATGGAAGCCTTTTAATCGCGAAGCAGTCCTGCAAGCCTAGCGGGCTAAGTTAAAGGACTGTGACAAAGAGTAAAAGGCTTCCATTTAGACCCCTTCGGGCAGCGCCTTTGTGCCATCTATACTGCGTTGAATGTTCTCGATTTAGAACCACTAAACCGTCAAACATTCGCCTTGTCTAGATGGCACACAGACCGCTGCAAAAATGTACAACAAAGGTCAACAGGCTCTAGGAGCCATCAGAAAAGGAAATAACGTAGATGGTTAACGTTTACTACCAAAAAAATATTGCTGCAACGCCCAAAGAACTGCGCGATACGCTGCTTGATCACCAGAATTTAAGCGATTTTTTCAACGCGTCGTTTAAGGTATTGAAAGCAGAAAATGATAATGAGATTAGCGGCGGAAAGGGCTGCGTAAGAGAAGTCACTATTCTTGGTGTACGTTTTAAAGAAGAGATTGTTCACGCAGATACAAACGGCATTGAATATAGAGTCATTGATGACTTTCCAGTGAAGGCTCACAGGGGCGTTATTGCGTTCACGCAGCAGGAAAATGCCACAAACGTTTCTTATCGCATTACCTGTCGGGCGCCCTGGTATATACCAAACTGGTTACTGACGCGCCTGTTGCAAAACGATATTGAGCAATGTCTAGATAAGTTAGGAGCACGTTTTGATCCCCGTTGAACTTATTTTGCTAGGGTTAAGCCCTGTTTTTCTACTTTGCGTCTTTATTGAGTTTAAAAGAGCGCGACAGTTTTACGATGTTAAAGACAGTGTGAACAATGCCTTACTTGCACTACTGCATCAGGGCTCTGATGCATTGGTCTTGCTTCTATTAATGCCTTTTTTTATTTGGTTACACCAATTTTCACTATTTAAAATAGAGCTTAGTGCACTGTCACTTTTTGCAGGTTTTATCCTTCAAGACTTTTTGTACTACTGGTTTCATCGTGCTTCACACAACATACACTGGTTTTGGCTAGCGCATGTGGTACATCACAGCTCGACAAAAATGAATTTCACAACGGCCTTCAGGCAAAGCATTTTGTATCCTTTTGTCGGCATGTGGCTGTTCTGGGTACCAATGATTCTTATTGGTTTTTCGCCAAGTCTGGTCTTTGCCATTGTCGCTATAAATCTGGCTTATCAGTTTTTTGTACACACTCAAACGATTGGAAACCTAGGCTGGGTAGAGCATATCTTCAACACGCCTACGCATCACCGAATCCATCACGCTACGAATAAACCATATATCGATAAGAACTACGGTGGCGTGCTTATTACATGGGATAAGTTATTCGGCACTTTCGCTAAAGAAGACAAAACGATAACGATAAAGTACGGCATTATAGGAAAAATGCCTGAGGACAACCCGCTTAGCGCCAACTTCAGTCAAATAGGTGTGCTTCGTGAACAGCTTCAGCAGGCAAAAGGGATTAAAGCAAAGTTAAAGAGGTTGTTTGGCTATCCTGTCGCAAATTGATGAAATGGCCTTGCGCCCTGCAAACCGCCGGTGTGCAATATCACAATCCGCGAGCCGTCTTTAAACATACCTTTGGCCAGCATATCTTTAACTGCCCAAAAGGCTTTGCCGGAATAAACAGGCTCGATATCAAAATCGAAAGTATTTTTAAAATCGTTGCAGAAGGTTTGAAGCTCATTTGGCGCTTTGGCGTAACCACCAAAATGATAGTTGTGGTCAATATGCCAATTTGATCGACCAAGCGAGGCTGGAAGAAATTGCTCGACCAACGCCTCTAAATAGTCTTCACCTTTCAACACGCCAACACCGATAGCTTTGCAAACGACCAGTTGGTGCGTGTCTGCTGCATTATTTTTATTACGTTTATTTAATGCACTGACTATTCCCGCCAATGTAGCTCCACTAGCGACAGGAGCGACAATAAAATCAAAGTCTATGTCAATTTCATCAACCATGTCCTCTATCCCTTGAAGCGCTTGCGCTTGGCTTCCTCCCTCAGGAATGATGGTCGCATCAGGGTGCTGTTGCTTAAGTTGTTGTAAATATGCGCTATCGTTTCGCTTTTTGTACGTGATTCGGTCTACATAATTGATATGAGTACCCCAACTCTTCAGATCCTCAATCATGGGTGTAGGTGAAGCGCTGTAGTCACCGCGAATAATGGCGTTCAAAGGAATGCCCAATTTATGACAAACAAACCCTAGTGCATGAAGGTGGTTAGAAAAGCCTCCGCCGAAACTCACTATGGCTTTTGGCAACGGGCTTGTGAGCGCATGGCTTAGCTTGCGCCATTTATTACCTGACATCACAGGGTGAATAGCATCATCACGCTTAACAAATAGCGAAACTTTGTCGGCTCCTTCCCAAATTGGCCTAAATGGGATTAGCGGCGATGGCAGGGTTAGTGACGTTTTAAATGCATCAAGGGAAAGCACAACGAGAGCCTAGTGTCAGTTGATCAAATGTGTGAAGGCAAGAGTATAACCAGTTAGAAATTCAATAAAAGACCTGTAATTTTTATTACGGTTTATAAGAGCAAATTTATGGTTACTAAAACACATAGCCTACATCGCCAGTTGATGGAGCTCTTCTTATCGACACCTAGTAACAGCACCAAAACTAAATGGAAATTGATGGAAAATAGCGCTAGCAAGGCTGCAAAGGTATTTTCGTTCATTCTTTTTGTTTCGCTATCAATAAGCGGGCTAGCTATGTCAAACAATGCGGTAGCGCAAGAGCCAGATGCTAAGCACATCAATAGTTATGTGCCCAACGCAAAACTGGTTGGTAAAGGCATGTTCTCTTACTACTTCTGGGATGTGTATACCGGTGAGCTTTATGCGCCTGATGGCGCTTACCAAAACCAGCCCCCCTTTGCACTCAAGTTAACGTACCAACGAGATCTTGAAGGTAAAAAAATTGCTCAACGCTCTATTGATGAAATGAAAAAGCAAGGGGACGTGTCTGCTGATGATTCAGATAAGTGGCTTTCATTAATGGAAGCTATCTTTCCCGACGTGAGCGAGGGCGACGTTATAACGGGTATTGCCACAAAAGAAGGCACAAGCGTGTTTTACGTTAACGGTGAAAAGGCTGATGAAATCGACGACAAGGCATTTACACAGCGTTTTTTTGACATCTGGTTAAGCGATAAAACGTCTGAGCCAAAATTTAGAAAAAAACTGCTGGGAAACGGGTGAAGGCGGCTATTTATTAGCGTCACCCCTGGCTATCTCATTTATCGAGTAGGATTATGAAAGTGATAAAAAAGACGATGAACTTTGTATTAGGATTAGGGATCGCTGCACTGACAGTTGCGGGGCTTTCAGGCTGTTCAGTTTCGGTAGAAGGTGAAGACTATAAGTCTGTCTCGCCAGCCTTCAATATTGAGCAATTTTTTGATGGAAATGTTAAGGCGTGGGGCATTGTTCAAAATCGCTCGGGCGAGGTGGTGCAAAGGTTCGTAGTAGACATCGATGGTTCAGTAGATGGCGATACGTTAACCCTTGATGAATCCTTTAATTACGGTGTAGGCGAGGGCCCAACGTCCCGTACTTGGACCATTGTAAAACAGAGCGATAATAGCTTTGTAGGACGAGCAAGTGACATTGAAGGACCTGCCAAAGGCACAAGCTATGGGAATGCGTTCAACTTCCACTACGAGATGGATTTGCCGGTGGATGATACTACTTACTCAGTAACCTTTGATGATTGGTTTTGGGCATTTGACGACAGCACCATGATGAACCGTTCGTACATTCGCAAGTTCGGCATTGTGATGGCAGAAGTCACTATTTTTATGCAAAAACAAACAGATTAATACGCTATTTTTTTACCTTACACTAAACGCTGACCAGTAGATTTACTGGTCAGCAACTCGCTGCTAGTCGACCCTCCATCTCTCATATATTTTCCTTTTCGTTTCATATTTGAAACTAATCGCCATTTACTTTCGCATAACCCGTGAGGTGGCATTTCGTTCCGTGCTAATGTAAGCGTTTAATTCGTTATTTTTCTTTGCTTAGGAGCGTTCATGAAAGTTGCATTGATGATGGAAAACAGTCAGGCGGCTAAGAATCCGGTAATATTAAATGAGCTCACAAGCGTGGCGGACTCACTGGGGCACGCTGTATTCAATGTGGGTATGGACAGCGAAACTGATCACCATCTTACCTATGTACACTTAGGTATAATGGGGGCCATTTTACTTAATTCGAAAGCTGTCGATTTCGTGATTTCAGGCTGTGGTACGGGTCAAGGAGCGATGATGTCTTTAAATGCTCACCCGGGCGTGTTTTGCGGTTATTGTATCGACCCTTCAGATGCGTTTTTGTTTAACCAGGTTAATAACGGTAATGCGTTAGCGTTACCTTTTGCAAAAGGCTTTGGATGGGGCGCTGAACTGAACGCGCGCTATATCTTTGAAAAAGCGCTAACGGGCGAGCGTGGCGCTGGCTATCCCGTTGAGCGTAAAGAGCCTCAAGTAAGAAACGCTGGTATTCTTGCAGATTTGAAGCGTGCGTTGGCGCCTGAGAGTTATGTTGATTCACTGAAAAAAATGGACGTTGAGCTGGTTAAAACAGCTGTGTGTGGCGAGCGTTTCCAGCAATGTCTGTTTGAGCATGGTCAAGATGAAGATATTAAAGCGTATGTGAAGTCGCTATTAGCGTAAGCGGCCGCCACACACTACAACGTTAAAAATATTGTTTTAAAAGACGCTGATGCTCTGAAAAAGACCTCAGCGTTTTTTGTTCGCAAACAAAAAGCGAGAATCTAGAACTTAACGCTTAAACGTAAACACCACGCCCAACCCGTGCCCCTTCACAAGCGGGTCGTGAACAAACCAAATGTGACCATCGTGTAGCTTCACAATAGCAGATACTAGTGACAAGCCCAACCCATTCCCTTTACTGGTTCTACTTCCGTCTGCCCGATAAAATCGGCGTTCTAGATTAACAATTTCATGTTCACCCACGCCAATTCCCGCATCGTTCACAGCAATCACGATATGACTCGCCGTGGTAGAGAGCTGTACGGTGACCACACTATTTTCATTAGAGTACTTTATGGCGTTGTCTAACACGTTAGCTACAGCTTGAAATAGCAGGTTAGGATCGGCAAGCATAGTAACTGCATCGAGCTCGCTCGATAGGGTAATGTCGCGCTCTTCTGCAAGGGGGTGATATAGGTCAACTACGTCTTCTACAATAGCGCGTACGTCAGTGGTACAAAAGCCTTCTTTTTTATTGGTGGTTTCAAGCCCACTTATGCGTAACAAGCTGTTAAACATATTAAGCAGGTTATCGGCTTCTTGTGTTGTATCTTCCCTTAGTTGATCGTCTTCGATTTTTTCTAACGTGTTGCGAAGTCTAGATAGGGGCGTTCGCAAGTCGTGTGCAATGCTATCGGTCACTGACTTAATATTGTTGACTGAGCTTTCGATAGTATCGAGCATTTGATTAAACACCAATGACAAACTGCTCAGATCGTCCCAATTACTGTCAATTTCTAAACGCTCTTGCAAGTTTCCCGTTTTGATAATCTTATCCGCCGTTTGCGACATGCGGTTAATTCGATTTACCACGTAAACGGCTATGGCAAAACTAAGGACACTCAGGGTACAAAGCAACACCACAATGATCCAGCTGAAAGTTTTACCAAACCACTGTGCACTATATAAATCGTCAATGCCACGACCCACGTAAAGCACATGGTCACCAAGGGTAACTTCTCTCATAAGGGCTTGACGTAATGTTTTTCTCACGGAGCTATTGGGTCGGGTGATAACTATCTCTGAGATGCTAAAACTGGCGCCTTCATGGCGCTCCAGCACAAGAGGGACAGAGGACAAATTGCCTGCCACTACCTCCTCACCTTTACTTAGCACAACAAATGAGCGCAGGTGGTCGGTTTCTGAAGCTATCGATTTGTCACCAAGATAAGACTGGCTATCGCTTTTCGCTATCGCCAACTTAACGGCATCAATGCCGAGGTTTTCGTAGAGGGTTATCAGTGCATTAGTTTTGGCATTGACCGCAGCATGAGACTCTGAAATAAACAGGTCGCTGCTGGTCAATCGCCAAAAATAAACAATTAAAACGATAGCAATACAAGCTAGGGTGGTGAGCAATACGCCTACGCGAAAACTAGAACTACGCGTAAAGTCGCGTATTGCTATCATGCAAGCCCATCCGCTATTCGATAACCTGTGCCTCGCACAGTCTCTATAAGCGGGACGTTAAACGCTTTATCCACTTTCTGACGCAAACGGCTAATATGAACATCAATCACATTAGTTTGGGGGTCGAAATGATAATTCCAAACTTGCTCAAGCAGCATACTTCGCGTCACAACTTTGCCTTTATGACGAAGCAAACATTCTAGTAATTGAAATTCCTTAGACTGTAAATCAATCTCTTGGTCACCACGCAGAACTTTGCGGTTGACCAAATCTAGCGTAAGGTCGCCGACTTTTATAAGCGTCTTGTCTTCGCCTTCTTTATTACGACCTGCAAGGCCTTCAACGCGGGCAAGCAGTTCTTCAAAGGCAAAAGGCTTTGTGAGATAGTCATTTGCCCCTGTACGCAGGCCTTTAACTTTATCTTCAACTTGGCTTTTTGCGCTTAACAACAAAACAGGCGTTGTATTTCCTTCTTCGCGAAGTTTTTCCAACACCGAAAAGCCGTCAAGCTCAGGAAGCATTACATCTAATATCACCGCATCTAAATCGTTATTTGATGCTTGGTGGTAGCCTGATGCTCCGTCACCTACAGTAATACATTCATGCCCTTCACCCAATAGTCCGTTTGCAATGTGCGAGGCAACCTTAGGATCATCTTCTACAAGTAGCACTTTCATTATTACGCTTCTTTTGTTCGTCAACATTCACACGCTTGATTGGCGTCGCTGTTACCGTTATGCGGTATTTAAAAATCAGCGCGCGAAGACAAGCAGTCGCAAAGCGGTATCGCTTTCACATGCTTTTACGAGAGTTAAGTAATGAACCGATCACTTTTAAGCATTTTGGCTCGGCTCACCTCTGTCAAAACGCATATTGGCGTTATAAGGCGTAAAGTGTTGAACATCGCCTCGCGTACATTTTTCCTGCACTTCATGCCAATACTCGGGGGTCATCAAATCGCCGTGAAGCGATTTAAGAATATCTTTGAACTTGCGTTTACCTACAATAAAGTGTTCAAACTGCTCTGGAAATACATCATTAGGGGCTACCGATAAGGTATCAATTGCATAAGGATCATCCGATTTGGGTAGGGCCCTGAAGTTGCGCTCATTCATTAGACAAATTTCATCGTAATCGTAAAAAATCACGCGGCCGTGTCGCGTAATGCCGAAGTTCTTATGCAGCATGTCGCCAGGAAATATATTCGCCATGGCAATTTGTTTAATGCAAAGTCCAAGTTCATCAAGAGCGCGCGTAATTTTCTCTTCGTCGGTTTCTTCCTGTAAGTATAAGTTGAGGGGCGTCATCTTCCGCTCAATATACATGTGTTTAATGATGAGTTCTGATTCCGTGAATTCTAGGCTTGATGCACACGTCTCTTTAAGTTCGTCAACCAAATCAGGCTCAATTCTATCAAGCGGAAATCTGAAATTTACGTATTCGTGGGTATCAGCCATTCGGCCAACACGGTCCGACATTTTTACGAGTTTGTAGCATTCTTTAACGTGCTCACGGGTGATTTTTTTACTCTCTGCGAACTCGTCTTTAATTATCTTAAACACCACACCATAAGAGGGCAGGTGGAAAACCATCATTACCAGGCCGCGAATGCCCGGGGCAGCCTCAAATTTGTCGTCCGACTCGTCCACGTGCTGCAAGAAGTTGCGATAAAACACAGTTTTACCGTGTTTGTAGTGCCCCATGGCCATATACAGTTCGAAGTGTTTCTTATTTGGAAGAAGCTCTTGAAGGAAGGCGGCAACTTCCGCAGGGTTTTGGGTATCAGCCATAAAGTAGCTGCGCGCAAATCCGAAAATAACGCTTAGGTCTTTGCGATCAGTCAGCAGTGCGTCCACAAACATGTGAGGCTCGTTGTATCTGCGCATAGCGATGACAAACGGCAGCGTTTCATCGGGCATGCAAATACGCCCAATCAAATAAGCGGCTTTGCCTCTAAAAAAGGTGGGTTTGAGAATTTCCACAGCTTGAACACTGGCTAATTGCTCCTTATTCAAGCGAGCACGAAGCGCGTTTTCAAGGTTTTGCAGATCCCTTTCAAAGTTTTCAAACGGAATATTGTATCGATATATTTTAAAAATCGACTCGTACATTTCACGTACTGTGGTGGTGGTATCAAAGCTGTTAATCACTTTGTGTCGGTCTTGCCCAGGCAAGAAGCAGCGACTGGGCAGAACAAACATCATGTCGTTATCGATTTTTCTGTGCTTAAACAAGCGGCCAATTACAGAGTTGTAGAACGTTTCGGCTAGCTCAAACTGTGGATGGCCCTCTAGTTGCAAAGCAAACACTTTCTTAAGCTCTTGCCAAAATACGTCGTCTTTTTGGTGTACCTGAGTTAGCTGATAAATTTCGGCAACGGCGTCTGACAGGCTCTGCTCATAAATGGTTATTCGCTCTTTAGAAGCTAGCTGGGTTTCTTTCCAATTCCCTTTCTCAAACCTTTCTTGAGCGCCACGTGTGATGCGCGTGAACCAGCGGTAACTTTTATCGAAATGAGAAAGAATTTGGTAGGCGACTTTTCTCACCAAACTCTTATCTTGACTAGCAGCGAACTCTTGCATGGCCGTGGGATCCTTATTCTGTTACCCGCTATATCTACCACAAAATAAATTGCTTGAAGAGTGGAGATTGGTACAAATAGCGATTAAGTTACCAATAATCAGCCACTTTTTTGTTTTCTTATACTTTTGTTTAATGTATTCTGTTGACGGATTAATAACCAATTATAAGTTTGTATTTGATGGGTTTTAATATTCTTATTTGTGATGACTCGGCGTTAGCACGCAAGATGGCAAGAAGCAATTTGCCGGACGGTTTTGCTGAAACTATTTATGAAGTGTCAAATGGTATGGACGCTTTAGAAGTATTAGCACATCACACAGTAGATTTGGTTTTACTGGATCTGACCATGCCTGTTTTGGATGGTATCAGTGTATTAAGTGAAATAAAACGCCGTCAACTTGAAACGTTTGTTATCGTCGTTTCTGGTGATATTCAGCCTATGATGCAAGAGAAAGTGATGTCATTAGGCGCATTAGGCTTTATTGAAAAGCCGATAAAACGAGACGTGTTGAAGTCAGTTTTGCAGCGCTTTGGTTTTATTCTTCCCGTCACCTCCAAGGCAGCTATTGCGGTTTAATTACTATGAATGCATTTGAAAGGGCGAACGAAAGTTCGCCCTTTTTTATTGCGCAATTATTTATCTTAATTCTTGTTCTATATTCTGACTCTTGTTCTAGATAGCCAATACCTGAGTGCTAATTAGTCTTTATTAACTCCCAAACTCCCCACAAAAGGGGTCTGTTCAACTAAGTACTCATTGCTTGTGGTAGAGCAGTTAGTTAAACCAGTGGCGAGTTCTATTCGCGAACCAAACAAGCGATAGCATGACCGGTACCTCAACAAGTACGCCTACAACGGTAGCGAGCGCTGCACCGCTGTGAAGCCCGAACAGAGAAATGGCAACTGCAACTGCGAGTTCAAAAAAGTTCGACGTGCCAATCATACATGCAGGTGCCGCAACGTTATGCGGCAGTCTCAAACGTTTTGCTGCGAAATAGGCGATGGCAAAAATACCATAAGTCTGAATAAGCAGCGGAATAGCAATCAGCACGATATCTTGCGGCTGCGCTAAAATGGTTTCGGCCTGAAGGCCAAATAATATAATAATAGTTAGCAACAAGCCGATGACTGAAAATGGTTTGAACTTACTAACTAACGCATCAACAGCGCCATTGGTTGTACCTGTTTTCTGCACCTTGTTATTCTTGGTTTCCAATTGACGACGCGTGAAATAACCCGCTACCAATGGCAATACAACATACAGTGCTACGGAAAGCAGCAGGGTGTCCCAGGGAACTGCAATATCTGTTACGCCTAGTAACATGGCGGTAAGCGGTGCAAATGCAACTACCATAATAAGATCGTTTATAGAAACTTGTACTAGCGTGTAGTTAGCATCGCCCTTGGTAAGGTGACTCCACACGAAAACCATGGCTGTACAAGGTGCAACACCCAGTAAGATCATGCCTGCAATGTATTCGGTTGCAGTTTGTGGGTCTACCCAGTCGGCAAAAATACCCTTAAAGAATAGCCAACCCAATAGCGCCATAGTAAAGGGTTTGATAAGCCAGTTAACCACAAGTGTCAGTATAAGGCCCTTTGGTTTTTTCCCCACGTCTTTAATCGACGCAAAGTCTATTTGTACCATCATTGGGTAAATCATTAGCCAAATAAGTACCGCTACTACTAGGTTTACATGTGCATATTCCAATGCAGCAATCGAGGCAAATACGCCTGGCATTGTATAGCCCAAGCCCACTCCAGCAACTATGCAAAGACCTACCCACACTGATAAATAACGTTCAAAGAATCCCATTTTTCTTCGCCCTATATGGATTTTTGATTAACACGCTTACTTACTTCTTCTGCGCTTTCAACGCGCTCAGAATAGCGATCAACTAAAAAGTCTTTGTTGTCACGGGTAAGCAAAGTAAATTTCACTAGCTCTTCAACTACATCCACAATGCGGTTGTAGTATGGCGAGGGTTTCATGCGACCCTCATCGTCAAATTCAAGAAACGCTTTTGCAACAGAAGACTGGTTAGGGATGGTTAACATGCGCATCCAGCGGCCTAAAATGCGCATTTGGTTTACCGCATTAAACGACTGTGAACCGCCAGAAACCTGCATTATAGCCAATGTTTTACCTTGAGTTGGGCGTACGCCGCCAAGACTAAGCGGTACCCAGTCAATCATGCTTTTCATGATGCCTGTCATGCTGCCGTGACGCTCTGGTGAACACCAAATTTGTCCTTCAGACCATATCATAAGCTCACGCAGTTCCTTCACTTTTGGATGTGAGTCATCTGCAGTATCGGGTTGTGGCAATCCACGAGGGTCAAAGATTTTGGCTTCTGCACCAAAATACTCAAGTAATCTTGCCGACTCTTCAATGACCAAACGGCTATAAGAGCGTTCTCTAAGCGACCCGTAAAGTAACAAAATGCGAGGCTTATGCGCGGAAAACTTCGAGGCAAAATTGGCCATAATGGGCTTGTGCATTTGCTCCATAACCGCGTTAGTTGACGGGCTTTGTACCGTTGAGCTTTCTTGGCTGCTTGATATATCTTGGTTCATTGAATTACTGTTACCCATTACTGGGCTCCTAACTTTGATAGCGCCTCTTTAAGCGCTGCTTTATCTAAGTTTTTCTCAGCAAGTTCTGCTAAAGCTACTACACGCTTTTCAATAATATCGATGGTGTTGTTGAATGCCTTGGCCTTCTCTTGTTCGCTACCTTCTAACTTAGACGGGTCTTCTAAGCCCCAGTGCACTTTAAGTGACTTGCCGAAATAAACAGGGCATGACTCGCCCGCCGCTGAATCACAAACCGTCACTACAAGATCAGCATCGTAATTTTCAAATTCATCCCACGACTGGCTTTGAAGGCCGTCTGTACTGAACCCGCGCTCTGCAAGGTACTTAAGAGAAAGAGGGTGTACTTCTCCTACAGGTTGGCTGCCAGCACTACGTGCTTCAACATTGCCGTTCGAGGCGTTGGTGATGGCCTCGCAAAGAATGCTGCGGCAACGGTTGTGCGTACAAATGTATAAAATCTTCATATAAAACCTTGGTTGGATGATTGATGCTACGTGGTGTAGTCAACAAAAAACGACTAGCTAATAACTAAATGGGTGGCGCAATATCAGGTTTGCGATACACACTGATGTAACGCTTAATACTGCGGCGCTAGCAATTCGCGCACGACAGGTTCGCTAAGGCCTTTGAAATATATTCATCGTTATGAATAGCGGTACTTTTAATGACTTCCAGTGCCCAAGCAGGTAAATCGGGGTGAAGTTGGTAGTACACCCATTTACCTTTGCGAGTATCCAATACTAATCCGCACTTTCTTAAATCGGCCAGATGACGAGAGATCTTTGGCTGGCTTAGTTCAAGCGCTTCAGTAAGATCGCATACGCATAGCTCACCTTTAACACTAAGTATCAGCAGTGTCTTTAAGCGGGTGTCTTCCGACAGGCATTTGAAAAACGTTAAAGGCTGTAGCAGCGAAGAAACAGAGCAAATCGACATAAGATACATCACATATGAAATTTCGTATGTGACACATCGTATATGAAATTCCGTATGTGTCAATAACGAATCTGAAATTCCATATGTGTTTGATATAAATGAGAGGGTTTTAACCTCCCACTAATTACGGTAGCCCAGAGATTTAGTGGTTTTCGGGAGCGGCAGCCTCGAACGACATCGCTACTTGTTTACCATTTACCTGGTTGTAGTGGGTGATTACTTCGCTCATGAAGGCGTACCAAGTAGGGTTCGGATGCCAAATCGCCATAAGGTCTTTTTTGGCGGTTAATTCATTTTCACCAAGTACGTTAATTCTGTATAGATACGTAAAAGCAGCACCACGCCAATTTAGTTTACAGTGCGTGAGTACCTTGTCTTCATTCTCATTCACGCTTTGCATAAATGCGGCATAATTTAAAAAGTTAGCTAGGGTAGGGCCTTCCCAATCAACAGGCACATTAAAGTAGTCGAGGCCTAATTCTGAGGTAGTTAAAATTTCGCTGGATCGATCTCCGGGGATCAAATCTATCACGTGCGTCACCCCTTTCTCTTTTAGCAAAGAGAGATGGGATGAATCAGGCAAACCTGAAGAGAACATATATGGCGCGTTTTCTTGGAAATTGGTGAGTGTTGCAAGTGTGGGCTTGGTATTCATTTGCGTTTGGTCACTGGTTTGCGGTGTTGAATTGTCTTCATGATATGCGTTTGCACATGCACTTAAACCTAGCACTAAGCTGATACATGCCGCACAAACTGCGAGACCACGCTTAGACGTTTGGAATGATAATGTCTCTTTTAATATTTTAAGTGCTGCTGATTGGGGCTTTTTCATAATTTAGCGCTCGATGTTGACACTGGTTAATGGTGGCGTTGTTGCCATTTGTTACGTTACACATTTGATTGCTTGTTGTCCAAACGGCAATGTCACCACTATGTAAACAGGCCCTAACCGTGGCATAGATAACAACTACAGAATTGAATTTTTTATATCACCATTAAGTTTAATTATTCACTGCCTTAGGTTTTAAAGAAGGCGTCCTATACCAGTGCGCACAGATGACTTTGGTTTGTATTTACAGCTCAGCCAGATTGAAAAAGGAACGCCTATAAGAGCAGGTAGAACCCAACTGACAAGTTGCAGTGACGGCGAGCCTTCAAATAATGCGCGTCCTCCAAAGGCAAAAAATGCGGTATACGCACCAATACCAGAGCCGATGATATGCCCGATGTGCTCAGTTACCCACGCACCTGCAACGATGTCTTTTTGATAAACATAGCGCACAATACCAATGGCATTTAACAGCGCGATAGGGGCAAAGATGCAAGTTAGCGTAATGCCGTACGTAATACCCTGATACAACGCAATGGAAGCAACGACAAAAAGCAGTGCGGGGAGCCATAAATATTCAATAGTGCGCAGCTGATTAAGGTTTTGCTTCACTATAAGCACCGCTACAGAATGCCTTACGTTGTTCCACACCAACAGGCTTAACATCAGCAAAAAGAGATATTGTCCTCTAAGGTATGCAGTGAAATAAGCAACAGACTCAAAGTGCTCGGGCATTGCCGGGTAGATGACTAGCGGAATAAACAACACCATTGTAGAGCTGATAACGCCACTAATAGACGTAAATAGCATCGCTTTTATATAGTAACCACCAAATTGCTTGTGGGCTTTTCCGCCCTTTCTCGTAAGACTAGGCACCCAAAACAGTAAAAGTGACAGTGCACCCGTTAAAATATGAAGCGTTACTATAAAGCCATGAATTGTTTGCATCTTGCTTTCCTTTGGCAATGATCAAAATTGTAGGCTTATAGTGATAACTTCACGAGATTGACAACAGTGCCAGAAGTCATGAAATAAAAAGTGACTTATGGCCTATGCATTGAACCGTGTTTTTTGTCAAAGTAGCGCTATAAGAACGAAAAGATACAGGTATTCAAAAACGAATGAAAATCTCAATCCCTGCTCACTGGCGGGTGAGCATCGACATTGAGCGCGCATCTGCATGCATTACGTGGATGTTTGTAAGCGGCTCTGCACTTTACTTCCTGTATCATCAATACTCATTCCTGCATTGGCGAACCCTCTCCGCCATTGCTATTTTTTGTATGCTAGCTGTGACTTTTGTGATCGTCAGTAGGCATGACCACAGTATGCCTTCGTTAAGACTGCCAATGTTATGGGCGATGTTTCTATTAGCGGTGCTGTGCCAATTTTTGCTTCCCTATGCCTACCTTGCCATCTTCATTGTTATTTGGTCCGCGATTCTTCCTTACTATGTTAATTGGAAAAAGTGCGTCGTGCTTTCATTACCGTTGGCTTTGCCAACCATCCTCATTCAAGGGTGGGTGTGGCAAGAGCAGCAAGCTGTCTTAACCGGCGCGCTTTTTTGGACATTCAATTTATTTGCCATGATCATGTCAAACACGGCCATTAAAGAATCGAAAGCGCGTGAAGAAGCCGATGCGCTCAATAGACAATTATTAAGTACTCAGCAACTAATGAAGCAGGCGCTTACTCAAGATGAACGCCTGCGTATAGCGCGAAACATTCACGATGTTTTAGGGCATCATTTGACGGCGCTTACCATCAACCTTCAAGTCGCGTCGAGAAAGGCGGATTTATTAGAGAGCACTGAATCGCAAACTATAAAGCGACACGTTGAGCAGTCCCACAGTATCGCAAAGCTTTTACTCTCTGATGTCAGAGAAGCGATTTCTGATATTCGGGAAAATGCGGCTATCGATTTTTCACTAGCGGTGAACGCTCTGATTAAAGATTTGCCTAGGCCAATGGTAAATCTGCACATTGACGATGATTTAATGTTAACCAACGTGCGAATTGCCGACTGCCTGTTGCGAAGTATGCAAGAGGCGCTAACTAACGTGATTCGCCATACACAGGCGCATTATTTTTCCATATCACTGACGCAACACAACGGCGCTTATGACCTACTAATGCAAGACAGTATGGTGCCGCATGCTGCTGATAAGACACTAAGTGGCGAACAGCCAAGTAGCATACTGCTTTTCGACAAAGCACCATGTGGCTATTCAGAAGATGCTTATTCAGAAGGCGTTCAAAAGAAAGTAGGACCAAGCGAATCGGACACTTCAAGTCTTGTGGTGGCTGGCAATGGCCTTAAAGGAATGCAGGAACGGGTTCATGAGCTAAATGGAACTATCAGCTGGCATCAAACCGAACAGGGTTTTTGCATCGCAATTCACATTCCGGAGGGCGAATGAAAACACGCCTTATTTTAGTTGAAGATCAAATGCTGGTGAGGGAAGGCATCAAATCGCTTTTAGGGCTTGATGATAGCGTTGAGGTTGTTGGCGAATACGAAAATGGTCAGCAGCTCATTGACAGTGAAAACGGTTCAAACTGCGATGTGATATTGATGGACATACGCATGCCCAAATTATCGGGTATCGATACTTTACTTGCGCTGAGAGATAAGGGGATTAAAACCCCGGTGTTAATGCTTACTACGTTTGACGATCACGAGCTGGTAAACGGTGCTATGCGCGCCGGAGCAAAAGGCTATCTACTTAAAGATGTGTCGCTAGAAACCCTAGTAGACACTATTACACAAATAAAAAATGGCAAAACGTTAATTCAGCCCGCGGTGACCGAAAAAGTGTTACAAGGCTTGAAAGGACTGAACGTAGAATTTGAGTCGTTTGAAAATCCAGAGCCTCTTACTGAGAAAGAAGTCGAAATTCTCCGTTTGATCGCTGCGGGTTACAGTAATAAAGAAATTGCGGATGCAATGTTCAAATCAACAGGCACCATTAAGAACCAAGTTTCTTCAGTCATGGCTAAGCTTGGTGTACGAGATAGAACGAGGGCAGTGCTCAAGGCGTTAGAGCAGGGGATATTGTGATCAACAAAAGGAGAAGCAGAGCTTCTCCTAACGTGTTTAGAGCTAAGGCTTAAACTATTTATTCATATGCACAACAGAGCGTATGCTTTCACCTTTATGCATTAAATCAAACGCGTTGTTGATGTCATCAAGTCCCATGGTGTGAGTAATAAATTCTTGAAGCCCGAATTCCCCGTTTAGGTATTGCTCTACAATTCCTGGTAGTTCTGAGCGACCTTTAACGCCACCAAATGCTGTACCGCGCCATACACGACCAGTCACTAACTGGAAAGGACGCGTTGATATTTCCTGACCGGCGCCAGCAACACCAATAATGACTGATTCGCCCCAGCCTTTATGGCAGCATTCAAGCGCAGAGCGCATAACGTTCACGTTACCAATACACTCAAACGAGTAGTCAACGCCACCGTCTGTCATTTCAACAATTACTTCCTGAATAGGCTTGTCGAAATTCTGAGGGTTTACCACGTCAGTTGCACCAAGCTGTTTTGCTAGGTCAAACTTACTTTCATTAATATCAATACCAATAATGCGACCGGCGCCAGCCATGCGTGCACCGATAATAGCGGATAAACCAATACCGCCTAAGCCAAAGATAGCAACCGTGTCGCCCTCTTGTACTTTCGCGGTTTTAAGTACTGCGCCCATACCGGTGGTTACGCCACAGCCAAGCAAGCATACTTCTTCTAATGGGGCGGTTTTGTTAACTTTCGCTAGCGAGATTTCGGGCAAAACTGTGTACTCAGAAAATGTTGAGCAGCCCATGTAATGATAAATTGGCTCACCATCTTTTGAGAAGCGGCTTGTGCCGTCTGGCATTAGGCCTTTACCTTGGGTTGCACGTACCGCTTGGCAAAGGTTGGTTTTGCCCGATGTGCAAAACTTACACTCGCCACATTCTGCGGTGTAAAGTGGAATAACGTGATCGCCAACTTCTACGCTGGTCACGCCTTCACCCACCATTTCAACAATACCGCCACCTTCGTGACCTAAAATTGAAGGGAATACGCCTTCTGGATCTTCACCTGATAATGTAAATGCGTCAGTGTGGCACACACCAGTTGCAACAATGCGTACAAGCACTTCGCCCTTTTTAGGAAGCTCTACATCAACTTCTTCCATCTTTAACGGCTCACCTGGGCCCCAAGCCACCGCAGCTTTTGATTTAATGTGGGTTTGACCTTCCTGCAATGAATCTTTGAATGACGCCATGTAATGACTCCTTAACCATAAATAAATGATGATGTTTTATAGGCCAAAGTATAGGAGACGGATTACTATTGATAAATACAGTTTTAGTAAATCACTTTTTCATATTTGTAATAATTGGCTTGGCGAAATAGAATTTATGTAGTGAAAAAAGTTTTATATTGAATGAGCTCAAATTTGTGAGTAGCAATAATGAAGTATTTAGAAGGTATAGCTGAGTTTTGTGCAGTGGCAGACGTGGGAAATTTTACCGGTGCTGCAAATAAGCTCGATACATCAGTAGCGCAAATAAGCCGAAAAGTCTCGTCACTAGAGAAGCATCTTGGCGTTAAATTATTGCAACGCACAACGCGAAGCGTATCGCTTACTGAAGCGGGAACTCAGTACTTTCAGCAGGCATTGCCTGCCTTAAAAGCCCTTGAAGATGCACAGCTATCTGTTAGCGCACTCCAAGCATCGCCGCAAGGCTTGATCAAACTCACTGCGCCGGTGGCGTTTGGCGAAGCATTCATCGCGCCATTGCTCAATACCTTTATGCAAAAGTACGCTGGCATTAGTGTGCAGTGTACGTTCTCAAATGAAAAACTCGATATTGTTGAGCTTGGTCTCGATCTCGCTATTCGTATTGGCAAATTAGAAGACTCGACACTGGTTGCTAAAAAGTTGGCTACACGTCATTTGTTTGTATGCGGAAGTAGGGATTATTTTAAAGAACAAGGTCAGCCCAAAAGTATTGAAGCGTTAAAAGAGCACTCGCTGCTGGTGGGGTCACAACCATATTGGCGTTTACTTATCGATAATAAAATTCAATCGATTCCTGTACAGGGGAGAGTACGGTATAACAGCGGGAATGCCCTATGCAGCGCCGCGGTTGCTGGCTTGGGTATTGCACAACTCCCCGGATTTTACGTGCGTAAAGCGTTGGCGTCCGGTCAGCTAATAGAGATTTTTCCTGAGTATAAAGATAAACAAGAGGCTATCTGGGCTGTCTTTCCTTCAAACCGCAATGTTGCGCCTAAAATTAGGCTACTTGTTGATTTCTTGGCTCAACATATAGTTTCAGATAGCTAAAGTGCATCCGCAAAAATAGTGATCGAAATGAAGAACCTGTGCCTAACCAATCTGTAATAAACGTGATTAGCAGGTGATGAAGTGCACAATGATGAGGGAAAAATTCACGTACGCGGCGCCCGTGTACACAACTTAAAAAATATCAGTATCGATATACCGCGAAATGAAGTGGTGGTGTTTACCGGTGTATCTGGCTCAGGAAAATCTTCTTTGGCTTTCGGTACGCTTTACGCAGAAGCTCAGCACCGCTATTTAGATTCAATATCACCTTATGCCAGACGGTTAATTGACCAGGTGGAGAAACCTGACGTAGACGCGATTGACGGCTTACCGCCTGCTGTGGGCCTACACCAGCGCCGTGGCGCACCTCCAGTTCGTTCTTCCGTTGGCAGCATCACCACGCTATCTAATAGTCTGCGAATGCTTTATTCCCGGGCCGGGGATTATCCCAAAGAGCAGAGCATTGTCTACGCAGACGGGTTTTCTCCTAATACACCTGAAGGTGCATGTGAACACTGTGACGGTATTGGAAAAGTTTTTGACACACAAGCTCATCGCCTTGTACCTGACGACAGCCTCACCATACGTGAGGGCGCCGTGGCAGCTTGGCCTGGTGCGTGGCAGGGCAAAAACCTAGTAAGGGTACTGTTATCGCTAGATATCGATGTTGATATTCCATGGAGTGAACTGCCTCAAAAAACGCGTGACTGGATCTTATACACCGACGAAATGCCTCAGGTACCCGTATATCGAAACTATAACCTAGCGCAAACCCGTAAAGCACAACAAGAGGGCGAACCTGCCAGCTACAATGGCAAGTTTATCAGCGCGCGACGTCATGTGCTCGATACCTTCAAAACGTCTCAAAAAGAGAAAATGAAGCAGCGAATTGCTCCCTTTATATCTGTTGAAGCATGTCCGGTTTGCCGTGGAAAAAAGCTTAAGCAAAATGCGCTGGCAGTGAAAATTGATGGCTTAGATATTATTGAATTTTCAAGGCTGCCACTGCAGCAAGTTCACGAAAAGCTTCAGGCGTTAAGAAAGTCAGTGAACGGCGATACTTCAGAGCGTGGTCAGGTGATACGCAATATTACTGGCGACATTATCGAAAGAGTGAAGCCCATAATAGCGCTTGGGCTTCATTACCTTTCGTTAGATAGAAGTACAACAAGTATCTCAGTAGGCGAACTACAGCGATTGCGTCTGGCGACCCAGCTTAAATCGAATTTATTTGGCGTTGTCTTTGTTATGGATGAACCCTCATCAGGTCTTCACCCTCGTGACGTAGAAGGGCTTATTCGCGCGCTTCACAATATCACCGAAACGGGAAATTCACTGCTCGTTGTCGAGCACAACCCTTACGTCATTAAAGGTGCTAACTGGGTTGTAGATGTAGGACCGAGAGCGGGAGTGAACGGAGGTGAGCTTGTCTATAGTGGGCCGGTTAAAGAACTGGCAAGCACAAAAAACTCTTTAACAGCAGACTATGTTTTTAACAATAAAGCACTGAGCCAGCGTATCAGACGTAAATCATCAGGTGTATTGCGTTTAAAAGACGTGTCCAGAAATAATGTCAGCTATGTTGATATTGATATTCCACTAGGTGTGATGACCTGTGTCACAGGCGTTTCCGGCTCTGGAAAGTCGAGTTTAATTAGCCAAGCATTAGTTGAGTTAGTCAAAGATGGTTTAAACTCTGCTGAGAAAGAAGGGATGCGAGCTAATGAAACGAGAGAAACGAGAGAAACGGAGGAACTGCTTACTGACGCCAATTCGCTTCTTGCTAACGACACCTTCTCACATAAAAATGAACCGCGACAAGGCCGTATTGAAAGCGGACTTGAAGAGTTAAGTCGTATGGTTGTGGTAGATCAGTCTCCCATCGGCAGGACACCCCGTTCAACTTTGGCAACCTATACCGGCATATTTGACCAAATCAGAAGTTTATTTGCTTCAACCGAAGAAGCAAAATCCCGTGGTTACGATGCGGGTCATTTCTCGTTTAACGTTGCAAAAGGGCGGTGCTCACATTGTGAAGGCTTGGGTGTGGTATCGGTAGAACTATTGTTTATGCCGAGTGTTTATTCCCCCTGTACCGTTTGTAACGGTCAGCGTTTTAACGATAACGTACTGGAAGTTGGTTACAACGAGCATTCTATCGCTGATGTACTATCGCTTACGGTTGAAGAAGCACTATCTGTATTTAGTGGTAATCAAGTTATTAGGCGGGGACTTAAAACGCTAATGAACGTAGGGCTTGGCTATCTGACCCTTGGTCAAAGTGCCACTGAATTATCAGGCGGGGAGGCGCAGCGCATTAAATTAGCGTCAGAACTTAAACGTGCTCAAAATGCTAATACCCTATACGTGCTTGATGAACCTACAACAGGTTTACATCTTTCAGACACTGCATTACTTATGCAGCATTTAAGCACGTTAGTTGAAGCGGGGAATACGGTGGTGATGGTCGAGCACAATATGCAGGTGGCTGGGGCTTGCGACCACATTATTGATATGGGGCCAGGCGCTGGTAATGAGGGAGGAGAAATAGTTGCTGAAGGTAGACCAGAGGAGGTTGCTAAAGTCCAGCAAAGTGCAACAGCCCCATTTTTGAAGGCGAGTTTGGCTTAACGAAAGGTTTTGATTGAGTGAGTTCCGTTTGAATGATCTCAGAGATAAGTCGTTGTTTAAAGCTACTTGAGTACTAGTAAGCCAGCAAATAAACAGCTTGAATTCGTATTTGTACCTTAAAAAGAAATATTAATTAAAGAGTGTTGCACTTTTTGCAATACAGTGTGGTGAAAACTGCGGTTGACATATAGACGTCTATACGGCAAATTGCTTGTATGAAAAAGATTCTACTTATTGGCACCACCATTATGTCGATTACCACCTTAAATAGGGCGGTCGCTGACTAGTGCAAGTAAGCAAAAGACAACGAAAGCCCGCCTAACATAGAGCGGGCTTTTTTTTACATACGTTTTAGCATGCGTAACCTTAAGGAGCAGCATATGAAAGTCTTAAAGTTTGGGGGTTCTTCTCTGGCCGATGCACCGCGATATATGCGCGTTATGGAGATTAGCACGGCAACCCACCAAACCGACGGTGCTGCGGTTGTACTCTCTGCCCCAAAGGGGGTAACGAACGCGCTTTCACTTCTTTGTGAACAAGCAGCCGCGGGTGAAGATTTCCAACCATTATTCAATAAGTTGAACGATACGGTTACCGGCATCGCCAACAACCTAAACGAAGAACTCGACGGGTTTGCACATGCAAGCGTAGTAGACTTCATCAATAGCCACCTATCAGTACTAAAACAGCACCTCGAAGGCATTAAGCTGCTTGGTGTAGCACCGGACAATATTGCAGCCGGTATTCTAAGTATTGGCGAGTACATTTCGGTAACGCTTTTTAGCGCTATGCTATCTGCCAAAGGTATTGCTAACCGCGTAATCGACCCGGTTAAATATGTACTTGCCGAAGGCGACTACTTAGATAGCATCGCCGATGTATCGCTAAGTAAAGCGCGCTTTTCAGATGTACCTACTGACGGCAGTGAATTTCTTATCATGCCAGGATTTGTGGCGGCTAACGAAGCAGGTGAGAAAGTCACACTTGGGCGAAACGGATCAGACTACTCAGCGGCCATTCTAGCGGCGTGTATCGATGCAAACTGCTGTGAAATTTGGACTGACGTAGACGGTGTATATAATGCTGACCCTAACCAAGTGGAAGGGGCGGTACTGCTAGATAAGCTGACTTATCAAGAAGCAATGGAGCTGTCTTATTTCGGTGCCAAGGTGCTTCACCCAAAAACTATCGGCCCTATTGCGCAGCATCACATTCCTTGTTTAATCAGAAACACATTAAACCCAGCTGCGCCAGGTACGCTAATCAGCAATGAAAAAAGCGAAGTGTGGACGTCGGTTAAGGGTATTTCACAGCTTGATAACGTCACCATGTTTAACGTTGCAGGGCCAGGCCTTAAAGGTATGGTGGGCATGGCAAGCCGTGTATTTGAAGTTATGTCGAATGCTAATATTTCGATAAGCCTTATTACCCAGTCTTCGTCAGAATACTCAATCAGTTTTTGTATTCAAAGCAAAGACGCTAGCCGTGCCCTAACACTACTTGAAGATGCCTTCGCGCTAGAGCTACAAAATCAATTGCTTGACCCTATCGAAGTGCGTCATGACCTGGCCATTGTTACTTTGGTGGGCGACGGTATGCGTCAAACCAAAGGGCTGGCAGCGCGTTTCTTTAACTCGCTTGCCCAAGCGCGAGTAAACAACGTAGCTATTGCTCAGGGCTCTTCAGAGCGCTCTATTTCAACGGTAATTGAAAGCAAGCGTGCTAAGAAAGCGGTAAAGGTTATTCACCAGAATTTTTTCTCTGACCGCCATACCATCGACGTATTCCTAGTAGGGTGTGGCAATGTGGGAACCGAACTGCTAGGTCAAATTGAAAAACAACAGCCGGCTTTGCTAAAACGCAATGTACAGCTGAGAGTTTATGGCATTGCGAATAGCCGGAAACTGCTGTTAAACAGTCAAGGTATTGATTTAAGCGGTGACTGGAAAGCGGCACTTGAATCGGCAAGCGAAGGATTAAGCGTAGAGCGCCTGCATCAGTTCGCTAACGACAATAGCCTGGTAAACCCGGTGATTGTTGACTGTACTAGTCACGAAGCGATTGCAGAGCAATATGTAGATATGATGGAAAGCGGTTTTCACGTAGTAACGCCAAATAAAAAGGCGAATACGAGCGCTATGTCTTACTACCGCAAGCTTCGCAAAACCGCGCAATCTACAAACCGCCAGTACCTTTATGAAACTACCGTGGGCGCAGGGCTACCGGTTATCGACAACTTACAAAAGCTATTTAGTGCCGGCGACACGTTACACCGTTTTGAAGGAATTTTATCGGGCAGTTTGTCTTATGTATTTGGCAAGCTTGAAGAGGGCATGAGCCTGTCACAAGCAACACAAACAGCCAAAGACAACGGTTTTACAGAGCCAGACCCACGCGACGATTTAAGCGGCATGGACGTAGCACGTAAGCTTCTTATTATGGCCCGTGAAGCTGACTTAGCGTTAGAGCTATCTGACATTGAAATTGAGTCTGTGCTGCCAGCGGGCTTTGCTGAAGATTGTTCAATTGACGAATTTATGCAGCAGCTACCAGAGCTAGATGCATCGTTTTGCGACAAGGTTGAAGCAGCTAAAGCAGAAGGTAAAGTGCTTCGTTATATTGGCAGCATTGAAGACGGAAAATGCAAAGTAAGTATTCAGGCTGTTCCGGCGAGTAACCCGCTTTCACAGGTAAAAGATGGTGAAAACGCGTTGGCCATTAACAGCGACTACTACAGCCCAATCCCTTATGTAATCAGAGGATACGGAGCTGGTGGTACGGTTACGGCTGCAGGGGTGTTTGCTGATATTCTGCGTACTATGCCATGGAAGCAAATGGCGCACTAACTGCTACTAACTGCTAAACAGCGCTTAGTATACTTAGCGTAATGGATAAGTGGCTAAAGTAAGATATTCGAAGGTGTGACTTAGGTCAGTAATGTTACGGCGTTGATTTATGGCGCTAATTTGAAGAGCTAATGTTAAGAGCACGCCACAAGCGAAGTAAGAGAAATAATATGAAAGCACTCAAGGCCTTTGCGCCGGCATCAATAGGAAATGTGAGCTTAGGCTTTGACGTACTGGGCGCAGCGCTTGCGCCCGTTGATGGCACTAAGCTAGGTGATGAAGTTGAAGTAAAGGCGGCTGAATCATTTTCACTAGAAACGGTGGGGCGCTTTGCCCATAAACTCCCAGGTGATGCAGACAGTAATATTGTAACTAAGTGCTATCACTATTTCTGTGAGCAAATGGAAAAGGCTGGAAAAACAACGTCGCCTGTAGCGCTAACGCTTCATAAAAATCTTCCAATAGGCAGCGGGTTGGGTTCAAGCGCCAGTTCTATTGTGGCAGCGTTTGCAGCGCTAAATGCTTACTTCGACACCCCGTTCGATGAAGATACTTTGCTTATAATGATGGGTGAGCTTGAAGGGCAAATAAGCGGTAGTATTCACTATGATAATGTAGCCCCTTGTTATTTAGGTGGTATGACGTTAATGACAGGTAGCGATGCGCCGGTCACGCTGTCTTTGCCTTTAAACGACGAATGGTACTATGTCGTTTGTTATTCAGGCATTAGCGTATCGACGGCGGCGGCTCGCAATATCTTACCTAAGCAAGTAGATATGGCGACAGCGCTCACGTTTGGGCGACAGCTAGGTGTGTTTGTACATGGCTTACATGTAGGTAACTTTGATTTGGCAGCGTCTGTAATGAATGATGTCATAGCCGAACCTTACAGAAAATCGCTACTGCCTGGCTTTGATGACGCTCGTGCGTTTAGTGAGCAAGCGGGCGCCCTCGCTTTTGGTATTTCTGGCTCGGGACCAACGGTGTTTGCCGTGTGTCCAAGTAAAGCGCAGGCGGAAAAAGTCGCCGTCTATTTAACAGAGAACTACATTCAAAATGAAGATGGCTTTAGCCATGTGTGCCAAATACCGAGCCAAGGAACCATTGTTTCTTAAGGTACATAGCTTTCTAAGGTACATGGTTTCTTAAAGGCAAATGATTTCCTAAAAGCACAATAATTTTTTAAAAGATTAAAAGGGCAAAGTACTTGCCCACATAAAAAGGTAACAGCAAGTGGAATTGGTAAATTTAAAAGATTCATCGGACACAGCAAATTTTGCTGAAGCCGTTAAGCGGGGCTTAGGTAAAAACCAAGGGCTTTATTTTCCAGAGCATATTCCTACCCTAGACAATATTGACGAATTATTGGAAAAGCCTTTTGTCGAGCGCAGTATTGAAGTACTTCGCGCGCTTATTGGCGATGAGCTGAATAATGGCGAGCTAGAAGAAATTGTTCAGACCGCATTTGCTTTTGGGGCACCAGTTGAGCAGGTCAACGATAACGTATACTGCTTAGAGCTTTTCCACGGCCCAACGCTTGCGTTTAAAGATTTTGGCGGCCGCTTTATGGCGCAAACTTTGTCGCGTATTAGTGAAGGGAAGCCAGTCACCATTCTAACGGCAACTTCAGGTGATACGGGCGCAGCGGTTGCACATGCATTCCACGGTATTGACAATATCAACGTGGTTATTTTATTTCCAAAGGGCAAAATCAGCGCGCTACAGGAAAAGCTATTCACTACGCTAGGCGGAAACATCCATACCGTTGCAGTAGAGTCAGACTTCGATGCATGCCAATCGTTGGTTAAAACCGCGTTCGACGACCCTGATGTTCGCGAAGGCCTCCACCTGAACTCAGCCAACTCTATTAACATCAGCCGTTTATTAGCCCAAGTGTGCTACTACTTTGAAGCCGTAAGTCAGTTGCCAAAAGAGAAGCGCGAGCAGTTAGTTATTTCAGTACCTAGCGGTAACTTCGGTAACTTAACCGCAGGTATGATTGCTAAAGCAATGGGGTTGCCAATTAAACGCTTTATAGCGGCAACTAACCTAAACGATACTGTGCCTCGCTACCTTAAAACGGGTGAGTGGGCGCCGAAGGCGACCGTGGCTACCATGTCTAACGCAATGGATGTTAGCCAGCCAAATAACTGGCCGCGTATTGAGGCCCTTATTGAGCGTGGTTATATCGACAAAGCTTGCCTAAAAGGTGAGATGGTCGACGAAGAATATACGCAGCTTGCTATGCGTCAATTGGCGCAACAGGGCTATACCAGCGAGCCTCATGCCGCGATTGCCTATCGCGCAGTAAGTCACGACTTAGAAGACGGCGAAATTGGTTTGTTCTTAGGAACAGCGCACCCGGCTAAGTTCAGAGAAACCGTTGAAAACGTGCTAGGTAATCCAATCAGCTTACCGAAAGCGTTGGCCGATGTAGCAGGCGAAGACAGCTTAGCGGTAGACTTGCCAGCGTCTTACGATGCGCTTAAGCAGCATATGTTGGAATTGCTGAAGTAATGACACCCTCGGCTATGACATGGCAAACCGCGCTAAGCGATGAAAAGCAAAAAGACTATTTTGTTGCGTTGCTTGAGCGCGTGAAGCAAGCGCGTGAGGCGGGAAGCATTATCTACCCGCCTCAGTCCGATGTATTCAATGCGCTTACATACACACCGCTAGATGAAGTTAAAGTCGTGATCTTAGGTCAAGATCCGTACCACGGTCCTAATCAAGCTCATGGGCTTTGCTTTTCAGTAAAAGCCAGCGTTAAAACGCCTCCATCGCTTAAAAACATGTACAAAGAGCTGTTGACCGACATTGATGGTTTCACCGAGCCTAATCACGGCACGCTGACTTCATGGGCGGAACAGGGCGTGTTGCTACTTAATACCGTATTGACCGTTGAGCAGGGCAAAGCACATAGCCATGCGAAATGGGGATGGGAAACCTTCACCGATAAGGTTATCGATGTGGTCAATGAGCACTGCCAAAACGTTGTGTTTCTTTTGTGGGGAAGCCACGCGCAAAAGAAAGGTAAGCACATTAACCGTGAAAAACACCACGTTTTACATGCACCTCATCCATCGCCACTCTCAGCCCACAGAGGCTTTTTAGGTTGTAAACACTTCAGCCAAACTAACCAATATCTAATTGAAAAGGGCAAAGACCCCATCAATTGGCAAGTATAGTCACTGGCGAGCAAGGCAACTAGCCACGCAATAAGCAGGGATGCCTTATGCTGCTTCTTCTCTCATTAGCTAGATTGCTATGAGAACACTTCGTGCGGCCTAGCCACATTTAGGCATAAAGCGTACACCTTAGCTGTTAGGCTATTACATGGAGCCTGCGTAGAGACACCACGCTTGCACGCGAAGCATTTACAGCACGCTAGAAAGTAAAAAGGCCGCCTGTGTAACAGGCGGCCTTCGTTTTATCTTTCCAGTGTTTCTAGCTCGTACTCGAAACCACAGTCGAGTTCGGCAAGTTCTTTTTCTAATTTGTAGCGATCTTGTAGCGCTTCGATTTCTCTCCACTTACGTTTTTTGCTTTTGGTTTTCGCTGGGCTTGCTTCGATGTCTAGCATGGCAAATAGATCTGATTTATCCACTGGGATCTCCTTTTTATACCACTACAACTAATACAGAGTTTTTGTTTTTAATTCCCTCTGTACAATTTTGTATCACAGCCGCCACTAAAATAAAATAGTTTAATTTACCTTTTATTAACAAAATGTGACGATATGATGACAACGGTAAGGAAATGTCCAGTGTGTATGAAGCGTGAACAATAACTGTATGTAATTGATCCTATTTGTTTTGTTAGTAATCAATTGTACAGTGTTACGGATATCAAAAATGTCTGTCGTATAGTCGATGAAAACCGCAACAAAAAACGGCTAGCTTCGGAAAAAGCTAGCCGTTCAGTTTGTTATTTGCACCAATTGGGTGATTTTAAATCACCTCGCATTCCTTATTTTGGTGCATTCGCTGCTCTGAATTTGGCAATCAATTGTTGTGTTGAAGCGTCGAAATTATCTTTGTCTGCCTCGCCTTGAATGCCTGCAAGTACTTGGTTTCCTAGTACTTTACCTAACTCTACGCCCCATTGGTCGAATGAGTTAAGGTTCCAGATAACACCCTGAACGAATACCTTATGTTCATACATTGCAACCAGCGCGCCAAGTGTTTTAGGCGTAAGGCTATCAAACAAGAAAGTATTGCTAGGCTTGTTGCCAGGCATGGTTTTATGAGCGGCCAAGCGTTTGCGTTCAGTGTCGTCTAGGCCTTTACCGTCAAGGTCTGCATAACACTCTTCAAAGGTTTTACCCTGCATTAGCGCCTGAGTTTGACCAAAACAGTTAGAAGCAAGCATGGCATGATGCGTGTCGTCTTGATTAGGGACGTTAAGCGGCAACATGAAGTCTGCCGGGATAACGCCAGAACCTTGGTGAATAAGCTGGTGGAAGCTATGCTGGCCGTTTGTACCTTCACTGCCCCAAATAATTGGGCCAGTAGGGTAGTTTACGTTCTCACCTTCTTGCGTCACTTCTTTACCATTACTTTCCATATCTAACTGCTGCACGTAAGCAGGTAAGCCACGAAGATAATGATAGTAAGGTAATAAAACGTGTGATTGTGCGTCGAAGAAGTTTCTATACCACACACCTAGCAGTGCAAGTAGAACCGGCATGTTTTCTTCTAGAGGTGCGGTTGTGAAATGGGTGTCCATGTCAAACGCACCTTCAAGTAAACCTTTGAAGTTTTCAAACCCAAGGGCTAGCGAGATAGGCAGGCCAATGGCAGACCACAGTGAGTAACGACCGCCTACCCAATCCCACATAGGGAAGATATTGTCGGCGCTAATACCGAATTCGGTGGCTGCTTTAACGTTTGAAGACACGGCTACAAAGTGTTTAGCGATATCTTCTTGTGTACCGCCAGACTTTAAGAACCAGTCTTTAGCCGTAAGTGTATTTTGAAGCGTCTCTTGGGTAGAGAAAGACTTTGACGACATGACCACTAAGGTCTCTTCAAAATCTACGCTAGATAGCACGTCGTGAATGTGACAACCGTCAACGTTGGCAACAAAATGAACCTTCACAGCCTCAACTGTATGCGGCTTAAGTGCCTCAGTCATAATCTTAGGACCAAGGAACGAACCACCAATACCAATTGCCACGATGTGCTTGATAGGTTTGCCGGTATAACCTTTGTGTTCACCGCTATGAACCGACGCGGTAAACGCCTCGATTTTTGCAAGCGTAGCATGCACTTCAGGCATTACGTCTTCGCCATCTACCAGCACTTTACGGTCTGAGAAATTACGAAGCGCGGTGTGAAGCACAGCGCGACCTTCTGTTGAGTTAATCTGCTCACCAGAAAACATCGCGTCGCGAAGGGTTTCTAGTTTGCATGCTCGAGCAAGGTCAAAAAGCCCTTTAAGCGCCTCGTCGTTTACACGGTTTTTGGAGTAATCAAGAAAAATGCCGCAGGCTTCAAGCTGCATTTTATCCGCGCGACTTGCATCTTGTGCAAACCAGTCGCGCATATGCGCATCTTTTACCGCTGAAGCAAGTTCAGACAGTTTTTTCCATTCGGGAAGAGAAGTTAAAGCACTCATGGTTTCTATGGCCCTTACGCGCTTAGCTTTTCGCGAAGCATGGTTTCAAGTTTCTCTTGATCAGCGGCAAAGTTACGAATGCCTTCAGACAGTTTTTCGGTTGCCATAGCATCTTCGTTCATGGCCCAGCGGAATTCGCTTTCTGTTAAGCGATCGCCTGGTGTCTTTGTAGCGCCATTGTCTTTCAGTTTAACTTCTAGTTCGCCAGGCTCGTTTGCCAGTTCTTCTAGCAGAGCAGGGCTAATAGTTAGACGATCACAACCTGCCAACGCTTGAATTTCACCAATGTTACGGAAGCTTGCGCCCATCACTACGGTATTGTAGCCGTGGTCTTTGTAGTAGTTATAAATTTTAGTTACAGATACTACGCCTGGATCTTCATCTGGTGCGTAAGACTCAGTACCGGTCGCTTTTTTGTACCAGTCTAAAATGCGCCCTACAAATGGAGAGATAAGATAAACACCGGCTTCTGCGCATGCTTGCGCTTGGGCGAAACTAAATAGAAGGGTTAAGTTACACTGAATGCCTTTCTTCTCTAGTTCTTCTGCTGCTTGGATACCTTCCCAAGTAGACGCAATTTTAATAAGAATACGTGACTTATCGATACCAGCGTCTTCATATAGCTGAACCAAGCGCTCCGCTTTTTCGATAGTAGCTGCAGTGTCGAACGATAAGCGTGCGTCTACTTCAGTTGAGATTCGACCTGGAATCGTTGCAGAGATTTCTTTACCAATCGCTACCGCTAGTTTGTCTGCTGCATCAGTAAGCTGCTGGTCGGCGTCGTTTGACTGAAGTTTTGCCCATGCAACAGCATCATCAATCAGGCTTGCATATTGAGGAAGACCAGCCGCTTTTAAAAGTAGCGACGGGTTAGTTGTGGCATCGACTGGTTGATACTTTTTAATGGCATCGATGTCGCCCGTGTCGGCAACAACGGTAGTGATATCACGTAATGAAGCTAACTGATTGCTCATAATTCTCTCTATTCGTTATCAAAATAAATTTGGACAACTCGCCGGAAAAGCCAGTTGAATAAAACGGTTCGCTTGCGCGTGTGTAGGGTTTCGCGCTTGCGTTCTTTTTACCAGACCTTAATTCTTTAAAAACAGTACTGGTACATGAAATCTTTAAAAACAGTACTGGTACATGCAGCGCTTTGGTAATTGAGGTACGTTCACGGAGGGTGTATCTCAATTATTGTTTGAATAATTATTTGTAACGCTATTTATATCAAACCCGTGTGACAATTCATACATTCAATAGCGACAAAATGGCTAATCGGATTTCTCTGTTAAGCCAATTTACGTCTTTCTTATGCCATTTTGCTTTTTAAAGCGTATCCGATGGTACAATAAGCGCGTAAAACCTAAGGAGTCGAAATGTTAGTTGTAGTATCCCCAGCAAAAAACCTAGATTTTGAAAGCAAAGTTCCTGTGAGTCAGTTCACTCAGCCTGCCATGCTTGAAGACACTGAACGTTTGATGGAAGTTTGTCGCACTTTATCTCCGGCTGACCTATCATCGCTCATGAAAATAAGCGACAAGTTAGCAACGTTGAACGCCAACCGTTTTGCTGAGTTCTCTACACCGTTTACTCCCGATAATGCACGCCAAGCAATGTATGCGTTCAATGGCGACGTGTACACAGGGTTGGATGCATACTCGCTTGATAGTGAAAAGGTCGAATATGCGCAACAACACCTTCGTATTTTGTCTGGCCTATATGGACTACTTCGTCCACTAGACTTAATGCAGGCCTATCGTTTAGAAATGGGCACAAAATTAGCAAACCCAGAAGGCAAAGACCTGTATGCGTTTTGGGACGATCGCATTACCTATATGCTTAATAAGGCATTAGAAGCGCAGGGTGATAACGTGTTGATTAACCTTGCTTCGAATGAGTACTTTAAAGCGGTGAAGAAGAAGTCGTTAGACGGCATGATCATTACGCCAACGTTTAAAGACTGCAAAAACGGTCAGTATAAAATTATCAGTTTCTTCGCGAAGAAAGCCCGTGGTTTAATGGCGCGTTATATTCTTGAGAACCGCGTAGAAGACGTAGAAGGTCTGAAAAACTTCGACGTAGACGGTTACGAGTTTAGCGAAGAGCAGAGCTCATCAACTGAACTTGTGTTTCTGCGTAACCAAGAGAGTTAATACTCCTAGCAATTTATAATTGAACAGACCTGAACAGTGTCGTTCAGTATCAGAAGAAACATCATTGCGCCAGATATATAGCCATCGTAGAGTACGGTGGCTGTATTTGACTTCAATCACCCATCTACAAAACTGGGAATCGAATCCTTTCATTCCTTTAAGAACCATATATCGTAAAAACCTTAGCGAGATTAGCTATCATACCAACTACTGCATGCTACACTGTTCGCATTACCAATTATCTACAAAGTAGGGCAAAACCTTGAGCATATTAGTCCGCAATCTACCTAAGTCATTCACTCAGGAAAACCTTGAAGACTTGTTTTTTGAGTTTGGCACCATAACGTCGTGCGACCTAGTGATGGATGATGCTTCGGGTTTATCGAAAGGCTTTGGTTTCGTTGAAATGAGCACGCAAGAAGAAACCGATAAAGCTATTGAACGACTTAACGCCAAAGTTATCGACGGTAAGAAAATTCGTGTTAAATGGTCAAATCAAGAGAAAAAGCAGGCCGCGGCGATAGATAGTACGCCAGC
The DNA here is from genome assembly GCF_001953635.1 of Alteromonas abrolhosensis. Classification (GTDB taxonomy): domain Bacteria; phylum Pseudomonadota; class Gammaproteobacteria; order Enterobacterales; family Alteromonadaceae; genus Alteromonas; species Alteromonas abrolhosensis. Next base: position 868,504 of record NZ_MEJH01000003.1, on the reverse strand, counting down.
GCCTAAAAGAGACATTCCTGAAGATGTTTGGGGAACCGCCACGCGTAATAGTTCTGAGCGCGAAAACGACGCAGAATAATGGTGGGATAAGTTTACCTGTAAGTGCTGACAACCAAGGTTGCCAGCACTTAAACTACTTATCCAGATACGGTTGCTGTTTGTACTTGATTATTGCGAGCGGTCATAACAATGGCCAGCCATATCAGAACACCACCACCGGCCAGCGCTAAACCTACCCAACCCGTTGATGCATAGCCGTAACCTGCTGACAGAGTCATACCCGCCAACCAAGGGCCCAGTGCGTTAGCGGTGTTAAACGCCGCATGATTCATGGCGCCGGCTAAGGTTTGTGCTTTGCCTGCCACGTCCATTAGACGAGTTTGAAGTGGCACTACCATTCCGCCCCCAATGCCGATGAAAAACAGTGATGCTGCCATTAAGTACGGATTACCCATAGACGCAGCATAAGCTGCAGCTGATAGGCCCAGTAATACCTGAAACGTAATCGCTGACGTCAGTAGCCTGCCTTCAGAGTAGCGGCCTGCAATAATATTGCCCAAGGTCACGCCTATGCCATAAACAAGCAAGGTGGCCGATATCCCCCATTCTGGTGACGATGTCGTATTGAGGAAAGATGCGCTGAAATAAGAATATACTGAGAACATGCCCCCAAAGCCAATCGCGCCCATAAGTAGTACCAGCAGCACATCTTTGTTTTTAAGGGCTTTAAGCTCAGTTAGTGGTTTGGCATCTGGGTTCGGCCCACGATAAGGTGCGGTTTTCCACACCATTACTGCGGTAACCAAAGCAAAGGCTGAAATGATAAAGAAGCCGGTTCGCCATCCGAACATTTGTCCAATACCGCTAATTGACGGCACACCAATGATATTAGCAATAGCCAAGCCTAGAATGACGTTACTAACCGTTTGCGCACGTTTGTTTTTACCAGCAATGTCTGCAGCAAAGAGCATCGCAATACCGAAATAAGCGCCATGAGGTAAGCCAGCTATAAAACGGGCTATATTCATAGTCCATTCTGACCAGGCAAGCGCTGTTAGTAGATTACCACCGGCATAGAACACCATCATTGAAATCAGCATGGTACGACGGGCAAGCCGGGAAAAAAAGATAGTGATAAGCGGCGCGCCCACTACTACACCGATGGCATAAGCGCTAATCGCATGACCTGCAACTTTTTCTGAGATGCCAAAATCTTCAGCGAAGTAAGGTAATAAACCCATTGCAGCAAACTCGCTACAACCAATTACAAAGGTACCGAAAGCCAGCCAAAATGTAATGGTGGCCAGCGAATATTCACCTGTCCCGTTGGTGTGACTTGATGAGGCTTCCTTAGACAAGGCTTGGTCAGTTGTTATCTTGTCAGTCTGATTCGTCATAAACTTCCTTTTGTTCCTTCATTTTTACCATTCAATTGCACGGTGGTTTTAGCTAGGCTCTGTTGAATTTTTACTGCTCATGTCGACGAAAATTCGTACGTCAAAGCTAGACACGCCTTATGCAGTCAGGGCGCTGCGGTGAAATGCAAAAACTGGCCTAATGGCATAGCAGCCAGTTCTCTGTTGCTAGAGACTATTGATTGGCAGATCAATAGCCCAAAAAACTTGCGTTTATACTATTCGCTTAATGCGTCAGATCGTAGCATTGCCAGAATACTAAGTAACGGTAACTGATAAGATTTCTTAATCAATTCAGCGATTTAAATGTTGCCCTTTTGTTAACTAATTAAATCGCTAATATTGCGTAATAAATCGCGTTAGGACGTAAAAAATCCAAGGAAGTGTTTTCTTTGGAAAAGTTTTTACAACTTCACCTGCATCAATCTGCTGCCTATAAACATTTAGGAAAACGCGCTTGTAACTTCAGTGATTGCACTTCGTTCCTATTCTCACGCTAAAAACAAATTTCTTGACTTTGAACTGTTCAATATATAGAACGTTCTATAAATGGAACACTTTAAAGTTAGCGTAGTGTGAATCAATCAACGTTGAATATCTTGGGCAGGCACTTGCAAAATCTCAGGCAAGAAAGGGGCGTTTCCCTATCGCAGCTGGCGGCTGGGGCTGGTATTGCCAAGTCGAATCTTTCCAGGCTTGAGCAGGGCAATGGTAACCCCACGCTTGACACCATTTGGAGGCTAGCCAAACAGTTAGACGTACCATTTGGTCAGCTAGTGCAGCCTCTTAGCGCAAGCGTTGGGGAAAAGGGGGTTGAAGTGCGTTTAATCGAGCAAGGGCAGGGCACACCAAATGTCGACGCTTATTGGATGTCGGTTGCACCAAACACATTTCGTGAGGCTGAAGCTCATGCCACTGGAACGGTCGAAACGATTACCGTTGTGAGCGGTTCTCTAGAAGCGGGGAATAGTGGAAATACTCAATTGTTGCTCCCGGGTCAAAGTGTAGCATTTAGTGCTGATTTACCGCACATCTACAAAACGCTAGATGAGTGGGCGACATGTCTTATCACCATCGTATATCACAAAGAGACAAAGGAATGAGCCAAATTTCATCAAAAAGTGGACTTAAGCAAGGTGTTATAGATGGGTTACCTTTGCTTGGCGGTTATATCCCCGTCGCCATTTCGTTTGGCGTTATTGCGGTGCAGGCTGGTTTTTCTACGTTAGAAGCCACGCTTATCTCCGTATTTATTTACGCGGGAGCGTCGCAATTTCTGTTAGTGGCTATGGTGGCTTCAGGGTCGCCGCTTTGGCTAGCGGTGTGTATGACTTTGTTGGTTAATGTGCGCCACGTGGTTTACGCACCGAATTTAGTGCCGTATTTACCGCAAAGTAAAGCGTGGCCTTATTTAATGCATGGCCTTACCGACCAGATTTTCGCGCTAGCTCATACCCGCTTGCCTTCTATGGAAGACGCTAAGAAAGTAGAGTGGTTTAAGGGCGTGTCAATGGTAGCGTGGCTTAGCTGGATATTGGGCACAGCCCTAGGGGGCGTGGCTGGTGAGTCTCTTACCCAGCAATGGCCTATATTGGATAGTGTTATGCCCTTTGCCTTACCTGCACTTTTTTTGGTTCTGCTAGCGCCGAAATTTTCGAGCAAACTGTGGAGCGCTACCTTGCTTGTAACTATGTCGGCAGCGTTATTTATTGCCCTTAGCTCATTTAAAAACGCTGCAATTCCTTTGGCAGCGCTATGCGGTGCGATAACGTTTTACGTTCTTACATCGCATGTTGATAGGAAGCAATCCCATGCAAACTGATATCTGGATCGCTATCATTGTCGCAGCCATCGGCACATACGCGTTACGCGTAGCTCCGCTGTTGTGGACTCAACGTCACTTCAATAAACACAAAGCTAACAATACCGAAGCGCGCTTACCTACATGGCTAAGCGTGTTAGGGCCGTTGATGATTGCGGCCATGTTAGGCGCATCGCTCATCCCTAAGACCCCGTCTGTGGCGAGTTGGGTCGCCACAGCTGTAGGATCGGTGATTACTGTTTTAGTGTGGCACAAATCGAAAAGTTTAGGCCTGCCTGTTTTTTGTGGCGTTCTGTCGTTTGGTCTGGCTTTTGTATTTGCAATGAACGGTCTGTGAGCCATTTCTGTTCTTTTTGGTATAAACCCGACTTAAAGGACCAAGGTCGCGTAAAAATTTCATCTTACCCTGTAGTCCACGTAGGGTTTGCGAAATAAAAGGGTAGTGCTGATTAACAAGGTTGTACTACAGAGCCCATAATATAAGGGCTAGCGCCAAGGTGAGAATTCGGCAGAGCACTTGCATCCTTAGGTTTGTTATCTCAAACCGCTTAGCTCGACAGATAAGACTGTTTAACAGTTATCTTGAAGCACAAGCCAAATACGTAAGGATGAATGAAATGACAATTGTAAAATCAGGCAGCGCAACATATAAACCGCTAGGTAAAGACGGAAAAGGTAGCGTTTCAACAGAGACTGGCGCCTTATCCAATCAGCCCTACGGCTTTAATACGCGATTTGAAGATGGAAAAGGGACTAACCCAGAAGAACTGATCGGTGCTGCACATGCTAGTTGCTTCACTATGGCGCTTTCCTTTGCATTGTCAGATGCAGGTTATGACGATGGTGACCTTAAAACGACCGCAAAAATTAGCTTAGAGAAAAGCGGAGACGGTTTTGAAATTACGCAATCGGCGCTAAGTTTAGATGCAAACGTTGATGGGATCACAGAAGACGAGTTTGAGAAAATTGCGCAGGATGCAAAAGAAAACTGCCCCGTCTCGCAACTACTCAATACCGATATCACATTGGAATATCGATTAAATAAAAGCTAGCTCGACTAACATGAGTGAGTAAGTGCTCGCGAAAACACGCTTGAAAGAGCACGCTCCGCTTAATCGCATTTAGCATATAAAAAACGGCTTAATGAAATGACACCATTGAGCCGTTTTTTTAATATCTATAAGAAACTAAATCCACTGGCCATCAGCCTGCGGGGTTAGTCATGGTCTGTTATCGAATAACACCACATGCAACTCGGTCGCCACCTCCGCCAAGCTTTTTAGGCGAATCAGAATAGTTGTCGCCGCCAGCATGAATCATCAGTGCGCGGCCTTCAATGTCTTCTAATTCGAGTTCTGGCGCAAAGATCGGCTGCGTGGCGTTTCCATTTTCATCAACGTATAACACGGGTAGGTCACCTTCATGGCCCTTTTCAGACCACGGAGCGCGATGCTTGCCTGTTTCCTCTGGGTCGAAATGCCCTCCTGCGGCCCCACCTAACACCTTTTTGCCATCTTTCATTGCAGGTGAACAGTCGCCATTTTGGTGAACATGAAAACCATGAATGCCCGGGGTCAATCCTGACAGTTTAGGCGTGAACACCACACCGTCATCGTCGTAGCTGCTTACCATCACGGTACCCATACTCATGCCTGTCTCTAAGTTATTCATTACCACTTCTTTACCATCGTTTTCATGATGGCCCGCGAAACTGCTCGCACTTAACACCAATGATAGTGAACCTGCCAAGGTAGATATTAAAGGTTTCTTCATCGTGTTCTCCTTCACTCAATTATTAATACATGTGTTTAAAGCTACAAAGAGAGATGAGCACAAAGTAAACCAATTCGGCTAATAACCTCACAAATAAGCTTAACCTCAAGAGGCTTAAGGCTTATAAGGAACTAGTGGACGATTACTTAGGGTGAATAAATAGACTTTCATTGAAAGGCTTATAGCGCCTGCATGAAAAAGTTACTTACGCTTATCTCTACATTCTTACGTTCATTCCTTTAAACTGCCCATTCCAAACGTGCGACACTGCCAAGCACATGTTTCAGTGTTAAAACTCAGTAACAATATCGAGGTAGCACTTTTTTCCTATTCGACTTACAGTTAGCTCACATTACATAAGCAAGGGCATAGGTATGTATACACTTTATGGATATCCGAAAACTCGCTCGGTTCGCGTGGCATGGGCACTGGAAGAGCTAGGTTTACCTTTTGAATACAGCTTAGTTGACTTAAAACAAGGGCAACACCTTTCAGAAGAATATAAAGCCATCAGTCCTGCCTCTAAAATCCCAGCGCTTGCGACCCCAGAAGGTACCTTGACGGAATCGGCGGCTATCGTCACTTTTTTAGCTGAACGTCACGGCATGCATGAATTCATTCCAGAGCCTGGTAGCTTCGAGCGAGCCAAATATGAAGAAATGATGTTGTTTCTTACCAATGAGTTAGAGCAACCGATTTGGAATTTGGCAAAGCACACCTTTGCATTGCCCAAAGAGCAAAGACTTGAACAAATGCGTGATGTAGCGGTGTGGGAGTTCAAGCGCGTGTTGCCTGTATTTTCTTCTATGCTTGGCGACAAAGAATTTGTGTGTGGCAACATGTTTACTATGGCCGACATTATAGCCGGTCATATTTTAGCGTGGGCAAAAGGTAGTAAATTAGATATTACTTTGAACGGTAAAATAGACAATGTAGCCGCGTACGCGCAACGTGTGTTAGGCCGTGAGGCGTATGAAAGGGCGTGGCGAAAAGAGATGGCTCATTTGCCTGAATAAACAGTGCATCCTGAAAAACTTTAAATGAATAGATACCGTGTGAAGATGTGGCTAATTAAATAAACGCTGAATTGCATTGTACAGCCGGTAAGCCTGATATCTGGCGTCAGGTACGCATTATTAGGTTTAAATGAGCTTGTCACGCGATATATAGAATCAAAAAAACACAAAACGACAGCGTCTTTTTTTGTTAGACACAAACTGCAAAACAAAGGCGAAATAACAAGGGAATAAAAATGAAAGCATTTAAATCACTACTTGTAAGTAGTGCTGTAACCATGGCACTGGGGCTAAGCTCGGCTGTGGCACATGAACACAATCACGCAAATACGCAGAGTTCATCAAAAAGTGCCTCAGTTGCAAAAGAAGCGTCTGAGCACGAAAAGCTTTTTGCGCTTTTTGCAGCCGCTGACCAGCGTGATATTGAGCTAAACCCGATAATGGCTATATTCCGTGGCGACATGCGTTATGCGGACAGAATGGGCGACTTCTTTACAGACTCTCACGCTTTAGCGGGAAAAACAGCGACATTGCTGAATTTGTCTGAACTTAAACAAATCGACCGCAGTAAGTTAAGCGACACCGACAAGCTTGCCTACGATGTATTTAAATACAACGAAGAGCGCTCGCTAAAAATGTCCACCGACGAGATTGAAGCGTTAACGGAAGTACGCCCTGTTAACCACTTCAGCGGTTTCCATACCTTCTACCCGACTTTTGCGAGCGGAAAGGGCGCAGCGCCATTTAAAACAGTAGAAGATTACGAAAATAACTTATCTCGCCATAAGGATTACATTGCTATTTCTGACCGCGCTATCGGAAAGTTCCGCGAGGGCATGGAAAGCGGTGTTCTTGAAACTAAACTTACTATCGATCGCGTGATCAAGCAGTTCGATACTCAGCTGGCTATTCCTATTAAAGAGTCACAATTTTGGGGGCCAATTACCATGTTCCCAGAAAGTTTCTCTGACGAAGAAAAAGCCCGTTTAACCGCTGACTATGAAAAAGCGACGCAAGAGATTTACGATGCAACCACGCGTATGCGCGACTTCCTTCGCGACGAGTATTTGCCTGTTGCCCGTGAAAGCATTGGCCTTAGCGATATGAAAGGTGGTGCAAAGCTTTATCAATTGATGGTGGAAGGTTCAACCACACTGCCAATGACCCCTGATGAACTGCATAATCTTGGTTTAAAAGAAGTTAAGCGTATCAAAAATGACATGCTTGAAATTAAGGACGAAGTGAAGTTTGAAGGGACATTAAACGAATTCTTCGACTATGTGCGCACCGATCCTAAGTTCAAGCCTGAAAGCCGTGAGGCGTTAACGCAGAGCTACTATGATATTGGCCGTGAGGTTGATGAAAAAATTGACCAATACTTCTCACTATTGCCTAAGTCTGAGTTAGAAATAAAGCCGTACGACCCTGCCATTGAGCAATTCAGTGCGGGAGGCTCATATCAGCCAGGCACGCCAGACGGCTCTCGTCCAGGTACTTTCTACTTTAATGCCTACGATTTGCCTAGCCGCCTAACCACGGGCAACGTTACCTTGTATTTACACGAAGGTGCTCCTGGTCACCATTTCCAAGTAAGTCTAGCGCAAGAAAATGAAGCGCTACCTTCATTCATGCGCTTTAGCTTCCTACCAGCCTTCGGTGAAGGTTGGGCGCTGTATTCTGAAACGCTAGGGTATGAAATGGGGTTCTTTGACGATCCATGGAATCGTTATGGAACGCTTCAAGATGAGCAGTTGCGCGCCATGCGTTTGGTGGTAGACACAGGTATTCACGCGAAAGGTTGGACCCGCGAACAAGCCATCGACTTTATGCTTGATAACTCAGGCATGACCCGCACAGAAGTTGTAGCCGAGGTAGAGCGTTATATTGCTATCCCATCACAAGCGCTATCTTACAAAGTGGGTGCACTTAAAATTCAAGAATTGCGCGCGCGCGCAGAGAAGGCGTTAGGTGATGATTTCGACATCCGTGAGTTCCACGCGCAAGTGTTAAACACGGGCGGCATTCCACTTGCTATTCTTGAGCAGAAAATAGATCGCTGGATCGCTAGTCAAAAAAGTTAAGGACTAAAACCCCTTACTTAAACTTTTTAAAGCGCAATCAGCGTTAAGTTAAGAACAGTAAAAAGCCGATATTTGACGTAAAGCCAGTAATATTCAGTATTACTGGCTTTTTTCTTTTTGCGACTAATGGCAGTGATATTGTTCAAAAGCTTCACTAGAGTAGTTAGTGAACAATTTTCAAAAATTATCAGGGAGCATGCAGTGGAGTTAGGGTTATTTTCGCTAAGTTTAACGGTAAAGGACATTAGCAAGTCGAAAGCGTTTTATGAAGCATTGGGCTTTGATGCTATGCCGTCCTGTGGGTCGGTGGAAGACAAATGGCTGATGATGAAAAATGGCACCACCATGATTGGCTTATTCGAAGGAATGTTTGAAGACAATATTATGACCTTTAACCCTAGCGATGTTAGAGCACTTCAGGCGAGCTTAGTTGAACAGGGTATTGCATTGGACGTGCCTGTGAAAGGCGATAGCGGCCCCGGGCATCTAATTGTAAAAGATCCAGATGGCAACGCTATCATGTTCGATCAGTTTTAATATAAAGTTGCTCTTCTAATCGCAATTTGTGGGCTAACTTGTAAAGCGCTTTTTGAACAATTACTCTTAAATTAAGGGAAAGTCAGAAAGGGAAAGCATGTTGAAAACAAAACTGTTATTTCTAGCTATGGCATTAATGGCTAATGTGGCGTGCCAGAGCACTAAAAGCAGTGATGCCAAGAGCAAGAGTGAGTTAGCACCTTACAATTGGCAGATTAGCGAATTCGCATTAATCGATGTGGAAGAGCCCGGGGCGCTCTTTGCGTTATCTGAGCAGCAAAAGCAGCACTTTCTTTCTTATTATAATTCGCCCGCAAAAGCACACATATCACCTAATTTTCGCCTCGCTTATTATCTGGATAACCTGGTTTCGAACTTCAGTTACGCAGGCGACACGCTAATAGCTCGAGATGTTTTAAACAAACGTTACGGAAACTGTATGTCGCTTGCATTGCTTACTACAGCGCTTGCCAAGCTCGTTAACTTAGATGTGGTTTATCAACAGGTCCATACTCCACCACTGTATCGGCGGTTTGGAAACACGCTCACTACGTCAACACATGTTCGAAGCATTATTTTAGGGCCTGAACCCGAAAAAACAGGCGATAGTATTGTTTTTCGCGGGAGAGCGGTGATTGATTATTTTCCATCAAGCCGTAACGACCGGGGAGTTTATATTTCCGAGGCTGACTTTATCTCAATGTATTACCAAAATATGTCTGCTGAAGTGATGAGCGACAACCCTGATTTAGCCTACAGTTATTTGTATCGCGCAATGCAGTTAAACACAGCGAATGCATCAACGCTAAATTCTCTCGCGGTACTCTACCGTTCAAACGGCTACGAAGAAGAAGCTCGGAAACTTTACGAATTTGCTATTGAAAACCATATCCAATCGGTTCATACGCTATCAAACTTTGCAGTGCTACTTAAGAAAATAGGTGACGTAGAAACCTTATCGCGAATTGGGGAAATGTATTTAAAAACAGACGATGACAACCCTTACCGATGGGTAGATTTGGGGAATGCATTTTTAGCGAAAGGTGAGCTTTCGGAGGCAGAAATGTTTTTCAACAAGGCCATCGCTACAGGACCTTATTTAGGCGAGAGTTACTCGGCTATGGCTAAAACTTACTTTTTAAAGGGCGAGGTGATCAAAGCTGAAAGTATGATGGAAAAAGCGCTCTCTCTTTCGCTGCCTTCGCATAACAGAGCGCTTTACACCGCAAAGCTACAGGCTATTCAAAATAGCCAATAACGAACGGGGTTCTTGGTGTTGGCTGCGCGCTTAAATTCGCGCTGCCAGTTCAGCGCCCTGACGAATAGCGCGTTTAGCATCAAGTTCAGCCGCTACGTCAGCACCGCCGATAATGTGCACAGTAAATCCTGCCTCTTCTAGAGGTTGTTGCAGAGTCTTAAACGGCTCCTGACCAGCACATACAATGACGTTATCGACCGGCAATACTTTGGGGGTGTCGTTAATCAGCACGTGCAGGCCTTCATCGTCTACTTTCTCGTAGCTCACACCATTTATCATTTGAACATTGTGGTGTTTCAATGATTGCCTGTGGATCCAGCCCGTTGTTTTGCCTAACCCTTTGCCCACTTTAGACGTTTTACGTTGCAATAGATACACTTCGCGGTCTGAAGGCTCTATGGCTTTTTCCTTTAGTGCACCCGGTGCCGCATAGTCTTTATCTATACCCCAATGCGCCAGCCATTTTTCTTTATCTTTGGCTAAATGTTCGTGTTCAACCAAGAACTCAGCTACATCAAAACCAATGCCACCGGCGCCAACAATAGCCACTTTCTTGCCTACTGGCTTGTGGTCGCGCAATACGTCTAAATAACTCATCACTTTAGGGTGGTCGTGCCCTTCAATTGTAAGCGTACGAGGATTAATACCGGTGGCTAGTACCACTTCATCAAACCCCTTGTTTGAAAGGCTCTCTACGTTTACTTGGGTGTTAAGGTGAACCGTAACGCCGAGGCGAGCTAACTGATTGTCAAAGTAGCGTAGGGTTTCGTAAAACTCTTCTTTACCCGGCACTTGCTTGGCGTAATTAAATTGACCGCCAATTTCACTGGCTTTATCAAATAGATGTACCTCGTGACCGCGCTCTGCGGCATACATGGAAAACGCCAAACCCGCAGGCCCTGCACCTACTACCGCTAGTTTTTTCTTATTTTGAGTAGGGGGAAACGTAAGTTCGGTCTCGTAGCACGCTTGTGGGTTTACCAAGCAACTTGCACGCTTTTGTTCGAATGCATGGTCTAGGCAAGCCTGGTTACAGGCAATACACGTGTTGATTAGCTTAGACTCATTGCGCATGGCCTTCGCTACAAAATGTGCGTCAGCCAAGAAAGGTCGCGCCATCGATACCATATCAGCATGGCCTTGTGCGAGCACCGATTCTGCAACTTCAGGCGTATTGATACGGTTAGTCGTAATAAGAGGGATAGACACCTCTTTTTTCATGCGTTCGGTTATCCAGGTAAACGCCGCGCGAGGTACGGATGTGGAGATAGTGGGTACCCGTGCTTCGTGCCATCCAATGCCAGTATTGATTAGCGTAGCGCCTGCTTTTTCGATTTCTTTGGCTAAATACACGACTTCTTCCCACTTAGCGCCGCCTTCGACTAAGTCCAGCATAGACAGGCGATAAATAATGATGAAGTTAGTGCCCACTTTCTCGCGCACACCTTTTACTATCTCAATCGCTAAGCGAGCGCGGTTTTCTAAGCTGCCACCCCATTCATCATTTCTGTGGTTGGTGCGCTCACAGAAAAACTGATTTATGAGGTAGCCTTCAGAACCCATAATTTCCACGCCGTCATAGCCCGCCTTTTGAGCCAGGCTAGCGCATTTTACGTAGTCTTTGATTGTGCTTCTTACGCCGCGAGAGGATAATTCGCGGGGCTTAAAAGGGGTAATGGGCGACTTCATCGGTGAAGCCGAAACAGCAAGTGGATGATAACCGTAACGGCCTGAATGCAAAATTTGCATGCAAATTTTGCCATCTTCTTTATGCACAGCATCAGTAATAACACGGTGTTTTTTCGCGTGGCGAGAGCGGGTCATTCTGCCAGCGAAGGGCGCTACCCAACCTGAAATGTTCGGGCTAATACCACCTGTTACGATTAGCCCCGCACCGCCTTTTGCTCGCTCAGCGTAAAACGCAGCAAGTTTGTCAAAACCGCCTTTCTCTTCTTCTAGGCCTAAATGCATTGACCCCATAAGGGTGCGGTTGCGAAGTGTGGTAAAGCCCAAATCTAACGGAGCTAACAGGTTAGGGAAGTAAGGTGAGAGTTGTTCCGAATTGTTAGCAGACTGCGGTGTAGCTGCCTGAGATACGGTCTGAGACGAGGGCGTATTCATAATTGTTCTCTTTTTATTTGCTATGAAGGCAGTTAGTGCATGTCGCTTTTTGCCACGGCGCAGTGTTCAACTGTCTTTCGTGATTTAAGTGCTAATGGTTACACATACTCCGATCACACTAACTTGCCCGACCAGTTGCTTTGATTATTTACCACCGCATTCGATTGGTAAAGTGCAGTTCCCATATTTTTAACATAATAAAAAAGCGAGATACCGGGCTAACGGATATCTCGCTTCGTTAATCATGGCTTTTTCTCAAAAGCATGAATGTTTTATAGGTGAGCGCTTACTAATGCCATGGGCACTATTAAAGCGCTAATCGCCCTATGAATTACTCGTCTACGTACATTTTCTGCTGGAACTTGAGTGTTTGTTTGCTGCTACCTTTTTGAACGTCAATCTCAAACCTAAAGGTTTCCTGGTCGCGAAATGGCAACACGGCAAGGTAATAGATAGCATCGCCTTCTTCCACCTTCTTGAAAGTCAGCTTACGCGAGTTGCCTAACAGGTTCTTAGCTGTACCTGTTACATCTGCCCGTTGCGCTTCACCGGAAACTTTGTCTAACACCGAAATGTTAACCAACGCATTAAACTTACTTCTTACAATGCCGTAGCTAGCCGCTACTTCAGGTGTCAGAAATGGTGTACTCACCACCATATAGTGAACATCCCATTCACCAAGCGTTTGCTTTTGCTCGGCAAATGCGGAAAAGCTTAAGCATGACATAGCCATCGCGAGAAGTGCTACGTAAGCTTTTTTGATATGTTTTATTCTACCCATGATAGAAACTACCTCTGCCTTCATCTTGTTTTTAATTCTTACCCATTACAGCTTGTTTCGCTCTATGACCCAAACTGCATGACCGATATTTTCACTAATACTGTCTTTAGCAGACATTGTTTACATAGGGAAAATGTCTCGGATCAGAAGCTGTAGAAACTGTAATGCGATGATGGCAATAAGCACTGATAAATCTAAACCGCCTAATGGTGGGATGACTTTACGTATAGGCGCTAAAAACGGCTCGGTTAGCTGATACAGTACATAGTCAACCGGAGACTGACCTTGTGACACCCAGCTTAAAATAGCGCGTAGCAGCAGCACCCAAAACATTAATGACAGGGTTTCTTTTATCACGCCAACCACTGACAAAATCGCAATGCCGATTGGGTTTAGACTACCGCCAAACATTAACCCTAGGGTTATTAGCTTAAGCGCGCATACCGCTATGGCTAAAACAAAGGTAGCGGTATCGAACCTGCCGATTGACGGAATAATACGGCGCAACGGCCCCACGATAGGGTGGGTTGCTTTTACTACAAATTGACTGAGTGGATTATAAAAATCTGCCTGAACCATTTGTAACCAAAGGCGCAGAATAACCACCATCAAATAAAGGCTAAATAAGGTATCAACCAAAAATACCGTTGCGTTCATGTCGTGTTTTTCCTAAAACGTTATAGCTGTTTTGCCATTTCTTCAGCACGTGCTACGGCGGCGCGCATCGACTTGCTGACAATATCTTTTAAACCTTCATTAATGAAAGTGTTGACGGCTTCTGCGGTAGTGCCGCCCTTAGACGTAACTTGGGCACGAAGCTCACTTAATTCAAGGTCTGGGTTGTTACAAACCATTTCGGCTGCGCCTAACATCGCTTGTTGAACCATTAAGCGGGATTGCGCTTTATCAAACCCCATGTTCATGGCTTCTTCCTGCATATTTTGTAAGAACAAGAAGAAATAAGCAGGACTGCTGCCCGCTGCAGCGATCACGCCGTTAATACCTTCTTCTTTATCTACCCAAACTGTTTCGCCAACGCTGTTCATTACATCGTCAACGTATTGCCTATCCGACTCAGAAACCGTGTCGTCGGCATACATTCCAGACATGCCTTTACCTAACAAGCTCGGCGTGTTTGGCATAATGCGAACAACGGGGTATTCACCACCTAGCATTTCTTGCAATCTGGCTACCGGAAGTCCTGCTGCAATGCTCATAAACAACTTGCCCGATAGGTCGTTGTTTTTCTGAAGCTCGCCGCACATATCGCCCATTATTTGTGGTTTTACCGCAAGCACTATGGCATCAGCGAATTGGAAGGCTTCATCGTTAGACTGGGTAGTGTGAATACCAAACTCGGCCTTCAGGCCGTCTAACTTTGGTGTGGAAGGGTTTGCCGCAAGGATATTTTCTTTTGCGTACCCAGATTTGATAAGACCACTGATGATGCTGCGGCTCATGTTACCCGCGCCAATAAATGCTAATTTTTTCTGTTGCATGTAAATCCTATTTGTTGGTTGCGTTTAAGTCTGTGTAGCGAGGCGAAGCGCTATCATTCAGATTAGCGCGCTAGTTTCGCTTACCGAAAATAGCGGTACCGATTCGCACCATAGTCGACCCGTGTTGAATCGCTTCAGCCATATCACTACTCATTCCTACGGATAGGGTATCAAAATTGCTCAATGATGTATGGTAGTGGTCGAATAATTCTTTTAGCTTAGACAGTGTGGCGTGCTGCTGTTCTTCACTAGGATCAGCTTTAGGAATCGCCATTAAACCACGCAAAGTCAGGTGCTCTTGAGAGTTAACAAACTCCACTAGCGCATCTAATTCACTTAGGGCTACCCCAGACTTACTCTCTTCATCATCAATATTAACCTGAATGCACACGTTTAACGGCGGCATAGAGTCAGGGCGCTGCTCGTTTAAGCGACGAGCAATTTTTTCTCTATCTACAGACTGAACCCAATCAAAGTGTTCGGCTACCACTTTGGTTTTATTCGATTGGATTGGACCAATCATGTGCCACTCTATATCGCTTAAGTGAGAAAGTTCCTGAACCTTTTCAACACCTTCCTGCACGTAATTTTCGCCGAACATACGTTGTCCGGCTTCATACGCTTCCATGATATCTGATACGGGTTTTGTTTTGCTAACCGCTAGCAATTTAACGGAATTTGGTGGACGATGTGCACTGGTAGCGGCTTGGTCTATTCCTTTTCGTGCGGAATCTAGTCTTTCTGCTATTGTTTGCATTATTCACCTTGTTTTGGAGAAGTGGTTGTGGATATTACCGAACTTTTGGCTTTCAGTGTTAAGAATAACGCCTCAGATTTACACTTATCAGCGGGCCTACCACCAATTATTCGTGTAGATGGCGAAATGCGTAAGCTGAACGTGCCAGCCCTCGATCACAAACAAGTACATGGTCTCGTTTATGAGATTATGAATGACATGCAGCGCAAAGAATACGAAGAAAACCTGGAAACCGATTTTTCTTTTGAAGTAAATGGCCTGTCGCGCTTTCGTGTTAACGCGTTTGTGCAAAACCGAGGCGCAGCGGCAGTATTACGTACTATTCCCAGTAAAGTATTAACCTTGGATGACCTTGGCGCGCCTGAAATTTTCAAGGAAATTATAAATCAGCCTACTGGCATTGTACTTGTGACAGGCGCCACCGGCTCGGGTAAAAGTACCACGCTTGCGGCCATGGTCGACCACATCAATACCCATAAGCGCGAGCACATTCTTACCATTGAAGACCCTATCGAATTCGTGCACGACAACAAGCTTAGCTTGGTAAACCAACGGGAAGTACACCGCGACACACACTCGTTTAATAACGCTCTGCGCTCGGCACTTCGTGAAGACCCTGACGTTATTCTAGTCGGTGAGCTACGTGACCTAGAGACCATACGCCTTGCCATTTCAGCTGCCGAAACCGGCCACTTAGTATTTGGCACACTACACACCAACTCTGCACCAAAAACCATTGACCGCATCATTGACGTTTTCCCAGCAGAAGAAAAAGCCATGGTGCGCTCTATGTTGTCTGAATCATTGCGCGCGGTAATTTCACAAACCCTGCTTAAGAAAGTAGGCGGAGGCCGGGTTGCTGCCCATGAAATTATGGTGGGGATCCCCGCTATTCGTAACCTTATCCGCGAAGATAAAGTGCCGCAAATGTACTCGGTAATTCAAACGGGTCAGGCTCACGGTATGCAAACCATGGATCAGTGTCTTCAGCGCTTAGTGGCGATGGGTGTTATTACTAAACAAGACGCCGCTGCAAAGTCAGTTGATAAACAGTCGATGAACAGTTTCTAGAGGCCATCATGTTAGATTCATTACTTCAAAAAATGGTCGATACCAACGCATCGGATTTGTTCGTAACGGCGGGATTCCCCGTAAGCGCCAAGATTAACGGCAAACTAACGCCAGTGACGGAAAGTGCAACATCGGAAGAGGCATCGCTGGCGCTGGTTCACGAAGCGATGACCGAAAAACAGCAGAATGAGTTTCACACCACCAAAGAGTGTAACTTCGCCATAGTACGAGAGGGCATTGGTCGCTTCCGCTGCTCCGCATTTTGGCAGCGTGACCAAGCGGGTATGGTGATTCGCCGCATTGTTACTCAAATCCCAAAAGCTGATGATTTGGGTCTGCCGCGAGTATTAAAAGAAATTATTATGGCTAAACGCGGTCTGGTTCTATTTGTAGGTGGAACGGGTACCGGTAAATCCACGTCATTGGCCGCGCTTATTGGACATAGAAATGAAAATTCGCACGGGCATATACTGACTATTGAAGACCCTATTGAGTTTGTTCACGAGCATAAGAACTGCGTTATTACTCAGCGCGAGGTGGGCATAGATACCCAGTCTTTCGACGACGCCCTTAAAAGTTCGCTACGTCAGGCGCCTGACGTCATTCTGATTGGTGAAATTCGCTCAATGGAAACCATGGAATATGCCATGTCGTTTGCTGATACCGGGCATTTGTGTGTGGCTACGCTACACGCTAACAACGCAAACCAAGCGATTGAGCGCATTATGCATTTAGCGCCGAAAGATCAGCACGATAAGTTGCGCTTTGACTTAAGCTTGAATATTCGCGCCATCGTGGCGCAGCAACTAGTACCTACGCCAGACGGCAAGGGCAGGGTTGCGGCAATAGAAATACTGCTTAATTCGCCACTAGTGCGCGACCTAATACAGCGCAATGAAATAGGCGCGTTAAAAGAAGCAATGAAAAAAGGTAAAGAGCAGGGCATGCAGAGCTTTGATATGGCGCTTTATGACCTTTATAAAGCGGGTAAGATTGATATGGACCAAGCGCTGCACCACGCCGACTCGCCCAATGACCTGCGCTTAATGATTAAGCTTGATACCAGCGACGGTTCTAGCTTAGGTACGTTATCTAACGTATCTATTGATATGGATGATTAACCACTTTCGCTTCGTGATGACATGTCATCCGAATGTGTTTATTAGAATATGTAGCATTTGGAAAAGCACTTCTTGCATGAAACAGTATCAGAACAATGCATTTTTCTAGCACAAAAGCAGCCTATAGGCTGCTTTTGTGTATATGCTTAACGGGATAGGCGCTAATTTTTAAATAACAGGACTGTCATTGAAAAAACTCTTCACTTCACCAGATGCTTTTGAACTTCAAGCCGTTCGCAGCGAACTCGATGCGCTTTCTATTCCTTATATGGTAAAAAATGAGTTTGCCAGTGGCGCAATAGGTGAATTGCCTTGGCAGGACGCTCAGCAAGAAGTTTGGCTAGTCGACGATAGCTGGTATGCAAGAGCGTCTAAAGTCATTGAAGCCTTTACCCAGAAATCAAACAGAAGTGTGGTGCCCAACCAAGACTGGGTTTGTGCTAATTGCTATGAAGAAAACGGCAGTGCCTTTGATGTGTGCTGGCAATGTGGCGCAGACAAATAGCCACAGCAAGCAGCGTACGGATAGTTATTCGTACTGACTTTCGCTCCAGCTAGCGAAAATTACGCAGGCCGACACACTATCTACCTTATCTTTGGTTAGTTTTTTATAGCCACCTAACTCAAACAACATAGCTTTAGCATCAGTCGTGGTTAGACGTTCATCACAGGTTTCTACTGCCACCTTAAAGCGCCCATGTAGTCGGTTTGCAAATTTGCGAGCGCGCTGTGTCATTTCCTGCTCAGTACCATCCATATTAAGCGGTAAACCCACTACCACAATATGCGGCTGCCATTCTTCATAAAGCTTCTCTATTAACGTCCAATCAGGAATGCCATCTCTTGCCTTAAGCGCGGCAAGAGGAGAGGCAGTACCAGTAATTTCCTGACCTACCGCCACACCAATGCTTTTGGTACCAAAATCGAACGCAAGTACAGTTCGGTTTCCAATATCAGGCATGTCCTGCTCCCGGTGCTAGTTGCCATACGTCCACACCGAGTTTATTTACCGTGGCTTGCCACTTCTTGTGCATTGGCGTGTTAAACAGGATTTCTTCATCTGCTTCGATGGTAAGCCATGCATTTTCCTGCATTTCCTTTTCCAGTTGGCCGGCTGTCCAACCCGCATACCCTAAAGCAATCAGTACATCTTCTGGGCCTTCATTGTTTGCGATGGCGGTCAGTATATCTTTTGACGTGGTAACCATAATACCCGGCGCAAGTTTTAAGCTAGATGCCCATTTTTTTTGCGATGAGTGAAGCACAAAACCTCGCTCTTGGCTTACGGGACCGCCCGCTAATACGATTTGCTCTGCTTTATCGTCAGACACAGTAAGCTCTTTGTCAGTTTGCTCAAGAAGCTGCTTAACGTTCATGGTTGAAGGCTGGTTGACAACAATACCCATAGCCCCTTCAGCGTTGTGTTCACAAACATAAATAAGTGAGCGAGAAAAGTACGGGTCGTCCAAACTAGGCATCGCGACTAAAAAGTGATTCTGTAAGCTTTTTAATTCCGTCATATTCTGTCTTATATCTACTATCTTTTGCTCTGTAGCGGTCTTTAATTGCTTATAGCCAAAGACTCGCTATTCACTCATGTATGGTTGAACAACACGCATTGTGCCAAGCTAATTTTGCAAAGCTTGCGTTATTTCTTGGCTAAACGTTTTTCAATGGCGTCGAAAAGCGCACCCATAATATTGATATCGTACGCTGCTTCTATTTCTCTTACGCAGGTTGGGCTGGTAATGTTTATTTCAGTAATTTTACTTCCAATAACATCAAGCCCAACAAATAAAATATTATTTTCTTTGAGCTTAGGCGCAATGGCTTCGGCTAGGGCACGATCAGAATCCGATATTGGCTGCGGACGTCCTGTGCCGCCAGCGGCTAGGTTACCTCTGGTTTCCCCTTTGGTAGGGAGTCGCGCTAAGCAGTACGGCATGACTTCACCATCAACGATGAGTACGCGCTTATCGCCGTCTTTAATCTCTGGCAGGTACTCTTGTACCATCATGTAACGCGAGCCTAACTTGGTTAGGGTTTCAATAATTACGCCTAAGTTATTGCCGTCAGGCTTCACTCTAAAAATAGACGCGCCGCCCATACCGTCTAAGGGTTTGCAGATAATGTCTTGATGTTTAGCGTGAAACTCACGAATTAATGCTTGGTTATTCGTCACCAAAGTGTTGGGGATATGCTCTGGGAAATACGAGGTAAATAATTTCTCATTGTAGTCACGTAGTGCCTGAGGGTTATTCACAACGAGTGCCCCTGCGTCCTGGGCTAGCGACAATACCTGAGTTGCATACAAAAACTCGCTGTCAAACGGAGGATCTTTACGCATAAGTAATACATCAATATCACTTAAATGCAGAGTAGATTCGTCTTCAATGGTGTAGAAGTCCGTCGCTTGGTCTTTTACCGATACGGTTTTACCTATTCCCATAGGCTTACCATTGTCTAAGTACAGGTCTTTTAATTCAAAATAAACAACCTTTGCACCGCGGCGCTGGGCTTCAAGCATCATCGCAAAACTTGTGTCTTTATGTGGCTTAATGCTCGCGATGGGGTCCATAATTACGCCAACGGTATATTGCATAATGTTCTCACCTTGAATGTTGATAAATACTGGCTCGGATGGCCCTGCTGGTTCAACTCTATATGGGGGCACACCTGAATTCTTCAAGTTATAGCACTAGCACCCAACGAGTTTAAAGCTAGGCTTCAACAACCGACTTAAAAATCGCCGTGCTGAGCCTGTAGAATACTTAAGCTGGTTATCGCCGCTGTCTCAGTACGTAAAATTCGTGGCCCCAAACTTACCGACTGATAACCATTCTCGTTAGCTTGATGAATTTCCGTCTCTGATAAACCGCCTTCAGGCCCTATTAGCAAACGAAAACCTTGAGCATTATAAGGTTGCCTTGCCAAGCTTTGCTCTGCGCCAGGTGCAAGCACTAATCTTGTGGTATTGGTGGATGAAGACAACCATTGGTTAAGACTTACCGGCGCATTAAGTACGGGAATGATGTTGCGGCCACTTTGTTCGCAGGCGCCGATAATAATCTTTTGCCACTGCTGAATTTTTTTCTCCCAACGAGACTCGTCGAGCTTTACCGTACAGCGTTCAGTGATGACCGGCGTTATTTCTGTCACGCCTAGCTCTACGCTTTTTTGTAATACGGTATCCATCCTATCGCCCTTAGAGACACCTTGACCCAAATGCAGATGGAGAGGGGACTCTTTTGCTAATGATAAGCAAGCATCAGCTTCTACCGTTACTTTTTTTCGCTGCACGCTAATGATTTGTGCACTGTATTCATTGCCGTCGCCGTTGAAGAGTACGATTGGTCTATTGGGCTTTATGCGCAATACCGTCGCGATGTGATGTCCAGCATCTTCGGTTAACTCAAACTCTTGTTCTAACGGAATAGGATTGGGGTAATAAACTCTTGGTATACGCATAACAAATCAGATGTGTAGTTTTAACGCGTATAATACGTGTGTAGATACAGGTTGCAATGCTGTCGACGACATCGCGTAAGTAAAAATGCAAAAACTTACACAAACGACAGCATGCTGCCTATTTAAGAATCACATGACTCGTTTTCTACGCCGCTGTTGGCGAAGAGTTTCTCGAAGTTGATTTCAACACAGTGGATGAAGGCTTCGATTGAGGTGCTGGGCGGTAGTCCGCTCTTGCATACTTAGTATGTTTTCCTTTGTCGGTGCGAAGTGAATATAAAAATAGACACAGAACAACCGAAAAGAGGGTTATGAGAAGCAACATGCGTTAATCCTTTACGTGACATAGTTTGCTAAAGCTCCTTCATGAAAATGTTCAACACACACTGGCAGGGTGTACTGAACAGTCAACTTTCATGAGACTTTAGTCTAAAACTTTGTGGCTAAAAAATCATCAAAAAAAATGCCTTAAAACTCGGTAACTTCCATAAAATGGAAAAGAACACGACGTGCACACAAGCTTCAATGAAAGATAATGCGTTTGTTGAGTGACAAGCGTGTGACAAATGAAAAAAAATGATCAATCTTTAGTCCAAGTGGTGAAAGAAATCGAACTGAGGTTTCGCTACTTTAGGATAATACTAACCCTTTCAATCACCTATGTAGCTTAGACTTTAGAGCAAATTTAGTGTGTTTGAGCCTGTATTGTATTGGTCTTATTTCAAATTGCTGCTACCGTATTTGAGCAAATCACAACTAACCATGACAAGGACCAAATTATGGAAGAAAAACTCTCGCTTTTTTCTGCAAGCGATGTTGAAAGGTATATAAACGACTACGCCATCCCATGGGGTATTAACATTTTGATGGCGATTGCGATTTATGTAATTGGTAGGATCGTAGTTGGAGCTATTTTATCTGTATTTAGACGTCTAATGGCCAAGTCTAAGTACGACAATATGCTAGTAGACTTCCTAGAAGCCATCCTAAGCGCCATTTTAATGCTATTTGTTATTGTCGCCTCGCTTGATCAACTAGGTGTAGATACTACATCGCTTGTTGCTATTTTAGGTGCTGCTGGTTTAGCTATTGGTCTGTCACTACAAGATTCACTTAAGAACTTTGCTGCAGGTGTCATGCTATTAGTGTTTAAACCATTTAAAGCTGGCGATTTTGTTGAAGCAGCAGGTACTGCTGGTTCTATCGTTAAAATCGGCATCTTCACTACTACGATGAATACACCAGACAACAAGGAAATTATTGTTCCTAACGGCAATATTTATGGTGGTAACATCACTAACTATTCTGCTAGAGACACACGCCGTGTAGACATGGTTGTTGGTATTGGTTACGACGCCGACCTTCTTAAAGCGAAAAGAATCCTTGAAGAAATGGTTGCCGCTGATGAGCGTATTCTTGCAGAGCCTGCGCCAAAAATTGCAGTGTCTGAACTTGCTGATAGCAGCGTAAATTTCGTGGTTCGTCCATGGGTTAATTCTGCTGATTTCTGGGGTGTTAAATTCGACTTCACTGAAAACGTTAAATTGCGTTTTGATGAAGAAGGTATTTCGATTCCATTCCCTCAAATGGATGTACACCTACACAAAGCGGACAGCGAATAATTTCGTTGATGCAAAAACAAAAAAACGCTGCATTTCGCAGCGTTTTTTTTAGCTTAAAAAGAGTTGTGCGCACAAGATCACACTGCTATGCCTTTAGCGACAGTTTGGACGATACGCGGTCGCTTGATAGTCTGCGTACGCATCAGGCATATTCGCTTGTAAATTCTCAATTCTTGTCTGAGGTGCGGGGTGAGTAGATAACAGCTCCATTGGGCGATTGCCTCCACTTGCCGCGTCCATATTTTGCCACAGGTTCACAGACTGTCTAGGATCGAACCCCGACTTCGCCATAAGCTGCAGGCCAATAACATCGGCTTCTGATTCATGGGTTCGGCTAAACGGAAGTTGAACACCTACCTGAACACCTAAACCTATGGCGGCCATGATTGGGCCCGACTGGGGAACCTCATTCGCGGCGAGCACTTGACCCACTGCCTGACTCCCCATATTTATCAAGGTAGACTGAGACATGCGCTCATTACCGTGCTCTGCGATAACGTGACCCACTTCGTGGCCAATTACAGCAGCAAGCTGATGCTGATTTTCTGCTACGTTTAGTAGCCCCGTATATACACCGATCTTTCCGCCTGGTAGCGCAAAAGCGTTAACCTGTTCATCGTCGAAAACTACAACTTCCCATTGACCATCGAAAACACTGGCAGGCACTTGAGCAGTAATGGCGTTGGCTACACATTCTACATAAGTATTTTGAACGGCTTTATTTGAGATCTTTAATTCTTCTTTCATACCAGTGAAAGCTTGATCACCCATTTGCGCCAATTGAGTTTCAGAATAGAGCAACACTTGGTTTCTTCCTGTAGGCGATGTTGCGCAGGCCGTTAAGGTAAGCGCTGCCGCAATGACTGCCGAAGCGGTGAATTTCAATTTCATGGTTAATCCTTTTTAATAGCTGAATATTTCGTTTTGCTCACTCGTCACGCGACAAAACGCATTGCCATCCAGTTTATACATCTTAATTCCAATATTAGTATCAGATAGTGCTTATAAATAAAACTATACCTTTGAAATAGATAGCATGTGTCATGGCTTTTGGTTTAGCGACCTGGGCAAATATGTGGATCAGAATCTTGAAATATATTCTTACAATTGTGGTCAGTGGAGCGTAAATGTCTGCTCTTGTTATAGAAAAATTACCCGCTTTTGCCTATTTAATATTTGTGTCATAAACTGTTTCTAATTTATACATAGAAGTTAGATAAATTTTCTGGTGTACTGGGTAAAGAAATATCGCATTTCTCGAACCTCATAACGTACGACAAAAATACAAATAAAAAGGAAATCAAATGGCAGTGCGTAATAAGTTTAAATATGGGTTACTCGCATTTTTAGTTTCAGCAGCGCTCACGGGATGTGGCCTTGATGGTGACGACGGTGCGCAAGGAGAGACAGGAGCACAAGGGCCTCAGGGAGAGCAAGGTGATCCTGGAACAGACGGTAGCGATGGAACGGACGCATCAATTGGTATCGCGATGGACATTGTTGGACGTGCATTTCTAGGTAATCAAACGGCTGCAGAAATTGTTCAGTATCACGCTGAAACCAATACTATTTACGCAACGAATAGTGCCAATAACACTATCGCAGTCATCGATGCGTCAAGTGTATCAACGGCCACCATGGCGGACCCTATCAACAACATAACACTTACTCAAACCACTATCGCACTGCCTGCCGATATCAACGGTGTGACCTTGGGCAGCGTAACAAGCATCGCAGTAAGCGGTGACCTTATGGCTGTTGCAGTTCCAGCAGACGTAAAAACTGACAATGGTTATGTGTTGTTTTATAACGGCTTAGACAGTTCTGCTCCTGCCTTTTTAGACTCTGTCGAAGTTGGGGCATTACCTGATATGGTTACCTTTACGCCAGACGGCGGCAAGGTGTTGGTTGCGAATGAAGGTGAGCCTTCTGACGATTACACAATTGACCCTGAAGGTTCTGTTACTGTTATTAATATTCTTGCAAGCGGTGAACCTGAAGAAACAGGGACTACCGTTGGCTTTACTGCTCTAAACGGTACGGAAGCAGATTTGATGGCGCAGGGAATGATGTTTCCTAACCCCGCAGGGCGCACCATCAATGGCACGGCTATCACTTCGACGGTAGCGAAGGACCTTGAGCCGGAGTACATCACGGCGACTAATGACGTTGCTTATGTGAGTCTTCAAGAAAACAACGGTCTAGCGATTATTGATTTGGAAGAGCTTACGGTAGATGTGGTTGGCCTAGGCACCAAATCTTGGGCTGGACTTAATATTGATATTCAAGAAAACGACGCCGTAAGTTTTGGACAATACACAGGTATTTATGGTGTTTATCAGCCAGATACTCTTGCTAGCTTTACTTGGAAAGGTGCCACTTTCATTGTGACAGCTAACGAAGGTGACGCGCGCGAGTACTTCTTTGAGGCCGCTGATGAGGCTGCATGTACCGCCGCTGGTGGCATCTCATTTGATGCAGACGACGGCTGCTTAGCTTATACCGACGAAGTTAAAGTTGAAGACCTTACTGCTGCGGCAAACTCTGAGCTAGCTATGCTACAGGCAACGGGTGAAGCTGATAATCTTCGTGTGACCTCAGCTATGGGTGATGCGGATGGAAACGGCGAATACGATGCAGCTTATACCTACGGTGCTCGCTCGTTCACTATCTGGGATCAAAACGGCTTAGTCGTATACGATTCAGGTGATGATTTTGAGCGTATTACTGCTTCAGTTCACGGTGCGCAGTTTAATAACGGCGACGATGAAAACGCAGGTGACTCACGCTCTGAGAATAAAGGGCCAGAGCCAGAAGCGTTAACTGTGGGGCAAGTTGGCGATCGCACTTACGCGTTTATCGGTACAGAGCGCATGGGCGGCATTTTCGTGTACGACGTAACAAACCCTTACGACGTTCAATTTGCTGAATATGTGATTAACCGTGACCTTACCGAAGGCCTAGCTAATAGTGACGTTATAGGTGACCTAGCGCCGGAAAGCCTGGTCTTTGTGAGCGCTGAAGACAGCCCAAGTGGTGTGCCTCTGCTTGTTGTAGGCAACGAAGTTAGCGGTACAGTAACGGTGTGGCAAATTAACCAGCTCTAAGTTTCTGCATTAAATATATTAAAACCCCGCTTTGAAGCGGGGTTTTTTATTTCTAGCTGTCTAGCACGTTCCATCGCATCCCATTTTTATATTAATTAAACAGAGGAATAGAGCTTTCCTTGCGTTCACCATGGTTACACCGTTAGAGGATTGAGGTAAGCTATAACCCATAAAACGCAGTCGTATTTTTGAATATGAATACGGCAAGGCTCAATTGCACTGGTATTAATGCGTTTAGGACACAAAGAAACGCAATGCTTAATACTACCGGTAGTGTTAATAAAAAATAGAGAATGCCTATGTCTCAGCAAGTTGTGATTAGCGGTGTGGGTGTATGGCACCCTAAAGACAGTATAACTAACGAAGAGCTTGTAGATAGTTACAATGCTTACGTTGATGCGTTTAACGAAGAAAATAAAGCGCAAATCGAAGCAGGTGAGGTTGCTGCGATGCCTTACTCAAGCGCAGAATTCATTGAAAAAGCATCGGGAATTAAGAGTCGCTACATTTACCAGAAAGAGGGTGCCTTAGACATCACTCGAATGAAGCCGAAAATTGCCCCAAGGGCAGACGACGAGCTTTCTCACCAAGCAGAAATTGCCGTCGAAGCGGCTAAGTTAGCAATGGCATCTGCCAATGTAACTGCCGATGAGATTGATGCTGTAATTGTGTCGTGTGCTTACACGCAGCGCGCTTATCCTGCGATTGCAATTGAAGTACAAGAAGCACTTAATATCGAAGGTTTTGGCTTTGATATGTTAGTTGCTTGCTCGGCGGCAACGTTTGGTATGCACCGTGCCTATGAAATGCTTTGTGCGAAAAATGCGACCCGCGTATTGGTTATTAACCCAGAGTTAGTGTCGCCTCAAATTAACTATGCTGACCGCGACAGTCACTTTATTTTCGGTGATGTAGCAACAGCAACGGTGCTAGAGCTTGCTGAAACAGCTAAAAGCGAGCACGTGTACGACGTACTAAGCACCAGAGCTTTAACGAAGTTTTCAAATAATATTCGCTCGAACTTTGGCTATATGACACGCGCCGAAGATGTTGACCCGTATGGGCCAGACAAGCTTTTCCACCAGGCCGGACGCAAAGTGTTCAAAGAAGTGTGCCCGTTGGCTGCAGCGCATATTGAAGCGCATTTGGCTAGTCACGACATTACGCCAGAGGGCGTTAAGCGTTGGTGGTTACATCAAGCTAATATCAATATGAATACGCTGATTTGTAAACGCCTACTAGGACGGGACGCAGACCGTACAGAAGCACCAATTGTACTAGACGAGTTTGCCAACACAGCCTCAGCCGGTTCTGTGATTGCCTTTGGATTGAACCATGAAGACCTGGTTGCTGGTGACGTGGGCGTGCTTTGCTCTTTTGGTGCAGGGTACTCAATTGGCTCATTAGTAATCCGAAAAAGGTAGCTTAACTAAGCGCAGGCGATGCCTGCGCATGCGGTTGATATTAAACACGCAGAACGTTGGTTGAACACGGCTTGGCGTGAGTAACGTTTAGCGTGGTGCTATCGCGAGTAAGAACAACAGAAGTCGCTAACTGATACACAGTGTCGTTAGAGCAGGGACGGTGCATCGATGTGTTCCTGTATTACATCTCCTAAAAAAAGATAATAAGGGTGAGATAAAAAGGATGATTTCAGATGTAGGCTATGGGTTAAATAGTCTGGCGCACTTAGCCCTATTATTGTTGCTGTTAACGGTACGCAAACCCGGCGTAGCTAAACACTTACTGGTACTGGCAACGGCGGCCACATTTTTGTGGTCTACTACGTTAATTACTTCACTGTTTGGGGCTGTTTCGCTAAGCTGGTTACTCAGTGCAGATGTTCTTAAACAACTTGCGTGGCTTCTCTTCTTAGCTGGCTGTATACAGACCAGTTTCAACAATATTTTCGACGTTTTAAAACGCCCCGTTACGTTAATTATTATCGCCCCTGCGTTATTCGCATTACTTGCTCCTTATTTGTTGGTGGTAAATCCAGCGTGGAGCTTTCTCATTCTTATCGTACTTTCCTTGGAAGTCCTCGTGCTTCTCGAAGTCGTCTATCGACAAGCAGGGAGAGAACAGTGGGCGTTTAAACCTATTATTATTTACCTGGGTGCAACCAACCTGTTTGAGTTCGTGACCTACGCAAACGCTACCATGGTTAACCAAGTAGAAATTGGCTATATAGCGGCGCGTGGTTATATCTACTTTTTGTTGATGCCGTTACTCGTTATTTCAATCCGACGAATACATCATTGGGGCATTGATATATTCATATCGCGAGACGTGGTATTACACAGTTCTCTATTGTTAGTGGCGGGCGGTTATCTTTTTGTGATGGCTGTGGTTGGCTACGCCATCAATTATATGGGCGGAAACTGGGGGCCCACGGTTCAAATTATACTGGTTGTCATGTCATTCGCATTGCTGGCAACGGTATTTTTGTCGAATGGCTTTCGCACAAAGATAAAAGTTTTCATCACAAAACACTTCTTTGCAAACCAGTTTGACTATCGCGTTGAATGGGTAAAATTAACCCAATGGCTCACCCGTGCTGGCGATACGTCATCTGAAGTTTATCATGCTGGCCTGACGGGGATGCTCAATGCTATCCAGTATGAATCTGGTTTGCTGTTTAAAGTGACGCAGAATGGGTATGAATGTGTAGCTGAGGCATCGCCTATCGTCAATACTGTGTCTACCGATACCGATACCGATACCGATACCGATACCGATACCGATACCGATACTGATAAGCTGGCATCTAGTTCACAAGAAAGCAGCACTACCCGTAAAATCTTAGAAACCTTGGCAGCCTACAGTGATAAAAACGGTTGGATCATAGATACAGACGCATATTTGGTTAAGCCCTTTGATTACGAAGGACTTAAGTTAGACCGTGACGCACTCAAAAAGTGGGGGTATCAACTTTTTGTACCTTTCTTAAAAGATGGAAAACCATGGGGATTTGCTGTTCTTGCGTCAGGAGATTACGAAAAAATCAGTCTCAACTGGGAAGTAAAAGACTACCTAACCGCTGTGTCCGAGCAGGTAGGTACTTACATGCAGCACCACGAGGCTGCGCAGGTGGTTGCTGAGAATGCTCAATTTGCAGCGTTCAACCGAATGTCCGCCTTTGTCTTACACGATTTAAAAAACGTGCTCGCCCAAGTCGATTTAATCCTAGCCAATGCTCAGCAACATAAACACAATCCAGAGTTTATCGAAGACACGTTTGAAACCTTGGAACATACTAAGGCGAGAATGGAAAAGATGCTTAAACAACTCACAGACAAAAAAGCGGTTGAGGAAGGCGTAAACTCGGAGTTTTTATTATCAGAGCTTGCTAAGGATGTGGTAAACAATCGCTGTTCGGGGTTAAATCCACTTCCGACTGTGCATGTGTTGAAAGAAACCGCCGTCAACGTTGACCGGGAAAAGGTAGCCAATGTTCTTTATCACTTAATCAGCAATGCTCAGCAGGCAACCGCAGATGACGGTGAAGTTGATGTGGTGATTACCGCTAATTCCGATAATAAAACGCAGCTCGTTATGATTGAAGACACGGGCTCGGGTATGGATAAAGCATTTATTGAAGAGCGCCTATTTAAGCCATTTGACACTACGAAAGGGAATGCTGGGATGGGAATAGGTGCATATGACGCAAAAACGTACATTGAGTCTATCGGTGGCAAATTAACTGTTCAAAGTGAACCTGGACGCGGTAGCTGTTTTACGCTGTATTTTCCGATAGGATAGAGTGTATAACTAGAAAGTGGATAAAATAATATCGAATCCAAACCCCTTCGATGGATGAAGTAGAATAATAGGATGATGAAATGACCGATACCATTTTGGTAGTAGATGATGATTTAGGTATCCAAAAGCAACTTAAATGGAGTCTTACAGATTACAACGTTGTTTTTGCAGATGATCACACGTCTGCCATAGCTCAGCTTCGTCGTTTTGAACCTAAGGTTGTTACCCTCGATTTAGGGCTTCCGCCAGACCCAGCTAATGCGTCAGAAGGTTTGCGCATTCTTCACGATATTATTGCGCTCGCTCCCAGAACGAAAGTGATCGTTGTTACGGGTAATAATGACAAGCAGAACGCGCTAAAAGCTATCGACTTTGGGGCCTACGATTTTTACCAAAAGCCTATCGATTCAGATACCATCAAATTATTGGTGCACCGCGCGCTTAACCTTTCTAAGTTAGAGCATGAAAATAGTATTCTTGCCCGCACCCGCTCTGGTATGTCTAGAATTGTTGGAAATAGCGAAGCTATCCAAAAAGTGGTGCGTCGCGCCGAAAAAATTGCCAATACCGACATAAGCACCCTTTTACTTGGTGAAAGTGGTACTGGTAAAGAAGTCTTCGCGCGCAGTATTCACGAACACAGCCCTAGAAAAGATAAACCTTTTGTTGCCATTAACTGTGCGTCTATTCCAGAGAACTTACTGGAAAGCGAGTTGTTCGGTTATGAAAAAGGGGCTTTCACCGGTGCCAACAAGACCACAATAGGTAAAATAGAAACGGCACAAGGCGGCACACTGTTTTTAGATGAAATTGGTGATATGCCCATTGGTCTGCAGGCAAAGATGCTTCGCTTTTTGCAAGAACGGGTGATAGAGCGCGTTGGTGGGCGTAATGAAATTCCCGTAGACATCCGCGTTATTTGTGCAACACACCGCGATTTACAAGCGATGGTGGCACAGGAAACTTTTAGGGAAGATTTGTATTACCGAGTGGGAGAAATGCCAATCATGATCCCGCCTTTACGTGACCGAGACCAAGACATTATTTTACTGGCACGTACATTCTTAAATATCTATCGCGAAGAATTCAAAGCAAAAGCGAAGAGCTTTTCGGAATCTGCAGTTAACGCCATGCTTGCACACAAGTGGCCCGGCAACATCCGGGAAATGCAGAATAAACTGAAGTCAGCCGTTATTATGGCGGAAGGTACAGTAATACAACCTGATGATTTAGGTTTAATGCCGGTAGATGATGTTGATGAGCCCGAGACGTTAAATCTGCGGGAGGTACGCGAAATTGCTGAAAGTCGCGCTATTCGAAGAGCTTATCAAAAAGCAGATAAAAACATGTCAAAGACGGCAGAATTGTTGGGGGTGACCCGTCCAACGCTGTATTCGCTTATCGACAAATACCATATGGAAGATATTAAAAACAACGACTAGCAAGGGCGTTAATGCGATACAGGTGGGAGGCGCACCTCTCACCCTGCTTTGACTCATCGACAAGTGTTCTCGACGACCTTTACTGCCTTCAACTCACTTAGAACACAAATTGGCGGTGAGACTCTGCTAACACGTCGTGGCCGCTGTAGGTCACGTCAACCGACACTTTATTGCAACCTCGCTCAACGAAAATGACGCTTCCACAGATATTACACACGTGGTGCGTTTCGCCACTAGACTCGTGCAGTTGGGCTAGTGCTGAAGGCGCGCAGTCAACAATCAGTTGCTTCTTTTCAATGGTAACGCTCAACTGACTAGTATCTGAATGAGTTAGCGTTTCGTCATCGGCATCAAGTTCACCGATTTGATCAATCTCATATTGTATCGCTAGGCAGCTACAGCTTCCTCTATACATATCTCTATTCCTCTGCCGCTAATTGTCGAGAGTCTCTGGCCATTTTATGCTTGCCACGTTGTTGAACGACGTGGCAATTCTAGAGCCAGGGAAATTGAATTTAGTATCTAAAGGGGTTGGTTGTTGTTTTGCTGTATTTAGCGTTTCAATTACCCCAACCCAGCCATTCCTGCCAGATAGTTTTGTGGCATACAGCGCGTAGTCGATGACAGCGAACGTGCGCTTCCATGCAAGATCAAAGTTTTCTTCCTTATCAGGAGGAAGCAATGAAAACCCGATGCTACAGGTAATGTTGATGGGTTTTTCTAGGCCAATGTCAAAAGGGGTACTCGCCACCATTTCGCGGCAGCGTTCGGCAACATCAGGAAGCTCCTCCCGATTAGATTGACGACATACCACTAAAAATTCCTCGCCGCCCCAACGAATAATTAAATCTGTTTGTCTAAATACATCTTTTAGGACACGAGCGAATGCCGATAATACTTTATCTCCAGCTATATGCCCGTAGTCGTCGTTAATGCGTTTGAAGTGGTCAATATCAACGAGTAAGCAAAGTAAGTCCTGTTTATTTTTACCAACGCTAGGGCTTTGCTTTGCAGAAAACTGACTTCGTCTTATTTCTCCGGGAAGCTGAGACTCGAGATAGTGCCTGTTGTATAAACCTGTCAGCGGGTCGCGTAAGCTCACTTCCTCAAGGGTTTTATACGCTCTTTCTAGCTCCTGATTTTTTTCTTGAAGTGTCAGGGTTTGTTGGCGAACTTCGCGGCGCAGAATGATAGTTTGCTGACGCTGTTTATAGCGGCTCCATACCAAGAAGGTTAGCAGCATTGCCGCCAGCGATATACTCCAAAATAAAGTGGTCTGAAGGTTTTCGCGCTCGGCTTGGGCGAGGGCTAACTGTTTTGATTCTTCTAATTTCTCTAAGGTTCTGGACTGTCGAACAAGTTCGATTTCAGCCTGTAGACCTTCTATGGCAGACTTGTTTTCTGAATCAAGTAGTACTTCACGTAACTGCTGCATCACAGATTGAATGTCGAGCGCTTTTTTGAATTCGCCCAGTGATACGAACGCACTAAGCTGTAGAGAAAGAAAGCTGAGTTGCCCTCTGAGGTCGCGATTCTTTCTAGCGTCAATGGTGCCGGTACGCGCCTCCTCTAGCGCTAGTTCGAAATTCTGTTCTTTCATATAGGCCTGAGCTAAAGCAAGTCTTCCTTCTTTGACCAGCTTCGCCTGACCTGAAGAATTGGCAAACCGCATGGCTTCTTGAAGCAATTCTCGTCCGTTGCTCGTGTCACCTTTTTCCACCAACGCTCTGCCAAGCAGCATTTTAGCTTCAGCGATGGCGCCCACATCAGTGGTGGTCATTAATAGTTCTAGACCTTCGTTAATGTCTTTTATTGCTTGTTCAACCGAGCCCGCCTTTAGTGACAATGCGCCCATACGCGCTTTAATAATACCGAGTAGTCGATTTTCCTGAGTCAATTCGATGCTTTCGAAAGCATCTTGGTAATAGGTATGGGCCAGCGTAGCTTGGTTGAGTAAACTGTATATTTCGCCTATGCGCAGCAATGCAAGGCTCATTTCACTCGCCATGTTATTTTCACGAAAGTAACTAAGTGCTTGCTTTAATGGCTCAAGCGCGGTTTCGATTTCGCCTTGTTCTTGCTGAATAATGCCGAGCTCAAGATTCAACCTGGCTTTAAGTAATTCGTCATGTTCGATTTGAGCAATAGACATGGCTCGCCGAACGTACGTCAGCGCGATCGCGTAGTTCGAAAGGTGCCTTTCAGACGTGGCAAGCTGTAGCAGCGTTGTCGCCATTTTATTTAACTCACCATCAGTGGTGTAGCGCTCTAGGGCTGCGTTAAAAATGGCTTTTGATACTTCATATCGCGAGGCGTCTTGCAGTAAAAGACCGAGAGTAGAAAACGTATCAGCAGGCATTTGCTGCTGTTGAAGTGCTTGCTCTAAAAGAAGAAGTGCTTTGCTGTCGGCATCGGCATACTGCTTGGCATTTAGAAGGTTTTCGACATCAGCAATCTCGGTGTTGAAAAGCTCGAATGCTTTCACCGTTTTTACCTGTGCGCCATGCACAATAAATAGCAGGGCACACACCAGCACGCGCACTGTGCTAAATCCTCCACGGCCCATTCGATTGTATCTCCTATACGCTGTCAGAATATGCTGTCGCTGAGTATCCCAGTAGGCTAACGCCAAGGCAACATTATTATTGTGAAGGATAAAACGAGTGAAATACGTATTTGGATTTATACTTTAGTCTACTTTTTTGCTGTGGTCATCAATCCACTCGCGAATGAGTGCAGACTTGGCCTTTCCTGTCTTTTGAGCAATGTTTGCAAGTTTTTCAATACATTGCGGCGTTAGCGTAAAGGTAGCATGTCGCATACCTTCTGATTTTGCCTGCTTTCTAATGGGTACAACGCGGTCGGTACAAACGTTTTTAATTTCGTTTTTAACTGCCGGCGTTGCCTTATTACCCACATTTCCTTGGGCATAAAGCAAGGCGTCATCGATAAAGTCTTCTACAGAGCGAAGGTTGGGCTTAGCTAACGGCTTCGACTTTTTGAGGTTGAGTAAACTCATAAGCATCCTCCACTTTGCCAGCTAATAGCTCTTCAAACAGGGTTCTTATTTCTGTGGCCGCTTTACCTTCTGGTTCACTCTCAATAACTGACTGCCCTGACTCTTCTGAATCGTCATACATGTTTCTACTAAAAGTAACAGAGTTTAGGACGGGAATACCAAAGGAACGGCACACTTCTTTTGCCTCTAGAATACGGTTTGCCAGGCTAGGAAGAGAAGGGCACTGGGTAATGACAAACGCCGCGTTCATTTTAGGGTTGACCATTTTACAGGTAGATAAAATATCTTCCATATGAGGTACTGTTTTTAAATCACGGCGCTTAGGTCTAAGCGGAATGAGTATATGGTCGGCAACTGCCATTGATGAGCGAAGGGCTAAGTTGTCCTGACCACCACAGTCGATGACCACGTAATCGTAGTATTGGCGCAAACTTAATAATTCGTTACGTATTTTTCCATATAACTGAACGCAATTAATTTCAGCAAGCCGAGGGTTGGCTTTACGCTCTTGAATCCAGTCTGACGTAGTTCGCTGCGGGTCACAGTCGACCATTAAGACCTTGGCACCCTTTTCAGTGCGAAGATACACCGCAATGTTTTGTGCCAGGCAGCTCTTGCCGCTACCGCCTTTTTCTCCACCAACCAAAATAATCATGGTGATAACCCTCAAATGTCTCAGTACGTTAAAATGGTGAGCCCTTTGTAAATCTAGAAGCGCTTCTTAGATGTACTTAATCTCGAATAAAAGCATAGGCAGGCTGGCTGCTGGATTCAGCATCAAAATCGATATTAACGAATGTAAGACAATACCTATTGATTTGTGCAATAACTCATTCTAGTCTTCTTACTTTATAATTGAGATTACCGATAAGAGGTTGTTATGTCAGAAAGTCGCTTCACTTCCAAAGAAGGCCAAAAAGTACCTAGCGTGTCGTTTCCGTGTAGAGAAGGAGAGACATGGGTAACGAAAACGACAGACGAAATATTCTCTGGCAGAAATGTCGTGGTGTTCTCACTTCCAGGGGCTTTTACGCCAACCTGTTCCTCTACCCACTTGCCTCGCTATAACGCCCTAGCCAAAAAGTTTGCGAAACACGGTATCGATGAAATTGTATGTGTATCGGTGAATGATACCTTCGTTATGAACGCGTGGGCAGCAGATCAGGAAGCAGCCAATATTACCGTTATACCAGACGGTAACGGAGAATTTACCGAAGGTATGGGTATGCTAGTCGACAAAGCGGATTTGGGTTTCGGTAAAAGAAGTTGGCGTTACTCAATGCTAGTGAAAGATGGTGTTGTAGAGAAAATGTTTATCGAGCCTGATGTAGCTGGCGACCCTTTTGAAGTATCAGATGCAGATACCATGCTGGCATATATCGCACCTGAGGAGCAAACAAACGCACCGGTATCTATCATCACCAAACCTGGTTGTCCGTACTGTGCGAAAGCTAAAAAATTGCTCGACGAAAAAGGCTATGACTACGAAGAAATTGTGTTGGGTAAAGATGCTTCATTAACCAGTCTAACCGCGATTAGTGGTCGTGAAACGGTGCCACAGGTCTTTATCGGTGGTAAACATATTGGTGGTTCTGACGATTTAGAGGTTTACTTTAGCTAACGTAATATACGTATTAATCGTCACAAGAAACGGGAGCATGGTAAACTGCTCCCGTTTTTTATTAATTATCCGTAGCGGAGAATAATGGTGTCCTCGAAGTTTTTTGTAAAAATGCTCACAGGTCTTGTTGCGCTTTTAAGTGCAAATATGGCTATAGCCGCAAATTTGTCTATACCCGATACTAGCGAAATGAAAAGCAGAAGTTTTTCAGACCTGCAAAATCAGTTTAAAGCATTTTATGAAAAAGAATGGGGGCAAACCCAGCCGTGTAGAGAAACGGCGCTGAATCGTTTTTCGGTATGCAGCAATGTACTGCGCAACGAAGGGAACGCCCCCTTCATGCTAACAAACAAATCAAGTAGCAAGGTTGCCGTGCTTATCCACGGCCTTAGCGACTCACCTTTCTTCATGCGTGAAATAGCTAGTATCCTATTTGAGCAAGGCTTTTCTGTGGTGGTGCCACTTTTACCTGGGCATGGTAAGCGAGATGCAGATGATGACATGTCTGACTGGGATTTAGCCGAGCGATGGCAGGGGCATGTTGATGAAGTCATTACATTGGCTGACAGCATGGGAGATACCTTACTTGTAGGAGGTTTCTCTACAGGTGGAGCTCTAGCGGTTGAACACTACCTGGATAGTGCCGATAGCGATGCAAGTAATATTGATGGTCTTATGTTATTTTCTGGTGCACTGGCGCTGTCTGATAACGCCGAGAGTATGTCTCGAATTTGGGGAATTAAGCTTTTAGCCAGAATTATTGATGGAAGCTATCAAACCCATGGTCCCAACCCCTATAAATACCCTAACGTGGCGGGCTTAGCTGGTTTGGAATTAATGGACTTAATAAACGCCATTCGCGACAAAGTCGAAGAAGGCAAGCAAGTGGACGTGCCTCTATTTGCTGCTCACTCTCAAGCCGATGTGACTACGCCTATTTATGGCGTAGAGCAGTTAATGGAAGCGAGTAAAGGCCCTAATACCTTTTTTGTTATTGATGAGTCTTATGCGTTGTGCCACGCAGACTTAGTCGTTAGTCCTCGACTGCTTAAACAAATGAATTTCAATGCAAACATGGTTAATCAGCAAGAAGAGTGTGCGGTACCTAAAGCAAACCCCTTGTTCCCGACCATGAGCTTGATGTTGCAGGATTATTTGTCGCAATTCTAGAAGGTTGGAGCCAGTATGCGCTATAAGTGAGCTTTACTGGCTCTCGACAACAAGCTATTATTTAACCCATATTATCAATGACACAGAAACCCTTTGAGTAGCACTTGAGTAAGTTTCAGTTTGGTTTAGCGCCTAAATGGTATAAAGAATCTAACGTCAATTCGTTAGTTTTTATATTCTTCTTGATGATGTCCATTGTGTCATCAGGTCGCGCCGTGTCTGTTGAACATACTTTCAACCACACTCATTCTGTATCTGCGATGGCAGAAAATTCTGTTTCGTCTCATGCTTCTCATTCAACTTATTTGTCAGATGCAGAGGGTAACACCTACGCAAAAAACGGTGTAATTAGAAAGCCTGCGGGACCATCCGAATTCTCGAACACACATTGCCAACATCAGGGAATGTCATCGCAAGATGCGGCATTCACTGCGAACAGCAATGCAGACAAAATGAGTCAAGTCGGCGATGCAGCGTTTGATAGCGCAAATACAGCGGAAATGGACAACATGCCTTGTTGCAAGGATGAGTGCAACTGTCCTGCCGATCACTGTCTAAACCTAAGCGCAACCGCGCTTTTACAGCCTACTTTCGAGACCGAAGTATTGGTAGCGAGAATGGCGGCCACTGCCCCTGTTTTAGGACAGTGCAAAACCCTTCATTTTGGTCAGTTTCGCCCACCTAAATCACTGCTCACAGCATAGATCTATCTTGCGGATTTGTTTCGCATAGGGATGTATTTTATCTAACGAAGTCCTTACTTCGTTTTAAAGTGCCTCCAACCTTTTTATCTCTGTAACGCGTGGCACGCTTTTTTGCTAACTGCCTTTGTCAAAGGCAGCGAAAAGCAGACGAATTCAACACGCATTACGCTTGAAAAGTGATGTTACCCATGAGCATTTATTTGGTATCTAATAAAGAGGGCGTTAGCGCTGGTAGGCCCTGTAGCGCAAGCACAGTGTTTATCGTATTTTTCGTGCTTACTTCTTTTCTCCTGTTTATCAAGCCTGCTAAGGCGCAACCGTTAAGCTTAGAACACGCGCTGCAGCTAGCTATTCAACACGACCCTTTACTCAAAGGGAATGCGCATCGCAAGGATCGCTTTAATGCAGAAGCAGAAGCGTCATCATATTGGGCAAACCCTCAGGTTTCAGCGTCTGTGCAAAACTTGCCTACAGACGGCTTCGCATTTGACCAAGAGCCTATGACGCAATTTAAAGTTGGTTTGAAGCAGCAGTTACCGCGAGGCGATGAAAACCTTTACAGCCAGCAAAAGTATCAAGTTATGGCTGATCAAATGTCGGTAGAGAGCCAAGCGAGAAAGGCGTGGCTTAAGCGTGAAGTCACGCTTACCTGGTTAAACTGGGTTTACGCAACACGTCGCCTTGGCTTATTAGACAAAGAGAAGCTATTGCTTACACAGCTGCTCGATTTTACTGAATCCAGATACAGCCAAGGCGTTGGTGCAGCGGCGCAGCAAGACATATTGCAAGTGCGCTTGGCATTGTTGTCTTTAGACGATAAATACGTGCAGGCCTATCAGCAAAAAAATGAAGCGAGATCTGCACTTTCAAAATGGTTTGGTGCACCGCTAGATGAATCTGTAAGCGCGCCCCTGACTCAATCAACACAAGACGCCATTGAAGTCGATGCCATTTTAAATGACAGCAACCTTAGTTTATCTTCATTCTTGACGGTTATTGAGAGCAGTGAGCCTTTTTCAATACTACAGCATCACCCCGAGGCAACATTACTTAAGATTCAAACCCAGATAGAGGCGCAAAATCTAAATATAGCGCGAGAACAAACTAAGTCTCAGTGGGCATTTGAAGCAAGCTATGGATACAGACAAGACGCGCAAAATGGCGCAAGCCGGGCTGACTTTGTGTCATTGGGTGTTCAAGTAGACCTTCCGTTTTTCAATAAGTCTCGTCAAGACGCTTCAATAGCCGCTGCGGCTTCCAAAATGAGTGCGTCTGAAACGGACTTCCGCTTGAAAGTGAACGAGCTTGCCGCGAACGCAGAGGTGCTTAAATCACGCTTGTCAGCGCTAAGTGAGCGCAAAGCGCTTTATGAAACGGCGTTAGTTGGTGAAACACAGCAACTTTCTGAAGCTGAACTGACAGCTTATACCACAGACACCGGTGATATCGGTGATGTTGTCAATGCCAACCTCAAGCAAGTACAGGTACAGGATGATTTACTCAAAATCGACATCGAGCGCGCCAGAACATTGGCGTCACTTGCATATTTGTACCTGCCCACTCACGCCCATTTTTCGAATAAAGAGTAGTTAATATGACATCTTCAACTAACCCTGCTCCAGATACAAAAAGCACGCTAATAAAGGGCTTGCTAATAGGTCTGCTATTTGGCGGCCTGATAGCGTTCGGCTTGGCCTCACTATTGTTGTCTGATTCATCAAAACACGGAAATGACGAAAGTGCCCACAGCGACGAAGCTGACAATAAAGCCCCTTTATATTGGGTAGCGCCTATGGATGACAGCTATCGCCGTGACAAACCGGGAAAGTCACCGATGGGAATGGACTTGGTGCCGGTATACGCCAACGACGAAGCAACATCTGCGAAAAGTAATGAGCGTACGCCTGGTACCGTAATGATTGCGCCAAATGTACAGCACAATATAGGTGTTAAAATCGCGCCCGTTACCATTGGAACACTTCAACAGACCGTAACGGCGGTGGGCAACGTTGCCTACGATGAAGATAGCATTGTGCACATCCACCCTAGAGTATCAGGTTGGGTCGACAGGCTTTTCATTAAATCTCAAGGTGAGCAAGTAGAAAAAGGACAGGCACTTTATACCCTGTATTCGCCAGAATTAGTTAGCGCACAAGAAGAATACGTTTTAGCTCTTAAGCGAGGAGATTCACGTTTAATTCAGGGCGCAGCCGAGCGCCTAAAAACTCTAGGGCTATCAAAGGGCGTTATCGAAGAATTGCAGAAAAGTAGACGGGTAGCACAAACCGTCATATTTAATGCGCCGCAAAGCGGTGTAGTAGAAGCGCTGAATATTCGGGAGGGGTTTTACGTTCAGCCCGGGACAACCTTGATGAGCATCGCACAGCTAGATACGGTGTGGGTGATTGCAGAGGTGCCTGAAAAGTACGCGCAAGTCATAGCGCCTCATAATGGCGCTGTGGTTACCCTCGACGAAATGGACCATGCGTCTGATGCTAAATGGGAAAGTCACGTAGAGTATATTTATCCGTCTTTGTCAGAAACAACCCGAACCTTGAAAGTGCGCATACCGCTAAACAATAACAATCATACTTTAAAGCCCAATATGTTTGCTCACGTTGTAATTACGCCTACTCAACGCAAGGCAGCGTTACTGGTTCCTCGCAGCGCTGTTATTCGCACGGCTGAGGGCGCAAAAGTGGTACTCAGTGATGGCGATGGCAATTTTAAGTCGGTACGCGTAACACTGGGGCAAAGCGATAGTACACATTTTGAAGTAGTTGAAGGCTTGCTCCCAGAGGATGATGTGGTGGTATCAGCACAATTTTTGATTGATTCAGAGTCGTCGAAAAGCAGTGACTTTGAGCGAATGAAAGCGCCCGATCACCAGGCCACGACAACAGGTACAATTGAGGCAATTGAATTGCCAGCTGACACTGAAACGAATGGCGCTTCGAATAACGCAAAGTTAGTAATCGCTCGCGGGCCGATTGAAAAATGGGGGCGGGGACCTGCGACAATGTCATTTGCGGTATCAAAGCATATAGACTTATCTCAGTTTAGTGAAGGTGACAACATCATGTTCACCTTTGTGACTGGCGAAGAATTCACGGTTATTGATATGCGAAAGCGTAGTGAAAATGCGGTGGACAAGGGCATGGTGCAGGACTCAGGTCACAGCAATCATAAACATGATGCAGGCGAGCGGAAGGGCGATGAAAACCAAAGCGATGCTCACAAGTCGGCAGAACAAAAATCGATAAATCATAAGGAGCATATGCACCATGATTGAATCGGTAATTCGCTGGTCGGTAAACAATAGAATAATGGTATTGCTGAGCGCTATTATGCTCAGTATTGCTGGTGTCTGGGCGGTGAAAAACACCCCCGTTGATGCTATCCCTGATTTATCTGATGTCCAAGTCATAGTGAAAGTAAACTATCCCGGTCAGTCGCCGCAAGTGGTGGAAGATCAGGTGACGTTTCCTCTCACCTCTGCGCTAATGTCAGTGCCTGGCGCACAGACGGTGCGAGGGTATTCATTCTTCGGCGATGCCTACGTATATATAATCTTTGATGACGATACAGACATGTACTGGGCTCGAAGCCGAGTTCTGGAATACCTAAGCCAAGCGTCTTCGCAACTTCCAGAAGGCGTGACACCTCAACTAGGTCCAGATGCGACAGGGGTAGGTTGGGTTTACATTTATGCGTTGGAAAACGATGCTAGTCAGCCAAATGCGCTAGATGCTGGTGAGTTAAGGGCGTTGCAAGACTGGTTCTTAAAGTTTGAGCTTCAGTCAGTTGAAGGCGTATCTGAAGTTGCGTCTGTTGGAGGGATGGTTAAACAATACCAAGTTATTGTCGACCCTGAAAAATTACGTGCCTACAACATTCAGCCATCCATGTTAGAAATTGCCCTTAAACGGGGTAACCGCGCGTCAGGCGCTTCGGTTATTGAAATGGCCGAGGCAGAGTACATGGTTAGTGCGCAGAGCTACATTCAGGGCATTGACGACATACTGGCGTTGCCCACAGGTGTTATAAAGGACGGCGTTAGCATAACGATTAACGATGTAGCACAAGTGGTAGAAAGCCCGTTGATGCGCCGCGGTATTGCTGAACTAAACGGGAATGGCGAAACCGTGGGTGGCATTATAGTTATGCGCTATGGCGAAAACGCAAAAGCCACTATCGATGCGGTCAAAGCCAAGCTGGATTCATTAAAAGCGAGCTTGCCGGAAGGGGTGAATATCGTCCCCGTGTACGATCGCTCCACCCTTATTGATAAGTCCGTCGATACCCTCACCAATAAGCTAGTTGAGGAATTGCTGGTTGTTGGTTTGGTATGCGCTATCTTCTTGTTTCACATACGTTCATCTATGGTTGCGTTAATCAGTTTGCCTATTGGTATTCTCGCCGCCTTTATCGTAATGAAGCTGCAGGGACTCAATGCCAACATCATGTCTTTAGGTGGCATTGCTATCGCTATCGGTGCAATGGTGGATGGCGCTATTGTTGTGGTTGAAAATTTACACAAGCACATTCATCAGCATGCTGTTTCATCAAGTCAGGGAGCCTCAGCGAGTCAAAGGGATTCAGCAAGTCAGGGGGGGACAGGGAGTGCCCAGTCGCGAACATCTATACCAACCTCTGCGCCAACATCTGCAAAGCTTTCGGCAGCAAAACGTTGGGAACTGGTGATTAAGTCGACCACAG
Source organism: Alteromonas abrolhosensis (assembly GCF_001953635.1). Lineage (GTDB taxonomy): Bacteria > Pseudomonadota > Gammaproteobacteria > Enterobacterales > Alteromonadaceae > Alteromonas > Alteromonas abrolhosensis. The sequence goes on along the minus strand of NZ_MEJH01000003.1, from coordinate 826,618 downwards.
AAGTTGGCCCAGCTTTATTCTTTGCGCTCCTAATTATAACCGTATCCTTTATTCCTGTTTTCGCATTAGAAGCACAAGAAGGGCGTCTTTTTGCGCCTCTTGCCTTTACCAAAACCTATGCCATGGCAGCAGCTGCGGCGCTGGCAATTACATTAGTTCCTGTGCTGGCGGGTTATTTCGTACGCGGAAAAATACGATCTGAAGCTCAGAACCCGGTAAATCGAGCTTTAGAACGTGTGTATCAGCCATTGCTAACGCGGCTGCTTAACTACCCACTGCTCACCTTGGCGGGGGCATTTTGCTTATTGCTTTCCATGTACTGGCCGTTAAGCCAACTAGGTAGCGAATTTATGCCCGAACTGGACGAAGGCGATTTGATGTATATGCCTACTACCTATCCGGGTATTTCAGTGGGTAAAGCCAGAGAGCTTTTACAGCAGACGGATAAGCTTATTGCAACTTTGCCCGAGGTAGAAACGGTATTCGGGAAAATTGGACGCGCAGATACGGCCACAGACCCTGCACCATTGACGATGATTGAAACCTTCATTCAGCTTAAACCGAAAGCGCAGTGGAGGGAGGGCATGACCACTGAAAAGCTCAAAGAAGAGCTTAACGCTCTGGTGCAATTTCCAGGGCTGACCAATGCGTGGGTAATGCCAATTAAAACCCGTATCGATATGTTGGCAACCGGGATAAAAACCCCTGTTGGGATTAAGATTGCGGGGCCTGATCTAGCAGGCATTGAAGCCATTGGAAAGGATATTGAGATACTGCTTAAAGACCTGCCCAATACAGCATCAGTATACGCTGAGCGTGTGGTGGGTGGCCGTTACGTTTATATCGATATCGACAGGCAGTTGGCGGCGCGCTACGGCATGACGATAGACGATGTTCACAGTATTGTAGGCTCGGCAGTGGGCGGCAAAGTGGTTACACAATCGGTGGAAGGGCGTGAGCGTTTTCCTATTGCCATGCGCTTTTTACAGCACTACCGCGATACGCCTGAATCTTTAGCATCCATGCCTTTCGTCACACCAAGCGGTGTTCACATTACCCTTGGCGATGTCGCGACCGTGCGTATTGACGACGGGCCGGCTGGGATTAAAAGCGAAAATGCCCGATTAAACGGATGGGTATACATTGATATCTCGTCAGACTCAGCCACGGGTATTGACTTAGGGGGTTATGTAGATAGCGCGAAACGTCATTTGTCACAGAACCTTGATTTACCCACTGGATACTCCATTACGTGGGCGGGGCAGTTTGCTTACCTTGAGCGCGCGAAAGCAAAACTGTCGGTGGTTATACCGCTAACGTTGGCCATTATCTGCCTTTTGCTTTATCTGGCATTTAAACGCCTTCGCGATGTGGCACTCATACTCGCTACCTTACCGTTGGCGCTGGTGGGCAGTGTATGGTTGCTTTACCTTCTTAACTTCAATCTGTCGGTGGCGGTAGGTGTTGGGTTTATTGCTTTAGCAGGTGTAGCGGTAGAAATAGGCGTTATCATGCTGGTCTATCTAAACCAATATGTATCAGAAGCACTCACTAGCCACGCAACAGAAAATGGCAACACTAAAAAAGATGAGCTTGTGAAAAAGGCTATTGTCCATGCCGCCTCGGCAAGACTTCGCCCAGTCATGATGACATCGCTTTCTATTATTGTGGGCTTGTTGCCTGTGCTTTATGCCACTGGAACTGGTAGTGAGGTGATGCAGCGCATTGCGGCGCCTATGGTAGGCGGTATGGCGAGTGCACTGGTATTAACGCTGTTGGTATTGCCAAGCGCGTTTTACTTAATTGTGTCACGCAAAAAATAATAGAGTTGAAAGTGTAGTAGAGTAGATAAAGCATGGGGAAGCGATAACACGCTTCCCTACGCTTCATTTTTAAAGTGTTGCGCGACTAGTGCGCTGCCGCCTGATCTTTTGCATAACCTTCCGCATAATCTTCCGCATAGTCTTCAACTTGTTGCCAAACGCGTAAAAGGTTTCCGCTCAATATCTTTTCAATGTCGGTACGGCTATAACCTCTATCCAGCAATCCTTGTACTAGGTTTGGAAAACTCGCCACATCTTTAAGCCCAATGGGGAGTGAGTCACCTACACCGTCATAGTCTGAACCAATACCTACATGATCAACACCAATCAGTTTTACCACGTGATCGATATGGTCAAGCACTTCATCAAGGGTTGAATAAGGGTAAGGTACTTCTTTGCGATAATTCTCTTCAAAGTTCTCTAGCTTAGGGCTGTCTTCGCCTTCTTTTTCAACCAACGCTTTGCGCGCTGCAGTAAGGCCACTACGCCACTTGCCAGCTTCTTTAGAAACAAAACTAGAACCAAAGTTAATCATAATAACACCGCCATTTTCGCCGAGTTTTTTGATCATCTCGTCGTCCATGTTGCGCTCAAAACCGGGTGTAAAGCGGCGCAGTGAAGAATGTGATGCTATGACTGGCACCTTTGTTAACTCAATAACCTGATAAAAGGCGTCGTCAGACACATGGGAAATATCTAGCATAATGCCGATGTTGTTCATTTCGCCCACTAAGGTTTTGCCAAACGGGCTAAGGCCTTTCCATTTTCTGCGCAGGTCATACGAAGAGTCAGAAATGTGGTTGGATTGACTATGAGCGAGGGTAATGTAGCGGATGCCTCGCTCGTAAAAAGCCGTTAGATTCGCCAAGTCACCTTGAATAGGAGAACCATTTTCCATACCCATTGGTAGTGAAATTAACCCTTTTTCAAACTGGGATTTTACGTCAGAAGGGCTTTTAGCAATGGCAAATTTATCAGGTGCGCGGGCAACAATGGCTTCTACTGAATCGATGAGCTCATGGGCAAGCTGTGTAGACTCTGGGGAGTTGTCTAAACTAGCGGGAACATAAATACTCATAAAAGGGGCGTTCAAACCACCGGCTACTGCGCGAGGGTAGTCAAAGTCGCCATCCTGCGTGGCTTTAGTGACATCAACCCATTTTTCCTTTACGCGATAAGGAACGTCTATGTGACCATCTACAATAATGGTTTCTTTCGCGATGTTGATAGCTTTTTCAGATGCTGAATAAGTAGAGGTCTCAGCAAGTACAGAGTGTGAAGCAAAAAGCGCAGAGATAATTAATGCGCAAGATGAAAGTGGGAAGCGCCCCTTCATAGAAAATCCTTATTTTGTTTATCATCGCTTGGATTAGTAGAGACTAAAGGATAATGCATATCGCGACAATAGGCTTTCATTAGCCAAGCATTTACTACTGATTGTTCTCATTAACCTCTAAATTACCCATAATTGCTCATTTTTAGAGCGCTTGTGCTTGTTTACTTCAAGTTTACATTGCAATAAAAATTTAAAACTTGTTATGGTGAAGACTGCGTGACTTCATTGCGCGAATACGGGATACTCCCAAGCGCTCCGCCAACTATCGATGACAAATATGCATCAGCGCGGCCGACGTAATTTTTAGTGGCACCCGCTCTTCTCACATAATCAAGCCGGGGCCACAGCTAACAAGTATGAGAAATAAATATGGCTATTAATTTTGTACCGCTAGATAAAGAAAAGCATAAAGACCTAAAGGTTGCGGTAAATACATCTTTCAGCTTTGCGAAAGGTACACACCTTGCAGCAGCATCAATCCGTGAGTTTGCTCAACTAGCAGCAACTATGCCGCTAGTATTTATCGAAGACACTAACACTCAGCGTCACCACGTAGTTACTATGCTAGGTATGGAACAAGGTCAAAACCTTTTCCTTACTGGCGACAGCTGGAAAGGTCCTCACGTACCAATGAACATTCTTCGCTACCCATTCGACGTACGTCCGGACGGCGACAAGCTTGGTGTTTACATTGATGAAAATTCTGATCTTATCTCTGACGAAGGTCAGCCTCTGTTTACCGAAGCTGGTGAAGCAAGCGAGTTCCTTGATAGCCGTCAGAAATTCCTAGCAGACCTTGCGAATAGCGAAATGCTAACACAGCGTTTTGTTGCTAAAGTTGTTGAGTTAGACCTTCTTGATCCAATCCAAATTCGTCTTACTTACCAAGACGGTAAGCAGCGCAACGTTACTGGCATGATGAGCATCAACGAGAAGAAGCTTCTTGAGCTACCTGAAGAGCAGGTACTTGAGCTACATAAGCAAGGCTTCCTAGGCGCTATCTATGCAGTTATGATGTCTGTTGGCCAGCTTAACCGCCTTGTTGAGCTTTCTAATGACACCGCGAACCCAATTCGCAGCATGCAACTTTCAGCGGTTAAAGCTGACGCTGAAGCGGCACCAAAAGCTTAATAGCTTCTCAATTCTGAATATCAAAAACCCGCTTAACAGCGGGTTTTTTTATGTCTTTTGCACTCGTTCAGACTTCGTCATGTTTCGTTCAGAAATCGTTAAGTTTGAATGTCTTATCTTATGCGGGCTGGTTATTACAGTTCCCAACACATTTTTAAGGACAAAGACATGAACACTAACATTAATAAGCTAAAAACTACGTTAACTGCACTTTCAATTATCACCGCATCAGTATTTTCAATGTCAGCTGCTCATGCTGCTACGCAAAACGAAGTACAAGTTACAGTTGTTGATTTTGAAGGGTTAGATGACAACCTTTACGGTGCAAGATATGTGCGCTACCTGAATGAAGTCAGTGGCAATAGCGGCGCTTATCTAATTAACCCATATCTACAGCGCGTATCTAGTCTGTCTGGCGGCTATGCCACACTCGATGGTATCGATGTATTTAACCTAGGCAGTACTTTTTACTTAGACGATACTTGGATGCTTGCTATAGAAGGCGCTCACAGTAAGTTTGATGACGAATTCGGTGACGAGGACTATACCAATATTGACCTGAAGGTAGGGTTTAACTTGTCGCGTCAATGGCAAATTGGTGCAGGTGTAATCTATCAGCGTGCCACTTACGACTTTAATGCTGGTGGAGAAAGTTACAGCGAAAGTGAGAATGAGACTTCACCACTTGTTTTTACACGCTATACCACGGTAGGCAACGCGGGAACGGGCTGGGACTTTACAGCTCAGTACGTAGCAGACGATGTTGACGTTTTATCGGGCAGCGCCAGATACTTCTTCACTCCAGGTTTGAGCGTTCAGGGAAGCTATAGCTATACCAATGCACCAGATGGTTTCGATAATGTAAAAACCGCAGGTGTTGCGCTTGATTACTGGGTAAATGAGCAATTTTCAGTGTCAGCTAGCTATGAAACAGATATTGATAGCGATGTAGATAGTGACGTGGCTTCGCTTACCGCATCCTATCGTTTCTAAGTTAAAGCACCTTGATTATCGCTAAGCGTTAACATGTCTCAGCTACTGCTACGCCTTAGCTCGAAGTGATGCAAATGCAGTGAGTTAGCACTCGTTAGTGTTAGCTCACTCGCTTTTTCACGTTACCGGGAAAGGGCTGCCGCTTTATTCATTACTAGCCTGTGCTGAATGAAGCTGAAATCGCCCGTAGATACAATCGTAAGATCACGTCTCATATCATTAAGTAAAAATAGCAGTTCAACTTTGTTCAAAAACTGCAGTTCATCGATTAATTACCCCTTTCTTTTGGCTTGCCTGAATATTTTTTATTCTTTTTTACACGCCTAATCATACACTTCCTAAAAACACTGTATATCCAACCAGTTCAAAGCCAGTATTTATGCGGCTTTCACGCCTTTTTTCTACTTGACAGTGGGGATCATTGATACCTAAACTGTATCTCAGTGGGTAAATGTGGCGAATTGTGGATCAAATCATCATCACTTTGCAGATTAGTACTCAAAAAACAAGAAAACCAAGAGCAAATAATAAAAGGCTAGGGGAATGTTCCGCGGCGCTAACGCAATCAATCTGGATACAAAAGGCAGACTGGCTATACCGACGAAGTATCGTCAGTCGCTGCTGGATGATTGTCAGGGACAACTGGTCTGCACAGTCGATACACAACAAAGTTGTTTGCTACTTTACCCACTTCCCGAATGGGAAGAGATTGAGCTTAAACTCTCTAAACTTTCAAGCATGATCCCAGCCGAGCGTCGTTTGCAGCGATTGCTACTAGGTTATGCTTCTGAAGGTGAGATGGATAAAAGCGGGCGCATTCTTGTCCCTACTCCACTGCGAAGTTTCGCAAAACTCTCAAAAGAAGTCATGTTAGTTGGTCAGTTAAACAAATTCGAAATTTGGGATGCCGATATTTGGGCACAACAAGTTGAAGCTGATATAGACACCGAACGCAAAGGCGAATTTGAACTTACCGAACGATTACAGGACTTTTCTCTATGACGCACCCTAGCGAATTTAAACATATTTCAGTATTGCTTGATGAATGCATCGAAGCCCTAGCGATTAAACCGAACGGTATCTACATCGACGCCACTTTCGGCCGTGGGGGGCACTCAGCACATATTTTGGATGCATTGGGTGAACACGGGCGACTCATCGCCTTTGACCGTGACCCGCAAGCAATCAAAGCGGCAGAACGTTTCGCCGATGATAAGCGTTTTAGCATTATCCACTCACCGTTTGGTGATATGGCAGAAGAAATCGAAGCGCTGGGACTAACCGGTAAGATTGACGGCGTACTCATGGATTTAGGTGTGTCTTCACCACAGCTAGATGATGCCGAGCGTGGCTTTAGCTTCCTTCGTGACGGACCGCTTGATATGCGTATGGACACCTCACGTGGACAAAGTGCTGCAGACTGGTTGGCTAACGCCGAAGAACAAGACATTACGCAGGTTATTAAAGAGTTTGGCGAAGAGAAGTTCGGCAAACGCATAGCCCACGCCATTGTGAACACACGCAAAGAAACGCCTATCACACGCACTGCACAGCTAGCCAAGATCATCGACGAAGCGGTTCCTGTAAAGGATAAGTTTAAACATCCGGCTACCCGCGCATTCCAAGGCATTCGCATTTATATCAATGCGGAGCTGGAGCAACTTCGTGTTGGCCTTAAAGCCGCGACACAGGTGTTGGCGAAAGAAGGTCGTCTTGCCGTTATTTCGTTTCACTCGCTTGAAGACCGTTTAGTAAAACGCTTCATTAAGGATCAAAGTAAAGGGAAATCAGTACCACACAACCTACCGATTACTCAGGCTGAAATAGATGCAGATAAAGTGCTAAAAGCCTTAGGCAAAGCGATAAAACCTTCAGAACAGGAGATTGCGAACAACGTTCGCTCTCGCAGTTCGGTATTACGTGTGGCAGAAAAGTTATGACCAAAGCCGCGCCAGACAAGGCCAGCACTAATTTTAAATTACTGCTAATAATTGTTTCAGATTTGACCCGCAACAAGTTGCGGGTTTTGTTGTATTTAATGGTTATCGTAAGTGCTATGGCGGTAACGCTTAGCAGCCATCACAACAGACAGCAGGTCATTGCCCTTGAAGACCTCATGCAAGAGAAAGATGAGCTGGATGTAGAGTGGCGTAACCTTGTGCTTGAGCAACGTGCGTTAACCGAGCACAACCGCATAGAAAACCTGGTTGAAAAACAATTAGAAATGTACCGTCCAACCGCAGATGATGAAGTAGTGGTGAGGTTAAAATGAGTACAACCGCGCTTTCTCGCCAACGTAAAAAGACCGGTGCAAAACAAAATGTAACGCCAAGCTTAGTGCACTGGCGTTTTGTCGTTGTGCTGGTAGTGATCATGCTGGTGTTCAGCGTGCTCGCCGCCCGTGCGGCCTACATTCAAGTTATTGAGCCAGACGAGCTTATTCAACAGGGCGACAACCGCACACTAAGAACCCGTGATATGCCAACCTATCGCGGGCTCATTACCGATAGAAATGGTGTTGAACTGGCGGTGAGTGTACCTGTTCGCGCCATTTACGCAGACCCTAAAGTTATCCATGAAAACAACGGCTTCGAGGAAGAACGCCGCTGGGAAGCGCTGGCAGATGTACTGCGCCAAGACGTCAATGAACTCAAAGAGAAAGTGGCAAACCCCAAACGCCGCTTTGTTTACTTGCAGCGTCAGGTGTCTCCTGCCATGGCAGAGTACGTTGATAAACTGGACATTCCCGGTATTTATCTTCGTCGTGAAAGTCGCCGCTATTATCCTACAGGCGAAGTTTCAGCGCAGTTAATCGGCGTAACCGATGTTGATGACACAGGGGTTGAAGGCTTAGAGCGCATGTATAACGAGTGGCTAACGGGCACGCCGGGTTCTCGTAAAATACGCCGCGATGCAAAAGGTCGTCAGGTTGAAATCTTGGAAACAAAATCAGGCGAAAAAGCCGGTGACCTGCAGCTGACTATCGATCAGCGTATTCAGGCACTTGCTTATAAAGAAATTAAAGAAGCCATGATTTATTACCAATCAAGCTCGGCTTCCGCCATTGTCATCGATGTAAAAAGCGGTGATGTGTTAGCCATGGTGAATGCACCGTCGTTCAATCCGAATGACAGAAGCGATATTTCTGCACACAGAATGCGTAACCGAGTTATTACCGATGCGTTCGAACCAGGCTCGGCGCTAAAACCGCTGGCGGTACTTACTGCGTTAGAGTTTGGTGAAGTAGAGCCTGAAGATTCGGTAAACACCCACCCAGGATGGATGCGTTTAGGCGGCAGCCTAGTTAAAGATTCGCGTAATTATGGCGAACTAACGCTAGAAGAAATCATTCAGCATTCTTCGAATATGGGTACATCAAAGCTGGCGCTTTCTGTGCCTAAACAGTTCCTGCTTGATACCTATTACAACATGGGCTTAATGAGCGATACCGGGCTGAATATGGCGGGTGAGAGTAGCGGTATTTTCCATGAGCGCAGTCGCTGGTCTGAGTTTGAATTAGCCACGCTGTCGTTTGGATACGGCATTTCTGTGACAACAGCACAGTTGGGGCGTCTTTACGCAACGCTGGCAAACGGCGGTATAAAAACTCCGCTTAATATCATCAAGTCACCGGAACAACCGTCGTGGCAAGCTCAATCAGAACGGGTAATAAGCGAAGAAAACGCAAAAGCCATTGTTCAAATGATGGAAAGCGTCACCCAGCGTGGCGGCACGGCAATTAAAGCCTCGGTACCAGGGTATCGCGTTGCTGGTAAAACCGGAACAAGCCGAAAAGCGGTGGCAGGCGGGTACGGTGAAGAGTACGTCAATATTTTCGCCGGTATTGCACCTGTGTCTGACCCAAGATTAGTGACAATTGTATTGATCAACGAACCCGGCGGTGATTTGTATCACGCGGGGGATACCGCTGCACCTGTCTTTTCATCAATTATGGGTGGCGCGCTGCACATGTTAAACGTTACGCCCGACGACAAGCAGGTTACATCTAGCCGCTTATTGAAAGGAGGTCAAAGTGGTAGTTAGTGCCTTTATTCAAAGTATAAAAGCCTTATTGGCGAAATTTGGTGTAGACGCCCCAGATATCCGTATTGAAGGTTTAACGCTAGACAGCCGAGAAGTGAATACACGCTTGGCTTTTTTGGCGATTAAGGGCCACGAACGCGATGGTCGAGATTTTATACCCCAGGCAATAAGTTTAGGGGCCCGTGTAATTCTGGCGCAAACTGAAGACAGTAGTGCCCATGGTCAGATGGAAATGCGTGACCACAGTGTCATTATCTCCTTGTATGAATTGCCACAAATGCTTTCTGCATTAGCAGCTGCATTTTATGATTATCCTGCCCAGAAAATGACGACGGTAGCAGTCACAGGAACAAACGGAAAAACCTCTACAGTTCAATTGCTTACCCAGCTTAAGGATGCGCTAGGTACGCGTAGCGCAAGCATCGGAACTCTAGGGAGCAGTGTGTTTGAAGGCGATGAAACCCAGTGGTCGAACACGCCGGCGGCAAACACGACGCCCGATGCTATACGTATGCAATATTTGTTGGCAGACTTTGTGCAAAGTGAAGTGCGCCATACGGCCTTCGAAGCAAGTTCTCACGCATTGGTTCAGGGTCGGCTTGGTACAGTAAAAACCGATATCGCTGTTTTCACTAACCTTACTCGAGATCATCTCGATTATCACGGCACCATGGAAGAGTACGGTAAAGCCAAGCGCTTGCTGCTAAAGCAGCCAGGTTTAAAGGCTGTGGTATTAAACGCTAATGATGATGAAAGTAAGAAGTGGGATGGTGCAGCAGATAAGTCGATTACACGCGTCTGGACAGGTATAGACGAAAGTGGTCTGGATGGAAGCGGTGAAAGTGAGTGCTTGCGAGAGCATAACAATCCTCAAAGTCGCCATTGTTTCGCCACAAATGCTTCTTATCATGCCGGTGGATGTAGTTTTGAACTGGTGAGCTCGTGGGGAAGCGCTGCTATTTCGCTGCCGCTATTCGGGAAGTTCAATATCAGCAATGTACTTAGTGCTATAGGTACGTTACTCGCTCAAGGTGAGCGTTTTGAAGACGTGGTTAACGCGGTAAATGCAATCACGCCTGTACCCGGGCGAATGGAAGTTTTCCCTGTAACGGGTGCGGCTAACTTAGTGGTGGACTACGCGCATACGCCAGACGCTCTGGAGAAAGTGCTGTTAAGCGCCAAATTCCATACAACGGGCAAAGTGTGGTGTGTGTTTGGCTGTGGCGGAGACAGAGACAAAGGTAAGCGACCGTTAATGGGGCAGGCTGCCGAGGTTGGTGCTGACGCTATTGTGATCACCACAGATAACAGTCGCAGTGAAAGCCCTGAATCTATCGCCGAGGATATCATTGCGGGTTTGAAGAACTGTGAGCTGGCAGTGTCTATTCCCGATCGCGAGCAAGCTATTCGTCATTGCCTTGAGCATGCGCATGAAAGCGACATCATCATTGTGGCCGGAAAAGGCCATGAAGATTACCAAATTATCGGTGACAAAAAGACTAACTATAACGAACGTGCAGTTGTGGCGCGACTGCAACAGGAGTACAGCAAATGATAACAACAACGCTGTCATGGATAGCCGAAAAGGTTAATGGAAAATTATTGAACGATGCTGCTGACGTTGAAGTATCAGCGGTAAGTACCGATACCCGCACCCTTGAAGATGGCGCAGTTTACTTAGCCTTGAAAGGTCCGAACTTTAATGGCCATGATTTTATTTCAACGGCAGAGAAAGCGGGAGCAAGTGCGGTTATTGCCAGTGAAGACGTAGCGACCTCGTTACCTGTCATCATGGTTGAAGATACCAAAGAAGCACTTGGTCTATTAGGGGCGGCGGTGAAAGCTTATGTGACGCCTAAAACCATTGCCATCACCGGAAGCAGTGGTAAAACCACCGTGAAGGAAATGTGTGCCGCTATTTTGGAGCGAAGAGGCAATGTATTAGCCACAAACGGTAACTTCAATAATGATATTGGTGTGCCGCTAACCCTTTTACGCCTGGAGCCTCAGCATGAATACGCGGTTATGGAGCTAGGCGCAAATCATATCGGTGAAATCGCCTATACCACAAACCTCGTAAAGCCGGACGTAGCGACTATAGTAAACGCCGCCGCTTCTCACTTAGAAGGCTTTGGCAGCTTGCTAGGCGTGGCGCGCGCCAAAAGCGAAATTTTTAAAGGCTTAGGCAGTGACGGTGTGGCGGTAGTCAATGTTGATAGTCAGTTTGCTGAATTTTGGCAGGGCAAACTCAAACAGACCAAAACGCTAACGTTTTCCCCGCAGCAGAAAAACGATGCTGATTTTAAAGCTGAAGATATCATCATTGGATTAGATGGCTGCGCCGCATTTCATTTGGTTTGCCCGCAAGGTGATATGTCTATTCAGCTCACTATTCCTGGCGTTCACAACGTGGGGAATGCTCTTGTCGCTGCGGCATTAACGCTGCAAGTTGGCGCGACATTAGAAAACGTACGCGACGGTTTACTTGCCATGAAGCAGGTCAGCGGGCGCTTGAATGTAAAACAGCTTACCGAACAGGTTCGCCTGTTAGACGATACCTACAACGCCAACGTGGCGTCTGTAAATGCGGCAATTGATACGCTAAGTAGCTTTTCAGGCATTCGCGTTCTTGTTCTAGGCGACATGAAAGAGTTGGGTGAAAAGGCGCGTTATTACCACGAGCAGGTGGGGGAATACGCTAAAGAAAAAGGAATTAATTACCTGTATACCATGGGTGTTTTGAGTCAATCAGCCAGTGCTGTGTTTAATGAAAATAGTGGCCATTTCAGCGATGTTGAAAGTTTGTTGGCCGCAATGGAGAGTGATTTGTTAGTGCAGCAGCGCGATATTTCAATTTTAGTAAAAGGTTCACGCAGTTCCAGAATGGAGCGTGTGGTAGAGGCGGTAGAGGCCTCTGCGCTGGGAAAGCACGATAGCCGTCGGGAGCGAATAGCATGTTAATTTGGCTAGCCGACTGGCTGACACAATTCGATTCAGGGTTTAATGTATTTTCATACCTTACCCTTCGTGCAATTTTAAGCACGCTGACCGCATTGCTTATTGCCATTCTTATTGGCCCTAAGATGATTCGTTACTTGCAGCGTATGCAAATTGGTCAAACCGTACGTGACGATGGCCCGCAAAGCCATTTATCCAAATCAGGCACACCCACTATGGGCGGGTTACTCATACTCGCAGCAATTGTAGTAAGCGGCCTGCTTTGGGCTGACCTTACTAACCGTTATGTGTTGGTAACCCTTACTGTGGTTGTGGCCTACGGTATTATCGGGTTTGTCGATGACTACAGAAAAGTGATCCGCAAAGATTCGAAGGGGCTCATCGCCCGTTGGAAATATTTCTGGCAATCAGTGGTCGCGTTAGGCGTCGCATTTTATCTATACAGCAGTGCCACTATGAGCGCTGAAACTTCGCTGTTGGTGCCCTTCTTCAAAGAAGTGTTTCCGCAGTTAGGTGCATTCTTCATTATCATTACTTACTTCGCCATTGTTGGTACAAGTAACGCGGTAAACCTTACCGATGGATTAGACGGTCTTGCTATTGTGCCTACTATTTTGGTGGCGGGCGCATTCGCCATTTTTGCCTATGTGACAGGTAATGCTAACTTTGCCGAATACCTGAATATTCCTCATATTCCGCTTACCAGCGAGCTGGTAATTGTGTGCACTGCCATGGTCGGTGCAGGCTTAGGCTTTTTATGGTTTAACACATATCCGGCACAAGTATTTATGGGCGACGTTGGCTCACTTGCGTTAGGCGGCACACTAGGCGTGCTTGCTGTATTGGTGCGCCAAGAATTGGTGTTAATCATCATGGGTGGCGTGTTTGTAATGGAAACCGTCTCAGTCATTCTTCAGGTAGGTTCTTACAAACTGCGTGGCCAGCGTATTTTCCGTATGGCACCTATTCACCATCACTATGAATTGAAGGGCTGGCCAGAGCCGCGCGTAATAGTGCGTTTTTGGATCATTTCAATCATTTTGGTCTTGGTAGGTCTTGCTACCCTCAAACTTAGATAAGCGGGAAAGAGATAAACATTAATGTCGTATAACGTACGTGAGCATAGTTATGTAGTCGGTGGCCTGGGTGTTACAGGTCAGGCTTGCGTGCGCTTTTTGTTGCATAAACAGGCAACAGTTAAAGCGTTTGATACCCGTGCTAATTTTACTGCACCTGCTGGTCTTGATACTGACATGCAAGCGTTTATGGCAGAGAAGGTCACTTGCAATGCACTAAGCGAAGATTACTTTAATGGTGTAGACACTTTGGTGTTAAGTCCGGGTCTTGCTTTGAATATTGAACAAGTGGTTTTAGCGCAAAAGTGTGGTGTTGAGGTGATCGGCGACGTGGAATTATTCGCCCGTTTAAATGCCTCCACGAATAGTGCTACGCCAGCTAAGCGCGTAGTAGGTATAACCGGCTCTAACGGTAAAACCACGGTTACTTTATTAGTGAACCATCTGCTCAAAAGCTGCGGCGTAAAAAGCATTGAAGCGGGTAACGTAGGTCGCCCTGTGCTTGAAGCGCTTCAAAGTGATGCAGATGTAGTGGTGATAGAGCTATCAAGTTTTCAACTTGAAACTACGTCTAGCCTGGTGCTTGAAGCTGCTACTGTGCTTAATATTTCCGATGACCACCTAGACCGTCACGGTACCCTTGAAGCCTATATCGATGCCAAGCATCGCATTTTTGATAATGCGAAATCTGCAGTTGTGTGGCGAGACGGTGAGTTTGTAGCACCTTACGAGCAGCTTATTACTGATGCTAAGGGTAATGCCGCATTAAACGCCGTATCTAATGCCGTATCTAGTGCCGCGTCTAATGAAGAGTCGCTAGCGTCAAGAAATATCGTTGAATATGGACTGGGAGAGTCGACCACAGGGTTTGCGATTGCGTCTTTTGACGGTGACGATAGTGCTCGTGACGATGAACAAAGTCTATACATCACGTTCAATGGCGAAAAGCTTATTGCCCTTAGCGATATCCATTTAGCGGGCATGCATAACGTACTAAACATCATGGCTGCATTGGGCATCTGCCTTCAGCTAGGTGTTTCGCCAGAGCTCGCGGTTAAACATCTACACAGTTTCAAAGCTGCACCACATCGCTGTGTGGAAATAGCCCGCGTAAACGACATCCGCTATATCGACGATTCCAAAGCAACCAATATTGGCGCCACTGTCGCGGCCCTTGAAGGAATAGGCCCTACTATAAAGGGGAAACTTATCCTTATTGCAGGTGGTGACGCTAAAGGGGCTGATATGGGGAATCTTACATCGTATCTAAATCAGCACGTTTCTCATGTGTTTGCCTTAGGCAAAGATGCCCATTTGTTTGAAAAGAGTTTTGCGCATACTACCCGTGTGGCAACGATGAAAGACGCCGTAAAAGCAGCAACAAGACTTGCTGCACCTGGTGATGTAGTGCTGCTTTCGCCTGCGTGTGCGAGTTTAGATATGTTTAAGAACTACATGCATCGCGGTGACGTGTTTAAACAAGACGTGCACGATCTCCACAATATACACAGTGAGAACAACGACGCTGTGGAGGCCGCATCATGATGGCTGCCTCTACCAAACTTAGCGCACTATTTGCTGCGAAACACGATGGGCAGCCTTCTGCAACGCACCCTTATGACGTAACGCTGATATTAATTGCGCTCGCGCTGATGAGCATTGGGGTTGTAATTGTAACTTCCGCGTCGATGCCGGTGGCCGATAGGCTGCACGACAATCCGTTCTATTTTGCTATTCGCCACGGTATTTATATTGTTGGGGCGATCGTCGCCGCTATGGTGGTACTGAATTTACCCATGCAGTTTTGGCGCATGACAAATCCCTACCTTCTGCTTGCGGCTATAGCGCTATTGCTAGCAGTACTGGTAGTGGGAAGAACCGTAAACGGGAGCACCCGTTGGTTGGCGATTGGCCCTATAACCATTCAAGCTGCCGAGCCGGCGAAGCTCTTTTTCTTTGCGTATTTGGCTGGTTATCTGGTTCGCCGCTACGAAGAAGTTACCGAGAACCTAAAAGGCTTTATTAAGCCCCTTGTGGTGTTCTTTGTGCTAGCGATGTTGCTACTGCTACAGCCAGATTTAGGTACCGTCGTTGTGATGTTTGCCACCACGATTGGCTTATTGTTTTTAGCCGGTGCACGACTGTGGCAGTTCTTCGCACTGGTGTTTGTAGGCATATTGGCGGTAGTGGCGCTAATCGTGTTTGAAGAATATCGTCTTAAACGAGTGACTTCCTTCTTAGACCCATGGGCAGATCCATTTGGTGCAGGTTATCAGCTTACTCAGTCTTTAATGGCGTATGGTCGTGGTAACTGGTTCGGGCAAGGCCTAGGCAATAGCTTACAAAAGTTGGAGTTCTTACCTGAAGCACACACCGACTTTGTTATGGCTATTCTGGCAGAAGAGCTCGGCTTTGTTGGTGTACTTGCCGTGCTTGGTCTTATTTTATGGATGGTATTACGTGCGCTAAGCATTGGAAACAAGGCACTTGAAAAAGGACGAGCGTTTGATGGTTATCTGGCTTACAGCATTGGCATCTGGTTTAGTTTCCAAACGGCGGTAAATATTGGCGCAAGCGCAGGTATTCTGCCCACCAAAGGGTTAACACTGCCGCTGGTTAGTTACGGCGGCTCGTCACTTATAATTATGTCAGTAGCGGTAGCCATATTACTTCGTATCGATTTTGAATTACGTGTTGATGGCGTACAGGCGATTGGCCGAGGCGACAGCAAATCCGGTAAGAGTAAAGCCCGCCGTAAAAAGCCGATACCAACAAGCGCGTCCAAATCTAAAGCGTCACATACTGAAGGTGATGCGAGCGTAGAGAGCAAGGCCGATGAAGCTGATTTTTCTACGGCGACGGTTGAAGCTAAACCTAGCGTCAAAACATCAAGCGCAGAAGATGAAGGAAAAGCTGGCATTAAAGCTATACTCGCGCGCGTAGCGCAGGAGGCTGACAATGGCTAAGCGTTGCTTGATTATGGCTGGTGGTACAGGCGGGCATGTTTTCCCTGGTCTTGCAGTGGCAAACGCGCTTCGAAATGAAGGCTGGGATATTCATTGGCTAGGCACCGCCGAGCGAATGGAAGCGCAAGTTGTGCCTAAGCACGATATTCCCATTCATTTTATTCCGGTAAAAGGGCTTCGTGGTAAAGGCATCGCGGCACGCTTTGAAGGCGCCATTGCTTTAGTTAAAAGCTTATTTTCAGCAAGACGAATTATAAAGCGTCTTCAACCTGATATCGTGGTCGGATTTGGCGGTTACGCAAGCGGCCCGGGTGGGGTAGCCGCAAAAAGTTTAGGCATTCCCGTTATTGTGCATGAGCAAAATGCCGCGGCAGGCATGACCAATAAGCTTCTTAGTAAAATCGCAAATCGGGTGCTTCTGGGCTTTGAGGATGCGAAAGAACAATTTTCAGGTGGCGCTACTAAGGTGCATACTGTGGGCAATCCTGTTCGAGACGAAATTTGGCAGGTGAAGCCCAAGCCTGTAAACATTGACGCAGACGTTCGTGCAAACACGCTTGAAAGCCGTTTTGAAAACACTAGTGAGCACAAGCAAGGTTTAAATATGCTTGTTGTAGGCGGCAGTTTAGGCGCACAAATTCTCAATGAAACCGTGCCGGAGACTTGCGGGGTGCTAGAAGGTTTATCAATCAAACACCAATGTGGAAAAGGCAACAGTGAAGGTGTCATTAAAGCCTACACGTCGGTGGGCGCAGATATGTCGAAAATCGATGTCAGTGATTTTATTGATGACATGGCCGCAGCTTATGAATGGGCAGACTTTGTTGTCTGTAGAGCCGGTGCGCTTACGGTAAGTGAAGTTGCAGCTGCCGGACGCGCGGCGATTTTCGTACCGCTACCTTTTGCGGTTGACGATCACCAAACAAAAAATGCGCAGTCGTTAGTAAAGCAAAATGCGGCACTGATGATTGCTCAATCTGTATTGAAAGAAAATTTAGGGCAGGCGGTGCGTCAGTGGTTACAACACCCTGAAGGCTGCTTAAAGATGGGGGCTGTTGCGAAAACATGTGCAAGCACTCATGCCACGGAAAATGTAGTAAGCCACGTTAAAAGCGTGGTAGGAGTAGGGGACTAATGGTTTTTAAAACCCCATTTGAAAGCCCGCAAATGCGCAGGGTGAAAAATATATTCTTTATTGGTATCGGCGGTGCCGGTATGGGTGGTATTGCCGAAGTATTACTGAACGAAGGTTATGCTATTGCTGGCTCTGACATTCAAGAAGGGCCAATGACACAGCGCTTAAGCGAATTAGGTGCTGATGTGAAAATAGGCCACCGTGCGGAAAATGTTGAAGGCATGGACGTTATTGTGGTGTCTAGCGCTATCAATGAGCAAAATCCAGAGATTATCGTTGCTCGTGAAAAGCGCATTCCAATTATTCGCCGTGCAGAAATGCTGGCAGAATTGATGCGATTCCGCCACGGTATTGCGGTGGCGGGTACGCACGGCAAAACTACCACAACCAGTTTAATTTCAACGATTTTCGCAGAAGCGGAGTATGACCCTACGTTTGTTATCGGCGGTTTGCTTAACAGTGCTGGTACGAATGCGCGTTTGGGTAAAAGCCGTTATCTAATCGCAGAGGCTGACGAGAGCGATGCGTCGTTCCTTCATTTGCAGCCGATGGTTTCTGTGGTGACCAATATTGAAGCCGACCATATGGATACTTATGGTGGCGACTTCTCAAAGGTGAAAGATACCTTTGTTGATTTCTTGTCGAACCTACCGTTTTATGGTCAAGCCATCGTATGCGGTGACGATGCAAATATCCAAGAAATTCGCCCTCGTATAGGTCGAAGCATTCTTACCTATGGTTTTGAATCACATAATGACTATCGCGCAGAAAATGTTTCTCTGTCATTCGGTAAAGCGAATTTTACGGTCATTCGCCCAGAACGCGAACCGTTAGATATAACGTTGAACCTCACCGGTAACCACAATGTGCTAAATGCCCTTGCTGCTATCGCTGTCGCAACCGACGAAGGTGTAGATGACGACGCTATCATCCGCGCATTAGCCAGCTTTGGTGGAATAGGTCGTCGTTTCGAGCAGTTAGGTACGTTTAATACCAGTAAAGGCGAGGTGTGTTTGGTGGATGACTATGGTCACCACCCAACGGAAGTAAGAGCGACCATCGCTGCGGCTCGTGCAAACTGGCCTGACAAGCGCTTGGTTATGGTTTATCAACCACATCGCTTTACGCGAACCCGCGACCTTTACGAAGACTTTGTTGAAGTACTGTCGAGTGTTGATGCCTTGTTGCTTCTGGATGTTTACGCAGCCAGTGAACAACCTATTGAAGGCGCTGACAGTAAAGCGTTGTGCCGTTCCATTCGTCAGCGTGGTCAAATCGAGCCTGTATACGTAGGTGACAAAGACGCCTTACCAGCTATTTTGGCGAATATCATGCAAGATGGCGACATTGTCATGACACAAGGCGCGGGAAATATCGGACAAATTGCTAAGCTTCTTGCCCGTCATGAATTAGAAGCAACATCGCTTGCAAAGGAAGGGGAATAAGATGTCTAAACCTTCAGTAGGTATGCATTCTCAAAAAACACACTCTCCTGACGAGTATGGAAAAGTTGCTGTACTGCTTGGCGGCGATTCTGCTGAGCGCGAAGTATCGCTTAATTCGGGCAATGCGGTGTTAAACGCGCTTTTGAGACAAGGCGTGGATGCGTTTGCGTTTGATCCAGCAGAGCGACCGCTTACCGATCTTCTCGACCTAAACGTTGATAGAGCACTAATTATGCTACACGGTCGTGGTGGTGAAGATGGCTCTATGCAAGGAGCTCTTCAGCTACTGAAAATCCCCTATACCGGAAGTCGAGTTTTAGGTTCTGCACTGGCAATGGACAAAATTCATACTAAGCAAGTGTGGCAAAGTTTAGGCTTACCCACTGCAAAATATGAAATTGCTGATAAAAGGCACTTTGAAGCTGGTAAGTGCAGCGCTATAATGGATAAATTGGGGAATGAAGTCATGGTAAAACCGGCCAGAGAAGGGTCGAGTATTGGCATGGCAAGAGTGACAAGCGCTAAACAGCTCGAAACTGCCATTCAGGACGCCTTTAAATACGATAATCAAGTCCTGTTAGAGCAGTACATAGATGGCCCCGAGTTCACTGTTTCTGTATTGCAGGGACAGGCGTTGCCGTCTATTCGCATGTCTACTCCACATACATTCTATGATTATGCTGCGAAATATCAGGATAATACAACAGAATACTATTGCCCAAGCGGCTTGTCTGAAGAGCAAGAAGCACAGCTAGCAAAACTAGCATCTCGTGCTTTTGACGCTATTTCTGGCAGCGGCTGGGGTAGAATTGACGTTATGCAGGACAACCAAAGGCAATTTTATTTGCTAGAGGCGAACACAGTGCCTGGTATGACAGAAAAAAGTTTGGTGCCGAAGGCAGCCAAAGTTGCAGGACTAACATTTGACGAACTGGTACTAAGTATTCTTTCTACTAGTTTCGATGACGTTGCAAACAAGGCGTAAACGTGGCTGATACCAATACTAATCAAAAGAAGCCTGCTTCTGAAAAGGGCGGCAAAAGCAAAACGGCAGTGTGGGGCGGCGTCGCTTTCTTACTGTTTGTTATTGCAGGATTGGTATTTGGTGGACTGAAAGCAAACCAGTATTTGCAAGACGAACAGCAAATGCCGGTACAGGTTATCGATTTTTCTGGTGATTATCAGCACATCGATATTGCAAAGCTAGAGCGGTTAATACGCAAGGCGCAGCCTGGAAGCTTTTTTGCGCTTGATGTAAACGAAGTATTTGAACTTGTTGAAGCGCAGCCTTGGGTTTATCGCGCGTCAGTAAGAAAAAAATGGCCAAATACGTTAAAAATTTATTTGGTTGAGCAGCAACCTGTTGCCCAATGGAATGAAGATTTGTTGTTAAACCCCTATGGCGATACGTTTAACGACGAGGGCGTGAAGCTAGACTTACCGCGCCTTTACGGCCCGGGTGGCAGCGAAAAAACCGCCCTTGAGGGCTACAACGCCATGCATGCGCTAATTGCGACAACGGATATGACGTTAGAAGAATTATCCTTAAGCGAGCGATTTGCATGGCAAGTGCAGTTGAAAAACGGCATTAAATTGAATTTAGGACGTCAGGAGTTTATCGATAGGCTACAACGCTTTATTGATGTTTATCCGCTTCTGGCGCAACAAGAGAAGGCGGTGAAATACGTCGACCTTCGCTATGACACGGGCGTAGCAGTCGGATGGAAAGACGACAGCGCCACAGATGAAGAGAGTTAAGGAAACCATGTCAAAACCTGCTGAACGCAATTTGATTGTAGGACTAGATATCGGCACCAGCCAAGTAAAGGCCGTGGTGGGTGAATTACTAGAAGATGATCAAATCAGTATTGTTGGCGTGGGCACCCATGCATCGAAAGGCATGGATAAGGGCGGCGTTAACGATTTGAACCTGGTGGTTAAATCAGTCCAGCGTGCAGTAAACGAGATGGAGTTAATGGCAGATTGCCGTGTGTCTTCAGTTTTCATGTCTATCTCGGGACGTCACGTTAAATGCCAAAATGAAAATGGCATGGTACCGATTAATAACCAGGAAGTAACACAAGAAGACGTAGATAACGTTATTCATGCAGCGCGTAGTGTGCCGATTGCAGCAGAACGTCGTCTACTTCACGTGTTACCACAAGAATTTACCATTGATGTGCAGGAAGGGATTAAGAACCCTATCGGTATGTCAGGAGTAAGAATGGAAGCGGATGCTCACATTATTACCTGTGCCGACGATATGGCGAAAAACATGGTGAAATGTGTAGAGCGTTGTGAACTTAATGCTGATCAGCTGATCTTTTCAGCGTTGGCATCAAGTTATGCGGTACTGACTGACGACGAGCGCGAGCTTGGCGTATGTGTGGTTGATATCGGTGGTGGTACTATGGATATGGTTATCTACACTGATGGCGCTATTCGCCACACAGCGGTTATACCGGTTGCGGGTAATCAAATTACCAGCGACATCGCTAAAATATTTAGAACACCTATTAGCAATGCAGAAGAAATTAAGGTGAACTACGCCTGTGCATTGAAAGACATGGTGAGTATGGAAGACAGCATTGAAGTACCTAGCGTAGGCGGACGCCCTGCTAGAGTGATGTCTCGTCATACATTAGCTGAGGTAATTGAACCTCGCTACCAAGAACTTTTTGAGCTGGTACATGACGAAATTCGTGCCAGCGGTCTGGAAGAGCAAATCGCTGCAGGCCTTGTGCTTACAGGCGGGACCGCTAAGATGGAAGGTGCCGTGGAATTTGCCGAAGAACTTTTCCAGATGCCCGTGCGCGTGGGCAAACCCATCAACGTAAAAGGCTTGTCTGAATATGTTGATGACGCTGGATTTGCGACAGTCGTAGGACTGCTGCAATATGGCAAAGTACAATCTGATAATAAGAAGTCCAGTACGCAGAAGACCGGTGAAAGCTTATTTCATCGAGTGCAAAGCTGGTTTAAAGGTGAATTTTAATTTTATTTGGGGGCGCTATAGCTACGGCATTAAGGCTAGCAGGAAGCAATTAGCCTGAGGGAATGACCTGGCGTAGTGTTGAAAAAGACGTACAACCGGAGAGTAAGTATGTTCGAATTAATGGATAGTCACGGCGAAGAAGCCGTAATTAAAGTCATCGGTGTCGGTGGCGGCGGCGGCAATGCGGTTGAGCACATGGTGTCTCAAAGTATTGAAGGCGTAGAATTTATTGCAGTTAACACCGATGCACAGGTGCTTCGTAGCTCAAGTGCTGACGTTACACTTCAAATTGGCTCAAGTGTAACCAAAGGGTTAGGTGCGGGCGCCGATCCAAACATTGGTCGTGAAGCAGCCCAGGAAGATAGAGAAACTATTCGTCAGGCGCTAGACGGTGCTGATATGGTTTTCATCACTGCCGGTATGGGCGGTGGTACAGGTACGGGCGCCGCGCCAGAAGTGGCGAAGATCGCACGTGAAATGGGTATTCTTACGGTAGCTGTAGTAACTAAGCCGTTCCCATTTGAAGGCAAAAAGCGTACCTCTTTTGCGGAACAGGGCATTGTCGAGCTGTCGAACAACGTTGACTCGCTGATTACTATTCCAAACGAAAAACTACTTAAAGTAATGGGTCCAGGCACACCGCTTCTTCAAGCGTTTAGCGCAGCAAATGACGTATTACGCGGTGCTGTTCAAGGTATTGCAGAACTGATTACCCGTCCTGGTCTAATCAACGTCGACTTTGCAGACGTACGTACTGTTATGTCTGAGATGGGTAAAGCTATGATGGGTAGCGGCGCAGCAAGCGGTCCTGACCGTGCTGAAGAAGCTGCTGAAGCTGCGATTGCTAGCCCGCTTCTTGAAGATATCGACTTGTCAGGTGCGCGCGGTATTCTTGTGAATATCACAGCGGGTCCAGATTTCGCTATCGACGAGTTTGAAACTGTAGGTAACGCTGTTAAAGCGTTCGCATCAGAAAATGCGACCGTGGTTGTGGGTACAGTTATTGATATGGAAATGACAGATGAGCTTCGCGTGACGGTTGTTGCAACCGGTATTGGCGCAGAGCGCAAGCCTGACATTTCGCTAGTAAGCTCTGAAGGTTCTCGTCTTACTACACCAGCAAAAGAGTACGGCAGCACACACTCAAGTGAGCCACGTTCTGCAGTTGGTGGTACAGAAGGCAACCAAGCGCTGAAAGCAGACGACAGTGCGCAGCCAGAAAATGATTTGGAATATTTGGATATTCCTGCATTTCTTCGTAAGCAGGCAGATTAATTTAGCTGCCTGAAACGGAAGGGAATTATTTCGCGTTTGTGATGTCTTACTTAGTAAGGTGTACTTACACGACGTGAAAAATTCGCGTGAATGGGTTAACAAAATACGTAATCTGACAGAGTAAAATCCGTCAGATCGGGTGTTTTTTGACATGTGAGTAATAACTCACTATAATTCGCGCCCGCTTTTTTTAATAGGTAAAAGCTTAAGCAGATGATTAGACAACGTACAATCAAGCAATCGGTCCAAGAGACCGGAATTGGGCTTCATAAAGGGGAAAAGGTCACAATGACTCTCCGACCTGCGCCAGCAAACACGGGTATCGTGTTTAGGCGTGTTGACCTTGAACCACATGTTGACATACCTTCGCGTGCGAACGCGGTAGGTAATACCATGCTGTGTACGTGCCTAAATAACGAAGACGGTGTAACTATCCAAACGGTAGAACATTTAGCGTCTGCGCTTGCAGGTTTAGGTATCGATAACATTATTGTTGAAGTAGACAGTAACGAGCTGCCAATTATGGACGGAAGTGCTAGCCCGTTCGTATTCTTGCTTCAATCTGCTGGTATTGAAGAACTAAACGCGCCTAAGCAATTTATTCGTATTAAAAAGCCAGTTCGCGTTGAAGATGGCGATAAGTGGGCCGAATTAGTGCCTTACGACGGTTTCCGCGTTGATTTCCAAATTGACTTTGATCATCCTGTGATCAGTCAAACTCGTCAGCATATGGTGATGGATTTCGATTCATGCTCATATGTTAACGAAGTAAGTCGTGCACGTACTTTCGGTTTTATGCGCGACTTAGAGTACATGAATGCTAATAACCTAGCGTTAGGTGGCAGCATGGAAAACGCGGTGGCGCTAGACGAATTCCGCGTACTTAACCCAGAAGGGTTGCGCTATGACGATGAGTTCTTGAAGCATAAGATTTTGGATGCTATTGGTGATTTATACCTTGGCGGTCATAGTCTGATTGGTGAATTGCGTGCGTACAAAACAGGTCACGGCCTGAATAACAAGCTATTAAATGCTGTACTTGCGCAAAAAGAGTGTTGGGAGTTCGTGACCTACGACTCACAAGAAACAGCGCCAATTCGTTATGCTCAACCCGTGCTAGCGTAAGATTTTCAAAAAGCCGCCTTACGGGCGGCTTTTTTTCATATGGCAATTACTGAAATAAATGATACAGTAGCCGAATAATTAATATAAATTTCACCCATGTGACATAAAAACGATAGGTCGAAGGTTGTCGCCTTTGGCTAAAAACACATTCATCGTGGTATGAAGTGGTATGAAAAGAGTGGCGTGAAACAGCAATTTTCTTCGTGGTATGAAACTAACTATTACACTAGCAGGTAAAAATAAACGCTATAGGCACAGCATTAGTGTCCGTACGCTTGTGAGCGCAACCGTGCTCTCCTCTATTTTTATGCTAGTGTCGAGCCGTTCAACTGAATCGGTGTCAGAAGATATTGCCCGCGTTCGTTTGGCGCAAACTGAAGTCAATGAACGACAAAAAGACGTTGAAGCACTAAAAGAGCAAACAACGGTTAAATTACAAGCTTTGCTTTCTCACGTCGCAGAGTTATCTGCGCAGGCTACATTGCTGGACGAGAAAGGTAAGCAAATCGCAACAGAATTAGGTATGTCAGCGGCTGACCTGGACGCTTTCGTACCGGTATCGATACCGGATAACCTTCAAGACGATCCCATCCTTTACGAAATAGCCAAACTAGAGCAATCACTCGATTTGAAGTCTCAACAGTTGTCTATGCTTGAAAGTTTGGTCAGGGGTCACCATATCCACGAACAGAGCCAATTATCTGGTCGTCCGATAGAGTCGGGGTGGTTGTCTTCTTATTATGGTATGCGGGCCGACCCGTTTACTGGCGAACCTACCATGCACAAAGGGCTAGATTTCGCAGGTAAAGCAGGGGAAAACGTGGTGGCGACTGCAGCAGGTATTGTTACCTGGGCGGGTGAGCGCTACGGTTATGGCCAACTAGTAGAAATTGATCACGGTGATGGTTTTGTTACCCGCTATGGGCATAACGATACCCTAACTGTTTCAATAGGTGATGTGGTAACCAAAGGGGAACCTATCGCCAAAATGGGCAATACGGGGCGCTCTACTGGCGTTCATGTTCACTACGAAGTAATGAGAAACGGAAAACAAGTCGATCCTCTACCTTTCGTCTATAAAAAGTAGCGTAGGTAGCAGCCAGGTAATTCTCGTTGATAGTGAATTTATTAACTAAAGTCACCTAAAACGAAGAAGCATAATTTTAGAACATCGCAAAACACAACGCGCTTATCGTTGTGTTTTATACGTTTAATTTAGCTGTGCACGTTGTGCGGCGCCTCGACAAGTAGTGGAATAAAAAAGCTAATGTTTTCAAGCATCCTTCGAAAAGTATTCGGTAGTAGAAACGACCGATTATTAAAAAAATTACGCAAAAACGTAGATGCCATTAATGCACTGGAAGCAGAATTTGAAAAGCTTTCTGATGAGGCGCTAAAGGCTAAGACCGACGAATTCAAAGCGCGCATTGAAAAGGGTGAAACCCTTGACGATATTCTTGTTGAAGCTTTCGCTACTGTGCGCGAAGCGAGTAAACGCGTATACGGCATGCGTCACTTCGACGTTCAGATGCTAGGTGGTCAAGTACTTCACCAAGGTAAAATTTCAGAAATGCGTACGGGTGAAGGTAAGACGCTTACCGCTACCTTGCCAACTTACCTTAACGCCTTGTCAGGCAAAGGGGTTCACGTTGTGACCGTGAACGACTACCTTGCCCGCCGTGACGCTGAGTGGAGTAACCAGTTATTTACTTACCTAGGCATGCGCGTTGGCTGTAACGTGCCTGGCATGTCGCCACAGCAAAAACGTGAAGCTTACCAAGCAGACGTAACCTATGGTACGAACAACGAATTTGGTTTTGACTACCTTCGTGACAATATGGCATTTAGCCCACAAGACCGCGTACAGCGCCCGCTTAACTATGCGGTAGTGGATGAAGTTGACTCAATTCTTATCGACGAAGCACGTACACCACTTATTATCTCTGGTCAGGCTGAAGATAGCTCAGAGCTGTATCGCCGTATCAACACTATTATTCCTAAACTTGTTCAGCAAGAAAAAGAAGACGAAGAAGGCCAAGAGGGTGACGGTGATTACACGATTGACCTTAAAGCCAAACAAATTCACCTTACCGAGCGCGGTCAAATTCACGTTGAAGAAATCCTTCAGCAAGAAGGTATGTTACCTGAAGGTGAGTCTTTGTTTGCCGCTGGCAATATTTCACTGCTTCACCATATTAACGCTGCACTTCGTGCGCACAAGTTGTTTGCCAAAGACGTAGACTACATTGTAAAAGATGACCAAATTGTAATTGTTGACGAGCACACCGGCCGTACGATGGAAGGCCGTCGCTGGTCTGAAGGTCTGCATCAGGCAGTTGAAGCTAAAGAAGGGGTTCGTATTCAGAACGAAAACCAAACCCTTGCGTCAATTACCTTCCAGAACTACTTCCGCTTGTATAACAAGCTTGCGGGTATGACAGGTACAGCAGATACAGAAGCCTTCGAATTTAATCATATTTACGGCCTGGAAACGGTAGTTATCCCAACAAACCGTCCTATGCAGCGTAAAGACATGGCTGACCTCATCTACCTAACGGCAGAAGAAAAATACGAAGCCATTGTTGAAGACATTAAAGAGTGCGTTAAACGCGGTCAACCTACGCTTGTGGGTACTGTGTCTATCGAGAACTCAGAGCTCATTTCTCGCATTCTTAAGAAGTCGAAAATTCCTCATAAAGTGCTTAACGCTAAGTTCCACGAACACGAGGCTGATATCGTTGCTCAGGCTGGTAAGCCAGGCGCCGTAACGATTGCAACTAACATGGCGGGTCGTGGTACTGATATCGTGCTAGGCGGTAACTGGCAGGCAGAAGTTGAGAAGCTCGAAAATCCAACTGAAGAGCAAATTAAAAAGATTAAGGCTGAGTGGAAAGAAAGACACGATGCCGTGCTTGCATCAGGTGGCTTACATATTATTGGTACAGAGCGTCACGAGTCTCGTCGTATTGATAACCAGCTTCGCGGTCGTTCAGGTCGTCAGGGTGACCCGGGTTCAAGCCGTTTCTACCTGTCATTAGACGATGCACTTATGCGTATCTTTGCCTCTGAAAAAATGGGCAACATGATGAAGCGTTTAGGTATGGAGCGCGGTGAAGCCATTGAGCATCCGTGGGTAACTCGCGCCATTGAGAATGCACAGCGCAAAGTAGAAGGTCGTAACTTCGACATTCGTAAGCAATTGCTTGAATACGATGATGTGGCCAACGACCAGCGTAAAGTTATCTACGAACAGCGCAATGAGCTTCTTGATGAAGGTGATATTAGCGAGACTATCGCGGCCATTCGTGAAGATGTTATTTCAAGTGTTGTGGATGAGTACATTCCGCCACAATCTCTTGAAGAAATGTGGGACGTTAATGGGCTTGAAGAGCGTATGCGTGCAGACTTTGCCGTAGACCTGCCGATAAAAACCTGGCTTGAAAATGACGACAAGCTTTACGAAGAGAAGCTTCGCGAGCGCATTCTTGGTGAAGTAGTGGATGCCTATAAGCAAAAAGAAGCGGTAGTGGGCGAGCAGGTATTACGCCAGTTTGAAAAAGCGGTAATGCTACAAAACTTAGACAGCCACTGGAAAGAGCATTTGGCAGCGATGGACCATCTGCGCCAAGGTATTCATTTACGCGGCTATGCGCAGAAGAATCCTAAGCAAGAATACAAGCGTGAGTCGTTTGCCTTGTTCTCTCAAATGCTAGAAGCGCTTAAAGTTGAAGTGATCACCATTCTTGCGCGTGTAAAAGTACAAGCTGAAGAAGACGTGCAAAAAGTAGAAGAGCAACGTCGTCAAGCTGACGATGTACCTAAGAACTTCGAGCACGAAGAAGCGAGTGCAACACCAGAAGAAGCTAGCGACAGAGTGCGTACGCAAGTGCGCGAAGGCGCGAAAGTAGGCCGTAACGACCCATGTCCATGTGGTTCGGGTAAAAAGTATAAGCAGTGTCACGGTAAACTTAAGTAATGAAAGTGGTACATGTTGCTGTGGGCGTTATCGCCCGCGGCGATGATATATTTATTACGCTTCGCCCCGACGACGTCCATCAAGGCGGGAAATGGGAATTTCCCGGCGGTAAAGTGGAAGAGGGTGAAACCGTTCTTCAGGCGTTAAGGCGAGAGCTTGCTGAAGAAGTGGGAATTACCGTTAATCACAGCGAGCCTGTGATTGTCATTACCCACGACTACGGCGACAAGCAAGTTAAGCTAGATGTACACCGTGTGAATCATTTCACTGGTGAGCCCCATGGCAAAGAAGGACAGGCATCGCGCTGGATTAATGTGAAGTCACTCAACGCCAATGACTTTCCCGAAGCGAATATACCCATCATTAGCGCTTTACAGTAATTTCGCCCTACACACCTGACTAGTCCTGAAATAGGTTGACACTTATTTCGGTTAAAACGCCCGATGTATTTCATCGGGCGTTTTGTATTTAAGGGCCAGATGTGGCCTCCTACCATTATAGATAGCTACTGACTCTGCAACCATCTTTCTCGCTTCTTCTAAATCTCTTGGCTTATGGAGTAAGTATTCATTTTTAAGAATACCGTTTATCCGCTCTGCAAGGGCGTTTTGATAGCAGTCGTAGCCATCTGTCATTGAGCACTGNTGACTAGTCCTGAAATAGGTTGACACTTATTTCGGTTAAAACGCCCGATGTATTTCATCGGGCGTTTTGTATTTAAGGGCCAGATGTGGCCTCCTACCATTATAGATAGCTACTGACTCTGCAACCATCTTTCTCGCTTCTTCTAAATCTCTTGGCTTATGGAGTAAGTATTCATTTTTAAGAATACCGTTTATCCGCTCTGCAAGGGCGTTTTGATAGCAGTCGTAGCCATCTGTCATTGAGCACTGCACATTATGTTTTCTATGGAGTTTTTGATACTCTTCTGAGCAATACTGTATCCCTCTGTCAGAATGATGTACGAGTTTTTCTTTTGTACTTTTTTGTTTAAGCGCTCGAGTAAACGCTTGCTTTACTGACTGCGTTCGCATGTTATCGTCAACCTGATAGCCCACAATCTTCCGCGAATAAGCATCTGTAATGAGACTCACATAACTCTCTCCACTTCGCGTCGGCAAGTACGTGATATCCGCTACCCATAGCTGATTGGGTTTATCCGCTTTGAGCCCCGCTTTAATGAGGTTGGGATGGCAGCGGAACCGATGATGACTATTCGTTGTTTTGTGATAGGCACGCTTTGTCGGCACCAGTAGACGCCTTTCTCTTAGTAAATTAAAGAGATGATCCCTACCAATGTCTATTTTAACGAGCGCAAGAAGATACTGTAGTTTCCTAGTGCCGATGCGAGGTTGCATCATTCGCTCCTGACGTACGAACTGAATGACTCTATCCTCATGCGCTTCGCGCTTG
Source organism: Alteromonas abrolhosensis (assembly GCF_001953635.1). Taxonomy (GTDB): domain Bacteria; phylum Pseudomonadota; class Gammaproteobacteria; order Enterobacterales; family Alteromonadaceae; genus Alteromonas; species Alteromonas abrolhosensis. The sequence goes on along the minus strand of NZ_MEJH01000003.1, from coordinate 796,927 downwards.
ACTGAACGAGCACAATGTTGGTAATAGGCCTGACGAGAAATATTCAGATAACGACAAGCTTTGGCTACAGAAACCCCGTCTATCACTTTTTCCTGGACGACTTTCTTTTGCGCTTTTTTACAACGCTAACTCCATAATCAGTTTCAAGAACATTCACGACGGCTTCAAAGAAATCAGCTTTCATTTTCGTATCAGCAAGCTCTTTCTCCAGAGCCTTAATACGCTGTTCTGGAGTGAGCTCTACTTTGGACTTATCCACGCAATTACCTCGTTTAAGAAACTTAGGTGTTCCATCCGTCCAATTTAGACGACCATGCTTACGAAGCCAAACTAAAACCGTTGAACACCCCTGAATTCCGTAGTGGTCTTGTGCTTGTTTATATGTGAATTCGCCTTTTTCAACTTGGTCTACAACAGCCAATTTAAAAGCGAGGGAATAATCGCGTTGAGTTCTTTTGCTATTTGATTTCATTACACTCTCCAAATTAAGTTTGAAAAGTGTCAACGCTATTTAGGATGGGTCANGAAACTTAGGTGTTCCATCCGTCCAATTTAGACGACCATGCTTACGAAGCCAAACTAAAACCGTTGAACACCCCTGAATTCCGTAGTGGTCTTGTGCTTGTTTATATGTGAATTCGCCTTTTTCAACTTGGTCTACAACAGCCAATTTAAAAGCGAGGGAATAATCGCGTTGAGTTCTTTTGCTATTTGATTTCATTACACTCTCCAAATTAAGTTTGAAAAGTGTCAACGCTATTTAGGATGGGTCAACCTCATCAATTAAAGCGGCCAAGTGCCGCTTTTTTCTTATACGTAAGTATAAGCTGCTAATTCATCAGCATTTTTTCTTAAAAATAATCTCGCCAACGAATAACCTTATTAGACTTTTGTACTTTGACAAAGTAGTAATTGTCACCTTATCCAAAGTTACGAATATAAGTTTTTGTTTTTATACTGGTATGTAAAAAAGTGTCATTTATGACATTTGTGTCATCACTGTACTGAATTTTGATTTTGCAAGACAGGCGTACCTTCTTCTATACAAACGTATCTCGTTTAATACATAAACGCGCCTCTTTCTCAACGATATTTGAATAGTGCATTAACAGCCATTCATATATCGAGGTTACTTATGGCGCTCAAAAAATCTACCGAACAAACAGTCGCACCTGCAGTGCGAGTTGATGCAAAGATGCGTAAAGAAGCGGAAGAGGAGCGCCGCAAAGCAAGAACACTCGCAAGGCAGCAGCAAGCTGCAGAACGAGTTGCTTCCGCTACCACTGAGCTTGCAAGTGGTATTAATCAGGCATCAAGCGCAACCGATCAGTTATCCACTGCAGTTAACGAAATTGCAGCAGGCGCCGAGGAATCGAGCAGTGCAAGCCAAGAAAGCTTAGCGGCTATCACTCAGATTTCAGGTGGTCTTGTTGCACAGCTTGAATTGGCAGGCTCGACAATGGACAAAACCAACGAGCTTCAAACTTACCTTGAGCGTGTGGTTGGCGATTTAAGCACCATGATGACCAGCGTTAAAACTGCGTCTGAGCATCAATCACGCTCAGTGGTCATGATGAGCGAGTTAGAGCAACAAGCATCAAACATCGGCGAAGCTGTCAAACAAGTTACCCGCATTGCCGATCAGACGAACTTGCTAGCGCTTAACGCTGCTATTGAAGCGGGACGGGCTGGTAAGCACGGAAAGGGATTTGCTGTAGTCGCCGATACGGTTCGCGCGCTCGCAGAAGTGTCAGACAAAAGTGCTGCAGATATAGCTAAGCAGATAGAGCGTATTCAACAGCAATCTAACAGTGTCTCTGATGCCGTTAAATCATCATCGCAAGCGGCGCTTGAGGAAGTGACCAAAGGCCAAGCGGTTACCGAGCAACTTATCACCATAAAATCAGACATGCAGAGCATTGCAGACGGTGCGGGTGAACTACAGGCACAAGTCAAATCGATGGATGCAGCGGCTAAAGAAATTCAAACTGGTTCAGAAGCAATATCGTGTGCTGCCGACGAGCAATCTACCGCAGCCCAAGAAGTGTCGTCTAATGTTTCTGAGCAGAGCGTGGCCTTGTCTCAAGCTGAACAGGCTGCGCAGTCATTAGAAATAATTACTGAAGAGCTGAAAAACAGTACAGACATTAACAAGAGTGCAGAAGAAGTGGCGTCTTCTGCAGAAGAGTTGTCAGCAACCCTTGAAGAAATCAATCGCTCATCCAGTGAAATCATGACGGCATTGACCCAAGTGAATAATGGCTCTCAACAAGCTGCAAGCTCTGTCGACCAAGCCGTCGGAAATATCGACTTGTTAAGAGAAGGCGTTGATAAAGCTTCTGCGCAGTGTGATGTGGCTTTAGAAAAAGGCAAAGCTATTACTGGATTACTTAAAGAAAACCGTGCGTTGATTGAGGGAATGGTTAGCGGCATAAACTTGGCCCTTGAAACAAGCAAAGAAAATGTGAGTGCCATCAGTGAGATGGAAGTCATGACGCGTCAAATAGATAAGGTTATCGATACTATCACCACGGTATCAGTAAAAACCAGCATGTTGGCAGTAAACGGAGCAGTAGAAGCGGCGCGAGCAGGTGAGTATGGCAAAGGTTTTGCGGTTGTGTCAGCAGATATTCAAAGCCTAGCAGATGAAGCGGCTGAAAATGTAGAGCAGATAAAAGACCTTATCAAAGCCATTCAAGACCAAACCATGAGTGTGAAAACAGACTTAACAAATGTTGCTGAAAGTGCGTCTAGAGAGGTCATGAAAGCGAAGCAAACTACGCAAGATGTCGAAAGAATCGCGAATGATATTACCGAAGTTGTTCAATATAACCAAGCAATGAAAGAGCGTGGCGAAGAAATTGCCGCGGGTGTTACACAGGCTCAGCGGGGGTTGGAGCAAATAGCGACGGCAAATGAGCAAGCAAGCAGTAACTGTCAACAGGCGCTCAACGCTGCAGATCAGCAGAGCAAAGGTATGGAAATCTTGGCCAAGTCAATTGAAGAGATTGCTTCAGTGGCAGACGAAATGCAAAACGGCTAATCCATAACGCTTGTGTCAAATAGAGGAGCTTGCCTCATGAGTAACGAAAAAACGAACAATGAGACCGCAAACGAAACAGAGCAAATGGCTGGTGGTGAAGAACAGTTTGTTTCTTTCATGGTCAACGACGAGCGTTTCACTTTTCCAATGCTCGCGGTGGGCGAAATCATTCGCGTACCAACGATGGTTTCTGTCCCCCTTGGTCCTGCGCAAATGATTGGCCTCGCAAACTTACGTGGAAACGTGTTGCCAGTTTACGACTTAAGCACAATTTTACTCGGTGTACGGGCACAAGTGAGTGATGTCACCCGCGTAGTTGTAGTGGAATCTGAACTTGGTAGCGTTGGCTTTCTGGTAGACAGAGTGCTACGTGTTTACAGCGTTTGTAGCGATGCTGTTATTGACAAAACCTCAATGACAGATTCCATCGCCTACGACTATATGCAAGGCATCATTAAACAGAGCGACCAGCCTGTAGAGCAAATCTTAGATGTATCTGCACTTGCAAAAGCGCAGGCTGTTGTTAAGCAAGATGGCAACACAATGCAGCTTTCGGGGATGAAGCATATTGATAATGACGCGCCTGTGGATGCTCAAGAGGAAGACCATTTACAGCAGTTAGTGTGTTTTTCGCTAGAAGACCAAGAGTTTGCATTTCATCTTCAAGACGTGGAAGAGATTGTGCGCGTTCCCTCCGAGATATCTCAATTGCCAGATAGTGCACCTTCTGTCTTGGGATTGGTCAACCTTCGCGGCCGCATTATTCCCATTGTCGATTTATCGAATTCCATTGGCATGATGCCTACTGAGATTAACGAGGCATCGCGCATTGTGGTAACACAGCACAGCGAGTTTGGTAGCGTTGGCTTTGTGGTAGCGAAAGTCAGTAATGTGGTATCCATCTCTGAGGCTGAACTGGAATCAGTACCCTCGGTATGCAATGACGGTGCGGAGTCAGGGCTACTTGAAGCCGTATATCGCAGCGATGGCGGCAAACGCCTGGTGTCTATTATCAACCTTTCCAACATCTACAGCCGGGCGCTGATGAGCGTATTAACCAGTCTTGATGCCGATATTCAGCAGGAGTCTCAAATGAATGATAGCAACGATATATCAATCGATGAGGATGATTGCGAGCAATACGTCATCTTTTGGATCAATGGGCAAGAATATGGCGTGAGCATTGATGATACTCAAGAAATTACGCGAGTACCTGAAAAACTCGAAAGTGTGCCGAGTACGCCAGATTACTTAAAGGGGATTGTTAATCTTCGGGGTACGGTATTACCGGTTATCGACTTGCGCAGCCGCTTAGGTTTGCCGTGTAGCGAAACCTCAGAACGTCAGCGCATTGTTGTACTTACTAAAGATAAACAGCGGACCGGCTTCATTGTTGATGGCGTCGCGGAAGTGAAGACTGTGGTTAGGCAGACAATCGAAGAAGCACCTTCGCTCTCTGAGATGCAATCTGAGTTCTTAAACCGTTTGATCAAGCTTAATGATGAGAAACGCATTATTCAAATCATTGAGCCAAAGGTTTTACTTGATGATAACGCTATTTCCAAAGCTCAAGCGCAGCGCTAGCTAATATTCGAGGTTATGTATGGCAGTAAAAGTACTTATCGTCGACGATTCCGCGTTAATGCGAAAGCTATTTACGCAACTTTTCGAGAAAGAAGGCTTTATTGTTCAAATAGCACGTAATGGCGAAGAAGCGCTAACGAAAGCTATCGAGTTCCAACCAGATTGTATTACGCTGGATATCAATATGCCGGTAATGGATGGCATGACGTGCCTGGCGATGCTTAAGAAACTCTATCCGTGCCCTATTATTATGGTGTCGTCACTTACACAAAAAGGTGCAACCATTACTTTAGAGGCGCTTGCCTTAGGTGCCAGTGACTTCGTGTTAAAAACGGGGGGGACAGTATCTCGGGACATTTCCGACATAGAAGTACCGTTAATAAATAAAATCCATGCTTTGGCCAAAACTGGCAAACCACAGCGCCCTACAATAAAACCGCCCCCAGTCGTGACACAAAAAGCTGTTCGCAATAAAAAGAGCATTCCCTTTGAAGTCGTGTTGATAGGCGTTTCCACTGGTGGTCCCAAAAAGCTTGAACATCTGGTAGCTAACTTAAGCCCCACATTCCCTGTTCCCATTGTTATTTCACAGCACATGCCTGCGTCTTTTACCAGTGCGCTAGCTAAACGCTTGGACGGCATTAGTCCGCTAAATGTGGTTGAGGTGAACACGAAGATGCCCATAAAGGCTGGCAATGTCTATCTTGCAAAAGGGGATGCCGACCTCGCCTTCTCAAAAATAGGTGGTGAAGTCTCAGCGCGTCCTGTGCCTTCAAGCCCAAGTTTTTTGTGGCATCCCAGTGTAGATCGTATGGTCGACAGCGCCCTCAATTGTTACAAGCCTTTGTCTATGCTTTGCGTACAGCTCACTGGAATGGGGTGTGACGGGGTTGCCGCTATGAGCAAAGCATTCAAAGAAGGGGCGACAACTATCGCAGAGAGTGAAGCGACCTCAGTTGTTTTTGGTATGCCAAAAGAGCTTATTGAGGCGGGCTGCGCCAGCTTCGTACTAGATAGTCCCAAGGTCGCATCTAAATTGAATGCGCTTTGTCGTTAAGAGGAGAAGTAATCATGGGTCTAAAGAAGAAAATAGCGCCTATCGCCGATATTTCCAATGACTTTGAGGAAAAGCGCGAACACCCTCGAACGAAAGAGCAACTTATTAGTGACCTGAGTTCTAGCGACAGTGATGTGCGCCGGTGGGCGGTAAGAGATTTGAGCGGCCAAAAAGACGCACTCGATGCTTTTATATACCGATTGCCACAAGAAGATGACCCAACTGTGATAGAGGCATTGTTTAGCGCACTTGAGCACGACATGACTCAAAGTCATGCCTCGCAAGTCATTACCATGCTTAAAAGCGAACATGTGCAGTTGCGAAATGGGGCCATTGAGCTTATGCAGCAAAATCCTGATATTTTTGCCGCGAATGTTAATTTGCTCATGCATGATGACGACCCAGATACTCGTATTTTCTGCGTAGACATCATTGGAGCAGTTGCTCATATAGATGCAGTGAACTGGTTACATCAATTTGCTTTAAATGACGACAATGAAAATGTTGTTGGAACCGCACTGGACAAACTCGCTGAAATTGCCGATGTGTCAACGTTAGATATCCTGCAAACCGTCGAAAGCCGCTTTCCTAACCATAGCTACATTCAGTTTGTGATTTCGCTAATTCGTGATCAAGTGAGAAATTCCGATGAGTAATGTAGCGCTAGAACAAATAGGTGCTGCCGATTTCGAACGGTTCCGCTCCATGTTTTACCGGAAAACCGGGATCCATTTCGAAAACTCGAAACGCTATTTTGTAGATAAACGTCTTCATGAACGCATGAAGGCTACAGGTCATACAAGTTTTAAGGGATATTTTACCTACATGCGGTTTCAAGCGTCGGGTGAAGAATTCCAGAATCTTGTGAATTCGATGACTGTCAACGAAACGTATTTCTTCCGTGAAGAATATCAATTTGAAGCGATGACAAGAGAAATAATGGATGAGTTAGACAGTTATCGTCCTGCTGGAGAGGATTTGCGCATTTGGTCAGTACCTTCAAGCACTGGCGAAGAGCCATACTCAATAGCGATATATCTTATCGAGTATTGGAAAGGGCTAGCACACAGAGATGTAGAGCTTATCTCATCTGATATTGACAGCAACGTGCTGGCATCAGCAAAAAAGGGGCTTTATTCCAAACGCTCAGTTCAGAACATTCCACTTCCCCTGGTGAAAAAGTATTTCAAAGAAATTAATGGGCAATTCCAGCTAAGTGATGACATCCGTGAGTCAGTGTCTTTTACCCTCGCAAATATATTATCGGCAAGCAATATGAAGCAATTCAGACATTTTGACCTCATTTTCTGCCGAAACTTGCTCATTTATTTTGATGATGAATCGCGTAAGAAGGCAGCGCAAGTGCTTTACGACGCCATGAAGCCAGGTGGGTACATTTTTTTAGGACACAGTGAATCGATGAGCCGTATTTCGTCCATGTTTAAGGTACGTAAGTTTGGCGATGTGATTGCTTATCAGAAGCCACTTGCAGGAGGGGCATAACATGAAGACAGTGATGATTGTTGATGATGCCTCTACGGTAAGATTGTTCCACAAAATGCTGGTGTCTTCACCAGATCGAATTATCGAAGAGGCGGAAAATGGTGTAGAAGCGCTTGAGAAGGCTATAGGAACAAGCGTGGACTTATTCCTTGTTGATGTAAACATGCCGAAGATGGATGGCTATCGGCTATGTAAGGAAATAAGGCTCAATGAAGCACTACGAGCAGTTCCTATTATCATGATAAGCACCGAGTCAGCCAATCAAGACGCCGAGCGAGCCTATCAATGTGGTGCGAATTACTACATGACAAAACCTGTCGATGCAGACACGTTAAAGTCGGTAGTAAGCGCAGCGATTGGAGGGGAAGCCAATGAGTGAATTACTCGACGTATTTATTGGCGAGTCGCGCGAGAATTTAGAGTCGGCGAGTCAGGAGCTTATAGCAATTCAGTCTTCAGGCCCAGCTTCAGAGCGTGTGGATAAAATCTTTCGCGACCTGCACACCATTAAAGGCTCCTCTGATTTATTTGATATTAAGCCGTTAACTCGCCTAGCTCACGCGGCAGAAGATTTACTTGATAGTGTAAGGTCGAATGAGGTCACCTACAGCGACGGCATAGGCGACTTGTTGCTTGAAGCCTTGGACCAAATTTCAATATGGTTCGACGAGCTTGAAGTAGGCTCGCAGGATTTAGAAAAGTGGAAACCAATATCGACTCAGCTAAGCGCTCAACTAAGACACTTTATCGACCCAACAGCACTGAGTAACATCGAAGAGAGCAACAACGCAGTCAACAATGAAGGTGTAGTTGCCGATGCGCAAGCATTAAGCGAAGAGCAAATAGCGCTGCTAGCAAGTTTCGGTGAAAATGCTGAATTACAATTACTTTGTAAGGCGACAGGTTCACACTGTTACTTCATCAACTACACACCCGATGAAGGCTGTTTCTTTCGCGGAGAAGACCCAATAAACGTTGCGGCAGCCTTGCCAGGGTTAAAAGCTCTTGAAATTGAAATCCCCGAATTAGCCGAAGATGCAGATATCTATAACTGTTTTACGTCAATTAAGGCGCTTGGCGCTGCTAGCGAAGATGCAGTTAAACAACATATGGCGTATTACGAGGGGCAGTACTCTTACGTCATCTTCTCCATTAAAGCGTTACAAGCTGCATGCGTTAATAAAATACAAAAATGCGTTAAGCATATCGACGACAACACCTTAACCCAAGCCATAAACGAAAGAGACATAGAGCAAGTTCATGCTAGCGCCGGACTATTGCTTGCCTCACTCAACTTTGATGACAGCGAAAATGCTAGCGCTAATAAGGCGGTGCTAAGCGTGTTAACTTCAGTCGACGAATTGAGTTTTCTTGATAACGAGAGCCGAGATGACGAGAGCTTGAGTACAGACATTAATACCAATGTGTCTTCTGAAGTCGATATAAGTAAGGCAAATGAAACAGGCGACTCGAAAGGAGAAGCGTCTAAGCCAAAAACCTTAGCGTTGCACGAACGAGCGATGCTGAAACAACAGCTTACGCTACTAAATTCGAATAACTATAAATCTGAATTAATGTTCCCTTCTATCGCAGGGCTGGTGGGCAATATTCTGGGCGCCTCATTTGAAAATGATGACGCGCTGGCGGAGGCCATTAGTAATGCGTTAGATGATGAAACAATTCAAGAGCAAGCAAATGATGAGCAGGCGCAACAAACATCGAGTGACGCGACAGCTGAGGTTACACAGCCCGCTAACGCACCAGAAACAACTGATGATACAGCCGCTCCTGTAAAAGCTGAACGCCAAGCGGTGAAAATGCTCAAGGTCGATCAGTCAAAAATAGACTACCTGATGGACATTGTTGGCGAGCTAACCGTTGCCAAAAATTCTCTGCCTTATCTAGCAAAGCAAGCTGAAGAAGAGGGAGGCAGCAAAAAGCTCAGTAAGCAAATCAAAGCCCATTTCTCCATTGTTAACCGACTAACTGAATCGCTTCAAAGTGCTGTACTTCAGATTCGTATGGTCCCGGTTTCTCACGTATTTCAACGCTACCCTCGCTTAGTGCGGGATTTAGCCAGAAAGCTCGATAAAAAAATCGAGTTATGTATGCAGGGTGAAGACACTGAGTTTGACAAAAATTTAATTGAATCACTATCTGAACCGCTCATTCACTTACTAAGAAATAGCATAGATCACGGCATAGAGTCTCCTGCAGAGCGACTTGCAGCAGGAAAACCTGAAGTAGGTCGAATCGACCTCATTGCAACACCGCTAGATGATAGCGTAATCATAGAAATTCGTGACGATGGTAAGGGCATCGACCCACACAAAATAAAGCTTCTGGCGTTTCAAAAAGGGATTATTAGTGAAACACAGCTTGAAACGTTGGACGACAACGAAGCGCTTCAGCTAATTTTTGCAGCGGGTTTTTCTACGTCCGAGCAAGAGTCAGATCTGTCAGGACGTGGCGTTGGAATGGATGCCGTAAAAACCATGGTTAGCCAGGCTGGTGGCACCATCGAAATGCAAAGTGAAGTGGGTGTAGGAAGTACCTTCAAATTGCTATTACCTCAAACCATGTCGGTAAATCGGGTAATGATGTTCGAAGTGAACGATCAAATGTTCGGTGTTGGGATGGATGCCGTTGTAGAAACCGTCAAAGTCCCTGCAGCCGATATTCAGCGTATTCGCAATGAACATGTACTGGTAATCCGAGAAAAGCTTATACCTCTATGTGATTTACGAGTAGCACTGGGTTTCGAACAAGCCGGGGAAAGACAAGAGCATTCAATTCTCGTGGTATCGACGCCCCAGGGAGAATTCGGGTTAATCATCGATAAGTTTCACGAAGGAATCGACGTCATTCAAAAGCCGCTTGAGGGTGTGCTCGCCGGATACGCTCACTTTTCGGGAACAGCGCTGCTAGGCGATGGGCGTGTGTTGTTGATTATCAATGTTCAAGAGGTACTAGCAAAATGCCTGTAGCTTATAAAAAGAAAGTCGCGGTCATGACCGGTCACTGTGAAATTGAAGAAGCTGAAACACTCTTTGCTTGGCTGAATGAAGAGACCTCCCGACAAGTCAATTTAAAAGCGTTAACTAGTGCACATACCGCTGTATACCAGGTGCTACTCGAAAAGAAACCAAAAGTGAGCGTGTGGCCTGAAGCCGATGCACTCTTTTGGCTGACTGAAATGATGCAACGCAATCAAAGTAGAGTGTGGTTCGAATGAGAGTGATCACGGTAGCTAATCGTAAAGGCGGTACGGCGAAGACCACCACGGTGGTAAATCTCGCTTATGGCTTCGCACAGGCGAACAAGCGGGTTATGGTGCTGGACCTGGATAATCAAGGCCATGTTATGCACGGGTTAAAGGCACTCGGATGCGTTCAACAAAACGACATAACTCAGCTGCCGCTCAACGCCTTTTTTAGAGCTATCGTGAAGTGTTCCGACAACATTTATGCAACCGATGTTGATACCTGTAATGCCAACACGACTGATGAAATTACGCTGGATGTTTTACGTAATTGGTGTGACTCGGAAGCGGTAACTGAACATTTCGATATTGTTCTTATAGATACGCCGCCAACATTGAGCCCGCAGTTGATGTCCGCGCTCTCGGCTGCGACCGATATCATTATTCCCGCCACACCGCTTCCATTGGCAAGTGATGGTGTTCAAAAGCTTCTCAATGCCTGTAGAAATGCTATGGCAGAACGAAAATTCAGAGCAACCAAACTCACTATTTTACCTGTCATGGTAGAGCAAAATCTAAAACTGCATAGACAGGAGTTAAATAACTGGTATGGGCGCTATGGACGAAGCAAAGTACTAAGCCCCATTAGAAAAAGCATCAAACTCGCCGAGGCATTTGCAGAAAATAAGCCTGTATTTGCCTACGCGCCCAATAGTCGTGGCGCACATGACTATCTTGAATTATGTAAACAGTTAATAGGCTAACACGAGAGGTAATGCAATGAGCGCAATACACTTAATAGATGACTCGGCCACCATGCTAATGAGCATGGAAATGTTATTAAAACGCGCAGGCTATACGGTCACAAAATCGGAAAGTGCGGAAGCGGCTATGACAGCCCTTGAATCAATCAGTCCTAAATTAATTATCACAGATTTGAACATGCCGGGCATGAACGGGATAGAGCTTATAAAAGCGTTAAAGCAGCAATCTAAATTTAGATTTACTCCCATGTTGATGTTGACCACAGAATCGCAACAAAGTCGTCGCGAAGAAGCAAAATCGGCAGGCGCAACAGGTTGGCTGGTTAAACCGGTTGAGCCAGAGCAATTGTTAGGTGTAGTAAAGCAGTTGGTGCCAACTGCATAAGGTTAGATTATGAAAGTACTTGAAAAAACAAAGCAGTATTATGAAATGGTACTCGCTGAGAAGTTTAAAGTGCTTAAGGATAAGACTAAGAATATACAGGACTCATTTTTGCTTTGGAGCGGTTTGGTAAGTGCGTCTGCATTTGGAATAGCAGTTTCGCTAAACGCCCCCATAGAATTATTTAGCGGGCATGCAGGCACCATTACCACAATCATTGGCTTCTTAAGTTTTATTACGTGGTATTCAAGAAGGCAAACAAGTGTCTTCACAGCCAGCTTTAATCGACAAGAAGACTACCTTCAGGAAACCTCAAAACAACTCAACGAGACACATGCTCAAGTCAGCGAATACGTAGCCATTTTAAAAGGGCAAATGGACGGCATTAGCGCTATCACCGAAGACGCCTCGATGGAGTTGATGAAGGCGCTATACGAAATTGAAAGTAGTATTCAAGACAGCATAGACAATGTCGAGTTAGGCCAAAAGAACGCGCTTAGCTGCAAAGAAAAAAGCGCCGATGAGTTTGAGCTTGCCGCGCAGCGTTTATCGAGTATTAAAGCCATGATAAGTACCCAGCGAGAGCAGCAGATTGCAGATACTGAAGCGATTCAAGGTGTAATGCGAGAAGTCGAGAACCTCAAAGAGTTGACGGAGTTAGTTAAAAATATTGCATCGCAAACTAATTTGCTAGCGCTAAACGCTGCTATCGAGGCAGCTCGAGCAGGAGAATACGGAAGAGGCTTTGCAGTGGTGGCAGAACAAGTGCGAATACTGTCTTCTCAGTCTTCAGATGCGGCTGAAAAAATTGAGTCAGGTATAAAGTCTGCTCTTGATGCCGCGCATCATCAAGGAGAGAAAATGCTTAATTCAACACGGTCAAATGATACGTGTGACTTACTAACGGGGTTTTCCGAATCGTTAGAAAACATTACCGCCCATTATCGGGTGCTAGAAGAGCTAAACCCCAAAATGCTGGCGTGTTTTTCACAGAGTGCGACAGAAGTGGCGTCTAAAGTGAGCGGGGCGATAGCTAAAATTCAATTTCAAGATATTATTCGCCAGCGCACCGAACACGTGAAGTTAGAGCAAGACACGATTGTTAGCTTGTTCGGGCAGTTTTCGTCTTACATCGATAATCGAGAACATTTCGACGAGTCGTTTAATTTAAGCACGAAAGAAATGTTTGAAAAGTACGTTATGGAAGATCAGCGCAAAATACATTTTGATATTAATGAGTCTTCCCCAGAAGGAAAAAATGAGTTTGAAGAGGCGCGAGAGCCTAAGATAGAACTCTTTTAATGACGGGCCCATAAGGGCCCAATAGGTTTTTTAGTTGATTCTTTTCACCACGCTGCTGGCGACTAACAATAACAAGGCAGTTTAAGTCTACAAGGTTATTCGCTCAGCCGTGGCAAACGCTACATCTAATTTGAAATAAGCGGCTTCATTAATGAAGTGAGGGTAGGTTTCGGTGTCGCCGTCCCACACAATGTCTTTGCCATCAAACGTCCTAAACACGGGCATGCCAGGCATGAGAGGCTTAAAATCATTGTCTTGTAGTGAATGATGAATCATGGCGGTACGTTTTCCATTAGCATCTAGCGGAAAAGACACGTTATCACCTAATCGAAAAGCCTCGCAGGCGGGCAATGCCTCGGTACTGATCTCGCCGTTGTTATACGCTGCACAAAAATCCAATATAGCTTCGGCCATGGTTTGCGTTAGAAGATAAACATCTTCTCGTAGCACGCCCTGTGGCTGCCCACCCACTTCTATCATTACCCCTTTTTTACCCGTGGTGCACAGGTAACCATGCTCAAGGTAGGGCTTTTCGTCCTCTACCAGGATGTTGGCTTCTGGCATTTGCTGCTTTACGTATCGGGCCAGTTGAATATGAAATTCATCCGCTTCCAGAATGATAAGCGTGGCACCCATTTCGCTGGTGGTGTTGTGGATATCAATCACCAAATCCGTATTCGAATTACCTTTAGGTCCAAACTTATTGTTAAGCGATTTAGCCAACACGGCTTCTTTGGCTGGATTGTCGACCGACAAACGCTCAAGCGTAAATTGTCGGTTTAAGTCTTCTTCTACAAATCGTACGTTTGCAGCAAGGGCGGCTTCATTGGCAATATTCAATGAAACATTAAGTTCATTAAATCGCGAAGGTAGGCCGAACTGTTGCCAGTTTCGAATAAGCTGAATACCACTGGTTTCGTTACCGTGAGTACCACCAACAAGCGCGATAGAATTAAACATGCATGTTCCTTTTTGTTTAGAGTGAGTATGAGGTAGGAAGGCGCAGCGAAGTATTGCTTAATATATTTGCTCAACGTCTTGATAAATCAATACGGATGAGTAGTGTACATTTACCTGTTACTTGTACCTAAAACACCTACCAATTACTTGGTTGCCAAGTAAGCAGATACTACACCACAGCGCTTGGTACGAGAATACGTCTAAACGGAATTTACTTAAATACTGGTGCTAGTCAGATTCTAGATAGTAGCAGGGCGCAACTAGTGCTTAAAGAAGTCATCAGATTGCTGCGCTAACATAGCCTCTATCTCTTCAACATCGATATGCTTAGGTGTTGCGTCTTCTGCAGGCTTACCCGCAATTTTTCTGTCTTCTGCTGCCCATTCACCTAAATCGATAAGCTGGCATTTTTTACTGCAAAAAGGGCGGTATTCGCTTGTAGGTGCCCAAACAACTTGTTTGGCACAAATGGGACATTTCACTTCCATACTTTACTCCAGTGAAATACGTCTTAACGGCGTAGTTTGTAGAACCTAAACTTTACCGTAGACGGGAAATAAAAAACTGACGGTTAGTTTAACAGGCAGCTAAACGAAACTGAATACTGCTTTCCACAGCGCCAGTTTGTCCTTCCTGAGGAGAAAACAGCATAAAACGAAGTGCGTAACGGTACTTGTTGCCGCTCAGCGTAGGGTAATACCCTTCATCAACGCTACATTTGACGCGAATTAATTCGTTTTTATCTTCTGCTGCACCTTGGTAAAAACCGTTGTCAGCCACCACGTTGACAAATTGACCTCGTTCGCGAATAAACGACAGGCTTACGGCAATGGCGTCGTCAAGCAAGGCTAACGTTTCAAGCCATTGTGCTATTTCAGCAAGGCGTTGTTCTAGTGGCTGCTGTAGCCAAAAATGTAGGTTAGGTAAGTCGAAACTGCACGCGCCACCAGGAATAGCAAAGCGCTGCCTAATCGCGCTAAGCAATTTATCTTCTTTTAGGGCGCTGCCAAAACGGCGGTCGGTTTTTAGCTTTTGCTTTAAAGTCAGAACCGTTTTCAAGGCTTGTTCTAATGCGGTGCTGTCTATTTTGGGATGCTTAGACCAATACACCAAATTCTTTTCATGCGCCTCAAGATCTTTGGTCAGATCTGAACGAAGATCCAACCTTTCTATAAGGTCGAGCAATTCGAAAAGTTGTTCGAAAAATACAAGTTGAAGGTGCGTATGTTCAGATTTAGCCGTAATTTTGAGTTGTCCAAGCAGCTGCTCAACACGTAAATAGTTACGTACTTTTTCCTTTAGTGGAAATTCGAAAACAGCGTGACCCATGGAACCCCTTAAAACACATAGACTTAGAGAAATTGTGCTAAAAAAATAGCAGAATAGCGAATGCCAACAAGCCTAAAGCATCAAAGCGTTTAAGCCAAGTATACTTGTTCGACAAATTTCTACTTTGACGTTATTTGGTCAAAAAAGTTCCAAAAATCAACTTCTAACACAGTGATCGCTCATTTGGGAGGGCAGGAGGCTGTGTCCAGGTTGTGGCTTTACGTCAATCTCAATATTTACAATATTGCGTCAGACAGCCCGAGTAATTTGTTATGCAAGGCTTTAACTTGCGAGGAAAGGGCATCTAAGCTGGTACTGTTGTCTAGTACATCGTCTGCGGCACTAAGGCGTTCTTCGCGAGAGGCTTGTGACGCCATAATACTTTTAATAGTAGCTTCAGAGCTGCCGTCTCGCTTTAGAGCGCGTTCAAGTTGCAGTGATTCGGGGCAATCGACCACCACCACATGATTGCACATTACCGTAAGTTTGTTTTCGACCAATAATGGTACAGACAAAATGCAATAAGGGGAGGTGGCTTCGCTAATAAGCTGCTGCATACGAGCTCGTATAAGCGGGTGAAGTAAACCGTTAAGCCATTGTTTCTCTTCAGAGTTGGCAAAGACCTTTTCGCGAAGTGCGGCGCGATCTAGGCTACCGTCTTCAAGTAAAATACGCTCGCCAAAGTGTTCAGCTATTTGCTGTAACCCTTCTGAACCTACAGCGACCACATCTCTTGCGACCTCGTCGGCGTCCACAATGTCTATACCTAGAGACGCAAAAATATCAGTGGCAGCAGATTTACCGCTACCTATTCCGCCAGTAAGACCCACTACGAAATTGTTTTGTTTTTTCATATCGCTGGCGCCTTGTTACTAAAGTACATAGTCGAGGTAGGTGGTGATAATGGTGTCTTTAAAAAGCAGCGTTAGCCAACCTGCCACAGCAAGGTAGGGACCAAAAGGAATAGCTAATGACTTCCCTTTATTTTGAACAACCATAATCAAAATTCCAGCAATAGCACCAACAAATGAAGAAAGTAAGATTATTATGGGCAAGCCCTGCCACCCGGTAAAGGCACCAAGCGCCGCGAGCAATTTGAAGTCACCATAACCCATGCCTTCCTTGCCTGTGGCAAGCTTAAATAGCCAGTAGACAGACCAAAAGCTTAAATAGCCAGCTGCTGCCCCGATGATAGCATCAGTCGTACCTACAAAAATATTTTGCGTGCTTAACAGTAATCCTAACCATAGAAGAGGCAGTGTTAACTGGTCGGGTAATAGCATCTTATCTAAGTCAATAAACAGCAGCGCAACGAGCACATAAGTAAATAACACAACCCATAGTGCTTGTGACGTGACGCCGAATTGATAGGCCGCGAGTGTACAGGCAATAGCAGTAAACAGTTCAACAAGTGGGTAGCGTATGGAGATGCCCACTTTGCACTTAGCACATTTGCCCTTTAGAAACAGGTAGCTAATAACAGGGATATTTTCCCATGCACGAATTTTGTGGCCGCAACTAGGGCATGTGCTGTCAGGCTTTATTAGGTTAAATACTTCGTCTGACGACGATGGTGTGACATCAGTCGGTGGCTCACTTTCGCTAAAGTAGCTTTGGTACTCCTGCTGCCAGCTTCGTTCCATCATAATAGGCAAGCGGTAAATCACTACGTTCAGAAAACTGCCAACCATTAAGCTTACGAAAAAAACAAGGGAATAAAATATAGCGGGGTACAGCTGGCTAAGCGTTATTATGGCGTCCATGGAGTGTGGTTCTTATCGTTCTTAATTGATGTTTATTATGTGCTGACGCTCGTTATACCACGTTACCCATCTGGAATATAGGGAGGTACATGGCCACAATCAAGCCGCCGATTACCACGCCAAGTACTGCCATGATCATAGGCTCAAGTAGGCTGGTTAAGCCGTCTACCATATCGTCAACTTCTGCTTCGTAGATGGTGGCAATTTTACTTAGCATCTCATCAACCGCGCCCGACTCTTCACCAATAGCAATCATTTGGGTCACCATGTCAGGAAATACTTGTGTAGCGCGCATAGCAACATGCATGGGAATACCACCCGCCACTTCTTTACGCATGTACAAAATGGCTTCGCGATACACGGCGTTACCCGATGCACCAGCTGCTGATTCAAGCGCTCCGATAAGCGGAACCCCCGCAGCAAAGGTGGTGGCTAGGGTTCGAGTAAAGCGCGCAATACTGGCTTTTTTTAGTATTTCGCCAATAACGGGAATTTTTAAAATGTTGCGGTCTACCGTATCACGCAGCTTTTGGCTTCGCTTATAGGTACGCATAAACATAAAGCCTGCACCGCCAATACCTATAGCAATGAAAATGCCGTAGTCTTGCACGAATCGGGAAATAGCCAGTACGAACTGGGTGAAGGCGGGGAGTTCAGCCCCAAAGCTACTAAAAATCTCCTCGAACTGAGGCACAACGAAAATAAGGAGGATAGTCGTAACAATAAAAGCAACAACCAAAACCGCAATGGGGTAAAACATTGCTTTTTTGATTTTTGATTTTAGTGCTTCGGCCTTTTCTTTATAAGTCGCAATTCTGTCGTAAATGGTTTCAAGTGCACCTGACTGCTCACCGGTGTAAACCAAATCGCAATATAAATCGTCAAAATAAAGGGGGTGCTTTCTAAGCGCTGATGAAAGTGGATTACCCGATTTAACTTCGTCAGTGATTTCACCCAAAAGTTTTCGCATAGATGCTTTTGCATGCCCTTGCGCAATCATGTCTAGCGATTGGATTAAGGTAACGCCAGCAGCAAGCATGGTAGCAATTTGGCGCGAAACGACAGAAATGTCTGAGGGTGTAATTTTTTGACCACCACCGAAAAGTGGCTTAGCAAGCTTTTTAACTTTGTTGGCAGAGATACCTTGGCGACGAAGAAGGTTCTTAGCCTCAGATAGAGAGGTTGCAGAGATTTCGCCCTTACGAGCTTGGCCGTGTCGGTCTTTCCCTTGCCAAGTAAATACTGTAGCAGCCTTTGCCATACTTTAATTTCGCCTCAAGTCTTCTACATAAGCACAAAAGCCCAGGCTAAGCTGGGCTTTTACCGCAATTTACTGATTTAGCAAAGTGTTGCTGGCTTACAAGTAGCTGTCCAAGTCACTTTACCACCGGTAACTGTCGGAGCTAGTTCGTATGTTGCAGCTGCTGTTCCATCTTTAACACCAGAATCTGTAGAAGCTGTAGCTGTAATTTTTCCGTTCAATGTTGTTAAACCAACTAAAGATGAATCTGTTGAGCTATCGATATCGGTAGGAATACCATTCTTACCGCCGTCACACTCAGCTAAAGTCGCGTCAACAGTCTGCGCGCAAATTTCAACTGCAGTCTTCGCAGCAGCCGTAGCATTGGTCACTTCAGTAAACTTCGCTTTCTGCGTGTAGTTTTGGTAAGCAGGAAGTGCGATTGCTGCAAGAATACCGATAATGGCAACAACAATCATTAGTTCGATAAGGGTGAATCCTTTTTGGTTTTTAGTATTCATGTTCATCATGGTTTTTCTCCGGGACGTGTATAACACGCTAAGTTTAAATCTAATTCAAATTGACGTTTATACCCGAGTCGTCCATTTAACGCCCCTGGTACTTGATACTCAGTATAGAATTTTATTTGTTGCTGACAAGTATAGGCGAATATACCTATGTCTAGCTTTTTCAGTATGACACGGTTCGCCATGCCTTGGCAGGCGTATTCACTTGAACTTTCGTATAAAAGTTAATGACTTAAGTGCGTATGCCTATCTATACACAAAAAACATTATCGAGAAATGACTGAACAGAAGGGGACGTAATCGTATGGCAAATCATACATCTACTTAGCGCTTTCAAATCACTATAATACCCAGAGTAAGCGGGTTACAGCGAACAAATTGTTGTTTAGCGTTTAACTATGATCACCGAGTGATGAATTTCATCAAAGTCTAACAACCTTGTAATTTAAACGTGATGTGAACCTATGGAATAACAACACAGTTGCCAATCTAGTAATCACACCACCGTTAACGTTTTTAATAGCGCTCTATCGCTTTCTTGCTTCGCTAGGACAAATTAATGCGCAAAGACAAATCAATAGCCTGAACGTGTTTAGTTAAGGCACCAGATGAAATGTAATCTACGCCTAATTTCGCGAGCGAAGCCAGTCGTTCATCAGTAATGTTTCCTGATACTTCCAGTTTACATTGACCTTTATTTAGCGCTACTGCCTGTTGGATCTGTTCGTTAGAAAAGTTATCCAGCATTACAATATCTGCACCTGCACGAAGGGCTTGTTCAAGTTCCGTTAAGTCTTCTACTTCTACTTCAACAGGCTTACCTGGCATCATTGCCTTTGCTCGGCTGACTGCCTTTTCTATATTTCCGCAAGAAAAAATGTGGTTTTCTTTAATTAAGAAAGCGTCGAACAAACCCACGCGGTGGTTTTGCCCGCCGCCGCATCGCACCGCATATTTCTGCGCATAGCGAAGACCTGGTAACGTTTTGCGGGTATCTAAAATTTTGGTGTTAGAGCCATCCAAAAATTTAGCGTAAAAAGCGGTAATAGTTGCGGTTGCCGACAGAGTTTGCAGGAAGTTAAGGGCTGTACGCTCAGCAGTTAATATAGCGCGAGCAGAACCTTCCAAACTAACCAGAACGGTGTTGGCATCAACCTTGTCGCCATCTTTCACATGCCAAGTTAGTGACACTGACTCGTCAATAAGCGCAAACGCTTGGTTTGCCCATGCGATTCCGCAAACCACGCAAGGCTCTCGCGTAATTATTGTGGCTTTTGCATTAACGTTTTCATCTATCAGGTTTGAGGTAATGTCGTTTGCGGCATTTAATTCGCCGCCAAGATCTTCAATAAGCGCGTTAGATACTTGCTCTCGAATTGCTTGCATGTCTTGTGATGTCATCTTCATCGCTATGGTCTATTTAGAGGGTACGCAATATTAACCAATCTCCGCGCTGAGTAAACTCTAATTGGCGAAGAACACTCATTCCAAGCAATATGTGGTCATCTTGCATACCGGGATTTAAGTTTGCTTTTACATCGCGCACTACAATTTCACCAATACGCAGAGTATCAATGGTCGATTCAGCAACTCTCACTACACCGTTTGCCGTGCTAGCAAGACCTTGTCGGCCAGCTCTAAGTTGTAATCTATTTGCCAGATGGGCAGGCACGGCAACATCAGTCGCGCCAGTATCTACAAGGAATACCACTTCCTCACCATTGATATAGCCAGTGGTTACATAATGACCTTGGCGATTTTGCTTAAGACGCACTTCGGTTTGTGAGCCGATCCGCTCAGATGCAGGCTCACTATTGGGGTTAATCTGCTTTTCCAGTAAATCCGAAAAAACAAAAACCAGTAGCCCAAAGCCACAAATCCATGCAAGCGCCACCATCCATTTGCCCGTTGATGTTGTCGGGTCTTGTTGTTCACTCATACATTAACCTTTTCTATAACAGCAGCGGCCATTGCTTTTTTCTCAGCCTAATTTCTTTGAATCTGAAATTAAACAGTTCGCCTTGTGCAGCGCAACACGTATAGCCCTATACACTTATATCCATATACAATGTAGGCTATAACGCAGAAAATCAATTATCGAAGCAAATACTATGGTGCTCTACAATCACGCGAGCTACACGGCAAGTCCGCATTATGATGCTCGCCCTGACAGCACAGACATCAGCCTGTTAGTAATACACAATATCTCACTTCCACCTTCACAGTTTGGTACGCCAGGCATTCGCCAATTGTTTACCGGCACACTTAACCCTGATGAACATCCCTTTTATAAAGAAATTGCTGGGTTACGAGTTTCCGCTCATTGTGTGATTTATCGAACTGGTGAAGTAGAACAATTTGTACCCTTCGAACAGCGCGCATGGCACGCAGGATTTTCTTCGTTTCAAGGGCGCAGCCGCTGTAACGATTATGCCGTTGGTATAGAACTTGAGGGCACTGATACTTTGCCATATACCGATGAGCAGTATAAAGCGCTCGGCGAACTCACTGATTTTATTACAAGACGCTATCCTCGGATCACTTTAGGGCGTATCGTAGGCCATAATGATATAGCGCCGGGGCGAAAAACTGACCCAGGTGTTGCTTTCGACTGGGCAAGGTACAGAATGCGCGTTGCTGGGTTTAAGTCATTTTAATTAACCTCGGCCGCTGATAAAAAGGAAACTCAATTCTTATGATGTTAATGAGCCTGCTGTTAGTTCTCAGCCTAGAACGGTTGATAACAAAAACACCTAATTGGCATATAGAAAAGTATGCTGGCCAATATCGCGCTTTCCTTAAAGATATGGGCTTAATTAATCTTTACGAAGAGAAGGGGAGTGAAGATGCGCGTAAGAAAGCGTCGTCCGCTGCGCTTTATTTTTACCTTCTGCTTCCCGCAATATTACTCGGTCTAATTGAATACTGGGTGCTTGGCGCATTTCTAACTTTTATAGAGCAAAGTATTGTACTGTTCGTTTGTATAGGCTGCCCCTCATTACGCGCTGTTTACAAGAACTTTCTTAATGCCGCAGACCGAGGTGACCTTCAGGCGTGTAGCATGTACACCGATCAGTTAGGTCACTGCGCCAGTCAATCAGATAGCGATGGCAGTGCCGGTGCAGAAGGTAAAAGCTTTGGGCAACACCTTACTTGGCTCAACTATCAGCATTATGCCGCAGTCATGTTATGGTTTATTGCATTTGGTGCACCGGGCGCATTGTTTTACGCCCTAAGCCGAAGTACTACCGAGGCATTATGCAGTGCTAATCATCCTTTAAAAGGGGCTGCTGGCAGATTAATGTTTGCCCTTGATTATATCCCTGTTCGCGTGACAGCCTTCGGTATGTTGATGATGGGACATTTCTCTCGCGCGTTACCTGAGTGGATAAAATATGCGCTCCAGTTTGATGTCTCAGCATATGATGTGCTTACTGAAATCTCCTCCAAAGCTGAGGTATTAACCCCTGATGAGCAGCAGCTTCAGGCTGAAAATGCAGCAGTAGAGCCAAAAGTGCTTGTAAAGTTAGCAAAACGTAATGTTATTTTTCTGCTTGTAATCACATCGGCACTTACGCTTGTAGGCAGCTTGGCATAATCATTATTTTTAACATTTACTATCCAGTAAAATTTGGGAAAGCGTTTGGTCTATTTATTAATTGTATGTAGATCAGACGCTTTGATGACTACCGTGTGTCTCTCCCTCCTCATCAGACCAGTTTGCTGCTTCTGATTTTTCTTAACAATTTCAACAATAAAGCTTAACACCCAGCAAATCGCACAGGCTTTGCTATGCTTGGGAGTATTTACCTCGAAATCGATCTGCCTTAAACTAGATAGGTAAAATGGTATTACCAATTGTGAGTGCGATTAAATTTTCTACGATTATTTTTTACATTCACCGCTGTTATAACGCCGCTATTGTTATAAAACATGGTTTAGTTAGAAGGATATGTAGAGCGCATGCGTCAGCAGCGAAAAAAACTCTCTGATGTAATTACAGAACAACTCGAGTCGATGATACTCGACGGCACGCTGTTGGCTGGACAAAAGTTACCACCAGAGAGAGAGCTTGCACTTGAATTTGACGTATCGAGACCTTCACTTAGGGAAGCCATTGGAAATCTGCAGGCTCGCGGGCTGGTAGAGCGTAAGCAAGGTGGTGGTACGTTTGTAAACCGCAACCTTAACTCAGCCATGACAGACCCATTAATGGATTTAGTCAGTCAGCGTCCTGAAACTCAATTTGATTTGCTTGAATTTCGTCATGCTCTTGAAGGAATGGCGGCGTACTACGCAGCACTTCGCGGTCAACCAGAAGACTACGAAGCATTGAAGCAAGCATTAAATGACGTACCTACACCTAAAGCGCACGAAAGCAAACGTGCCCAAGCTGAGGCGTTAGGACAGTTTTATATCATCATGGCAAGAGCATCACACAACATGGTGTTGTTGCACGTAATGAGCACCATGCAAAGCATGCTGGTGGACAATATTGAACGAAACTTTGACATGCTGGCAGCGCACCCTGAAGCGGTGGAAGACATTGCTAAACAGCGTCGCGAAATTGTAGAGGCCATTGCTTCTCGCGACCCCGAAGCTGCGCGTCAGGCATGTAATACGCATTTGGCGTTTATCGAAAAAACGCTATTAACCATTAATCAACGCGATTCCCGCGTGCAGCGCGCATTGCGACGATTAGAGATTTAGTTACTAGTCTGATTTTGTATAAATAAGGGCTAGTTAGCTATTCATTCGCAGAGGCCGGTCAGGTTTTTCCTGTGCCACTGCAAAAGCAGGTGAGCCAGATTGGGTCACTGTGAGTACAACGTAATTTAGTTTTCCTTCTTTTAGCGCCTTTAAGATTAGGGGCAATGCTAAGGGAGGATTTTCTATATAAGCAAAAAATAGGATGGCACCATGTCTGATATGATGCACCAAGATGTAGATCCTCAAGAAACTAAAGAGTGGATTGATGCGCTTGAGTCGGTTTTAGAAGAGGAAGGCGTAGAACGCGCCCACTATTTACTCGAAAAACTTATTGATAAAGCTCGTCGCAGCGGAGCGCATTTACCGTATGACGCTACTACTGCCTACATCAATACTATCCCAGCAGCGCAAGAGCCAAAAATGCCTGGTGACTTGACCATCGAAGCGCGCATCCGTGCGGCAATTCGTTGGAATGCATTGATGATTGTATTGCGTGCATCTAAGAAAGACCTAGAGCTTGGTGGCCATATTGGTAGCTTCGCATCATCAGCTATGCTTTACGATGTGGGCTTTAACCATTTCTTCAAAGCGCCGAATGAAAATCAAGGCGGCGACTTTATTTTCGCACAGGGCCATATTTCTCCAGGTATTTATGCGCGTTCTTACATGGAAGGCAACTTAACTGAAGAACAGTTAAACAACTTCCGTCAAGAGTGTGCTGGCGATGGTCTATCGTCTTACCCACACCCTCACTTGATGAAAGACTACTGGCAGTTCCCAACGGTATCTATGGGTCTAGGCCCACTTCAAGCTATCTACACAGCACGTTTCCTTAAATACCTAACTAACCGTGGTATTAAAGACTGTTCAGGTCAGCGCGTATACTGCTACATGGGCGACGGTGAGTGTGATGAGCCAGAGAGCTTGGGTGCAATCGGTCTTGCGTCTCGCGAAGGCCTGGACAACCTAACGTTTGTTATCAACTGTAACCTTCAGCGGCTAGACGGCCCGGTACGTGGTAACGGCAAAATTATCCAAGAACTTGAAGGTACGTTCCGCGGCGCGGGCTGGGAAGTAGTGAAAGTCATTTGGGGTAGCTACTGGGATGAGCTTCTAGCTCGCGATAAATCTGGCAAGCTAATTCAGCTTATGGGTGAAACGGTAGACGGTGAATACCAGAACTGTAAAGCCAAAGGCGGTAAGTACACCCGTGAAAACTTCTTCAACAAGTACCCAGAAACAGCGGCGCTTGTGGCTAACATGTCTGATGATGACATTTGGCGCTTGAACCGTGGTGGTCACGATCCAGTTAAAGTATTCGCTGCTTATCAAAAAGCCATTGATACGAAAGGTCGTCCAACGGTAATCCTTGCTAAAACGGTTAAAGGTTTCGGTCTTGGTGCATCAGGCGAAGCGCAGAACGTAGCGCACAACGTTAAGAAGATGGACGTTGAATCAATTAAGGCGTTCCGCGACCGTTTCAATATTCCAGTAGCAGACGACAAGATTGCTGACCTACCTTACTTCAAGTTTGACGAAGACAGCGAAGAAATGAAGTACCTTCGCGAGCGTCGTGAAGCACTAGGTGGATACCTGCCTTCTCGCCGCGAGCAAGCCGAAGAGCAGCTTGAAATTCCTGAGTTAAGCGCGTTCGACGCAATCTTAAAAGGTTCGGGTGACCGTCAAGTATCGTCAACCATGACGTTTGTACGTGTACTTAACGCGCTACTGAAAGACAAGAAAATTGGTAAGCGTATTGTGCCAATTATTCCTGATGAAGCCCGTACATTCGGTATGGAAGGCTTGTTCCGTCAGGTAGGTATTTACGCCAACGAAGGTCAGAAATACGTACCTCAGGACGCTGACCAGGTAGCTTATTATCGCGAAGATAAGAAAGGTCAGGTACTACAAGAAGGTATTAATGAGCTAGGTGCAATGGCATCGTGGGTTGCGTCGGGTACGTCTTACTCAACGTGTAACGCTACCACTATTCCGTTCTACATCTACTACTCAATGTTCGGTTTCCAACGTGTTGGTGACTTAGCGTGGGCAGCAGGTGATAGCCAAGCTCGTGGTTTCCTTTTAGGTGCAACAGCAGGTAGAACAACCCTTAACGGTGAAGGTCTACAGCACCAGGACGGTCACTCTCACGTTCAGGCAAACCTTATTCCTAACTGTATTACTTACGATCCAACATACGGTTACGAAGTAGCAGTTATCATTCAAGACGGTCTACGACGTATGTACGGTAATAACGAAAATATTTTCTATTACCTGACATTGATGAACGAAAACTATCAGCACCCTGCAATGCCTGAAGAAGAGGGCATTGAAGAGAAGATCATTAAAGGTATTTATAAGCTTGAGCGCGTTGAAAACGACAAGTCGAAGCTTAATGTGCAGCTGATGGGCTCGGGCACTATCTTGAACGAAGTACGTAAAGCGGCACAAATTCTATGTGACGACTACAACGTGTCTTCTGACGTTTACTCTGTGACCTCGTTCAACGAGCTAGCGCGTGAAGGTCAAGACGTAGCGCGTTGGAACATGCTAAACCCAGAAGCCGAGCAAAAAGTACCTTACATTGGTCAGGTAATTACGAAAGACGCAGGTCCTGCGATTTCTGCCACTGACTATGTGAAGAACTACTCAGACCAAGTACGTGCGTTTATCGACACTGAATACCGTTGCCTAGGTACAGACGGTTTCGGTCGAAGCGACAGCCGTGAAAACTTGCGTACTCACTTTGAAGTTAATGCGTCATACATCGTGGTGGCATCACTTTATGAATTAGCTCAGCGCGGCGACGTTGAGAAGAAAGTGGTAGCAGAAGCCATTAAGCGTTTTGATATTAACGCTGAAAAACTTAACCCACTTTACGCGTAAGCCAGATAAGGTATTTTACATATGTCAGATATTCAAAAGATTATCGTACCCGATGTAGGCGGTGACGAAGTTGAAGTTATCGAGCTATGTGTTGCCGTAGGCGACAACATTGAGGCAGATGAAGGCGTTGTTACTGTTGAAAGTGACAAAGCGTCAATGGACATCCCTGCACCGTTTGAAGGTGAGATTGTAAGCCTGTCTGTATCAGTAGGCGATAAAATTAAAGAAGGCGATGTGATTGGTGAAATGAAAGTTGCTGGTGGAGATAGTGGCAGCGCCGCTGAATCATCATCTTCAGATGAATCTTCTAAAGAAGATGCACCTAAGCAAGAAGAAGCACCAAAAGAAGAAAGCAAGTCAGACGCAGCACCTGCTGCATCTGGCAGCAGCGAAGTCATTGAAGTTGCAGTTCCAGATATTGGCTCTGACGACGAAGTAGACGTAATCGACGTATTGGTTTCAGTGGGCGACACCATTGAAAAAGAAGATGGGCTAATTACCCTTGAAACCGATAAAGCGACCATGGATGTTCCTTCAACACACGCAGGTACTGTGAAAGAAGTATTCATTAGTACTGGTGATAAAGTGAAAGAAGGCACGGTAGTGATAAAACTTGAAGTTGCCGGCTCTGGCTCATCTTCAAGTGAATCGGCCTCAAGTAAGTCTTCTGAAGCATCTGCTCCGGCTGCTCAGAAAAGTGAAAAGCAAGAATCAGCGCCAGCCGCGTCTGCAAGTAGCGAAACTATTGAAGTTGCTGTACCTGACATCGGTGAAGACGGTGAAGTTGACGTTATCGACGTGCTTGTGTCGGTAGGCGACACCGTTGAAAAAGAAGACGGTCTAATTACGCTAGAAACTGATAAAGCCACCATGGATGTGCCTTCAACGCATGCAGGTACGATTAAAGAAGTCTTTATCAAAACGGGCGACAAAGTTAAGCAAGGCACCTTGGTTGTTAAGCTAGAGACCAGCGGTGGCTCGTCTTCAAGTGCAGCTGAAAAGCCTGCTGAAGCGCCTAAGCAAGAAGAGACTAAACAAGAGTCACAGCAGGAAGCTTCACAAGGCCGTTCTCCTGTGCCTCCAGCACCAGAAGCCAAGAATACAGGTAAAGCACATGCTTCTCCTTCGGTACGCCGTATCGCTCGTGAATTTGGTGTAGACCTGACTCAAGTTAACGGCTCTGGCCCTAAAAACCGTATCTTGAAAGAAGACGTTCAAGCCTATGTGAAAGCTGAGCTTGCGAAACCTCGCACAGCAGCAGCTTCTGGCAGTGCGCCTGTGGGCGACAACGTACTTCAAATCGTGCCGGTTAAGCCTGTTGATCACAGCAAGTTTGGCGAGATTGAAGAGCAGCCATTATCTCGTATTCAGAAGATTTCTGGTCCGTTCTTACACCGTAATTGGGCGACTATCCCGCACGTTACGCAGTTCGACGAAGCAGATATCACAGAAGTTGAAGAATTCCGTAAAGAGCAAAACGCTTACCACGCGAAAATTAAGTCTGGTCTTAAGATCACGCCTTTGGTATTCGTAATGAAAGCGGTAGCGAAAGCCCTTGAAAAATACGAAGTATTCAACTCATCACTGTCTGATGATGGCGAGAGCTTAATCATTAAGAAATTTATCAACATTGGTATTGCGGTTGAAACACCGGGAGGCCTTGTTGTACCTGTTATTCGTGACGTGAATAAGAAAGGTATTGAGCAGTTGTCTCAAGAACTTATCGAAACATCTAATAAAGCCCGTGAAGGCAAGCTTAAAGCGGCCGACATGCAGGGTGGTACGTTCACCATCTCTAGCCTAGGTGGTATTGGCGGCACGGCGTTTACGCCTATTGTAAATGCTCCAGAAGTCGCCATATTAGGTGTGTCTAAGTCTGAGATGAAGCCTAAGTGGAATGGTAAAGAGTTTGAGCCGCGCTTAATGGTGCCGCTAAGCCTGTCTTACGACCACCGAGTGATCGATGGTGCGGTAGGTGCAAGGTTCTCTACTGAGGTTGCTGCAAACCTAACTGACTTGCGCAGAATCATACTTTAAATAAAAGGTCGAAAAAGTTTACAATATCAGTAACATTTCCGACGATTTTATAAGCCCATTTGGTGGCATTTAGGTTATGCTATTACACAAAAGTAATAGCATAACCCTACAAGAACAGGATTGAGGTTCACAATGAGCGAAATTAAAACGCAATTGGTGGTACTGGGCGGCGGCCCTGGCGGTTATTCAGCAGCATTCCGTGCGGCTGACTTAGGTATTGAAACAGTTATCGTAGACTCACGCGACACGCTTGGTGGTGTTTGTCTTAACGTAGGCTGTATCCCTTCAAAAGCCCTTCTTCACGTTGCTAAAGTGATGAAAGAAGCGAAGCACCTTGCTAGCCACGGTGTATCGTTTGGCGAGCCTACCATCGATCTAGATAAAATCCGCGAATACAAAGACGGCGTTGTTAAGCAATTAACAAACGGCCTTAGCGGTATGTCTAAAATGCGTAAAACCAAGCATGTACAAGGCTTCGGTAAATTCACAGGCGCAAACACCCTAGAAGTAAAAAATGGTGACGACGTTACTACTATTACTTTCGAAAAAGCAATTATTGCTGCGGGTTCTGAGCCAGTAAGCCTACCGTTCATCCCAGAAGATGACCGTGTAATCGACTCAACTGGCGCACTGGAAATGAAAGATATTCCAGAGAAAATGCTAGTTCTAGGCGGTGGTATCATCGGGCTAGAAATGGGTACTGTATACGAAGCGCTTGGCTCGAAAATCGATGTAGTTGAATTCTTAGACCAGCTAATTCCTGCAGCTGATAAAGACATCATGAAAGTGTTCATGAAAGACTACAAAGACAAGTTTAACATTATGCTTGAAACCAAAGTGACTGCGGTTGAAGCAAAAGACGACGGCTTGTACGTAACATTTGAAGGTAAGAATGCACCTGCTGAGCCAGTGCGTTACGACAAAGTACTTGTTGCTGTTGGTCGTAAGCCAAACGGTAAGCTAGTAGGCGCCGAAGCAGCTGGTGTTAACGTTGACGAGCGTGGTTTCATCAATGTTGATAAGCAAATGCGTACTAACGTTGACCACATCTTCGCAATCGGTGACCTTGTAGGTCAGCCAATGCTTGCGCACAAAGCAGTTCACGAAGGTCACGTTGCAGCAGAAGTTATTGCTGGACAGAAGCACTACTTCGACCCACGTGCTATTCCTTCAGTAGCGTACACTGAGCCAGAAGTTGCTTGGGTTGGTCTAACTGAAAAAGAAGCGAAAGAGCAGGGCGTAAGCTACGAAACAGCGACCTTCCCTTGGGCTGCTTCAGGCCGTGCAATTGCATCTGATGCAACTAACGGTATGACCAAGATGATCTTTGATAAAGAAACGGGCCGCGTTATCGGTGGTGCAATGGTTGGTACAAACGCCGGCGAGATGCTTGGCGAAATCGGCCTAGCTATTGAGATGGGTGCTGACGCTGAAGACGTAGCATTAACTATCCATGCTCACCCAACGCTTAATGAATCAATTGGTCTTGCGTCTGAAATCTTCGAAGGAAGCATTACTGACCTACCAAATCCAAAAGCGAAGAAAAAGAAGTAAACTAGCTTCTTCTAAAATTGCTTTAAAAACCCGCTTTTAAGCGGGTTTTTTTGTATTACACTTTAACTTCAAACAGATGTGTTTCAAAACCCATACCATTCTGAACAAGCATGTTAGGCACAAGAAAAATTAAGTGGTGATAGATGCCAACAAAGATTAAAGCCCCATTAAAAGTACAGGTGAAGTTTGGGGAATACAGCGCTGAACTTAAAGGCAACATTATTCGCCTAGATGGAAAGGGAGTAGTAACAAAAGCGCTTTTTCAACGCTATCATGAAGATGTCAAAAAACTCGCCTTACCTTTAGGTGAACAGCCTTGAGGATTTTTGATTTTCGTGCAAGCTTGTGCTTTTGTAACTCGCGATGCAGACATACCCGCTTTGGTCAAAAGTCAGTTTGAACGCGTATATGCAGCGTCTAACTTAGCATGTTATTTCAGTGACTCTGAAAATGAAGCGCTTGCATGGTTAGCCGCGCTTGGATGCTCACTAGATAAAGACAGGTAACGGTGTCCAGATTTCTTACACTTGTCAAAATTTTTAATTTCTCCTAAATTTTTTTTTCTTTATTTTCAATGGATTGAAATTTTGGCGTTCTTTGTGCTAATTGTTCGTTAGCAATTTTTTAACAAGGTAGTCATTTTAAACAATAAGGACGTAAAATTATGAAAAAAAATTTGTTAGCAAGCACTTTAGGGTTAGCTCTAACCCTTACCGGCACCGCATCGGCGAATATAATCATGACGGGAGATTATGTTCTTACTCAAGTAAGTAATGATGGTACCCTAGGTAATCGCGGCTTCAACCCTGGGCTTGTTTATGATAGTACAGGGCTAGGTAATTTTGATTCGAATTTTGACTACTTAGCGCCAGGCACTCCCCACGAAGCTTTTGGTATTCGCTACAATACTGTAACCGGCTCTTCTGGGTTACTAGGTAATAGCAACTCAGCTTCTGGTGATGTTACAAGTGGTGATGATTTTTCTCTCGTCTCGCTTACGGACATGACTCCCGGCTCTTCTTTTGATAATCACGTTCGTTGGAGTGGTACTAATAGCGTAATCAATATCGTACACGACTTTTTCTTTAACGATGATGAAGAACGAGTGAATATCAAAACTACGATTGAAGCGCTTGTTGATATTACCGACCTGTTGTTCGCTCGTGCAATTGACCCAGATCCTGATTCAAGGGCGCACGGAACGTCAGCGACTAACAATCAACGTGGCATCGACAACAACGGTGATGGTGACGCGCTTGATTCTGGCGATGTTGCTGTTGAAAACTTTGTCGGCTCTCTCGGCTCTGTAAGTGGTACTCCTCTTGGCTTGTTTGCAAATACCTCGTTCACGCAAAATACAGGTATTGTAGGTGCTTGCTGTAGCGTTTTTGACCCTCTTACCTATCTTGCTGGTGGAAACTTGGGCGATAGTTCAACCGGTGATAATGGAATAGGCATCGCCTTTAGCTTAGGTGATTTGTTGGCTGGAGAACAAGTATCTGTTGACTATGCCTACGTAATGGCTGGTTCTTTGGCAACTATAGACCTACCGGATGATGACGATTCAACAACTGTGCCTACGCCGTCTTCAATAGGTTTATTTGGGCTTTGCTTGTTAGCACTGACGCGTCGTTTCAAACTCAGAAAATAAAGTCAAACCTTACAATACAAACGCTGTCTATCGACAGCGTTTGTATTATTTCTTGATAGTTAGCATTGAGATAGACTTTTCGGTGCTAAAGCTATTCGATTATGCTGTTTCTTTTCCTGCTATGATTTTTGCTTCTTCATCATTACTCGGAGTTTGTAAATGCGCGGGCGAAAATTCCTCACAGCCCATATCTCGCTGGTCCATAAAGCGCTTAACCGTTTCCGCACAGTATGCTTTTCTGCAGCATTGAGAGAGCAGCATTTCATGGCGTTGTACTCGTTCGCGAATAAATTTAACTACCAGTCCTCTAAGCCACTGCAAGCCCGCGTCTTGGTCTTGACGCTTATGCCACATGACAGACAAAGGTGAGCTTACAATCTCTATCGGTGTTTCAAACACAGCCAGTTCACCCGAAAAAATCTCTTTTTCCATCACTAAAGACGGCGCAACACAGATTAAGTTACTGTCTTTAAGTAGCGGCGTAGCGTTGTAAAACTGATTTACAGACATTGCCACGCGGCGTTTAAGGCCCAAATTCGCCAGTACCTGATCTGTCGGACCAGTCACATCCCCGGTCACCGACACTAGAAGGTGGTCTGCAGCAACAAAGTCTTCTAAGGTCAATTGAGATTTTGCTAAAGGATGATCGGGGCGCATTACGACAACCCAGCTTGGGTCGAGAACATGTTCAGCGCGAATAACCGAGCCAGGCTCCTGATATTTAGAGAAAGTGAGCTCTGCTTCAGCATCTTTGAGTATTTTATCGGTTTCCATGTCGTAATTAGGAATAGCATGGATATTAATACCTGGCGCTTCGTTCTCGATAACTTTTCGAAGCGGCCCCCACACCATGGAAACAATGCTGTCAGTCGCTGCAATACGAAAGGTGCGTTTAGCCGTTGCCGGATTGAAGTCTGTAGGGTTAACGGCGACTTCTAGCTCGCCTAACGGGCCTTGAATCTGACTCCACAAATTTTTAGCGAAGGAGGTAGGTTGAATACCACGCCCGTCTTTTACAAAAAGCTCATCGTTCCAAGCGGTGCGCATACGAGAAAGTGCGTTAGAGACCGCCGGCTGTGTCATTGACAGCCTGTCAGCTGCACGGGTAATTGCCCCTTCAGTCATGATGGCATCAAAAATCATTAATAGATTCAAATCGTGTGGACGCATGGTTCTCTCCGCTGTCTGTTGTCGTTCAGCCCGATCCTCAATATATAACATCATGTGATGTGTTGCATATAAAAAGATAATTATTTTTATTGTTGGATGGTGTGCATAATGCGCTTCATCAAACTTTAGTTTAATTTTTAAGAGAATCTTGCAATGAAAACTTTTACCCGTTTATTGGCAATAGTAAGCCTAACTGCGCTAGTCGCTGCGTGTGGTGATGATGAGCAGGATCCAAGTCAATCGATGAGCGCGAATGCAAATGCTGGAGTGCCTGTGGATGTGGCTACGGTGGTGTCTCAACGTTTAACCGAATGGGATAATTTTACAGGTCGCCTAGAGTCTCCGCAAATTGTTGCGCTTCGCCCACGGGTGTCGGGTTATATAGACTTTGTTGCATTTGATGAAGGCGAATATGTTGAACAAGGGCAAACCTTATTCTTGATAGATAACCGTACTTTCAAAGCAGAAGTCGACAGGTTAACAGCGCAGCTTGAAGAGGCGAAAAGCCGAGTGCAACTGGCTGAGCAAAACTACAACCGTGCTTTTAAATTGCGTAAAACTCAAGCCGTGTCCGAAGAGGTGCTTGATGCACGCTTAGCCGAGAAGAATCAGGCATTAGCCAGCCTAAGCCAAACTCAGGCAGCGCTTGACGTTGCGCGCTTAAATCGCGGGTTTGCTCGTGTTGAAGCTCCAATTTCAGGGCGTATTTCTCGCGCTAATATCACAGAAGGTAACTTTGTTACCGCTGGTCAAACCGAGTTAACTCGTATTGTATCGACCGACCGTTTGTATGCGTATTTCGATATTGATGAGCAAACTTACCTTAACTACTTAACTGACAAGGCAAATGCATCAAGTGCAGTTAGCGATCAACCTGTAGCTATGCGGTTGGCAAATGAATCTGATTACAACCACTGGGGTCAAATTGACTTCATCGACAACCAAGTGAATGCCAGTACAGGTACTTTGCGTGTTCGTGCCGTATTCAACAACGAAGAAGGCAGGCTAATTCCAGGCTTGTTTGCGCATTTGAAACTGGCAGGCGATACCGATGAACAGGGTATTCTTATCAAAGAAAAAGCCATAGGCACAGATCTTAACAACAAGTTTGTTCTGGTTGTGAACGACGACAGTAAAGTGGAATACCGTGCAGTTAAACTAGGTGACAAAGTGGGTAGCATGCGCATTATCACAAGTGGCCTGAATGCTAACGACACCATTGTGGTTGATGGCTTACAGCGTGTACGCCCTGGCGCCCAGGTTGCTCCTAACGAAGTACCTATGGGTGATGAAGATGCACTTGCTAATTTATCAAGCTGGCAGTCGCGCGTTGATACCGCAACCCAAGTAACGCAAAACATGTCTCAAGTCGAAGATGTTCTATCTGGTGGTTCATTTACCGCAGGTACAGCGACAGCAGGTCTTAAGTAATGAATATTTCGCAATTTTTCATTAGCCGCCCGATTTTCGCGGGCGTGCTGTCCCTACTTATTTTTATAGGTGGTGCCATTGCAGTTTGGCAACTGCCTATTACAGAGTACCCAGAAGTGGTACCGCCTACTGTGGTGGTTACGGCAAGTTATCCTGGTGCAAACCCTGAAGTAATAGCTGAAACGGTTGCAACACCGCTAGAGCAAGAAATTAACGGGGTTGAAAATATGTTGTACATGTCATCACAGGCAACCAGTGATGGCCGTATGACGTTAACCATTACCTTTGGTATTGGTACTGATCCTGACGAAGCGACTACGCTGGTTCAAAACCGCGTAAATCGCGCAACACCGCGTTTGCCTCAGGAAGTACAGCGATTAGGTGTGGTTACTGAAAAATCTTCGCCAGATTTAACCATGGTAGTGCATTTAACATCGCCGGATAAACGCTATGACATGCTTTACCTTTCAAACTATGCCGACCAGTTTGTTAAAGATGAACTAGCCCGAATTAATGGAGTAGGGCAAGTGCGCTTATTCGGTGCAGGTGAATTCAGCATGCGCGTTTGGCTAGACCCTAACAAATTAGCTGCGCTTCAACTAAATCCGGGGGATGTCGCCGCTGCTATCGCCGATCAAAACCAACAGGCTGCAGCGGGAAGTCTGGGTGCTCAGCCCACAGGTACGAGTGAATTTCAGCTACTTATTAACGTACGCGGTCGTTTAAAAGACGAAACCGAATTTGAAAATATTATCGTTAAGTCGGGCGAAAATGGTGAAATAACGCGCCTAAAAGATGTCGCGCGTATTGAGCTTGGGGCTGATAATTACGCGCTTCGCTCGCTTTTAAACAATAACCCAGCAGCGGCAATTCCAATCTTTCAAGCGCCAGGCTCTAATGCAATTCAAATATCTGACGATGTGCGTGCGCGCATGGCGGAGCTTTCTAAGGCGTTTCCTGACGGCTTGGAATATGACATTGTTTACGATCCTACGGTATTTGTAAGGGGCTCAATTGAAGCTGTAGTGAATACACTTTTTGAAGCGATATTACTTGTTGTTCTTGTAGTGGTGTTATTTCTTCAAACTTGGCGAGCTTCTATTATTCCCTTAGTAGCAGTACCCATATCACTGGTAGGTACGTTCGCGTTCATGCAGTTAATGGGTTTTTCACTTAACGCGTTGTCGCTATTTGGTTTAGTACTGGCTATTGGCATCGTCGTAGATGACGCCATTGTTGTGGTTGAAAATGTCGAGAGAAATATTGCCGAAGGTAAGTCGCCTTTTGATGCTACTGTTCAGGCAATGAAAGAAGTGACTGGGCCTATTATTGCCACCACGTTAGTATTGGCAGCGGTTTTCATTCCTACCGCATTTATGAGTGGTTTGACCGGGCAGTTCTATAAGCAGTTTGCGCTTACTATCACTATTTCAACAGTTATATCAGCGATTAACTCACTTACGTTAAGCCCTGCTTTATCAGCTTTGCTATTGAAGCCTCATGGAAAAGCCAACGACTGGCTAACTCGTGGTATGGATAAAGTGTTCGGTCGCTTTGTATTTAAGCCATTTAACCGTGTGTTTGAACGTGGTTCAAAGCGTTATACAGGTGCAGTGGGCGGGTTAATCCGTAAAAGCGGAATTGTATTGGTGTTGTATGCTGGCCTGATTGCACTCACCTACAATCAATTCGCCACCACACCCACAGGTTATGTGCCAGGCCAAGACAAACAATACTTGGTTGCTTTCGCGCAGCTTCCTAACGCAGCAAGTTTAGACAGAACAGAAGAAGTGATCAGGGAAATGTCTCGTATTGCCATGGAGCACCCTGGCGTGTCAGATGCCGTTGCTTTCCCGGGCCTAAATATCAATGGTTTTACCAATAGCCCTAGTTCTGGAATTTTATTTACACCGCTTAAGCCGTTTGATGAGAGACAGTCACCAGAATTATCCGCTGGCGCCATTGCAGCCAAACTAAATCAGCAGTTCGGCTCGATTAAAGGCGCTTACGTGGCTATTTTTCCACCTCCACCGGTGATGGGCTTAGGCACAATAGGAGGCTTCCGTCTGCAAGTGGAAGATAGAGGGAACCTAGGTTTTGAAGAGCTTGAGCGTGTAACGCAAGAAGTGATAGGTAAAGCGTGGGCACACCCAGCGCTAACCGGCTCATTCACTAGTTTTACCGTCGCGGTGCCACAACTTGATGTGGACGTAGATCGTGAAAAGGCAGTAAGCCAAGGCGTGAATATCGATACGTTATTCACCACATTACAAGCCTACTTGGGTTCGTTATATGTCAACGACTTCAATTTATTTGGTCGTACCTACCAAGTAAACGTGCAGGCAGACGCGCAATACCGTCAAGAAATAGGCGATATTACCCAGTTTAAAATTAGAAATAGCCAAGGAGAAATGATTCCACTAGGTTCTTTTCTAGACGTTCAACATAGCGCCGGCCCAGACCGTGTAATGCACTACAATGGCTACGTTACCGCAGAAATTAACGGTGCTCCTGCGCCTGGTTATTCATCAGATCAAGCGAAAGCGGCTATCGAAGAAATCCTGGCTGAAACCTTGCCGTTAGGAATGACCTACGAATGGACAGAATTGACTTACCAACAAATATTGGCCGGTAACGCCTCTGCGTTTGTGTTTCCTCTCGTAGTGCTTTTGGTGTTCTTAGTCTTGGCTGCGCAATATGAGAGCCTACGCTTGCCGCTGGCGAT
Organism: Alteromonas abrolhosensis; assembly: GCF_001953635.1. Taxonomy (GTDB): domain Bacteria; phylum Pseudomonadota; class Gammaproteobacteria; order Enterobacterales; family Alteromonadaceae; genus Alteromonas; species Alteromonas abrolhosensis. The sequence goes on along the minus strand of NZ_MEJH01000003.1, from coordinate 760,107 downwards.
TATATTGATTGTTCCAATGACCTTATTGAGCGCGCTTATCGGTGTACAAATTTACGGTGGCGACAACAATATCTTCACCCAAATCGGGTTGATCGTGTTGGTTGGCCTAGCTACGAAGAACGCCATTCTTATTGTTGAATTCGCCAAAGAGTTGCAAGACAGTGGCATGGATGCACTTTCAGCAATCAAAGAAGCAAGCCGCCTACGTCTTCGCCCAATCTTAATGACGTCAATTGCATTCATTATGGGTGTGTTGCCTATGGTTATCTCTACAGGAGCGGGTGCAGAAATGCGTCAAGCTATGGGAGTAGCGGTATTCTCAGGCATGATTGGTGTCACTGTGTTTGGACTTATCTTAACCCCGGTATTTTATTACCTCATACAGCGTAAAGGTTAACTCTCCCGTCTACCCAAGCGTTGCCCTCTTAAGGGGCTCTTTAGGCCACTCATATGAGTGGCCTTTTTTTGCCACCATTGGTCAGCATTCTTCTCGTTTTACGTAGCTGTAAAGCTTATATTCGCTTATATCCTAAAAGTTACGTGAAAGCACAACAGATAAAATGGAGATTAAAATGAAGGTAGGTGCGGCAATAGTGATGGCGTTGGGCATGGTCATTGCGGTGTCTTTATTTGGCGTTCAGGTATCTTCTGCCATGAACGATATGCAAACATGGGATAGGGTAGTCACCGTAAAAGGGCTGTCGGAGCGAGAGTACATCGCAGATCAGGTTATTTGGCCTATTCAATTTGTAGACGCGGGCAACGATTTACCTCAGCTGTACGAGCACATTGAGAAAAACAGCCTAAATGTGGCTAAATTCCTAGAAGAAAAAGGGATAACTGCTGAAAGTATTACGATAGGTAAGCCTGAAATCAACGATAAACTAGCACAGCAATATGGAAGTAGCGAAAAAGCGCCATTTCGCTACAGCGCTATTCAAACCGTTACAGTATTTTCAGACGATGTTGAAAAAGTGCGAGAGCTTATGCAGCAAATAGGCGAGCTGATTAAAACCGGTATTGTATTATCAGACCAAAGCTATCGCGCGCAGCCTGACTACGTGTTCACGCGCTTAAATGACGTAAAACCTGAAATGATAGAAGAGGCTACGTTAAACGCACGTGAGGTTGCGGAAAAGTTTGCTAAAGATTCGAAAAGTACCTTAGGCAAGATTAAGCGTGCTAACCAAGGGCAGTTTAGTATTTCAAGTCGCGACAGTCATCATCCGCATATTAAGAAAGTGCGTGTGGTTTCCACCATTGAATATACGTTAATTGATTAGTTTAACAGGCTATAGGGTAGGGTCTAACGGTCAACATGTCCTATTTCGTGCTATGCTATGAGTTAATTATGTGAGCCTGCTAGTCGTATTTGCTCAGTGCTTAGGCAGTCAGGCTTAAGTAATCGAAATGCTTTACTGCTAATGTCTAGTGGTTAGATATTAGAACATGCGTTTTAATTTATATGGATAAAGCTAAAGCGTGGCCACTGCTGCTTGCCTGAAAAGTCACAGTGCATGGTATTCGTTTCACCTTTTACAGGTTATGCCATAGACATGACGGAACAAAAATCACAATCCCAACAGTTGGAATTTTTCGAAATTCCTAGCCCTTGTATTGGTGTGTGTGAGTCCGGACCAAGAGGCTTCTGTAAGGGGTGTTATCGAAGTCGTGATGAGCGTTTGTACTGGCTTAAGGTTGACGACGCAACAAAGCGCAAAATTATTAGTGCATGTGCTCGGCGTAAAAAAGCAGTGCTTATGCGCGCTCGTAAGCAAGAGCAAAAGGAGCTGGGTGAAGCAAACGGACAATATATGTTGTTTGACGACCCTTCAAGTTCAGAATGAGCGGCCTTAAGTTTGATAAAAAGAATAGACTGAGAGTTTTTAGATGTCGTTAGATAAGTATGTTTCGTATGCCGCGAAATCATTCACGTTACCCGATATTTGTGTGCGCTTACGTTCAACGTTAGACGATCCCCGTTCCAGTGCAGAAGACATTGGTGAACTTATAAGTGCAGATCCTTCCCTTACCGCGAAGGTTCTAAGGCTTGCCAATAGTTCGCTATTCCGTTTCCCGTCGCAAGTAGAATCAGTTTCCAAAGCCATCAGTGTGATCGGCGGAGAAGCTTTGTACAATTTGGTTATTGCCGAAACGGCCAGTACGGCATTTAAACGCTTCGATACTAAATTGATAAGTTTAGATAGGCATTGGTATGCGTCTGTGTATTGCGGCATGGTCGCAAAAAGCCTTGCGATGCGACTCAATGTTCGTGGAGCAGAACGCTTCTTTGTAATGGGCATACTGCAAAACTTAAGTGAATTAGTGGTGGCAAAACGTGAACCTAAGCGCTACCAAGCTTATTTGGCCTTAGATAAAAAGGAATTGCCACATATCAACCAGTTGGGGCAATTCGGTTTTACGTTTGCGCATTGCAGCGGTATCATACTCGAAAATTGGCACTTACCTATTGGGTTGTACTATCCGGTAATGTTCATGAATGATGACGCTAAGCACAAGTCTGACATAGATATTTGTGTGTTATCTCTGGCTAGTCGCATAACCGTCAGTCAGTTGGATAAAGAATGTTATGCGGACATTGAACTTTTTACCCCTGAGATAGCCAATACAGTAAGTCTCGACATGGAAGTGATAAGCAATTCAATTGAGTACGCCGAACAAGAAACGGCAAAAATTGTGTCGCTTATTCACTGAGCTTTCGGTGCAACATTTCCGTCACTTTACTGATAATTAGCAAGATGTAGTAAAGCTCATCCAGAGGATTGGTATAACAAGCGTCGTACTAAGACGTAATCTAAAAACCATAACGCTAAACGTAAATCAGATTATGTTCAAAAAAATCTTCCGGCCAAGCTTTGTTGTTGGCATTGTTTGCTGTTGCGTGTGTGCGCCCGCAAGTGCAAGGGACCTTATTCAGACCCTTTATCATGCTGACTTCACACCCGACACCGATGACGAAATTCCACGTTTTACCCTTGATGGGGAACTCGGTATTCTGGTCAACACAGGCAATACGTCAGCAGCTAGCGTCAAAGCTGCGGTCAACTCTGATCATGAGACGGAAAATTGGAGCAGTGTCTACTTTGCAGAATTGCTCTACAAAGAGAGCGGTACTCCTACTACAGAGCGTGATGTCAGTGCTCAGCGCTTTTTTACCAGTGCGCAATTTGACTATAAGCTTCTTACTCCCGGTCGTCGCCTTTTTATGTACGGCGATTATGAAGATGATCAATTTACCGGGTATGATCACCGCGCCTCGCTCGCAGCCGGCTGGTCTCAGCGCCTTTGGCGAAATGAAGACAGTGAATTTCGTTACAGCATTGGACCTGGCTACAGTTTTATCGAGGCCGAAGAAGACAACGAAAGTGTAGTGAATGACGGTATCATTGTGCGTGCATCTGCCGAGTACAAATACCGCTGGAGCTCAGGGGCTAAGCTCAGGCAGTTTGTTAGCACGGAAGCGGGTGAGGAAAATACGAAATCACGTTCTGAAACTTCGCTTTCAGCCAACGTTTTTGGATCGTTGGCCATGAAATTGTCTTTCATACTCAATCATGAAACCGACACCGCAGAAGATGTCGCTGCATTAAGTACAGAAACCTCCGTCGCGCTGGTCTATCAATTTTTTTAGTTAATTAGTGTAATTTAACGGGTAATCCTTGTGTTTTTACCGCGTTCGCATTGACTGAGAGGTTTGAAAATGTACACTGCGCAGCATTGTTCTTAGTGTTCGCAATCCAGCGGCACTATCTAGCAGATCTCTTTTTTAAAAAATCGTGTTGTACCGCCCTGCTGTTCAAAGGGTATCGAGTACAGCAAATGGACCGATAATCAATAGGATTGTTCAATGAAAAAGCAAGTGCTTGTATCTTTAGTTGCAATTACTCTTTCACCTGCCGTTTTTGCTCAAGATGACGAAGTTAAACCTTTTACAATGGAAGGTGAACTTGGATTTATCTCAACGTCAGGTAACACTGAAACGACTTCCATCAGTGTGGGTATTCAGGCTCACCAGGAACTAGAGAAATGGAGCAACGATTACGTTCTAAAAGGACTATACAAAGAGGAAACGGTTCAACAAGAGAATGAGGCAGGTCAACAAGAAGACTTTGAGTTTACTTCAGCCCAGAAGTTCTTTGGCTCAGCGCAAGGTAACTACAAGCTAGAAAATCCTGATAACCGTTTATTCGGCTTCGCTTCTTATGAAGACGACCGTTTTAGCAACTTTAATTACCAATCTACTATTGCTGCTGGTTGGAACCAGAAAGTGCTTGAAAACAAGCGCCATACTCTTGAATACTCAATTGGTCCTGGTTACTCGTTCATTGAAACCCAAGACGGCGAAAACCTAGATAGCGTAATTGTTCGTGCATCTTCAGCTTACTCTTGGAAAATTTCTGATACTGCTAAATTTACCCAAACCGTGAGTACGGAAGTGGGTTCTGATAACACGAAATCACGTGCTGAATCAGCCCTAACTGCTACGATTAGCGGTAACCTTTCTATGCGTCTTTCTTTCAAACTTGACCACAACACCAATGTTGATGAAGACGTTGAGAAGTTAGACACAGAAACTGCGGTAAGCTTAGTTTATAACTTCTTCTAAGCCCTGAAAGAGCGCTTGCCCAGCAGAAGGTTGGGGGAAGCGCTTCACTGTTTTACTGTAAATTAAACTTTAGAGTAAAAACGGTGAGCTGAGTTCACGTATAAAAAAAACGCTGCACATTGTGCAGCGTTTTTTTGTTTTGGCCTAACGCACTAATCTTAGTGAAGAATACGCGTTTTAATCGTACCATCAATTTGCTGAAGTTCTGCTAGCGCTTCATAACCGCGGTCTTCTTTAACATCTACCACCACATAACCAATTTCAGCGTTAGTTTGTAGGTACTGAGCTTCAATGTTGATGCCTTTTTCTGCAAACGCTTGGTTAATTTGCGTAAGAATACCAGGCTGGTTTTTGTGTACATGAAGTAAGCGCGAACGGCCAGTGTGCTCTGGCAGTGATACTTCAGGGAAGTTAACCGCTGAGAGTGTAGAGCCATTATCGCTGTACTTTGCCAATTTGCCTGCCACTTCAATTCCAATGTTTTCTTGTGCTTCTTGCGTGCTACCACCTACGTGCGGGGTAAGAATTACATTGTCAAATGCGCGAAGCGGAGACTCAAATTCTTCAGTATTCGACTTAGGCTCAACTGGGAATACATCAATGGCAGCGCCGTTAAGATGGCCGCTTTCCAATGCCTTAGCAAGAGCATCAATGTCAACCACAGTACCACGAGATGCATTGATAAGAATGCTGCCTTTTTTCATTTGAGACAGTTCTTTTTCACCAATCATATCTTGAGTTTGTGGGGTTTCAGGAACGTGAAGTGAAACTACATCAGATGTATTAAGTAGCTTTTCTAGCGACTTTACTTGCGCTGAGTTACCTAGTACAAGCTTGTCTTCAATATCAAAAAATTGAACACGCATACCCAAGTGCTCAGCAAGAATACTAAGCTGTGTTCCAATGTGGCCGTAACCGATGATACCAAGCGTTTTTCCACGTGCTTCGTAAGAACCTACCGCGGTCTTTTCCCATTCGCCACGATGAGCCTTGGCGTTCTTGCTTGGTACTTGGCGAAGAAGAAGAATAATTTGGCCAAGTACAAGTTCCGCAACCGAACGAGTATTTGAAAATGGTGCATTAAACACGGGAATGCCGCGACGTTGTGTGGCTTCAAGATCTACTTGGTTGGTACCAATACAGAAACAACCAATGGCCACGAGCTTTTGCGCTGCTTCAACCACTTTCTCTGTAATTTGTGTGCGCGAGCGAATACCAACAAAGTGGGCGTCTTTAATCTTCTCAATTAACTCGTCTTCAGGAAGAGAAGTTTTAAGAAATTCAATATTGCTATACCCATTGCTCTTTAGTGTTTCCAAAGCACTTTGGTGAACACCTTCCAACAACAAAATTCGGATCTTATCCTTCTCTAATGAAACTTTGCTCATGAACTCGCTATCTCTCACTGATGTAATTTGGTTTGCTGGCGTTGCCAGGCTAAGACTCACACGAACCTATGGGTAATAAACACGCCAAGACGCTACCCCCAGCGCTGCAATTACATCGCAGCATTGCCCTGAAAGCCTTGGCTTAGCATAACTGCTACCAAGCTTTTTATAATCACGTTGATTGCTTTTGTTACTGAGTAACCGCGCCTCAACTAACGTAATATTCAGATGTCTAGCGCTCTTATAAGAAAGGACATCTAGACGTCTAAACGGAAATTAACAGAAAATGCTTTAAGTTGAAAGTAGTATTTTGTATAGCTTTTCACCGTTTCGGAATATCACGAAAAACAGACGCGATTTCTATCATGCACGCGCTAGGGCAAATGCTTTCAACTAATGAAGCTTACACAAGCGCGCTGTCTAAAAACCGATAAAAATACTACTGCGCTGTGGTTTGCGCTCAATAATCACTTAAAGGTTTCAACCCCATTGTTTGTGGCACTCAGCACAATATCAGCCCCTCGCAGAGCGAAAATACCGTTAGTCACCACACCTGGAATATTATTGATTTTTTGCTCAAGTTCACGAGGGTTGAGTATCTCAAGGTTATGAACATCTAAAATAACGTTGCCGTTATCTGTCACAACACCTTGTCGGTACTCTGGGTCGCCACCAAGTTTTACTAGCTCGCGAGCTACAAAAGAGCGAGCCATGGGAATAACTTCTACTGGAAGTGGGAACGAGCCTAATACAGGTACCCGTTTGCTCTCATCTACAATACACACAAACGTGGTCGCGGCACCGGCCACAATTTTCTCACGGGTGAGTGCTGCACCTCCGCCTTTGATCATATGCTTGTGTTCGGTTACTTCATCAGCCCCATCGATATAAACCGATAGATTGCTTACCTCATTTAACTCGAATACTTCAATGCCAAGGGCTTTTAAGCGCTCGGTGGAAGCTTCTGAGCTAGAAACCGCACCTTCAATTTTGTGCTTAATTTTACCGAGTTCTTCAATGAAGAAGTTTACGGTAGAGCCTGTACCTACACCGACAATGCTGTCTGCTTCAACATATTCGATGGCTGCTTTAGCTACGGCCTGTTTTTTTGCGTTCTGATCCATGGTCACTCTCCGACTTATTTTGTTTTGAAGTGTAACTTATAAGCGCACGTGAACCCACAAGTTCATATGTTCAATTTGTTATACTGATTATTACTATTTCGTAAACTGCAGTATGCGAGATGGCGTCACGATGGCATCAAGGGGCACATCCCATGGCGCGACAGGAAGCGAATCGACTTCTTGAATGTCGTGCGCAATGCCCACCAACTTAGGCGCTTGTTTAGTTAAAGACGAATAGTGGTCAAAAGCTCGTTTTGTAAAACTGAGCGTGCGGTCGTAATAACCTCCGCCCATGCCCAAGCGGTTTCCGTTTACGTCAAACCCTACAAGCGGCATAAGAATTACATCACAATGCGTAACGGGAACAACGTTTTCACACGACAAAACAGGCTCTTCAATGTTGTACTTGTTTTTAACCAAAGGAGAATGCGTATCGTAGGTTAAAAACAGCAGGTGGCCTTTGCACACCGGGTGTAATACAGGTAAAGCGAACTTTTTGTTTTGTGAAGACTGCCAAACAGTTTCAATGGCGTATTTTAAATTCACTTCGCCATCGTTAACTAAATATCCCGCAATGGTAGCGCTATTATCGAAAAAGGGCAGAGCACTTAGTTGAACAGCAATGCGCTTAGCCGCTTCTTCATGTTGTTCTTGGGTTAACGCACGACGTGCTTCACGAAGCTGCTTTCGAAGAAGCGAGCGGGCCTGCATTGTGTGCTGTGATACGCTTGCCACCCTGCTGATTTGAGAAGCCCTTGGCAACGAGCTCGAAAAAGCTTTTTGAGATACCGCCGATGCTGAAGTTATCTCTGTCATCGTAGTTTTGCTAGATGCTATTGGAGTGGTCGCATCGCGATTGGAGTATGGAGATGACATAGCGAAAGTGTGCTCCTAGCCTAAAAACATAATGACCTATACTATCACGCTTGGAAGCTAAGGCTTTATAGACCTGCCCAAAACTGCTCCGTCGCTATGGTTGCCAAAAGCGCTCAGCGGTCTTTTTGCCCTAAGTAGTGATTAAGCACACGCACCAATTCACTACTATCTATCGGTTTAGTGAGTACGTCATCAAGACCTTGTTCTCGCAAATATTCAGGCTGGGTAATGACATCGGCCGTCAATGCAACAATAGGCAAGTTTGGCTTAAACCCCTTTATTTTTACTGTTGCTTCATCGCCTTGAATACCTGGCAAATTAAGATCCATAAGTACTAAGTCGACGGGATTAGACTTGGCGTATTCAACGCCTTCCTCGCCAGTGCTTACCACAGAAAGCGACACGCCCAGTTTTTCGAACAAGGTTTGAATAACCACTTGGTTTATATGGTGGTCTTCAACTACCAATACATTTACTGAGTTATCTATGTTTACTTGGGCAACAAAGCTACGCGGTTGTGCCTCAACGAACTGGTTTGCGCTTAGGGCGTCGGCAGGTAAGGTCACACTTATTCGGGTACCGTGATTCAACTTGCTACTAACTTTAATAGACCCGTCCATGAGCTCGACAAGGCGCTTTGATATATTCAAGCCTAAGCCGGTTCCACTTATCTGACGGGCATTTTCCATTCGCTCGAAAGGTGTAAAAAGCCGCTTTTGATCGTCATCGCTCATACCAATGCCTTGATCAATGACATTAAATATTACTTTGCCACTTTTGTATTTTACCTGCGCTTTTACTGACTTGCCGTGACTAGTGAACTTAATCGCATTCGACAGCAAATTAAGCGCAATTTGACCAAATTTGGTGTCATCGAAAAACAACGAGTCGGGCACAGCGCCATCAATACTGGTGCTAAATACGATACCGCTGTCTTCAGCGCGGATCTTAGTAAGCGAAAATAAGTGGGTGAAAAAGTCTTTGGTATTCACCGCACGTGGCATCACACGCATTTTCCCCGCTTCTATCTGCTTTATATCTAAAACAGAATTTACTATTTCTAAAAGCCTTTCACCGCTTTGGCTTACATGAGAAAGCGGGGTGGTAAATGACGAGGGCAAATTTAACTTTTGGGCTTCGCCTTCAAGCAACTGACTAAACGTATTTATGGCATTAAGCGGCGTTCTAATTTCGTGGCTTACGTAAGAAAGAAAGTCAGACTTGAATTGACTGGTGCGCTCAAGCTCTCGGTTTTTCCGCTTTAACTCTAAATGTGCTACTACCGATTTACTTAAGGTTTGGAGCGAGGCTTTTTGTGTTTCGGTTAGCTTGCGTGGTTTGCTATCAATGGCGCACAGCGTGCCAATTGCATGACCAGACGGGGTAATCAGTGGTGCGCCGGCATAAAACCGAATATCAGGCGCGCCAGTCACCAGCGGGTTATCGTGAAACCGGGGGTCTAACGTAGCGTTAGGTATTTCAAACACATCGCTTTGCAAAATAGCGTGTGAGCAAAACGCGATGTCTCGTGATGTTTCTTCTGCGTCTAAACCTACCCGTGATTTAAACCATTGGCGGTTTGGATCAATGAGGCTGATAAGCGCAATAGGGGTTTCACAAATTTGAGAGGCCAGGGCTGTAAGGTCATCAAAGAGTTGTTCAGCTTCAGTATCGAGTACGTCGTAGCTGAGTAGTTCGGCAAGACGTTCATCTTCATTTTGAGGGAGGGGCGCCGCTTTCATAACCGTTGAGTTTAAACCTAGCTGTAAATAAAAAAGGGATTGTTTATTAACAATCCCTTAAACATATCATAGAGCGTAGGTGTCTATGAATAGTTGTTCCAGCTTTTTGTGGTCAACTTTAGTCGCTACCTTTATGGTATTTGCTTCATTCCATAGTGGACTCGGTGTTGTACCTTTAGGCGCAACTACAGTTTGCCCTCTATCTAGTGTCCCTGTTCCAACGCGAACGTGACCTTCAGTCAGTTCAAATAGCTCAGGGTGGCGAAGGTGGGCAATCGGGAATGCATCGTGGAAGAAACACACGCGATCTTCACGGTTTTGCGAGTAGAAATCCATGTAGAACTGGGCGCTTTCTTTCACAAAACCACCAAGGGTATTGTTTTTCTCTTCAAGCATTTCAACAAAGGCTGGCGAGAACGGCGTGAAGTTTGTTACGTCCAAACCAAACATGGTCAGTTCCCAGTCTGCCGCAAACACGATTTCCGCCGCGTGCGCATCATTCCAAATGTTTGCTTCAGCTACCGGCGTAACGTTACCTGGTACAAACGCCGCACCACCCATAATGCTAACGCCTTTCACCAACTTAGGCAGTTCTGGCTCAAGACGAAGTGCAAGTGCCAGGTTACCCAATGGGCCAATAGCAACAATGGTGATTTCACCAGGATATTTACGCGCCATATCAACGATAAACTGCGCAGAGCTGCGTGGGTCAAGCTCGGTTTTAGGCGCTTCAGGCTTAATATGGCCAAAGCCATGCTCACCGTGTACGAAGTGTGCGTACGTTGACTCAGGGCCAACCCATGGCATACCTACACCTTTGGTTACAGGGATATCTTTACCTGCAATTTCACAAAGTGTCAGTGCGTTTTGCGCAGCCATTGTTACTGGAACGTTACCGTAAACGGTAGTTAAGCCGAGTACCTCAATATCTGGAGATTGGAAAGCGAAAAAGATCGCCATTGCATCATCAATCCCCGGATCCGTATCTAATATGATCTTATGTGCCATCAATTTATCTCAATGCGTCTTGCTAGTTGGCGTGTTTCGCTAAGAAACGATCCACTTCTTTTTGTGTTGGAATACTCTGTGCTGCGCCCTCGCGTGTTACCGCAATGGCCGAAGCTGCACACCCGCGACGCAATGCTTGCTTAGCATCGGTGTGGTTGCTGTATGCAGACAGGAAATAACCGATAAAGGTGTCACCAGCTGCAGTGGTATCTACCGCATCTACAGAGAATGCTTTTACTTCCACAACATCGTTTTTGCGCAGCATCATTACACCAGCCTTACCCAGTGTAATAATAACTTCGCAGTGTGACCACTGCTCTTTGAACACTGTCACAATATCTTCAAGTTCTTCTTTACCGGTAATCGCGGCAGCTTCTGTTTCGTTTACAATAAGTAAATCGACACAATCCAATGGAAGTTGCTTAACCGACTCGCTCATAGGCGCTGGGTTAAAGGCTACTTTAAGCTGCTTTTCTTTCGCTTGGCGAAGTACTTCTTCAATGCTGCTGGTTTCATTCTGAGTTAATACCCAGTCTGAAGGACGCGTATCGTCTAGCGCCTGCATTACTGTTTTCGCAGTAATGGTTTGGTTAGCACCACCAAATAATACAATGGCGTTCTCACCGCTTGGCGTAACTTGAATAATCGCGTGGCCTGAAGGGACTTCTGAACACTTCACACCGCGGCAATCAACACCTTTTTTGATAAGGTCTTGTTTGAATGATGCGTCGTTTTCGTGAATGCTACCGACGTGTCGTACGTCTGCACCTGCTTGCGCTAAAGCAATAGACTGGTTTGCACCCTTACCACCTAATAAGGTTTGGTAATGGGTAGAGGCCAACGTCTCACCAGGTTGCACAAAGTGTTCTACCTGATAAACGTGGTCAATATTTATAGAGCCAAAATTTATTATTGCCATTTCTTCTTCCGTCGAAAGAGGGCGCTTCCCAGAATGCCGCTGTCCATGTTTCGCCCGTGAACCGAAAAGTTCAGGGCGGAAGTATCACAATTGCCGTAGGCTTCTCGATACGCGTCGAGCTTGCACAATAGCAGCTGTTTCAACTTCCTTGGTTTAAAGCATCGGCCAGGGACATGAATGAACTAGCAAACATCCCAGGAAACATTGTTGTTGTATTAACGCAACAGGGTATAACAAACGCGAGATCCAGTGAAGAGGATCAGCTAAGGCGCTTTATAACTATTTTGCGTGGTGATTATAAAAGCGGTAAAAAAATACTATTTTCTTGACCAATTGGTCAGCAATTATACACGCATATAAAAGAAGCTCAATAACAACCAATCAGGTAAATTGACTATTAAAACGCGAAAGAATGTCGTAACGCTGATGCGAGAGGAATTCCGTATCCAACATCAACGATCTTAGATTAAATCTGTCTATGTTGCTAGCCATACAGCAATGAATTTAGGTGAATGACCTAAAATTCGATACTGTTTGAGCAGTGCGTAATCAATGCTTACCGCTAGCTGTGCAAAGTGTGTACGACTGATGACTACAATAGCTTGAAGAGCGGTCTTTGGTCTGTTCAAAGTTAGGGCAAAGGCAAGGCAAAAGGAAGCGTTGCACATTGATTTTTGCTAGTATTAATTCCATCAAGAGATGACATTGACATAAGTCACCGCCAAAATAGACAGTAATATACTGCTATGTAAAAGTGGCGCTTGTATCTCAAACTATTCAAAACAAAAGAGAACGATTCGTGGATAAACAGCTCGATTACGATAGCGTAAGTAATAAACTCTCTCAGCAAGGCGTGATTGTTGACGCCGCAGAAGTGCATGGCATTCTATGCGGAATGCTGTGTGGGGGCATGTCGCTTACCGACCAAAAATGGCTTGAAGCCTTAAGCGAAACTATTAATCAGGGCGACGCGTTTAGCGATTCAACTCAGCACCTTTTAAATACGCTTTTCAATCAAATTTGTCAGCAGTTGCTTGAGCCAGAATTTGCGCTCACTTTGTTACTCCCTGACGACCAAGCGCCTATCAACGATCGCGGCGCGGCACTCATTAACTGGGTGCAGGGGTTCATGCTTGGATTTGGCTTACACCAGCAAGACCTGATGCAATGCTCAGAAGACGTAAAAGAAGCGCTTGAAGATTTTTCGGATATTTCACGTATGGAAGAGCCGATGGACGCAGATGAAGAGTCAGAAAAAGCGTTGTTGGAAGTTGAAGAGTACGTAAAAATCTCGGCAATTTTATGCTTTAGTGAGCTTGGTCAATCACTTCTAGATGATCAACAAGACACGCCATCCGTACACTAATAACAAGCTAAAGCGAATACAGTGGCAGCAAGTCGCCATTTGTTTCAACGAGATTTTTTAGGGTTTTCTCTTATATGATTAGTGCGCAAGAGTTTATCGCTAGGCAAGACCGACTGCTTGCACAATGCAAGCCGAACAGTGTGTGTATTGTCCCTGCCGCAAGCATGGTAACCCGCAGCCGCGATACCGAATATACGTTTAGGCAAGACAGTGATTTTTGGTATCTGACAGGGTTTGAAGAACCAAACGCGTGGCTGATTTTGTCTAATCACCCTCGCTACGGTGAAAGCTATCGTGCGATGGTGGTACAAGAGAAAGACAAGAGTGCAGAAATTTGGCACGGTAAACGCTTAGGAGCTGAAGCAGCGCTCGCTCGGTTTAGCTTAGATGAAGCATTTGAACTACAAGAACTTGAAGAAGCGCTATTAGCGTCAATTCAAGGTCAAGACAATGTGTACTTTTCATTAGGCCACAATAAGAGCCACGATCGGCTGTTTACTGAAGCCTTAAATACCTTGCGCGATGCCCCTAAGGAATCACTAGCGCCCCGAGCGGTGCATGACCTACAACCTATGTTGCATGAAATGCGCTTGTTCAAATCGGCGTGTGAAGTGGCTGTGATGAAAGCTGCGGGTGAGATAAGTGCCCGTGCACACAAGCGGGCTATGCAGTTTGCTGCTCCAGGATGTTACGAGTATCAGTTAGAAGCTGAAATTCATCACGAGTTCGCCATGGCGGGGGCCCGTTCGCCTGCCTACAGTACCATTGTAGGAAGTGGCGAAAATGCTTGTATTTTGCATTACACACAAAATAACGCGCAGGTAAATGACGGTGATTTGATCTTGATCGATGCTGGCGCAGAATATCAAGGCTATGCTGCTGATATTACACGAACATTCCCAGCAAATGGGAAGTTCACACATGCACAGCGCGAGATTTACAGCGTTGTATTAAAAGCACAAAAAAGCGTGTTAGACATGTTAGCGCCAGGGGTTACGCTTTCTGAAGCTATGCTACATAGCGTGGAAATTATTACCCAGGGTTTAGTTGACCTTGGCGTACTTGAAGGTAGTGTGGCGGAGAACCTTGAAAATGAGACATGGCGAGAGTTTTACATGCACGGTTTGGGGCACTTTTTAGGGCTAGATGTGCACGATGTAGGCAACTACAAAATTGACGGTGAGGACCGCCCGTTAAAGCCGGGTATGGTTATTACTGTTGAGCCGGGTGTTTATATTGGCCACGACAGCGATGCACCTGAAAAATATAAAGGTATTGGCGTACGCATCGAAGATGATGTTGTGATTACCGCGACAGGTGTAGATATCCTTACCGCGGATGTGCCAAAAGATATCGATGCAATTGAAGCGCTAATGGCTGAAAGTAAAGCGTAATTGTTAAAGATTGCCTTAGTTTGCAATATCGTGACAAAAGCGAAATAAGCCCTTTCGGGAAAATGCACGCTAGAAAATTAGCCTTTTATGCGAAGAATAAAATCCCAGAATTAATGCTTTAGAAACAAAAACGAAGTCTCTGGGCGACAGGAAGACGAAGACAGTGGAATCGGCAAAAGCGGTTGATGTAGTAATTATTGGTGGTGGTATTGTAGGTACTGTATTAGCTAAAGCGCTTGCAGAAAAAGTATCACCTGTTGATAACTCAGGGCTGTCCGTCACTCTTATAGATGCAGCAGACCCCGAGCAAACCAGTAAAAGCTTTGAGGATTTTAACCCTTTTACCGACACCCGTGTTATTGCTTTAGCAAGGCGCACGGTAAACGAACTCGCACAGTTGGGGTTAGATTTAGATAACTTAGCCAAACAACACAATGGTGAATTGCCTCCTCAAATTAAGCATATTGAGGTTAGTGATAAAGGGCATTTAGGTTTATTAAATCTTGAAAGTAGCGACTATCACATTGAAGCATTCGGGCAAGTCGTGAGCTTAAGCGCGCTGACTCGATTGGCGGCAAATGCCAGTTCAAGTTACCAATATATTGCACCCGCCAAAGTAACGAATGTAAAGCAGCACCGCGATTTTGTAGAGGTGCAGCTAGATAGCGGGCAATCGCTTAAGGCAAAACTGTTGGTACTCGCTGATGGCGGTCGTTCGGGGTTAGCTGAACAGATTGGCATTACAAAAACGATTGCAGATTATCATCAAACCGCAATTGTCTTTAATGTTCACACCCAGCTTCCCCATGAAAACAAAGCGTACGAGCGTTTTACTGAAAACGGACCGCTAGCATTCCTTCCTTTTGACAGCGAAATAGATGGTGTTAAAGCCGCTGGGAACGGCTTTTCTGTTGTGTGGACGGCAGAAACTGACGCCGCAAAGTCTTTAATGGCATTAAGTGAAGAGGCATTCATTCAGGCCCTTCAAGAAGCGTTTGGCTATAGACAAGGCAAAGTGCTCAGAGTGAGTGAATTGGCAAGTTA
This sequence comes from Alteromonas abrolhosensis, assembly GCF_001953635.1. Lineage (GTDB taxonomy): Bacteria > Pseudomonadota > Gammaproteobacteria > Enterobacterales > Alteromonadaceae > Alteromonas > Alteromonas abrolhosensis. Next base: position 744,619 of record NZ_MEJH01000003.1, on the reverse strand, counting down.
TCCCTTGGCGCTGACTAAAGCCGAGCAGGTCGCTAGCCACCGTACAGTGCTGGTAGGGAATGCAGCGCAGGCTCTGCACCCTATTGCAGGGCAGGGTTTTAATTTAGGTCTACGCGATTTAAGTAGCTTAGTGTCTGTACTGCAAGCGGAAGCGCAAAAATACACACAGCAATCAGCGTTGAGTAATATTGAGAGTACTTTGCCAAACGAAGCGTTAACTTCATCGCCAAATTCAACTTTGAACTCTGCTCAGAGTGAGACGCACATCGAGCAAAGTGAAACCAATGCATCATGTAATTTCGATGCCGGCGCTTTTAGCGTCACTCAGCATTACGCTAATTTACGTAAAGCAGATAGAGATAAAACGGTTGTTTTAACTGACACCTTGGTACGCACTTTTTCAAATCAGTATTTTCCTACAGTAATTGGGCGTAATGTATCGCTACTGGCGTTAAGTATGATGCCTCAGGCGAAAAAAGCGTTTGTTAAGCATACGACCGGCTACGGCGAAACTTCACAGAAAAATAGAGATAACAATGCAACATGTTGATATAGCGATAGTAGGCGGCGGGATTGTAGGGCTAACCCTTGCAGCGGCGCTAAAAGAAAGCGAACTGAGCGTAGCCGTTATTGATAAGGCTTCATGTTATCAAGCACTTGAAGATAAGCCGACGGCAAGAGTGAGTGCCATCAACCAGGCGAATATTAAAGCGCTGCAGCAGTTTGACGTGTGGCCTCATTTACAGCAAGACCGCGCCAACCCTTACACCGACATGCATGTATGGGACAAAGATAGTTTTGGCGATATTCACTTTTCATGTGATGAAATGGGAAGCGATGCGCTTGGCGTGATTGTAGAGAACCAAGCTTTGGTTAATGCACTGTCTAAATCTGTGGAAGCGCAGCCTAATGTGCAGTTGATTACTGCGGGTATTGATAGAGTGTTAGCTGGTCCAAATCAAACCATGCTGATGCTAGATAATGATGACGTACTAAGCTGCAGATTATTAGTAGGCGCTGATGGCGCCAACTCATTTGTAAGAAAGCAGGCTGGCCTGCCTATTACTTTTAAAGACTACGAACATACGGCGATTGTCGCTAATATCACAACGGTAGAGCCGCATAATAATGTGGCGAGACAAGCGTTCACACCCACAGGGCCGCTCGCGCTACTGCCTATGTCTGAGCCAAATGTATGTTCAATTGTGTGGTCACAAACACCAGAGCAAGCGAACTCACTAATGGCGTTGGACGACGTTGCGTTCTGTAATGCGTTAACTGCGGCTAGCAATAGCGTTCTTGGCACTATAGCGCTTGAAACAGAGCGCGCCGCTTTTCCGTTGACCATGCGTTATGCACGCCAGTGGGCTAAAGACGGTGTGGTGCTAGTAGGCGATGCTGCTCATACCATTCACCCGCTTGCAGGTCAGGGCGCTAACTTGGGTATGCAAGATGCGCTCGCATTGGCGGAAACCCTAAACAACTTAAAAGTATCGAGCAAAGACATAGGTTTGTACAAACACTTACGCAGCTACGAACGAAGCCGTAAAACAGAAGCCATGAAAATGATTGCCGCAATGGACGGCTTCAAATTCTTATTCGACGGCGACGACCCTTTCAAAAAGTTGGTCAGAGGAATTGGCCTTTCAGCCACAGATAAACTCAGCACCATTAAAAACGCCTTTGTCAGCCACGCCATGGGCCTATAAACCCAAAAAAAAATGGGGTCAGAGTACATTTAAATAATGGGGTCAGAGTACATTATTGGCTTTACCTATTTCAAAACTGAAGAAAAGTACACTGCCCCCATTTTTGTATTTTTGCCTCATGGCGAAAACCGATGGTGAAGTTTGTTAGTTAGTTTTTCGCTTCAAAACCGAAGAAATGTACTCTGACCCCAATTTAAATGTACTCTGACCCCATTCTTGTGGTTTAGTCGCTTTGGCGTTGAGATAGTATGCGGTAAAGGATACCCTTCGGTATCCTTTTTTATTTGTACCAATGGCTTATGTTTACTTATCTTTGCAAACCTTATCGCGCCTTTTCCTTTGTATGCGCCGCTTCCGTACTTACTTCTACTTTAATGACTGGTTCGGCGAATGCCGAAGCACCTGCTTTTAACTTAGCTTCGGTTAAATCGTCGGCGACGGCAAAAAGTGAAGAGATGACGCTGAGTGACGCCTCTATCGATTTGGACGTATATCGTCAGCACGTTAAAACACTGGCAAGCGATGAGTTTGAAGGGCGAGGGCCTTTGTCGAAAGGTGAAGAGAAAACAGTCGATTACTTGGTAACCCAATACAAAAAGCTAGGGTTGAAGCCAGCCTTTGGCGATAGCTACACCCAAGCTGTGCCTTTAGCCAAAATAACGCCTAAGAACATTTCAAACTTAAAAATAGGCGGGCTTGATTTTAGCGCAGGTAGCGAGTTTACCGCCCGAACTCAGCGCATTGTTAATGACTACTCACTTGCAAATAGTGACGTTATTTTTGTGGGTTATGGCATTAATGCCCCAGAGTACAATTGGAATGATTACGCCGGCCTTGATGTAAAAGGAAAAACCGTTGTAATGCTGGTAAACGACCCGGGTTTTGCGTCTAAAGATCCAAATCTTTTTCAGGGCAACGCAATGACCTATTACGGTCGTTGGACATACAAATATGAAGAAGCTGCTAGGCAGGGGGCGGAAGCGGTCTTCATCATTCATGAAACCATGCCAGCGGGCTACGGATGGGGCGTAGTCGAAAACTCAAATTCCAATACCAAATTCAGTTTAGTCGACGACAACAACAATGCTTCACAAGTTGGTGTAATGGGGTGGCTTCACCTACATGCCGCCAGACAGCTGTTTGAAAAGGCGGGGTTAGATTATGGCGAGCTTAAAAACAAAGCTTCAAAGCCTGGGTTTACGCCCATCGCCCTAAACACGAAAGCATCGTTGAGTTTCACTAATACAATAGAGCGCGCCGAATCGCAAAACGTAGCAGGTATTTTAGAAGGAACGGATAAGCCAGAAGAGTGGGTAATGCTTCACGCTCACTGGGATCACTTAGGCAAAGTTGATAAAAACGGCCAAACCACTATTTACAATGGTGCGGTAGACAACGCGTCTGGCGTAGCAGGTGTGCTCACATTGGCAGATGCGCTTTCAAAACGCGAAGAGGGCTTTGCACGCACACTTATGTTCAGCGCGTTTACCGCTGAAGAAACAGGGCTACTCGGTGCAGATTATTTTGCAAATAACCCACCCGTACCTACGTCAAACATGGTGGCTTTTCTAAATATCGATGGCATGAATGTAAATGATGGCGTCGATTACATCTTGCAGTACGGCGAAGGCTATTTATCTATTGAAGATGATTTAGCAACAGCTGCCGCGCTACAAGGGCGAAACGTCAAAATGGATCCGCGACCTCAAAATGGATTGTTCTTTCGCTCGGATCACTTCGCGCTTGCTAAACAGGGCGTGCCTTCCATTTTATTTATGAGCTTAGGCGATACCGACCCTAGCTTCATCGCGAAGCGCTACCATAAAGCAGATGACGATTACCTTCCAAGCTGGACTTTAGGTGGTGTGCAACAAGACCTCTCACTTATCGGCTCTATGCTGAACTATTACGCCCAAGGCGACGTGTGGCCATACTGGAAACGCGACTCTGATTTTAAAGACAAGCGCACACAGGCAATGGAAGTGAAAAATGCAAAGTAATTCGCGCTTAACTATAGGTAGCGATATAACAAGGTAAAGCGACGCTAATGAGTTGGATTTTATTCACATTGGGCGCGGTTATTTTGCAAACCGTGCGCAATGCGCTGCAGAGCAAATTGAGCGGCGCAGTTAACACCTCTGGGGTAACGCTCTCTCGCTTTATCTTAGCTCCCCCAATAGCGCTTGTTTATTTACTTATCCTTTATAGCAGTAGCGCCAGTCAAGTGCCTGAGTTCTCAGGCTTTTTTATTGCAGTGATACTGTGTGCTTCGCTACTTCAAATAGCGGCCACTTCTTTAATGGTGATTTTGTTTAAGCAGAAGAATTTTGCCATTGGCGCAGGCCTTGCGAAAAGTGAGGCCTTGGTGGCCGGCGTTGTAGGCATGCTCTTTTTCGGAAGTTATTTAACGCCCCTTGGGTGGGCGGGCATAGTAATCGGCGGGATCGCAGTATTTGTGTTAAGCAGCGGCAACCGGCTTCATGGTATTAGTGTGAAAACCATGGTTATAGGTCTTGCTTGCGGTAGCTGCTTTGCGCTGACATCACTGTTGGTGCGCGAAGCCAGTCACATGCTTAATGTTCAGCATACAGTGGCTGCTGCCTGGGTTTTATTGTGGGTGTTATGTGTACAAGCGATAACGTTAAGTGGTTATATTGCGCTAACCAAGCCCTTCGTGTTTAAACAATTAACCCTCGCTAAAGAGCAGGTGCTCGCGATAAGCACGGTAAGCTGTTTGGGCTCAATTTGTTGGTTCACGGCCATGGCATTACAACATGTGGCGCTGGTAAAAACGCTTGGGCAGTTAGAGGTGTTACTTACCTTGGTACTTTCACATTACTGGCTAAAAAATGCAGTCACAAAACGCGAAATTGCTGGCTTACTTCTTATTGGGCTTGCCGCGATCTTCGTTATGTGGGCATAAAGTGCTAGCAATAGTAAACACTAAAGTTTTTAGTACAAAATTAATTCAATGTTATGTTCATAAAATAAAAAGGTGCTAAACAACCTTAATTAAAACGACAGGAAGGGAACATGGATAAGCGACATTTCTTAAAATTAGCGGGCGCTAGCTTTGCACTTGCGCCTGTGGCTTCTATGGCTGCAATTAGTCAAACCAATACAACAAACATTAACGATATAAGCGGGCTAAGCGATATTACCGCAAATGCGAAGCCGATTACCGTAGAAGAGCGTAAAGCGCGTATCGAAAAAGCGCAGTCGCTTATGAAAGCCCAAGATATTGCGGCAATTTTGGTCGAGCCTGGCGCTGCTATGGATTATTTCTCGGGGATTAAATGGTGGCGTAGTGAGCGCTTGACCGCGCTGGTTATCCCTCAAAAAGGCGACATGGCGGTGGTTACGCCATTTTTCGAGAAGCCAAGTGTGCTTGAGTCGTTAGCTATAGGCGATGATGTAAGAGTGTGGCAAGAACATGAAAGCCCGTTTGATGTTGTAGCCAATATTCTAAAATCGCGCGGCATAACTAGCGGCAATATCGGCTTTGAGAGCAGCGTACGCTACTTCATAGTAACCGGAGTTAGCCAAGCACTGCCAAATATGAGTATTGTTCCCGCCGAGCCAATTACCCTTGGCTGTCGCATGTACAAAACGCCCAGTGAATTGGCTCTTATGCACAAGGCAAATGAAGTGACCTTACGAGCCTACGAGTTTGTTTTTAATAATCTAAAGCTTGGTATGAGTCAGCAGGACGTTAAAAGCTTGATGAATACTGCACAGCAGCGCTTAGGCGGCAGCGGTACGTGGTGTTTGGCGCTGTTTAACGATGCAAGTGCTTACCCCCATGGCACAAATGCTGCGCAAACAATTAAAGAAGGCTCTGTGATCTTGCTAGACAGTGGTTGCAGTGTGCACGGATACCAAAGCGACATAAGCCGTACTTTAGTATTTGGTAAAGCGTCTCAGAAAGTTCAGGACGTGTGGCACACAGTAAGGGAAGGGCAGAACGTAGCATTTGCTGCAGCTAAAATTGGTGAGCCAGCAGGCAAAGTGGATGACGCAGTGCGTCAATACTATGCTAGCAAGGGGTACAGTAAAGACTATGAACTGCCAGGGTTAAGCCACAGAACAGGTCACGGTATCGGTATGGAAGGTCATGAAAGCGTTAACTTTGTGCGCGGTGAAAATACGCCACTTAGAAAAGGCATGTGTTTTTCCAATGAGCCGGGTATCTATATTCCGGGTGAATTTGGTGTGCGCTTAGAAGACTGTTTGTATATGACTGAAACGGGCCCCGTTTACTTTACTGAGCCGCCAGAAAGTTTGGCGAATCCGCTGGGTAAACTTGTGAATTTAAAAAGTTAAATAAGAAGTTAACAAACCTGTCTCTCAAAATTTTTATTAGCTGTTACACTTAAAATTACTCCCTAAGTGAACGATGGATAAACTATGCCTGAAAGAAAATTTAGATTGGTTACGCGAAGTGATTTCGATGGACTTGTATGTGCAGTTTTATTGAAAGATTTAGACTTAATTGACGATATTCTGTTTGTTCATCCGAAAGACATGCAAGACGGTAAAATTGATATTACCGAAAACGACATCACAACCAATCTGCCTTACGTAGCAGGTTGTCACCTTGCATTCGACCATCACCTGAGTGAGACAGTACGTAATTCAGGCGACATTGATAATCACATTATCGATCCGAAAGCGCCGTCCGCTGCACGGGTGGTATACGATTACTATGGTGGTGCAGAAAAGTTTCCTGATATCTCAGAGGAAATGATGGAGGCGGTCGATAAAGGCGACTCCGCACAGTTTACTGAAGAAGAGATCTTAGAGCCCACCGACTGGGTGCTCATGAATTTCATTATGGATGCGCGCACTGGGCTTGGCAGATTCAGAGATTTTAAGATCTCTAACTACCAGTTAATGATGAAGCTGATAGATGCGTGCAAAGACCACACTATTGAAGAAATTCTTCAAATGGAAGACGTTGCTGAGCGCGTAAGCTTGTATCACGAACATAATGAAATGGCGAAGGTACAAATAGCGAAATGCTCTACCGTGTACGACAACTTAGTAGTATTGGACTTAACCGACCAAGAAACTATTTACGCGACTAATCGCTTTGTGATTTACGCCATGTACCCAGACTGCAATATTTCTATTCACAAGATGTGGGGGCTTAAAAAACAAAACGTAGTGTTTGCAATTGGGAAGTCAATTACCAACCGCACCTCTAACACTAACGTAGGTGAGTTATGTTTGAAGTATGGCGGTGGCGGTCACATGAACGCAGGCACATGTCAGGTTGAAACGAGTAAAGCAGAAACCGTGCTAAATGAGATTATCGACACCATTACTAGCGATGGGTAAAGGCTAGTAATTCAATAAAGGGTGAGACAACCACGTTGTCTTACCCTTTTTTATGCCCAAGCACATCGCGAGCTTGTTAGCGATACGCACTAATTAACCCACTTCCTAAAATACCCACCATAATGGCGTATACAGCAAGAACACTCGCCGCTTTTTTTAATATAACGCCATCTTGACCTTTAAGGCCTAGAATTGCAGTTACCGCCACAATGTTATTGATGCACACCATATTTCCCATTGCAGCCCCCACGCTTTGAAGCGCAAGCACTACCGACAAGGGTAAAGAAAGCTGTTCAGCAATGGCGTATTGAATTCCTGCGAAGGTCAGGTTAGAAATGGTAGCCGAACCAGAAAAAAAGCTGCCAAGTGCCCCAAGTAGTGGTGCGAAAAATGGCCAGTTATTACCTGCTAAATCTGCCATGTGTCTGCCAATGAGTGAAACGGCCGATTGTTCTCCCCCAAGCATCATTAAGTTTACAAATATGAGCGCGCCTAATAATGCAAATAAAGGGTTAGTCATGCGTTTTGCGGTTTGGACAGACACTGAGCTTACTCTTGGTACAAACTCTCGAGCGCCAAAACTGTAAACACTGGCTAGGGCAACAACAATAAAAGGTATTAACGACGGAATATAAAGAACGCTATGTTTCCATTGAATACCTGTCTCTAAAATATCTGCCAATGATATGACTAAGCTGGCACTTACCGACACGTTGCCCAATATGCCCAGCGATGCTGTGATATTAGGCTCACCGTCCTGCAACAAGCTTCTAAGCCCAAGTTCAGGAAGTCGCGTGAGCAAAAGAATTATGACTGTGCCCCATAAGGGAAAAGACGCTTTAACAAGCGCTCTGTAATTAGGGGATTCGGCCAGCTCATGTTCAGCGTCTGATTTTGTTTCAACGTCGTTAGTCGACGAAAGCCCAAAGCCTGCTTTAGCCATTATTACAGTCACTATCAGACCAATACCTCCGCCCAGCAAAGAGGGAAATTCAACGCCGAAAAAACTTAACGCGAGAAAAGGCAGGGTGCATGCGAACGTAGAAGAAAGGATAAACAACCAATGTCTAAATATTGCATGCCATGACGGCAAAACTAACCGCAAAGCCAAAAGCACAATTACCGGTGCAACAAGTGTGCTGATGAGTGCTGCAAGCTTAGCAATATCAGTAATCGTTGCTTCTGGCAGTGATAATAGCGACATCCCAAACCACACCGGTGTGCCCATGGCTCCAAAAATAACGGGAATGGTATTGGTCACTAGGCAAAATAAGGCAACCTTTACAGGTGAAAAGCCTAAGCTAAAGAGTATAGGCGCCGCTATTGCAGCTGGAGTGCCGAATCCGCTAGCACCTTCAATAAGAAATGTGAACGCCCAGCCCACAATCATTAGCTGAGCAACCTTGTTCTGACTTATTTTATTTAAGCCATTTTTCAACGTTGAAAGTGCGCCTGTATTTTCCATACACAAAAATAGAAAAATGGCGCCGGCTATAATAGATAAGGGGGTAAGGGCGAGCAATGCGCCTTGTATAACGCTTGCGTGTACAACAGCTAAAGGTGAATGCCCCTGAAAAATCACCAGCAAATATGCAACTAAAGCGCACAAGGGTAAGGCCTTACTTGATACCATACCGCTTGGTTTCACCATGAGATAAATTAGTAAAACTAGCGGAGCGTATGCGGCAACAAGCAAGTATGTGGCTATCATTTAACGTCTCGACTTCACTATATTATTCGTGCGTATGATCTAACGTTTGCATCAAACACAGGCGGAGCATTGATTCAGGCAATCCTTAGTCTGTGGCCAGTACCGGAGAGACGAAGCCATCTGGCTTAAGAGTAAGTACGTCGCACTTCACATTGCTCAATACTTCTTCGGCTGTATTTCCCATAATGAAGCCTTGTATGCCCGTTCTTGCCACCGAACCAATAACCAAAAGGTCAGCTTCGATTTTTTCTACTTGCTGGGGAATCAACTGCTCTGCGTATCCTTGCAGCAGTAATTTTTTGAAGTTGTTCTGCAGATACTGAGGTTTTAAATGTTCAACAAAGTATCGACTTAACATGTTTAGCTCACCACCTTTAAAGCGTTTTTCGCTGGCAAGCATGTCGTCTACTAACTTATCTGGGTAATCAGCAAATAAGCTCACAAATCCAGATTGTGGCGCGCTATAAGCGTTAAGTACGGTGCAGTGCGTTTCAGGCTTATCAAAAAAATGCACTACAGTGTCGAGCATTTTCTTATTTAACTCATCGTCTTTAGAAGTGCTATCGTCTCTGTCGAAGTCAACGGCAACTAAAATATTCTTTGGGAATTCATCAGAGTCAGAGCGTGTCAATAAAACGGGAGTAGGGCACTTTCTGAGTAGTTTGAAGTCGTCACTGGCTATGCTGTTAGACATCCAGCTTTTTTCTTCCATTTGCTTAACGACTAATTTGGCGTTGACTGCGTTCTGGTAGCGGATAATTTCAACAAAGGGTTTACCAAATCGAATATCACAGTTGCTAATATCGCTAAAACCGTGTTTTTCGGCAAAGAGACTAAATTCCCGCTGAACGCGTTCCTCTGCTTTAAGTTCAGGCAAATCTAGGTGTTCGAATGAAAACATTTTATCGTTAATTGCCCACAACAACTTCAAGGGTAAGTTTTGCATTGAAGCTAGCTGCTGACTTTTACGTATTAGCAATGCTGTAGTGTCGTTTATTTCATTGAATGCACACACTAAGCATTCAGGTTGTGCTGTGTTCATTTTCTCACTCCTTAGATTGCGTCACGATGTCGTATATCCACTGATAAAGCGCATATGCGGCTGAGGTGAAAAAAGACGAGCCCAAGCCCTGTTGCTAGCGATGCTCGCCCAATAACTTTGAAAGAACGCCCTTACTTATCCAACTGCTGAAGCTAAGCAAATTAGTAAGGTATTTTCATAAAGTAAAAATTGGGTAATGCGCTCGTGCCTTCCACGGAAACCGATATGCTATGAGCTAATATTTATAGCATTAATTTTTATTCCCGGAATAACGGTTCTGTTGCAATTAAGAAGGTGTTTGACCCAGAACAATATAGTTAAAGATTCTTACCAGAATGTGAATATGGCTACTTGAACGTATATATGAGAAGACTCGCGCTCAACTGACATTAGATGCTTTACCCTCTCAACCTCACTTTAAAGAACTCGGCCAGAGTTTTACTGATCACCGGGTGCTGTGTATCTTGATTGAACAGGCAAATATTCACCTTGCCTAATTTGGGCAGGTGCGGGTGGTTTAGCGCTACTAGGTTTGCCGGTAAGCTAGATTTTGCTAGAGCTGTCACGCCTAGCCCCTGTTGAATGGCGGCAACCAGCCCGCCTAAATCTGCATTGGTATAGCTGATTTTCCATGCAAAGGTTTGCTGCTTTAACTGCTCAATAACGCGGCTTCGATACATACAACCGTCGGGAGCAAGCACCAAAGGAATGTTGTTGCCAACCAACGGATGAGCCGTGTCGCCAACCCAAACCACGTCATCTTCTAACACTACTTCGCCTTCTGTCTGCTCGCCCGGATTCACCAACGCCAAAATTAAATCGAAATGATCGCGCTGCGACGGATGCAGCAAATCACGGCTTAAGGCCGAGGTCACTTCAAGTGATACATCGGGATAGCGCTTTGAAAATTCGCCAATTAGGCCCGGCAATAATGTAGAAGCAAATTCATTGGGAATGCCAAGGCGCAAGCGACCGCTAAGCGGGGTAGGGGTTAAGCTGCGAAAGATGTTATCGTTAAGCTCTAGCAGTTCTTTCGCTTTTGGGTACAGCCAATTGCCGTCGGCGCTAGGTACATGCCGTTGCCCTACTTTGGTAAATAGCTTGCGGTCTAACTGCGACTCTAGCTTTTTTATTTGTAGGCTTATTGCCGGTTGAGAACGGCCTAAAAAGTCGCCCGCTTTAGCGTAGCCACCAAGCTCAATAACGCTAACGAAGGTGCGTAAGGTATCAAGGGAAAGCTGCTTCATAGTTAATTACACTTTCTAATGAATTTGCCTGCTTTCATTATATTTTTAAATGTAATCGGGTGAAAGGCGTAATTTTAAATGTTCGTGCGTTCTAGCTTAGTTGGGGTTACCTTGCTCGATACGCGCCGTCTACCGATTGCTGCATAGTGCGAAGTGCAAGGATATTGGGCTGTGCAAGTAGCGTTGAGTTATTAGAAAAGCGCTTCATTCCCGCAAAAATGCAGTACCAAGAAGGTCGCAAATAAACCAGTTTGTTATCTACTTCATTAAGCGCATGTTCGAAGCTGGCGCCTTTATCCCACGCATTCAGCAAATAAGAAAGGGTATCCGGCACCTTTAAGTCTTCGCGACAGGCAACCCAGTAGGCAGAATCGTCGCGAGTATTTAAAAAGTAATGAGCAGCAATGTAGTCCCGAATACCATCGAACATTCGGTTTATCTCAGAATTATAGCGTTCCTCTCTTCGCGGATTGTTACTTTGCCAGCAATCGATAAAGTGATGCAGTGCGTACTGCACCAGCATAAGTGCAGTGGCTTCCAATGGCTCAATAAAGCCCTGAGACAACCCTATGCATAAACAATTACCTTTCCAGTGTTCTTCTAGTCTGCCTACGGTCATTTTCAAATGCCGCGCCTGCTGATGGGGTTGGTCTGGTTCTAATGCAAGTCTAAGCTCTTCTTCTGCTTTGGCTTCAGTGCAAAATTGTGAACTGTATACATAACCGTTGCCGGTGCGGCTAGTTAGGGGAATGTGCCACTGCCAGCCGTGACTAAGCGCAATAGAGCGAGTTTGTAATGCAGTTTCTGGTGATGCTGTCGCGTCGCTGGCAATGGCTACGGCAGCATCGTTAAACAAGGTGTCGGCATAGCTTGTAAACCTTCGCGACAGGGCTTGTTTGCCAAGAAGCCCTCGAAACCCCGAGCAATCAATAAAAAAGTCTGCGCTTAATGTATTTCCGTCATCCAGTTGAAGCGCGGTAATAGTGTGCTCATGACATTCTACATTAGCCACTGTACCAATTTGGTGGGAAACCCCTTTATTCAGAGCATATTCTTTTAAGAAGTCTCCCAACAGCCCTGCATCAAAATGATAGGCGTAATCAATATTCGCAGAACTACATATGGCGTCGGGTGTAATGCCTTTTTCTACCATGTGCGCTGCAGTAAAGTAGTGCGACGGGTTAATGTCTTGCGAAGCGCCTTTTCTGTATTCATTTACCGCATTGAAGTACATATCTGCGGTGGGAATATCTAAAGAAGAGAAGAACGGGTGAAAATAGCTGTCAGATTCGGTGAACGCGGGGCGCGTTGTTTTTGATTCAACTGTTGCTGTCCAACGCTCAAAGCTAATGCCCATCTTATAAGTGGCGCTGCATCGCAGCATCCACTCATTTTCATTTATTCCGAGGAACTCAAAAAAGTGGCGCAGATAAGGCGTTGAACCTTCGCCTACGCCAACGGTGCTGATAACCGCAGACTCAAGAAGCGTTATTTTAGGGGCGGGGATAGGTACATTACTGTTATTGGCCATCAACTCGGCGGTTCTTGCCAAGTAGCACGCCGTCATCCAGCCTGCTGTTCCGCCACCTACAATCACGATTTCTTGAGGTAATTTGTTCATTACTGTTTCTCGGTTGACGCGCGCACTACCAGTTCCGGGATGAATGTATGGTTAAGGTTGTCATGGGCGGCTTTGGCTTTTTTAGCTCGTAAATACTGAATTAACGACGCCGCAGCATGCTGCGCTATCTCATTAGTTGGCTGAGATGCCGTAGTTAACGGCGGAAAGGTCTGGCGGGAAAAGGGGCTGTTCTCAAACCCGGCAATTGCGAGTTCTTGAGGAACATCTACCCCCTTCATTCGTGCACCAAACAACGTACCCGCTGCAATCTCATCGTTACACGCAAACACAGCAGTAGGGTGCGGCGACATGGCAAGCAGCGTTTCAGAACTTTTTACCCCAGTTTCAAATGAGTATGTGCCTTTAATAATTAACGACTCGTCAATTGCAATACCCGCTTTTTCTAACGCCGCTTTATAGCCGTTCAAACGCTCAATGGTGGATTTGTGAATTTCTTCACCGGCAATAAACGCAATGTTTTTGTGACCCTGGCTGATAAGGTGCTCAGTGATATCGTATGCCGCTTTGAAGTCATTCACTAACACGTAAGGGAGGGACGAAGGAAAGGGGCCGTCTCCAGATAAAATACGCACATAACTTATTTGGTTTTGATCAAGTTCCGATAAAACCTCGGGCATTTCCGACAGCGGAGGCGAAAGAATAAGGCCAGCCAATTGAGCAGTGTCTACCATGTCCACCAGCTCTTTCGCTATATTTTTAGAGCTTGCATCGCACGGGTGAATTAACAATTCGAAATTGTTTTTGCGACACACATCTAATATGCCTTTTTGCATATCGATAATGTAGTAGGCGTTGGGGTTGTCGTATACGTAACCCAGTACCGAAGCCCCTTTGCTTGCTAGGTCACGCGCTGCCTTATTTGGCGTGTACTTTAAGGCCTTTATCGCCTCTTCAACGCGTTGCAAGGTGTCGGGTTTTACCGTGCCTTCCTTGTTAATTACGCGCGAAACGGTCTTTATCGAAACACCCGCCATTTCGGCAACACTTTTGATGGTAGCAGCCAAATTCGATCTCACTCTAAAAATTGGTTTAATTTTCAACAATTAAGAAGCTTGTATTACTTTTTTGTTAAAAAATTAATTGCAGGCTTACATTGCGTCATGTAAGTTAACATTCAATGACAGCGTTGTCATCAAAAAGCTGTACCCCATAACAACGCCTGTCATTTTATTATTTCAATAAATGACAGCGTTGTCATTTTGGCTGAGAGAAGGTAAATACAATGTTCAAAAACCAACAAAATAAACTAACAAGAAGTGTTCGCCTCGCCATAGCTATGGGCGCATTAACAAGTATTTCAGCACCTATTGCGGTAGCACAGGAAGCAGGTGAAACTGAAATCATCGAAGTCACAGGGATCCGCGGAAGCCAAAAGGCCAACATCAATGCAAAGCGTTTTTCTAACGCCATTGTCGACGCTATCACTGCAGAAGACATTGGTAAGTTCCCCGACAAAAACGTCGCTGAAACACTAGCCCGTGTTCCGGGTATTACCATCGACCGCGATTTTGGTGAAGGGCAGGGCGTAACTATACGCGGCGTTCAGCCAGACCAAAACTTAACTCTAGTTAATGGTCAAGCCGTGGGAACCGGTCAGTGGTTTGTGTTATCAGACGCAACCCGTAACTTTAACTTCGAAATTTTAGCGTCGGAAATGATTGCGGGTTTAGAAGTGTACAAGTCGTCTCAGGCAGATATTGATGAAGGCGCACTAGGCGGTACGGTAATTCTGAAAACACGTAAACCGTTCGACCTTGACGCTAATTCTGGGCAAATCTCGGTAGAAGGCCAGTATGGTGATATCGCCGATTCACTCGACCCAACGCTATCTGGTTTGTACAGCTGGAAAAACGATGACGAAACCTTTGGTATTCTTTTCTCAGGCTCTTATCAAGAAAGAACGGTAGAGCGTGAAACTAATGAAGACTTCGGCTGGTTCGGCCCTAGCATCCCTCGTATCGACCCACTTATTGAAGCACCTGTTGGCGCTTCACAAAAAGGCGCTATTCCGTGGGGGATGGGCTCAGCGTTGTTTAAGCAAGACCGTGAGCGCGTTGGTTTTGATGTAACTGCTCAATGGGCACCTACCGACGACTTCGATGTGTCTGTCCACTATCTATCGTCAACGCTTAAAGCTGACAACGTAAACTCTAACTTAATTGGTATTCCGTTTCGCGGTGTGGCGTACACAGGTACTGACACCAGCCCGGGTACGGTGAGTAGCGACAACGTAGTAGAGTCGCTTAGCATGATGGGTGTAGATAACCGCCCTGAGTGGGCGCGCTTTATGGCGTATGACAACATTTTCCGCGATGGTTCTGAAATGTCTACCGAGATCGTAGATATTGAGGGGCACTACCTTATGGGTGATGGCAAGTTGCACTTCCAGTTAGGTACAACCACGGGTGAAGGCGAAAACCGAGATTTCTTTACTGAATTTTGGGCGAGTGCGAACGACCCGCGTGCAGCCATCGATTTTTACAACCCAGGTGGCGACAACCCGTATATCGATTTTACAACGGCAAGCCCATGGCTAGCTAACCCAACAGATGAAATGTGGTTGGGAGGAATATTCGACCAGCTAAATGCAACGGAAGATAAAGAAAACTATATCCAGTTTGACTACGAGCATTCTGTAGATTGGGGTGCAGTAACCGAAATCAAAACGGGTATTAAGCGTCGCGATCGCAGCTTTGCGCAATCTCGTTACAGAACTGACTTGGCCAATTTAGCGCCGGTGGGTGAAGGTAGCCTTGGCCCAGCGTCATCGTTTTGGAATGGCGACATGATTAACGTGTCTCACGACAACACCAACGGCGTAGCTGCCAGCTATTTCTTCCCTGACAAAGACAGCATGTACAACGCACTATATAGCGTAGCCGAATGTGCTGATGACACTACTATACTTTGCCGCCGTACCGATGAATTCTTAGATGAATCTTCATTTGAGATAGAAGAAGATATTACTGCACTTTACGCCATGGCGAAATTTAGTGGCGATGGTTTCAGAGGTAATGTGGGTATGCGTTACGTTGAGACCGATTCAACATCAAACGGTTACGACCTAACAACAGGCGAAGCGGTAGCGTTTGACGGTGGTTACAACGAATGGCTGCCAAGCATCAACTTGTCGTACGACTTATCTGAAGACGTGTTGCTACGTATGGCGGCAGCACGCGTGCTTACTCGTCCAGCACCGTTTCAGTTAGCACCTGCGGTAAACTTAACGCCTGAAACTAGCTCTGGCTCTGCTGGTAACCCGCAGCTTAACCCGCTAACTGCTAACCAATTTGAAGTGGGTGCAGAATGGTACTTTAGCGAATCATCGGTAGCCGCGGTAACGGTGTTCAAGAAAGATATTAACGACTTTATTTTCACCAAAACCGTATCTCGTGAAATTGATGGCCAGCAGATCAATCAGCTAAGAACGCCAGAAAATGGTGGTTCAACCACAGTCGATGGTATCGAAATGCAAATTCAGCATGTGTTCGACAACGGTTTCGGTGGCTACGCTAACTACACCTACACGGATGTGGCCGACGCACAAGTAGACGAAGCGGTCGCCGTTACAGACGATGACGGCAACATCATTGGTGCTACTATCGCAACGCGCTCAGTAAGCTTCCCGAATACGTCAAAAGACTCGTTTAACGTAGGTGTGTTCTACGAAACTGATCTTTACAGCGCGCGCTTAAACTACAACTACCGCTCTGAATACTTTATTGCCCAAGCAGAAATTGGCGATCAGTACCGCGACGAACAGTCACAACTTGATGCGCAGATAAGCTGGAACGTGACAGAAACCATTACACTTAAAGCTGAAGCCCTTAACCTTACCGACGAAATCTGGGAGAACTACTACGTTCGAAGCAGTGACGGTAAGCGACTTGGTGGAACGCAAAGTGCTAATGGACGCCGTTTCTTCATTGGCGCTAGCATGAAGTTCTAGTTGCTAGTATGTGAAGATAGTTCGTGTGTTCACTATCTTCACTTAGCATAGGGTAGGGCGTTTGCTTTACCCTTGTTTTACTCTGAAATTGTGATTTAAGGATGTGCGACGTGATCCGCAATACGACGAATATTGTCAAAGCGTGCTTGAGCTTATCGTTACTGCTAGTGAGTAGCGCTTCGGCAATGGCTGAAACGCCTTCGCTACAGCAAGCCAGCTTGAATGCGCTAGGAGAAAGCCTCGATATACATTACGAAGTATTAAGTAATGTGGACGATAGTTTGTGCCGGGTACATATTCCAAAAGGCGACTGCTTTTCGTCAGAGCTTACCATAGCAACCATGGCAACCCCCATTGAAGCCTCTACGTCGCTTTACTTTAGTCATATTGCGCCTATTCGCGGGTATGACGCAGAATATGCAATTCGCGTTGAGCATATAAACGGTGACCTGCACCGCCTGACGTTCGCAGAAAAGGTGAACGCAAGTGATCAAGTTAAGGTAACGCTATCTGCGCCTTTTTGGCACGCCTCTCGCTCGGACGCAATGCCGAACTATTATTTAACTTACCCTGCTTTATCACCGGTGGTGGTTGCCTCCACAACCCGTGTGAAAGAGCCAGGAAGCAATTTACTCATCAATCAACACACTGGCTTGTGGAACAAACAAGCCCAGTACAAACGTACTGAAAACGACAAAACACCGCTTATGGACAGCGCGTATTTATACAATAAGGGCGATTCAGCGCTAATTTCAGGTGATGCCCAGAACCGTGTTATTCCTAACGTAAGTCAAAGAGATGATTCGGGTAAGTTTGTTGCTGCCGCGGGCATTAATATAGATAAGTCTGATCAAGACATGCTTGCTCCAGCCATTGAGCAAATGGCCTATTTTGGCCTCACTAACCGGAAAACAGGCTTACCACTTAAGGTTATTATTCGCAGCGCTAACAATGCGAACGCCCTTGCAAATGAAGCTGCAACAATAAACTCGAAGGAAGGCTATGCGCTTAGCATAACAGAGCAACGCGCTACGATAATTGCCAACGATAACATTAGTGCTAACTACGGCCTGTTAACGCTAATGCAAGTATTTGATGCGCAGCAAGGCCGATTTCCTATCACTGAAATTGCAGACTCGCCACGATTCGAATTTCGCGGAATGCACTTAGATATTGCTCGACACTTTCCGGGAAAAGCCGCGATTGAATCTGTTGTTCGCCAAATGTTTACCTATAAGCTCAATAAGCTACACCTTCACTTAAGTGATGACGAGGGCTGGAGATTAGTTATCGATGCTTTGCCCGAACTTACCGAAATTGGTGCGTTTCGATGCCACGATTTGTCTGAAACACAGTGCTCGCTGCCTCAGCTAGGAAGCGGGCCTTTTAAAAGTGCTACAGGTAACGGCTTTCTTACGCAGCAAGACTACATTGATATTTTAACAATGGCGCACGCGCGTGGTATTGAAGTTATTCCGTCGCTTGATATGCCTGGCCATGCCCGCGCAGCAATTGTTGCTATGAATGCGCGCTACAAGCGGCTTATGGCAGAGGGTAACTCAGATGCTGCAAATGAATTTTTATTGGTAGATAAAGAAGATAAAACCCAATATGAAAGCGTTCAATTCTATTCAGATAACACCATAAACCCCTGTTTAGATAGCAGCTATCATTTTATCGAAACCGTACTTACTTCTGTGAAATCACTGCATGAAAAGGCCAACGTTCCGTTGACACACTTCCATGTTGGCGCCGATGAAACCGCCGGTGCTTGGGTGGAATCTCCTGTATGCGCTGCGAAAGGCCAAAAAGCAGATGAAATATTGCCATCGTTTGTTACCGAAGTGCAGAAAATTGCGCAAAAGCACAATATAGCAATTGGTGGCTGGAGCGATGGCATGGAAAAAGCCGTAAATACACTGGATAACAGCAGCGCGTATACCAACGTTTGGCATCTTCTTGCTGCGGGTGGAGAGAAAACAGTATCGCATTTTGCCAAGGAAAATATTCCAGTAGTACTCTCGTTTCCAGACGTGCTTTATTTCGACTTTCCTTACCAAAGTAATCCTTATGAGCCCGGTTATTACTGGGGTTCGCGGGCAACCAATACCGAAAAAGTATTTTCGTTTATGCCCGAAGAGCTGCCGCTTCATGCCGAGTTATGGACCGACCGTATGGGCCACAGTTACAGCAGTTCTGCTGAGGCCGACACATCATCAGTAATCGGTATTCAGGGGCAGCTGTGGTCAGAAGTCACCGTGAATCAAGATGCCGTGGAATATATGGTGTTTCCCCGACTATTGGCCTTGGCTGAACGGGCTTGGCACTACGCACCATGGCAACAAAACGCGAAAGCACTTCATGAAAAAGGCGGTTTAGTAAACCAGCAGGCAAGCGACTGGCAAGCGTTTGAGTTAACGTTATTTAACCGCCATGCACCCGCGCTAGTGCAGCAGGGAGTGAATGTGCGTGTACCTACGCCAGCAGCGGTAATTAACAATGATAAGTTACATATAAAGCCAGTGTCTGGTCTTACGATGGAGTACTTAACTTCAGGTAATAAGTGGGAAACCTTTACCGCTCCTGTTGAAGTGAAGGGGAACGTCACTGTTCGCGCTAGAATTGCGGGAACACAGCAAATGAGTCGACAGGTGCAGCTGTAAGCGCCTGTTTTTATTGGTTAAAATGACAGCGTTGTCATGTTTTTACCAAGTGCATCTATGCATTTATCTATACTGAGATGTTTAAATGAGCTCTGATTTATTTTTTATTGGCATAGACGGTGGTGGCACCAAGTGCCGAGCACGATTAGAAGACGTTGACGGATATGTCTTGGGTGAGGGCGTAAGTGGCCCTGCCAATATTATGCGCGATAGCGATTTAGCTAAAGCGTCGATAGTAGATGCGATTAATATCGCTATTTCGAATGCAGGGAACGCCAACACATCTGAGCAAATTTCGCTGTCGCGGTGCGTGGTAGGCGCCGGTCTAGCTGGCGCAAATATTGAGTCTGCGAAGCAACAGTTTGAACAATGGCAGCACCCGTTTCATTCGCTACACGTGTTAAGCGATTTACACGCCGCATGCGTTGGAGCACACAACGGAAATCCGGGAGCAGCGATAATTATTGGTACGGGTTCATCGGGCACCATGTGGCAAGGTGAATCTTTTCAAGATGTTGGTGGGCACGGTTTTCCTATCGGCGACAAAGCCAGTGGGGCTTGGCTAGGCTTAAAGGCCGTTCAGCACACGCTATTGTGTTTAGATGAGTTGGAAGAAAAGGATGAACTTGCAGCAGAAGTGTGTAACGCCCTGCAATCATCATGTACCCAAGAAATCGTAGCGAAATGTGCGGAATTTAACACCCATCACTATGCCGCCTTGGTAGAACGTATGCTGCCTTTGCTATACACAAAGCAAAACAAGGTTACTACACTTTTTGAAGAGGGTGCCGTGTACATTGAGCGTATGGCAAAGCGACTTCTTGCAGATCACAACCATTGTTTAGCCATGATAGGTGGGCTTAGCAATGTTTATTCAGCCTATTTTTCAGAATCCATCAAAGCGCGTTTAGTACCCTGTAAAGCTACGCCGCAGCAAGGTGCTATTTATCATGCAAAAGCCGCGTTTAATCACAAAGAAGGTGAGAAATGAGTTTATCTATAATGGCAAAAGAAGCCAGAGAGTTTCCGTCAGTTATTGCGCAGCAGTTAGATAAGAATGATGAAGCGATCAGTCAGTTAGCGGGTAGATTACAGCAACTAAACCCGAACTTAATTTATATTATTGGTCGCGGTTCGTCAGATCATGCCGGCGTGTTTGGAAAGTACCTATTTGAAACCGAGATGGGTATTCCAGTGTGCAGTGCCGCCCTTTCAATTGCAGGCATATTTAAACGCCAATTGAATTTGAAGGGGGCGGTAGCTTTTATTATTTCTCAATCTGGTCGCAGCCCAGACATACTAAAGCAAACAGAGTCGGCAAAAATCGGCGGGGCGTTTACCGTTGCCTTCGTGAATGATGAAACGTCGCCATTAGCCGAGCTGGCTGATGCCGTTATTCCTTTATCTGCCGGGGAAGAAAAAGCGGTAGCGGCTACTAAGAGCTTTTTAGCAACGCTGTCGGCGCTTCTTCATTTGTGTGCCCGTTGGAGCGAAAATACCTCGCTATTTAATGCGCTAAAATCCATGCCTTCGCAGCTAGAAGCGGTGATCAATGCTCCATCTCAGCTAACAAAAGCCCATCTTGAAAATACGCGAAACACCATTGTTTTAGGGCGCGGCTTTGGCTATGCGGTTGGGCGAGAAGTAGCGCTTAAATTAAAAGAAGTATTGGGTATACACGCCGAAGCGTTTAGCAGCGCAGAGTTCATCCATGGCCCAGTGACATTAGTTGAGAAAAAGCTGAAGCTGATTTCGTTAAACATAGAAGACGAGAGCGCTCCGTTTCATCAAAACATGGTGCAAGATGTGAGATCCCGTGGCGGCGAGTGTATTGATCTGCAAGGCGGAGTAACGTCTCCTCACCCAAGGCTGGACGCACTCTTACTTATGCAACGCTTCTATCTGGATATAGAGAAAATTGCCGTTGAATTAGGTTTGAACCCAGACACGCCACCTGGATTAAACAAGGTAACGAAAACCCAATGAAGACCATTATTCTGGCTGAAAAGGTGCTGATGAACGGTGCCTGGCAGCACAATCAGGTGCTGAGTATTGAAAAGGGTGTGATAGCTGACATTGCACCTCTTTCTTACTTTAAGAAAAACGCAACGTCAGTTATCAACGAGCGCATACGCGGTGCAGTTATTCCAGGCTACATCGACACGCAGGTTAATGGTGGTGGGGGCGCAATGTTTAATCATGCTCCCACGCTTGAAAGCATAAATGTGATGGCCAAAGCGCACTTGAAATACGGCACCACCACATTGTTTCCAACGCTTATTACCGACGATATTGACACCATTGAACAAGCGGCAGATGCAGTAAGCGAGGCCATTGCACAGGCGCACCCCAGCGTTGAGGGTGTTCATTTTGAAGGGCCGCACCTTTCTGTAGAGAAAAAAGGCGTGCACTTGCCACGCTATATTCGTGCACTTTCAGACCGTGAACTGGCAACCTATACCCGAAGAGATATTGGGCAAGTCCTTATTACGGTTGCGCCTGAAAACGTGCCCTGCGACATCATCCGCGATTTGGTGGGGCAAGGAGTTATTGTAGCTTTAGGGCATTCAAACGCACCGTTTGAAACGGTGCAGGACGCATTATACGCTGGGGCATCAGGCTTTACCCACCTTTATAACGCCATGTCGCCACTGACTTCCAGAGAGCCTGGAATGGTGGGGGCGGCGCTACTTAACAACAGTGTTTGCGGGATAATTGTGGACCATCATCACATTCACCCCAAAGCCGTAGAGTTGGCTTATAAGGTGAAAGGGCCGCATCAGCTAATGCTAGTGACTGACGCCATGGCCCACGTGGGCGCAAGCGACGATACCATCGCGTTCTTCGATACTCATATCACGCGCCAAGGTAACAAGTTAACAACGCCCGATGGCACGTTAGCCGGTAGCTGTTTAGATATGCACGGCGCAGTAACGAACAGCATTAACGACATCAATATCGCATTAGAACATGCCAGTACCATGGCAAGCGCAACGCCAGCACGCTTCACCAAAATACATGATAGGGTAGGTGAAATAGAGGTAGGAAAGCGCGCTAACTTTTTAGTGATAAACAACGACAATACTCTGTTAGAAGTGTGGCAAAACGGAATTAAACGCCTTTGCGCTAACTAACAACATAATAATAAATAAGAGATCTTTGCTATGACAACACAAGCTCAGTCGCAAGTACCCAACGCAACAGGAATGGGGCGCTTTGTACCTATTTTAAGTATCGGTTTACTGTTTTTCATTTTCGGCTTCATTACATGGCTAAACGGCGCATTAATTCCGTTTTTGCAAATGGTGTGCGAGCTAACTGAAATGCAAGCGTTGCTTATCGCCTTTTGTTTTTACATCGCTTATGTAGTCATGGCGCTACCCATGGCAAAGATCCTAGAAAAAACTGGCTACCAGAAGGGCATGAGTTTAGGGCTTAGCATTATCGCTGTGGGATGTTTGTTGTTTGTACCTGCCGCGCTGAGCGCCATGTTCCCCGTGTTTTTGCTGGCACAATTTGTGGTAGGTAGCGGTTTGACCATACTTCAAACAGCATCAAACCCGTTCATTGTTCGCCTAGGTAACGAAGAAAGCGCTGCCGCTCGCATTGCCTTTATGGGCCTGCTTAATAAAGCGGCTGGCGTGCTGGCACCTATCGTTTTCACCAGCTTAGTGTTAAGTGGTTTGCCTGACGTAAATCAAGAGTCGTTAAACGCCATGCCACAAGACGTAAAAGCCACGCTAATTAATGATATGTCTGTCTCACTTATTCAGCCTTATGTTGCAATGGCCATCGCATTGGGCGTACTGGCTCTGGTATTTATGCGCCTTGCATTGCCAGCCATTAATGATGAGCAAGCAGAAGGCGAAACTGCGGAAGCATCGCTTTCCTCAAATAAAGATAAAAAGATCCTGCATTTCCCACACTTAGTATTGGGCGCAATAAGCCTGTTTTTCTACGTTGGGGTAGAAGTTATTGCTGGCGACACCATTGGGTTGTATGGCTCTTCAATTGGCGTAGAAAACGCGACTACGCTAACGTCATTTACCATGATTGCTATGGTTATCGGGTACGCAGTAGGCCTTATTTGTATTCCTCGATTTATATCTCAGCAAACGGCGCTACTAAGCTCTGCGGTATTGGGCGTAGTTTTTACCACATGCATTCTAATGAGCTCAAACACTGATACTGGGATCTCTGAAGTGCTGTGGGGATGGACGGGCGTGCAATCGCTTCCCTTCTTGCCAAACAGCGTGACGTGTATTGCGCTTCTTGGCTTGGCAAATGCCATGGTGTGGCCTGCAATTTGGCCGCTGGCGCTAAATAATTTAGGTAAATATACCGCACAAGGTTCGGCACTACTTATCATGGGTATTGCAGGAGGTGCTATTTTACCGATGGTTTACGGCGCAGCTAATGAGCTAGTTGGAGGTCAAAGTGCCTACGCGATTATGCTGCCTTGCTACTGCTTTATTGCTTACTACGCCTTATTGGGCTGTAAAAAACAACGCTGGTAAATGGTGAGTGTTATGCCGTGTGGCTCACGGTTTAATTGTTTAAAGAAATGCGCTTTTTAGCGCATTTTTTTTGTTGGTCGGTGTTACTGCATTAATGGTGCTGTCGGATTAAATTTGGTGCTGTCGCGGTTGAAAAGACAGGTAGCTAGGGTAGTTTATCGAATTCTAGTTAACCCCTAACTTATAATGAATATTTGCATTTCTGATGTTTATCGTGCAATACATTTGCTTTTTAAATGTATTGATAAAAATTTCCAATTTGTTGCATAAACGTTAGCTCACTATACTCAATTTCGTTTTCTACCTTTCAATTCAAAAAGAGTAAGTGGAATGTCTAATACCACCGCCCTACACGCAAAGCACCTAGAAGCCGGTGCGAAAATGGTCGATTTCTTCGGCTGGGATATGCCAATTAACTATGGTTCACAAATTGAAGAGCATCACGCTGTGCGTCAAGACGCCGGTATGTTTGATGTGTCTCACATGACCATTGTTGACGTAAAAGGCGCGCAAGCCAAAGCGTATCTTCAGTACCTTTTAGCCAACGACGTGGCAAAACTAAAAGACAAAGGCAAAGCGCTATACAGCGGCATGCTTAACGAAGAAGGCGGTGTTGTAGACGACCTTATCGTTTATCACTTCGACGAAACTAACTATCGCTTAGTGGTTAACTCAGCAACGCGCGAAAAAGACATGAACTGGTTAATGAGCAAAGCAGAAGGCTTTGACGTAACCATCACCGAGCGCCCTGAATTTGCCATGATTGCCGTACAA
Organism: Alteromonas abrolhosensis; assembly: GCF_001953635.1. Classification (GTDB taxonomy): domain Bacteria; phylum Pseudomonadota; class Gammaproteobacteria; order Enterobacterales; family Alteromonadaceae; genus Alteromonas; species Alteromonas abrolhosensis. The sequence continues at coordinate 720,025 of NZ_MEJH01000003.1, read as the reverse complement.
GGTCCTAACGCAAAAGAAAAAGCCGCTAACCTGTTCAGCGCTGCACAAAAAGAAGCGGTAGCGGGCATGAAGCCATTCTTTGGAGTACAAGCAGAAGACTTGTTCATTGCCACCACAGGTTACACCGGTGAAGCAGGCTATGAAATTATGGTGCCAGCTGAGCAAGCGGAAAGCTTCTGGCAAGCGCTACTAGACGCGGGCGTTAAGCCATGCGGCCTAGGTGCGCGTGACACACTTCGCCTTGAAGCAGGCATGAACCTGTACGGCCAAGATATGGATGAAACCGTATCGCCACTAGCGGCTAACATGGGCTGGACAATTACATGGGAACCGGCTGATCGTGACTTCGTAGGGCGCAAAGCACTAGAAGCGCAGCGCGAAGCGGGTACCGACAAGCTAGTAGGCTTGGTGATGACTGAAAAAGGCGTGCTGCGTCACGGTCTTAAAGTGAAAACAGAAAGCGGCGAAGGCGTTATCACTTCAGGTACGTTCTCTCCAACACTAGGTCACTCGATTGCGATGGCACGAGTACCAAGTGATGTTGGTGAAACAGTAGAAGTGGAAATGCGCAAAAAGTGGGTTACAGTAAAAGTGGTTAAGCCCTCCTTTGTTCGCAATGGAAAAAGTGTTTTATAAGTTAACAGAGAATAACAGGAACGATTATGAGCAACATCCCAACTGATTTACGCTATGCCGCTACGCACGAATGGGTTCGCCCTGAAGGTGACGGTGTTTTCACTGTAGGTATTTCTGAGCACGCACAAGGCTTACTTGGCGACATGGTTTTCGTTGATTTGCCAGATGTTGGCGACGCAGTAAGCACTGGCGACGACGTATGTGTTGCTGAATCGGTAAAAGCAGCGTCTGACGTTTACGCGCCAATTTCAGGTGAAATTGTAGCAATTAACGAAGACCTAGAAGATTCTCCAGAATTAGTTAACTCTGACCCGTACGGCGACGGTTGGCTATTCAAAATTAAAGCTGACGATGCGGCAGAAGTAGAAGGTCTACTAGACGCTGAAGGCTACGAAAACAGCATCGACGAAGAGTAATTCGTTACGCAGTTTTAAAAGAACCATAATTTGAAAAGGGGCATGAAGATAATTCAGCCCCTTTTTAACTTAAAGATTTAACGCGCCCTTGCGGCAACCATTACGAGTGCTTAACAACGTTATGTCGAATACTTCCCCTACATTGGCTCAACTAGAGCAAAAAGATACATTTATCCGCCGTCACATTGGCCCGGGTAAAGGCGAAATTGAAGAAATGCTGTCTGCTATTGGCGCAAGCTCACTAGATGATTTAATTGAGCAAACTGTACCAGCAGGTATTGCGCTACCAGAGCCACTAAAATGTGGTGAAGGGGCGACAGAAGTTGAAGCATTAAGTGAACTTAAAGCCGTTGCACAAAAGAACAAAATTAACCGTTCTTTCATTGGTATGGGTTACTATGATACGCACGTACCAAACGTTATTCTTCGCAACGTGTTAGAAAACCCAGGTTGGTACACAGCGTACACGCCTTACCAGCCAGAAATTGCCCAAGGTCGTTTGGAAGCCATTCTTAACTTCCAGCAAGTGACCATTGACCTAACTGGCCTAGAGCTAGCATCGGCGTCATTACTTGATGAAGGTACAGCGGCAGCAGAAGCCATGGGCCTTGCTAAGCGCGTATCTAAGAATAAAAAATCAAACGCCTTCTTCATTGCAAACGACGTTCACCCGCAAACGGTTGACGTGGTTGAAACTCGCGCTGAAATGTTCGGTTTTGAAATCATCAAAGGTGCGGCAGAAGAAGCAGCAGAACACGACGTATTCGGTGCGCTACTTCAATACCCAACCTCTACCGGTGAAGTAAAGGACATCAGCGACATCATTGCTGCAGTGCAAGAGAAAAAAGGTATTGTGGCAGTAGCCGCTGACCTCATGAGCTTGGTAATGCTTAAGTCGCCTGGTGAGCTAGGTGCAGACGTGGCACTTGGTAGTGCACAGCGCTTTGGTGTACCTATGGGTTACGGTGGCCCGCACGCGGCATTTTTTGCTACACGCGACAGCTACAAGCGTTCACTACCTGGCCGTATTATTGGTGTAAGTAAGGACACCCGTGGTCGCCCAGCACTTCGCATGGCGCTACAAACTCGTGAACAGCACATCCGCCGTGAAAAAGCGAACTCGAACATTTGTACAGCGCAGGTGCTGCTAGCTAACATGGCAAGCTTCTACGCGGTGTACCACGGCCCACAAGGCCTTAAAACTATTGCTGAGCGCATTCACCGCTTCGCCGACATTCTTGCTACTGGTTTGAACCAGAAAGGTGTAGCTCTAAAGCACAGCACGTACTTCGACACGCTAACCGTTATGGTAGACAACAAAGAAGACGTACTAGCAAAAGCCTACGCAAAAGGCATGAACCTACGTGCTGACCTTGAAGGTGCGGTAGGTGTGTCGTTAGACGAAACCACCACACGTGAAGACATTGTTGCGCTATTCGACGTACTGCTTGGTGAAGATCACGGCCTAACTGTGGAAGGCCTAGACGCAGAAGTAACCACGCAAGACGTAAAATCTATTCCTGAAGGTTTAGTACGTACTAGCGACTTCCTAACGCACGAAGTGTTTAACAAGTATCACTCTGAAACAGAGATGCTTCGTTACATCAAGAGCCTTGAAAACAAAGACTTGGCGCTTAACCACTCAATGATTTCATTGGGCTCGTGCACCATGAAGCTAAACGCAACGGCTGAAATGATCCCTGTAACATGGGCTGAATTCGGTCAGCTTCACCCGTTTGCACCACTAGACCAAGCAGCGGGCTATCAAGAAATGATTGCCGAGCTTAGCGAGTGGCTAATTAACGTAACGGGCTACGACGCGCTTTCAATGCAGCCTAACTCAGGTGCACAAGGTGAATACGCGGGCCTATTGGCTATTCAGCGTTACCACGAAAGCCGTGGCGAAGGTCACAGAAACGTGTGCTTAATTCCAAGCTCTGCCCACGGTACTAACCCTGCGTCTGCACAAATGGTTAGTCTTAAAGTGGTAGTAGTAGCGTGTGATAGCAAAGGTAACGTAGACCTTAACGACCTTCGCAAGAAAGCGGAAGAAGTGGGCGACAACCTATCGTGCGCCATGATCACATACCCGTCTACTCACGGTGTATATGAAGAAACCGTGCGCGAGATTTGTGACATTGTTCACCAATACGGCGGTCAGGTTTACATGGACGGCGCGAACATGAACGCGCAGGTGGGCATTACGTCGCCTGGCTTCATTGGTTCAGACGTATCGCATCTTAACCTACACAAAACCTTCTGTATTCCACACGGTGGCGGTGGCCCAGGCATGGGACCAATTGGTGTTAAATCGCACCTTGCGCCTTTCCTACCAAACCACACGGTTGTTAACGTAGAAACGGCAGGCAAAGACTGTGGTGCGGTATCGGCAGCACCATGGGGCAGTGCATCAATTCTGCCTATTAGCTACATGTACATCAAAATGATGGGTAGCGAAGGCCTTCGCCGTGCAACCGAAGTCGCTATTCTTAACGCTAACTATGTGGCTAAGAAGCTAGAAGGGCACTTCCCAGTGCTTTACAAAGGCAACAACGGCCGCGTAGCGCACGAATGTATTATTGACCTTCGCCCGCTTAAAGAAGCAAGCGGTGTAACCGAGCTAGATATCGCGAAGCGCCTAAACGACTACGGTTTCCACGCGCCAACCATGAGCTTCCCAGTAGCGGGTACGCTTATGATTGAGCCAACCGAGTCGGAAGCGAAGTACGAACTAGACCGTTTCATCAACGCGATGGTTAGCATTCGCCAAGAAATTGCGAAAGTAGAAAGCGGCGAGTGGGATGCGACTGACAACCCGCTACACAATGCACCGCACACGCTTGCAGACATCTGTGACAGCGACTGGAACCGCAGCTACGACCGCATGCTAGCGGCGTACCCAGCACCAGAAGTACACAGAAACAAGTTCTGGCCAACGGTTAACCGTATTGATGATGTTTACGGCGACCGCAACCTGATCTGTTCTTGCCCTAGCATTGAGAGCTATGTTGAGGAGTAGGGTGTTGGTTTGGCAGCGCTGCAGCTAGAGCTTTATTGATTTGAAAGGTGAACCTGGGGTGAAGTGACCCTATTAAGTTGGACTCATTTCTAAGCGGCAACCAAGGCCTGATTTCGATATTGTATCGGACTCAGGCCTTTTAGTTTTAGCTTAGTGCGTTCGATATTGTAGTAATCGATATATTCTTTGATGTTTTCAATGAGCTCATTCGCATATTTGAACGTTTCATTGTGATACATCTCAGTTTTTATTATGTCGAAGAAGCTCTCTGCAACGGCATTGTCTAAACAGTTTCCTTTCCTAGACATACTTTGAAGCAACCCATGCTTTTTCAGGTGTTGTTGGTATTGTATGTTTTGATATTGCCAACCTTGGTCTGAGTGTATGAGCACCTGCATTTTGGGTTTTCGTCGCCACACCGCAGCTAGCAGCGCTGGAGTAACAAGCTCAGATTCCATGCGAGAACTCATCGACCGACCATCAACAGCGCGAGAGTATAAGTTTAAAACGACGGCAAGGTAGAGCCAACCTTCATGAGTTCGGATGTAGGTAATGTCAATGACCCAGTATCTGTTCGGTGTAGCAACCGTGAATTTCCTATCAAGCACATTGTCCAACCGCAGGCTTGCCGATAATGTGTCCTTTATGCTTTCTATAACCGACTTGTGCCTTTATACCTTCTAGCTTCATCAATTTAGCTACACGATGTTTGCTACAAGCTTCGCCTAAATCCTTAAGGTCACTCGTGACTTTTCTATACCCATAGAGACAGCCACTTTCTAGCCAAGAATGCTTAATTAACCCCATCAGGCGCTCGTCTTCTAACTGTCGCTTTGATTTTGGTTTATCCACCCATGCATAGAAGCCACTGCGTTGTATAGAGAGTGCTTCACACATGAGTTTTATCGGGTAATTCTTGAGCCTGGTCGTTATGAACGCGTATTTTTCTTTGACTCGCCCGCGAAAAATACGGTGGCTTCCTTTAGGATGTCACGTTCCATTGTCACGCGCTCTAGCTCTTTTTCGAGTTGCTTAATACGGTCGGATTGTTCTTGAGATTGTCTATGTTCTTCACTATCTGGGCAGTAAGCTTTTATCCAGTTATAAAGCGAGCTGCTACTCACTCCCAGCCTGTCAGACACACTTGCCACCGAATAACCTTGGTCGGTAACTTGTTTAACGGCTCGTGTTTTAAATTCTTCTGTAAATCGTTGAGACATCTTTTCTCGTTGGTACACATAATTACAAAGCAAATAAGTGTCTAGAGAAATCTGGTCGATTAAAATTGCTTATTTTCAGCTAGGTTTGCTATCTTCAACTGACTTGGTAACACTGTCAGATACTTGGCTCAATCAAGGAATATATACAGATAGCATAAACTTTTTACAGATAGATAATGATCCAATCATGTCGGAAGCGTCAGAGTTGTTTCTCAAGGCTATGGAAGAAATGAACGTCAATATTCCAACTAGAGTAGCTGCTGCATGGTTAGTAACTGAAGATATAATGGAGCGAATTTCATCAAAATCTATCGACCTAATGGAAAGTGTGAACTTCATATATTGGGATGTTCATCATGAGATTGACACGGAACTACCTGATAGCAAATATTTTGGGAGTAACCTAAAACTTGAGCAGGTATTTTGTTGGTTGAGAGAAGTTTGGGATTGCCGTGACAGTTCAAGGCTGATTTACCATGAAGATCTTCCTAGAGATGAAGCTGAACAGAAGTTTCTTAGTTATCTGATGGATGAATGCCAGAAGTGGTTGGAAATCAATTCTGAAAAAGGAGAACAACACAAGTAACTCGAACCAAATAGATTCCTTTTATATGTTTTTAAGTGTAAATAACTAAAGATTTTTGTGTATTAATTATGCTAATATGAAGCTAAGTTTTTATATGATTAACTATTTTTAACTTATTGGATTTCTTCTGAAGTAACTAGATTGTTTTATGGGCAAAAATTTATCTCGAATGAGATTTAAGACAAAACAAGTTTCATTGTACGAACTTGTTAAAATGATTGAAATTGGGCGCTTGGATTATAGGTCCTATTTTAGATTGCATGCAAGTTGGAATAATCGCTATAAATCTCAATTAATCGAAACAATGTTGTTAGGCTTGCCTAATGAAGAAATCTGGGCAGAGGAAGATAAGTTTGGAAAGATTAACATTCTGACTGGAATTGATGTTATTTCAACATTGATAGACTTCAAAGAAGGTAAGTTTCGATTAGCCGGGTTACGTTATCTTCGAAATCTAGAAGGGTATAGCTTTCGTACCTTTAATTATTCAGACAGAGATGATTTATTTCAAACCAACATTAATTTGAATGTAATTGACCATAGTCTGAATCCGTTACTCAAATGCTTATTTCTCAAAAATAAAAACAAAGAAAAAAATATTAAGTTTTCTAATCAAAGTGCAAGGAATTTCTGCTTTCCAAGTGCTGAAGAAAGATTGAGAGATTTTACAATTCATATATACGAAGAGTTCAATCTTGCAAATAATTTAGGCAAAAAAAGACAACGTGCTTCTTTTATTCTTGCGTTACAAGAAGACATATTGGTTTTAGTGCTAGTAAAACTTCTAAAAGATAGAATGTTGCAAAACGAAATCAGCATGTATAAGCGAAAGAATTTTAATCAATTTGAAGATCATTATGAGCATGGGTTTTCTGACCTAGAAATTTCATATGAAGATCAATTAGATATAGCTCTCGATAAAATCATGTTTGAAATAAATATGCATAACTCCTACCTAACAAATGAACTTTCCAGCACATTTGATGAAGTTTATCATTTAATAAATAAAGACGGACAATTTCTGAATCAAGTTGGAATTATTAGTATTTTTCCAATACATAGACAGCGAAGTCCTAGCCTACTTCAAGCACTATTTGGTCGAGATACACCACTTATTAGGAATGACATGCATATATGGCAATTAGGTAAAAAATTAGAGTTATGATAAGTAACATTAATGTTAAGAATTTTAAGTGCTTTAAAGAGCAGTCATTTTATTTTGCACCTTTAACTATATTCTGTGGTGCTAACTCTGCCGGTAAATCAACTGCGATTCAAGCTGTCTTGTCAGTAGTTCAAAATAAGGAAAATATATTTAAGGGATGCTTTAATACTTTTGGAAGTTATTTTAATTTCGGAAAAGTTGTAGATCTTTTTAATCACAATGCCGAAAGCAGTGATTTTGAAATAACTATTGATGATTTATCTATCCGAGCCAATGTAACAATAAAAGAAAAACAAGATTATGTCCTTAAATTGACTAATGAATTTAAAGAGATAAATACAAAATTTCAACATGATTTTGTTTACTTATGTGCCGAGAGGTTTGGGCCTAGAGCTAGCTACGATGTAAATAGAAGTAGTGAAAAACTTGACCTTGGAATATATGGTGAATATGCACTTTCCGAGTTTGCCAGATTTGAAGAACGTCCATGCGTAAATCAAGTTTTTGCAAAATCAATTTGCTCCCACTTAAAAGAGCCATCTGAGCCTGAAAAACTAGTATTTACAGATGTAGTTGTTCGACAAGCAATGAAAAAGATATATCCTTCATTCGAGATGAAAGTAACTGAAGCTGAAAATATTGATAAGGTTTATCACCTGTATGGGGGGAGTTCAAGCAAAGACTTTGTTAGGCCTATAAATACAGGTTTCGGTGTAAGTTATGTCTTACCAATAATCATAGCCGCTTCAACAATTGAACCGGGGGGAATGTTAATTGTTGAGAACCCGGAAGTTCATCTTCACCCTTCAGCTCAGTCTCAACTAATTGGAATTTTGGCGACTTTATCCCAAAGCGGTGTTCAGGTTATCATTGAGACTCATAGCGACCATATAGTGAATGGATTAAGAGTGTACGCTAAAGAGAATTCATTGGATATTAACAGTAATATCATTTACTCAATATCTGAACAAAACGGAGAAAGAAAAGTTAAGGAAATAAGAATAGACAGTGATGGAAACTTTACGGACTTAGACATTGGCTTTTTCGATCAGATTAATAATGACCTAATGAAATTATTTTAAATGGATATGTATATAAATGACCTTTCATTTCAAGGTCAATTTAGGGATTTTGAAGAGGCAATCGGAGCTTTTGAAATACTAGCTAAAGCTATTAATTCATCAACGATGATGAGAGGCTCTACTCCTGTCAGGAGGACAAAAGCGCTAAAGACTATGCCTGTTTGTCAAGGTAAGTCGATTCATGAATTTTTGGCATGGTTACTCGCCAATTCTACTACATCACCCAAATATAAAGACGTATCCACATTAGTTTTACAGCATATCGTTCAAGGTCCATTCGTTGATATGAATGTTCTAGATCTCACGATCAAAGATCTAATTGCTCCGTGTAATAGAAAGATCGAAGATAGTTTAATTCATGCTGCTTTATCAGAACGTTATTCTAGTTTTCCTGCTTTGGTTTCTATCCAAATGTCAGAGGGGTATAATTGTTCAGAAATTACTTTCGAGGGTAGTAATAAAAAGATTATCAACTTATTCTCTGAAAATTGCATAACTCCATTTCTGAGGCAATATGAACCAAATCCTAAACATGAAATAAAAGAATCTAAAGCGGTAGGAGGAAAGGTTCACACAAAGATGGATATCACGATCGAAGTTGCTCAAAAAATTTTGGATCAAGGAATTCATTTACTTAGTAAAAAGGCTATTTTTTCTTTCTATAACGATAAGTGGTATCAGTTTCCCGCCCACGAAGATTGTAAATTTCATGGGTATCCAATTGGAAAACCCACGAATAACACCAACATTAACTTGATTATAAGTAATATCGGTCTTCCACCCTATCCTGAAAATGGATATAAAGTCCTCAGTTAACATTAGTACGATTTACAAACTTTATTAATATCGATAAGGTTAAATTCACTAAAATTAAAAAATACTCACAAACCATATTTGATTTTAAGCTTAAAAAAAATCCTTATAAACTATACCACCGACTCACAAACTTTATTCGAGTACGACAGTGGTTGGTTTAGCAGCATTGCTGTGAGAGCTTTGTTGATTTGAAAGGCGAACTGGGTGGTTCGCCTTTTTTTGTTTCAAGTTTTAGTGCTTAGAAGTCCGTCTTAGACAAACAACGGCCATTCATCTTCGTTAGATTGCAACGACTTAAGTGAGCACTATCTACGGATAGTTGCCTCTCAGTTTTTTTTAGCGACCAGCCCTTAAGGGCATTAACCAGATATTAGCACTTCGAAACTCTCGCAAGCAAAAACCAACTTCAGGAAATATCAAACCATTCTGAGAGGCATCTATAACATGGAGTAGGTTATAATGTTGGCTAATCCTCAACTCAATAGTAATACAAGGAAACACCGTGTCGTCAATGACCGATCCCTACAACAGCCTAACCGGCTTACAGACTGCATTAAATCAAAAAGAAATTGTGTTAGATAATTGTAAGACAACCGATTTCATAAAGATGCACGCAGACAAGCCACAGGGCCAGCCAAGATTTACGTTTGCAAGAATGGAAGGAAAGAAAGTAGTATCGATTGTTATATTAATACCGGCTCAACCTATCGAAGGTATGCTCTGCATGGCAATAGGTTATGCGACACACAAATTGCGTCGTAAGAGAGGCCTAGCTATTAAAACTATTGAAGCGGCGCTCAAAGAATTCCAACACGGTATGAGTAGAAATGGTGTGTCAGATATCATGATAGAGGCAATTGTTGGAAAAGAAAACATCGCGTCGCAAAAGTTAGCGAAACGTGTGTTTATGGACGAACCAAGAGAGGGGACGGATCTGTATTCTGGTGAGGCTTGCTTTGCGTATGTGCGAAAATTAAGCGAAATAGTTCAAGATTAACATAGCTTTGTTACACTAATAACAGAAGTTTTTAGCCGGTTTAAGATGGCCGGCTAAGACAATTTGCAGATGTTCAACCGCTGCTATACGGTGCACTTATTAAGTGCGTGAATATTTGGCGTAAAGTGCCGAAGTCATGACAAAATGAAGAGTAGTAAGTGTATACCTATTATTGGCTGCAAGGCTTTAAATAAGTTCTATATTGGTTGTTATTGTGCCTTCGCCTATGAAGTGACCATTTTCATCGAGTAGCTTTCCGTTTCTTGCCCATGATTTAACACCGTTTTCATTCCATTCGTATTCGAGAAATGGAAACTCTACGGCTTGCTTTAGCTCAATCTCGTTTGAGCCAAGGTAAGTGCCACGCATAAGAACTTTGGTGTTTTGAGCGTTTCGAATCTCAAACATCTTCGAACTACAAAGGCCTTTAAACAGACTACTAAAAAAAACTGGGGAAGCCATTTCGACACCAGCGATTACTTTGGCTTGCTCGGCTCCGATTCTAATCTGATACAAACGCAATAAGTATTTTTGATCTGTGTAAATCCGCATTTTCTTTTCACGGAAATCTACTATTACCCAACCTACAATTTCTTGTGTATAAACGTTACCCTCGAATTCGAGTTTAATCTCTAGGTTTGCCTTTATATTTTGGGCGTGTATTAATTTATGGCAATTACTGCAAAGAAGAATACATTTATCTAACTCATCTAGCTGTTCGGTACATAGCTTGCGACGAATTAAGGCATTATAGTTATCTGCTTTTTTACTTTCTTCGACATGATGAAACTCGGTCATCCGTTTGAAAGTTCCCCAGCGATCAAGCATTTCTTTAATACCCAAGCCACAGGCAGAACACTTATTTCCCTTGTATTTGAGTTGAATCTCTTTCGACATTTTTAAATCCGTGCCTCACAGCTTTTTACTGAGAGTTCATACTAACATCCGTTTCTGCTGAAACCTATATCCTGTGCCTTCGTAGGAAGAGGCCATCGACCGCTTTACGTACAGTGCTGCTCCAATATCTCATGTGACAGTCATAGACAGCAATCGCTGGGAATTAAGAACAGATATATGATAGCCTGAACACTCGCAGAGCGTGATGCAGTATATGCTAGTTCCTTTTGAAAGTTATAAAAGGCGTATTATTCGATTTAGCAATCAGCAAATCATGAAATGTTGGTAAAGGCTTGAATCACTGATAATTCACATAATAGCTTTATATTTTACTAAAATTTAGGACATAAAATGAAGTTACAGTTTCTAATTCTTATTTTATCAGTTGTTGTTTTTTTCGCTAATAACGCTGTTTCCTCGACAATTGAAAAAACATTCTACTGTAAATTATTAACGGCCCAAGGTGAATTACCTCGTGACATAAAAGGTCTAGTAGAAGCAGGAGGCGAATTTGAGCTGGTATTTAAATTTTATGAAGGGAAAGAAATATATATGGTGACCCGACCTAAAGGCAAGACACGTACTATAACCGAATGGGTATTGGTAAAGAACGTGAAAAGCTCAAAAGATATGGAAATATCGAATCGGGTTTACCTGGATAACAATGATATTACAATAAATAGTCTAGACCTCCGAGGTGGGGGGTACATTGATCAGTTCAACGCGGCAAATTTTACATCGAGTTACCTATCTGTATCGTCCATAGTTAATAACTATGGTGCTATTACGAAAAGCATACACTTAGTCCCAAAAGGTGATCGTTACTCGGGTCACTACGTTATGAACCTCGGTGCAACTAAAAAATCGTTTCTCGGTGAAATCGAATGCAATATAGACACTACGTCTCTCTCGCAACTTTATGACTCTATTAGATCAGAAGTCTCTAGGTAAATTTGGCTAGGCCAGAGCAAGGTTATTTTATGTAAAGTAAATATCTTCATATGTGCAAAAGCATAATAAGTATAGCAATCAAAGCTGCTTTGATATTTTACGACACAGAATGGGGATATCAGACAAAAATAATAGGTATGAGAATGAAACTGATCATCTGCTTGACATCCTTCCAGGCCGTTCGGTGCTTTCACAACCTGACTGTCCGGAATACGTACGTAGCGGCCGTTTGCCTGCGAATATATTGATGGCGGTAACTGAAACAAAAAGGATTAGGGGCATGTATCAGTTCACTCCCGATGATCTATTCTTTTCTAACACCCCGAATATTCCCATCCATTACAACCGCCTTAACCAGCCCTTTTTCATCATCCAGCTCAAAACGAATACTACTCCCATTCTTAGCAAAAAATCGTCCGCCCCCTTCATAAAAATATTCTTCGTTTTCAACATAGGGTAATGCGTTAAGCACAAAACCATTGGCTGTTTTTTCTAGCACCACATCGACGTTAACTGGTTTAGTTACCACGTAGGTTCCAATATATTTACTTAATTCCTTTTGGCTTATGGGTACTAACTTCCTAACTTCAGCTTCCGAGTAGCCTACGTTTAACGCTTCTTTTAGCCGTATTTCTAGTTCAGTTATTAACTGCCTACCGTTGTTGCCGTTCGTCATAATGGCGTAGCCGTTGCCTGTATCTAGCTCAATGTATAGCTGCGACATGAACCCAGCATCTGCGCCGCCGTGACCAAAGCCTAAAATTTCACCGTTATCATCCATATTGATAAAAAAGCCTATTCCTACATTGGGTGGCTCAATACTCGGCGTATTGTTGGTTAACATTTCTTGCGCGGTGGCTTGCGATATCCAGTCGGTTTTCTGCCCTAAATACGCGCTGCGCACGCCGCTTGCCAGTTTCAACATGTCTGATGGCGTACTCCACATGCCAGCTGCTGCAAGCGTAGCGTAGGTATGGGCGCCACCTTTAATTGGCGCACCATCTCCGTCATAAGGCGTAGCCATATTGTTTGATAGGTTTTTCGATATGGGCTGGTTGAAGCCAGAACGCGTCATGCCTAGTGGTTTAAACAAAAGCCGTTGCGACATGGTTGGCAGGGGCTCGTTAGCTACGTCTTGTAAGGTAAGCTGAGCAAGCGTAGTACCGCCACCTGAATAACGCATTTGCGTGCCAGGTTGAATATCCACAACAACAGCGTCGGTATTGGCGGGAAATACACCTTCTAGCACCTGCTGCAAAGTAGGCACGGGTTCGCCAGCTGCGTAACCAGGAAAACCATGTACTGTGGTGCCTGCCGTGTGGCTTAATAATCTGCGTAAAGAAACAACGTCTTGCCCTGACCATTCGTGTTCAGGTAACTGCCAGTTGGTGAGTAAGGTATTAACATCTGCATCTAAATCTAGCGGGTTATCTTCGCGGTACTTCATCAACACTGCCGCAAATGCGGGTTTAGAAATACTTCCAGCTTGGAACACCGTGTTTTCATCAATAGCCAATTCAGAAGTCAAATCTTTAACGCCGCTTTGCATGGTCCAAGCTATTTGCCCATCTCTCATAAACGCGACAGACACACCGGGCACATCATAATGCGCTTGTCTTTGCTCTAAAGATTGGTAATCAACCTCTTGCCCTTCAATTCGAATGCGTTCAGTTAGCCCAGTTTTTAAAAGGTTGGCTTCTTTTGATACTTCGGCAGCAGAAGGGGAGGCGGGTAGGGATTCAGGCTCTGCACAGCTCAATAACGAAGCTAAACAAAGCGAAAGTGTTAAAGAGACGAAGATCTTTTTTGAAGTCATTTCGTGTATTCCATTACCCGTGAACATACCAGAGTACGTTCCTAATATTATTCGGTCAATGCAAACAATTTTCTCACCAGGCTCTCACTAGCTAATTGTGTATACGTTTCGCAGCCTTTCTCTGCAATTTGTCCAGCAGCTTTTTATAAGCACTACACTCACCAACACAACCTAGCAACGACTAGATTTTCAGATGTGCTTAGTGAAAACGTCCATTTATTTTTCTCACACAAACGCTGCACAATGCCTAAACCAAGGCCGTTATTTGTTATATGGGATTCGACAGGTAATGTTACCTGCTGGCTAACATGCTTATTTGTGTGATTGCTTACAATGAGTTCGTTGTCTTTAATTATTACGCTGACAGGGCCTTGGTTATCTAAGGTGTGTTCGAACGCGTTACGCACAAGGTTTGTAACGGCGATAGAAAAAGCCTGTGGATGCCCGTAAATGCAGGGGGTTGCCGCTTCGTCTAGTTCAATATCAACTGACTTTCCTCGCAAAAGGTAGCGCTGCTGGTCAATGGCTTTATACACTAAGGGCGCAACGCTAAACTTTTCGTTATACAAGCCGTCATCGGTCTCGCGGGCTAAACACAGAAACATTTCAATCATGTTTTTCATGTCCAGCGTGGCACGCCGCATTCTATCTAGCGCCTTTTTGTCACCATTATCCAAATCACTTTGTTCAAGTATTTCGAGCGCACCCGAAATTACCGTCACTGGCGTGCGTAATTCGTGGCTGGCTGCATTGGTGAAATTGCGTTCGCGTTCAACAAAGTCGCTAACTCTTTCAAGGGTCTTTTCAATTGTCATCGCTAACAGGCCTACTTCGTCATCTACAAATCGGCTCGACCTAATGCGTTTATGATCGTCGGCAGTTAAATGTTTGGGGTCAATTTTTGCAACAACGCTAGCAAGTTCCACCACGGGCGCCACCGCTTTGCGCATAATAAATAACCCTAAGATAAAGCCAAACAGGCCTAATGTGCCGACCACGCCAGTTATAGCAAGTAGCAGCCACCAGTCTTCTGATGAATTGGCTTCAATGCCAGCAACGTCAAAAACGACATAGGCGCTTTGTGTGGAGCCGGAAGGGGTTATTACTGCAACGTGCAATTCTTCGGCATCAAACTCATACAACCCCTTTTCTGGGTTGGTGCGAGCCCACTCTCTAAGGGAAGCTGGTAAGTCATCAATTTGGGTATAGCTTTGCAGGTTTGATGTAAGGGCAGGGTAGTTTTCAGCGGCTACTTCAAGTTGCTGCGACAATACGCGGTCTTCGCTTAGCCTAATTCCACTAAAAAAAGCAAAGCCCCATACTATGCTTAGTACAGCAACACACATGGCAAAGGCTATGGCTACGCGTTTGCGTAAACTGTGCTTATACACCACTACATATCCTCAGCAATTCGATATCCTATGCGATGAACCGTGTGGATTAGCGGTTGCTCAAACGACCTATCAACAGCTTGCCGTAGCTTATACATGTGCGATCGCAGCGCATCCCCGTCAGGCTGTTCATCTGCCCAAAGTAGCGTTTCAAGTGTATCGCGAGTCACCACAGAAGGGGAGACTTCCATTAATCGCTGTAGCAGCTTCATACAGGTAGGTGTGATATCAATTCGTTGTCCACTGCGGTGAACTTGTAGGGTTGATTTGTTAAGCGTGAGATCTCCCACAGTTAATACGTTCTCTGCTTTGCCGTTACTACGTTTAAACAGTGCATGAAGTCGTACGTGAAGCTCCTGCAAGGCGAAGGGTTTAACCAAGTAGTCGTCTGCTCCAACTTCGAAGCCTTTAATTTTGTCGTCAAGCGTATCTCTGGCGGTAAGCATAAGTAACGGCGTTTGAAGTTTGGCTTCAGTTCGCAGCTTTTGGCAAAAGTGCAGACCGTCCATCCCAGGAAGCGTAAGGTCTAGCACAATTACGTCGAAAGCATGAGTAACAGCCAGGTGCATTGCGCTTATGCCATCATAGGCAAAATCGAGTATGAAGTTATGCTTTTCAAGATAAGCGGCAATGTTGTCACAGATATCGCGATTATCTTCAACAACTAATACTCTAATGGGCAATGCCCCCGGCGGTTGTAACATGAATTGTTCCTTTATTACCAAGCGTAGTCTAAGCGCAATCCAATTAACGGCTCGGCTTCGCTGCTGTCTATTACTTCAACGCCACGGCGGTAGTCAAACTCACTTTCATCTCCCGATGATGCAGCCGTTACGTTAATGACATCAAGAAAGGCTGTGATATCTACAGGGCCAACAGCGCGGCGATAGTCCACACGTACATTCAGTAAACCAGTGCCACTTTTACGGCCCACATTGCGCTGCGTAACCTCTTTCGAATAGCGTAAAGGTTCGCCCGGCCCCAGCACATCAGAATGGATGATAAATAGATCGTCAGGCGTGCCAGACAGATATTTATAGCGCCCTGCTACTTTCCAGCGGTCGTTTATTTCCCACGTTAGGCCTATTGTGGCTACGTGCTCACGACTAAATTCAGCGGCAACGTCGCCACGCCCGTCTTTTCTGTCAATTACAGCGTCGTTATACGAGTAGGTGGCGGTGGCATAAAGCCCTTCTTGGATTGTACCGTTTAATACAATATCAAACCCATAAGATGAACCGTCGCCAATATTGGCAAAGGTACCATTTGCTCTATCAAGGTCTACCACTATATCTTTTAAATTTTGATAGTACGCTTCCGCCAACACCGACCAATCTTTAGTTATAGTGTGTTTTAAGCCTACACTCGTATGCGTTATTTTCTCATTTTTCAGTTTGTTCGATTCATTGGCTGCCAGCTCTAAATATCGCGGAGACTGATAGAATTGACCAGCTGTTGCAAAATATCGTGTTGAGGTAGTAGGCTGCCAGTTGACGCTAAACCTAGGTGATACAACAGTTTGGTCGGCAAAGCCATCGCGCTCGGCACGTAATCCTGTGCTGAAATCCCAATCACTGAACTCAAATTTCTGGTCGACATAGCCCGCATAGTTTGTTTCTTTTCGACGTATAGAAGAATTGATGTTTTCAGGCGTTAGCACAATGTAGCGCTGCTCAGGATTGGCTCTAAAATCATCGTCGTCGTATACGTATCTAATCCAATCACCGTCTAGCATAGTGTCGTAATCTAGCTCAATTTGAGTTAACCGCGCGCCCGCACTAAATAATCCCCACTGATTTATTGTTTCAAAGTCGGTGCGCCATCCAATTTCTGTTTCGTTTTCACCAATTGTAATGATGTTCTCGCGCACGGGAAAATCTGATGCAGGTGCGCCTTCTGGAGCTTGATCAGGGAAGGCTTCACCTTCTGAACTCACCTTGTCACTTTTTCGATAATAGATTCTATTAGTCCAAACCGCATTATCACCAATAAGTGATTGTAGTGTTAAACCATACAGGTCGCTGTCTTGTTTGAAATTAAGTAGCGCTACATCTTCAAAATTTGGCGATGCAAAAACATGGCTCACATTTCTTTCGTAGTCTTCATAAGTGTCTATTAGTAGCACTTCAAGCGTATGGTTTTGATTTACCGGTATTACAGACTTTACTATGGCGTCGCGTAATACAGGGTTACCAATGTCCAGCTCGTCAATGGTTTCAAAGAGTTCACCAAAGTCCAAGCGTCTTGCAGAAACAAGCAATGTTGAATCTTCAGTAATGCCAGTTGGGCCATCGTAACCTACCTCAAAACCGGCAAGGTCATAGCGAAAACTAGCGGAAGGGCTTGGGTTGCCTTCTGCCACATCTAACTTAAGTAGCGATGCTGCACGGCCGCCATATGCAGGGCCCCAGCCACCCGGAGAAAATTCAGCACCACTAATAACATTGGGCGCAAAAATGGAGAATCTACCGCCGCCGCCAACATCTTCTTCTTCACCTAGGGTTGCGTCGAAGTGAATGGCTTTATCAAACGGGAAGTCGTCTACAAATATCAGGTTGTCTCTTGGGCCTCTTCCGCGCACGCTGAAGCTAGCAAACTCGCTTGCAGAAGCGAGTCCAGGTAAACCGTCTAGCGACAAAAGTGGGTCGGCTCCGCCCCCAACCGCGCTGCGCAGTGATTCTCTATCAATGTAAACATTAGAGGCTGACGACGATAAATCTGACTGTTGCGCTCTTACTTCAACGACTTCTATCGATTCAGCTCTTAGCTCGTAATCAAGCCTAGCGTTCTTTCGTGTAATAACGCGAATGCTGGGTTCAAATAACGAGGCAAACCCTGCCTTACTTACATTCACTGAATAGAGCCCGGGGTTGAGCTCATCAACCATTATTCGACCCTGCTCGTTAGTCTCAAGTGTTTGGGTAGAGGCAGTTTCACGTTCTTTAAGCGTGATTAGAGCGCTGGGAATTGGTCGCTCAGTGACTTGATCCTTAACCACTATCGTCAGTGCACCGGGCGATTCGTCGGCATGGGAAATAAGCGGGAAAACAAATAAAACAGCGCATAAACCCAATATGGAGCGGGACTTTACTTGCTTATTCATATTGTTGCCCCTCTGTGACTTAGCCAGGATATCAATTTGTTTTGTTTTCTCATGTGATTACCTTAATAAGTTGATTGAGTTTGTTGAAACACATGAAGATTAACAAAGCAGATGTCGCCGAAATGTCGCTGAGACATGAAGAAAAGTTTAATTAGGTTTGATCTGTTGCTTTGGGCGTTGTGAAGTGATGGACTAAGACGTTATTTAATCAAAAGCAGCGAGGCTAGTTATGGGCGGAAAATACACCTAAGCAACTATCGGAATAATGTAAACCCAACCAAACAAATTAACGTAATCACCCCTAACCATAACTATTTGCGTGGCACATTAGTAATGTGTTTAGCAGTACGCGAACCTTCAATAAGGTTAAAACTACAATGCAAACAAAATTAATGCAGACCCTATACGCGCGACAAAAAATAGCGCTTTTACTTACACTCTTTGCCACGTCTTTTTTTGCTTCGGCTCAATCTAATTCGTCGGAGCAACTTGAAATGAAAGGCAGTAAAGGCACTACCGTAACGGGTAATGTGCTTACGTCATTTGACAACCCTTGGGCAATGGCTTTTCTACCCGACGGGCATAGCTTGGTAACAGAAAAAGCAGGCAAGTTGTGGTTGCTTGATAAAAATCAGCAAAAACGCTTTTCCGTAAGCAACGTGCCAAGTGTTGTTGCTCGCGGGCAAGGTGGCTTGGGTGACGTAATTATCCACCCTGATTTTGCGTCTAATAACACTATTTATATTTCTTACATAGAAAGAGATGAGAAAGACGATGCGTTCAGTGGTGCCGTAATTGAACGCGCCACGCTTACCATTACTGATAATGGGGCAGAGCTGTCTGATAGAAAGCTAATTTGGCGTCAGTCGCCCAAAATGACCGGCAATGGGCATTATTCTCACCGTATGGCGTTTTCACCAGATGGCCATTTGTTTATTACCTCGGGCGAGCGGCAGAAATTCACGCCTGCTCAAAACATGGCAATGAATTTGGGTAAGGTGCTGCGCTTAAACGATGACGGTAGCGTGCCTGAAGATAATCCGTTTTATGGGCAAGGTAGTGTAACAGAGCAAATTTGGACGTTAGGGCACCGCAACCCGCTGGGCATCGATTTTGATGAACAAGGTAATTTATGGGCGCATGAAATGGGGCCGCGCCATGGTGATGAACTCAATATTATTGAACGCGGTCGCAATTATGGTTATCCAGCAGTATCGCAGGGCGACCATTACTCAGGTGTAAAAATTCCTAACCACGAAGACTACCCTATCTTTAAGTCACCTGAATTGGCGTGGGTTCCCGCAATAAGTCCTGCTGGTTTTATCATTTACAAAGGCGATAAGTTTAGCGACTGGAAGGGAAATGGCTTTATAGGCGGCTTGTCTTCAAAAGCGCTGGTGCGTGTTGCCTTTAACAAAGACGATGAAGGTAACTGGAAGGTTGAAGAAGCGGAACGCTACGAGTGGGGCAAGCGGGTACGCGAAGTAGAGCAAGACAGCATGGGTAATATCTATGTACTTGAAGATAAAGAAGGTGGAAGGCTAATAAAGCTGAACCCTTTAAACTAAGTGCTGAAAATTAGTAGGAAGTCGCGAAGGTTATTGTTAGATAGTAACCTGCGCAGCCTATATAGGGTATCTTCGCAGATGTATAGGGGGACATTTGCGAATTTATTAATCCGATAGGCTCTTGATGAAAAAGTTAACTATCAACGTGTTGTACGATATGATAGTTTCCGCATTTAGACTAAAGTATAATTTATTGCCCGGATTTCAGGACCCCCATGTCACAGCCCCCTCCACATTTTAACTTCGAACGTTGCGAAGATGAGCCAATACATATTCCTGAAAGCATACAAAGCTATGGTTTCTTAATTGCGTTTAGTTACGAAGACTTAAAGATTTCAATTGTCAGTGAGAACTGCGACGCCGTTTTCACGGAGCAGCTCATTGGCAAACACTTCTTGGATATTCTCTCTTCTGACACAGATGAAAGAGCATTTCTAGAAGAGACCTTCGCTAGGGTTACCAAAACCAAGATTAGACTGCCTATAAAACTCCATTTAAAAGCCTCGCTTTTAAAGGATGGCGCGGCAATAGATTATCTTGCGGTGGTTTATGATTCCGGACGTCACTATGTTGTTGAGCTAGAGCCAGCAACCGAATTTAGAGACACTTACGGTGCAGAGCAATTTATTAAGCTCTACGCTATGTCCATTGCGCCACGCTTTAAAGAAATGACTTCGCTAAGAGATATGGCCCAAGAAATGGTGTCTACCATTCGGTATCTCACAAATATGGACAGAGTGGTGCTTTACAAATTTAATGAAGACTACTCGGGGAAAGTGATAGCAGAAGCTAAAGCAGAAGATATGGATTCCTATCAAGATTTATATTTTCCTGCATCAGATATACCAAAGCAAGCAAGGGAACTGTACAAAACTAATTGGGTAAGGCTTACTCCTGATACAGAATTGCCGCCTGCCAAGTTAATACCTTCCCCAGCGGAGTCGGGAAGAGAGCCGCTCGATCTTACTCGCTCGCTGCTGAGAACGTTCTCGCCCATCCATCTTCAATACATAAGAAACCAAGGTTTGCGCGCTTCGTTTTCGATATCTTTGGTAACAGATGGTGAGCTGTACGGGCTTATTTCATGCCATCACCGGGAGCCAAACTATATTCCACAAGACGTTAGGCTTCAATGTGAAAACCTAAGCCAGTTGTTTAGTTGGCATTTGTTAGCGAAAGAAGAAGAGATCGCGAAACGTAAGAAGAGTGCAACCGATGATGCTGTGGATGCCATGCTAGACAGGATAGGCCCGGCAAACCCTATCAGTCGTGTAGTTAAAAGCGGTGAGAAAGCATTTTTAGAAGCGCTGAATAGTTCAGGGTTTGTCTATTATTCACAGTACGAGACCATTACTTTAGGTTCTACCTTGCCAATAGAGCTCATCAAGGAAATCTTCTCCAAAGTGCGCAGCCAGCGAGGATTCCCTTATACCAACGACTCGCTTTATGAGGATTACCCGGAAGCCCGTCAATACGGTATTGCTGGCATCATGATTATTCCTTTGTTTGAAAAGAAACAATACTTTACTGCTTGGTTTAGGAAGGAAACCCATCGAGTTCAAAAGTGGATTGGCGCTAAAGATGAAAAGTCTGAAGATGCTCCAAAAGCTGAGCGGCTTAAACCTAGAGCATCATTCGCTATCCATACCCGTACCATTAAAGGGCGATCGACGAGCTTTGATAATGCGGATGTCGATACTGCTAATCGTCTAAACAGAATGTTTCTGGTTTATGCGTTAGATGTTCAAGAGCGCATGCATAACAATATTCAAGAGCTTGAAAAGCAAGATAATTACAGAAATGAATTTCTAGCCACATTAGCCCATGAATTGCGAAATCCGTTGGGGCCGATTATGTCCGGGGCAAGTATTTTAGAAACGGTAGACGATGATCAAACTCGCAAAAGAGTTACTGCTATTATCAATCGTCAAGCTGAATACATGTCCAAACTTATCAACGACTTGATGGATGTGTCGCGAATTACACGAGGTAAGGTCAAGCTTGAGTTCGAAAAGCTAAGCATTCAAGACGTGCTCTCAGATTCTCTTGAAATCGTTGAGCAACAAGTCAAAGCAAAGAAACATCACTTAACTGTAAACTATCTTCAAGAAGATGTGACGGTTTACGGTGACAAAGCTCGTTTAAGCCAGATTTTCTCAAACATTATCCACAACGCGGCTAAGTACACCAATGAGGCTGGAGAGATAAGCGTAGATATTAGAGAAGAAGGCGTTATGGTTGTTGTTGCTGTTAAAGATAACGGCATGGGCATACCTGAAGACAGGCTTAAAGACGTATTCAACATGTTCACCCAAATTGAAGCGCACTCTACCCATACAAAAGGTGGTTTGGGAATAGGGCTTACCTTGGTGAGCAAGCTGGTTATGTTGCATCATGGTGAAGTGTCGGTGATGAGCGAAGGGCTGGGTCGAGGAAGTACTTTTGAAGTTAGACTACCCATTTCTAAAATGGCGTATGAGCAGTCTGATGTTCAGGAAGTCGAGCCTGTAATCCAAAGTAAAAGTAAAGTTATGTTCGTTGACGACAATGCCGATCTTATCGACGCATACTGCTTATTGGCAGAGTCTATGGGCGTGACGGCTCTAGGGGTTACTTCTCCAAAAGACGCTGAGGATGAATTTAAAGCTTTCAAACCTAACTTTGTGTTTCTTGATATCGGCATGCCGGATATTGATGGATATGAGCTAGTTAAAATGCTTAAAGCCCTACCTGAAGCAGAGAATGTTAAGTTCTATTCGCAAAGCGGATGGGGCTCAGAAAAATACGTAGAGGATTCACAAGCTGCAGGGTTCGATAAGCATTTTGTTAAGCCGCTGTCAAAAGACACAATTCAATCGGTGTTAAGTTAAATCATCTAATAAGGGAGCAATGCCCTTCCACTTGATGATTCAAATGGTGCGAAACGCGTTATAATGACAGGCAAACGTAATTAGGAATAAATATGAAAGTCTGTGGTGTAGATTTAAAAGGTAATGAAGCAATTGTTAGTTTAGTGTCGCTGGCTGACGGTTTGTTTCATTTGCCAGATTGCCGTACGCGCCGTTTAACGCTTGCTGATACCAGTGCAAAGGGGCTAAAAAGCTTTCAAAGCACTTTCGCTAAACTTGTAGAAGACTACAAAATTGATGCTGTAATAATTCGTCAGCGTCAAAGCAAAGGTAAGTTTGCGGGTAGTGCAATTGGCTTCAAGCTAGAAGCTGCTATTGAACTGATTGAAGGGCTTAAAGTTGTAATATTTAGCCCAACAGATATCAAAGAATCGCTGCGCAGAAACCCGCTTGCTGTGCCTTTTTCTGACACTGGTTTAAAGCAGTTTCAAGAAACCGCTTTTACAACGGCATACGCGTGGCTTATGAAAAATGAGTATGCGTCGCAAGAGACAGACGAGTAATAACCGGTAGCGGTTAGCTCAACCTTTTTGACTTTGAGCCTGCATTTTGTGCGGGCTTTTTTATGTTTACTGTCAATGCCAGAGTTTGATTTTTAGGGAGGATATGGCAGACTTTGAATAGACGTAGTTATTATAAGAACAAGGAATGTTTAAGGTCATTTTTTCACCAAAGCTTTCACCACAGCTGAACAAGTATAACTAACATTCATAGCGCGAGAGTAACTGGAGCGTTCTTTCCGTTTTTTCTTTAACTTACCAGTTTCTTAACTTTTTCTCTTAATTCCAATAAAGCGTTGTGTAGCGTTTCTAATTGGTTACCGAAGTTATCTGCTGTTTTGTGCTCGTTATTCTTTATGGCTATCTCTATTGAGCTTGTCAGTTCAGCAAGCGTAAAAGCGCCGATGTATCTAAGAGCTGTTGTGAAGATGTGTGCATTTCGTGCAATAGAAGGGAAGTCTCGAGTACCAATGGCTTGTTTAAGCGCGTTAAGCTCATCTTCTAGCGCCAGAAAATCGTTTAGTAAGTCATTATAGAGGGCTTCATCACCCATTACCGCTTGTAGTGCTTTGGGTTTGTCTAGGGAAGTTAATGAGGATTTCTCTAATTTTACTTCGTTAGCAATTTCAGTGGTCGCTGACGACTTCTTTTTATTCAGTACTTCTACCAAAACATCAAAAAAGCGGTTGGGGTCGACGGGCTTGTTAATGTGACCATCCATACCGGCGCTAAGGCTTTTATCAATGTCCTGCTGCATGGCGTGAGCTGTCATAGCAATGATTGGCAATGTTAATTTTAGCTCTTCTCTAATTTTCTTAGCGGCAGTTAACCCGTCCATTACGGGCATTTGAATATCCATTAATACCACGTCAAAGCTGTTATCTTCACGTAATACTTTTATGGCTTCAAGACCGTTACTTACTACTTCAATGGTGGCATGTGTATCGTTCAACAGACCCAGGGTAACTTTCTGATTTAGCGTATTGTCTTCTGCAAAAAGAATTTTAGTACCGCGTAATTTTGGTACAGGTGCCGCGTCTGAAGGTAACGTTTTTGTGTTTACGTTCAAGCAAAGCTCTTGCAGCTTGTCTACAAGTTCACTGGTGCTGAAAGGCTTTTTAATGAAAGTACGAATGCCAAGTTGGTTGGCTTGTTCTCGCATGCGAGGCGATTCGAATGCGTATAGCATGATTACTTTGGGCGGTTTACTTGAGAACTCTTGTTTCATGATGGCTGCCACTTCTAACCCATCAATGTCGGGCATATTCCAATCTAAAATAAGCACATCATAAGGCGCACTGTTACCCACGGCTGCGCGCATTCTGGCAATTGCTTCTTTGCCTCCCGTAGCCACGTCCGCTCTAATGTTGGCAACTGAAAGGGCTTCGGTTATTGCGTCGCGCGATACACCAATGTCATCGGCTATAAGCACTTTTAGTGATGAAAGCTGCTTGGAAGGTGACACAATTTGTTGAGAGGCGTCTTGCTTCACAGTTACGGTAAAGTGAAAGCTGGCGCCTTTTCCAAGTTGGCTTTCAACCCATATCTCACCGCCCATTAATGTGACAAGCTGCTTACAAATTGCCAAGCCAAGGCCTGTACCACCATATCGACGAGATATAGATTCATCACCTTGATTAAATGGTTGGAATAACAGCGCTTTTTGTGTGCTGCTTAGTCCAATTCCCGTATCTTTAACTTCGAATTCAAGCTGAATATCTTCTACATTATGCGTGCACCTCACGCTCACCGAAATTAGTCCATCTTCGGTAAACTTCAGGGCGTTACTGACCAAGTTACTCAGAATTTGCTGTATGCGCAAAGGGTCGCCAATAAGGTTCAAAGGCACATCGCGTGAAATGTGTTGGATAAGCTCAATATGCTTTTCTTCGGCGCGCCCTAAGTGCAGCCTAATGGTCTGGTTAACTAGTGCATCTAAATTAAACTGAGTCGATTCTATATCAAGCTTGCCCGCTTCTATTTTCGAAAAGTCGAGTATGTCATTAATAATGCTTAAAAGGGTTTGTGACGCGCCTTCAATTTGAATAAGGTTCGTCTGTTGTTCTTTATCTTCTGCTGCCCTTTGCGAAAGTTTGGTGAGGCCGATAATTGCATTTAGCGGCGTGCGAATTTCATGGCTCATACGCGCAAGAAAATCAGACTTCGCTTTCGTCGCTTTTTGTAGGTCTTGAGTTAGTGTATCTAGCGCCTTTCGCTGGTTGCGGGTTCTTAGCCACAAGCCCACTACTAAGCCTAATGACAGGATTACAAAACCGATAAAATACAGCTGAAAGGTATTTTGCTTTTTCTGAATAAGATTGCGCTGCTCTTTAAGCTGGTTGTCTTTCTCAAGAAGCTTGATGGTTTCTTCTTTTTCGGAAATAGAAAGACGTACCCGGTTAAGGGCTAGCAATCGCGACTGCTGCTCATTGAAGCTTTCTTCGTAGGTTTTGTGGTACAGCTTGGAGTACTCTAACGCGGCTTCAAAGTTGTTAGTTGTCTCAAGTAGTGAAATGAGCTTTTCGAGCAAGCTAAGCACTACTGCTTTGTCGTTTTTAATCGCGTCTTTTTTTAAGCCACTTTCTAGCTCACTAATTGCTAAGTCAATCTGGTCTCGCAGAACGTAGATGTCCACTAGCCGCAATAACCTCGACCCTTCGTTGTACTTAAAACCAACTTTGCGGTCTGACTCGGCCGCGCGATTTAACATGGTGAGCGCTTCAGTAAGATTGCCTTGGGCAATATAAAGCTCGGCCATTTTAGTGTGAACAATGCCAATGAAGGGGTAGTGAACTTCCTTGAATAGCTCCTCGGCAAGCAGAAGGCTTATTTTGGCATCTTGATAGTCGCCCAATTCTGTTTGGGCAAAGCCTTGGAAAAAGTATGCGATGGCTTTGTTTTCTTTATCACCCAATCGTTGCGCTGCGGCAAGGTAATTGCGACCTAACTGCAACATCATTTCATAGTTTTGCAGCGACATATACAGGTTGCCCATTGCACTATAAACAAGTAGCGCGTTGTCGCTATTTACTTCAATGAAAGCGGCAAGAGATTTATTGAGTGCTTCTAGCGCGAGAGCGTGCTCACCTGACAAATCAAGAATAAGCCCTTCTAAACGAAAAGACTCTGCCAGCGCCATGGTGTTGCCGCCTTTCTTGGCGAGTTTTCGTGCTTCTAGCAGCGTTTCGTAACCTGCTACAAGGTCTTGTTCTAGAATGTGTTTGTAAGATTTTAAATTGAAAAAACGGGACTGTTGGAACGCATTGGGATGGGTGTCAAAGAAGATGCCCAGTTCGTTAAATGTGGTTTCTACAGATTCATCGTTATTTTGAATTCGTTGCTTTAATTCATCTAGGGTTGTTACCGATGAAGATGTGTTGAGCGGCGCTTTTAAAAACGCAAAAGCAGGAAGCGCCATCGTAAAACAAACGATAGCCAAAATGCATTTAAAATGGCGCTTCACTTTCTACTTCAGCTTGCTAAGCAAGATAGAAACTAGTAGCTAATTACACGGGTAGCTTTGCTAGTATCGTCAAAACGTTTGGCTACTTCGTCCCAGTCTTGGTCTTTAATAAGTTGCAGATCTTCGCCAGACAAACCGTACGTCTCCGCGGTGCCTACAGGGTCTTGCTTATACGCTTCCATCAGTTTGCTGTTACTGTCTAACTCAACCAAGAAATCTACAATTGTTTTCTTTGCCATGTCGTTTTTTCCTTTTAGTTTACTTTCGGAGATCTAAAGTTAATGACTAGCTGCTCAGTTAAACCTAGCTTTGCCAAACGATCCTGACGGTATGCTGGCATGCCAAGTGAGGGTACAACTAGGGTCGAAATTAATGTTGGTTTGGCGAATGGTAATTCGCGAAGCAACACTTTTTGTATTTTTGGTTCGCACAGGGGCAGGGTAGCGGCCTCGTAAATAATCAGCTCGTGATCATCAGGGTAGTGCTCGCTCAGAATGTCAGTCAGCATTGCAAGCCCAGATTCACTGTGGTTGGCATCCAATACGCTTAGCGTGGCTTCTCCAGCTAAACCAATTTGCCAGATGATTTGTGTCATATGGGGGTCAATGCGGTAATCGCGGAATAAAAACTGGGTGGCCTCATAAGACTGACAACCAAAGCGAGAAGGATCTATACCTAAATCAGCAATTAAGCAGTCTTCTGCAGATACTCCAGGCAGCATTTTTGCATCTAGGCCGAGCGCTTGTACTCGTCGAATAGCTTCGTGGGAGGGAGTAACAAATACACCCGGATGGCCATAAAAAGCCACGCATACCTTTTTGCCTTCCACAACAGACTGAACGATGCGGTCGGCCATTTGCGAATAGGTGACAGCGCGAGATTTACCTTCTTGATAAAGGTCGTCTAACGACACGCTGTTGGGGTTAATATTGGTGACCACGTGCTCGCCAATTTTATTCATAATCCCCATGTACACAATGTCTGCATTTTCGATGTGGCTTTTGGTCGCGATTGTCATTTGACCCGCAACGCTAATACCGGTGCCAACTACTACTAGCGATCCTTTAGGCGTTTGTTCTTGTCCCTGAATTAGCGTCATCTTTTCCTTTACCACTTGCTAATTGTGATTCATTCAACACTATAAATTAGATTTAACGTATTTGCTACGTTCACTGATTTATCGTGTCTACGGCAGCCTTCACATCAGCATATCGGCAGTTTTCGCATATACCAAACCCTTTGACCTGCCTTATTTTTAAGCGAGTGAACAACGGCATAGTCATACCGGTTAGAAAGCGGCAATAAATAGACGCAGTAATAGGGCCTTCAAATTTACCGTTTAAATGGGTTTTGAGAGCCGTCATGGCTTGAGATACTTGATCAAAATTTGGTTTAGGAATTGGAGTTGAATAGCTAAGCTTAGCCACGTTTCCTTCACAAACGCTACAGTGCCCACATTCCTTTGGCACTTGAGTATCATCAAAATACGCTGATAGGTTGTAGCTTAAACAGGTATTAAGTTCGAAGAAGCTTACCAGCGCGGCAATGCGCTCAACTTCTTTTCGCTCGTTTTCAGCGAAATAGCGAGCCAACTTTTCTGCCAAATCGGCAGCTTGCAGTTTCTCGTAGTCAACGCGGTATACGTCAGTAATCAAGCGCGAGGCAAGCTCAATATGATTGTGTTCATGTAAATACTCTAACGCTGCTACTACTCTTGCGCGCTCTGCGCCGTAATGCTGGTAAATACTGTCGAAATCAACAATGCCCCACATCTTTTTCATGTTTGAGTGTGTGAATACGGCATCCAAAAAGCGAGCACGTTCTTCTGAGAAAAGGCCGAGTATGGTGGCTTTCTCTGAAATAAAGCGAAATTTGTATTCAGCAAAATAGGCATATAACGGGCGTATAACGTCGGCGAGCTCTAGCTGCACGAGTAGGGTTTTAAGTGGAAGCTGTCGGATATTGCTAGCACTCGATAAGCTATTTATTTGCGTCTCCCACTGGTAAATACCGTTTTCGCCATTAGCCGTTGAACTACTTTGCGCTGCTGAATTTATATGAGCAGGGGCTTGTGACTTAATATCGTCAATTACGCGTTGTATGGCGCTTTTATCTGGTGTGTCGCCATAAACGAAGTTTTCTATGGTGACTAACCCATCAAGGTTTGCTAATACCGTGCAGTTTGCCGCTTTACCGTCTCGTCCACCCCGGCCAATTTCTTGGCTGTAGTTTTCAATAGACTTCGGCAAATCATAGTGAATGATAAAGCGAATATCCGACTTATCAATGCCCATCCCAAAGGCGATAGTAGCCACAACAACTTGAAGCTTATTGCTCATAAAATCTTGTTGGATACTTTGTCTTACTTCATTGTCGAGGCCAGCGTGATAGGCCTTTGCAGCAAACCCATGTTGTTGTAGGTAGTGCGCTACTTCCTCAGCACTACTTTGAAGCGTAACGTAAACAATGCCTGCTCCTTGTTGCTTGCGAATCTCTTCGAGTAGGGCTTGGTTTTTGTTTGGTTCAAGTACGGGGCGAACACGTAGATTTAAATTAGGGCGATAAAACCCTGTTTGAATAATGTTGGCTGGCGCAATATCAAAGCGAGCCGACATATCTTCTTTTACTTGTTTAGTGGCAGTAGCAGTGAGAAGCAGCACCAAAGGAATATTTAGCTCTTTTTGATACGCCGGAAGCTTTAAATAGTCTGGGCGGAAGTTGTGGCCCCACTCAGAGATACAGTGTGCTTCGTCAACTACCAACATACTTACCTGAACAGATTCAATGAACTGTCTAAAGCGTTCGTTCTTAAAGCGTTCTACCGATACCATCAGAATTTTACACTGGCCCGAGCGTACGTCGCTCATCACTTGCTTGTTTTGCTCGGGCGTTAGCGTGGAGTCGATACTGGCCGCTGCAATGCCTTTGCTATGTAAAAAATACAGCTGATCTTTCATCAGCGCCAATAGCGGCGACACAACCAAGGTCAAATGCGGTAACTGTGTAGCAACAAACTGATAGCACAGTGATTTGCCTGAACCAGTAGGAAAAATCGCTAATGTTGAATGTCCACCAAGCAGCGATTCTACGACCTCTTTCTGGCCCTCACGAAACGCCGAAAAACCAAACAAACGCTGCAAAATATTGGGGTCAGAGTACATTAATAAACTTCCAAATCGCGCTATAAAAAATGGGGTCAGAGTACATTAATTTATTTCCAAACAGTTTGTGGTTAAGTGTTCGCAGGTTTGAGCTAGTCGGCCCAAAGCGACGCGCGTAAAAATAAAGGGGTCAGAGTACATTAAGCTATTTCCGAGCAATCAGCGGTTAACTGCTCACTGATTTGCGGTGGCCTACCCAACGCTTCATGTTTTAAGCGGTGCCCAGTTAGGCTTTCAATTTGCTGTTTAAATGTATCGCTTCCTAGTACTAGTCCTCTTCGAGTACCGCTTTGAATTTTATCAATGTCAGTTTGAGGGAGTTCATCATCAAACAGAGCGCGGTAAGCGGCAAGACGCTGGTTGCCTGAAGCTCCTAAATTTAGGTATACAGGATGAGGACTGTGCAGTGACGAAGGTGTGCCTAACGCATTTATTCTGTAGCTTGACCATTTATATTCAACCGGCTTTTCGACCATGTTCGCTCTTACAGGGTTCAGCTCGATATATCTATAAACCGTGAGAAGATATTCGTCGTTAGAGACAAGACTGGAATGAAACCTTCCTTCCCACAACGTTCCAGAGCGCTCATATTTGTGGTTAAAGTACCTCACATACATGCGGCCAAGCGCTTGCATCATTTTGCTTACGCCAAGGTTATCAAGCTTAGGAGTGCAAAGTAAATGAACATGATTGGTCATTAATACCCAAGCATGTATGCCTACATTATATTTTACAGAGAACTTTTTAAGCCAGCTGATGTAAGCGATGTAGTCGTTTTCACACTTAAAGCAAATTGAGCGGTTATTGCCTCTTTGGATAACATGTTGAGGATAGCCAGCGGGAGCTAAACGGGGTTTCC
Organism: Alteromonas abrolhosensis; assembly: GCF_001953635.1. Lineage (GTDB taxonomy): Bacteria > Pseudomonadota > Gammaproteobacteria > Enterobacterales > Alteromonadaceae > Alteromonas > Alteromonas abrolhosensis. The sequence goes on along the minus strand of NZ_MEJH01000003.1, from coordinate 689,470 downwards.
TTGCCATACTTTAATCAAATCCCTTTCGATATTCTCTCTATTAAAATGAGCGAGTTGAGCAAAGGCTACAACCCTGTACCTGTCAAAACTGGTCTAACGGGCAAGCTGGAAGAATGAAATGAATGGCTTAGCTGGCTGTCCTAAATTAGAAAATGTACTCTGACCCCATTATTCGTATCCCCAGGGGGCGGTTGGCGTTGCTATGGGGTTTTCGAGATCAAAATCTACCTGTACTTCACGGGCAGGACGAATTAGTCGATAGCTAAAGCGGGTAGGGTAGATCATCATTTGCCAGACGTTATCTGTTGATGCCGCAATCCCCGATTCTATAAAAAGCGCTTTTGAGTATGCATCTGCAGGAAACGACTGCACCTGGGGGAACCCTTCATCTACAGTGTGGCCGCCATACATGGTTGAAGAATGAAAGCTGCCATCTTCATTTCTATGATCGTGCTTCAGCATAAGACCTGCGCCGGTTTTCGTTAGAATCCAAGTGCGGGATGCATCGTCACCCACGTGAAAAGGAATTTGAATTTCCGAGTCTGTGCACTTTCTTACGTGCATAACAAGCTTTGCATCACCGAACGTATTACCCACATTGTCTTTGCTAACGTTGCCCTGAAATGCTTTACCGCAGTGCGCCTTTATCGTATTAAAAAACATATCGTGGTTAGGAATCGAGACTAAAGGTGCCTCTTTAGCAAGCGCAGCACTGCTTATTACAGCAAGTCCATAAAAGAGATAAGCACAATATTTTGTCATTTCTTAATTCGTCATTACAAATTGATACATGCTTAGCAGTGTAACCCATCTGAGTAATGGGGTCAGTGTACTTTATTAATAAGGACTGTGGCGTAATGTGAGATAGGAGAGTGGCTGCATTACTTGGTGAAGCCGTGGGGTTGCCACGGGGAAATACTCGGAAAAAATGTACTCTGACCCCATTTTTTCTGAGGGGGCAGTTCAATACTTGGAGTAATGGGGTCAGAGTACTTTATTAATAAAGACTGTGGCGTAATGTGAGATAGGAGAGCGGTGGTATCACTTGGTGTAGCTGTGGGGTTCCTGCGCGGAAATACTCGCAAAAAATGTACTCTGACCCCATTTTTCAGCGTGCGGGAAATGTACTCTGACCCCATTTTTTGGGGTGTATAAGTGGTCGAAACGCATATGTATTCGCAATATAAATATTGCTGATAGTTGTGGCGTGTTAGCTTAGCACTACATTCAGCGTTTAATTTTCAGAGCGAAATAATCACATGAATAAATCAAAACAACTGTTTACGCTAATTACCTCAGAAGGTGAACTTCAGGTATCGTTAAAAGAAGTTGATGTTCCAGAGCCGAAGCCGCACGAAGTGATTGTGCGTATGGAAGCATCTCCTATTAACCCGTCAGACATGTGGCCAATGTTTGGCCCGGCAAGCTTGGATAAAGCGACCTTCGACGCAGACAAAAAAGCATTGATTGCACCTGTACACAAGCCATTGTTAAATCGAATTAAGTCGCGTTTAGACCAAACTCTGCCTATCGGAAACGAAGGGGCTGGCACTGTGGTTAAGGCGGGTGATAGCCCAGAAGCACAGGCGCTAATGGGGAAAACCGTATCTATTCTTACTGGCGCAGCGTACACCGAGTATGCATGTGTGCCTGTTCAGGCATGTTTGCCTCACATGGACAGCACCACGCCACAACAAGCCGCATCGTCATTCGTTAACCCACTGACCGCGCTGGGTATGGTTGAAACCATGCGTATGGAAGGCCACAAGGCGCTAGTACACACCGCAGCGGCATCGAACCTTGGGCAAATGCTGAACAAGATTTGTTTAGAGCAGGGCGTAGAGCTTGTAAATATTGTTCGCAGCCAAAAGCAGGTAGATATGCTTAAAGAGATCGGCGCGAAAATTGTGCTCGACTCAAGTAGCGAGAATTTCAAAGCCGAGCTTTATCAGGCTATCGACAGCACGGGCGCAACCCTAGCGTTTGACGCAATTGGCGGTGGTGAGCTAGTTAGCGATATCCTTACCATGATGGAAGCGTCGGGCAGTAAAGATGCAAAAGGCTTTAACACCTATGGTTCTGACAGTAATAAGCAAGTGTATATCTACGGTGGTTTAGACTTCTCACCGACTATTTTGAATCGCGCTTATGGCATGACGTGGAGCATCGGCGGTTGGCTACTTATGCGTTTCTTAGGCAAGCTTGATAAGAAGCGTGTAGGCGAGCTTTACCAAAAAGTGGCTATGGAAATTAACACCACTTTTGCGTCGTCTTACACCAAGGAACTCAGTCTTGAAGAAGCGTTACAGCCTGAGAATGTAGCGCTGTATAATGCTAAAAAGACCGGTGAGAAATATCTGATTGTGCCAAACAAGGGATAATCAGCGCAGCGTTTAAATACAGCAATTTCAGCTTAATTTTATTCAATAATAGGGTCTGTTGATCTTTGGTGTACAAACTGCGGTTTAAAGTACATCAAGGGGCTACAGACCCTTTTTGTATTCGTTATCAGTCAGCTGCAAAGAAGCTGAAATACGCTTAAAATGATGCGAAGTAACCAGTAAACAGTAACCAAAATAAAAGGTATTTCAGAAAACATGCCTGAAGGCCCAGAGATTCGTCGCGCTGCAGATAAAGTCGAAGCGGTGATAAAAGATATCCCCCTAGAAAAAGTAGAGTTTGGATTAACTCAGCTGAAACCCTACGCGAAACAGCTAGAAGGCGAAAAAGTCTTGCGCATGGAAACCCGCGGCAAGGCGTTAATTACCCATTTTAGCAATGGGCTCTCTATGTATTCACATAACCAACTCTATGGCGTGTGGCATACCTGTAAACGCAATAGAATGCCGGATACAACCCGCCAGCTAAGGGTGGGGCTTCACACTGAAACTCACAGTGCTATTTTGTATAGCGCGTCTGACATTAGTATTTGGCCAACGCAGACTATTCACGAGCACCCTTTTTTACAAAGAGTTGGACCCGATGTACTCAACAATTCGGTGACAGAAGAGTTGGTATTAGAACGTTTACGTTCAAAAGCTTTTTATAACCGCGCACTAAGCGGCTTATATTTGGATCAGCGCTTTATGGCAGGGCTGGGCAACTACCTTCGCAGCGAAATATTGTTTGCAGCAGGTGTTCACCCCTCACTTAAACCTTCTCAGTTAGGTGATGATCAGCTACGCAGCTTGGCACATCACACCTTAGCAATATGCAAACGCAGCTATGAAACCGGTGGCTATACCGTGTACACAGAACTACGCGAAGTGCTTGAAGCAAAAGGCGTTAATTTTGAAGGTACGCGGTTTATGGTGTTCGACAGGGAAGAGCAGCCTTGTAGAATCTGCGCCACTCCAATAAAACGCCAAATGTATAATGGGCGGCGCCTTTATTGGTGTAGCCAGTGCCAGGCGAAGTAATCTACCCCAATTTTTTATGATCAATAAATAATCTGTTTGACTTATTTCCAATTACAATTAATTATATCCGTAACTGGTTACGGAGTTTTGTGAAGTGAAGTCATTTAATGAATTGGGGCATATTGCATTAGGTACTGCCTTACGTCAGCTAGCCGCGCAGGTGTCAAAGGATGCGGAAAATACTTATGCGAAATTTGGGTTTGCGATAGAGCCAAAGTGGTTCCCCGTATTTTATGTGCTCGCGTCAAAAGGTGCTGATTCCGTTGTGAATATCGCTAAAGAGATAAATCATTCTCACGTGTCGGTGAGTAAAATCGTAAAAGAAATGAAAGCACGCGACCTAATTGAAAGTTACAAATCGAGCGACGATTCACGGGTTACGTTGGTGGCTTTAAACGATAAAGCGAAAGCGATGGTGCCCCAAATGGAAAAGCAGTGCGATGCCATAGACGCTGCCATGCGCGAACTAAAGGAAGAAACGGGTATCGATTTGTGGGAAGCGGTGAGTGTAGTTGAAAGGCATCTTCGATATCGCCCCATAAGTGCCAGAGTAGACGGTGACTCGCCTGATATTAAGGTAGTTGATTATGCGCCAAAATATCGCGATGCATTTAAATCGCTCAATGTTGAATGGATAAGCAAATATTGGGAGCTCGAAGAGCCCGACTTTAAAGCGCTCGACGACCCTGAAGGCTACATTTTGAATCAGTCGGGTGTGATATTGATCGCGTTGGATAAGGGCGAACCCATAGGCTGCTGTGCACTTATCAAACAAACTGACGATACGTTTGAACTTGCCAAAATGGCGGTGTCTCCCAAAGCTCAAGGCAAAGGGGTAGGGCTGCTGCTAGGTAAAAGTATTGTTGAAAGAGCGAAACTGATGGGATTAAAGCGGCTTTATTTAGAGAGCAACTCGGTGCTTAAGCCCGCAGTAAGTTTGTACGAAAAGATAGGGTTTAAGCACATTAAGGGGGCGTCATCGCCTTATGCGAGATGTGATGTGCAGATGGAGCTACAGTTAAAATAGTCAGGGTGTACAAGCGCACAAAGAAAGTACGCGTAAGAAAAGGCAGGCTACTAACGACCTGCCCGGTGCTTTACGTACATGAACACTAACATCACGTTTAAGCCAAATATGGCAATATACAACGACCCAATAGTGGCATCTCTGAAACTAAAGAATTGGGCCACGGTGCCTGCGCCAATGGTGCCTAGCATCATACCCACCCGAGTGGCGTTTGAATAAAACGCTGAAGTAAAACCTGTCAAATCAGGCGCTTGTCGTTGCAGTAAGGTCAATCCAATACCGGCATATAAACCGTAGAACAGCGCGTTCAATATTTGAAGGGTCAATAGCTCCCAACTCGACTGAGAAAAGTACACGCCAACGTAGAAGCAACAGCCGAAAATAAATGCTACTGCCATGATACCCGCAGGAGGGAAGCGTCGGGCTAATTTGGCTGCTAGCAGCATAGTAGGTATCTCAAGTGCAGCCACAACACCCATCATTAGCCCGGGCAAATTTTCCGGCAACCCCAGTTCATTCATTACGTACAAAGGCATAGATGATAAATACATGACATTGCCTGCCATTCCGGCAAGTATGGCCAACCCAACAAGCCAAAAAGGCAGCGATAAAGAGCCCTTTAGAGTAGTGTTGAGTGAGTGTTGATTGGCTTTTTGTGGAGGCACAACCTTAACCACAAAAAGCGTCGCAACAACCACGCACGCGATAGCCACAGAAAAGGACGCTGCAAAGCCAAAATTGGCAACCAGCGTAAATGCCAGCGGCGGGCCTACCACCCAAGCGAGAGAGATGGCCGCGCGAACTTTTGAGTTAAATGCGGCTAAGTCGATGTCTTGGTTTTTTGCCCATAATCCTGAAACAGTCAGCATTTGAGACACTGCCCCAGCGCCTACTGACATAAACAATACGCCAGCAAGGAACACGTGCCAAAACTGCTTGCTAAAGATAAAGGCGATCATGGCGATGCCCACGCAAACCATGGTCAGCCCGTAAAGGCGATTTGCGTTAAAACCTTTGTCTGCCAAGTGCCCTAGATACTGACTGATCACCAACCCTGATAGCGTAACGGAAACCATATAAATACTTATATAAATGGGCTCAACGTTGATCTCGTCGATGAGAAAGTAGCTCATGAGCGGCGTAACAAACGACGATGTTAGCCCTGTTAATAGACTTAACAGTAAAAAAGGAAGTTGTGGAGAGAATGCGTGACGCGATGACATGAGGATACGAGCTCCGAGGGACTGTTAAACGTGGTTGACCGAAATTCGTAAAGAAAAGGTCGCAGCCCTTAATAACGAGGGCGCATTATAAGTGCTGCGTATCTCATGTCTATGACAAAGCTTTTATTAGTTATACCGTTTTAAATACTTAGTTTACTTCATGCGCCCAGGCCCATAGCGCTTTTTAAATTTAAAGAAAGCTCGCAATTTCGCTAAGCGACTTTTTTTGCATGGCGTGTGCAGGAATTGTGGCGTTATCCGCCGGATAGCCCGCAATAATAAGCATATAAGCACGCTCGTTATCAGGCCGTTGACAGACTTCGGTTAAAAAGTTCATTGGTTTTGGTGTGTGGGTCAAGGTTGCTAAACCTGCGTTGTGAAGCGAAGTAATAAGCATACCCACCGCGATACCCACCGATTCGTGCACATAGTAGTTTTGGCTTTTTTCGCCCGTTTCTGTTTCACCAAATTTTTGACTGAATACGGCAATAAGCCAAGGCGCGGTTTCCAGATAAGGTTTACTTGCATCAGTGCCTAACGGCTTAAGGTCATCTAGCCATTGTTGCCCAGCACGCCCATTATAAAAACCGCGCTCATGCGCTTCAGCCTGTACGCGTATTTGTTGTTTTACTTCACGCGACTGTATTGCGGCAAAATGCCAAGGCTGATGATTCGCTCCACTAGGTGCAGTGCCAGCGGTCAAAATACAGTTTTCAATTACCGCTTTATCAACGGGTCTGTCGCTAAAATGGCGAATGCTGTGGCGACGCTGCATGGTTTTCAAAAACTCCTCGCTGCGAGTAAGCATTTGCTCTTCAGGGTATTCAATAAAATCAGTTAGCGGAGAATGGTCGTGAGGCTGCATTTATTATCTCTTTTTTATTCCTTTTAATTACTCTAACGTTTGTGGCACGTTTATAAAAATAAAAACGCGCTAAACCGACTCTGTTGCACACTGCGAAATAAAAAATGGCGTAAAGAAGTATGCACAATAAAAAAGCGACTCACTCAGGCAAAAGTGAATCGCTTTGGTGCAATATGTTGATAGTAAAAAGTACTGTTAGTGGCGTTTGAACGGCGGGCGAGTACCGCGTTTCTGAGTATCAGTTTGCTCTTCTAGCATTTCAAGTTGGGCAACGTCATACACAGGCATCATGGTTGTCACTCTGCGATACGGTGGCTTGCCGCGCATGATGACTTCTTTCACTTCTACGTATTCAATTGCTTCTTGCCCTACAGATTCCAATTGCGCCACATCGTTCACCGATAAGCTTATAACCTTACGTTTAAACGGTGGCTTCCCTGAATAATCAACAACTTGTACATCAACTGTTTCATCAGTTGATGATGTCATAGCTTGCGCCGCGTTTGCAGAAAAACCAAGTGAAACAGCCGTAATTAATGAACCCAATAGATAGCGTAATTTCATGTCGTGTCCTCTGGTTGACATATTTACTTTTCTACATTGTATGAGCGAAAAAGTTCTAAACAATGGCGATTGGTGATAGCTGATTACTATCACCTAATTGAATATGAAGAAGTTGAGTAATCAAACGAATTTAGAGCGGTTAAACGGGAAGTCGCATTGTGATGACGGTATGTTTAACAATGGTGCGAATGAGGAGTGGGTCTGCACTAAGATGGTGCTTTGGCTGGGCGTATTTTCAAAGAGTATCGCTAAAATCAACCAGTTACCCTTTGGTCTTTATCTTGCTGCGAATTAATACCTTTTGAAGAATCGACAACGGGTTTACACGCGGTGAACGTTAAAGTCAGAGCTCCTTTATTAACCCTGCTTATTTTTTTAATAGGGTGTACGTCTGCCGTGTCAGCGATAGAACAAAATATTCCACTTTCACAGAGCAAGGGCGGTACACTATATCTAGAGGCAACCTTGGAATCGAATATAAAGGCCTCGTTTTTATTGGATACAGGTTCAAGTTTGCTTACTCTCAACCAAGCAACGTTTGATGCCCTAACGCAAAACCAAAAGCTACTTGCCACCCGAACCTCTGCTGCCAGAATGGCGAACGGAAAGATCGTTAAAATATCTCAGTATCAATTAAATTCGGTTCGCATAGGCAATACATGCGAAGTAGGGCCGGTGGAAGTGGCCGTGCTTCCCAAAGGGAACAATATTCTGGGTATTAACACCTTGATGCGGGTCGCGCCTTTAACTATTACTTCAGATTTCGTGACTTTAGCAGGCTGTGAGTAGTGTCAGTTACCTGGCCTGCTGACGACAGCGCTAACAAATACTAATAAAAAAGCGAACCCGTAGGTTCGCTTTCAAATTTACTTTCTTTGCTGGAAGGTTAAATTAATCGTCGCACTCGCTAACGTCGCCGCCCATTTGCTCTTTCATTTTTACGCAAGCTTCATAAGCTTTCTTCGCTGCGGCGTCTTTAAATTCGCCTGCTTTCTCAGCCGTTGCGTCATACGCGTCAGAGGCCATTTTCTTGCTATCTTCGTATGCGTCTGAAGCCATCTCTTTGCTGTCATCAAAGGCATCAGAAGCCATTTCTTTACCGTCTTCATACGCCTCAGAGGTCGCGTCTTTGGTTTTATCCCAAGAATCTGCAGCACTTTCTTTTGCACTGTCATAGGCATCAGCTGTTGCTTCGCCCGCTTTTTCCATCTCTTTTTTTACTTCGCTTTTTGTCTCTTCGCTAGACTCAGTACAGCCCATTAAAGACAGTAACAGTGCTAACGCCATTGCTTTAGTTTTCATTGTGAAGCTCCTTTTGCTGGGATAGTGGCTTATTTCTAAGCCAGTCAACATGGTGTGGCCGAATAGGCATTGTGAAACCACTTGCTACGTGCCATTTTATGGTCATATTCGGCAAGCTGCATATTCGACGAATCCAGTCTAGCCTACTTACCAGGTAAAGTGTAAGTAGACTTTATGAGGAAAAATGAAAGGTTTATAACCAAAAACAAACCTAGCTAAGATGGAACAAAGAAGTTGGATATCCTGTTCTGCAAAGCGTGATGTGGATTACTCTTCTGGGCCTTGTGTGGTGAATATAAGATGTCGACGCACATCTTTTAACACTACGCCTTTTTTAAGCAGCGCTGCGCTTAATTTTCGCTGCCACTTCTTTAGCTCGGGCTCAGCGTTTGACACCGCCTCTTCATTTTCGAATTGAAAGCGAAGCAGTAAAGAACCCGGGAATTGATGATACTGAACGTCAAACCAACACTGTTGCATACCTTTTAACTCTTCAAGCGCTTGTGCTTCAAGGCTATCGGCTACACTAAAAACCAGTGCTTGCTGTTTGAGTTGAACGGCAGAAAGTTTTTTCATTACAACTGCTTCTCTATAGACACTTCAACGCTCTCGGTGACATCCGCACCTTCAATAGTTAGCCACATTTGTCCATCTTGAATAGTAACCTGTATTTGCATAGAGCGATGAACAGCATTGGCCAAAGTAGAGGCGAGTGATTCAGGCAAAGTAAACACCGACAAATTCTTTCTTGTTTGCAGCTTGTTTTGCTCCTTCTTCCACCACGCATCGAAGCTGTTGTCAGCGTATGAATAAATCATCATTTGCTGGCTTTGATTACAGCCCTTTTTAATGCGCTGTTCAGAGGGTTGGCCAAGTTCAATCCACAGTTCAATTTCATCGCTAAAGCTTTTCTGCCATAGATCTGGAACATCATCGTCAGAAAGCCCTTTGGTAAACTGCAGGCGTTCATGAGCGTTAGCAATAAAGGCGATAATGCGCAGCATCATTCTTTCGTCGTTCTCAGACGGATGACGGGCAATAGTTAAGTTGTGATCGTTGTAGTAGTTGCGATCCATATCGGTTATGGATATGTCAGCTTTAAAAATGGTCGCTTTAAGAGCCATGGTGTTCCTGCTTAATTCTTTTAAGGTTTTTGGTAAACCTCTCGTGCTATGTAAATTGAGTCGCATAGCTAGTTATGGCGCTATAGTACCAGCAAAATGCGCACTTCGCTGTAGATGAGTGTTACATCTTGTGAGGGCGTGTTGATTTTCGCTGAAAAACTGCGCAGTAACGTTCAACACCCCCTAGCAATAGTGCGTTTATTTTTAAGCTTGGTGAAATTTCTCATTGTTCATCTCGGTCATATGTTGGCGTTTCGTACAGCGCGACTAATTGCAACAGTAAACAAACTGAAACCTGAATATGAAGGCGGAGAACGATTAATGAAGAGACTTGTAGCCATGGCAGCGTTGGTATTTGCCACTATTGTTGGTACCCCGAGTGTATTTGCGCTTGAACGCGGTATTATTGCAGAAGACGCGAACTCGGTAACGCCACTGCTTAATGGTCAATTTGCGCCTAAAACAACCCTTAAAACGGCAGACGGTTCGCCAGTTAGCTTACAAGCACTCACCATGCAAAAGCCCAGTATCGTATTATTTTATCGCGGCGGGTGGTGCCCCTATTGCAATGAGCAACTAGCACAGCTAAAAGATATCGAAAAAGATTTGGTGGATATGGGCTACCAGATTTTGGCAATTTCGCCTGAATCACCTGAACGTTTGCAAGAGCAAAAGCTTGAAACTGAGTTCTTGGTTACGCTTTTATCTGACGACAAATTGAACACCATTCGTGAATTTGGCGTTGGTTTTTATTTAGATACCGTGACTGAATTAAAGTACAAAACCTATGGTATTAATTTAACAAAAGACGAAAGCGGTAATAGTGTTTTACCTGCGCCCAGTATTTTCATTCTCAATAAAAAAGGGCAGGTTTTGTTTAACTATGTTAACCCAGACTACAAAGTTCGCCCGTCGGCAGATTTAGTGTTAGCGGTTGCGAAAAGCCTCAAACAAGAAATGTGATGTTCTGCGCAAGCCTTATCAAGGTGTAGTCCTTGGTAAGGCTTGTCACCAGTACGCCATTGCACGGTGAACGTCTTTTTCGCTGCCATCATTTTTTGATGAAGTAAAACTGGTTAGTGCATAATCAATTACACGATCAGTACAAGGTCCTTCAGCAGGCCCGTTTAGTTCAACGCATTAAACTGCTAGCCATTAAAAACTCACCCGGCAAGTAAAGAAGTGATTTGTTTAGCTAGACGTTTGGGCTCGATGTAAGTATCGCCTTTACAATTGTTCACGACATTTAACAGCAGAGTGAGTAGCCACTTGTTGGCTACGCTTCGCTGACAAACAGCATGAAGGGTATTGAGTTCTAGCTCACTTGCCAACGCTAGCAGTCCATCAGTGTTTTGCGCCGCTGAAAAACTATTTAAAAGTCGGTTAGCGGTGTAACGACGCCACGCCATGTGACAGCTGTCGAACTCGCAGGTCAGGTCAACGGTAAGCGCTATTTGTAGAGCCCAACTCAACGGCCGATAGTGTAATAGGTGTTCGGTGAGTAGAAATATCTCAAGTGCGTGGTCAACAAATAAAGAGGGCTTAGCAAGTTCACTTAGCTCGATAATAGGAAACAACCCTTCCGTAGCGAACATCGACTCGACAAATTCAAACGTGTAATAGCCATTTCCATGAATTGTGATAAGACAGTCTTCAATTTCATCTAGAAGCGCTTCACTGGAATGATTGCCGATGTGGTCAAGCGCTAAATTATCCAAATAATTAGCTATGTTCGGATAGGTATTATTAATCTCTGCCCAATCACTTTCTTTCGAGTTACGACGAATTCGCTGACTTTCTAAATAGCCGTCATATTTCCTTAAATCGATAGGGGAGTGCGTAGCGTCATTTGCATAAACCCATGCTGCCCATCCCATCATTGGCGACGTGCTTAAACCTAGCGCATGGAGCTCGTTAATGGAAGAACCTGGTGAATCGACCACTTCAACCAAACCATGAGCCGCCATTACGTCCTTTCCCATAAAATTTTGTTCCTCTTGCATATATTCGAACGAATACACGCCATTACGCCAGCCAGCTAAATAGCAGCCTTCAATACATTTTCCGCACATGGTTGTTTTCCTGTTTTTAGTTTCGTTAAAAAGTAAGTTGGTTTTCAGGCAATAAGATTGTTTGTAAATAAGGGGGCACCGATGGAAGGGGAAGGCGATGCATTGACCGAACTTAAAACAATTTTGCAGTAATAAAAAGCACTGTTTTGTCCCGCTATAAAAAAGTTATTTCCCACCTTCAACGAAAATAAAAAACTTACTTTGATTATAAATGCCACCGGTGGCATTATTGGTTGATGTGAATGATATGTTTGCTAGAAGTAATAAAAATATTAACCGGAACAATGGAGCTTTTATGCCGCGCTTTATTTCAAAAAAAGGTCACTTGGGTAATCGACGAAAGCGACACGTCGTCGGCCGTCTCATCGTAAATTGCATGGTCTGTATTATTCCTTTATTCAGTTGTGCCAATGCGTCGGCATCTACTGACGAAGACTGGAAAATTGCTGAGCAAATTGTAAATCAGATTCAGCTGCCGAATATTCCAAATGAAAAATTTGTGGTTGATGTGAGTGATACTTCACTAAGCGCAGCGCGAGCGCCAATTCAAAGTGTAATTGACAAGGCTTCGGCCAGCGGCGGCGGTATTGTTGTGGTGCCTAAAGGAACATGGCAAGTAGACGGTCCTATTCGTCTTAAAAGCAAAGTGAATTTGCACCTAGAGGAGGGCGCTACTCTGCTTTTTTCCGGCGACCCTTCGCACTACCTACCCGTGGTTAAAACCCGTTGGGAGGGGACTGAGGTATTCACCTACTCACCGCTAATTTACGCGCTAAATGTAGAAGATGTGGCCATTACAGGTAAAGGTACTATCGACGGAAATGCCCAATCGGCGTTCATTGGCTGGTATGAGAAACAAAATACAGATATGCATGCGCTTCGTAAAATGGGGTTTGATGGTGTTCCAGTAGAGAAGCGTCAGTTCGGAGAAGGGCATTACTTGCGCCCTCCGCTTATTCAGTTTTTCCACGCCAAGCGAGTGCTGCTTGAAGATTATACGGCCCTGAATTCCCCGTTTTGGGTTAATCATCTGGTTTATACGTCTCATGCTACGGTAAGACGAGTGAAGGTAGAAAGTCACCTGTACAACAACGACGGGTTAGACATTGAGTCGAGCCAGTTTGTGCTTGCTGAAGATAATCACTTTAGAACCGGTGATGACGGTATCGTTATTAAGTCTGGCAGAGACGCAGACGGTCGAAATATAGGTATACCTAGCACAGACATTGTTGCACGAAACAATGATTTAGGCGGGGAAGACGGCATTGGTCTTGGTTCGGAAATGTCTGGCGGCATTATGCGCGTATTTTTCGAGAACAATGTCTTGCATGAGGGAGACTCAGCATATCGTTTTAAAAGCAACTTAGACAGAGGCGGGCGCGTAGAAATGGTTCGAATTAGAGGCAGTAAAGTGGCTTCGTTTAAGCACTTATTCTGGTTCCAGCTAAACTATCCCAGTAATTTACATGGTAATTTCCCGGCTACCTATACCGACATTATTATTGAAGATCTAACGGTAGAAAATGTGGGAACGGTTTTGGAAATTCACGCTCCGGACGCAGCCCCTGTGCACAACGTTAAATTCAAAGACATTAAAATTAAGGAAGCAGAAGAAATTCTTATCCTAGAAAATGCCGACGATATTAGCTTTGAAAATGTCACCATAGGTGAGCAGGTCTGGAATAGCACGTTTTCTTCGCTGCACATTGAATCTGTTACTCGCTAGAAAACAGGTTAAACGCGATAGGTTGTTCGCATTGGTCGTGTATTTTTGATAATTTATTGACGACTCCCTTAAGAGATATGGATTGTGAACCGAAACTTTGCTGTCAAAATACTGCTAATACTAGCGATTGTGTTGCAATCGTCTAATGCAGTGTCAGCTTTGTTAGACGCTCACCAAGTCGATGCACAGCATCTTGAGACGGTTCACGATCATGCCTCTGATACTAAAAGTGTTATTGAAGATCAAGTCACAGACGCCGGTGATGATGATCACAATATAAACGACTGCCATCACTGTGGGCATTGCAGCGGCAGTCACTTTTCTTGGGTTTTAGTAAAAGCTTTTTCACCACATACCGCTTTCAATAACTCGGGAAAAATTCTTAAAGAAGGGGCTTCTCCCTTCCGCATTAGTGGATTCATTTACCGCCCTCCCATTGCTTAACGTTTGAACTAATTGGCCCTTTGGCGCCGTGGAAAAAATTTAGTTAAAACAAACGTTGAGATTATTATGAAGAACTCTAAAACGGTCGTAGGCTCAGTCCTGACGACATTGTTGTGCGTGCCTGTCAGCCGCGCAACCACAGCGATAGAAAACGACAAAAACATTGATGCACCTATTCAGTACTTCCTAGCACAAGAAAGTGGCTCGCATCAGCATGAGAAAGCGCACGAGTCTGAGGAAAATCATAAGCCTAAGGTAAGTCATCAATCTGAGGAGGTAGTCCTTACTGAGCAGCAAAGGCAACTTGCAGGCGTTCAAACCTCCGTAATAGAACCTCGTATTTATCACCAACGCGTTTACGCGCCTGGTGAAGTAAAAGTAAATGGATACTCAAGCTCATTGGTGTCTCCTCGGACTGATTCGGTAGTGATTAGTCGACACGCGGCGCTTGGGGATGAAGTGGAAAAAGGGCAGGTGCTTGTCACCTTGTTCAGCGAAACCATTGCCCAGTCTCAAGCCGAATTTCTTATTGCTTCATCCAATTACAGTCGGGCAAAAAAGCTAGACAAAAACACCATAAGCGAAAGCGCGTTAGTTGAAGCTGAGAATCGTTACAAAGCGAGCTACGGTGAGCTAATTGCATTTGGACTTACTCCTAACGCGATTTCAAGCATCACTGCTTTAGACGTTGACGCTTTCGGTCAGTATGAGCTTGTCGCCGTGCGCGATGGCGTGGTGTTGCAAGACAACTTCATGCAAGGGCAAAGGGTGTTAGCTGGCGAAACAGTCATGTTGCTGGCAGACGAGAGCGACATTTGGATAGAGGCCAGCTTGCCAGCCACCAGCGCGTTTCCTGTTCAGGTAGGCGATACGGCGCAAGTCATATTTAACGGTGAACATTTTACCGCGCAGGTTATTCAACAGTCGCACATTATCGATCCACTTACCCGCACTCGCACTGTCCGCTTAGCTATACGCAATACCACCCATAGCCTTCATGCCGGTATGTTCGTCGACGTACTGTTTAGTGTGCCCACTCCATCTCCTGTAATGGCAGTACCTGAAACTGCAATGGTGAGAAGTACCGACGGAGACTGGCTTATCTATGTTGAAAACGAAGCATCGGGGGCATTTACCCCTGTTGAGGTTCAGCGAGGGGAAGCGCTAGGCGAATATCGACGCATAGAGGGCGTAGAAACTGGAACGCGGATCGTTACCCACGGTGCATTCTTTGTCGCCTCTGAACTAGCGAAAAGCGGATTTGATCCGCACAACCATTAGGAGGCTAATTATGTTTAATCGAATAATAGATTGGTCGGTAGACAATAGTATTTTAGTGGTTGGGCTGCTGTTAGGTGTAATTACGGGGTCAGCGATGCTTTTGCCGTCGCTGAATTTGGACGCTTTCCCTGATGTAACCAATGTTCAGGTAAGCGTTAATACCGAAGCGCCGGGGCTTGCTGCTGAAGAGATTGAGCAGCTTATTACCTACCCAATTGAAGCTGTAATGTATGCATTGCCCAATGTTGAAGAAGTGCGCTCCATCTCAAAAACCGGGTTTTCAGCGATTACCGTTGTGTTTAAAGAGGGGACCGATATTTACTTTGCCCGTCAGCTTGTCTTCGAGCGCTTGCAAACAGCAAAAGCCTTCATTCCTGAAAACGTAGGAACGCCAGAAATGGGGCCAAATACGTCTGGGCTAGGTCAAATTTATCAATACTCCCTCATTGCAGATGACAGGGCGAAATATGATGCAATGGCGCTGAGAAGCCTTAACGACTGGGTAGTAAAGCTACTGCTTATGCCCGTAGATGGCGTGACAGATGTGCTGTCGTTTGGTGGGGAAGTTCGCCAGTACCAAGTGAACGTAGATCCGTCAAAGTTACTTGCTTATAGGTTATCTCAACAGGACCTTGTTACAGCGTTGCAACGCAATAACACTAATGTTGGCGGGTGGTATCTTGAACGGGGGCAAGAACAACTTGTTGTGCGTGGAACGGGGTGGTTCGCAAGTGGTGAGCAGGGAATTCACGATATTGAGCAGGTGCCGGTAAAAACGGTAGATGGCGTGGTGGTAACTGTGTCTGATCTTGCTGATGTTAAAACAGGGCCTGAAATACGACAGGGCGCGGTCACACTGTCTCAAAGGGCATCTGATGGCAAGCTAGAACAGTTTGGTGAAGTGGTAACAGGCATAGTATTAAAACGGATGGGGGCTAACACCAAAGCTACCATTGATGGTATAAATTCAAGAGTTGCGCTTATTAATCAAGCGTTACCCGAAGGGGTACGTTTCACGCCTTTTTATGATCAGGCAAACCTGATTGAAAAAGCAATTTCTACCGTAGTTAAGGCATTGACCATCGCCTTCGTTTTTATCACCATCGTTCTCGCTCTATTTTTAATGAACGTGGGCGCAACGTTTCTTGTGCTAATTACCATTCCAATCGCCATAGCAATGGCGTTGGCCATCATGGCTTTCATGGGGCTGTCTGCAAATTTGATGTCGCTTGGCGGAATAGCGGTGGCTATTGGTATGTTAGTAGACGGTTCCGTTGTGATGGTTGAAAACATCTTTAAGCGATTAAATACCAACACTTCGAGCTCGCATGAAGATGCCCAATCTTTCAAATCATCTGTAAAACTAGCGGGGAAGGAAGTTGCCAGACCTATCTTTTTTGCTGCATCGATAATTCTAGTGGTCTTTGCTCCTTTGTTTAGTTTTGAGGGAGTAGAAGCCAAGCTTTTTCAGCCTATGGCTATCAGTATTATGCTTGCTGTACTTTGTGCCACTGTCGTTGCGCTGTTCTTCGTTCCAGCCTTAGCCACATTTCTATTTAAACGAACTAGGGATGTGAAGCCGAGCGCTATGTTGATACCTGTTGAGCGCGCTTATCAACGGGCACTTTCTTTTACGTTGCTGCATACCAAGTGGCTAGTGTTAGTGGTTGGTCTGCTTCTGGTTTCTGCTGTTGCCCTTGTGCCAAAAATTGGCACCGAGTTTGTTCCTGAGCTAGAAGAAGGAACAATAAACTTGCGTGTTACCTTGGCACCGTCTTCAAGCCTAGAGACTTCATTAGCGGTAGCCTCAACGTTAGAAGAAAAGCTGTTGGCATTTCCCGAAGTAACTTATGCGCTAAGTCGTATAGGCCGCGCTGAAATAGGCGGCGACCCAGAACCGGTCAACAACATCGAAATTTACATCGGGTTGAAACCTGTTTCAAAGTGGGAAAGCGCGAGAAATCGTGATGAGCTACAGCAAAAAATGCAGGCTGAATTGTCGCAGTTCCCCGGCCTTCTACTTAACTTTTCTCAGCCTATTGCCACCCGTGTAGACGAACTGCTTTCCGGTGTGAAAGCACAGCTAGCGGTTAAATTATTTGGGCCAGACTTAGCTGTTCTAAGTGCTAAGGGACGTGAAATAGAGAGCGTTATTCAAAACGTAAAAGGAACCAGAGACGTGGCGATAGAACAAATTGTGGGGGAAGCTCAGCTGGTTATTGCTCCTGACAGACAAGCGTTATCACGCTATGGCTTATCGGTGAGTGACATAATGGAAGTGGTACAAGACGGGGTAGGAGGTGTCGCTGCAGGTCAAATCATTAACGGAAATGAACGCTACGATATTTACGTTAGGTTAAAAGAAAGCGCACGAAAAAGCAGCGACACCATAGCAGATATTCGACTACAATCGCCCAGTGGTGCCTGGCTCCGTATTGGCGATATGGCATCGGTATCTTATGAATCCGGACCTCCGCAAATACGCCGAGATGACGTTCAGCGTCGCGTAGTGGTGCAAGCGAACGTCCAAGGAAGAGATATGGGCAGCGTGGTTCAAGAGATACAAAGCGCCATATCTTCAAGGGTGGATTTGCCCTCGGGATACACGGTTCAAATAGGTGGGCAGTTTGAGAGCCAACAGCGAGCTCAGAAAAAATTGTCGCTCATCGTGCCGCTTTCTTTGATATTGATTGCGGTTCTGCTTTTCCTCGCGTTTAATTCCCTGGGTCAAGCGATGCTCATACTGGTTAATGTGCCACTTGCCATCATCGGAGGCGTGTTCTCTTTGTACTTTTCCGGCCAATACCTGTCAGTACCAAGTTCAGTCGGCTTCATAACACTATTCGGTGTTGCCGTATTGAATGGCGTAGTGATGGTGGAAAGTATTAATCAACGGGTGAAAGGGGGAATGGCTGTTGAAAGCGCTGTTTTCACTGGTGCTACATCCAGGCTAAGGCCGGTTCTGATGACGGCGGTAACGTCTGCATTAGGGTTGATACCCATGTTGATGTCTAACGGTGTCGGCGCTGAAATTCAGCGGCCGCTCGCAAGTGTTATCGTAGGTGGGCTGGTTACTGCAACGCTTTTAACACTCTTTGTGTTACCTGCCTTGTACAGCGTATTTTCGCCGAAACAAGCGGCTAATTAATTGTGGGCGAACCTATTTAGGTTCGCTGGCTTTCAGTTTCGACCAGCTCAACAACAAGGCGTAAATTACTTTGTGTTGATACCGCATTAAATGGGTAGCAGGTAACTAAATAGAGCTGCTGCCCATTTACATCTACTTTCATTGCCGAGGCGGCATCGACTATCGTCTTCGATACAACCCGATAGGTTACCCACTGTGAGTTCGGCAACTGTAATTGCATAATATCTCTGGCTCTCACCTTCTTTAAGAACGTGAAGTGAGTATCTCTATGCCCGCCTATCACACTACCACCCTGTCCGAGTGGGGGCGAGTCGGTGTGGTGTCCAGGGCCAAAT
The DNA here is from genome assembly GCF_001953635.1 of Alteromonas abrolhosensis. Classification (GTDB taxonomy): domain Bacteria; phylum Pseudomonadota; class Gammaproteobacteria; order Enterobacterales; family Alteromonadaceae; genus Alteromonas; species Alteromonas abrolhosensis. The sequence continues at coordinate 670,940 of NZ_MEJH01000003.1, read as the reverse complement.
GCAAGGGCATTTCCTTGTGCGCCTTCTAGTACATACAACTGTGTTTCGCTTTTGGCATGAACCAGCTTGCCCACTGGCCAAGTATCAGACCAACGCCAAGGCTTCTGGTTAGCGCCAGTGGCTAGCGTTTCTTCCCACGAAGATTGAATTAAATATTGCGCCAGCTCAGCTTTCAGTAATATCCAGCCAGCTTTGCCAAAGCTGGCTGTGGCGACCAAGACTAAGATGATGGTAAAAGAGTATTTAATCATTGTTTGTCCAAGCAATGTTCAGTCAAAAAATAAAGAAATGAGCTTAAGGTGCTAACCTCGTCCCCCCTTTGTTTCGCAAAAAGGCGATGCTGTGAAAAAGCGACAATAAAAGCATGGCAATCATGCCTAATACGACATGTTCAGATACACCCGCTGCGGTTTGGGGGTAACTGATTTGTCTGAATTGCATTCCCTGTGGCATTAAGTTTCTTACGTTTTCGGTGGAAGACGGTATGCCCTGTGTATTTGCTATTTTTTCTTCAATAGCAACGAAGCTGGTGAACTCTGTTATCAGTTTATGGGGCAGGGCTACAGCAAGTATGTCTTGTTTTACTTCTTCTACATTTCGCCCTAATGCTTTTTCATCCATTAACGCCGCCACTTTCTTTCTTGCCCAAGCAGTCGCTACGCCAAGGTGTTGAGTAGAACCTGTCGACGATGGCGATATAGCTACCGAACGGGTCCACTCGCGAGTAGTGCCCTGCTTGTCTACAAGTGCGCCCTGAAGAGTTATTTTTCCGCTTGTACCGGCGTTATGAGGCAGTTTCACATTCAAAAGCAAAGGAACACCCGCGTATAAATCAGGGATCTTAGAAGGGTAAATCTCTGCTGACTGTGCATAGCCAGCCGGAAGAGTGAGGCTCAAATCACTCAACACAGGGCTTTCTAATTTATAAAGCAAGCTATCCATTTGCTGTTTAATATCTGCCGTATTGCTAACAAAAACATAGCTTCCGCGACCAAATTGAGCGGCTCGCGTCATAAAATAGCTATTAGGCGCGCTTCCTATGCCCACTGTAAAAAGGCGCGCATCACCGAGTTCGTTCTTTATTTGGGAGAACAATGCAGCTTCATTGCCTACCGCCCCATCGGTGATAAAGACAACTTGTTTTATATAGTTTTCAGCTGTCGTGCGTTTAAGTGCGGCATTAAGGGCTGGCGCCATTTCAGTGCCGCCACCTGCATTGAGGTGCTTTACAAAGTCCCTCGCATATTGCTTGTTTCGTGTTGTTCCCTCTACCGAGGTTTCAAACAAACGCGTGGTATCATTGTTAAATGCAACAACATTAAATCGGTCTTTCTCACTCAAGCGGTCTATCGCTAATTGTAAACTCTCTTTTGCGTCGACAATCGGGCGACCTCCCATCGAGCCTGACGTGTCGATAACGAAGGTGATATCGCGATCAAAATCCTGTAAATCTTGGCTCTTCACTTGTGGCGGCATTAGCATAACAAGGGCGTAGTCATGCTGACCTTTCGATTCAGTGAAAATAGCTGCTTGTGGTGCACTAGAGGGCGAAGGCTGCCACTCTAGCCAAATGTCTCGGTCCATTTTGATATTGCTTTGATTAAAGGTGACAAGATAATTACCTGTCGATTCTGACCAATTCACACGGTGATTTCTGCTAGTGACGCTATTAAGCGTTAAACCGGTATTTAGTGTTGCGTTGAACGTAAGTTGCGGGCCTTCATTGCCTTCTCTCATAAAAGGCGTGATAGCTCTGGCATCGGGTACCTGATCTGTGGGTTCTCCCCAACCTGTACCTGATATTTCAGCCTCTATATTCTCGTTAAACTGATTTAGCGGAATGCCGGGCGAATAGCGAGGAGTGAGCGTAGTAGGCAAGTGAAAAGTAAATTTTCCATCGCGGTAGTCTACCTGTTGGACATACTGAAGTGTCACCGTTATTTCCTCACCCGGCGCTATATTCGCGACCTGCTGAGTGAATAAGTTTGGGCGTTGTTGCTCTGTTAAACTGGCTTTTTTTCCCGCTTTTTTGGCCGCTTCAAATGCTTCTTTCGCTTCTGCCTTCGGCTTAATTTGCCCCCGAATTATTCTGTCTCCTATACGCATTTCCATACTGTTAATCGCCGCGTTTTCATTAAGCGGAAAGGTGTAAACGGCATGCTTCCATTCATTACTGGTGTTAGTGAATTTTTGAGAATAGGTAACATGAGCAATCATGCCATTCACCTGTAAATCCACGTCAGTTGAATGCAATAGAGCGGGGGAAGACTCACCGTCCACGCTTTGCAGCATCAATTCGCCAGACTCAGCGCGACTTAGCGGGCTAACTACTACACCAAGCAAAAAGCACAGGAAGGAAGCAAGGATAAGCAACCTGTGATTACGCGGCTTGGCTGCATGTTGCCGTTCCCTAAACCAAGGTTTGTGAGTATTGGCAGGCATTAAATAATCCCGTTTGGGTGTTTTGGAAAATAGCATCAGGTAAGCTCGCTTTAGTATCGATACTTACCATTTAACACCCTGAATAGGGCGAATTGTGAACAGAGATTATGGCAATCTAATGGGCAATGGTGGCGAATAACAGATTTTAGAAATTAGTCATTTGTTGGTCGAAGCAAGATGGTCGCTGAAGTCCCGCGATATCGGAATAACGAAAAAAGTATGTAGTTTGTACTTTTACTTTACTGGCCCAGAGCATCAACCAGCGTATTGAATTTAGTTCTTCCTACTGGAACACTCGCGCCCGAGTGCAGGTGTGCAATGTACTTCGCGCCTGAGTGTTGTTCAATATGCTTAACTTCATCAAGAGGTAACGCATAAGAGCGATGAACTCGCATAAATCCTTGAGGTAGAATTTGCATTAACCTGTCTAAGTGCTTGTCATGCAATATGGTTTGATTGTCTTTAGTGGTTATTTCACTGTAGTGCCCAGCGGCTTGAATGAATTGAATGTCATCAACTTGAATAAAACAGAGCACATTGTTTTTGCGATATGACAACCGCTGACATTGGCCCTTAAATTGATGCAGAGAAAAGCGTTCTATCGCTTTACTTATTCTTTCTTGAGTAAATGGCTTACCAATAAAATCGAGTACGCCAAGCTCAAACGCTTCTAAAGCCCTGTCGGTATTCGCTGAAACCACCACGGTGTGATAAGGAGCGGCAAGCTGTTGATGAATTAATGAAAAACCGTCTTTTCCATGCAAATTCAAATCTAGAAAGAGCAAGTCTGTGTCGCGGTTAGACAAATGCTCTTCTGCATCATCGAGGCTGGAAAAGCGATGAATAGTGGTTTTATCGTCGGTACACTGGTCTATAAAACGAGCAAGTCGTTTGGCAACCATGGGTTCATCTTCTACTAGGGTAATATTCATCATAGCGTTTGTAAGGTGATTTGTTCGGTCTGCTCGGCGTGCGCGTTACTTTGCCCACCCGAAACGAACGATGTTGGAAATGTGAGCTTAGTTACCCAATAATTGTCTTCAATAAATTCCACTAGCTTCCAGTCATTACCAAACGCTTCTGTGAGCCGGGCTTTAATGTACTTGGTGCCAACACCGGTTCCATCTTTATTCTCTGATGCTAATGTCTGGGAAGAATAGTGTTGAGTAAGCTGAGCTTTAAACAGCAAGGTAGTTGAAGGTCTTTTATTCTTATCATGCCTGGCATTCTCTACGGACACACCCTGTGCTTCATCCTCTTGGTGTTCAGAAAAGCTAAGACTAAATTGATACTCTCCCGAGCCGTATCTGTTGTGGCTAAACGCATTTTCTATGAGGGTGAGTAATACTCCGGGAGGAATAAGCTGCTGCCCTTTGTTTTCTGACATCTCCGGCTTTTGCAGTGAAAAGTGTGCGTCGAAGCGGTATCCCATAATTTTGAGGTGACTTTCACAAAGGGCGACTTCCTGCTGTAAAGTAATTAAGGCTCTATCGCTTAAGCTGGCCATTTGGCGAAACTCCGATGCTAATGCCTGAATAAACCCAATGGCTTCTTTAGGGGCGATTTCAATCCACTCTTCAATTGCGGTTAGGGTATTGAGAATAAAGTGAGGCTGTAGCTGCTTCTTTATAAGCTCAAGCTGCAGACGCTGGGTGGTAAGCGTTGACTGCGTAAGTGCACGCTGTCTCTCAGCATGGGTCTGGCTTAGCACGAGTAGTAATAAAAGCGCTAAGCCACTAAACGAAACAAAGAAATATTGGTCCATAAACGAAAATCGGTTTATAAGAACCGGTGAAACAAATACCACTATTCCCATGGTCATTAACCACGCGTACTTCTTCCGTTTATAAATACTGGCCACACCAATAATAAAGCTAATGAGCAAAGACACACTGAACAACAAAAAGCTGCGGTAATCGTAACCATCGAAATATAACAGTACCCCACAACTAGCCATAACCAACACAAGCAAGGTACTGATAAACCAAGTTTTTGAATAGCGGAAGAAAGACAGGAAAAAGAGCGGTAGCACCAGGCTGATAACAAGGGTTAATCCAAGGACGATTTCCATTCTAAGGATGTGCCACTGGTAGCTGTAACCGAATAGACCTCGCCATGACTCGGCCAAGATTAATAGAATCAGCATGGTGCATAGGCAGCTAAACCACAGGTATGCAGGCTCTTTGAGCGATGAAAAGTACACCACAAATGAATACATGGCGACAAGAACCAAGCCACTTAGCATCATTAAGGGCAATCGGATACGCCACTCATTAATGGCGGCAAGAGTTTCGAAGTCGTCTGCAAATACCCAAAATCCACTACTTTGCGCGGTATCTGGACGAAACTCGCTGCTCAGCCTTACCATCACCGTGTTATCACCAGTATTCAGGTGCTGTGAAGGTAGAATGAATATACTGTCTATTTCACCTGGCAATTCTTTGCTATCGGCTGTTGCAGGCATGCCGTTATCACCAATGTGATAGCCGTTCAAATAAACAGAAAACGCGCCAAGTATAGAAACAAACAAGCCTTTAGGCGCACTCTCGGTCTGTTGTACACCTTGCGACCCATTTGATGTTGCGTTGAACGCAAGTGCGAACTTGAGCCACCTTACTTCATTAGACAGTTCGATGTCCGACTGGGAGTGAGCCTGCCATCGAGGATCGTTCTCCGCTGGTACTTCCTCTTGCCCAGAATAGAGGATGCTGACCTGAGAAGGAAATGTCAGTGAATGGGTGGGCTGTTCGTGCAAAAGTACAACGCCCCAAATGAGCATTGTCATTAGCATTAAGTAGAACCAATTGAGTTTTTGCACGGGAAGTTAGGGCGTGTTGTTTGTTGTTATTGTTAACACAGTACACAGTTTTTAACTGTTAATGAAGTCGAAGTAATGCACTTGGGGAATGCCTGATGCAGTTCAGGAAATAGGTTGCCGTAAACCGAATAATTGACGCTACATTTGGCTGAAATTTATACGGAGAGTAATGTATGACACCCATTAATAAACTAGTAGCCTTTATCCTTTTACTTTTGTGGTATGCGCCACTTGAAATAGCCCACGCAAATGACAACCAACTGTTGTCTCAAGCAGAACTCAACGAGCTCTTAAAAGAATACAAATTAAGTGGCGTAAGCGTCGCGGTAATCGACGACTTCAATGTTGTCTATTCCGCCACAGCTGGGGAAAAGGTGTTCGGCTCAGGTGATGCCATTAACCAGTCAACGGCCTTTTCTACCGCTTCTATTTCCAAGCCAGTTACCGCGCTACTAGCGGCTATGCTCGAAGAGCAAGGCAAGCTTAGTTTAGACGACTCTGTAGCTAAGTATCTCACCCGTTGGACACTGCAAAAAGAGCAGTTTCCCAACCCAGAGGAAATTACCTTTCGTCGGTTACTCAGTCACACTGCGGGCACCACACAAAGTGGGTTTGCTGACTTTTATAAAGGAGACGTTGTGCCAACGGCTATCGATAGCCTAAACGGAGTAAACGTACCTCGTTATGACTCGCCTATCAGCTTAGCATTTAAGCCTGGTGAAACTTGGTCGTATAGCGGCGGTGGCTACGTTATTGTGCAAATTGCGCTGGAAGATCTAACTGGAAAGACATTGCCTGAATTAGCAGAAGAAATGCTATTTAAGCCCCTTAACATGGCAAACACTTCAATGTATCAACCTGACAGCCCGCTATTTTTGAAAAATGTGGCAAGCGTTCATCACGACGATTTGAGCGTGATCCAATCTGGATATCCAATTTGCCCGCAAATTGCGCCTTCGGGAATGTGGAGTAATGCCCTTGATATGGCAACATTGATTATCGAAATGCAAAGAGCACTAAATGGCGATGATACAAAGGTAATCTCGCAAGCAGTGGCGCGTAATACTACTCAAATTGAAACCCTCGATGTTGTAGGTGGTTGGGGACTAGGCTGGATGCGTCTTGAGGCTAAAGGCAACCTAGAGTGGTTCTCTCATGGTGGTTCAAACACGGGAACAGGAGGGCAAATCATGGGCACAATGCGCGATGGTAGAGGTATCGCTATATTCGGTAACGGCGGCAACCCTGCTCGAATTCCGGTTATTGAAACAGTTATTGCAACGGTTGCGGAAAAGCTCGACTGGAAGAAAAGCTTGCCCGTGGTAAAGCAAAAGGTTCCCCTTGAACTGTTAAATGACTTTGAAGGTAAATATCTTGCAGGCTTTGGAGAAACCATCGAAATCAGCAAGCAGAATAACCAGCTTTTCTACCAAGGAAGACTGTTGCTGTGGAGTCATATCGAAAGTGGGGAGCTTGTTTACCTTGGTGACGGAGAATTTGGTGTGGAAGGTTATCCAAACCGACTTTCTCTTGAAACAGTAAGCGGTAAAAAGCGGCTGAAAGTGTCGCGAAAGGGGAGCGATAAGGTGTCGTATTTTGAATCTGCCCCAGAATAGGGGCAGTAAGATGGACAAGGCGAGTGTGTTACTCGCCTGCCATAGCACGACCTTTGGTTTTAACACTGGCTATCAGCATATAAATACTGGTAGCAAGTAAGCACGCAAATAAGTAGCCCATCAACCCTTGAGGGCCTACTAAAAAGTTATCGGCAATGAGTGGGCCTACTACTGAACCCACGCTGTAGCTGAAAAGCATGACCTGTGTGGCGCATACAATGAAGCTAGCATCTAGTTTGTCGCAGGCGAGATTTATTGCCACTGGGTATAGGGCAAATATTGCCATACCTAATAGAAACAGACCTGCTCCCAAAGCGTATATACCGCTAACCGCTGCGGTTAATGTTATGGCGGCGACACCCAGTAAACAAAATAGTGCCATGAGTAACGTGCGGCCTAAGTACTTGGATAGCGCAGGAATTAAAGGTTGAACTGCCATAGCGCCTAAAATAATTAAGGCCATTAAGCTACCCAAATCGTCATGAGCAATGCCGCGGTTTAATAGTTCAAGAGGCATTAAGCCGTAAATGGCACCTAGGGTTAAGCCCGACACTATGCAACCAATAATTGCGGCATGATTTAGTTTCGATATTTGCTTTAGTGACAGCGGCGTACTGTGGGAAGCTTCAGGCTGTTCGCTCTTTGCAAACAAAAGTACGCCAATGGCTAAAATCAACATGGTGAAAATGGCAGCAAAAGGAAGCATGCCGCCTACGCCAATAGCGCCAATACCTAATTGACCTAAAGAACTTCCCCCGTAAAGTGCGCCCATGTATAAGCCTAAACGTTTGGCTCTATCGGCTTCGTCGCCGTGTAAAAGCCACGACTCTACGATAACAAATACACCCGCTACAGCAACGCCAGCCACTAACCGAGCCACAAGCCAAACCGCGGTGTGAGCAAACAAAGGCATTACTGCGACAGTAAGTACAAGGATGCCTAAACACAGTGCAAAACCGTGCTTGTACCCAATGCGGGTGACCAGCGGTTCAATGCTAAGGGCACCTACAAGTAATCCTGCGTAAAAGCTACTGGCAAGCCAACTGGCGATAGCCGTGTCTAGGTTGTAATGGCTGAGCATTAGTGGGATCAGACTCATCAAATAGCCAGACGCAACTGCGTACATACCCAGCGCAATAACAGGAACAGAGATTCGCGCTTTGGCTGGCGGAATTAAGGTGTTGTCCAAGGTAATGCCTTACATCAGAGGAAAGAGAAGATAATTTCGCGGCGCGAATATGAGGCAAATTTTGATATAGGTAAAATGAAAAGAAATGCTCGTAAAGATGCTAAAAATTGATGGTGAGGAAGGCGCTGCTAGATAGTGCATGCGCCTCAGATAGTTTAAGCATTAGTGCCTTAAATCATCCGGTGTATGATCTGCCACAAATGCATTTCTTTCGCCCATGGGTCTGTCTTCACCCACCGTACTGTCTGCAGTAGTTTGGAGCTCTATCGACGAGTTCACCTCTGCACCGATTAGAATGATATACGCGGTTAAATACAACCACATGAGCAAGATAATAATTCCCCCAACGGAGCCGTAGGTTTTGTTGTAACTTCCAAATTCATTGAGGTATATCGAAAAGCCATACGAGGCTACTACCCATAATAACGTGGCAAAAACTGAACCCGGCGTCACCCAGCGCCACTGGGCTTCTCTTCGGTGAGGCGCATAACGATATAAGGCAGAGAGCGCAATATTAAATAGGGCCAGCATCACCGGCCAAGTCACCCACATGGCTTGCTCGGTACTAAGGGCATTTGACGTCATCCAGCTTATTGCTTCGGGTAAAATAGTGATGCAGGCAAGGGACACAATTACAGTAAGGATCATAAATATGGTGCAGGTGATGCGTGCCAGGATACCTTTGAAAAAGCCTCTTCCTTCCGCCTCGCTATAGGTAATGTTGCATGCTTTTATCAGGGCGTTAGCGCCTTTGCTGCTGCTCCACAGTGATAAGAGCAGAGTAAATAAAAAACTCCAGCCTAATGCAGTATCCGACTTCTCGGTTAAATTTTTAAGCTGTTCTTCAATGATGTAGCGACTGTCATTTGGTACTACATTTACCAGCAACGCCATATGACTTTGTAGTTCGTCGGGTGATACAACAAGGCCATACAAGGCAATGGTTGCCCCTAGTAAGGGGAAGATAGCCAGCAAGCAGTAAAAGGCAACGCCAGCGGAGATAAGAGGAATGTTGTCTTTTTGCAGGCTAGTGAAAATGCGCTTTGTAATACTCCACCAACTTTTCAAAGAAAGCTCAAATGCAGATTTAGCGTGGTTAAAACGTTCCTTGCTCATGTGTCCTCATGCCTTGCCTAAACAATAAAACTCTTAAAGCTTGATACATGAAAATTTCGCTGTCGGCTTACATCACCTTAAAAAAAGAAGCGAGAAACAAGCTCTGTAAATCGTTCACAAAATATGAATATGTGCGTGGCTATCAATGGTGGTGAAATTGTTGGTGTTTCATTTATTGCAATTGAATCAATGGCTTGCGTTTCTTGGTTTGGATGGTTTGTAATTTGCACCTTCAACAGCATCGTCGCTAGATAGTAAGAGCTAGGTTATGCCATGCACAAACTAACGCGTTCACCTGATGTGATTTGCTAAAGGTGGTTGGCGGACAGTTATTCCTGTCGTGTGGCGACCCCTGTTTTTACTAGCTTTACATTTCGTCTTTCAGAAGGAGAGAACACTATGAGCAACACCCAAAACCTTAAAGGCAAAAAAATCGCTATTTTGGCAACCAATGGTTTTGAGCAAAGCGAGTTGATTCAACCAAGAGACAAGTTTATTGAGCAAGGTGCTGAAGTTGATGTGCTATCTATTGATGATCAGTCCACGATCAAAGCATGGGACGAAGACAACTGGGGAAAAGAAATTAACGTTGATAAACAAGTTACGTCTGTAAACCCTGAAGATTACGATGCCCTTGTGCTACCCGGCGGTCAAATCAATCCCGATGTGTTGCGTACCAATGAAGATGCTATTGCCTTCATCAAAAGTGCAAACAGCGCGGCAAGTATTAAAGCTATAGGTGCTATCTGTCATGGTCCATGGTTGCTGGTGGAGTCTGGGTTAGCGAAAGGTGCAACACTCACTTCGTTTCCTAGTATCCAAACAGATCTCAAAAATGCTGGTGCGACCTGGGTTGATGAAGAAGTGGTGACCCACTCAAAACTAGTCACTAGTAGAAACCCAGATGATATTCCAGCTTTCGTAAGCAAAATTAGTGAATTGGTCGCCCAGTAAAAAGGAGGAAGTGTATGTCCACCTCAGCTACAGATAAAAAGGTTATCGCGATAACGGGGGCTTCCAGCGGCATTGGCGAAGAAACGGCAAAGCAACTGGTAAATAACGGTTTTAACGTTGCCCTCTTAGCGAGAAGTGAGGACAAACTGCGTGCCTTGGTTGAAGAGCTTGGCAATGATAATGCATTTGCTGTCAAAGCTGACGTAAGCGACTTTAATGAGTTAGATAAGGCGTTTAAACAGGTAAGCGAATATTTCGGTCGTATTGACGGCATTTTCGCCAACGCAGGGCGCGGCGCGAAAGCCGCCGGCATTGAAAAGGGGGACGTAGATGACTGGGATGGCATGCTGGGCGCAAACGTAAATGGACTGCTTTATACCGCAAAAGCCGGATTGCCGTACCTGCGCGATACGCAAGGCCACTTCATCATTACGTCTTCGGTCGCCGGTCGAATAGCTCTCAAAGGCTCTGTATATGGGGCAAGTAAGTGGTTTGCTTATGGTTTCGGTCAGAACCTCGCAGAAGAAATGCGCGAGTGGGGCGGCCGCTGTACCACTATCTGTCCTGGTATGGTGAATACGCCATTTTTCGATGAACCTAAGGAAGATAAGCTTCAGCCAGCGGATATCGCAAAATCGGTATTGTTTGCCCTAAGCGCAGAAGAGTCAGCCTGCGTTCGCGAGGTTTATGTTATGCCGGCGAAGTAAACGAACTAAACACGGGCAAGAGATAGTCTATTCAAGCAAAGGGCAGGGTTAGTCACTGCCCTTTTTTATTTGCGCCTTTACGTTTAACCTGACTTATTAATTTCATGAAGCTATTCAGATTAGCCAAATAAAGTATTTTCCCCATCCTGTTACCCCTAATCTAGGCTGTCAATAAGCGCTAGCTGAGTGAGATAGTCGATTTCTAATTCCTCTTTGAAATGGCTTTCCCAAAGGGCTCGCGGCGCAAGAACGATAACAGGAGAGTAAGATGTCTAACGAGTTTACAGGTAAGACCGCTATTATTTCCGGCGCCGCTGGCGGTATAGGATTAGCGCTGGCAGAGGAATTGGCTAGGCAGGGTATGAATATCGTCATGGGCGATATTGATAATGCTGCATTAACCGAATCGGGTAACGACTTACGTGAGAAAGGTTTCGATGTATTGACTTGCACCCTTGATGTTACCGATTACGCTCAATGGGAAGATATTGTAGCTAACGCCAAAGAGAAGTTTGGCAAGGTACATATGGTCATCAATAACGCTGGTGTTGGCGGTACGCCGGGGAAAGTTGAAGATTCGGAGCATGAGACCTGGCGCTGGGTAATGGACGTCAACGTTATGGGCGTACTCTATGGCGCACAAGCATGCGTGCCAGCTATTAAAGAGCACGGCGAAGGAGGCTGGGTGCTAAACGTGGCGTCGATGGCAGGAATGATGGGCATGCCATATGCGGCGGCCTACTGCGCGTCAAAGGCTGCGGTTGTCTCTATGACAGAAAGCTGGGTATCAGAACTGAAACCTTTTGGAATCCATACTTCTGTATTGTGTCCAGCATTCGTGAAAACCCGCATTCACGAGTCGTATAGAAATAGGCAGCAAAAATACGCAGTAGCAGCTGAAAAACGCATTGATAAAGAAAAGCTTAAAGCAGGAGCTCAAGCAGCCACTAAGGCAGTAGAGTCGGGTATTGCTGCAACAGTACTCGCGGAGCGTGTGGTAGAAGCGCTAAAGGCCAAGCAAACCTATATTTATACTCACCCTAATTATCGCAAGGTTACCACGGCGCGTTTTGATGCTATCGACAGCGCTTTTGTGGATGCCGAGCAGAGTCCGGTTGTTGGTCACCTTATCAATGACGAAATTGTTACTTTTTAGAACTACGCACACTGAGGAACAAGATTTTCGTTTTCAACTTTTGTAATGGGTCGTTGGTCGTGTGCTACATTGTAACTTTAAGCATTTGTTAGTAATGCTATAAAGTGGTAATGCTACAAATTCATAAAGGGGCTTGAGCCTCTATAAAAACACACTGGATAACAATAATGAAAAAGCTTCTTAAAGCGGCAGTTGCTGTATCAGTTGCACTTTCGTGCACGCCCGCCTTTGCAGACAAAAACGAAAAAAATGAAGTCTTCACCAGTTCAACGTTCAAAGCTATGGAGCTTAGAAACATTGGGCCTGCATATATGTCTGGGCGTATCGCTGATATCGCAATCGATCAGAATAATCCCTCAACATGGTATACCGCGGTTGGCTCAGGTGGCGTATGGAAAACCACCAATGCGGGCACGACCTGGACGCCAATCTTCGACGACCAGCCTGTTTACTCTATCGGTGATGTAACGATTGCGCCAAGTAACTCAAACATCATCTGGGTGGGAACCGGCGAAAACAACGGCGGTCGACACATCAGCTTCGGCGATGGTGTATACAAATCGTTAGACGGCGGGCAAACGTGGAAGAACATGGGGCTGTCGAAGTCAGAGCACGTTTCAGACATTATTATCCACCCGACTAATCCAGATATCGTATGGGTGTCAGCTCAAGGACCATTGTGGAGTGGAGGCGGCGAGCGCGGTCTATACAAAACCACTGATGGTGGTGAAACATGGAATCAAGTGCTTAAGCCTGCTGACAAGTGGACTGGAGTAACGTCGCTACTTATAGATCCGCGAAACCCAGATAAACTTTATGCTGCTACGTGGGCACGCCAGCGTTCAATTGGCGCCTATGTGGGCACCAACGAAGGTGCAGGTATCCACACTTCAAATGACGGAGGCGAAACCTGGACCGAACTTAAAACAGGTTTACCGGAAGGTAACATGGGTAAAATTGGCATGGCTATTTCGCCCATGAACCCAGACGTTATTTACGCCACCATTGAAACAGACAATCGTGGAGGCGGTTTCTATCGCTCAGCCGACCAAGGCGCTAGTTGGACCAAGATGTCAGATGAAGTAGGTGGCGGAACAGGACCACATTACTATCAGGAAATTTTCGCAGACCAACATCAATTTGACCGGGTTTATATTGCCAGCAACTACAGCAAAGTGTCGGATGATGGTGGTAAAACGTGGACGCCCATCAATACCAAACGAAAGCACGTAGACGACCACGCTATGGCGTTTCATCCTACCGATCCAGATTTCGTGTTAATGGGGTCTGACGGCGGTATCTATATGTCTCACGACAGAATGGCAAACTGGCGCTTTATGGCCAACTTACCACTCACGCAGTTCTATAAAGTGGCGCCAGACGACTCTAAACCGTTTTACAAAATTTACGCTGGCGCACAGGATAACTCTACTCAAGGTGGCCCTTCGCGCACCATGCGTGAAGAAGGGATAAAGAACAAAGATTGGTTCTTAACCTTGGGCGGTGATGGACACGGCCCTGCGGTAGAGCCTGGTAACCCTGACATTATGTATTCGCAGTGGCAGCAAGGAAATTTGGTGCGTGTTGATACGACTACCCGAGAAGGGGTGTATATTAAGCCGCAGCCACTGCCAGGAGACCCGGCAGAACGATACAACTGGGACGCGCCAATTAATGTGTCGGCACACGACCCGGCGCGTATTTATTTTGCCTCTCAGCGGGTTTGGCGAAGCGATGATCGCGGTGATAGCTGGACGGCAGTGTCGGGCGATCTGACTAAAAACGGTAATCGCATGCACTCGCCACTAATGGGGCGCACGTGGTCAGTGGAAGCAGGTTGGGACCTGTACGCCATGACAGAGTTTCATACGATTGCCAATTTTGCTGAAAGCCCGGTAGATGAGAACATTCTATGGGCGGGTACCGATGACGGTATTATTCAGGTGACCACCAACGGTGGTAAATCTTGGAAAAAGATTGAGCTAGACGATATTAAAGGTATTCCAGCTAATTCTTACGTTAACGATATTCGCGCTGACTTATTCGACTCCAATACTGTATACGTAGCGCTTGATAATCATAAATACGGTGACTATAAGCCTTACTTAATCAAGTCGACTAACTTAGGAAAAAGTTGGACTTCATTGGCCGATGACTTACCTGAAAAGCATCTTGTATGGCGTATCGTGCAGGACCACGTAAACAAAGACTTATTGTTTATCGGTACTGAGTTCGGTGTGTTTTTCTCGATAGATGGTGGCAAAGACTGGGTAGAGTTAGACGGTGGAATGCCAACTATCTCGACGCGCGACGTGAAAATTCAGCGCCGTGAGAATGATTTAGTCGCTGGTACGTTTGGTCGTGGGATTTACATCCTTGATGACTATGCGCCACTGCGCTCATTAACCAAGAAGTCGATGCAACAAGACGCGATCTTGTTTGCGCCAAGCCGCCCAGTAAAGTGGTTCCAGCTAGATGATAATCACACAGATTCTGACGGTGACGATCGCTTTGTAGCCGAGAATCCGGAACACGGTGCCACGTTTACCTATTACCTTAAAGACAGCTTGCTTACGTCAAAAGAAAAGCGTCAGGAAGCAGAGAAGAAGTTAATCGAAGACAAGAAGTACCCTAAGTATCCGAGTTGGGAAGCGGTAGAAGCGGAAAATCAAGAAGCTGCACCAGCAGTATACGTGGAAGTTCGTGACAGCGATGGCGATTTGGTTAAGCGTGTTGAAGGTAGCACGAAGAAAGGCTTACACCGAATTACGTGGGACATGAAATACTCACTAACTATTCCGCTTACCGACAAAGACAGCGATAACGATGGCCTAATGGCATTACCAGGTAGCTATACCGCGACATTATTTAAGCGTGAAGGTGCTACGGTAACGGCATTATCCGAGCCTGCTCAGTTTGTGTTGGAGCCTATCTATCAAGGTGCGCTTAAAGGAGCAACACCTGCTGAAATTGAAGCATATGGAAACGCGGTGACCGACGCACAGAAGCGCGCCATGTCATCGACAACAGTGCTTAAACAGTTGAAAGAGACCATGGAGCTACTACGCACGGCAATTGACCGCACGCCTAGTGATGTGAAAAATCTGGAAGCGCAATATGCTGCTATTCAAGATGAAATCAATGGCGTGAACAAAATTCTATTTGGTCTATCGTCTCGTGACAAAATGGGAATTAAGCCTGCCAATGTGTTAAGCCGTTTAGGCTATGCTCGTTCTGCATTGGGTTCGTCTTACGGCCCAACTCAGCAGCATAAAGACCAGCTTAGTTATGCTAACGAAGGGTTGAATGAGGTAGTAACTCGAATAGGTGCCTTACAACAGCGCACTGTACCATCATTGCAACAAGCTGTGGTTGATGCTGGTGGTCCTTGGACTACAGGGCTACCTGTAATCGCTAAATAGCGACGTAGCAATTTGCTTGTTAGTACGCGGCAGTAGACTTGCTGCCGCGTTTTCCTTTTTTGCCAAGTTTTATCGGTACTTACTTTTTCTTAATTGCGTACCGGTTAGTGAGACCATCATTGTTTTCTTTTTCATTAGCTTCCAATCGCTTTTCTCCCTTTAAATCATCATCTGGCTTACCCGCATCCTTTGCAGCATTATTTTTTCCACCTATATCACCTTTCAGTTATGCCCAAGACACACCGAATAAAGATGTCGAGCGCTACACGGTAACGGCTGCCAGGCCCTATTACGATGAGACCCTTTCGCGCATTTTTACTCAATATGCGTTTGATAAAAGCCGTCTCGTTACTCCCTTGCATAGCAATGACGTGCTGCTTCAATCTCCATCTGTGTCGCTTAATGGACAGGGTGGACAGATTCAAAGTATCAATATCCGAGGGTATTCGCGGTGGCGAATTCAAACACTTCTCGACGGCGTACCGATTGTCAGCGACAGGCGGGCAGGCTCTAGCATAGGTTTTATTCCGCCTGATTTTATATCGACAGCTTCGGTGCTGCCGGGAGCCGCTTCGACTTACCTCGGTTCAGGGGCAATTGGAGGTGCGGTGAACATGCACCTTACTGAGACGCCAACCCCATACTTAAGCGTGGGCTACAGTAGCAATCAGCAAATGAAAGCCTTGAGCTATGCTGGCACTACAAGCCGCTTAGACAATAACGGCACTCTATTTGAAGAGAGTGGGACTGACTGGAGTATTTCATATAGAAACGCGAATAACGGAAACGATGCCGCCGGAAACCCGCTATATGATCAGTTTGAGCAAACAGGGCTATTTGTGAGACACAGGCCTGAAGAGGGCGTAATAAAAGAAGTCTGGACGCTTTATTCTGACAATGTAGACATTGGCAAGTCGAGCAGTGATTTTCCAGATAAAAGAGTGAGTACCTACCCAAATAATACCCATTGGCTTGGTAAAGTAACTTTCGCCCACAATCTATTTGCTGGAGATGTGTGGTGGCATCAGTCAAGTCTTGATACCTCTGTATTACGGCCAGAAAGCCGCATCAACGAAAGTAAAAACAAGGCTTTTGATTATGGCTTCAATGTAACCACCGATACTCAGTGGCAAAACTGGGATCTGAATTGGCAAATTCAAGTTTCAGGGCGTGAAGGCGTTGTGGCAGATGAACGAGAATTTGCCTTAAACCCAACAATTGGAGTGATGCCAGACTCTATACCGAAGAGCCTTCCGTCACAATCAGTGTCGCCTGAACTCGCGTATGAAGTGCGCACCCTTGATGCCAGCGAATTAAATACCGCAGTGGTTATTGATATTTCACGTCAGTGGCAGCGCTTGTCACTTGCGCTGGGTACAAGGGGGGATTGGCAGCGTCAGTCTGATAATGCGACGGTTAAAAACAGCCAGTCAAACACTAATCTAAGTGGTTACGCGGGAGCGAATTACCTGCTCTCGCCGCATTGGTCGGCGAGCGTTTATGTTTCCAGTGCGTTTCGAAATCCGTCTTTAACCGAGCGCTTTTTTGCTGGCGAAACTCCGCGTGGTACGGTGCTAGGCAGTGTAAGACTTAAGACGGAACAAGCCCTTGATACCCAAGTGAGTCTAAATTACAGCGGTGAGGAACTGCAGGGCTCCATAGAAATCTTTCATCAGCAAATTGATAATTATATTGAGCGCACAACGATTGCCGAAGATGTACTGCAATATGCAAATTTAGACAGCGCAACCATTGAGGGAGTGAGCTATCAGCTTCGTTGGCAATCAGTTACTCATCCTCTGGATGCCCGCCTAAGCGGCATGTGGATTAAAGGTGAAGACAACCTCGGTAATACCATCGCAGATATTCCTGCAAATAATCAGCGGTTAGATGTAGGTGTGAATTGGCAGGCTACACGCTTTTTTACGGTTATCGCGTATCGTGCAGGTAAGACAGATATCGCCGATGGAGAGCGTAGTCTTCACGAAGTATTTACACTGGATATTGGCGCCGAGTGGCAGATGAATGAGCGAATTCAGCTTCAAGCAAGTTGGAGCAATCTTACTAATCAACACTATTACTCGAGTGCCGATGACAAAGCGGCGTTCGCACAAGGTGAAAGTGTGCAGCTGGCACTAACTTACTTGTTATGAGTTGCGAAAGGACTGTTGGTATTTATTCTTTCGGTACTTGCTTTTTAGTGTGGTGATCAACATAACAATACCCGTCACCCAAAGTACGAAGAGTAAGATAGCAGCGGGTAAAAACAGCCATAATTTGGCACCGTCGAAGAACCAACTGCCGTCATGAATGGCTTCGATGGTGTCTGTCCGACGATAAGCTACCTGAAGCACGTCACCAGTTTGTGCATTGAGCTGAACTTCCCAGTGGTTCTTTCCGCGTACTTTAATGATGCCTTTGGCGGGGCGCACATCTAAACGGTCGATGTCATCCCAGTCGTTTAAGTTGGCTTGAGGCACCTGCCTTACAGCATTTAAGACGTTGTCGAAGGATAGGGTAGGTCTGCTGTTTTGCGCTTTTTGTGTGGGAGGTTGGATCCAGTCGAATTCTTTCTTAACTTGCAACAGCAAGCCGCTAGCGATAACGATGATCACAGGGATAAATATAACCAGCGACAGCCACAAGTGAATGCTTCGACTGTATTTGCGAAATGAAACCGACATTTAGAGCACTTAAAACAAACGAGAAAACTCGCCTACTATAAGCGAAACCTCACGCCCCAGTAAAACGCTCTGGCGTGAGGTTTATACACTTTGACGAAATTTAGTTGTGCTTTAATCCCTGCATAACTTTATCTAGCGTTATCGGAAAATCTCTCACTCTCACGCCACACGCGTCAAAAATTGCGTTAGCGATAGCGGCACCTGCACCGGTTATTCCCAGTTCACCGATACCCTTTGCACCAACTGGCGATGCTGCAAAATCGGGCTCTTCTAGAAAGTCTAGGCTTACTTCAGCAATATCTCGATTCACCGGTATGTGGTATTCAGCGAAGTCTGGGTTCACAAAGCTTGCGCTATCTCTATGGTGGTGTATACCTTCCGTAAGGGCATAACCGGCTCCCCACACCATACCGCCTTTAATTTGAGAAGACGCGGTTTTTAGATTCAAGATTCGACCCGCGCTGAACATACCGTACTGACGAAGCAGTCGAACTTCGCCAGTTAGTTGGTCAACTTCCACCTCGGCAAAGTGCGCACCGCATGAGTATTGCTCATCATCACTAGTGTCATCTTCAGACACTTCTCCTGTAGCTGATAGCGGGTACTCACTTTCTGAAATATATTCAGAAACAGAGGCGTAGTTTGCTGATGCCTGCATATCACTTGCTCCTGTATTGGCATCGTTATTCGATGGTCCAGGAGCTACAACTTTAATTTCACCATCTTCAATGGATAACTGTGCATCCTTAAATTGGGTGGGAAGTTTGCTACGGATATCGTTAACAAGTGACTCACACGCCCGCTTCACGGCTGAACCGGTGCTAGCTGCCCCAAACGAGCCACCAGATCCGGAAGACGCGGGGTATCGGCTATCGCCAAGTTCAACCGTCACGTTTTCGATAGAGGTTTGCAGGGCGTCGGCAGCTATCTGAGTGAGTATGGTATAAGTTCCCGTGCCGATATCAGTCATGTCTGTGCGTACGGTCACTTTCCCTTGCTTATCAACTTCAACTTGCGCTGAGCTTTCTACCAGCATGTTAACGCGCATGGCACTGGCTACGCCGTGGCCAATCAATTTACCTGGGTTAGGTTGCGCTTTATGCTGCCAATTAAATTTCTGTGCACCTTGGCGAAGGCATTCACCCAGGTTGTGCGTGGTAAAAGGTTTACCACTCATAGGGTGTACAATTGGTAAGTTTTGAATTCGGAAGGTTAGGGGGTCTACCCCTGCGTTGTGGGCAAGCTCATCTATTGCAGATTCAAATGCTAACGAACCTATAGCGTCACCAGGCGAACGCGTTGAATCGATAAGCGGTAAATCCACGTCTTTTACCCTGTGTGTACTTTCGATATAGGACGAGTTGTAAGTGACGCGAGCACCAGCGCCAGTAGCCTCCGCAAATTCGTAGCCTTTCGCTCGGGGCATCGCACTTTTGTGAACAATGCTCGTAAGTGCGTTATCTGAATTCGAGGCTAGAGAAATTTTCTGAGTACTGTGACCACGGTGTGGAGTGTTATAAAAAAACTGGCGTCGGCTTAACACCACCTTTACCGCCCGTTTCAGATATCGCGCACCGATGCACGCTAAAATAGCATCGTAGTGCAACCCGAGTTTAGAGCCAAATCCGCCACCTATAAACGGACTTTTAACAACAATATCATCTGCGTCCATTTCTAAAGTAATAGCCAGTGCCTCAACGGCAGATGCAATAATCTGAACACTGCTATAAACCTCAAGTTTTCCATCGTTAAACTCTGCCACGGTAGCATGCGGCTCCATAGCGGCAGAAATTTGCGACGGGGTGGTGTATGTGGATTCTATCCCGTTAGCGATGTCATTCTTACTGGGCTGCTCACCACTGGTGGCATCGGGTTCAAAACCACCGTCTAACGAATCGGGTTTCTGAGTTGCTTCCTCAAAGCCCGTAAGCAGATCTGGTTTTTTTCCTTCAATAGTGAAAGAGACTAAACTCGCTGCGTAGCGCGCCTGCTCTAAAGTGTCTGCCACTACCAGCGCTACTGGTGCTCCAAAGTGACGAATGTGGGGCTCGTTTAGTACCGCGCGGCTTTGTGTGAATCGGCTTTCATCAGCCGGTTTACTGAAGGCCTTAAGTGGCCCAGCATTTTTGTAGGTGATAACAGCGTGAACGCCTTCTGCCTTTTCGGCTTGGCTTGTATTAAGCGAGGTAATTTCGCCTACTGCCGTGTCACTGGCCACTAGCCAGCCTATAAGTGGCGTGCGCTCACTCATGTGTTCAGCAGCATATTTTGCCTTGCCAGTGACCTTTTTAACACCGTCTACGCGGTTTACCGCTGTTCCAACAGTCTGAGAATTAGGCGTTGTCATACAAAGCTCCTTGGTGATTAGGGTGCTCTAGTTGATGTGCTGATAGCTCGGTAAGTACTTTAACTAGCGTGCGGCGCAGTAGTTCAGGTTTGAAATCGTTGCTTCCATAGGTTTTCGTGTGAGATAACTCAGCGTCGGCCGCGTGTGAAATAACTTCTGGTGTTATTTCGGCGCCATCCAGCACGCGTAAAGCTTTTTCAGGATACCAAGGCTTTGTTCCCACACCACCAAACGCAAGACGGATAGACTTAACGCTGCCACGTTCCAAAGTGAGTGCCGCGGCAACAGAGACAAGCGCAAAGGCATAAGAAGAACGGTCTCTTACCTTATGGTAATACTGGGTTCCAATGTCTGACTTCTTAATGGTGACGTGGGTGATCAGTTCACCGTGTTCTAGAACGTTTTCAATATGCGGCGTATCTTCGGGCTCTTTATAAAACTCTCTCAGCGCAATTTGGCGGGTGCTGCCGTTTGCCTGTTGAGTATGTACTTGCGCGTCAAGTGCAATCATGGCTACTGCCATATCAGAAGGGTGTGTGGCGATACAATGCTCACTCGTTCCAAAAATGGCGTGAATACGGTTCATACTGTCAATAGCCGAACACCCTGAGCCAGGCTCCCGCTTATTGCAAGGCTTGGTTGTGTCGTAAAAGTAGTAGCACCTTGTTCGCTGGAGAAGATTGCCAGCGGTAGTCGCGCGGTTACGAAGCTGCACGGTGGCACCACTTAAAAGTGCTTGAGCTAGAATGGAAAGGTTTGGCGTAGTATGGGCGAATTTTGCCAGACTTGAATTACTCACCATAGCGCCGATATGGTAGTGGGTGTCGTCTTCTGTGATCGTATCAGCGTTCTTCCACTTAGCAAGATTGATAAGTGTATCTGGGGTTTCAACCTGTAGCTTCATCAGGTCGATGAGGTTAGTTCCCCCTGCTAAAAATCGCGATGATTCTTCAAATGGCAAGCTGCTAAGTGGCGTTTTATCGGTAAAGTGATGGAGGTCGAATGGCTGCATTATTGTTTCTCCAAAGCAATGACGTCGGTTATTGCATCAACAATGTTGGGGTAAGCCCCGCACCGGCAAAGATTGCCACTCATTCGTTCACTAATGTCCTCTTTCGCACTCGATTTACTGCTATAGGTCACAGCGCTTGGATCGCCGTTCGCCATTTCGCGAAGTAAAGAGACGCCTGAACATATTTGGCCGGAGGTGCAGTACCCGCATTGAAATGCATCTCTTTCAATAAAGGCTTGTTGAAGCGGATGGAGTGAATAATTAGCATCGCTTTGGCTTATACCTTCAATAGTGACTACCTCACAGCCCTCAAGCTGAAAGGCAAATACCAAGCAGGCGTTAACTCTCTCGCCGTCGACAATAACGGTGCATGCACCACACTGGCCGTGGTCGCAGCCCTTTTTTGTGCCAAATAAAGACAAATGCTGATGAAGAAAATCGAGAAGTGTAGTTCGTGGATCTTGAGGAAGACTCACGTCTTTCCCATTAAGGTTAAGTGTTGTCATGGAAGTGTCCTTTTACCAATGAGCGCAATTTCGATACTCCGTTGAAATAAGCGCGACTAGAACTAAACATCCCTACGGCGAAGTACCACTTTTGGTTTCAACACGCATACGTAATTTAATGAAAGTAAAAATGAAGCAGATAACCTTGTAATAGATGCATCAGTCGAAGTGGTGTAAAATGGGCAGAATGAGCTCTTAGGGTGCAGTAATAGCAATTCAACCACGCTATTGACTCTATGCCATAACATCACATCAATTTATTCAATTACACGTCAGGCCCTTTTCATGATCCACAACGATGTTCTACGTCGCCTTCGTTACGCTTTAGCTATAAACGACACCGCTGCTATAAGCATTTTTAAATTAGTGAATTACGACATGGAAATTGACTATTTACATGCTGTGATGAAACGAGAAGGTGAGGAAGGGTATCTTCCGTGTCGAGACAAAATTATCGCGCTATTCCTCGATGGCTTGATTATAAAAAATCGTGGGCGTCAAGAAGGGCAGGAGCCTCAAGAGTTAGGGCCGAAGGAACGTTTGAGCAATAACGAAGTGCTGCGCAAAATCCGCATTGCTATGAGCTATAAAGATGACGATATGATTGAGGTCTTAAAGCTGGCGGGGTTCAGAATAAGTAAGGGTGAATTGTCTGCATTTTTTAGAAAGCCAGATCACCGCAACTTCAAGCCTGCGGGCGATCAGGTTGTTCGCAACCTGCTTCAAGGTATGGTGAAAAAATATCGACCAGAGTCTACGCGTCAAACCACACAAAAAGGTCCGAAAAACACCTCAAACCCTGTGAGTGCTCAATCAGTTAAATCTGATAAGAGCCCAAGCAATTATAAAGCATTCAATGCAAACGATACGCGCAAACGTACTAATTCCAAAGTTGCGCCAATGAAAGACGAAAACTCAAACTCAGTTTGGGGAAAGCTACCGAAAAAGCAGTAGTGGTAGTAAACGCAGCAGCGGTTAAGTGCGTAGTAAAGTAGACAGAATGCTATTGTTGTAAAGCAATCATCCACCAATTTCAGCGTTAGCTAAACGGCAATGCCAATGGCGCTGCCCTAACAACTTTTTACGCTGCAATAAAGCAACGACGATAAGGACGATTAATATGAGCCGACATTTCGAGCAAGCCGAAGGGTTATGTGAAGAGAAAGATGCTGCCACACAAGGCTTTGTGTTTAACCAAACCATGTTGAGGATTGCTGACCCCAAGCGCTCGCTAGACTTTTACACGCGAGTGATGGGAATGACGCTAATAAAGCGCCTGGATTTTGAAGAGATGAAGTTTAGCCTTTATTTTTTGGCCGCAGGCGATGATTTCTCTGATATCTCAGACGATGCCGATGAGCGCACGCAACAAACCTTCGGTCGCCCGGCTATGCTAGAGCTCACTCATAATTGGGGCGATACGCCCGAAACCGTTAGCTACCATGACGGCAATTCAGAGCCAAAAGGTTTTGGGCACATTGGCTTTCATGTACCTGATGCTGAAGCGGCCTGCGCGCGATTTTCATCGCTCGGTGTGCCTTTTCAGAAAGGACTTAATGATGGCTCTATGAAAGGCATCGCGTTTATTAAAGACCCTGACGGTTACTGGATTGAAATCTTTAATGCCTCAAACGTTTCCGCCACTTGCGCGCCGCACTTGAAGAAGTAGCGAAGTTATTCTCTGCCGACTTTTCTTGCTGTTTGCTTCGGTTAAGGTGGCAGATTGCTCTAAAAACGCAAAGTTAATGAAAAACGGGTAGCCTAACTAAATTGGCTACCCGTTTTTTATACTGGTTTATACCCGTAAGCACCTGCCGCTCCATAGCATGTCATAAATGAGTGCTGTCGCGAAATGCGTCGCTTAAACAACAGGTTAAGCACATTCAAATAACCTGCTTTATTATTAATTAACAGTGGGTGAGGTCAAACCATCAATTCGCCTCTAAGGTTAACTCCACGCCACTAAACTCTTTACGTAAGTCGTGCTGAGTATTAAGTAAGAATAGCCGGTTGGCTTCAATCTCGGCTGTGTTAGCCAAATAATTTTTTACCGCCTTACTTCTCGCATCAGCTAGCACATTCAATTCACTTTCTGGAATATCAATGTTGTTACGTAGTTTGTTGTATCGGGCAATGCTTAATGCTCGCTGTACTTCTGTTTCATTTATAACGTTTTTGTTGCCATTACTATTTAACTGGCTCTGCTCTTTGGCAAGGTTAGGGTACAGCTTCGCCACCATATCTGTGCGTTCTTGAGTAAGGTCAGGCGTAAATACTTCTACATAGTAACTTAAAAGCGAATTGGCCAACGGGCCTTCTAACGGGATGCTGCTACCGGTTATAGAGGTAGCTGATGAACTATCATTGCCGTCGGCACCTGCATTTAAGCCTTTTGTTTGGCTATTCTCGACAGTATTGGTGGTGACAGAAGTATTATCCGCATCGGCTTGCCCGCTTCTTGTTAAAAGCGTGTGGTTCAACTGACGTTGTGCCAGCGCACTTGCGTCACTTATCGCGTTTACAGTGCCTTCTATGTTGACTCTTAGCCCCGGTCGTTTTTTAAGGGCTTTAGCCAGCGTATCTAATTTTTCACGAGCGTCGGCGTTTAGCGTTTGTTCACCAAATGCAAATTCAACGTTGTCGAGTTCATCGTCACTGCCAACCAGGTTGGCGAGTAATGAAAACGGTGCGGTAACAGCTTTTGTGATGATGTTGCCAATAGCATTAAGGATAATGGAGCCAAAGCTAAAATCCGGATTGTCTATATCGCCAGACACATCTAAGCCTAAGTCGATAACGCCATTGCTATCTTCTAACAGCGCAATTGCAAGCCCAAGCGGTAAACTTAACGCCTGATCTGAGTTTGACTTCTTGCCCAGTGTTAATTGGTCGATAACGACGTGGTTTTTACCTTCCAGTGCTTTTCCATTAAGTTTGTATTGCACATCTAAAGACAGCAGACCTTTGTCAATGTAATAGCCCATGTAAGTGCCAGAGTAGGGGTTGACCGAGGTAAGTTCAGCGCCTTGGACTGAGAAATTTAAATTGAGGTCTACATCACTTTTGAGCGGGTGGATAGTGCCTGCAAGTTTTACCGGGGCGTAGTTGTCTATCTTTCCTGTGATATCCACATTGGCTGGTTGAGTAGAGCTTGAATCTATACCCAGCACCTTTCCATTTAAGCTTTCTATGGTAGATGCAAACTTAGGCGTTAATGAGTGGTCAGCGAAATAAGCTTTTCCGTTTTCGATGGATATGGCGTTAACTTTAATAGCCAATGCGTCGGCTTCTGACGATTCATTTTCAGTGTTTGTAGGCGACACTTTGTTGGCGTTGCTCGTGGTTTTAGTGACCTTAGCACCTTCATCACTAGAAGGTTTATCTACGCTGCCATCTTCGTTTGAAGCGACAACAAGTTTACCTACATTAGTTTGTTTGGATTCGTCGATAATTAGTCTTGCAAACGGTGCTTGAAGGCGAATGTTATCTACGCTTAACTGGTTTGAAACCTGGTCAAATTCTATATCGTCTACATTTAACGACTGCCACTGTAAAAGTGGCGTTTTAGCGTTATCAAGTACACTTAAGTTTGTAATACTCGTACTGGCCTTAGCATTGAGAGCAGCAGAATCTTTCTCGTTAATTTCTGCGTTAAACTCGGCATCAAGGTTAAATAGCCCTTCTTCGAGGGTTACATTTGCATATGGTGAAATGTACTGCTGGAACTGATTTAACAACAGCTGCTCAACTGTCGCCTTTCCTCTAATTGCTTGATCCGCAATATTCACGCTACCGCTGCTGAAAAGTGTACCTTTGGGCGTAGTGGTAAACGCTTGTGTATCAGCACCAACATGTAGGCTTGTACTGTAGGTAATCGGTTTAGAAAAGTCGCTGGTGACTGCTCCAGTTTTAATATTGACGCTACTGATTCGATAATAGGTGCCGCCACTTACGCTGCGCTCTACCATATCAATGGTGCCGTTGTTAAATACGAACTGCTGAAGCTCAACATACCATGACGTATCTTGGCTTTGCTTTTGTAAGTTGTCAGCTGAAGCTAGAGTGCCTTTAGAGCTTTCTGAGCCTGTTTCACTCTGAGCTTCTTGTGATGTGCCTTCATTAACCTGAGATTCGCTATTGCCTGCCTGTGCTTCGCCTTCGCTTAAATTCGATTCTCCATTATTTAAATCAGCTTCGCCTTTATTTAAATCAGCTTCGCCTTTATTTAAATCAGCTTCGCCTTGAGCCTCACGCTGCGCGTTAGGACTTTCATTAGGCGTTTCGCCAGAGGAGGTTTTAGCAGTGGCTGTCGCCATTTCTTTAGGCGTAAACAAGCGCTGTAAGTCGAGACCCGCCTCGTCAAGCAAGCCCAATACCCGCACGTCATCGAATACAACCTCAGAAATACTCACTCGCTGATCTAAGGCATGCACGTTTATGTCGTGAACGCTAAAGGCGGGCACCGCAAGTATTTTCTGTGAACCTCTCCCCCCGTCTGCCTCACTTAAGGCTGAGCCAGCGTTAAAGGTAAGGTTGTTAATAGCAAATTCGCCGCGTTCTAGAATAAACTGAAACGCTTTGTCTTGCTCAAACACTTCGGCGTGCAGGCTTAAGCTAGCGGTACCGTTTACTAAATTTGCTTCTATTAGGTCTTTTGAAAGTGACCATAGCGGTGTAAGTGCCACGTCGTTTATAGCAACGTCGGTGGTGATTTTTAACGGAGATAACTGGAACTCGCCATTAACGGCTATTTTGCCTTTCTCGGCGGTGAGTAAATTAAACTGATACTGATTAAATGCCAGTTCACCTTTCGGTTGGTCGGTTGTTTGATCTGTTTTGGCGTTTTTATCAGATGTCGCAACCTTATCTGACTCTTCGCCAGCACTTCCACTGATTAGCGCGTGGGTATCTAAATCTTGCAAAGCCACGTCTAATTCTGGGTAATCCAGTAGGGTTTCAGTGACCTTGTCTTCAATAACCACATGCCCTTCGCGAAGTACAAAATCGCCCAGGGTAATTCTGGGAATTTGCCCTTCTTTAGAGCTTTCAGACGCTGACGGTTCTTTCGCGCTGCGCTCTTCTATGTGACTAAGAATGTCAGAAAAATTGAACCGTTGAACGTTATTATCAGTGCTTAAGCGCGCGAGAGAAATATAAGGGGCGTCTACGGTTAATGATTCAATGGCCGGCGTGAAAGAGAAGAGTGATTGCCAGAATCCAAAGTCAAGCGAAAGGTCCCCAACACTGAAAAAGTGTTCACCGTTATTTGAAAAATTAGGGGCAGAGTAAATAACAAAATGGCTTATATCTATCTTCAGCAAAAATGGGTTTATCGTAATCTCTTCAACAGTCGCATTTCTGCCAATATTTTCCTTTACTAGGTTGGGTAATTTTGCCTTTAACACCGCAGGTGTGACTATACCGATAAGAAGAGCGTAGGTTAGATAGGCAAGAACAAGATAGGTAGATACCCGAAACCATTTGGGCATTGCTGAAAAACGAGACATTGCATTTTGCATAGGCGAATAGGCTGCGTTAGTGAGTATGAAAAAGAGAAGCAGGCGTTGCTATTTCACTAAGTTGGGAACCCCTGCAAAAAATAAAGGCGCACTAATTTTGGCTATCGATTAATAGCCAGTACACCTTAAATAGGTTACAGAGCCGTTAGCAAATTATCTAGGCCAGATTTAAACAACGCCTGCGTTTCTTCATCGGCATTTACATTTAAATATGAGCTAATTTGAGTGACAAAGCTAGCAATCATATCGGTTGAAAGACCTAAGGCTTCAAACTGTTGCTTTAAATCATTTACTGATTTTAGCGTAGAACTATATTCCGACGCTTTGTTAAGTAAACCCGACAATGACGAGCTAGAGCTTGCAGCTGAGTTACTGCTTAGAGAAGGCACGTTTTCAAGCAGGCTTTCAATACCTGGGATGCTATTTTCCAACTGCGCGTAGTCTGCACCTGAGAGGTTGCCTTGAACGTAATTCATTATAGACGCTATACCGCCTTGTGACTGTGTATCTGATACGTTAAGGTTTCCAGCCACTGAATTTACTAAGCTACCTAAATCGATACTAGAAGCGGCGCTGGTTGCTATGTCAGTTAGGCTGCTAGTGGTAACAGTAGATTCCGCTTTCTTAGTTCCTAAAAGGCCTTTTAGCTGATCGATATTCGCATTGGCGTTTGCGGTAAAAAAAGAAAGAGCAAGCACAGCGGGTGCTAGAGCAAAACGATTCATAATAGATTTCCTTTTTGTACACCGAGGGAAAGATCCATGAGGTGTAAAGCGTTAGAAAATAATCGTAGCGAATTCGCGTTCGATTATCTAAACCTTCCATAAATTAGAAGTTTTTAGGTGTGTGATTACTCACATTTTAACCTAGTAAAGCTGCAATTTCCGTAGAGAAAATGTAAAGACACTTTGAACAATTGCAGGGGTACAGGGTATTGAGGCGCTAGTGTGAAGCAGGCAAGAATTAAGTCAATTAGACAAAACACTAAAAGGAGCACCGCGCTCCTTTTAGTATTCTGATAAATTTTTTGCTTACTTTTCCTGTTTAGGTGGGATTATTATGCGTTCTACCTCTGTGGATGCGTTTTTCTCAACACTTGCGGTATCAAGGGCAGCGCCAAGTTGGTAGTCTAATTGTACAAGAAGACCAGTTTGTCTCATTCCTTTGCCACCTTGAATACGAGGTTTGTATTCCCATTGCTTTAGGGCAACTATGGCACTTTTATCAAACACGCCAGCAGGTACTGATTTTACTACTTTTACATTATCTGTAGTGCCCGTTTCAGTAATATCAAAAGAGAGCACAACAAAGCCTTCTACATTTTCTTTTGCTGCCTTTTCGGGGTAGGTAGGTGGAACGCGTTTAACAGGTGACGCCTGGTTAATCTTGGCTTCAGATTTTGTCTCTGCTACAGGAGCATTGGCTAAAGCCGTGTTTATTGTAAGCATGGCGGCAATTGAAAGTACGCCTGCAGCCAGTACTTTATTGCTACGCACAGGTTGTTTAATAGCATTTAAACGTTTGATCATAGTACTTTTTTCTCCAAAGGTTGGGTAAAGCCCTCTTGTACGGTGCAGGGCGTTTGAACAATGCTCGGCACACTGCACGAGTGCTTTTGCATAAGTTAGTTTTTCGGTGTCTGTCTTGTCTTTCAATACAGCGTGATCACAAGCCAGTTCTTGATTGATTCTGAAAGATTTAAGGGCGAGCCAAACAAGCGGGTTAAACCAAAATACAATGGCGATAATTAGCGCTAGTGAGTTCCACAGATGGTCATAGTGTCTGCGGTGGACGTTTTCATGTTCCAACACCAAAGCTTGTTGCTGTTTAGAGAAAGCACTTTTGAACGAGAAAGGGATAAGTATTTTGGGTGAGATAAAGCCAAACAGCATGGGTGTGGAAGCTTTGTCAGAATAATAGGCGTTGGTATGCAAGGCACGACGTTTTCCTATCGAAGCCCATATTGAAAGGTGGTGCGCCAAGACATAGGCTGTGACTATGCTTACGCCTACCGCCCAAATGGCAAACCAGGTTTCAAATTCAACGGTGTTCAGTGTGGGGTTTACGCCAACCACGTAACGAGCAAAGCTATTCGATGGAATGCTAACCAACGACATTGGAATGTTATTGACTATCAGGCAGCCTGGTATCAACGCCCATAGCTTATAGGTCAGCGAAGCCCCAATTTTATTAGTGAAAAAGTGCTCGCACACCATGAGTAAAATAAGCGATAGCGACAAAATACCTTGCTGAGCAACAATCCAATCAATCATTGTTTTCTTCCCATTCCTTGATAAGGGCTTTTAGCTCGTTCACATCTTGTTTAGACAGCGAATTTTGATTCGCAAAACCGGCAACCATAGGAGCAATCTTGCCCTTAAATAGTCGACTAACAAAACTCGTGGTTTCTTTCTTTGTATAATCTTCACGAGCAATTAGCGGATAGTAAAGGTACTGGCGCTGTTGCTTTTCAAACCCTAACACTTCTTTTTTTACCAATCGGCCTAGCAGGGTTTTAACGGTTTTCTCGTGCCAATCTTTTTTATTATTAAGTCGTGCAATAACCTCATTCGATGTGGCGGGGTGGTCGTCCCAAAGCACATCCAGCACTTCAAATTCAGCGTTTGAAATTTCAGGTTTGTCTGACATTTTATTCATAACTGCGACGTCTTTTCTTTTGATTACATTTGTAGTCCATAGCTTTAGATTACACTTGTAATTTTAAAGTGCAAGAATTTTTTTGCATATTTTTTAAACGGGGGAGGGGGCGAAGTAATAGGCTTGTCTCTGGCTTCCTAACCAGAGCACCCGTCAAAGCGGATTAATACAAAACAGTAAAATTGAGTTCGTTGGCTTCTAAGAATTCGCCGAGTATTCGTGACTGCTGGTT
The DNA here is from genome assembly GCF_001953635.1 of Alteromonas abrolhosensis. Taxonomy (GTDB): domain Bacteria; phylum Pseudomonadota; class Gammaproteobacteria; order Enterobacterales; family Alteromonadaceae; genus Alteromonas; species Alteromonas abrolhosensis. Next base: position 640,562 of record NZ_MEJH01000003.1, on the reverse strand, counting down.
CCCTCGAGGCACCATTACATAGCAAGGTGGCTTTGGTGTTACCTCTTGTAGGTCGTACCATAAGGTATCTAGCACATCATCGCCGTGCTTCAGGAATGTTTCTCCCCACGAGGTGGTGTACAGAATGGATACGTCTTCCACGGTAGCTTTTTGACGAAGGGTGGGGAAGTTCACAATGGCAAAGCACGCCGTTACGCGTTCAGGTGCCAGCAAGTCGTTACGGGATAACGAAGATACTTTTACCGGCGGGAAGTATTTGCACAAATGCTTAAGCAAGTCGTTTAAGTCTAGTTCGCTTACTTCGCCATAGTTGTAATCGAGATAAACTTTACTGTTGGTATCTATAATCTTACTCGACACAAGCCACACCATTAGTGCTATTGCGGTGGAGGCTTGAGTAATCTTTTGCGATTCATCCATAATGCCAGATTTACTGAGTAAATCTCCTGCATAAGCCGACCACACCTCATCACCATTTTTAAGCTGGCGCATGGCAATGGTGATTTTTTCGCAGTAAAGGCTCTCGTCAAAGGCGCGTCGCAAAAACTCGATTTTGTCCGCTTTTTTCGCGTAGTACGTGCTTAAGCGCCGACCTAGAACTGTCATATCTTTTTGGTCCATCACCTGTTGATGATGACTGATCTCTTTAGAAATACGGCGATAGCACTTTAATAGAAAACGGTGAATTCGACGACTAAGCTGCACTCGTTCATTAAAGGTCCAATCTTGCTGGTTATCTAAATGAACAATGAGTTTACGGCTCCATCCCCACTGTTTAGCATACGACGCCATAATTTTGCGCTTAAAATTCGCTTGTTCACCCTCTACAAGCGGTTGGCTCAATGCGCTGCCGCATTTTAAGTATAAGCATTGTTGTAATACGGCAATGTCTTCGGCCTGGCCATGCTTTTTGTAATGAGCGATGAGTTCATCGAACATTAGGGCATAGGGATCGATATCTGCAACGTGTCCCGGCGCCTCGGCACCGCGATGCACATGTTTTTTCAATAGGTTACACAGTGGTTGACCGTGAGAAATATTGGCAAGGTAAACTTCAAGCTTTGCCATTTTTAACACTGACTTGAACGGAGAGTCCATGGCCTTGCCCAGCTGCCAAATAGCGGCACCAAAGAGCTCACTTGCATCTAGTCGTTCCAAGTGGCCTAAGTCCATGAACCAGTCCACATCAGGTGAACCGCCTTTTTCTAAACTATTGTAAATCGCTCTATATTGCTTTTCAGTCGTCTTTTCTGGAGTTAACCACCAAAATGGTGCTTTGCCTGCTACCACAATATTGGTGTTGTAAAACTCGGCTTTTAAAAACATCGCTTGCGCAGAGCCTGCGCTTTCGCCCTCGGCCACGCCAAAGTCATTTTGCCTTACTTTGTCTATTTCAGATAAAAAGAAATGAACTTCAATGCCAAAGGTTTCGTCAGCCCACTTTTCAATAGCAGTAAGCTTTTGTTGAAGTAACGCAAGTGCCGCCTGCGAAAAGCGATTACCATCGATACATACCCAAAAATCAAAGTCTGAGTCGTCAGTCTGCGCTATTGTGCCTACGCTGCCCATTAAAACAAGCGCATCGACAGCGCGCTGCCTAGGCCAAATCTGCTTAATATCTGCAAATAAGTGACTTTGTGCTGGAAAACAGCGCTTAAGCGCAAGTTCTACATCTGGGCGAAACGAGTAATTGTTGATACCAAACGGTACAGTTTCATCTGAAGTAGGCGGAGTTACATATCCTGGAAGGGCTTCGTGATTAACGTGCACAAGAAAAGGAAGCACATGGAATAAAGGTCTGTGCTTTTCAGGCATAAGCGTAAGCGCACGCTCAATACGTGCTTTGTTGTATCTTAATACGCGCAATAACCTAATGGTAAGGTTTTGCTGAACGGAAAGCGGCTGTTGCGCTGCCATTATGTTAATCTGCACTTCATCATGCAGCCAAGCATAGCGTTATTTTGAGCCGACTTCCTCTAATTTCGCACAGAAAAAGTGATTCTTAATTCGCTGAATTCTTTGCGTGTCTGCACTAATTTGAGAGAAAGCGAAAGATTTACGCTTTTTTAAATTCCGTTAATGCTTTTACTGCTTCTCGAAAGCTTCTATCAAAGCCGCAGTTTGCCCATCTGAAGTAAAGCCGAAACCGTTTTGATTGAATGCCAGCACATTATCAGATGTCACCGACAAACGTGCCTCTTTTAAAAAAGACTGAATAGCAGCGTCGTCAGTGCCTTCTTCTTTAAGCGTTGACGCAAACGATGTTGCATCTCCCCATTCTTTAAACTGAGATAGGCGCGAGGTTTGTTGAATAAGCGAAGTAAGGTTACTGTCTTTCTCTAAATATTGTTGAAGACGCAAAGTCGTTTTATCGAGCTCCTTGTTGCCATCACTGTTACCAATCTGCAGTTTGCCGTCGCTAATCGTTAGCGGCGTATCATCTGAAATACCAAGTTTTGCCGCTAAATCGCTTAACGCTGTGGCAAGCTTTTGCCTATTAAAGTCAAGGTAGTTAGCGATTGTACTGTTATTAAGTGCGGCTTCTCCGCTTTCAATCTTTTGCAGGTAAACGTCGACCTGGTTACCTTTAAGTTCGCTATCGAATGTTGTGAATGCATCGCCTAGGGCGTTAGCCTGCTTTGATTTTTCTACAACATCTTGAAGCGCACTTTTAGCATTTGCAGTGTCACCTAAATAGTTAAATAGAGAAGATGAAGAAGATAAATGACGGTAAGTAGTATCCATTTCGAACTCTGCGTGGCTCACTTCGTGTTTTATGTAATCAAAAGTGAGGGTTAACCTTCCCATCATTACGCAATTTCAGCGCCAAGTTCTTCGTTAAGGGGATGATGCTCGAAAATATGGGGCTTTCTTCAGCCCCAAAAGATCGTACTTTTCCTAGCGGGTAGTAGGTGTGGATTATCGGTTAGCGGGATATTGTTCCAGTAGCTTAACGACAAGCTCATCAAGCTTATTTTGAATACTGATGCTATCTTTTGATTCCAGCTCTACCGCTCCCGATGCACTGTATATAAACTTACCATCTTTCACCATATCAATTTGAAGCCCTTGTTGCAGGGTGGTTTGTTCGCCCACAGGAATGCTAAAAATACTGCCTAATGATATGCCGCCTGAGCGCCCGTAGCTTCCTGTACCTAAGCCTAAATTCAGTGTGGTGCCGTCATCTTTTGCCGTGGTCGATGGCAAGTACCCCACTGAAATATCGGCATCTTCTTGTGACGTAGGGGTAAGACCTTTCTCAATTAACCGTTGGGTGATGGCCGAGGATAGGTGGTTGGCTAGTGTTTCGTTAATTGGGTTTAACGGTGACTGAATATAAAAGGTTTTAATATTGGCGAAGTTTTGCGTTTCATCCATATTCACCTGTGGCTTACTACTACTGCATGCGGCAACAGCAAACACGCATGCCATCAAAAGTATTACTGTTTTTAAATATTTCGCCATTTGCTGGAAGCCCTGGTCACGTTTTCTCATAGTGCTGCTATGCATATTTCACTCACTGTAACTTTTCGTTAGTAAAAGAGACCTGTTGAGCATTGCCACCCGAATTTTGATTTAGGTAACAGCGTTTAGCTTGTAAAGCCGGTCGCTAATCTATTCATTCAACAGAAACCTTAATAACGTATCTCTTATACGAGCCTTGATAATATATCTCTTAAACGAGAAAGCACCGTGCTTTGGATCTCAGTAACGCGAATTGCAAAACAATTCGCGCTACTATACGAATAGTAAAACCTAAGATGCAGATAGCAATGTGAACGTTCATAACGTTTAAGGCTATTTAAAATAGCACTTTCAACACAGTAGAGTTTGAGGAGCGAGCAATGAACATATTAAAAGGAAAGTGGGGCGCGGCACTCGGTTTGTCGGCGACCCTTGCTGCGACGGGGCAAGCTTTCGCCAACTCAGAGTTTGAATACGGCCCCGTTTTCGATAAATTCGGTAAACATGCCTCGGTAGATGGCGTTAAATTTGCCGAAAATCAAACTTTTAAAGTGGCATTCGATGTTGCCAAAGCAGCTGAGCCGGGAAAGGTTAATCGTAGCATTGAATCACTTGCGCGTTTTATTAACATGCACGTAGCTAACGGTGTGAAAAAAGAAAACCTATCGTTAGCGCTGGTGGTCCACGGTTCTGCCACGGAAGAAATGCTAAAGACAGAGCACTTCAAACAGCGTAAAGGCCAACCTAACGGCAATGAATTGCTGATTAGGGCATTAATTAAACAAGGTGTTGAAGTGATTGTTTGCGGACAGTCTGCCGCTGCCCATGGCGTCGAGAAAAACGCATTAATTGACGGAGTGAAAGTGGATTTATCAGCCATGACGGCCCATGCGCGCTTGGCGCAAAAAGGGTATTCAGTGAATCCTTTTTAAGTTGTTTAATACGTTCGAACAACGTGTTTGTAGAGAAACAATGGTTTTATGCATCGATGTATGGCGGTAGTCTGCTTAAAACCTTGAATTTAACGGGGGAATACAGGGGCAAGGCTACCGCATTAGATGAAGCCCACCAAACGCACAGAGCCTTCCCCCGATATTGACTAGCTAGACAACACCGTCCCAAGCGCAATAATTTTTTCAAACGGTGTGGTGTCGGGAAGTGTACCTAACGCGAAGCCACTGGCGTTGCTCAGTCTTGACTCACAAAATGTGTGAGCAATGTCGGCAAGGGTGTCCCCATTGGCGAGTAACGTACATGCCTGAAGCGCGAGTGCCATTTGTTCTGTCAGGTAACGGCTGCGCGTTTCCATATTCTGGGTATTTGATAACTCGTCGAGTAGCTTACTAAGGTAAAGGTCGTAATGCTTGTTTTTACCCGTTTGCGTTTTGAGTTCATTAAACAAGGCTTCTTTGACATTTGGTTCTTTGGCAAGTGCCCGTAATACATCTAGGCATTGCACGTTGCCACTTCCTTCCCAAATCGAGTTTAACGGCGCTTGACGGTAGTAACGTGGCATGGGGTTTTCTTCAACGTAACCAATTCCGCCTAAACACTCTTGAGCCTCATTCACAAACATAGGTGTGCGTTTACAAATCCAGTACTTTCCAATTGCCGTGGCAAGTCTTGCTAATGCAGCTTCATGGTTGTTACGCGACGCGCTATCAACCGCCTTGGCAACGCGCATAGTAAGTGCGGTGGCGGCCGCGCATTCAACGGTAAGGTCTGCCAACACATTTTGCATTAAGGGCTGTTTGACTAAGGTTTTACCGAACGCATCGCGATGACTTACGTGATGTAATGCGTGTACCAACGCCTGGCGCATAAGTGCTGACGAGCCGATCATACAGTCTAAACGGGTTAACGACACCATATCGATGATCACCGGTACACCACGGCCTTCTTCGCCAACTAAGTATGCCTTAGCTTCTTGAAATTCCACTTCAGACGAGGCGTTACTCCAGTCACCTAACTTGTCTTTTAAGCGTTGAATTCGCACGTTATTGAGTTCGCCATTTTCCAATATCCTTGGCAGTAAAAAGCAACTTAGACCGCCTTCTGCTTGTGCAAGAATTAGATGAGCGTCGCACATAGGTGCAGAGAAAAAGAACTTGTGTCCTACAATAGTGTAACTGCCATCATCCTGCTTCAAAGCGGTAGTAGTATTGCGTCTCACATCTGAACCACCTTGTTTTTCAGTCATACCCATACCTATGGTGAGACCGTGCTTCTGACTTGGTGGCAGGGAACGTGGGTCGTAAACACCATTAATCGTTTTATCTAAGTAGTAAGGCGGCAGTTGCTTTCCGTATCGCATGGCCGGGATCGCAGCATGGGTCATTGTCAGTGGGCACGATGTGCCAGACTCAGCTTGATAATGCATGTACATCAGCGCCGCGCGAATAGTGTGTGCACCCTCCTGACTTTCGTGCTTCCACGAGTAATTGTGTATGTGATGTTGCATCGCGCTTTCCATAAGCGCGTGATAGCTGGGGTGAAACTCTACGTTGTCTGTGCGGCGGCCATAGCGGTCAAACGTCTGGAGCACAGGTTTGTTTTTATTCGCCAGTTCCCCGTGAGCCATAAGCGCATCGCCGGCAAGTGCCCCGTAAGTGTTTAACAAATGCTCGTCATGCTGGTGGGGCTCAGGTAAGTGTTGGTCTACCAATCCGCGCAGTAGCGCATCATCGCGCCACAAATTATAGGGGGCAGGAATGGAAGGCTGGTTTTCTACAACGTGCGTTACAAAGCGGTTTGATAAAGTCATGGCGATTCCATTTAATGTGCACACAGAGCGTATCTTTATATTAGAGCACTACATTAAAACATTACATTTATGGTTGTAAATTAATAAATTATGTAATGTTTGTGCCGAAGACGCGTTTGTATAATGATGGATAAACGCGTATTTGGCGTTATATCAAGCAAATACCTAGGCCTGGTTGAGATAAAGAAGTAAGTGAAATTTGCAACAAATTAAAGAAAAGAAGCCCGTAGCACGAAAGTTACTGCTTAAATTGTTGGGCTCTAGAGACAATATTCAAATGAATGCCAGCGCAGCTGTGCGTGTGGGAGCGTTGTTCGATATTTCTGAAAACAACATTCGCGTTACGCTGACGCGTTTGCAGGCCGCACAGCTGATTACCCTTGTTGAACGTGGATACTATAAGCTAGGTGATAAGGGCATTCGCTTTGCTAGAGAAATACACCAGTGGCGGGACGATGAGACTAACCTTGTCCCTTGGAACCAAGATTGGGTGGTCGCCCTAACCAATGCGCTCCCCAAGAGTGATAAAAAACAGCAAAGAACGAATGAGCGTGCACTTAAGTTGTTAGGCATGACCAAGCTCGCGACTGACGTATTTGTAAGGCCGAACAACCTTTTGGGCGGAGCGAGTGCGGTGAGAGAAAAGCTTCACACCCTTGGTCTATCGAGCAAAGTGTTAGTGTTTAGCGCCAATAATTTTGACAGCAAGATGCAAACTAAGGCAATGGGCTTGTGGTGCCATTTAAACCTAGAGGCGCTATATCAAGAAGGTTGCAATGAAATAGAGGAATCTATTGCTCGTTTGTCGACCTTACCTCTTGAAGAAGCCACGAAAGAGTCTTATGTGATAGGAGACAGGGCATTGTATCACTTGGTGTTTGACCCTTTATTGCCATCTCCCCTTGTAAACGTAGCAATGCGTGAGCGCTATCGTAATCTAGTGAAAATGTACGATGACGTTGGTGCAGAAATATGGCATCGCTTTTTGAGTCAACAGTAATCTTGGGTAAAGGTGAGCTGCCTTTGCAAGATATATTAAATATTGAGAGCGTCTAGGGAGTCCACATACAGCGTATACATCTGTTGTGTTAAGCAGCTAAAAGTAAGCGGCAAATGACCGTTTGGTCGTATAGAAATCTAAATTTAATTAGCTCAATTGGAAGTAGCCTATATGGAAGAGAGAATGACCGCATCAAGACCGTTGTTTAAGCATATTCGCAATCATACTGCGCTTTTTAATGAACTATCTCAGTATCGAAATACCGCAGTAAACAACTTGGGGTTTTCAGGTTACGAATTCCACAAAACCCCCAAATTTGTGACCGAAGACGGAAGTAGGCTTACCATTGAACCAGAGCGAAGCATTGTACTGCCTAACGTAAACGCTCTATCGGGATTGAAAAAAAAGCTTACTCACGCTATTCCCACGTTGCACATGGTCGAACATAGCGAAATAGGCTATCGCTATCCAACGGCAGCGCTGGCAGGTTTAGACGCACCATTTATTAAGCGTATGCGTTCTGAGTATTTTCATAAAGTGGATGAAGACAGAAGTATTTGTCGCCCGGTTAACTTGTCCTACGGCATCAAAAGTCGCGGGAAAGCCGATAATCGACAAGAGTATGAAGTATGGATGCCAGACGAAGCGCCTGATCAAAACCCGCTGCCGCTGCTTATCAACATGTATGGTGAGGACTTGCCAGATGATGTAAGGCACTTTGTCGAACAACCCTCACGCGTTCACGGTTGGATGGGGGTTAAGCGAGCAGCATTTGAGGCGCTTTACACGAACAAGCAGCATTGTGGTGACTTGATAATTTGTGTGGCCATGAGTGTTGACGCGTACAACATAGGCGCTAAACCTGATTTGGCCTATTCCCCAGAAGCTGAAAGTTCTATTGCGGTAAGTAACGCTGAATTTGAGTGGGAAATAGAAGGATATTATGCGCCTCGTGGCTGGGCGTTTGATCATGATGAAGTGTGGGCAGCAATAAATCACACATTAGAAGCCGTTAACGAGCCACTCGATAATTTATATGGCAACGAAATCATCCCTATTGCCGAAAGCAAGACTGAGCGAATTTTGTCAACGTTGCAGTCACTTGGCGTAAGTCAGGAAGAAGTAGATGAACTCGACCTACAGCCATGGGAATTTATGCTTACCGAAAGTGAACATAGAGTAAAGGCACACGACCCGAGTCGATCGGTCAATTTGCTGGGTAGACTGAACCGACTCTTTTACCAGCCAGAACAGCAATTACCTTCGCTTAATTGGATGCACGATCTCATATTATGACCTGTCGCAGCTAATTCTTTTGCTATTAATTAAAAACAAGGCGCGCTGAGTGCAATTTCATGCGCGTTTTTTTGTGCGTCCCACCTAGCCACTCTGTAACGAAAAAGACTTATATGTAAAATTTTATATAAATTTTGTTTGTTTTTGTAAATAACTTTCATTTTTGGCGTGATCTGTCTGTTTAAATTACTATTTCTGTAATTAAATTACGAAAAATGCTTTATTTTTTGAAAGTATTGTTCATAATGTACACATCGCTTAGGTGATATCTAATTTAGTTACAAAATAGGAATTCAAAAATGAAACTGTCTACTTTCGCTATTGCTCTAACATTATCTGTTGCTGCAACTCAATCTTTTGCAAAAGATGTAGTACTTAAGCCTCTTAATGACAACATTGAAACACAAGCGTGTTTAACTGCAGCTAAAGAAGGTTTTGGTCCTGCTTTACGTCTTATTCGCGCAAATGGCTTTAATGCTGAAGAATTCAGTGCATCTGTACGTTGTAACGGTGAGTCACTTCGCACTTTTGCTTACATGTACAAAAACAACAAGGCGACTGAAAACGCAAAAACTGTGGCACTTGTTGCTAAGAACCAAGACGTAGCTTCACAGGCATGTTTAGAAGCGCTTTCTGTAGGTAAAGAAGCTGCGCTAGCGAAATTTGGTTTGGAAGGCGAAAACATTATCTGTAACCACAAAACAATGTCTGACTTTGTGCGTGAGTACAGCGCTGAAAACGTAGTTGTTCGCACTGCTGCTGAATAAGACCTCGTTTTAGGATAGCAACCTACTGCTAATATTTTGTACAGTTTCATGGCCTTTCGCTTGAAAGGGCGAAAGGCCTGACACTTTACGCTTCACTTGTTTTACAATTAGGTTAGTCTTTTCATATTGGCTAGCATTCTAGCTACACAGTCAATTTGTACGTTTACAAACTTATCTCAAATTAGACATGACACTCTTCTTATTGTCATTGATTTTCATCAGAATAAATTAAATGAAACTCAGTCTGTCTGCCGTCTAAATACGTCACTGACTCACCGTCAAAAAACGCATCTTCTTCCAGCATAATTCTTATTTCTTTGTTCCATTCTTCTATAAAGCTTGCCGCATTGAGTTCTATGGAATAGGCCGTGTTTGCAAACATTGGGTAGTCACCTTGAATTGGTACACCTTCTTGTGCGTCCCACATTCCTATCGTCGGGCCTGCGGCATGCCCGTGAAAACCAAGTGGGTGAGTATAAATAGCGGGCGTTAGTCTGTTCTCGATTGCTTGCTTTCGAGTTTTACCCAAAATGGCGTTGCCTGTTCTTCCCACTTTAAAATTACTAGTAAGAATATCTTGCAGTTGGTTACCAGCTTTAAGCGCGTTTTTAAGTGAGGCAGGGGCGTCGCGTTCCCCCGATTTTAGCACGTAAGCATGCTGCTGCTGATCGGTGTTAAGCCTAAGGTAAGTAATACCAAAATCAACGTGAATTAAATCACCCGGACGAATGATGTTTTCGCCAGGGCGCTTGCTAAATGCTGTTATCTGATCAAAAGCTGCAGCGTCTTTGCGCTGAATTGAAACAGTAGGATGAAACCAATTGGTAAGTCCTAACGCGCGAGTTTGATCGCGCAGCCACCATACTACATCGTCAGTGGTGGTCACGTTAGGCGTGATGACTTCGTTTGAAAAAGCAGTTGCTATTAGTGAGTGGCCAATTTTAGTAAGTATTGGGTAATATTGCATTTCCAGGTCACTGCGCGTTTCTAACCAACCGATTGCTAGCCTTTCGCCGCTCACAACACGACGCTTAAATTTTTCCGAAAGCACGGTCATAAACTTTTCATGTTCGGTTGCGGTCATGCCGTCAGCTAGCGCAAATGCATCAGAGGTATTAATAGCAATTTTTGATGGATTACGGGTCTCAATAATGCGTTTTAATGCTTCCCATTGGTCGGGCTGGGCTTCTTTATCCCATGCTTTCTTAAATAACGAGCCCACCGCATATCGCGCTACGGCGAGTCTTTCTAAAGGCTCACCTTTACCGGGGTTGTAAATAACTAGCATGGTATGTCTTCGTGCAGATATCCAAGTAGAAGGCAACATGGTTTTTAGTACGGGGTCTTCATTGTACTCACGTGACATAAGCACCCACATGTCGATGCCTTCCCGCTCCATTATTTGTGGCAATACGGTTTCAAAGCGTTCAACGGTGATCTTATCAATAAGTTCACTGCGTTGTTTCATACTGAGTATGTCGTTAGCCCATGCGTGTACTGATAGGGTTAACATCACAAAACTTAGTGTTACTGCGAGTGCCTTTCTCATTCTTGCTTCCTGTCTTGTATTGATGCAATTGCCCGTGTTCTTGTAATAAAGAACAAACTTTGACTTACAGCTAACACGGGCCGATAGCATTCAATCTAGCATCATTTTCATCTACTCAGCTAGGCTGAAATTCACGCGTAGCTCACCACTTCTATTTCAATATTCTGCTGAGCCATGAAATAAAAGCGTCTGCCTGGCTCGTAATCGCCATGACTGAAAGTATTGAAATTTAGCGCCAGCACCCGCTGCTCTGTTTCGTCTAAATTTGGCACAACAATACCGATGTGGTTGATATTGGCCAGGGTTCTATAATCGCTTTCGATTTCATTGATGGTTTTAGGTCTGTAAAGGGCTAGGTAGTCGTTGTCGTTCCCCACATGCACGGTGTAGCCGTCGTTTTTTGCGCCGCCGCTCCATCTTACTTTCCATCCAAATAGTGTGCAAAGTAAGTTGGCTAGTTCGTCTGGGTTTTCAACGGTGATATTTGTGTGCTCTAAGTACGCAGTAGTCATGTGTTTTTCCTTGTGTAGATAATCAACGAAAAACAGCTTAATATCTAAAGCTAACTTTAGATCAAGCGTTTTTTTACACGCTATTTAAAAATTGGAAAAAGGGGGCGTTATGGCACCAGAACCTATGGTAAGTATTGGTTTTATAGCTAAACGTACTGGCAACGCTGTTTCATTAATTCGTTATTATGCCAACGAGGGGCTTATTCCTTCTGTGCGCACAAATGGGGGAAATCGAGCGTTTCCTCGTTCTGTCATTCGCAGAGTTTCCTTTATTTTAATTGCGCAAAACATGGGGTATTCCCTTGCTGAGATAAAAAAGCTGTTGTCTACGCTCCCTGATAACAGAACGCCGACACAAGCCGATTGGGCAAAATTAAGCACGGTGTTTAATCAGCATATCGAGGCAAAAATCGCGGCGCTGACCAGTTTGAAAACGTCGCTAGAAGGCTGTATTGGCTGCGGGTGTCTGTCATTAGAACGCTGTAGGCTTTACAATACCGACGATAAGGTGGCTGCCCAGGGTAGTGGCGCCCAGTTGCTCGATGAAAACGTGCAATCCCAATTTTTAGTTTCACATAAAAAGTAACGCTACATGCATCCAAAAAATCTCCACAAGAACGGCTATCCTATGGATGCGCTGTGCCAGTCATATCCGGCGCTTAAGCCTTTCCTGGTGCGTGCCAAAAGCGGTAATACCAGTATAGATTTCACTAATCCGCAAGCAGTGAAGGTGCTCAATGCTGCCTTACTTCATCACTACTATCGCCTTGAATACTGGGATATTCCTGACGGTTACTTATGTCCGCCTGTACCTGGCAGGGCGGACTATATTCACGGTATTGCAGATTTGTTAAAAGCAACAGACTGCCATGGTCAAAATGTACGAGGGCTGGATATCGGCGTGGGTGCTAATGCTATCTATCCTATAATTGGTATTACTTCCTACAACTGGATTTTTGTAGGTAGCGATGTAGACGATGCTGCAGTGAAAAGCGCACGAGCCATTGCTAGCAAAAATAAAGTATTAACCAATAAATTTAGCGTTCGCAAACAGGCTAGCAGAGCAAACATATTCAGCGGCGTTATTGAAGAGAATGAGCACTTCACTTTTACCATGTGTAACCCGCCGTTTCATAAGTCTGCACAGGATGCGCTTTCTGGAACTCGCCGAAAAACATCCAACTTGACCCGCAACAAGCAAAAGCGAAGCGGAGAAAAGTTCACCGGTAATCAGGCGCAAAGTTTTGGAGATCGCGCATCTAAGTTAGGGGGCAAACAAGCTCCTTACCAAGGGCAGGACGTAAACTTCAACTTTGCGGGCCAAGCAAATGAACTATGGTGTGAAGGGGGCGAACTCGCCTTCATCCAGCGCATGATTCAGGAAAGTGTTGCGGTGAAAGACAACGTGAAATGGTTCACTTGCTTGGTGTCAAAGAGTGCCCACTTGAAACCAATTAAAACCAGTATTGATTACTATGGTGCATCGCTGTGTAAAGTGGTTGATATGGGGCAGGGCAGCAAAGTGAGTCGGTTTGTCGCTTGGACATTTTAGCTGTTGTATCAATTAGCTAAATTAAACGAGTAAAGTTGAGATAGCGTGCACGGCTTAGTACGTGCACGCGTGGCACTTGCTAGGCAAAGTGGTTCTTGTTTGTAAGAACCACGCGCCATTTTAAGATTTAGAAGCTAAAGGTTTTCGATACGCCAAACACAATACGTTCATCGGCGGTATCAAAATCTAGGTTGGTGTTTTCCGCAGCAATTTCGAAATCAAACCCTTCATAGCTTGTTTGGTAAGCCAAACGGTAGTGGTAGAAAGAGGTGTCATCACCATTCCACAGCCACTTGTCGCTGTCTAGCGAGTTAGATACGTCAAAACTTGCACGTAAATTGTGATTAGGCGCGAGCTCAAAGGTGTGGGCAATCATCGCGATAGCGTGTTTTGCGCCTGTCCCAAAGTAATCCCACGTATACCAGAAGTTTAGTTCTGAACTACCGTAGTCGCTCGCATAACCAAATTTGGTATACACCTCCGGATAATTTCCATCACTTGAATCATCGCCACCGTGATAAGAGTAATAAGCAATGCCGTAGTCCAAACTCACCGTGTCGGTTAGCATTTGGTAGCGCCCCACGTAAAAATCCCATTCAAGGTTTGTCTCGCCACCAAAATCTACATTAGACGCCCATGTGCCTGCGTAGGTACCGTTGTCAAATGCTTTATCAATGCCGCCCTGTAGCGCTGGGTCGTTTTGCGTTTGGCTAACCCCGTTGAAGGTATAATCAGATACAGCAGAAATGTTGGCGCTCCAGTTAGCGAATGTAGCTGAAGAATACAGCGTTGCTACAACTGCGGCTGTGAAAATGTGAGTTGATGTAAAAAAAGAATTCAATTTTTTCATTGTTAAACACCTGTTTTTATCGTTGTTTTATTTGGCCCGCTTATTATTCGGCGCTTGCGCTGTGGCTAATTGCGGGCAACACTTACCCCCATTGGCTCAATAGTGAGCCAATGCAAACGAGGTAAGAAGTTATTGATTTAGTTAGTTAAGATTTTCTATTTTGGTAAAGTCGATTTTGTTTTCTTTCGGCGAGGTTTTGATGGCCGCTACCGATTTAAACTTCTGACTTAATATGAATGCAAAGCAGCTAAAGAAGATGGCAATAACTAACGCACCCACCCACTGTATTTGCAAGAAGTCGAGTTTGAACAAGAGTGTAAGTAGTGAAAGCGCAACTACGTTAATCACAATGTAGTTAACTTTACCTATGCGCTCGACTGTCATATTTAGGTTGTCTGTGTATAGCCTGATTAGTGAATCCAGTGAATTGATCACAAAGACGATACCCACGCACACCATGGCTAAGTTGGTTATACCTTCGGTAGGAATACCAGCACTATGGTAGTGATAAAGTACCGAGAACCAAGCCGCGATAGGGATAGATGGAATGATCATCATAGCCAGCATAACTTGATATGTTCTTAGGCCGCCTACAAAGCGAGATGTAAACTGACCTATCATGATACTCCAGCTGAACCACCAGAATAGATAGAACTCGTGATATTCATTTATTGGTAGTACGAAGTTGTCAATATTCGCAAAATAACCACCAATTAAACCAAGGTTGGCGAAATAAGCCGACATCTTGCTTTCACCAAATACAAACGCACCCGCCCACATGCCAACAATAAGGGCAATAAATACCCATGTGGTTGTCAGGCTTAAAATTCGCACATATTTAATGCTTGTACTTGAATAAACCGCAAAGGCTATGGCTGCGAACACAATGAGGTAAAACGCGGGCACTACCGATTCGCCATCGCCTATTGTTGGTAAGTACCAAGGGAGGTTAGACAGCAACAAAAAGGCTGTAAACGCGCAGGTGCCGATAATGACTACGTTATTGACGAATTTAACCAGCGGCAATTCGAAAAATTTTACTTTGGGTTCGATTACACAGAAATAAAAACAAGTAAGAAAGTAGAATCCCCAAATTAAGAATCCCCAAAACCCAAACTCAATAGCGAGCGGATTGGTGAATGCGTATTCAGGACTTGCGCTTATGTCAGCATAACCTGCAAATTCAGTGAGCGGGAACATAATGAGACCCACGTCCAAACCCGAGGTAAAAAGAATAGCAATAAAGGTAAAGGTTTTGACTGGCATTACGCCAACCACTTTCATGTTGCCCCATTTAAATAAAATGTAAGCTACAGAAAGTAGAGTGAAAATAATGCCTGCACTAAGCCATACTGTCATTATCACCCTCCCAATATTGATAAAAATGAAACATGTTTTTTCCTTTTTTCGTTATATAAAAGCCCACCCATCTACATGCTGAAGCCGCTCTAATCGGCCAAATGTAGGCACTGTGGAAGGTGCGCTCTTTTAATAAATAAGCGCACTGGTGCAAAATAGTTTAACTACCTAGCGTTGTTGGGTTTGCCAGTTTGGATGAATATCCACGGGCACATTTTGTGGCGGTAACGCCGGTTTCCCTAGGATAATATCTGCCGCCTTTTCCGCTACCATGATGGTTGGCGCATTCAAGTTTCCGTTCGGAATGGTTGGGAAAATAGACGAGTCCACCACGCGTAAACCCTCAATGCCATGCACATTGGTTTGAGAATCTACTACTGCCATTTCATCTTCACCCATTTTGCACGAGCACGATGGATGGTAAGCACTTTCAACGGCTTCACGCACGAAGGCATCTATTTCTTCATCCGTCTGAATGTGCTCGCCAGGCTGAATTTCGCCGTCTCTGAAGTCGTCGAACGCTGGCTGTGCGATGATTTCTCTTGTAAGTCTTACGCATGCTCTAAACCCTTCGATATCATCTTGATGTTGCAAGTAGTTGAACAAGATTTTTGGTGGCACCGTTGGGTCAGAAGACTGAACGGTTACGCTACCTCTACTTTTGGGTTTGTTGTGGCCCACGTGCACTTGAAAGCCATCGCCATCAAACGCTGATTTACCGTCATATCGGATGGCTGCTGGCAAGAAGTGGTACTGAATATCAGGCCATTCCACATCAGCTTTCGAGCGAATGAATGCGCATGATTCAAAGTGGTTCGTTGCCCCTAATCCAGAGCGGGTAAATAACCAACGAGCGCCGATCAAACCTTTTGAAATTAAGCCCAGTTTGCGATTTAACGTTATTGGCTGCTTGCACTTGTACTGGAAATAGAATTCCAAATGATCTTGCAGGTTTTGGCCCACACCCGGCAGGTGGTGCTTAACTTCAATACCCGCTTTTTCAAGAATGTCTTTATCGCCAATTCCAGAAAGTTGCAGGATGTGCGGTGAACCAATAGAGCCGGCACTTAAGATAACTTCGTTAGACGTTGCTGCAGTTAGAGCTTTGCCGTTAACCACATACTCTACGCCTTTCGCCACTTTATCTTCCAGCACGACCTTAGTAACCAATGCGCCAGTCACTATGGTTAAATTCTTGCGTGATTTTATCGGATCAAGATATTCACGGCTTGCTGAACTGCGTACACCGTCTTTCACGGTCATATGCATAGGCCCAAAGCCTTCTTGTTGCTTGCCGTTATAATCACTTGTGATGTCGTAGCCCGCCTGTTCGCCGGCTTTAATGAACGCCGTGTAAAGCGGGTTCTTCATTTCGTTGCCGTTATTAACACCGAGTTCGCCATTGCCACCACGATAAGCGTCGTTACCTTTGTACCAGGTTTCCGCCTTCTGGAAATAGGGCAGGCATGCTTGATAGTTCCAGCCCTCTGCGCCGTGAGCTTCCCATTCATCAAAGTCTTTGGCGTGGCCGCGTACGTATACCATTCCATTAATGGATGACGAGCCGCCCAACACTTTACCGCGCGGGCAATGCATTTCACGGTTGTTTAAGTACGGCTCTTTTTCTGTATTGAATTGCCACGCATACTTGTCGGTATTCATAGGAATAGACAGCGCCGTTGGCATTTTTATGAAAATGCTTTTGTCTGAGCCGCCGGTTTCAAGTAGTAGTACCTTGTGATTTGGGTCTTCTGATAAGCGGTTAGCCAGCACACAGCCCGCTGAACCTGCTCCAACAATAATGTAATCGAATGTCTGCATATGTACTCCTTCTTAGGCTTAAAACGGGCTCTCAATTTGACTCATACCTACATAAACCGACTTGGTTTGTGTGTAGCTATTAAGCGTTTCGACGCCGTTCTCACGCCCAATACCTGACTGCTTGTAACCGCCAACAGGCATTTCAGCAGGAGAGTTCCCATAGGCATTTATCCAGCAAATACCTGCTTGTAGCTGGTGGATAACGCGGTGGGCACGCTGAATATCTTTACTAAATACACCCGCAGCCAGACCTAGCTCGGTGTCATTTGCGCGAGCGATCACCTCGTCTTCATCATCGAACACCAACACGCTCATTACTGGGCCGAAGATCTCTTCTTTAACGATGGTCATATCGTCGGTGCAGTCTGTGAAAATTGTTGGTTCGACAAAATAGCCATTTGGTGCAGATGCCGGAGAGGCTGCATTACCACCGGTTAGCAGCGTTGCGCCTTCTTCTTTTCCTTTGGCAATGTAACTCAGTACCAGCTCTTGGTGCTTCTTAGAAATAAGTGCCCCTAGGTTTACGTTAGGGTCTAGCGGGTCGCCCATAACAATGTTGTTTTCGGTACGGGTTTTAAGCTCATCAATAAAGGCTTGATACACAGAACGTTGAACGTAAACACGGGTGCAGTTAGTGCAGATTTCACCTTGGGTATAGAAATTACCCAGCATTGCGGCACTAACAGCCTGGCTAATGTCGGCATCTTCAAATACCACAAGCGGTGACTTCCCGCCAAGCTCCATCGTAACGTCTTTCAAGTTAGACGCAGCGGCGCTTTGCATCACTTTTTTACCTGTGCCTACTTCACCAGTAAACGATACTTTTTCAATGTCAGGGCTGTTTGTAAGCCACTGGCCTACTTGTGCTGCGCCTTGAACCACATTGAATACGCCGTCAGGTACGCCGGCTTCGGTGAAAATTTCAGCCAGTTTTAGTGCACCCATTGGCGTTTCTTCTGACGGTTTAAATATAAACGCATTACCTGCGGCAAGAGCAGGACCAGACTTCCAGCAAGCAATTTGGATAGGGTAGTTCCATGCGCCAATACCAGCACAAATACCTAGTGCTTCTTTGCGCGTATAGAAGAAATCGCCACCCACTGGCTGCTGGGTACCTAGTTGTGTAGGGGCAAGACCTGCATAATACTCAATAACGTCAGCGCCAGTTTCAATATCTACACAATCCGCCTCTTGAATAGGCTTTCCGGTATCGAGTACTTCTAACTTAGCGAGTTCGTCATTACGCTCACGAAGCAATGCAACCGCTTTATTAAGAATGCGGGTTCTTTCAATGGGCATCATTGCCGACCACACCGCAAAACCTTCTTTCGCGCTTCTAATTGCTTCTTGTTGAATAAACTCATCAGCCACTTCTACGTGGTAAATTACCTCACCGGTTGCGGGGTTGGTTACTGCAAAGGTTTCTTTGCTTTTGTTTGCCATCGGCTTGCCGTGAATGAAATTCTGATAAGTCGGTAATGACATGCATAAACTCCTACTTTTAAAAAGACTAAAACGTTCGCCAATTAACGGGTTCCGCGCGTTAACTTCTATTGCGTACAACTTGATACGTAGAAATCGTTGCAAAACGATGAATAGTGTTGAAACTATTTTTCTCACTTATATGTGAAACCCGTCGAAATAAATCCTTCATACTTCGCCAAAACTATGGTGACTTGCTGCGCAATAGTCGTATTTCTGCGGGTTTTAAGACGCACTTTTGTAAGCCTTTCTACGACAAGTTTTATTTTAATTGGTCGTTCAATAAAAATAAATTGTATAGTGTTCTAATTATTGTTTCAACTTGTGAGCATTACTTAACGGTGTGTTGCCAATTCTTTAATACGCTAATTTGTTATGTAACTTTATGATTTTAATGGGCTAAATGCTTTACATTAAATATATAAAGATTTGACTAACCTTGTATGGAATTCACACTAAGCAAAGGGTTGACCCGTGAAAAATGTTTAACTGAAACTAATTGGGTGGCAGCTAAGAAGCGAAAAATTACGCACTTCAGGTAAAGGGATTAACGCCGATGCAGTTGCACGGTAAAACTGTGGGGTCTTAAGAGAGACATTTTTAAAGTGCGATAAAGCGATGGCGGAAGAGAGGAAATTAAGCCGAGCTGAAAAGTAAAGAAAGTACGCATAGCTGCGTTTCTCTCTTTACTTTTAACTATGAAACGAATGCTTAGGCGTTTCCTAGCGGTTAAACTCAGTTTTTAATGAGGTAACGTCCTACCGAGAATAAACGTAGGAACACGTCACCGTGCTTTAGCTGTTTACACTACAGTGGTAATAACCTGAGTTAATGGACAAGGTGGCAACATCGCCTTTATTCCAAAACACTACATTCTTGTTGTTGGTGTATTTGGCGCCAGATGCTGAACGGGATAATTGCACGATATGATGAGTATTGTTTAACGATAAGGCCAATGTTTCCGGCCCGAGCGTATTTACACGTAACGTAGCTATATTGGCGTTAGGTGTTTCGCATTGATACGTTTTAGACGATCCCTGTTCCTTCGAGCTAACAACGTCTTGTTTTTGCGATGAAGCAAGTTCAGACGATATAGTATTTGCCTGGTTGTTGGATGTCGATTGTGAAACCTGAGCAGTGATAGCTTTAATTGTCTCACTGCCATTACTGTCGTAAAGCACAAGCCAAGTATTACCCACTATAGAATATTTCGTCGACGCAGTAAGCATGTCAATGAAGCGCTGTTCTTGTTTCATCAGCGCAGGCGCACACGCCTTTTTAGTAAGGATGATATTGTTAGTAGAGAACGACGCTGTTGCACTTTTATCACTGAATACTTTCTCGGCGTCGCCCGCTCTCAGCGCCGCAGTAAATTGATTACAACCGGTACTGCCGCTCACTCTGCTCGTGTCACCATTTGAATTTACGTTAACTGTGACATGGCTGAAATCGATAACTCCTGCTTGGTCTATACTTTCAACCTGCCAGTGACTAGCAGCTAGCGTAAGTTGTTTACTTTCAGTTTGTTCTTCACTGCTTTTTGCACCATGCCTTTCGCTTTCATCTGAATAGAGAGAGGATACTGAGCTGCACGCCGTTAGAGAGAGAAGTGCTGAACTCGTCAAAGCCCAAAGGTACTTCCTGTAAGTCATGAAAACTCCCATTTTTTTTTATCAATTTCACTATGATTCCCTATTGCCAACTAAGTTCACCTTTAATGGCTAATACCAACCGGTGGGAAAACACGTCACTTTGCCTGCACTTTGTCGTTGAAACGACAGTCCAAAAGAACATTCACGGAGTAAACTGAAACCTCGATATAACTTGTGGTTAATGCAGTATGAAAAATTTAGAACAGCACTTGAGTGAATACGCCAAGTATCATAGAGATCAGAGAAATATATACACACATTACGTCGGTATTCCGCTAATTGTTTTTTCGGTTTTCTGTCTTCTTAGTAAACCAGCTTTTCTCGTTAGCGCCCCAATTTTTGGGGACATGACTATAAGCCCAGCCTTGTTCGTGTGGGCGATTGGTAACGCGTTTTATATTAAGCTAGATGTAAAACTTGGCATAGTGATGACGTTGATCACCGGCGCTATGGTCTATTTTGCTCAGCCCATCGCTCAATATGACGTAGGGGTATGGCTTGCTGTTTCGCTTGGCATTTTTGTCGGTGGTTGGATATTGCAGTTTATCGGTCATCACTTTGAGGGGAAAAAGCCAGCCTTTGTCGACGATATTATGGGCTTAGCAATAGGGCCATTATTTGTGCTCGCGGAGTTGAGCTTTGAGCTAGGCCTTAGAAGTGCACTTAAAGACGAAATTGAACGCCGTTCGGGGCCAATTAAGCAATAGTAGTAAATAATGTTGATGCTTAAGCTGATTGCTTGGAAATTTTTCGAATATAGCGCTTCATAAGCAACGGGTTAAAACAAACTGTTGTAACCCGTTGCTTTAGATTAAGTGTTTATGTGAACAGCCTGTCGAAAGGAGATGCTAAAAACACCCACAATGAGGCCATACTTGTACAACATTAACCTTTCATTTTTTCTAGCGTTTCTTTGCGAAGCTGAAGCTTAGATTCGGCAAAGGACTGTCTAGGCAGCATCTTCAATTTTTCTGCATAACCCATGGCCGTCGCTAAAACTTGTTCTTGCGGTACAGCCGCGTCGATAAAACCCGCTTTAACGGCTTCTTTACCTTGGTAAATCCGTGAAAAAAGCAATGCTTCCGTTTGAGACGTATTTACTAGTCTGGCTTTGGCTAGCTCCATACCGAAAGGCGGGAGTACCATACCAATGGCGGTTTCATTAAGACCATATTTGGTGTCTGCATCTTTACCAATGCGTAGATCGGCAGCCATAAGCATAATTGCGCCCATTGCAATGCTGTGACCTTCTGCAGCAACGACAACAGGAAGAGGGAAGCTATAGAGGCGCACGATTAACTCAGCGCCTTTTGACACTAGCTCGTGTTGCTTAGTTTTATCGTCGGCTTTCATTACCGATAAATCAAACCCTCCGCAAAACTTACCTTCACCCCCGTGTAATACAACCGCTTTCGCGTTTTGCTCGGCTTCATCAAGTGCGTCGTTCAACTGCTGTATAAGCTCAAAGCCTACGGCGTTAACTTTTCCGTCGTCAAAGGTGATTACTGCAATATCGTTATTTATAGATAAATTAAACGCCATGGTATGTCCTATAACTTTCTGAGTAGGAATTAATGTACGTCACACTCTATTAAGCGCAACTTTTTAGCAGTGATTGTAGGTAATTGATATCTATTATGATAGTGCTTTACACGTCATCTTCGGGATATATGCGCTGAATATCGGTGATAATTAATGAAAGTTCTGAAATAAGCTTCCTTTTTTACCAGTGTCGATCTTCTGCGTTATTAGTACGCCATTTCACACGCTTTGTCATACTAAAACACCAGTTTTAGCTGCTTACTTCGCCATTGTTTCGAGCGTTGATTGAGCGTGTGAAGCGAGACACTTTCAGTGGCTATTTGTTTGGCAAGGCATAACGCGGCGCTGACTTGCTCGTCGGTCAGGTTTTTGTAGGCAGGCGAGGGAATAACCTCATACCATGCGCAGCCGACAATATTGTCCAAAATCACCCGTAGAAAACAGTGGTCATGATGTATTGGCCAGGTGTTTTTCTTCGTTGAAGCAATAGAAGGGAGCACATTTTTCGCGTAGTGTAGAAATTCTCGGAGGTTCTTCGTGTGCTCTGTTGAATTCGAAAGATAAGCGTGTGGGAATTGGTTCTGAAGGGAAGGTGTGTGCATGAGTGATTTAGCCCTCGTCCAATTCGTTTAGGCACTTTTATTACGACATAGCAAGAGTTTACACGACACCAGTGAAATTCAGAGTTACACTATTTTTAGTTTTACTGTGTTTAGTTTATTGATTCTTAGTTTTATGAGTTTTAGCCTAGCGCTAAATGCTCATTATTAATTACATGGTTGGTTAATGCGCCCTCATTTAAAAATTCTTGTTATAGAAGATGCTGTTGATTTATTGGAACAAATCACCTCGAGTATAGGCAACACCATCACTTACTTTGACCGTAGTGACGTTGAAATAAGCTTGCTTGAAGCGAACTCCGTTGCAAAGGCACTACAATTTGTTCGTGAAGACGGTGACATTCAGGCTGTGGTATTTAGCTGGGATGTGGTGGCGAAGGTTAAAGAGCTGACAGACGTAGTGCCATTAAATGGCGTATCTAATGAAAATATGAGCTCCGCAGCTGAAAGCGTTAGTTCACAAAACGCGAGCGAGAAAACCACCAGCGAAAAGCCGTCTGCACGCAACGCAGTAATAGACAACAATGCCAGAGTTATCGACGCCATTAAACGCATTCGCCCTGAGCTTCCCGTGTATGTCTTAGGCGATGCAGTAAAAGGGTTGGATATTGTAAACCAAGCCAATGGCATTGAATCGTTCTTCTATCGTAACGACATTATTTCAGACCCAGAATCCATTTTGGGCTATATTATCAATGACTTTGATGACAGAAATGAAACACCGTTTTGGACTGAATACAAAGACTATGTAGTGGAGTCTAACGACTCATGGCATACGCCAGGCCACAGTGGTGGCGCAAGCTTTAGAAATTCACCGTATATCAGTGATTTTTACCGTTTCTTCGGGCGTAACGTATTCGTCAGTGACTTATCGGTAAGCGTTGACTCGCTGGGCTCCTTATCAGATGGCACTCACGCTATCGGAAAAGCGCAAGCCGCTGTTGCCAATACATTCGAAGTTCGCCATTCCTATTTCGTCACGAATGGTTCTTCGACATCAAACAAAATCATTTTGCAGACGTTGTTGCGTGAAGGCGACAAAGTAATTGCCGACAGAAACTGCCACAAGTCGGTGCACTACGGCATTATTCAGGCGCGAGCCATGCCAGTGTATTTAGACAGTGTATTTAACCCTGAATACGGTATTTTTTCACCGCCTAGAATGGCGCAAATTAAGCAACTTATTGAAGAGAATACCGACGCTAAACTTATCGTACTAACGGGTTGTACCTATGACGGGTTACTTACCGATCTTAAGCAGGTGGTAAATTTAGCCCATGAGCATGGCATTAAAGTGTTCATTGACGAAGCGTGGTTTGCGTATTCTTTGTTCCACCCTGCATTGCGTGACTACTCCGCTATCGCAGCTGGGGCAGACTATATCACTCACTCTGCCCACAAAGTGGTGTCGGCGTTCTCGCAAGCATCGTTTATTCACGTGAACGATCCGGATTTCGATAAAGACTTCTTTAAAGAAGTGTTTGCTATCCACACCAGTACCTCGCCTAAGTATCAACTAATTGCGTCGCTTGATGTCTGTCGTCAACAGCTGGAAATGGAAGGCTACAAAATCCTTAATGAGCTATTGAGCAATGTTGCCGAGCTCAAATCGCAAATGGCCAAGTTCAAGCGACTTAAAATACTTTCGCCTAGTGACTTTGCGAATATGTTTTCTCACTTTGAAAGCGATAACATTGGGCACGATCCGCTTAAAATCTTAATTGACGTATCTGCGCTAGATTACTCCAATCAAGAGATTCATCGTTTCTTAATGGATGAGGTCGGTTTAGAAATCGAGAAGTTTACCCACAGCACTATTTTAGTATTGCTTACGCTAGGCGGAATGCGCTCGAAAATTGTAAGATTATACAATGCGTTAAAACGCCTTGATGATGGCGCTGTTAATCTAAGCAAGCGCAAAAGCAAAAGTCCGTTGCCGGCAGACATCCCGCCAATTCATTTAGATGATCTTCCGTCGAAAGCGTTTTTCAGCCCTAGAGAAGCCATCCCGTGGCAAAACAGTATTGGACGTACAGCAGCTGGTTTAATTACACCTTACCCTCCAGGTATTCCGCTTATTGTTCCGGGGCAAAAAGTGGAGCAAGCGCATATTGACTATCTTCAGGCACTGGCAAGCCAGAAGCTCACCGTTCAAGGTATTTACGACGGTGAAATTTATGTCGTTGCTGAAGAATAAGCTGAACTAATAAATAAAAAGCACATAGTTAAAAGGAATTAAAAAATGATGAAACGTTCTTTGCTCGTATGCTCCTTGGTTTCAGGACTGGTCGCTTCACCTTTAAGCGCTAGAGATTACTTAACGAGCGAACAGTTACCCGAGTGGTTTAACACATCATTAGAAAGAGAGGCGAGGGATTTGCCTCGCACCCGAGTATCGCTTCCGGTGTTTCCTATCAACGCTACCGCTATTGGTACGTGGTCTAACGCTACTCAAGTTGATGACTATTGGTATTTTACCGTTGATATCGGTTCAGAGTCTCCCGTGGAGTGCTGGGCTTTTCAAGACTATGATGGCTTAGCAAATTCACTTGTGAACATGATGAAATATGCAGTATCAAATATTTCAAAAGCACAGGAGAAAGTGCTCGATAGCCAGTTTAATTTTAGTTTAGATATGTCAACAATGGGTGATACACCGGTATTCGCCTACAACTTGCTGTACAACTTAGGCGAGCCCGAACAACGAGTATCTGGATTGCTCAAGGGAATGTCGGCCGAATCTGCAAATGGTCTTCAGGTGTGTTTGCACAACGAAATTGGCTATAGAGAAACCTTCAAAGATGTGTTTGCCTCTTTTATAAACGCCGTAGACAGAACTTCAAATCCACAACCTTTCTTCTTCGCGATAAATGGCATGAAAATGCATGGCGAATTAGTGGGAGTGGTGTCGGAAAAATTCATAAAAGATGCTGACGGGGATGTAGAAATTGTTGAAACAACGTCTTTAATATTACCCGTTGATGAAAACACGGTGGCATCTACTGACGTCCGTGTTCGCTCATGGAGTCGCGCTGATGGTACTTTAATTAACGCATACCAATACACAGTAGAAAATAGTGAGTTAAATTCTGCAATGGGCGTGTCTAAGCCAGATGATGAATGGGTGTTAGAAGGTGAAATACAAGGAAAAGCAATTTCTTCTGAACTTGCTTTCGCCGGAGAATTTACATCAAACTTTGGCGCTTATCTTGAAACGCAAAAATTAGCTGCCTCAGATAAGACGTCGGCAACCTATTATATATGGAGCGCTGACACTGACCCCACCCAGGCGACAGCCACAGAACTGAAGAAAAATGGCACTGAGAATGGCCTACTAAAACTGACTGCGGATGTTATAGGCTTTAAAGTCAACTACACAGTAGATGAGGCATATATCGTGCAAAACGCTGAAATGAAGATGGGGCCTATGGATTTCCACATCTCACCCATGTATGTATCAGGTAAGCCGACTGAGCTGTAACTTAGCTATCGATAACTTATGAAACATCCACTAGTCAGAATTAAAGTCGCTACCATAACCTTGTTGCTTGGCCTTTTGGCTGCAACCCCTGGGTATTCGCAAAGTACACCTAAATTCGCGGTAATTCCCCTAACGTTGAGCGACAATGTGTCATTGCCCCTTGGTAATGAGATATTGCTCGATGTGAGCGTCTACGATCCCGACTTTGTTAGCTCGGTTTTAGACCAGTGGAGTGGCATAGAAGTAGTGGGGCACCGCGATGGTGTATTAAAGCTTTCTATAAGTGACAATATGACGGCGGTGGCGGATGCCCAATCCCCACACCCTCAATATCTTGCTAATACATTCGTAATCGACTACGAAGAAGCATCGGTAAAAGAGGTAGTCTCAGCGTTTTTAGCGGAACATGGCAAGGGTGTAATCACAAAGAAAGTAGGTAGTAGTACTAGCCATGAAGAATCGAAGTTGGAAAGCAATCCTGCTGAGATAGGCGCGAAGATAGAAGCATTTGTTGCAAACTATATTACTGAGCCTTCTTATATTCACAACTTCTCTTTTGCATCGACTGTTGCTAAATCTAGAAGCGGAGATTGCACAGAATACGCGGTGCTCTCTGGGGCAGTAGCACGAGCACTCGCTATTCCTGCCAGAGTAGTTATTGGTACTATAATAGTTGAAGATGACAGTAGTGTAGAAGCGATTGGTCATGCATGGAATGAGTTTTGGCTTGATGGGCATTGGCGGCGAATAGACGCAGCAATGTACGGTGCTGAACCTCTCAAAAAGTATTATTTACCCTCACATATCTTAAATAACGAGGGGCCTGGTTATGCTCTGGGTTTATCGAAAGCGGTATTAAATGCCCCAGAGCGCATTACCGTTGTTTCTGAGAAAGATAGATAACACCTTCTCTTATCGGAATTTAATAACGCCTTTTTTACTCCACTATCAAGACTTGTCGCTTTGCGTTTTGGGCTTCATACCTTACACTTGCGCCGAAAGTTATAAAAAGGGCAGTGCAAATGAAACTAAGTGACGTGAAAAAGCTTCATCAAAAGAAATTTAGAACGCAGTTCGGATTCTATTTGGTGGAAGGAGAGCACTTAGTTTTAGAGTTAATTAATGTTGCTCAGCATAACAGCAGTACATTAGGTGATATCACCCTTTATGTAACGGCTGAGTATGAGACATGGCTGAAAGAAAGACTTGATTCTTCAGTCTCTCATATGAAGGTAGAAACGGTATCGTCGCAACAAATGCAGCAACTAAGTGATACCAAATCACCTCAAGGTATTATTGCTCGCGTTCCACTTCCTAACACTTCGTTATGTTCAGAGCGGTCACAAACCAACATTTCAGCAAACAAATCCAGTGCCGAAAAGTACATTTATTTGTATGAAGTTCAAGACCCTGGCAACTTAGGCACCATACTAAGAACGCTAGCGTGGTTTGGTGATTTTACATTATTACTAAGCCCAAATAGCGTAGATCCATACAACTCGAAAGTTGTACGCTCAAGTATGGGGGCTATTTTCCATGTAAACATGGAATTAAACGTGGCGCTTGAGAGCCTAAGGGAGCGGTTCGAACGCTTCGCTTTTTTGGATATGAACGGTGACAATATCACCTCTAACACTTTTGGTGATTACCAGTGTTATCTGTTTGGCAATGAAGCACGCGGAGTACCTGTTGAAGCTCTATCACAGCTTAACGCAAAGGCGTATACCATTACGGGAAGCGGTAAGATTGACTCGCTAAATTTAGCCAGCGCTGTGAATATTTGCGCTTATGAATTAACACGTTAAGTTCAGCCCCTCAACTCGATTACGATAGGAATTAACCATGGCATTACAATGGTTCCCTGGGCATATGCACAAAGCCCTGAAAGAAATTAAAGAGTCGCTTAATCAAGTAGACATTCTTATTGAGGTGCTTGACGCACGTATTCCATATTCCAGTGAAAATCCAGAGATAGCAAAAATACGCGGCGACAAGCCCTGTATTAAAATTCTTAATAAGTACGATCTGGCAGATCCAGAAATTACCGCGCGCTGGCAGGAAAGCTTAGAGAAAGAGCGCGGCGTGAAGACGATTACGACCTCTAGCGATAACCCGGGCAATAGCAAGCAAATTATGCAGCTTGTTAAAAGCATTTGTTCGTACAAAGAAGGCCAGCCCAAAGCTATTAAGGCCATGATCACGGGTATACCTAACGTTGGCAAATCAACGCTAATTAATATTTTGGCCGAGCGAATCATTGCGAAAACAGGTAACGAGCCTGCTGTAACGAAAAGCCAGCAGCGCATTAATTTGGGCAGCGGTATTATATTATTCGATACACCGGGAGTACTGTGGCCTAAGCTTGAAAACCCACATTCAATTTATCGGTTAGCTTCATCGGGCGCCGTTAAAAACACCGCGATGGAATACGACGATGTCGGTTTTTTTGCAGCCGATTATCTAATCAAAGCGTATCCAGAGGTAATGAAAGAGCGCTATAAGCTGGACGAGCTGCCCGACACTGAAATTGAATTTTTAGAAGCCGCCGCTAAAACGCGCGGGGCAATTCAAGCGGGTGGCCGCGTAAACCTTCATAAAATATGTGAGATCCTGCTTAAAGAACTGCAGTCGGGCAAGTTGGGGCGAATAACGCTTGAGACTCCAGAAATGCTGGAAGTCGAAAAAGAAGAAATGGCACTTGAGGCGGCGAAGAAAGCTGAAGCGAAAGCCAAGCGTAAAGCAAAATTCAAAACAGGCTCGTTGACGCCAGATAAGAAAGATCGGAAAGAAAAACGAGAAGAGAAGCGTCAAGAACAAAGCCGTAGAATGAAGAAAAACAAGCGCTAACCCAAAAATAGACTTAATCGATTAAGGAAGAGGTTGCAAAAATTCGCCATTACTTGATACTAACATTAGGTTAACAACTTTTGTCGGATATTTTATGCGCGTATTTTTGCTCCTTCTATTGGCCGTCTCCTTGCCTTCAATAGCTAATGAGTTGTCGGTTCTCTCCCCAGATAAAAAAGTAAAGTTATCGTTCACAGATGATGGCGAATTAGCGCAATATCGGGTGTCATTTAACGGAGAACCCGTTTTAGGGCTCGGTAAGCTTGGTTTTACTTTTGCAAAAGCTCCTCCTTTATACCGCGACTTCAAGATAGAAGAGGTGAGCAGGCACTCTGTAGATCAAACATGGCAGCAGCCGTGGGGAGAGCAGCGAGATATTCGCGACAATCACAATGAGCTTTTGGTCAAGTTCTATAACCCTAGTGACAAAGACCGCACTTTTCTTGTAAGAGCCAGAGTTTTTAACGATGGCATTGGCTTTCGCTATGAGTTGCCAACAAGCGGAAATCGAATAATTACTAGAGAGCTAACTGAATTTAACTTGGTAAACTCTCATCAAGCCAAAGCGTTTTGGATCCCCGCCCATGGTCGAGATAGATATGAGTATGTGTATCAAGCCACTAACCTGCAAGACGTTCACACCGCTCACACGCCATTCACGGTGAAATATGAAAATGGCACTCATGTCGCTATCCATGAAGCTGCCCTTGTTGATTACGCGGGTATGAGCCTTAAAAGGCAAGAGTTGGGGCGTTTTACTGCGTCGCTGGCACCTCGTCACGACGGGAGTTTGGTGCATAAAACTGGTAGTTTTGTTACCCCATGGCGCACTATTACGTTAGGAAATGACGCAACGGATTTGATTAATTCGTACCTTGTTTTGAATCTTAATGAGCCAAATAAGCTCGGTGACGTGAGCTGGGTTGAGCCAGGCAAATACATAGGTATTTGGTGGGGAATGCACATTGATGAGTATACGTGGGGCTCTGGAGACAAGCATGGTGCTACTACTCAGCGCACAAAGCAATACATGGACTTCGCCGCTAAACACGGTTTTGATGGTGTATTGGTTGAAGGTTGGAATAAAGGTTGGGATGGTGATTGGATAGCGAATTCAGAGCTATTTTCTTTCACAGAAAGTTATCCAGACTTTGATATTGAAGCGGTGACCAGCTACGGCGAGAAAGTTGGCGTGAAGTTAATAGGACACCATGAAACATCAGGAGGAATAACCAACTACGAAGCGCAGATGGAAGACGGTTTTGCCCTGTACAACAAGCTGGGGGTTTCTCAAATTAAAACGGGCTATGTTGCCCATGGCCAAAATCTCAAAGTGCGCGACGACAACAACGTACTGCGCTATGAATATACCGACAGCCAGGACGTGGTAAATCATTTCATTAAAAACGTCACAACCGCTGCGAAATATCAGTTGTCTATCAACACTCATGAATCGGTAAAAGATACCGGCCTTCGCCGTACTTATCCGAACTGGATATCGCGAGAAAGCGCTCGTGGTCAGGAGTACAACTCAGGGTGGGCGGCGCCTAATCCACCCAATCATATTCCCATGTTGGCGTTTACTCGCATGCTCGCTGGTCCGATGGATTTCACACCTGGCATTTTCAATTTTGACTACATAAGAAAAAATGACGGCGGAATAGAGTGGGGCAAAGGAGAGGTTATGCGCCCTCAAACAACGCTTGCCAAGCAACTGGCCCAATACGTAGTACTGTATAGCCCTATCCAAATGGCTGCAGACTTGCCTCGTAATTATGAGAATAATTTACCGGCGTTTCAGTTTATCAAAGACGTCCCTACAGACTGGTCTCATAGTAAAGCGCTTCAAGGGGAAGTGGGCGAATATATTGTAATGGCGCGTAAAGCGAGCAAGCACAAATCCTACTCTGGAAACGATTGGTATGTTGGTGCAATTACGAATGAAGAAGCCAGAGAGTTATCACTACCGCTAACCTTTCTAGAGGAAGGTCAACAGTATGAAGCGCAGCTCTATCTGGATAGAGAGAAAGCGCATTGGAAAACAAACCCCTACGCAATGAACATCGAGAAAAAGGTAGTCACGTCTGCCGATGTCTTGTCATTAAAGCTTGCACCATCGGGGGGAGGAGCGATACGCTTTAAATTACTAGCGCAATAATAGACAGGGTGTGATGTTGGATAAGATTCAGTATTTTGATAAAGCGTTGTTTGAAACGCTTAAACAGTCGGCTGAGGAAAGTCCTCGCCGACGGGCTAATTTGAACGTACATAAATCTTATACCGACATGGTACAGCGTTTGTTTATTGCAATGATGCCTGACTCCTACGTGCGGCCTCACCGACATGTACAGCCTCATAAGTGGGAGTTCTTCATGGTGGTAGAGGGCGAATTAGACATTCTGTTTTTCAGCGACGATGGAGACGTTGAAAACAGAGTAACGCTAACCGCTCGTGGAGAGACCTGCGGAATTGAGATTCCTCCTAATACCTGGCACGCAACGGTGTGTCATAGCCCAGTAGTTTTCATGGAAGTTAAACAAGGGCCTTACGAAGTCACCGATGATAAAGGTTTTGCAAGCTGGTCTCCTGAAGAAGGAAACGACCAAGTCCCCAATTTTCTAGCATCACTCAAGCAAGCGGCGGTGGGTGATAACGTACGTTTTTTAAAGCCTCTACTTGCCTAACAAAGCGCTTATAGCCGGCTTTCGGCACTTTCCTTTTTGGAAAGTCATTGCTATTGCTTATCTACATGGTATGGTTAAGGATAAGTGACAGAAGGCCGCTGCTATATATTTAAAAAGCACCGAGGCCAATACATTTAGCTTAGTCGCGGCAAAGGGCCGATTGTACAAGCACATTGTGAAAAGAGAATTATCATGCAAAACGTTTCAACTGGTTATTTTTATAATTTTAATTACTGATTGCACCTGACCGTCGGTGTTCAGGGGCAAGTATTGGCTTCTGGGCACTGCAGGTAGAACGTTTTGCAAAAGCCCAGAAGGTATCACCATCTGGGCTTTTTTAATGCCCGTAATTCTCGGTAAAAGACAATGAAAGAAATCACACTAGGTGACATCAGAAAGCAGCACAGAGTTAAACAGGAAGTCGTAGCAATGGCGTTATCAGTCACGGCTTCTGGCGTAAGTAAATTGGAATCGAAACGTATTCAGGACGTTTCACTTCAACGTGCAGCGGCTTATTTAGCAGCGGTTGGTGGTAACATGAAGATTGAAGTGACTATGCCCGATGGCGCTACTTTGCAAGTAGGGTAGTGAAATTGTAGCTAAGACATATTTGGTGTTCTTCAAAAGTGTGTATTCACTAGGTAGTGTTTACCAATAATAGGGCTTTGTTAAAGAAAGCTGGCTCTGTTTGTCTAGTGCACGCATCGAATAGGCATATTTTTACGACTAATCGCTTTAACTAAAATACTCCTGGGTTAAAATAAAGCTAAACCGATTACAAGGAGTCTTACATGACCGTTCACGAAATTACCCACCCGCTTATTGCGCATAAACTGGGGCTTATGCGTTACGCTAAAATTAGTAGTAAAGACTTTCGCGAGCTTGCTTCTGAAGTGGGGAACCTTCTGACTTACGAAGCAACGCGAACACTGCCTACCGAAAGGGCTAAGATCAAAAGCTGGTCGGGCGATGAGGTAGAAGTAAGACAAATTAAAGGCAAAAAAATTACTGTCGTTCCTATCCTTCGTGCAGGCCTAGGTATGCTTGAAGGCGTACTTGAACTAATTCCAAATGCGAAGATTAGCGTAGTGGGTCTGTACCGTGACGAAGATACGCTTCAACCGGTCGCCTACTTTGATAAAGTAGTTAAAAATATTGATGAACGTACCGCACTGATTGTTGACCCGATGCTAGCCACTGGCGGTACTTTGATTGCAACAATCGACCTTTTGAAAAAGAAAGGCTGTCGAAAAATAATGGGGCTATTCCTTGTAGCAGCGCCTGAAGGCATTAAGGCTGTTGTTGAAGCCCATCCAGATGTGGATATTTTTACTGCAGCTATCGACGATAGATTGAATGAAAAAGGCTATATTCTTCCAGGCTTAGGCGATGCTGGAGACAAGATTTTTGGCACGCGATAACCCGCCAGATTTCTAAAATTTAAGCTGTTGAGCAATTTGTTACACAACTTATCGAATTTGCACCAAATTTCACGCGTTAAACGTTTAAGTTAGTGATATAGTCAAAGGGTAGTCATAGCGTACGCTTACTACCCTTTTTTCTTGTTGATTCAGGGTAGTTAGTTTCGTGAAAAGAGCTAAAAACAATGAATAAAACAAAACTTACCCTAAAAGATGTGGCTGAACAGTTGGGCGTATCAACGGCAACCATTTCAAATGCATTCAACCGCCCAGACCAACTATCAAAGGCAAAGCGCGAAGAGATTTTAGCGCAGTGCAAAAAGATTGGTTACAGCGGTCCAAATAAAGCTGCGCAAATTCTCAGGAAG
The DNA here is from genome assembly GCF_001953635.1 of Alteromonas abrolhosensis. Classification (GTDB taxonomy): domain Bacteria; phylum Pseudomonadota; class Gammaproteobacteria; order Enterobacterales; family Alteromonadaceae; genus Alteromonas; species Alteromonas abrolhosensis. Next base: position 607,530 of record NZ_MEJH01000003.1, on the reverse strand, counting down.
GGCACATCAAATATTGTGGCATTGGTGTTAGCCGACAGCATTTCATATATGGTGAGCGATCCTGTCGCCAGTACCTTTATTAAAGGTGTTTCTTCTGCACTTCAGGAGAATGGAAAACACTTGCTACTCTATGCGGGTGACTCTGAGAGCATTCTTGATGTTGTAGATTTTGTCGATGGTTTCATCTGTTACGGGCAACCGCGCAATAGCAATTTGGTGAAGGAGCTAGCTGTATCGCCGAAGCCCGTGGTCACCGTGGACTTTGATATTGAAGACAAGCCGTCTATCAATATTGATAACGAAGAGGCGGCGTACCGCGTGGCGTCTCATGCGTTAAATGAAGGCGACAACGTAGCTATCTTTGGGCTTCGCCTTATCGATTCTCCTTCTACCTGTCGTATTTATGATAGTCCTCTGATTGACGTGGATAGCTCAATTGCTCATCGTCGACTTGATGGTTATTTAAGGGCCGCACAAGAAAAGAACGTTACGGTAAGTAATGAGCGTATTTGGCACCTTCCAGAAAGTGACAGACACTTTGCAAGACAGGCTGCCAAAGAAGTATTGACCAGCTCTCCAAGACCTAATGTGGTTTTGTGTATGAGTGACATTATAGCCCTTGAGCTACTTCACTTGGCCTTAGATATGAATATTAAGGTACCGGAAGAACTGAAAATCACAGGGTTTGATGGTATTGGTGAAGCAGAGCGTGCACGCCCACGTCTAACTACAGTTTGCCAGTCGAGCAGTGGCAAAGGCGTAGAAGCAACAAAAGCATTGCTTAATCAAGTAACAGCAAAGAGTACGCTGCCATTTGAACTGAGAGTGGGAGAGACGGTGTAGGCTGAACCTTGAGGTTCAGCCAGCTCTAAATAAGGCAGATTGCTTATCAAAGTTTAACGAGCAGCGATTAAAAAATGCGGCAAGTTTCTTCTCTTCAAAAAGATCACCGCTTTCCTTCAAAGAAGCGGGTTGATTAAGCGCTGGTGGCGGGTAAATACCATAGCCAGACAACAAACAATGCCATGAGGTTGTGCTGAAATGTCGTCCAATACCTTGCCGCTTAATTTCTTCAACAATGTCTCCTTTTCTGTACCACACATCAAGTAAACTAAGCAGTGATTCAGACAGCTTCATATTAGCTCTGTTGTCTCGCCAGTAGTCACTGTCATTGCGCCCGTTTAGTTTATAGTGACACACGATATAGTCTCGGACGCGTTCAAAGCGCTCTGTCACTTCCTGATTAAACGCCTGTCTCTGTTGTGAAGTTGTTTCGTTGAAGGAATAGTTGTCAGCGAAAAGCTCGATACTTGTTTGAACTAAGTGTAACGCCGTTGCTTCTAAAGGCTCTATAAACCCTTGTGATAAACCAAGGGCAAGGCAATTCTTCTCCCAGTGCCTTTCACATTGACCTACACGCATAGACAAATGTTTTGCTTCAACGTCGGTATTTTCTAATCCCAAGGCGCGTCGTAACTCACATTCTGCTGCGTCTTTATCTTGATAGCGCTGACTATACACATACCCGTTACCCGTGCGGTTGCGAAGCGGTATCTGCCAGCGCCAGCCGTTCGACATAGCGACGGACTCGGTTTCAACTGGCAAACTAGCACATGCAGGAGTAGGCAAAACTACGGCCGAGTCATTAAACAGATTATTGCCGAAGTCTTTGAACGATACGCCAAGCGTCTTTTGAAGAAGTAGCCCCGCAAAACCGGTGCAATCTATGAATAGGTCGCCATCAAGTGTCTGTCCGTCTTGACAAACGAGATGTGAAATGTCGCCAGACGGTGTGGTATGCACCGATTCAATATTGCCAACAATGTGTGAGACGCCTTTTAATTTAGCGCGCTCACGTAAGAAATGGCCAAGCTTGAGAGAGTCAAAGTGATAGCCATACTCTATATCGAATGGAAAGTTGTGCGAGGGAAGAGGAGCAAGGTTTTTCTTTGCCAAATACCCCGCCATTAGAAACTTATCCGGGCGGGTTTCAACATCGAGCCCTAGTCGTCTGGTCAAAGCGTTTACGTGAAAAGCCCGTTCGCTAAAAACGTCCAGCTGGCTAATAAATGGGTGAGAGTAACTTTGCAGGTCGTTGCCAGACCAGCCAGTAAACTTAATGTTCACTTTGTAGGTTGCCTGACACTGCTCCATCCACTCAAATTCTGAAATATCAAGGGTTTGGAAGAATCGCTTTAGGGTAGGTGTCGAGCCTTCGCCTACACCTATCGTACCAATGTCTTCTGACTCTATGAGTGTAATGGCCACAGCTTCATCGGCCCAGCGGTGGGCTAAAAGGTTGGCAGCCATCCAACCTGCTGTGCCGCCTCCAGCAATAACAATTCGGTGTGGTGTTGTCATTAAAGGCTCTGCAATAAACCAAGGATGAAATTAAACAGTATCAGAGTTGCGCATTACTGCCACACTTTACATGGCAGTAATGCAAAGCACATATCAATTGTTAAAAGATGCGTGCCATTTTTTACGTGCGTTCAGAGGGTATGACCCCTCTTAATAGAACGAATAGTTGAGGTTTAACATATAAGAAGGACCAAACTCGCGGCGAAGCGTAACAATGCCCGCATCATCAATGGTTTCTTCTTTCTCATCAGTCAGGTTGACGCCTTGTAACGACACTCTTAGCCCTTCCAAGTACTCAATTCCGCTATCTGCAAAATCGTAGCTAATTTGAGCATCGACTTGGGTAACGGCGTTACGAGTTGCTGGCTCAATTTTGTTTGAACCACCACGCTGATAAGTGAGGAACTCAGAACGATCGGTTGCCGCAACCCTAATCTCAAAGCCGTTCATCTCATAGTACGCTGTGATGCTGTACGTATTGTCTGATTGGCCTGGAATGGCTGTGCCATCTTCAAGCTCCGCATCTAGAATTGTCGCAGAAGCGGCAATACCAAATCCATCCAGTGAGTCAGTGAGCATTCTCAAGGGAACGTTGGCCGTTAGCTCAATCCCTTTCATTTCACCTTTAAGGCCATCTTCGAAGAATGAATAGAAGCCTTGGTCTGGCGGAGTTACTAAATCGCCCACTTCGTAAGGCGTGTCTTGCGGGCCGTAATTACCAGCAACATCCACGATCCTGTCATGGAATCCAGGGATGAAGTAGTTAGCGCCGTCATTGGTCACGTCATTGGTGAAATCAATAAGCTGGTTACCGTCACGGGTCCAATTAACCAAATCTTTATAGAAAAGCGCTACTGATACGTAACCCTCACCGTCGAAATAATTTTCGAATGAAAGGTCAAAGTTATTGGCTTCTAGCGGACGAAGGGTGGGGTTACCCGTAAATTTAGACCAAGGCGACCCAAACTCTCTTACCGCCGCTTCAGAATTTTCTGTGGCAATCAGTTCAATATTTTGGTCAAACTTAACAAAACCCGACGCTTTCATTTGATCGATACGCGCTCGACTAATGGTTTTCGATGCCGCCAAACGCAAGTAGCGATTTTCATTGAGTTCGACACTTACGTTCAGGCTAGGTAGAAAGTGAGAGTAATCGTCGCCATCGGTAATGATACAGTCTGCATCAACCACTTGGTTGCCATCGTCGTCACACACGGCAAAGTTCGGTCCCACAATACCAATGAAACCGGTTGAGCTTTGGTCCGTTTGTACATATTGTGCACCCACGTTACCTTTTACATTGAAACCTTGAACTTCAGTCTCAAAGTCTAGCTGGGCGTATAATGTGGTTACTTCTTCATCAATGGTGTAGGTATCACCTAAACGGTCAGGCTCTAGAAGCCCTGCATCATTAAGCGTATATTCACCATCGTTGTAAGGGGCAAAGCCATCGTAAGCTACAACGTAACCCATACCAGCCCAGGTTAAGTCAGCTAACCCGTTATACAGGTACTGCTCAGGGATCGCCTCAGAAAATGGATATGACGACGCAGTTGCAAAGAAACCTTTGTTATCTTTTGCTTTGTATCGGTCGCTATAGTTTACGCCAGCCGTTAAGGTGTTGAATATCCCCCAATCTACATAGCCTACTGCCTCGAAGCGTATTGTGGTCAGCTCTTCTTCAAAATCAGCAAAGTTCAGGAAGCCATCTTGAGCGTTGAAGTAGCTGTAGGGTTGACCATTTGCTTGTAAAACATCCGTAGTAAACTGGTCGGCAATGTTAGCCATACCGCCACCCCAAACTTGAGGGCCCGCTAGTTGTAACATGGTGGGATCAGAGAATGCATCAAGGCCGCTACTGCCGGTAAAGAAAATACCATCAGTGCTCATTTCGAATTGACGTGAACCTAATTGTCCTTCGCCGAGCGCACCAGAACGCGCTAAACCAGCGTATGATTCACCACGCAAGTCACGTTTGTTCGACTCACTATCTGCAACGTCTAAAGTGAGAGACCACTCATCGTTTAAGTCGTACTTGATATTTAAACCGAAGGTTTGAAGCTCGCCATCTTTTTGCGCGGGGTCTGTGCGCAGTACTGGATTTGCGTTAACTTGTGTGCCCGAGTTATTAATGCCTGTACCGCTTACATTCGCCGCAGCGAAGGGTTCGATGAAACCGCGGATAACACCCGAGTCAGAATAATCAATATCTAGCGCATCAAATACGATATCTAGTCTATCAGTAGGGCGCCATTGAAGAATGGCTGAAATTGTATCGCGTTCTAGAACGCGGCTAATGGCCTGGGTATCTAGGCCGAACGGAAGTACTTGACCGTCGTCGTTCTCACCGTATCCCCAAACGCCGTATTTTCTTTCGTTTCTGGGGGACTCTGTAGATGCAATGGCAAGTGCGAGGCCCACAGTGTCATCGGCAAATTTTTCTACAAATGAAAGGGCAAAACGATTACCGCTATTGTCGAATTCAGGGTTATCTGAATCGTTTCCACCTAGCTCATAGACACCAGTAACGGTAAGTGTTTCTTGTGCCGCAAGAGGGCGTACTGTCTGTAAGTCAACCGTGCCGCCTATGCCTTGGACAATAAGCGAAGCGTCAGAGGTTTTGTAAATAGTTGCGCCTGTCATGATTTCAGCAGGGTATAAGTCGTACTCTACGCCACGGTTGTCACCAATACCGATAAGTTCGCGGCCGTTTAGTGATGTACCCGTAAAGTCTTCTTTGAAACCACGTACTGAAATGCCCGACGTTCTTCCCCCAACGCGCTCGCCAGAAAGGCCTGGTAAGCGAGCAAGAGATTCTGCAATGGATGAATCCGGTAACTTACCGATATCTTCAGCAGAGATGGCTTCAACGATAGAGTCGTTATCCATCTTCACCGCTTGGGCGCGCATTAACGAGCCTCGGATACCCGAGACTTGAATAATTTCTACTTGTTCGTCTTCTGGTGTGTCTTGAGCAATTACCGAACCGCTATTTAGGGCTGCGGTAATGGAAAGCGCGATCAACGCGGGTTTGAACGTACTGTTGTGTTTCATGAGTGATACCTTGCTGAGTGTGTTAAACAAAGGTTTTGTTATTTACAACGTTTTAACAATAGTAGGTGTTAAGCTCAGAAGCAAGTGTTTTCTTAATTGTTTAAGAAAAGAGTTTTTAATTACGGTCTACATGCCTTATTTGAAAGCCACTAGTAATACTTAATGCTTTTTCCTGATCCTAAGTGAGTGCGCCAAGAATAACTCGGTAAGACTGATTGAATTCGGGAACAGAATGGAAGGGGTAAACGATTGGTTGATTTAGAAAGAGAAGCGGACAATAAATACTATAGCCCGCACCAGATAAGAGACTCAGTGACTTTTTTTACGGTTGATCACTAGATATGAAGTTAGTCCCAAACTAATTCTTTAAAGTGCTTACGGCACATCGACTCGTAGGTGTCGTTGCCACCAATTTGAACCTGATCACCGTTTTTTACTGCCTTACCGTTTTCGTCTAAGCGCACTACGAAATTGGCTTTTCTGCCGCAATGACAAACTGTTTTCAATTCAAAGAGTTTATCAGCCCACGCAAGTAGGTAATGACTACCTTCAAAGGTCTCACCTAAAAAGTCGGTACGCAGTCCATAGGCCAATACCGGTACATCAAGTTCATCAACGACTTCTACGAGCTGTCTAACTTGGTTTTTAGTCAGAAATTGAGCCTCATCGATGAATACGCAGTCTGGCTTTCGTTGTTCGCAATCTTGACGAATAGCTGTAAACAAATCATCGCCTTTTGCATAGAGTTTGGCATCTGCTTGTAAGCCAATGCGAGAGGTTACCTTACCAACGCCGTATCGATCATCAAGTGCAGCGGTGTAGATAACAGAGTGCATGCCACGTTCACGGTAGTTGTAAGCTGATTGAAGGAGTGATGTAGATTTACCTGCATTCATTGCAGAGTAATAAAAATAAAGTTGAGCCATGGTGTTAGTAGTTTTCGTTATACCAAGAAATTAGGTCGTTGGCGTTCATGGGTTTGGCAAAGTAAAAACCTTGTAGATAGTCGGTTCCAAGCTGCGATAAATGTTGCCTTTGCTGCTCGGTCTCAATACCTTCCGCTATAGTTTTACATCCAAACTCTTTTGCCATTAAAAGTGTCGCCCTTATTATGGTATCACTCTCTTCAGAGCTATTCTGTATAAAAGAGCGGTCAATCTTAATAAAATTAAAAGGCATTGACTGAAGGCGGTTTAAAGATGAATAACCTGTACCAAAATCATCAATGGATATTTTGACATCACGCGCTACAAGTTCACTCACTCGTTTGGTCACTAACTCTTTATTAATGGCGAATACACTTTCAGTTATTTCGAGGTAAAGCCGCTCTGGGGCGATCTTCGTGGTAGTTAGTGCATTGTCTAACACTTTGAAAAAACTGTCGTCGAGCAGTTGCGCCACCGACACATTTATCGACATCGCCAGACCGGGTTTAAACTGCCAATGAGAAAGGTCGATAAGTGCTCGGTTCAATACCCACGCGCCAATTTCTGGCATTAAACCACTGCGCTCGGCAAGGGGAATGAATGTGGCGGGTGAAATATGTTCCTCATCGCACTTCCAGCGCAAGAGGGCTTCTACAGAAGATAAAGCGTTGGTTTCAACATCAATGATTGGCTGATAAAAGACAGTAAACTCTCGATTTTCAATAGCTGAGCGCAATCGTTCACAAAGACGTTGCTCTCGTTTAATTTCGTTGTGCAGTGTTTCATTGAACACACCGATAGAGCCCCTTTGTTTGCGCTTTTGATCGTACATAGTCAGGTCGGCCTGTTGAATTAAATCAACAGCACTGTCGCCATGCACGGGGAACATGGCGATACCTATTGTGGCGTCTAGAGTTACTTGGTTGTCGTTTGCAATGATTGGAATGGTAACGCCGCTTCGCATAGCGTGAGCGACGGCTTTGGCAGTATCTACATTTGCATAGGGAATAACAGCAACGAATTCATCACCTCCCCATCTGCCTAAGTGATTTTCTTCCGTGTAATTGCGAAGTCTGTTAGCAATTTCCGCAAGCACAATATCGCCGACTTTGTGTCCCAAGCTATCGTTTACCTGCTTAAAACCATCTAAATCGATGAATAGCAGGGCAAGTGAGTTGTCCAAAGCGCGGGTGGTGTCGATTAAGCTGTTGAGATGTTTTAGAAAGCCGTTGCGATTAAGCAAGTTAGTCAGAGGATCTCTGTTCGATAAACGGTACAAATCAGCAGTTCTTCGCTCCACTTCCGCCTCTAGATTAGCATTGGATGCATCGAGCTTTTCGTTCGAAGCAATAAGCAGTTTGTTAACTTTCTCCGTTTCGCTACGCTCTATTCGCATTTGTTCCATCAGGCTGTTATTTCTAGCTTTAAGGTGCAACGTACTAATAAAAAATCGGTGGTAGCGAAAGGCACTGGCAAAAATACCAAACCAGAAAACCAAACCAAGCACACCTAAGATAAAAAACTTACCACTGGCGTCAATGATTGCGCATATCGACATGGGGACGAGAAGGGCAGTGGAGTAAAAACTAACAAGCTTTTTATTAGGAGACAGCACAGTGCCGGCGCCTCCCGCCATCGCAGCAAGAACTACCATCGTTGCTGCAAGTTCAATAGTGGTCATTGACGAGTAGAAAAGCACGGCGTAAAGCGCCCAAATAGTACCGGTTATATACAGTCCAGTGGAAAACCTTATTAATGCAGGACGAGGGTTGTAGGGCTTTCCTGCTAAGTTTGTTCGCCAATAGAGTGCATCTATTAGCCTTAGCAGAGATACGCAAACCATTACGCCCCATACTTGTAGCTTTAGAGTAAAGGTCGATGGTGAATCACTTTCGAAGAAAAAGACTAAGCCCGAAAAAGCAAAAATAGTCATCAAGAATCCGACAAAGCTATTACCGATTAGCATGTCGGTGGTATCTCGTTCTATTTCAATTTCTGATATGGATTCGGGATGCGTATTCAACCGTATAAAGCCTTTATGACATAATCATTAAATTCAAATGTGCTACTTCAAAAGCAAATGTAGTCCTACAAGGTCGAGCGCACTGTGCTGATGCTAATGCACTAAATATCTGTAGTATAGGACAAATATAATACATCTGATGGTCTCATTTAAAAATCGGACGAAAGTTCACTGTTCCAATTTGCTCAGCGGTGCCTCGTAATTCCTTAAACGTGAGTTTCATTCAGCTGAGGAAATATATTTTAACACCTCATCTTTATGACACTGTTTCAGCTAATGCAATCTCCTTGTCTTAATCGATAATGTTAGTTCTTTGTTATTTTCGAACGGCATGAATGATTAACTTATCCTCTGCCTTTAACCTTTAGTATATAAAAGGTTAAGCGATACACTTTTAACAGTTAAAGCGCTTCACAGAGTGTTTACAAATATATAGCTTTGTTATAAATTCTTAATCGATTAAGTTTTATTGTATTGCCGTATCCCTACCAATAAGGGGCAGAGGCTACCTTGGATTTAACAAATTCAACACATTGCCGGAGAAAAAATGAAAAAACATCACACACTCAATGCTTTGACCCTAGCGATTTGCGCCGCTTTTTCAGGGGCGGTTATTGCGCAGGAATCATCAACAGCTGATGCTGACACAAAGTCGAAAGAAAAGTTCGAACAGATTGTGGTTACCGCTGCACCGGGTGGTGCAACAATGCAAGAAGCTAGTGTTTCTGTAAGTGCATTCGATGAAGACGATATTCTTAAACTAGCTCCTCGTTCTACCGCTGAGGTATTTCGCGCGTTACCCGGTATTCGTGCCGAGTCTTCAGGCGGTGGCGGTAATGCAAATATTACTATTCGCGGTATTCCACTTGCGACGGGTGGTTCTAAATTCTTGCAAATCCACGAAGACGGTTTACCTGTTTTAGAATATGGTGATATTAACTTTGGCAATGCCGATAACTTTTTACGCTACGACTGGTCAGTAGCGAATGTGGAAGCAGTGCGCGGTGGTTCAGCGTCAACATTTGCAAGTAACTCACCAGGCGGTGTTATTAACTTGATCAGTAACACGGGCGAAGTAGGTGGCGGTGCCATTGGTACGTCATTTGGCGTCGATTACGAAGAGTTTCGTTTAGATTTTCGCTATGGCGGTGAAATTAGCGACGACCTTTACTACCACATTGCTGGCTTTGCCCGTGGTGGAGAGGGCCCGCGAGAAACGGGATACAATGGCGATCAAGGCGGTCAGGTTAAGTTCAATATCACTAAGATGCTAGATAACGGTCACATCCGTTTCTTCTATAAAAATCTTGATGACAAAGTATCAACATACCTACCTTCTCCGGTATTGGTAAAAGGCGATGGCAAATATGGCCCGGTACCTGATTACGATGCTAGCTCACAGGCATTAAACTCAGCTTACAACACAAATATTTCTACTTTTGACAGCTATGGTAACCCAGAGAATCGCGACGTCCGCGATGGCATCGAATCAAAAGTAAGCTCATTTGGCGTTGAAGTTGACCTCGAAGTGGCTGAAAACTTGTTCTTATTAAACAAGTTCCGTATTTCAGATATCTCAGGTGGTTTTATCGCGCCATTTACTGATGGATTCCCAGCGGGCCCTGGCGATGTATCGAATTTCGCTTCTGCACTTTGTGCCGGCGCTACTGACGGTGACGGAAATGCGCTGAATTGCGACAGTACAAGTGTTGTGCTCGCGAACGGACCTGGCGCTGGTGAAGTGTACACAGGAGAAGCATTTACAAACCTTCAGTTCGACACTCGAATCAACGATTTGGGTAACATGATCAACGATTTCAGCTTGCGAAAAGAGTTTGATAACGGTATCGACCTCACAGTAGGTTATTACTACTCAAACCAAGACATCGCCACAAGTTGGTCAAGCTGGCAGACATTTATTCAGACCCTAGACGGTGACAATTCACAGCTTCTAACAATTACAGATGGCGATGGCGTGGAACTTGTTTCAAACGGTTTATTGTCACCAAGCTTCCTTTCATGGGAGTGGGACTTAAACTATGTAACAAAAGCGCCGTACATGAACGTTGGTTTTGAATTGTCAGATAACATTCTTATTGATGCATCGGTACGTCATGACACGACCGAAGCTTCAGGTGAACTCATCAGCTCATGTTGCGGTGGAAATGCTGACTTTGACCTAAACGGTAACGGAACTATTGAGCAAATTGAAGATGCTTCAGCAATCAACAGCGGCTTCATTAGCGGTGGTGTTATCAACTTAAATCGCGCCGGTGCGTCTTCTCAAATTGTTGATTACAGTGCGAATAATACGTCTTATTCAATCGGTGGTTCGTACCTACTAAGCGCCAGTCAGACATTCTTTGCCCGTTACTCAAAAGGTGGCCGTGCTATCGCCGATCGTTTATTGCAGATAGGCGGTACATTGAATACAGACGGCAGCTTAACAAGTACAACATCGGGTTATGATACAACGAAGCAATTCGAGGTAGGTTACAAATACGGTACGAAAGACCTCATGGTTAACGCAACCTTGTTTGATACTGTTACTGAAGATACGCAAGCAGAGGTAACCAGTGGTTTAACCTTTATGCGCGAATATGAAGCAACAGGTTTAGAGCTTGAAGGCCGCTGGACAGCAACTGATAATTTCGTGCTATCCGGTAACTTAACGTGGACAGACGCTGAAATCAGTAAAGACGTAAACAACCCTGCACTTGAAGGAAATACTCCACGCCGCCAAGCAGATTGGATTTGGACTATTACCCCTGAGTACGTTACTGATACATGGTCTGTTGGTGCCTCACTACAAGGCTCGACAGAGTACTATGTTCAGGACAATAACGACCTTAAACAAGAGGGTTATAACCTTGTAAACTTGTTCGCCACTTATTGGGTGAACGACCAATTTTCTGTGTCGCTTAATGTGAATAACGCTACTGATGAATTTATCATCACTGAGTCAGAAGAAGGCTCAGCAGAAGTTGGTAGCTACATCAGAGCCCGCCCATTGAACGGCCGTACTACAGTGTTGTCGCTTAAGTATATGTTCGACTAGCAAACGTAGATGTAGTACGAATGTGTACTAGTGAATGTTCAAGCAACGCCCGCACTCAATGCGGGCGTTTTTTTATTCGCTCTTTGCGGTTTTGAGTAGCTGAAGCTGCTTGGCAATAGCCGCAGATAGTTCATCTATTAAATGGCTATGTTTCTTGTGAATAACATGCACCAACTCGTGTTCTACAAGAGGGATGTACTCAATTCCCGATTGTTCGAATATGGCTTCTTCAGAATAATCGCTCGGTAAAATAGCATAATCGAATCGCCCGTTGAGTAGTAAAGTGATTACATGATGAAAGTCATCAAATTCAAAGATGTCGGCATTCAACTCGCCAGGTTTGGCGTGCATGTTAAAGAAAAAGCGTGTGGTAACAGCTATCGCCCTATCGGGTTGCTGAATAATGCTTTTATTACACTCTACCCCTCGTATACATAATAAAAACGACGCGCCATGAGACAGTGCCGGAGGAACAATTACAATGTTGTTGTCAGGCTGAGAAGCTACGTCATAGCGAATAATGTCAGCATCTGTCATCCCTTCATTCAATAGGCGTAAGCCTCTTTCCCCACCCACTTTTTCGAATGTAACCTCGATACCGATATCTTGATACGCTCGCTTAATAAGAGGTTTATAGAAGCTGCTCACTCGGGGATGATTTAATTCTCCAACAACGAAATTAGTATCATCATGCTGAGCCTGAACTCTCGCACTGAATAAAAGAATTAAAGAAAAGAGAACAGCAACCGTTGAAACGGTCTGAAAGAAATCAGAGCGTATCGTTTTCACAACACAAATCCTTGTTAAAGAAAATAACGATAATCTAAGGGTAGAGTATGAACTGAACAATGAAAAGTGAATGTGAGTGACCCTAAACAAAAAGCCCCATCTCAAGGACGGGGCTTTATCAAGGACGCTGTTGTCTTTTATTGCTTACGCAGCGTTTTGACCGCCATCGATTGCTTTAAGCGTTTGAGACGCTGGAACAAGTTCCATATCGAACGTGTATTCATCTACACGCACTGCAAGCTTGCGCTTTTCGTTATAGTCGTGAAGCTTAGCGGCTTCATCAGCCGTTACTACGCCTTTTTCTTGAAGCTTGTTAAGTGCATGTTCAAAAGAAATGAACGGAACTACAGGCTCTTTGCGAAGTGCTTTTTGCACTTTGCCAAGAAGGTGCGCTACCGCGTGCTTCGCTTTGAACGCTTGCTCGTTGATGTCGTTGCCATCTCCAGGCGTAACGCGAACAAGGTGAGTCAGCTGCTCTTTCACGCTGTTATCTTGCATAGACGCGATAGAAAGCTCACGCACTAGGTCATCGCTGATACCCGCAACACTGTTGGTGTAGGTATTTGTAAGAAGACGCATTAGACCACGTGTCGCCGTGTTCGGGAAATTGTTGATAAAGTTAACAATTGCCTGATCAGCTTGTTGTAAAGACCACTGCATAGCGTATTCGAAATACGGTAGCGCAAGTTTTCTGTCTTCAATGCGCTGCTCGTAGAAACGAATTGCTGCCATTGCACCGTATAGGTAGCTCATTACGTCACCTAGACGTGCTGATAAAAGCTCAGCTTTCTTAAGGTCACCGCCTAGTACCGCAAGTGACAAGTCAGCAAGTGGTGCTAGTTTTGCAGAGATGCTGTTTACACGCTTCTCATACTTGCGAACTTCTGGTAATGCAGACTCGCTCTCGCGTAGGAAAGGAAGGTATCCTTTACCTAGGCTGCGGAATGCATTTTTAACGCTGAAGCCAACTGTTTTACGAAGCACTTTGTTGAACTCTGCATCCGCAGAACTTTCGTTGCTGTGGATTAGGTCAACCATGTCTTTAAGGTAAGGGTGACAACGCATTGCACCTTGACCAAAGATCATCAGGTTACGGGTAAGAATGTTTGCACCTTCTACAGTAATAGCAATCGGAAGCGCAGAGTAACCGCCAGCTAATGTATTCTGAGGACCACGCTGAATTGCTTTACCTGCCTGAATGTCCATAGCAGAGTTCATCACATCACGACCTAGTTCAGTCATGTGATATTTAGCAATAGCGGTAACTACTGATGGCTTAACACCTAGGCCTAGGCCTTCAGTTGTTAACACACGCATCGCTTCAAGTAAGAACGTCTTACCCGCGATGTCTGCCATTTTCTCTTGGATACCTTCAAAGCGACCAATTGGAAGACCAAACTGCTCACGTACGAATGAATACTCAACCGTGCCTTTAAATGCTGATTGTGCAGTTGCTACACCCATTGCTGGAAGTGAAATACCACGACCTGCACCTAGACAGCTAACTAGCATCTGCCAACCACGACCAATGTTCTTTTGACCACCAATGATGAAGTCCATAGGAATGAACACATCTTGACCACGAGTAGTACCGTTGTAGAAACGTACGCCCATTGGGTCGTGACGGTTACCAAGTTCAACACCTGGGTGAGACTTAGGTAGAAGGGCACAGGTAATGCCAAGCTCTAGTTTGTCGCCAAGTAGTTGGTCTGGATCGAATACTTTAAACGCAAGACCTAGTACGGTCGCAATTGGTGCAAGTGTAATGTAGCGCTTGTCCCAGCTTACGCGTAAACCAAGCACTTCTTCACCGTTGAATTCGCCTTTAGTTACGATAGCCGCGTCAGGAATAGCACCAGCGTCAGAACCTGCTTCAGGGCTAGTAAGCGCGAAGCACGGAATATCGCGACCGTCTGCTAGACGAGGTAGCCAGTAATCTTGCTGCTCGGTCGTACCATAGTGCATGAGAAGCTCGCCTGGACCTAATGAGTTAGGAACCATAACGGTTACTGCAATGGCACCGCTTTTCGCTGCGATAGTGGCAACGATAGTAGAGTTTGCATACGGGCTGAACTCAAGACCACCAAATTTCTTTGGAATGATCATAGAGAAGAAACGGTTCTTACCTAGGAAATCTAAAATCTCCTGAGGGATGTGCTTGCCGTTGCCTAGTTCAAAATCATCGACCATGTTCAGTAACTCAGTTACTGGACCGTCCATAAATGCTTGTTCTTCTGCGCTCAGTTTTGCCTGAGGGATATCGCGTAGTGCCTGCATGTCAGGCTTACCCTGATAAATAGAAGATTCAATCCACACGTCACCCGCATCTAGGGCTTCTTGTTCTGTGATTGAAATTGGGGGTAATACTTTCTTTAAGCTAGTTCTGATACTCATAATAACTCATCCGCTCATCTGACCAGTTGTATTTCTTTATACTACAACAAATTCACAAAAGATCAAAAAAATTCGCTACGTCAAGCCCTGTGCAACATGTTTCTCCATTTTTATCAATGGTTTATGCTTAATATAAAGAGGCTTGTTTATAGTGAAATATACGTACGTGAGAATTTTATGGATAATTAAATTTTTGTGTGGGTTATGTTAATCACTGTTTTGAATGTAAAATTTCCTTATACCAGACTAAGGACGTTGTGATGCCCCATAAATATAACCGCCTGCCTTTCGCTATCCGGTCGCCTATTATTTCGCTTGCTCTCGTTTTCATTGTCACTGTAGTCGCAATGATTGGGGCTCAGAATTTGTATTTTAGAGGCGATTATAAAGTGTTCTTCGAACCAGATAATCCTCAGCGGCTCGCCTTTGAAGAAATGCAGAACATATTCAATAAAAGTGAAAACGTAGCGTTTATGATTGTGCCGGAGGACGGCGAAGTACTTAAGCCTGCTACGCTTGAGCTTGTCGTCGAACTTACCGAACAAGCGTGGCAGTTGCCCCTTTCTACAAGAGTCGAGTCTATATCTAATTTTCAACATACCTATGACGAAGATGGGGACTTGGTGGTAGAGGATTTAATAACGCAGCAACCTTTGAGTGCAGAGGCTATTAATGATATCGGTGATGTCCTTACCAATAGCCCTGAGCTCTACGGTCGTTTAATTTCTAGATCAGCTGATGTGACGGTAGTGGATACGACTATTCAGTTGCCAGACGGAGATCAAACACAGCAAGTTATCGAAATTGCCGCTGCGGCAAAAGAAATGAAAAGCATGTATGAAGCCAAGTACCCAGGGCACGAAATATATCTAACCGGTATGGTCGTAATGAACGACGCATTTGCTGTTGCAGCTCAACAGGACGCGGAAACACTTATCCCACTTATGTTTTTGCTGATTTTTGTTGCCATCGCTCTCATTGTCCGCTCGTTATGGGCCGCAGCATTTACCATTGTTGTTGTTTTAGTGTCAGTCGCTATTACCATCGGGATTACCGGCTGGTTCGGCATTTATTTGAGTACCGCCACTGTTAACGCACCTACAATGATCACTACCCTTGCTGTGGCGGACTGCATACATATTATTGTCGGCGTAAAGTATTATCTAAGCCAAGGGCTAGGAACAAAAGAAGCGATACAGAAGAGTATAGATGTAAATAGAAAGCCAATATTTATAACCAGTATCACGACTGCAATCGGATTCATTATGCTCAACTTTTCAGCAGTGCCAGTGCTTGCTCATTTGGGCAATATGACGGCACTTGGTGTGATGTTAGCCTGCGTTTTCTCACTTACGATACTGCCTTCTTTGCTGATCTTACGCCCCCTTAAGCCTTCTACAGCAATTCGCAACACTGTGTTTAAGCATTGGGCGCTAGTAGTTAATACGCATCATCGCAAGTTACTTCCTGTATCGCTTATCGTAATTGCTGGCATTAGTTTATTTGCGACAAACAATGTTTTAAATGATGTGGCAGTAAAATATTTCGATGAACGCAGTACCTTTAGGCAGGCGGTGCAAGTCAATGAAGAAAAGCTTGGTGGAATGTCTAACATTGATTTCGTTATCTATACGGATACGCCATACGGCATTACAGAACCCACTTTTTTGCAGGAGATTGAATCGTTCGCAGAGTGGCTTAGGGCGAGGGAAGAGGTTAATCATGTCCTCTCATTTACTGATACACTTAAACGATTGAACAAAAACATGAATGGGGATAACCCTGATTACGCTGTTATTCCTACAGATGGAGAGTTGGCCTCTCAATATTTGCTGTTGTATGAGATGTCTTTACCGTTTGGGTTAGACCTTGGAAATCAAATTGATATTGATAAGTCTGCTCTTCGGGTCATTGCGGTAATAGATAATCTAGGTAGTCGAGATATCACTGCCTTAGAAAAAGAGGCTAAAGCATACTTTTTAAACCAGACAAACGGGTATCGTATCGAAGCGGCTAGTCCACCTCTCATGTTTGCGCACATTGGCGAGCGCAACATGAAAAATATGGTTTGGGGGAGTGTATTTGCGCTGGTTCTAATATCAATACTCATATTATTCGCCCTTAAGTCGATAAAACTGGGCGGTATTAGTTTAATTACTAATTTATTACCTGCTGCAATAGGTTTCGGTGTTTGGGGGCTGATCTCTGGTGAAATAAATATGGCCTTGTCTGTTGTAATCAGCATGACGATGGGCATTATTGTCGACGATACAGTTCACTTCTTAACGAAGTATCAAGTGGCGAAATCACAAGATTTATCTGCGGCAGACAGTGTTGTTTATGCGTTTGAAACCGTAGGTATGGCATTAACAACTACTACAGTTGTACTAGCAATGGGGTTTGCAGTACTAGCGTCTTCAAGTTTCGTTTTAAATGCCCATATGGGTATGTTGACGATTATCATTATATTGGCGGCGCTATTGGTTGATTTTATTTTCTTGCCAGCTTTACTTGCATGGTTGGGAGATTCAAAGACGGTCCATAAGGAGTCTTAATATGAAGAGATTATCGAAAAGGTTTTTTTTACTAATCGTATTTATCGCGGTGCATTTTAGCGTAGCTGCAGAGATTCAGGGGGACGAAAAGGCTATTGCCATAGCTAAAGAGCGTAAAGCAAGAGACATTGGCTGGGGTACAAACGAAGCTAAGGTTCTTATGGTGCTGAAAAATGCACAGGGAAATGAAGCAACACGAGAGCTCAAAGTTAAGACATTGGAAGTAGTGGACGATGGTGACAAAGCATTAACTATCTTTGAATCGCCACGTGATGTGAAAGGTACTGCTTTTCTCAGCTTTTCACATGCGTTGGAGGCAGATGAACAATGGATCTTTTTGCCAGCGTTGAAGAGAGTTAAAAGAATATCTTCTAAAAGTAAAAGCGGCCCCTTTGTCGGGAGTGAATTTGCGTTTGAAGATATGACCTCGTTTGAGGTAGAGAAATTTTCTTATGTGTTTTTAGGTGAAGAAAAAGTGAATGGAGAGGAGTGTTATGTTCTAAAGCAAACTCCTCAATATGAGTTTTCTGGTTATTCGTACCAAAAAGTGTGGATAGATAAATCACATTATCGCGTACAAAAAATAGAATTTTATGACCAAAAAGAAGCGCTGTTGAAAACGCTTGAATTATCTGATTATAAGCTTTTTAAAGATAAGTATTGGCGACCAATGAAAAGCTTTATGCGCAACGTACAGACTAGGAAGTCAACGTATCTGTTAACTGAAGAAATGTCATTTGATACAGAACTAACAGACAGTGACTTTGATAAAAACAGTTTAAAGAGAGTTAGATGATTAGAAAAATTCTCGGCCTCGCACTCTCGGTAAGTTTAACCCCCTCAATCAATGCGGTAGAAGTGACAGGTTCAGCCGGCGTTGATTTGCGTTACTACTTACAAGATGCGTTATATCCACAGCAAGAGCGCACATATAGCTCACTATTTGTCTCTCCTGAGCTCTATAGTGAGTTCAACGAAGGGCAAGATACGCTTATTTTCAAACCATTTTATCGTGTTGATGAGCACGATTCTGAGCGAACTCATGGCGACATCCGAGAGTTACAATGGGCACACTATCAAGATGACTGGGAAACAAAAGTTGGTATAGGTAAGGTTTTCTGGGGCCAGACAGAGTCACTTCACCTTGTTGATATTATTAACCAGACTGATGCGGTTGAATCGGTTGACGGGGAAGCCAAACTAGGCCAGCCAATGGTTAGTTTTTCCTATTTTTCTAACTACGGCAATTTCTCTGCTTTTGTTCTTCCGTATTTTAGAGAACGCACGTTCCAAAGCAGTGAAGGGCGTATACGTCCACCTTTGGCAATTTCTGATGCGATTTATGAATCATCCAATGAAGAAAGCAACGTTGACTATGCCTTGCGTTGGCAGTCATCAATTGGTGATTGGGAAGTGGGATTGTCATATTTTACAGGAACGACAAGAGAGCCTGAGTTGGTAACCACTCAATCTTCTGATGGAACAGTGTCTATAAATCCTTTTTACGCCCAAATTGATCAAGTGGGATTGGATCTTTTAAAGGTGAGCGGCGCTTGGTTACTTAAACTTGAGAGTATTTATCGTAAAGGGCAGTCTGAGGACTTTGCAGCTGTCGTTGCTGGATTCGAATATACCCAAGAAGGCGTCCTTGGCAGTCGTTATGGTTTAGGTTATTTGGCTGAGTATCAGTATGACCAGCGAGATGATAACTTTTTCGCTATTGGCCAAAACGACTTAATGTTAGGATTGCGAATTATTGCCAATGATATCGCTGGGTCGGAAATATTGTTGGGTTTTGTAAAAGACTTGGATGAAAAATCCACCTATTCCGCATATCTTGAGGCAAGCAGTCGATTGTCTGCCAACTGGCGCTGGAAAGTGGACGGGTATTTCTTTTCATCGAATGACGAAGAAGATCCATTTTTCTTCTTAAGACGTGATGACCACGTCCAATTTTCATTAGAGTACTATTTTTGAGGTTAGGGATTAAATGAAGCGGTTTGTATGGATAGTTGGTGTTGTATTCTTAGGGTTTTCTCAGGCCTATGCTGCACCAAAAAACTATGGATTAGTCACAATAGCCTACAATGATTTTGACACGTCTGGCGTTAGCGACAAAGAATTTGCTTATAGTGCAGCTTTTGGAAAACAAATACATAAGCAGTGGTATGCAGAGTTAGGTTATTTGAACCTTTTCGATTTTTCGAATGATAACGGCGAAGCCACAGGAGACGCACTATATTTATCTTTACTCGGTAAAGCTAGCGGGGCTACTGGCGAGTTATTTTATAAAGTCGGGGCTGCTAAGGTGGATGTCGATATTGCAATGCAGTGTGGAGATGGAGACACCTCAATCGTATGTAGTCAACAAAACAGTCTGGCAGCTGGAATTGTAGGTTTAGGCTATGACTATTATGTAGGTCTTAGATCAATGGTACGCATTGAATATACCCATATGTCGGGTGAAGATAGTTTTTCGACAAATATGTTTAATATCGGCTTTAGGTATAACTTCAACTGACCTCTATTAGGTTTGAATCCAAATATCGTTTGGTGGTGTAAAAATAGATAAATTCTCAACAATGGATTTACAATGAAAAACGAATTAGACAGCAAGTTCTTACTTCAGGTTTTCGATAAGATTCGCCAACATGGCGCGAAAGAAAATGAACAGTACAAACTTAATGGGATAACAGCGTTTACAGACCACGACGGTTACACGCTTTACATTGAAGATGTTAATGTGAAGCTGCAGTTCGGCTTTCACAACCAATACCATTTTGACTATGACTCAAAAGAGCAATATGAATCGTTTGAGAAAAAGTTAAAGCAAATAGATAAAGAATACTAATGGTCAGGCTTACGCTTTCATAAGAGAAAGCAGGCCGTGGCCATTAAAAAGGAATGTTGGACGAGCTTAAGCTATCTTTTGACCGCAAACTCCGTGTGAGCGGTCTGTCCTAATTAGCCCCATAAAAAACCTTCTGTTACAATGCCGCCACTTCGTTTTAAAGGAAATAGACATTGGCGGCGGCAATAAAAGCTCCTAAATTTAAACTAGCCTTTTTAGGCCCTAAATTTTGGCCTGTATGGTTAGGTGTTTTCGTCCTCTATGCCATTACATGGCTGCCCTTACCTGTAATCCGCGCTATTGGTGGCGGTACCGGTAAACTTATCGCATTAATAGTGCCTAAACGCGCTAAAGTCGCAAAGCGAAACTTGGCACTGTGGGACCCCACGCTTACACCTGGTGAAGTAGACGCGCTTTACAAAGAAAACATTCGACGTACAGGTATGGCGTTATATGAAACCGCCATGGGATGGTGGTGGCCTAGCTGGCGTGTAAAACGCGCCATTGAAATTGAAGGCACCGAACATGTTGAAGCGGCATTAGCCAGCGGCAAAGGCGTATTCGGCATGGCCCTTCACAACATGAACTTAGAGTTTGCGTGTCGGGGAATTGGCTTTTTTCATCCCAGTATTGCGTTTTATCGCAAGCACAACAATCCGTTAGTTGATTACCTTCAGTATCACGGGCGAAATCGCTCAAATAAATACATGATTGATAAACGCAATGCTAAGGCATTACTTGCGGCGCTTGATGACAAAGAATTGTGTTTGTATTTGCCTGACCAAGACTACGGTCCGAAGCAAAGTATATTTGTCCCATTTGGTGGGGTAAAAGAGACCGCGACCACAACGGCAACGCTCATGTTTATTAGGCGGAGCCACTCTGAACCCATGCTTATAACGTCGCAATATACGAAGCGCGGTTACAAAATTAAAATATATCCACCGCTTTCTCAATTAGGCGATATGGAAGATGCTGAAGCATTAACATTGCTCAATCAACATGTAGATGCGGCAGTGAAAGAGCAACCAGAAAGCTACTTGTGGATGCACAAAAGGTTCAAAACCAGACCCGCATCTAACCCAGAGTCTCTGTATAAATCACTATAGTTGGGTATGAATAAACACCTAGCGATGAAAATTAGATAAATAGAATAATAGGCTTATCGTCTAGAGGTAGACTAAAATAGAAGAATTATGCTTAAGTTCATACACATAGCATAAGCTGATTTTCGATTAAAAGTGGCTACACATTGGTAAGTTATGGGACAGACAAGTTATTCAAGTTCATCGTTTTGGGCAAAGCAAATTGGCATAGCGGCAGTGCTTGTTATCATTGCGGGCGTGCTCATCTATATGCTTCAAACTCAGGACCAAGAGCCTGTTCCTCAAGGGCAGGCGGAAGAGAAGTCTGTCTCACGTGGTTTAAGTGAATTCTATCGAGACTTTCGAATGTCGGCTACCGACCCGGTGGAGGACGAGCAGGGGGATTTCGTACTGGATGTTGCGGGCGTCGATCCAAATTTAGACAATAAGCTTGCGCAAATGTCTAGCCAAACCCGCCCAGTTGAAAAGAACTGGACCGGTGAGCATAAATACCGCACGTTCCAGGAAGGAAATACATTACGCGAAGCAATTTCGCAGTATGCACAGGCCGAGGGGATGCAGGTGATATGGAACCTCGAACAAGATTTTGTTATTAAGCACCAGTTCCAATTAGACAACACTGTAGCGGGTTCATTGGCTAAGATTGCCAGCGCCATAGATAGTAGTTTCGAGGGGCAGGTGAAAGCTTATTTGTGCGCAGAACAGCGTTCGCTGGTGGTGACGGCCGAAGAAACGGAGTTCCTCACCACCAACTGCCGTATAGTTAGAGGTTAATCGTTCTCGGTTAATCGTTACACGTTCCAAACAGTGTATCCCAATGTTGGGTTACTTGTTCTCGGATGGCGTCTAGCTCTTCACTTTGATCTGCATACTTAGTATCCGCTAACGTTAAGTGATGATATTGTTCACGCAGTTTTAAGTACGCTTTTTGTAATTTGTGTGCAGTGGTCGCATCAATGATGTCACTCTTAACCGCTGCGTCGAAAATGCGCAGATTGTCCGGGTACTCCATCATGGCTGAATGTAAGTGCGCATTAGCCAACACAAGATATTGAGCCATGAACTCGATGTCGGTAATACCACCGACACACTGCTTTAAATCAACCTTATCGTTGTTCTTTGAAAGCAGATGTTCGCGCATTTTTAAGCGCATTTTGCATACGTCTTCAGCCAGCGCGTTCACGTCTCTTTCCCTTCCTAATACGGTATTTCTTACACGTGTAAAATCGCTTAATAGAAGAGGGTCTCCACAAATAGCTCTGGCACGCACCAACGCTTGATGTTCCCACGTCCACGCTTCTTCTGTCTGATATTTTTCAAAACCGTCAATATGACAGCACAACAGTCCTGCATTTCCAGAAGGGCGCAAGCGGAGGTCTGTTTCATATAATTGGCCAAACAAGGTCTTAGTATTGAGAAGGTGCATAATGCGTTGCGCCAGCTTAATGTAAAATTGCTGTGCCTCAATAGACTTCTTGCCGTCTGTACTTACCCCGCGAGGGGCGCTATGTAAAAAGACCAAATCTAAGTCAGAGCCATATCCGAGTTCATACCCGCCTAGTTTTCCATAGCCAATAACTGCAAACCCTTTGTCGGTTCCTTCTAAGTGTGCTGGAACGCCATAGCGCTGCTGCATTTGCATCCACGCTGCGTCTACCACGTTTTCCAATATTACTTCAGCCAGTACCGTAAGCTTATCGCTCACGTTGTTTATGGGCAGTGATTCACTGATGTCGCTGGCGGCGATACGTAGCTGCTGGCAAAGCTTAAACTGCCTCCAGCCATCCATAAGCATTTCAACATCATCTTGTTCAATACGAAGCATGGTTTCACGCAGCTCCAGCTGATATTCCTGTTTGCTGGTATGAATATCGGTGTTCTGCTGACCGAGGTATAACGGCGTGAGTAATTCATCCAACAATAAGGGAAAGCGCTTAATTTCTTGGGCAATCCAGTCACTGCGCTCACATAGCCTTACTAACTGCTTGAGTACGTCCGGGTTTTCGAGCAATAGGTCAAGATAGGTAGTACGGCCAGTAATCGCTTCTATTACGCCAAGTAAACGGTCGAGTACCTGTGGGATGTAATTTGGGTGTTGGTTAATAAGCACATACAAGATTTCAGGGAGTAGCTTATTTAATGTATCTTCGCCCTTTTGGCCAATACGATAATTGCGCTGCTTATCTTTGAAGGCAATAAGAATAGAAAATATGCCTTTAATATCACTAGAAGAAAGGTGTTCGCTAAAGGTTTCAGTAAACTCATCTTCTTGCAGCGCTAAACGCCATGCATCTTGGCAGGCAGTGAAAAGCTGGTCTTCTTCTGAGTGCGTATCATGGGATTCCTCAACTAATTCATTGAAGTGTGTGTGAACACGTGCCATGACAGCATCTAAATGTGCTAAAAAGTCACGGTAAGATTCAAACCCCATTACTCCTATTAGTGCGTTTTGTTGCCAAGGTAATTCAGGAAGGGTCTGGGTCTGCTGGTCTTGAGCTTGTTGAAGCGTATGTTCTACTTTTCTTAGGAACAGATAGTCCTGCTTAAGTTGTTGTGTTACTTCACTTTCGACAATATCGAGCTCGGTTAGAGCGTCTAAAGTGCGAAGTAATGACTTACTTTGTAATGCTGGCTCTCGTCCTCCATGGATCAACTGAAAGCTCTGAGCAAAAAATTCCACTTCCCGAATGCCACCAGCGCCGAGTTTTATATTGTTACTCAGTCTGCGTCTGCGTATTTCTGTGGCGATCAGCTTTTTCATGTTACGGAGAGCATCCAGAGTAGTGAAGTCTAAGTAACGGCGGAAGGTAAAAGGGTGTAAAATGCTGTTTAACCATTTCACATCTTGCGAATCATCATCGTTAATCACCCGCGCTTTTACCATGGCAAAGCGCTCCCAATGGCGACCTTGGTCTTGGTAATAGTCTTCAAGTGCGGCGAAATGCATTACAAGTGGTCCGGAATCGCCAAAAGGGCGTAAACGCATATCAACGCGATAGACTTGGCCATCATTAGTTACTTTATTCAATGCTTGAATGAGCTTTTGCGCGACCTTGGTAAAAAACTGCTGGTGCTCTAAGCTTTTTCGCCCTCCTTGGGTTTCGCCTTTTTCAGGGTACGCAAAGATTAAATCGATATCAGAAGAAAAGTTGAGTTCTTTCCCTCCTAATTTCCCCATTCCCAGGATATACATGTGCATATCTTTGCCGTGACTTTGTGGTTTTCCATAGCGCGCTGCTAAGTGTTGATAAAGCCAGTGGTATGCACCGCTAATGAGTACATCGGCTAATGCAGAAACATGTATAAGTGATGTTTCTATGGGTTGCTTGTTGAGAACGTCGAGGAAAGCAATTCGTGCCATCTCTTTGTTTCTGAACTCCCTCAATACTTGCATTAGATCATCTTCGCTAACAACGCCTTGTAATTTATCGTCGAGGGCTGTGTGGTAGTCAGAAGATATGGTAGCGCCAACGGACTGGAGTTCTTCACTGTTTTCTAAGGGGCGATAATGTTCAACGATTCGAGAAACAAACGAGGGCTTTTGAATCAGTGTTTCTGCTAAGAATGCTGAACGGGAAAACGCTTGTTTTAGCGTTTCACTATGGGCTTCAACAATCACTTTGTCATTTTCACTCATTGCCGGTGCTGTTAACAACTGCTGCCAAAACTTTTCAGCAAGTTCTGCGTTTGTCATGCTATTTTCGTTGTCTATTGGCATAATGCTCGCGTCTTATGAGATATCACTCGTGTTAAACGGATGAATACTCACAATTGTAATTGCAAGTACTCAAGGCTAAGTGTTGCTGGACCCATGAATATATGGCCCAAAATTCACTGTCGGCAAGTGCCTGCTAACCCTGGGTGTAATACATAGGTTGTTAGGCCCTGACTAAAATAAATCTGAACAAGTTCGATGTCATCGTTGTACAAATTTGTATCGGATGAATGCTATTCATTTAGCTGTCACTGATATTTCGATGTAAATGTGAAAATAATCAGACGAACTTTGTGTGTTCAAGGAGCAAAGATAACGTGGAAGCCTTAGTAAAACTAGTACCCCTAACGCAAGAACTGTTGATTTACCTCGCTATGGATGTAGCGATAGCGTTAGTACTGCTAATGATTATGAAGTGGCTGACGGGCGCATTTAGAAAATACTCAGTAACAGAAGAGCTAGGTGTAAAAGATAACTTCGCATTTGGGATCAGCATTGCAGGCGGCATGCTGTCGCTGTGCATCGTATTAAGCTCTGTTGTTGGACGTCATATTGGCATGGGTTACAAAGAAGCGGCGATTGGAATGGTAACCTTCGGTATTGTGGGCATTATACTAGTGAAATTTGGGCGTTTCGCTCACGATAAACTGGTACTCAATAAAGTAGATACCCATGCCATGATAGCCGATAGAAGCGTTAGTGTTGCACTGGTTGATGCTGCGAGTCTTGTTGCAAGTGCAATCGTTTTGCGCAACATCATGGTGTGGGTAGATGGCAGTGATATGAATGCGCTTATAGCAATTGTAACGGGGTTTACTGTTGTCTTAACTATGCTGCTTGTCATGACGCGAATTTTAGAATTTAGGTATGCGAGAGACAATCAGAACGATTCATTCCAAGGGGCGCTGGAAAAAGGGCAGTTAGCACTTGCTATCGAGCATACCGGTAACTTACTTGGTACAGCAATGATTGTATCTGCGGCCAAGAATTTGCTCATTTACAACCCGTCCGGCTACGTGAGCAACGTAACGGGCTGGTTGATTGTCAGTGTAGGTCTGGCGATTGCACTTCACATTCTGGTACTAGCGAGCAAAAAAATTATCTTATTTGGCATGAATTTCCGTCAGGAAGTTGATCAACAGCATAACGTTGGCGTAGCTGCACTCGGGTTCACGCTCAGCATTGGTAACGCTATGATCATCAATGGTGTGCTAGGCGGGTAGGGGAAAACCGTTTTATAAAGAATTGATGAATTATACTAATCTTCGAATTGGGCTCGAATACACAATAATTCATGGAGTTGCCCTTTATGAATAATTCGATTTTTCTGAGGGCGACTCATTCTTTTTACTTCATACTCAAGCTTTGAAGCGTGGGATTTATCAGTAACTTCGAATACCGCTTTAAAACTCAGTGGTGCTTTGCCTTTTAAGGCTTTTGCGCCACCTTTTAACTCTCCTCTATGCTGGGCGATACGGCGCTTGGGGTCTGTGGTAATCCCTGTATAAATGTGCCCGAGCTTGTTTTCGACTAAGTAAAGATACCAAGGTGGTCTTGAGGTTCCCCGGTGGGTATTGTCGTCGTTGACTGATATACTTTGTGACAATGTAATTCAATGTAAATTATTACTCTTAGCCTAATGTTAGCAGAATTATCCAAAGGCTAGGCGTAAATATAATACTTCGATAATTGCGTAATGTTGGTTACCATAGAGAATCAGCGCGCTGTATCGATAATAGGTATTTACGCTTATAGTTTCGAACGCACATTTTTAATGGAAAAACGGTAAATTGCATGTACGAAAGTTATTATGGACTTAACTCGAAACCGTTTCAGTTAACCCCAGATCCAGAGTTTTTCTTCGCAAGTAAGTGGCACAAACGCGCCATGTCCTATCTGCAGTACGGTCTTTCCCAAGCTGAAGGTTTTATTGTTATCACCGGTGGAATAGGAACCGGAAAAACTACCGTTGCAAACAGCCTGCTTGAAGAAATTGAAGACGACATCGCAGCTGCTCAGATAGTAACGCCTAAGCTGTCGCCAGATGAGCTGGTAAAAATGGTCGCATCTAAATTTGATATCCCTACGGAAGGGCGTTCAAAAGCCGATATATTAAAAGCACTTGAAATCTTCTTGTACGATCTAAATAAAGTAGGTCGACGTGCGTTGTTACTTGTGGATGAAGCACAAAACCTACCGCTTGAGACTATCGAAGAGTTGAGAATGCTAAGTAACTTTCAGCTAAACGGTAAGCCGCTAATTCAAAGTTTCTTACTGGGGCAGGAAGAGCTTCAACCCATTCTGCGAGCGCCAAATATGGAGCAATTTAGACAGCGAATTGTGGCGTCTTGCCATCTTGCTCCGCTTTCGTTGGAAGAGTGCAAAGAATATATTGAGTACCGTTTGCACCATGCAGGGTGGAACGGTTCACAGTTATTTAGTGATGAGGCATTTGAACGAATTCACATGTTCTCTCGCGGTATCCCACGAAAAATTAATACGCTAATGGACAGAGTAATGCTCTATGGCTTCTTAGAAGAGTTAGATAACTTCGATGCTGTTGCAGTTAATGAGGTGATTGAAGAAGTTAAAGCCGAAATGTTTGAACCGGAAAAAACTGGCGCAGAAGTGACAGAACATATGGGCTTTGCTGACCACCCTGAAAGCCAAACCATCATGACGCCTAAAGGCAACGTTATTCGTGACTCTAAATACTATTTAGATATGCTAGCTGAGTTAGTCGACGCCTTAGATGATGCTATTTCACAGAAAGTGAAAATGACCCAGTACGTGGATAAACTGATGAAGAAGAAGTTTAAGACGTATGTGCGGCTTAAGAGTGATGATAAGAAAGAATAGTTGTAAAAAAAGCGCCTTTATGGCGCTTTCTTGTTTACTGGTACTTATAAATGATTGAAAGTGACAAGCGCCTATCTGAGAAATCATTGCCAAACAAGCCTACTCCCGCATTAATATCACCAGACTGGTCTACATAGGTAAAATCGACAACTGCAGTTATGTATCGTCCCAGTTGGCGCTGAAGGGCAACACTGCCACGCCAATTGTCGGATTCTCCATCCAGATCTTCCTGCTCAGCAGTTTGAGTAATATTGGCGTAGGTAACTTCCGCATTTAAATTAGTGTAGCTTCCTAGCTTATAGACCAAAGTTGTTCCAAGGGAGTAAGTTCGTCTAAGGCGATCTAAATCGAGGTAATCATCTTCAGCATAGCGAGACGTTAAGGCCACTGTGATGCGAGAAAAGTCATAGCCTGCCTGAAAATTAGAGCTTTTTCTAACAATTATATTATCGTCAAACTCGATAACTTGAGACGTTAATTGAACAAGTTGTTCACTTGCATCAGGTTGATAACTTAGACTATTAGGTTGAAAGCAGTCAGCAATAGAGATAGTTGCTGAAGGACATACGAACACACCAAGGTTTTGCGGATTGGCTAAAAGCCTAGACGTATTTGTTACGTCCTCACTGTAATTAAAATTTGTACGCAAGTACTTAGAGTTATAGCTTGCGTCAAACGAGGCAGCTTCGCCGTAGAAGCGTCTACCGTAGGAACCCGATAAATTCGTTCTAGGACTCAATGCCCAGCTAAAATCTAAACCTATAAAGGTCTCGCCGTCATTTTCTTCAACATCAGAATCACTGGTGTTGGCAGTAATGGCAATATACCTATCTTCGCTTTGCCGATAGGACAAGCCTATTCCGTATGAGTTAAATTCACGTGTGCTACTTGTTGTGTCGTCACGGTTAGAAATTTGGTTTGCTTCGTGCTGTGCCGCTAATCTGACACCGATGTTCTTTAAAACAGCAACCTCTACAAAAGCGTTTCCATTTCGAGTAATAAATTCATCATCGTTATTTTGTGCGCGATCAGTGTTTATATATGCACCGTTTATCTCCCACATAAATCTCTGAGGATTATCGCCATTGGAAGCGCCACCAAAAAGTTCCACTGTGTTATTGTTTAGAGCGTTACCACTGTTGAGCGTAGAGCGCTCAGAAGCGACATCTGAATAAGCAATGCCACCTTGAATTTTAATCCAATCCCCCTGATCAATATTTGTGAGCGCCGAAATTCGATTTGAACGAGTTTTCGAAAGGGAGTCTGAGTTGTTTAAAAGATCTGATACCAAATAATTATTGGCGTTAGTGTTTTGATAATTTAGCGCACCTTGTGCCTCAATTTGTACAAAACGGTCCAGTGGTTGCCACACAAGACTGTAAAGGTATTCTTCAAAGGTATCATTGCGGCTATCGTCAACTTTATCGCGTTCTAAATGCGTTATAGAGCCAGTCCAAAAGCCAGTAAATGTCTTTGTATCGAGACTGGCATTGATAGTTGGTGTTACCTGAAAAGTATCTAATGAAAGTTGACCCTCTGACTCAGAGTCTACATCTTGAAAGATATATTCAGCCTCAGCTTTGCCAGTAATTTTTAACTCTGCGAACGCATCTGATGTGCAAAAGAAAGAGGTACCTAAAAACGCACCCCATAACGTCAATTGCTGCCGCCTTTGTGTTTTAATTTTCTCGCTCGGCATAATAATATCCATAATATCCACTTCCATCAGTATCGTGGTGTATTGATTTATTCACAACGAACCCGATAGCCATTTCGGGATTTAATCGCTCCACCGACATTTTGATATCGTTAATCTTCGTCTTCCCTTCCTCTACCACGACTACTGCTTGACCTGCGAAGTTTGCCAAAATCGCACTTTCGTTAATACCAATAAGAGGAGGTGTATCAAAGATTACAATACGATCTGGGTATCGATTGGCGAATTCATCTACAGTCTCGTGCATTTTTTGACTAGCGAGCATCTCTGTAGATAAATGATGTGATTTTCCTGCGGGAATAATTTTAAGCTTATCGATGTTTGTCGGGTAAAGCACCTCAGAAATATCTTCTACATCTCCCGTCAAATATTCCATCAATCCTCTTCTCCGCTCTAAACCTAATGTATTCAATACATTTGGTTTGAGCACGTCAGCATCGACTAACAATACTGTCTTATCTTGCTCCGCTGCAATGCTAAGCGCTAAGTTAGTTGCTGTGAAAGTCTTACCTTCAGAAGGGCGGCTACTGGTAACCATGATAATGTTCGGATTATTGAGCGTTTTTGATAGAGGGCCAAAGGCGTTAGCGATTAGCTTA
Organism: Alteromonas abrolhosensis; assembly: GCF_001953635.1. Lineage (GTDB taxonomy): Bacteria > Pseudomonadota > Gammaproteobacteria > Enterobacterales > Alteromonadaceae > Alteromonas > Alteromonas abrolhosensis. Next base: position 577,523 of record NZ_MEJH01000003.1, on the reverse strand, counting down.
CGCTTAATTTCTCGATACTCTTCATTAATTTGCTTACGCTCACCTATTACCGAAATGTGCCCCTTGTCGCTAAGCTCTTTTAAGTTTAGGTTAAACGGAGGAAATTCGTGTAGGGGCTCACGTGGCTCAATTTCTTGTGCCTTGTTTGGTAGTGGTTCGTCACGCGAAATCTTGGTCGTCGACTCAGACTCTTGCGCTTCAACAGCACTATCATGCTCAAAGCGTGGAGATTCTTCCTGCTTTTCTTTTTGTTGCTTTTCTCGCTCAGCTTTTTGTCTTTGCAGAGCTTTTTCAATTGTATTTTTCATTTAAAAGAACCTCTCTGCAATATTAATATTCATTATTTCAGCGGCAATAAGCACGCCGTATATCATAACGATTGCACCCGAGGAGGCGAGAAAAACGAGTAGCCTACGATTGTTCTTTTTGTTTATTCGCTCAAACTCTAAGTGACTCACTGTTCCCCAAACTGGGTAGTCTGAAAGTCTCAGTAGTTGTTTTGGTCTGACAAGCACCGGGTTAAGTTGGCTTATAAGGAAAGCTAAACCAATACCTGTACCAAATCCAAGAATAAGAACGACGGTATAAAGAATAATTCTGTGAGGTCCAGATGGCTTGTTTGGCACCATTGGTGGCTCAATAATACGAAACTGTAGTTCCTCAGCCGATACATCTGCTCTACGAGACAGATCTGCAGCTTCACGACGTGCTAATAGTTCCTCATATTTCTTCTTAAGGATGTCATAATCACGATTTAGTGCCGTAGACTCAGCTTCTATTTGAGGAATAAGATCAACTTTTGACTCTAGCTCAGCGATTTTTGTTTTTAAATCTGCCTCTTTAACGCTTAACGAAGCGATTTCACTTTGAAGACGGCTCATTTCTAGGCGGATTTCTTGAGTTAACTCATTCATCGGGCCCTGAATGTCACCCTCAGCAGCGGCGAGAAATGCGTCAACCTCTCTTTGTCTTGAGGCTTCCAAGCTTTCCAATAATTGCTTAGTTTCCACTACATCTGGGTGTTTATCAGTAAATCTTAGCTTTAACTTATCAAGCTCTTCTTCTAAGTTCTTAATTCGGTCGTCGTACCGGGTTTTAAGAACGCTATCTTCCTGATTAGTAACACCTAGGTTTGTTGAAGCAACTTGATTTTTAATTTGAGATTTTAAAGAATCAACTTGTTCATTAGTTTGGCGAATAGAAAGTACCGTTGCTTCAAGCTCTGAATTAAGCGTTTGTAGTCTCGAGTAGTATGTGCCCGATAGGGGAAGTATATTGTTATACTGTCTTTTGAAGTTAGCTAGCCGCTGCTCGGATTCTGATAGCCGGGCTTCATATTCCGCAATTTGCTCATCCAAAAAACGTCCCGCTGTGTCGGTATCTCTCCGATTGTTGCCTAGGGAGCCTTCCACAAATAAATCTAGTGTTTCTTGAACAACACGTTGTGCGGTTACTGCATTCGTATGTTCGTAAGATATATTGTAAATATTATCGCGACCCGCAGACTTGAGCTGAATTTCATAGGCTAACTGCGTTACCAAGTCTTCAAATTCGTTGGCCGTATTTGTGGTGATATCTAAATCACTTTCTCTTGCTATAGTCTCAACGTTTGAGCGACTAAGAAGAGTGCGCGCCATCATTTTTACTTCTGAATCGGGATCGGATTGAATCGCTAAACCTTTAAGTAAAGGTTGAAGGACTGACCGAGTATCCACATAAACTTGCGCCTTAGAGGTATACTCATCGGGTAGGGTGGCTACCATTAGGAAGCCAAGTGGGCATATAAGCCACGACATAATAATGACGTGGCGTTTCTTTATCCATATCCCTTTAGCTAAATCCAAGAACTGGAGAAGCGTTTGTTGTAAATCCTGCATTAAATTGTTCCGTTAACTGCTTAGAACTAAAACCATGCTTCCGGGATGATGACAATGTCGCCCGGTAAAATATCAACATTCTTTGATATATCTCCGCTGCGAATTAAATCATCAATGTCTAGGGTATAAGTTTTCTGTTGCCCATTGACCACGCGAACTAATTTCGCGCCATTACCATGGGCAAACTCTGTTAGTCCACCTACAGCTATCATGAGGTCAAGAAGCGTCATATGTTCAGTGTAATTAACGGCACTCGGGTTAGTTGCTTCCCCGATAACGCGCACTTGTTCACTGAGTGGGCCAGAAAAGCTGTTTACACTAACCGTAACACGTGGGCTATTAATATATGTAGAAAGCTGCTCTTCAATTTCACGGGCAAGCATTGACGGAGTTTTACCTGCCACATCAATGTCTTCAACTAAGGAAGTGGTTACTTTCCCGTCTGGGCGAACTACAAACTGGCCTGATACTTCGGGGTTCCTCCACACGAAGATAGTTAATGTGTCACCAGGACCTATTAAATATTGATATTGATTCACATCAGTGGTGAGTGATGCGCGGGTTGTAGCCTGTGGAAGTGTCGAGTTACTCGAACATCCAATTATTGTAGTGGCTAACGCTACGGTGGAAATAAAACGGAACGACTTAAAGCGATACATAAGAGATCATCCTACACTCGTATGGTTAATTTTTAGCGTGCTTTTTTGTTTACCCTACGGGAATTGACACTATAATGCCAACATCAATTCTAGTCTATTAGAATAAATCCCTTTATGATGGGTAATATAAAGTAGTTTTGGGAGGCCAGGGGTGGCAGTAAATAAGCGAAATCAGAATAAACGCTCAAATATATTAGTTATAACCGAAGCATTACTTATTGCTTATATAGGGTATATTACCCACTTTATATTGACGCAAATTGGGCTATCCTCCCAAGTTCCTATTGAAAAGCTCTTGGTAAATACCGGGCTATTAACGGTCGCGATTCTATTATGCTCCTTGTCGGTAGGACTCTATGAAGCAAAACTTCGCGAAACATTTAGAGGAATAATTCGACGAATTTTTGTAAGTGTTGGTTTGAGCTACTTTTTAGTTGAAGTAGTCAGCCGTGCTTTATTCGATCGACTGTTGATGGATAGCTACTTCTTACCTGCATCAGTTAGCGCAATCATTATAACGCTCGTTGTCTTCAGATATTTTACAAATCGTCTTGGTCTACTCGGACTTGGAAAAGTCAGAATTATCGTTTTAGGTGCAGGAGAGCGTGCTTCCATTATTGAAAAAAGAATGCGTCGTGATGTTGATCGCATTGGTTTCGAGTTGGTTGGATTCATCCCTATACCTGGCGACAATCGCGAAGACGGAATTCATAAAGAAAAAATTATTCATGTAAAAGTAGATGAAAATTTCCAACAGTTTATTGCTGATAACGAGATTGAAGAAATCGTTATCGCGTGTGATCAGCGTCGAGGAACGTTACCAGTAGAAGTCTTGTTTGATTGCAGATTGCGTGGCATTGAAGTTACCGAGCTTCTCGACTTTATGGAAAGGGAAACAGGGCAAATTGTCGTGAATCTCATGTATCCGAGCTGGGTTATCTACTCAAATGGTTTCAAGAGTCAAAACTATCTTCGCGACGCCTTAGATTATTCTATTAACGCAATTCTCGCCTTCATCATATTTTTCTTTGTTTGGCCAATTATGCTTGCTACAGCCATTATCATTTACTTCGATGACGGGCGGCGAACCGGTGTTTCTGTATTTTATAAACAAGAGCGTGTTGGCTTGAACGGACAGCTTTTTAAAATAATTAAATTTCGCAGTATGCGCCCCGACGCGGAGAAAGATGGCGCTAAATGGGCGAGTAAGAATGATGATCGAGTAACTCGAATTGGTCACTTTATTCGCAAATACCGCGTTGATGAATTACCTCAATTGCTTAATGTGTTTAAGGGTGAAATGTCTTTCATCGGCCCTCGTCCTGAGCGTCCAGAGTTTGTAGAGCAACTTGTTCGAGAAGTGCCGTATTATAATCAACGTCATAACGTTAAGCCTGGTTTGGCGGGTTGGGCACAGCTCAATTATCCGTACGGAGCGAGCGTTGAAGATTCAATGGAAAAATTGAAGTTTGATTTGTATTACGTAAAGCATCAGAGCTTGCTTTTGGATATTCTTATTCTCATCAGAACGGTAGAAGTTGTGTTGTTCGGTAAGGGCAGATAGCGCATTTTAATTGAATTAGGGAAGTATCAATGGAACTGAGGGTGCACAGACATTTTTGGGTTTTAATTTTTATCACACTATTGTGGTGTATATTCAACTACCCAATTATGGGCTCTTTATGGGCATATAGTTTCGATGATGGGACTTATTCACATGCTTATCTCGTACCCTTCATCATTGTTTACCTCTTCTATATTCTTGAAGAAGAAAATCGCGTCCTATTCCGAACACAGCCGAGCTTAGTGTGGATAGGGCTCGCGCTCACAACTGGCGTAGGTCTTGTACTCGCCACGTGGTCACAAACTAGTTTGCTTTATTGGGCTGCTTCCTTGGCTGTTCTATATTCGCTGATATTTTGTGTATTCAGATTTAATGTCTCTACTTTTTTCCCCTTTGCGTTCTTAGTTTTTATTTTCCCTTTTTGGGGGGCGCTTGCAGTTCCATTGCAGTCATTGTCGGTTTATGTCGTTACGGCGATAATGGGTTTAACGAATATCCCGGTTTATGTAGAAAATGAGTTCGTTACTATACCTGCAGGTGTATTTGAAATTGCCGAAGGGTGCAGTGGTTTACGATATGTGATTGTTTCCGCTGCGATTAGCAGCTTGTACATATTTCTATATCTTAAAACATTTCGCTCTGCTTTTATTTTTACCGCAGTTTCTTTACTTGGGGCTCTTGTTACGAATTGGCTTCGTATCGCTGCGCTTATCGTAATTGGTCATGAAACTGATATGCAAAGTAGTTTGATGACGGATCACAATAACTTTGGTTGGTACATCTATATTCCCGTCGCAATCTTTCAGTTTTATATAGGTAGGAAACTTGAAGATAGGGAGCATGCGGCAGGAAAAAGCGGAATAACCAGTAAACGCGATTTGAATTCGTCTTTATCACGTAGTGCGCTGATCATCGCATGTGGGCTTTGTTTAGTCCTATCCTCTAGCGTTGCCTTGATGATTGCAGATGATGTGTCGAATGAGGATTGCTCGGCTGCGACACTCACCATAGAGCCTAGAATATATAACTATGCGAGAGTTTGCAGTGTAACAATAGAAGATATTGAACTCGTAAATTTTGAGTTCGACGGAGAGCATTTAGACGATAAGGCCTCTTATTATTTGAATAACCCTATACCAGAAGGGTTTAACGTAGTTCGAAGTCTCGATACTGACAAATGGAATGTTCGGGAAGTTCGTGATAAATATACGAAGCGATTTTTGATCGCATATCGATATGGCACATCGTCTGGCTTCTACAAGTCGCCGTTTGGTTTAAAAAAATCCCGACTTAAGAACGCTCTTTCCGGCGATATGTCATCATCTATTCAGTGGATAATTGTGCCTTGCGAATCTAGTTGTAACCTGAGCAATATCGAAAGAGCGCTGCAGTGAATAGTGTGATAAGCACACGAATTATAAATAATGTTCATGAAATGAAGGCCATTCGCTCCTCTTGGTTAGAGTTGGAGCGCAACGCCCAGTTTAAAAGCGCATTTAATAGTTTTGATTGGGTATCCACATGGGCGGAATTTTACACAGAACATATCGAAAAGCTGCTTATTTTTACTAGTTGGGATGCTGAAGCGCTTGTTTGTGTATTACCACTTTATATAAGCAAAAGTAATTTAAAAACCGCTTGCTACATAGGTAGCTATGAACCAACAGACATAGAGACATGCAGTGAAGCACAGGACTTTTTGATGCGCTCTTCAGCAGTTGATGTGAGCGAACCTTTATCGGTCATTCAATCAACAATGAGGAAAGAAGGATTAAATTCCATTCGGTTAAGTAATGTGAGTCCCAATGCATTGATACTAAGCGCAGTGGAAAGAAGTGATTTTCCCACAACGATTAATCTGGTAAGAAGGCGCTATCTTGTTGATATCCCTGATGGTGCAGAAAAGCTTATACGAAAAACGAAAAGGCTTCGGAATGCCGCGCTTCGGGCAGGGATGCGTATTTGCCAAGTAACAACTGAGCACGACCTTGAACGAGTATTTAATGCTCTAATCACCCTAAATAGGAAAAGGTGGATAAGTAGGGGATATAAAGCGATATTCGATGCTCATGTGTTTCGAGAATTTCACCGTAATATTGCTCGTAAGCTATTAAGTACCGGCAGCTTGTCTATGTTGTATTTGGAGCAGGGAAGTGAAGTTATCGGCGTAAATTACGGTATACGCTCAAACAATACCGTCATTTTTTACCAAAGTGGTTTCGACGAAGACAAAAAGCCTAACGTATCTCCCGGTAAGTTGTTGCATAGCGCACAAGCCCAAAAGGCTAGAGAACAATCGCTGTCTCATTATGACTTTATGTCTTCATCACTTGATGAGACCTATAAACAGAGTTTGGCATCGAGCTCAGAGCCTGTTTATGAAGTAGAAATACATGCACATAAGCTTACCTGGGTTTTAGCTAAATTTAAGGTTTTTGCCAGAAAAATAAAAAGGCGTTTAGTTTTCTAATGGTTGCAGTTCCCCAGAAAAAAGCGTCGTTTGGCGCAAGTTCATCTACATCTGATGCTAAGTTCGGTTTTTTCTTACTTTGTGTATATACCGCGTTAGTCCTTATAAGACCACACGAGTGGCCCGTGCTGAATGTACAGTTTCCACTGCTTAGAATAGTCCTAATAATTACCTTTTTTGCTTATTTAGTTTCGTTAAGGCCGAAGGCATGGAACGTTCAATGCACAATTTTAATATTGATGTTCTTCTCAATGTTGCTTTCAGAAGTCCGAGCGTCACGTTACTTTAATGACCTTGGATATGTTATCGACTGGATCAATGCGAATATTATCCCCTTCATTCTCTTCTTAGGCTTTCTCACATCCTTCGGCCGACAAAAAGTCATTCTATTTATCTCTCTAGTTGCTTGCGTGATTATGTCTCAGCACGCCTACGTTCAGATATCCTCGCCATTTGGAGAAGGTTGGGCTGAAACAGTTATTTATCGAAACGACGGTCCTAATCAAATGGCCCAGGCGCGATACATTGGGGTGTTTAATGACCCGAATGACATGGGGATGTTTTTGGTAATGAATATCCCCATCGCCATTTTCTTTATGGTCAATACTCAACGTTTTCTCATGAAGCTTATGTGGCTTGCAGTAGCTGGTGTACTGGTGATGGGTATTTACTGGACAGGGAGTCGAGGTTCGCTAGTGGGTGTAATGGCTGTTTTATTTTCATTTTTCTACCTTAGGTTTGGTCGCGTAAAATCTTTGGTGCTAGCTAGTCTTTCAGTGCCAGGCGTAATTATCGTTATGAGTTCATTTAGGACGATAAGCAAAGACGATGAAAGCGCCATGCAGAGACTGACGGCGTGGTATGAAGGCATTCAAATGTTGTTCCACAGGCCACTGTTTGGATTTGGAAAAGAACGTTTTCTGGAGTATCACTACAAAGTCGCCCATAACTCATTTGTCACTGTGATGGCAGAATTGGGAGTTGTAGGTTACATGTTGTGGATGACCTTTGTTCTTCTGTGCATGATCATGTTGCTTAAAGTCATAAATCTCAAGAAAACGGAACACGCCAAAGATCCTAAACTTTCTCGTGAAATTTCACTTGCAATATTTTTGCAAGTTTCTCTAATTGGATTTTGTAGTACAGCTTTCTTTATTAGTAGAAGTTACGTAATCTTTTTCTACATTTTTGCAGCTATGACTGCAGCGTGCTTCATCCGTGTTTCGAAACAATATCCCGACTTAGGTCTATCAATTTCCAATAAAGAGATAGCCCAAACTTTTGTGCTTAGTTTGATGAGCTTGATAGGTTTATATCTAATAATAATATTTTTGATGAGGCTTTAGTCCTCAAGGAGTAAGAAGTGAGCAGCGTAAAAGCAAGTGTAATCGTGGCTGTCTACAATGGGGCGAAGACACTTACCCAAACAATTGAAAGTATATTGTCTCAAACCTACGATAATTTTGAACTGCTCCTTATTGACGATGGCTCCACTGATGAGTCGAAAAACCTAATAGAAAAGTATCTGGAAGATGAGCGCGTTAAATACTTTAAAAAGCAAAATGGTGGCGTAGCATCTGCTCGAAATTTTGGTATTGCACGAGCAACTGGTGAAGTTATTGGCTTTTGCGATCAAGATGATCAATGGCTTCCTCAAAAACTTGAGAAACAAATTCCACTTTTTAGCGACCCCGATGTAGGGTTGGTTTATAGCTGGGTGGACATTGATAGGCACGGCAAACGTGAATGCTCAACCCCTGAGTTTGAGGGGGAGTGTTTTGAAGCGCTCCTGAACAGAAATTTTGTCTCTTGTTGCACTGCTATGGTCCGTAGGACAGTGTTAAATCAGGTGAATGGGTTGGATGAAAGCCGAGAGCTACACGGAGTGGACGATAGGCACCTTTGGCTCAAGGTAGCGAGAATATCAAAACTTGCCGTCGCTAAAACCCCCTTAGCCATTTACTTTATTCATGGGGAAAACTACTCCTTGGATAATAAAAAAATGCTAATCGCTGACCTCTCCTGCATTGAAAAAATAGCGTCTATAGAAGACCTGACACCTCGAGAAAAGTCGCTCTGCAAAAACGCCAAGTACAATGCTTACAAGCATTACGCTAATAATTTTTTATATAGAAATTCACCACAATTATCGGCAAGCTGCTTCCTATCTGCTTGGAAGGTAAAGCCTTGGCATTTAGAAAGCCTAGTTGCAGCGTCATTATTATCAGTGATGCCTTCTAACCTACTCATTAAATTAAAACAAACCAAAAATCGAGTCCAATAGAATGCAAAATAAAGCACTTATCGTTATCGGGATGCACAGAAGCGGAACGTCCGCGCTTTCTGGTTTACTTGATGAACTAGGTATTTTTATGGGCAAAACTTTATTCGCAGCACAGAAAGGGGTAAATGAAAAAGGCTTCTTTGAAAACGCGGAATTGGTAGCGCTTAATGATCTCATGTTAGATGAACTAGCATCTTCTTGGGATGATCCGATAGCGGACATTGGCGATTATTCTATCGGCAAGGAGTCTTTCTTTATAGAAAAAGCTCACTCTTTGCTTAAGGAAGATTACGATAATCAGGCCTTTTGGGGAATGAAAGACCCCAGAACTACCTTGTTACTTCCTTTTTGGAAAAAGGTACTTAAAGAAAATGAAAAGGTATTACCTCATTATATACTGATGCTGAGATCTCCGTTCGAGGTATTCGGTTCACTCAAAAAGCGAGATGATTTTTCTTTGGAAAAGTCACTAATGTTGTGGATGAACTATACGTTGAGTGGGTATTATCACTCAATGCACGCACCTCGATTGATTGTTCATTACGACAAGCTCCTATCATCTCCGGAATCCGTGGCCAAAAACATTGCTGCATTAATCGATAAACCTTTTGATATCGCTGCATCACCGTTGTCTTTCGTAGATAAAAAGATGCGAAATCAACGCACTGAGCCTACTTTAGAAATTCCGCTTGCTGTGATGGCGCAGTCACTTTATGAACAGCTATCGAAGGATAAAGTAGATGAAGCAGAAGTAGATAAAATTAGAAATGATTACTTGAGTTATCAATCTAGTCTATCCAGCGTATTAAAAGAACACTTATTAGCAGTAAAAAAGGAAGAAGTGTTTTATAGGAAATTATTCGTCGATGCATACAATTCGTTTTGGTGGAAATGCAGTTGGCCAATTAAGAAAGTAGAAGAGTTGATTAGAGGGAAAAAGTGATGAGACACGTCGTTGTGGGGGTTATAACTTGTAGAAGGCCTGAATGGCTGTCTCGACTCCTCGATAGTCTACTCAAACAAAAAGTGCGAGAGGAAATAAAAATCACAATTGCCGTCGTTGATAATGCAAATGACGACAAAACCCGAAAAGTGGTTGAATCAAAAAAAGTTTCAAATGCATCAATTAACCTTCTTTACGATATCGAGCCTGAGCCTGGGATAGTGTTTGCAAGAAATAAATGCGTTTCCCTATGTCAGTCATTAGATGCTGACTTTTTAGCGTTTATAGATGACGACGAGTGGTTAGAGCAAGATAATTGGATTAACACGTTGCTCGAAGCATCTGAGCGATATAACTGCGATATTGTGACCAGTCGGGTTGTTTCAGTTGGAGAGAGTGGCACCCCTGATTGGGCTGTTAACCTCATTTACGGAAAAAATCCTTACAGTGAAGGCGAGCAAGTACCAGTGTTTTATACCAATAACTTACTGCTTTCAAAAAACGTTCTCGAAGCTACAGTTCCCTGTTTTGATAAGCGTTTTGCCATGACGGGAGCCAGTGATTATCACTTTGCATTAAGGTGTAATCATCTTGGGTTTCGTTGCGTGTACACAGAGGCTCCTGTACACGAAGAATTTCCTAAGAGTAGAGCAACAGTTAAGTGGTTTTGCAGAAGGGGATTTCGTTCCGGTATAGGATATACGCGATCTCACCTTTTTGAAGAAACGTATATCAAAGCGCTAGTTCGGGTTACCTTCATGACCATGGTCAGATTGGGGCGAAGCCTTTTGAGTTTCGTACAGGGCATCGTTACACTGAACAAAACAAAGTTAGTAGACGGCCTGTTTAGACTTTGTTCTGCGGCTGGTTCAGTTGCCGGCTTTTTCGGTATCAAACATGAAGAATATAAAGTGATTCATGGTAAATAATTCCGCACTGTGATTTTATGATAACGAAATAGCGGTTAAAGTTTACGAGGCTCTTTATGCAACGTTTTTACAATACAATATTCTTTTTCGTAGTGCTATTGAGCGCTCATTGCGCAATAGCCTCGGAAGGTGACTGTATAGAAAAAAATATTGCAGTGTATCAATGGGGAGTAAGGCACTATGCTGCGATGCCAGCATCACTATCTGTTCCTCCCGGAGATACACTAGATGCCTGCATTAAACTCACGGGTATTGGTACTAAACCTCTTGAGATAACGCCTAAGCATTACGATTTATCTGTCAACGGTGGTCCCTTTACAACAGGCAAGACGTTACAAATATTCGATAATGACGTGTTGCGTATAAAGCTTTTAGCACCCGCAAAACACAATGACCACAAGGTAACTCGTCTTGAGTTTTTTGAAACTGATAAAACTATGCGACGAGACGTTTTACGAATTGCTTGGCAAGTTCAAACTGACAACAGTAATACACTCCCTACCACGTGGTATGTAGGTTCAGACAAACGCTTTACTCAAGTATCTCAAGTTCTGGCGAAAGTACGCAGTGGAGATACAATTGTACTGAATAAAGCTGAAGTTTTTGAGCCATTCGAAATTAAATTTGTTTCGGGAAGTAAGGAGCATCCAATTACTCTGACTTCCAATGCAGAAAGTGCTAATGAGCGTCCGATCATAAGTGGTGGGGTGCCCCGTTTTGGCTGGGCAGTTGGTTTACGTTCATCCCATTTCTGGGTAGTTGAAAACATTGTAATTCAAGATGCTGCAGTATGTTTTCGAAATGAATCCCACGGTACGGTGTTGAAGCAAGTACTTATAAAAGGGTGTCATATCGGAGTGATGGGAACGGACTATAATGCTGGCAGTTTGACGATTGCTCACTCGGAAATAACTGAAAGCGGTGGGAGAGAAGCGGGTAAAAAGTGGGGCCACCCTATTTATGTGGCAAGCGACCCCCATACTTTTCCTCAAGCGCAGCTAGTTTTAGCGCATAACTTCATACACGATAATCAAGGAAACAACGTAAAGTCCAGATACGAAAAAAGCCTCATTCACAATAACTGGATAGAAGCCGGCAACGATAATCAAGCCCGTTATGTGCTTGAGTTAATTGGTTATGATGGGCACTATGATTTTACGGGTCAAGAATACGTTGTGCAAAATAATTTCCTTATTCACAATCGATACGGCTTAGGGAGCAGAGTTGGAGGCGACGGTAAGGGACCATCCAGAGGAAGCGTATCGTTTAAAAATAATTTATTTATAATTGGTTCGGGCTTTTCGTTTCCGCTTATTAGAACTTTTCAGGGACTTGGTGAATTAAACGTATTGAATAATTCTGTAGCGTATACAGGAGAGACAGCCCCTATTACTTTCGTGCAGGATGAGTTAAACAATACGGACTGGGTAAAGGGTAAGGCGAAAATTTCTGTTATTGGTAATACAGTTAATCAATCTGTTACTCTGCTAACTACGCTAGAGCGCAGCAGCAAAGCTGATCAAAGTTTAGTTGAAATAGAGAAAAACCGTAATCTTGAGCCTTTACAGTTATCAAGAGATATCCTCAATTCAAATCGTCCCATCCCCAAAGAATATGTCGGTGACATAGGGTTGAACTAGACAACGTAACCTACGCCTTTCTCCATGTCTTTATTCATAGACGCTTTAAGGTGAGAGGGAATATTATTTTCCGCCGTATATTCAGCACCGAAAATGGGAGAGTTTTCCATTTCCGCACGCCTTTTTTCAATATACGCATCATAAGAGCAAATGTGGCGAGCGGGCACGCCTCCGAAAACGCTATTTGAAGGCACGTCGGAGCTTACAACACTGCCAGCACCAATAATGACCCTATCACCTATCGTAACACCTGGTAATACGATACTTCCTGCCCCGATAAATACCTTATTTCCAATAGATACCTTTGCTAAGCGTGTATACCCTAATTCGTGTTTTGTACTGGCGTCATGAGCGAGAATATGAACATTTGGAGCCAAGGTTACATTATCGCCTATGGTAATGTGCCAAGCGTGATCCGGATCAATAATTACACCGCGCAACATATTAAAATGCTTACCAATTTTAGCGCCATTTTGAATTGCTACGTTTACAGGGTTCACCGGTCGCAATTTTCTCAAAATTTTTCTAATCATTTGGCTTCCTCTACGTTTACTCAATTTGAGTAAGTACGCACTTCAGTACCTAATTTATTGTCAGTAGAACCCGACGTACTAAACCTACTTTTTCCAATGTTGACTGACTAGGAAACAGTCTGCGAATTCACTTTGCAATTTACAAAAATCTTCCTCGAAAAGCACGTTTAATTGGGCGTAAGTTTTCTCATCTAGTGAGGGTACAGGTTTTGTAGCAGAGTTCTTTATACTGGCGATAATCTGGCCTGGTAAAACTCTCTTTAGAAACTTAGTGACTTTTTGTATATGCACGGGATTAACATGTTTTAGCACGCTAGCTGCTCCACGCCACTGGTAAGATTTATTTTTAGTTTTTTCTGTTTCGCCTTGCTGCATATCAACAGGGGAAAGTGAGAGAAAAGTGAGCAATTGCTGAAACACGTCATCAGTATTCTTCACAAAATCTTCAAAGAACAAAACCCGAATCTGTGTTTTAGGAAATACTTCCGCTATTGCGCTTAATTGCTGATAGTAACACGAGCCATTAAAGTGAGGTGAAGTGGGCGATGAGATAGCCTCTAAAGGCTCACCTCTTTCTACACCGTTTCTAATATAGTGCCAATACGACGACCAGGCACGCTTTGCCGGATCTCTTACTAGATAAATAATCTTAGCAGATGGATCAACCTTAAAGAGTCGATTAGCAATGTCCACAGTTTCGGATGTTTCGGTATAAGATGTTGACGCATCAACCCTAACCGAGGACGTACTATCGAATAGTGCATCGTACTGTTGCAGGCTACTTTCATTTACTTCATGAATTGCGAAAGTATCAGGCTCTTTTCCTTTAGCGAGCGACACATCGGGGTGTAAATCAAGAAGATCTGCAAGTTTTGTAGTTCCCGACTTCGCAGCCCCAACAAGATACGTATACCTTGCCTTTCCATTTTGCATTTAAAAAGTCTCACTCGTTATAAATTGATGTACTCACATGCATCAATATGAAAGAATAATTTCAATATCATACAGTTGTATCTGGCTAAGTAAAATAAGGTTGAAGCATCTTCGTGTAATTTTTATCTGTCAGTTCGAATGTTGTAACTCGATAATGAATTCGTTCATCTAGTTTGAGCTAAACGTATTTTTCAACCGAGAAGGTGCAATGAGAGAAACCGTACTCCACTCCCTTAAATGGGTCGCTTTTGGTAAGGCTATAGGTCAATCTGTAAGATGGGTTACCACCATCTTTACCCTGCAATTTTTGTTTCCAGAAGATTATGCAGTAATAGCACTCTCAACATTTTTTATGGCGCTTTCATGGTCATTTAGCCGAGGCGGTATTGCCCCTGCGCTTATCAGAGAAAAAAATATCGATGACCACCTGGTAGGGGAGTTCTTCACTTTATCAATAATTGCACACTTTCTGCTCTTCATCCTTTTGCAAATACTCGCGGAGCCGTTAGCGACATTCTATGGAGACGCGAGACTTGAAGATGTTATAAGGGTCACCTCACTAACTTTTATCATTTCACTAATAGGTTTTATTCCAAGTACTCTGCTAAATAGAGAAATGCTGTTTAAAAAACTTGCTATGGTAGATGCCATTGCAGAGTCTATAGGAGCATTGGCCACCGTTACTTTGGCTTGGTTGGGTTATGGTTATTGGTCTATTGTATTTGGCGTGGTGCTCACAGAGATTCTTAAGCAAGTTGGATACTTATTCAGATCACCCTCTTGGATTTGGCCTAAAAAGTTTACTGAAAGAATTAAGAATACATACGAATTTGCGTGGCGCGCTGCTACTCAGTCAGCATTAGGCTATATCATTTTTAACGTAGATGTTGCTATCGCAGGCGTCTTTCTGAGCATTACTGAGTTAGGAATTTATCAATTCGCGGTAGTGTTGGCGATGATGCCCGCGGCTAAAGTACTGCCTATGCTCCGACAAATCGCGCTACCGGTATATGCGAAGATCCAAGATGAACCTGCATCGTTAGAATGGTATTTCCTCAAAACTCAGCGTATCAGCGCGTTGATTTTCGTTCCTGTATTCTGGGGGATGGGGGGAACTGCGTTTGTACTTATCCCAACTGTTTTTGGAGAAAAGTGGAGTGACGCTGCAATGGTCATAGCGGTTTATTGTATTTCTATGCCTATTAAAAGTTTACAGCAACTCTTCAGCCCACTTATGAAAGCGACCGGCCATATGAAGGTGGTTCTCTCCAATACGCTTCTGTATGGCCTTATTCTCATACCAAGCTTTTTTGTAGGCGCTCAATTTGGTGGGGTAGGTATCGCCATATCCTGGTTAGCTGCTTTTGGTTTTGCCTTCTTTCTTGCGACTTACCGTTCTTGTAGAGCACTTAATATAAGTTTTAGGCACTATCTTGGCAGCATATATAAAGTGCACCTGTACGGTGGTGTTATGGCGGTAGCGTGTTTACTAATAGGGCACTATATTGACTTAGTCCATCCACTTATCACTTTGGCTATACAGGTGATAGCAGGAGCGCTCATCTATTTGGGTCTCATCTGGATTTTCTCACGTGGATACTTAAAAGAACTAGTAGAGATGTTCAGAGGAAAAATAGCTAAAACGTAGGCAGTTTATGCAATTCTTTTGCATTTGGCGTGTTGTCTGTTCGGGTAGACTTCTTTTGGGGATAAGATGGAAAAATTTAGTGCTTACCCTCAATCATGAAAAATGAGTAGGCTTGGGTAGTTCACTACCCAAAAGCCTTCCCTCCAAGTGATAGGGTGTGACTCTGTCTTTTGAGAGACACCGCGCGTTATCTGAATAGATATATCCGATATCCAGTTAGCGAAAAAGAGACATAATCTGTTTTGCTGAGTTATCCCACGTGTACTTGGAGATAGAATTCCTTATTTTTTCTTTGATCCATGTAGACTTAGGCAAGGTCAGCAGTGCTTGGGTAACCGAGTGAGCGCACTGAGGGTTAATGAATATACCTCCCACCTCAGGTATGAGAACCTCTGAAATACCTCCGACATCTGTAGCGATAACTGGAGTTCCTGTTGCTAACGCTTCCATAATAACGTTTGGTACACCTTCTCTATAGCTAGGCAAAATAAGTGCGTCTGATTGATGAAGTTCTTTTACCAGTGACTGATGAGGGATAGCACCTAAAAATGTAACGGCCTTTGTGAGTGATTTAGCACTTACTATCTTCATTAGGGCGTCTCTGCTTGCGCCTTCCCCAGCAATCCTTAGCGTCATGCGAGGGTTTAGATTAAGCGCTTCTTCAAAGCCTTCAACTAGTTCGAATACCCCTTTTGTAGCAATGAGTGAGCCGACAAATAAAAAGTGGTTAGATGGGGAAGAGAAAGGCTCTGTCTGTCTGAGCGCAAAAACGTCAAAATCAACCCCATTATAGATAACATGAGGATTTACATCTGGCACATGCTGCTTCACTGCATTAGCTAGAGCGACACTTTTAGTTGTAACTGCCGTACTCTTCCTAAATGCCCAGCACATCTGTCTCTTATGCAGGGGCTGTTGCATAAGAGCATTCACATCGCTACCTAAGCACTCAATTACTAATTTATATTTAAATAGCGCTTTGCCAAACGCCGCAACGACTGCCTCTGCATAGGCCCAACTTGCAATTACATTTTCACTTTTTGCTAGCCAGATTAGTGGCTTCACACTGATAATCAGAGAAATTAAAAGAAAAAGCGGGTGAAAAGATGTGAGTATTTTGGGCACATAGAAAAAAGGAAACAAACAAAAGCCTTCGGGACTTCTATAGCCTTTCAATACGACTTGCTTGAACCATGTAAACCAAGGTACAGGCATGAGCACCCTCACGTTTGCATGCGCCTTTAGGTTGCGTATTTCCTCGTAATTATACGTTGCCCGTGTGGGTTGCCAAGGAAGTGGATGTAGATTAGTAAAAAATAGAATACGCTTTTTCATTACTTATACGTGACTTCATAGATGGCTGAAACATTATCGATTGCATAGCATTGTTTTGTGAATGCAAACGCATGGCGTCCATTTTGTTTTAACTTACTTCGATCTTCTATCAACGAAAGTAAAATTGAATACCAAGACTCAATATCATCAACAGAGTATACAAAGCCCGTGTGATTATTCTTTATCAAGAGAGGAATTTGTCCCACAGACGTTGATAGGGCCGGGATGCCTCTTGCCATGGCTTCAAGAAGAGACATGGGTAACCCTTCAGTTGTAGAGTTAATCAAGAGCAAATCTTGTTGGGCATAGATCTGGTCTTCATCCAAAACCTCACCGTGTAAAATTACAGAACTTTGTAATCCATATTTCTCAACTATCTGTTCTATCTTCGACCTTTCAGGCCCATCACCAAAAATATTCAAGACAGCGTGATTACCAAGATTGCGGCGCCCAAACTCCTCTACAAGCTGAGTGATATTCTTCAACGGAACAAGTCGGCAGACTGTACATAAATGAAGTAGAGGTTGCTGTGCGATATCCTGTGGAATAGGGGGGCAGTAAACACCATTATTTACTACCGTTACCGTGTTTGAATTCCAGCCATAGCGCTTATTGATGCCAGACTTGATGCTTTCTGACACACCGAAAACCTTATTGATATAAAGTTGAGCAAGTGTGTGAGACCCCCTTACAAAGCTTATAGGCGGCTCGACTTCACCATGAATTGTGTAGATTACTCTCTTAGCCATCAGTACGGGAAAAATGGGAGCAAAAGCCTTTATCACGGCAGGAGAGTGAATGTGAATAGTGCTGAAGGACAGTAGTGTTCGTACTGTCTTCATAAGTCGGACAAAAATGTTGCCTTTGATGTTTGTAACCTTTACTCCAAGGGCCTTGATATCGTGCTGAAATGCGTCACACTCGTTGCCAAAAGAAAGCACCTCTACATCAAGACCTTTTTCGGACTGCGCTTTGACCAGATTCTTTACGCATTTTTCCGCCCCACCTACTTTCAGGCTACTTACGCAATGTAATATACGCATTTTAGTACCTCTTTGCGTAGCTGAACATACGTTTTAGGTCGTCTAATGACATGCCTGGCGCTATTGGAAATCGGTGCAAGTCATAAGGATTTTGACTGGGCGAGGTATTTATTCCAGGTTGGAAATTAAATGCGAGCTTATATCCAGTGTTCTTCAATCCCTCAATCACTTTTTTGTTGTAGGTAGACTTGTTGCCAACTGGATAAGAGAATGCAGAAATATCGCATTTTAGCTTTGTCTCCAGCAGCGTCTTCGAATGGCTCAATTCGTAGAAAAGCTCGTCTGCGGATAGTTTTGTCAAAATGTCATGGTTGTGAGAATGGGCTCCAAGTTCCATACCTGCGTCTATCAGTGCTGCTAAGTGATGCCAGTCCATGAATTCTGCTGGAGGGTAACCGTTTTGATGAAGTAATTCTTGTTCTAGCAAATTTATTTGTTGCTGAGCGGGTAATTGACAGCTTTTTATGGCTCGTAAAACATTCCGGATAAAACGCTCTTGGCAGTTTTCAAAAATCACTTCTTCTCGCCAGGCGTGCAAATGTAACTTACGAGGTTTGTGATTTTTTATTAGGTAAGCAACTTTATCCCACCAAGGCACCACGCTGTTCCCAATTAAGCCAGTAGCGATAAAAAAGCTAGCCTTAACATTATTTGCTTCCAAAACTGGCAATGCATCATTGAAATTATCGATATAACCATCGTCAAAAGTAAGACACATTAGCCTTGAAGAAGGTCTGATATCACTATCTAAAAGATCAGGTAACGTCTTTGGGTTTATGATGTCAAAGTGTTGTTTAAAGAATTTGATATGGCGGTCGAGTTCTTCAGAGGTGCATGAGTACACACAAGGATCAAACGCAGTCTCACTACTATTTCCAATTCTATGAAAGTTAACACTGTACAGTCCGTTGGGACGCGAGCGCCACGTAATTTCATCGAGGCCGAGTAGTCGACCTACTTTCATTTTAATTCTTGAAAACATGTTAAGAAAGCTTTTTAAAACTTGGAGCTGGAAGGAGATAATCCCTAAAATCGTTAGGGTTTCCTTCTTCTCCTGCTTCCGCAGCTTTTATTATGTTGTACATTTCACGAGCCGAAACGTAATGAAGTGCATAATCACGGCCGTCATTGTACTGCGTGGTCAAATGTCTGTGCATCTCTTTGATAGGATCGCCAAGCAACGTGTCCATATCTCCATCTTGCGCGCCATGAGTATGGACTTTAATGAAAATCCAATCCGGCTTGCCTTCGACATGAATACCTTCTTTAACCCAAAGGTCTACGCGATTAGGTGTGGGAGGAAATGTTTTTCTCACATCTGAATTTTCAATTTGTGGGAAAATGCCTTTCTTTCTCACTTTCCAGTTCAAACCTAATATTCCTTGAATAAGCAAAATATCACCCCACGCTTTACCGCCTTTAACTATCGCTTTGCCGGTTTCATATGATTTTGGCTTTTCAGGATCGTCTTTAGCGTAGTAGATGGTATTCAACATGGCAGGTTGTGATTCGTCTGGCGAGGGGAACGTAAAGTCTGCGTAGCAGCCAGTCTCTTTTAATACGATAAGTTCGTCGTTAACGCCACACCACTTTCCATGAGGGTGAGAGTTATCTAACACCCAATTACCGTGTATAAACGCATAAACTGGCTGACCTGTCTTGGGGTCGATACTCAACGCATTATGCTCTTCGTGAAGGCACTGTGCAAAGCCCGAAAGCGTGGCTCTTAGATTTTCACTAGTGTCGTTATCATGATGCAGATGAATCTCTATTTCACCGAATCCTTTGGCGCAAAGGTCTGAAATTTTGTCTAAATGTTCTTTTCGGTATTCTTCTTCAGGAAAGAAAAAACTGTGCTTGGGGTGATTGCCATCCGCATCCGTAAATTGGCTCGCCATCTTGGGGTAATCAACCATCCACCTATCAACGCGCTGCCTTTCAAGTTCAATATTATCTTTGTTCTTCCACTGGGGTTCGTAGTGGTCTACAAAGCAAAACATTACGTGTGTAGTGCCATTCACAGTAGGTTTGCTTGAAAATCGACTCTTCGTATAATTCCAAAGCCAACTTTGCATTTTTTTCTTCTTAACAATAATGCTAAATGCCACTGAAAATAGAATTAAAAATATCAGTAAAAACGCGATCATCTCGATGTCCTTTGCCATGTCGCTGTTAAATTAGTCGATAGAAAACGAATGAATCCTTTAAAGAGCGATATATTCATTGAAACAAAAAAGGTTATTAAGCTAACTATTTTTCCAATTATGGGAGTATTCTTGAAGAGACTAAGCTCACCCATGACCCAAAATGCGTAAAAACCAGCCTGACAGGCTAGTAGCAACTCATAAGTAGAGTTAGAATGCCAAATAAGAATAACATTAAGTATTAAAGCAATAATCATAAGGTGTGGGACAAACCAGCGAATGACCTTATGACTTAAATATGAAAACCACCGCCACTTATAGCGAGGGTGAAGTAACCACTTTAAACGTGAGAGCGATTGGTAGTTACCAGCGCCAATGCGAATACGTCGACCAGCTTCTTCTTTAAGAGTAGGGGCGATTTCCTCAGAAGCTAATGCTTCCTTGTTGTACACAATTTTGAAGTTATTTTTTGCGACGTTCATCACAATACAAAAATCATCTATGATGGTATTGTCTGGAAGAGGTTCGTATAGTGTGGTCCTTATCGCATAAATACCGCCGTTAGCACCTAGCAACGCGTCAATTTCAGACTCGTGAAACTTCAAAAATTGCTCATATTTCCAATATAGGTTGTCCTTGTTGTCACCTGAAAAAACATCAATTAAGTTGAGCTCACCACAAACCGCCCCCACTTGGTCTTCACGAAAAGGTGCAACAAGGTTCAATATCGCATCGTTTTCAAACATCGTATTCGCGTCTGAAAATACCGTAATCTCTGAAGTTACACGTGATAAAAGATCGTTTAGAACATTGATCTTGCCCCGATTCTCTTCAAAGCAAAAAACAGCAAGGCGTGGGTCGTCAAAACTATTTAGTATTGCATTTGTGTCGTCTGTACTACCGTCTGATGCAATTAGAAGACGAATTTTGTCATGGGGATATTCAAGAGATAGTAAGTTTTTAATGCGCTCTTCAATACATGCCTCTTCATTATAAGCGGAAATGACCACCGAAACTGAAGGCAAAGAATCGTCATTTTGCCTGACAACGAAGGTTTGGTTGTCCTTTTTAGAAAGTAAGCGACTAAGGGAGAATAGGATAACGGGATATAGCAAATAGCTGTAAACAATAAGAAAGCTAGCTACCCAAAAAAAGAATTCAATGTACTTCATATTATTTACTTAACAGTTGCTGGGATCCCTAATGCAGTAGAGTTTGAAGGGATATCCTTGACTACTACGGCATTTGCGCCAATTTTCACATCAGTTCCAATACTGATACCGCCGAAAGCTTTAGCGCCGGCTCCAAAAAAAATATTATCCCCCAGAGTTGGAGACTTTCCTTTTTCATCACCAATTACCACGCCACTTTCAAGCGTTATATTTTTACCCCCAACGACCTTTGAGTTAACTACAACCCCTATGGGGTGCATAATCACGAATCCTGGGCCAAAGTTTGCGTTCACGCCTATCACGCAACCATTGTATACTCGGTTGATGTGAGACAGAATTAATGCAAAAGGAGTGAGTAATTTCGATTGCGCGCAACGAAAAGCTAATCTATACAAAATATTAGCGCTCGTGCCATCAGTAAGCAAAGTGCGGAACGTTGATATACTCGCACCATCGTTCAGAAATATCTGCTTTTTTTGCTTTATGTCCGATTTGATAAGTTTTATTGTCTCAGACATTCTTAGTCTTCTTTGCTATCTTCTAATATTTGTTTGACTTTTTTGAACATATATTTCTGAAGCGGGTTTTTATTTCCCCAAGGACGCCAAGTTTTAATTAGATTATTTCTATAAGCATCGAAGTGCAGTCCTCTAGGAGCACAAACGACCTCTCCACGACCTAACAGTAGTTTTAATACATTGGTACAGAGAACCCCCGCGGCCAATGAAATCCCCATGCAGGTGGAAGGGACTTTCTTTTTCATGAAGTTGACAGAGGAGTTCTTAACTAAATAATGTCGCTGTTGAACTGACGGCGAAACGCCAATCACAAACCGTACAATATTATTTTCAAAATACTCTTCTTTTTCCTGTTCACTGGCATTCGAAGGAGCATCAACCATAGCAAAATAGTCATCAAAAGACATTTCACCCGGTTTGAAGCACAACATTGCTGTGCCCATTCCCATCGGGGCTGCAGTTATTGTAGGAATCCCCAATTCGTAGCAGCGTCGGAAAACCTGCCTGCGGATTTCGAGTGCAAATATATCTAAGCTATCTATGTAAACATCCACACCATCGAGAAATTCGTCAAGGTTTTCGAGAGTTATACCGCTCTTAAAATTCCTAATTGTCGCTTCTGGATTAATATCCTTCAGGGTGTTTTCCATCACCTCAGATTTTTCTTTACCGATTGTTGAAACAAACGCACCAGCTTGGCGGTTGAAATTGGCATAGTCGTAAGCGTCAAGATCTGAGATGTTAAAATTGCCTATCCCCATACGAGCACAAACAATGGCGTGGTCGCCACCAACACCGCCCAAGCCACCAATGGCAACCTTGCTATTTTTGAGTTTTAGTTGTTCTTCTTCCGTTACCCAACCAATATTCCTTGAGAAAGCATCATTGTAATCAAACATAATTGTCGAGCCCCAGGTTATTCCTAAAGTTGGAATTGTTGTTTCACTTGATTGAGCTGCGTTTCTTGCGCAGCGGTTACTGGAATAATAGTCGACGCTACTCGTTGTGCATCAATTTTTCTTCCGCCCCTCGCTAAAGCTCTAACGTATTCTATGCCGATAGAGACATTTTCTTTACTTATCACGAATGCTTCCTTTGCTTTCTCTATTGCAGCTTCGTGTTTTGATAAAGAGGAGAGTACAGCTCCGTAAGTGGATAAGATGTTGGGGTTGTTTGGAACGAGCTCGTTAGCTCTCTCAATGAGCTTTAAAGCTTTAGATGGTGAACCATTTTGATTAAGCAACCAAGCAAGGTTGTTTAACACGAGTGGGCTCTCTTTCTTCACGTTATCAACAAGATACGTATACTGTTCGATTGCAAGTACTGGTTCACGCTCAAGAAGATAATTGGCAAAGAGAAGACGGACTTTGTTGTCACTTTGCGCTCTTTCAAGGTGTGCTTTTGCAAAGCTAAGTATCTTTTCGTGCTGCTCTAACTGCACATATGAAGTAAGTAGCAGCAGTGCTAACTCACTAGATGGCGCGTCTTCGTACAACGGCTCTAGTGTGGATATTGCAGACTGGTAATTACCTTCAGTAATAGCTAAGCGTCCTTTTACTACCTGACCAATTAATGACTTTTTCGCTTCGTCAGGAAGTGCGTTATAAGCTTTACTTGCGTCTTTGTTTTTGCCTTGAAGTAGCTTTAACCTAGCAGCCAGCAGCTCAATGGTTGTATTCTTACCAAGGTTTCTGCGCGCTTCCTCGATAACCTGTTCCGCCTTGAGGTAGTCACGTTCAATTTCTTCAATTTGTATACTCTGTACAAACGAATTTTGAGAAGGCTCCAGTTTTCTCCATTCAGTGAATGCCTTTCGCGCTTCCTTGTAATTAGACTGTTTTGCATAGGCATTACCCAGCAACATCCAATATTTAGGGGTATCTTTTAGCTTTTGTTGATTTTCCGAAAGGTAATCCACTACAGTTTTGAATTGATTATCTAAAGAAAGCGCAGCGGCATAAAGGAGAGCGTATTTTGGTTCTTTCGATTTCCCTTGAGCTTCTTTCAATTGTTTAATGGCTGGTTTGATATTTCCTAAGCGCTGAGCCACTTGGAAAGAGCGTATTAACAGGCGAGTGCTCAAAGGATAGTTATCAATAGCACTTGAAAGCTGTTTCGATGCTTTTTCAAGCTCTCCATTTTTTATTGACTGCTCTATGAAAAATAGGGCCGCTTCAAGGTTTTTGGGGTCTATATCTTTTAGTTTTTGATAGGTTTGTTGTGCAGACTCAATGTCTCCGGCTGTCTGTTGAACAAAACCTGTTGCATTCAATCGCTCAATTTTATTCTCTTCACCTGTTAAGCGCGAATCTATAAGCTCGTAGGCTTTGTCGTAGGCCTTATTTTCAACATAGGCCACTAATAGCAGGTAGAAACTGTTTTCAGATTCAGGTGATATATCTAGGTTTCGCTCTAGCTCGGAAAGACCTTCCTTGCCAGTAATAAGTTTCAACAAACCGATATTTTGAAGCATCTTGGAGTCCGAAATTTGGTCCGACTCAATTTTGCCAATCAAGCGTTTTGCCTCGTCAAGCTCGTTCTTTTGAACAAGTAATCTGGATGTTTCAACGATGTACAATAGATCGTCCTGTCCAAGATCAGACATTGTATTAATTGTATCAATACCGTCCTGAACGTAGCCTAATTTCAGTTGAATGCTCGTATAAAGTCTTTTGGCGTAATGATCTTTAGGCAACGTGTCAATGATGACTGAAAGGTTCTGATATGCCTGCTCAAAATTTCCCAGTTGATAATGAGATATGGCGGAAAATAACCGAGTAATTTGGTTTGAGCGTCCATTTTTTATTGCTTTATCTAGGTAAAGAATTGCGCCCTCATAGTCCTTTTCAGAAACCAACAAGGTACCCTTTAACTGGTTAAAATAGGCTTGCTCAGGACTCAGACGTAAAAGTTGTTCAACAACAGGTTTTGCCTCTTCGAATTCACCAGCGTTTATTAAAACCGTTGCTAGTTGGGTTTTTACCTTATAATCAGCGGGCCTTAAAGAAAGCAATTTTTTACTGGTATCAATAGCACTCGACCAATCATTAACAAAGTTTTCTAGGGTAAATTTTAACTGAAGCGCTAGCGGCGAGTCTTCTATTTGTGCTGCATTGTCAACCAATACCTTTAAAGCTGCAGCAGGTTTCTCTCTTATCGTAGCGTTGTAAGCTTTCGCAAGAGATGCAATATCTTCAAAAGGTGAAGTCTCTAACTTTTCAAATGCTGATATCGCACTTGTCGGGCTCTGTGCTCGAAACAGAGCAATTGCTTGGTATATTTCTAACTTATCTTTAGTTTGGCCTTCGTTATCAATACTAAGGTCTTTGATGCTCTCGTATTCTTCAAGCCAAAGGTGGGTCTCTGCTAATGCGACTTTGCTTTCATCGCTTAATACGCTCTGTGCGCGTAGTAATTCTTTTTGCGCTGCAAGGTATAGGCCTTGTTGGAGATATGTTAAACCTAACATTTCTCTTGCCTTTAAAAGCGAAGGGTCGTCTTTTATTACGTTTTTGAGGGTAACTGACGCTTCTTGTAATTGCCCTTTTTCAAGCATTAATTCTGCGTCAGCCAGACGCTTTTCTGGAGAGTTGTCGCTACACGCAGACAACAAGCATAACAGCATGGCTACTGACAATTTAGAATAATTTTTCACATTAGCTTCCTTATTGCTTAACCTAGCTAAGGTAACGTATTCCAGATAATTTACAAGCTATTCAAGGACTTTTTCTAAGGCAATTCTGTATCACTCTGATAAGAAAAGAGCAAAAAAAAAGCTGCCTATTTAAGGCAGCTCTTTAAGTCTTTTGCTTGTATCCGTGTCGATATTATTTTCTACGACGACGTGAGAAACCGAACATGCTGATAAGGCCTAGGCTCAAAACTGCAACTGTTGATGGCTCAGGTACACGGAACTCTACAGTAACAGCGTGGTTATCGCTGATAAGCACTGTGTCACCATCTGAGTCGATTGGGTTAGCGATGTTATCTGCTAACTCACCAACAGTAACTGTTTGTGAAGCATAAAGCAGGATGTCAGTTAGCGTTGCAGTAATGTAATCTTGGAAAGATACGAAGTTACCTGAACTATCTTGGAAGTAGAAAACTTCTTGACCAGCTGGAGTAAGGCTAACTTCAGTAATTAGCGACTCGATAACTTGCTCACCAAGGTTAATTGAGCTTGTGCTGAACTCGCTTTGTACCAACAACTCTGCACTACCATTATCAACAGTAACAACATCAGGAGTACCGAAATCATAGCTGTACTGATAAGAGTAGATATCTAGAACACCGCCAGTGTAAGTAACAGAGTCACCACCTGGGTTAAGGAAACCGTCTAATTCGAAATCAAATGTAAGTGCAGTAACTACGATAGTAGGGAAAGTTGAACCGTCCACACCAAGATTGTTTGGCTCAGGGTCGTAAGTAAACGTGTTCGCAATAGCGCCATCGTCAGAAAGCACAAGGTCAGACAGATCAGTAAATCCAGCCATTGAACCGTTAAAGGTATAGCCGATTAGGCCAATACCACCGCGAGACACAATTTCGCCAGTCGCTGTATTTACTTCAGAAACTGAGTCGTATTGAAGACCTAAACCATCGATTGCACCGCGAGGGTTAACTACTGAATCGTCAGATAAGTCTAAGTAAAAAGGTGTCGCTGCTGCTTGTCCACTAAGCGCTAAACCAGCAGCCATCATTGTTGTAAGAAGTAACTTTTTCATTTCCGCTCTCCGTTATGTTTGCAGCGATTTCTTGAAGTCACTTGGTTAAAGCACTATGTGTGCCAACTTTTAAGTTGTTGATAAGTAATGAAAATTAATTATTCCATTTTCGCGGTGTAAATTATGCTGACAGCTCAAAGTCATAGTTGCGAAAGAGCTCAACGGCATCATCCTTGTTGTGATCTTAATGTATGTTTTATGTTTTTATACATTATTGAAAACCCTTTAGGGAGGTTTTTGTGAAGCATTTCCGGCGTGATGTGATAGGCAGCCCTCTTACCATGGTAATCTACGATCGGTCCAATCTGTTCAAAGCGTATTCCTATAAAACGCATTGACCGAGCAAGCCTTGGCTCCATCATTACATAGTTATGTTTAACACCTGAGTTAACTGAGACTGCTGCGGCGGCAAGATATAGTCCTATCGCAATGAAAGGGAAGCAACGTAACTCTGTTTCAGAATAACTCTCTGGATTGATAGCACCAATTGCAGCACCATCGAATTTATCCATCTGTCTTCGACGGAACTCATTTGGTACTGCAAGTCGAGAAATTTCACAAATCTCATGGCGGGGGAAGTTTCTAGGATCAAGTGCGCTATTTGTAATCGAATCACTACAGTACTTTTCTATAGGAAGAAGTTGATCTTCCTTATTCGGGCGAACCATTCGAACAGTACCCGCGAATCTCTGGTTTTGTACATGTTCGATTAAACAACACACCGAATAAGCATCGAATTCATCACTTTCTATTTCTAAAGGATTAGGTGGTTCAAAACCTTCTTCTGTACAATATACTTGATACCTAATTTTGAATGATTCATTTTTCAGAGCCTCGTCATGCGCTATCTTTGGCACTAAGTAAGTAGAAAAGTGGTGAGATATCTCTTTAACTTCTTGTAGTTTTTGATATCCCTTAAGTGCTTTAGTTACTCGACTATTGGCACCAAAAATATTCTGTACCTTTTGTACCAACTTTCCTTTTTGCATAACACTTTCTACCTGTCTTAGAGACTACGACCATTGATGCTGTTTAGGCAATGATGTTTTTATATTGTATTCAGCTAGAGTAAGTATAGTTTGTAAATATACGTTCATGTACGTATTATTTTTTTCGGCTCTCTAGCGCTTCATGAGCAACAATACCTCGTTGCAAGTTCTTATTTTTATAACAATATACTTCTATATGCTTACACAAAATAGCTCTAAAACAATATGTTCAGTGATTTTTCTTTTAATTTATACAGTTTTAAAGGCCCCAGTGTTTGCGGAAGATCTAGTATCTCTCACTAAACGCGTTACAGCGTCTACCGTTGCCATCGCACTTCACAGTCCTATTAAAAGCAATGCCCCTTCAATAAAAGGAACTGGCTTTGTGGTACACGATGGACACTATGTTGTTACAAATTACCACGTTGTTGAGCAAGAATTGGATCCTACAATAGTAGAATATTATGTAGCGATGCTGCCTACTGACGGGGGCTTTTCTTTCCAAAAACTTCAATTAATGGAAATTGATATAGAACACGACCTGGCGCTCTTCGCCACAAGTGAGGCGATGTCTCCTCTTGTTCTAGCAGACGAGGACTTGCAACCAGCGGGCACTGACATTGCCATATTTGGTTATCCCCTTGGAGCAGCCCTTGGTTTGTATCCTGCCGTTCACAGGGGAATAATCGCTGCGTTAACGCCCGACTTTATGCCTGCCAATGACGCTAGAGCACTAACAAGTAACCAGCTGAGGCGTTTAAAAAATCCAGAACTAATTTATCAATTAGACATAACCGCTTTTCCCGGCAATTCAGGCAGTCCTGTGGTAAACCAAAAAACTGGCGAGATTATTGCTGTAATAAATAAAGTGTATGTTAGAGACGGTAAAGAAAGTGCTCTCACTAACCCTTCAGGTATTTCCTACGCAATACCTGTAAAACACGTTATCGCTTTATTAAATCGTGCTTTATCGAAAGTGGAAAGTAATTGAACAGGAATAGTAAATGAAAATCTTAGTCACCGGAGCAGCTGGTTTTATTGGTGCGGCTGTATCGCAATACCTTATCAATCGTGGTGACCAAGTTGTCGGGATTGACAACATTAACGATTATTACGATATAAATTTAAAGCACGCCCGCCTAAACGAGATTAAGTCATCGACTGCTGCTGATTTATTTTCATTCGTTGAGATGGGGGTTGAAGAGCGCGACAAAATGGCTGTGCTTTTCGAAGAACACAAGTTCGATAGGGTAGTCCATTTAGCTGCCCAAGCAGGCGTGCGTTATTCTCTTGAAAATCCTAACGCTTACGTCGACTCAAATATTGTTGGTTTTGTGAATATTCTGGAAGGATGTCGCCATAATAAAGTCGAGCATTTGGTGTATGCGTCATCTAGCTCAGTCTACGGTGCGAATGAAACAATGCCGTTTTCAGAGCAGCACAACGTAGATCACCAAGTTAGCCTGTATGCCGCTTCTAAAAAAGCGAACGAGTTAATGGCGCATACTTACAGCCATTTGTATAACTTGCCTACCACTGGGCTACGCTTTTTCACTGTTTATGGCCCTTGGGGGCGTCCAGACATGGCACTATTCAAGTTCACCAAAGCTATTTTGGAAGGGAAAACAATTCAGGTATACAACTACGGAAACCACCGTCGTGATTTCACCTATATAGACGATATCGTTGAAGGCGTAATTCGCTCATTGGATAATGTGGCTAAACCTAACGAGAGCTGGGACGGTAGCAATCCAGACCCAAGCACAAGTAAAGCACCATATAAGGTATATAACATTGGCGCGCAAACGCCCGTACACCTTTTGAAGTTTATAGAAACTCTTGAAAGCGCTCTGGGAATAGAGGCGAAAAAAGAACTTCTTCCCATTCAGCCGGGCGATGTGCCCGACACCTATGCCGATGTTTCATCATTAGTGGCGGATACTGGCTATCAACCTTCTACAAATGTAGAAACGGGTGTTAAAGCATTTGTTCATTGGTATCGCAATTTTTATAACGTTTAACCGTTCGTCCCTCACAGAGGTCTTCTAGGGGACTTCAATTGCACTGCCTCTCATAAATCCCGCACACTTTTTGGGCAAGAACTCTTTCGTGGTTGAATAACCAAGTTCAAAAAGTGTGTTTTTAATCTCAGGTGACAGCGAAAAATCAACCGCAGATATTTCACCAGTATTCACCACTACCGTATTATGCCAATACTTTGCATTTACATACTCTCTGGATATTGCGGTCATAAACGTGCGAATAAGCATACTTACGTACTGAGGTAATTGAAGTAAGTTTTTCTTAATGGCTTTACGCTTTTGCTCAGTACTTTGCAGCCTGAAGCATATTGACGGTGTGCCATCGCCGCGCCAATCTTCAAAAAGTGCATCCTCAGACAATATTGCGCCGTCCACTAACAAATGCTCTTTAAATGGTTTGAATGAAAAGATGAGTGGTATCGACATAGAGTAACGTACCGCTTCAGAAACCCTCATATCAGGAGCCGTTTGCTTATTGAATAGAACTGGCCCACCGCCGTTTACGTCTGTAGCAAGTATGTGTAGGTCAAGAGGGAGGTCGCTAAACACTGCACCTTCTAGCTGGTCATCAATCCACCGTTGAAATACATCGCCAGATGATAACCCACCTTCACGAAGTAACCGTACGAGTGAGAATTCAGTAAACTGCTTGAAATCTGTGACCAGAGCCAGCTCTCGCATTTGTTCTACACTATAACCTTTGGCGTACAGCGATGCGATAATGGAGCCGCCCGAGACACCCACCAATGTGTCGAAACTCACCTTCATATCGTGCAGCGCCTTTATAATACCGATATGAGCGCTCAGGCGCGTTCCCCCACCAGAAAAGATAGGCACAATTTGTGTGAAATCAGGCTGTAAGAGGTTATTCGGGATTGTGGCCGAAGCTATCTGCATATGCATACTCCAAACTAGCGAGGCTATCCGTTCTCTATCTACTTCATGTGGACAACAAAACACAGTACCTCGTAGTAAAAGCGTAGTTGACTGAAAGACTATCAGCAAAATATGAGGGGGAGATATGCAATATCTTTAGTCTAAGCTGTTGCTATTTAGCTACATAATGTAATGCGAGGCTGTTTTATAACAGTAAATTGAAACGAGGATATAGAAATCGATTAGCTTTGGATAAGCCTTAGCAGCAGGCATAAAAAAGCTCACTTCTGACCTATTTCAGGAGTGAGCTTCTTATTCTAAAAGTTTGCTGGACTAAAAATTGACTAAACTCTCTCACATGCGCTATTGCATTGAGCTTACAATTTTCAATTTTCAATTTTCAATTTCCAGCTTTCGATTTCTGTATTAGCTCGCCGCAAGCCTTGCCTTCATCTCACGTCTTCGAGCGTGTAGTAAAGGTTCAGTGTAACCGCTAGGCTGCTCTTTACCTTTAAAGATAAGGTCGCTCGCGGCCAAAAAGCCAATTGAGCTGTCTAAATCAGGTGCCATCGGGATATATTCAGGGTCGCCGGCATTTTGCTCATCTACCAGAGTCGCCATACGAGCCAAAGACTCTTTTACTTGATCAACACTTACAATACCGTGCTCAAGCCAGTTAGCGATGTGCTGAGAGGATATTCGTAACGTCGCGCGGTCTTCCATCAAGCCTACATTGTTGATGTCAGGAACTTTCGAGCAGCCTACGCCTTGGTGGACCCAGCGTACAACGTAGCCCAAGATACCTTGAACGTTGTTATCAATCTCACGCTTTATGCTTTCACGTGTTAGCGTAGAAGCGTCCTCCAAAAGTGGAATGGTCAAAATATCGGCAAGACCATCGAAGTTTTTATCTAACGACTTTTGAACGTCAAATACATTTACATCGTGATAATGAAGCGCATGTAGTGTCGCAGCAGTAGGAGAGGGTACCCAGGCAGTATTCGCGCCGGCCTTCGGGTGGCCGATTTTAGTACTCATCATATTTTGCATTTCATCAGGTATAGGCCACATGCCTTTACCGATTTGTGCTCTGCCTGAAAGGCCACAACGAAGGCCTACGGCAACGTTGGCAGTTTCATAAGCCTTGATCCACGCCATTGATTTAAGCGCGGCTTTTTCTGCGAAAGGCCCCGCAAGCATTGAGGTATGAATTTCGTCACCAGTTCTGTCTAAGAAACCCGTGTTAATGAACACGACGCGTGAAGTAGCCTCGGCAATACAAGCTTGTAGATTGATACTCGTACGGCGCTCTTCATCCATTATGCCCATTTTAAGGGTGTTGGCTGGAACATCGATAATCGCTTCGATAGCACCAAACAACGCGTTAGAGAATGCAACTTCTTCTGGTCCGTGCATTTTAGGTTTAACAATATAAATACTACCTTCGCGGCTGTTTTTAAATTTGCTGTTTCCTAATAGATCATGCTTTGCAATAAGAGAAGTGACTAAACCGTCCATGATGCCTTCGGGTACTTCTTCACCGTCGAAGAGCATGGCATTGTTGGTCATAAGGTGACCCACATTCCTAACAAACATAAGGCTGCGACCAGAAAGTACTAGTTTGCCGTCTTTTAGTTCGTCTTGTGAAGCGTGTTTAGACGGCTGATAGCTTCTATCTTCATGCATAGCACGAACTAACTGTTTACCACCTTTTGTCATTTCAATGCTTAGCGTGCCTTTCATCAAGCCAAGCCAATTGCTATACACCAAGGTTTTGTCTTCAGCGTCAACAGCGGCAACGGAATCTTCGCAATCCATAATGGTAGTCAGTGCTGCTTCAACCAATACGTCTTTTACGTTTGCGGCATCGCTTTCGCCAATCGGGTGGGTCGGGTCTAGTTGAATTTCAAAGTGTAGACCGTTGTGGGCGAAAAGCAGACTAGAAGGGGCGCTAATATCGCCTTGATATCCTTGCCATTGCTCCGTATTTGCTAAAGTAGTCTCATCGCCGTCAGCAAGAGTAATCGCCAATTTACCAGATTCAATCTTATATTCAGTAACGTCAGCGTGGCTGCCTTTTGCTAGCGGTATCATGCTATCTAAGTAGCTTTTCGCTTTAGCTACAACTTTAGCGCCGCGTACAGGGTTATAGCTTTTTCCTGCCTCTGCGCCACCTTCATTACTGATAACGTCAGTGCCGTATAGTGCATCATAAAGGCTTCCCCATCGCGCGTTTACAGCGTTGAGCGCGTAGCGAGCGTTATTAATTGGCACCACTAACTGAGGGCCTGCCATAGTCGCAATCTCTGCGTCTACATTTTGTGTTTGTGCGCTTACTTGTGATGGCTGCTCTACAAGGTAACCAATGCTTCTAAGAAAGTCAGTATATTCGTTTCCCTTTACCGGGTTGCCGGCTTTGTGATAATCGTCGATAGCGCGCTGAAGCTGCTCCCGCTTTTCTAATAATGCGCGATTTTGAGGAATGAATTTTTCAAAGAGGGTTTCGGCACCTTGCCAAAAGGTGTCTTTATCTACGCCTGTACCAGGAAGTGCCTGTTCATTAATAAAGTTATCGAGCTGTTCGGCAACCTGTAGTCGGCCTCTAGTAATATATCCTTGCATAACTACCTCTATACATTTATCTGTTAACCCA
Source organism: Alteromonas abrolhosensis (assembly GCF_001953635.1). GTDB lineage: Bacteria > Pseudomonadota > Gammaproteobacteria > Enterobacterales > Alteromonadaceae > Alteromonas > Alteromonas abrolhosensis. The sequence continues at coordinate 544,547 of NZ_MEJH01000003.1, read as the reverse complement.
GTGTAGTGTGTATAGAGATAGTTTTTTAATTTATGGTTTGTATTTTTGCCATATTTTTTGTGAATGTTTAGCCCGCGTTCATTTCACTAGCTACATCGCTTATCAACCGGCGCAACCAAATATGTCCTGCGTCGTGGTGAAGTAGAGCACTCCACGCCATTTTTAGCGCAATCGGTGGAATGTCGAAAGGTGGCTCTTTAATCACCACATCTGGGTCGTGCTTAAACAAACGGGCAGCTTTACTAGGTAAGGTAGCAATAAGCTTCTGCTTTTTCGCAATCTGAAGCGCTGCATGGTAGTGGCGAGTAAACACGCGAATTGCACGCTGCTTTCCAATTTTGGTTAGCTCAGCGTCAACCCAACCCAACTTTTGCACTTCATTCGGGTCAATACCTACGCCCACACCAAACCCAGTTTTACTCACCCAAATATGCTGGGCACTCAAGTAGCCTTCTAGGTTGCATTTTTCTACTAGCGGATGGTCGGAACTCATAACGCAGCTAAAGGTGTCATACCAGATAACTTTTTGGTGAAACGACAAAGGCAGTTCATCGAAGCGGTTGATTGCCATATCCACTTTACCTTGTTCGACATCGTGAAACGTCACGTCACTCGGCGTAATAAGGTCAAGCGTAATATTGGGCGCTAAATCCGCCAGTCTTCCAACAAGTTCAAGTAACAAGGTACTCTCTGCATAGTCACTGGTCATAATGCGGAAGGTTCGGTCGCTGGTTAACGGGTCGAAGTCTGTTTCAGGCTGAATAGAGCTTTCTAATCGGCTGAGTACATCGCGAATAATGGGTTGTAGTTCAAGCGCGCGCTTAGTGGGGGTCATCCCATCGCTGGTGCGAACTAATAACGGATCTTTGAACAGATCGCGAAGGCGCTTTAGGCCGTTACTCATTGCAGGCTGAGTAATACTTAGCTGATTAGCTGCTTTTGTTACACTGCCTTCGCGTAACAGCACATCTAAATAAACCAATAAATTCAGGTCGACCTTCGCTATATTCATTATTCTAATGCTCTTTTTAAACCTAATTAAACACAGCTATTATAAAGCTTTTTTATTTCAATGTCAGATAAGCGTTTAGTCTTAACTTACCTGGGTCTACATCTATAAGTCATTGAATATTATATGTTATATGAGTTTTTTATGGGTTTTAGAAAAATATGGGTTTCTTTATTTTTTGAAACAAGCATAAATGCAGTGAATAGCATGCACAAAAAAGGGCACCCGAAGGTGCCCTGTAGGAAAGGTTGGGATACTTTCCGTTTAACTCATTGTCTGTTCGTGTTACACATCAAACTGGTTCATGGTGTTGTCTTCACCAGATGCTTTAAGTGCACCTTCACCAGAGAAGTACTCTTTGTGCGTATCACCTAGATCAGAACCTGCCATCGCTTGGTGCTTAACACACGCTAGGCCCTGGCGAATCTCTTGACGCTGAACACCGCGTACATAAGCAAGCATACCTTCTTCACCGAAGTAACCTTTAGCAAGGTTGTCAGTAGACAGTGCTGCAGTATGATAAGTCGGTAGAGTGATAAGGTGGTGGAAGATACCTGCTTCACGCGCTGCATCAGCCTGGAAGCTCTTAATCTTCTCGTCTGCCGCTGCTGCAAGTTCGCTGTCATCATAGTCAGCAGACATAAGTTTCGCGCGGTCATATCCAGAAACATCTTTACCTTCTTCGCTCCAAGCATCAAATACTTGCTGACGGAAGTTAAGTGTCCAGTTAAATGATGGAGAGTTGTTGTATACCAGCTTAGCATTTGGTACTTGTTCGCGAATAGCGTTAACCATTTCAGCAATTTGACCTACGTGAGGCTTTTCAGTCTCAATCCATAGCAAGTCAGCACCGTGTTTAAGCGACGTTACACAGTCAAGTACTACACGGTCAAAACCTGTGTTCTCTTTAAAGCGGAACAGACCGTTTGGTAAGCGCTCAGGTTTAACCAGCTTGCCACCTTGCTTAAGCACTAAGTCACCTTCACTTAGGTCTTCAACACCTGCAACTTCAGTCGTTTTAAGGAACGCGTTGTACTGGGCAGCCAGGTCACCTTCTGATGTAGATACTGGGATCTTCTGAGTCAGACCAGCACCTAGTGAGTCAGTACGTGCAACAATTACACCTTCATCAACACCTAGTTCAAGGAATGCATAGCGTACTGCATTGATCTTCGCTAGGAAGTCTTCGTGAGGCACGGTTACTTTACCGTCTTGGTGACCACATTGCTTCGCGTCTGATACTTGGTTTTCAATTTGGATACAGCATGCACCGGCTTCAATCATTTGCTTTGCAAGTAGGTACGTTGCTTCTTCGTTACCGAAGCCAGCGTCGATGTCTGCGATAATTGGAACTACGTGAGTCTCGTAGTTATCGATTTCAGCTTGAATAGCAGCAACATCACCGCCATTTTTCTTAGCGTCATCTAGCTTGTGGAAAAGGTCGCCCAATTCACGCGCATCTGCTTGACGAAGGAAAGTGTAAAGCTCTTCAATAAGTGCAGAAACTGACGTTTTTTCATGCATTGATTGGTCTGGAAGAGGACCGAATTCAGAGCGAAGTGCCGCTACCATCCAGCCTGAAAGGTAAAGGTAGCTTTTATTCGTTGTGCCTTGATGCTTTTTAACTGAAAGCATTTTTTGCTGGCCTATGAAGCCATGCCAGCAACCTAGCGACTGTGTGTACTGAGACGAATCTGCGTCGTATTCAGCCATGTCTTTGCGCATGATACTTGCTGTATAACGAGCAATATCTAAACCAGTTTTAAAACGGTTCTGAACCTTCATGCGTGCAGCGAATTCTGGGTTGATACCTTCCCAAGTTCCGTTTTGTGCTGCCTTTAATGTGGCGAAGTTATCAATGTCTTGTTGATATTGCGACATGAGCGTCTCTCCCGACTATAATTAAAATACTTAACGTTGTTTGTGTTTACGCTGTAGGGCGTTCCCGTTGATTCCATTTCATCCTAGTGCCGGATTTGGAATAATAGAAATATATATTTTGCATTGCGGTCATTTATTTTGTGAATGTTTGGTTCTGGCGTATGCTTGAACTATCCTCTGCGAGAGAGAGGTATTCGCTCGCTTTACATTGGTTGTTTGATGTTAGGGGTGAAGTTACGAAGTGAAGGGGGCTTCGACATTAGGCATGAAGTCTTACAGGCGCTGGTTATTTCGTCTGTCTATTAGCTAAAAGGGTAATAGCTTTGCCACTGTGGGCAAGGTAAATTTAGGTCTAAAACATCATGCTAGACGAATTGGCCTTGAAGTGTTCGCCATATTCACTACAGCTTGTTGATTATAATATGAAAAGTGGGTGTTATGAGTAGCAGTGTATTGTCGTCGGTTGACCAAAGAACCAAGCTTGTGGGCGAGAACAGGCTTGAGCTTTTGATGTTTCAGCTTGGAACGCGACACATTTTCGCAATGAACGTCTTCAAGATAAAAGAAGTCATAAACGTACCCAAGCTCAATATAATGCCTGGCTCACATCACAACCTTAAAGGTGTGATGAATTATCGCGGAAGTTCCATCCCAATTATCGATTTGCGTCAGGCAATAAAAATGCGCGGTGCAGCCACACAGGCAACAGCGAAGAATGTCATTATCACTGAATACAACAGAAGTGTGCAGGGCTTTATTATCGGTGAAGTAAAAAACATCGTAAATACCTCTTGGGGAACTATTCAGCCACCCCCGAGCGGAATTGGAAAATCCAATTATTTAACCGCCATAACTCAGGTGAATGTTGAGGGTAAACAAGAGCTGGTAGAAATCATCGACGTCGAAAAAGTACTCGCGGAAATTATCGATTACGACACATCTATTTCTGAAGAAGTGCTGGATAAAGAGATAGTTAACCACTTTCTAGGTAAAAAAGTGTTGATAGTGGACGACTCAAGCACGGCAAGAAAACAAATAAAGGATACGTTAGAGCAGCTCGGTATCACGATTATCGAACGAAAAAACGGTGCTGAAGCGTTAGCATTACTCAAAAAGTGGGCCGATGAAGGTAAAAATCCTACCGACGAAATTCTGCTTATGTTCACCGACGCAGAAATGCCGGAAATGGACGGCTATCGACTTACTTCAGAAGTGCGCAACGACCCCCGCATGAGCAATTTATTTATAGCACTTAATACTTCGCTAAGCGGAAGCTTTAATGATGCCATGGTGGAAAAGGTAGGGTGTGACAGATTTATCTCAAAATTTCAGCCAGACATGCTGGTGGATGTTGCTCAACAGCGCATGCGTGAATACCTTGAGGCACAGAACAAGTAAGTCTCCCCATTCAGTAAGTTACCTATTTAACGAGATGACGACCTAGTCATCTCACCCCCTGGTTATTTTATCCAAAAGCTTTGAGCATCTTGCCTGCCTGTTTTACACTATTGCCTCTTATCGCTTTGCTAACACCTTTATGATCACCAAAGAATCATTCGCGATAGTGTCGATTTTGTAGTATCTGCGGGTAAAAATCCCAGTGGATACCTTTACTTACTCAGGGAAGTTTAAATGATTAAACAATTTGTTCGCACATCATTAGTAAGTTGTGCGTCTATTGCTGTTCTTGCGGGTTGTGGTATCACTGAATCTACAACCGAATCAGCAAGTGTAAACGGTACCAAAACTCAAAGCGTGCCGAAAAATATTATTATGGTCGTTGCCGACGGTATGGGGCCAGCTTACACCACGGCATATCGCAACTATGTAGATGACCCGTCAACACCGAAAATAGAGCCTGTTGTCTTCGACGACATTTTGGTGGGCAATGCTTCAACGTATCCTGCTCGCGTCTCTGGTTATGTTACCGATTCAGCAGCGGCCGCAACTGCTCTTGCTACTGGCATCAAATCGTACAACGGTGCCATTGGTGTCGATGTAAATAAACAGCCAATTAATTCAGTTATGTACCATGCGAAAAGTAAAGGCATGCGTACAGGTTTAGCGGTAACGTCTCAAATTGTTCATGCAACGCCAGCTTCGTACATTGCACACAACGAAAGCCGTAAGAACTACAATGAAATTGCAGAAGATTTCTTTGATGTTCGTGTCGACGGTAAATTTGTTGCTGACGTAATGTTGGGTGGCGGTACTTCTTACTTTGAGCGTGATGATAGAGATATTCTTGCGCAGTTTATCGATGCTGGCTACGAATACGCTGATTCATATAACCGTTTAGCTTCGGTACCTGTAGGAAGTAATGTACTTGGTCTGTTTGCGCCTGTGGCACTGCCAGCGGTGCTTGATGATAAGCGTAAAAACCGTCTTGAGTATTTAACTCAACACGCCATTAAGCACTTAGAAAATGAAAATGGGTTCTTTCTTTTAGTTGAGGCAAGCCAAGTAGATTGGGCTGGTCACGCAAACGACATTGCTTCTGCCATGGCTGAAATGCACGACCTGGCGCTAACCATGGAATATTTGCGTGATTATGTAAAGGCAAACCCTGACACCTTGGTAATCTTGACAGCAGATCACAGTACAGGTGGCTTAACTATTGGCGCTAACGGTGACTACCGCTGGAGCCCAGAGCACCTTAAATCGATGTCAGCCTCGGTAATGACGATTGCACTTGAAATGGCCAATGAGGAAAACCCAGGCGAGTTCGTTGCACAAAAACTTGGGTTGACGTTGAGCGACGAAGAGCTGGCCACACTAGATAGCGTATCAAATCAGGATGACAAAACGCGCTTTATGGCAGTAAAGACTTTTTTAGATACAAAAACAAATACAGGTTGGACTACCGTTGGCCACACTGGGGTAGATGTTGAAGTATTTGCTTTTGGTGCTGGCTATCAATCGCTTATGGGCCAAATTGATAATACAGATATTGCAAAGACAATTTTCAATTTTATCGATAAAAAGCAGCCAGTAAAAATCGATTCTAACTTAAATACAGTACCAAAAGAGACATCGACCAACATAGAGCTTACGTCAGATGAAGATGACGATGGTCTGTGTGACTTTAAGGAAGATTGGCGCTGTAACTAATCACTGCAAAGTAAGTATAAAAGCTAAAGCGCCGACGTTGATATAACAGGCGCTTTATTTTTATCTGTAGTAAACAGGAAAGGGGAACAATGAACAACGAAATGCTGGCTTTACTTCAAGATATATACGATGAAGTTGAACCTATGTTGGGTATGGGGAAAGTTGCCGACTATATTCCAGCACTGGCCACCGTCAACCCAAGACAGTTTGGCATTTCAATTTGCGATACTAACGGTGAAATCACCTCTATAGGCGATGCGAGTGTTCCTTTTTCTATCCAAAGTATTTCAAAAGTCTTTAATCTTGTGCTGGCCATCAACCACTATGGTGAAACCATGTGGGAGCGAGTTGGCTGCGAACCATCTGGCCTGCCGTTTAACTCTTTAGTGCAATTAGAATACGAAAACGGCATTCCTCGTAACCCTTTTATAAACGCAGGCGCGCTGGTTGTAAGTGACATGGTGCAATCTCGGTTTGCCTCGCCCTATATTGCCATGCGAGATTTTGTAAGGCGCTTAAGCTGTAACGGTGACATAGTGGTGAATAAGGTGGTGGCTGAATCGGAGTACGAGCACCGCTCTCGCAATGCGGCAATGGCGTATTTGATGAAGGCCTATGGAAACTTCGAAAATGACGTTGAAGATGTGCTACGAAACTACTTTCACAACTGCGCATTAGAAATGAGTTGTGAAGACCTGGCGCGTTCAACTAGCTTTCTTGCCAATGCAGGGTTTTCAACCTGTGCCAACCAACGTGTGCTAACCCCATATCAAACTAAACAGGTGAACGCACTTTTGGCAACCAGTGGTATGTATGACGAAGCGGGGAGTTTCGCTTTTAAAGTAGGCTTACCGGGTAAAAGTGGCGTGGGTGGTGGTATTGTAGCCGTTGTGCCTGGGCGCTTTTCAATATGTGTATTTTCACCGGCCCTTAATAGCGTGGGGAATTCTCAACTAGGCGTGGCAGCCTTAACGTCCTTAAGTGAACGCATAAACTGGTCTATTTATTAATAACACATCAATTTAAAGCGGCTCTTAGAGGACGCCGCTATCTTTTCCCGCCCTACAAGAGCACGGTGTCTTTACAATTATTGATTAATGAAGTTATCGAGTTCTTCGCCGGTAATTTTTTTGATTTGAGCGAACAGGTACCAAAGCGCTGCAATGAGCAAAATCATGCTTGGAATAACAATAACAGGGTAGCTGAGCGCAGTCATTCGACCTAGCTCTTCAGTGTATGCCGTAGTGCCCGGCTCACTAACTAAAATCATTTTAGCTAAGATATAGTTTAGAGCTGAAGAGAGGAAAAACGAACTTGCTACGATATAGGAGCTTACTGCAACTTTCTTTTTAAACTCACCTTGCTTGCCTTTCGCATCAAGTACCTGGTTTAGGTGTGGCCAATTTATGATCTGATCGTTCAAAATAAGCATTTTGACTAAGGGTTTATTAGAGTATTGGGTTACCAGCACAGCAATACCGATAATGCCTGGGATAGTGGCTTCTTTGATGGCAATATACTCGGCAGGTAGTTTTAGTAAGCTGAACCCACCGGTGAGGAGCACACTGATAATACCTAAAATGGAAAAGCCGTTAACTTTTCCTGACTCTTTTAAATCCCAAAGACCATACCCAATAGGGAAGCTAAGTGCCGCCACAATGCTCCAGGCAGGGCCTAAGTAATCTTCTGAACTTGCATAGCTCATCAGTACAACAGGAATAACAATGTTAAACGCTAGGTTGCCGAAAAAGCCTTGATTCTTTTGTGTTGGTTCTTGTACTGCTGACATATCTAATTACAACGTCTCATCTTAAGGCCAATTATACGTAAACTAATTAGCGTGCCCAGTGCCATGCGGCAAATAAGCCACCAATAAAGCCAAACAGATGATATTCAAAGGAAATAAATTTCGATGTAGGAAGCACACCAACCAGCATTCCTCCATATAGTGCCGCAACTACTAGTGAAATAAGTAAATACCGCACTTTGTTACTTCTAAAACCTGCCAACACGAGGAAACCGAAGTAGCCATATACCATGCCGCTCGCGCCAATATGTGTAGCGCTTCTACCAAACAACCATACTCCTAAACCACCTATGAGTAGTGCGCTTAACGTAGCAATGAGAAAGGTCCGTTTACCCCACTGCATGGTGAGCCACATGAAAAGCAAAAGAGGCACCAAATTAGCCATCAAATGGGTAGGCGTGCCGTGAAGGAAAGGGGCTGTAAATATATAGGGCAAGGTTGAGAGCGTACGAGGCACAACACCAAACTGATTAAGCGCATTGCCGGTAAGTAAGTTTGCTACTTCTATTACGATTAGCAGTGCACCTAGCGTCAGCAGAACGCGAATTTGGAAAGAAAACGGCTTCATCGAAAGGCCCTAAAGCAGATTACAAAATAATATGAGGAAGGTAGCGAGAGAGATCTTGGGTAATAGCAGATGCATCTTCTCGTACTGAAATACCTGCTGGCATGTCATCCACCAACCAACTACCTATGAGTGTATGATTACCTTCAAAAACGGGTAAAGGTTCAAATGCTTGAACAATATAGCCTTCTTCTCCGTAGGGACCATCGCTAAGCTTATTCTCAATTCCCCCTTCAATGATGGAAACATTCGCGCCCTCTCGAGAAAACAGGGGCTTTTTAATCCACTTTCCTGACAGCGCGTTTGTGTTTATTTCATCTGAAAAATAAGCGGCAAGCAGGTTAGGGTGGCCTTCAAATTTCTTCCAAAGCTGGGGAAGCAAGGCTTTATTGGAAATTATTGATTTCCACGGGGGCTCTATCCAATTAACTTGGGCGTCTTCTAACACGTCGCCAAACTCTTCGCGCAGCATAAATTCCCAAGGATAAAGCTTGAAGCAGTCTGTAATCGGCGCGTCTTGAAGATCGGTGAAAACGCCCGTGTCCGCCAACCCAATGTCTTCAATAAAAACAAAATCAGCCAAAAGCCCGGCCTCTTTAGCGCAGTCTTGTAGGTATTGCACGGTTCCACGGTCTTCAACAGTATCTTTGCAACACGCCATATGCAGTTGGTTAATATTGTAGTGCAGTGCTATTTCGCGAAAGCGATGAACTAACTTTTCTTGCAAGCTATTGAACTGATCAGCGTGCAGGGCGAGTTTGCCGGCATCCACATTTTGTGAAAGCCAAAGCCACTGCCAGAAACCAGACTCATATAAGCTGGTGGGGGTATCCGCATTGTTTTCTAGCAGCTTAGCTGGCCCTTTACCGCTATAGACAAGGTCAAGGCGGGAGTACAAGCTTGGAGCTCTTTCGTACCAGCTGTTTCTTACTAAGTCCCAATGTTGCTCTGGAATTCGAAAACGAGTAAGTAATTCCTCACTGTTAACCACATCTTCAGTTACCGCTAAGCACATCTGGTGTAATTCTGCTGTTGGGTCTTCGATGTCGTTTTCAATTTGCGCTAGCGTGAATTGGTAGTAAGCACTTTCATCCCAATATGGCTCGCCATACATGGTGTGGAAATGAAAACCAAACTCGTTAGCCAACTGCTGCCAGCCCTTGCGAGGCTGGCAAGGCATTCTAAACATAGTTATCCGCCCCAGCCGCCTTTACGGCTGCTGCTACCCCAAGACGATTTTGCACGAACACTACTACCAAAACCGCCTCGTTTCATTGTGCGATTTACGGTGGGTTTAGGTTTGTAGACGTCCTTATTTACGCGATACTTTCTTTTACGAATATCGCCGTCGAACACATAGCCGTCTGCGGTTACCCAGCGCGAACGAAACGGTGAATTGTAAGAGTATGATGTGTATAAAGGCTGTGAGTAGTAGCGATTTGGCGATAGCAGAGAGCTCACCATGTAGCCCGCCATGAACGGCATGAAAAAGCTGCCGCTACTATTATTCACATATTGGCACTGGTTAGGGCCAAATTCATGTTCACAGTCATATTCAGAGCTAAAGCGCGGACTAGTGCGCATGGCCTCGTCGACCGCTGTCTGGTATGCCGCTTCACAACGTTCTACAGCATCAGGAAAATCCTGTTTACAGTCTTCTAGCGAGGTATAAATGGTGGCGTCTTCTTTTTCGCCACCACAGCCACTTAAAATAACGCTGGCAACACCCAATGCTAAGGGTTTTACGCTAAACCCCTTACGCATGCGACTAAGGTCAATATGTTTGGTGCGCTTTAATATTGGTTTCTCACCTTGCACGCTATCAATAACATCAAGCTGAGTATTTCGTTTATCAGTCATCGCTGCCCCCTTAATAGGTCATGCAAGCAGCATTGAGTAAGCCTACGGCAATCGACATACTGGCAAGCATAACACCCGCTGAGACTTCGTTGTTATTAATACGTTCTGCAATTTTTGGCATAAAGCTGAAGCGTAAAATGGCAAAAGCGAGTGACTGTGCGACAACTGCGACCACAGCCCATATACCAAAGTCTACTACAGCAACAGAGTTTGATGCTGCGCTGCCTAGAGCGATAGCAAAGCCGATAATTGCGCCCCCAAAGCCAATGGCCGCAGCGACGTTTTTCTCTTCTTTCACCAGCTTCCATTCATCGTGAGGTGTGACCAAGGCGTACACCAACTTGAAGATAAACAAAAAGACAATCGACAAGCCGAAGTAAAGCGCAAAGTTATCCAAGCCTGCCAAAGATTGCATGATCGTATCCATAGTTATTCCCTTTTTATTAACCGTTTATAGTGATATCAGCAGGTTCAACATCAAACCCCGTTGAAATCACCAAACATCTATCTAAATTATTGCCTACTTGTTTCTCTTCACCCACAACGAGCAGTGTTTCGACTCTATCGTTACTGATGGGGCGTTCGTACAGCATCATAAACTGATCGGTGGTACTCACATCACCGTCTTCTTCATAGGTAGTTTCAGTGACGGCAACAGGCGGTGACTCGTCGCCTACCGCACCCCATACACGGGTAAAAACCTTTCCGTCAAGCTCATAGGTAGGCTGACTGATAACGTTTTTCAAACAGTCATTCCACTGAGCAGTATTACCAATGGTTTTAGTTTCGTAAAAGTGCCACAGCTTAACATCTGTAATGTGGTTTTCAGAAAGGCCGCCATCAGTGACTACCTGTAAAAATCCATCGTCGTCGGTGTAAAAGCGAAGTAGGGTGCCACCTGTATCTAAAGGCGCTTCGCCTACCGCTTGGATAAGCTGAGAACGGGCTGCGCCTTCAATAGTGAGCTCAGGCTCCAATAACGAAAGCTTCAAGTTATCTAACTCGAAAGAACCACCTAAATACAGACCCATTATTTCAGGCGACTTTGGTTTTTTAGGTTCTGATTTTTTAAATAATTTACTAAACATATTTGCGCCTCTTAATCAGCGTCAAGGGAAGACCAGTTAATTGAGTTTATGCGGCGCTCCGCTATATAAAACAAGGTGTCGCCAGGATTTAACGTAGCGTCTAAGGGCGGGTTTACCACCATTTCTTTGACCAGACTATTTGGCGCATAGCCAATAAAGATTGCATCGTGCTTACGCTTTAAATTAATAAATAATTTGGCGACAGAAATAGCTTTGCTGCTTGGAGGAATTTTTACTGAAAACTGCGCTTGGCCTTCTTCTACGCTTAGCAGGTCGTGATGGAGCATGCTTGAACCAGGATCGAAAGCCGCTTTTACTAGCATCTCTACTGCTACGCTCGGTGTACACTCTACTTTAGGGCAATGATCTTGCAACAAGTTTACTAAGCTATCGTCATCAAAATAGGCCACTTGATGAGCATCAGGGTTGCGCTTAGTACAATACAGCGCGGTCGTCATGGTGACATCGTCTTGAGGGTTATCGATAAGAATAGTTCTGGCTGTGGCCACACAGGCGCGATCCATATCTTCGTCTTTATTAAACGAATCAACTTTTACAAACTCAATTACCCCGGGCATTGGATTTGTTATATCTGCTTTCACACACAGCACGATATCTGGGCGCTCTGGCATAGCGTCGCGTTCTTTAAGAATTAAATCAAGCAATAGCATGGTGCGTTGCTCGTTCCACCCAATCACCAAGATATGCTCATCTAGCATCAAGCTATTCATACCTAACAATCCTTTCTTCCACGTTAATGAAACCCAAGCTGCAATCCGGCCAATGACCATGGCGAAAATACTTAAGCCCAGCGGAATGACGTAAAATGCTACGACTAATTTACCCTCAGGTGTAGTAGGCGACAAATCACCGTAACCCACCGTTGAGGCGGTGACCGCTAGCCAGTAGATAAAGTCGATGTCAGCGATTAAGTCATGCTCGCCTACGGCGTATAGTAGCCAATAGCTTGTTACAGCGTAAAATGCGGTTGCACCGACAATGGTGTACCAGCGAGACTCTGCAAAATACCGCAGCATGATTTTTCGCAGTTTTATCCATTGAGACATAAAAGAAACAGCCCTTGTTATGCGTGCCCTTACTCTGCCTTGAAGTGCTTGGTTTGTCTAGGTTAGCTCTTTGTTATCTAACAATTTTCGCAGAGATTTATGTAACAAGAATTAAAAATGGGAGCGCTTGGCTCCCATTCATTTACTTTACTTGCCTAGAATTCGCGCTAGCTCATCGTCTGCAGAAGTTTTACCCCCTTTGATGCCCGCTTCCGCTAAGCGTTTTTCTAAATCGCTGTTAGATTCATTATTCGCTAGCTCTTCAGCTGCTTGCAGCTCAGCGTTGCGCATCTTTTGCTTTTCCTGAATGCGAGACAGCGATTCAGTCGCGGTTTTCATTTTACTATTCGCGCCCATGTGGCGTGAAGAAACGGCGACCTGCGCTTTTTGAACACTTTCGGTAGCTTTTACCATATCCACCTGCTGCTCTAAACGACGTAAATTCGCTTTCGCCTGTTGGATATTTTGTGCCAGTTGCTTTTCTGACTGCTGGAACTGATCAAGATAAGTTTGTTCCTGATCTCGTTCTTCTTTAAGTTCTGACACCTTTTGCGCACAGTCGAGCGCTAGCTGGCGGTCGCTATCGATAGCCTTACGCGCGTGGGCTTCGTATTCCGCAATTGACGAATTGAAGCTATCTACTTTTTGTTGAGAAAGCTTGCACTTCGCCAAAATTTGGGTACGTGCATGGTCTGACTTGCGCAATTCTTCTTTGGCTTCTCTAATTTCTTGTTCCAGAATTCGAATAGCCTGACTGTCTACGACAGATTGAGCAGCTTCGGTTGCACCACCTTTTACTGCAGTTACTAATTTTTTCCACACTGACATTCGCTTCTCCTTAGAAGTAAATTTTAGTTAAGGTGTGTTTCGTAGGCATCTAAGAAAGATGCAACATTCTGAAACAGGGTTTCCACTTCAATAACGATACTTTCGGCTTTTGACTGGGCACTTAGCGCTCCAAAGGCAGTGTAGTATTCTTCACCACCAATGTTTGAAATGCCTACCGTGGTCAAAGGGAACACCATATGAGTAGACAATATTTCATGATCTAGCGCTGGCTTATCTTTTACTTCCGACGCTGCAAACAAAAGACTCTCTACTAAGATCTGCTCTCCGCTGATAGCAAGCCAGGCATCTATGCCGTCTTGATTAGCAATAAGTAAGCAGTTTTCCTCACGTGTTACCACAAAGTCATCATGCTCTTTAAATAAGGCTTCGATGCTTTCCAGTTCCCAGCTCATACCTTTCTCCTTTAATTATTGAAGCGATAGTTGTGAAAATGAATGTCGTGTAAGTGGTGTGTTATACAACTGCACTTTATTAAAAACAGATACTTTGCTGTATTAACCACCGAAGTTACTGTAACGACTATTTTCATCTTCGCCAATATCTAGACTTGCAGTGTAGACCTGTTGTGCCATAATCGTCAACATTAAATACATGCTATAAGTGTAAAAAAGTGTGTTTTTGTAAAATATATATCACATTTGTGTGATTTTTGGAGGCTGTGTGAACACTGGAAATACGCAAGGTGCTAAAAATGCGTGGCGGCAAACGGTAGCAAGAGTTGTGAAGTCTGAGATGTCTGTGCGCGGCGTAAAATATCAAGCGTTAAGCCAAAGGCTGGAAGAGATTGGCGTGGAGCAAAGCGCAGATAACCTTAGAAATAAGGTAAATAAAGGTATTATGGGCGCCGATTTACTTCTGCAGATTTTGTACGTGTTGAAGGCGCGTCCATTAGATGCGGCGCTTTTAGAGGAAATCTTAACTGATCTTCAGCAATAAACAGCGTAAAATACCGCCGTTTATAAGATATCGATATTCAACTAACCTGCCGCGCAGAGGAATCGAAGCTTCGCAATTACGTTGCGATGAGTGACGGTAGGCAGGGAAAATAAGCAGATAAAAAAATACCCAGCAAGTGCTGGGTACGAATGATAAGGAATGTTTATGGGAGAACATCATCACTATCTGTAGGTATCTTAACCGTTTAAGGAGTTAAGTGCTATTTAATAAATTGAATTGTACGTATAGTGTTCAATATAAAGTTATTTTATAATATACGTTAATTTTTAATTTGTTGATAATTAATGTTTTTTGTTTTTATTTTGACTTTGGCTTCATCTGTGAATCTATTTTTATTAGCCTTTAGTTGCAACTTAAATAACACTTAATATTCTACTTTTGTCTAACTTTTATGCCGTAATTTAGTCGTATTTATGAAACTATCAGATTTTAGCTTCGAGCTACCCGAAAAACTTATCGCCAAATACCCAACTCAGCAACGTACAGCGAGTCGCTTGTTACATTTAGATGGGAAAACTGGCAATGTAGCGCACACGATGTTCGCTGACATGCTGAAATTTGTAGAGCCAGGCGACCTCTTGGTGTTCAACAATACGCGGGTTATTCCTGCACGTTTACTGGGCAAAAAGGAAACGGGCGGGCAGGTTGAAGTGCTGATCGAACGTATAACGTCAGACAATACAGCGTTAGCGCATGTTCGCGCGAGCAAGGCACCTAAACCTGGAACTACGCTTATTCTTGAAGAAAAAGTGAATGTTACGGTGACAGGGCGAGACGATGCGCTATTTATTTTACAGTTTGACCACGATGAGACCGTATTAACGCTGCTAGAAGCCCATGGCCACATGCCGCTACCTCCTTACATCGACCGTCCCGATGAAAGTTCAGACAAAGAGCGCTATCAAACCGTTTACAATCAAAAGCCGGGCGCGGTTGCGGCGCCTACTGCAGGGCTACACTTTGACGATGCAATACTGGCTGCGTTAAAAGAAAAAGGTGTGAATTTGGCCTTTGTAACTTTGCACGTTGGCGCGGGTACATTCCAGCCTGTGCGCGTTGATAATATTCAAGAGCACAAAATGCACGCAGAGTTCGCCGAAGTACCACAAGACGTTGTTGACGCAGTTCTAACCACAAAGGCCAACGGTAAACGTGTTATTGCAGTGGGTACAACCTCTGTACGCTCTTTGGAGTCAGCGGCAAAGGCAAGTGCAGAGCGCGGTGACGAGGAAGTTATTGCGCCATTTAACGAAGATACTGAGATTTTTATCTACCCTGGTTTTGAGTTTAAAGTGGTAGACGCAATGTTCACCAATTTTCACCTTCCAGAGTCCACACTAATGATGTTAATTAGCGCATTTGCTGGCAAAGAGAATGTCATGAAGGCGTATCAAGAAGCGATAGAGAAAGAATATCGATTCTTTAGCTACGGTGATTCAATGTTTATTGAGCGCGCCTAAACACATTCGACCACGATACAAGGCATGTAAATCGGTATTTTGCAGGCCTTTCTAGCTTAGTTACAGATAAACATAGATACGGGGCATGATCTCAGCCGAATTACTGGTATAATCGCCGCCAATTTATTTTTATACCCAGCGCAAAAGCGCACCAAAGTGGGAATGCTTTCACATGCAATTTGAGTTGTTAAAAACCGAAGGCCGAGCACGACGCGGTCGTTTGGTGTTTGAACGCGGTGTTGTTGAAACCCCTGCGTTCATGCCCGTAGGTACATACGGTACTGTTAAGGGAATGACCCCTGAAGAATTAAAAGACAGCGGTGCACACATCTGTCTTGGAAACACGTTTCACCTGATGCTTCGTCCTGGTACAGGCATTATTCGCCAGCATGGCGACCTGCACGACTTCATGAATTGGGACAAGCCAATCCTTACGGATTCGGGCGGCTTCCAAGTGTTTAGCTTGGGTGATTTGCGTAAAATTACTGAAGAAGGTGTAACATTCCGCTCTCCGATAAACGGCGAAAAGATTTTACTTACGCCTGAAAAATCGATGGAAGTTCAGCGCGATTTGGGCTCTGACATCGTGATGATTTTTGATGAGTGCACGCCGTACCCCGCTACTGAACAAGAAGCGCGCGTTTCAATGGAAATGTCACTACGTTGGGCCAAACGTAGTAAAGAAGCCCATGGCGATAACCCAGCGGCACTGTTTGGTATCATTCAAGGCGGTATGTACGAAGGTCTGCGCGACGTTTCACTTGCTGGCCTTGAAGCTATTGGCTTCGACGGTTACGCCATTGGTGGTCTTTCAGTAGGTGAGCCGAAAGAAGATATGATCCGCATTATCGATCATACCGCGCCTAAAATTCCGGAAGATAAACCTCGCTATTTAATGGGCGTGGGTAAACCTGAAGATTTGGTAGAGTCTGTGCGTCGCGGCATCGATATGTTTGACTGTGTAATGCCCACGCGCAACGCCCGAAACGGTCACCTGTTCGTGACTGAAGGCGTAGTGAAGATTCGCAATGCGAAACACAGAAACGACACCTCGCCATTAGATGAGAATTGTGACTGCTACACTTGTAAAAACTATTCTCGCTCTTATCTACATCATTTGGACAAGTGTAACGAAATCTTGGGTGCGCGCTTAAACACCATCCATAACCTTCGCTACTATCAGCGTGTGATGCAGGGTCTTCGCGATGCGATTGACGCAGGTACGCTTGATGAGTTTGTACAAGAATTTTATGAACAAAAAGGGTTGCCGGTTCCGGCACTATAACAACGATAATATTTGGGGAATTTTATGAGCCTATTTATCTCTAACGCTTACGCACAGTCTGCTGGTGCGCCGCAAGGTGGCGGCATGGAAATGATCATCATGCTAGCTGTATTTGGTTTAATCTTTTACTTCTTGCTTTACCGCCCACAAGCTAAGCGCGTAAAAGAGCATAAAAACCTAGTATCTTCACTTAGCAAAGGTGATGAAGTGCTAACACAAGGTGGTTTGGTAGGCAAAATCACTAAAGTGTCAGATGAAAAAGACTTCATTGAAGTTGCACTTAACGATTCAAACAACATCGTTGTTCAGAAGTCTTCAGTAACTGCTGTGCTGCCTAAAGGCACGATGAAGTCACTGTAAGTAACAAAAGCCGGGGCCGGGACGCTTCCCGGTACTGGCACGAAAGGATTATCCAGTGCTAAACAAAAACTCTATTTGGAAAGTACTGAGTGCACTCATTGTGGTTGCAATGTGTGCACTTTATGCGCTTCCTAACATTTACGGTGAAGATCACGCCGTACAAATCTCAGCAGGCCGTGACGCTGTGGTAACTGACGCCACTGTGGAACAAGTAAAAGCCGCGCTAAGTGAAAAGAATATCTCTCCAAAACGTGTTGAATTTGAGAACGAACAAATATTAGTTCGCGTTTCGGATTCTGACACCCAGCTTGTTACGCGCGAAACGCTTGAAAAGGCGCTTGGTGATGACTACTACGTGGCTATGAACCTTGCCCCCGACACGCCAGAATGGCTTGAAGGCCTAGGTGGCGCGCCAATGAAGCTAGGTCTTGACCTTCGCGGTGGTGTTCACTTCTTGATGGAAGTGGATATGACCGAAGTGATTGCTAAGTCGCTAGAAGACGCAGAGGGTGGTTTCCGTACTTCACTGCGTGAAGAAGGCATTCGTTATCGCGGTGTAAAACAGGTTGACGATCATATCGACATTACGTTCCGTGATGAAGATGCGCTAGACAAGGCAGAGTTCTTTTTGCGTAACCAAAGTCGCGACCTTACCTTTAACCAGGTGGATGACTTAACACTTCGCGCTATTTTTGCTGAAAGCAAGCTTCAGGAAATTCGCGACAACGCGGTTAAGCAAAACATTACCATTATTCGTAATCGTGTAAACCAACTTGGTGTGGCTGAGCCGCTTGTACAAAAGCAAGGTGCTGATCGCATTGTTGTGCAGCTTCCAGGTATTCAAGACACCGCCCGTGCGAAAGAGATTCTTAATGCCACAGCAACACTAGAATTTCGCATGGTGGACCAGAAGAACGACATCCGTGATGCATTGAACGGCCGCGTTCCTCCTGGCTCTCAAGTGATTGAAGATCAGCAAGGCATTCCTCAGCTGCTTGAAAAGCGTATTATGCTTACCGGTAGCCATATTATTGATGCGAATAGCGGTGTTGATGAATATGGGCTTCCGAATGTAAACATATCGCTGGATTCTGAAGGCGGTAATAAGATGTCTCGCTCAACCCGTGGCAATATTGGTAAACCAATGGCTACGGTGTTTATCGAATACAAGTCGACTGGCGAACGTAACAAAGACGGCAAGCTGGTGTTTGAAAAACACGAGCAAGTTATCTCGGTTGCGACTATTCGTGCGCAACTGGGTAGCAAGTTCCAAATCACAGGTCTTGATTCACCGAAAGAAGCCCGTGACTTAGCGTTGCTACTTCGCGCAGGTGCACTGATTGCGCCAATTCAAATTGTTGAAGAGCGTACGGTTGGACCAAGCTTGGGTAAAGAAAACATTGAGCTGGGCATGCAGGCTATTATGTATGGTCTGGCAGCGGTACTTGTTTTCATGTTGATTTACTACAAAGCGTTTGGTGTGGTAGCGAACATCGCTCTGATTACAAACCTGGTTATGATTGTGGGCATAATGTCGATGATCCCTGGTGCAACGCTTACGCTACCGGGTATGGCAGGTATTGTACTGACCGTTGGTATGGCGGTAGATGCAAACGTGCTTATCTTTGAGCGTATACGAGAAGAGATACGTGACGGCCGCAGCCCTCAGCAGGCGATCCACCAAGGTTACGACAGTGCATTTTCTACCATTCTAGATGCTAACATTACCACCTTCATTGCAGGCTTAATCCTCTTTGCCGTGGGCACAGGCCCAATTAAAGGCTTCTCGATTACACTGATGATTGGTATAGCAACCTCGATGTTTACCGCAATCCTAGTTACGCGCGTTATTGTTAACGCAGCATGGGGCGGTCGACGCGTAGAGAAATTGGCGATTTAAGGAAGTAACATGCAATTATTAAAACTATCCGATACCGTCAATTTTATGCGCCTTCGCATTCCTGCGATGGTGTTATCAACGGTACTCATTTTAGGTTCGTTCGTGTCGCTAGGCGTTAATAGCCTTAACTGGGGGCTAGACTTCACTGGCGGTACGCTAATTGAGGTTGGCTATGAAGATGCCGCTAATTTAGAAGGCATTCGCGCCCAGCTAAACGAAGCAAATTTTGAAGATGCCATAGTACAGAATTTTGGCAGCAGCCAAGATGTACTTATCCGCATCGCGCCTCGTGATGGCGTTAAAGCCGTAACTATTGGTGAACAGGTACTAGCTGCCTTGCGCGCTGACGGTACTGAGGTTGATATGCGTCGTATCGAGTTCGTAGGTCCTAACGTAGGTGAAGAGCTTACAGAGCAGGGCGGCCTTGCGATGCTAGTCGCACTCTTGTGTATTCTCGTTTATGTCGCAATGCGATTTGAATGGCGATTCGCTCTAGGGTCAGTTTCGGCACTAGCTCACGACGTTATACTTACGCTAGGTTTGTTTTCAGTACTTCAAATCGAATTTGACCTTACGGTACTTGCAGCGGTACTAGCGGTAATTGGTTATTCACTTAACGATACCATCGTTGTGTGTGACCGTATTCGTGAGAATTTCCGCAAAATTCGTAAAGGTGAGCCTGTTGAGATTATCAACATCTCGCTAACGCAAACCCTAAACCGTACTATCATCACCTCATTAACCACGGTGTTGGTATTGGTTGCATTATTCTACAAGGGTGGTGCGCTTATTCACGGATTTGCCACCGCCTTATTGTTCGGTGTAGTGGTTGGTACTTATTCATCGGTGTATATCGCAAGTTCAGTGGCACTTGCATTGGGTATTAGTAAAGAAGACCTAATGCCACCACAAGTGGAAAAGGAAGGCGCAGATTTAGATCCTATGCCTTAGTTTTACACGCTTGAAACGCACAAAAACCGCATCTACGATGCGGTTTTTTTATGCTTTATCAAAAGTGGAATTTACTACTGATTGGGGGCTAATGCTTGTTTCAGATCATCTTTATATCGCCTAGAAAGCGCTACTGATTGACCGTTATTGAGCATTATTGTTCCATCCCCTGTTTCTTCATAACCTATAGACACAATGGCAGGTATTCGCACTGCGTGCGACCGGTGCACTCGCATAAAGCCTTGATGCGCTCCTTCTTCACAAAACCGGCCAAGGGTATAACGCAAGGGGTAAACGCCCACGTGAGTATGAAGGTTAATGTAGTTTCCTGAGGCTTCTACTCGCTGTATGTCAGTGACTTGAACTAAAAACTCCTTATTGAGCTTTTTCACCAATAAATAGTCGGGTAAGGTGCTGGCCACGTTGTCATTCGATATCTGTGTTGTGTCGCGTGCAATAGGCGATGCTTCACCAATTAAGCGTTGATAGCCAAACCGTGCAATATAGTAAAAAGTAATCAGAGTTATATAGCCCCATACATCCTTTCGATACTCGTAGATGAACTCATTGAGCCATATCCCAAAGTCATAATTGCGTTCAGAGAATAAATAGACAAGCTTTCGAAACGCTACCATTAATGATACATGGGCTATTGAAAATAAACTGGCGAAAGCAAAATGCCACCCAAACCATGTCGCTCCCATTTTTACCTTCTGATCGAGTATACGTATAGCGATAATTAATGGGATGACGAGCAAAGCCGTGCTCAAAGCACTCGAGTATTCCCAAACGTACGGCTCCCAAAGTGCTACGCTGTTATTGTCGCTTCGAGAAAATTCAGTCCAACTAGACGCAGCATTGATTGAATTGTTTATAAACAAATAGGCTGTAAGCAAAACAAATGCAGCGTATTTATGTTTTGATTCAGAATCCCTAAGAAACTGACTCCATTTTTCATCCCAGTTATTCACCGCTTAACCCTTTTTCCCTTAATTCTCGTCACTTAGGCGTTTGCTGTCGGACGTCTATCACATTAGATGTAACACGTTAGTTAAACACTATTGAATAGGAGTGAGGACATTGACGCAAGCATATGTTGGTCAGGAAGCAACGTTTGTTAATAGAACTTCAAAGGGGGAGGCGAGAGAGACGGCCGTGGTCGAGAGTCCTGTCACTCAGCGTTATTTCGAGTTGGATGCGCTGCGTGTCATCGCATTTGGTGTACTCATTTTTTATCACATCGGAATGTATTACGTTTTAGAGTGGGGCTGGCATATAAAAAGCGACGTGCAATTTCCACTACTACAAGACGTGATGATATTGACCAACCAATGGCGTATGTCTTTATTATTTTTGATCTCTGCCATGGTATTTACCGTCGTGCTGCGCGGCGCTTATGGCCAAACGACCTCTCGCTGGCGTGTATCCCTTTCACTACTGGGGAAGAGGGCGTTGCGGATATTAATTCCACTTGTATTCGGTATGTTTGTTATCGTCGCGCCACAAGTTTATGTAGAGTGGACAGTAAGCGGAGCACTAGCCATGCCGTTTAGCGAGTTCTACGTTGCTTACATCAATCCAAACACTGACTTGTTTATCGACACACAATCGGTAATTGGCTTACTGACGTGGAACCACCTTTGGTTTTTACCTTACCTTTTTGTGTACAGCGCTTTCATATTGCTGCTTTTCCCGCTTATCAGATTTGTGGAAGTAAGGGCGTTGAGAGTACTCGATAGTTTGGCGCTGTTTAGCGTGTTAGTGGTTGCGATCATGACTGCCATATGGCTGGAGCTACGAGTAGCATATCCAACGTCGCACGACTTGCTTAATGATTGGTATAGTCATGCAAAGTACTTTTTTGTGATGCTGGTAGGTATTGTGGTTGTGCTTAGACCCGCATTGTATGCTGCAATTATGAAGTCCCGTCACGTAAGCTTAACCATTGCGATAGTACTTTACAGCGTCATAATTTTAGACCGTCACGACATGCTAGGCCCTACAGGGCAGTTAATGGAGTCGTCGCCTGGGTTTCGTGTTTTGGTTGGTGTAATCGTTGTACTTAATCACTGGGCATGGTTGGCAGCAATATTGGGGTTCGGTCGAAAATATTTGTCTTACCCGAGTAAGGTGGTGAGCTATTTGAACAAAGGCGTATTGCCTTACTATATGGTGCATCAAACTATAATTGTGGTGGCGGCGTTCTTTTTGAGCTCCCGTGTATCGTCGACACTCGGAGAATTTATTTTAATAACGCTAATAACCGTTGTGGGGTGCGCACTGACATACGAAGTCGCCAAGCGCTTTTTAATACTTAGATTTTTGTTTGGCCTAAAGTTAAACGAAAACTATAAGTGAGAAAAAGAAAAAGGCGCTATGTCACGTCATTCGTGTCATAGCGCCTTTACTGTTTAACTGTGCTTGGTAAATCGGCTCAGTTTATATGCTTACAAGCAATTCATTTAAGCTGCTCTTACTTAAGATGTTTCTTATTTAAGGTGCTTCTTACTTAAGATGCTTAACTAGGCCTTGAACAACCTTCACGCTACCAGCAACAATTTCACCTTTGTGAAGCGGGTCGTTTCCGCCTTTAAAGTCTGTTACCAAACCGCCAGCTTCACGAACAATAAGCTCACCTGCTGCGATATCCCAAGATTTAATGCCTCGCTCCCAGTAACCGTCGTGGCGGCCAGCTGCAACGTAAGCAAGGTCTAGCGCTGCACTACCTGCGCGGCGAATGTCGCCCACTTCGTGGAAAATTTTGTTAAGGCTTAGTGCATACTCGCCAAATTGAGACTTGTTCTTAAACGGTAAGCCAGTAGCAATAATGGTTTCAGAAAGGTCACGAGGCTTAGAAGCACGAATACGATAACCGTTAAGCTGCGCGCCTTGACCACGGCTCGCAGTAAATAGTTCGCTGCGAATTGGGTCAAAAACAACCGCTTGATCTAGGCGACCTTTGTGAAGAAGTGCAATTGAAACGGCAAAGTGAGGAATGCCTTTTACAAAGTTAGTGGTGCCATCTAGTGGATCGATGATCCACTGATAATCAGTTTCTGTGCCCAACACTTCACCCGATTCTTCACCTAGGAAGCAATGGTTCGGGTAAGACTGCTGAATTTTGGCAATAATTGCTTGTTCTGCTTCTTTATCAACTTGAGTAACGAAGTCGTTTAAGCCTTTTGACTCTGTTGCTAC
The DNA here is from genome assembly GCF_001953635.1 of Alteromonas abrolhosensis. GTDB lineage: Bacteria > Pseudomonadota > Gammaproteobacteria > Enterobacterales > Alteromonadaceae > Alteromonas > Alteromonas abrolhosensis. The sequence continues at coordinate 521,199 of NZ_MEJH01000003.1, read as the reverse complement.
TTCATTATGTTTTTCAAAACCACGAACAATAACTGTTCCAGCCGCACGCGCAGCGCGCACCGCAATATTCAGCATAGGATGCATAGATAAACCACCAATTGTAAAAGACCAATGAAACAAACTAACTGTACAAAAAATAGCTAGTTGTTTTCGAAAACGGGCGGAGTCTACCAGAATCTATGCGCGATGCAAATGAATTCCCAGCACAATAGCGTGAATAGCCATCTATACTGCCGCTGTGTTAAACTTAACGCTATTAAGGTCTGTAAGATAGTACGTCAAAAGCGCGTAATATCGAATTAAAGACGCTATCCAAATAAGTACGTAGGTATTACACGCATGCTCGAGAATATTCGCATTATTTTAGTTAACACGTCTCACACGGGAAACATCGGTTCGACAGCAAGAGCTATGAAAACCATGGGACTGAGCAGCTTATATCTTGTCGACCCAGTAAATGAGCCAGACGGCCAAGCCAGTGCATTGGCTGCAGGGGCTGGTGATGTGCTTGCTAACGCGAAAATTGTAAGCACGCTGGAAGAGGCTGTTAAAGACTGTGGCTTGGTAGTAGGGACGTCTGCACGCTCTCGCACTCATTCATGGCCTATGTTAGGCCCGCGCGACTGTGGCGAAAAGCTGGTCCAAGAAGTTGAAAAATACCCGGTAGCCTTGGTGTTTGGGCGTGAGAACAGTGGTTTAACTAATGAAGAGCTGCAGCAGTGTCACTTCCATATGTGTATTCCAGCCAACCCTGAATATAGCTCACTTAATTTAGCAGCAGCAGTGCAAACCCTTTGTTATGAAATTCGCATGGCCTATCTAAATCGCGAAACATATCCAAGTGTTGAGGAAGAATATCCACTAAATGACGATTTAGAGCGTTTTTATAAGCATTTGGAAACCACGCTGGAAGGCACGTCGTTCATTCGCAAAAGTCACCCTGGGGTGGTTATGACTAAGCTGCGCCGTTTGTTTAACCGAGCACGCCCTGAGTCTCAAGAGCTTAATATATTACGCGGAATATTGGCGTCTATCGATAAATCGGTGAAGAATGCTAACTCTGGCGACGCAGACCCTGCACCAGCGATAGAAGAAAAAGAGTAAACACTATGTTCGCCCGTATAAAAGATGATATTCAAGGTGTTTTTCATCGCGACCCAGCGGCCAGAAACACCTTTGAAGTGCTAACTAACTATCCTGGCCTTCATGCAGTGTGGCTACATCGCATCAGTCACAAACTATGGAAGGCTGAATGGAAATGGTTGGCACGCAGTTTATCAACCTTTAGCCGCTGGCTTACGGGGATTGAAATTCATCCCGGCGCCACGTTAGGACGACGGGTGTTTATCGACCACGGTATGGGTGTGGTCATTGGTGAAACAGCAGAAATTGGCGACGATGTCACCCTTTACCACGGCGTTACTCTTGGAGGCACTAGCTGGAAAGCAGGTAAGCGCCACCCGACCCTTAAAAAAGGCGCGGTAGTCGGCGCTGGTGCCAAAGTGTTAGGGCCGATTATTATAGGGGAAAACGCTAAAGTAGGGTCTAACTCTGTGGTCGTAAAAGATATTCCTGACGGCGCTACAGCGGTGGGGATCCCCGGTCGTATCATTATCTCGAAGCAAAAAGAGATGAATGCGTCGGTAAACCCCGAGCGAGATAAAATTGCCCAAAAATATGGTTTTGATGCCTATGCTGTCGCGCCAGATAACCCTGATCCTGTGGCCAATGCGATGGGCATAATGCTAGAGCACATGCACCAAATGGACACCAAAGTGGAAGAGATGTGCAAGGTCATTCAGTCGCTAGGTGGCGATGTGTGTACCGATAATTTACACAATATTAGCGCTGAAGATTTCGCAGAAACGGGTTTCGACCTAACGGAAACCCAAGAGCGAGAGAAGGCTCATTCTTCTTTCGACCCCGCTATTTGAGCTTTTCTTTTATTTAAATAGGGAGGGAACCCTCTCCCCTGAATTTTACAGATGTGCAACATTATGTTGGTAATGTGCCATCGTAAGACGTGTCAACTTTCTTTACTATCCCGCATGGCGTTTTTAAAATAGCTATTAAATACAGTATGTTAAGGCGTGGCCTGATTTATGCTAAAAGACTTATACTTCCTAAGACGAAGTCCATATCAATAATTTGCATATTAAAAAAGGATTAACATATGAAATTTCTCAGCAGCAGTAAAACGCTACTGGGTATGGCTATAATCTCATCTTGTATGAGTGCGTCTATAGCTAATGCTTCAGCTATTATAAAATACGGCGATACCTATTTAGGCGTCAATAATGAAGGCCACTTAAACGTGAGGCCTTCTGAAGTAGATGGCTTGCCTGATGAATTCTTGGCAGAATTTGGTACTCAACCCGTTGGTTTATGGAGAGATGGTCTAGGTGATGCAACTTCACCAGGTTGTCTATGCGAAGGGTGGGGCGTAGCGGCTACCACATCCGATAACAGGGTATCTGGCTGGGCTAGTGTCGCCAATGGCGGAATTGGCGGCTTAACTGGAGGCACGTTCGGAGCAACTGATTTTGCGATTACGTCGTCGGTTGACTTAAGCGCTGCAGCCGTCAGTGTGCAGCATGCATATGGCCGTTCTCTTGCGCAAGGCGTATTTCAAGCGTCGGTCACGATTACAAACAATACGGGCAGTGTGTTGAACGATGTGGTATATCGTCGAGCAATGGATTGGGATATACCACCCACTGAATTTAGCGAATACGTTACTCATGTTGGTGTTGAAGCGAATTTAGAATCAAACGGCGGCAACGTGCGGTATGCTAGTGATAATGGCTTTGCAAATGTTAACCCTCTAGTAAGCGCAGGCGCACAGAATTCAAGCACCATAAATGTAGATTTTGAAGACAATGGCCCTTCTGACCACGGTTCCGTATTTGATTTCGCTTTTGGTGAAATTGAAGCGGGTGGGGCACGAACCTTTAATATATTTTATGGAAGTGCGGCCGGCGAAGATGCTGCTATCGCTGCATTAGATCTTTTGAATGCCGATGTATATTCATTGGGCCAACAAGCAGGATCTCCTGGAGATGGCTTACCTGCAACATTTTTATTTGGCTTCGGCGGGGTTGGTGGAATAGAACCAGGCAGTAGTGAGGACAATCCGGTATTACCGTTTGTACCAGCTCCCGGTGAGTTTGTTTTTACTTCTCCAGAACCTGGTCGCTGGTTCGATCCACCGTACGCTTATGGTTTCGAATATGCATTGGCTGGAGGCGCAACGTTTACTAGTCTTCAAGCGCCAAGTGCATCATTGGGGTTTGGTGATATCGAACTTGTAATTGGTGGTAGTGTTGTAGAGGTTTTGAGTCCCGGAGAGTTGTTTGATTTTTCTTCGTTAGGGTTTACTGTTTCTGAATTTAGCCTTGTAGGCTTAGATCGGTTCCTTGATGTTGAAGATCCTGATTTCGCCACTGCGTTTCCACTGTTCTTAGACTGGGACGGTGATGCCACCGAATTACTGATGACCGCATTGACAGTAGACTCTCTGCCACCAACTGGAGTCGATGAACCGCAGGTGTTAGTTTTATTTTTAATATCTGGGTTCTTCTTGGTTCGTAGAAGAGTATTGGCGCGTAAATAAGGCGTTGATTAGGTAGTAATAGCCGTCGATATTTATCGACGGCTTGTTCATGAAAGGGATTTAATATGAAGCGTTGTGCCATAATTTTGTTACTTTTCTCGTTCTCTGCCGGGTCTTTCGCTATAGACAAAAATGGAAAGTTCGCAGTGAAAGGCGTTGGTAATGCCTCTTGTGAAACTTTTCGAAAGGCAATCGAAAATAACGAGTCTCAGAAATATTTGTTCGCTGGTTGGCTCAATGGCTACATCACGGGTCAAAACCAGCATTGGCCAGAAACGTTTGATGTTTCATCATGGGAAACGGTTGAAACACTGTCAAATTACATCTATCACTACTGTGGAAAAAACCAAAAGTTGAGCTATTTCCAAGCATCAACACAAATGCTTAACGAGCTTTTTGAAAATCGCATAAGCGAATTTGTTGGCGCAGAAGAGGTGTACGTAAATGGTGCTGCTGTAAATGTATACAAGCAAGTAGTCATTGATGTTCAAGAAGCCCTTACTGAGTTGGGGTTGTTTAAAGGACCCGTAGATGGAAGTTTATCGGAAGAGCTCTACCAAGCATTAATGACTTTCAACAGAAAAAATAGCATAAGCTCTGAAAGTTACTTCGACCAACGCACCTTACACAAACTTTTACGTCGATAGATTTTTGTAATCATTTTAATCAATAATACCTGACTAATTTACTGGGTCTTATACTTGACCAATTTAGTCGGGTATGTGAAAATTCCCGCACTACAAAACGGCGGGAGAATCCAATGAAACTCACTTCTAAAGGGCGCTATGCGGTAACCGCAATGCTTGATGTCGCTTTGCATTCAAAGCGTGGTCCAGTGCCTCTTGCCGACATTTCAGAACGACAAGAAATTTCTTTATCTTACCTTGAACAGCTTTTTTCTCGATTGCGTAAAGAGCAATTGGTAGACAGCGTCCGCGGGCCTGGCGGCGGCTATTTATTAGGCCGTGAAGCAAGCAAAATTGCGATAGGCGAAGTTATTCGCGCCGTTGACGAGTCCATAGATGCGACACGTTGCCAAGGACAAGCAGACTGCCAAGGAGGCGATCGCTGCCTAACGCACAGCTTGTGGCAAGACCTAAGTGATCGCATTGCGGCGTTTTTAAATTCAATTACGTTGGGCGAGTTAATGGCAAAGCGTGATGTGCAAGAGGTAGCCGACCGTCAAGACGGTAATGCCTCACTTCGTCATATCACCAAAGATATTGAAGTTAGTATCCAACTTTAAATTGGTATTGAGTAACGCATGGCTTTATCAACACCCATTTATTTAGATTACGCAGCAACAACACCAGTAGACCCAAGTGTGGCCGAGGCAATGGCAAAATGCCTAACGCTGGATGGCAACTTTGGTAATCCAGCTTCTCGTAGCTATCGCTTCGGCTGGATGGCAGAAGAAGCGGTTGATGTTGCTAGAAATCAAATCAGCGACGCGCTTAATTGCGACCCTAGGGAAATTGTTTTTACTTCGGGGGCCACTGAATCGAACAATCTTGCTATAAAAGGCGTCGCCAAAGGTTATGCCAATAAAGGCAAACATATCATTACCGTTAACACCGAACATAAAGCGGTGTTGGATACCTGTGAGTACTTGCAAAGCCAAGGCTTTGAGGTTACCTATCTTGAAGTATCACCAAACGGTTTAATTGATTTAAAAGATCTCGAAAACGCGTTGCGCGACGACACTATTTTGGTGTCGGTGATGCATGTGAACAATGAACTCGGCGTTATCCAAGACATTCAAGCTATTGGCCAGCTTTGTCGTGACAAAGGCGTTCTTTTTCATGTTGATGGTGCGCAAAGTGTGGGCAAAATTGCCATTGATTTAGCTGAGCTTCCGGTAGATTTGCTGTCTATTTCGGCGCATAAGATATACGGCCCGAAAGGTATGGGGGCGCTATATGTGCGTCGCCGTCCCAAAATCAATCTGGTGGCACAAATTCATGGCGGTGGCCACGAACGCGGCATGCGGTCGGGTACATTAGCCACCCATCAAATTGTTGGAATGGGTGAAGCCATCGCGCTAGCCTCCTCAAAATTGGAAGAGGACAGTGCGCGCATATTAGCGCTGCGTGAATCGCTTTGGAAGGGCCTTCAACAGCTCGACGATATCTATTTAAACGGCCACGCAACACAGCGTATCCCGGGCATTCTAAATGTAAGTTTTGCTAATGTAGACGGCGAAAGCTTGATGATGGGCTTAAATGACATTGCCGTATCTTCAGGGTCGGCATGTACGTCAGCGAGTTTAGAGCCTTCGTATGTGTTAAAAGCGATTGGCCGCAGCAACGAATTGGCGCATGCAGGGATTAGATTCAGCGTGGGGCGCTTTACGACCCAAGAAGACATCGATTACGTAATACAAAAAGTAGTCGATGTAACCACAAGACTACGCCAAGCGGTTTCAGCATAAACGCCTATACCGTCGTCTAGTTAGGCGACTGGCTGAACGCGCAGAACAGAGAGATTAAGCCATAGTGCTTTATTCATAGCTAAACGTAGTGGCCGAATAAGCATTGTAACAGTGGTTTGAGCGCGCGTTTTTGTATTAGGCAAAGCGTAGGTTGTGTTAGTGCATTCCTTTTATTTTAGTGAATGTGGAAGAAAATTAATGCGCGTTTGAAGGAAATTGACCTTTAAGCAGCGCTTAAAACGCGTAAGTAGCCATAAATTAATGGCTGAATATTTGAGTGAAATAGTCGGGTATTATATACTACGGCACCAAAATTTTAGGCTGTCCGCAATGTAACTGGCAGTTTCGACAATGCTTTTGGGGAATTACCCAAGTAAATTAAGTTGTTGAAGTTGAAAGTCTATATAAATTACCAAGACCGTGGGGTGATTTATTTGCCAGTTAAGTAGAAAGGTTAGTGGCAGCAAATGCAGGCAAACAAGTGAGATCCCAACATGAGTGAACAGATCGAACAGGCGTTAGAAAGAAAGTACGATGCGGGTTTCTATTCAGAAATCGAATCGGAAACGTTTGAAAGCGGCCTGGACGAGTCGGTTATCCGCCGCATATCAGCAATGAAAAACGAGCCTGAATGGATGCTTGAATGGCGTTTGAAGTCTTATCATGCATGGCTAGAAATGGAAGAGCCAGATTGGGCGCATGTCGACTATCCGAAAATCGATTATCAGGCCATTTCTTATTACTCGGCACCAAAGAGTATGAAAGATAAGCCTAAGTCGCTAGATGAAGTTGATCCTGAGCTACTTCGCACCTATGAAAAGCTGGGCATTCCTCTACACGAGCAGGAAATGCTGGCAGGTGTTGCGGTAGATGCGGTATTCGACTCGGTATCGGTTGTTACGACGTTCCGCGATAAGCTTGAAGAAGCGGGCGTGATCTTTTGCCCAATTTCTGAAGCGCTTCAGAAGTACCCAGACCTTGTAAAGAAATACATTGGTTCGGTAGTGCCGCGCACAGATAACTACTTTGCTGCGCTTAACAGCGCTGTATTTACTGACGGTTCATTTGTTTATATTCCAAAAGGCACACGTTGCCCAATGGAGCTTTCTACTTATTTCCGTATTAACGAAATGAACACCGGTCAGTTCGAGCGCACCTTGATTGTTGCTGATGAAGGCAGCTATGTAAGCTACCTTGAAGGTTGTACCGCTCCACAGCGCGATGAAAACCAGCTGCATGCGGCAGTGGTTGAGCTAGTGGCAATGGACGATGCGCAAATTAAATACTCAACGGTACAGAACTGGTACCCAGGTGACGAGAACGGTAAAGGCGGTATCTACAACTTCGTGACAAAACGTGGTGTAGCGCATACTAATGCCAAAATCTCGTGGACGCAGGTTGAAACGGGCTCTGCGGTTACGTGGAAGTACCCAAGCTGTGTACTTAAAGGCGACAATAGTGTAGGTGAATTCTACTCAGTAGCGCTAACTCGCGGTCGCCAGCAGGCTGATACCGGTACTAAGATGATCCATGTGGGTAAAAACACCAAGTCGACCATCATCTCTAAAGGTATCTCAGCGGGTCACAGCAATAACGCCTATCGCGGGCTGGTTCAAATGGGCCCTCGCGCAGACGGTGCACGTAACTTCACCGAGTGTGACTCGCTACTTATCGGTGACAAATGTGGCGCGCACACGTTCCCGTATATCGAAAGCCGCAACCCTTCTGCGATTGTTGAACACGAAGCAACAACATCGAAGGTGAGCGACGAACAATTATTCCTGTGTCAGCAGCGTGGCTTAGACACAGAGAAGGCCGTTTCTATGATTGTTAACGGTTTCTGTAAAGAAGTATTCAAAGAGCTGCCAATGGAATTTGCCGTAGAAGCCGGCAAGCTGCTCGAAATTAGTCTTGAAGGTTCAGTGGGGTAATCAATGCTTAGTATCAAGAATTTACATGCCAGCGTGGAAGAGAAGAACATCATTAAAGGTCTTAACCTTGAAGTTAAACCTGGTGAAGTACACGCTATCATGGGCCCCAACGGTGCCGGTAAAAGTACACTAGGCTACGTCCTATCTGGTCGTGATGGTTACGAAGTAAGCGAAGGCGAAGCAACGCTTAACGGTAAAGATCTACTAGAGCTTGAAGTAGAAGAGCGTGCCCGCGAAGGCCTTTTCCTTGCGTTCCAATACCCCGTTGAGATTCCTGGCGTAAGCAATATGGAATTCATGAAAGAGTCAGTTAACGCTATGCGCGAACAGCGCGGCGAAGCGCCATTAACTGCTGCCGAGTTTTTAAAGAAAGCAAAAGAAGCGTGTAAGCAAGTACAGCTTCCATTAGATTTCTTGAAGCGCGGTGTAAACGAAGGTTTCTCTGGTGGTGAGAAGAAGCGTAACGAAATCATGCAAATGATTTTGCTAGAGCCGAAACTTTGTATTCTTGATGAATCAGACTCTGGCCTTGACGTTGACGCACTTCAGGTTGTTGCCGATGGAGTTAACAGCCAGCGCGACGGTGAGCGTAGCTTCATTGTTGTTACCCACTACCAGCGTCTTCTAGACTACATCAAGCCTGACTTTGTTCACATTCTTGCCGATGGCAAAATCGTGAAAAGCGGTGACGCGTCACTTGCGCTAGAAGTCGAGAAGAGCGGATACGCATTCCTAGGTAAAGCGTACGAGGAGGCTGAAGCATGAGTCAATGGCTAGAACAGGTCATTGATGCGGCGCAAATCTCCGATTACCTAGCGCCCGTGCGTCAGCAGGCCTTAGAAAAGTTAAAAGCCGATGGTTGGCCAGCCCGTAGAAACGAAAGCTGGCGTTTTACGCCGCTAACACCCGTTGAAAAGCGTGAAGCTAAGCAAGCGGTTCAGGCAGACAGTTTACCGGTACCTGCTATCGATAACCTAAATGCTATCGACCTTGTATTTGTAGACGGTGTCTTGGTCACGCAGGTTAACACGCTAAATGTGCCAGCGGGCATGAGCATCACGTCACTTAATAATGATGATACTGCCACGCAGCAAGCAATCAGCAGTGTATACGGTCAGGTTAAACCAACCCGTCATATGTTTGGCCTAGTTAACGATGCGCTGTGCCAACACGGTATATTTATTAATGTTGAAGCAGGCGTGAAAATCGACACGCCAGTGCGCATTGTGAACATGGCGTCGCAAAATGTTGATGCTCATACGCGTGTGGTGGTGAAGGTCGCTGAAGGCGCGAGCGCCACGGTTATCGAGCAAGGTTTTGGCGATACGGAAAGCTTAACCACAGCGTTTGCTGAATATGACCTAGCTGATGATGCACATCTAGAACACTATCGTTTTGCTATGTTTACTGGCAAAGCTAAGCAATTAGGCGGCAGCCACTTCAAACTTCATAACCGCACCACGCTTAACAGCACCATGGTGGGCTATGGAAGTGAGCTTTCCCGTTTAGATGTAGACATTCATCACGCCGGCGAATTTGCCGATGCAAAAATGAACGCCATTTATCTTCTGGCGGAAGGCGAGTTATTTGACCTTCACTCTACCATTGAGCATGCCATGCCTAACGGCACAACAGAAGAAAACGCGCGTGGGATTGTAGGCGATAAAGCACGTGCCGTGTTTAATGGTCGCATTCATATTCATCGTGACGCGCAAAAGACATTGGCTGAACTTAACAACCGCAACTTGTTGCTATCTCGCCGCGGCGTTATCAACACCAAGCCTGAGCTTGAAATTTATGCTGATGACGTAAAATGTGCTCACGGTGCAACGGTTGCTGAAATTGAAGAAGAAGCCTTGTATTACATGCTTACCCGCGGCGTTTCTCGCAGTAAAGCACTGGTAATGCTCAACTTTGGCTTCATTCAAGAGCTTATAAATGACGTGCCTAATGCGGCAATCCGTGAATGGCTAGCACCAATTTTAAGTGAGCGCTTCGCCCAAATGGAGGTGAAATGAGCTTAGACGTTGCAGCACTTCGTGCCCAGTTTCCTATTTTATCTAAAACGGTAGACGGCAAGCCGCTGGTCTACCTAGATAATGCGGCAACAACACAAAAACCTCAGGCCGTTATCGACGCCTTAGTAGATTTTTACACGGGGACGAATGCTAACGTGCACCGCGGTGCGCACCATTTATCGGATGAAGCCACGCGCCGTTACGAAAATGCACGTACCAGCGTTGCAAAGTTCATTAACGCGAAAGCGCGTGAAGAAGTTATCTGGACATCCGGCACCACAGAAGCCATCAATATAGTCGCCAATGGTCTTGGACAGCTACTAAGCGAAGGTGACGAAGTGATGGTGACTGAGCTTGAGCACCACGCAAACTTGGTGACCTGGCAACAAGCGTGTCGCCGTTCTGGTGCAACGCTAAATGTTGTACCTATTTTCGACAGCGGAGAGTTAGACGTAGACGCTTTCGATAGGCTGCTGTCTGAAAACACTAAGCTGGTGGCGTTTCCTCACGTATCGAATGCACTAGGTACGGTGAACCCAATTAAACTGCTTACTGAAAAAGCGAAAGCGGTAGGCGCATGGGTGCTGGTTGATGGCGCACAAGGCATTGCTCACGGCGGTGTTGACGTACAAGACATTGGCTGTGATTTTTACGCATTCTCGGGACACAAGCTATTCGGTCCAACAGGCATTGGCTGTCTGTGGGGCAAAAAAGAGGTGCTAGAAACCTGGCCTGTTTGGCAGGTAGGCGGCGAGATGATTAAAGACGTGACCTACCATGAAGCTACATGGGGTGCATTGCCAAATCGTTTAGAAGCCGGTACGCCAAACATCGCAGGTGCCATTGGTATGGGCGCTGCAGTAGATTGGTTTAGTGCCCTTGATGTCAATGCTTTGCATGAACATGAACAAAAGCTGCTTGCCTATGCTACCGAGCAGGCCGAAGCGTTTGACGGTATGCGGATAATCGGTACAGCACCTGAAAAGGTAGGCGTGCTGAGCTTTCTATTGGAAGGCGCGCACCCGGCGGACGTGGGCTTCATTCTAGATAGACAAGGCGTTGCGATCCGTACCGGTGATAACTGTGCACAGCCGCTAATGAAGCGCTTTGGCATTCCGGGTACTGCCCGAGCGTCGTTCTCAATTTACAATACGCTTGAAGAAGTCGACAGCCTATTTGCTGCGCTTAAAAAAGCAAAAATGATGTTGGCCTAAGGAGGCATTATGAGTGTTGAAACTTTCGTACCTAGTACAAAACTCATTTCGCTAACTGACAGTGCCGTTAAGCATTTCGAAAGTAAGCTTAAAGACAAGCCTGGTCAGTTAATTCGTTTATCGACAAAAGTAAGCGGCTGTACAGGTTACGCCTACGTGCTTGATTTCGCAGATAGCGCGCAAGCCGATGACGAAATTGTTGAAATTTCGCCACTACTTAACGTAGCCGTGGCTGCAGATGCCACCGACCTACTGCGTAATACTGAAATTGATTACGTTACAGAAGGTGTTAACGGCGTCATTAAATACAACAACCCCAATGTGGTTGATGAGTGCGGATGCGGTGAAAGCTTTAACGTAGGCTAATTGCCACGTCAAAGGCCATCAGTGTTAGAACAAAGAGTACTAAGTAGTTTATGAAGCAAAAAATGGTGACCACCGAGCGCGATTGTAAAGCGCGCTTAGTTCCCGCGGGCAATCCAACCGTGATCCCAGAAGGTGAATTTGTGAATATCACCCAAGAGCTCGGTGGTAACTATACGGTAACGTGGCGCGGCAACATGTACCGCATCGACGGTACTGATGCAGGTGCTATTGGCCGTAAGGCGATGACATTAAGCTTTGACGCGCCAGAAGATGGCAACATTAGCGAACAGCAAGTGTGGGATGCGTTAGAAACTATCTTTGACCCTGAGATCCCTATCAACCTTGTATCCCTTGGTCTTATCTACAAAGTTGAAATTGACCAAGGCACAGGCAGCGTTAATATTGATATGACCCTCACCGCACCAGGCTGTGGCATGGGCCCAGTATTGGTTGGTGATGTTGAATACCGCGTTGCCATGGTTCCCCATGTTAAAAACGTTAACGTAGAGCTTGTATTCGACCCTGCATGGTCCCGTGATATGATGAGTGAAGAAGCACAGCTTGAAGCGGGTCTGTTCTTCTAGTCATTCACGCAGTGAAATTTAATCACACAATTTTTCAAACAAATTAAGCGGAAATAGCAATGCAACTACCTAGCAGTGACGAAATTATTGATGATTTAGCGTTCTTCGACGATTGGGAACAGCGTTATCAGTACATCATTGATTTAGGAAAATCTATTCCGGGCTTGCCTGAAGATGCTAAAACCCCCGAGCGTTTGGTCAAAGGGTGTCAGAGCAGCGTTTGGCTGGTGGAGTCTTACGACGGCAACAAAATCAACTTTGACGTAGACAGCGATGCAGTTATCGTTCAAGGACTGCTTGCGTTAGTACTTGCCGCTTATAATGACAAAACGCCAAAAGATATTTTGGCGTTTGATATTGACGGATATTTTGAAGCACTAGACCTAGAGCGTCATATAACGCCAACCCGCGGTAATGGCTTACGCGCCATCGTGGGTAAAATTCAAGAATTAGCAAAAGCCAACGCTTAACTTTTTAAGCGTTGGTTTCTTTAAGCCGTTTTAGGGTTTCATAGTAAAGGCAGTGGGGCAGGTGAGTCCTCGATATTTAGTTCTGTGCAAAATAATCTGTACGCTGTCATCATATTGTCATCGCCAACAGGCTAACCTTTCTCTACATTTGCGCATAAAAACAGTACTTTATATCTGATTTGATAAAGGCTCTGGTCAAGCTGCTATTTATTGCCTATAATTCGCGGCCAAAATTTTAAAGATACACACACTATTTGTTTGGAGAGAGAACATGGCTCTTGAGCGTACTTTTTCGATTATCAAGCCTGATGCGGTAGCTAAAAACGTAATCGGTGCAATTTACAACCGTTTCGAATCTGCAGGTCTTCGCATCGTGGCATCTAAGATGATCCACATGAGCAAAGAGCAAGCAGAAGGCTTCTATGCAGAACACAAAGAGCGTCCTTTCTTCGGCGCACTTGTAGACTTCATGACGTCTGGCCCTGTTATGGTTCAAGTACTAGAAGGCGAAAACGCAGTTCTAGCTAACCGTGAAATCATGGGCGCAACTAACCCAGCTGATGCAGCTGCAGGTACACTACGTTCAGACTACGCTGCGTCAATCGACGAAAACGCAGTTCACGGTTCTGACGCACCTGAGTCAGCAGCACGTGAAATTGCTTACTTCTTCTCTGAAGAAGAAATCTGCCCACGTACTCGCTAAGATTCCGTAGGTAGATAAACGGGGCTATAAGCCCCGTTTTTTGTTTCTGAGCGCCTGAACACGCTTTATGCTGCTTTGCTCGGCGCTCATTTAGGCAAGCTAAACCACGCTTCTCGCGCATTGCCAAACTTAACGTTTCTCTGCGTTAAATCGGCTTTTTCTCAAATCTCATCTGTGGTAAAATCCGCGCAAATTTTAATCAGCCTGAGTTTGTCGCTCAAGACATATTCGAATCGCTGGTTTTTACACCATATTCAGCAGTTAGAGGGGCATCCCTCGAAGGTAAAAGGGTCATCTTATTCATGGCAAAAACTAACTTATTAAACTTAAATCGCGAAGGCTTGCGCAATTTCTTTAAAGAAATGGGCGAGAAACCGTTTCGTGCCGATCAGGTGATGAAATGGATTTACCAGCACGGTATTAGCGATTTCGAGGAAATGAGTAACCTCAATAAAAACCTTCGCGCGATGCTCATTGAAAATTGCGAAATTAAAGCGCCTGAAATTGCATACTTTCAAGAAGCGAGCGACGGCACTATTAAGTTTGCACTTACCCTTGAAGGTGGTCAGGAAGTTGAATCTGTTTGGATCCCAGAAACTGACCGTGCAACGCTATGCGTGTCATCACAGGTAGGTTGCGCCCTAGAGTGTACTTTCTGTTCAACGGCGCAACAGGGTTTTAACCGTAACTTAAGCGTGAGTGAAATTATAGGTCAGGTATGGCGTGTAGCTACTTTCCTTGGTTTGTCAAAAGACTCAAGCAAACGTCCTATCACCAATGTAGTAATGATGGGCATGGGCGAGCCTTTGCTTAACCTTAAAAACGTTGTACCAGCAATGGATATTATGTTGGACGATTTTGGTTTCGGTCTGTCTAAGCGCCGCGTTACGCTAAGTACATCGGGCGTGGTTCCAGCGCTAGATATGTTGGGTGACCAAATAGACGTAGCATTAGCTATTTCATTGCACGCTCCTACCGATGAATTGCGTAACGAGATTGTGCCTATCAATAAGAAATACAATATCGAAGCCTTCTTGGCGGGAGTCCGTCGCTATCTGGCTAAGTCTAAAGCGAACCAAGGCCGTGTGACGGTAGAGTACGTTATGCTTTCAAATATCAACGACAGCACTGAGCAAGCGCACCAGTTGGCAAAGGTATTGAAAGACACACCTAGTAAAATAAACTTAATACCATTTAATCCATACCCGGGTTCGCCTTATACATGTTCAAGCAATTCGCGTATCGATAGATTCGCAAAAGTGCTTATGGAATATGGATTTACCACTGTTGTACGTAAAACACGAGGCGATGATATTGACGCAGCGTGCGGCCAATTAGTGGGTGATGTGGTAGATAGAACGAAAAGAATGTTAAAAAAACAGGTGAAGGGCGAAGCAATTTCAGTAAAAATGGCCCAATAATCATTAAGATATTAGGGTAAGACTATGGTTGCAGGATTGCGAGCCTCACTGAGAATTGGTTTATTAAGTGCGGTTATTTTAACATCGGGCTGTGTGAGTAATAATCAGCCAGGAATGTATGGCGGTAACTTTGATCACGAAGAAGCCGCTAGGACACGCATGTCTCTTGGTCTTACCTATCTTCAAAATAACAATTACACGCAGGCTAAAAAGAACCTCGACAAAGCGCTCGAGTTCAACCCTCGCTCTGCAGATGTTCAGTTCGCGATGGCATATTACTATCAGCTGGTTGGGGATAACCTTCGAGCGGAAGAGTACTATGAAACTGCTATCGACCTTGCGCCTAACAATGGCGATATTGCCAACAGTTATGGCGCGTTTAAGTGCCAGAACGGCGAATATGAAAAAGCTAAAGCGTATTTCTTTGATGCCATTAACAACCGACTTTACGCTAACGCAGCGCAAACCTATGAGAACCTTGCTTTGTGCGCGCAAAGCCAAGGCAAGCTAGATGAAGCCATTGGTTATTTTCAGGACGCCTTGAAACATCAACCTGCCCGCGGAAAGAGCTTATTTCTATTAAGTGAACTATACACGGTTTCAGAGCAGTGGGAGCTAGCTGAGTCTACGTTACGAAAATACGAACGTGTTGCCAAAGTTACGCCAGATTCATTGTGGTTAGCTTATGAAATAGCCAAGGGGAAAGGGGATTTAGAGACTGCAAAGGGTTATGGCGAAATGATGTTGTCATTGTTCCCTGAAAGTGAGCTTACCAATCGTTACTTAGTGCAACGTGAAAGTATGCAAAACAGAGTAGTAAAAACTGTTAAATCATCTAAGACGTTTGAACCTGAAAATCACAATAACGCAAGCAATTCCAATAATAACGAGGTTGCGAAAGGCACATCAACTGGAAATGTAAGCGAGAAATCGGTAAATCAAGATGGCAAGGTTCAAGGTGAGTTGCAGAGCAATAATGTTAACAATACTACTAAGGTTGCATCCAACACGGCAGATAAAAAGCAAAATACTGAATTATCTGAGCAAAGTGCTAAATTCCATGTAGTAAAAGAGGGTGAAAACTTATATCGTATTTCTTTATTGCACAATATCAAAATGGCAACACTGCGAGAGTGGAATAATCTAAGTAATACTGGCGCTATTATTGCTGGTCAGACGCTTTGGTTAGTACCACCGAGTATGCAGGAGGAATAAGGTTTAATGGTGTCGGAAGAAAAAGCGAATCAAGAAGTAACTTCGCAACAACAAGAAAACACGCCAAGTCCAGGGGCAATGCTTAAAGCGCGCCGTGAAACGCTAGGTTTGTCTCAACAAGATATTGCTGATAAATTGTTTTTGAAAGCTAAACAAATCAATGATTTAGAGAATGACATCATTGATGAAAAGTCTTCAGTAACTTTTACAAAAGGATACGTGAGAAATTATGCCAAGCAATTAGGAATGAATTCTCAAGAAGTAATAGAAGCATTTGAGCGTTTTCACAATCAAACTTCAGTACCGTCTTCTGAGAAGCTGCAAAGTTTTTCAAAGCGTGTCGCAAAACAGACACACGATGACAGATGGATGATGGTAACGTACGTTATTTTGCTTTTAATTATCGCTGCGGTTGTTGTGTGGTGGTACCAGCAACCAAGTGACGACACGGTCGCCGAGTTGCCATTAAGCGAAGCAGTTAAGCGAGAGGCGGCAAATACGCCTATCCCATCAGCTAGTAATGGTTCAGACACCTCTGTTACTAATAGTCGCTCAGACGAAGAAGATACAATTGGAAGCAATCAGTCTAGTGAGTTCGAGAACAATAGTACAAGCTCAGTCTCTGCTGGCGAATTCAATGATCAAGACACAGGTTTTAATCAAGATGGCAGCTTGAATGATGGTGCAATCTCAGCACCCGATACAGAGGTAAATGATAGCAATAACCTTACCGCTCTGGTTAATTCTGCGAGTAGTAACGAACCCCAACCCAACCTTAATGTGAATAATCAGTCTGATTCAGCGCCAATTGCTATGGTTTTCACTTTCGACGATGACTGTTGGGTTAACATAAAAGACGCGTCTGGAGAAGCCATTGCTTATGGGGTAAAGCAAAAAGGACGGGTTATGGAAATTCAAGGCGTTCCTCCTGTTGAAGTTACGCTCGGTGCACCGGATAATGTGCGCATATCAGTTAACGGCGAGTCTGTTGATATTTCTTCATTCCAAAACGGTAAAACAGCTCGTTTCGCACTTCCTTTATAGGTAATTAGATGTTTGCAGAAAGCCCTATTAAACGCAGAAAGTCTACGCGTATTAATGTAGGTAACGTCCCCATTGGTGATGGCGCTCCCATTGCTGTTCAATCTATGACGAATACGCGCACCACAGATGTGGCTGCCACTGTCGATCAAATAAACCGTATTGTTGCTGTAGGTGGTGAGATCGTTCGTGTATCTGTACCTACCATGGAAGCGGCTGAAGCATTTAAAGAGATTAAAAAACAGGTGAGTGTGCCACTAGTGGCCGACATTCATTTTGACTACCGCATTGCACTTAAGGTTGCAGAATACGGCGTGGATTGCCTGCGCATCAACCCAGGTAATATCGGTAATATGGAGCGTGTGCGTTCTGTCGTTGATTGTGCAAAAGACAAAAACATTCCTATTCGTATTGGTGTTAACGGCGGGTCGTTAGAAAAAGATTTACAAGAAAAGTACGGTGAGCCAACGCCAGAAGCCCTTGTGGAATCTGCTATGCGCCACGTCGACATTCTTGACAAACTCAACTTTGACCAGTTTAAGGTTAGCGTAAAAGCGTCAGATGTGTTCTTAGCCGTTGGCGCCTATCGTTTATTAGCACAAAAGATAGATCAACCGCTTCACTTAGGTATTACCGAAGCTGGTGGTCAGCGCGCAGGCGCCGTAAAGAGTGCAGTTGGCTTAGGTATGCTATTAGCTGAAGGTATTGGTGATACGTTGCGCGTATCGTTAGCCGCAGACCCAGTGGAAGAAATCAAGGTAGGCTTTGATATTTTGAAGTCACTGCGTATTCGTTCGCGCGGTATAAACTTTATTGCTTGCCCGAGTTGTTCACGACAAGAGTTCGATGTAATCGGCACGGTGAATGCCCTTGAACAGCGATTGGAAGATATACTCACGCCAATGGATGTCTCTATTATCGGTTGCGTGGTTAACGGTCCAGGCGAAGCAGAAGTGTCTGATTTAGGCCTTACTGGCGCACGTAATATGAGTGGTCTATATGAAGATGGCAAACGCGTTAAAGAGCGTCTGCCTAACGATGATCTTGTCGATAAGCTTGAAGCAAAAATTCGCGCCAAAGCATCGCGTATGAGTGAACAAAATAAAATTCAGGTATCAGTTAAAGACTAAGACATTTTTTGTTCATTGTTGTTTACTTCCAAAGCCCCTATAATGCGGGGCTTTTCACTATTTAGCAGTATGAGAATTTCACGTGGCTAAGACTATTCAGGCAATTCGAGGCATGAATGACTGCCTACCGGAGATTTCCGGTACATGGCAAAAGGTAGAATCTGTACTTCGTCAGGTTGTGGCGAGTTATGGTTACCAAGAAATACGTACTCCCATTGTTGAAAGCACAGACTTATTTAAACGCTCTATCGGTGAGGTTACCGATATCGTTGAAAAAGAAATGTATACCTTCGAAGATAGAAATGGCGACAGCCTAACGCTGCGTCCGGAAGGTACGGCAAGTTGTGTGCGTGCGGGTAACGAACACGGTTTATTGTACAACCAGCAACAACGGCTGTGGTACATGGGGCCGATGTTCCGTCATGAACGTCCACAAAAAGGGCGCTATCGTCAGTTCCACCAGTTCGGTGTAGAGACCTACGGTATGGACGGCCCTGACATCGACTTAGAAGTGATTCTCCTTAGTGCACGTTTTTGGAAGGCTTTCGGTATCCAGCAGCACGTAAAACTTCAAATCAACACCTTAGGTTCAAACGAAGCTCGCGCTGCATATCGCGATACGCTAGTTGAATTCTTAAAAGAGCGTGCGGACCAGCTAGACGAAGATTCACTGCGCCGTCTTGAAACAAATCCACTTCGTGTACTCGATTCAAAGAATCCTGATGTACAAGCTGCTATTGCCGATGCGCCAGCCCTTATCGATCACCTTGACGAAGAATCTAAAGTACACTTTGAAACCTTATGCGCACGCTTAACGCAAGCAGGCATTGAGTTTGAAATAAATCCTCGTTTAGTGCGCGGATTAGATTACTACAACCGCACAGTGTTCGAGTGGGTCACAGATAGCCTGGGAGCCCAAGGTACAGTTTGTGCTGGAGGCCGTTACGATGGCTTGGTAGAGCAGCTGGGTGGCAAAGCAACGCCAGCAGTTGGTTTTGCTATGGGCATTGAACGTCTGGTACTGTTGCTAACTACATTAACTGAAGAAGGTCAGGACCTGAGCTTCGCTGACGTATACGTCACAGCGATGGGCGATGAGGCACAGTCTTACGCTATTGAAGTAGCTGAACACCTTCGAAATACGCTTCCTAATACACGCATAATGATGCACTGTGGCGGTGGCAACTTTAAAAAACAACTAAAGCGTGCAGATAAAACAGGTGCACGTTTAGCGCTGCTTTTAGGTAATGACGAAATGCAGTCTCGTGAAGTAGGTGTTAAACCACTACGCGATGGTCAAGAACAAGTTACAGTCAGCTTCGATACCTTATCTGGTAAGGTTGCAGAGATGCTGAGCGCAAAATAAAAAGAGGACATCATGGAACAGTTCGCAACAGAAGAACAACAAGTAGAAGCGATTAAACGTTTTTGGAAAGAGCACGGTACGGCGATCATCGTGGGTGCAGCACTTGGTCTAGGTGGACTTTGGGGCTGGAGAGCGTATTCAGAAGCGCAAATTGAAAGTAAAGAAGCGGCATCTGTTGCTTATCAAAATGCCGTAGAGACTTTTGGTACCGAAGGCAGTGACGCAAAAGTTAAGGCTTTCATCGAAGAAAATAAAGATAGTGGTTATGCAAGCATCGCTAGTCTTCTTGCTGCCAAGCAAGCGGTAGATACGGGTGATTTAGATGCGGCAGCGTCACACCTTAATCACGTTGTTACCTTTGCCGAAAATGATGAATTAAAAGTACTTGCTTCACTTCGTTTGTCTCGTGTGCAAATTGAAATGAACCAGCTGGACGCGGCGTTGTCTACGCTTAGCAACGTAACAAATGACGCATTTTCAGCAGAAGTTTCTGAATTAAAAGGCGATGTGTATCAAAAACAAGGCAAGTTTGACGATGCTCGCTTAGCTTATTCAAATGCGTTAGAAAAAAATGCCAATAATCCGCTTTTACAAATGAAGCTAGATAACCTTTCGGTATCTGCTGCGCAGTAAGCGATGGCCTTTGGGCTGGTATAAATAATAAAGAGGTACGCAATTTGTTTCACAACACGTGTGGCCGTAAAGGTCGATTTGCTCGCACGATAGGTATGGCACTCGCGGTGTCTATCACAATGTCAGGCTGTTCTACTATTTCAGACTGGTTTGCTGATGAAGAAGAGTTGGAAATTCGCCATCTCAAACCAATTGAAGCTAAGTTCTCCCCACAACTTGTGTGGGAACGAGACATTGGTGACGGTGTTAACCATTATTTTTCTCGCCTCCGCCCAGTTTATGCCTATGACAAGCTCTATGCTGCTGACCGCCATGGAGCTGTTGTCGCAATGGATCCTGAAACGGGAAAAGTGTTGTGGGAGAAAGATTTCGCACAGTTTCGTTCAGAGGGCATGCTGAGCTCGGTCACTAATTTATGGCGTAGTGGTGAGACTGCACGTATTGGCGGAATCGCAGTAGCAGACAGACATGTATTTATTGGTACTGAAAACGGTTATGTAGCTGCAATGGACGCGGAAACTGGTGAGCTTGTTTGGGATGCATCTGTTCCAGGTGAGATTTTAGCGGCTCCGGCTGCTGATGAAGGTATCTTAGTGGTTAACACGGGCGCTGGTAGCTTGTTTGGCTTTAGTACACGTACCGGAGAGCAGCTGTGGAGACACGAAGGCGATACACCTCCACTAACACTACGTGGCATCTCTGGCCCAATTGCATCAAACGGTGGTGCTATCATCGGCACACCAACAGGTAAGATTCAGGTTAATCTTATCGAAACGGGCGTACTTGCGTGGGAAACCGTCATCGCCACGCCTTCTGGTGCAACAGAACTTGAACGTATTGTAGATATTGATACCACACCCGTTTTATTTGGTGGAACGGTTTATACAGTTTCTTATAACGGAACACTGGCTGCTGTGGAGCTGCGCTCAGGTCGTGTTATCTGGAAGCGTGAATATGCATCATTTCGCAATTTGAATATCGACGGCAACAAAATTTTTGTTGTAGATAACAACTCCAACGTTTATGCCCTTGATAGACGAAACGGTGTAGAGCTTTGGTCTCAGGGTTCACTTAAGCATCGTTCATTAACAGCGGCAACACCGGTAGGTGAACACGTTGTTGTTGGTGACAATTGGGGCTTTTTGCACTGGATTGAGCAAGAAACAGGTAAAGTCGTTGCTCGCTTAGATGTAGGCGGCGATGATGAAGATGATTCAATCTTTGCTGCGCCATTAAAAGTAGAAGAGAGCATTATTGCGGTAACTCGAAACGGTGTAGTTGCCTCGGTGCGAGTTCCTAAATAGCCACAAGTTGTAGATAACTACTGAATATCAAAGGCATTTCAAGTTTGACTTGAGATGCCTTTTTTACATCAACTAATTTTCGCAGTGCCCGGATACATCCTTTTTCAACAGGCAAAGCCTTCTTCATCCTTGTTATTGAACGCCATTGGTATTAGGTAGTGAACAAGGTATAATGCGCCCATTCTTAAAAGCCTCATAGTAATCCACCAATCGTTAGAGACTACTTCTCCCAAACGTTACTTGTAATGGGTGGCATATGTGGCTTGTGCTTATTAGCTTTCATGACCCTTAGGATCTGAATAAATGTTACCCGTTGTTGCTTTGGTTGGCCGCCCTAATGTTGGTAAATCAACCTTGTTTAATCGCCTTACAAATACCCGTGATGCACTTGTTGCTGACTACCCGGGGTTAACTCGCGACCGTAAGTACGGCCAAGCGAAATTTGAAAAGCGCCAGTTCATCGTAGTGGATACCGGCGGTATTACAGGCGATGAGGAGGGCATTGATGCTGAAATGGCGCAGCAATCTTTGTTGGCTATTGAAGAAGCAGATGTAGTTTTATTCTTGGTTGATGCTCGAGCAGGTATGCTTCCTGCTGACCAAGGGATTGCTGACCACCTTCGACGCATAAACAAAAAAGTGTTTGTTGTGGCGAACAAGGTTGACGGAATCGACGGCGATAGCGAAAGTGCGGAATTCTACTCGTTAGGCTTAGGTGATATTAAGCAAATTGCTGCTGCACACGGTCGCGGTGTAAGCCAATTGTTGCAGGACGCCTTAAAGCCACTTGAATCCGACTTCCCAGACATGGAAATTGTTGATGAAGAGCCTGAAGAAGAAGAGGATGCTGAAACCCAGCGTCAGCGCTTACAAGAGTTGCCTATCAAACTTGCTATCGTAGGTAAGCCCAACGTTGGCAAGTCGACACTGACAAATCGCATCTTAGGTGAAGAGCGCGTAGTAGTATTCGACATGCCTGGCACCACCCGTGATAGTGTGTACATTCCAATGGAAAGGGATGAGCGAGAATACATTCTAATTGACACTGCGGGCGTAAGAAAGCGCAAAAAAATCAGCGAAGCCGTAGAGAAGTTCTCTATTGTAAAAACCCTTCAGGCTATTGAAGAAGCTAACGTAGTGTTATTGGTCATTGATGCCAGAGAAGGTATTACCGACCAAGATCTTAGCTTATTAGGCTTTGTACTTAATTCAGGGCGTTCTTTAGTGGTTGCTGTGAACAAGTGGGACGGTTTAAGCACAGATGTTAAAGATGACATAAAGCGCGAAATGGACCGCCGCCTAGGCTTTATTGATTTCGCGAGAATTCACTTTATCTCTGCACTTCATGGCTCAGGTGTGGGTAACTTATTTGAGTCTGTACAAGAAGCATATATGAGCGCGACCAAGCGTATTAATACCGCGTTGCTTACACAAATTATGGAAATGGCGCAGGATGACCATCAACCTCCACTCGTACGCGGCCGCCGAGTTAAAATGAAGTATGCTCACGCAGGTGGTTACAACCCGCCAGTTATCGTGATTCACGGTAACCAAGTTGATGACTTACCCAGTTCGTATAAGCGCTTTTTGATGAATTACTTTAGAAAAGCGCTAGAAATTATGGGCACGCCCATCAAGATAGAATTCAGAGAGGGTAATAACCCATTTGAAGGTAAGAAAACTAATTTGACCTTGGCGCAGCAGCGCAAGCGCCGTCGGATGATGTCTTATTACAAAGATAAGAAATAGCACACCGAAGACCAGCGCTACGTATAAAAGCGTAGCGTTTTTGTTAATGAGTCAAGCTGGCTAAGCTCAATTGTGCTTCGAAATTACATCTTTTTATTACTGATATTTCAAGCTACCACTTGCCCAATTTCGGAAAGTTTTCTCACAATCTGTTCTTCCTGATTATGTACTGTTGTGGCAAAACGAACACTTCGCAGCATTCATTGCATCGTTTGTTTAGCATCGCTTGTGCCAATAAGTAACGGATCAGTCATAATTACAACTAAAGTGTAATATTTTCCGAGTTTAAAAAAATTTTAATTTTTGCTTAAAAATTAAAAATTCAACCAACCCAGACTGCATGCGGTATTGCGCATAAAACAATCTATGGTTCTGTTCTTGCAAATAACGATTGCCCCTTCGGCCGTTGGGGTAATTCTAACTCTATGATCAGGATGAATTTATGAAGAAGCGAATTATTGCCGCTGCCATCGTTGCAGCGACTACAATGCCAATAAAAGCCGCAATTATTACGCAAGAAGTATCCTTTGGTGAACAAGGAAGTCCTTTCGATGTGGCTGATGTCTCGCCCCTATCTGAAAGCGTGTTTATTGATGCATTCGATCAAACACTGGGTACATTGAATGCTGTTAACATAATGGTCTATGGACAGATAGACAGCGAAGGGCGATCAGTCAATGGAAGTTCAGAGCCAGGGCGAACAGATGTTAATATCTTTCTCGCATCAAATTGGCAAGTTTCCAGTAGCGTAGCTGATACGTTTATATTTGAACCAGCAAACTTTATAAATCCTCTTGTCTCAGCGCAAAGTTCGCCTGAGGGGACATTTACAATGATCCCAGGAGAAGACTCCGCTGAGTTCGAATTCGACGTTACAACAGGCGAACGTTCAGGAATGTTATCTAACGTTGACTTGTCAGCATTTTTGGCAGGAACACCCATTGAGTTTTTATTTTCTACTGATGCTAGAACAAACGTGTTTAACCAAGTTGAAGGTGGCTCAGGTAGTTTTACCAACGAGTTCTCCACAGGTTCTTGGGGTAAAGTGTTCGTAGAATTTGATTACTCGCCGACTGCTACAAGTGTCTCAGAGCCAGCAGCATTTAGCTTGTTCGGTGCAGGTCTATTTTTCCTTCTTTCAAATAGAAGAAAAGCACTGAAGAAGTGAGTGTGACGGTTTTCGTAGCTTAGAAGACGACCGTATTTAATCCACGTTAAGGAAGAGTAATGTCAGTGGAAAAATTGCACTCAGTATCACAACCGCTTCAAAAAGACCAAGTTTATAACTGGTTTGACAGATACAAACCCAAAGAACAGGCGAAAGTTCACTTTCTAAGTAGTAACGTGAAGCGTAAGTCGAACAGTCTTATGAAGCGCTTTATCGAAAAATAAAGTCAGGGACGGTTCGCTCGGTACAGTGGTTCTTAGCTAAGAAAGGGTCTAGACCTTTTCAGCATTAAACCATCAATACTTGCTTTCTAAGAGCAATGAGCGGACCTTTTTCATCATATTCGACTCTTCGGGCACTTCAACATTAACAATTAACTGATTGACGATGTTGTCTGAAAAGTCGGGGGGGAAGGTTGTAGACACTTTCACGATTTTATCTTGCTGTCTGAAAACGTAAGTCGTAGCGTAAATTGTCGGTGAAGTGTCTGACGTCGCGCTTAGTCCCAACTTCCATCCAACCAGTGAGCCATTTACCTCGTAACGGGAAGCTGGACTCACCTGAGACAAGTTTAGATGTTGTAAGTTGGCCGCAGTGTTAGCTTTCTGAAGGTCACTTTCTAACTGCTTCGGTAACAACTCACTCTCTTCTTGCGATAGTTGAGCTAAAAACGGATACACAGTTACGTCAACTAAGGCATCCTCATAATCCGGATGAGTATAACGAGTAATCGAACCGCTAAACGGGTCGGCAAAAAGTTGTGTATCTAATTTAGTAAACTCGCCTACTGTTTCTGGCACGCGTAAACCAATTTCATAATTACTGGCTTCTAGGGCAGTAAACAAAAACTGACTGGTAAATAACCCAGTATGTTTGGCGTATTGGAGCCAGCGATTAATTAGCGATTGAACTTGCTGGTTATCAATACTCGTTTGTTCGGCTTTTTCATCGCTGTTATCTATATCAGAATCAAATGAAGAAGAATCTATTTCTATTCCACGCCACTGAAGAGTGAACTCCGCGAACTGCTTTGAATGGCCTAGATGTATACTTGGCGCTGAACCAACGTTCGCAATCAGTAGCTCGTAATCGTTACCTTCGCCATAAGGAAGCAGGTTACTAAATTCTCCGGATTCACGAAGAACCTTGATGAAGCTATCAGGTGAGATAGCATCTTCAAAGCAGTGTTCGGCGATAGCGGTTGAGTTGATATCTGATTCGTTCAATTTTTGTTGCGCGTCACAAGCCTTGATTAAGGTTTCGCTAGGGTAGGTAGAGAACACTGAGACAGGCTGGTTTACCATAGATGCAAAAGATAAGTTAGGTACAAGCGCCAAAATGCACACACATAAAGGTGACATAATCTTTGCGATTACTAATTGGCGCGATATTAGGCCCCAGATTGCATTGGCCCGCCGGCGAAAACTGAAAATTGAAAATGCGTTTACATGAACGAGCATTATACTAAAGGCTACCTATTGACGCTGAATACCTGTCACTGTACTGGTTATTTCACCGTCAGTCACTCGAGATTTAATCTCATCGCCTACATTTACTTTATTCACACTGTTTATGGCTGTTTGGTCGGTAAATGTGATGCTGTAACCGCGGGCTAACGTTGAAAGAGGACTTACAGACTGTAAGAGGCTGACCTTAGCGCCAAGTTCACTTTTTTTACTTTTAATAAGCGCATTCATACTTGATAAAAGCTTTGTTCTAGCATAGTTCAATTTGTCTTGTGCTCGTGCCACACCTGCCGATGGTGACTGTTGGTTTAGCCTGTACTCAAGAGCATGTAGTTGCTTCTCTGCTTTCGCTAAATCGCTTTGCATCTTATGCGCTAAACGAAGTTGTAGCCTGTCTAATGTTTGCCACTGTGACTGAATGCGACTTTGTGGATGCAATGCATTTAGCCGTTGTTTCTTTAAAACAAGCTGCTGCTTGCTGGTTTGAAGGTACTGATGAATTGCCCTCGCTAAACGCTGTTTTTGTTGACTTAACGTATGGTAAAGGGCTGCAGAATCCTGGCTTAAAATTTCAGCCGCAGCGGATGGGGTGGGGGCGCGAACATCAGCGACGAAGTCACTTATCGTGAAATCCACTTCATGGCCCACGGCGCTAACAATAGGCAGATTACTTGCGGCGATTTCTCTTGCCAAGCTCTCATCATTAAAACACCACAAGTCTTCCAACGAACCCCCGCCTCGCGTAAGTAATAGCACATCCACTTCTGCGCGGCTGTTAGCCGTTTTCAATGCATTAATTAACTGTAAAGGGGCGGTCTCACCTTGAACCATCGACGGATAAACAATGATTTCAGTTTGCGGGCTTCGTCGCTTTAATACACTTAATACATCGTGCAGCGCTGCGCCGCTTGATGAAGTTATTACGCCTATGCGATTAATACGTTCAGGTAAAGGGCGCTTTTTGGTAGCGTCGAAGAAACCTTCGTTATTGAGTTTGAACTTCAGCGCTTCGAATGCTTGCTTAAGCGCACCTTCACCATCACTTTCCATGTGTTCAACGACGAGTTGATAGTCACCGCGCGCTTCATATAGGCCTACTGATGCTCGCACTAAAATTTTATCGCCTTCTTTCGGGCGAATGCGAACATTGCGGTTTGAGCCTTTGAACATAGCCGCGCGCACCTGAGCTTTGTTGTCTTTTAAGGTGAAATACCAATGGCCTGATGCTGCCGCCACAAAGTTAGATATTTCAGCCGATAGCCAAACAAGGCCAATTTCGCCCTCCAACACGGTTCTGGCTAAGCGATTTAGCTTGGTAACTGTTAAAATTTGTCGAGACGTAGATGGCGAATTTGTAAACATAAAAAAAATCACTGGGTTTAATACATTTAGAGTTTACCTGAAAACTAAAAAACACTACAATTGCGCCGCAATTAACCCTCAACTGAATAGGTGTTGTTGCATGCTACGTATCATCCAAGAAGCCCTGACGTTCGACGATGTGTTGCTGGTTCCCGGCCACTCGACCGTCCTCCCTCACACAGCAAACTTACAAACGCGTCTTACCCGTGGTGTAACGTTAAATATTCCAATGGTGTCTGCTGCCATGGACACGGTTTCTGAAGCCCGCCTAGCTATTGCGCTAGCCCAAGAGGGTGGTATTGGTTTCATTCATAAAAACATGAAACCTGAAGAGCAAGCCAAACACGTACGTGAAGTTAAGAAATACGAAAGTGGTGTGGTATCTGACCCAGTAACGGTGGAAGAAAATGCGACCATCGGCGAAGTTATCACGCTGTCTAAACGTCTAGGCTATTCTGGCTTCCCGGTAACTGACAAAGACAATAACCTAATCGGTATTGTGACAGGCCGTGACCTTCGTTTTGAAAAGCGTTTAAACCTTCCTATTAGTAACGTTATGACCGGCAAGGATGATCTGGTAACTGTTAAAGAAGGTGCAAGTTCTGAAGTTGTGTTAGACCTTATGCACGAACACCGCATTGAAAAAATTCTTGTGGTTGACGATGCGTTTAAGCTTACGGGCCTTATCACCGTTAAAGACTTCCAAAAAGCAGAAAATAAGCCAAATGCATGTAAAGACTCGCTTGGTCGTCTTCGCGTTGGTGCAGCGGTAAGCGTCGGTCCAGGTACTGACGAACGTATTGCACTACTTGTAGATGCAGGCGTTGACGTTCTACTTATCGATACCTCTCACGGTCACTCACAGGGCGTTATTGACCGCGTTAAGAAAGTGCGTGCTGACTACCCTGATGTACAAATTATTGCGGGTAATGTTGCGACGGGCGATGGCGCGAAAGCTCTTGCCGAAGCTGGTGTAGATGCTGTTAAAGTAGGTATTGGCCCTGGTTCAATTTGTACTACCCGTATCGTAACCGGTTGCGGTGTGCCTCAAATTACTGCGGTATCAGATGCAGTAGAAGCGCTGAAAGATACTGACATTCCAGTTATCGCTGACGGCGGTATACGTTTCTCGGGTGACATTGCTAAGGCGTTGGCCGCTGGCGCAAGCTGCGTAATGGTTGGCAGCATGTTAGCAGGTACTGAAGAAGCGCCAGGGGAAGTGGAACTTTTCCAAGGCCGTTATTACAAGTCATATCGCGGTATGGGTTCACTAGGCGCTATGGATCAAAGCCACGGTTCGTCAGACCGTTACTTCCAAGATTCTGATAACGCTGAGAAATTAGTACCAGAAGGTATTGAAGGCCGCGTAGCGTACAAAGGTCCAATTGCTAATATTATCCATCAGCAAATGGGCGGCTTGCGCTCAGCCATGGGCTTAACGGGCTGCGCAACGATTGAAGAGCTCAATACCAAGGCACAATTTGTGCGCGTAACTTCAGCCGGAATGGGCGAGAGCCACGTTCACGATGTAAGCATTACCAAAGAAGCGCCAAACTACCGTTTAGGTTAAGGCGACCGACGACTGCGAGGCTGGTACTACACCAGCCTTTGTTCTTTTATTTAACGGGTAAAAATAAAACATGACCACAAATATCCACGACCAACGCATACTTATTTTGGATTTTGGCTCGCAATACACGCAGTTGATAGCACGTCGTGTTCGCGAAATTGGCGTTTACTGTGAGCTTTGGGCTTGGGATGTAACCGAAGAGCAAATTCGCGAATTTAATCCACAAGGGATTATTCTGTCAGGTGGCCCAGAGTCAGTCACCGAAGAAGGCTCGCCACGCGCGCCCGAGTACGTATTTGAAGCTGGCGTGCCAGTGCTAGGCGTATGCTATGGCATGCAAACCATGGCACAACAGCTAGGTGGTGGCGTACTGGGTTCTGACAAGCGTGAATTTGGTTATGCGCAAGTGGAAGTGATAAAGCCAAGTCCGCTGCTAGATAAAATTGAAGATGCCATTGGCGATAACGGCGCGGCGCTGCTTGACGTATGGATGAGCCACGGCGATAAAGTGGCGGCTATTCCTGAAGGTTTTGAAACCATCGCGCAAACCGCTTCATGTCCGCATGCTGCAATGTACAACGCAGAGAAGCAATTCTATGGTGTGCAGTTCCACCCTGAAGTGACTCACACTCGTCAAGGTATGCGTCTATTGACTCACTTTGTAATGGACATCTGTAAATGTGAAAAGCTGTGGACAGCTGGCGCAATTATCGACGATGCCATTGAACGCATAAAAGAAAAAGTGGGCGATGAGGAAGTTATCCTTGGCCTTTCAGGCGGCGTAGACTCGTCAGTAACAGCAATGCTGCTTCACCGCGCAATCGGTGACAAACTTACCTGTGTGTTTGTAGACAATGGCCTGCTTCGTTTAAATGAAGCTGATCAGGTTATGGAAATGTTTGGTGACCACTTTGGCCTAAACATCATCCGTGTAGACGCTGAAGAGCGCTTTCTTGATCGCCTAAAAGGCATTGAAGACCCTGAGCTGAAACGTAAAGCTATTGGTAATGAGTTCGTTCGTGTATTTGACGAAGAAGCGGGCAAGCGTGAAAACGCGAAGTGGTTAGCGCAAGGTACCATTTACCCAGACGTTATCGAATCAGCGGGTTCTGCAACGGGTAAAGCGCACGTGATCAAATCGCATCACAACGTAGGTGGTCTTCCAGAAGATATGGAGCTAGGTCTTGTTGAGCCACTGCGTGAACTCTTTAAAGACGAAGTACGCAAAATCGGCCTTGAGCTAGGTTTACCGTACGACATGCTTTACCGTCACCCGTTCCCTGGTCCAGGTCTAGGTGTTCGTGTACTTGGTGAAATTAAGAAAGAATATTGCGACTTACTACGTCGTGCAGACGCTATCTTTATTGAAGAGCTATATGCAGCTGATTTGTATCAAAAAGTAAGCCAAGCGTTCACCGTATTTCTTCCTGTGCGCTCAGTCGGCGTAATGGGTGATGCGCGTAAATACGACTGGGTTGTAAGCCTTCGTGCAGTAGAGACCATCGACTTCATGACAGCTCACTGGGCACACTTGCCATACGACTTCCTAGGTAAAGTGTCTAATCGCATTATCAATGAAATCGACGGCATTAGCCGTGTAGTTTACGATATTTCTGGTAAGCCGCCTGCTACGATTGAGTGGGAGTAATACTTAGATAACAAAAAAACCGGCAAATTGCCGGTTTTTTGTTTCAAGCCAGCCCCCTTTATCCCGCTTAATATTTTTGTTGAAAAAATGTACATTTCGTAATACTTTGGTTGTTAAATGAGCTGTTCAAGGTGTCAGCTTCAGGATTAGTTCTGGTTATTATCATAACGGGTTGTTTTTAATGCCATAAAACAATTCTCAGAGGAACTATGAAAAATACACATGGAAATGGCTGTACAATCAACTCTCCTTTAGTTATAGGTGGCGTGGGAGGTAGCGGAACCCGCGTTGTAGCTGAAATAATGATGCTGGCTGGTATTCATCTTGGCTATAGCTTGAATCCAGCAAGCGATAATCTCTCTTTCACACTAATTTTCAAACGCAATAAGTGGCTTTTTAAAGTTCTAAAAAACGGACTTCCCCTAGACCGTTACATTGCGTTGCATGAAGCTCTTCTGTTAAATAAACCGCTTTCGCTAAGCGAAAAGACAACGTTATTGAAAGTGTTGTTTTCTTGGGCTCAAAGGGGGGAGACGACGCTAGGTCTTGGTAGACATTGGGCTCGACGTTTTGTAACCGAACAATTAATGGCTCAAACTAAAAAGCCAGAAGTATCTGGGCGATGGGGATGGAAGGAGCCTAACAGCCATATTCTCCTTCACCAGTTGTTCGATTACTACCCAGAGATGAAGTATGTTCACACTATACGACATGGTCTCGACATGTCTTTAAGTGAAAACCAACAACAACTACTAAATTGGGGAGCGATGTGGGGGGTTGAAACAAGGTGCTCACCAAGTGAAATAAGACAACGGTCATTGGAATATTGGTTAATCGCTAATGAAAGGGTGGTGGAATTTCAAAAGCTATATGGCCAAGACAGGGTACTTATAATCAATTACGATGAATTATGTAGTGACCCTGTTGAGCCAATAAAAAACCTTTTAGCGTTCGCGGACGTCGACGTGTCTGATGGCTGCTTCGCATCGATGGTAACGCTACCTAAAGCCCCTTCTTCATTAGGGCGTTACAAAAGTACAGATTTGAGTTCGTATGATAACGATTCGTTGAAACGTGTTCGTCAGCTCGGTTTTCAAATTTGAATTTTATTAGCTAGCGGTTATGTCTTAATTATCCTTGTCTAAAGAGAGCAAGACAATTCTCTTTAGACAAGCCATTCACTACAATTCCAACCGAGTTCTTTTTCTAAACCTTTAATCCCATCAGCATAGACCGCCTGTAAATACGCTCTGTCATCTTCTGAAATCTTGGATTCATATGTTCTTGAGTGCACGTCCCTTTTCTGAACATTATCTAGGTGTGAAACGCCGATAAAATCGCAAACTTTATTCAATGTTTCCTGTGGAAAGTTTTTGAGGTCTTCGTTTTTCAATACAAGTATATTTTCCCGTGGAAATAGGCTCCACAGTCTTTCCAGTTGTTCTAAATAATGTCCTCGGTCTACGTAAGAGTATCGTCTACTATCCTCCGACTTTTTATCTTTACAGCGTGCTTCTTCGCATTCTATAGCTTCTCTAAATGATAGTGGTTCCTGACCTCTATTGCGTGTCATATTCCAATGAGAATAAGCCCTATCGACAGGGTTTCTAAGCACGACGATTAACTTCATCTGGGAGTTGTATTCATGTATGCGTTCAGGAGCATTGTCCCAATACATGTAAATAGGTGTAGCTTCGCCCAAAACCTTGTGGTGCTTCTTTGGAGAAAAAAATGCGTGATAGTGCGAATAATCGGGCAATTCTACCTTGTCAAAAAAGTGGACCTCTTTTCTCTTGGCCATGCAGATTTCATGATGTTCACTTAAATACTCTGCAAGCGCTGTAGTACCTCCCTTCTGGGTACCGCACACTAAAAAGTTTACTTTACGTGAAAAAAACAAGCGATCCCTGATTATATAATAACTATTCTTTAACAAGCTTTTCATTACTCGATTCCGTGTAGACTTAAATTTCAAACTCACCTGAGTAGTTTATTTTCATAGGCATAAGAAGCCCGAAGTAAGTTACTAGACCAGACCAAATTTAACAAGTTTCCCTATCATTAATTGCAGGTAAAGAGTCAATGAGGTCAGCTTAATGGTTTTATAAAACGTCGAATTCACCGTTAAAGAACGCTATTTCCAATCTTCAACATCAGTAAAATAGTGGAAGTTTCAATAAACCAGCTACGACAGTGCCATTGTGTATCTATCAATTTAATTTAAACTCTCCAGACAGAAAAAACATTACGTATTTGCTCAATGTAACCGTAGCGTCATAAAAATATCATTTAATGGCGCCGTCCTTCTTTTTATTTTTACTAAAGGTTAAATCGTGTTCAATTACACAAGCATCAGCCGTTTGGTGATGACGCCTGTTCTAGCCAGCTTTTTAATTCTTGTACTGTTAAACGGTGCGTCAATTTTAAAATCCTTCTCTTTGCTGAATTCATTCGATGAGCTAGAGAACACGCTTGTTCAGTCTGAACGAGACGTTAACAACACGCTTAGTGCGTTTAAAACCCAGGTGCAAGAGTGGAAAAATGTGCTATTGCGCGGTCACAAGAGGGAAGATAGAGAGAAATACTGGGAGCGATTCCAACAGCGAGAAGCGGATATCACTCGTCAGTTTGACCAGATGCTATCAAGTAATGTGATAAGTGAAAGCGTAAAGTCTGATATTAGGCAATTTCAAAAAGCCCACGCGCTAATGGCTGAGAAGTACCGCGAAGGTTACGACGCATTCGTTAAGTCAGGGTTTGACCCAAAGGTTGGGGATAGCTTTGTTCGAGGTATAGATAGAGAGCCTGCTAAGCTCCTTTCAGGAATCGCTTCACAAATCGCAGCGGATTCAGCGAATGCGATTACTGAACTTAAAGCTAATACGCGAACTATGTTGTGGATTATTCTATTAGCAGCGATTTCACTGTCTGTGGCTTCCGTCGTATATGTGATTGCTCGTTTGCGCTCTCAAGTTATTAAACCAACAAAGCAGGTTGCAGCGTGTATAGCAAATCTAGCTAATAGCCGCTACGACTACAATTTGACCTATGCCAGTGACCATGAGCTAGGCATGCTTGCAGATTCCGCACGAGCATTACAGTACAAATTAAAGGACTCGGTTGCACAACTGCAACAAGCAGAGAGAGAAATGGAGAAGGCATTTGGTACCTTAGGTAATGTAAGCCAATCCATTATGGAAGGAGCAAATGGTCAACGAGATGCGTCACGCTCTCTTGATAGCAGCACAGATAAGCTAAAGGAAATTGTACAGAACTTAGTGGCTATTACCGATCAAGTTGCTGTGGCGACCAATAACTCTGAAAAGAACGTAGCGAGTTGCTACGCCACGTTCGAAAGCGCCAATGCAGGTTTTAAGCAGTTAGCTAAAACAGTGACGGAATCAAGTAATATTGTGTCTGAACTGCAAAGCCGAAGTACTAATATTCTGAAAGTGGTAAACGTGATCAATGAGATTGCTGATCAGACTAACCTGCTGGCACTCAATGCAGCAATCGAAGCCGCTAGAGCGGGCGAGCATGGCCGAGGCTTTGCTGTGGTTGCTGATGAGGTTCGGGCACTTGCCGCTAAAACTCAACAGTCTACAAAGGAAATCAACGATATCTTGAGTAGTTTCGAATCTGAAGCAAAAGGTGCAGTAGCAGCAATGTCGTCAGGCAAACAGTTATCAGACACTAATGCGGCCGAAGCGGCGACAGCGCTTGAAACACTTAATAACGTGGTTAGGGATATTCAAGAAACAGCCAGTGTAGTTGTAGCGCTTAACGAAGCTGCAGATGAACAAGAGGCTGTACTACAGCAGGTAGAAGCAATTATTAGCAATGTGGTTACATCTTCTGAAAAATACCATCAGCTTGCACAGCGTGATGATATGTCGCGCTCGATGAAAAGTATGTCAGAAAACGTTGAAAAAGTAGTGAACAGTTTGACCCGCTAACAGTGCTTTGTCAGTATTAGAATGAAGCAGGGGAGGGAGTGTGTGAGTAATATGCAGACTCCTTTTTCTTTTGCTGTTCTAGACGTATATTTCTGATAATTAGTACTGATAAGAATGACAACACCACTCGTATTCCACCCCATTTATAGCCAGTTAGATCTACCTGAGCGGCACCGATTCCCCATTGAAAAGTATGTGGGTATTCGAGATGAGCTTATAAATCGGGGGGTGGAAAAAGCGCGATTTGTTAGCCCGTCAGCGGTTGATTTATCTCTTCTAAGAACCTATTACGACTCGGATTATGTCGAGGCACTTACCACTGGAGCGCTTGATAAAAAAGCCATGCGTCGAATTGGTTTTCCGTGGTCGGAACAATTGATTAAGCGCACGCGTACCGCTGTTGCCGGGACTTGCTTAACCGCCAAGCTTGCATTAGAGCATGGCAAAGCCCTGAATTTAACCGGGGGGTATCATCATGCATTTGCGGATTTTGGTTCAGGCTTTTGCTTGTTTAACGATTTATATCTGGCAGCAAAAACCATGCTTCAAACCTCCTCCATTGAAAATGTGCTTATTGTCGATTTAGACGTGCATCAAGGCGATGGTACAGCCAAACTCGCCGAAAATGACCGCGATATATTTACCTTATCTATTCATGGTGAAAAGAACTTTCCTCACAGGAAGCAGCGTTCCGATATTGATATTGGGCTCGATAAAGGCACTGAAGACGATGAATATTTAACTACGCTTGAGCAAGCGCTAACGATGGTAATGAGGCAGTTTCAGCCCGATGCAATTATCTATGACGCAGGCGTTGATGTGCATGTAAATGACGATTTAGGCCACTTACACATATCTACACAAGGCGTATATGAAAGGGATAAACAAGTGTTTGCTCTAGCTGAGCGTTTAGGCGTTCCAATTGCTGCCGTTATCGGTGGAGGCTATCAAAGAGATATAGCAGCACTGGTAGATGTGCATATTCAGCTTTATCGCGCCGCTGGCGTGATTAACTAATAAGAGAACGGGGATAACGTTAAAGTAGTCCCCGATTTCGTATTGAAATGGCTTGAACCTAAAAACAGGTGCTACAGGGTTATAAGAACAATAGCTGGAAGCCGATACCAATACGTTCCTGTGAACGGTTATAATCGATTAGTGAGTCGCCATAGCCGTTAAAATACTGCAGTAATACTTCATAACGGTCAGAGATAGGGTAGGTGAAGTCCAACTGAATACTGCCTCGGTTCTCATCTAAATCAAGGTTGTTTCGCAAAAGCGCCAACACCTTAAAAGCACCAATTTTTCTGCCATAACCAAATTCCATTCTACCGAAATAGTCTAGTATATCTGGGTTATCGTCACCGGTAGGATCAAGTGGGTTTGTTTTCTCGTCTTCAGGAATACGGTACCAGGTTTTTAGGTAGTAGATATCGTCGTCGTCGCTAAAAACAATCGATGCAAATATGCGGTTCCAGCTTCGAGAGCGTAGTCCACTTTGACCATTGGACATATGATTGAAACCCACCTGAAAGGTATTAAACTTGTAGCCAAGTACAGAGTAATCCGCAGTCTCTTGCCAAAAGACTTCTGGTTCATAGTTGGTTTCGCGAAAAGGTTTAGATGCTTCGTTATTGTAGAGTTGCCAAAAAGAAGTCAGGGTAAAACCAAAATAAATACCATCGAATCCTGTATCTTCCAAATACAGAGGAAGCTTTGCACTCACTTGGAATTTTGCTTCTTTATTATCAACGTTTTCGTTCGTTAATTCCTCACTGGCGACAGTGCTAGGGTTGGAAACGTAGGTAATTGGAAGTAGGTAATTTTGTCTATGCTGAGTGATAGCGAAAACGTTATCTAACGCTTCTTTATCACCTTCTAAGCGATTATCAAGCGCACTTTCGGTGATAGTGTCACGTTTGATGATATCAATAACTTCAATGCCTTCTTCATTTTGTGACGTTTGATTTTCTTCACTTTTAGTCGCGGTTGCTTGTTCGCTACTTTCAACAGTTTGTGATTGTTCGTTTACCACTTCTGACGACTGTTGTGCGCACACAGGCGTGCAGGCAGCAAATAGTGCTGCCAAAAATACAAAAGGCTTTAACACAGACACCTTTAATTCTCCGTAACGTGGGGTTATTGTTATGCTTAACTGAAGTCCAGTGCTTGGCCTTCTGAAGATGCAAATAATTGTAAATTAGACTCTGCCACTGTGACATATTCATTACAATGGTCTACGACATCATCTATATCGCTATCGGTGCGTTCTGGATCATGACTATACAGAGCTAATTTTTTAGCATTACATGCCATAGCTAGTTTTACAGCCTCTTCTGCCACCGAATGCCCCCATCCGTTCTTCGCTGGCATATCAGATAACATGTACTGTGCATCATGAATGAGCAAGTCTGCATTTTGCGCAAATTTTGCGAAGTCGATAAAGTCGGTTTCTTTTTTATAAGGGGGGTAAAGCTCATTGTCAGTGATATAGGCAACTTTTGCACCATCAGCTTCAATGCAATAAGCACTTCCATGGCCAGGATGATTCATCGCTAGACGCGTAATAGTTGCGCTGCCGATTGAAAAGCGGTTTGTGGATTTGGGAATATCAACAAGGGAGATGTTTGCTTTCAGCGCGCTGCGAGGCACTGGAAATAAAGACCCTTCCATTTGCTTTAAAATTTGGTCAGGCTCATCAAGAAGAGTTTGACCAGGATAAATATTAATTTCGCGCGATGCTTGGTAAATCGGAGCGAAAAAAGGAAAACCTTGAATATGATCCCAATGATTATGGCTTAATAGAAGGTGGATTGGCGTGTCTTTCTGAACGAGGCGCTCGCCGAGTAAGCGAATTCCTGTGCCTGAGTCGAGGATGATATCGGTACCATCCTCAAGCTCAATATGAACGCATGCAGTATTGCCACCATAGCGGACGAAAGCTGCTCCCGGGGTAGGGATTGACCCTCTTACGCCATAAAATGTTAACCGCATACGCCCTCTTTTCTTATCTATTAGACGAGTTTAGGCATTAGAGAGCGGCTACAAAATCCTTTGCTGCGCTAAGATCCAACAACTGCTTCTCGCCAGTACGTCTGTTTTTATACTCAACCTGTTGATTATCTAGGTTTCTTTCACCGATGACAATGCTATGAGGTATACCAATTAATTCCATATCATTGAACATGACACCTGGGCGCTCTTTCCTGTCATCAAATAGAACTTCAACGCCAAGCGCTACTAGCTCTTCGTAAAGCGCTTCTGCTGCTTCTTTGATACGATGAGACTTGTGCATATTCATTGGTATTAATGCAATTTTAAACGGTGCAATAGGATCTGGCCACTTTATGCCAAATTTATCGTGGTTTTGCTCGATAGCCGCTGCAACAATACGAGACACCCCGATGCCGTAGCAACCCATAGTAAGGGTTTGGTGTTTGCCTGACTCGCTTAGAACGCCACAATTCATGGCTTCTGAATATTTGCTACCAAGCTGGAAAATATGACCCACTTCGATGCCGCGTTTAATATCTAGCGTGCCTTTCCCGTCAGGAGATGCATCGCCAGCTACTACATTGCGAATATCAACACCGATTGTGCCTTCTGGCCAATTTACGTTGATATTTACCTTACCGCCTGCGCCTGCGCCAGTGGTGAAGTCAGCAAGGGCTGCAGCACTGGCGTCAATAAACACTGGAACAGGTAGGTTGGTTGCGTCAGCAAACAAAGGTGACACACCTAGAATATCTTTTGCTTGTTCAAACGAAGCCTCTACAAGCGGGCTTGCAACACCGTCTAATTTCTCAGCTTTAACATCATTTAGTTCATGATCAGCACGAAGTACAAGGGCTACCCATTTGTCAGCAACCACTTCTTCGCCTTTACTATCTACTTCGTTAGCGGCTTTAACTAATACTACTTTAACGGCGTTTGATGCTTCTGCTTCTACGCTTTTTAGAATGGCATTAAAATCTTTGCCCTTGGCATCTTTAGTTTCTACCGCTGCACCCGAGGCGACAGCCTTTTCAGGAGCCACAGCTTCAGCCATTTCAACGTTTGCTGCGTAATCACTTTCATTTGAGAAAGCGATGTCGTCTTCACCTGATGCTGCAAGTACATGGAATTCGTGAGAATGATTACCACCGATAGAACCTGAATCGGCAATGACTGCTCTGAAATCTAGGTCCATACGCGAGAAAATAGCGCAGTAAGCGTCATACATTTTCTGATACGTTTCTTCTAAACAGCTGTCTTCTAAGTGAAAGCTGTACGCATCTTTCATGGTAAATTCGCGACCACGCATAATGCCAAAACGAGGGCGTACTTCGTCGCGAAACTTAGTCTGAATTTGGTACAGGTTCAGTGGAAGCTGTTTGTAGCTGCTAATTTCGTTACGCACTAGCGCAGTAATCACTTCTTCGTGTGTTGGGCCTAATACGAAATCACGCTGGTGGCGGTCTTTAATGCGAAGCAGCTCTGGTCCATATTCTTCCCAACGTCCAGATTCTTCCCACAAGTCGGCGGGCTGTACAACTGGCATTAGCACTTCAATAGCGCCTGCTTTGTTCATTTCTTCACGAACAATATTGGCTACTTTATTAAGTACACGAAGACCAGAAGGCAACCAAGTGTAAAGACCCGAGGCTAGCTTTCTGATCATACCAGCTCTTAGCATAAGCTGATGGCTGATAACCTCTGCATCGGCAGGTGTTTCTTTCTGCGTGGCAAGCAAATATTGACTAGTGCGCATGTAAAGCAGGTTTCCTGTTATAAATGTATTTATGACTATGGGTGTGATGGCCTCTGATAAGCTGAACGTCACGTTACTCTGACAGGTTCATATACAGTGGCAGGTTGTCACACGCTTTGGCGTATTCTAATTAACTGTGAGGCATTTCGCCACAGACTGTTGACACTATTAGTGTAATTATCCTATTTGAACCAGTTCGGTGACCCGAACAGCGGCGTCTTTTATTTCAAAACCCACATCTATGTCGTAAAGGGTAACGCGATAAGTTTTTTCGTCGTTATCAAGTTGCTGCTTATAAGCAGGGCGGGGGTCTTGCGCTAATACAGCCTTTACCAAGGCAGAAAAGTCGTGATGCCTTTTTTCTATTTCCTCAAGTATAGGCTTGAGCCTGTCTGCAAATAACACTTCACGATTGGGAATAGGACTAATTTCATTAAGCTTATCGGTGGCATTAGTAATGCTGTCTGCATAAGAAATATAGGGCTTAATATCGATAAGTGGTGTGCCGTTTACTAAATCTACACCTTCCACCACTAACTGCGCCTTACCATTTTTGCTGATTATGCCTTTATTTTCTACTACCGACATGCCGATTCCATTTGGCCTGTGCGTGCTGCGGCTTGCCAACACCCCCATAGTAGCGTTTCCACCTAGGCGAGGCGCTTTTACCGTATTTTTCCAACCGCGTTCAATGTTCTGGTGAAAGATAAAAAGTAGCCACAGGTGGCTGTAATTCTCTATCCCTTTAAGCATGTGAATATCGTCGAAACCTTCTTCGAAGGTGATCACTCCTTGCGCTTTAGCTAAATTGGGCTGTCTTGGAATGGCAAACTTTTGTTTGAAGGGCGTAGCGACGGTTGCAATCGCCGAAATAGAAAAAGAATGATGGGTATTCACGCGATAACCTTAACGTATTCGAAAATATCTGAAGTTGTCATATTACTCACATAATCAGCAGGTAAAGTATCAACTCAAGTGAAAGCTTGAGCCAAATTAAACATTCTGTTTGTCGTGAGCAAAATGTTTGTTTGGGTTCCCTGGAGCAATCCATT
This sequence comes from Alteromonas abrolhosensis, assembly GCF_001953635.1. Classification (GTDB taxonomy): domain Bacteria; phylum Pseudomonadota; class Gammaproteobacteria; order Enterobacterales; family Alteromonadaceae; genus Alteromonas; species Alteromonas abrolhosensis. The sequence continues at coordinate 481,038 of NZ_MEJH01000003.1, read as the reverse complement.
TCTTGGGGCCCGCCTAATTCATATGTATAATTTTTTCTACTTCAGGTGTTTAAACTTAACAGAAAAAAGAAAATTACATGTGTTTTATCGAGTGGGCTTATCTTTTTTAATCGCTTCCAATGCGTCCTGAAAATAAGGGCAACCAAGGGCCTGTGCTTTTTCTATATTGTGACTGAATATCTTTTCAGCATCTTCTTCATTTTTCATATAACGCGTAATATCAGCTTCACGAATTAGATGTAAAAGCGGGTAGGGTGAGCGATTGGTATAGTTTTCGGCGTCGTCTACGTCGCTGCCGTCAAACACGTAGTCAGGGTGGAAACTCGCTAGCTGATAAGCACCACTAAATCCCCAGTCGTGTAACATACTATCGCTAATAGCCAACACATCAAGATACTCCTCAAAATCAGCGATAGCTGGGTGAGTAAGCGCAATTAGTGTTGTAGCAGTAGAATCATTCTCCTCTAAGTGGCGCAATTCATCATAAAGGGATTGAATGACTTCACCTGCATCGCCTGTAATTACCACACATCTTATTTGGTTGGGCGTTCGGACATAGCGAGCAAATGGGCAAAAGTTGTGTTTTATTACAATGTCGTCAACCCAGTTAAGCGTTGCATCAATAACGTGCTTTTCGCACAACAGGGATTTAGAGTCTGCCATAAAGGTGTTGGTCAATTTGAATCAGCATTTAATGTTGGAGGCAGTATAAAGCAAAAAGGCAGAGTTTTAATTTCTGCCTTTAAAATTAGGTTGGGCTTTGGTGCTTTAAGAGTGATATTTTACGTATGCTTCAAGTGTATTTTCGATCAAGCTTGCTACCGTCATTGGGCCAACCCCACCTGGTACAGGCGTTATCCATCCTGCGCGCTCTTTCGCCTTTTCGAAATCTACATCACCTACTAATGAACCATCGTTCAGACGATTAATGCCAACATCAATGACAATCGCGCCTTTTTTTACCCAGTCGCCAGGGATAAAATTAGGCTTACCCACTGCAACTACCAGTAAATCTGCGCGTTGCACATGGCTTTTAAGATCTTGAGTGAACTTGTGGCAGGTAGTAACAGTGCAGCCTGCTAATAATAGCTCAAGACTCATAGGGCGACCCACAATATTCGACGCACCTACAATAACCGCGTCCAAGCCTTTAACAGGGCGCTTAGTAGACTCGATCATGGTCATAATGCCTTTTGGCGTACAAGGGCGTAGCGCAGGAATACGCTGGGCAAGACGGCCGATGTTATAGGGATGGAATCCATCAACATCTTTATGAGGGTGAATACGCTCAAGCACCTTCTCTGCATTCAAGCCCGCAGGCAAGGGAAGCTGAACCAATATTCCATCTATTTCTTTATCTTCGTTTAGCTCATCTACTAAATTTAACAAGGTTTCTTCTGTGGTATCAGAAGGAAGGTCGAAAGAGCGAGAGACAAAACCAACCTCTTCGCATGCTTTACGCTTATTAGAAACGTAAACTTGAGAGGCTGCGTCGCTGCCGACAAGAACAACGGCAAGACCTGGTTGCCTTTTACCTGCTTGTGTCAGTGATTCAACATAGGATGTTACGTGTTGGCGAACTTGTTTGGCAATTAATTTGCCGTCAATAAGATGAGCGGTCATAGTCTTGTACGATTCTTATATGGTTGGGTGGTCAACAAGTGCCCTATATTGTTTCATAAAATAGGAGTAATACTCTAGCAATTATTAGAGCCTGTTAATCTTTAAGTGATCGAACATTGTTGAAACGCCCTTTGTTCTTAATTTAAGACAATAAACAACGTGTCCCTTTTAGTAACCCAAGCCCATTGATGAATGTTTAGTGAATTATCCTATTGAGGATGTAACTGTTGTTGAATGTTCATAGGGCTAAAGTGTGCAGTTATAAACGTGCTAGATATCTAACTTCGATGCCCAAAAGTATGACTCAAGTCAGGTGAAATCTAACTCAATTGGTTAAAAAAACGTGAGAATGGATGCTTTGTGAGCGGTTGATGATTTTATTTGAAAAAGTGTTTGACGAGGTGGGGGGATGTCAGTAATATTCGCACCCCGTAACGGCACAGAGGCTAACGCTTTTAGGTCGGTACATCAGTCGGTGAGTGGCGCAGCTTGGTAGCGCACTTGTTTTGGGTACAAGGGGTCGCAGGTTCAAATCCTGTCTCACCGACCATTTTTGCAGCGAAGATTCGCCAAGCGCCCGTAGCTCAGCTGGATAGAGCAACGGCCTTCTAAGCCGTGGGTCGCAGGTTCGAATCCTGCCGGGCGCGCCATGCGAGTCAGGTAGGTCCTGATAGCAAGGCTGAATTTTTACATTTACACTGCTAAAATAAAGCGTGTAAATTGCAAACACACCTATGGTGGGCGTAGCTCAGTTGGTAGAGCCCCGGATTGTGATTCCGGTTGTCGTGGGTTCAAGTCCCATCGTCCACCCCACTTTTAGCGGAAGTGGTGGAATTGGTAGACACGCTGGATTTAGGTTCCAGTGCTTCACGGCGTGAGAGTTCAAGTCTCTCCTTCCGCACCATATTTTCAAGCTTTATTAAAAGCTTAGTATAAGCATTCCTGTCGGTGAGTGGCGCAGCTTGGTAGCGCACTTGTTTTGGGTACAAGGGGTCGCAGGTTCAAATCCTGTCTCACCGACCATTTATGCTTTTTTTCGATTTGGCGATTATCCCTAGTTCAGCGATTTAATGTCTTGAACTTGCTGCTCGCGAATTGAAATAAAGAGCACTATCGAGCGTCCCAGTTAGGTCCTGACAGCTCGATATGCGTTTATGTGTTTATCAATTCACACATAAACATATTCAGGACTACAGTGGTGGGCGTAGCTCAGTTGGTAGAGCCCCGGATTGTGATTCCGGTTGTCGTGGGTTCAAGTCCCATCGTCCACCCCACTTTTAGCGGAAGTGGTGGAATTGGTAGACACGCTGGATTTAGGTTCCAGTGCTTCACGGCGTGAGAGTTCAAGTCTCTCCTTCCGCACCATATTTTCAAGCTTAATAAAGCTTATCAAAAAGATATCTCTGTCGGTGAGTGGCGCAGCTTGGTAGCGCACTTGTTTTGGGTACAAGGGGTCGCAGGTTCAAATCCTGTCTCACCGACCATTATCTTTCTTTTCACTTTCTTTTCTCTGTTCGATAAATTCACTAAAAATCCCTCTTTTTCATTATTTAGGCCAATAGTTATGTTATTTGGTCAAAATGCGTTCAAATGGATGTTACAAACTTGTGTTTGCCTCTCGACTCTTGTGGTATGCGGCTGTATACTACCGCGTCTTTTTTTAACCAGTACGTTTGTTTCGGGTTGGCTTTTTGACACAGTTTCGTGTCCTAACTTTGATTTTATAAACGTCGAATAACGACCTCTACCCCGGAGTGAAATGCAACTATTGCATGGCGGGAGAGGGGATTGAGAACAAAACGCCTGTAAAGGCGTATAGTTGAGGTAACATAATGCAAGTTTCAGTCGAGACGACCCAGGGTTTAGAACGCCGTCTTACTATCACCGTTCCAGCTGACACGGTTGATTCAGCAGTTAAGTCACGTCTACAGCAATTGGCGAAAACACAACGCATCAACGGCTTCCGTCCAGGTAAAGTTCCTGTAAACGTAATCAAAAAGCGTTTCGGCCAAGCTGTTCGCCAAGAAGTTGCTGGCGATGTTATGCAGCAAAACTTCTACCAAGCAGTGATTCAAGAAAAAATTCAGCCTGCTGGTATGCCGAAGTTTGAACTGACTAAAGACGAAGATGGTCAGGACCTAGAATTCACAGCATCTTTCGAAGTATACCCAGAAGTAGAAGTGAAAGGTGTTAGCGATATCGAAATCGAAAAGCCAGTAGTTGAAATTACTGACAAAGATCTTGATAACATGATGGAAACGCTTCAGAAGCAGCACGCAACTTGGAAAGAAGTTAAGCGTAAAGCGAAGAAAGACGACAAAGTTATCATTGACTTCGTTGGTTCTATCGACGGTGAAGAGTTCGAAGGCGGTAAAGCAGAAGATTTCGCACTTGAGCTTGGTAAAGAGCGCATGATCCCTGGTTTCGAAAAGCCACTAGTTGGCGCGAAAGCGGGTGAAGAAGTTACTATTGAAGTAACTTTCCCAGAAGATTACCACGCTGAAAACCTAAAAGGTAAAGATGCAGTTTTCCAAACTACAGTTAAGAAAGTAGAAGGCTTAGACCTTCCAAAAGTTGACGACGAGTTTGCTAAGCTATTCGGTGTTGAGGAAGGTGGTGTAGAAGCGCTTAAAGCAGAAGTTCGCAAGAACATGCAGCGTGAACTAAACCAAACGCTTAAAGCACAAGTTAAAGAAGACGTAATTGCTAAGCTAGTTGCTGCTAACGAGATTGATATTCCTCAAGCGCTTATCGATCAAGAAGTAAACGCACTACGCGAGCAAGCTAAACAGCGTTTCAGCCAACAAGGTGGTGGTCAGAACCTTCCAGACCTACCTGCTGAATTGTTTACTGACAACGCTAAACGTCGCGTATCTATTGGTCTTCTTCTAGGTGAAGTGATCAAGCAGAACGAACTTAAAGCAGACGAAGCGAAAGTTAACGAGATGATCGAAACTGCTGCTTCAGCGTATGAAGATCCGCAAGAAGTTATTGATTACTACAACAATAACCAAGAGCTTATGCAGCAAATGCAAAACGTTGCACTAGAAGAACAAGCTATTGAGTGGGTTCTTGAGCAAGCAAAAGTTACAGAAGTAACTAAGGCTTTTGACGAGGTTATGAACAAACAGGCGTAATTTTTTTACTGTCTGATTGACATTACTTGTCAGCAACTGCTTAAATGCTCGGAGCCTTCCGAGCATTTTTGTTTTTAACGCTAGATAATCAAGGTAGCTATGACTAATACCCCGTTTGACCCAATGAATGCACTTGTTCCTATGGTTGTTGAGCAAACCTCTAAAGGTGAGCGCTCATACGACATCTATTCTCGCCTATTGAAAGAAAACGTAATTTTCTTAGTAGGACAAGTTGAAGATCACATGGCCAACCTCATCGTTGCTCAAATGTTGTTCTTAGAAGCTGAAAACCCAGAGAAAGATATTTTCCTATACATAAACTCACCTGGCGGTTCCGTAACTGCTGGAATGGCAATTTACGATACGATGAAGTTTATCAAGCCAGACGTGAGCACAGTATGTATGGGCCAAGCTGCAAGCATGGGCGCATTTTTACTATCTGCAGGAGCAAAAGGTAAGCGTTATTGTCTACCTAACTCGCGCGTAATGATTCACCAACCGCTTGGTGGTTTCCAAGGTCAGGCCTCTGATTTTGAAATACATGCGAAAGAGATTCTGTCTATTAAAGAGAAATTGAATCGTCTTATGGCAGACCATACCGGTCAAGACTATGAAAAAGTCGCGCGTGACACAGACCGTGATAACTTCTTGAGCGCAACTGAGGCAAAAGAATACGGCCTTGTTGACCAAGTTTTAGCAAATCGATCTGACGTAGCCGCAACTAAGTAGTATAGTTATAGTAGACCTGAGCCAGTGCATAGCACGTTTTGGTTTTCGGCTCAGGCAAGGCAGAGGCAAAAGTAATGAGTGATAAGCAAAGCGGTGACGGTGATAATAAGCTACTGTACTGTTCGTTTTGTGGCAAAAGCCAACACGAAGTAAGAAAATTAATAGCAGGCCCGTCGGTATTTATTTGCGACGAGTGTGTTGAGTTATGTAACGATATCATTCGCGAAGAAATTAAGGAAATCGCGCCAAAGCAAAAGCAGGACGCTTTACCTAAACCAAGTGAAATTCATGCTCATTTAGACGATTACGTTATCGGGCAAGAACATGCAAAGAAGGTATTATCTGTAGCGGTATATAACCACTATAAGCGTTTGCGCAATGGCGACGTTCACGAAGGCGTAGAGCTTGGCAAAAGTAATATTCTGCTAATTGGTCCTACAGGTAGTGGTAAAACATTGCTTGCAGAAACACTAGCGCGATTACTTGATGTGCCATTTACCATGGCTGACGCAACCACGCTAACAGAAGCGGGTTATGTAGGTGAAGATGTTGAAAACATCATTCAAAAACTACTGCAGAAGTGTGACTACGACGTTGAGAAAGCGCAGCGCGGAATTGTTTACATAGACGAAATCGATAAGATTTCTCGTAAGTCTGACAATCCATCTATTACTCGAGATGTATCGGGTGAAGGTGTACAGCAGGCGCTTCTAAAATTAATCGAAGGTACGGTTGCGTCTGTTCCTCCGCAGGGTGGACGTAAACATCCACAGCAGGAATTCTTACAGGTTGATACTTCTAAGATTCTATTTATCTGTGGCGGAGCGTTTGCGGGTCTTGATAAAGTTATCGAGCAGCGAGCACAAAAAGATACCGGTATCGGATTTGGTGCTACTGTTAAGTCAAAAGATAACAGCAAGAAAATAAGTGAACTGTTTAAGCAAGTTGAACCTGAAGATTTAGTGAAATATGGTTTGATACCAGAATTCATCGGTCGTCTTCCGGTTGTAACAAGTCTTGAAGAGTTGAACGAAGAAGCACTAATTCAAATTCTACGTGAGCCTAAGAATGCAATCACCAAACAATATGGTGCATTATTCTCGATGGAAGATGTAGAGCTTGAATTCCGCGACGATGCACTTAACGCGATCGCCAAAAAGGCAATGGATCGTAAAACAGGCGCTCGTGGTCTTCGTTCAATTGTAGAAGCGGTTCTACTTGATACTATGTACGACCTTCCTTCAATGGAAAATGTTAGCAAAGTTGTTATTGATGAAACCGTCATTCGCGGTGAATCAAAGCCAATTTTGATTTACGACAGCAACGAAAAAAAAGCTGCGTCTGAATAGACGCTGATTTATAAAAAAGAAAAGGTCCTTCGGGGCCTTTTTTGTTTTTATTCCTCCCAAAAATTTAAGGCGTTATTTGGCTATTCTTACCTACGTATAATTGAGGTGAAGCTCCTGAGAATGAGTGATATTTGAGCAGTTAAAGCAATTCTCGCTATCCTTTCTACTAGATTTTTGAGTTTTGTATTGCCATTCGGAGCAAAATCGATAATGGTTATACTAAGGTCAACAGGCCCTGGAGCAGGGAAGGTAAGGTTAAGGAATTAACGCACTTTAATAAGTTTCGATTGAACTTTGCTCTTGCATCCCCATATAAAAATGACATTTCAAACTAATTGAGAACAAGTATGACAGTTGAGCGTGAAAATCGCATTGAAATTCCTGTGCTTGCCTTGCGGGACGTGGTTGTTTACCCGCATATGGTCATACCCCTATTTGTTGGGCGTGAGAAATCAATTCGTTGCCTTGAAGCGGCAATGGATAATGACAAACAAATTTTCCTAGTAGCACAAAAAGACGCTGGCGTAGATGAGCCTGAAGCGGACGACATTTATAACGTTGGTACCATTGCTACTATTTTACAGCTTCTGAAACTACCTGACGGCACGGTTAAAGTGTTGGTAGAAGGTAGTGTGCGTGGTGAAATTGAAAGCTATAAGCAGTCAGAGCCTTTCTTCGTTGCAAATGTAGACAAACTAACTGACGAAGATATTGATGAGAGCGAACAAGAAGTGCTTATTCGCTCTGCGGTATCTCAGTTTGAAGGTTACGTAAAGCTAAACAAAAAAATTCCACCAGAAGTACTGACTTCACTAAATGGCATTGAAGATGCGGCTCGTTTAGCTGACACCATGGCTGCTCACATGCCTCTTAAGCTTACTGAAAAGCAAAAAGTGCTGGAGATGCAGGGCGTCAATGAGCGTCTTGAATACCTCATGGCGCTGATGGAAGGCGAAATTGATTTGCTGCAGGTCGAAAAGAAAATTCGTACCCGCGTTAAAAAGCAAATGGAAAAGAGCCAGCGCGAGTACTATTTGAATGAGCAGATGAAGGCCATTCAGAAAGAGTTAGGTGAGCTAGATGACGCGCCTGATGAATTTGAAGCACTGTCTAAAAAAATAGCTGACGCTAAAATGCCTAAAGAGGCAGAAGATAAGGCGAAAGCTGAACTTCAAAAGCTTAAGATGATGTCACCAATGTCTGCAGAAGCTACCGTGCTTCGAAGCTACATTGAATGGCTCACTAACGTACCTTGGAATAAGCGCTCGCCGGTTAAGAAAGACCTTTCTCGCGCAGAGAGCGTGCTCAATGAAGACCACTATGGTCTTGAGAAGGTGAAAGAGCGCATTCTTGAATATTTGGCCGTTCAGCAGCGTGTTAAAAAGCTAAAAGGCCCGATACTTTGTCTTGTTGGTCCTCCTGGTGTAGGTAAAACCTCGTTAGGTCAATCTATTGCTAAAGCGACAGGCCGCAAATATGTGCGTATGGCGCTAGGTGGCGTGCGTGACGAAGCAGAAATCCGTGGTCACCGCCGTACTTACATTGGTTCACTGCCAGGTAAGCTAGTGCAAAAAATGGCGAAAGTTGGGGTCAAAAACCCACTGTTCCTGTTAGATGAAATCGATAAGATGTCATCAGACATGCGTGGCGACCCAGCTTCGGCGCTTCTTGAAGTGCTAGACCCAGAGCAAAACAACAGCTTTAGTGATCACTATCTGGAAGTCGACTACGACCTGTCAGACGTTATGTTCGTAGCCACCTCTAATAGCATGAATATTCCAGGCCCGTTACTTGACCGTATGGAAGTGATTCGTCTATCTGGCTACACAGAAGATGAAAAACTCAACATTGCGAAAAACCATTTAATTGGCAAGCAAATGGAACGCAATGGTCTGAAAGCGAAAGAATTGGAAATTACCGATTCTGCCGTGATTGGTATGATTCGTTATTATACCCGTGAAGCGGGCGTGCGAAGCCTAGAGCGTGAGGTTTCTAAGGTATGTCGTAAAGCGGTTAAAGACATCTTGCTTAAGAAGAGCAAAGATAAAGTAGTCGTAACGCAGGATAACCTTAAAGATTATCTTGGCGTTCAACGCTTTGACTACGGTAAAGCCGATAAAGACAATCAAATTGGCCAAGTTACAGGACTTGCTTGGACGCAAGTAGGTGGTGACTTACTGACTATTGAAACCACGTCGGTTCCTGGTAAGGGTAAAATGACGTCGACAGGCTCTTTGGGCGATGTCATGCAGGAGTCGATTAAGGCTGCTATGACAGTGGTAAGAAGTCGTGCTGAAAAGCTTCGTATAAACGATGACTTCTATGAAAAACGTGATATTCACGTGCATGTGCCTGAAGGTGCTACGCCGAAAGATGGTCCGAGTGCAGGTATAGCAATGTGTACCGCGCTAGTTTCTTCACTAACGGGTAATCCTGTAAAGTGTGACGTGGCTATGACCGGTGAAATCACCCTGCGCGGCGAAGTACTCGCTATTGGTGGGCTTAAAGAAAAGCTTCTAGCAGCGCATCGCGGCGGCATTAAAACAGTAGTTATTCCAAAGGATAACGAACGTGATTTGGAAGAAATTCCAGATAATGTGAAGAAAGATTTATCTATCCATCCGGTTAAGTGGATTGATGAAGTCCTTGATATTGCACTGCAGGAACCTGTAGAAAGCTTCAAGGTGGTTAAAAAGTAACTTAATCGATTGGCTACAATCCTTTGTTTTTAAAGGCGTGTAGCCGTTTTATTTCTATAAAATTGCAATAATTGAACAAAAAATGTGCATTGGGCGAAAGAAAAGCTGATTTTTTTAAAAATAGGGCTTTCAAGTCGCAAAAGTTGTGTTACCTTTAAGTGGTATTCGCTTGAAGCCTTGCCACAAAAGGGATTGCAGCGATTCATTAATAAAGTTAATTATTTGTGACTGAAGCTTGATGTTAACAATCAAGCTTGCTATAACGTTCAAGCAAAATCGTTTTGGACAAACAGTATAATAACAATCGAAGGGGATCATAATTGTGAACAAGTCTCAACTTATCGACCAAATCGCTGCTGGTGCAGACATTTCTAAAGCAGCTGCTGGCCGCGCTCTTGACGCATTCACTGACTCAGTAACTGCTGCGCTTAAAGACGGCGACCAAGTTGCACTAGTAGGCTTTGGTACTTTCTCAGTTCGCGAACGTTCAGCTCGCAGTGGCCGTAACCCACAAACTGGTGAGACTATTCAGATTTCAGCAGCGAAAGTTCCATCTTTCAAAGCTGGTAAAGCACTGAAAGACGCTTGTAACTAAGCACAAAAATTATAGAAAAAGGCGATGGCTAGTCCATCGCCTTTTTTATTTCTAAAGAAAAGAAATTAATATTGGGGTCAGAGTAATGACTTTGACCCCAATATTTTAAGAATAGAAATAACCCTTCGAGGCTTGATGAGTTTTATACATGTCCTCGCAACGTTCGAACTTAACGAAAGACGGCACAAATAGTGCGTTTTGGTCGTTTATATTCGGCGGCATTGGGTTATAATCAGCGCTTATTTTACCTCGCACTCACGGATTTGTGATGTTTTGAGGTAACTGTAGTAAGCAACGGAGTTGAAGAACAATCATGCTAGAAAGAATCAGAGAAGGTTCTCAAGGCCCATGGGCGATGGCGATTATCGCGCTAATCGTTTTAAGTTTCGTATTCGCAGGTGTAGGTAGCTACCTAACATCATCAGGTACTACAGCAGTAGCTACTGTAAACGGCGAAGAAATTTCGGCACAAGAACTAGAGCGTGCATACCAAAATCAGCGTGCACAAATGGAGTCACAATACGGCGAAAGCATCGCGCAGCTTTTCTCTAGTGAGGAATACCTCGCAGATTTCAGAAGAAATGTATTGGACAGACTGATTGCTGAAAAACTAATTCAGCAACAAGCTGAAAACATGGGATTGCGCGTAAGTGATAAACAAATTCGCGAAACCATAACACAAATGCCTGAGTTCCAGTTTGGTGGTCAGTTCGACAACGAACGCTTTCAAGCTATTCTTCGTCAAAACGGTTTCCAAGTAGCAGATTTTCGCGATTATCTACGTGTTCAAATGACACAAAATCAGTTGGCTGCGGCGTTAACGAACTCTTCATTTGCATTGGACGGTGAAGTGCAGCAGGCGAACGCGCTACAGCGTCAAACTCGCGATGCGAAATACGTGTTAGTCAGTTCTGACGAGTTTGCTGGTTCTATTGAAGTGACAGACGCTGATGTGGAAGCATTTTATAACAATAATATCGCGTCGTTCGATACTGAAGAGCAGGTTAAGCTTGCATACGTGAAGCTAAGCGTGGACGACTTAAAAGACCGTGTTTCGGTAGATGAAGAAGCGGTTCGCACTTACTACGAAAACAACCTGGGAAGCTACGGAAAAGAGGAAGAGCGCCGTGTTTCTCATATTCTAATCGAAGCGGGTGATGACGCCGATGCTGCGAAAGCAAAAGCAGAATCACTGAAAGCAGAGCTAGATAACGGTGCCGACTTTGCGACTCTTGCAGAGGCAAATTCTGATGATACATTTTCAGCTGAAAATGGTGGTGATCTAGACTTTATTACGCCAGAAATGATGGACCCAGCATTCGACGAAGCCGCATTCGCTTTAGAAAATGTAGGCGACGTGTCTGACGTGGTAGAAACCGAATTCGGTTTCCACATTATCAAGTTGACAGATGTTAAAGAAGCGCAAGTGAAGTCATTTGATGAAGTGGCTAGTGAAATTCGCGATACCCTTCTGTACGACGCAGCAATGGAAAAGTACTTTGAGCTTCAAAATACGTTAGCGGAAATTGCTTTTGAAGTACCAGATACCCTAGTAGATGCAGCGAACGCGGTTGATTTACCAGTACAAGAATCAGTACTATTCAGCCGTAACACAGCGCCTGCTGAGCTAAGCTTTCCTGGTCTTTTAGACGTTGCTTTCTCTTCTGAGCTTGTTGATGAAGGGCTTAATAGCGATATCATCGAAATTGACGACGAAACAGTAGTTGTTGCACGAGTAGTGGAACACCAACCACAACGTACTCAATCACTTGATGAAGTACGCGAAGGCATCGAAGCGTCTGTAAAAGCAGAAAAATCAAGAGAGGCGGCTGAAGCTTGGGCGCGAGATATCGCACAAAAAGTACGTGCGGGAGAAAGTGTTGAAAGTGAGCTTGCGGAAAAGTCTGTGGCTTGGGAAACAGCAGCCGCTGTGCCAAGAGCGGGCGGCGAACTTGCACGCGCTTTAGTTGATACGCTTTTCTCACTTGCTCTTGAAGGCGATGATAAAGTAGACGTTGCAACGACTGTAAACGGCGATGTAGCTGTCGTCATGCTAGAAGGCGTAAATGCAGCTCCAGAGCTTGAAAATGAACTGGGTGAAAGCCTGAAGCAACGTCTTGCTCAAGTTCAAGGTCAGCGCGTTTACCAACAGTATATTGATGCGCTACGCGCAAACGCGGATGTGACAATATCACAATCGCTATAAGCCTTATCGCGGTGAACCTTTCGCCGCGTTAAGCAGTGACATCAGTAAATACTAAAAAGCCAGCATCTATTAATATGCTGGCTTTTTTTATCCTAAAGGGGGTCTTAGTTTTTATTTGACGTGCGTTAATTCGTTAAGAACAACATCAGTGTATAAAATGCCGCAATGACGCCAGACAAAACGAATATATACAGAAACCCTTGTTTGCCTTGTTCTAGTGTGTACTTATTGGCTTGCAAGTAGCCAAACCAGAGTAGCGACAAAATGAGAGGTATTAAAACAATGATTTTTAACACAGTAATGCCTTTCTATAAGTAATGCTCTATTTATAACAACGTGCGCTGTTTTAGACAAATCTTAACGAGCTAGCACGCACTTCTTTCTTCCTTATTCCTATTTTTAGATCAGATATCCTTTCTGTCACGGCTTTGTCGTAAAACTGTTATTAGCCTGTCACGTTGACTCCGTGTAATAGCCCAAAGCTTAATAAGGGGTTATCCGTGTATGTCTATTCAGCCTTTACGCTCAACTATTTCTGCCCGTAGTATTCATTTCGCCGAAGTGCTAATGGCAAGGGCGTCAATTACCCCCATGGACGCAGGTTGCCAAAGCTATTTGATATATAAGCTCGAAAAACTCGGCTTCGCCTGTGAACAGCACACAATAAATGGTGTGAGCAATCTCGTCGCCAAGTGGGGGCTTGGGCCGATTAATATTGCATTTAGCGGTCATACTGATGTCGTGCCTCCAGGTCCACTAGATAAGTGGAAGTCACCGCCTTTTAGCCCAGTAATAAGCCAAAACAAACTGTATGGGCGTGGCGCTGCCGACATGAAAACGGGCATTGCTGCTATGCTAGCTGCTACAGAGCGAACCATTACCTCGTTAGAAAAGGAAAAGGTGTCTTTCTGGTGGCTAATCACCAGTGATGAAGAAGGGGAAGCGGAGTGGGGTTCTAAGTGGATAGCTGAATACTTAGCATCCAAGAATGTACAGCTTGATATGTGCCTAGTTGGCGAACCCTCTGCATCTGCAAAAACCGGCGACACAATAAAGATTGGCCGCAGGGGCTCACTTTCTGGAACTATCTATATCACTGGTAAGCAGGGCCATGTGGCCTATCCAAAAATGGCTGTGAATGCTATTCACAAAGCGAGCACTGTAATTAATGCGCTAACACAGTACCCATTTGATAGAGGAAGCGACGATTTTCCTGGTACTACGCTTCAAATTACACACGTAGATTCAGGAAGTTTTACCGACAACATAGTGCCAGGTTCGGTAAGAATAGAGTTTAATGTGCGATACTCTTGGCACTTTGATCAATGCAGTCTATCTACGTTACTTCGCAATATTATCAATGATGTTGATGCAGAAGCTGAGGTGAGTTTCTCAAGGCCGTGTGAAGCTTATCTTAGTAAACCTAAGAATAATTCTGGTAGTTGCCTAATTGCCTGCGTAGAGAAAGCTATCAAGGGAGCAACGGGGCGTTATCCTGTTGTTAGTACTTCTGGTGGTACGTCAGACGGACGCTTCTTTGCCGGCGAGCACACACAAGTTGTTGAAGTGGGTGTACCAAATACAACGATTCATCAGGTAAACGAACACATTCACTTATCTGATCTCCTAACACTTGAAGATATTTACACCGATATCCTTTTAAGTATTGGGAGTCGATGAGTACTGCTCAATTTGGCTAGGTGGAAGATAAATAAAAGGGAGGGACTAGCAACCCCCTCCCTTTTTGATGAATCACGGGTCAATCTGCTATTGATATCACGGTGAATAAAACGATGGCTCCTGTTACCCATGCTCATCACAAGGCTCCCAGTTGAATTTGAAGCTAAAACTAAAACGAAAACCAAAACTTAACTGGGCCTTATGGATAATTTACGCAGACGCCTTAAGCTGAATATCTGTTAAATAGCGTTTGCGTTTTTTCTCAGTAAGCGTTTGCATATCAACCACGACTAGTCCGTCGATACAATCATTGAAATCGGGATCTACGTTAAAACCTAAAAACGCCACACCGCCGTTTTTAGTTACTTCAGAATACTGTTTATACAGTGTTGGCACGTTTACGCCCATGTTAGCCAGTAAATGCTTCAACTGCGTAAACTCCGCCTTGTAGTCGTTACCCGTGAATTGATGCAAGGTATCTTGCGCCATTTGATAAGGGCGCTTACAGGTCACCTCGCCAAATTTGGCAGGAAAATACGTGGAATAGAATTGTACTAACAGGTCTTTAGCGGGTTCGGGGTAAGCATTACTTAGCGAAACCGCCCCAAAAAGATAGCGATACTTAGGGTAGCGGCTTAAAAATGCGCCTATGCCAAACCACAAATAATCTAAGCTACGCTTTCCCCAGTAGCGAGGCTGGACAAAGCTTCGCCCCAACTCTAAGCCTTCCTTGAAAAGTTTATCGTTGTTCTTGCCGTAGTTAAACAGGGTGGCGGAGTAGAGCCCGGTAGGATGCTCTGGCGCTGTCAAAAGCTCAGCGTCGCCAAAGCGGTAGGCTCCTGCAATTTCCAAATCGTTGTCATCCCAAAGTACAAGGTGATAATAGTGGGAGTCGTACTGATCGATGTCTCTACGCTTATTGGTACCTTCGCCCACAGCGCGAAACGCAACTTCTCGCAGCCGGCCAATCTCTCGCATTATCGGAGAGCAACTTTTGTGTTGGTATAGATAAATTGATTTTCCGTCGCCAGTTTCACCTAAATGTTCGCAGTCTCGCATAGCGCGGGCCAGTTCTTTTCTGTCTTCTGGCATGGCAATAGAAGCCTGTGTTTCAAATACGCCTTTCTTGTTACTGCCAATGCGATACAGATGGCGCTTAAATAACTTTACCTGCTCTTTTAGCGGTATATTGGTTTGCTGGTACGCTTCAAATGGAATAAGTTCGCCAATGCGCATAGGTAAATGCTTCTTACGCTGTTTGAACATCTCTTTCACGAGCAGCGCAGTGGCTAAAGGCTTATATACCATGGACACGCCGTAAAAGAGTGGGCTATTTTTCGCGTCTATATAAACCGGCAATATCGGCGCTTTTGCTTGCTTTGCAATGCGTAAAAAACCTGTGTGCCATCTGGTGTCGCGAACACCTTGCGGGCGCAATCGAGAAACTTCACCGGCAGGAAAAATCAGTATGGCGCCGTCGCTGTTAAGGTGTTTTTGGATTGCCGATAAATGCTGTTTTGGTGTGCCTCCCTGCATATTGTTTACAGGGAGCAGCATATCGTGAAGCGGTTTAATGGCCATAAGCATTTCATTGGCAACCACCTTTAAGTCGTGACGTACTTCACTAACCAATTTTATAAGCGCAAGAGCATCGAGTGAGCCAATCGGATGGTTCGCGATAATCACCACTCTGCCTTCACTTGGAATACGTTCTTTTTCTACATCGCGCGTGGAGTAGCTGATATTGAAATATTCCAGCACTTGCTCTACGAAATCGATATCTTCGTAATGCGGATAGGCTTCACCAAATTCGGTAATTTCACGTTCATGGAGTAGGTGCCTTAAAGCGAAAGACAGCGACTTAAATAGAATGGGGTTGTTCGCTACTTGAGGATAATGCTTGTTCAGTACGTCATTTACAGTAAACATAGAACCTGTTTCTCTTCCGGTTTTGGCGAACAATAGCAGGGCAATGTGACGTTTTTCACACAGTTTCATGGCAGTTATTTGACAGTGTTAAAATGTTGTAATTAGAGCCTGTTGACCTATGATGAGGGGCACAGGACAACAGGCTCTAACCTTGATGGATAGGTTTGGAATTAACTTGTTGCTTGTTGAGTAGCAAAAGTCTGGGGCCGGTAACGCCCCACTTGTCTAATGCAAACTAAGCTGCTTCTGAGCGAGAGGTTTTGGTTGTAATTGGTGTTACTGTGGCTGACTCCAATGAATCAAGGTAATGAATAAGAGATAAGTTACCGTTCACATCTTCTAACAGTGCACTACAGTTTTCTATCCAGTCCCCATCATTAATATAGTGAATGCCGTTTTCAATGCTGCTTTCAGGGTGATGAATATGGCCACACACAACACCGTCGAGCCCCACTTCATCGGCGCGCCTACAGCATGCCTCTCTATAACGAGTAATCGCTTCATTCGCGCCCTTAATGTGCTTTTTAATATAGCCTGCAAGTGACCAGTATTCTCGCTTGCGCCACGCACGTAGGCGATTAAACTCTCTGTTAAGAAAGAGCAATAGGTCGTAACCTTTATCGCCAATCCACGCATGGAATTTGCCCATAGTCACATCACCATCGAACTGGTCGCCATGTAAGACTAAATAACGCTTCCCTTGTGCTGTGGTGTGAACCAACTCTCGCTCTATTTCTATATCACCGAAGGCCATACCCGAATAAGACTGAATTGGCTCATCGTGGTTTCCGGGCAGGTACACCACACGGGTGCCTTCCTGACTCATTTGCATGAATTTATGCATGACTTGATTGTGCGCCTTTGGCCAGCGAAATTGTTTGGACATTTGCCACATATCAACAATATCACCCACCAAATAGAGGGTGTCTACGGTTATGCTATTAAGAAAGGAAAGTAAGTATTCAGCTTTGCAGTCGCGATTCCCTAAATGGATATCTGAAAGCCAAAGCGTACGATAGTGTGTCTTTTTCATAGCGGTTTCCCAAAGCGATGCCTTGGATCGTCACTATAGGTTTGCAAATTGACACTACCGTGACGCTTGCTTGACCATTGTGTTACAGCAACACAAATACGCGCTATAACCCCAACTTATTCGCCACTTCTAAAAGTTTATCCCGCATCCATACATTCACTAAGTCTTCATCGGCGTGTTTGTGCCAGTACATGTGCACGGGGAGTGGGGGGACGTCAAATGGAAGGGGCAGAATTTCGATATCGAATTTATTACTGAATTGTTGGGCGAATCGCGTTGGCATGGTCAGTAAAAGATCGCATTGGCTAACCACGTTAACGGCGGCAAAGTAGTGTTCACACTGCAATGCGATGTTGCGATGTAAATTGTGCTGGGCAAGGGCTAGATCAACCGTATCCAATTTAGAGTCTTTTAAAGATACAAGCGCATGCTGTGCAAGTGAGTAGCTCTTGATACTCGGGTTTTCTACGTAGCTATTGCTAGGCGCGCATACCACGACAAACGTTTCTTCGCAGATAAACTGTGAACGAATGTCACGGCTGGTGGGAACTAACGCGTCAATTACGATATCAAGCTCTTTAGCGGCTAATGCGGGAGCAAGCTCTGGCCAGGTAACTTGTCTGCTATTCACCGTGATATTGGGAGTATGTCTTATAAGCTCAGGAATAAGCACAGGAAAAAATATAGATTCTAAAATATCTCTCAAGCCAAGGTTCACCTGACGGGGGTTATCACTAATATCAAAGCCCACTTTGCCTTTTAACGTGCTTTCAAGGGTCTCTATTGATTTCACAACCGATGTAATAATGCCTTGGCAAAATGGGGTAGGCACGACTTGTCGTCCATGACGAATAAACAGCGGATCATCAAACTTCTCTCGCAGGCGACCTAAGGCGTGACTCACCGCAGGCTGAGTGATATGCAGTGCGTTGGCGGCTTTCGTAATGCTGCCCTGAACGTAGACCGCGCGCAGCACAACAAACAAATTTAGATCTAATTTTCCATGCATATTATTTATGGGTTTCCATAATAAGGCATCATTTTTATTTATTATTAAACAGAGTACACTGGCTTAAATGTTAATAAAAGGTTTCTTTAATAGAGGCTTCTTTTGTAAGGGGCGTGTGCATGCAGGCATCTGTACTTACCGAGGTGTTGTTACCTCTAGCGTTGGCATTTGTTATGTTTGGTATGGGGCTAACGCTGACCCTTTCTGACTTTGCCCGATTACTTAAAGCGCCTAAAGCAGTATTAACAGGTTTTATAGGTCAAATCATTTTGCTGCCTATGATGGCGCTAGGACTGTGCTTTGTTTTTGAACTACCCGATTATATTGCAGTTGGCGTTATGGTTTTAGCGGCATGCCCAGGCGGCACGACCAGTAATTTAATCAGCCACGTCGCAAAAGCAAATTTGGCCCTTTCAGTAAGCTTAACCGCTATCTCTACCATCGCTTGCGTTTTCTCAACGCCATTTATCATTCAATTTGCTCTTGACTACTTTGTAAAAGAAAACACGCCAGACTTTTCTATTATTCAAACAGTGATCGGGCTGGTTGGTATATCAATTGTACCGGTCACTATAGGCATGACCATTCGTCGCTTTAATAGCAGGTTTGCTACTAAAACTGAAAGCTTCTTTCGGCAGTTTTCCATGTACTTTATGTTGCTCATGATTGTGGGCGTGCTGGTTTCAGAGAGAAATAATTTAGCCGCGTCCTTTGAACGCGCGTTTTTGGTTTGCTTAACGTTAAATTTATCATCGGTTTTGTTAGGGCTCGGGCTTGCTAAGCTTTCAAACCTAGCATTTAAAGACTCGTTAACGCTAGCCATTGAAATAGGCGTGCAAAACGCGGCGCTTGCAATGCTGATATGTATTACCTTTTTAGATGCGCATGATTTCGCGATTGCACCTGGTGTATATGGCGTAGCAATGTACATCGGGCCCGCACTATTGGCCCTGTGGGCAAAACGAAAAATGCGTAACGAACAGCCATCAGTGTCACTGCAAAAGACGGAATCAGTTTGATTGGATTGATAAAGCGGTCAATTCGAGAGAATTATGGACTACTGATAAGCGCTTAACACAATAAAGCGCAACTAAACATAAACGCCGATACAAGAATAATGAAACAAGAACAGTTAGGAAACACATCATGCGCATATTGATTACCGGTGGCGCTACCGGTTTAGGTCAGGCCATTGCCCTTAAGTGGGCGGAAAAGTGGGCGGGCAAAGACGAGGGGTTAGACATTTGCATTGCCGACATTAACCAAGAAAGAGGCGATGAAGCGGTAAATATGCTAACTGCCCAAGGTGCCAATGCGTTTTACATCCATTGCGATATAACCTCTGAAAATGAAGTTCAAACGTTAGCGCATACTATGAAAACTCGTTGGGGAGGCGTTGACTTCGTATTTAATAATGCGGGTGTCGCTTCTGGTGGTAGTCTTCTAGATGAAAGCATTGAGCAGTGGCAGTGGGTGTTTGATATTAACGTGTTAGGTATGGTGCGAGTCAGTCGTGCACTCTTACCTTTAATGCGAGAGCAAGGTGGTGGTTATTTCATAAATATTGCATCGCAAGCAGGACTAACGCCTATTCCTTATATGGGAAGTTATAACGCGGTTAAAGCCGCAGTGGTATCGTTTTCTGAAACCATGAAATTGGAATTAGCCCCTGACAATATTGACGTTAGTGTAGTTTGTCCAAGCTTCTTTAAAACGAATTTAGATGAGTCGATGCGCAGCACCAACCCTGCGTCGCACAAAATGCTCAATAAATTCTTCGCTAAGGCAGACATGACGAAAGAAGAAGTGGCCGAGTCTATTTATCAACAAGTCAATAAAAAGCAATTTCTTATTCTTACCCATAAACTGGGCAAACGCGCTTTCCTGTTAAAGAAGCTGCTGCCAACCCAGCGTTATATCAAAAATATGCTTAATCAAACGAAGATGATGAAGCGTGCAATGGAAAAGCAGAGTTAGTCAAAACGGAAACGTGCTCACCTATTTTTGTTGGCAAACTGCTCGAAGCTGATAGTTGAGCTGCACTTGTGCAGTCACAAACCGAGAATAGAAGTATCGTTGAGCCAAAAGTTTTGAGTGGGTATTTTAAGTAGGCAGGTTGAGTAAGTCCCTCGAAACAGATTTAAAAGAAACAAAATTGAAAGAAACAGAATTAAAAGAAGAAAATATATGCAACAACACGTGGTAGATAAAGCCGACAGCGTGCGTGTGGGCGAAGAACTAGACGTCAGCGCAGTACACAATTGGCTTCAGGAAAATATTAGTGGTTCTAGTCCATCAGTGGCAGCCGCTCTACGAAGTGCCGATATTTTGCCTAAAGTCACTCAGTATTCTGGTGGCGCTTCTAATTGGACGTACTGCTTGGACTATCAAAGCAGTGAACAAGACCATAGCGAGCAAACATCCCTAATTTTGCGTCGAGCACCGGCAGGTACTAAAGCCAAAGGGGCCCACGATATGGGGCGGGAGTATCGGTTACAGCATGCGCTAAAGCCTGTTTATCGCTATGTGCCAGAGATGCTCGGGCTTTGTGAGGACGAGAGCGTTATAGGCACAGAGTTTTACGTAATGGAGAAGTTTACCGGCGTGATACCACGTAAGAACTTACCCAAAGGCTTAAACACGTCCGAGCAGCAAACCAAACAGCTCTGCACTAATGTACTTGATAGCATAATCGAGCTTCATAAAGTGGATTATAAGAAAGCGGGGCTTGAGCACTTAGGTAAAGGTGCTGGCTACATAGAACGCCAAATAAGCGGGTGGAGCGAACGCTATAGTAAAGCAAAAACCTGGAATGTCCCCTCGGGTAAAAAAATAATGCGCTGGTTAGAAAACCACATGCCCGCTAATGAACGCATTTGTATTACGCACAATGACTTCCGGTTCGACAACGTGGTGTTAAAGCCAGATAACTATACACAAATTATCGGTGTGTTGGACTGGGAACTGGCCACCTTGGGCGACCCGCTTATGGACTTAGGCAACTCCTTGGCGTATTGGGTACAAGCGGATGATGACTTTTTAGCACAATCTACACGTCGTCAGCCAACTCACTTACCGGGAATGCTTACTCGTAAACAAGTTGTGGCGTATTACTGCAAAGAAATGGAGATTGATGTAGAAGATTTTACTTTTTACGAGGTGTACGGACTTTTTCGTTTAGCCGGTATTGCCCAGCAAATCTACTATCGCTATCACCACAAGCAAACTAATAATCCAGCATTCAAAAATTTTTGGATCTTCATTCATTACTTAATGTGGCGTTGTAATAAGGCCATTAAAGCATCAGGAAAACGATAATGACAACAAGACGCAATATTCTGATAACGGGCGCGAGTTCAGGCCTAGGTAAGGGCATGGCAATTGAGTTTGCTAAACAGGGATGTAACCTAGCCCTCTGCGCAAGGCGCTTTGAGAACTTAGAAAAACTGAAAGAAGAGCTGCATGCCATTAACCCAAACATTGACGTGTATATTCGCTCGCTGGATGTCAATGATCACGATGCGGTGTTTGAAGTGTTTGACGCATTCAAAGATGACATGGGAACCCTTGATAGAGTTATTGTGAACGCAGGAATGGGCAAGGGCGCGTCGATTGGTACGGGGTATTTTCACGCTAACAAGCAAACGGCGGTGACTAACTTTGTGTCGGCGCTAGCACAATGTGAAGCGGCAATGGCTATCTTTAGGGCGCAAAATAGTGGTCATCTGGTAACGATTTCATCTATAAGCGCGGTGCGCGGTTTTAGACGCGCCATGACCGTATACGCAGCAACAAAAGCGGGCCTTACATCTATGACTGAAGGCATTCGAATGGATGTAATGAATACGCCAATTAAAGTCACCTGTATTCACCCCGGTTTTATTCGTAGCGAAATAAACGAAAAAGTAGAGAAGGTGCCGTTTATTGTTGATACAGATGTGGGCTGTCGCGCGATGGTCAATGCAATCAATAAAGAAAAAGCGAATGCGTTTGTACCAAGCTGGCCGTGGGCCATCCTTCACTGGATCATGCGTATTGCACCGGCAAGCTCAATAAGAAAAATGAGCTGATAAGCGGATAGCTGGGGGAGAAACACACCGCAAAGACTTTTTATCTAGTGACAGAGCTCGCCTAGTGGTGGGCTTTATGCCTTTAAGTCTAAATTTGGAATCAGTAACCCATTCTAATTAGTGTCGATTACAGATACAAAAAAAGCGCCGAAGGGCGCTTTTTTAACTACTAATCGTAAAGATTAACCTAGTGCTTTGATTTGTGCAGCTAGACGGCTCTTATGACGAGCAGCTTTGTTCTTGTGAATCAAGCCTTTAGTAGCCATTCTGTCAAGTACTGGAGTAGCAGCAGTAAGTGCAGCTTGTGCCGCTTCTTTGTCACCGCTTGCAATTGCAGCGATAACTTTCTTGATGCTTGTACGAGTCATTGAACGACGGCTAGCGTTGTGCTGACGACGCTTTTCGGCTTGGATTGCACGCTTCTTAGCAGACTTAATGTTAGCCAAGGTGTAACTCCCAAAATAAATTCATGTCAAAAACGAGGGTGCGGATTGTGCCTACCAAACGCCCAAATGTCAAACGATTTAAAACTTAAATCGTTCCGCGTTAAAACGCGCAAGCTATTGAACACAAAGTATGCTCAACACGTTGCACATTCTTTGCGACATTTCTCTGCGACATTTTTTGAAAGAGATTCGTAGTGATATTCTTTCAAGACATTTTAGCGATAGACATGCATAAACGACAGCACCCCATACCGGGCGCGGATTATAACAAGAAAGTTGTTAAAGATGCACAACTATTTTGAAGAAATCGTTTCGCCCGCGATAGCCTTTAGTTATTATGGCTCGCTTGCAACCTAGCGTTGCCGCTTTGCGCTTAGCAGACGCCTTTGACTATCTTTCAAATGGCTGATGCTATTCAGCCTATTCTTTACCTCTTATTGGAAGTGTGACGTGTCACGGAAGTTAATAAAATCTGGTCTTATCGTCAGTATTATGACCTTGGTCTCGCGAGTATTAGGCTTGGTACGTGATGTTGTTGTTGCCAAGCTTATGGGCGATGGGGCAGCCGCTGACGTATTTTTCTTTGCTAACAAAATTCCTAATTTTCTTCGCCGTCTATTCGCCGAAGGTGCATTTGCGCAAGCGTTTATTCCGGTATTAACCGAAGTTCACGAGAACGACGATAAAAAGCAACTCAGAGAGTTCGTTGCAAAAGTCAGCGGTACGTTAGGCGCTATTGTTTTTGTAGTTTCTATCATAGGGGTAATAGCATCTCCTGTTTTGGCGGCGTTATTTGGTACAGGCTGGTTTGTGGCGTGGCTCGAAGGAGACGAGGCCGGAGATAAGTTTGTGCTCGCGTCGACCATGTTGAAAATTACCTTTCCTTATTTAGCGTTTATCTCTCTGACTGGGTTGGCAGGGGCGATACTCAATACGCTCAATAAGTTTGCGGTTGCTGCCTTCACCCCCGTTTTACTTAACGTGTGCATTATTGCATGCGCTATATACTTAGCTCCTACGCTTAATCAACCCGCTTACGCGCTAGCGTGGGGCGTGTTTATCGGTGGTATTGTGCAGTTCTTGTTTCAACTGCCGTTCTTGTTCAGGGCAGGGCTTTTAGTAAAACCAAAGTGGGGCTGGCACGACGAAAATGTGGTGAAAGTGCGCACCTTGATGATCCCCGCATTATTCGGAGTATCAGTAGGTCAGATTAACTTGTTGTTTGACACGTTTATCGCCAGCTTTTTAGTTACCGGCTCAATAAGCTGGTTGTACTATTCTGACAGACTGCTTGAATTTCCCTTAGGGCTGTTCGGTATCGCTATCGCTACGGTCATTTTACCGACGCTTTCCCGGAATCACGTCAGTAACAATCCCAAAGCGTTTGCTGCCAACATTGATTGGGCGTTTCGCATGGTCTGTTTATTGGGTATTCCCGCAGCTGTGGGGCTTGGCGTGATGGCAAGGCCTATTCTGACCGTTATTTTTCAGCGCGGCGCGTTTACCGCTGAAACAGCCATCATGGCGTCTTACTCACTTACTGCATACTCATTTGGCTTAATCAGCTTTATGCTGGTAAAAATTCTCGCGCCGGGGTTTTACTCCCGTCAAGACACTAAGACACCAGTGAAATTTGGTATTTGGTGTATGGTCGCTAACATGGTGTTTAACCTTATATTAGCGATTCCGTTTGGTTATGTAGGGCTTGCTGTTGCTACCAGTATGTCAGCTACGCTTAATGCCGCTTTGCTCTATATAACGCTGCATCGCCAAGGCGTGTTTGCGTTAAGCCGCACATCGGTTTTGTTTATTGCCCGTGTGGTTATTGCAAGTGCTGCCATGGGCGGGCTTATTTATTATCGCGATCAAGGCTTAGCTTTCTTTGATTTGTCTCTTTCCGTCCAAATGTTAGAAGTAGGAATAACCATATCGCTGTCGGTCATACTGTTCATGACCACCATGGTTGTGCTGGGCATGCGACCCAGGCATTTCAAAAGCGGCGGCGAGTAATTTTCAGTATAACTAAAGGCGGCATGTGAGAATGGCGTGTGCGCTTGGTATTGTGCTCGCGGTCGGCTATAATCGCGAGCTTTGATTTTCTAGCAGTTAAAAGGTAGTGGCTAACAGTGGAATTTATCCGCGGGCTAAACAATGTAAAACCGCACCATAAAGGGTGTGTGCTCACTATTGGCAAGTTCGACGGCGTACACCGTGGTCATCAAGCTGTGTTAGCTAATGTGCTTGAAAAAGCGAAATCGCTATCACTTCCTGCCACCGTCATGGTTTTTGAACCACAGCCTGAAGAAGTCTTTATGCCGGATAAGGCGCCAGCGCGTATTAGCCCTCTTCGCGAAAAATATGAATTGCTGAGCCAGCAAGGTGTCGACAGATTGCTTGCTGTGCGATTTAACGCTGAGTTTGCGAAGCAAAGTGCAGACACGTTCGTCCACGATTTACTGGTGGATAAGCTGGGAGTTAAATTTCTTGTCGTAGGCGACGATTTCCGTTTTGGCAATGGCCGTAAAGGGGATTTCGAAATGCTTGAGGCGGCAGGCCGCCAATATGGTTTCGAAGTAGTAAGCACCCACAGTTTTACCATGCATGCCCACCGTATTAGCTCAACGGCTGTGCGAGAGGCGTTAGCAAACAGCGATTTTGGTCTGTCTACCGAAATGCTAGGGCGTCCATTCGCTATTCACGGTAGGGTGGTTCACGGCGAGAAAAAAGGCCGCACCATTGGTTTCCCCACCGCGAATGTCATGTTAAAACGACAAAAGACGCCGATTCACGGTGTGTTCGCGGTTCGTGTTGACGTCGATGGTCAGCACTTTAATGGTGTTGCGAACATTGGTACCCGTCCTACTGTGAACGGGGTAAGAAACCAGCTAGAAGTCCATATTTTCGATCTATCATCTGACCTTTACGGTAAGCCTATTACGGTGTTTCCGATGGCAAAAATAAGAGATGAAATTAAATTTGACTCTTTTGATGCGTTGAAAGATCAAATTCAAGCAGATGCGACAAAAGCGCGTCTGTTATTAGCATAGTTAAACGTGATAAAGTCACGACAAGTTTCTGCGCGTATTTGTTTCACTGAGTTCGACGTTTAAAAATGTGAATTCTTGATTGTGAAACGTGTAAGCAAGTCACTGTGCTAAAACACTTTCAGTCACCCTCGCTGTGGTGAGGATGGCATACTGTTTTATGTTGAATCTTTTATATTCAACAGTTGAAATTGAACATCGCAAAATGAATATCGCCTTCACAATGTTTTAGTGCATTGGGTGAAAATTAAGGTAACCGGATAATACAATTTTATGAGTGATTACAAAGCCACACTGAACCTTCCAGAAACTGCGTTCCCGATGCGCGGTAACCTTGCTCAGCGCGAGCCGAAAATGCTTAAAGACTGGCAGGAAAAAGGGGTATACAGCAAAATTCGTGAAGCGAAAAAAGGCAAAAAGCCATTTATTCTGCACGATGGCCCTCCTTATGCGAATGGCGATATTCACATTGGTCACGCGGTTAACAAAATTCTTAAAGACATTATTGTAAAGTCGAAAAACCTTTCTGACTTTGACTCTCCATACGTTCCTGGTTGGGATTGTCACGGTCTGCCGATTGAATTGATGGTGGAAAAGAAAGTAGGTAAGCCTGGTAAGAAAGTTACGGCGGCTGAATTTCGTCAAAAGTGTCGCGAGTACGCACAAAAGCAAATTGACGGCCAAATGGCTGACTTTAAACGTTTAGGTGTATTTGGTGAATGGGATAACCCATACAAAACCATGGACTTCAAATCTGAAGCCGACATCATTCGTGCATTAAGTAAAATTGTAGACTCTGGCCACTTAGAAAAGGGCTTTAAACCTGTTCACTGGTGTACAGATTGTGGTTCGGCGCTTGCTGAAGCAGAAGTTGAATACAAAGACAAAGTATCGCCTGCTATCGACGTTAAGTTCCCAGTAGCTGATGTGGCTGCTATTGCAGAAGCGTTTGGCGTGTCTGAAGGTGATTTAACCACACACAAAGCAGGTGTAGTTATTTGGACTACCACACCGTGGACACTGCCGGCCAACCGTGCAATCAGCTTACACCCAGAGCTTACCTATGCGATTGTCGAAGTTCAGCCTTCAAATGAATGGCTAGTGGTAGCGCAGGACTTGCTTGAAAGTTGCATGAACCGCTACGGCGTTGAGGATTTCCGTGAAGTGGCAACCTGTACTGGTGCCGCCCTTGATAAGCTGAAGGTTAATCACCCATTCTTAGACCTGGAAGTACCGTTAATTCTAGGCGACCACGTTACGACTGAATCTGGTACAGGTTGTGTACACACAGCGCCAGCCCACGGTGTAGACGATTTCAATGTTGGTAAGCAATACGACATCGAAGTGTACAACCCGGTTGGTAACAACGGGGTGTACCTTGAAAATACACCGCTGTTTGCTGGTCAGTTTGTATTTAAAGCTAATGATGAAATTATCGAAGTCGTAAAAGAAAAGGGTAACCTTGTCTTAAACGTAAAATACGAGCACAGCTACCCGCATTGCTGGCGCCATAAAACGCCAATCATTTTCCGCGCTACGCCTCAATGGTTTGTAAGCATGGATAAGAAAGGTCTTCGCGCTCAATCACTTGAACAAATCAAGCAAACCAAGTGGATCCCAGATTGGGGCCAAAACCGCATTGAGAAAATGGTTGAAGGTCGTCCAGACTGGTGTATCTCACGTCAACGTACGTGGGGCGTACCCATTCCTTTGTATGTGCATAAACTTACCGGTGAAATCCACCCAGAGTCTGCAGCATTAATGGAAAAAGTAGCACTGGAAGTTGAAGCTAAAGGCATTCAAGCGTGGTGGGATCTTGACGATGCTGCTCTACTTGGTAGCGAGTTGGACAACTATGAAAAAGTGACCGATACCCTAGATGTTTGGTTTGACTCAGGTGTAACTCACTACTTCGTCGTAGACCGTCGTGAAGACATTCCCGCATCTGCCGATTTATACCTTGAAGGTTCTGATCAGCATCGCGGTTGGTTTATGTCTTCGCTTATGTCATCAACTGCAATGCACGGTCATGCGCCTTATAAAGAAGTGCTAACCCACGGCTTTACGGTAGATGCCCACGGCAGAAAAATGTCGAAGTCGGTAGGTAACGTTGTGGCGCCTCAGGAAGTCACTAACAAATTAGGCGCAGATATCCTTCGCCTATGGGTGGCATCTACTGATTATCGCGGTGAAATTGCGGTATCAGATGAGATCTTGAAGCGCGCTGCAGATGGCTACCGACGAGTTCGTAACACCGCACGATTCTTGCTTGCTAACCTTAACGGCTTCAACGTTGAAGATGCGGTAGCAGAAG
Organism: Alteromonas abrolhosensis; assembly: GCF_001953635.1. Taxonomy (GTDB): domain Bacteria; phylum Pseudomonadota; class Gammaproteobacteria; order Enterobacterales; family Alteromonadaceae; genus Alteromonas; species Alteromonas abrolhosensis. The sequence goes on along the minus strand of NZ_MEJH01000003.1, from coordinate 453,175 downwards.
ACGATATGGTCGCACTTGACCGCTGGATTGTTGCGCGCGCCAAGGCACTTCAAGAAGAACTTATCGAAGCATACAACAACTACGACCTGTTGGTAGTGTCGCAGAAGCTTACGCATTTCTGCTCAATTGAATTAGGTTCGTTCTATTTAGACGTGATTAAAGACCGTCAGTACACGGCGAAAGCAGATGGCCTTGCCCGTCGCTCATGCCAAACGGCGATGTACCACATCATCGAAGCTTTGGTTCGCTGGATGGCGCCTATTACCAGCTTTACTGCACAAGAAATCTGGGAAACCTTACCTGGCGAGCGCAGTGAGTTTGTATTTACTGAAACCTGGTACGAAGGTTTTAACAACTTCACGCAAAGCGATTCGTTCAACGATGCCCTTTGGCACCAAGTGTTAAGCGTAAAAGACGCGGCCAACCAAGCAATGGAGCAGGCGCGTAAAGATGGCGAGCTAGGTGGCTCACTAGAAGCGAGCATTTCGCTTTATGCTACCGAGTCGTTGTACAACGTACTTGCAAAGCTTGAAGACGAGCTACGATTCGTACTCATTACATCAGGCGTTTCGCTAACTAAGGTTGACAGTGCACCGTCTGAAGCGAAAGCCACAGACGTTGAAGGTCTATGGTTGAGCGTTAATAAAGCAAGTGGTGAAAAGTGCGTACGCTGCTGGCATCACCGTGAAGATGTAGGCTCACATGAAGGTCACGAAGAGCTTTGTGGTCGCTGTGTGACAAACATTGACGGTGATGGAGAAGAACGCCACTATGCTTAAGCTTTTTCACGAAACTGGCTTGCGTTTCTTATGGATAAGCGCGATTGCGTTTATCCTCGACCAATGGAGTAAGTATACGGTTATCGATAGCATGTCACTGTATCAGTCGATACAGGTACTGCCGTTTTTTAACTTTACTTACGTGCACAATTACGGCGCCGCATTTAGCTTTTTAGAAAGCGCAGGTGGCTGGCAGCGCTGGTTCTTTACCGCTATCGCTGTTGTAGTAAGCGCCGTGATTTTGTGGTGGCTCAAGCAGTCGCCACGCTCACAAAAAATGCTGCCGATTGCATTTTCCTTTATTCTAGGCGGCGCATTGGGTAACGTTTACGACCGATTAGTCCACGGTTATGTCATCGACTTTTTAGATTTTTACGTAAACAATTACCACTGGCCTGCGTTTAACATTGCTGACAGCGCAATATTTATCGGCGCGGCTTTGCTGATTTTCGACATGTTTAAAAATGGCGATAAAAAAAGTGAAGGGAACGGTGCAGATGCGAACGCAAGTGCCGCAGGCAATAGCGAAACCATTAAGTAGTATTCGGAAAGGTTATGACAGATTCATTAGTAATTGCCGCTGATAGCGAAGTTATTCTTCATTTTGATTTAAAGCTAGAAGATGGCTCTGCCGCCGACAGCACTCGCGTAAACAATAAGCCTGCTAAAATGGTAATGGGTGACGGTAGCCTAACACCTAACTTTGAAGCGTGTTTACTTGGGCTTAAAAAAGGTGATAAAAAAGCGTTTACGTTAGCGGCGAATGACGCATTCGGTGAGCCTAATCCGAACAATATTCACTATATGGATAGAAGTCGTTTTGGCGCTGATTTAAAGATTGAAGAAGGCATGATTTTAGCGTTTGCTCAACCAGACGGTTCGGAAATTCCGGGTATTATTCGAAGCGCTGCTGGAGACTCTGTAACGGTAGACTTCAACCATCCGCTAGCCGGGCAAACAGTTATTTTTGACGTCGAGATTATTGATGTTAAACCTGGCGTGTCAGCACAAGGTGGAAACTAGTTATGCAAATTCATTTAGCTAACCCTCGTGGCTTTTGCGCGGGCGTTGACAGGGCTATCACCATCGTAGAGCGAGCACTTGAAATGTTCGAGCCGCCAATTTATGTGCGCCACGAAGTGGTACACAATAAATTTGTGGTAGATGGACTACGTGAGCGAGGTGCGCTATTTGTTGATGAGCTTCACGAAGTGCCAGACGATAGCATTGTGATTTTTTCTGCTCATGGCGTATCGCAAGCGGTAAGAAAGGAAGCGGAAAATCGCGGTCTTAAGGTATTCGATGCTACTTGCCCGTTAGTTACGAAAGTACATATGGAAGTAACCCGTGCTAGCAAAACAGGTACTGAATGTATTTTAATTGGTCACGCTGGTCACCCAGAAGTTGAGGGTACCATGGGCCAGTACAGCAGTGCAGAAGGCGGAATTTATCTGGTTGAATCTGAAGCAGATGTGGCGACACTTGAAGTTAAAGACCCAGCGAACCTTTATTATTGCAGTCAGACAACATTATCGGTAGACGATACAGCCGATGTTATCGACGCACTTCGCGCTAAGTTCCCCAAAATCAATGGCCCAAGAAAGGACGATATTTGCTATGCCACGCAGAACCGCCAAGACGCGGTGCGCGACCTAGCGCAAGACTGTCAGGTGCTTCTGGTCGTTGGTGCACAGAATAGCTCAAATTCGAATCGCCTTCGCGAATTGGCGGAAAAAATTGGCGCTAAAGCCTATTTGATTGCCGATGCTAATTGTATCCAAGAGGAATGGCTGGAAGGTGTAGAGCATATTGGCGTTACCGCAGGCGCGTCTGCTCCTGAAGTATTGGTGCAAGGTGTGGTAAATAGGCTCAAAGCATGGGGCGCGGTTTCAGCTTCTGAGCGTGCCGGGCGCGAAGAAAATGTAGAATTTGCCGTTCCCAAAGAGCTTAGGGTTAAGCAGGTCGGTTAGATTAATCGTATTATCAACACTTAAAAACACCGCACATCGTTGCGGTGTTTTTTTATGCTTTTGTCTAACGCAAATTCAATGACTTGCGAATAGATTATGATACCTTTATCAAGTTGCACTTAACGGTGGAAAAGCAATGTAGTGGGAGGGCGAGAGGCTGTTAAATGTACCAAAATAGTCTATTGTAACGCAGTGGTATACACCAATTGCTGTGTCGAGACTGCTACTTCATAGGTGAAACGATTAAATAAGTTGTGACATCGCCGTTTACCACACAAGGGCACAGAAAATTATACGTTTTAATAACTGTTGATACCCAGAGTTATACGCTTTTGTCTTACTATACTACAGTGGTGATAACACCAAATGTAATGTTAGGTATGTGGCGTAAAAAGATGATTGCTGAAAAGGTGATAACGAAGCGAGTGAGGGGAAGTCATATTCGCGCACAACACGGTGCAGGTCTTATTGAGATCTTAATTACCTTATTCATATTAGCAGTAGGTTTACTGGGCGTTGCTGCACTGCAGTTTACAGGCTCCTTTGCCAATAAAGACGCTATCAGCCGCACACAGGCTGAAATGGTTGCTGCTCAGGTTGCGGAACGCTTAAGAGCTGCCGCACGACCAGCTACGGTGGGAGACGGCATGGTAGTCAACAATGACTACTTCTCTAGCGATACCTACAATTTTTCCACGTTAAGTTGTTCGGGCTCCTCACACCCCTATCACTGCTATTGTTTGGCAAGACCAGCAGGGATCCCAAATTGCGAAGGTCAGGCCTGTAGTGAAGCTCAGATGGCTGAGTATGATGGGTGGGCGCTATCCTGTTCGGCGGTACAAACAAACCCACAAACTAGAGTATCGGTATCGTGTGACGACAACAACACAGCTGACATTTACAGTTGTAGTGCAGGGTCTCGCGTAGAGGTACTGCTAACATGGCCTGTCTCATCTTCGGGAAATCAGACCTACACCCTTAACGCTCGATGCAACAAATCTGAAGGCGACAGCAACGCGTGTGTATTCAAGGACATCACATTATGAGCTCTCGTCGCCGACACTCTCAGCAGGGATTTTCTCTTGTAGAGTTGATGATTACTTTGACCTTAGGGCTAGTCATATCGGGCGCCATTATCCAAGTGCTTGTCAGTAGTAGCGTGACGAACAAGCTCAATCAAGCCGTTGCCCAAGTTCAAGAATCAGGACGATTTATAATGGGGCGCTTGTCTGCAGAATTTTATGAGGTGGGTCGCTACGACCAAGTGACAGCTAACGTTGATGCGTCCGTTGATATTGTCGCTGAGGCTGCCTATGTACAAAACCATCCTATCGTTGTACCTGGCGACTTTACGACAAACACTGCGCTGGGAAGTATTCAAGCTACGAGCGGCGGTAGCGACAAGCTCGTGGTTAGCCTGTTAGGTGAAGAAGACTGTACTGGTAGTCAGCATGGTTATGCGCAGGGTAGCGAATTTCATGTGGTAAACCATTACTTTGTTAGCGGCAATACCCTGAAATGTACTGGGTATGACGGACGGGTGCTTAGAGGGTTAAAAACGCAGACCGTTTCTCCAGTAACAGTGACATTGCTTGATAACGTGGAAAGCTTTCAGGTTCAATTTGGTGTTTCTGGCGACATCACTAGTTCGCAAGGACAAGCTGTTACCTATGTAACAGCAGATGAATTAGAAGACTTAAGGGCACTTAATCAACAAGTTGTATCGTTGCGTTGGGCGTTAATGCTGAAAAGCTATCAGAATGAAGTAAGGCAAACGCAAGCACAGAAATATGCTTTGTTAAATGAGGCCGCTAAAACTATGGATACGGCACATTATTATCAGGTGTTTTCAAAAACGCTGGCACTTCGAAATATGAAAAATTTTGTTAGGAGTTCGCAATGAAACAGCAAGGCTTGGTGATGGTATTTGCACTGCTCGTGTTGCTCTCAATCACTGTTTTAGGCGTTAGTGCGGTTACTAGCAGCTTATCTCAATCTAAGATGGCGGTCTCTATGCAACAAAGTGGCCTGGCTTTCGACGCAGCAGAGTCAGCAATTGCTGGCGTATTCTTCGAATCGGAAGATGAGACTCTTCTCACCGATCCAAGCAAAACCGACCCACTTTCAGAAGCAAGGCAGGGTAACGTATTTGACCCCGCTACCGATTCCATGAGTTGTTTTGATGAAGGCGAATGGACCGACAGATATATGACAGAAGGCGGCCTTTCAACAGGCGACAGACACGTAGTCAATGGCACCTATCAAAGTGCGGCTTCTTCAAAAAGTTGGTCACGTACTGCGTTTATTAGAGAGCAGGCTTGCCGAGGCTCGAGTAACGTAATTGGGGGGAGTAACGTCAATTGCCATGTGTTTATCATCAGAGGTTGTGGAAAAGTCGCGGGTAAATCGTCTGTTGTGGCGAATAGCTTAGCTGCCTCAGTGTTTGGTCCAGCGTCTCAATAGGTATCAATATGAAGAAACTCTCTACTTTCTTTGCTTCGATTACGCTTTTTAGCTGCATTGGTTTCTCTGCTTTTGGCGACGACCTCGATATCTATTTAGGTAATGCTAATAACGCTGTTACATATAATCCCAACGTTTTATTCATAATGGATTCTTCGGGAAGTATGGGGGCATATGATAATACTGATCAGTCGCGAATGTTGCGGGTACAAAATGCGCTAAAAGAAGCCCTTGGTTCAGCCACTAATATCAATGCAGGTTTAATGCGTTTTTCTGATTATGGCGGACCCATTTTATACCCAGTTCGGAATATAGATGAGGCGGTTCGTCCTGAGATAATCATATCTACGAATGCAGATGATCACGATGCACATGAAATCGATGGCGTAGTTACAACTAATAGTAATGATTTAATTCTTAGTAGCGGGACGAAAACCGTAACGTCTGGGCTTCGCTTCACTGATTTAAATATACCTCAGGGAGCAACAATAGTTAGCGCAAGCATTAGGTTTACCTCTGAGAAGTTTAATGTTGCAGGCACATCCCTTGTAATATCTGCCGAAGCATCAGCATCAAGCTCCGCATTCACCACATCATCGAATAATTTGAGTGCGCGAGCCAAAACTGCGATGAGTATAGAGTGGGCAACTGACAATAGCTTTCCTGCTTCGGGCGAGGTGATAACTACACCTGATATAAGTGTTGTCATTCAAGAGGTCGTGGATTTATCGGCATGGTGTGGTGGCAAAGACCTTAACATTTTAATAGAAGGCTCAAGCACAGATTCGGCAAGCTCCCGTGAAGTCAGAGCCAGTGACGTAGGCCAAAGCGGTGCACCACAGTTGGTTGTAACTTACGATGACTCTACCGCAACGGGCTGCGTACAGGGTGAAGCAATTTATCAGGTGGCTAGTTCAAGAGATAACTCAGAGGAAAATGTTAACGGATATCCTAATACAGGTAGCGAGCTTACCTTCCACCCCTCATATAATGATTTTATAGGCGTTCGGTTTCGCAATGTGAATATCCCACAAGGCGCTGTTGTAACAGAGGCTTATCTAGAGTTTACTGCCTACAGTACGACCACGTATGGAAATCCGAGCATGCGCATAAGGGGCGTGGCAGAGGATGACGCGGATGACTTTCACCCGGACCGACGCTACCGTTTACGGAACTTAGTTAAAACTTCTGGTATTACGTGGTCCATGCCAGACTTTTACAACAACTATACTTATCGAACGCCCGATGTGAGCAGTATTGTTAAACAAATTGTCGACCGTTCAGGATGGCAATCGGGAAACGACATGGCTTTCATATTTGATGAATTCGTGTCATATCGCGGTGCACACACCTATAACAACTCGCCATCAAAAGCGCCTAAGCTTATTGTAAAATTTAACGGTTCTGCTACACCTAATGCTTCTGCCACCGTGCGCGAACACTTAATGAGTAAAATTGACGAATTAAGTGCCAACGGGTATACGCCTATTGTAGATACCTTACTAGAGGCCGCCAATTATTATGGGGGAAGAGACGTAGACTACGGTCGCAAACGGGGGGAAGGTGATGTGAGTAGCTCAGTAAGAAGGAGCACTCGAGTAAGTCACAGGGCGTCGTATTCAGGTGCCAATTCTATTTTGCCTTCGGGATGTTCAGAAGATAACTTGTCAGACAGTAATTGTATTAATGAGCAGATCCCTACACCAGCCACCTATATTTCTCCGGTTTCAGACCTGCAATGTCAAACTAATAACCATATTGTTTTATTGTCTGATGGCGAAGCGAACAATAATCACAGCGTATCTAAAATTCAGACCTTACTTGGCAAAAGCTGTATAGGCAGCGGGGGAGAAAAATGTGGCTTAGACTTGGTGAGAAATATCAGTGAAGCCTCAACGTCGGTAATCGGCCCTCGTGTAATTACTCACACTATAGGGTTTGCTGCAAACAATACAGCCAACAATTTCTTGAATCAACTGGCACTGCAAAGTGGCGGTGGTTTCTATCAGGCTGATAACAGCACCGACTTACTTGAGGCATTCAATACTATTTTGCGCTCGGTCAAAGACATCAACGCAACATTTGTCTCGCCTGGTGTGGCCGTTAACCAACTTAACCGTCTAACGCATAGAGATGAATTGTATTTCGCGTTATTTAAGCCGAGCGAAGGAGCAATTTGGCCAGGTAACCTTAAGCGTTATCGCTTGAGCGGCGATGAAATCCTCGATAAAAACAGCCTGAATGCGGTTGATAGCGTAACCGGCTTTTTCGCTGAAAATGCGCATAGCTACTGGTCGACGCTAGCTGACGGTAGCGAGGTTAGTGAGGGGGGAGCGGCCAGTCGTTTAGGCGGAAATCGCAATATTTATGTGTTTAACGACACTGGCAGTATTGTAAGAAGCGCTAATGAACTGCACGAAAACAATACAAACATAACGAATGTTGATCTTGCGATCCAAGATGAAACGGATGCGGATGCACTAAGAGACGCCATTTTAAAATGGGCGCGCGGTGTGGACGTTAAAGATAGCAACGGCGATGGAAGCACGACTGACTATCGTTCACAAATGGGCGACCCTATTCACTCTCAGCCGATAATTGTTAACTATGGCGCTGATGACTCTGCTATTTTTGTCGCAACCAATCAGGGCATGCTGCACTCCTTCGATACTACAACGGGGGAAGAGAACTTTGCCATCATGCCCAAGATACTTCTGCAAAATTTACATCATTTTTATAAAGATACGTCGTCGTTAGAGCATAAGTATGGCTTAGATGGCGACATGATTTTAAGAACGGTAGGTGAGAGTAAATATCTCTATGTTGGTATGCGCAGGGGCGGACGCAATTACTACGTTTTCGATGTAACCCAAAAAACCTCCCCCACGCTAAAATTCAAAATTGAGGGCGGCGCTGGCACACTGTCTAAGCTCGGCCAAACATGGTCTAGACCGACCATAACCAAAGTAAATATGGGCGGCCAGGTTAAAAACGTCATGATTGTAGGAGGCGGGTATGACGACGCTCAAGACGATCGCACTGTTCGAGCGAATGACGTTGTTGGAAATGCTGTTTTCATGTTCGATGCGGATACCGGCAGCCTTTTATGGCACGCAAGTAACGAAGACGCAGATTTGAACTTATCAACTATGACGTACAGCGTTCCAGGACGAATTTCCGTCATTGACAGAGACAACGATGGGTTTGCCGATCACATGTACGTAGCAGACATGGGCGGCCAGCTATTTAGACTGGATATCTATAATGGAGAATCGGGTACAAACTTTATCAAAGGGGCGCGCATTGCCGATTTCGGTGGTGACACTGTTGAGTCAAACCGTAAATTCTACTACGGTCCGGATGTCACTGAGATCGCTCTAGGCGACGAGTTGTACTACGGCCTTGCGCTTGGAAGTGGCTGGCGCGCATCTCCGCTAGACACAGTAGTTGAAGATAATTTTTATATGCTCAAAGACAGCGGTGTATTTAATCGTGATTCGAGTGGGAATTACACGTTCATGACCACGGTGTATGAGAGTGACATGTATAACGCCACTAGTCATGCGCTAAACAGTAGCGACGAAAGTGAACGTGAATTGGCCTCGCAGGCATTTGCCAATAAGGCTGGCTGGTATTTGAATCTAACCACCAATGGGGAAAAGGTCCTTTCCTCGCCACTGATTATTGACTACAAAGTGTTTTTCACGACCTACGTACCTGCGGTGAGTAGTACAAGCGCATGTGCTCCGCCTACGGGTAATAGTCGCGCTTATTTAGTCAGTATGTTTAATGGTAATGCCGTCACAGACGTGAATAATGATGGAGAGGTCAACGATGCGGACCGTTCAGCAGAATTAAAGCAAACAGGTATTGCACCAGAGACCAAAATTCTAATTGAAGATATCGTAAGTCCGGTTGTTTGTTTGGGCACGGAGTGCGTTTCAGCGGTAATAGACGTTGACGAAGATGGCAACGACGAAGCATGTACTAACGCATTTGAATGTTTAGCCGAAAATATTTATGGCCGGTTTGAACGCATTCAACGAGGCAGCTGGCACTCGGAAACAGAGAGGGAGTAAATTATGAGCCATACGAAATCGGAACGCGGATTTTCGTTAATCGAGTTAATGATAGTCGTTGCGATAGTGGGCATAATCGCAGCTATCGCATATCCCTCCTATCAAGGTGTTATTGCTGATGGATACCGCGGTACTGGTCAGGCTGACTTGTTAGGTTTCGCATCAGCAATGGAGCGTCACCACAGTGGCTCCTTTAGTTACGAAGGTGCGGCAAGTGGCGGAGCAAATACAGGTGCCCCTGCGATTTTTACACCTTATTCACCCTCATCTGAACCATTAGCGAATAAACGATATACGCTTTCAATTGTGTCGGCCAACGCTACAGGTTATGAGTTAAAAGCTACGCCTGTTAGCGGAACAGGGCAGACATCAGACGGCGCTTTATTTTATTTTAGCGATGGAAGAAAGGGCTGGGACAAGAATAATAATGGAACCCTTGAGGCTGACGAATACTGCTGGTCTTGCTAGTAATTTTCATGGCACACAGGAGCCGTGCCTTCGATTTTCAGCGAAGTTTAGTTAATCTCTTCTCTGTTCATATAGGAATTGATGGGGTTTATTTGGGGGGAGGCTCCCTTACCGTAGGCATGCCGAATACAGCGACATCATTCCAATTCTGATCGACTCCATCATTATTCAAGGCAAGCCGTGCAGAGTTTAATGCGTTATCGTGTTCAGATTGGGTTTTAAGTATCATCTGCCACAGCAAGGCCGAATCTATCGTAGAGGCAAGTAGATAAGTACTGGTACTTGTGAAAATAAATAGCGCTATTAAAACCTCAATCAAAATGCTTCCCGAGCTTGTGTTTTTATTCAATTTTGTAAATCCTTTTAACGTTTAAATTTCATACTCAGTTAAGCGCTAGTCGAATCAAGAGCCTATTCTTCGCTATACCACGAACCAGGAATGGGAATGATTTTAGCAAGCGTGGTGTGTGCCTGTAGGGTATCCAGCACTGTGGTTGATGAATTCAATGACCCGTACACGCTTGTATGCAAACGCTGATTAGAGACAAAGGCCCCTTTAATTGAGGCGCTTGTCGCAACATGCAAAGTGTGTTCATTCCCTGCTGTAGATAGCATGACGATGAGGCCAAAGAAATGTGTATCGGCACTAAGCGATAGGTTGCCATCAACAATTAATAGCAATAATGGGTTGCTTTCATCTGAGTGAGCTACATCTTCATTATCTAGTAGGCAGTTACCTTCTATCCAGTAAATATTAGCCGGCGCTAGGTTCAAGCAGTCGTGTTTGGCAATGCTAGTAGGGAAAAACGCACGGCTGAGGACATTTACATTGCGGTTAAAAAGCCACTCGGTAATTTGATTGTCCCACGAAAATTGCTGAGTCGGAGTAGGAAGCCTAAGTAAAGACGGGTAGCGCAAAAATTTGGCCTTATAGTACGTACTTTCTTCTTCTGAAGAGATAGAAACCTCGAAATGTTGAAGCGGTTGCCGTTGATCACCCTCTAATTCGAGCACCTCAATTGCTGTAGTCACATTGGGTATATCTACCTTATCGACAGTTAGAGGAACGCTGCTAGTTCGTAAGGACTCAGCGATGTCTCTTAATTGTCGTTTGAATAAGACGCGTGCCTGTTCGGCTTTCCGCATTTTATTATCTATTGCATAAAATTGTTGGACTTGTTGAGATGAACTTATCGTTGTGAATGTAATTACACTTAACAGAATAGCGACTATCGCTAATACCGCCATGCCGCGCTGATGGCGAAAAGAGCGAAAGGGAAGTTTAAGTTTATTTCCCTCACTGTAGGCTAAGTCTCTACTTTGCAATTTCTTTTGTTCAAACCATTGCTTATTCGTATGCATTAGTAGCCTCAACAATAAACTTTCTAGAACTTGTAACGGTGGGGTCAACCTTACTGCGAAGTGCTATTTCTATTTCGTAAGTACTGCCCCAGCTAGTAGCGTGCTTCAGATTCACACTAAACTTGGTCGCAACGGTAGTTTGGGTATCGGTTAAATCGAACCAACCACTTTGATCACATGTATTCCCCGCAACACGGTATTCGATGGCTTTATTGTTTAAACGGTATCCAAACCATTCTCCCTGACTAAGTGACACCACACCGTCACTATTCTTATCGTAAGAGAACATAACACAACTATTTTCAGGCTCGCTTTCACGGTGACCCGTCGTAATTTTAAAATGTTCACTTGCACTAATGGTCGTGGAAAATGGCGACAGGGTATTATTAGAGTATATATAACCTGCCTTGCTTAGGTGTTGTGTGATTGTGCTTTGCAGTGCTCGCATATCGTCTTCTACGCTGGTGGCGTGCTGAATCGATGAATGTGCGATGTGGGATTGTGCCGCTTGGGTGGCAACCGCAGCAATTACTAGACTTGCTAAACTACAGGCCACTAGCAGTTCGGTAAGGCTGTATCCATAACAGCGTTTGATAAGATTACACTGCTTATCATGTCTTAACATGGTGCGATTCCTGAAAAGGTCTGTAAGCTACATAGTTTTATCCGCCCCAGCGAATTAATAACTAGTTTTGCGTTAAAACGCTGGCTTGAAAGCGTAAGTGTTGTACTGCTGGCAAAGTTAAGCGTGCCATTTTTATTAAACGCGATAACCTTGTTCCTATTGTTAGTTGTGCTTATTTTTAAATCCCACCGTGCGCTAGGAACTACGAAAGACACGTCATTCAATGTACAACTTTGGCGGTCAGAGCAAGTGCAAGCCTCATCGTCGCTCAACAATACACACTTACCATCTTCAACCTCAGCAATTAGAAACATATTCTTTTTGTGCACCAGCGCGTTCATTCGCGCTTGCTTCGCAAGAGATGCCAAGCTTGTAGCAGCATGTTTAAATGCATGTCGCTCCTGCCACGATTCAAACGAGGGCGCCGCTATTACCGAAAGTAGACCTATCGTTGCTAGAACGACAAGCATTTCTAAAAGTGTAAAACCTGCCAGCGTCCGTTCTGGCGTTTTTATATTGATGTTTGATGTAAAGGATTGAAAAGCCATGCGTAAGTCCAGTTACCGTGCCTCGTTCACATTGATAATCTCAATGTACTGAAATCTGTAAGGAGAGATAGCTGTACCATGGAGGGGATTTATCACGTGTGTACACAAAGACCCGCAGTCAAAGGTTTTTCACTGGTCGAAATAATGGTTGTATTGGCCATTGTAGGCTTAATAGGTGTGGCCACCGTGTCGTCACTAGCTACCAGTATGCAGTTAAACGAACTCAATAAGGCCAAAGCTTACTTACTCACTACTCAAGCATTGCAGTCGAGAAACTGGTTAGAAACAGGTGAGTATTTGGCGCTTAGTGCTTTGCCACAATCTGAACTGCCAAGCATAACTATCTCACAAACAATTGATGATGCTGGAATGTACGAAATTGTTGCTACACTGACATCTAGGCCGTCAACGGACAGTTGCAGAGTTATAAAGATAAGTGAGTACGCACTGACACCTACAGAGTGCTGGTAGAAAAAGCAGTAAAATAAACTTTCACCGGAAAAGTCGATTAACGGTAGCGTGACCCTTAGCTGCAGGTAAGTTCATTGCCCTCTAGGTCTTCTTTCTTACCATTGTTATCGCTGTCAACGGCCACTGATATTCGGCCATAAAGCGACAACAAAAGTGCTGAAGCATAATTAGCATCATTGTCGCTGGGGCATAAAGTAATGGTTGCGGCTTTATCGATTCCACCTTGTTCGTCGAAAGTAAGACTCCCGGTAATGCCAAAAATGGAGTTAGCTTTATTTAATGGATCGCCAGCCACAATTAATGGTTCGTTGCTATCACGGCTACCATTTCCGTTCGCGTCTATGAACACCATTTTTGCATTTCGCCAACTTGACGCACAAGACGTGTAGTTTTCAGTCGGGCAAAGTAACACCGTAGTTTGCTCATCAACGGCGGAAAAACGCGCACGCTGAACAACGGCACTTAAATTATTCAAGTCTGAAGTAATTCTATTTTTTATTAAAATGCTTTGTATACCAGGGGCTACAGTCGTGAGAATAATGGCGAGAATAGCTACAGCGACAAGCATTTCAAGAAGGGTGAGCCCTCGTTGATTCGACATTTTCGTTAGTCCTAATCTTCGCCTAGTACTTGTCATAAACAGTGTTAGTTTCCACGTGTAGATATGCGAATAATGAGGCCGCTCTTAGTTTCGCGTTGCCTTTCGCCATTGTAATCTTGCAGCGCAACAAATTTACGCTACTCCTTCTCATTTTAGGGTAAACTAAAATATGTTGCCAAAGGTATGTTTTACCGTGTAATCGCATATTCGCCCATACGCCTTGTGAGTGATGACTTACAGTATGGCTGCGCTTAAGCTTCAACATATCAAAATAATGAATGGCTGACCGTGAAATGCCGAAGAGAGGCAATACTAGGTCTGCAAATTCAACAGATGCGCGGATACCACTAACATCTGCGGTCAGATTGTCGTAGAATCAAGTTCCAGGACGCCTCAAAAATACGTGGATATTATAATGCAAAAACAAGCAGTTATTGATGAAATGAAAGTGCTGCCTGAAATTGACGTGGAGTATGAAGTTGCACGTCGAGTCTCATTTATTAAAAAGCAGTTGCTTACTTCTGGATTAAATTCTCTGGTATTGGGCATTAGTGGCGGCATTGACTCGTGCACATTGGGCCGATTAGCTCAAATTGCCGTGGATGAACTAAACGCTGAACATCACGAAAACTACCAATTTATCGCGGTTCGCCTACCTTATGATACACAAGCCGATGAAGAAGATGCACAGAAGTCTATCGACTTTATTCAGCCCTCGCATTCGTTAACCGTAAACGTAAAGCCTGGTGCTGATGCTATTCATGCCTCAACTTCACAAGCACTTTCAGGTGCTAATCTTCTTCCTGAAAACGAAGCGAAACAAGACTTTGTTAAAGGAAACGTTAAAGCTCGCACCCGTATGGTTATTCAGTACGAAATTGCGGGGATGGTGGATGGTCTCGTTTTAGGCACCGATCATTCAGCTGAAAATATTACAGGCTTTTACACCAAGTATGGCGATGGAGCATGTGATCTCGCGCCTTTGTTTGGTTTAAGCAAGCGCCAAGTGCGTGCAGTGGCAGCCCATTTAGGTGCACCACATAACGTAATTACTAAAGCGCCTACCGCTGATTTAGAAAGCCTGTCCCCACAGAAAGCCGATGAGCAAGCATTGGGTATGTCTTACGACCAAATCGACGACTTTTTGGAAGGTAAGCCAGTTTCTGCGGAAGTGGAAGAGAAATTGCTCTATATTTATCAGCGTACACAGCATAAACGTGTGCCAATTCCAACAATCTACGATGAGTTGTAGTCATGAAAAAAATTGAAGCTATCATTAAACCGTTCAAAATGGACGATGTTAGGGAAGCGCTAGCTGAAGTCGGTATCGCAGGGATGACTGTGTCAGAAGTAAAAGGTTTCGGCCGTCAAAAAGGCCATACTGAACTTTACCGCGGTGCTGAGTATCAAGTTGACTTCCTTCCTAAGATTAAAATTGAGCTTGTGTTAGACGATGACCGCGTTGAGCAAGCGGTGGAAGCCATACAAACGTCTGCTAAAACGGGCAAAATTGGCGATGGGAAAATATTCGTTTACAACGTTGAGACTGCTGTACGTATTCGTACAGGAGAGCAAAACGAAGACGCGATTTAATAGCTACAGTTCGCGCTTGTTTCAATTGAAAAAGGGAGCCGCCGGCTCCCTTTTTAGTTTACAAATTCCACGTTGTTACCCTAGGGTACAACCCTGAGGCTTAGTGATCGTGGCCGCAACCGCCCGCACCGTGAGCATGACCGTGCTCTAGCTCTTCTTTTGTTGCTTCGCGAACGTCAACAACGGTTACATCGAAAGTTAGCGGAATACCGGCTAATGGGTGGTTACCATCAACAACGACTTCTTCGTCAGTTGTTTCGATGATGATTACCGATTGTTCACCCTGTGGCGTCGTTGCGCGGAAAGACATACCCACTTCAACATCCATACCGTCAAACATTGAACGAGGTACGGTTTGAACAAGTTCGTCAGAACGCTCACCGTAAGCTTTTTCAGGGTTTACAGAAACGTTGAAGCTATCTTCCTTCGATTTACCGATAAGTGCGTCTTCTAGTCCTTCGATTAAAAAACGACGGCCTAGTAACACAACTAGCGGCGATTTCCCTTCTGAAGAATCTAGCGTTGTGCCGTCTTCGGTAGATACGGTGTAGTGTAGCGTTACAACGCTGTCAGAAGTAATTGTCATAACAAATCCTATCTTGGCCCTTTTGTGTAAGAGGGCAATAAATTAATGCAGTAGAAACTGCTTATCGACGTTTTTTCACAATATTGCTAGCTTTCTGCTCAATACTGTACGGCAAGGTATTAGGGTAACAGGTAATGGCATTATTATCAGCCAGTCTGTGTAAATCTTCGCTGGTTGTGTCGTTATTTAAAACTGCAATAAACCAAGTTTCGTTATCGAGAGTCGCAACATTGAGTACCTTACCCGCAATGCGCCAATTTTTGCCAAGTTGTTTCTCTAATGTGTCCCCAGGTTTTATGTTTACGTTTTCTTCTAGCTTAAAGCTATAGGCAGCACGTTTGTTTTTTCCTAAAAAGCGAGTTCGTGCAACTACCTCTTGCCCCATGTAACAACCTTTATCAAAGTCGATACCGTTAAGGGCTTGTACGTTAATCATTTGCGGTACATATTCCGCAACTGCTTCCCCTTGTACTGAAGCATGAACGCTCTCAATTTGAATAGCATCGAATACGACCTGAGAGTAACAAGGTACGCTTTGAGTTTCTATTAACGTATTTATGAGTTGTGAGCCGCTGTCATTCAAAAGCACAACGAGACCCTGGCGGGTGGTATTGGCATAAAAAGCAACGCCACATTCACTCTCGACCTTTTGAAGAGAGCCATTGTCAATTGAATCACTCTCAAGCAGGTTAGTCATTTCACTACCAGGAAAAAGCTGGCTTAAAGCAGTTTTAACTTCGTTAGTTTTTGCAGCTTCAAGTGAAATAAAGTAAGCGTTGTATGATTGAGAATCGTCAATAATATCGACTTTTGAAAACACACCATATTTATTGAGCTGTGCTAATGAATGGCTGCCAGAGTCATCGTTGGTCACCAACAATAGCTTACTCATATGACGAGTCACATATCCCGTTGCCCAAGTTTTACCTTTGTTATCACAGTGAGCAAAATGCCTGGCCGTCTTTTCATCAAGTTTGTTGATGTTAACGGTTATCTGTCCTTGTAAGTAACTGTCGGCTTGCTCGCCTTCTAAAGAAATGATCATGGTATTTGGAAGTTTAACCATAAACTCTTTCGGAAGGTTTTGTAATGATGCGATAGAAGTCATATTCACCACGTGTAAAATTCGCTGTATTTACTCAACGTATGGTAAAACCATCAATATTCAAGGGCAACACACTCAATGCGAAAAGATTAAGTGTGATTTAGTTTGCCTATCCGACCAAAAGAGCAGTGATCCTCACGGGTAGGGCATGGTATTATTGATGGCGAATAAAAAACGGTATTAAAGACATATGTTTGAACCAAAAAGATTAGCCCGATTAAAGTGGGCGTGCCGCAGAGGCATGCTGGAGTTAGACGTACTTTTGCTTCCTTTTGTGGAAGAAGCTTTTGATTCATTGAGTTATGAGGATCAAGAAACATTCGAACGCTTACTTACCAGTGATGATCCCGATTTGTTTGCATGGATCATGGGGCATCAAAAGTGTGATGACCCAGAACTAGCCGCCATGGTGGCGACTATTGTTAATCGTGTCAAAGTATAGAGTTTGTTTAACTCACAATAGATTTAGAACGTTACTAGGGGAAGTGTGCGTCGCTATTTGCTTTGTAGTGGCTTTAAGTAGCCTTCCTCAATATGTCTGGTCTTGGCTGAGCTTCTCAATAGTGTTGTCCGTGGTTACTGTGGTAACAACATTAATGATTGGCTGGCGTATCTATGACGCGTTTAGTAACAATATTTCTGCTATTCAATATGCTCTCTCTTTGACCCACGATGGTATTATTCGTGTCGTTGGTGACAGCAATCTTTCATCGCAGACGCCGAGCCGAAGCCTGTTAGCCAGTGCTCAGGCCGACGGTACATCGATGAAAATTCATCATTCTTCCCAGCTCTTTACTTGGGGGTTGTGTATTAACGTGCTGCGCCAAAAACGCAAATGGTTTGAAAAAGACCATAGCCATTTAACTTGGATCTTAAAAGGCGAGTGCTGTGAAGCAGACTATCGTCGGTTGGCTAGAGCTATTATCCTGGCTCGAAAAGCAACGCCTTAAAGGAAATAAATAGATGTTTCGTGAGTATACCAAAGCGTTATTTAAACGCGTTGACGCCAGGCAGCTTATGCAGTTTAAACCGCCTACGTTGCCTCAACGCATCTACACGAAAACGCTTAATGTCGACAACAAGCATTACGCTGCTTTTTGCCAAGAGGTCGATTGGCCCGCTAGTGAGCACGCTCATCCTCTTTATCTTCAAATGCTCTCGTTACCACTGCAAATGCAATGCTTGCTCGACAAACAGAGCCCATTTCCATTACTGGGCCTTATTCATGCTGCCAACAAAGTATGGGTGTTAGACCACTGTGATTTGAGTGAGCCATTTGAATGTCGCGTGCGCTTTCACGAGGTAAGACCTCACAACCGAGGTTGGGAGGTGGACGTCATGTTGGAAGCATTGCAAGCGGGCAACATTGTTTATAGAGCAGTAAGTAGCTATTTGGTGAAGGTGAAAGCGGTACATGTTGCACCACTTGGCGCTAAAAATGACCTACATGATGATTGTGACTTAGAGAATAGGGCGCTCATAGGCGAAATTAGTGCTGCTTCTAATACAGGCAGGCGCTATGCCAAGCTTTCGGGTGACTATAACCCCATTCATCTATCTGCAATATCCGCCAAGGCGTTCGGATTTAAACGGCCGATAGCGCATGGAATGTGGACGCTATCACGTGCCGTATCTGTATTTGTGAGTCACCAAGAACATGCTCAATCTACTACGTTGAAAGAGATATACTGTCGTTTCAAAAAGCCGGTTTTTTTGCCTGCTGATATCCATATTCAACAACACTGTAAAACAGAGCATAGCGTGTTATTGGATGTAACTGACAGTGACGACAGCATTGTGCATTTAACCGCAAGTCTTTCATTTAACGCGAGTTAACCCAAAATACTTTTACAATAATGTTAGTTGTCAAAAGGTAGAGTAGGGAAGTCTGATAACCAAAGAGATGACGAAGAGAGCATGCTGTTATGCTCTCTTTTTAGATATAAGTTAAATTGACGGTGATACTGCCTAACAAGCGCTAAGTGTGGAGGCAGTACAATTTGCCTCCTCCATTCCTAAGCGCCTACCTTTACTTTAGTCAGCGTCGGTAAAACTGTCCTGGGTGATAAGCGAACCAACGTCAGAACCTGACAGTTGTTTTCTGGGTATAAGAATTGTCGGAACAGGACTATCTAATTGTTCAGGGTGGTCTAAATTGAAATGCAACCCTCTGCTTTCTTTTCGCTCCATGGCGCATCGCACAATAAGCTCCGCCACGGTAACCAGATTTCGAAGCTCTAGCAGGTTGTTACTGACCCTGAAGTGTGAGTAATACTCAGTGATCTCTTGCTCTAATAGTTTAATGCGGCGCATGGCACGTTCAAGACGTTTATCTGTTCGCACAATGCCCACGTAATCCCACATGAACAGCCTAAGTTCGTGCCAGTTATGCTGAATGATTACTTCTTCGTCAGAATTTGACACCTGACTTTCATCCCAGGGCGCAATTGACTCTTCACAATCTGCACTGGGCAGATTTTTAATAATGTCTTCTGCAGCCGCACTCGCGAATACTACACATTCTAGTAGTGAGTTAGACGCCATGCGGTTGGCACCGTGCAGCCCTGTATAGGCCACTTCGCCGATAGCGTATACATTATTCAAATCGGTTTTGGCATTAAAGTCAGTCATTACCCCGCCGCAACTGTAGTGCGCTGCGGGCACAACAGGAATAGGCTCTCGGGTAATATCGATACCAAGAGACCGACATTTGCGATAGATATTAGGGAAGTGCTTAACGATAAAGTCGGCAGGCTTATGACTGATATCTAAATACATACAGTCAGCGCCCAATCGCTTCATTTCATAGTCGATTGCGCGGGCTACTACGTCACGTGGAGCAAGGTCTCCACGTTCATCGAATTTGTGCATAAAGCGGGTGCCATCCGCATGGCATAGGTTCGCGCCTTCACCGCGCAACGCCTCGGTAATTAAAAAGTTGCGCGCTTGCGGGTGGAACAAACAAGTAGGATGAAATTGATTGAACTCCATATTCGCTACGCGACAACCTGCGCGCCACGCCATAGCAATGCCGTCACCACTGGACACATCGGGGTTAGAGGTATACTGATATACTTTGCTACCACCGCCTGTCGCTAGTGCAATAAACGGTGCACGAATTACCTCTACGTGTTCTTGTTGCCTGTTCCACACATAAGCACCAACACAAGTGTTTTTCTTTTCTTTAGAAGGGATTAGGTCAATAGCGTTATAACGCTCAAATACATGAATATTCGGATGCGTCGATACCGCATCATTCAACGTAATCTGAAGCGCTTCGCCTGTTGCATCGGCTGCGTGGAGTATGCGTCGGTGGCTGTGTCCACCCTCGCGGGTTAGATGAAAGCGCTCTTCACCAGATTCACTTTTCTCTGTATCAAACGGTACGCCGTAGCCTATTAGCCATTCAAGCGATGCTTTTGCTCGTTCTGCAGTGAATCTCACAGCAGGCTCCTCGCAAAGCCCAGCGCCTGCGGCAAGCGTGTCTTTTACGTGAGCGTCTATGGAGTCTTGTTCATCGAATACTGCGGCAATACCGCCTTGCGCATAACGGGTAGAGCCTTCATTGCGGTCACTTTTACTAAGCACAATAACCTGACAATGGTCGGCGAGCTTAAGAGCTAAGCTTAATCCTGCCGCGCCACTCCCAATAATCAATACGTCGCAACGGTGTTCTATTGCATTTGATGTGGAAGTTAGTGAAGACGATACAGATTTCATGTATTTTTATATCAATTCAAACGAGCAAAGGTTCGGCAAGTCTAAAGGATGAGTGGCAAAACACAATAATTCTTGGCCCCTGACTTAAGCATTTTTTAAAATATTTAATGCTTTTACAGAACTTTTGTAAAAAGAACGCGTCTACACACATGCTTGTTAGAGCTATTGTGTAGTTGAAGTAGGGAGTAATGGCTCGAATGAGCGAGCAGATAACCGACCAACAACTGGTCGAAAAAGTACAGCGTGGCGATAAAAATGCGTTCAATTTGTTGGTAACCCGTTATCAGCACAAAGTAATGCATCTCGTTTCTCGCTATGTGAAAAATACCGGTGACGTTGCTGATGTAACGCAAGAAGCGTTCATTAAAGCATACCGTGCCTTACCTAATTTTCGTGGCGACAGTGCATTTTATACTTGGCTGTATCGCATTGCGGTAAACAGCGCCAAGAACTATCTTGTATCTCAAGGTCGCAAGCCGCCTGCAAGCGATGTCGATGCTGACGAAGCAGATTTTTACGAAGGTAGCGATGCTTTAAAAGAGCAATCAACACCCGAGCGAAGCCTGTTATCTGAGGAAATTGAAGAAACCCTGTTTAAGGTAGTTGAGAAGCTGCCGGACGATTTGCGCATGGCAATCACATTGCGTGAAATTGAAGGGTTGAGCTACGAAGAAATAGCGAACGTAATGTCGTGCCCCGTGGGTACGGTGAGATCCCGTATTTTTAGGGCCCGAGAGGCGATTGATAAAGTTATTCAACCGCTGTTAGAAAATTAAAAAGAAATAAAATCAAAAAAAGATGAACTTTCTTTTTTCTACGATGACTAACAGCTGTGTTAGGGTAGTTAACGATCACTTTGATCTGGAAATGAATATATGACGCAACAGCAAGAAAAATTGTCCGCATTCATGGATGGTGAGATAGAAGGCAATGACATCATCGATGCAATTAAGCAGGATGAAGCGCTTCAGGCCAAATGGCAACGTTACCATGTGTATCGCGGTGCAATGAGAAAAGAAGCAAGTGTTGCTCCTCAGTTGGACATCACTGCAAGCGTAGCAGCTGCGCTTGAAAATGAGCCAGCTATCGTCGCACCTAAACGCTCGCGTTGGCAGTCACTACCGTTGGTTGGCAATGTTATTCCTTTTGCAAAACAATCAGGGCAGTTTGCAGTCGCTGCATCGGTGGCAGTGGCAGTTATCTTTGGTGTTCAATACACCAACCAGGAAGCGCCTACTGAGCCCTTCATGACAGCGCCAACGATTGCCCCGCAAGGTGGATTGTCTCCGGTTAGTCTTGAGCAGACCAGAACGTTACCACGTAACGACATGAATGAAATGCTTGAGAAAAAGCGTAAAATTAACGCGCTAATCGCTGACCATGAGCAGCAAATTAAGCTTAAGCAAGCGCAGGAAGACGAAGGCGAAAGTGAGACTAGCGGACCGGAGCGTCCATAGTCATTTGCTTAGTCAGCTCAAAAATTAATAGAAGCATACCTACATGATGTGAATTCTGATGTAGGTTCGGTTTCATATTTTACTCATACCAGCATATACTGCTGGTATGTTTGTTTTAAGGCGGGAAAAATGCGCTGTAGATCTATTCTTGCACTTTTTTTCATTTCGGGCTTGGGGGTTCAGCCGGCGGTGGCTCAGACTTCTTCTGTGGAAGAAGCAGAATCTTCTCGCATAGCTGTACTGTCCTCTAGTGAAAATAACACGGAATTAAAAGCTAATTCAGAAGCCTCTATTAAGGTTGACCAGCAAGAACTTTCTGAGCAGAGAGAGGCGGTAGAAGAGCAGGTTCGTGAAGAGCAACGTGCAACTGCGTCTCAGGTGCAACAGCCACAATCGGCTAACCAGTGGCTCGCCGAGCTTCAAAATATTATTACTAACGCCAACTTCCAAGTATCGTTTGTTCAAACTGTCGCAGGCAAAGAAACCATCCCGTACTTGTGGCGTCACGCAATTATGGAAGATGGTTCCGAGCTTGAACAACTGAACCTTCAGAATGGACCCGGACGTGAACTTATTCGCGTAAACGATGTGGTAAGTGTGTTTGAACCAGATGTTCAACCTTACAGTTTGCGTTCTAAGCATATCAATGGGCCTATCCCTAGCGCACTACTCTACCACCCAGAGCAGCTTGCTGAAGCTTACGAGTTCGTAGCAGTAGGGAGAGCTCGTGTGGCAGGACGTTCAGCACAGCAAATTCGAATAGTCAGCCGAGATAACACGCGTTTTGGCTATCAACTGTGGCTGGATGAGTCGTCTGGTATGTTGCTCAAACTGAACATGCTTGATTTGCAAGGAGCGCTATTGGAGCAGATTCAGGTTACCGCATTTGCGATATCGCCTGAGCCTGCTGAATATTTCTCACGAATTAATTCGGCATCGTTACCTGCGCCCATGGCGCTGAGCAATGCGCCAAACCGTCCACACAAATGGGACGTCACCTATCTGCCGGCAGGTATGCGAGAAATCAAGCAAGATACAAGACGACTGGCCTTAACAGGTCAAGTTGTAGAATATAAACTTTTTTCAGATGGGCTTGTGGACGTCTCTGTTTATGTTCAGCCGGCGGAAGATGCTTTAGGTGAAACACTCGCGCTGCGCAATGAAGTGAGTACGTTTTTAACCTTAACTGACGGCAAAGCACAAGTGACAGTGGTGGGAGAAATTCCGTTGCAAACAGCAAACGCTATTGCAACGTCTTTACGGCCTATCAGCAGTATAAATTAATAGATTCGCGTTTGAGTAACAATGATTAGAGAAACTGCCACAGTGGTTGCCGTTGATGGTGATTCAGTTACCGTAGAAGCGGCAATTAAAACGACTTGTAATGCATGTCAGGCGCAAAGTGATTGTGGGACAGGTGTTATTTCTCGCGCTATTGCTCCGAAAACACAGCAATTAACGCTGCGTACTCCAGTTCCAGTGCGGATTGGTCAGCAAGTCACTGTGGGAATTCCTGAAGCTGGTATTTTAAGCGCGTCTGCATGGTTATATTTGTTGCCACTTATCGCGTTCATTGGGTCATATTCTGCGTCGATGTCGGTGCTCAGCACGACAAGCTTTAATCACGAGTTATGGGCAATGCTGCCCAGCGCCTTAGTAACCTTCATTACTTATAAGTTGATTGCTTACAAGTTACATCGTGTAGAGCGAACAAAATATCAACCCGTTTTGTTAAGTCAACAAGAGAGCGGCCAATAGATTTCTGCTTTACCGAAGGGCGTAACGCAACCTTTTAGGTGATTTAAAGCGTCATTGAAGTGCGTTAACCCGATTCATGAAATTAGCTAGGTTTTGATATAGGACGTAAAAGTCACGTCAGGTTGCCACTCCCATTTGCTATGTTTGCTTTAAGTAGTAAATTTTCCGCTACGTCAATTCGCTTTTCGCGCCAGAAATGGGTAAAATCCGCACGCGCTGCGTATAACCCTTGAAGCAAGGCAAGCAGCATTTTTTGTTTAATGAATTTTTCTGCAGGTAATTTCCAGCATTATGCAACAATCGCACATTCGTAACTTCAGTATTATCGCCCACATTGACCACGGTAAGTCTACGCTGTCAGACCGTCTAATCCAGCATTGTGGAGGGCTAACAGACCGCGAAATGGCTGAGCAGGTTCTCGACTCAATGGACCTGGAAAAAGAGCGCGGTATTACTATCAAAGCGCAAAGCGTGACGCTGAACTACGAAGCGCGCAACGGTGAAACTTATCAGCTTAACTTCATCGACACCCCAGGACATGTTGATTTCACATATGAAGTATCTCGTTCACTTGCTGCCTGTGAAGGTGCGCTATTAGTTGTTGATGCAGGTCAGGGCGTAGAAGCACAAACATTGGCAAACTGCTATACCGCTATCGAGATGGATATGGAAGTGGTGCCTGTGCTAAATAAAATCGACCTTCCTCAGGCTGAGCCAGACCGCGTTGCAGAAGAAATTGAAGATATTGTTGGTATAGATGCACTGGACGCTGTGCGCTGCTCAGCAAAAACCGGTATCGGTATTGAAGATGTACTTGAAGTCATTGTAAATAAAATCCCGCCGCCAGAAGGTAACCGCGAAGCGCCACTTAAAGCGCTAATCATCGATTCGTGGTTCGACAACTATCAAGGCGTTGTTTCACTGGTACGTATTGTAGAAGGCCAGCTGACCAAAAAAGACAAGATTCAAATCATGTCGAATGGTCAAACGCATCAGGTTGACAAAATCGGTGTATTTACGCCTAAGCCACTTGATACGGGCACATTAAGAGCTGGTGAAGTAGGCTTTATTATTGCTGGGATCAAAGATATCCAAGGCGCACCAGTGGGCGACACCATTACCTTGGCACGCGAGCCTGCTGACGCAATGCTACCAGGCTTTAAAAAGGTTAAACCTCAGGTTTATGCCGGTATTTTCCCAATAAGCTCTGATGACTACGAAGACTTCCGTGACGCCTTGGCGAAATTAAGCCTGAACGACGCTTCACTATTCTATGAGCCAGAAAGCTCTGCAGCGCTAGGTTTTGGATTCCGTATTGGTTTCCTTGGCATGCTGCACATGGAAATCATTCAAGAGCGTTTAGAACGTGAATATGATTTGGGTCTTATCACTACTGCGCCTACGGTAATTTACGAAGTAGAAACGACCAAGGGCGAAACCCTTACCGTGGATAGCCCAGCTAAGCTACCTCCGGTAAACGATATTGCGGAAATTCGTGAGCCTATGGTTGAAGCTAACATTCTTGTGCCACAAGAATACCTAGGCAACGTAATTACGCTTTGTGTTGAGAAGCGCGGTATGCAAACCAACATGACATACCACGGTAAGCAAGTGGCGGTAACCTACGAACTACCTATGGCAGAAGTGGTGCTCGATTTCTTCGACCGTTTGAAATCTACCAGCCGTGGTTTCGCGTCGCTTGATTACAATTTCAAGCGTTTCCAGACCTCAGACATGGTGCGTGTGGATATTCTTATTAACGGTGAACGTGTAGACGCGTTGGCGGTAATTACGCACAGAGAAAACTCTCAAGGTCGTGGTCGTGAGCTGGTAGAAAAGCTTCGTGAGCTTATTCCACGACAAATGTTCGATATCGCTATTCAGGCGGCTATCGGTAACCATATTGTTGCAAGAAGTACAGTTAAACAGCTACGTAAAAACGTAATCGCGAAGTGTTACGGCGGTGACGTAAGCCGTAAGAAGAAACTACTTCAAAAGCAGAAAGAAGGTAAAAAGCGAATGAAGCAAGTGGGTAATGTTGAATTGCCACAAGATGCGTTCCTTGCAGTATTGAAGGTGGGCAAATAATGGCGAATTACTTCTCCTTGATTTTGGTGGCACTCACCTTAATAACAGGATTAATCTGGCTAGTGGATAGCCTAGTGTTTGCGCCAAAGCGAAAAGCACGTTTACAGGCTGCGGCAACCGCAGAAGGGGCGCGCTATGGAGAAGATCCTCAACTGCCGTACTTAGTTGATACTTCGCAACAGATTTTCCCTGTTATTGCATTCGTTTTGGTATTGCGCTCTTTTTTATATGAGCCTTTTCAAATTCCATCAGGTTCTATGATGCCTACCTTACTGGTTGGTGACTTCATCTTGGTTGAAAAGTTTGCGTACGGCGTGAAAGACCCGGTCTTCAGAACTAAGCTCATTGAAACCGGTGTTCCTGAGCGTGGTGATGTGGTGGTTTTCAAATATCCTGAAGACCCATCAATCGACTACATCAAACGAGTAATCGGTCTGCCGGGCGATACAGTGGTTTATCAAAACAAGCAGGTTTACATCAAACCTAAGTGTGAGTCTGGTAACGACTGTTCTAAATTAAAAGCGGTACCGCTTACATTCCAAGAGCGCGGTGAATTCGTACAGGACATGGCGCAACTTATGCGTTACACCGAAGATTTAGGCACGGTAGAGCATGACATTTTGCGCCACCCAGTGCGCGAGATATCGCCGGTTAATTTTTATACCCAGCCTGGCACACGCAGCAACGAGTGGATTGTTCCAGAAGGCCAGTATTTCGTGTTAGGCGATAACCGTGACAACAGCCGCGACAGCCGTTTTTGGGGTTTTGTGCCAGATGCAAACTTGGTTGGAAAAGCGGTGGCGATTTGGATTTCATTTGAATTTGAGCGCAGCCCGTCAGACTTCCTTCCAACGTGGGTACCAACAGGTGTTCGATTTGAGCGAGCAGGTGGCATTCATTAATGCAGGGAATTGATAAATATCGTCGTCTGTACAAGGCGATAGGCTACACATTTACCAATGAATCTTTATTGGAACAAGCACTTACTCACCGTAGTGCAGCCAAGCAGCACAACGAACGTTTAGAGTTTTTAGGCGACGCTATATTAGGCATGATTGTCGGGGAAACGCTGTTTAAACGTTTTCCAACCGTACCTGAAGGCAAGCTTACCCGAATGCGCTCTACCTTGGTTAAAGGAGACACACTGGCAGAACTTGCAAAGGAAGCCAGTGTGGGTGAACTGCTAAACTTGGGGCCTGGTGAGCTCAAAAGTGGTGGTCATCGCAGAAGTTCGATTCTGGCTGATGCAGTTGAAGCTATTTTAGGTGCCATTTATCTTGATTCAGGTATGGACGAGGTACGAGGCGTTATAGACCGTTTATGGGAAACCCGCATAAACAAATTAGACCCTAACGCCCACCCTAAAGACAGCAAAACACGTCTTCAAGAGTTTTTACAAGGCCGCAAACAAGCGCTGCCGACCTATGAAGTGTTGTCTATCTCAGGAAAAGATCATGCACAAACATTCGAAGTAAGCTGCAAAGTAGAAAGTCTTCCTGAAGCCGTAGTGGCGTCTGGCAATAGCCGCCGAAAAGCAGAACAAGAAGCTGCTCGTTTAACATTGGAGAAGCTTGATGACAACGCATGATGAATCGAACTTGCCAGAAATGCCTGATATTCAAACTCGCTGTGGCCTAGTTGCCATAGTGGGCCGCCCTAATGTGGGTAAATCTACGTTACTTAACCGACTGCTAGGGCAAAAGGTAAGTATTACTTCACGCAAGCCGCAAACCACTCGCCACCGCATTCTAGGTATAGATACCGACGGTGATTATCAAGCAATTTACGTTGATACTCCGGGGCTTCACCAAGACGAGAAGCGCGCGATTAATCGCTACATGAACCGCGCGGCATCAAGCTCGTTGGCGGAAGTTGGTCTTGTGTTATTTGTCGTTGAAGGCGATAGATTCAACGCCGAAGATGAAATGGTGTTAAGTAAGGTTAAGCAAGCAAACCTTCCTTGCTACCTCATCGTAAATAAGATGGATAAGGTTGAAGATAAAGAAAACTTTATGGTTCACCTTAAGAAGCTTGGCGAAAAGCATTCGTTTGAGCACATGATTCCTATCAGTGCCAAGCAAGGCAAAATGGTTGATGAAATTAGAGAGTTGGTAGCCAAGTCGCTGCCAAAAAGTGAGTTTTTCTTCCCGGAAGACTACATCACTGACCGTTCAAGCCGCTTTATGGCTGCCGAAATCATTCGCGAAAAGCTTATGCGCTTTACGGGCGATGAGTTGCCTTACTCTACCACGGTGGAAATTGAGCAGTTTAAAATGGCTGACAATGGTGTTTATCGTATCAGCGGACTGATTTTGGTAGAGCGTGAAACGCAAAAACGCATGATCATCGGTAAAGGCGGTAAGCATTTGAAGACCATTGGCGAACAAGCGCGTAAAGATATGGAAAACTTGTTCGACAACAAAGTGTTTCTAGAGCTTTGGGTTAAAGTGAAGCAAGGCTGGGCAGACGATGAGCGAGCTTTGCGTTCATTGGGTTACGGTGACGACAGTAACTTCTAAACCAAGCTTATATTATCTTTATTACGCTAGTCAGCTGCAACTGGCGTTATATTAGAAAGTACTGTTAGTTGGCGTTTTGCCCAATGTTGTAGCTCGATGGCTTCTGGGCAACTCTCTGAGGTAAATGTGCTTATTCGAGCATTTACTCAGCCATTTACTATTCGGTTTTTCAACAACACCAGCAGCATAACAAACTCTTTTTAGGAGCGGTATATGGCAATTTCAGATATGCGCAGGCAGTACTCAAAGGGCAGTTTGAGCGAGTCAGATATTACTTCAAGCCCATTTACCCTGTTTGATAAATGGTTGAAAGACGCCATTGACGCTGGAATTCCTGATCCTACCGCTATGACGGTTGCTACCGTTGATGCAAGTGGTCAACCCTCACAGCGAATCGTTTTGCTAAAAGATGTGAGCGAAAAAGGTTTTGTGTTTTTCACAAACTTGGGAAGCCGGAAAGCGCAAGAGTTAGCCGTTAACCCTAAAGTGTCGTGTCACTTTCCATGGTTTTTTATGGAACGTCAGGTTCGCGTTTGTGGTAGCGTTGAAAAACTGTCCATTTCTGAAAATGCCGCCTATTTCTTCTCTCGTCCCAAAGATAGTCAACTAGCGGCGTACGCATCAAAGCAAAGCAAGCCAATTGGCAATAAAGAGCTTTTGCTTACGCAGTTTAAGCAGTTAAAAGATAAGTTTGCTAACAAGCAATTGCCTGTGCCAGATTTTTGGGGCGGCTTTCGAATTGTGCCTCATCAAATTGAGTTTTGGCAGGGTGGAGAAGATAGACTTCACGATCGCTTCGAATACAATAAAACCGAAGATGGTGTCTGGGCGACACAGCGCTTGATGCCTTAAAGCTCCGTTTGATCACTTGTTTTCATTTCAATCTGAATTCGGCGCATGTGTTCAGTGAGTCATACAGCTACTTGTGTTTGGCAGCGTATAACTGGCAGATACCATTAGCGTGAGTAGATGCAGGGAGTTAGGAAGCACTTAAGCCATGATCGACAGCCACTGCCACCTTGACCTACTTGCACAGAAAAAGGACCTTCATATAGCGTTGCAGAACGCTAAGGGGGCTTGTGTTACGCGTATCATGGCGCCAAGTATTAATCCGCAGTCGTGGCAAGCGTTACAGGCGCTCAGTGAACAATACAGAAATCTTCTTCCCATCGACACTGCTCTTGGTCTTCACCCTTATTTTCTAACTGGTAGCGGTCGTGACGATGCAGTAAAAGCGCGCGATACAAATGACCAGACCCTAATCCAAAATCTTGAACAGCTTAAAGCTGCTGTTACGAATCTACACCCATCGGTAAAAGCGGTGGGAGAGACAGGTATAGACGGTCATATAAGTGTGCCGTTAGCGCTTCAAAAGGAAGTGTTACAAACTCATTTGAAACTAGCTGATAAAGCATCGCTCCCTGTTATTCTGCATCACAGGAAAAGCCATCATTTACTGCTTGAAGGGCTTAAGCAAGCCAAGTATCAAGGTGTCGGCGTTGTACATGCATTCTCTGGTAGTGTGGAGGCGGCCAAAGGGTACATTGAACGAGGAATGTACTTGGGAATAGGTGGTACCATTACCTACGAACGAGCACAAAAGACGCGAAATACCCTTGGATTTCTGTTAGAGCACCACTTTGATAGATTGCTCTTAGAAACTGATGCCCCAGATATGCCCATGTGCGGTAGACAGGGAGAGGCTAACGAACCGGGTTATTTATCGGATGTTGTCGACGTAATGAGTAATATTTTTAACGTGTCGTGTGAGGAAATAGTTTCCACTACCACAGCTAATTATCATCGACTTTTCAAAATCAATACTGACGGCGAAGCAGAAACCCCTGATTTCCCTCTTTAGCGCTTTTCTTTATTTCTTTTTGACTCAATTACCTGAATAAACCAAGGGCGAGATTTATAAAATGCTCGGGTTAGGTAAATGCCAAGCATAAGGGCTAAGAATATAAGAATGCTGGCAATAAGTGCCAGTTGATAACGCAATGTAAGGGGACTTTCTAATACTGCCTGAGTATTCATATGAATATTCACGTAACCGAGAAGATTATCATCCTCGTCACTAATAACGCCGACATAGGTCAGAGGTGTTACGCTTTGCGATTGGCTCAGTGATACCACACTGTCGATTTGTGGTAGAGGGGCAATGTACCTCCCATCTTTATCAAACACAGATAAGGCTAGAATGTGTGGCTCATTGACTAAAATAGAGGCGAC
Source organism: Alteromonas abrolhosensis (assembly GCF_001953635.1). Classification (GTDB taxonomy): domain Bacteria; phylum Pseudomonadota; class Gammaproteobacteria; order Enterobacterales; family Alteromonadaceae; genus Alteromonas; species Alteromonas abrolhosensis. The sequence continues at coordinate 422,751 of NZ_MEJH01000003.1, read as the reverse complement.
ACTTTCAATATATTCCCGTTGAGAAAGCGTATTTGATAGCGTTGCCTCAGCGTCAATTTCAGTTTCTTGGTTAGTAAGTGCATCAGCAATAAAGGCTGGCTGTAGCAATTTTGCGTATTGCCTCGCTATGCTCTCTCCCGAGAAGCGAGTTTGCACAGTGAGCCAGTCATTTTGGTATTGTTGAAAGAGTAAAAGCAATACAACAATCAAGGCAAAAACCGTACTCACTACTATTGTATGGAATAATCGCTTCAAAACTGTGTACAAAGAATGAGAGTCATTATTTGATTGTGAAGTTGCTTTACTAAGCCCGTCTACCAATTCGCATTTCCATAAAGTCACGAGGGTTGCCTAACAGTAGGATAATTCGAAATAATTTAAAAGGAGATATTTTATTAGTTAGTCTAATTGGTTAGCATTAGAGCACCATTTGCCAAACACCGCAGTTTCTGTGTGCGATATGAAAGACACTCTTCTTAGTAATATCAATAATGACGAAATCCACCTAGCTTCATCTTTGTCTTATGTAGTTAACAATAAGCACGACGATAGTACGTACTCGCATACGTTGACTGTAATTGGTCAAGCTGTGACTCCTTATTTACTACAAAGCGTTTTGAATAAGCTTAAAGACGTTTTTACACCTGTGACGATTGCATTCCATCATTTGCATAAACAATTTGGAGATGATGTTATTGAGGTTAGAGGTGACATGCATCGCGCTGAACTAGACCAAATAAAGCCGCTACTCGGTGATGTATCTCAGGCATATAACGTGGACATTGGGCTCCAAGCCACAAGGCCATCATTATCCGAGCCCGGGTTACTGGTCATGGACATGGACAGCACCGTCATCGCTATCGAATGTATTGATGAGATAGCTAAGTTAGCAGGTGTTGGTGAGCAAGTGGCAGAAGTTACCGCTAAAGCCATGCGAGGAGAGATTGCGTTTAACGATAGTTTGACGCACAGGGTGGCATGCTTAGAAGGAGTACCAGTCAGTCACCTTAATCAAATTCGTGACAGCATACCCATTATGCCAGGCATACAAACCTTACTTACTCACTTAAAGCAGCATAATTGGAAGTTGGCGATAGCTTCGGGTGGCTTTACATTTTTCGCTGACCATTTAAAAGCGAGGCTTGGATTAGACTTCGCGGTGTCCAATACTCTCGCTGTGGAAAACGAAAAGTTAACGGGAAAAGTTGAAGGTGAAATTGTCAATGCAGAGGTTAAAGCGCGTACCGTTAAAGCCCTTGCAGAGAAGTGGCAAATTGCGTCCGAACAAACGGTTGCTATGGGGGATGGTGCTAACGATTTAGTTATGATGGCTGAGTCTGCGCTAGGTGTAGCATGTCACGGTAAACCATTAGTTAACGAAAAAGCAGATGTGGCGATAAGAATTGGTAGTTTGCACAGCCTTCTTTACTTTCTGAATAAATAGCCAACCAAAATCTGTAATTGACGCGCTAGTTTGAAGGAGATAAAGCTAGCGTTTCACACTTTATATTTCACCTGTCACCAGACACTAGTTACAGGCCACACGCCACATGTATCTTAATGCTTTCGATTCAAGACTCACCGACTTAAGATAATCTGCAAGCGTGAGCTCATGTTAACTAGTATAACTATATCGAGCATATGTAAACCAGTACAACTAAGCGTTGCGCGCTATGGCTTTAGGTTGAACGGTGCTTTTCAGCGTCTTATTCGCTGTGATGTCTTCCATTGTGAACCCGTACCGTATGAGCACTTCGTCTGTTACATCAATGAGATGCGAGCACGCAGCAATACTCCACATTTTCTTCTCTAGCTCACGGGCTCTATGCATGGCATACATGGTGACGTAATTGATTTCGGTTTGTAGCATGGTCATGTCAGGCTTACCCGTAGTGGTAAGCATTACATGAATGGCCACGAACTGGCCGCGAACCATGGCTTCTCTAATAAAAGCTCTGCGCTGCTCGTTATTCTCAAACTTATCAGAATAGCGTGGAATGATAGCCATTCGCGGCTCTTTTTGAGATGCATCAAACGAGATGAATAACTCTTGTCGCAGAGGCATATTTTCAAGCTTAACTGCCTTAATGCCACTTTGTACAAAAGGTATGTCTTGCTTTCTGTCTCTGAAAAGAAACTCTAGATTCACTTTCCCACGTTCCGCGTATTGAGTGGTCAGTGTGGTAATGCGTTCGTCTTGCTTACCAACAATACAGGCTTGAGGTGTGTAGCGAACTCCTTCCTTACTCATTAAGAAGGAAAGGGAAGTGGCATTTCTCGCATTGATACAACGAAGCGCTTGCCCCATGCCTGGTACTTCTTCTTCGTCAATGTCTACTTTAAGGTTGCCCTTATTCTTTTTAATTAATTCTTCAAAGAAGTTTCGAGCACCTTTACCTTCGTCGCCCGGCATAGTTTTTAGGTGAAGTATGTTCTTGTCGACATTGTGATAAATAATTTCGTATTGTAGATGCATGACATCAAACGAACTGGCAATCTCCTGAAGTCGTGGGAAAGCTACTTCTACTTTACCTTCTAAATTACCTTTATATTCTTTGCTGAGTTCTATTCGAAGACCGAGTCCGTGAACTGATATGTCTTCGCTGATCCCTTTATGCACGACATCTTCATTATTGAATCGAGCTTCAATTTGAGTTCTTAGCTGATAACGACTCTCGATACGCTGTTCTTCATATTTAAACCTAACCACTTGAACATTCGACGGAGCACGATTGCGCGGGTGCCCAAAGTTTCGCAAGTGAGAGAGGTTCTCTCGGTTAAACTTAAATTCGTTGTAGGTCTCTTGCCCTGTTACTGAGGTTACGTCAGTTACGTGTGCTAAAAAACGTAGGTTTTTCAGTTTCGACATTAACCTTGCAGATGGCGGAGTGTTAAGCTTTTTAACCTTATTGCCTACAGAATCTGGAATTGAAAGAGGAATGTGAGCCTGTTCGGGATCCATGTCTGTTAGGGTTATTTTGAATACACGCCAACTCGCTTTCTTCGAGCCAAACCCCAAAAATACACGAGTAAGCACATCCTTCTGCTTAAGCTCTTCATAAGATGCAGAGTAAAAGTAAACCTTGTCATTTTGTAAATGTGTAAAACTAAATACGAAGATTTCTCTTACTTCTTCCGACTTCTGCAACAAGCGCATGAGCCTTTCTTGCGTTAACAAGAAGTTCAATCGGCAGTTATCTTCTTCATCTTGCCAATACTGTACCGTCTCTCTGTTAACTTCGTTAACCATAGCAAACCGGGGGATCATAGTTTTATTGACGACGTCTATGTAAACCGGCAGCGTAGGGCTTCGAGGTGAAAAGTACTGCTCACAAATCTTACTAGTAATTGCCTCGATGGTGTTGCTCATATTCACTTTGTATCGGCGTTTATTGCCGTGAATGAAGCTTTCTAAAAACTTGTCGAAAGCAGGGCTGGGTTTTTCTTTATCGCGCTGCAAGGCAAGGTAGTTAACATCATTTTTAGTAATAACTTTTATAAGCTTATATGCAATGCCATTTTTTTTATCCATGGCAAACTCAGACTCTAGACCCCTAAAGAAGATAAAAAGGGTTTCGTCTTTTTTGAAAAATGAGTCTTTTGAGAGTTTGACTTGCAAGCCTTCAAGGGAAATATCGACACTTAAACCGCGCATAGACTGATTGGCGCTATTTACTATTTCCACTGCAACCGCGAAGTTCATGCGTTCCGTATTGCGCTGTCTATAGTCGAGAAGGTTTACAGTAGGAACTTTGAATTGTTCTAAAACGGCTGAGCGCTTTTTAATTTCTGGGTTTTCTTTATCTGCGCGTTCTTGAGCAAGCTCTTTTTCACGCATTAAACGGAAGTTATTTTCAGTGTTTTGAACAGCCTCATACACACCATAAGTGTATCGACCAAAAACGCGCAGCTGTTCCTCAAACTTATCAACGGCAACGTCATCCATGTAGTGGCTTCGCCCTTCGTGCACGTATTTCTTGCACTTTCCGTCAACATGACCGCGCAAATCTATGGTGCGCATGCAAGGTTTGGCTAAACGCTTGACTTCCATTTTAATTAAAAAGCGTTTTTCCTTTGGCACATCAGAAGCTGTTTGAAGCAATACCTGGTTAAATTCAGGCTCATTAACCATGGGCTTTAGCTGTTCAATTATTTCAGCATATTGCTTTAAATCTTGACTCATGAATGCGCAACTTTGTTGTTTAGTATCATTATTTTAGTTGTTATCGGCAAATCAGCAAAACTCATTAACCCAGAAAGTTGTTAGACTTTTGGGGGGTTTTTTAATCGAAAACTGACCGTAGGTTTGTGCTTAAATCACCGTTGTTAAGTGGTAGAATACTCTTTTTAATCATCGGATAAAACTGGAATATGGCAAAACGTAAAACTGCTTATGTGTGTTCTGACTGCGGGGCAGAGTTTCCTCGTTGGCAGGGGCAATGTTCGGAATGTAAAGCGTGGAACACAATAAGTGAGTTTGTGGTTGCAAGTGCCAAAAGTGTCGCGCGCCAAACCACGTCAGGTTACGCAGGGCAAACCGCTGCCAAAATAGAGACTTTAAATGCAATAGATCTCGAATCACTACCGCGATTCTCGTCAACATTTAAAGAGCTCGATAGAGTGTTAGGGGGCGGAATAGTCCCTGGCGCAGCTATGCTAATTGGTGGGTCGCCAGGTGCAGGTAAAAGTACGCTTTTGCTTCAAGTTATGTGTCAGATGGCAAAAAGTGAAACTGCGCTCTACGTTACAGGGGAAGAGTCGCTGCAGCAGGTTGCTATGCGAGCAAAGCGATTAAACCTTCCCGACGACAAATTGATGATGCTTGCCGAAACTAATGTGGAAACAATCTGCGATTTAGCGCTCACGAAAAAGCCTAAAATCATGGTCATCGATTCAATTCAGGTTATGCATGTGTCAGATGTGCAGTCTGCGCCCGGCAGTGTGTCGCAAGTACGCGAAAGCGCTGCGTATTTAACACGCTTTGCTAAGCAAAACCATATCGCTATGTTTATTGTAGGCCATGTAACCAAAGACGGTAACTTAGCGGGGCCGAAGGTACTTGAACACTGTATCGACAGTTCGATGATGCTGGAAGGGGAAAGTGATGGACGTTACCGTACGCTTCGAAGTCATAAAAACCGTTTTGGTGCAGTAAATGAGCTCGGTGTATTTGCGATGACTGAGAAGGGCCTAAAAGAGGTGAGTAATCCTTCTGCCATTTTCTTAAGTCGAGGAGACAACGAAACGCCGGGGTCGAGCGTGATGGTAATTTGGGAAGGCACACGCCCGCTACTTGTGGAAATACAGGCACTAGTGGATTACTCGCAAATGTCTAACCCAAGACGAATTGCTGTGGGGTTGGATCAGAACCGTTTATCTATGCTGTTAGCAGTACTTCACCGTCATGGCAACGTGCAAATGAACGACCAAGACGTGTTTGTGAACGTAGTGGGCGGTGTACGTGTTTCTGAGACCAGTGCGGACTTGGCTTTGCTCTTAGCGATGATTTCTAGCTTTCGAAATCGCTCCTTGCCTCGTGACTTAATTGTGTTCGGTGAAGTAGGGCTCGCCGGTGAGATTCGTCCAGTTCCCAATGGAACGGAACGCATCATCGAGGCTGCGAAACATGGCTTTAAGCGTGCGATTGTGCCTAAAGCTAATGCACCTAAGCAAGCCATTAATGGCATGAAAGTGGTACCGGTAGCGCGTTTATCCGAAGCGCTAGACGCGCTGGAGTAAGGGGAGGCCCAATATTTAAGTAAAGTGTTGACGGTGCAAGTTAGATTGAAAGGCCTATTGAACGGGCCTTTCTTGCTTTAAACGAGTGAAACGCGTTTTTTAAAGGTTAATGTGGCGCCTGATAAACCGCATTAACTAATGCATTCAAGTCTTTCTCATCAATACTGGCGTCATCGCTGTTTAAGGTAATTAAACGGCGAAGAGCGCTAATGCTGTCTACATCCATTCGCTCTACTTTACAGCCTAATGACACCCTTTCTTTTCTGCTGTCGGCATGTCGATACAATTGCGAAATAGAAAGAGTTATTACTGGGCTGTCTTCATTTGCCTGAAAGGTAGCTGTATAAGGATCATGACTGTCAAACGGTAAGGTCGAAAGCGCATTTTCCGTTGCCTGGAGCTTGATACCTTGCAGTGATACGTCGCTAACTACTACGTCAATACTGATATCATTATGTGCCAGCGTGCCATTTACATTCAGTGACACCCGTTGAAATTGGCGCTTGTCTGTCATTACTCATATACCTAGTGTTCGTCTTCGGTTTCAGTATTGGCTAATTTGCGCTCGTTCGCAATGAAAAGCAGACAAATAAAAAAGCCGCTATCGATGATAGCGGCTCCTGATGTCAGCTTAGAGTTATAACACTCTATATCTCTGCTTTCGTATTATTTAGACATACGCTTATATTTAAGGCGGTGCGGTTCAACCACATCTTGTCCAAATTCTTGCTTCAACCAGCTCTCGTAGTCTGAGTAGTTGCCTTCGAAGAAATTAATCTTTCCTTCATCGCGGTAATCCATGATATGTGTTGCCACACGGTCTAGGAACCAGCGGTCGTGCGAGATAACCATAGCGCAACCAGGGAATTCCAACAATGCGTTTTCCAAGGCTCGAAGTGTTTCTACGTCAAGGTCGTTGGTTGGCTCATCCAGTAGTAATACGTTACCGCCCGCTTTAAGCAGTTTCGCAAGGTGAACACGGTTACGCTCACCACCTGACAAGTCCTTAATAAACTTCTGCTGATCGGTGCCCTTGAAGTTGAATCGGCTGCAGTATGCGCGGCTGTTAATTTCAAAGTTACCAATACGAATAATGTCTTGCTCGTCAGAAATTTCTTTCCAAACGGTGTTGTTTTCGTTCATGTGGTCACGGAACTGTTCTACCGCAGCAATTTGAACGGTTTCACCTAAGTCGATGGTACCTGAATCAGGTTGCTCAGCACCAGTGAGCATTCTGAACAAGGTTGATTTACCCGCGCCGTTTGGACCAACGATACCTACAATGGCACCCTTTGGTACTTTAAACGTCAAGTCATCGATAAGAACGCGATCGCCATAAGACTTTTTAAGGTTGCTTACTTCAATAACCTTGTCACCTAAGCGCTCACCTGGCGGGATGAAAAGTTCGTTAGTTTCGTTACGTTTTTGGTAGTCGCTGGTAGATAGTTCTTCAAAGCGAGCCATACGAGCTTTACTTTTAGCATGACGACCTTTTGGATTAGAGCGAACCCACTCAAGTTCCTGTTTCATGCTCTTCATACGCGCCGTTTCGGTGCGCTCTTCCTGTTCAAGTCGGTTTTCTTTCTGTTCCAACCATGAAGAGTAGTTACCTTCCCATGGAATACCTTCACCACGGTCTAGTTCTAAAATCCAACCCGCTACGTTATCAAGGAAGTATCTATCGTGGGTAATAGCGACCACGGTGCCTTCATAATCGTGAAGGAAGCGCTCTAGCCATGCGACTGATTCTGCGTCCAAGTGGTTAGTTGGTTCGTCTAGAAGCAACATTTCAGGCTTCTCTAGAAGCAGGCGACACAGCGCCACGCGGCGGCGTTCACCACCTGATAGTTTGCTTACATCCGCATCCCACGCTGGAAGGCGAAGTGCATCAGCGGCACGCTCTAAGGCATTTTCTAGGTTGTGACCGTCTTTGGCTTGAATAATGGCTTCAAGCTCACCTTGCTCTTTTGCAAGGGCGTCAAAATCAGCATCCGCTTCTGCATAGGCTGCGTACACTTCATCAAGGCGAGTCAATGCGTGTTTAACGTCAGCTACGGCTTCTTCAATATTGCCGCGAACGTCTTTTGTTTCATCAAGCTGAGGTTCCTGCGGAAGGTAGCCCACTTTTAATCCCGGCTGAGGGCGCGCTTCACCTTCAATATCGGTATCTACGCCAGCCATAATGCGAAGTAGGGTTGATTTACCCGCACCGTTTAGACCTAGCACACCAATTTTGGCACCAGGGAAAAAGCTAAGAGAGATATTTTTTAAAATGTGTCTGTTTGGTGGGACGATTTTGCCCACGCGATGCATACTGTAAACGTATTGAGCCATGCTCTATCCTCGCTGAAAAAGCGGTGAAAAATAATAAAGTCCTAATTGGGCGTATTCTACTCGTAACAGGGTAGTTTATGCTAGAGCCTGTTGACCTTTGATGTACAGAAAAGGTCAATAGGCCCTTGTCACTTACGCTAGGTGTTTCGTGCTTGATGAAAATTTGAGCGCTCATTTTAAAAAGTTTGATTTATGCGTCGGTTGATGAGGCGATTTAAGGTAAACTTGGTTTCATTATAAAGAGTGCACGTGTGCTTTCTGGGGAGTTTGTAGCCACCAGATATAGCCTAAAAGCGTTAGACTCAAAACCAGAGCCTGTAGGATTGTTTCGCGATTAAAAGGGTTTCTAACTAAACCTAAATTTCTACAGTAAAAGTCAACAGGTTCTATCGATATCTCTGAACAGGTAATTTAAATGACTGCTATGAATAAACGCACATACAGTTTGGATGAGCTTGCTAAGCACGTGAATGGGGAAGTGCAGGGTGATGGAAATATCACGATCTCTGCAGTAGGTACGTTATCTGGTGCAGCGTCGCATCAAATTTCCTTCCTAACCAACCCTAAATATAAGCCTCAGCTAAAAGATACTAAGGCCGGTGCGGTAATTCTGCACGAAAGCTTAAAAGGTGACAGCCCAGTTCCTGCATTAATTGTGGCAAACCCTCATGCTGCTTTCGCTCTTATCGCGCAGTTATTTGATACTACCCCAGCGGTAGCTACAGGCATTGCTGAGTCAGCGGTTATTGCTCCATCTGCCCGTATCGGCAGTGATGTGTCGCTAGGACACAACGTGATTATTGAAGAGAACGTAGTATTAGGCGATAGAGTTACGGTTGGCGCCAATACTGTTATTCGCAGAGGTACTCATATTGGTGAAGGCTGTACCATTCACCCTAACGTCACTATTTATCATGACGTAGTGATTGGTAAGCGCGTGACGATTCATAGTCAAACAGTTATTGGTGCGGCTGGCTTTGGTTACGCAAACGATAAGGGCGTATGGATCCCTATTCCGCAAACCGGTTCAGTTCGCATTGGTGACGACAGCCAGATTGGTGCAAGCAGCAGCATTGACCGCGGCGCTATGGAAGATACGGTTTTAGGTACCAACGTTATTATCGATAACCAAGTACAAATTGGCCACAACTGTATTATTGGTGATCATTCTTGTATTTGCGGTGCTACAGGTATTGCCGGTAGCTGCCATATCGGCAAACACGTTATTATCGGTGGTGGAGTTGGCATTAACGGTCACATAAGCATTTGCGACAATGTTCAGGTGACTGGCTACACCATGATTGTACAAGATATCACTGAACCGGGCGTTTATTCTTCTGGCCAGCCAGCACAAACCAACCGTGACTGGCGCAAAAATACGGTTCGCCTTGCCAAAATTGGTAGTTTATTTGACCGTGTTAAAGCCTTAGAAAAACAGGTCTGATCTCGCGCTGGCGCAGGTATTTCGTTAAACCTGCGCCATTTATATTAATTTGGTCATAAAGCGGTATACAAGCACCCGAAAATGACTAGAATATGGCTCGAATTTGAGCAATCAGTGCGTAACGCCATATAAAAACCGCAGTTAAGGAGCCCCCATGTTTTCTCGCGAAATGAATATAGCCGACTTCGATCCTGAATTAGCCGATGCAATGTCTAAAGAGGTTGAGCGTCAAGAACATCACATTGAGCTTATTGCCTCTGAGAACTACTGTAGCCCACGTGTAATGGAAGCACAGGGTTCGCAGCTTACTAATAAGTACGCTGAAGGTTACCCAGGCAAGCGCTATTACGGTGGTTGTGAGCATGTAGACGTTGTTGAACAACTTGCTATTGACCGTGCAAAAGCACTTTTTGGTGCCGACTACGCAAACGTTCAGCCACACGCTGGTTCACAGGCAAACTCTGCCGTATTCATGGCATTACTTGACGCAGGCGACACGGTATTGGGAATGAGCCTTTCTGAAGGTGGTCACCTTACTCACGGTTCACATGTAAACTTCTCTGGAAAGACGTACAACGCTGTACAGTATGGTTTGAACAAAGAAACGGGTGAAATCGATTACGCTCAGGTTGAAGCGCTAGCTAAAGAGCACAAGCCGAAAATGATTATCGGTGGCTTCTCTGCCTACTCAGGCATTGTTGATTGGGCGAAATTTCGCGAAATCGCAGATAGCGTAGGCGCATACTTGCTTGTTGATATGGCGCACGTAGCAGGTCTAGTCGCGGCTGGCGTTTATCCAAACCCGCTACCTCACGCACATGTAGTAACTACGACGACACATAAAACCCTTGCAGGTCCGCGTAGTGGTCTAATCCTATCTTCATGTGGCGACGAAGCAATTTACAAAAAGCTTAACAGCTCGGTATTCCCGGGTAACCAAGGTGGCCCACTTTGTCACGTGATTGCAGCTAAAGCCGTTGCTTTCAAAGAAGCCCTACAGCCAGAGTTTAAAGTGTATCAGCAGCAAGTTGTTGCAAACGCGAAAGCCATGGTTGCTGTAATGCAAGAACGCGGTTATAAAATCGTTTCTGGCGGTACCGATAACCACTTGTTCCTTCTTGACCTTATCGATAAGGACATCACGGGTAAAGATGCTGACGCAGCACTTGGTGCAGCAAACATCACAGTAAACAAAAACTCTGTGCCGAACGACCCGCGTTCACCGTTTGTAACGAGTGGTCTTCGTATTGGTAGCCCAGCAATTACTCGCCGTGGCTTTAAAGAAGAACAAGCTAAGCAAGTTGCAACATGGATTTGCGACATTCTAGATAACATGGGCGATGAGTCAGTTATCAAACGCGTTCAAGACGAAGTGGTCGCACTTTGCGCACAATTCCCTGTTTATAAATAAATAGGTTTGTGTTTTATTGCGTACTTTGGTACTAATGCCGGACTAACTAGTCTAGGTTCGATTTAAATACCTAAGTACGCAATATCTAAGGATTATTCATGTTTTGCCCGTTTTGTTCAGAACAAGAAACAAAAGTTATTGATTCTCGTTTGGTTGCAGAAGGGCAGCAGGTGCGTAGACGCCGGGAATGTATGGTGTGTCACGAACGATTCACGACATTTGAAAGTGCCGAGCTTGTGATGCCTCGTGTCATCAAACGCGATGGTTCACGTGAACCGTTTAACGAAGATAAGCTTCGTGCAGGGTTGCAACGTGCACTCGAAAAGCGCCCCGTAAGCACCGAAAAAGTCGAGCAATGTATCCTCTCTCTTAAGTCACAGTTGCGCGCAACCGGTGAACGTGAAGTGAGCAGTGAACTACTCGGCAACCTAATAATGAAAGCCCTCAAAGAACTCGATAAGGTTGCCTATGTTCGGTTCGCCTCTGTTTATCGATCCTTCGAAGACATTCGTGAATTTGGCGAGGAAATTGCGCGATTGGGGGATTAGGTCCGGCGCATTTCAAGCATCAGGCACTTAGGGCTACAACAGGAATCCAAGTGAACCACGATACGGTTAAAAATGATTATTTCTGGATGGCAAAAGCCATTCAACTTGCCCAACAAGGGCGCTTTACCACTTCTCCTAACCCTCGTGTTGGCTGCGTAATTGTTGACGAAAACAATCAATTACTTGGTCAGGGGTATCACATTCAAGCTGGCACACCCCATGCCGAAGTTCACGCATTAAGACAAGCATCTAACGCACGACCACATGGTGCAAAAGGCGCGACGGCTTACGTTACGCTTGAACCTTGTAGTCATTTTGGACGCACACCGCCATGTGCCAAAGCGCTCGTGGAGGCTGAAGTAGCACGAGTGGTTATAGCCATGACTGACCCGAACCCTAACGTCTGTGGTAACGGTATCGGCTTACTGCAAGATGCAGGTATTGAAGTCGTTAGCGATGTGATGGCGGCAGAGTCCGCGGCGCTAAACCCCGGGTTTATTAAACGAATGCTTACTGGTAAACCCTTTGTTCGCGTAAAGTTGGGCATTAGCCTAGATGGAAAAATAGCCCTTCAAAATGGAGTGAGTCAGTGGATTACTGGTGCGGAGGCAAGACGGGATGTGCAACAGTATCGAGCCCAAAGTTGCGTAGTATTGACGGGGTCGGGTACGGTACAAGCTGATAATCCTAGTCTCTTAGTTCGTGAAAAAGAGGCTCAGTTTGAAAACTATCCGCTAGATCATATCCGCCAGCCAGCCCGTGTGGTTGTAGATAGCAAAAGTAGGCTTAGAAGAGACTACACACTTTTTAACGACGGCAATATCACGTTCACGGCGACGTCACAGGCTCACCCAGACACCGCTACTCAGCACTATCTCCAATTGGACGAAAAGGACGGTAAGCTCGACTTACATGCGCTAATGTCAGCATTGGGTGATAAGCAATACAATGAAGTCTGGGTAGAAGCAGGCCCAGGCCTTGCTGGTGCATTATTGCAAGAAGGGCTGGTGGATGAACTTATTTGCTACCAGGCGCCTAAGCTTTTAGGTGATAAGGGAGTAAGTATGGTTAATTTACCCGCGTTCACGTCGCTAAATGAATGTATTTCGCTTTCGCTTATTGAAAATCGTCAGGTGGGTAACGATATTAAGCTTATCTTCCGTCCTGATGTTAGCAACACCCGTGGTTAACGCGATTAAAGAGGAACTTTATGTTTACTGGAATTATTCAAGCGCTCGGAACTATTAAAAAGCTTGATAACCGAGGCAATGATATTCGACTTACCGTTTCATCGCCTACGCTTGATATGTCTGATGTTGCACTCGGAGACAGTATTGCGACCAATGGTGTTTGCCTAACAGTTACTGATATGGGCCCCGATTATTATTGTGCAGATGTGTCGGCAGAGACAATCAAATTAACTGGCTTTGCACATTACAGCGCAGGTTCAACAGTGAATCTTGAGAAAGCGATGCGTCCAAGCGACCGCTTAGGCGGACATATTGTGTCAGGTCACGTAGACGGCGTGGGCGAAGTTACACAAATTATTAAGCACTCAGACTACGTAGAGTTCTGGGTAAAAGCGCCAGAAGCCTTGGCTAAATATATTGCGCATAAAGGCAGTATCACCGTTGATGGTATCAGCTTGACAGTTAATGAAGTTAACGGCGCTGAATTTATGCTTTGGATCATTCCTCATACGTTGCAAGAAACCATTATGGGAAGCTATAAAGTGGGCACAGCGGTGAACTTAGAGGTTGATGTTATTGCGCGCTATTTAGAGCGATTGATGCTGGGCGATAAAGCCGCCGAGCCAAAAAGCAAAGGCATTGACATGGCATTTCTAGCCGAGAACGGATTTTTAAGAAAATAACCCTACAAGAAGCACACAACATGGCATTTAACACTACACAAGAAATAATTGAAGACATTCGTCAAGGTAAAATGGTTATCTTGATGGATGATGAAGACAGGGAAAATGAAGGTGATTTGATAATGGCGGCAGAGCATGTGACGCCTGAAGCCATTAACTTTATGGTTACCCACGCCCGCGGTTTGGTGTGTTTACCAATGACGCAAGAGCGCTGTCGCACCCTGAATCTTCCGCTAATGGTTGATAAAAACGAAGCACAGTTTTCTACCAACTTCACAGTGTCTATTGAAGCGGCCACCGGCGTGACCACAGGGATTTCAGCGGCAGATCGCGCAACAACCATTAAAGCTGCTGTAGCGAAAGACGCGAAAGCGACAGACATTGTACAACCAGGTCATATTTTTCCGCTAATTGCTAAAGACGGTGGCGTGTTAAATCGCGCAGGTCACACTGAAGCAGGTGTAGATTTGCCGCGTTTGGCAGGGTTAGAGCCTGCAGGCGTTATCGTAGAAATTCTTAATGAAGATGGCACGATGGCTCGTCGCCCAGAGCTAGAAAAGTTTGCTGAAAAACATAATCTTAAAATCGGTACCATTGCTGATTTAATTGAATACCGCAATCTCAACGAAACCACCATTCAAAAGGTTGCTCAGTGCAACATGCCCACTGAGTATGGCGACTTCGAGCTTCACACGTTTAAAGACAGCATAGACAACCAACTTCATTTCGCCCTTAAAAAAGGCGAAATTAAAGAAGATGAGCCGACACTTGTACGTGTACACCTTCACAATACCTTTAGTGATCTTCTTGGTTCAACACGCGGCATTCACCGCTCGATGACACTAGCAGATGGCATGCGCAAAATTTCAGAAGAAGGCGGTGTGTTGGTGTTGTTAGGGAAAGAAGAGCACATTGAAAGCCAGGTGCGTCGTTTTGCTGCAGAAGACAGAGGCGAGCGTCCCACTGGCGCTGACTGGCAAGGGTCGTCACGCACTATCGGTGTAGGTAGTCAAATTCTTGCATCAATGGGCGTTCACAAAATGCGTCTTCTTAGTAAGCCAATTAAATATCACGCACTTTCAGGTTACGGCCTTGAAGTCGTGGAGTACGTGCACGACTAGTACTTAGCTGTAGGGCGGAGCTAAAGTGGAGAGGGAGTGCTCGTCGCAAACACGCGGTGAATATATCCTTGTACGCTCCGCCACCGCATCCATGCGGAGGAGGGTTTGCTACAAGCACTCCCTTCCCACATTGAGTCAAGCTAACGTACCCGTTTACGAATAGTTGAAGTTAAAGAAACAATCGATTTAGTTTGGGCGCAGTTGTGGTATACTTCGCGCCGTTTTTTCTCGAGGAATGAATCCATGCAGGTAATTGAAGGTAATATCAGAGCAACCGGTAAGAAGTTTGCTATCGTTGTATCACGCTTTAATAGCTTTGTTGTTGAAAGCTTACTAGAAGGTGCATTAGACACGCTAGAGCGTCACGGTGAAGTGAGTGATGACGATATCACGCTAGTGCGTGTACCTGGTGCTTACGAGTTACCTGTAGTGGCTAAGAAATTAGCTGAGAAAAAGTCATTTGACGCCATCATAGCACTTGGTGCGGTTATTCGTGGTGGCACGCCACACTTTGATTTTGTAGCAGGGGAATGCAACAAAGGTCTTGCGCAAGTCTCTCTTGAATACGGCGTACCCGTAGCATTTGGCGTAATTACAACAGATTCAATTGAACAGGCTATCGAGCGTTCAGGAACCAAAGCGGGCAACAAAGGTGCAGAAGCTGCACTTGGCGCGCTGGAAATGGTTAACGTTATCGATGCTGTTGAAAAGCTTTAAGGTAAACATTAAGTGAAAGTTTCAGCTCGTCGTAAAGCCCGTGAACTCGCCTTGCAGGGTGTGTATTCATGGCAAATGAGTCACAACGATATTCAGCAGGTTGAACTGGCGCTAGCCACCAGTAACGACATGCAAAAGGTAGATATGGCGTATTTTCAGGCCTTGCTTCGCGGTGTTGCACACAACGCAAGTAAACTTGATGCAACCATTAAGCCTTACCTTGGCCGTTTGCCTGAAGAGTTAGACCCTATTGAAAAAGCAATCTTGCGCATTGCGACGCTGGAACTGACTGAGCGCATTGACGTACCTTACCGCGTAATCATTAATGAAGCGATTGAGCTTGCTAAAGCATTTGGTGCTGAAGAAAGTCATAAGTTCATTAATGGTGCACTGGATAAAGCAGTGCGCACGTTACGCAAAGACGAGCGCGACTAACCTTACCATGGCGGCATGGATTGCCGCTAAAAGGGTTTTAAAATTACCGTGAAAGAATTTGATCTTATCGGCCGCTACTTTTCAAACTGTGGCCACAAACGCAAAGACGTTGTTATTGGTATTGGTGATGACTGTGCTGTAACAACGGTTCCTGAAAATCAACAGCTGGCCGTTACTACTGATACTCTTGTTGCAGGCGTGCACTTTCTAAAAGATGCGCCGGCTAAGTCAGTGGCATACAAAACTGTGGCCGTAAATTTAAGCGACTTAGCTGCAATGGGCGCAGAGCCCGCGTGGATTAGCTTATCTTTGTCATTGCCTGAAGTGGACGAAGCTTGGTTAGATGATTTTGTTTCTGGCCTTTACGAGCTTACACAGTACTACTCTGTACAGCTTATTGGTGGCGATACAGTTAAAGGCCCAATGGCATTTACTATAACGGCGCAAGGCTTTATACCACCTGGATCTGAACTAACGCGTAGCGGCGCTAAGCCGGGTGATTGGCTTTATGTCACCGGAACGCTTGGTGACGCAGGTGCAGGTTTAGACATTCTTCAAAATAAGCTGAGCGTTAGCGGTGAAGCGAAAGACGTCTTGGTAAATCGTCATTATTTCCCAACACCTCGTGTTGCAGTGGGCACTGCAATTCGACGAATTGCGACCTCGTGCATTGATATTTCTGATGGTTTAATTTCAGATTTAGGGCACATCTTGAAAGCCTCTAAGTGTGGGGCGAATGTTCATGTAGAGCGTTTACCACTATCAAGAGCGTTAACAAGCGCGGTTACACCTGAGCAAGCTATCGAATACGCGCTGTCTGCAGGCGATGACTATGAGCTTATTTTCACTGTAAGTGAAGAGCAGCGCGGAAGTCTTGAAACCTCTCTGGCAAGTACAAACGTTAAAGCTACGTGTATAGGACAGTTAACAGGTCACAATGGCACACTTTCATTGCTAAAAGACAATGAAAAGTTCACGCCGGCTAAAGCATCAGGTTATGAGCACGCCTTTTAGGCAAGCTACTCTCCATAAAGTACTAAGAAAGGAATTGTCATGCAGGCTGAGTTTCGCGCCAGAGTGAGTATGAAAAACCCCGTGCATTTTCTCGCACTAGGTTTTGGCAGTGGGCTAATTCCTTTTATGCCAGGTACCTTTGGCTCTCTAGCTGCATTACCACTTCTTATTGCTTGCAGTCATATCTCACTGGCTTCTTTTATCGCAATTACTTTAATATTTTCAGTTGTGGGTATTTACCTTTGTGGTAAGACTGCTGACGATATGCAGGTTCATGATCACGGCTCAATTGTGTGGGATGAAATAGCGGGCATGTTTGTGACCTTTTTATTTGTACCTATTTCAGCGTCCTCTTTGCTTGTAGGTTTTGTCCTATTCAGACTTTTCGATATCTTAAAGCCTTGGCCAATAGGTATTATCGATAAGCGCTTACACGGCGGTACAGGCATCATGCTTGATGATCTAATCGCCGGTGCCATGGCGTGTGGTTGCCTACACTTATTAATGGCGTTTTGGCCAGCAGCACTTAAGTTATTGTAAGTTCCTCTCCCTAAAAATAGCGCTTGTAGCGATTTGTCAGAGAATTCAGCCGGTGTTTTCAGCTTTAGTTCAGCTCTATCGAATTTAGGGTTGTTGTAATCTGAGAAAGGCGGGACGACAACCGTCTTCAACCCTGTGGGTTGGACGGCAATAATACTAGAGACGGTTTAACACCTCTCTCCATCAAATAAAGAATAAATTATAGATGAAGAGAGGGGCCAGTATCGATTACTTTGACGTTATTTGGCGAGCTGCGGCGATGATACCTTCTGCATCTAAACCGTGCTCTTTGTACATTTCTTGCTGTGTGCCCTGCAGTATGAAACTATCAGGCAGCCCTAACATCTTCACCGCTTTTAATACGCCATTTTGCTGCAAGTGTTCTAGTACGGCACTACCAGCACCGCCCATAATACAGCCGTCTTCTAGCGTGATAAGCGCGCTGTGTTCACTGGCCGCTTTTAACACGGCATCGCCGTCTAACGGCTTAATGAAACGCATGTCGATAACCGTGGCGTCAATCGCCTCTGCAGCTTCAAGAGCGTAAGGCAGTAAGCAGCCAAAGTTTAGAATGGCGATACTTTCAGACTTGCCTTTTGACGATTCACGACACGTACGAGATTTACCAATCTCAAGCTCTGTCATGGCTTCGTCTGGGGTAATACCCATACCTGCACCACGAGGGTAGCGAACAGCAGCTGGCTTTTGTAGCTTGTGACCCGTGTAAAGCATTTGGCGACATTCATTTTCATCTGAAGGAGCCATAACCACCATATTTGGAATACAGCGAAGGAAAGCGATATCAAACGCACCTTGGTGAGTAGGACCATCGGCGCCAACGATGCCCGCTCTATCAATGGCGAACAATACGGGCAGATCTTGAATAGCTACATCGTGAATGAGTTGGTCATAGGCACGCTGCAGAAATGAAGAATAAATTGCAACAACCGCGTTCATTCCTTCTTTCGCAAGGCCTGCGCCAAAGGTCACCGCGTGCTGTTCGGCAATTGCAACATCAAAATATTGCTCCGGAAAACGCTGAGAAAACTCAACCATGCCTGAACCTTCACGCATGGCTGGCGTTACCGCCATTAGCTTAGGATCTTGCGCGGCCATATCACATAGCCATTTACCGAAGATTGCAGAGTAGGTAGGGGCTGAAGGCTTAGATTTTGGCAATGCATTGTCAGCCGGATTGAATTTGGGAACCGCGTGGAACTTGATAGGGTCTTCTTCAGCAACCGCGTAGCCTTTACCTTTCTTAGTGACTACATGCAGTAACTGAGGGCCGTCAAACTTACGCATATTGCGAAGGGTGTCAACTACAGCATTAACGTCATGGCCGTCGATAGGGCCAATGTAGTTAAAGCCAAGCTCTTCAAATATCGTGCCCGGGACAACCATGCCTTTAATGTGCTCTTCTGCTCGGCTGGCAAACTCTTTAATTGGAGGCACATTGCTTAGCAGCTTTTTGCCGCCATCGCGTATAGAATTGAAAAAATTACCTGTAAGTAAGCGTGCTAAGTGGCTGTTTAACGCTCCAACGTTTTCAGAGATAGACATCTCGTTGTCGTTAAGTACAACTACCATATCTTTCTTTATATCACCAGCGTGGTTAAGTGCTTCAAACGCCATACCAGCGGTCATTGCACCGTCGCCAATTACCGCTACCACCTTTCTGTTTTTGCCTTCTTTTTCGGCAGCCACAGCCATGCCCAAACCTGCACTAATCGATGTAGATGAGTGACCAACTGCAAAGGTATCGTAGTCGCTCTCAGGCGGCCATGGGAAAGGGTGCAGACCATTCTTTTGGCGAATGGTGCTCATGCGCTCTGCACGACCCGTGAGGATTTTGTGCGGATATGCTTGATGACCTACATCCCAAAGAAGTCGATCGAAGGGAGTGTCGTACACATAGTGCAGAGCGACGGTCAGTTCCACTGTGCCTAAACCTGATGCAAAGTGCCCACTGGTTTGGCTTACGCTATTAAGTAAGTACTCACGCAACTCATCGGCGAGCTCGCGTAATTTGTCTTGGGGCAACTGCCTCAATTTATCGGGTGTTTGCGCAAGCGCAAGCGTTGGGTAATGTTGGAGATCTAAACTCATGTACTTATTATCTTTTTCAACATGGCGCGTGGCTAATGGTCGCGTTTTACCAAAAGCTCGCTAAACGCAATTAAACTGTCAGTATTGTAGGGTAAACGCGCCAATGCTTGAAGTGCATTATTGTGAAGCATTTCTAATTCTTGTTTAGCGCCTGAAATGCCTAGTTTGGCTGGAAATGTATTTTTTCCTAACGCTTCGTCTGACCCCGCGGGCTTACCTAATTTTTCGCTACTGCCTTCAACGTCTAAAATATCGTCTTGAACCTGGAAAGCTAACCCAATATCCGCGGCATAAGCCATTAAGTCAATTTTAGTTTGCGCTAGTAAGCCTTCGCTGACAATAGCGACCATTTCAACACAGGCTTTTAATAACGCGCCGGTTTTCAATCTATGCAGCTGTTTTAGTTCTTCTAGCGAAATGGTTTTACCGGTGCTGGCTAAATCGATAGCTTGCCCGCCGCACATACCTACATATCCAGCACTTTTAGCCAGTACAGACAGTAACTGACTACGTTTTGTTTCAGCATACGTGCTTAATGGCGCATCTGCTAACACCGTAAATGCAAGTGCCTGCAGCGCGTCGCCAGCTAAAATAGCGGTCGCTTCATCAAAAGCGATGTGACAGGTTGGCATACCACGGCGCAAATCGTCGTCGTCCATGGCTGGCAAATCATCGTGCACTAGTGAATAGGCATGCACACACTCAATGGCCATACTAATGGCCATTTGGTCTTTTTTGGGCACGTCTAGCGTATTGCCAACGACCTGAACTAGTAGTGGGCGCATGCGCTTACCGCCAGCCAGCAAGGC
This sequence comes from Alteromonas abrolhosensis, assembly GCF_001953635.1. Taxonomy (GTDB): domain Bacteria; phylum Pseudomonadota; class Gammaproteobacteria; order Enterobacterales; family Alteromonadaceae; genus Alteromonas; species Alteromonas abrolhosensis. The sequence goes on along the minus strand of NZ_MEJH01000003.1, from coordinate 402,657 downwards.
GTGGCGCATTGCGTCTTTCAGGCGTGGCGCGTAATCGGGTAATTCGTCAATTAATGTAAGAAGAGATGCATCAGTTTGCTGTTTCACTTGCTGATGCAAAGCAGAAAAATTCATAGATTGCCTGTTAGTTAAAAATGAACGGTTTACGGTTGTTCACTTTCAGGAAGAGGGTGGAGCGTTTCTTCGCCTTGTTCACTTAGCAGTATTTTCACTTTTTGCTCAGCGTTTTCTAGCGATTGTTGGCCTTGGCGGGAAAGTGCTATACCGCGCTCAAATTTTTCTAATGCTTTATTAAGAGGCAGATCACCGTTTTCCATTTCGTTAACGATAGCTTCTAGTTCTGATAAAGTTTCTTCAAAAGACGCTGATGCTTTTTCTGTCTTCATAAAACACTCAATGTAGTGGCCAAAATACGTATACCGCGCACATTAACCGAGGGTTGCACAAGGGTCAAATGGTTTGTCCGTATATCGCCTATATCACAGTGACATAGCTTTTTTTTCATTCAGTTCAAAAAGCAACACAGAAGTAAATTGTGCTATATTCGATGCAAGGCTCGTTAACCTTTCAGAAGTAACCGTGTTATTTGCTGTGAAGGAAAAAGTAAGGCGCTGAAAAAGCGCTAGATATTTTTAGTTTATAAAAACAGACAAAGCAGCGCTTTTACATAGAACCTACTTCATAATAAACAAATAAATGTGATATTTTTCAATAATGTCGTTTTAGTATTTCTATCTTTTGCCGATAGGGTATTTGTACACTAACAGCACTGACTGCGCATAAATGGGGAAGAGTGAGTGGATTTAGCAACCGTCATAGGTATGTTGGGCGCCATTGGTTTCATAGTTATGGCTATGATTCTGGGCGGCAGCTTGGGCATGTTCATCGACGTGCAATCAATACTTATTGTATTCGGGGGAACACTATTTGTTGTCCTATCTCAGTTTACGTTGGGCCAATTCTTCAGTGCGGGCAAAGTTGCTGGCAAAGCATTCATGTTCAAAATCGAAACGCCTGAAGAGCTTATCGAAAAGATTGTTGAAATGGCAGACGCTGCACGAAAAGGCGGATTTCTGGCATTAGAAGAAGCGGAAATTTCAAATGAGTTCATGCAAAAGGGTGTGGACATGCTGGTTGATGGTCACGACATTGAAGTGGTGAGAGAAACGTTAGCTAAAGATATTTCGATGACGACGGAAAGGCATGAGTTCGGCGCTTCTATATTTAAAGGAATGGGCGACGTAGCACCTGCGATGGGTATGATTGGTACTTTGATCGGTCTGGTTGCCATGCTTTCAAACATGGATGACCCTAAAGCTATCGGCCCTGCCATGGCGGTAGCGCTATTAACCACGCTTTATGGTGCCTTTTTTGCCAACGTCGTGTGTTTGCCAATTGCCTTTAAACTGGCGGTAAGAGCCGGTGAAGAGAAGTTAAACCAGAGTCTTGTTCTTGACGGTATTGTGGGTATTGCCGATGGCCAGAATCCACGTGTTATCGAAGGGGTATTAAAGAACTACCTTGCGGCGAGTAAACGCGGAAGCGCAGAGGAAGAGTAATGGCCGAAGAAGAATGCCCAAAATGTCCCCCCGAGGGACTTCCAGCTTGGATGGGAACCTTCGCAGACTTAATGTCGTTGCTTATGTGCTTCTTTGTACTGCTACTTTCGTTTTCGGAAATGGACGTACTGAAGTTTAAACAAATTGCAGGCTCTATGAAGTTTGCCTTTGGTGTTCAGAATAAAATTGAAGTAAAAGATATTCCAAAGGGCACCAGTGTTATTGCTATGGAATTTCGTCCGGGTAAACCGGACCCTACGCCCATTGAGTCCATTCAGCAGCAAACTAACGAAATGACCCAGCAAATGCTGGAATTTCAGGCTGGTAATGAGGACTCTGCCGGAGGAAGGCAGAAGCAGCGCGGCGAGCAGCGTGGCGGACAATCTCAACAAACTGCTACAGAATCGTCTTCATCGGCTGAACAAAGCACCGATCAGTCGCAAATGGCTGAGCTTATGAAAAAAGTGGCTCAGCAGCTCGAAAAGCAAATTCTGGATGGTTCGGTGGAAATGGAATCGTTGGGCCAGCAGTTAACCATTCGAATCCGTGAAAATGGTTCCTTCTCGGCGGGCTCAGCCTTTTTGCAGCCGCAGTTTCAACCAGTGTTAAGAAAAATTGGTACGCTGTTGGCAGATGTGCCTGGAGAAATCGAAATTTCAGGGCATAGCGACGGTCAGCATATCGCGAACGAACTCTATCGTTCTAATTGGGACTTGTCTGCACAGCGCGCCGTGGCGGTTGCCGAAGCCATGCGTACCGCGCCAGGTTTTGACGAGAGTCGCATGTCGGTAGTGGGCAAGGCAGATACCGACCCTATTGTAGAGAATGCTACAACTTCTGCTGATAGAGCTAAGAACCGTCGTGTTGAGATTAATATCAACCAGGGTAAACCAATGCTGTCGAAGCCTATCTCAGTGGTTGACGATTAGCACTTTTACCCAATGTCAGCGTTAAACAAAAAAGCGGCACCGTATGGGCGCCGCTTTTTTGTTTTGTCATTACTATCGATAATTAGAAGTGTTAAACACGAGCCAAATCATGCCTGTAGTGAGGTTTTGAAATAACTAGCTGGACAGTACTAATTGTTCGTTCTAGAAAACCACCTTCACAATACTTGAGATAATAGGTCCACATCCGCATAAAACGCTCGTCATAGCCATCATTTAATAGCTCATCTCTTGCAGAGATAAACGCTTCATACCAATGGTTCAGCGTTTTCGCATAATCTATTCCTATGTCGTGTAAGTCACGAATCATCATATTGGTATATTTTTTCAGATGAGCGTTAAGTTGGTGCTGGGACGGTAAAAAGCCGCCTGGGAAAATATATTTCTGTATAAAATCGACGCTGTTTGAATAGCTGTCGTAACGTCTATCATCAATGGTTATCGACTGAAGCAACATGAGGCCGTCGTCTTTTAAAAGTGACGAACATTTCTCAAAGAAATTCCCTAAAAACTGCTTGCCTACTGCCTCAATCATTTCAATAGAGACCAACTTATCGTACTTTCCTTCCAGTAAACGGTAGTCTTTTTTAAGCAAAGTGATTTTACTTTCAAGACCTTCACGGGCAATCCACTCTTTCGCCCATGCATGCTGCTCTTCAGATATCGTTGTGGTTGTCACACGGCAGCCGTAGTGCTTAGCTGCATACACGGCTAGGCCTCCCCAGCCTGTACCTATCTCAAGAAGGTGGTCACGCTCAGTCAGCTGTAATTTGTCGCATATAGCTTTGAGCTTATAGTTCTGTGCCTCGTTTAGCGTAGAATTTGGGTCTGGATATATTGCCGATGAATACATCATGGTCGGATCTAAAAAGCGTGTATAGAGCTTGTTGCCCAAATCATAATGGGCCTCAATATTCTTTTTCGCCTGATCTTTAGTATTCCGACGGGCGAAATGTTGAAGCTTATTGAAGGGCATAGTGACCCATTTAAACTTATTTTCCCATTCATCAAGGGTGGTCAAATTTCTAGCAAACACTCTTACTACAGCGGTCACATCATCACTGTCCCACAATCCATCCATAAACGCTTCACCAGCGCCTACGCTTCCGCCAAGTAGTAAACGCCGATAGGCTTGCACATCTTTAATATTAACCGTTGCACGCAAATCGCTATCTTCTGTGCCGAAACGTGCAATGACATCGCCGTTTTCTTGAATAGTTAAACTACCAAATGGTAGTTGTTTTAAGCATTGTAAAAAAAGGGTTCTACATGCTTTATCTACAAAGGAGACCTCTGAGGTGGTCAGTAGTACAGATTCACCAAAAGACATTGTTATTGTTCCTGACTCTTTTCTGGGTGTGTATACAGTGGCGTTCGTTTAATAAGTAATTTAAGGGCGTGCCAATAAATTCCAGCCACAGTTTTTATTGTCATACTGGGTATACGTTTAAGTGCCGCAGATAGATTCGCATTATCTAAAGTAAATTTAGTCAAATTAATCCCTGCACTGAACTCTTTGTCGTCTCTTATACAATCCATCGCAAGTGACAGTCTAGACGACGGCTGCGATATCGACCATTTGTAGGTCATATCCATTGGATTAAAAGGGGAGACATGAAAAGCTTTTGGCGTATCGTCTTGAGTGTCTAAATTTACAAGGTAGTGATGGCGCTCATTCCATGGCGTATTACTTACTTCGGCAAGCATATGCGTATACTTACCTTCGGTATTGCGTAGGTAATAGAAGTTAACCGGGCTGAAATAGAGCCCCCACATACGCAGTTGTCCCAGCATAAAAACATCACCTTTAAGTGTTATCCCGTCATTTAACTCAGTCATTCTCTCAAGCACAGCCTGCTTGAGTGAAACAGAGGCATCACCTAAGTAGTCTTCACGCTTGAAACGCACTCTAGCCTTGTCGTATGCAGAGAAGCGTTTTAACGAACTGGACAAGGTTTCGAGTTCGTTGCTCTCAAGTTTTAACCAAAACAGATAGATGTCGTAGTCAAATTTATGCTGGGTAGGCTTAAACCGCTGGTGATACACCTTACCTTTATAGATAGCACTTTCAATCACAGGGCTTCACCGAAACGAGCACATACATCAAGAGCGCTGGTGACACCGTCTTCGTGAAAGCCGTTGTACCAGTAAGCCCCACAGAAATGTAAGTTGTCGACGCCACAGATCTCGTTTCTTCTTGCTTGTGCATTGACCATACTGGCACTGTATTGCGGATGCGCATACCTATAGCTGCGCAAAATGCTGCCTTCATTGATTTCAGGTGTATTGTTTAGGGTTACACAATAGGTGTTCCTTGCCTCAAGTCTTTGAAGAATATTCATGTTGTAAGTGACAGAAGCAGGGCGAGATTCCTCGCTACTGTCTTCTTTCAAGCTGTAGTTCCAGCTTGCCCACGCTAACTTTCTTTTAGGTAGTTGCGAAATATCTTTGTGCATCACTACGTCATTCTCTGCGTAAGGTATCTTCCCTAAGATATCCTGATGGAGCGAATTTGGAGAGTGAAGCATTTTTAATGCTTGGTCGCTGTGACAGGCGAAAATCACATGATCATACATCGCAGCGTTGCCTGATGAATCGGTAACCTGCCATTTATTATCGCTTTTAGCTACAGAAACAACGGCTGTTGATAGTTTGATTTTAGACTTAAACGGCGCGATTAACGGAGCAATATATTGGCTAGAGCCACCTTTAATTGTGTACCACTGAGGTCGGTCGGTTATGTTGAGCAAGCCGTGATTATTAAAAAATTGCAGAAAGAACGTGAGTGGAAACTTTCTCGTTTGCTCTAAGCTGCTAGACCAAATTGCAGCGCACATAGGCAAAATGTAATAACGTGCAAAGTCATCGCTTAGTTTTAATTCATTAATAACATCTTCTAACGTAAGTGAAGATGTATCACGGTTCTCAGCGACCATGGCTTTACACGCTTTATTAAACGTTAATATGTCTTTCACTATACGCCAGAACTTAGGCCTCAGGATATTACGTCGCTGCGCGAACAAGCTGTTTAAGTTATTGCCGTTGTATTCAAGGTTCGCCTTTTTACTCATTACAGAGAAGCTCATCTCTGTTGGTTGATAGTCAACGTTTAGCTGAGTAATAAGCTTTATAAAATTGGGGTAGGTCCAATCGTTAAAAACGATAAAACCGGTGTCGATATGGTGGGTTTCTCCATTATCATCAATTTTCTTTGTTGCAGTATGACCACCTACATAGTCATTTGCTTCGTATACCGTAATATTGTGCTGCCTATTTAAAAGGTGCGCGCAGGTTAACCCTGAAATACCTGTGCCTATAATGGCAATCTCATTTTTCATTATTTTTCTCTTATTGTTCTTCTCGCATCGCTAACGATAAGCGCTTTTGTAGTGGGGTTGGTAATATGTGCATAAAGCGAAGAATAAAACCAAATACTCTAGGAAAGAAAACAGTTTGTTTATTGCTCTCAATCCCCTTGAGCATAGCATCAGCGGCTTCTTCAGCACTGATTTTCATTGGCATTTCGAAATCATTCTTATCGGTGAGAGGTGTTTCTACAAATCCAGGAGACACCGCTTGCACTTTCACTCCTTTGTGATGAAGGTCAACTTCCAGCGATTTAGTAAAATAATGCAGAGCAGCTTTGCTCGCACCGTAGGCTTGAGTTCGTGTGAAAGGAAGTAAACGGGCCATACTGTCCACAATCACAAGTTTGTCGCCACGCTTAAGTCTTGGAAGTAGGGCGTCTACACAATGAACTACACCAAAGAAGTTAGGTTCGAAAACACGCCTAAACATGTCAGGCTCAAAGTCATCAATATCGACATATTCGCAGGTACCAGCGTTGAGGACAGCAATATCGAATTTAACCGTTGCTAGTGCTCGTCGAGTATCGTCAAGACTGGTAACATCAAACTGACAAGCGTTGATGTTGCTATACTTGCTAAGCTCGTCGAGAGTCTCTTTATTTCGACCGCATGCAATAACCTGGTAACCTTTATTCGCAGCGTTTATAGCTAACGCTTTGCCGATACCAGATGTTGCTCCGGTAATTAACATAGTTTTCACTGTGCTAGCTTCCCTTTAATTTTTTTAACTACAAAACCTAAAATGGGTACGTGCTCATAAACCATTTCGCCCAAGTCGTAGTAATCTTTGTGATAGATGATACTGTCTTTCTTGACACCAAGTTGGGTAGTGCCATCTAACGTTATTTCTTTCGAATTACTTTTAAGCGTTAGTTTCATGGTCCAATTGGCAACGTGGGTAACGTCACTGTGTTTTCGCTCTTCTTCCCCGGCGTTCGTAGATGAACACATGTACACATCTGATATATCAAATTTGCAGCTTTGGGCTTGGGTTAATAAATTGGAAAAGTAATGTTTAACCTCTTCGATGCCACGATGTGTAGTGATAGGGTCTATAAACAAAACATCATTGGCGTAGATTTCTTCCAAGTCTTCCGGCGAAATCTGACATATATCTGTGTAAAATTTACAAAAGCGTCCAATGACGTCCATAGGCCTTCCTATCATGATATTTAAATCGCGAGATTGAGTATTGATGAAATACCACTCTGAAAAAATTCGAGGGCACTTTTTCTTATTTGTCGCAAGTCTCTGATTCGAAATCTGTTAATGTTCTTATTCAAAAATTAAGTTACACCAAACAACATTCTTAAGATCATGTTTTTCTGTTTATCTGTGAAAAATTTTCCCATTCGATCCTATTTGTTCTCACTTGCGTAATTATTTTCGTGTTTTCGGAAGTGCTGAGTATGAGTGTAGAACGTTTCCCTTTATTCCCTTTATCTGCGCACCTTCTGCCGGAAGGTAGAATGGCGTTGCGTATTTTTGAGCCTAGATATGTGCGTATGGTTAAGCAGGCATGCGCCGAAAATAAAGGCTTTGTCATGTGCATGCTAAATGCGAATGGCAATAAAGAATTGAATGAACACATTCACAAAATAGGGACGTACGCGAAGGTTGTTGACTTCGATATGCTTGACGATGGGTTGCTTGGCATAAAGGTTGCTGGTTCTCATTTAGTTGAGGTAAGTAGCATTGAAGTTGAAAAAGATGGTCTTCGTACCGGTAGTTGTAAGGTTTTAGAGCCTTGGCAGTGCGATTTGGCCCCTCAACAAATAGCGCCTATGGACGAGCGACTTAAAGAAATATTTGGAAATTACGAAGAACTGGCATCGCTGTATGAATCACCAAAATTTGATTGCCCTCACTGGGTATTAAATCGATGGTTAGAATTGCTGCCAGTTGATGGTTCTCAAAAACAGCACTTTTTAGCGCAAAGAGAATGTACTGGTTTACTTAATTACCTCTCTGCTTTAATTGCTTAAGAGTGAGAACTGAATTGTTATATTACAAATTCGTAATCCAATATTCGCGATTTTCGCAAACGTTTTAAGTCATAACGCCGTAGAATGATACAACCAAAACGGAAAAGCGGACGAATCTTATGTTAGTTGGAATTCCTTTGGAACAAAGTAACAGCACAATCAAACCTAAAGAGTGTGCTACTGAAATGTCTGATTACCTTGTCGCGGTTGCAGATGCCCGGTGCAAACGTTCTTTTGCTCGTGTGTTTAACTACTTCGCGCCTCGTTTACGCTCTTATGCATTAAAACAAATGGGTAATGAGGCACTGGCAATGGAACTGGTGCAAGATACTATGTCGAATGTTTGGCAAAAGGCGCATTTGTTCAATGCAGAAAAGGGTTCTCCTTCAACGTGGATTTTTACCATTGCACGGAATATCCGCTTTGATATGTTGCGCAAATTGCAAAACAGAAAAGAAGACGTGTGTTCTGATGACTTATGGCCGGTTTTATGCGAACAAACTGCGGACGCTAATGAAGCGCCACTTGACGAGCAAGTTACTTTAGAGCAGATTGGTTATTTATTTGAATCACTTCCTGTAAAGCAAAAAGCTGTGGTCGAAGCTATTTATATTGATGGCAAGTCACAACAAGAAGTTGCCGATGAGCTTTCTATTCCATTAGGTACAGTAAAGTCGCGTACGCGCTTGGCGCTTCAACGATTAAAGGTCATGTTAAACGATAATGATTAGGTTTCACCCAAGTGCCCAACAGCTTAGAGATTTCGTTGAGGGCACATTGTCACCTGCTATATCACTGATGGTTTCCGCACATTGTGACATGTGCGAAAAATGTCAGCGTTTTGTAGAGATTGAAACAGAAAGTCTTGCCGCTCAAATGGTATCGAACGCGAGTCTGAGTGCTGGCGACAGAACCGAAATGACACTTCAGTTTGGCGACATGCTGTCCCAAATTACCCAACTTCCGTCTTCTAGACAAAATGGTTCAGCGGCAAAGCAACCGCTAGAATATAGAGAACCGTTGAAACATAAAGCATCTTCCCAAGTAAATAGTGGCGTAAAGACAGTAGAATTAGATGGCCGAGTGTTTACTTTACCCAGAACATTGCATCGCTACATCGACAAAACAGGTAACTGGTCAAGTCTTGTAGGAAAGTTGTGGCAAGCGCCTGTAGATTTAGGTAATCAAGGCGTAGCAAATTTCATATTCATGGGAAGTGGCGGCAGTGTTCCAGAGCATACCCACCGAGGAACAGAATATACCCTAGTTATTGACGGTGAGTTCAGTGATGGACTGAGTCGGTACGATACAGGGGATTTTATTTATATGGACGGCGAGAAAACACATACGCCTAAATCTGAAGGGAAAGATGGGTGTTTAGTTTTCAGTATAGTCGACCAACCACTACATTTTACATCAGGTCTAGCTAGGTTGCTAAACCCCTTTAGCCACTTGTTTTTCCGCTAGTATCCTTTGCAAGGATGCGAGCATAAGTACCTAGAAACCAAACAAAAAACGCACATAAGTGCGTTTTTTAGTTACAGTCGGCTTCTCAGTAAATAACTACCAAGTAAATATACAATAGCCTTAGCTAATGAACTCGCTCTCAGGATAGTTAAGCTTCAATGTTTTCATTGCGTTATCGCGCAATTCATCAAGGCCTAATTGCTCATAACTTGAAACCATGATTTCAAGCGCCTGCTGCACCTGTGTGGTATTTGGAAAATGCTCAATAACATAACGGCCACGGTTTGCAGCAGCCACATACGCTTGGCGTCTCATATAAAAACGTGCGATAGCAATCTCGTAACGAGCTAAGCGGTCTTTAATATGAACCATGCGCTGTTTCGCATCTGCCGCATATTTGCTATCTGGATATTGTTGGATGAGTCTGCGGAAATCTTCAAACGCCGCACGAGATTTCGACGGATCTCGATCCGTACGGTCAATATTCATTAGCTCTTGGAAAAGATTACTATCTGATTCCATGTTACTTAATCCACGCATGTAATATGCGTAATCAACATCCGAATGATTAGGGTTCAGACGAATAAATCTATCGATAGTAGCAAGCGTCTCTTCAGTTTTGCCCGATTTATAATAGCTATAAATAAGGTCTAGCTGTACTTGATGCGATAAAGGGCCAAAAGGATAGCGTGAATCTAGCGCGCTTAGTGTTTGAGCAGCAGCGCTAAAGTTTCCTACTTCCATACTCTGCTTTGCTCTGTCGTATAGTTGCTGCGCACCCATGTTAGCTAAAACGGCTTTCTCTTCATTATCCGAAGAGCTACATCCTGCGACAGATACCATAGCACCCACTAAAACGGGGGCCAGTAGACGAAATGATTTCATAATAATTCTATTTTCCTGCTAAACAGTTTTAATACTTCGCTGTCTAAGCTCATGTGTTAAACAACAACACTTTGATTGCATTCTAACGTACTAACGATGAGAAAAACCATACAAAAACGTAAACAAGGCAGTGTACAGCGTGAATACTTGTTATAATACCCTTTTTTAGACGCAATCAATGGTGTTATGACACAGTCGCCGAACACAATACAATTAGAAGCTTCAACGGAAGCTGCGCATTTTGGTTTACGATTAGATCAGGTTTTGGCTGATTTGTTCCCTGAATATTCTCGTTCTAAGTTAAAAACTTGGATTCAAGAGGGAAATGTCTCTGTCAATGGTGAAGTAATCACCGTACCACGGCACAAAATGCAAATGGATGAACTTGTTACTGTACAGGCCGAAATGGACGTACAGGTAACAAGCGAAGCGCAAGACATCGCGCTAAACATCGTTTATGAAGATGAGCACATCTTAGTAATTAACAAGCCAGCCGATTTGGTTGTGCACCCAGGTGCCGGGAACCCAAGCGGTACGGTGCTGAATGCACTACTTAATCATTGCCCTGATATAGATAAAGTGCCGCGAGCGGGTATTGTCCACCGACTTGATAAAGACACCACTGGTTTAATGGTAGTGGCAAAAACAATTCCCGCGCAAACGCATCTTGTTGACCAACTGCAGCGCAGAGAGATGAGCCGAGAATACGAAGCCATTGCACTAGGTACTATGGTTGCAGGTGGTATTGTTGATGCGCCTATTGGAAGACACGCTACGAAACGAACGCACATGGCAGTTCGTGAAATGGGTAAACCGGCGGTAACGCATTTTCGTGTTATCGAAAAATTCCGCGCATACACACACCTGCGCTTAAAACTTGAAACTGGCCGTACGCACCAAATCCGCGTTCATATGGCCCACATCAAACACCCATTGCTGGGCGATCAGGTTTATGGTGGGCGTCCTCGTTTACCCAAGGGAGCTTCAGAAGAGTTTATTGCAGCGCTTCGCGGGTTCCAACGTCAGGCATTACATGCCGCTCAGCTTTCTTTATTCCATCCAGAAACGGAAGAGTGGATGACGTGGAAAGCTCCGCTACCTCAGGACATGCAGGACCTACTTAAAGCCGTTAAAAAAGATACCACGGACAATCCACAGGATATTCTTTAAGCAGAGGCGCGAGAAAATGACATTTTCAGCTGCAAACTCATCTATTTCGCCAGCGCTGGATTTGATTACGCCAGCGTGGTCTTGTCCTCCTAACATTGTTGCTTATACAACGACAAGAATGGGAGGAGCAAGCGTAGGTGATTTTGCAGGCTTGAACGTTGGCGCCCACGTGGGTGACGACTTAATGTTAGTAAAGGCCAATAGAAGTCTCATCCCGCATAGCGAGAAAATCACGTGGTTAGAACAAGTTCACAGCAACCGCGTCGTGTCGCTTCCAAGTGCAGATACCACTGCCGATGCGGCTTACTCTACTTCTAATTCACATTTTTGTGCGGTGATGACCGCAGACTGTGTACCTATACTTTTATGTGATGAGAGTGGACAAGAAATTGCCGCAGTGCATGCGGGATGGAAGGGTCTTGAGAGTAATATTGTTAAAAATGCTATTTCACGTTTTAAGTGTAAATCTAACAAACTCATTGCTTGGGTTGGACCCGCAATCAGCGGTGGCTGCTACGAAGTTGATGCCGAACAGGCAAATAAATTTCGTCATGTAGAGGGCGCCATTTCTGATAGTGCTAATAAAGGCAAGTTTTTACTAGACTTACCTAGGGTAACGCGGGTGCAATTACAGCAGGCTGGTGTTGAAAATATTACCTTAAGTAATTTGTGTACGTACACTGATGAAAAGCGCTTTTATTCACATCGAAGAGCAACCCACCAAAACAAGCGCACGACAGGGCGTATGGTAAGCGTCATCGGTATTCTGTAACCGTTTCCTCTTAACGAGGGGGCGTGCCCGAAATGTTTGCGCTAAATCAAACTCTCGTCACTATTTCTTATCTTTTTGGCTAACTTTTTAATCTCGTACTTGAATCACAATTGTGCAGCCTACATAACTAGAACATAAATAGTTGTTAATTTTTTTAGGTTGAGATTATGAGACTAGATAGATTTACCAGTAAATTTCAGCTCGCCATTTCCGATGCTCAATCACTCGCATTGGGGCGAGATCACCAATACATTGAACCCGTTCACCTTATGACTGCTATGCTGAACCAGCAAGGTGGTTCAGTACGTCCACTACTTGATCAAGCTAACATTAATGTTAATGCGCTGCGATCAGCACTGAGCCAAGCTATTGAACGCTTGCCTCGTATTGAAGGCATTGGAGGCGATGTTCAATTAAGTAAAGACAGCGGCATTTTACTAAATCTTTGCGACAAGATAGCGCAGCAACGGAAAGACGAATACATCACTTCAGAAATCTTTGTTCTTGCGGCGCTACAAGATAAAGGGCGCTTGGGTGAAATCCTCAAAAGCCTGAATATTACTAAAGAAGCTATAGAAAGTGCGATAGACGACATGCGTGGTGGACAGAAGGTGACAGACCCCAACGCCGAGGACGTTCGTCAGGCGCTCGAAAAGTACACCACAGATTTAACCGAGCGAGCCGAACAAGGTAAGCTAGACCCGGTTATTGGTCGAGACGATGAGATTCGTCGAACCGTCCAAGTTTTACAGCGCAGAACCAAAAACAACCCCGTTCTCATTGGTGAACCGGGTGTGGGTAAAACGGCTATTGTGGAAGGTTTGGCACAGCGCATCATTAATGGCGAAGTTCCAGAAGGGTTAAAGAACAAGCGCGTTCTTGCCTTGGATATGGGCGCATTAGTAGCGGGGGCTAAATATCGCGGTGAGTTTGAAGAGCGCCTTAAAGCAGTGCTTAATGAGCTGGCCAAAGAAGAAGGCCGCGTGATCTTATTCGTTGACGAACTGCACACCATGGTAGGTGCAGGGAAGGGCGATGGAGCGATGGATGCAGGTAATATGCTTAAACCTGCGTTAGCCCGTGGTGAACTTCACTGCGTAGGGGCTACTACACTGGATGAATATCGTCAGTACATTGAAAAAGACGCTGCGCTTGAACGTCGTTTCCAAAAAGTATTAGTTGAAGAGCCAAGTGTAGAAGACACCATTGCCATTCTGCGAGGCCTCAAAGAACGTTATGAGTTGCATCACTCGGTCGACATTACCGACCCGGCAATTGTTGCAGCAGCGAGTTTGTCACATCGCTACATTAGTGACCGTCAATTACCAGACAAGGCAATTGACCTTATTGATGAAGCAGCTTCAAGTATTCGTTTGCAAATAGACTCTAAGCCAGAGGAAATGGATCGTCTGGAGCGTCGTATCATCCAGCTTAAGTTGGAAGAACAAGCGCTTGCCAAAGAAACTGATGACGCGAGTCATAAGCGCCTTGAAATGATTGAGCTAGAGCGTGAGCAAGCGGAAACTAAGTATGCAGAGCTTGAAAAAGTATGGCTGGACGAAAAAGACGCCATGCAGGGCACTCAAACCATCAAAGGGGAGCTTGAACAGGCTAAACTTGATTTGGAAATTGCTCGACGTGCGTCTGACCTAAACCGCATGTCGGAACTGCAATATGGCCGTATTCCCGAGCTAGAAGCAAAGCTAGAGCAAGCGGCTGAAAATGAAACCAGAGAAACTACGTTACTCAAAAACAAAGTTACTGACGTTGAAATTGCCGATGTGCTTTCTCGCTGGACTGGTATTCCCGTAGCGAGAATGCTAGAGGGCGAGCGCGAGAAATTACTGCGCATGGAAGATGTTCTTCACAAACGTGTTGTGGGTCAAGAAGAGGCGGTTCAGGCTGTATCAAATGCCATTAGACGTTCACGTGCAGGGCTTGCAGATCCAAATCGGCCTATCGGCTCATTCTTGTTCTTAGGGCCGACAGGTGTAGGTAAAACAGAACTGTGTAAGGCGCTGGCAGGCTTTATGTTTGATACTGAAGACGCTATGGTGCGTATCGACATGTCTGAGTTTATGGAAAAACATTCAGTAGCACGTTTAGTAGGTGCTCCTCCCGGCTATGTCGGTTATGAAGAGGGAGGGTACTTAACGGAAGCCGTGCGCCGCAAACCGTATTCGGTAATTCTTCTGGACGAAGTTGAAAAGGCGCACCCAGACGTATTTAATATCTTGCTTCAAGTGTTAGATGACGGACGACTTACTGATGGACAAGGGCGCACTGTAGATTTTAAAAATACGGTTGTGATCATGACGTCTAACCTAGGGTCAGACATCATCCAAGATAAGCACAATGAAAGCCAGTATGACGATATGAAAGCGTCGGTAATGAGTGTAGTAGGGCAACACTTCAGGCCTGAATTCATCAACCGCGTAGATGATATAGTGGTATTCCATCCACTAGGGAAAGAGCAGATTAAGTCTATAGCCAAAATTCAGCTTGCCTCACTTCGTGCAAGGCTGGCAGAGAAAGGGTATAAACTTACGCTTACTGCGGCAGCAATGGATAAGTTGGCAGACGCTGGCTTCGACCCTGTGTTTGGCGCAAGACCGCTTAAACGAGCAATTCAAGTGCAAGTGGAAAACCCACTCGCGCATCAATTACTCGCTGGCGAGCTTATCCCTGAATCTACTATTCGTATTGATGCGGATGATAGCGGACTTTTTGTTGTTAGCGGCTAACGATGAAGAATTTTGGTTAGATAAAAGGCACTGAATTTGAAGTGACCCCATTAAGTTGGACTCATTTCTAAGCGGCAACCAAGGCCTGATTTCGATATTGTATCGGACTCAGGCCTTTTAGTTTTAGCTTAATGCGTTCGTTGTTGTAGTAATCAATATATTCTTTGATGTTTTCAATGAGCTCATTCGCATCTTTGAACGTTTCATTGTGATACATCTCAGTTTTTAATATGCCGAAGAAGTTCTCTGCAACGGCATTGTCTAAACAGTTTCCTTTCCTAGACATACTTTGAAGCAACCCATGCTTTTTCAGGTGTTGTTGGTATTGTATGTTTTGATATTGCCAACCTTGGTCTGAGTGTAAGAGTGGCTTCTCGTGCTTCAGTAGCTTTGCTGTGGCAGCTTTGAGCATATCAGTGACTAAGGGTAACGTAACCGATGTTCGAACTTCATAGCTAACCACCTCTTGGTTAAACAGGTCTATTATCGGTGACAGATATACTTTCTGGCCGTTGACCTTAAACTCAGTCACATCAGTTACCCATTTTTGATTCGGTTTCTTTGYCGTAAATTCACGTTTAAGGACATTTTCAGCGACTTTGCCGACTTCACCTTTGTAAGATTTATAGCGTTTAGGCCTGACTTTTGATTTCAAGCCGAGTTCACCCATCAAGCGTTGCACACGCTTGTGATTAACTACCAAGCCCATCATTCTTAGCGCGTAAGTTATTCTACGATAGCCATATCGACCTTTATGCTTGTGATAGATATCACGTATCTTTATGCGTAAGTCAGTATTGGAACAAGGCTGATTCAGGGTATTACGATGGTAGTAATACACACTCTTGGGAAGCCCTGTAACCTTTAATAAATGCTGTAAGCTATATATTGCCTTGAGCTCTTCGACAACTATCGTTTTGTCTTTGCTTTTTTCTTTCTGGCTTGAGCCAAGGCTTCTAACTTTTTTAAGACAGCGTTCTCTGCACGTAGATAATCGAGCTCTTCTCTCAGTTCTTTTTCAGTCATCTCAGATGATGGTTTAGGAGTAGAAGAATGATTAATCACGCGAGGCCTACCTGTTTTCTGTGGTTTAAGACGAGTTATACCCTCGCGAGCATAAAGCTTTTGCCATTGAAATAAAATACCTGGGGATGATAAGTCGAAATAGGCGCTGGTATATGTCAGTGACCAATGATTCGCAGACATAGCATTGAGTACATGCAGTTTAAATTCAAAGGTGTAAGGCAATTGCTTATGGATAAAACTATCAAAGCCGTTGATGCGATAGACTTGAGACCAGTAACGAATAAGGTTAGGTCGTACTTTAAACTTTCTACCTAAGGCTCCTGAACTCTCTTCTTGCGCTAGTCGCGCTAGCTTTAACTTAAATGCTCTGTGATGTTTTGACATAAAAAGACCCCCAGTAATTGGATAGTCCAACTATTGGGGGTCACTTCANATTGAGTACATGCAGTTTAAATTCAAAGGTGTAAGGCAATTGCTTATGGATAAAACTATCAAAGCCGTTGATGCGATAGACTTGAGACCAGTAACGAATAAGGTTAGGTCGTACTTTAAACTTTCTACCTAAGGCTCCTGAACTCTCTTCTTGCGCTAGTCGCGCTAGCTTTAACTTAAATGCTCTGTGATGTTTTGACATAAAAAGACCCCCAGTAATTGGATAGTCCAACTATTGGGGGTCACTTCAGTATTGCACACCGCCTTTTTCATTTTTACACTAGCAAGCTACACTGCTGTGACATAGAGGTGACAATGAAAGAGCTAGCCCAATGGCTACAATCACAAACCGAAAAACACATGGTTTTAGGTTACGGAAGCTTACTAAGTAAAGATAGCCGAGAGCGCTACTCGAACATTTTTATTCAGGGGATCCCCGTTACCGTTTCAGGTTTCGAAAGGGCTTGGGTGACGCGCAGCGTTGAAGAAAAGCAAACCTACGTAGGAGCAGTAGCAAATGCAACGAGTAAGCTAAACGCCCAGCTGGTCCCCACGCAAATTAATCCCGCGCTTCAAGAAAGAGAAAAAGACTATCGCTTTGTTGAAGTCAGCCCTCAAAACCTCGATTTTCATTTACATCACCCTGATAATGCAACGTGGTTAGAAGATACCCTTTCACAATTTTCTTTTTGGATTTGTGAAACCCTTGCCTGTGAACCTGCAAGTGAGGCATACCCCGTCCATCAAACTTACATTGATACCTGTTTGGCTGGTTGTTTGGAGCACGGTGGTCAAGAAGAGGCTAAGCGGTTTATAGCGCAAACCTCGCTTTGGGAACATCCGAGAGTAAACGACAGAGTTGCGCCTAAATACCCTCGAGCTGCACTTGTGGACAGCAAGCAAATTGAACACATAGACACGCTTCTATCAAACAGGTAGTGTGAGCGTCTGTGAATGAATACCTTGCCCATTAAGGTAATACACGCTCACAATTATTTACGATAAGAATAATATCCCGTTAGTTTAACCATACTGGCAAAAGGATTAGTGTGAATACGACCACCTCTTTTTTTACGAACGATAGAATTACATTGCGTCCGCTGACCTATGATGACAAGCATTGGATACTAGCACTTCAGCAAGACGTACTATGGCTTAAATACATTGGAAGTAAAAACGTTAATAACGTAGACGACGCCTGTGACTATATTGGTAAAACTAATGCGCAGCGAGAAGAGTGGGGGTATGGTCTACTAGCTGTTGAACTGAGCGAAACTAAGCAACCGTTAGGTGTGTGTGGGCTGTTCAATCGATTCGCATTTGAATGCCCTGACTTAGGCTTTGCTATGCTGCCTGAGGCGAGAAGAAATGGTGTGTGCTTTGAGGCATGCCAGTGTGTTATCGCCTGGTCTGCCTCACAAGGCTATCGCTTTTTAACAGCGATGACCCACCCAGAAAATATGGCATCACAAAAACTCTTAATGCGATTAGGGTTTGAAAAGCAGGGGCTATACTTTGATAAAGCCTTTCCCGGCCAGCACTTGTATAGATTGGAACTATCAGCCCCTAGCTCAGCTGCCTTTTAATTCCTGCTTTACGACTTCAGTCAAAAATTACAGGGGCGGCAGCACGGTCATTTTCTTAATGATGATAGGCTCAATCGGGACGTTATTCGCATTCAAGCGAATGGAATATTCTGTTTCTACTTCAGACATGGCGTCGACAATGTCTTCGCCTTCTACAATCACGCCAAATACTGCATAACCCCAGTCTCTTCCAGGGTTTAAGCTAGTGTTGTCGTTTACGTTAAAGAAAAACTGGCGGTTTGCCGTATGCGGGTCGCTTTGTCTTGCCATTGCGATGGTGTGCAAGTCGTTAGTCAACCCGTTACCCGATTCGTTAAAGATATCTGGGAAATTTGATTTGCCGTTGAAATCGGCAGTATATCCGCCGCCTTGTACAACAAACCCTGGCACAATGCGATGAAAAATAGTGTCTTCATATGCGCGTTTATCTACGTAGCGAAGAAAGTTGTTCACCGTAATCGGCGCACGTCTTCTATCGAGTTCCACTACAACATCGCCCATTGTGGTTTCAATTTTTACCCTTGGATAGTAGTTATCAGGCTGAACCTGAGAACCATCGTCTTTCTTTGCCATAACCGCAGAACTGCTACCTAGCAGCAAAACGGCGGTGAAAAGTGGTAAAAGTATTTTTCTCATAAAAATGCCTTTAAATGTATTTCAGATTTCGCGGATAACCTATTGGGCACGCTTAGCGTTTCGCAGTGCCTAAGATAACGAACTTTTTGTCACTCGCAAGTACCTTGGCGCCACCAAATAACTTCTTAAGTTTAATGTGATAATCAAGATGGCGGTTACCAACAACAACCAAGTGACCGCTTTTAATCAGCAAATCCCGAGAATCGGTAAACATTTGCCATGCGATATGATCGGTAATCGCGTTTTGTTGGTGAAACGGTGGGTTACAAAGAATTTTAGTAACAGCCGGTTTGTGCTCTCGGTTAAGTAATGTTTCTAGGCAATTGCTTGCTACAAACTCGCACTGCGCAATTTTATCTGGATGGTTGTTAAGTACGTTTAGTCTGGCACTTTCCAGCGCCATATACGATTCGTCGACAAAGATTACTTTGGCGTCAGGAGCGAGTGTCAACGCGTTTACTCCTAGTACGCCGTTGCCGCAACCTAAATCAACTACGACGTCGTTAGCGCTTACTGTCATGTGCTCCAACATGATACGTGCGCCGATATCCAGAGACTGTCGAGAAAACGCATTTGCTAGATTGTCTATGGTTAGTGGTGCTCCCATGGTGCTCTTGCACTGCCAGCGCGTTGGATAGGGCGAGTCTGATAGTTTGAGCGACTCGCGAGGCGTGGCGAACACAAGCCGGGACTTCTTTTTGGCAAGGGACGTGGTAGTGGGGCCGATATAACGCTCAAAAAGATTAAGCACAGATTTAGTAATGGCTTTAACTTTACCCGTTGCCACTATACGGGTGTCGGGCGTCACATACTTTTGTAAGTCGATAAGCTGCTGTTCAAGTAGGGCAAGGGCGCGGGGCACCTTAAGTACAACAAGGCGCGGTGCTTTTTCCGGCTTAAACGTTAAGCTCTGCACACTCGTCAGCGTTTGTACGGGCGCGGTTTGAAGCTCATCTGTGGCAGCAACTTCTGATGTGTTCAGCAACTGGTTGGCTTTCAAATTTTCATGCAATGAGCGCAGCGAGATGTAAGAGTCGGATATCCAGTACGGCGCTAAATGCGAGAACCAGCAACCCAGCACACCGAAATCGTCATTAAAGATCATCATCGGGCCATCATTTTCACCGCCGTCAATCGAAAGTGCTTCATCACTTAGTAACGTCTCAACGTGCTCAATAATAAGCTCGTCGGCGCTATCCCATGCTTGAAGGCTTACGTGCTGGTGCTTTTCAGGATAGCGAATCAGCGAAAATTGTCGGTCGGCAAAAATAAATTCTGTATTCATTGGGGTCTGTTTTCAGGGAAAAGCTCAAGACATTCACCGTTAGCGAATGTGTAATTGGTTACATCTTCTGCCTTTATCTTACCATATCAAGCGGGTGGCTCTACCTAATAACTCGCTATTGTTCGTTATACTACTCCCGCTTTAAGCGTGAGTATTAACCAAGGGGTATAACAATCCACCTTGGCAAAATGTACGTAATTAAAGTGTAATTGGGTTTTCGTCTCGGTGTATCTTAACGCTTTCGAGGCTAAGTACCCGCAGCCAGAATTGAGAACTAACTGAAGCACTATACTTACGCATGCAATTTTCTCTATTTGAGTCCCCGAACGACAACCACGCTCCCTATAAGCTTCCGCTGTCAGAGGGCGATGTTACTTATTTTCCAAATGCACTATCCAAAAAAGCATCAGATACCTTTTTTGAGCAGCTTCAGGCCGAACTACCCTGGCGTCAGGATACTATTCGATTGTTCGGGAAACCCGTAAAAATACCGCGCCTTCAGAGCTGGCACGGCGACGAAGAGTGTACCTATACCTATTCAAATTTAACCATGTCTCCGAACCCGTGGACCGAAAGCCTTTTGGACATTAAAAAATGTTGTGAGGAACTATGCGGGTCAGAGCACAAAACAAAATTCAATAGTGTTTTAGCGAACTGGTATCGCAATGGGCAAGACAGCATGAGCTTCCACTCTGATGATGAACCTGAATTGGGGATAAACCCGGTTATAGCATCTGTTACCTTGGGCGAAGCAAGACCCTTTGTTTTCAAGCATAAAGAAACGAAAGAGAAGCATACGCAAGTGCTTGAGCATGGTAGCGTATTGATAATGGCTGGTTCTACCCAAAGTCATTACGTGCACGGTATAGCGAAGACGGCTAAGCCTATCGGTGGTAGAATTAATCTTACATTTAGACATCTTATTCAAAGAGCAAGGTAAGCTATGCAAGTAAAAGCATTTCTTGAGTCCACTATTGAAACTGCACTTAATCCGCAATACCTCGAAGTTGTGGATGAAAGCTTTATGCACAATGTGCCTGAGGGAGCTCAAAGTCATTTTAAAGTGACGGTAGTAAGCGATACTTTTGAAGGCAAGCGCTTGATAGCGAGACACAGAGAAATTAATGGTCTTGCCGCCGAGGCGCTGCAAGGGCCTGTTCATGCTTTAGCGCTTCATACATATACCCCTGCCGAATGGGAAGCACGAGGCGGACAATCTTTAGTCTCACCTAACTGCTTGGGTGGCAGTAAACACGACAAATAACGTCATTAATCATGGAAAGCGGAAGTCGCGCTACGACTAGTGACGAACTGAAGGCTGTTGTGGGCTGTAGGCTTGTTTCACAAATATTAAGGAATGGATAGGTGACGCAAGCTCGATTTGACGAGAAAGAGAGGGAGTTCGTTCTAAAGCTAAGTGAAATTATTCGTCAGGACCCTTTCAGAATGCGATGCCTTCGCGCGTTACGCGCCCTAAATGTACCGCAAGGGTATATCGGCGCTGGGTTTGTGCGAAATGCCATTTGGGATATGTTGCACAACAAAGCCACGCCCACTCCACTTAACGATATTGATGTGATTTACTTTAGCTCTGATGAGCTCGGGCAAAGCAAAAATGTTGTTAAGACACATACCGCATCATCTTTTCATCAATCACCCTCTCAAGCAGTCGAACAATCGGTACTACTCTCGGCGACAAAAGCACATGAGCTAGTTCTTGAGGGAGAGCTAAGCCGCCTTGTAGCAGACGCTAACTGGCAAGTAAAAAACCAAGCGCGCATGCACCTAGCGCACGATCACGCTCCCTATAAAAATTGTCACGAAGCGATTTCATATTGGATAGAGCAGGAGACCTGTGTAGCAGTTCGACTTACTGAAAGCGGTGATATAGATGTGCTTGCACCGTTTGGCTTGTCGGCCAACTTCGCGGGCACGCTAAGCATTAACCCAAAACATCCAAGACCTGATGTTTTTAAACAAAGAGTTAATGCTAAAAACTGGCTAACTCAATGGCCATCGTTAAAGGTCGTGGACTATCCAGCTAAATAACTTGCGCTACAAATTGCGACCACAAAAAAATGCACTCTACTTTCGTGTGACGCTCTTCGTTGCAATGTTGACGATTTTAGACGCAATGATAGCTATGGTTGTATTTTCACTCATCGCTTGTTTTTGTAATCGCCGATACGCGCTATTCTCACTCAATCCGAATTGTTCCATAATTACGAGCTTGGCGCGTCCAATCAGTTTTTGTTCTTGTATTGCCCGCTTCGCTTCTTCAAGCTCTCGCTCCATATCCTCTATGTGCTGTGCCTGTGAACGCAATAAGTCATAAAAAGAGCGGTGGGCAGATAGGGTCTTTGTCTGCTCGTTGAGTGACAGTGTTTTGATCTCGTCTTCTTTAGTGTCTTCCGCTAAGCCGGGCATGCTTGGGTCAAACAGCAAGGTAAGCGGCGAGCCATCAGTTGTATGTTCATCGTTAAAGCGCGTAAGTAACTGTTGGTGATTGGCCATTTCATTTTTGGCGTTGGCCACTTTTGTATTGGTTTGTTGCGTAAGAGTTTCTGTTAGCGCAACTTCAATATCCTGCATTGCATCGATACGCCGTGTAGCCACATCAAACCATACTTCAGAAATTTCACTGGCAATAGGACTGCCGTCACTGAGTTGTGCAATCATATTTCTGAGCTGTGTGATATCGATTGCCGCCGGACTTTTATTTAAAGATTCCAGTGCGTCTTTTTGTGCTTTGCAGCTAAACTCACAGAATATCCCGAAGTGATGTTCCTGAGCTTGCTGCAAGGCGGCAAGCTTTTCGCAAAGTCGCACATCAAAGTGGGTTTCTGCGAAACCAATAGCTCCCCATGCACGTTCCTGCCCAGCGTATTCTTTAGCTTGCATAAAGTTGAACAGGGCAACCAGTAACCGGGTAATTGTTGGGTCGCTTGCAATATCCGCCGCTTCAAAAATTACCGTAAGTAAACTAGCGACTAGTCGACTATAGGCTCGGGTCGATTCCAGAGGCGTCAGCATTTGCTTGCTGACTTGCCCACGTAGTCGCGGCAAGTAATCTGTTGCCTGCATGGCAAGCGTAATACTGCTCAACAAGCGCGGATTGCCCGAGGTAATTTCATCAGTGAGGTAGAGAGACTTTAAATGACTCTTTAGTATAGATTCGGCTTGCTCACTCGCACTGACATATTGCATTCGCTCAGAACTATAACGCTCTCCTTTCGAAGCTAGAAAAATATTACTGGCACCACGCTCTTTTTGTAATTCATGAATAAGCTCTCGAACCGCAATTACAATGCGACAGTTGCTCGATAGTTGTTCAAGCACGGTAATTTCAGCGTGCTTTGCCGCTAACAAAAAGCGCTTAGTAGCGTCACTACAAAGCGCAATGGTCGGTTCAGGTTCATGAAGCATATTAAGGCCTGCTGCTTATTGGTACACACGTTTCGCCTTTATCTCGATGGATGCGTTTTTATGCGGAAACAATGTTAGAAACTCTTCACTCTTCAAATCGAGCAACAATTAACAAGCAACACTTATGCCCTGTTTATTAGAATTTTCGAAGATAAAGGTCAGAAAGCAGTGAAAACGCAAAGGGGGTAGAGAAATTGAGTGTGGTAGCAAGATTGAGGGGGGGGAGTTTGGAGCTGGATGTGAGGTATTCGCCGGGGACGATGTAATGCCGAATTGGCGAGGCTGCGCCAAAATGGTGCAGCTTCGCAAAAGGTGTGGTTTTGCTATCCAGATTAGTTTCTGACAACGCGGAGAAACCAACCTACAAACAGTGAAATTAAGAAACCAAAGAAGGCAATCATTGTGGTGATGGTAAGCATTTGCCCAGAAAAGTCTGCATTTTCACCCGTATGTTCGCTTACTAACATCCCTGATGCTTTAAAAATAAACAGTGCAGCTACAGAAAACAATAAGATAACGGCGGTCGACATAATAGTGGCTTTCCAATAAGCCTTTGGCGACATCCAGTGAATAGCGCCCGCCACTAGCACGCACAAAATTGTAAGAATATAAGGTACCACTTTAACTCCTCGTTGAATAAGGCTTGTGCCCTATTGCGACGTCTTGTCACGACTCGAATTAGAAATTGAGCGTAGTGAACGACGCGGTTAACCAAAACCCTTATACGATGCCACGTATGAGGCAATTTGTCAGCATCAGCGATTTAATTAAGCCTCAAGCTGGCCTTAAAAAGTTGGCAGGCAAAGATGAGAGGGGTGGATAAGGAGGATTGTCTCTTCACAACTGCATGTAACGGTTCGCGTTCGTAACAATCTATTAAAAGATTTTAAGCTACAATGGTGATAGAATCGCCGAAAAATTCTCCTACCTACTTGGTGTTCTGCTTTAACGCGGTGTACGCCACGGTGGGTTGTTGTGTTTAACATCCTAGCTTCTGAGAGAACATGTTCGATTTAATTACCAGTAAAGACAGCAACGTTAAAAACGACGTGCTATCAGGTATTACCGTGGCGCTAGCCTTGGTCCCTGAAGCCGTAGCATTTGCATTTGTAGCCGGCGTAGAACCAATGATTGGTCTTTATGCGGCTTTCATGATGGGCTTGATCACTTCCGCTATTGGTGGCCGCCCAGGAATGATTTCTGGTGCTACTGGCGCCATGGCCGTTGTAATGGTGGCACTGGTTGCCCAACACGGCGTGCAGTATTTATTTGCCGCGGTTATTTTGGCCGGTTTACTGCAAATAATGTGCGGCATTTTCAAGCTCGGGAAGTTTATTCGACTGGTGCCATATCCGGTAATGCTAGGCTTCGTAAATGGTTTGGCGATTGTTATTTTCCTGGCGCAGTTAGGCCAGTTCAAAGTGACCAACGCAGCCGGTGAGTTGCAGTGGATGGAAGGTACGCTGCTATATTGGATGTTAGGGCTTGTGGCGTTAACTATGGCTATTATCTATTTACTACCAAAGCTAACTAAAGCCGTACCTGCGTCGCTGGTAGCGATTGTTACGGTAACCTTGTTAGTACACGGTCTTGACCTTGAAGCGCGCACTGTAATCGACTTTGTTCGCGATTTGCTACCAGCTGACCAGCGCGATACCGCAACGCTAGCCGGTGAACTTCCTAGCTTTGCTATTCCTATGGTGCCGTTCACCTGGGAAACCTTCATGATCATTCTGCCAACCTCAGTCATTCTTTGCTTGGTCGGCCTCATTGAATCGCTTCTTACCCTTTCATTAATTGATGAAATGACGGACACCCGCGGACGCGGCAACAAAGAGTGCGTTGGCCAAGGCGTTGCAAATACCGTTAACGGTTTCTTTGGCGGTATGGGCGGTTGTGCCATGATTGGTCAAAGTATG
Organism: Alteromonas abrolhosensis; assembly: GCF_001953635.1. Taxonomy (GTDB): domain Bacteria; phylum Pseudomonadota; class Gammaproteobacteria; order Enterobacterales; family Alteromonadaceae; genus Alteromonas; species Alteromonas abrolhosensis. Next base: position 377,450 of record NZ_MEJH01000003.1, on the reverse strand, counting down.
ATTAACATTAACTCTGGTGGCCGTGGCCGCTTGTCAGGTATCACCGCGGCGGTTGTATTATTAGGCTTTATTCTATTTGCTGCTCCGCTAATTGAAATGATTCCTCTCGCTGCCCTTGTTGGCGTTATGTTCGTGGTGGTTATCGCTACATTTGAGTGGGCGTCATTCAGAATTATTCGCGGCGTAAACAAAGAAGATGCGTTCGTACTTTTCCTAGTAACAGGCGTTACCGTTATCGCTGACCTGGCTATTGCGGTTGTGGTGGGTGTTATCGTTTCAGCACTGGTGTTTGCATGGAAACACGCTCGTCATATTGAATCGAAATCGCATATCGATAACGACGGTTGGAAAGTCTATGAACTAGACGGCCCGCTGTTCTTTGGCTCGGTATCGCATTTCAAAGACCTGTTTGATATCGCCAACGACCCTAACGATGTAGTTATTGACTTTAAAGACTCTCGCATTTGGGATTCATCAGGTATCGATGCGCTAGATACCCTTGCTGACAAATACGAAGAGCAGGGTAAAAAGCTACACATTCGTCATATCAGCGATGAATGTCGTTCATTGCTTCGCAAGGCCGATAAGTTTGTTGAAATTAACGTAGTTGAAGATCCTCGCTACCGCGTAGCGACGGATAAACTGGCCTAAGTTGTTTGAAAGCCTTAATGCACCAAGTAAACACAGTTTTGCGTTTGTTTGGTGCAGTTGTGAAGTCTGAATACTGCTTATTTTGTAGTAAATCAAATAAAAACAATCATTTACGATTTTGGCACTGAATTTGGATAGCTATAAACGTAAAGTGTGTTTTGGTGATTTGTGTCAATCGCTGAAAATTGTGTGATTTATAACACTCCGTAAAATGTGTTAGCCGACCTAAACCGTTGGCAAAATAGGCAACGAAGCCCGCATCAACGAAAGTTGAAGCGGGCTTTTTTTTGTCCCGAAAAAAGGGGAATACCATGACTTCATTGGACTCAAAAACGCAAATTGTCGTCGTAGGCAACGGCATGGTGGGGCATCATTTTGTTGAGCAGCTTCACCAAAGCGATGCCAATGTAGAAATAACCGTTTTATGCGGCGAGTCACGCCTTGCGTACGACCGCGTTTATCTGTCATCTTTTTTTAGCGGCGCGAGTGCTGATGACTTAGCGCTCACTACACCCGCTCAGTACGCCGAGTGGGGCGTAAACGTAGTTACCAATGCCTTAGTTACCGATATAGACCGTGACAATAATAAGGTGACGACTTCAGAAGGGCAGGTGTTTAGCTACGATAAGCTTGTGCTAGCCACGGGCTCATACCCATTTGTGCCACCCATCCCTGGCAACGATCAAGAGCATTGCTTGGTGTACCGCACTATAGACGATCTACTCGCTATTGAAGCTTCAGCAGCGGTGAGCAAAGTAGGGGTTGTTGTTGGTGGTGGGCTGTTGGGTCTAGAAGCTGCTAACGCATTAAAGCAAGCCGGACTCGACACCCACGTGGTTGAGTTTGCCCCGCAGCTTATGGCGGTACAGCTAGACCAAGCAGGTGGTAACGTTCTTAAGGACAAAATTGAAGCCTTGGGCGTGACGGTTCACACTCAGAAGGCAACGCAAACTATTGAGGCCGGTGATACCTGCCGCTATAAAATGGTGTTTGCTGACGGCACTGCACTAGAAACTGACATGATTTTATTCTCTGCCGGTATTCGACCTTCCGACCAGCTCGGCAGAAAGTCAGCGCTAACACTGGGTGAGCGCGGCGGTATTGTCATTGATAACCACTGCGTGACGTCTGACCCAAACATTTACGCTGTGGGTGAATGTGCGCTGTGGGATAACAAAATCTTTGGCCTGGTAGCACCTGGCTATACCATGGCGCGCACGGCCGTAAGTCATATAACCGGCGGCGATGCCGAGTTCGCTGGCGCAGATATGAGTACCAAACTCAAGCTAATGGGTGTAGAAGTGGGCTCAATTGGCGATGCTCATGAACGCACAGCCGGTGCGCTTAGCTACACCTATTTAAATCAGCCAGAAGGCGTGTACAAAAAGCTGGTGGTAGATAGCGAGCAAAAGTATGTGCTTGGTGCTGTACTCGTTGGCGATACCAGCGACTACGACACGCTCTTACAGTATGCGCTTAATAATATTGAATTACCTGAACATCCAGAGAGCCTAATTCTGCCATCATCCGGTGCCGCACCGGCGCTAGGTGCCGATGCACTGCCAGACACCGCCTCTATTTGTTCGTGTCTAAACGTGACTAAGGGCGACATTGTTTCAGCCATTGAAGGAGGCTGTTGTAGCGTTGGCGATGTAAAAGGCGAAACCAAAGCCAGCACAGGGTGTGGAGGTTGTGCTGCCTTGCTTAAAAATGTAGTGGATAGCGAGCTTGAAAAACGCGGTGTGGAAGTATCAAAAGCCATTTGTGAGCACTTCAACTATACCCGACAAGAACTGTTTCACATTGTTAAAGTAAACTGCATTCGCACTTTTGACGAGCTGTTAGAGCAGCATGGTGAGGGGCTTGGTTGTGAAATTTGTAAGCCCGCAGTGGGCTCAATTTTAGCCTCGGTATATAACGACTACATTCTTAAAGCTTCACACCTTCCTCTACAAGACACTAACGATATTTACCTTGGCAACATGCAAAAAGATGGCACGTACTCGGTTGTACCGCGTGTACCTGGTGGCGAAATAACGCCTGAGAAGTTGATTCTGCTCGGCGAAGTGGCAAAAGAATACAACCTGTACACCAAGATCACAGGTGGTCAGCGCATTGATTTATTTGGAGCGCGCGTAGAGCACTTACCTGATATCTGGGAAAAACTGGTCGCTGGTGGTTTTGAAACCGGCCACGCCTACGCGAAGGCACTGCGTACTGTGAAATCGTGTGTGGGCAGCACCTGGTGTCGCTACGGTGTTCAGGATTCTGTTGGCACAGCCATTGACTTAGAGAACCGTTACAAAGGCTTACGTGCGCCGCATAAAATTAAATTTGCTGTCTCGGGGTGTACCCGTGAGTGCGCAGAAGCTCAAAGCAAAGACATCGGCGTTATTGCCACCGAGCAAGGTTGGAACCTTTATGTTTGCGGTAATGGCGGTATGAAGCCGCGACATGCAGACCTGTTTGCCACCGACCTAGATACCAAAACCCTTATTAAGTATATCGACCGCGTGCTGATGTTTTATGTGAAAACGGCTGATCGCCTACAGCGCACATCGGTGTGGATGGACAACTTAGAAGGTGGGTTAGCTTACCTGCAAGACGTTGTGATAAACGATGCTCTTGGCATTAATGGTGAGCTTGAAGCACAGATGGATGCTGTGGTTGATGCTTATCAGTGCGAATGGAAAACCACCATTGAAAACCCTGAGTCGCGCAAGCGTTTCCGTCAATTCGTAAACAGCAATGCTAGCGACACCAATATTCAGTTTGTTTCAGAGCGAGGCCAGGTTCGCCCAGCTACGGAAGCTGAAAAAGTAGCAGGTAAAGATCAGTTCATTCCTGTCTCTATGGTGTAGCCATTGGCTTATCAACCTTGTTAGGAGAATCAAATTATGTCAGCAGCGCAAAATGTAATGGCGTCAGAACCTCAGCAAGTGCAATGGCACTATGTTTGTGAGACGAACGACTTAGTGACAAACAGTGGGGTTTGCGCCCTTGTCGACTTACAGCAAGTGGCAATTTTCAGTTTGAAGATAAACGGCGAAACCCAGGTTTTCGCCATTAGTAACTACGACCCTATTGGTAAAGCAAACGTACTCTATCGCGGGCTTCTAGGGTCGATAGGAGGCGCGCCTGTTGTTGCTTCGCCTTTGTACAAAGAGCATTACTTTTTAGAAACCGGGCTGTGTAAAGAGCACGATGATGTATCCGTCACGGCTTACGCTGTGAAGGTAGAGGGCGAAAAAGTTTTTGTCGGCGTTTAAGCAAACTGCCTTTATTTGAACGCCCACATGAAAAAAGCCTTTTAGCAAAATGCATTCAAAAGCTGTGAAATCGAAAAAGGTAATGAAATGAATATGCCTACACGACAACCCGACATGATGTCTGAACAATTAAGACAAACAACGTGCCCTTACTGCGGCGTAGGGTGTGGTGTAGATATCAGTTGCAACGTAAGCACGCGTGCCATAACCCTGGACACTGTTAAAGGCACGCCAGAGCATCCCGCCAATTATGGAAGATTGTGTGTCAAAGGAACAAACCTGCTTGAAACAAACGACATAAAAGGTCGTTTGCTTCACCCAACCATGGCAGGTCAATCGGTGGATTGGGACACGGCCACCGATGTGATTGCGGATAAGATCACCTCTACCATTGCGCAGTATGGCGCGGATGCCGTTGCTTTTTATGTATCAGGTCAGCTTCTCACCGAAGACTATTACATTGCCAATAAGCTTATGAAAGGTTACATCGGCAGTGCCAATATCGATACAAATTCACGCCTATGTATGTCATCAGCCGTTGCCGCGTACAAGCGTGCGTTCGGTGAAGATGTGGTGCCTTGCGATTACACCGATTTGGAATGTACAGATTTACTGGTGATCACCGGAAGTAATGCGGCGTGGGCGCACCCAGTGCTTTTTCAACGCATTCAGCGAGCAAAGCTGAAAAATCCGAATATGAAGGTCATTGTTGTTGACCCACGCAAAACCGAAACCTGTACCATTGCCGATTTACACCTTCCTATAAAGCCGGGTAGCGACGTAGCGCTATTTAACGGTTTACTCAGCTATGCAAACGCACAAGGTCGGATAGACAAATCCGCCGTTGAGACCTTTGCAGAGGGGCTTGATGAAACGCTCAATAGTGCAAATGCTTTAACGTTAGATGACGCTGCTGAAGTATGCGACCTGGACGTTAACAGTATTAAGGCCTTTTTTGATGCCTTCTGCAAAGCCTCTAGCGCAATTACTTTTTATTCTATGGGCGTAAACCAGTCTTCTGCTGGTGTGGATAAAGCCCAAGCCATTATCAACTGTCATTTAGCAATGGATTTAATTGCTAAAGACGGTTGTGGTCCGTTTTCAATTACTGGCCAGCCCAATGCCATGGGAGGGCGTGAAGTCGGTGGGTTAGCCAATATGCTAGCTGCTCATATGGACCTTGAAAACCCTGAGCATATCAGCGCTGTTAAAACCTATTGGAATGCACCCGTCATGCCTAAAGGGCAGGGGCTTAAAGCAGTTGATTTGTTTAATGCAATTGAGAGTGGAAAGGTAAAGTTCGTTTGGATAATGGGGACTAACCCTGTTGTCAGTATGCCAAATCGCGGTCAAGTTGAGCGCGCACTTTCAAAGTGTGACATGGTGGTGGTGTCTGATATTGTTGAGTCTAACGATACGCTTAACTACGCGAACATTGCCCTTCCTGCCACGGGGTGGTCGGAAAAAGACGGCACGGTAACAAACTCAGAGCGCCGTATATCACGTCAGCGCGGTATATTGCCTCCACCAGGTAGTGCAAAACACGACTGGCAAATACTGTGTGAAGTGGCGGGTAAAATGGGCTTTGGCGAGGCATTTAATTTTACCCATCCGTCACAAATATTCTGCGAATACGCTGGGCTAACCGGCTATCAAAATAACGGTAAGCGACAATTAGACCTGTCACCTTTACAAGCGTTAAGTGAAGCTCAATACAACGGGCTATCGCCTTTGCAGTGGCCCTTTCAAGCAGTTACAAAAGCTGAGAATACGGCCAGTTCTAATTCTCAACCTAGCCTTACCAGTAAACGTCCTTTTGAAGACAAGCAGTTTTCAACACCCAACGCCAAGGCTAGGCTTATTCCCGTAACTTACAAAGCGCCATTGCAGGTGACATCAGACGCTTATCCTTTTGTTGTGAACAGCGGGCGAGCGCGAGATCAGTGGCATACCATGACACGCACGGGTAAAGCGGCAAAGTTACTGGCTCATATGCCAAGTGCTAACGTGTATATCAACCCTAAAGACGCTGCTGAATTGGGCGTTGAAAGCGGAGCTCTTGTTTCTCTTTCAAGTGCAGTATGTAAAGACACTCCTGTTATCTACCCGGTAAAAATGGATACGGATATGCGCAAAGGGGAAGTATTTATTCCCATTCATTGGTCTGCGCAATGGGGTTCGCACAGTAAACTAGGCGCACTCTACGCCAGCGCGGTAGACCCTATTTCAGGGCAGCCAGAGTTAAAACACGCGGCGGTAGCTATCGCGCCTGTTCATTTCGCTACCTACGGCAAGCTCTTTGTTTCATCAGTAAAACAATCAACACTTAATTCAGAATTTAGCCCAAGTTATGAAGACGCGCTAAAGCATGCGTGTGATTACTGGAATACGACACCGCTTGAAAGCACAGAGGGGACTTCACCTGTAAATAACTCGGATGCAGCATTATCAGTATTGAATGTTGCTTCGAACAAAGGTCGTCGAGATTTTACAAAAGCGTTGATACCTCTGCTGCCGCAAAACGCGGTGCTATTGCAGTTTCATCATCATACATACTCAGTATGCCTTGCGCTTGTCGATGATACTCTTTGTTTCGCGGCGTTTTTAGGCGATGAGCCAGAAAAGGCTGAAAGGGCACCAGCAGCTGCACATTCAACAGCGCAGGCAGCGCCACATTCAAAAAGCACATGGTCAGTACCTAACGAATGGCTCGCCAGCCTTCTCAACACATCTGTTTCCACAGACATACAGCGCAATTTATTACGAGGCCAAGTAGACGACGCATTTTTAAACGGTGATGTAGTTTGTAGCTGTTTTGAAGTGCGCGAAAAAACCATCACACAAGCCATCAAAGAAGGCAGTAGTTCGGTGGCAGAGCTTGGTGAATCATTGAAATGCGGTACGAATTGTGGCTCGTGCAAACCCGCCTTGTCTCAGCTGATAGACAAGCATTTAGTCATTGAAATTCAATCTGTTTAGGAGCGTTAAATCATGTCAATTGCAACTAGTTGGTCGTTTCCGTTTTTGCGCACCTTATTCAAACCGCAAAAACCTTTGTTAAACCTCTTTTATCGCGATGCTATTTCTACCACGGTCACGACCGTGACGACACGCCAGCGCCTCGATGATTCGAAAACTTCCGCTAAGCATTCATACTTTGGCAAGTGGTTGAAGTTAGCAAACAGGCAAAATGAAGGTCATAAACAAGGGCAGGTGTTCATCGTCGGTGCTGGCCCTGGTGATGCCGAGTTGCTTACCCTGAAAGCGCTCCGTCTATTACAACAAGCTGATATCGTGCTGTTCGATGCCTTAGTCAGCGAAGATATTCTTGCGCTGATTCCATCTAAGGTGGTGAAAGAGTATGTCGGGAAGCGCTGTAAAAAGCACAGCTTTACCCAAGACGCTATTTGTAAGCGGGTGGTTGAGTTGGCAAGCAACGGTCACACGGTCGTGCGGTTAAAAGGTGGCGACCCAGCCCTATTTGCAAGAACCTGCGAAGAAACCGATGCACTCACAAAAGCCAACATTCCTTTTGCTATTGTTCCTGGTATTACAGCGGCATCGGGGGTGTCTGCCTATACGGGTATCCCTTTAACCGACAGGCGCTGTGCTCAATCAGTGAGTTTTATGACTGCACATTTTAAAAACGCGGAACAATGGCCAGAAATGGCACCTATGGCGCAAAATGTAATGAACCAAACCATGGTGGTTTATATGGGACTAAGCCGGCTTGAAGGTCTATGCAAAGGCTTGGTTCATCACAACGTGCCAAGCACATGGCCAGTAGCGGCAATTGAAAATGCCACTTCGCCTGAACAGCGCGTGATTACTGGCGTGCTTGCCGATATTCATAGCAAGGTAGAAGCAGCAAATTTAACGGGGCCCACGTTACTTATATTTGGAAAGGTGGTAGAGTCTCGTCAACAGGTAAATACTCTTCTACTACATTCATCCAAGTATGCAGCAACCATTTAGTGAATACATAAAAATTATTGGCAAGGGCCAGAAAGGGGGGCGTAGCCTTACCCGTGATGAGGCCTACCATGCCATGAAAATGGTATTGGCCAATGAAGTGACAGGCGATCAACGCGGCGCATTTCTTATGTTACTGCGTACCCGTGAAGAAACACCAGAAGAAGTTATTGGCTTTGTCGATGCATGCAGAGAGCTGATAGAGCCAGAAGTTAAAACTCTCACCCCCACGTTAGATATTGGCTGCTACGCGGGAAAGCGTCGCCAGTTACCGTGGTACTTATTGGCCGTAGCGGTACTAGCCAACAATGGTTACTCGGTCATGCTTCATGGTGCTCATGAACCGGGTTCGGGGCGCCTTTATGCAAGTATAGCGTTACCTCAATTGGGCCTACCTGAAGTTAGCAGTATTGCAGACGCCAAACAGCAGTTAACGGATAAAGGGGTGACTTACCTTGATTTGTCTTATTTGCTGCCTGCGCTCGACACAATTATTAAGCTTCGTGAAGTGTTTGGTCTGCGCTCATGCGCAAACACCCTCGCAAGGTTGTTGAACCCTACTGCCGCACAATATTGTGTACAAGGTGTTTATCATATGCATCTTGACCACAAACACTGCCGCGTTAATGAAAATTATCCATCTATAGATGCGCTTTGCTTTCGTGGTGATGGCGGAGACCCTGAAGTTAATGGTGAACGGGAAACTGAGCTATTTATTACCCGAAATGGTGAGACCGAAGAAGTAATAATGCCGGTGGTTGCTGACAAATGGGCACTTAAAGATAAAGACATGAACGTTAACGACATGCTTGATGTGTGGGCGGGTAACGCGAGTAGCCTTTACGGTGAACAAGCCGTTTTGAGTACACTTGCCAGCTATTTAGTGCTGCTACAAAGTTGTGATGTTGCGGATGCCTTGTCGCAAGCAAGACAGCTTTGGGCACAGCGAGAAAAAACCTCGACGCCGTTTTAATCGTTTGGTGTAATAACCGCTTAACTCAATCAATGATCACGCGTCCTGAGTATTGGTCAGATAGCCTGTGTTAGCTGGCCACTAAATAGAAGCTTAACCGCGGGGCGGTGCATTAAAACCCACTTGATAGGGGAAAAATAGTCAATCGTCGCATTGACTTAATCATTGCTATACTTGTTAATAGTATTAACAAGGGTACCTCAAGTGGTGTTATGCGATTAACGCAGTGGCTCGTATTTTTAGCTGGCCTATCGCTCTTATTTCGAGCAGGCTATGCTGTATCTGAAGGCCGGGAACAGCCAGCTACATCAAGCGCAACCTTTGTCCTTACCGCAGACATGCCGAATATCAGCGACCCTCGCACTGGCCGGTACGCTAATCTTCAAACTCTCGTAAAACAACAGCGGCAAAATAGTGAAACCGTCTTCTTCATTTTCGGCGGTGGTTCTATTGGGCCTAGTGCCTTGTCTTCGTTCGATCGCGGCTCCCATATCATTGATATCTTAAATTCTCTCGAACCGGATGTGATGGGAGTTACAAAGAGAGAATTCAGCTTCTATGAAGATGAGCTCTCACTTCGTTCTTATGAAGCCGCCTTTCCCTTGGTGGCGAGTAATGTGATAGATAATCGAGTAGGTCGCTCACCTGACGGACTGCACACCTCGGTGATTGTTGAAAAAGAAGATTTAACACTAGGCGTTATTTCAGTGCTTCACGAGCGAGTTATCGAAGAGTATCAATTATCTGATATTTCTATTACGCCTCCGCAAAAGGCCATTATGGAAGAGTCCAAGCGTTTGCGCCAACAGGGTGTAGACATCATCTTACTCCACTATTCCTACCCATTTCCTTTTATTAACACCATGCTGAACAATCGCGTAATAGACGTTGCTTTCATAACAGATAGCCGCCTGGACGAGAAAAGTTTACTCGAAGCTACGCGTCATCCAAATAGCATGGTACTCACACAGCAGGGCACAGCGGTAGTTGCGAGTTTTGAAAAAAATGCGGGGTGGAAGCCCATATCCTACGTTGAGCAGCCATTGGATGAGGTTGCAGCTAATGCTGAATTAAATGAGCAACTAGTCGAATATGAAGCACGCCTGAAGCGTTTGCTTAACATTCAAATTGGGGAGTGGAAAATTGACGTATCGACGGTACGCAAAGAGGTGAGAAGTGAAGAAAACCCTTTTGTAAACTTCGTCGCTGACACTATTAGGCGCTATGCCAATACAGATATCGCCCTTATTAACGGAGGTAGTATCCGCGGTAATAAACGATATACAGCAGGTACGCCGATTACCCGACAAGACATCGTGACTGAAATGCCATTTCGTGCGCACGTTGTAGCGTTAGACATTACCGGAGCTCAGCTAATTCAAGTGCTCGAAGAAGGGCTATCACAATACCAGAACTTAAAGGGTGGGTTTCCTCACGTATCTGGCATGTCGTATAGTTTTGACCCTACAGCCAAAGTATTACAAAGGGTTAAGAATGTAACCATTAACGGAAAGCGGATAGATAAATCCAAGACATATTCACTAGCCACAAGTAATTTTCTGGCCAATGGCGGCGACGGTTTCTACACATTGAAAAATACCGAAAAGCTCCCAGCGTTAAGCACTCGCCCACCGCAAATTTCAGACTTGGTTATGCAAGCCATTGTAAAGCAATACGATATTGAGCCATCAACGGATAACCGCATAATAAATATAGTAAAAGGCGGCTGACAAGATGCAGCATAAGAAAAAGACCCTGTATTTATTTATCATTGCACAATGTAGTGTGATGGGGCTCTTTCTGCTCATTTTGGTTTTGTCGCTGTTGCGCCTAAATGACGTACGTGAAGTGCTTGAAGATATTACTTCATCGTCAATCCCTACCTTAAGTCAAGCAACTGAAATAACTAGAGAAGTTCAGCATTTGATTTCGCTTACTGCGAGGCTGACATCGTCTGAGAGTCAGTCGTCACGACGCATTATTAAAACCCAGCTAGACGAAACGATAGCACGCCTTGATGCGTCCAACTTAAAGCTAGAGCAAGGGGATAAATACCTGGAAACCCAATTGAAGGTGCTCACGTTAGAAATAGAGGAGCTAAATGCGTTGGTGCGACAGCGCATCGATGTAGAAAAAGAAGTACGGGTGGAAAGGGAAGTGCTGTTCACCTATCTCAACAATACCTTTGAATACAATAAAGCGCACTACTCGGGCATCCAATCCTCTGAAGCACTAGTTCCCTTGATATTACAAATTGCTCAAATAAATCAGCAGTTCCAACTGCACGAGCTGCGAAAATTAGAAGATAATATCGAGGAAAGCATTGCCTCGTTGCGTGAAGCCGCGACGCTCGATAAGCGCAGCAGTGAACTGGTAAGTGCGCTTGAGGAAGGGGTATTGGGTAAATGGGGAATGGTCGATAAGCAAGCCAACGTAATGCGAATACGCGGGCGTTCCCGAGGTCGAGGCAGCTTTGTAGAGCACCTCGCTGAAGAAGTAGCATCAAATATTGAGTTTAAAGCCTCTTCAATCACTAAAGATACCTCCTCATATGCAATCTCTGCTAACAAGTTAGTATCAAAACAAATCATCCTGTCGCTGGCGCTTTCTCTAGTCGTCATGCTTATCTGCTGTGCCATTATCTTCTACATATACAAACGCATAATTCTACGCTTAATAGCGTTAACTAACTTAGTTGAAAAAAGTAGCGAGGCAGTGGCCACGTTTGAAGGAAGTGATGAAATTTCTCGCCTTGCTAAAACCTTTGCGTTGTACTTCGAAAGAGTGAAGAGTCAGGAAACTGAATTGATTCGTTTGTCACTTAGTGATCCCCTTACTAATATTCCAAATCGAAGGGCGTTCGAAATGGAAATGGAAAAAGCGATAGCTATGTCGAAACGGTATGACTGGCCGTTGACTGTGGTTATTTTGGATGTAGATAGTTTCAAGTTGTACAATGATAACTATGGCCACACAAAAGGGGATGAATGCCTAAAAAGAGTGGCCATTAGTCTTAACGAAGTGATTACCCGCAACACGGATTTCTGTGCGCGTTATGGAGGTGAAGAATTCGTTGCTATTTTGCCTAACACCGACGAAAAAGGGGCAAAAATTAAGGCACAAGAGATTCGGGAAGCTATAGAGTCTTTACAGATACCGCATAGTAAGAGCCCAGTTTCATCAGTCATTACTGCGAGTCTAGGTGTTGCGACAGTTAATTTTGAGCATCATCATAACTGGACGCTAACATCGATTCTTAATACTGCAGATAAAGCCTTGTACGATGCTAAGACTGGAGGCCGTAACCGCTGTGTGTATACGTCGTTACCCTAAGTAACGCTGTGCAACCTATTGTTGCTCATTCGATTTATCCGAACATCAATTCTATTTAACTTGGTTTTTGAACAAAAAAACTTCAAATTTATTTTTGTAATTCACTAATAAACTTCATTTCCTCTGCTATCTTTAATCGAAACCAAGAAAAATTAGCTTATTGTTTCAGACAACTAACCGTATTTCAGAGTGATACGCCAATGCCTATTTTGTCAGGGAGGCTTTGTTATGAGCAAAGCTGGCCGGTAAATAATGCGTGAGACGAAGTTCATTAGGAGCGCAGGATGTTTTTCAAAAATAAAGAGTTGATAGCCGAAAACCAACGTTTAGAGAAGGAACTAGCGGCATATCAAACGGTTCAGGAAGAGCTTCGCGAAGAAATGTTGTATATGGAGTTAAACGCAGAAGGCCGTATACGTGCGATTAACGATCTATATGCTCAAGCAACAGGATTTAAGATTTCTGAACTAGAAGGCAAGTCGCTTGAAAGCCTAATGAACCCACATGCGCTGAAAAAAGCGGACACGCAAGACATGTTAGGCGCGATAAAAACTCATCGCCACTGGCATGGCGCGGTTAGTTTCAACAATGCAAAAGGCCAAGAAATTTGGGTTAGAGGCATCGTACAGCCCATCGACGACGCTTATGGAAACGTAAAATGCATTGCTTTCTATATGGCTGAGCAAACCCGCAATATTTCCTATAGCAACGAACTTAGAGACATGATTGCGGCGCTCCATCGCTCTTCTGCAGTTATAGAATTCAACTTGGACGGTACCATCATCAAAGCCAATGAAAACTTTTTGAAGGGTACGGGCTACAAGTTGGAGCAAATAGTCGGAAAGCATCACCGGATTTTTTGTACGGAACAAGAAGCGAACTCTGAAGAGTACAAGCAGTTTTGGCGTGGACTAGCGCAAGGACAATTAGAGTCGGGGCGTTATAAGCGTATCGACAGTCGAGGAAACGAAGTTTGGCTAGAAGCGTCGTATAACCCCATACGAAATGAAGATGGCAATCTTTATAAAGTGGTTAAGTTTGCAACCGTTATCACCGAGCAAATGAAACGTGAATTCGCCATTTCTGAAGCTGCCAATGTTGCATTTAATATCTCGCAAGAAACAGGTGAGCAAGCACGCAAGGGTAACCAGGTACTTGACTCTACTGTTAAAGCGATGAATGAATTAACCAAACAGATGGGCAATGCGAGTGAAGGAATTAAAGACCTTGATGAGCAATCTCAAAAGGTTGCAGACCTAGTTAAAAGTATTAGTGGAATCGCTGATCAAACCAACCTGCTTGCCCTAAATGCCGCTATTGAAGCTGCCCGTGCGGGCGATCAAGGGCGTGGTTTCGCGGTCGTTGCCGATGAAGTAAGACAGTTAGCATCGCGAACCAGTAGCGCAACAGAAGAAATCGTAAATGTAGTAGTGGAAAACAGAAAGCTTACCGAAAATGCGGTACAGCTGATTGAAGCTGGGCAAGAGAAAGCTCGTGAAGCGCTAGAGTATTCAACGCAATCAGGTGAAGCGATGAGCGAAATACAGCGCGGTGCGAACGAAGTGGTTAACGCTATCGGACAATTTACCAAACGACTCTAGAAGGTCATTAATCGAGTACGCCAGCCTTTAGCGTCTTCAAGTCAATTTGTTCAACCTTGGTGATAACAAACCCGCACCAAGGTTGAACACCCCCACTGTTTTGGTGCACCAAAACGAATTAATTATCACATTACCCTTTTTCTTTTTTCACTAATTTCCTTATATTTTAGATGGTTACATTTCTGGCACGATGGGTGCTAAATAATCCATGCAATAACAACGTTGCTGTATAAAGCAACGGGTGCTAACACAAATGCGATGGCAGAGTGGAATGCACAACACTTACCATAGGGTAAACAAATAGGATTCAGCGGAGAGCGGTAAGGAAGCATCATCATCTCCGGCATTTATGGCAAGTGAATAATAATAAAAACAAAGATGGTTTTATAAGCTAAAGCTTTTAATAAACCTCCCTTAAAGATGAGGTGTGTGAGCGGGAATTCCTGACTTACCATTAACAACTTGATGCGTTTGTAAGAACTCCGATATTACAAACACGGCAACGAAGCCCACCATGCTCGACGGTTATACGTCGTAAGCTGGTGGGTTTTTTTTTGGCTACGAGGAACACGTATGACTGGGTTAAAGACAACATCACTGCTAAAACGCTTTCGAACGGCGAGTGCTGGAGTATGTGCAGCACTTGCCGTCACTGTAACAAGTTTTTCTGCAAGTGTGGCAGCACAGGCTCCAGCGATAGGCTGGCCTGAAAAGGAAGAACTTAAATTTGGCTTTATCAAGCTGACTGATATGGCGCCACTGGCTGTGGCTTATGAAAAAGGCTTTTTTGAAGACGAGGGGCTTTACGTTACGTTAGAAGCACAGGCTAACTGGAAAGTACTGCTTGACCGCGTAATTGACGGCCAATTAGATGGCGCCCACATGTTGGCTGGTCAGCCCCTTGGCGCCACCATTGGTTTCGGTACGGAATCGCATGTGGTAACAGCGTTCAGCATGGATCTCAACGGTAATGGTATTACCGTTTCTAATGAAATTTGGGACAAAATGAAGGCGCATATTCCTCAGGAAAATGGCAAGCCAGTACATCCCATTAAGGCCGATTATTTAAAGCCAGTGGTTGATGAATACCGCAACGCAGGAAAGCCGTTCAACATGGGGATGGTCTTTCCGGTTTCTACGCACAACTACGAGCTACGCTATTGGCTAGCGGCAGGTGGAATTCACCCTGGATATTATGCGCCGCATAAAGGTGACACAGCAGGTCAAATAGACGCTCAGGCACTGTTGTCTGTAACACCTCCACCGCAAATGCCTGCCACGCTGGAAGCCGGCACTATCTATGGCTACTGCGTGGGCGAACCGTGGAACCAACAGGCAGTATTCAAAGGTATTGGTGTACCTGTGATCACCGATTACGAAATTTGGAAAAATAACCCTGAAAAAGTGTTCGGCGTAAGCCAAGGCTGGGCAGAAAAATACCCTAATACTCACATTCGTGTGGTTAAAGCACTCATTCGTGCGGCAATGTGGCTGGATGAGAATGACAATGCTAACCGCCCTGAAGCGGTAAAGATTCTTGCCAAGAGTAACTACGTAGGTGCGGATGAAAACGTACTGGCTAACAGCATGACAGGCACTTTCGAATACGAGAAAGGTGACAAGCGTGACGTGCCTGATTTTAATGTGTTCTTCCGCTACAACGCCACTTACCCATACTACAGTGATGCTATTTGGTACCTCACACAAATGCGCCGCTGGGGCCAGATTTCAGAAGCAAAGTCTGACGATTGGTATAAAGAAACAGCTAAAAAAGTCTACAAACCTGAGGTTTATGCTCAGGCAGCTAAAGCACTAATTGCCGAAGGTAAAGCTAAAGCGTCTGATTTCCCTGAGTTTGGAACGGAAACAGGCTACAAGCCGCCTCAGAGCGAGTTCATTGATGGCGTGACGTTTGATGGAAGCAAACCTAACGCATACTTAGAGCAATTTAAGATAGGACTTAAGGGCGACACTGTACTGTAAGTGTCAGGTTCAATGGCCCCGCCTTCAGTTCTAACTAGGGCGGGGCATAAACCGCGCAATAGCGCACATCATGTGTCAGGAGCAAGCAATGAGCAAGATGACAACCATTCTTCGCCTTCCATCGTCGCCGTCAAACGCCAACTCTGTGTTGAGCCGTTTATATCAATCCACGCCTGCGTTGCTGTTGCCTGTTATCGGCTTGCTAATGTTCTTGGCGATTTGGAATGGTGTTGCAAAAAGTATCGACACGTCGCTGGGGCAGTTCCCAGGGCCAGCACAAGTTTTTGAGCAGGCAGGTGCGTTAATTGACGAGCATATTGCACAGCGTGAAAAGGCGGATGCATTTTATCAACGTCAAGAAGCAAGAAATGCAGCGCGTGTAGCGCAAGACCCCACTTATCAGCCAAAAATCAGAGAGTTCACCGGTGCGCCCACCTTCTTTGACCAAATTTGGACAAGCCTTTACACCGTCATGGTGGGGTTCCTTATTGCATCGATTATAGCGGTTCCTGTGGGAATATTATGTGGTTTAAGTAAATCCGCCTACACTGCAATAAATCCGCTCATCCAGTTGTTCAAGCCAGTTTCACCACTAGCGTGGCTGCCGCTGGTGACTATGGTAGTAAGTGCCCTTTATGTTAGCGATGACCCGGCGTTTTCTAAATCATTTGTCACCTCTGCCTTTACGGTTTCGCTTTGTTGTTTATGGCCAACTCTTATTAACACCGCTGTAGGCGTTTCCAATATTGATAAAGACCTAATCAACGTAAGTAAAGTATTGCGTCTTACGCCCTTTGCGCATCTCACCAAAATAGTACTTCCATCTTCTATTCCCATGATTTTTACGGGACTTAGATTGTCGCTGGGTATTGGCTGGATGGTACTGATTGCAGCAGAAATGCTCGCCCAAAACCCGGGTCTAGGAAAGTTTGTGTGGGATGAATTTCAAAACGGTAGTTCGGAGTCGCTAGCGAGAATCATGGTCGCAGTGCTCACCATTGGCGCTATTGGCTTTGTACTAGACCGCTTAATGTTATCGATTCAGCGCGCTGTAAGCTGGGACAAGTCGAGCGTACTACGCTAATTTTGAGGAGAATTTTATGCACACTAAACACTTAGAGTTAGAGCAGGTGGGTATCGACTTCCCCACACCGAAGGGGCCCTTTACTGCGCTTCAAGATGTGAATCTTAAAATCAGTAAAGGTGAATTTGTGTCGTTAATTGGCCATTCGGGCTGCGGTAAATCAACGGTGCTGAATATCGTCGCAGGTTTGCACCAAGCTACTACCGGCGGCGTAATTTTAGATGGCGCAGAAGTGAAGCAGCCTGGACCTGAACGCGCAGTAGTCTTTCAAAACCATTCTTTATTACCTTGGCTTACGGTATACAAAAATGTTGAGCTAGCCGTAAAATCGACCATGAGAGGCAAGAGTAAAAACGAGATGCGTGACTGGATCATGCACAACCTAGAGCTTGTGCACATGACCCACGCCCTTGATAAATTACCCAGTGAAATATCAGGTGGTATGAAACAGCGAGTGGGCATTGCACGAGCGTTGGCAATGGAGCCAAAAGTGCTGCTAATGGATGAACCGTTCGGTGCGCTAGACGCCCTAACTCGCGCTCACCTTCAAGACTCGCTAATGGAAATTCATGCTGATTTGGGTAACACGGTTATTATGATTACTCATGATGTGGATGAAGCGGTATTGCTATCAGACCGCATTGTTATGATGAATAACGGCCCAGCGGCCACCATTGGCGAAATTCTAAATATTGAGTTGCCGCGTCCACGAGATAGATTAGCACTTGCAGATAACAAGCAGTACAACCACTACAGACATGAAGTCTTAACCTTTCTTTACGACAAACAAAAGAAGATTGAAACCGTTTCGTCACGCGCAAACCAAGCGCCAACTACTAACAAACAATCGCAACAACAAGCAAAACCCAGCGGGGTGTCATCTGAAAAAAAAGACGCTAAGAAATCAGATGCCGCCTAGCTTTATCGGCACCTGACTAAGACGGAAGCCTTTTCCGCCACCAACCAAAACCAGTACTTTTCAACCGGCATTCTAATGCTGGCTGGGTAAGTGTTGACTAATAAAAACCAATACCGATAGGGAATACACATGAACACGTTACAAAACTTTGGCATCAAGATGCTGGCGGCATCTGTTATGACAGTACTAGGCGGCAGCGTAATGGCTGCCGATATTCACGCCGCCCTTAGTGATTCAAAAGCATGGGCGGACCTGAATTTACGTTATGAATCTGTTGATCAAGATAATGCATTAGAAGATGCAAGTGCACTGACTTTGCGCACCCGTTTGGGGTTTAGCTCGGGTAGTGTTAATGGCTTCTCGTTTACAGCCGAGGTTGAAGATAGCCGCATTGTATTGGGGCAAGATGAGTTTACCGTAGGGCCCACGGGCTTTAACGTGGGTGAGTACTCGGTCATTGCCGACCCTGAAACCACCGAAGTTGACCAAGCTTTTATTCAATATAAGACGGATAATTTTACCGCCAGAGTAGGGCGACAAGTGATTACGTTGGATGACCATCGATTTGTTGGCCACGTTGGCTGGCGACAAGACCGCCAGACCTTCGATGCAGTAAGCGCAAAATATGCGGCGACCGACAATCTAGCGCTATTTTATAGCTATCTGTACAAACGCAACCGTATTTTCGCAGAAGCGGCAGATTTAGATTCTAAAGATCATATTCTTCATGCCACCTATACATCTAAAATCGGCAAATTTGTGGCTTATGCTTACCTATTAGAGGTGGACAACGATACAGACAACGCGTTGGATACTTATGGTGTGAGCTATGATGGAAAGATGAAAGGTGACAGCGTTAATTGGGCTTACGGTGCTGAGTTTGCCACACAGTCAAGCGAAGCTGGCGCGGGCGAAGCGGCCACCGACTTTGACGCCTCTTATTTGAATGCGTACGTCGCAGCCACGCTCTCTGGCGTGACGGCTAAGGTTGATTACGAAATATTGGGCTCAGACGACGGGTTGTACGGATTTGCAACGCCGCTAGCCACGCTGCACAAATTCAACGGTTGGACTGATCAGTTTTTGGGCACGCCTGAACAGGGCTTAAAAGATCTTAAGTTTTCATTGTCTGGTGGTTTAGCCGGTGGTAAATGGTTGTTGGCTTACCATGACTTCAGCGCTGACGACAGCAGCAATGGTGCGGACGATTTAGGTAGTGAAATTAACGTGCAATATACGAAGAAGTTTGCGGGAAAGTATGATTTCGGCATCAAGTACGGCACTTACGATGCGGGAGATATAAAAGTGGATACCAATCGCTTCTGGATGTGGATTGGTACACGCTTTTAATTACAACGCCCTATTACACCGTTGTGGTGTGATTGATACCTTAGGTCTGGCTGAGTCGTTATTGACTTAGCCAGCCTTTTTCAACAGCCACATCAAGCTGCTGCATAACGTAGTCCCACAGCGCCGGTGCGCAAGACTTTAAGTGGGCATTACGCTTTTCAATTTTCTCTCTTGCAATACCGTGGCGTTTCCAGCTTCCCCCGTTGTCCTTCATATTTTGAAAAACGGGAAGTACGCGGTCCATTGATTTGGCAAATTCCGCATCAGCGGTTTCTGCAGCTTCAAATTCAAGCCATAGCTCGAGCATTTCATTATCAAGTGGACTCGGCAATAAACCAAAGATGCGCTTTGCAGCGGCCACTTCTTTTTCGGCTTGTGCGTCATGGTCGTTTGGATGATTGAAAGCAAACATATCGCCTGCATCGATCTCCACAATATCGTGAATAAGGATCATGCGAATGACGCGTGTCACATCGATGGGTTTTACCGCGTACTCGCTTAACATATTGGCCATTAGCGCAACATGCCAGCTGTGCTCTGCGGAGTTTTCTTGTCGATAGTTATCACAGGGAAGGGTGATTTGACGTTTTACCGCTTTTAGTTGGTCAAGCTCACAAATAAAGTCAGCGAACTCGCTTACAGCATACATTGGGGATTCTCCAAGGCGTAAAAATGGGCGCCTGAGCGCCCATTTAATTATTCAAAGTATAATGAGTGGCTAAATTATTAACCAAATTATTTCTGTTCAGATAACCACACGATTAGATCTGCGATATCGTCAAAGGTCATGTCAGCGGTAAATGTAGGTTGATATTTACCGTTGATGATGAAGCTTGGCACACCAGTTAAGTGCTCACGATACTCATCAATTTGCTGTTGATTCTTACGTACCATGCTATTTACGCCAAAGCTTTTAGCCATTTTATCAAACTCTTCACCGTCTACACCGTTCACAACGAAGATATTGCGAAGGTCTTTCAAACCTGTGATAGATGCACGTTGCTTGTGGATATAGTTAAAGATTGCTGCATTCATTGCGTCTTCTTGCTTCATCGCGCGAGCAATTAGCATGGCTTTAGTCGCATCGTCCTGAACTTCAGGACCAGTGAAGCGCATAAAATTAACGTGTACTTTATTGAATTTAGTACCGTCGCTTTTCTTTTCTTTAATTTGTGCAACGATTGGCTCGAACTGGAAGCAGTGAGGGCACCAAAATGAGAAATATTCTGTAATTACTGGCTTATCTGTAGCTTCTTTATCAAGCACAGTATAGTGAGTACCTTCTTTCCATTTAGACGCCGGCTCTTGAGCGCAGGCTGTTAGTGGCAAAAGCATTGCCATGACAAACATTACTGCAAACTTTTTCATGGAATATAATCCTATGTTCAAAAAACTATTATCGATAATGAGATTATCACAGGCTTGTTCGCTTAACTAGGACCTGTTCTACTTCAATGCCTTACTACGCGATAAGCTCACTAAAAAAACACGATTCAATGGCAAGGTAACCCATCGTGTAAATGCAGTACTGTAAATACGGCATGATGAACAGAATCTGAATCAACAAACCCTAACAGAAGCCTAACAAAAAGGGCTATACCCATGTATAGCCCTTCATTGTTTGTTGATTGCACGTTGAGTTTTGCCTTTAAGCAACGCTCAACAGAAGGTTCATTAACGTTACATCACTTACATGCTGTAGTTAACAAGAAGCAGAGCTCGGCGCTCTTGACCAGCATAACCCACGATGTCTTCGTAATCGGTATCAAATACATTGTCGACTTTCAACGAAACCTGCCACTGCTTATCTATCTGATAGCCCAAATTAACGGTTGCAAGCGTATAGGCTGATAGCGCCAATGTCTGAGACGGTTCAGGGTAAGGAGGGAAGAAGGTGTCGTAATGGCTTCCTGTGTAAGCTAGCTTGGTATAGAAGCTGAACTTCTGGGTTCCAAAGTCAGTGTTATAGGTTAATGACCCTTGGTGTCGGGCACGACGCAGTTCAGTGGTGGTTATACCATTGTCGGTTTGTTCCGCATCAAGATAACTATAGGCTGCGGTAAAATCGCCGTAGCCACTGTCCCAGCTAAGTTCCACATCAATACCTTCTCGAGAGCTGTCGCCATCAATATTGTCTGCGCTATACGCGCCCAAATCTGACACATAAACAAAGCCATTGATTTCGTCTTCAAGGTCGGTTGTGTAGGCACTGATGTGTGCTGACAGTGACTTCCAGTTTGCTTTAACGCCTACTTCCCACTCTTCACTGGTTTCAGGCTCTAAGTTTGGATTACCGATGAAGCTTGCAGGGAAGTAGCCAAAGCGCTCGGTGAAGGTGGGTGTTTTAACGGCTTTACCATAGCTGGTAAAAACTGCGTAGTAATCGTTAAGCTGCCAAGTAAGGCCGCCGCGATAACTAACGGCATTGTCAAACTCACTGTTATTGTCGAATCGTGCGCTTAGTGTTGCGGTTAGTGATTCGGTTAACTGTCCGTTTGTTTCGGCAAATATGCTATAAGTGTTGTCGTGCTGTTTCTGGTTCGGATCGCCAAACGCAATTGGACCACGTTGGTTAAAAAGGCGTTGAAGATATTCAACACCACCAGCGAGATCCCAGTTGTCGATAGTGTAGAAAGCTGTCCAGTTTAACTCTATACGTTCACCGGTAGTGCCACCTGTGTCTGCACCAGACTCTGTGTTGTCGCTTTCGTCTTTACGATAATGCGCACTTAGCGCAGCGCGATAACCGGTATTTTCTGGGGCAAACTCCCATCTTAATTTAGCACTAAGTTGTGAGCCATCCGTCACGTTGTCTGAATCAGCGGGGAGACCTGTCGTAACAAAGTCAGTGCCGTCGTAGTCATTCTCGTATTGAACAGTGCGAAGGTTAGCAATTAACGTATGTTCAGACGTTGCAGCATAATTAATATTAATGCCAGCGGTCATGTTGTCGTAGCCATCATCTTCGTTACCTACACGAGATACGTTGTCGCCGTCGGTGCGAATGTAGCTGGCGTATGCTGAAACACCCACGTTATCGCTTTGCGAACGCGCGTTCATGCTGCCCTGTAGCGTACCTTGTGTGCCAACGCCTGCAGAGAAGTCTACGTGTGATGCATTATCGGTAAACTGACCAGATTTGGTGGTAATGCTTAATACACCACCGATAGCACCACTGCCCCATCTAGCGCTTTGCGGGCCACGCAAAAGTTCAATGCGCACCACGTTGGCGCTAGTTAGGTGAGCAAGGTCAACAAGGCTTCCTTGACCTACATCGTTGGCGACAACGCCATCAATTAAAACAAGCAGGTGGTTTGTTTCACTGCCGCGCACGCGCAGCTCTGTTAAACCACCAGGGCTGCCTGACTGAGACAAGCTTACGCCAGGTAAGCCGCGAATAAGGTCGGTAAGTTGAAGTGCGCCCGAAGCTTTAATGTCGCTTTCAGTTAGCACCGATACTGAGCCAGGAAGTTTAGTTAACGAAATAGGCAAACGTGTGCCTGTTACCGTTAAAGTTTCAATGTCTTGGTCAGAGTTTTGGGCAAAGGTAGCTGTGCTTATGCACGAGATAACTGCAGCGCTTAGGGCTGCTTTAGTAAAATGTGTACGCATGGTTTTTATGTTGTCTTTGATGCGCTCCACCCGAGCACATGATTAGGGAAAGTGTACGTTTTTTGCTTATTTTCGAAGGGGAGTAAGCAAATGACACCATGAAGTACAGGCCGGTATCCGGGCTTACTCACCATTACCAAGTATGTAATGGCTCTTTTGCCTTCCCATCTATTGGTGTTTAGTTACGCAGGAGCGCGCATAAACATATAAAAGACAGTGGCGTATGAAAAGAAAACGACAATGCGTTGAGTTTACCGTTGCGGGGGCAGCATCAGCTTTTCACTGATTTCCCGTTTAACCCTTGTCACCGTAGTTAATATGGCATTAGACAAGAGCACCTACACGCCATCGATTATATCGAAGTTAAAAAGTGATAGCGAATACGGTTTCTTATACCTTACGCTTTTTCGTAGTTACTAAATGGTTATCGAAATCGGTCATCGATGCCGGTTGTGGAAAAAGCGTAAGGTTTTAGGTGTAGAGGTCGACTCAATAGCCCAATTTCAGTGGAGGCTCTTGAAGTGCAGACAGTTGCTCTTTTAAGGCAAGAATTTGACCTTCCCAGTATTTGTCTTCAGCAAACCAGGGGAATGCACGTGGAAAAGCAGGGTCTTCCCAACGGCGGGAAAGCCACGCCATATAATGCACCATTCTCATTGCGCGAAGGGGTTCAATAAGCGGCAGTTGTGCAGTATCAAACGAGTGAAACTCCTCGTAAGCTTCAACCAGAGTATCGAGCTGCAATAGCTGTTGCTGACGGTCACCGCTTAACATCATCCACAAATCTTGAATGGCGGGCCCCATACGGCAATCATCAAGATCAACGAAGGTCGGACCGTCGCGCCATAGTATATTGCCTGGGTGGCAGTCGCCGTGAAGTCGAATACTCGATGTTGGCTTGTAAGCTTTTTGGGTGGCTTCAATCACAGGATTAAGTATGGCGAAAAATGCTGTTTTTAAATGCTCTGGCAATAGTGTGCTTTGAGCAATAACTTGCTTTGGCTCGATGAGATAACTTTCAATGTCAATCGAAGGGCGGTGCGTAAAACCTTTCGCTGATGCAACTCGATGAATACGGCCAATAAAGCGTCCCATCCATTCAAGTTGATCAAGGTTGTCATTTTCGAATTGTCTGCCGCCGACCGACGGGAACAACGCAAATCGGTAATCAGTCTCAGCTACGGTGTGATGGTGCAGCGTGTTACCGTTTATGACCATAGGGGCAGCCAACGGGATTTCGTTTTCAATTAGCTCGGCGGCAAATTCATGTTCCTCAAGAATTTGAGCATCTGTCCATCGCCCAGGACGATAGAATTTTGCCACATAGCGTTGACCGTCTTCAGCCAAAAATTGGTAAACGCGGTTCTCATAGCTATTCAAGGCAAGCAGACCGCTTTGAAGAAAAATGCCCTGACTTTCCAGGGCATCTAATATGGTGTCTGGACTAAGCCCAGAGAAAGAAAAATCTGTCATCGATAAAGGAACTTGGTTGGTTCATCAACAGTAACCGTTTCTCCATCAATAGTGGTGGTTACGCTGATAAAAATATCGGTAACCGTATCTTCCAGATTATAGGCGTCGGTTGCAACCGAAATTGGTGTGCTGTATACCGCACCGCCTTCAACCGTCACTGTTTGTTCACCAATGTACTTGTAGTCAGGCAGACCTTTTACAGCAATTGTGTAGGTTTGTGCTTGCTGTGTTTTGTTAAGCACTTTTATCGTATAAACGTTCTCAATTAGGCCTTCGTTTGTTTCACGATACAGTGAGTTTCTGTCGCGAATAATGTCCACTTCAGTGGGGCTGCGCATCCAAATATTGGCAAACAGTAAGCCAATCATGACCACTAAAACCACAAAGTAACCAATTAATTTTGGACGTAAAATGTGAGTCTTACCGCCAGCAAGTTCTTCTTCCGAAGTAAAGCTTATCAGGCCTTTAGGGTAACCCATCTTATCCATAACGCCGTTACAAGCATCAACACAGGCACCGCAGTTTATACATTCGTATTGTAAGCCGTTTCGAATGTCGATTCCGGTTGGGCATACCTGAACACATAAATTACAGTCGATGCAGTCGCCCAATCCCTTTTCCTGCACTTGTTCGTGACTAAGTTTACGCGGACGTGGACCGCGTTGTTCACCACGTTTTGCATCGTACGATACAGTAAAGGTGTCTTTGTCGAACATGGCAGACTGAAAGCGAGCATAGGGACAAATGTGCGTACACATGATTTCACGCATGTAGCCAGCGTTTCCGTAGGTACATACGGCAAAGAAAATCACAGAAAATCCTGCCCAGAAGCTGGTGTCGAATGTCACGAAATCAATAAACAGGGCATCAATGGGTGTGAAGTAACCAACAAAGGTTAAAGCGGTGAGCAGTGCTACCAATACCCACGCAGTGTGTTTAGCGGTCTTTCGCAGGAATTTATCTGCATCCATTTTACGTGCGTCTAGCGCTATACGTTTATTTCTGGGGCCTTCGAATTTCTCTTCGAACCACGTATAAATGTATACCCACGTTGTTTGAGGGCACATAAAGCCACACCACACACGACCTGCGAAAGTGGTGACAAAGAACAAAGCAAAGGCAGATACAATAAATATGTAAGCCAGCAGCGTAAGATCTTGAGGCCACAATGTCAGTGAGAAAATGGTGAATCGCTGTTCACCAATATCGAGTAACACCGCCTGATGGCCGTTGTACTGAATCCATGGAATGATGGCAAAGAGGCCCAAAAAGAAAAGGCCAAACATGCGCCTGAACGTCTCTAGAGGACCTTGTACAGCTCTCACATAAATACGGCTACGAGAGTCGTAGCGCTTACCCTCAGGACTGCCTTTGGGTTTATGTACTTTTACCGGCGTAACGGTCTTAACCGGTATTTGTTCATTCATAGCTTAACCTTATGTGACATTTCAAACTGCCTGTGCAGTATAACTGCGTTCAAAACGTCATATTTAATGTAGATCAATAATGCGGCGTATGGTGTATCTTTTTAAAGTTTCAGTCAATACTGAAACTTCAGAATATTAATTGTTTTTTGCTTTTTCCCCTTCATTTTAAGCAAGTCTGTAAATAGTTAAATACAGATTCATGAATAACGAGGATTAGTATGACGGACACTTACTATTCGACGTTCAACAACGGTGATTAAGCTTTATCTACTATACATGAGTATAGTTTGCTGTATTTACAGATAAACTGAAATCACACTACTATCATCGATAATAATGTGGTCAATTGCCGTTTAAATCGTGTACAGTGAGCATTGTGAAAATGTAGATTGGCAACGGTAGTTGAGCACATACGGTAAAAGCGCTTAAACACTTGGCGCTATCTGTTGTAAACGTCTGTCGAAGTTAGCTGAGAAGTCATGTTAAGGTTTTTTATCATCGCTGCTGAAATTATTGTTCTGGTAATTGTGTTGCGATCTCCCTTTGTTCAGTATCTCTTTGAAGATATCCAAAACTCTGTGTCGGAATGGCTAGTTTCAATTGCAACCTTGCCCGAACGAGAAGAACTGAGTAGTTTACAAGATACAATTAATATTCAATTAAGCCCTTTAAAGCCTTACCAGCAGGCGTATGTTCAGCAAATCACCGCTGACAGCGCAAGCGTTAAACGTTTTTATCACACCTATTGTGAAAAGGACGATATAAACCCGAACTTTACGGGAACTAAACGCGCTCAACTATGCCTAATCATTAAGCAGTCGCCAGTTATGCAAGTAGCAAGGCGAGACTAACCGATTCTATCTGATTAGGTTAAAGTTAAACGGTCGGTATTTGCTATACGCAATAGCGTTTCAATGTCTCGCAAAATCCACTGTTAAAACGGCTGTATTTAGGAGCATAAAAGTGAATAAATTACGTACTTTTTCTTGTTTAGGTTGTGCCACTGCGGTAGGACTTCTTGCTGTTTTCGCTCCCACCCACGCGGCAGAGGTAAAGATTACTTGGGAAGAACCTGAAACGTATAGCGATGTTAAGCCAACTAATGAGTCTCGCAAACGCTTTCGCGAACGTACATTAGAAGATCTGGAACAGCACATTGTCGAGTTAGCCAGTGATTTACCTGAATCACAAGTGCTTTCAATGACCGTAACTAATGTGGATTTGGCAGGGCAGGTATGGCCTAGTCAGTTTGTCGGGTTCGGATCAGGTGGTGGAAGTGATGTCCGCATTATCAAGCGCATCGATATTCCTAGAATGACGTTTAGTTACTCTTTGACCAACGCTGATGGACAAGTCATTTTAAGTGGCGAAGATGTAAAACTTAAAGATATGGACTTTATGGATTCGACAATTCGCCGCAACAGAACTGAGTCGCTAACTTATGAAAAGGCGATGTTGAACGATTGGTTTGCTGATACGTTTTCGGCGCAGGTAGCGGTGAACAATTAATGCCATTGTTCATGAAATACTAATAAAAAAGGTCACGTGTAGTGACCTTTTTTGTTTTAGCCCCACTGCTGTGGGCTGCGACGATGAATTACTTACAAGTAATCGAACTCGTTGCCTGATATAGCAAGGGTGCTTTCAGGGCCAGCTTTGTAAGCTGCTTTGTGTGCATCGCGACGCACTAGGATACGTTCGACGTAAAAGTCGCGTGTCTTCATCTTAGACGCTGCAAGTACTGCGTTACCTGAAGTTTGGGCTTTGTCAGCCATGCTATACCACAGTACCCCAATCAGTGAATAGGCGCTGTACGCCAAATAATCACAGGCAGCTGCCGCAGCAGTGGTTGCATCCATACCTAGACAGTCAGCTGAAGAGGCACGCCAGTCATCAAGAATACCCTGCGCCAGGCCTTTAGCCTCACCATCTTGAATGTCGCTAACTAAGGCGTTAAACGCATTGTACGTAGCTTCCATCATTTGTCCGCCATCACGGGTAAGCTTTCGGCCAATAAGGTCCAGCGCCTGAATGCCGTTGGTGCCTTCGTACAGCATGGCAATACGCACATCGCGCATTAGCTGTTCCATGCCCCATTCGCGAATAAAGCCGTGACCGCCAAACACTTGCACGCCTAAGCTGGTGGTTTCAAGGCCCATATCAGTCATAAAGGCTTTGCAGATTGGGGTTAAAAACTGAAGTACCTTGTCGGCATCTTCTTTTTCTTGACCTTCACCTAGCTTCTCTACATCCATAAATTTGGCGTAGAAAAGCGAGAGTGCACGGCAGCCTTCAATCAATGATTTTTGCGTAAGTAACATACGCGCTACGTCAGGTTGAAATACAATTGGGTCTGCTTTGCCTTCAGGGTTTTGAATACCCTGAGGTGCGCGAGACTGAACGCGTTCACGAGCATAGGTCAGCGCGCCTTGGTAAGAGGCTTCTGCCGCTCCTAAACCTTGCAGGCCTACTTGGAAGCGTGCATCGTTCATCATGGTGAACATACATGCCAAGCCTTGATTTTCTTCACCTACGAGGTAACCCGTCGCGCCATCAAAATTCATCACACAAGTCGGGCTCGCTTTGATCCCCATTTTGTGTTCGATGCTTCCCACTGACAGACTGTTTGCCTCGCCAGGCTCATTGTTGGCATCTGGAAGGAACTTAGGCACTAAGAATAAGCTTATTCCCTTCACGCCTTTAGGTGCATCTGGCAAGCGAGCTAGCACAAGGTGAATAACGTTCGAGCTCCAGTCCTGATCACCAGCGGTAATAAATATCTTGTTACCTGTTACTTTGTAGCTACCGTCACCTTGTGGCTCTGCTTTGGTGCTAAGTAAGCTCAAATCGGTTCCCGCATGAGGTTCGGTCAGGTTCATAGTACCTGTCCACTCACCACTAATTAGCTTGGCAAGATAGATATCTTTTAATTCTTTACTGGCGTGCTTAGTAACCGCAAGTGTCGCGCTTTCTGTAAGCATGGTGGTTAAACGCCAGCTTAAGTTTGCCGCGTTTAGCATTTCGTGAACAGGCACAGCCATTGTATACGGCAAGTCTTGCCCATCGTACTCGGCAGTACCTAACATCGCATTCCAGCCGTTTGCCACGTACTCCTGATAGGCATCAGAAAAGCCTTTAGGCGTGGTAATTTTGCCGTCTTTTAGCGTACAGCCTTCTTCATCGCCTTCACGGTTAAGTGGTGCAACCACGTCCAGAGCAAACTTTGCGCCCTGTGCAATAATTTCATTAGCCAGTTCGCTATCAAAGTCGCTGATACCGAGCTTTTCGTAGTGAGCATCAAGTCCAAGCCAGTCTTTTAATAAAAACTGAAAATCAGTTGTAGGGGCGTGGTACAGAGGCATGGATGACTCCTTTTTCAAACAAGTGTTTTAATTTTGCCTATTATAGTCACAAAAAGCGTAGTCCGAATAGTCCGTTAAAGGAAAGTTAATAATAAATTTGGGTGATGTATTCACTGTAACTGGCTGGGAAAGGTGAGTGGGCTATTAGCTAAAAAGCGTGTGAGTGTGAAGCAAGTTCCTTGCAATTCAAATTCTCACTGGCATGCTTAGCCCTAAATGAGTTAACGCATAAACTAACGCTTTTATAGCGCGGTACCTAACAACATGAATTCAGATAGCTTTAATAGTAACGACGGGGTCACAAGTGACAAAGCGCAGCGTCCAGTTTGCATTGTAACGGGCGGAAGCCTGGGCATTGGTTTTGCGGTTTGCAAGCTGTTCAGTCAAAACGGCTACCAAGTGGTTAATCTTGATATCAGAGACTTTGAAGAAACCATTGATAATGCCGTCTGGAAGCCTTGCGATGTGAGTGTGGTAAAAAATATTGAGGCTGCGATTAATGAGGTTGTAGCCTCATATCAAAGAATAGATGCTTTAGTGTGTAACGCGGGCATACACGTTTCAGCGACTATTGAAGATACCGATGAGGCGCTGCTTGATAAGGTTTTAAACCTGAACGTAAAAGGAGCGTATGGCGCAATCAAATCTTGCCTTCCAATCATGAAAGAGCAGGGTAGTGGTGCCATTGTGGTAATGGGCTCAGATCAGTCATTTATCGGTAAGCGTAATTCGTTTGCCTATGGCGTCAGCAAAGGTGCGTTGGCGTCTATGGCGAAAACTACCGCGCTTGATTACGCGCCCTATAATATCCGCGTTAATGCAGTTTGCCCCGGTACCATAGAAACGCCGTTATTTCATAATGCGATTGATAACTACGTTGCTCGCTCTGGGGCAGATAAAAGTGAAGTGGTTGCCGAGGAAGCCGCTGCACAACCTATCGGACGCCTTGGTCAGCCAAAAGACGTAGCTGAACTGACTTATTTCTTGTGCAGCAGCAAAGCGTCGTTCATCACGGGCAGCCTGTATGCGGTTGATGGGGGCTATACAGCGCAATAGAAAGGCAGCCTTAATTGCGCTATTCGCTGGTACATAAGTCAAGGTTCGACAAGTAAAAATGAAAAAATATTCAGGTGCTTGGATAGACTCTCATATTCATTTCTTTGCCTTAAGTGAAGGGCGTTACGATTGGCTAAAACCTGCCAATGCGCCCTTTTGGCCAGACAAAATGGTGATTGCCAAACTCACTACAGAGCACACGCTCTACCGCGCTTCATTAGGCCGGTTAGGTGGGTTTGTTCACATTGAAGCGGGTTTCGATAACGAAAGACCATGGCGTGAAATTGCTTTCTTGGAGCGCCATTGTACGCTGCCATTTCGTTCAATTGGGTGTATCGACTTAACCGGAAATACTGTTGGCAGTCATATCGACAAGCTCAATAATTACCATTCAGTACGCGGGCTTCGTCATATATTAGATGACGAGGCTGAAGCACTTTTACGTACCCCTAAAGTTAAATGGGGGCTTCATCATATGGCGTCGCAAGGCTTATCTTTTGAGGCGCAGTTAAATCTTGCAGATAGCAATGCCGTACGTGCGCTGCTAACGGTATTAGAACAAACGCCTGCGTTAAACGTAGCTATCAACCATGCCGCTATAGCGCCGATTGAGGTAAAGAGTTTTGCGTTTAAAACATGGCGGCAGAATATTCGCGACTTAAATGAAACTGAGCAAGTTGTGTTTAAGTTCTCGGGATTAGAAATGCAAGACCGCTGTTGGCAGTGGCAGCGAGCGTCTTATGTTTTTGAAACCTTGCTGGACACCGTTGGCACAGATCACATGATGTTTGCCAGCAATTACCCGCTGTGTCAGTGGCGAATGCCGTATGCCGCGCTTTGGCACGGGTTCGTTGACATGACAACGCCGCTTTCTGTAACTCAAAAAGCGGCGCTGCTGTATGGTAATGCGAAGCAATGGTACGGCATCGCATAAAACGGGTTTAGCTTAAGTGCAAAGCTAGCGTCGGGTTTATTGTTTTTCAATAAATCCCTTAAGCTTCTACATTATTTTAGTGCAGTGACCGTCATGTGTGGAGAGCGGTAAACCACCTCATCATTTAAATCGATACCAATCCCCGGTGTGTCAGGTGCTTCAATAAAGCCGTTTACCGGCTGAGGGTCTTGGATACAAAGTTCACGGTTCCAGTCTTTAATGGCGTAAGTGTGGTGCTCGTGAATTAAGAAGTTTGGAATGGCCGTTTCTAAATGTAGGCTAGCCGCTGTAGCCACAGGCCCTCCACATACGTGAGCCTGAATGCGAACATCGTAAATGTCAGCATAGTCACACACTTTTTTCGCTTCCGTGAAACCACCACAAAGGCCTACATCAGGTTGAAGTACATCAATTGATTGGTCTTCAAGGTAAGGGCGCACATCCCAGCGATGATACAAGCGCTCACCGCCCGCAATGGGCACGTTCACGTTTTTCGCCACTTTGTCGTGAAGCTTCGAGTTAAGGTAATTCACTGGCTCTTCGTAATACAAGCAGCCGATTTCCTCAACGATGTCGCCCAATTGAATAGCCGTTGATGCACCTAATAAGCTGTGACATTCAAAGATGATGTCGCCGTCTTCGCCCATGGTGTCTCTAATAGCCTGAAGGCGGGCTTTGAAAAGTTTAAGCTCTGGCTTAGTGAAGAGCTTGGTCCTGTCGAAGTGCGTGTTACCGTCTTTATCGTAAACAATGGGGTCAACTTTTACTGCGTCATAACCATCTTTAAGCGCTTTCTCGGTGGCGCGAGCATAGTCAGCGGGGTCGTTAAGCTTGGTTACTTCTTTATCCCAGTCAAACTGAAGCTGGCTGGCGTAGCTACGAAGCTTGCCATTGGTCTTGCCGCCAAGTAATTCGTAAACAGGCAAGCCAAGTGCTTTGCCTTTAATATCCCAAAGTGCAGTATCAATGGCGCTCATCGCTGCATAAATTACAGGGCCGCCGCCTAATCCCCAGAAACCTTCGCGCAGCATTCTGGACCAGAGCAGTTCCGTGTGGAAAGGGTTAAAGCCAATTAGCATGGCTTCGGCGATTTCTTTAATCATGTGAGCTGCAGCGCTATGGCCCCAGTCATAAGCAAGCCCTGCTTCACCTACTCCAGTAATGCCTTCATCGGTGTAAACGCGCACGAAAACAGGGTTCCACTGAGGGCGCTTAGGGCATTCGATATCGAAAATTTCTACTTTGGTGACTTTCATAATGGTTAAACAATTCCTGTTTGAAATGAGTTGGCGTTTAGCTGGCTAAGCTACATTATTCGCAAAAGCCTGGGTCTAGTTTGTAGGCTTTACGCAGCATGGCTGGCCAAGCTTTCTGGCCACCTGTTTCGCCGCTGTGAACAACGCTTGCTTGCGCATATATGCCGTCAATAATACTCTGCGGTATTTCGATAACCTCTTCGTTAGACTGCATTAGGGCGAGCTGAATTTCGCACGCGCGCTGCAAATCGTAAAAGCGCATAAAGGCGTCGCCAACGGTTGGGCCAAGAGTTAGGCCCCCATGGTTAGGTAAAAGCATGTGGTTCGTGTCGCCAAGGTCATCTTGTAAGCGTTTCTTTTCACTATCATCAACGGCTAGACCTTCGTAGCTGTGATATGAAAGTGACGGTAATGAAAACATCGAATACTGGC
Source organism: Alteromonas abrolhosensis (assembly GCF_001953635.1). Classification (GTDB taxonomy): domain Bacteria; phylum Pseudomonadota; class Gammaproteobacteria; order Enterobacterales; family Alteromonadaceae; genus Alteromonas; species Alteromonas abrolhosensis. The sequence continues at coordinate 344,763 of NZ_MEJH01000003.1, read as the reverse complement.
TCCACGGCTTGAGCCCGCCTTTAACAGACGCGACTGAAATGGTGGCTAGGGTATGCAGGTGAATCACGCATTGGGCATCGTGGCGCACTTCGTGGATAGCACTGTGAATGGTAAAGCCGGCGGGGTTTATGCCGTAAGGCGTGTCATCAAGGATGTTTCCCTCTAAATCGACTTTTACCAGATTAGAGGCGGTAACCTCGTCAAATGTCAGGCCAAAGGCGTTAACCAGATAATGGTCAGTGCCTGGTACTTTGGCAGAAATATGCGTGTAAATAAGATCGCCCCATCGCATGTCTGCGACTAAGCGGTAGCACGCAGCTAAATCGACACGTGTTTGCCATTCTTGTTCAGATACTTTGCCTTTAAGACTTAAGGTTGGCAGTGAAAACAAGCCACTTCTCCTGTTTTTTTATTGGGGACAATTTACCAATACCCGCAACAATGAACAATGCTTTGTCAGGGCTGCTTTATAACGAATTGGGTATAGCCATCGCGCAAGGGAATAAGATCGTCAGCGAAACGCATCGATTCGTGGTCGAGCTTAAATGGGTCTACTTTTACAAGTTTTATGACTTCCAGTTTTGCCCATGGGGGCGCATCAAAAGTGTCTGGCAGGGTCTCAACGCCAGCATCTAGATCACAGCCAAATATAACCAAACCATTGGGCGTGGTGGATAAATACTGCGTGACTTCAACATTAAACCCTGTTTCTTCCCATGTTTCTCTATGCGCAGTACACGCGACCGTTTCATTTTCCTGCAAGCCTCCTCCCGGGAAGTCTAACTTCCCAGAAAGTCGGTGTTTAACTAATAACACCTTATCCTTCGCTTTTATAAGGCAGGAGGCTGCAATGGGAGTGATTTTATCTTCTACATCAGACCCGACCTTTTGAGCTAAAAGCGCATCGGATACACGACACATTGGCGCGCTGGGTGAAGACTGTGAACATGCAAAAAGCGTTAAAACAGCGAATATAGCTGATAAGCGAAATAAGATGACCATCGATTTGGGTAAAATACTCAAGAAGCTGTTTGTGATTGTTGTAAAAATAAACAATATTAAGAGACAGACTCTACGCAAAAATAAAAATAACACAACTAATACCAGTCCGCGTAGATCATTACCCACTCAGCGAGAGTTAAAATGTTCGTAATCGCGGCGTGTTACCGCAGGTGTAGTGGTTCTACATCAAGGTGACACAACAAAGAGTACGGACATTTTAAACTCGCCTTCTGAGAGGGCAATGATCTATACGGATTGGTATAAAAATAATAACGCGGTACACAAACTTAACGTATAGCGGCGCTTGCGAAGAATCGTAAGCGGATTTTGTGTGCTTGGGTATCCTTTTTACGAGTTGATAATGCGCAATGGGATACTTTTTTACCTATAGGAAAGGTTATGTCTTCACGATTATCTTTATCGCCTTTGTTGCTTGGCGTAGTGTTACTCGCGGGCGTTGTAGTATATCTCAATATGCCGCAGGAAGAGAGCGCGAGTAACAGCAGTGTCAGAGCAACGCCGGTAAAAACCGCCCTGGTATCATCACAGGCATTCCCCATTACGATTGAGTCATTAGGTACTGCTATCGCCAATGAGTCGGTAAACATTACCGCACAGGTTACAGATACTGTGAAAGCGATTAATTTTGAAGACGGCGATAAAGTCATAGAGGGTGAACTACTCGTTCAGTTAAATAACACAGAAGAACGTGCCAGAGTAGAAGAACTCAAGGCGAATATCGATGAGGCTAAACGCCAGTTCACGCGCATAGCAGACTTACGCCAGTCTAACGCTACTTCTGAACAACTGCTGGACGAACAGCAAGCACGGGTAAAAGCCTTGCAGGCACAGCTAGATATTGCCCTAGCACAGCTTAATGACTTACAGATTCGCGCGCCATTTAGCGGGTTGTTAGGCAACCGTGAAATCAGTATTGGCTCGCTGGTTCAGCCTGGTGACACTATTACTACCTTAGATGACATTAGCCTAATCAAAGTTGACTTCAGTATTGCTGAAAATCACCTTGCAAGCGTGGCGAAAGGGCAGACATTAAGTGCATCATCAGTGGCTTACCCTGGAGAAGAATTCACAGGGAAAATTACCAACATTGATACGCGCCTTGACCCAATTAGCCGCTCTATTCGTATGCGTGCCACAATTGACAATAAAGACAATCGCCTGCGCCCCGGTATGCTGCTTACTGTGGTGGTAGAAAAGCGCGTGCTTAACACCTTGGTGCTTCCGGAAAAGGCACTGGTTCCTGTACAAGACAAGCAATACGTGTATGTGGTTAATGATAACGTTGCACAGCAAACCGAAGTGGTAATTGGAGAGCGTCGTCCTGGGCTAGTACAAATTGTGAGTGGGCTAAACGAAGGCGACGAAGTCATTACCGAAGGCACACTTCGGGTGCGCGACCAATCTCCGGTTAATGTGTTAAACCGCTAAGGGAGCTTACCGTCATGTTACTGTCAGACGTTTCTGTAAAGCGCCCCGTTTTTGCAACGGTTATCAATTTACTGCTGATCATTTTTGGCGTTGTCGCTTTTACCATGTTGAGTTTGCGAGAATACCCAGATATCGACCCACCTATTGTCTCGGTAAGTACCACCTACACAGGTGCATCTGCGAATATAGTGGAAACCCGAATTACCCAGCTATTAGAAGATAGAATATCCGGTATTGAGGGCATAAAAAACGTAACCTCGACCTCTCGCAATGGTCGTTCCGATATAACCATTGAGTTTAAGCTTTCTCGTGATATTGACGCCGCGGCGAATGACGTACGCGAACGAGTAAGTCGCGCGCTCAATAACTTGCCCGACCAAGCTGATCCACCTGAAGTGTCTAAAGCGAACTCAGATGAAAGCGCCGTGGTGTGGTACAACCTTCGAAGCACTAACCTTAATACTATGGAATTGACCGACTACGCCGAGCGTGTATTAGTGGATAGGCTTTCAATTGTCGATGGTGTTGCCCGAGTCCAAATTGGTGGCGGAAGACGATATGCCATGAAGGTATTCTTAGACCGCAATGCAATGGCGGCAAGAGGCATTACGGTTAACGATGTCGAGCAAGTTATTCGCGCCGAGAATGTGGAATTACCGGCTGGTGAAGTGGAAAGTACTGACCGTAACTTTGAAGTACGCGTTGCGCGAACTTTTCTTACGCCTGATGATTTTGCCGCACTAACAGTCGCGATTGGAGACAACGGCTACCTTGTACGCCTTGGTGAAATCGCTCATGTTGAGTTAACTGCCGAAGATGACGAAACCGAGTTTCGTGGCGATGGCGTGAACATGATTGGACTAGGTATCGTTAAACAGTCCAAAGCTAATACGCTAGACGTTGCCCGTGCTGCAAAAGCGCAAATTGAAAAAATAGAAGCCACCCTTCCTGACAATATCTTTATTGTACCTAGCTACGATTCATCAGTGTTTATCGAAGCGTCGATTGATGAAGTGTATGAAACATTGGGGATCGCCATGCTAATGGTGGTGATCGTTATTTACCTTTTCCTCGGAAATATTCGCGCCACGTTGATTCCGGCAGTTACCGTACCCGTCTCTATTATTGCCGCCTTCATTGTGATGTATGCGCTGGGCTTCTCAATCAACTTACTCACGCTACTCGCTATGGTGTTAGCCATTGGCCTAGTGGTGGACGACGCTATTGTTGTGCTGGAGAACATCTATCGACGCATAGAAATGGGCGAACCGCCTATTTTGGCCGCCTACCGCGGCGCGAAAGAAGTTGGGTTTGCAGTTATTGCAACCACGCTGGTGCTAATTTCTGTATTTGTACCGCTGGTTTTCCTTGAGGGAAACATCGGAAGGTTATTCACTGAATTCGCGCTGGCTATTGCCGCAGCTGTAGCATTCTCAAGCTTCACCGCGTTAACGTTGTCGCCCATGATGGCGTCAAAAATTCTTAAGAAACGCACCCGCTCATCTGGCTTCGGAGGCTGGATGGATAAGCAATTCTCAAAACTGGAAAACGGCTATTTCAATACGCTAGGTAAAACTCTGCACCAGCCTATTCTTATGCTGTTAATGCTTATTATTGCTGTGGTTGCACTGGTGCAGCTTTCTGAGAAAGTACCAAGCGAGTTTGTACCTAAAGAAGACAGAGGTAACTTCTTTATATTGATGAACGCGCAGGAAGGGGCAAGTTTTGAAAGTAATGCGAAGAACCTCGAAAAGATCGAAAGTATCTTAATGCCCTACCGTGAAAGTGGTGAAATCAATCGTCTTCTAGTTCGAACACCTGGTTTCGGAGGCAACGCAGGTATTGCTATCGTGGGCTCCGCTGACTGGGACGAGCGAGATTTCAGCACGTTTTCACTAATGGATGAAATCAGCGCGAAACTAAACAATGTACCTGACGTACGTGCTTTTGCCATTATGCGCAGCGGTATTTCTGGCGGAGGGCTGGGTCGTCCTGTTCAGTTCGTATTACAAGGCGATACTTATGAAAACCTTGTTGAATGGCGTGACATCGTTTTACAAAAAGCGGCGCAGAACCCAAGGTTAATTCGCTTAGATTCAGATTATAAGGAAACCTCGCCACAGTTACTGGTAAATATTAATCGCGACAGGGCGGCAGATCTCGGCGTGTCCATCAGCGATATTGGCGGCACGTTGGAAGTAATGTTAGGACAGCGCAGAGTGTCGACTTTCCTCGATAGGGGCGAAGAATACGATGTCATTATGGAAGGCAAAGAGGAAGACTTTAGAAGTCCTAACAGCATAGAGAATTTATATGTACGCTCGTCTCGTACGGGCGAACTCATTCCGATGGACAACTTACTAACCTTTGAAGAACAAGCCACATCGGCACAGCTTAACCGCTACAACAGAATGCGCGCTGTGACTATTTCTGCCAATTTAGCGGATGGCTATACACTGGGGCAAGCGCTTGAATATTTGGAAAATATTGTTAAAACGGAGCTGCCTGACAACGTATCGATAGACTATAAAGGTGAGTCTCAGCTGTATCAAGAAGCGGGCAACTCATTTGTGTATGTATTTATGCTGGCGCTAGCCGTGACTTACCTAATATTGGCTGCACAATTTGAAAGCTGGGTACACCCGCTTGTGATTATGCTTACCGTGCCGCTGGCTCTCGTTGGTGCTTTTATCGGGCTGTTCTTTAGCGATATGACGATCAATATATACAGTCAAATTGGTCTGGTCATGCTAATTGGGCTTGCTGCTAAAAACGGTATTTTAATTGTTGAGTTTGCCAACCAGTTACGCGATGCCGGTATGGAGTTTGAGTATGCACTTAAACGTGCAGCTGCTCAGCGATTGCGTCCTATCGTAATGACGGGCTTTACTACCGTATTTAGCTCACTGCCACTTGTGTTAGCGTCTGGACCTGGGGCGGAAAGCAGGATGGTCATTGGTATGGTCATTTTCTCTGGCGTACTTGTGTCTGCTTTTATGACGCTTTACGTGGTTCCCACTGCATATAGCTGGCTAGCGAGAAACACTGGCTCTCCACTTCAGCGAACCATGGAAATAGAAAAGCTGGAGCAGGCTATTCCCTACAAAAAAGGCGAATCGTAATATTAAGCGGGGATAACGCCCCGCTAGCCTTTTGTTCCTTTCGTAATAAACCTTTAGGACGCTGTTTGCCTGCGATTTCCATGGCGTTGTCCGCTTTCTATCTAAAAACCTAATAGATTCTCAAACAGAATATTGAGCTTAAATTACACTTAAGCTGCTGTAAAAATGTACAAAAGAGCGTTGAGTATCGGAACGTTTTCGTATGTTTTTATATACGTTAATATTGGCGTTCATTACTAAGTAATATGCTGCGTGATTATTTAACTAATTGAAATATTTGAATTAATATTCATTTTCATGCTTTCATCACATTTTGTTATCGGCAGCTATAAAGTGCAAAGGTATGTATTAGACATTTGTATAGTTGCTTAAGTTATAACTTCATCTACACTTCGCGACAAATTCAAACGCTTGTATAAGTCATTAATTTTTAAACGCTAAATTTTTTACGCTCAAATTGGCGAATATGGTAATTGTGACCAATACTTACCCCGTTGCAATGAGTATGAGCACACAAGCACGTGTTTGTCTCAAACCGTTTAAAAGCTCCACTTACCGTGCCAAACGGGTTAGCAAGAAAGTTAAAAACGAAGAGCAAGCATTCAACAGACTCTAGAGGACATATCATGAAGAAATGGATACTTGCAGCAGGATTGTGCTGTAACGTAGCTTTTGCCGATGTAGCAGTTATTGTTCATCCAAGTAACGCTGACACCCTCGACAAAGAAAGCATTAGCCGTTTGTTTCTTAACAAAGCAAAGGCATTTCCTAGCGGCACACAGGCAGAACCTGTTGCGCTAGCAGAAGGGCAAGCCGCCACCGATGAATTTAACGGAAAAGTATTAAACAAAACTGCAGCACAGCTTACTGCGTTTTGGTCAAAACTCGTATTTACCGGTAAAGGTCAACCACCAAAGGCATTAGGTAGCGACGCAGAAGTGATATCTGCTGTAGCAGGTAATCCTGGCGCTATTGGTTATGTCGACGCAGGCGCTGTTAACGACAGCGTACGAGTAGTCGCTACCTTTTAACTGACCGTTTATACAAAGAATTTAAGGAACACGCATGAAAACCAAACTTGCTATCTTATCTATGGCTGGCCTGTTAGCTACTCCGGCACTGGCTGATATTCAAATTAACGGCTTTGCAAATCTTATTGGTGGTATGACACTAGACGATGACGAGTCAGTATACGACTACGACAGCGACTTTAACTTCGACCCAGCTAGTGTATTTGGACTTCAGGTGCGCGGCGATGTAAGCGACAAGCTTTCTGCTACTGCTCAGCTAGTTGGCCGTGGCAGTGAAGATTACGACGCTGATTTCGAATGGGCGTACATGACCTACGCGTTGAACAATAACATCAACATTAGTGCGGGTCGTCTTCGCATGCCACTATTTAAATACTGGCTAACACCACCAGATGCTGTATACGGCATTGATTTTAACAACATTGACGGTGTGCGCGTTGACTACATGAATTACTCAGGTGACTGGGAATACGGCGCGCAGCTTACAGTAGGTCGTGTAGAGGCTGATACTACCATTTCTGGTACGCCAGCTGCGCTAGAGTTAGAGAACGTTGTTGCTGTTTCTTTCGAAGCAACGCGCGATTGGTTCAGTGCGCGTACTTTATTAGCGCGTGGTAAAACCAGCGCTGCCAACGCTGACTTCGATAACTTCCTAGCTGGCATGGCGCAGTTCGGGCCTATCATTCCAACTGCAGCTTCAGTTGCTGACGATTTTAGTGTAAACGAAGATACAGGTACTTTCTTTGAAGTAGCCGTTGATATCGACAAATATGATTGGTTTGTTGGTGCGGAGTTTACTCAAACAGAAGTAGATGGTTCTGTGATTGCCGATAACAAAGCGTGGTATGTAACTGCTGGTATGCGCTTTGGTAAGTTTACTCCACACATTACTTATGAAGTTGAAGAAGCAGATAACGCCACTCAATTAGGTCTGGTTGCTTCACTACCTTCATCAATCTCTACGGGTGATGCGGTAACGGATGGAACATGGGCTGCAATTTACCAAGGTGCTGCTGGTATCGCGGCGCAGCAGAAGCTAGATGTATCTGCAGTAACTGTTGGCCTTCGCTACGATGTTGAGCCGGGCTTTGCTCTGAAAACAGATGTAACTTGGTACTCAGATGATCTAAATGATCTAAATGATGCAACACTGCTTAAAGTAGGCGTAAACTATACGTTCTAACTACCTGTTATGGCCTCGCACTAGGTGCGAGGCCATAATTTCATTAAAGATTTTCGCTATCAGGTAGATAAATTAGGATATGACGTGTTTTCAGGTAACACTGAAACGTAGTTAAGCGATTATAAAAAACAGTGGGATAGCTGATGAACTTTCTAAAAAAAATGCCAATTGCGACTAAGATTTTCCTTATACCAGGGATCGCAGCGCTAAGTTTTGTTATTTACTTGCTTATCACTGTTTATACCGCACTCAATAACGGTGCAACGCTAGAGAAAGTTCAGAAAGTTCAATTTCCAGCTCTTCAATTATCAGCATCAACGTTAGTTGATATGCAAAAGGTTCGCGATACCCTCGCAAGTGCAGTCACAACGGGCGATCAAGATACCCTGACTATGGCGCAAGAACTTGCTGAAGAAGCAAAAAGCGGCCTAAACCAAATTGCTTCTATTAGCCCGGATTTTCGTGCTGATATTTCTCGTATTTCTTCAGGGTTTGACAGTTACTTTGACGTTGCCTACGACGTTTCACAGTCTATGGTTAACGGCACTGCCGACTTTAGCCGTCTAGGCGAACTCTCTGCCAAAATGAATCAGTCTTATGACGGGGCTATCGCTTCAATGTCTCAATTTCGCGATGCTCAGCAAGCGGCGTTTGAGGAAGCATTCAAAAACACAGACAGTGCTAACACATCGTTAATTAGCACGGGTGTAATTCTAGCCGTAGTTGTGACTATATTGCTGTTTGGAACCGCGGTTCCTATTGTTCGCGGCATTAAACAAAGTATTGATGACGTGGTTCGTTCGCTTAAAGATATTGCCCAAGAAAATGGCGACCTAACGGTTCGTATAGAAACCAAAAGCGAAGATGAAATTGGTGAATTGGTGTATTGGTTCAACCAATTCATGGACAAACTACAAGGCGTAGTGCGTGATGTGGTAGAAGCGAGTTTACCTCTGTCAAACTTGGCGCAGAATTTACGCGGGGTGACGGAAGAAACTCAGCGTACTATAGATGTTCAGCAAAAGTCTGCAACCAACGCAAAGCGTGCAGTAGACACAATGAGTGGTTCTGTTGATGGTGTTGCCCACAGCGCTGCACAAGCGGCAAGCGACGCAAACGAAGCCACTACAGCGGCGAGTGAAGGTCGTCAAATCGTACAGCAAACGGTTACGAGTATTCAGCAGCTTGCTGAGAACGTACGTGAAACCGCTGACGTTATAGCTCGTCTAGAGTCTGACTCTAATAAAGTTGGCTCGGTGCTAGATGTGATTAAAGGCATTGCAGAGCAAACTAACTTATTGGCGCTTAACGCCGCTATCGAGGCAGCTAGGGCGGGTGAACAAGGTCGAGGCTTTGCAGTGGTAGCTGATGAAGTAAGAACGCTAGCGTCGCGGACACAGCAGTCTACGGAAGAAATTCAAAGCACTATCGAACAGCTTCAGAACGCAGCACATTCAGCGGTAGAGGTGATGTCTAGAGGTACTGAACAGGCAACAAACAGTGTGGAAACGGCCAATAAAGCGGGAAGTAGCTTAGAGACCATCACCAGTACTATTGGGCGTATTAATCAAATGAACGAGCAAATTGCTCACAATACCGAAGACCAGCGTACTGTAGCGGTTGATATTGTACGTCACGTTGATGAAATTCATCAGCGCACCGAGCAGACAGCTAGCCGTTCGGGTGAACTAGGTAGCATGTGTAATGAGCTTGCAGACCTTGCACAACACCTAGAATCAATTGCGAAGCAATTTAGAGTGTAAGCGATAGCTTATCAATAAACATGAATTGAAAGCCTCCGTATGGAGGCTTTTTTGTGGGTTTAGCTAACAGATCAAAGGCTGTGTTTTCTGTTACCTAAAGATAAAAGAAAGGCATAAAAAAATCCCCAGCCAAGGCTGGGGATTTTTAGTCAAAGCAATGCTTTTTCTATTCGTCTAAGAAGCTACGTAGCTGCTCAGAGCGGCTAGGGTGGCGAAGTTTGCGAAGTGCTTTCGCTTCAATCTGACGAATACGCTCACGGGTTACGTCAAACTGCTTACCTACTTCTTCAAGCGTGTGGTCAGTATTCATGTCGATACCGAAACGCATGCGAAGTACCTTTGCTTCACGTGCTGTTAGGCCTGCTAATACTTCCTGCGTTGCATCTTTCAAGCTACCGCCAGTTGCTGAATCGAGGGGCTGAATAATCGTGCTGTCCTCGATAAAGTCGCCAAGATGTGAATCTTCATCATCACCGATGGGCGTTTCCATCGAGATTGGCTCTTTAGCAATTTTAAGTACCTTACGAATTTTGTCTTCAGGCATTAACATGCGCTCTGACAACTCTTCAGGTGTAGGCTCACGACCCATTTCCTGAAGCATTTGACGAGAGATACGGTTAAGTTTGTTGATCGTCTCAATCATGTGAACAGGGATACGGATAGTACGCGCCTGGTCAGCAATTGAGCGGGTAATTGCCTGACGAATCCACCACGTTGCATAAGTTGAGAACTTATAACCACGACGGTATTCGAACTTATCCACCGCCTTCATTAGACCAATGTTACCTTCTTGGATAAGGTCAAGGAATTGAAGGCCACGGTTGGTGTACTTCTTAGCAATTGAGATAACAAGACGTAGGTTAGCTTCAACCATTTCTTTCTTCGCACGGCGTGCTTTCGCTTCACCGATTGACATACGACGGTTGATGTCTTTGATATCTGCGATTACCAAGCCAGTTTCCTGTTCAACTTGGTTCATCTTGCTAATACAGCGCTCGATCTCTTCCTGATTTACAGCAAGGTCAGTGGCGTATGGTGCACCTGATTTAACTGCTTCATGTAACCATGCATTAGACGTTTCGTTGCCCGCAAATGCTTTGATGAAGTCTTTCTTCGGCATTTTTGCGTTAACCACGCAGAACTTCATTACAAGGCGCTCTTGAATACGCACTTTATCCATCATCTCGCGCATGTTTTTAACCATGCGATCGAATTGCTTTGGAACCAGGCGGAATTCTTTGAACACATCGCTTAATGCGTTGATTTGTGCGCGAGAGTCAGCATGAGCACGACCTTTCTTCTCGATGACTTCACGAGTTTTTAGGTATTGTTCACGTAGCTCAGTGAAGCGTTCACGGGCGAGCTCTGGGTCTACACCACTATCGTCTTCATCGCTGTCTTCATCATCTTCATCGTCGTCTTCATCATCTAATTCTTCTTCAGATAACTCAGAGCCAACGTGGGTAGCTGTTGGAGCAAGATCTTGGTCATCATTAGGATCAACAAAACCAGAGATGATGTCGCTTAAGCGAATCTCTTCTGCTTCGTAAAGATCCCACTGGTCTAATAGATAAGTGATGGCTTCTGGGTATTCAGCAACTGAACATTGTACCTGGTTGATACCATCTTCAATTCGCTTAGCGATTTCAATTTCGCCTTCACGAGTTAGAAGTTCAACCGTTCCCATTTCACGCATATACATGCGAACCGGGTCAGTCGTACGGCCAATTTCACTTTCTACAGTAGCTAGTGCCTGAGCTGCCGCTTCTGCAGCATCTTCGTCAGCATTCGCTTCTTGCATGAGAAGTTCATCTGCATCAGGAGCTGATTCAGAAACTTGAATTCCCATGTCGTTAATCATGCGGATTATGTCTTCGATTTGATCAGAATCGACAATATCTTGCGGCAGGTGGTCGTTTACTTCTGCAAAGGTTAAGTAACCTTGCTCTTTACCTTTTGCAATCAGGAGTTTAATCTGAGACTGCTTGCTTTGCGCCATATAACCTACACTTCTCACATTCAATTAGTTTGCAATAGAAAAGACAACATACGACTAGGTATGTTCCCTGTTCTGCTGTAGTACTGCTTTTGTATCAAGGCCGTTAATGCTCGATGCCACGCTGGTCTTAACCATTATGTTGCGATGCACATCTGCTCGGGTTTGGATCTGCCCGTTATGTTCGGCTATATCTTTGCTACTCGTGCTGCTGCAATTTTGTTCACTTCAAAGTAAACGAAGCACTTATATCTGTGCCTGCAGCGAATTAGCCAGTATAGCAGATTTCGCGGTGGTTTTACCAGATTCACGGCCGATTTTTTAGCCAGTAATATTTACAAGAGCATTAGCCCCAACCATTGGAGGTTAGCGGTGCTTAATAACTTCAGACCAGGTTAACTCTTCTGTCTTTCCTTCATAAGCAGATTCAGTTCCTGTTTTTCCGCTTGAGTTAGCGGCTGAACCCGCGAGCGTGAAATTAAGGTTTCAATGCGGCTATCGAAATGCCCGTCCAGTAAGCGAGCGAAGCTGTCGTTATAAACCCGTTCAGCATCCTCGTCTTTAACCAAGTGTTCTTGTAACAATAATTTCGCGATAGTAGAAGAGTGGGGATGGTCGCGGAAATTTTCAACAAGCTGAGCGGTTTTTGCTTGAGGGTGACTTACGCAATAGCGATGTACATCGCGTAATAAATCCATGCCAGCAGCGTTGCTACCTGCGAATATATCAATTTGGACATCTTCACAGAGGGTAGCTAGTTCAGGTTTATCTAACAGTAAACGAATTAACATGCGAAGTGGTGACAGCTTAGGCTTATTCACTTGGTTGCGATTCGGCGAGTAAGCCTGCTTCGTACCTTGATTGGCTTTGGTGATATCCTGCTGAAGCTTAAATCGGTCAAACTCACCGGTGTGCTTGGCCAGCTCTTCCAGCAACATTTGTTTTTGATCATCACCAAGCGTACTTTCGATAAGTGGCATTGCCGCTTTTTTAAGGGCAATCTTGCCTTCAGGCGTACCCACGTTGTGAGTTTTTAATAAGTTCTCAAAGAAGAAACGAGAGAGCGGCATAGCGTCATTTAGCATCTCCATAAACGCATCTTTCCCCACCTGACGCACCATAGTGTCAGGGTCTTCGCCATCGGGTAGAAATAAAAACGAAATACGTACGCCGTCTTTTAATGCGGGTAAGGCGTTTTCTAACGCGCGCCATGCGGCCTCACGACCAGCGCGGTCACCGTCGTAACAACACACAATGTGAGAAGTGGCGCGAACTAGCATTTGAATATGTTCAGGCGTGGTGGCCGTACCTAACGCAGCAGTAGCAATATTAATATCGAACTGACTGAGTGCCACTACGTCCATGTAGCCCTCTACAATAACCACCGTATCTAGGCTACGGTTTTTTTGTCTGGCTGAGTAGAAACCGAAAAGCTCACTGCCTTTGTGGAAGATTCGCGTTTCCGGCGAGTTTAAGTATTTAGGGCCGCCGTCATCTAATACTCGGCCACCAAAACCCACCACACGACCTCGTTTGTCCCGGATAGGAAACATAATGCGGTCGCGGAAGAAGTCGTAGGTACGTCCTTGGTCATTCTTATTTACCAGCTTTAAATCGACCAACTGTTTGATGCGCTGTGGATCTTTGCCAAAGGTATTTAGCAGTGCGTCCCAGCTGTCAGGGGCGTAGCCAATTTCCCATTGCTTAACGATATCGCCGCTTAGCCCACGATTTTTCAAATATTCGATGGCCTTTTTGCTGTTGCCGTTTTGACGTAACTGGTGCTGGAAGAAGCGCGCAACTTGCTCCATGACTGCATAATCGTCTTGCTGTTGCTGTTTTTTCTCTTCGCTCATGGCAGGGCGACTGCCTTTTTCACGTGGCACTTCAAGTCCGTGATAGCGTGCTAGCTCTTCAATCGCCTCAACAAATTCTAGGCGGTCAAATTCCATAATAAACGAGATAGCATTACCGTGAGCGCCACAGCCAAAACAGTGGTAAAACTGTTTATCTTGACTGACGGTAAACGAAGGCGACTTTTCGTTATGGAAGGGACAGCACGCTTGGTAGTTTTTACCTGCTTTTTTAAGTTTAACTCGGCTATCTACCACTTCTACCACATCGGTACGTGACAGCAGGTCGTCTATAAAATCGCGAGGTATCTTTCCAGCCATGAGGGTACTTTCAACAAGAGTAAGTTAAAAAAGAATTAGAAAAGTACAAGTCGTAACAGCGTTTGAGACGACAAGTTACAACGTAATAAAAACAGTGAAGTACTGTAACAGGGAAGTGTTAAAATGAGAACAATGAAGGTGTGACAATGCACACCTTCATTGTAATTCACTTTGACAAAAGTGCCGAGTTTAAGCGTTCAAGCGCGCTTTAATTTTTGCACTCAAAGCGCCCATGTCGGTGCGGCCTTGAACCTTGGGTTTCAAGGCGCCCATTACTTTACCCATATCCTGCATGCCCGATGCGCCGGTCGCTGCCATGGTTTCGTCGATAAGTGCATTTAGCTCATCGTCAGTCATAGGCTGGGGTAAGAAATCTTCAATGTAAGTGATTTCTTCACGCTCTTTGCTAGCAAGGTCGTCGCGATTGGCTGCGTCGTATTGCGCGGCGGCGTCTTGGCGCTGCTTAACCATTTTGGTTAGTACCGCTAAGATTGCACTGTCGTCTAACGTAATTTGCTCATCGATTTCTTTTTGCTTAATGGCAGCCATTGCCATACGAATAGTACCAAGACGTACTTTTTCTTTTGCACGCATCGCATCTTTTTGCGCGGCTTTTAAATCATCAATTAGTGCCATGATGTTTCCTGATTTTTTATTAGTAGAGTTCATACCAATCCGCATAGATCATTGCCCACTCAGAAGGCGCTGGCAAGTTTCCTAGCGAAGCGTGGGAATGCAGGAATGGCTGTTCCCTTTCAAATTCCCAGAATGAAGCTAGGAAGCTTGCCAGACCTTCCCGAAGGGCGAGTTTAAAATGTCCGTAATCTTTGTTGTGTCACCTTGATGTAGAACCACTATACCTGCGGTAACACGCCGCGATTACGAACATTTTAAATCTCGCTGAGTGGATAATCATCTATGCGGACTGGTATTATTAAGCCCCAGGTTGAAAATCAAATGCAACCATTTGAAAAGGAAAAAACGGAGTCGTTAAGAATAAGGCCAAAAAATAGAGGCCCAGAAACGCGAAAGGTGCTGCAATTGCAACACCTTTCAGACTCGTTACTTAACCCTATATTAGTAGAGTTTTACGCGACGTGCGTTTTCACGAGCTAGCTTCTTAAGATGACGCTTCTTAGCGGCAGCTTTCTTGCGCTTGCGTTCCCAAGTTGGCTTTTCGAAGAATTCACGACGACGAACTTCAGAAAGAACACCTGCTTTTTCACAAGAACGCTTAAAACGACGCAGCGCCACATCAAACGGCTCGTTTTCTCTAACTTTAACGATAGGCATTAAACACTCACCTCAAAACTTTTACTGTGTAAATCCGGGTAAAATTGTGCGCTAAAAAGGCCACCCGGGTTAAAAATGGTGCGAAATTCTAATCATATCTACAGAGAAAGTAAAGGATGAATTGCCAAAAAATAGCCAATATTGTGCATTTACCGTTCATTTACCTGTTCACTGGCATTCCATGAATGCAGGATTAAAGGTAAACTCTGCGCTCGTTAAGCACCGGGTTGTTTAACTCGGCTCGTAGTAAGCGCCCTTTTCAGAATGTTTTCTTGCTCAATTTCCTTTTGAAAGACGATTGTGATCAAAAGTGTGAAATTGGATGATCCTGACTAGGGTAGTATTATGATCGCGGCGGGATCATAAAGATGATCGCGCCAGATCGCCAGAATTATTTACTCAGTTTTTGGTATTCGCGTTAACAATGTGGTTTGCAACAACGGTACGAAGACCTTTTGTATTAAGCAGACTGTAGCAAATCCAAAAACTAGGCATTGAAGTTAGTAGTAAAAGGGTTACTCCCCATGCGTATTTTAGGAATAGAAACATCTTGTGACGAAACTGGCATCGCGATTTATGACGATGAAAAGGGGTTGCTGTCGCACGAGCTATACAGCCAAGTTAAGCTGCACGCCGACTATGGTGGCGTAGTACCTGAACTTGCCTCACGGGATCACGTGAGAAAGATCATTCCTTTAATTGAAAAGGCTATGGAAGACGCCGACACACAACCGTCAGACATTGACGGTGTTGCTTTTACCCAAGGCCCAGGTTTAGTAGGGGCATTGTTAGTTGGGTCGTCGGTAGGGCGTTCATTGGCCTATGCGTGGAATGTGCCTGCGGTGGGTGTTCATCATATGGAAGGACATTTGTTAGCGCCTATGCTTGAAGACGACGCTCCTGAATTTCCTTTCGTTGCTTTATTGGTTTCAGGTGGCCACTCAATGCTGGTTAAGGTAGAAGGCATTGGTCAATATGAAGTACTTGGTGAGTCTATCGATGACGCTGCTGGTGAAGCCTTTGATAAAACCGCCAAACTACTTGGTCTTGATTATCCCGGTGGTCCTCTTTTAGCAAAATTGGCCGAAAAGGGAGAAGCGGGACACTATAAGTTTCCTCGCCCGATGACCGACAGACCAGGACTAGATTTCAGTTTCAGTGGTTTAAAGACCTTTGCGGCGAACACTATTCGCGATGCTGACCTAACCGGTGAAAATGCTGAGCAGATTAAAGCGAATATTGCGTATGCGTTCCAAGAAGCTGTCGTTGATACGCTTATTATAAAATGTAAGCGAGCATTAAAGCAGACAGGCATGAAACGCTTGGTTATTGCTGGCGGTGTGAGTGCGAATACTATGCTGCGCAGTGAGATGAAAGCCCTTATGAAAGAGCTAAAAGGTGAGGTGTTTTACCCGAGCTTAGCGTATTGTACAGACAATGGCGCTATGATTGCCTATGCGGGTATGCAGCGTTTGAAGGCCGGAGAAACCTTGGCGCTGTCGTCGCAAGCGAAGCCGCGCTGGCCCCTTGATACCTTGTCAGCGATTTAAATCGCTGTTGATTGTAGCAGCAGGTCGTAAAGGCGATATCGGTTATCACTAGGAGCACTGGGCGGTAATTGAACATAGCAAGCCAATCAGACAAACTATAATTAAGAGGCAATGAAAGCGCATTTCATTGCCTTTTGTTTTACTAAGGCGAACATCAAGTAAGGGATAAAGAAAGCATGCGCTTAAAAACAGACGGCATAAACCAAACGACATCGTCACTATACTCTACGTTGCTGTTATTTATTTCCCTTACCTTTGCCGCGCTCTCTGCATTCAACGCAATGGCATCGAGCAAAGCACCTGCAAAACAACCAGCTACAGGGGTGCAGCAAGAGCAGCAAGAACAGTATGTCGTGCTTATTTCTCTTGATGGATTTCGCCACGATTATATTAAGTTACATAACGCCAAACACCTTCGTGCCATTGCAGAGCAAGGAGTTAGGGCGTCGTCTATGACCCCAGTTTATCCGTCGAATACCTTTCCCAATCATATATCACTTATCACTGGGTTATTGCCGAAACACCACGGTATTGTAAACAATCGCTTTTTTGATAAGTCTCGCCCCACTAAAGAAGGCTATGCGCAATACAAACTGGGTTATGGCGGTATGGACAGCACGTGGATTACGGCAACACCATTATGGAATTTAGTGGAATATCACGGTATGAAGGCAGCGACCTTCTTCTGGCCAGAGTCTGACTCACGCATTTCAGGTACCTTACCAAGCTATTTCTACCACTACTCTAAATATTCAGACTACCAGCAGCGCGTAGACCAAATTATAACTTGGTTGAAACTGCCTGAGGTGTCGCGCCCTCGCTTTATTGCGGGTTATTTTTCGCTGACCGATTCAGTTGGACATGATGAAGGACCTTTCTCCGATAAAACCAGTGATGCGGTTGCGAAAGTCGACGCGCTAATCGGCCAACTGTACGAACGAATCAATGCATTAGATTTGCCGGTAAATCTGGTGGTGGTGTCAGACCACGGCATGACGCCAGTGGACGAAAACATGCTTATTGAGGTTGAGTCTTTGTCTATTCCTGAAAATTTCATTTTTGAAAATGAAGGAGCGCAAGTTCATCTGTACGCCAGAGAAGGCGTGTCTGATGAGCACGTTGCTAATGAAATTGAGCGCCTGAACCGCATAGCTTCAAATCGCTACATAGTGTTAAACGATAAGCAGCGCGCAAAGCGACATATGGAGTTGGGCAACAGAACCGGCGATATCATTCTTGAAATTGCACCGCCGGCACGCTTTATAGACGCTAACAGCATGCACATTAGCAAAGGCGGGCATGGTTACGTAAATACGTTGCCTGATATGGGGGCGACGTTTGTTGCGGTGGGACCTGCGTTTAAACCAAATACCGCTTTACCTGTATTTAGCAACTTAGAGGTTTATCCTGCGCTGGCTAAAATACTTGGCATTGCGCCAATCACGCCGATAGACGGTAAATTAAAGGTGTTGGAACAAGCACTTACTCTTTAACTTTTCCTTTATCCCATATTTTACTTTCGTTGCCCGCTAAAAGGCGGGTAATGTTGTCTTTGTGACGTAAGATGATAAGTAGAGAAAGCATTGCCACGGGAATGGTATATAAGGGCTTTATTAAAAATGTGAACAGCGGCGCAAGAGATACCGCAATAAGCGCGCCCAATGAAGAGTAACCTGTGAAAAAGACTACCGCTACCCAACTCAAAATAAGCAAGCCTGCTAAATCGAGCCCAATGGGGAGCATGGCGCCGAAGGCTGTGGCGACCGCTTTACCGCCTTTAAAGCCGAAATAAAGCGGAAAGATATGACCTAAGCAGGCAAAGATCGCGATCACGCCAAGCATTATTGGCTCTATTCCCAAAAAGTAACTGCCGTACACGGGAATAGTGCCTTTTAATATATCCATGACAAGCACAAGTAGCGCTGGAATACGACCGCCCAGTCGATAAACATTAGTGGCGCCGGGGTTTTTAGAACCAGCGGTTCTCGGGTCAGGCAACCCAAACAATTGGCTAATAACCACAGCACTTGAAAGTGAGCCAAATAAGTAGGCAACAGCAATCATTAAAAGAGTTAGCGAAATCATTTTTTCATTCTAATTATTAAAAACGTTTGAAAAGCATTGCCTTCTGTTAGGTCAAATTTCCAGTGGGCAAGCTCAACAAGCGTTAACCGCATTAAATTGTTAAACCTTGGTTGCTCCAAGTTGTCATACAACGGTATAGTTGTGCCACACAAGCGTAAAGCTACTCCATCCAAACGCGATATACCACCGTTTACCAGCAATATGTGGGTGAAAGCGCAGTAGTAAGACCAGTAGTAAGGCCGATAGAAATGCCTATGAACTGGTTAATAACAGTACAAGATGAAAAATTCCATGGGTAAAATTTATATAACAGGGCTTGAAGTAGATACCCTGATTGGTGTTTATGATTGGGAGCGAGTGAAAACCACCCAATTACTTCTTGATGTAACACTTGAGGTCGATTTGCGCGCAGCGATGCAAAGTGACGATGTTGCAGACACAGTAGACTACGCAAAAGTGGCAGAGTGTATTGTAGAAGTAGGCAAAGAAAGCACATTTGAGCTGCTTGAAGCCTTCGGTAGCAAAGTAATGGATGCCGTACTTGCTAATTTTTCGGCTACTTCGATAACCCTGAAAATAGTAAAACCGAACATCCTGCCAAATGCACAAACCGTTGCCGTTGAAATGCGTAAAGAGCGCAATTAATGTCTGAACATACGATTTTAATTAGTATTGGCTCAAACATTGAGCGCGAATACTACACCAAGCAATCTTTAGTCGCGCTGAAGCAGCATTTCTCTGACGTGTCAGTGTCGTCGGTTTACGAGAGCGAAGCGGTGGGCTTCAACGGCAGCCCGTTTTATAACGCGGCAGCACGTGCGACGACGTCGAAAAGCGTAGAAGAAGTATGCGCGATATTAAAGGCGATAGAGAAAGACAACGGCAGGGTGCATACCGACAAAAAATTCTGCGCCAGAACCCTTGATCTCGATTTGCTTACCTATGATAGTAAGGTAACCTCCACCCCCGTGGTTTTACCTCGCGAAGAAATTTGCTACAACGCGTTCGTGCTTTGGCCGTTAGCTGAACTTGTTCCCAACGACATTCACCCTGAAACGCAAGAAACCTATGCCCAAATGTGGCAAAACTTTGATAAACAGAAACAGCAATTATGGCCAATTGACTTTACTTGGAGTTAAGCAAAGGAATGACACTTTTCGAAATCATTATTTTAGCGATTATTCAGGGCGTAACTGAATTCCTTCCTATCAGTAGCTCTGGACACTTGTTGTTACCCGCAGAACTTTTTGGGTGGGTAAGTCAAGGCTTGGCCTTTGACGTTGCCGTTCATGTAGGAAGCCTGCTCGCAGTTATGATCTACTTTCGTCAAGAAATAGCTCAAATGACCGTGGCATGGGTAACACAAGGGTTTAGCAAGCAGCAATCTACCGACAGCAAACTTGCTTGGTACGTTATCGTGGCGACTATACCAGCCGTTATTATTGGCTTTTTAATGAAAGGTTGGATAGAAGAAAACGCACGTACGGCGCTAGTAATAGCGGGCACCACCATTATTTTTGGCTTGCTACTATGGTACGCCGATGCCACTGCAAAACGCGAACAAGAGCTTGAAGGACTGACGCTTAAGCAAGCCATCTATATAGGGTTAGCGCAAGTATTGGCTCTTATCCCGGGCACATCTCGCTCAGGCATTACTATGACTGCAGGTTTGATGTTAGGCCTGAAGCGCGAAGCGTGTGCGCGCTTTTCTTTTCTACTGTCTATTCCGGTTATCTTAGGTGCGGGGCTATTAGCCACTCTAGACCTGCTTAATGCCAACGAAGCGGTAGACTGGTATGCATTGCTTTATGGCGCGGCGTTTTCATTCGTAAGCGCCTACCTTTGTATTTATTTGTTCCTAAGCTGGATATCGCGTATCGGCATGCTGCCTTTCGTTATCTATCGCTTGGCTTTGGGCGCAGTGCTACTGTGGTTTGTTTTCGCCTAAGCAAAGAAAATAGCGCGTACAATGTTGTTTAAAATTGCGCCCTAACAAAGTACGAAAATACTCAAATTTTAACCTTATGATTAGGTTAGCTAGTGAGTTTTTAACTCGCTAATGTAATTGGTAAACACCTCATTGGAAGGGAAGTGAGACATGGCAGAAACAATATTTGATAAAATTATCAGCAAGGAAATTCCTGCGGACATTTTGTACGAAGATGAATTGGCGCTGGCGTTTAAAGATATAAATCCACAGGCACCGACTCACTTTCTGGTTATCCCGAAAAAGCAAATTGCTACGGTAAATGATATTACCGCAGAAGACCGCGAGGTGGTGGGGCACTTGTCACTTGTTGCAGCAAAAATTGCAAAGGAGCAAGGGTTTGCCGACCAAGGCTTTCGTACCGTAATGAACTGTAATGAGTATGGTGGTCAAACGGTGTACCACATTCATCTGCATGTATTAGCGGGTAAACCGTTAGGCTGGCCTCCATATACCGAAAACATGAAGCAGCATGTAGAGTAGCGCGTTTAATTAGCGATACAAAAATGCCGCCCTCGATAGTTATCTCAGGGCGGCATTTTTATTTGATAAGTCCAGTGCTTACTTAGTCAGCAAGTCCCAGCACTTTCTTACCCTGATTGAAGTGAATATCAACCGGAATGCTCGCCGCTTCCAGGCGTGCTAAGTCAGAAGCAAGATCAGGCTTAATTACACCCATAGTTTCTACTAGCTTCGCCACGCCATCGTAATCGCCGTCACCTTGTAGTGTAAGGATTAGTTCAGAAAGTGCTTCTACCGCAGCGCCCATCTTCTCCATATTTACGCGGTACATGCCGTCTTCTGTTTTCTCGAAAGCGCCTTGCTGGGCAAAGAAATTAAAGCGGATCATGTTCGCTTTTCCGTGTGCAGAGCTTGCGCCGAAACGCACAGAACGGAAAATGCCAGCCATAAAGGTAACGTAATAATCTTCTAGTGTACCTTCAGTAATTTCACCTTTTTCAAGAAGACTTTGTACCATGTACAAACCTAGAATATCCGCTTTGCCTTCTTCAAGAGCTGACGCATGCTCTTTAAGTGCTCCGCGCACGGTCCCTGAACCATCTAGGGTGTTCTTAATACCTAAACCGTGTGCCACTTCATGAAACATGGTGTTCGCGAAAAAGGCGTCGAACGTAATGTGTTCACGTTGCTCTGGTACAATTAACGTATCCGCAATAGGCACCAAAATAGTATCGAACTTAGCGCGCATCGCGTTTTTAAGCTGAAGGCGGCGGGTGCCTTTTTCTAGCTGTACACGCTCGTCATTTGGCAAGTTAATCGCAATGGTTTTGCTGCCTGCATTAGAGTGACCGGCGTAGTAAACCACATCATAGGCATTTAGGTCTGCGTCAGACCCTGGCATTTCCGCTTTGTAGGCATCGGCTACAGGAAGGCCTTGCTGTAATTCAGGCAAGAATGCCGCGTACTTAGCTAGCTTTTCACTCCACGCTAAATCTTTAATAAGAACGTAAGCTTCAAACGCTGCACGATAGCCAAACAATTGGTCTTCATAGCTTTCAATCGGACCAATAACCAACTCTACAGGGTTGGTCTTCATATCCATCCACGCCATATCAGAAGCAAGGTAATCGTTCGACAATAGGGCTTCAGAGCGCAGCTGCAAATATTGTTTGAAGCTTTCATCTTCAGCAAGCTCAGACGCTTTTTTAAGTAGGTCAGATGCTTTCATTAACTCACTCTTGTACGCTTCAGAGTAAGGTACTGAATAAAGGTTGCCAGCTTCATCGCGCTTAACTATGGAATAGAGGCCTTGTTTATCGGCAAAATCTGCGGTGGCAAACTCTTCTTTTTCCATATCGTGAGGGTAGAACTCAGCACCCAGCGCTTTATCGTCATAGCCGCTGATAAAAGGCGTGTCGCCGTTGAGGCGATCCCAAGGGCCATAGTTTATTTCTGCAAAGTGACGAACCTTTTCGTCGCTAATAGAAGAAAGAAACGCATCTTTATCATCGAAAAACGCTTGCTTCCAAAACAAGTCATCCATGATTTTCGACGCATCGATTAATAGTGAAAGCATCTTATGTTGATTGTCACTAAGGTGTGACAAATCGCTGGTAAGATCTACACCGTGATAAATAGACAAGCGAGACTCATCAACAAGTAAGGTTTGCTCCGCTGCAGTTTCAGGTTTTGCCGTTTGAGTTTGTGTTGTATCGGCGCTTTTGCTGCATGCAGTTAGCATGAATAAACCCGCTACTGCCGCAGCAATAGGAGAGTAAGTTGAAATTATTTTTTTCATAATGACTTTTTACCGTGTCGTTTTACCGTATTGTTCTACAGTATTTAGGGGCGGTGATTAGGTAGTTCACTATAGCTATGCTTTTGATTTAATACAAAAGTATGAAAATTATTTGTTTAATATCAATAGTGGTTTGCTACCAGTTGTCTATACTTTATAAAAGCTCTGGTGGTTCTGCCGTTATTAATGATTCGTTCCAACGCTTTCTTTTTAGTTGGTCGAAACTAAAGAGCTACTATAGTATGGTGATAGAAATACCATAATAAAACAATAACGGTTTGTATTTTAGCGTGAAACATAGAGGCCTATGTGAGTTAACGCATGGAATGCAACGCACAAACATCCGATCTACTTTTGTCATCAGACGTGCTGATGCTTGAGAGGATTAACTGGTAAAGCAACCTATCGCCTTCACAAGGCTATTTGGAACTTTCTAAGGGTAGAAATATGTCTACACAGAACGCGCTTTCAACCATATTGGTTGAAAAAATAAATAATGACACACTGGTCCTCCCCACGCTTCCTGCTATTGCATTGAAAGTCCGCAAAGCGGCAGATGATCCCGATATTAACTTAAACGCGATGGGTGATGTGATTGGTCAAGACCCATCACTTAGCGCAAGAATGATCAAAATTGCGAACAGTGCTTATATGGGACGTAGCGTAAAAGTTACTTCTATCAGCCAAGCGGTAACACGAATCGGTCTACGCCAAATTAAAAACATCTCAACTGCACTCGCGATGGAGCAATTATTCGTCTCTAAAAACGATGTAGTTGCACGCTATTTACAACAAGAGTGGGCAAACACAGTTAATATTGTGGCTAATTCTATGGCTGTACTTCAGCTGTATATCGCACGTACCAAAAAGCGCGAAATGAGCATGGATACCATGACATTAGCGGCACTGGTTCACAACATTGGTGTACTGCCAATATTAACTGAAGCTGAGCGCCACCCTGAAGTCTTTGCCAACCCTTCGTTCCTAGAAGTGGCTATCGACAAACTAGCGGGTCAAATTGGCGCAAGTATCATGACGGAGTGGGGCTTTGGCGATACGTTTGTTAACGTAGCAAAGAACTGGAAAGACCTAAGCTACATGCCTGAAGAGTTGACCTATATCGACTTTGTTCGTGTGGGTGCTGCTGTCTCAGGAGCGATAGATAGCCAAAAAGATGCAGTATTAAACTTAGCCATTCAGCGTGGCGTGGTTGAAGACATGGGCGAACTTCATTCAGATGAGTTTGAAGAGCTTGCAAACGCAGCGAAGCAAATCTTCTTGTAAGTGTTTTAAGCTACAAAATGCTACAAAGGCCGGTACTGAAGCATAACTTCAGTACCGGCCTTTTCGTTATGAAAAGCTGAAAAATGGAAAGCTAACAATGAAAAAGCACAAAGCAAACAAATGCTGCTACGCGCTAACAGGCTTCTTTTGAACGTAAAGTAGTAATAACCCTAATCCCAACCCCCACACCGCTGAGGTCATGGAAAATAAACTAAACCCTGATGCCGTACACAACATGGTAAGCAGTGCAGGGGCTCTATGGTGCTCCACTTCCATGGCACGAACCACTGCTCCTTGCAGCGTAGCTAGCAGAGCAAGCCCAGCAAGAAGGTGAATGATAATACTGGGCATGCTGACAAATAATGCTACGACCACAGACGCTAATAACCCCATGAATAAATACGCCACACCTGCTGCGATGGCCGCTTTATAGCGTTGTGACTTTTCGCTATCTGCCTGCTCGCCCATGCACAATGCTGCTGTGATTGCCGCCAGGTTGAAGGTGAAACCACCAAACGGCGCTAATAAGGCTTGTACAATGGCAATGCCTGATAAAATTGGCTTGTGGTCAGGCGTGTAGCCATGAGCATGATGAATAGCTATGCCTGGTAAGTTTTGAGAAAGCGTAGTAATAAGAAAAAGGGGAAATGCTAACCCAATGGCGGCGCTTAACGAGAAGCTGGGGGTTACCCAAATGGGAGCGGGGAGTGTAAATATAGAGGTAAATACTGATGACGCCCCTGATGCTGTCTCAGTTGAAAGCATCGATGCATGGCTGGATGAAGCAAAAACGTCATTTGAACTGCTCATGAATAAACTTATGCTTACAGACACAACCAGTAATAAGAGCATAAGGTAGCGAGGAAATAGTCGACTACCTATTAAATATATTGCAATAAATAGCGCGACTAAATGTGGCGCTTCATTAACATCAGTAAAGATAGCAAGGCATATAGGTAAAAGAATACCGGCCAAAAGCGCAGATGAAATTGCTGGTGGAATTCGACTAATTTGACGAAGCAAGCTACGACTTTGGGCGGTTACAAAAGAAAGCAAAGCACATAAAACAAATGCGCCAATGGCTTCGCTTAAAGCGTAGTCTCCAATACTGGTTAACAAAAAAGCCGCTCCAGGCGTAGACCATGCGGTAACAACGGGCAGTTTAGAAAGCCACGAGAACACAATACAGGTAATACCCATACCAAGCCCAAGTGCTAACAACCAGCTTACTACCATGTCGTCGCTGGCGCCGGCTTTGCGCGCCACATCAATGATGATGACAACAGAGCTGCTATAACCTACCGTAACGGCGGTAAGCCCTGCGCTGATATGGCTAACCTTCCATTTACTCATGAAAATACCCGTGCTTAAACATTCGTTTGAACCCCGTCTAACAAAAACACGCTTATAGCGTTTTGCAAATGTGCTACTCTAATTATTTGTGCGCTATAGCGCACGTAAGGTAACTTACCATTTGTGCGTTATAACGTACAAGTGCGTTAGTAGCTTCTGCGACAAAATAATAAGGCATTGATTAAATGACAAAAGCGAATACGCAGCCTTCTGCTATTTCAAAAAGCATTGCTCAACACCTGCAATCAGTTCGTAAAGGGAGGGGTCTTTCACTTGATAAAACAGCCAAATTGACAGGGGTGTCCAAAGCCATGCTTGGGCAAATAGAGCGAGGCGAGTCTAGCCCTACAATCGCGACGCTGTGGAAGATAGCCACAGGTCTTGAGTGCTCTTTTTCTTCTTTCTTGTCTGATGATGAAACAGCACCTTCGTCTCAAGACGCTGATAACAAGTTCGCTAACGACCCAAACGTAACCATTAAAACGCTGTTCCCGTTTAACTCAGTTACCCAGTTTGAAATGTTTGAACTATGCCTATCGGACTTCCATGAACAGCACTCTTCGGCTCACCAAATAGGTGTCACCGAGCATATTCACGTACTGCAAGGAAAGTTAGGGGTCTTGCAAGATGGTCAGTGGAAAACCTATCAGGCGCAAGAGCAATGTATATTGCGCGCAGACCAGCCCCACGGTTATCGCGACGAAGTGGGAGAAACGCGCTTTGTTGTAGTGATTCACTATCCTATCTGAGACGGCTTAAAGAAGGTTGCCACAGCGTAAGTCGGTAACTTAAAAAGTGTATTTCAATAATACTGCAGAAATGCCAATTACCGTTTGGCTAACTAAGGCCTGTTGAGCTTTGCTGTACAGCAAAAATCAACAGGCCATAGGTATCAAAATAGAGGAGGTTTTTCCTTGCGGCTTGCTTATAAGCTATCGTCGTTAAGGTTAAGCGCTCCACGAAGGAAGTTAAGCAGCGTACAAATTTCGGCTGACATTAGCGCAAACTCTGCATCAAGACGCGCTTCTACTTGATCTTTTGGCACATCGTCAGTTTCTTCTTTAATACGGTCGGTAAACTTAATGCGTTTGATGGCACCGTCTTCACAAATGATAGCGGTGAGCGTTTCTGCATATTCGAACGCAACTTTTTGAACCAGCTTACCTGCATCTAAGTGAATACTAATTTCTTCACTGTCTAGCGGCTGGTTTTTACAGCGAATAACGCTGCCCGTGTCATCGGTAGATTTAAGCTCAGCTTCTTCAAGTAAGCCTACGCCTTCTGGGGTTGATTCAGTAACCCAGTGTGTAAGTTCGCTTTGAAGGCTTCTACGCGTAAACGGTACAACTGGAAGCGAGCCTATGGCTTTTCTTACCATAGCCAAAAAGGCTTCGGCTTTGCCATCAGATGATGCGTCAACCACTACCAAATTGTCAGCAAGCGAGATAAAACCGTGAGTGTAAGTGTTTTTCGTAAAAGCCTGAGGCAGCAAGCGAGTTTGAATTTCTTGCTTAAGGTCAGCTTTGGCTTTTTTGCCAACGGGTGAACCCGTTTCCATTTCAATTTTAGCTACCATTTCGTCTAGCTCGGCATTTACCACTGCGCCGGGCAAGATTTTTTCCTGTTTCTTTAGTGTTATCCAAAAACGCTGTTGAACAACATGGAACATGGTGCCTTGCTTACCCGCCTGGGAAAAAGGGGAAGCAAACCCCATCGTGGCCAAATCCTGGCTACCGCAAGGTCTGAACGCATGCTCGTTGAGGGCGCGCTCTAAATCGCCTTCATCTAGCGATAGCGGCTGAGTAATTTGATAGGCTTTTACATTTTTAAACCACATAGTGTAAGCATTCTCTTGATAAAAATAGGGCGCAAGCGTACCAATGTACGACGAGCGGTGCAATTGAATAAAAGGTTGTTAGATACTAGAAAGCGCACTTATTGCGCGCTCCTCAGATAGATAGTGACAAGAAGGTTTAAGCACTCTTTTTCGGAAAGCGAATGGTGTAGTGTAAACCGTTGCCTAAAGTGCTGTCGGCTTCGATATGGCCATGCAGTGACTGCGTCACCAGGTTATACATAATATGCGTGCCTAAACCGCTGCCACCTTCCGCGCGTTTAGTAGTAAAGAATGCATCAAACAACTTGCTAAGCTCTTCTTCGCTTAAGCCTCTGCCGTCATCTTTATAATTGATCACCACGTTATTACCGGCTTCTTTCACATCTAATGTGATTGTGCCCGCTGTCTTGTTTTCAAACCCGTGTGTGATTGAGTTAACAACCATATTGGTGACAATTTGCGCAATAGCGCCAGGGGCACAGGTGACAACCAGGTTATCTGGGCAGGACACGTTTATTTGATGTTCAGTATGCTTAAAACTTGGTTTTAACGACTGAATGATTTCGTTGATGTAGTCACCTAAAACAAACTCGCGTTCGGTTTCGCTGGTTTGGTCAACGGCCACCTGTTTAAAGCTGGCGATAAGGTCAGATGCCCGCTCCAAGTTACTTAAAAGTAACAGTGCGGTTTGTTCCGCTTCGTCGATAAAACTTGCCATGTTTTTACTGGTTAGGCTTTTATCTTCAAAATCGGTTTTTAAGTTGTTAAGTCGCTCTTGTAGAAAACTGGCAGCGGTAACACTCACACCTAATGGCGTGTTCACGTCGTGCGCGATACCGGCTACAAGGCCGCCAAGCGACGCCATACGCTCTGATTCTACTAATTGTTCTTGTGCTTGATGAAGCGTGTCCATTGAACTGGCGAGTTCTTGGTTACGTTTGCGTAGCTCTGCTTCTATATACTGACGGTTTTC
Organism: Alteromonas abrolhosensis; assembly: GCF_001953635.1. Classification (GTDB taxonomy): domain Bacteria; phylum Pseudomonadota; class Gammaproteobacteria; order Enterobacterales; family Alteromonadaceae; genus Alteromonas; species Alteromonas abrolhosensis. Next base: position 316,421 of record NZ_MEJH01000003.1, on the reverse strand, counting down.
GTTTTCCTGACGAAGCTCTCGTTGATGGGCAACAAGCTCGTCCTTTTGCTGCTCCAAGTCGAGCATGATCTGAGACAAAGACGCCGTTTTCTTTGCCACTTCTTGTTCTAAAATCAGGTTTTGGTCGTCTAATTTCTTGTTGGCTAGGGTGAGTTCGTTCTGCGCGTCTTTCAGCTTATTGTTTGAAATAATAAGGTCATCAATAACGTGGTTGTATGATTCTTTAAGTTGTAATAGCTCGTTGTCATCATCAAGCTTTATGCTGAGCTTACTTTCCTCTGGATGTTGAGGGTCAAAATTACCCATTTGCTCAGTAATGGTTTGTAGCGGCTCAGAAAGCATGGTGCGAAATGCGGTCATGAACAAGAAGACCAGAAAGGTAGTTTTTACTAACGCATTACCAATAAGAAAAAATACGCCAACTTCAATACGACTAAAAATAGTATCGAAGCTAGAGTACAAGGTAACATCGCCAACCGTAGATTCGCGACCTGAGAATTTAAATACAAGTGGAAAGCTGTAGCTGAAAACACCGCCGGGATGATCTTCAATTATTTCACGGTCAACCGGGGCAGGGGAGCGCTGAGCACGGATGCCGTACTCGGCAATGTAGTTACCGTTTTCGCCACGAACTTGAAGCCCTTCAACTATTGGAAGCGACATTAACCCTTCAGCGATGGCGCGGACTTGGTCGTGGTTAAGCTCCCACAGCGCGCGGGTCAGACTAGAAGAAAAGGTGTTTTTTAAGGTCTGAAGCTCGCCTTCAACGTGATTTTTGGTACTGAGGTATTCTGTAAAGATCTGTCCTACCGTTACGAGCAATGTAAGTGAAAAATACACTGACAACACTCTGGCTAGAAGTTTCCTTGATAACCCTGTCTTGACCGCAGCCATCGATATACACACCCCTGTTACATCAGACCTTTTGAATTACCAACGGCGCTTACCCGTTGCTCACCTTTGCAACAATAACCGTCGATTTTATGTAATTTCAAGAATATGCGTAATCGTATGAATAAACAAGATTATGTATTTAAACTTTGGAACAAGCCTGTATTAAACTTGACACATAAATGTAATCGTTTTAATAAAACTGTCACAGACCACATTAATAATAACGGCGTTTAAAAATGAGCAGGAATATTACGATGTCTCGTACAGTGTTGGTGGTTGAGGACGAAGCGCCTATCCGTGAAATGCTTAAGTTTGTGCTTGAGCAGTCTGGTTTTAACATTATTGAAGCCGAAGATTTCGACATCGCGCAAGAAAAAATTTGCGAACCTTACCCAGATTTGATCTTATTAGATTGGATGTTGCCGGGGGGAAGCGGTGTACAGCTAGCTAAAAGTTTAAAGCAGCACGAGTTTACTCGTGACATTCCCGTCATCATGCTTACAGCCCGTGGCGAAGAAGAAGACAAAATTCGTGGGTTAGATGCAGGTGCAGATGACTACGTTACTAAACCATTCTCGCCGAAGGAACTTGTGGCAAGAATCAAAGCAGTAATGCGTAGGGTAACGCCTACATCAAGTGAGGAGCCTATTGAATTCAATGGTCTTAAACTAGAGCCAGTATCTCACCGCGTAATGGCAAATGATGAGCCGCTCGAAATGGGGCCTACTGAGTTTAAGTTGTTGCACTTCTTTATGACGCATCCGGAGCGTGTCTACAGTCGAGAATTACTGTTAGACAATGTGTGGGGCACCAATGTCTACGTAGAAGACAGGACGGTAGACGTGCATATTCGACGCTTGCGCAAAGCTATCTCTCGTCACGGACATGATGCTATGATCCAAACTGTACGTGGCGCGGGTTACCGTTTTTCTACCAAACTGTAATAATTAAAAGTATAGGGGGTAACGGGGTTATTCCCTTAACATCTTTGCGCCATCTGAGCATGGCCTATTTCTACCTTTAACAACGCGAGTTATTTCATGTATTACCCGTTCTCTTGGTTGAGAAGTACATTGCGCTTAGTGCTATTCCTTATGGTTTTTGCGCTGGTCGGGTGGTATCTGGAAGACATGTTATTCGCTGTTGCTATCGGTGCAACACTGCTATTGCTGTTTAATTATTGGCACCTTTACAAGCTAAATCGCTGGTTATGGCACAGTCGTAAAATGTCTCCGCCTACCGTACGTGGCGTGTGGGAACATATTTATGAGGGTATTTATTACCTTCAGCGTCGTAATCGCAATAAGCGTAAAGAGCTTGGCGAATTAGTAAAGCGCTTTAGAGAGGGCTCTGAAGCCTTGCCTGATGCAGCGGTGGTGGTTGATGCCAAGGCATGTATCATCTGGTGTAACCGCCTTGCACGGCTGGATTTAGGGCTTAAATGGCCACAAGATTCTGGGCGTAGAATTGACAACTTGTTGCGCCACCCGGAATTTATTCAGTACTTTCACGCAGGGAATTATAAATATCCTATTGAAGTACCGTCGCCTACTAACCCCAACAAAACCTTCGAATACCGGATTATGCCTTATGGCGATGAGCACTTGCTGCTAATTGCCCGTGACATAACGCGAGTGTCTCAGCTTGAAGAGATGCGCAAAGACTTTGTGGCGAACGTGTCTCATGAACTACGTACGCCGCTGACGGTCATTAACGGGTACCTTGAAATTCTTCCTATTGATGAAGACTCCGACCCTTTCATGCAAAAAGCGATGAAAGAAATGACATCGCAAACTCATCGCATGCAAAACCTGATAGAAGATTTGCTGGTACTGTCGCGCATTGAGGCAAGTTCGGAACGCATTTACGAAAATGTTGTGAATATTCCAGTTGTCCTGGCACAAGTGGAAAGAGAAGCGCAGGCGCTTAATAAAGAGAAAAACCACACAATAAACTTCCACATCGACAAAGAACTCTATGTCTTCGGTGTAGAGACCGAACTGCGCAGTGCTTGCTCAAACCTTGTATTCAACGCGGTGCACTACACGCCAGCTGGTGGTGAAATTAATGTGTACTGGCGTCGCAAGCCAAATGGTGCGCACTTTTCTGTGGTCGATAACGGAGATGGTATTGAACCCAATCACCTTAACCGCCTTACCGAGCGCTTTTATCGCGTGGATAAAGCGCGTTCACGTAAGACGGGCGGTTCAGGCTTAGGTCTTTCCATTGTAAAACATGTATTAAGTCATCATAATTCCCGTTTAGACATAACCAGCACGATAGGGGAAGGTAGTAAATTTTCGTTCGTGCTGGACAATGAGTTGATTGCAGAACAGCTGTAACCTTAAGAGGCAAGAAACGTTGGTGAGCAAAAGACATGACAAGGTGAAAGGGCAATACTGTAGTCTTTCAAGCCTACTTTTGGTTGTAAGCTTGTTTTTATCTTTAGCAACATACGCTATCGCCCAAGATACGCAAAGCTCACTCACCGCTTCGAGCGCTTATCAAGTTCCCGCTTATGAGCGCAAGCCTGGGGTTGCAGGAAAAATATCCTCAGTTGGCTCAGACACGTTGGCAAACTTAATGACCTTTTGGTCACAGGAATTTAAAACCCTCTATCCTCAGGTAGGCTTTCAAATACAAGCGTCAGGTTCATCCACCGCACCGCCAGCACTTATTGAAGGTACTGCCACCATAGGCCCTATGAGCCGAGAATTAAAACCCAGTGAAATACGGGACTTCACGCGAACACACGGTTACCCGCCTACGGTATTAAAAGTGGCAATGGATGCCATCGCCATTTTTGTGGATAGACGCAATCCGCTGCCGGGTATGACCCTTGAGCAAGTTGATGCGGTGTTTTCTGAAACCCAGTTTTGTGGTGGCAATACCGCCATTACCAATTGGTCTCAGCTCGGCGTTGACGATATAGGCTATCGTTCTCCTATTAGGTTGTACGGTCGAAATTCAGTATCGGGTACTTACGGCTTGTTTAAAGTGATGGCGCTGTGCGATGGTGACTTTAAGAATACGGTGAATGAGCAACCAGGCTCTGCTTCTGTAGTATTGTCTGTGGCCAGCGGTACGGGTGCGATTGGCTATGCCGCTTATGGCTATAAGACTGCAGGTGTTCGCGCTCTGCCTTTAGGTGAGTCGCTAGACAGCTTAATCCCTCTTTCAATTGATACGGTACGCAACGAAACGTATCCGTTTGCCCGATTTCTTTATTTGGTGATAAATAAAAAGCCCGGTGAGCCTTTACCTACTCTGGAAAGAGAGTTTTTGCGCTATATCTTGTCACAGGAAGGGCAGCAGCAGGTGTTAAGAGACGGATATTTCCCCATTCGTGAAGACGTGCTTGTGCGCCAGCGCCGATTATTGGAATAGAAAAACGAATGTAGAAGTCGCATCACTCGCCGTTAAAAGCAAAGGATAAAACTGTGTCGTATATGCCGCCAGCGTGGAAACAATGGGTAGTCAAATGCCTGCTATCAGGGACAGCTGTGCCAACGATCGTGACAACGCTAGCGGAAAACGGTTTTTCTCCCGACACTATTAAAAAAGTGCTCGGCGCCAATTTACCCACTAATTATCAGTTTTCTCCCTCTTCAAGTTTCTACGAGAAGCTAGCAAAAAGCGCTATTACCCGCGTCGAACAGGCTAAGCCTCTGGCCGAACCCAGTGACATTCAGCTCTTTGCGTACGATGACTTCTTGAGCAGCCAAGAGTGTGACGACATTGTTGCGTTGACCAAAGATAAACTCGCGCCCTCTAAATTGGCGGGAGCCGCTAGCGCTGATGACATTAGAACCTCTTCAACATGTGAATTAGCCTTTCTCGGTAATAAGCTAGTGAAAGACGTTGATAGTCGCATTGTTTCAACACTTAGCTTGGGCGTGGGAGAAGGGGAAGTTATTCAGGCTCAGCACTACAATGTTGGGGAATATTACAAACCTCACTACGACTTCTTTCCTCCAGGAAGCCCGCAGTACAAAACGCATTGTCTATCGCGTGGTCAGCGAACATGGACATGTATGATTTACTTGAATGATGAATGTGACGGCGGTCACACTCGCTTTACCAAGCTAGATATTGCAGTAAGACCGAAAAAGGGAATGGCACTCTTTTGGAACAATTTGCTGCCCTCTGGCGACCCCAACCTTAACAGTATTCATTTTGCAGAACCTGTCACTCGTGGTCACAAAACTGTCATAACCAAATGGTTTAGAACGAAAAACTAAACACCTTGGGGCAAGCTTTTAGTTTTATTTTTAATCAATTTTGTTTTATCTAATTGAAAAGTAATAGCTTTACGCTGGCTTTAGTTCAAAGCTGAAAAAGTTCAAATAAATTCGATAAGTTTTTTAGTTTGTAACAAAAATGTCACCGATCTCCTTTACTCTCTAGCAAACCTTAGAATCCGTATTACAAAAATCTGGAGAATTTAATGGAAATTCGTAACATATTTAAGGTAAGTGCTATCACGACTGCGCTTGTCCTTGCAGGCTGTGGCGGTGACATCAATATTAATGAAGGTGATGAAGTAGTAACAACTCCAACAACGCCAACTACACCTACAACACCAACGACACCGACTACCCCTGATGTAGATACGCCGTTCTCTCTAGGCTTTGCTACTGACGTATCAAGCGAATTCTCAGGAACGATTACAGATAAGCCTGTTTATCGTTTAGATACCGATTTAACTATCACTCAAGATATGACCTTAACGAACGATGCTCACTGGATCATCAAAGGTCGTACGGCGGTTGGTAACGACAACGCTGATGCAGCGGTATTAACTATTCAAGAAGGTACTACAGTAATCGGCGAAGATGGCGATGACTTCTTGGTTGTTCGTCGTGGCTCTCAAATTGACGCATCTGGTACGTCTTCAGCGCCTATCGTGATGACATCGGTACAAGATGTTACTGGTGAAGAAACTTCTATCGGTCAGTGGGGCGGTGTCGTTCTACTAGGTAATGCACCAACTAACCTTTGTAATACGGGTGACGATGCAGATACGTCTGACGAAGAACTTGCAAACTGCGGTGTTTCTGCAGAAGGTGATGCAGGTCTTTACGGCGGTAACAACCCAGAAGATAACTCAGGTACGCTAGAGTACGTTGTAGTTAAGCATGCGGGTAAAGCACTGGCATCAGGTGACGAACTAAACGGTATTTCATTCGCTGGTATCGGTTCAGGCACCACAGTTAACTATATTCAGGTTCACCAAAACCTAGATGACGGTATTGAGTTCTTCGGTGGTACAGTTAACGTAAGTAACGTTGTACTTACTGACATCGGTGACGATTCACTAGATTGGTCATTTGGTTGGACTGGTAGCGCAACTAACGTTTATATCCAACAGTCAGCTGACGGTGGCGACAACGCTATTGAAGCGGATAACAACGAAGACAATCCGTCTTGGTTACCGTTAACTAAGCCAACTATTTCAAATGTGACTATTGTAAGTGCTGATGGCACCAACGGCGTACGTTTACGTAACGGTACGGCAGGCGTACTTTCAAATGTACTTATTACCGGTTCTACCCTGGCTAACAACTGCCTTCGCGTAAACGGTGACGAAGCGATTGCAAATGCTGAGTCGGGCGAGCTTACAATTACTGATTCAATTGTTGCGTGTGAAACACCTGCGAACAACTTTGGTTCTGACACCATTAACGGTGGCACTACTCAAGCATGGTTTGAAGGCCAAGATGGCAACAGCGTATTAGCTGCTTCTGCATTAATGCTTGAAGACAACGGTTACTTCCCAACTGCCTCTTCTCCTGTTGCGCTTGGCGGCGGTCAATATATCGGTGCATTCAACCCTAACGGCACAGACTGGACGGTGGGTTGGACGGTAGGCGTAAATGGCGGTTTCCCAGCTGACGTTCAAAACGCATTTGCACAAGGTTTAGCAACAGACGTATCGGCTGACTTCGACCTAGACAAGCCAGTTTACGAAATCGCTGCAGACACCACATTTACATCTGACGTGACCCTTACCAACGATGCTTACTGGCTAATTAAAGGCCGTACTGCAGTAGGTAACGATAACGAAGACAGCGCAACACTTTACATCGAGCAAGGTACAACTGTATTTGGTGAGCAAGGTGATGACTTCCTAGTAGTACGTCGTGGTTCTAAAATTGAAGCTAACGGTACAGCAAGTGCACCTATCACGTTTACCTCTGTACAAGACCTTATTGGTGACGAAACGGGTATTGGCCAATGGGGTGGTATTGTACTTCTAGGTAACGCTCCAACTAACCTTTGTAATACCGGTGACGATGCAAATACGTCTGACGCTGAACTTGCTGCATGTGGTGTGGCTGCTGAAGGTGACGCGGGTCTTTACGGCGGTAATAACCCAGAAGACAGCACAGGTTCACTTCGCTACGTAGTAGTTAAACACGCAGGTCGCGCTCTTGCAGCCGGTGATGAGCTAAACGGTATCTCATTTGCAGGTATCGGTTCAGGCACTAAAGTTGAGTACATTCAGGTTCACCAAAACCTTGATGACGGTATTGAATTCTTTGGCGGTACCGTTAGCGTACGTAACGTTGTACTTACTGATATCGGTGATGATTCACTGGATTGGTCTTTCGGTTGGACAGGTAACGCGCAAAACGTTTATATCCAACAGTCAGCTGCTGGTGGCGACAATGCTATTGAAGCAGATAACAACGAAGACAACCCAGCGTGGCTTCCACTTACTAAGCCTACTATTTCTAACGTGACTATCGTTGGCGCTGACACAACTAACGGCGTACGTCTACGCAACGGTACTGCGGGTAACATTCGCAATCTGGTTGTTACTGCTGGTGAAGGCTACTCTAACTGCCTACGTGTTAACGGCGACGAGTCAATTGCTAACGCAGTATCTGGCGAGCTTTCTGTAGAACATTCAGTGGTTGCTTGTGAATCAGGCAATAACTTTGGTTCAGACACTATTGGTGGCGGTACTACTCAAGCATGGTTTGAAGGTCAAACGGGTAACAGCGTACTTACCGCTGATGCACTAATGCTTTCTAACGATGGCTTTACACCTCGCTCTGGCTCTCCACTTCTTGGTGCGGGCGTTGATGTATCAGAAGAGAATGATTTCTTCGCAGCAACTGACTATATCGGTGCATTTGACGGTGACAACAACTGGATGGACGGTTGGACTGTTGCGGTAAACGATAGCATTCCGGCTGACGTTACGACTGCACTAGAGCAAGGCTTGGCGACTGACGTGTCTGCTAGCTTCCCTGATATCACTGACAAGCCAGTGTATCAGCTTGCAGCTGACACCGTATTTACTGCTGATGTATCGCTAACTAACGATGCTCACTGGCTAATTAAAGGTCGTACAGCGGTAGGTAACGACAATGCTGACAGCGCGACACTTTACATTCAGCGCGGTACGACAGTATTCGGCGAAGACGGTGATGATTTCCTAGTTGTTCGTCGCGGCTCTAAAATTGAAGCTGCTGGTACAGCAACATTGCCAATTACCTTCACATCTTCTGAAGATATGACTGGTGGCGAGACAGCCATTGGTCAATGGGGCGGTCTAGTTATCTTAGGTAACGCACCAACAAACCTATGTAACACAGGCGACGACGCTGACACTTCTGAAGCAGAGCTTGCTAACTGTGGTGTAGCTGCAGAAGGTGATGCGGGTCTATATGGTGGTGCAGATAGCGAAGATAACTCAGGTACACTACGCTACGTTATAGTGAAGCACGCAGGTAAAGCACTTGCGGCAGGTGATGAGCTAAACGGTATTTCATTTGCGGGTGTAGGTAGCGGTACTGAAGTTGACTTCGTTCAAGTTCATCAAAACCTAGATGATGGCGTTGAGTTCTTCGGCGGTACAGTAAACGTAAGCCACTTAGTGCTAACGGCTATCGGTGACGATTCTCTAGACTGGTCGTTCGGTTGGACAGGTAAGGCGCAGTACGTAGTTATCAAGCAAGACGCAGCGGGTGGTGACAATGCCTTCGAAGCTGACAACAACGAAGATAACCCTGCGTGGACACCACTGACTACACCAACAGTATCTAATGTAACAATCTTAGGTGCAGACAATACAAACGGTGTACGTCTTCGCAACGGTACAGCGGGTACAATCAAAAACCTAGTGGTTACCGGTGGTGCAAACTACAGCAACTGCCTACGAGTGAATGGGGACGAGTCAATTGCTAATGCAGCAGCAGGTTCACTAACTGTTACACACTCAACAGTAGCATGTTCATCTACGAGTGCTTTCGGTTCAGATACAATAGGTACAGACAGCACACAAGCATGGTTTGAAGGTCAAGACGGCAACAGTGTACTTGCTGACACTGCAGCACTTGGCTTTGATTCAACAGGTTTCGTACCTGCAAGCAATTCAGTTTTATTAGGTTCAGGCTTCGACGCTTCTACTTTGGATGCTTTCTTTGATAGCACAGACTTCCAAGGTGCATTCGACGGTGAGTCTGACTGGACACTGGGTTGGGTAACTGTTGGTCTTCAAGACTAATAAGTGAATGCGAGACACAGTAAAGCTAAGGCGTTTTAACGCCTTAGCTTTTGTGTAAGCGCAGCTACCTGATTACAGTTTCTTAGGAGTTACACAATGAAAAACAATCAAACGTCAGCATTTAAAGTCGGTGGACTTTCGCTGGCTATCGCGTCCATTCTTGGCGCAAGTGCGTTACCGTTATCAGCAGTAGCACAGCAATCAGAAGACGAAGTAATTGAAGAAGTCGTTGCTACGGGCACGCGACTTAAAGGAACCGCAACGGCGGTTTTACAAGAACGTCAGAATCAGGCGTTCGTTGCTGATATTCTTGGCGCAGAACAAATTTCTCGTACCGGTGACGGCGATGCCGCTGCTGCACTTCGACGTGTAACAGGTCTTACGCTAGTTGACGGTAAATTTATCTACGTTCGTGGTTTGGGTGAGCGCTATTCAAGCACACAGCTAAATGGCATGACAGTACCAAGTCCGGATCCTACGCGCTCGGTTGTACCGCTTGATTTATTCCCTTCAAGCATTATCGAAAGCCTGAACGTTCAGAAATCTTACTCACCCAATATGCCTGGTCACTTTGGTGGTGGTAATGTAAACATTCGTACTAAATCAATCCCATCTGAATTTGTATTTAACGTAAGTGCAGGTGGCGGTTGGAATACGCAAAACAGCGACACCGGTGTTTTCTATTCTGGTGGCGGCGATGATTGGACAGGTCGTGATGACGGTACCCGTGCACTGCCTGACATTATCAGCTCGGGTCTTGCTGCAAATGGTTCTGCAGGCTTCGAGGGTGACCGTACAAGAACACTGGCTGAAACGCAGGATATCCTAAGTTCATTTAACTGGGACATCGGCCCAGACGAAAAGTCTGTAGACCCGAACTTCAGCTTGGGTACGACCATTGGTAACAATTACGTATTCGACAACGACTCTGTGCTTGGTTTCCTTGCAACGGTTTCTTACAGCAACGAATGGACAGTTGCCGAAGAGATGTTAGGTAACGATATTGGTGGTGGTCAGGAAAATCCACGTTTCACTAAATATCGCGACATGGTGTCTACTGAGCAAAACGTGCGTTGGAGCGGTATGTTCAACGTGGGTTACGAGTACAACAGCAACCACAAAGTAGAACTTGTGAACATGATCCTTCACGACATGCGAGACCGTGTTCGCGATGGATACTACTTCGACGAAAGTGAATCTAACCCTGGCGTGGAAGAATTCCGCCGCATGGATATCATTTTTGAAGAGCGTGAAATGGTTTCTTCACAGCTTAAAGGCACGCACAACTTCCTTAACTTGTTAGATGGTGTGTTTTTCGATTGGTACGTGGGAACTAGCCGTGCGTCTCGTGAAGCGCCAGATATCATGGAAGTAACATTCCAGCAGTTCTACGATGAGTCGGGTGCATTAGAGCTTGAGCGTCTTGATGATACGCCAGGAACTAACTTAAACCGTCAATATCAGGTGCTTTATGATGAGTCTGATACCTATGGCTTCAACGTGTCTACCGCGTTCTTCGGCGATGGCTACGACGTTGAACTTAAAGCCGGTATGGATTACTACGACAAAACCCGTGACGGTAACAATATTGACTTAGCGGTGCGTCACTTTGGTATTTCTTCTGACTTTAAAGAAGGTAGCCGTTTGAATGAAATTTTCTCACAAGAAAATATCTATAACGACGACTTCTACACCAGCTCAACGGGTCGTTCTGTGTTTCAGGACAATACAGGTGCAGGTGATAAGTACTCAGCGGCAACTAAACTTACCGCAGGCTATTTCATGGTTGATGCATTCTTCAACCAGAAGTTCCGCGTAAGTGGCGGTGCTCGTTATGAAGACTTCCAGCAAGTATCGATTCCATTTATCGAGCACTCGGATAAGTTTGCTGACGACACTGATGCCATCATTGACAGCATCTACAATGAATCTGATGTACTACCGTCATTAGCTTTCACTTATATCCCAAGTGAAGAAATGCAGTATCGCTTTAACATCAGCCAAACGCTAATCCGTCCTGACTTACGTGATATCAGCTCAACCTTCTTTATCGACCCGCTAACAGAATTCCTTGTACGTGGTTCTCCTTCATTGGTTGAAACTGAATTGACCAATATCGACTTCCGCTGGGAGTGGTATATGTCACAAGGTAACAACTTGTCTGTTGCACTCTTCTATAAAGATATGGAAAACCCTATCGAGATGGTGCAGTTTGACGGCGGTGAAGGTGTACCTCAGCTATTGACGGCAAACGGTCAGGAAGGTGAGTTGTACGGTATCGAGTTTGAATTCTTGCACGACCTTGGCTTTATTGGTGATAACTTCAGTAACTTCTTTGTATCAGGAAACATGACGCTTTCTGACTCAGAAGTAACCATTGGTAGTGGCGATCAAGAATCACTGTTCTCTCAGCAGGCTCGTGAAGCATACGGCGGTACAATCACAGCGACTATTACTAACGACAAACGTCGTCTAGTGGGTCACTCAGAATGGGTTGCTAACTTTCAACTAGGTTGGGATTCTGATAACGGTGAGCATTCAGCGTCATTAGTTTATAACTCATTTGGTGAGCGTATTATTGCGCCGGGTGTGCGTGGTTTTGAAGATGGTATTGAAAAACCGTTCCATTCTTTGGATGCCGTTTATACCTACTATCCAGACTTCAACACAACGATTAAATTCCGTGTACAAAATATTTTCAACGACGAAAAAGAAATTGAGCAAGAAGGCCTTACGCTGCGTAAGCTAAGTGTAGGTACAGGTATAAACGCTTCAATTACTTATAACTTCTAAGAAAATAATCCTAGTTCTGCTTCTTTAAAAAGAGAGCAGCAACAATCATCTTAAGCCCGGTTTATCTGCCGGGCTTTTCTATTTGTGACAATAGTCTTCGATTTATGACAGTTTCGTAATAAAACTGTCACAGAAAACTCCTATCCTACGCGCAGAAATTTATAGTCGGACAAAACCGATTTCTTTTAACTTTAAAGGTTTGAATGTATGAAGCTTATCAATGCCTTGCTTGTAGCAGGTGCGCTAGCAGCGACACCCGTGCTTGCACAAGACGATGAAGTCTTAAAACCCGTTGTCGATGAGGCAGCGAAAATAAACGAGTCAGCGGCGAAATCGCAAGAAAAGATTAACGGTATTACCGACCAAATCGACAGCAAACTTCAACAGTTCAAAACATTGATGAAAGAAATCGAAGGCCTTGAGGTTTATAACACTCAGCTTCGTAAGCAAATCAATAACCAAGAACAAGAAATGGCAGATCTAAACGCTGCTATCGATGAAGTATCTGTTGTTGAGCGTCAAATCACACCACTTATGATGCGTATGATTGACGGCCTAGAGCAGTTTGTTGCGCTAGACGTACCTTTCCTTCCTGAAGAGCGCGCAAATCGCGTAGCTGACCTTCGCGCCATGATGGATCGTGCCGACGTTGCTGCGTCTGAAAAATTCCGTCGCGTAATGGAAGCGTATCAGGTAGAGATGGACTACGGCCGCACTATGGAAGCGTACAGCGGTATTCACACAATTAACGGTCAAGAGCGTGACGTTGAATTCCTACGCCTTGGTCGTACAGCGCTAATTTATCAAACACGTGATGCAAGCATGCAGGGTGTTTGGAACAAGCAAACTCGTCAGTGGGAAGAGCTTGATAGCAGCTACCGTACACAAATTACAAAAGGTCTGCGCATGGCGAAGAAGCAACTTGCACCAGACTTGCTAATGCTGCCAGTGGCAATTACAGACTAAGAGGTTGATGAGAATGTTTAACACAGTAAAACGTATCGCTGTTGGTCTAGCAGCCCTTAGCATCAGCGTTGGTGCTTTCGCACAAAGCGACCGTGCCATGGACTTAGACGCACTTCTTAAGCAACTAGAAGAAGGTCAGTTCGCACAGTCTCAGCAAAACAAACAGCGCGAGCGTGATTTCCAAGCGCAACGTGCAGAGCAAGATCGCATTCTTCGCGAAACTCGCGAGAAGCGCGACCAGATGCTTGCGCAATCTGAAAAGCTTGAAACTCAGTTCGAAGAAAACGAATTCAAACTAGCAGATCTTAACGGTGCACTAGACACACGTCTTGGTTCACTTAAAGAGCTATTCGGTGTACTTCAGCAAATCGCTGGCGACACCAAAAACAAATTCTATAACTCAGTGGTTTCTGCACAAATCCCTGGCCGTGCTGACTTCCTTGATAAAATGGCACAGGACATGGGTTCAAGCTCAAAGCTAGCATCAATTGAAGAAATTGAGCGCGTTTGGTTTGAAATGCAGCGCGAAATGACTGAAGCCGGCAAAGTAACTACGTTCAAGACAGACGTTGTTGAAGCAGGCGGTGAAAAAGTGAATAAGTCTGTTGTTCGCGTAGGTCCTTTTGCACTTGTTGCTGATGGCAAATACCTAGAGTACAACGGTGTAACAGGTACAGTTTCTGAACTTGTACGTCAGCCTGCTGACCGTTACATGGATTCTGCTGCTGAACTACAAGCATCAAGCGGTGAATTAGTACAGTTCGGTATCGACCCAACGGGTGGTTCAATCCTAGGTCTTCTTGTTCAAGCGCCTAACCTTCAAGAGCGTGTAGAGCAGGGCGGCGTAGTAGGTTACATCATTCTTATCGTTGGTGCGTTCGGTCTTCTACTTGCCCTTGAGCGTCTTGTAACGCTGTCGCTTATTCGCATGAAAGTGAACAAGCAACTTAAGAGCAAAGAAGTTAACACTAACAACCCGCTTGGCCGTGTTCTTAAAGTACGTGACGAGCACCCAGACGCTGACGTTGAAGCGCTTGAACTTCACCTTACAGAAGCGATTTTAGGCGAAGTGCCTAAGTTAGGTCGCAACCTAACTATCATTAAGATTATCTCTGTTGTAGCACCGCTTATGGGTCTACTAGGTACGGTAACCGGTATGATTAACACCTTCCAGGCTATTACCTTGTTTGGTACGGGTGACCCGAAACTGATGGCAGGTGGTATTTCAACTGCACTTGTAACAACAGTACTAGGTCTAGTTGTAGCGATTCCAATGACACTGCTTTATGCAATGCTTAACACACGTTCTAAGAACATTGTGTACATCCTACAAGAACAGGCGTCTGGCGTAATTGCAGAGCGCGCTGAGCGAGGCTAATCATGATCGAGTTTCTAGAAGCAATTCGCGATTTCACAGAAACAGGTGGCCAGGTTCTCCTGGTCATCGGTCTGCTGATATTCGTTATGTGGCTTTTGATCCTCGAGCGTGCGATGTATCTGATGGTTTGGCACAAGCAAGCCAAGAAAGAAGCGATAGCAATGTGGACAGCACGTGCCGATCGCTCTTCTTGGTTCGCAGAGCAGGTTCGTCAGAAAACAATTTCACAGTTAACCATGCGCCTAAACGGCAGCATCCCAATTATCCAGTCACTGGTTGCGCTTTGTCCGCTGCTAGGCTTGATGGGAACGGTTACCGGTATGATTGAAGTGTTCGATGTAATGGCGATTGCGGGCTCAGGTAATGCTCGTTCAATGGCCTCAGGTGTATCGAAAGCCACTATCCCCACAATGGCGGGCATGGTTGGCGCACTTTCAGGCGTATTCGCCGCTACCTGGTTAACTCGTATGGTGAAATCAGAACGCACGCATCTTGAGGATGCATTGATTATTCAACGTTAATGCTAGCTAAGCGTTAAGGTAAGGTATTTATTATGAAGCAGCACTTTCAAAACTTAGTCGATGAAGAAGAAGCAGCCATCGACATGACGCCCATGCTGGACGTTGTATTTATCATGTTGATCTTCTTCATTGTGACTGCGTCATTTGTGAAAGAAGCGGGTATCGATGTTAACCGACCTGAAGCAGCAACTGCTGTGAAAAAGGACCGCGCTAATATCCTTATCGCTATTTCAGATAAAGGCGAAATTTGGATTAACAAACGCCGTATCGACGTTCGCGCAGTACAAGCGAACATTGAGCGTCTTCGCGCAGAAAACCCACAGGGTTCTGTCGTAATTCAGGCTGACAAAAAGGCCACGACAGAAACACTGATTAAGGTTATGGACGCGTCGCGAGCCGCTGGCGTTTACGATGTTTCGATTGCAGCCCAAGAGCAATAAATCATGCCACGATATTTAATCGCATTTGTTATTTCCCTTGCGATCACCTTAGGCCTGTTCTTCTTGATGCAATCGCTTATCAAGATGGGTGGCAGCGCACTAACTGAGCCGCCTAAGGGAAGCGTGCTTGACTTCGTAAGGGTTAAGCAGGATGAACAGGTTGAGAAAAAAGATCGTAAGCCGAAGAAGCCACCTAAGCCTGAAGAGCCGCCACCGCAAATGGAGCAGCCTCAAATGGACTCACCTTCTCCAGATGCAGAAGGAACGTCGATGGACTTTGGTGCTGAAGTCGGAGACGACATCTCGCTAGAAGGCGGGCTGGCCCTTGAATCCGGTGACGGTGAATATCTTCCTATCGTTAAGGTTGCGCCAGTATATCCACGACGTGCACTTCAACGGGGTATTGAAGGTTTCGTTATTGTTGAATTTACAGTAACTAAGCAAGGCGCAGTACGCGACCCAATTGTTGTTGAAGCTAACCCTTCAGGTATTTTTGAACAAGCGGCGATTGATGCGGCAATGAAGTTCAAATATAAGCCTCGGGTAGTAAATGGCGAAGCAACAGAAGTGTCTGGTGTACAAAACCGTATTTCGTTCCAAATAGACGGGTAACAGATCATGATGAGAAAACAGACGAATACATTGCTTAGTGCACTGGCGTTTGCATTTGCATCGGCCACGGTATCTGTACCTACTATGTTCATTGTTTCTAACGCAATAGCGCAAGAGGCTGAGCAGCAAGATGGACAAGAGATAAAAGCTAGCGATAAGCAAACCCGTCGGGTACCAACGCTTCGCGGCAAAGTCTACGAGCAACTAGCCCGTGCACAAACGGCAGCAGATGAAGCTGGCGATGTAGAAGAAGCTATTTCCATTTTGAAAGAAGTGGAAGATAAGTCTCACTCTATGAACGCTTACGAAAAAGCCATGATGTACAACTTTTTCGGTTTCATTTATTACAACAACGAAGACTATGCAAAGGCGTTGGAATCGTTCGCGAAAGTGGTAGAGCAACAGCCTATTCCTGAAAAGTTCGAAATGACTACACTTTTCAGTTTAGCGCAGCTTAACCTTATGCAGGGTAATTACGACGACACCATCACTTATTTGGAACGTTGGGAAAGTCTTAATGCTGGCCCTGTGCCGGTGAAAAACAAAGTCATCAAAGCCCAAGCGTACTACCAGAATAAGCAGTACGAGCAAGCCTCAACGTGGATTTCAGAAGCCGTTGCCGATCACGAAGCGGAAGGCATGATCCCTGACGAAGGCTGGTTAATACTTCAGCGTGCTATTTTCTATGAACTCAAGCAGCCTGAGAAGGTTAAAGACGTTCTGGTTAAAATGGTGAAGCTGTTTGACGAGCCTAAGTATTGGATCCAGCTAGCGGGTATGTACGGTGAGCTAGGCGAAGAGCGCAAGCAGTTGGCTATTATGGAAACCGCCTATCAGCGAGGGTTCGTTAATACATCCGCTGATGTGTTTAACATGGCGCAGCTTTATTACTATCATCGCGTACCTTACAAAGGTGCTAAGTTGATGGAGCAGGCGATGAACGACGGCGTGCTAGAGAAAAACTTGCGCAACCTTAAGTTCTTAGGCCAAAGCTGGTCACTTGCTAAAGAGCAAGACAAAGCCATTCCCGTTATGATGCAAGCGGCTGAACTGTCTGAAGACGGTGAGTTAGATGCACAGTTAGCGCAAATTCTTCTTAATGAAGAGCGCTTTGACGAGGCAATTGCTGCGGCAGACCGTGCGGTTGAAAAGGGCGATTTGAGAAACCCTGGTTTGGTTTACCTGATTAAAGGCATGGCACTTTACAACAAGAAGCAATATGCCCTTGCGCTTAATCAGCTAGCTGAAGCAGAAAAGCATCAGAAAAGTCGTGCTATGGCACAGCAGTGGAAGCAGTTTGTGCAGGGCGAAAAACGTCAGGCAGACGCCATTGCAGCTGAGTTAGGTACGAGTTAAGTACCGTACTTTCGTTAATACTCCATTTAAAAGGGTCGAATAATATTCGACCCTTTTTTATGCGGTAGGGAAAAGTACCTGGGGTAAAAGGTCAGACATTGACGCCATTTTTCCTTCTGCTTCTAGCTGGTTCCAGTAGCGTTTAGTTTTTAATATCTCTTCCTTTATCGATAGAAAGCAGTCGACCATGGTGGGGTCGAAATGCACGCCAGCGCCTCGTTTCAGGTGATCAAAGGCATCATCGTCTTCCCACGCTTTTTTATAAGGTCTCTTCATGGTGAGGGCATCGAAAACATCTGCGATAGACACTATTCGAGCACTTTCGGGAATGGCTTCGCCTTTCAAGCCATTAGGATAGCCAGAGCCATCCCACTTTTCGTGATGACATAGCGCAATTTCAGCGGCAAGGTTAAACAGCGGCGTATCGCTTTGAGACAGAATCCGGTGTCCTATTTCTGCGTGGGAGCGCATAATTTCCATTTCACTTAAGGTTAAACGACGTGGCGCCTTCAGGATTGCGTCGGCAATACCTATTTTTCCTGTGTCGTGCATGGGCGCAGCTTGAGCAAGCAAATATGCTTTTTCGTAAGACCACCCATAGGCGAGGGCCAGACATTGACTGTAAGCAGCCATACGCCAAACGTGGTGGCCTGTATCAGTATCATTGTAGTGACCTGCGGCAGCTAACATGCTGATGGCACTTTGTTGGCTTCTGCTTAACTCTTCGGTGCGCGCCGCTACAAGGTTTTCTGTTACTCGCATCTGATTGGCCAAACTGAGGTGGGTTTTGACGCGAGCTAGAGTAATACTCGGTGAAACGGGCTTAGTAATATAATCAACCGCTCCCAGCTTAAATCCTTTTTCCTCATCTTCTCCCTGTGTCAGCGCAGTAACGAAGATAATGGGAATTCGGCTGAGCGCTTCATCAGTTTTAAGTTTTTTGCACACTTCAAACCCGTCTATACCTGGCATCATAATATCGAGTAGAATTAAGTCGGGAATGAACTGTTGGGTAATTTTTAATGCTATCGCCCCTGAAGAAGCAACTTTAACATCGTAATAAGGGGCTAATATTCCCAGCAGTATGTCAATATTTGCCGGTTCATCATCAACAACCAATATGCTGAATCTGTGTTCTTTACTATGATGATTATTCATCGGTGATATCGCCTATAAGTTGCGTAATAACCTCTTGAGCACTCTCGAAATCATAAACAGTCGCAAGCTGTTTTAGTCGGTTAATTTTATGCGCGTATAAAGACTCGCTGTAGTTAGCTGCTAATGAATTTATGTATTCAACAGCTTTAGCATCATAAGCTTTAAGTGCATCTTCTACGTTACGTAACCTCGATAGCAGTGTTTCTGTATCTAGCTTGTAATCGCTTTGGTCAGTGGCAGCGCTACTCTTATCAATACTGTGAGCAATTAAGCGCAGCGTTGCGTCTAACTGATAAGATAATTGAGTAACCTGCTTAGCGTTAACGGCTTCAGGTCTTTCCCGCGTTTCAATAAGCGGGAGTAAACTTTGCTCAAGTGTTGTAGCACCAATTAGCTGGGCGTCTTTAAGCAACGTACCTAACAGTTGAGAGGAATTGTCTTGGGCATGGAAAATATCAAGTAACTCAGACATAACGCTACGTTGGCTGTAAGTTTTGTAAAATGTAAGCATAGACGAAACAAATTCATCCATTGCATTGGTAGGATTTATTTCTACGTAGCCGGAATGAATATGGCTGTCGATAGTATGAATGATTTCATCAGCAGTAGCGGGCTTTACTAAGTGTTGGCACATCCCTGCGATAAGCGCCTTTTCTGAAGCCTCCGGTGATTCGTCGGCACTCAATGCAATAATTGGCGTAAACCACCCGTCTCTTTGTGTGAGTTGTTCGGCGACTTCATAGCCCGATATGCCTAGTAAGTAGCAATCTAGGAGTATGGCGTCAAATCTCGTTACCTCACACAAGGAAAGGGCCTGTTCACCGGACGAGGCGGTTACTACGTTCATACCCAGGTCAGACAGTATCTGTTGACTTATTTCCACACTGATAGGATCGTCGTCTACTACAAGCACTTGTTTGTTTAGAAGACGCCTTGTTCGCCATTTTTTGCTTTCAAGTCCTTCAGTGGTTCGCTTTCTCAATAATAATTTGTGAGGAGATAGCGCAGAAATGAGCTCGGTATCGGTAAACGGTAGTTCAATGATACTAGTGTTAGATGGAAGTAAGCTTCCCATTCTTTTTTGTACGTCTTGCTTATTAAAGGGGCTGATCAAAATATTAAAATTCAGCGCCTTGTATTCACCAAATTGTAGGTGTTTGATAAAGCTGTTCCAGCTTTGCTCATCGTGTGGCAAAAATACAATGGTTTGAGTAGACTTGGTCGGTAATAGACCCTCCGCTTGGTCGACTATCTGGCAATGGATATTGTATCGGTTCAATGTCGAGGCAAGAATTTCACACCCTTCACGGACGCTTTCGTGTGTTTGAATACACAGCACTTTTTCAGGGACTGATACGGGTAGTGTTGCGTTTGTTCCTTGCTCCTCATCTGCACAAACAGGCAATGAAAATGAAAAGCAACTTCCTTCTCCTACCTTACTTTCAAGTGTTAATTCGCCACCCATGAGTTCGACCAGCCGCTTGCAGATGGCGAGCCCCAGGCCCGTACCGCCATATTCTCTGGAAATTGAGGCATCTGCTTGAACAAAGGCCTTAAATAGCTTCGATTTTACCTCGTCATTAATTCCCATGCCGGTGTCGGACACGCTGAACATTAGTTGATTATTGTGCTTTTCAATTAATAGAATAACGTGTCCAGTGGCGGTAAATTTAATGGCATTACTTAAAAGGTTAAGCAGTACCTGGTAAATCTTCTCACTGTCGCCGTGACATTCGGTGTTGGTATTGCAACGAATATCGAACAGAAGCTGAAGTTGCTTCTGCTGCGCTTTGACCTGAAACACTTGTGCAAGCTTGTCGATGGTTTTTGTTAGTGTGAACGGTTCATCGACAATGTCTATTTTGTTAGCTTCTACTTTGGAAAAGTCGAGAATACTGTTTATCAAGTCCAAAAGCGCTGTTGAGCTGCGCTGAACTTTCTCTAAGTACTGCTGGCGCTGCTCATTGTCTTTAGATTCGAGAGCTAAGTGAGTAAGGCCGATAATGGCGTTCATCGGCGTTCTAATTTCGTGACTCATTGTGGCTAGGAAGTCACTTTTAGCCTTGTTAGCACTTTGAGCTTCGTCATAGGCTTTATGGAGCTTTTGCTCAACGGCTTTTTGGCCACTTATATCGTTGAATACACCAACATGCCCATCTGGGGTTCCATGCTTATCGAGTAAGGGCACGGCAACTATTGATATGGGAAACAGGCGTCCGCGCTTATTAGTGAAGAAATCTTCGTACGATGTGTATGACTGTCCGCTCCTGATGGTGAGATTGACAGGGCATTGCTCTCTTGGAAGAAGAGTGCCATCTCCTTTTTGATAGTGGACCGTATCGTGAAAGCGTCTGCCTTCCAACTCCTCAAGCGTCCAGCCTAACAACTTGGATGCAGCTGGGTTAAGAAACTGTGTTTTGCCTTTCCCATCCACGGCATATACGCCTTCGCCAATACTGTCTGTAATACTTTGATGGAAAGCGCGGTCGTCTTTGAGTTTTCTGGCTAAACGCTTTTGCTCAGAAATATCGGTACAAATAACGACAAGCCTGTTTACCCGTTTATCAAATTCAACGACGGGCACCACAGTGGCGAATACGGTCCATGGCATATTGATTTTTGTGTAACTATTAAGCTCACCTTGCCAAATCTCTCCTTTAACAAGCGACCTTACTATTTCGATTTGTTCCTCAATAGAGATATTGTCTACGCGGAAAATGGACGTATTATTTCCGATAAGCTCATCGCGAGAATAGCCAGACAGTTGGCAGCACTTGTCGTTCGCGGTCAGCAATGTTCCCTTCAGATCGATCGTAGCCACTATCCCATGCTTATCCATTGCCCTGCGTTGCAGGATTAGCTCATTATTTGCTTCTTTCTGCTCGCTAATCAGCTCAAACATTAAAGACGACAAATCGGAGAGGTTAGTGAACTCTTCGTCGATAAGCGGCTTATTTCTTTCATTGAGCAACTGATTGACTGCTAGCCTTAGGGTTTCAACAACCTTCTGCTGGTCGTTGTATTCCTGACGAATCCTTTTGTTTACTTCAATGAGCTCTTCGGAGCTTATCTGTAAGCTTCTATCTCTGAGTTTAATGTCTCTTTCATGGAAGGCGTACGCTTCTTCGATACGAGGTATAAGCTTTGCTAAGCCCTGCTTAATGTTTGTATCACTTAAGTTGTTCGAGCTTTGTTTCTCTGAAGTAAGGCTTTCAAGCCAAAGCTCTATGGGCAGTTTGTCGTCAACATTAAATGCCCGTCTTAGCTGTCGCTCTAACAACAAATTCAAGGTTTTTCCCTTAACAACATAATAGTGAGTGTTTGATTGTGTAATTCACAGTGAGAGGTGTTGGACGATGGGCTAACTTCGCCGTAGGAGTAAAAGCCAGCAATACTGGTATTCTTAGGCAATCTGCGACCGATTTCCTCAATCTCTTCTTCGACTCGGTCGCCCATGACCAGCTTGCGTCCTACGCAGCTAGTAACAAGTGCCAACGATTGAGATTCACCCGACTTGATGGTTTTTGAGAGGGGAGAAATAGCCTCAAGTGCACCGCTTATAAGGTCGTCTGTTGACGCGTGCATCAAACGCAAATATTGGTTTTCATTAACTTCGCCCGCCAATATTAAGCTTTTTGCTTCTTCGTCAATGCCCAGAATAGTTCTTATAATTCCAGTAGGAGTACCGGCCTCGTTAAGCACTTCGAAAGGAAATAGAAGCCCGCTAGCAGGCAAGTCCTTGGCGTATTCACCCAAATAGTTTTTATAGATATCCAAGGCTGGTTTATTGTCTAATGCGAACAGTTCATTCGCCTTAGCGGAGCTCACACTTCTGGCGGGGCCAAAAGAACGCCAACCGCCATGAGCACTATATTCGAATGAAAGCTGGTCTCCATAAAATGCGACTGCCACAACGCTTCTGGTACTTACTCCGTGGTTGTGCATAACGAAAGTTTGCTCGAACGAACCATTGTCACCCGCAAGCCCTCCGCTAATACTTACGCCTTCAGGTAAGTTCTCGGTTAACCCTTCAATGAGGGCTGAGCCATTAATGTCGATGCCCGGGGCAAGTAAGTATATGCCTTTCAGGCCGTTTTTTTCGATTTTGCGTAGCAGCGCAGCGCCTGCACCGTTGGAGTGCTGCATATCGGCAAGGTGTGTTTCGTACACCTTCACCTGAGCGTTAGATTCGAAGCGGATCGCACAAATGGAAATACAAGATTCAAGAACTCTTGTCCCAGATATCTCGCCTGCCGTGCTACACCCAATCACATTAGGACAAACATCTTTAAGGGTAGTGTAGAGTTGTTCTTGTTCAAAAAAGGACGCTGACGCAAACGCAATAAGTAGCGAGGGAGAAAAGGCTTTTAGCGCCGCACTCTCCGACTTTAACGCATCTAAATTGTCAAAAAATAGTGTCTTGGAAATCATGGCAAAAAGAGAATATGTGCGACTTATCTAAGTTATAGTAAGAGCTGCACTTTTTTACAATTCTTAGCCGTCATCCTTTGGTAGCAATAAACTGATTTTTAACGTAAAACGCCGTCGCCAAAGGAGCCCTAGCGACGGCTTAGTGGTTACGCCGAACGAAGCTCTCTGCGCAAAATCTTGCCAACGGTAGATTTTGGAAGTTCTTCTAATATCGTAATCGACTTCGGTATTTTGTAATTGGTGAGGTGCTGCTTACAAAAATCGACAACGTCCTGTGTAGAGACTTCATTTGAAACCGTGATGAAAGCACACACTCGTTCACCGGTTTTTTCATCAGGTTTACCCACCACCGCTGCTTCCATCACGCTTGGGTGTGAAGTAAGTACATCTTCAATCTCGTTAGGATAAACATTAAACCCAGAGACAATAATCATGTCTTTTAATCGGTCTACAATTTTAATAGCGCCAGATTCCGTGCGAATTCCAATGTCTCCGGTTTTAAAGAAGCCGTCGGGAGTCATCACTTTGGCTGTTTCGTCATCTCGGTTCCAGTAACCCAGCATTACCTGTGGGCCACGTACTGCAATCTGCCCTGATTCACCATTTGCAACAGGTTTATCAGAACTATCTAATAACGCCACTTCAGTGCCTTCAAGTTCAAGACCCACGGTTCCAATTTCTTCTTTACCTGGAATATTGAACGAGACAACCGGGGCGGTTTCAGATAATCCATATCCTTCAGTTATGGTGTTGCCAGTGACGTCTCGCCAAATGGAAACTGCAGCTTGTGTAAGGGCGGTGCCACCAGACATGGTGAGATGCAATTTAGAAAAGTCCAGTTTTGCAAATTCAGGGTGTCGACCAAGGCCTACAAAAAGGGTGTTGATACCCATGAATGCTGAAATTTTGTGGGGTTTAAGCGTTTGTATAAAACCGTCTATATCACGAGGATTTGGAATAAGAATAATATGCGTACCTTTCGCAAAAAGTGCCATCATGCCTACGGTGAATGCGTATATATGATAAAGCGGGAGCGGGCATACCAAGACTTCTTCACCATCTTTAAAGCCTTCACCAATGCGGTCAAGCATCTGAATACAGTTAGCCAGCACATTCTTGTTACTTAACGCTGCGCCCTTAGATACGCCTGTTGTACCTCCGGTATACTGGAGCATGGCAAGATCATCTAAATCAATAGTTGGGCGCTCGAATGAAGGAAGGGTATCTCCTATCTCAATCGCTTTTGTGAAAGAGACAGTGCCATCGAGTTGAGGAGCAGCGCTAGG
This sequence comes from Alteromonas abrolhosensis, assembly GCF_001953635.1. Classification (GTDB taxonomy): domain Bacteria; phylum Pseudomonadota; class Gammaproteobacteria; order Enterobacterales; family Alteromonadaceae; genus Alteromonas; species Alteromonas abrolhosensis. The sequence goes on along the minus strand of NZ_MEJH01000003.1, from coordinate 292,068 downwards.
GTCGAGAAGTTCTGTAGCTGAAGTAGTGACAACGGTTTCGATGCTGGTGTCATCTTTTATACTTGTAAACTTGGGAAGCAAATCTCCAAGAATGACCAAGGCTTTTGCTCCGCTATCAGTAAATTGGTGTTTCATTTCGCGCTCGGTATAGAGCGGGTTTGTGTTAACCACTACAAGGCCAGCGCGCAGCGCCGCATACACCACGATAGGATTTTGAATTAAATTAGGAAGCTGTATAGCGACTTTAGTGCCAGGTGAGAGTTTTGCCTCGTGTACAAAGTAGCGTGCTAATGCAGATGACTTACGGTCTATTTCAGCAAACGTAAGAGTTTGCCCAAGTGCCGTATACGCAGGCCTGTCGGAGAACTTTTGCAAAACGCCTTCAATGTAGTCGGCTAAACAGGTCACGTTATCGGGATAAGTTATCATGTTGCTTGTTCCTAGTAAGGCAAAGTGGAGTAGTTGTTTGTACCTTACATTAGCAAACTTAACTTTTCATTTACATCTGTGTTAGGTTATTAAGCATTATAATTTTCACTTATTAATTGTTTGTATAACTATTACTTAAGTAGCTGTATACCCCGCCGGCACAAATACCTGCAAAGCATTGAGCCAAAAGGCCAAGAGTGGAACGTGCGCCTGCGATAAGCGTTACATTTAATATGGGCTGCATGGCCAAGAGCATTAGAAGAAAAGACAATCCTCCTGCGCTCGTGAAAAGCGTAAATCGAATGCTAGACAAACGCTGCTTTGAAATACGAGAACCCGTGCGGTTAACGATAAAGTGAGTTATTAGAAATGCCAGCAACAAGGTGGCAGCAATAATAACGCCATAGGTAGGTAAGAGACCGAGTAGGTCATGCCATATCATGAATAACCAATCGTTAAGGGTTAACTTAACTTCAATGCGCAACAGCCCAATTAAAACAGCACTAGAATGAAACACACTTGCCAGCAAAAAGCCGACAGCCCATGATGGGATAAACTGGAAGATAGCGCGTCGTATTAGGTTGTTCATGCTTTATAGTCCGAGATCTGATGAACAATGCATTACATAACGAGTAACAAAGCTCAGCGGGGTCTATTTATGTTTAGTGAGGCAATAGGGTATACCTTAGTATGATAAATAAAAGAGGACAATCATAATGAAGTCATGGCGTGCATTTTATAGTCTATTGGTGTTGGCTTCATGGGGAGGTGCGCTGTCACCTGCGTTTGCCTCAAACACTACTGCTGCTGTTGTTTCTGAGAATGCCCCCTCTAAAAGCACAAGCACACAGCAAGTTGATGTTGAGAAGTTTGCTCAGCAAGTAGTAACCGAGGATGTTATTGCTTCACTACTGTTTCCAAAGGCCATAGCAACCGTAATAGACAAGTCGCAATCAAAGACCCACATACTGATAGTAACCCGAGACGGTGAACTGGTAATTGTCGATAATAAAGGGGAAAGTAAGCGATTTCCCTTGATGCTCGATAACTTGTATACCAAAGGGCAGGGAGGCGTTCTAGACATTCTCATCCCTTCGCAATTCCCTGATGACAGTAATGTGTTACTGAGCTACTCCAAAGGCAGTGATCGCGCCAATCGCCTTGCTGTAGTGAAAGGTCAGCTTTCCCTTACTTCTGGTATAACCAATCTTCAGCCCGTTTTAGAAGTGGCACAAACCAAAGACACGCCTGTCCACTATGGTGGAAAGCTACTTCAACTTGAGGGGAGCGCCTTAGGCGCAACACACGGGTTTTTGGTCACGACAGGAGATGGCTTTGATTACCGGGAGCAAGCGCAAGTTATAAGTTCGCAGCTTGGGAAAGTGTTGGGATTTACGATAGACGGCGAGCCGTTAGTTAATCATCCTTTTCCTGAAAATCCGTTCATTTTTACCGTTGGACACCGCAACCCTCAAGGGCTTGTACAGGGCAACAATGGCCAGATATTTTTGCATGAGCACGGACCGGATGGTGGCGATGAAGTGAACCTTCTTCAACAGGGCGCCAACTATGGTTGGCCCGTCGTTACGCTTGGGAAAGACTATTCAGGCGCTAGGATCTCGCCTTTTAAAACCTACCCCGGCATGACGGATCCCATTGTAAACTGGACACCGTCCATCGCACCCTCGTCTATGCTTTACTATACCGATTCTCAATACCCCATGTTGACCAACAGCTTACTTGTCACCAGTTTAAAGGCGAAAGCGCTGTATGTAGTTAAAGCAGTGTCGAACGCCTATACTTCTTCAAGGGTTTTCGATGAATTGGGCGAGCGGTTACGAGATATTGCAGTTGACCATAACGGGAACATTCTTCTTTTAACTGACAGCGAGAATGCGAGGGTGATTAAACTGTCGCCAAAAGAAGATTAAGCATTCAAAAGCGCTAAAAATGAAATTTTGTTTCAAAATTGATGGTAATTTGTACTGGTAGCACCATAAATAAAATGAATGTCTGTCATAAGTGCAACACTATTATTTATCTTTATTGGTCAAACCATTCTTATAATTAATGACTATGGTTTTCTCGCACAATAATCATAACCTACTGAAAATTATGGTTTAATTTTTATTTAGATAAAGGGCGCTTTTTTATGCCTTTTGTAACGCCTCCTTTCATTACCATTCTTTAGCGGCGTGATTGCCAGCCTGATTACTTTCAGTCATTACGTAACGGGCAAAAATCGGTTAAAATATCCCTCATTTTTATATGCGTATAGCTAAGACCGACTTAACACTACGCCCAAGTAAAACTAAGACCGAGAGAACTATATGAGTTTGTATTCAGAATATCTGGCAGAGATCGAAACCCGTAAAACGGAACTAGGTCTTAACCCTAAGCCAATTGACAGTGCTGAGCTGCTGTCTGAAATTATTGCTCAAATCAAAGATACAACAAACGAGCATCGCGAAGACTCTCTAAAATTCTTTATCTATAACACGCTACCAGGTACTACACCTGCTGCTGGTGTTAAAGCACAATTCCTAAAAGAAATTGTACTTGGCGAAGAGAAAGTAGAAGAAATTACGCCTGAATTCGCACTAGAGCTGCTTTCACACATGAAAGGTGGCCCGTCTGTAGAAGTGCTATTAGACCTGGCACTTTCTGACAACGAAGCAGTTGCAAAGCCAGCTGCAGAAGTATTGAAGACTCAAGTTTATCTATACGAAGCTGATACTGAACGTCTAGAAACAGCGTTTAAAGCGGGTAACGCCATTGCTAAAGACGTACTAGAAAGCTACGCAAAAGCGGAGTTCTTCACCAAGCTTCCTGATGTTCCAGAGAAAATTGAAGTAGTAACTTACATTGCTGCTGAAGGTGATATTTCAACTGACCTTCTTTCTCCAGGTAACCAAGCGCACTCTCGTGCAGACCGTGAACTTCACGGCCAGTGCATGATTTCTCCTGAAGCACAGCAAGAAATTGTTGAGCTTGGAAAAAAGCACCCTAACGCCAAAGTAATGCTAATTGCTGAAAAAGGCACAATGGGTGTAGGTTCTTCACGTATGTCTGGTGTGAACAACGTTGCACTATGGGCAGGTGAGCCAACAAGTCCTTACATTCCTTTTGTAAACAAAGCGCCAATTGTTGCTGGTACTAACGGTATCGCACCAATCTTCCTTACTACCGTAGATGTAACTGGTGGTATTGGTCTTGACCTTAAAAACTGGGTCAAGAAAACAGACGAGAACGGCGAAGTAGTTCGCGATGCTAACGGCGACCCAGTGCTAGAAGAAGCTTACTCTGTTGCAACAGGTACCGTACTAACTATCGATACTAAAGCGAAAAAGCTTTACAACGGTTCACAAGAGCTAGCAGACGTATCTGCATCATTTACTCCTCAGAAAATGGAGTTCATGAAAGCGGGTGGTTCTTACGCAGTAGTATTCGGTAAGCAGCTACAATCTTTCGCAGCACGTACTTTAGGTGTTAAAGCGCCAGCGGTTTATGCACCGTCGAAAGAAGTGTCTCACGAAGGCCAAGGTCTAACAGCGGTTGAGAAAATCTTTAACCGTAATGCAGTAGGCGTAAACTCAGATGCACCGCTTCACGCTGGTTCTGACGTTCGCGTTAAAGTTAACATCGTAGGTTCTCAGGACACTACGGGCCCAATGACTTGCCAAGAGCTAGAGTCAATGGCGGCTTCAACAATTTCTCCAACAGTTGATGGTGCTTACCAGTCGGGTTGTCACACGGCGTCGGTATGGGACAAGAAAGCGCAGGCTAACATTCCTAAGCTAATGTCTTTCATGAACAACTTTGGTGTAATCACTGCGCGTGACCCTAAAGGCGTTTACCACTCAATGACTGACGTTATTCACAAAGTGCTTAACGACATCACAGTAGACGACCGTGCAATTATCATCGGTGGTGACTCGCACACGCGTATGTCTAAAGGTGTAGCATTCGGTGCTGACTCAGGTACGGTAGCGCTAGCGCTTGCGACAGGTGAAGCGGCAATGCCAATTCCAGAGTCTGTGAAAGTTACCTTTAAAGGTAAAATGAAAGAGCACATGGACTTCCGTGACGTGGTTCACGCTACTCAAGCGCAAATGCTTAAGCAGTTCTCTGGCGAGAACGTGTTCCAAGGTCGCGTAATTGAAGTACAAATTGGTACGCTATTAGCGGATCAAGCGTTCACATTCACTGACTGGTCTGCAGAAATGAAGGCGAAAGCGTCAATCTGTATCTCTAACGACGAGACAATGATTGCGTCACTTGAGCTTGCGAAGAGCCGTATCCAGATTATGATCGACAAGGGCATGGACAACGAAGCGAAGATGCTTCAGGGTCTTATTGACCTTGCTGACAAGCGTATCGCTGAAATCAAGTCGGGTGAAGAGCCAGCGCTTGCACCAGATGACAACGCTAAGTACTACGCAGAAGTGGTTATCGACCTAGATCAAATCGATGAGCCAATGATTGCTGACCCGGACGTAAACAACGAAGACGTATCTAAGCGTTATACCCACGACGTTATCCGTCCAGTTTCTTACTACGATGGTAAGCCTGTAGATCTAGGCTTTGTTGGTTCTTGTATGGTTCACAAAGGTGACATGCAAATTATCGCACAAATGCTGCGTAACCTAGAGAAGCTTAACGGCTCTGTAGAGTTCAAGGCGCCGCTAGTTGTTGCGCCACCTACATACAACATCGTTGATGAGCTTAAAGCAGAAGGCGATTGGGAAATCCTTCAGAAGTACGCAGGTTTTGAATTTGACGACGCTAAGCCTAAAGAAGCGGCGCGTACTAAGTACGACAACATTCTTTACCTAGAGCGTCCTGGATGTAACCTATGTATGGGTAACCAAGAAAAAGCTGAGCCAGGCGACACAGTAATTGCGACGTCTACTCGTCTTTTCCAAGGTCGTGTTGTAGCTGACTCTGCTGAGAAGAAAGGTGAATCACTACTTGGCTCTACGCCGCTAGTAGTACTTTCAACGGTTCTTGGTCGTTTCCCGACGACAGAAGAGTACAAGCAAGCGGTTGCAGGCATTGACCTAACTAAGTTTGCTCCTCCTTCAGAAGACTTAGCAGTTAAGCCAAAGTTTGAAGCTGATGTAGCGGTTAAGCGCGTATAAGCACCTAACGCTTTCAAAAACATTTAAAAGCCCCAACCCCGGTTGGGGCTTTTTTGTACCCGAAACAAAAAATTGGGGTCAGAGTACATTAATAGGGTAATAAACCCTGCGGTAGCCAGCTAGAAATAATGGGGTCAGAGTACATTAATAAGAGTACATTAATACGATTGCAGGCCTAGTGGTACACAGCTAGAAATGTACTCTGACCCCATTACTTTTGTTGTAGGATTGAACAATACCGCTAAGCTACTACACTGAAGCGATATAGTGGTTGTTTTGTTCATTGTGTACTAGGGAAAGGTAACCTATGAAAAATTTAACGATATTCTTCTTCCTGCTCGGGTCAGCCATTTTGTTGGGGGGCTGTAGCACCACCAGTATGGTTCATACCGATAAGTGCATTGAGCAAGTAAACAAAGACGAAATTAACAGCGCCGAAGTGGCAAACACACGTTTGCAACATTGCCTTGATGAATCATATCAGGTTAGAAGAGCCGAGCGCTCCACAGCTGGAGCACTTTTCGGCGACCTTATGGTGGCCATTTTGGAACGTGCATTTACTAGTAGAAATTAAGTTGTCTAAAAATTGGGGTCAGAGTTAATTATTGAGAAAAGTACTCTGACCCCATATTTTTTCTGCAGAGTTGCTGTTTCGTACTTATACTGAGTTATCAGACATTTAATAATTATTAGAACGCCTAATGCCGAAGCAGTACATTACAGAGCCTGAATCACTTGGTGAAATTACCACCGCCTTGCGAAGTGCAGGTTTTAAAATTCTGCTGGTCTTTTCGTTACTTATTTTGGTCGTGATCGTCATCGCGCAACCCCAAAATGTTTATGTCGCGTCTTTTTTTGGTTTGTCCTGGTGTGCAATATCTATTGCAGGGATTTCGTTACCTAACTATAGGGAATGGTTCGCAAAGTTGTGGGCTGTACTCACTATCCCGGTGGCGCCCTACCTCGTCATAAGCAATGGACTTTTGCCTGCAACCTTGGTTCCTATCGCCACAATATTCCCTATATTGTTGCTTTCAAATGGATGGCGTGTGAGTGCGATGGTCGTCCTAGCGAGTTGCACGTTCTTAGTGCCATTTTTTGATGGTGACTATGACGAAGGCTTGTGGCTGAGGCTGTGTGTCACTAATCTGGTCGTATCGCTACTTATTTATGCACTTGCCAGCCAACTGGAAAAGGCACTGGTTGAGAGTAAAGAGAAAACGCGCGAATTAAACCGGGCGCTTGAAAGCGAAAAGCAGGCGTCGGCGGCACAGTCTAGGTTTCTCGCTACCATGTCTCACGAAATTCGTACGCCACTAAATGGAATATTGGGGCTTACTGATGTAGTGCTTTTCCATGAAATCTCGGAAAATGCTCGGCCTAATTTGGAGAAAATCCAGCGTTCAGGGCTCTCCCTTAATCGCATTTTGAACGACATATTAGATCTCTCCAAACTGAATGCTGGGAAACTCGCGCTAGAAACTATTTCCTTTGATTTAAAAACGACGGCCAAAGATTGCGTTGCTTTCTATGCGCAACTTGCAAAGAACAAAGGTATTTCACTGAGAATTAATGTAGATAAAACACTGAATACTAGTGTGGTGGGAGACGCAACGCGCCTCTCTCAAGTGCTCAATAATTTAGTGAGTAATGCGATAAAGTTTACACATCAAGGAAGTGTGACGCTTACTTTAGATAAAGGAGAAACCTCATCAACTCACCAAATTGTCAGGTTTTCTGTAAAGGACACAGGTGAGGGAATTGATGCATCTGAACAAGAACGGGTTTTCGAAGCGTTTACGCAAGCCAATAGCAGCATTAATAGAGTGCATGGGGGAACAGGGCTTGGGTTACAGATAGTTAAAAGCCTGGTCGAGGCAATGGGGGGCGCGGTATCTTTAAAAAGTGCAGTGGGTGAAGGGAGCGAGTTCTACTTTGAATTACCGTTCGAAGTTGCAGATAAAGTGGTATCTACTCGCGAGACAAATATGGCCCCGTCGTTCTCGAACCTCACCGTTCTGGTGGCCGAAGATAACGATATTAATCAGGTAGTAGCCAAGTCTTTACTTGAGGATACAGGACTTAACGTAGTGCTTGCTAATACCGGTAAAGAAGCGGTAGAGCTTGCGCAAAGCCAACCTTTCGACCTCATTTTAATGGATTTGCATATGCCGGAAATGAATGGTTCGGAAGCTGCGTTAGCACTGCGACAGGCAAACATCACCATTCCCATTGTTGCGTTCACAGCGGCGGTGGTGGTAGAAGAAATAAATAAAGCGTTAGCGTCCGGAATGAATGGGTATCTTACAAAACCGGTCAATAAAACGGAATTACACGCTATGCTGATTAAGTATTTACACCCTGATATGCCTACCGATAATTCTCAGATTGCCAAAGCCGTTCATACCGAGTAACGTTCCTTTTGAAGCGTTGCTCGCTTCACTCCCCTTGTTTTAGAAAAATTAAAATAAAAACGCGCTTGTTCAAATTGAGTAAACATTAAAATTTGAGAAACAAGAATTAGTACTCGATGTATGCAAGCGCCCTATAAAAGGATTTAAGTTTGAAGTCACAAGTTTATACTATTATTGCCGTACTCATTCTTGCTTTACCAAGCCTTTCAGTGAAAAGCGAGACAGGTAATAACAGTCTGCGTTACGAACTGAATATAGAGAAACTCCAATCTAAAGTGTTGAACGAACAGCGAGAAGTGGTTGTTCAGCTTCCTAAAAGCTATGCCGAAAACCCCGACAAGAAATACCCCGTTATTTATCGACTAGATGGTGCGGGCAATCTCACTATGATGAATGCAGTGCTAGAATCGCTTCAATCTCAGAATGCTGCACCGGAAGTCATTATAGTCGCCATTGAAAACACCGACCGTCTTCGCGATCTATACCCCACGGCGAATGAAGATCCAAACGGGCCCGTAGGCTATGGCGGTGGTGGTGCAAACTTTCTTTCCTTTATAACCACTGAGCTTATGCCAATGGTAGAGAAGAAATATCGCGTGCATGACTTTCGAGTGATAGAGGGTGCATCAGCCGCAGGCGTATTTGCGTTGTACGCACTTACCCAGAAGCCTGAACTTTTTAACGCCGCGCTGACTTACAGTGCTGCTGTGTGGTGGAACTATGGCGCATCAGCAAAAAGCACGGTTGCATTTTTAAAATCTGCCAATCTCTTAGACCACTTCATTTACACGTCTATCGGCAACGAAGGCGCGCCCATGCGCCCTTACTATAACGATATGATTTCTGGAATGCGGACAAACCAACCTGCCGGATTGAGATGGGAAAACGAAGCTTACGAGGGTGTTACACATAATTTGGTTTCAGCTGCTTCAACCTTTAGTGCTTACCACCATTTGTTCTTGTCAGCCTATTTAACCCCGCAGCAGTACAGTGGGAATATTAATAGCATCGACGAATATTATGCCCGTGTTTCAAAACAGCGGGGCGAGAAACTTGAAGCGCCGGAGTGGGTCATACGCGAGTTGGGCTATCACTATGTTCGTGCACAAAACTATGACCAGGCCATTTCCCTGTTCAAGCACGATATTGCTAAGTATCCTCAAACGCCAGATGCACACAACGGCCTGGCGTACGGATACGAGCAGATGGGGGAATATAAAAAGGCGCTGGAAAGCGTGAATAAGGCTCTAGCTCTTTCCACACCTGAGTACGATGGCCATAAGGTCTATGTAAATAGGCAACAACGCCTTCAATCGTTGCTTAAGGAATAGTTTAAGTGAAGCAAAGGCGCGTATTTGAACAGCTAATCTGGTATGTAAATGCGGCTGTAATTGTTGTAATTACAGCAAGTATAAGCGGCTGCAGTATGTTTACTAATAAGCAAACGGAACACTGCATTGAGCAAGCCAACAGCACAGATTTACATAGAGTTAAACTCCCGATGAGGAGCTAAATGCTTGTCTGGAAAATTACCAATTACAGCGTGACAATGAAAGAACAACAGGTGAAGCCATTGTTGAAGATGTAATTTTTGCCATTCTCGATATCGTTACTGACTAATACCGTTTCCCCTCACCAAATACGTTCTTTTGTTCAGTTAAAAAAGCGTCGAAGGCAGAGTAATTTACTCTGCCTTCTTTGTTTTCGCTTCTTTTCTAAAAGCGTTAAAGCAAGGTTTAACGATTTTGAGGAAGCTTCAATGCGATATTTTCTGACTGCTGTAAGTGTATTTTTAATCACTGCTATTGCTAACGTTAGTGCAAAGCCCAAGTTCGATGTTGTCGAAGGGCTGCAGCTTGCTAAGCAATACAATCAAAACCGCACAGTTATTAACGTGGCTGACTATTGGGTTAGTGAGAAGCTAGACGGTATTCGCGCAAGGTGGGACGGCACCGAGCTACGTACTCGCAACGGGAACAAGATATACGCGCCTGCGTGGTTCACGACTAACTGGCCAGAAGCAACTATCGATGGTGAACTCTGGATAGCGAGAGGGAAGTTTGAGCTTACGGCTTCCATAGTTCTTTCTAAGTTGGCGAACGTTGAACCTCACTCTTTAGGCAGCCATTTATCTGGCACTGAATCTACAAAAGGCGCTAAATCTGTAGCGAGCCACGAATTAAGTAGCCGCTGGTCTCGGGTTAGGTTCATGGCTTTCGACATGCCTGCGGCGGGCATTTCCTTTGATAAACGACTTAGCGCGCTCAATCGTATAGGCAAAGTCACCGCTAACCCAACATTTGCCGTAGTTTCTCAGTTTAAACTGGCAACCCTCGATGCGCTTGAAAGAAAACTAGATGAAGTAACGCAAGGCGGTGGGGAAGGGTTAATGCTTCATCATGGAGAAGCGCTATACGCAGCCGGTAGAAGTGATGATTTACTTAAAGTAAAAAAATTTGAAGATGCAGAAGCAAGGGTGCTTGCAATACTTCCGGGGAAAGGGCGGTTTAAAGACATGATGGGCTCGCTTCTAGTCGAAACGAGAGGTGGCATTCAATTCAAACTGGGAACGGGCTTTTCAGAGAAAGAGCGCCAAGCGCCCCCCGTCGTTGGCAGTTGGGTAACCTTTAAGTTTTATGGTGTGACGAAAAACGGTAAGCCGCGGTTTGCGAGCTACCTTAGGACTAGGCCATTGTCTGATTTGTCTTTGACCGACATGCCTTAGTAGTATGCCTGACCTTTTGAACAACTGACTTAAAACGACTGTTGTCTATCGTTTACGTTTTTCTCTTATTGCGATATCCCTGTCTAGCGCTAACCCTTGTCTTTATCTCTAAAAGCCTTATAACTTACTTATAGGTTAATTACTAAAGTCGCTTTATTGAATTTTAATTAATCGCTTTTTGCGTTTAAAAGTAATGCGATGAATAGCGATTATAAGTGAATTAAAAGGGCTTAAAATTTAAAAAATGAGTCCGTGAAGTTATACTGTTGATGATTTATTAAACACACCTTGCGTCAAGTGCGTACAAGACCGTTTACTCCCATTGCGCAAGCTAACTTAGAGGAAGAGACTGTGTTACAAGACTACCGCAATCACGTTGAAGAACGTGCCGCTCAAAATATTCCACCAAAACCACTTAATACTGAACAGGTAGCAGCCCTTGTAGATTTATTAAAGAATCCGCCAGAGGGTGAAGGTGAATTCCTTTTAGAACTGATTTCAGAACGCGTACCGCCTGGGGTTGATGAAGCGGCTTACGTTAAAGCGGGTTTTTTAAGTGCAATCGCTAAAGGCGAAGACAGCTGTGAGCTTATCTCTAAAGAAAAAGCCGTTGAGTTATTAGGTAATATGCATGGTGGCTATAACATTGCCACCTTAGTTGAGCTACTTGATGACGAGGCGCTTGCGCCGTTGGCGGCCAAAGAGCTAAAACACACCCTTTTAATGTTTGATGCTTATCACGATGTGGAAGAAAAGCACAAGGCGGGTAATGAGTACGCCACTGACATCATTAAATCTTGGGCGGAAGGTGAATGGTTTACGTCGCGTAAGTTAATGGACGACAAAATCACTTATACCGTATTTAAGGTGACCGGTGAAACCAATACTGATGATTTGTCGCCAGCCCCGGACGCATGGTCTCGCCCAGATATTCCTCTGCACGCCCTAGCCGCTTATAAAATGCCCCGCGAAGGTCTAGAGCCAGAAGAGCCAGGTGTTAAAGGCCCAATGGCGCAGATAGAAGAAGTCAAAAGTAAGGGGTATCCCGTAGCGTTTGTCGGTGATGTAGTTGGAACTGGCTCGTCACGCAAGTCGGCAACTAACTCTGTATTGTGGTTCTTTGGTGAAGACTTACCGGGTGTGCCTAATAAACGAGGCGGTGGTGTGTGCATTGGTTCAAAAGTCGCGCCTATCTTCTTCAACACAATGGAAGACGCCGGTGCGTTGGTGTTTGAAGCTGATGTAGACAAAATGAACATGGGTGATGTGATAGACATCTACCCGTTTGAAGGAAAAATCACCAACCACGAAACTGGTGAACTTCTCGCTGAATACAGCTATAAGTCGAAAGTGATTCTAGATGAAGTGCGCGCAGGTGGGCGTATCAACCTGATTATTGGTCGTGGTCTTACCGAGAAAGCGCGTGAGACATTAGGCTTAGGCCCGACGGACTTATTCAGAAAACCTGAACAACCAAAAGACAGCGGTGCGGGATTCTCGCTTGCCCAAAAAATGGTGGGTAAGGCGTGTGGTGTTGAAGGTATTCGTCCAGGCACCTACTGCGAACCTAAAATGACTACCGTGGGTTCACAAGATACTACAGGCCCTATGACTCGCGATGAGCTCAAAGATCTAGCTTGTCTTGGCTTTACTGCCGATTTAACCATGCAATCATTCTGTCACACTGCCGCTTATCCAAAGCCGGTGGATATAGAAACGCAGCACACGCTACCTGATTTTATAATGAATCGCGGTGGTGTATCGCTTCGTCCTGGCGACGGCATTATTCACAGCTGGTTAAACCGCATGCTGCTGCCTGACACAGTAGGCACGGGTGGTGACTCCCATACCCGCTTCCCATTAGGTATTTCATTCCCTGCAGGTTCAGGTCTGGTCGCGTTCGCTGCCGCTACTGGCGTTATGCCGCTAGATATGCCCGAGTCGGTACTAGTGCGATTCAAGGGTGAAATGCAGCCGGGCATTACGCTACGCGACCTAGTACACGCCATTCCGCTGTACGCCATTAAACAAGGCTTATTAACGGTCGAGAAAAAAGGCAAGATCAATGCCTTCTCTGGCCGTATTCTTGAAATCGAAGGGCTAGAAAACCTCACCGTAGAGCAGGCGTTCGAGCTGTCCGACGCGTCGGCGGAGCGTTCAGCAGCAGGTTGTACTATCAATCTATCTGAAGCGTCGATTGCTGAATACCTGCGTTCAAACATTACCATGCTTCGCTGGATGATTAACGAAGGTTATGGTGACCCTCGTACGCTAGAGCGTCGAGCGCAAAAAATGGAAGAATGGTTAGCTAACCCAGAGTTGATGCGCGCCGATGCAGACGCTGAATACGCTGAGGTTATCGAAATCGATCTTAACGAAATTAAAGAGCCAATTGTGTGCTGCCCTAACGATCCTGACGATGCGAAAACCTTATCTGACGTTGCAGGTGACAAGGTAGACGAGGTCTTCATTGGTTCATGTATGACAAACATTGGTCACTTCCGCGCAGCCGGTAAGCTACTTGAGCAGTACAACAAAACACTGCCCACCCGTTTATGGATGTCGCCACCGACTAAGATGGACAAAGCCCAGTTAATGGAAGAGGGCTATTACAACATTTATGGTCGCGTAGGCGTACGTACAGAAATGCCCGGCTGCTCACTGTGTATGGGTAACCAAGCAAGGGTGGATGCGGGAACAACCGTACTTTCAACGTCTACTCGTAACTTCCCTAACCGCTTGGGCGATGGGGCGAACGTATATTTGACCTCAGCAGAGCTTGCCGCGGTGGGTGCCATTGTTGGGCGCATTCCAACTGCTGAAGAGTACATGGAATACGCCAGCAAAATTAATGCAATGTCGGGTGAAGTATTCCGTTACTTAAACTTCGACAAAATGCCTAGCTTTAAGAAGGCTGAAGAAGAAGCGAAAGCGCGCATTATTCCAACATTGAATGTTGCTTAAAATAGTGTATAAACTACAAAGCCGGTGACCGTAATGGTGACCGGCTTTTTTATGGCGAAAAGGAATGTCTAATGGGAAAATCTTTCTTTATTGTTGCTGCACTTGTATTAACCTTAGGGTGTGCAAAAGCGCAGGTTGACCCTGTATCGTCGCTGAACTCAGTGGACTTCGAATCCATTACGCTGGAGATTGGCGGCAAGCACTATGAAGTTGAGTATGCCAAAACCTTTGAACAACGCGCGCAGGGCCTTATGTTTCGCAAAGCCTTGTGCGAAGACTGCGGTATGTTTTTTAAGTTTTCTAGCCCAAAATTTGCGGGCATGTGGATGAAAAATACCTTTGTTCCTCTAGACGTGGCATTTATCGACAGAAAAGGCGTAATAACGGATATAAAACCTCTCACTCCGCATAGCTTGGAGTCGGTCGGATCATCGAAAGAGGTACTTTACGCGTTGGAAATGAACCAAGGGTGGTTTGCCGAGAATAACATAAAAGTAGGCGACCAAATAACGATTGATTAACCGCGCAGATCGCGCGGTTGCCGCTAGCGAAATGCTAGTTTTATTCTGGAGTTAAATATAGTGACAAATGCCTTATCGATAGCTAAGTTCGGTGGAACTAGCGTTGCGAATTACGAAGTAATGCAGAACTGCGCCCGAATTGTTGCCGGTAATGACAAAACGCGCATTGTAGTAGTGAGTGCTGCGGCGGGTGTAACTAATCACCTGGTAAGCCTAGCGCACACACCTATGACGCAACAGCAAATTGAAGAGACCTGTCAGGCTATCATCAATATCGAGCTGGCCATTCTAAACAAGTTGAAAGACAAAGATGTTATTGAGCCAAAGCTCAACGACTTGTTAGATGAAATGCGAAGCTTAGCGTTTCACGAAGAGATCCTTCACCGTGATGATTTGAAAGATCAACTGCTTTCAATGGGCGAGCGAATGTCATCGCTAATGTTCTCTTCCGTGCTTGCAGAGCAGGGCGTAAAAACCATGAACTTTGACGTACGTAAGGTGTTACGTACGGACAGTGAGTTTGGTGAAGGCGCGCCACAAATCGAAGAAATCGAAAAGCTATCTAAACAATTGCTTGCGCCTGAAATTGAAAATGCAATTGTGGTTACTCAAGGTTTTGTCGGCGCTGATGAAGAAGGCCGTACCACAACATTAGGTCGCGGTGGCTCAGATTTTACCGCAGCGCTACTAGCCGAAGCGCTAGACGCTGAATCCTGTGAAATTTGGACTGACGTAACTGGTGTGTATACAACCGACCCGCGTATTACTGCGGCTGCACACCCATTACCTGAGCTTAGCTTTGAAGAAGCGGCGGAAATGGCCACCTTTGGTGCCAAGGTACTACATCCTGCCACTATGGAGCCTGCACTTCGCAAGGACATAAAGGTGTTTGTAGGCTCTAGTAAGGAGCCAGAAAAGGGTGGTACTTGGATTGTGCGTGATTGTGAGCACGAACCACCGTATCGCGCTATTACTCGCCGTAAAGAGCAGGTAATGGTGACAGTGAAAACACCGAAGATGATGTATGCGCAAGGCTTCCTACAGCAGGTTTTTGCCATCATCGCTAAGCACAAGCTAAGTGTTGATTTGGTAACCACGTCAGAAATCTCGGTATCGTTTACTCTTGATAACCCAGCCAACTCGGTGGCCCAGCGTTTGAATAAAGAGACCATTGCTGAACTTGAAACCATCTGTGATGTGAAAGTGGAAAAAGGCTATGACCTTGTCACCGTTGTAGGTAACAACATGCAAACCGCTGTGGGTGTTTCAAGTAAGATTTTTGCTGCGGTTTCAGACTTCAACCTGCGCATGATTTGTTTTGGTGCCAACCCGCACAACCTATCGTTCTTGGTTAACGAGACCGACAGTGACGACGTGGTTCGCAAGCTTCACACGGCGTTATTTGAATAAGCACCTACTGTGCTGAATGACCCCAAAAAACGGTCGCCTTAAAGGCGGCCGTTTTTATTTCACATCAGTTTGTAGATGATTTCAAAATGTCGACCGGTACAATGATTTCGTGACGTTTATTCCACGGTAGGGTGAAAGGCGAGTCGTAGCCCATATAGCTAGGTTCACCATCAAGCTCAATATTATTGTCCCTAAGGGCTTTAAGCAGTTTATTCGTATACTGCTTCTTATCGCTGTCCTTGTTGAAACCTGAATAACGAATAGCGGCTACCGTTCTCGCTGGTACAGTAACCAGCGATACATCTTTGTGCGTAGGCACAGGAGCGCTTTTAATGTCATATTTGCTGGGCAAGAAAAACATCATTGTTTCTGAAGATAAGACTTCGACAGGAGAGGTCATTGCAATTTCTTGAGAGCGCTTTCCAACTTCTACGGGGGACGTCATTGACACATTGCTACTGGATGTATTCTCACCAGAGATATAATTAAAGAGTAGCTGAAATGCTCCGTTATCTTCATTCCCACTAGACATTACGCCTAACGCTTCATTGTAATGCCTCACTTCAATATCTTCATCAAGGGTCTCGATAATGGAATAGGGAAGGGTTTCTGTATCTTTGTAATATGATGGCTCAGCCTGGATCATTGTTGACACCAATAAAGTAGTAATGAAAAGAGGCAAGCGAAAACGGGAAAATATCATTCTTTTTTAGTGGTTTGTTACGAATAGTCCTTATACGAATTAAAGCCGATTAATGCTCAGTTGAACGGTTCTAAAGTAACTATCTATGCATTCCTAAAGTGTGCCAGATTAATTGTTAGACACAAAAAAGGGGCTAAAAGCCCCTTCTTAAAACAGGTTTGTAAAAAGCGTTACACTTTAAACTGTCTAATAGACTGCTGTAACTCTTCAGCAAGTCGAGCCACTTCATGACTAGACTCAGACGTTTGCTGTGCACCAGCTGTCGTCTCTTCGGCTATACCTACAATAGTTTCAAGCTTTTCACTGATTTCTTGCGATACCGTATTCTGTTCACGTGCAGACTGCTCAATTTGAGAGCTCACGTCATGGGCTTTGTGAACTGCGTCTGAAATGATATCCAGTGCCTGTGTAGCCTTCTCAGTTTGCGCCACACAAGCTGCCGTTTGCTCTTTACCCTGATTCATCACTGCTACCGCTTTTTCAGCACCAGCCTGAAGTACTTCAATCATGGCATTGATTTCTTGTGTCGACTCTTGAGTACGGCTTGCAAGCGTTCTCACTTCGTCGGCAACTACCGCAAAGCCTCGACCTTGTTCCCCAGCGCGGGCAGCCTCAATGGCAGCATTCAATGCTAACAGGTTGGTTTGATCTGCAACACCGCGAATAACATCCAAGATGCCACCAATACTTGCGCTGTCTTGGTGAAGCTTATTAATAACATCAGCCGCTTCTTGAACGTCACGAGATAAGATCTCAATGGTGTTCTTATTTTCTAGTGAGATTTGGCGCACGTTCTCAGCCTCAGCATCCGCATGGCGAATTTGACTTAACGTATCTTCAGCGTTTTGCACAACCAGCTGCGACGTAGAGTGCATTTCTGTGGTTGCTGTTGCTACTTGGCCAATTTGTGATTTCTGATCCTGAATAGAGTGGGTGGTTTGCGCTGTTACCGCAGACGTTTGCTCTGAAGCCGCTGCCAACTGTTCTGCACGAACGTTAATAGCGGTGATAAGTTCCTTAAGATTGCCAATAAGTGTATTACAGTTACGGGCTAAAAGACCAAACTCGTCTTGTGCCGAATCGTCTAGACGGTGAGTAAGATCGCCTGATGAGGCCACTGTAAGAAGTTCATTTACACGGTATAGCGGACGTGTAATAGCGCGAACGGTTACATAGCCAATGAAGGCCGCTACCGCAATAGAGATAATAACTACAACTATGACAAAGGTGTTACCTGTCGCAATGGCACTATTCACCTGGCTTTCTACGTGTGACGCTTTCTTATCCGCTAGGTTAAGCAGGTTTTCCAAAGCCACAACAGCTTGTGCAATATTTGAATCTGATGCATTCAGCGCTTTCTCTGCATCGTTTCTGCGCTCTAGACGATCAACATGAAGCTGAACTACACCATCGTTAGCTTTAATCGCATTGATTGCGTTGTTAACCAAGTCGTTAATGTCATCAAGCGTGCCAGAGTCATCGCGACCACCTGCGGTTTGCATCATATCGCTTAACTGTGTCACTACTTTTTCAACAACCAGATCAACTTCGTTACCTAGTGTCTGCGAGCGAAGTAGTGTTTCGGTCTTAATGTATTCGTTAGAAACGGTTAATAATGAAAGCAATGACGTCTCAAGTTGGCCACCAATCTCAGCTGCACGTCGTAAGTTAGGGTCGCGCTGAACGGCGTCTAAGTCTGAGAAGTCCAGAAGGTACGTTGATGCATCGTCTGCGTTGTCTTCAGCGTCACCCAGTCTGTCTTGAATCGTGTTGCGAATATCAAGATACATTTGATGATTTTTATACATCGCCTCAACATTAGTGATATACGCTTCATAGGACTCTCGTACAGTGTTAAGCGTATTCTTGAGTTCCTGCTGGTTATCGACGGCTTGGGCAAGTTTCTTATACTCACTTTCAAAGTTATCTTTGGCTGAGTTAAAAGACGATCTTTTGTCTTTTAAGCCATTTAGATCTTCTTCGATGTAACTTTCAAAGGTAAGGCGGCCCATATTGAGGAAGCTTGCTTTGAGTGCATTACTACCTGCTACCGTGGGTAGAGCAACGTCATTAACTTCTTCCGTTGCTGAGCCAATTGAGTTGAGGTTATAAAGTGAAACAACACTAATGACGATCAGAAGTGCGCTAATCGCTACAAATCCCCCGATTACGCGTGTGGCTACCGTTATTTTCATCGGAACTCCTGGATGAGTGTTTTTTATTTTTATCCCTAACGATATTACCCGTCTCAGCAAACAAAATATAGCCATTAAACAAGCTACTTTGCTCTATTTCTGAACAGATAATTAAGACTTCATCGTTACTATCGTAAGTAATTGTATCGGCTACAGTGACTTAATGTTTATTTTATTTCGCACCTAAGTGTATAAACTTCAACTGGTAGTACCAGTTAGAGTGAAATTCTAAGGTCTGTAACCGCTTTATTAGGATAGCTCATGCGCTCGTTGAGCGTTATTTTACGCACTAACGCTCACAAGCGAAGAAGCATTGAGGTTTAGCAGCGTCATACTTTGACCCCACACATACCCTGTATCCAATCCTATAAACTGGGGGTTATTAGTTTGACCGGACAGAGCAGCCCAGTGTCCAAACACCACGCGTTGGTTTTGGTTTAGCTGTGTATTCTCTACATCGAACCACGGCTTTAAAGTACTACTAGTACTGTGTGAAACTGCGCTGGGGTGTGACTTATTGTCAAAATCGAGAGTGCCATCGGTATGAACAAAGCGCATGCGTGTACAGGCATTTACAATAAAACGCAGTCGCTCCTTGCCTTTAAGTTCACTCGACCAGTTACTTGGCTTATTCCCGTACATTTCTGAAAGAAAAGCTGCGTAATTGTCGGATTTTAGGATGTTGCTAACTTCGTCACTAAGTGAAACACACTCATCTATAGACCATTTAGGGTAAAGCCCCGCGTGCACCATTACTGACTGCTCGTCTAACTTCATTGCCAGCGGAAACTGGCGAAGCCAGTCAATGAGTTCAGTCAGTTCTGCGGCATTGAGTAGAGGCTCTAACTTGTCTGATTTTTTGGCTTTACGGATACCGTTAACAACAGCAAGCAGGTGAAGATCGTGGTTACCTAGAACACTGTTGAAGTTGTTACCAAGAGACTTTAAAAAACGCAGCGTACTTAACGAGTCCTCTCCTCGCGCGACCAAGTCTCCCACCGCGAGTAGCTTATCTTTTGATTCGTCGAATTTCACTTTATCTAGCGCTCGACGAAGGCCATCGTAGCAGCCTTGTATATCGCCGATGACGTACGTATTACCTTGCGACATAGACACCTTAATGAAGAATACTTGGAATGGCTAAACGAAAAACGTTAATAGGAACGCGAAAGCGCTCACCGCCTTCCATTTCCATCACGTAGTAGCCTTCCATATTCCCAACGGGTGTGTCAATGACAGCACCACTGGTATAGTCAAAGTGCTCGCCTGCTTTCATGATAGGCTGCTTACCTACAACACCATCACCTTCTACTTCTGACGTCTTGCCGTTTGCATCAGTGATTTTCCAATAGCGGCTGAGTAGCTGTACCGTATGGTCGCTATTGTTCTCAATCGTGATGTGGTACGCGAAGGCAAACTGCTTTGAATCTGAAGGGAGGTGGTCAGGAAGGTGGCGGGTTTTCACCCGCACCTTAATATCAAGTACATCCATAGAGAACTTACTGCTCTTGTTGGTGCTCTTTTGCCGATACGGCATTAGCGATCGTGGCAAAATCATTAAGTGATAGCACTTCCGCACGAGAGGTTGGGTCAATACCTAAATCTCGGATCTCTTCCTCACTCAAACTGTCTTTTAGCGAGTTGCGAATGGTTTTTCTGCGCTGATTGAATGCTTGTGCGCAAACGCGCTCAAGGGTATTTACCGACTCAACGTCTACAGGAGGAGTCCGATGAGGTACGAGCTTCACTACCGCAGAATCTACCTTCGGTGGTGGCTTAAACGCGCCTGGCGGAACATTCAACACTGGAATGACGTGGCAGTAATACTGGGCCATAACCGAAAGTCTGCCGTAGTTTTTCGAACCCGGCCCCGCGGCTAAACGATTTACTACCTCTTTTTGAAGCATGAAATGCATGTCTTCAATGCAGTGAGCGTGGTCAAAAAGATGGAACATCAGCGGCGTTGAAATGTTGTAGGGCAAGTTACCAAACACGCGCAGCTTCTTGTCTTTTATCGGCATCTCTTTCGAAAGGGCGCCAAAGTCCATGGTCATTGCATCTTGTTCAATAACCGTTAGCTTATCGCCATTAAACGGATGATGTCGTAATCGCTTGGCAAGATCTCTATCTAGCTCAATGACTGTCAGTGCGTCGACTTCTTCACAAACAGGGTCTGTTAGCGCACCTAAACCTGGCCCAATTTCTACCAGGTTTTGTTCATTTTTCGGCGCGATGGCTGCAACAA
Source organism: Alteromonas abrolhosensis (assembly GCF_001953635.1). Classification (GTDB taxonomy): domain Bacteria; phylum Pseudomonadota; class Gammaproteobacteria; order Enterobacterales; family Alteromonadaceae; genus Alteromonas; species Alteromonas abrolhosensis. The sequence continues at coordinate 271,321 of NZ_MEJH01000003.1, read as the reverse complement.
TCTTGCCTATCACATAGTCGTCGTGAAGGAAGTTTTGACCGAATCGCTTTCTGGCCGTATGGCCTAAATGTGTTTTACTCATTGTTGATGATGTGCAAGCTCGATGGCTTTTTCCAATGCTTTTCTGAAACTACCGGCGTCGGCTTCACCAGTTCCTGCTAAATCTAACGCAGTACCGTGATCTACCGAGGTACGAACGAAGGGTAACCCTAGCGTGATATTCACTGACGCCCCAAAACCCTTATATTTTAGCACGGGTAAGCCTTGGTCGTGATACATAGCGAGTACCACATCAGCGTTTTCTAAGTATTTGGGCTGAAATATTGTGTCAGCAGGCAGAGGACCTGTGATCTTTAAGCCTTCTTCTCTAAGCTCGTTAAGCGCGGGAATGATAGTGTGGATTTCTTCAGTACCAATATGACCGTCCTCACCCGCGTGAGGGTTCAAACCACATACGTAGATATGAGGTTCTTTAACGCCAAACTTCAATTTAAGGTCGGTGTTGATGATATGAATGACCTTATGAAGACGTTCTCGAGTGATAGCCTTCGCCACATATTCAAGGGGAATATGTGTGGTAGCAAGTGCCACATTAAGGCCTTCAGTTGCCAATAACATAACCACATCAATGGTATTGGACTGATAGGCAAAAAATTCAGTGTGGCCGCTAAATGAAACGCCCGCTTTGTTAATAATGCCTTTGTGCACGGGGCCGGTGACTACAGCGTCGAAGTCGCCATCCATATTAGCCTGACACGCCTGGCGCAGGGTTTCGACCACATATAACCCGTTTTCGCTATCGAGCTCGCCCGGCGTAACATCAACGGATTTATCTATCTGCTTTATAAACAACGAACCCGCATCTTGAATTTGCGGGTTAGTGGCATCGTAATCGATTAGCGTTAAAGGCAACCCCAAGGTGCTTGCTCGCGCCCTGAGCATGTCGCCATCGGCAAACACGACAAGCTGTGCTTGCCATGTTTCTTGGGCCAGTTTGATTATCAAATCTGGCCCGATACCTGCCGGTTCTCCCGGCGTTATTGCTATTTTAATTGGTGTGCTCATGAATAACTTATAATTACGATTCGACAACTTCTACGTAAGCGGCATCGCGCATCTCACGTAACCAGTTTTCTGTCTCTTCTGCAAATTTACGGTTGAAGATCAGCTGATAAGCTTTGTCTTCTTTACGCTTGTCAGTGGCATCGTCAATGCGACGGTCGATAAGCTGGATTAAGTGCCAGCCGTGCACGGTGCGTACAGGCTCGCTGAACTCGCCCGGCTCAAGCTGTGCAAGTGCATCTTTAAATTCAGGCACGTAAACACTCGGATCTGACCAACCTAATTCACCACCGCGAAGGGCTGAGCCAGGATCTTCCGAATGCTCTTTGGCTAACTCTGCGAAGTCAGCGTCGCCGTTTTTCACTTCCTCTTTGAAGCGGTTAAGCATGGCTTTTGCTTTGTCTTCACTAAGAATGATCGACGGCTTAACAAGAATGTGACGAGACTTAACCTCTTCCACGGTGACTTTCTCTATACCGCGAGTATCTAGCACTTTTAGTATGTGAAAACCCGCACCGCTTCGAATTGGGCCAACCAGTGTATCTTTTTCTTTGTTTTGAATAGCTTCAGCAAAAAGAGTAGGCATGGCGTTAATATTTAACCAGCCCATGTCACCACCTTCTAGTGCTTCATTACCCGACGAAGATGCAATAGCAATTTTAGCAAAGTCAGAGCCAGACTCTAAAAGCGAAATTACTTTATCAGCGCGATCGCGCGCAGCTTGAATATCTTCATCTGTTGGTTCTGGTGGGAAACCAATTAGAATGTGGCCTAAGCGGTACTCTGCTTGCTCAGCACCTTGTTGCTCCATTAGGTCAACTAAGGTATCGATTTCTTGTGGCGTAATATAGACGCGACGACGTACGTTGGCACGGCGAACTTCACCCATGATAACTTCTTCGCGAATGTCTTCGCGATAATCGTCATAGGCTATACCTTCTGCTGCTAACTGAGTACGAAGCTCTTCTATGCTCGCATTTTGGTTAGCGGCAATGTTGCTAATGGTTTGCTCTAGCTGTGGGTCGCTGATACGAATACCCATACGCTCTGCCATTTGTAGTTGAAGGCTTTTTGAGATTAAGCGCTCAATAGCCTGTGTACGAAGCGCACGGTCTGACGGTAACTGTTGATTATTCGCTTCTGCGTTGCGTTTAACGTCTTGTATTAGCGCATCGATTTCGCTTTCAAGTATTACGCCTTGGTCAACAATCACAGCAACGCGGTCTAGCATGACCTCTTGCGCAATACTGTTAAACGAGAGTAGGGCACCTAACATCAATGCACGGATAATGAACTTCATACACACTCTTTTATTATTGGTTGATTGCATTTAAGCGCGTTTGAGCGCTCAACTGCGGGTTAATTTAAACTATAAGGCTGACGATAGCCAAACATACCGTCTTGAAGCATGCTTCTTTGAGTACCAGATGACCCAATGCCTTTGAAAATAAATTGTAGCGATATACCAGAGTCGAAATCGTCTGTGGTCTGTTCGCCGCTAGCGTTATAACGGTTATTTAGACTACGCTGTGCGACTAGTCGCACTGCCCAACAGCATGATTCGTACTGAATACCTGCGTAGGTTTCCACACTTCTATTGCGTTCAAGATCACGGTAGGTACGACCAACCCATTGCCAATTTTCAGAAATAGGCCAGCTTGCCGAAATACCAATTTGATCTATGGTTTCACCACTGAGATCGCGAACATAGCGATGACTTAATTGAATAAAGCGCGCATCATCTTGGCGGTATTCAATACCTACACTACTTAAGTCAACTTTGTCTGTGTCAGTGGTCACTTGCACATCAGAATGGAAGAACCAGTTTTTATTAAAGCGCCAGTCAACTTCAGCGGCGAGCGCTGAACGATCTTGATTCTTGGTTGCCGCTATGACCTTATTATCTTCAAGATAGAATATCTGACCCACGCTAAGAACAAATTGTTCCCGATTGTTTTTATCCAACATGCGTGTGGTCGCGCCAAGGGTGATTTGGTTATTGTCACTTATTCTATCTAAGCCAGTGAATTCCTGACCTCTAAACAACCCCTCAACGTCAGTTAGTAGTGGGGTCGAGTCATAGAATCCAATAGCAGTTTGGTCTTCATAAGATGTATAAAGATATTGCACTTTGGGCTCTAAGGTCATCGACATATCATCGCTGAACCACGACGTATCTCGTTCGAAATAAAGTGCCCCGTATAGACGGGCTTGACCCAGCGTTCGCTCTACATCTTCTTTTAAATTAGTACCTTCAACGTTGTCTTGTTGATAAACCGTCTGAAACAGTGTGGTTTCAGCCACGAGTTCACCCCATGCAGCGCGAAGCGGCACCGCTAGAGTAGGCGCAACGTGGAAACGGGTAGCCGTAGGTGCGGTATCCAGAGTGTTGTCAAAATGCGCAACCTCTGAGTCGAGGTTAAACTCTAAATATTCACCTAGGGCTTTGTTGTAGTTAATTTTGATTTCAGGAACGGCGCGATAACTATCTGCTGTATTGCCTAGTACTTCAAAGTCTTTTATCTGCATGCTCACGGATAAATTTTGAGAGTAGTAACTCAAGCCTACGCTACGATAAAGATGGGTGTCAGCCCGACTGTAATAGTCAGAACCCAAATCAACTAAATAGTTGTCATCACTTAACCCGTTGAAATCGACGTTGAGCAGCCAATCGTCAGCAATCAGCCCTTGATGTTCTAAGCGGTAAAAGTACCGATCAGGATTATCAGTGATATCTGAGTCGCTCGGCAAGTATTCAACATAAGCCTTACCCTGACTGCGCTCTGTTAAATAACGGAACTCAGTGTTTAGCTGCACACCGCGAAGGGTCATCAATCGCGGCGATATCGTCATGTCGTAATTAGGGGCAATGTTCCAGTAAAAAGGCTGCGTGTAGTCAACACCAGTTCTGCTTGAACTGGTTAGCTCTGGAAACAATAAGCCAGTTTGACGTTCGTTGCTTACAGGGAATGCAAAATACGGAAGATAAAACACCGGAACGTCGGCAATATAGAAGCGGGTGTGTTTGGCTTGACCCCAAACGGTCCCTTTTTCCAGACTTATTTCACTGGCACGTATCAGCCAATCTTCGTCACCTTCTGGACACGTGGTGAAGCTTACCTCTTTAAGCACTATACCTGTGTCAGTGTCTAAGACGATATCTTTTGCCGCCCCTTGGCCTACAAAACCCGTCAGTTGATAGCGGGTATTTTGCATCTCTAAACGCTCTTCTTCTGAACGAAGCGTTACTGCGTCGCTTTCTACTTTTAACTGCGCGTCTTGATAAGTTACGTCACCTTTTGCAATAAGGTCTCTGCCATTACCGTTAACTTGTGCTTGTGATGCACTGATCACCGCGGTGTCTGAAGTAATATCAACGTTTCCCGAAAATAAGGCGACGGTATTTTGAATTATTTCTGTTCGGTTGGCTTCAACTTTTACATGGCCTTTAGGCATTAATGCCTGGCTACTGAAAGTAACAGGTTCGACTGAGCAGAATGCAAGAGGCGCTGCATCTGACACTGATTTAGAATTTGAAACTGTCGTTTCCTGTGCAAACGCGACCGTAGGCAAAAGAGTCGCGGAAACAAGCATGGCGCAGGTGTTTTTCATGCGTTAATGGGCGGCCTGTTTTGTTGTATGTTGCTTTTAAACCCAAGTAAGACGGCAACCGTCCCGGTTAGTTCGACATAACGTTTAAAAAAACAGTGATTATGCACATTATTTCTTGGCAAAGAGATAATGTGGCGTTCACTCGCTATTACAATTTATATAAGCGCTCAATTCTAAGCACTTCTGGCACAATTACCAACCATTCAGACAAAAAAATGCACTTTTAAATACATTACTTATCAAACAGCGAACAAATAAAGGAGTGAAACTTGATTTTAAGTCACTCTGACCAAAAGTTTAACGTCTGGGGCGGCGTGAATGTTAACGTGCAATTTGTTGGTATTTCATAAGTCTTTTAATCGTCAAACGGTTCTGTAGCCCTAGTTAATTAATGTAAGCATTTGATATGATGATGTACTTATCGCGCTGAGCACGGCGTGTACTAATAACTGCACCATCGACTTTTTTGCAGTGCACTAATGGAGTATGACGCGATGTCAATTTGGGGAAAAATCCTCGGCGCCTTGTTCGGCTTTATGTTTCTTAAAATTCCTGGAGCGATCCTTGGGCTATTGGTCGGGCATTTTTTTGATAAAGCCTACCGACAGGATTTCAATCAACTAGGTGGTTTTGGCCGCTTTTTTACTGATCAGGATAACGTAAAGCAACAGGCAATTTTCTTTCACAGCCTATTTAGTGCGCTAGGTCACCTTGCCAAGTCAGATGGCAAAGTAACAGATCGAGAAATTCAAATAGCCACAGCGTTGATGGATGAAATGCGTCTGACAGGCGATGCTCGTCGTGAAGCGCAAGATGCATTTAGAGAAGGCAAAGCGCGGGACTTTCCATTAGTTGATACCTTAAAAGGTTTCTACGACGCCAGCCACGGTAGACGGGATATACTTCAAGTGTTCTTAGAGATCCTTATACAAGCCGCGTTCGCCGACGGTCAGCTTTCACAAGAAGAGTACAATGTACTTGAAAAAGTAGCGAAACCACTGGGCTTCAGGCGCCGTGATTTGGACTATCTTATTTCGATGTACGAAGCTGAGATTCGCTTCAGGCAGCGCTCTACATCCGGCTCAGGGCAACGCACTCATTCAGGTCAACGTCAGCACAGCCAATCAGCTTATTCAGAGCAGCAAAGTTTAGATGATGCCTACCGCATATTAGGTGTGGCGGCATCTGACGATGAAAAGACAATAAAGCGCGCCTACAGAAAGCGCATGTCTGAGCATCACCCAGATAAACTGGTGTCTAAGGGGCTACCTGAGCAGGCGATGGAAATTGCAAAAAAGAAAGCGCAAGATATTCAATCAGCCTACGAACTGATTAAGCAAAAGCGTGGCTTTTAAATGGCAAAAACTGAACGTGAGTTAACTTATGTGCCTGCGGCGAGTCAGGCGCATATCGATGGTTTTATCGAAATGCTATGGCTTGAGAAAGGACTGTCAGATCATACTCAACAAAGCTATCGCACCGACCTCACTAAGCTTGCTATCTTCAGCAACAATCAAGGCGTAAAAGATATTGCTGTGCTGACTACTGAACAGCTTCAGGATTATTTAGCCTATCGCCACGACCAAGGGATCTCTACGCGCAGCACCCAACGGGCGCTCAGTGCAATTCGGGCCTTTTTCGTCTTCCTAATCAGTAAGCAAGTACGTGTAGACAGCCCGGTGTCCGCGCTTTCAAACCCTAAAACGCCCAAAGCTTTGCCTTCTTCACTCAGTGAGCAACAAGTTGAAGATTTGCTGAATGCGCCTCTTACCGACGACCCTATTGAGTGTAGGGATAAGAGTATGCTTGAAGTGCTTTACGCAACCGGCCTTCGTGTGAGTGAGCTTATTGGGTTAACAATGGATCAAATAAGCCTTCAGCAAGGCGTGGTTAGGGTTGTGGGTAAAGGGAATAAAGAGCGCTTAGTGCCCCTTGGTGAAGATGCAATAGAATGGTTGCTGACCTATATCAAAACAGCACGACCAATACTCGCCAGTAAAGCCTCTGATGTGGTTTTTCTAAGCAAGCGCGGACAGAAAATGACGCGCCAAACATTTTGGCATCGCATTAAATACTATGCGGTGAAAGCGGGAATTGAGCAGCACCTTTCCCCCCACACATTGCGCCATGCCTTTGCGACACACCTTTTGAATCACGGTGCTGATTTACGTGTCGTACAAATGCTGTTGGGCCACAGCGACTTATCGACGACTCAAATTTATACTCACGTAGCGACAGAGCGTCTGCAAACGCTAATTCACAGTCATCACCCGCGAGGCTAAATGACTTAAAAGCCTTAAATTATAATGCTACAAATTGTGTACTGCATACGATGAGGTTAAGTGCGGGCATGTATAAAATAGTGCGGTCTATGTTAGGATACATGGAGTATATTTATATAAAAATGACTACCCTCACATTTTATTAAGTACACCAAGTTGCATGTTGCTGTAGCAAGGGTAAAAATCTGGTGGTAGACAGACAATTTGCATGGTAAATGCAATTTTTTGTTAGGTTTGGTGGTCTGACATAATAAGTGTGAAAATTTTCAGCGGTTGCCGTTTGCCATGGGGCACATAGTCGAGCAATCGCATTCTACGCCAATAAGCGAGAATGAGCTTAAATGGCATAATGGAGAGTTTTAGTGAAAGCAGTAAAGAAAGTATTGTTAGCCAGTGTAGTTGCGGCGGGATCATTATTAGGTCTTAGCGCGCAGGCAGCTGACGAAGCCGCTATCCGCAACAAGTTATCGTCAATGTTAGGGTTGGATGTAGAAACCATTGCCGACTCTCCAGTATCTGGCTTGGTCCAAGTATCTACAAACCGCGGCTTATTTTATGTTAGTGAAAACGGGCAGTATCTGCTTCAGGCCCGCGTGTTTAACATTGATGAAGAAATGCGTAACGAAACAGAGCTGGCGCTTTCAGGGCTGCGCAAAGAAGGCGTAAAAGAGATGGAATCATCGTCTATTACGTTTAAGGCCAAAAACGAAAAGCATGAGATAAGCGTATTTACCGATATTACGTGTGGTTACTGCCGTAAATTTCACAACGAGATTGATGAACTCAACGATGCAGGCATTACCGTACACTACCTCGCGTTCCCACGTTCTGGGCTAAACAGTGAAAACTACAACGACATGGTATCTGTTTGGTGTGCTAAAGACCCGCAAAAAGCGTTAACTAAAGCCAAAGCAGGTAACGACGTGGCTAGCGCAAGCTGTAAAAACAAAGTGGCAGAGCAGTACATGTTAGGTCAAAAATTAGGGGTGAACGGCACGCCAAATATCGTATTGCCAGACGGTTCACTTATTCCTGGTTATCAGCCAGCTGCGCTTCTTGCAAAAGCATTAGAGGAAGTTGAGTAGCCATTTAGTCCCTAACGTTAAATATGAAAAAAACGCACGCTCTGTGCGTTTTTTTGTTTTCTGCGGTATGATTCGTTCCCATATTTTCTAGCGTTTTTCGTATCGTTTTGCTTTACAGTTCACTCGGGCGTTTACTTGGAATCTGCACTAATTATCCAGTGTCCCGACTCCATTTTTTTATTTAGAGCCTGTTTGAACTGGCATCGACAACTGCATTTACAGTATTGGTTTAGTGGTATCTATGATTTTGCCTATTGTTCGCCGCGAAGTTTCCGGCCCCTCGTTAAGTTCAGATTTACACCCTGTTATTGATAGAATTTATCGCGGTCGTAATATTGCGAATATGGATGACTTAGAGAATGGCCTAAAAGGTCTTACTCACTTCAACGTATTAAAAGGGATGCCGCAGGCGGCGCAAATTCTCGCCAATGCTGTAGTGCAAAATAAACGTATTATTATTGTCGGCGATTTTGATGCTGATGGGGCAACCAGTACATCTGTATGTATATTGGCGCTTCGAGCCATGGGCTATCACAACGTTGATTTTCTTGTGCCTAACCGCTTTGACTTCGGTTACGGGCTTAGCGTGCCTATCGTGGATGAAGCTGCCAAACAGGGGGCAGAGGTTATTGTCACAGTGGACAATGGCATATCCTGTATTGACGGTGTAACCCACGCAAAGTCGTTGGGAATGCAGGTTGTTGTTACCGATCACCATTTGCCAGGCGATGTTCTACCTCCTGCTGATGCGATAGTAAATCCTAACCAACCTGGCTGCGAATTCCCGTCTAAGAATTTGGCTGGGGTAGGCGTTGCCTTTTATATCATGCTTGCACTTAAAGCCGAGCTACAGCAGCAAGGACATTTTGAAAAAGCGGGGTTAGCACCACCAAACCTAGCGTCGCTACTTGATATTGTTGCTGTTGGTACCGTGGCCGATGTAGTGGTGCTGGATAAAAACAACCGAATTTTAGTTCATCAAGGCCTTCAGCGGATTCGGGCGGGTAAGTGTCGACCTGGCATCAAAGCCTTGGTTGAAGTGGCAAACCGAGATTGCGCTCACTTAACCTCAACTGATTTAGGCTTCGTGGTTGGGCCAAGGCTTAATGCCGCGGGTCGATTAGACGACATGTCTCAAGGTATTGCGTGCTTATTAGAAGATGAAACCATTCAAGCGCGAATGATTGCCGCCGAACTCGATGCGCTTAATAAAGAACGCCGTGAAATTGAAACTGGCATGAAAGCGCAAGCGGAAAGCGTGCTAGAGCAAATGGCACTGGATGAAGGCGATATGCCAAGCGCACTGGTGGTTTATCGCGAAGACTTCCATCAAGGGGTTATTGGTATTGTGGCAGGGCGTTTGAAAGAGAAGTATCTTAAGCCTGTTATCGCTTTTGCCCATCAAGACGACGAGATCATTAAAGGTTCGGCGCGCTCGATTCCTGGCGTGCACATTCGCGATGTACTTGATGAAGTCAATACACGCTACCCGGGCGTTATCGAAAAATTTGGTGGGCATGCCATGGCCGCTGGATTGAGCTTGCCCGTAGCTAAACTTCAAGACTTCGAGCGGGCTTTTGTTGATATTGCGCGTGCGCATATGGAAAAGCTTGATGGTAATCATGCCTTACTTTCCGACGGGGACTTGTCGTCGGAAGAGCTGTGTTTACCCTTTGCGCATTTATTGCGTCAAGCAGGTCCGTTTGGACAGGGCTTTGAATCACCACTATTCGATGGTGAATTTGCATTACTTGACCAGCGCTTAGTTGGCCAAAAGCACTTAAAAATGGTGTTAAAAAGTGACGGCGCTAACGAGGTTGATGCTATTGCGTTTAACGTTGATTTAAAATCATGGCCGAATGCCATGGTTAAACGTGTGCATATTGCCTATCGACTTGATATCAATGTGTTTCGCGGTCAGGAAACCGTGCAACTTATTGTCGAGCAAATAGAAGCGCGTTAGCAGCAGCGAGTTCACACGCAGGCGATGGCAATAAGCCTAGCAAGCAATAAGTGTATGCAGTGGAAAAGGGGCAAGGGTGAAAAGCGAAAGACAGAAGCTGGTGGAAAAGCATAGTCAGCTGAATCAAACCGACAATGCTAAAGTGATTTCTCACGTTCAGCGGGAAGAGAAAGACAGCGACTGGGTACGCCACACCATTATGCTAGAAGGTATTGATGTTCCTTTTATCTACCGGCGCAAACAGCAATACCAAAGCTTAAAAGGCGCGCGGGTGAACGTAACCTATTATCGCCACGTTGAAGAGGTAGCTGGCATTGAGTTTGAAACCATGAAAGTGGTACGGATTAAACGCAGCTAATATTAACACTGCCACCGGCACCCCTTCGAGAACAACTAACACAGTGAGCAACAATGAATAATGAATGGTTAAATGCCTATGTATTGCATAGACGCCCTTACAGGGAGACCAGCTATATTGTTGACTTTTTTACCCTGGAAGAAGGGCGTGTTAGTGCAGTGGCGAAAGGGGTGAAGAACAGTAAATCAGACAAGAAAAGTCTGCTCCAACCTTTTCAACATCTCCGTTTACAGCTAAGCGGAAAATCGGAGTTAAAAAACTTACGTCACGTAGAAAGTGTCGCGCCCTCTATCAACCTTGTTGGGACAGCGTTGTTTTGCGCCATGTATGTTAATGAGCTAACCAATCGCGTTATGCCGGCAGGGCTTGCCAGTGATGGCGTTCACAGCGCTTATGAAAATGCGCTGCTGTCTCTTCGCGATGAGAGCGACATAGAGGTGACCTTACGTCAGTTCGAATTTGCACTGCTTGATGAAATGGGGCTGTTGCCTGATTTCACCACTGATGTCGAATACGAAATGCCCATAGAGGAAACTGGCAGCTATCATTTTCATATAGATGCAGGTTTTGTGAGACTGCCTGACGATATGGCTGGTCTCCGCGGTATGCGAGGATTTCCTGGACAAGCGCTGCTTAGTTTGTCACAAGGGGAGTTTACGCCGCTCAGCAAAAAAGTGGCAAAGGTGCTTTGTCGCGACCTACTTAAACCGCTAATTGGTGACAAGCCACTAAAAAGCCGGGAACTCTTTATGCCAAAGCCCCGTTAGTGGGTTTTTACCTAGTCCTTAAATGATCACATTTACAAGCGCTTAGTTTTTGGTAAAGCGTATTAACTACCCTAAAACTAGTCTAAATGCCTTAAATTATTTTCTCTTAACTCAAACGCTTAATAAGCACGTTCTACAAAAAAATTTGCTACAATTGCGACTTTCCTCAGAAGGGTATTTTTACCCTTAAAGTAACGTATTAAACACGAAGAGCAGGCCTCTTCTATCGCTCTTACAGGTTAGGTGGTGAAATGAGCACGATTCTATTAGGCGTTAACATCGACCATATCGCAACGCTACGCAATGCGCGCGGCACGCATTACCCAGATCCCGTGCATGCTGCGGATATCGCCGAGCGCGCAGGCGCAGACGGCATTACGGTTCATTTACGTGAAGACCGCCGCCATATTAAAGACCGAGATGTACGCATTTTAGCGCAGACCATTAATACCCGTCTAAATCTGGAAATGGCGGTAACCGAAGAAATGCTGGCAATTGCAGAAGAAGTAAAGCCTGTTTTTTGCTGCTTAGTACCAGAAAAGCGCGAAGAGCTGACTACCGAAGGTGGTCTTGATGTGGCAGGGAATTTTGACAACATCAAGGCGGCGTGTGAGCGACTCGCTAATGCAAACATTTTGGTGTCGTTATTTATTGATGCAGACAAAGCGCAAATTGACGCGGCCGCAGCATGCAACGCCCCTTACATTGAAATTCATACGGGCCAATACGCAGAAGCCACTAGCGAAGAAGAGCAGCACAAAGAGCTAGCGCGTTTAGTTGAAGGTATTGAGTACGCCGATAGTTTAGGGCTTAAAGTGAATGCGGGTCACGGCTTGCACTATCACAATGTTAAGCCTATCGCGGCTATCCCTCAGCTAATTGAGCTTAATATTGGTCACGCTATCATTGCCCGTGCTGCCTTCGATGGCCTTCACACGGCAGTGGCGGATATGCGAAAGCTTATGCTTGAAGCGCGAGCGGGCATTTAACCTTAAATACAAAAGGGTGTAGATAACGTGGCGATTGCAGGGCTAGGTACTGACATTGTAGAGATAGCGCGTCTTGGTAAGGGCGACGGTGCTAATGAGCGTTTGGCCAAGCGAGTACTTACGCCTGCCGAGTGGCAGCAATTTAGTGAGCACAGTACGCCAGTACGTTTTTTGGCCAAACGTTTTGCCGCCAAAGAGGCGGCGGTGAAAGCCTTAGGTACTGGGATTGGAAACGGGATAAGCTGGCAGCATATAGAAGTGCGAAATAATCACCTAGGTGCGCCAGAACTTCACTTCACTGGCGAGTTTGCTGCTTTGTGTGAAACCCGAAGCATTACTCGAAGTGTGGTCAGTATCTCAGATGAACAACATTACGCCGTCGCAACCGTTATACTGGAATCAGAATAGGCCAATAAGTTAAAAACTAAAGTAGCTGTCTTACGCACACGCTAATCATTGGCTTACTACACTGTAATTATGCAATTACGCGCTTTTTGAGCAAAGCTTGATGAGCCAAACTCGTTAGATCTAGCTTATTGAAGTTGTCCTATCGACATTAAGTCGGCGAAATCTGTTTGAGTAGCGCGTACAAGAATCTCTACTAACATCAAACCACGTTAAGCAAGTAACCGGAGTCACACTTGGCAAACCTTTTTAAACAATCTCGCAGTAAGCAAAAAAGTAAAACGTCTCTTACTGAACGTGGCGCTTCAAAAAAGGGGAATGCCAGAGCCAACGCGCAGGTCGCAGGACTTCGATTTGGGAAAAGCAAAAATGCAGCGGATACCAGTGAAAGTCAAAAGCCTAACACGGTCACCATTGAAGATTTAGACTGGATGGGCAATGGCGTAGTGCGCGGCAATCCGATGGTATTTGTTGAAGGTGCCCTCGTAGGAGAAACCTGCGACATAGAGGTGGTATCTAGCAAAAAGAAAGTCATTAATGCCAAGGCGACAAATATTCATTTGCCAAGTGATGAAAGACAAGCGCCTTTTTGCCCTGTGTTTGATGTATGTGGTGGGTGTCAGCTACAGCACATAAAGCCCGACGCTGCCCTTGTGCAACGTGACCGTGCTCTTAGAGTGATGATGGAACGTCATCTCGCGATGAAGCCAAACGTTTGGCAAGCACCTTTAGCAGGGCCGCGCCCTCAATATCGCAGAAAAGCAAGGCTGGCTATAGATGCCCGCAACCCCAATCAAATTAAGTTGGGCTTCCGTGAAGCAAATAGCAGTAACGTTATCAATGTAGAAACCTGCCCAATACTGGTTGACCCGCTATCTAAACTCATTGGCCCTTTACGGGATGCGCTTTCAGGGTTCGAGTCAGCGCGTCATATTGGGCATATCAGCCTTATTGCTGGCGATAACACCTCGCATCTTGTTATTAAACACACCAAAGCCCTTGAAGCTGAGCTTATTGATGCAGTGAGCGAACTGGTGAACACGAGTTCATCGGTTGGTGACTACGGTATTGAATTAAAGCTTGAAAATAAGCAGGGGCAAATTCGCAGTGTGGGTCGTGGTACTGATATGGTTATGAACACGGTAAATGGCTGCTCAATTTCACCTAGTGCTAACGACTTTATTCAAATTAATAAAGTGGTTAACGAAAAAATGGTTAATCAGGCAATAGGATGGCTAAACCCAAAGCCCAACGAACGTATCGCTGATTGGTTTAGCGGGCTGGGCAATTTTACTTTACCTATTGCTAAGTTAGGTGCAGAGGTTCAGGCGGTAGAAGGCGTGGCAGAGATGGTGCGCCGCGCCAAAGACAATGCACAGCAACAGGGCATTGAAAAAGTAGAGTGGCTGCATTTGGATTTGGCCGATAAGACCAACGTCGAGGCTTCATTACAGCAGGGCTTTGATAAGGTATTGCTAGACCCTTCAAGAGAAGGGGCGTTGACCGTTTGTCATGCGCTTGTAAAAGCACTACCAAAAACGATAGTGTATGTTTCTTGCAACCCAAGTACGTTTTCTAGAGACGCAAAGGTGTTGATAGACGGAGGTTACGAAATGGAAAAAGCGGGCGTAGCAGAAATGTTCCCCTTCACCCATCACATGGAAATGATGGCCTTGTTTACGCGAAAGCAGCAGTAACGAGTAAAGGATATGGTATCGACAAGAAAGGTCCACCAAGCCGACCGACCACCCTTTGAAGCGTGGTTAGATAGCCTTGAGTTAAGTGCAGAAACAAAAGAAAAACTAAGTGCAGTGTCATCTATTCCCGAGCGACTGTTGGTTGGTCAGGAAATGGTTGAGATTTTGTGTCAGCTCAATATGGATGACGCAACGCTTCAGGCAGCCTTGGTTTTTCCATATTGCGAACAGCACGCCTTAAGTGAAGACGATATTTATGAAGAATTCGGCGGGGAAATACGCGACCTGATCGTTGGCGTGCGCCGAATGGATGCCATCAAGTCGTTACATGCGCGTAAAGTAAAAGGTTCTGGCTTTGCAGAAAAGTCGGACGAACAGCACATAGACAGTATTCGTCGTATGCTGCTGGCGATGGTAGAAGACGTGCGTGCCGTTGTGATCAAAATGGCAGAACGCATTTGTGCATTGCAACAGGTTAAAAAAGCCGACGAAGAAACCCGCGTTATGGTGGCCCGCGAATGCGCTAGCATCTATGCGCCATTGGCAAACCGTTTGGGCATTGGTCAGTTAAAGTGGGAGCTTGAAGACCTTGCGTTTCGCTACCTACATCCCATCACCTACAAGCAAATAGCTCATCAGCTTGACGGCAAGCGCCGAGAGCGTGCCGAGTACATAGAAACAATAGTAGGCGACTTGCAAGGCTTGCTTGATAGCGAACAAATCCGCGCTGACGTATACGGCCGCCCTAAGCATATATTCAGCATTTGGAAGAAGATGCAGAAAAAGCGCCTTACGTTTGAGCAGCTTTTTGATATTCGTGCAGTGCGTATTATTGCCGAGCGACTTCAAGATTGTTACGCCGCGCTTGGTACGGTTCACGCCAGCTATAAGCACCTACCGAACGAATTCGACGATTACATTGCAACCCCTAAACCTAACGGTTACCAGTCTATTCACACGGTTATCGTGGGGCCTGAAGGGAAGTCGGTAGAGATTCAAATTCGCACGCAAAAAATGCATCAGGATGCAGAACTGGGTGTGGCTGCTCACTGGAAATATAAAGAGGGTAGCACGGGCAAGCAGTCAGGCTATGACGAGCGTATAAACTGGCTTCGCCGCATACTAGCGTGGCAAGAGGAAGTGGCCGAATCTGGCGATTTGGTTGAAGAACTTCGCAGTCAGGTGTTTGACGATAGGGTGTACGTGTTCACACCCAAAGGCGATGTTATTGACCTTCCCCAAGGAGCCACGCCGCTTGATTTTGCTTACTATATTCACAGTAATGTGGGCCACCGCTGCATTGGCGCAAAAGTGAATGGGCGAATAGTCCCTTTCACTTATTTACTGCAAAGTGGCGATCAGATAGAAGTACTCACCGGAAAAGAGCCAAACCCAAGTCGCGACTGGATGCACCCGGGCCTTGGCTATGTGCATTCATCACGGGCGCGTGCCACTATCCATTCCTTCTTTAAAAAGCAGGATAGAGACAAAAACCTGGCTGCAGGTAAAGAACTACTAGAACGCGAACTTCAGCGTGCTCATTTGCCTGCCAAAGTACCCAATGAGGCATTTGAGAAGTTTAACTTACAAACCCTCGATGACTTGTACACTGCGGTAGGTGCCGGTGATGTGCGCGTTATGCAGGTGATTAATTTTATTCATCATTTGCAGGAGCCGCCAGCCCCAGAACCCGAAATTAGCCCTAAGGTTAAAACGCGCAAAACTGCAGCCGGATCAGGTAAAAAAGATGCAGTGGTGGTGCAGGGCGTGGGGCACTTAATGAGCCAGCTGGCGAATTGCTGTAAGCCAGTACCAGGCGAAGCTATTTTAGGCTATATCACACAAGGCCGTGGTGTAAGCGTTCATAAAGAGAGCTGCGACCAGCTGCAACACTTGTTGTCACAACACCCTGAGCGTCAAATAGAAGTGAATTGGTCACAAGAGCTTAAAGTGGGCTTTGAGACAGGCATAGATATATTTTGTCACGATAGAACCGGGCTGTTGCGCGATATCACCACGGTGCTGGCGAATGAAAACGTGCCGCTTTTGGGAGTTAACAGCCTAAGTGATAAAAACAGACAGACGGCGCTTATCACCATTTCGATAGAGGTGCACGATCTCGACACCGTATCAAAAGTGTTAACCCGATTGCGACAGCTTAAAGGCGTGACTGATGCAAAACGCAAACAAAGCTAAGCTTAGTGAAACGCAGCGGCTGCTTGACATTATGGCGCAGCTGCGCGATCCGCAATCTGGATGCCAGTGGGATGTAAAACAAACCATGGAAAGCCTAACTCGCTACACCATAGAAGAAGCCTACGAAGTGGCTGATGCTATTGCCACTGGTGATATGCATGACATCAAAGATGAGTTGGGTGATTTGCTGTTTCAAGTGGTGTTCTACGCGCAGATAGCCAGTGAATCTAGCGTATTTACTTTTGACGATGTGGCGCAAAGCATTAGTGATAAGCTCGTGCGTCGTCACCCTCATGTTTTTGCTAACCCGCTCGCATCTGAGGGTGCAGGGGATACAAATGAAAACGTCACGGTCGAACGTACCCAATTGAACGACAGTGCTTTAAACGCGCAGTGGGATGCTATCAAAGCCCAAGAAAAGCAGCTTAAAAAGCAGCGTTTGAAGCAAGACGACGAAGCAATAGAGCCCAGTATTCTAGATAGTGTACCCAGAGGTATGCCTGCACTTATGTATGCGCAAAAGCTGCAGAAAGCCTGTGCAAAGGTAGGTTTTGATTGGCCTGATGCCGCTCCAGTCATAGATAAAGTGCGCGAGGAAGTGGAAGAGATTCAGCAAGAGCTAGACTTCAAGCAGCGAGCAGAGGGGGCACTGGATGCTGGTGTTGCACCTTTAAAAAGTGGCGTGCCCGACAACCAACAAGCAATTGAAGAAGAAATTGGCGATGCACTTTTTGCCATGGTTAACTTGGCAAGGCATTGCAAGGTAGATGCGGATACCGCTCTTAGAAACGCCAGTAACAAGTTTGCTAACCGTTTTAAAGGTGTAGAGCGCTTGGCGGCAGAGCAGGGCGAGAAGCTCGACGCATTGACGCTTGATGAAATGGAAGCGCTGTGGCAGCAGGTTAAACAGTCGTCCGATAGGAAGTAGTTTATCCTTCTACAACTTCACCGTTAAGGTTGAAAATAAGCCAGATAGTAAGGTCTCGGATTTGCTCATCACTTTTAACCGTGCAAATGTTAGTACTACAAATTTAGACCAATGAAGGTGGAAACCTAGTTATTTTGGCGTATGGTTAAAAGGTAGGTTTGATTTATAACAAGGCTACATAGATCCATACTATCTAAAATGACTGTATAAATTTAGCACTTCGGAAAAGTGTTCAGCGGGTGTGTGGTCACAGCACCTACCAAGGAATCGGCTAGCATTGGGCGTTGGTATTTCATGAAAAAAGTACTGTATTTATCACTCGGGTTGTTTTTTACCCTTCTAGGTATTATTGGCGCATTCTTGCCGGTAATGCCAACAACTGTTTTTTTGATAGGTGCGCTTTTTTGTTTTACTCAATCTTCACCACGCCTTGAAAGCTGGTTACTTCAACACCCTAAATATGGCCCCAGTCTTGTTGCGTGGCGAAAACATGGTGCAATTTCGAAAAAAGTGAAATGCATAGCGTGTTGCAGTATGTTGGTGAGCTTTATTCTGGTTTGCCTGTTCGCATCAATGCCTATTCCAGCTTACATAGGCATAGGTCTATTTATGGGAATAGGCGCGTACTTTGTTGTTACGCGCCCCAGCATACCTGCTGTATAATTTCTCTATACAGAATTTAGTTACCTTCGGCAGTAGCGCACAGTTTATTCGAACTGCATTGCTAAGCGTTAGGTGACAGGTTTAAAAACCTTTAACGGTTTCTACCCAGTCGCTCGTGACTGCTTACCCATTCGTCTGCGACGACTGCAGAACCTAGCGAGAGATCGCCACACAATACGGTCGCAGCGACAATTTCCGCAAACTTATTTACGCTGCCCCTTTCTGTGCAGCCAAGTACGCTTAAACATTCGTTTTGTGTCGCTAAACCGGTTCCACCACCGTATGTAGCAACGATTAACGATGGAATAGTCACAGAGAAGTAGTAGTCTCCATTTGGCGTAATTTCAGCGTAAGTAAACCCCGCCGACGACTCCGCCACATTAGCGACATCTTGCCCGCAAGCGATAAACATGGCGGTGATGCCGTTAGCGAAGTGGGCACCGTTATTAACACTACCTGCCATTAGTGCGCCCATATTTGAATACTGGCGCTGTTTAAATAATGCTTCTGGCGGGCAATGCATAATGTCCGTCATAAGTTTTTTTGGCAGGGTGATTTCTGCTACAACGCGCTTTCCGCGGGTATGCAGCGAGTTTAAGTGAGAGTGCTTTTTATCGGTATCAAGATTAGCGGCCAGTACAAAGTGCTCGATAGGGCGTGGGTAGTTCGCTTGTATCCACTCACAACCCGCTTTAGTGGCTTTACTTACCATGTTCTGACCAGCCGCATCGCCGCAGGTGAAATTGAATCTTAGCCAGCGAAGCTTAGACGCAGCGTACTGCTCGATATCCCTTAGTTTGCCCACGCTGGTGGTGTTATCACTGGCGCGTTTGATGGCTTCAAAGTTTTGCTCAACCCATTTGCCAAAGTCGAGGGCTTCTCTTGCGTTAGAAAACGCGAACATAGGCGCTCGCTGCATGGCATCATCAATGACTGTGGTAGTTATGCCCCCAGCCTCTCTTGTTAAGCGCATGCCTCTACTGTAGCTGGCGGTCAAGGTGCCCTCTGTTGTTGCCATTGGAACGTAGAACTCACCTTTGGCGTGCTCTCCATTCACTAGCATTGGCCCTGCGAAGCCAATAGGCACCTGTGCAACACCGGCGAAGTTTTCTATGTTTCCCGACAAAGTTTCAGGCGGTATAGAATAGTGTCCTAAGTGATTTAGCTGAGTGCCGGTTTCGCGCGCAATAAACTCGCGGCGTGTTCGGCTCATCTCTTGGGTATAGTCGTTGTCTGAGGAACGTGGGATTTTAGGCATTGGGCCACTCCTTTTTTCTTTCATAATAGGAGTGCTGATACCGAATGAGAACTGTTTACAATTTATACATGAGGATAAGTGCCACCTATGTATGCGCTTTTTATTTAGAAAGGCGTTAAATTCTCCTTTCTACACGCAAAAAGCGGGGATATTGCTTATTTCGAACTCATTTGCGACGCGCGATAGCCCCGCATAAAGCAAATGATACTATGCTTTTTTATCCAATTTTGCCTGAAGTATAGCAATCTCTTCTCTGCGTTTTTTATCGGCTAGAGGGCGGTTGGCTTTTTCAGGCGCGTTTTGAGCACGGATTAAAAACCCTTGGGCTTCTTCGTATTCACCATCGTCGAAAAGAAACTCAGCATAAAAGAAGTTTTGGTCCATAGCTTTTGGGTTAATTTCCAATGCGCGCTTAAATAATTGTTTTGCCTTCTTATCGCTTCCAAAGCTAACTGGCCAGCCTGGTACTTTATGATAAAGTGCCGCTAATACAGTGAGTGCCGTCCCCTCTAATACCGCTTCCTCTTTTTCAATGGCACGTTCTAAGTTTTCCTTCGCACTTTCAGCAAAGTCCAGGGCACCTAAACCGCCTTTCGCACTTGCAGTGCTTGATTGAGAGATAGCTAGCCAGGTCAGTGCTTCAGCGCTATTTTCTGATTGCTCGACTAACACTTTCGCCTGCGCTATCAATGTAGAAAATGCCTCTAATTGGGCTTCACCTTCAAGCTCATAGTTCGCTTTTGCCCACGCGTGTTGTAACGGTAGTAAATCAGGGGGGCTTGCATGAACCGTAGATATCGACAACGTAGTAATAAGGATGAATAGAAAAGGAGAGAAGAAATTCTTTTTCTGCATGAAAAGTCGCCTTTATAAGATAGAGGTAGTTAGGAATAAACGAGATAACTCGACGAAATTGTTAGTAATTTCATGAATTATCGTTGAATCGGCGGCTAATCTAACGGTATTTGCAGCGAAAATCTAATACTTGTTGAAAATGGAAAGGCAATAAGAGCATTGCCTTTCCCTGTATACCTTTGGGGTGACTAACTTTTTCTCGCTATCTTCGCTTCCAATAAAGCGATCTCTCTTTTGCGACCTGAATCTGCAATAGGACGATCTGCGCGCGCTGGGGCGTCGAGCGCTTTCTTGGCAAACTTGAGCGCTTGCTCGTATTTTCCATTATCGAACAAGTACTCGGCGTAGAAATAGTTGGGGTCTATCCCGTCAGGGTTTATTTCAAGTGCATGCTTCAGCAATTTCTCAGCTTTTTTGTCGTTACCAAAGCTAATAGGCCAACCCGGAAGCTTATGGTACAGTACGCCTAGACTGGTCATCGCTGAGCCCGAGAGTGCATTTTCATCTAGTCGCATTGCATGTTCGAAACTCTTACGAGCATCCTTTGCGTAGTCCAGAGCACCAAGTCCCCCTTTGGCACCGGCTGTACTGGATTGAATTATGCCTTGCCAAATCAATAACTCAGGGTTATTGGGCTCTGCCTTTACGAAAGATTTAGCGGTATTAATAAGGGCGACGAATGCTTTTTCCTTTTCTGCATCATCAAGTTCATAGTTAATATGTGCCCATTGATGCTGAAGTATCTTTAAAGGGCTGGTAGCCGTTTCGCTTAAGGCTGATGTCGGCGCTGTACTTTCTGTGACTTCGTTAGCTTGAGCCATAGCAGTGTGACTTAATGCCAGACCGAGTCCCAGAATTACCGTGGAGCTAAGCGTGGTTAATTTCTTCATAATAATGTCCTCGTGTTAAACCAGCTTGTTACCTAGGCGGGTATCGTTTTGAGCGCTGGTCTGTTTGTCTTGCGATTGCGTTTTTTGAAAGGCATAGCGTTTAATTGTTGGGAGTTTATTTGCCAGCGCATTGTCAACAACACTGGGAACTAGCGCGTTAAGCTTGGCAAAAAAGCGTTCAGCACGTCCGAGCGCGACCCTTGGCAAATTGTTTTCTAACTGTTTAATGAATGCTTGCGCTACTGCATCAGGCTCGTCTGTCTGGTTGCCCAATGCCTCATTTAGCGCATTAGCGCGTTCGTCATTTATATCGGTACGCGTTGCGCGTGGCGCTAGATAGTGAAATTTAATTTTGCTATCGCTGAATTCTCTGTGCATCGCTTCCGTCCAGCCTTTCAAAGCGAATTTTGTTGCGCAGTAGGTTCCGTGCGCAGCAAAACCTATGCTTCCAAAAGCTGAGCCTACATTCACGACGTGCGCAGACGGTCTACGTTCGAGTAACGGCAGTAGGCGTTGGGTTAGTAGCATCGGAGCCAGCATATTTGTCGACACAATTGACTCGATTGGGGTGCCCTCAAACTCGCCCACATAGGTAATGCCAGCATTGTTAACCAGAATACTTAAAGGAAGTCGTTGGCAGGCACTTACTACTCTATCTCTGCCTTCATCTGACGTAATGTCAGCCACAATGGCAGTATGATGAAGGGTTAAATTTTGTTGCAGCTGTTCGAGCTTTGCCTTACTTCTGCCAGTTAGGATAATGTGCGCACCTTTTTCATCAAGCGCCTTGGCTATTGCTTGACCAATACCGCCAGTTGCACCTGTAAGAAGTACCACTTGATTACGCCACTGAATATTCATTGTATTTACCTTTACGTGTTAGCAATTTACCTCGGCGCATAAGCACCAGAAGTAAACCCTTGAATTCAAGCAACCTGTTCCAAGCCGTGTTCAGGTGTTAATTCGCGAAAGATATCTCCGTATAAGCGATAAAACATGTTCGCGCTGTGAATGATCATTTGCTGCTCTTTGGGGTCAGTAATTTTGTTCATAAGCCCTTCAAAGAAAACAATGTGCTCTTGGTCTAGCGCACCGTGAGAGGTAAGGTATTTAAACGCTGATTTAGGCAGAGATAACTTGTCTTTGATTTGTTTTGCAGCCGCGTCGGCAAGCGCAATACTTGTGCCCTCTAAAACGAATACCATGCCGAAGAAATACAGTGGGCTTTTGCGTGCTATTGCATCAAAAGCATAGGCAACCATTAATTCGGTGGCGGGTGCAGGCTGACTTTTCCTCGCCTGTTCTTTATCAACGCCACAGGTTGCAAGGTCGTTAAGGATCCACTCTTGGTGACCCATTTCTTCTTCAATGTATTCACCAATTGCTTCTCTTAGCCATTCCTTATCTTCGTTGAGTTTGGCACCTGTAGCCATAAGCAGGGGAACAGTAAACTTAACGTGATGATAAGCCTGTTGAAGAAAGGCAATATAGTCGTTCAGGTTAAAATCACCGTTAAAGCAGCGTTGTATAATCGGCGCCTGTAAAAATGACTGTCTGGCATGTTCGGTGTTGCTTTGAAGTTGCTGATAGAAATTCATAAATTAGTCCTTGATAACAAATTGAGAAGAAAATGCTGTTGTACTTTGAACGCTGTACTGGTGTTGGTCTTGGCCCTGGTAGAGCATGTCTAAGTCAGTCGCATAGCGGGCAATTATTGCGTCACGCTTCAGTTTTCCCGTTGGGGTAAGCAGTTGGTTTTCTGGCGTGCAAAGACCGATGGTGGCGAAACTAACAACTTGCGCATAGTCAGGTAACTGCTTATTGATAAGCGCAAGGGCGCTTTGAATCTGTGTATTAGAAATAGTATTGGAAGCGGGTACGAGGAGCGCGACACAGTAGGGTTTAGCTTCGCAATACACCAAAGCCTGCCTAAACAGTCCCGTTCCCAGCAATAAAGATTCAATCCACTCTGGCGATACGTTTCTGCCAAAGCTGTTCACCATTATGTTTTTTATACGCCCATTCAGCGTAAGTGTGTTGTCAGAAAAGACGCCTAAATCGCCGGTTCTGACCTGGGTCGGATAAAATGAGGAAGGTTGATTCAGATAGCCCAGAAAGTGGTTGCCTGTAACTACGACTTCACCCTCTTCGATGTGCAGTTGATTATGACCAAGCGTTTTTCCGGCACTGCCCATCGTATTGCAATTGGGCGTGTTCAATGTTGATACTGATACCGCTTCAGATAAGCCATAACCTTCAAAAACTGGTAGTCCCTTCGCTTGAGCTTGCGCCAGCAAAGTGGGCGCTACATGCGCACCGCCAACAGCAATGAACATTAGTGATGAAGGTGGTGTCCAGCCCTGATTACATGCCTGTACTAGCACCATTAGCAAGTCGGGCACCAAAATCACAGACGATGGTTGAACGCGGTCTATCAGTGACAGCAGTGCGTTTGGATTGACGAGTTTGCTTCCTTGAAATCCGCGCTCAGATGCTGTGGCTAAATAAACCGTGCCGCCGTGGTACAGAGGGGCGTAAACACCTGCAATATTTTCAAGTAGGGTAGACAATGGCAATAAACACAGGTGGTTCACTATTTCTGGTTGAACAGCGCGCTCAATAGAATGGGCAACTTTCCATTGCGATTCAGTTGACAGGCACACGCCTTTCGGTGAGCCCGTAGAGCCAGAAGTAAAGGTTATTTTATTGGTTCCTACAGGTGTGTATACACGAGA
Organism: Alteromonas abrolhosensis; assembly: GCF_001953635.1. Classification (GTDB taxonomy): domain Bacteria; phylum Pseudomonadota; class Gammaproteobacteria; order Enterobacterales; family Alteromonadaceae; genus Alteromonas; species Alteromonas abrolhosensis. The sequence goes on along the minus strand of NZ_MEJH01000003.1, from coordinate 247,576 downwards.
GTCATGTTTGAGTGGATGAGCGACAATGTCGTTTTCGCTATCAAGAACAGCCGGTGACTCACTCCATTCACTTAGTTCACCACCGCGATTGGTCAATAAAAAGTGACACTGGCTCTCATTTAATACATGTTCTTGTTGGGAAGCGCTAAAAAATAGCGGAACGGGGACGCAGCAAACGTTAGCCTGTTGGCAGGCTAAATCAGCAATCACCCATGCAAAGCTATTGTCAAAGGCAATGCCGACCCTCTCGGCATTGTGGTTTGTTATCCAGCTTGCGAGGTTCTCGACGGCGCTCATAAGGGCGCGGTAAGTCATTGAACCGTCTTTGCATTTCAGCGCAACGTCATCGTCGTGCCCGTTTATATACTGATTAAGCAACATACGCTGTTTCCTTTTTTGTGCAGATATTTTGCGTTAACGCATCCACATTTGCGGAAATAAGCTCAATTGCACGTTGGTAATGAGCATTAAGTTCAGGGCAGCCAATGATGTGTTGGGTTACGTGATTTAGCGACAGGGCAGTAACCTGAGGAGCGGTGTCATAATAGGTGCCCCAATCATCGCTATTCCCTTTAAGTTTTGACGCATCGGCTTTAACAAGGGGGAGGAGTTGAATACCCGCGCCCATGAGTAAAGAGGTGAGCTGTGAGGTCGCACTGAAAACCAGATATTTGCTACCACATCGTTTTAAAACGAAGAACAGGGCAAATAACAAGGGGAGGGTATAGCGCGATGCACTGCTAAAAAGGTTACCAACTTCAGCAATATGCGCTCTGTTTACGGTTATCCCTTGTAAGGTGAGGGCAGTTTCTACCGAAGTGTTAAGGTATTGCTCTATAAAAAGAGAATTATACTGACCATCATAGGCGGCAAATCTTGCGCCTGCGGCGGCTTTAACTCCCTTAGCGTCAAGAGCAAACAGCATAGGCATAAAGGAAGTCACTCGTGCGTTGTAGCGAGCTTTAAAACCACTCGCTATAAACGCTTCAATACGGCGGCGGGCATTATGTCCATGTTTTGCCGCGATAAAGGTTATAGCGGGCTTTTCCTTTGAGACAATCGCAGATTGCTGACTAGCAACCTGGGTTGGAACAGAAGCTAAAACGTGACTCATAAACATGCTCATTGGTTTTGCGATGTTATGAGTATTTACGCGAGACCTTAAGAGAACCTTAAGGGGGAAAAACTTTTATAAATGTCAGCCCAAAATGTTAAGAACGCCCAAGCTAATTAATCGCTTGAGCCGTCATAGCTATTAAAAACTGGGCCGTTAGCTGGTAAATCACAGGTAACGTTCGCTGCAGTGGCAGGAAGCAATAACCATTCGTCACGGTGGGCTACACCCAGTGAGGTGGCTTGTGATAAGTCTACACATTGAAATTTGTAGTCACTTGGAACTAACAAAAAGCGTTGACGTATTGGCGGTCTAACCCGCTGGCCTGAAATCTTTGTCTGCTCGCGGTAAGGCTCGGAAGTATCGGTCAACCAAGCCCACGCTGTACCGTTTTCTACTTCTTTAGGGGTATGGTAACCAAAATGAGCCATTTTAAAGGGTGAATAAAGCAAATACTGTTCTTTAAAGCTGACTATCCCTACCTCGAAGGCAGTTAAATCCTTCGTCAACATATTACTTATTTGGCTTTCTGCACTTTGAAGGACTATACGGGGAGTACGGTAGTTGTTTAGCAGCCATGCACCGAATGTGGAAGGAATTACAGTTAAAATGAAAAGCCATGCCAGTAATTGGCGGGCGAGTAATTCTCCATCCCCTGCGTTACGCTTTTTATTGTAAACATAGTAGACAATATGAGTACAAAGCCCAGCGAAACCGAGTACAAGTAATACAATGCTTAAACGAACAAGGGTTTCGCTGTCGCTGTCAAAACGCGTCATCAGCTTAACAGCGGTGGGCTCGTGAAATAGCAGTGCTAAGCCAGCAATCAATAAAACGGCAGAGATTAACGAAGTAACTGCGCGCGCAAATAGCACCAACCCTCTTGATACAGTTGAATTCGCAAGTACCAGACCTGCAACCATACTCAACGCAGGCAGTGCCGGTAGAACATAAACACCACGTTTACCTGGGCTGATACTAAAGAAAATGACAACCAACATTACCCATATAAACAGCGATGAGTAAGCGGGGTTGTGAGTAAGTACATCTTTTAACGACTTAGCTTTTGATACAAGTATGCCAATTGGAGCTATCCAAAACACAGGGATAACTTCAACAATATAGTAATACCACGGCTCTATGTGGTGCCAGGCATTGGCATATCGCTCAGCGGTTTGTTTAAACAAAATATTCGACAAGTATTGTTGTATTTGAGGCTCTTGTTTTATCAAACCAAGATAAAGCAGAGGTGCAAGCCACATCGCCACAACTGATAGCATGATTAAGGGGCCAAACAACATGCGCAATGACCACTTGCCGCGATGTAAGCCGTTGGTAAATGCGAAAAATACAATGGGGATAAATAAAAGAACAGGTAAAAAGCCAACGCCTTTGGTTATGATCCCAAGCCCCATAAAGAACCATGCTGCAAAGTACCACCGCCAATTAACATGCACATAAAAGTGCTGAATGAGTCCGTAGACGCCAATCCAGATAAAGCAGGCGACAAGGGCATCTATTTGAGCGAATTTGGCTTGAATAAGAAACTGAGGGCTCAGTAGAAGTACGAGCATACTCAACATTGCCGCTCTTTCATTGGCAAGTCTTAGCGATAGCTTGTAGGTTAACCCCAACGTGACAAGGCTTGCGATAGCGTTAGGCAGGAGCATAGCCACCTTCAGGCTACCCGTTATAAGGTAAAAGAAGGCAATACACCACATAAACACAGGGGGCTTGTCTGGATAAATTTCGCCACCGCGCATGGGCACAAGCCACTGTCCGCTGTTCACCATCTCTTTTGCGACCAATGCGAATCGAGGCTCATCGGGTGGCCAAGCATCTCTTAAACCCAGACCAACAAATATCAGAGCACAGGCAAAAAAGAACAGGGTAGATGCATGGCTATTTGAATTAAGCACAAGCCTCACGACGGCTCACTCCTACGAGAAATGCCTGATAAGGATAGAAGTAGAAGAAGGCTAATGATTAAGCCACCAATTTGTAAAGGCTGTTCGAGGGAGCTGACAAATCGAGAACCGCTTCCAAGCAAGGTAAACAAAAAAGTTTGAGGCGCAAAGCCGATTGCACTTGCAGCAATAAACGGGACAAACGGAACGCTTAGCACACCTGCGACGGCGTTTGTGATTAGGTTGGAGCCAACAGGGAATAAACGAACAATTAGCACATTGCGAAAACTTCGCTTGGCCAGTTTGTTTTCAACAGGCTTTAATTTTGTACCTAAAAGACGGACGGCAAGTGAGCGCAGAGGGCCATTTGCTAATGCGTAGGCTATGCATGCAGACAATACCGTTAGCAACAAGGCAATTAATCCTCCCTGCAATGCGCCAAAGCCCACTCCGCAAAAAAAACTGACAGCCTGACGGGGAAAACCCATGGTTAAAAGTACAACACAACCACTCAGTATCATGCACAGCGATTGCCAATTTAGATTTGAAATATAGGCATTCAACCAATCTGTATCATCACCGTGCTTCCATACTTCACCAGTGACCTCAAGCGACACATAGCAGACAAGCGCGATGCTTGCTGCCCCGATGAAAAACTGTATGAATCTTTTCAGGCGGCGAATATTAGTCTTCATGACCAATTCCGCTGGCAATGTGATTAAGCTTATTTCTGTACATTAGCCATCTGACGCCAAGCATATCGATGATCCCTGCCCAGCCACGATTCCACGCTGTGTAATTTGATTTACCTTCTAAGCGCGCGCGATGATTAACCGATACACATACCACTTCTCCCCCAAGCCTTTTGGTTAAAGCGGGAATATATCGGTGCATATGGTCGAAGTAGGGCAAAAGTAAAAAGGTACTTCTTGGGAGGAGTTTCAAGCCACAGCCCGTGTCTGGTGTGTCGTCCTGTAGGATCCACTGGCGAACACGATTGGCAACTTTAGACTGAAATCGCTTCCACGGGGTATCTTTTCGCTTTTTACGATGTCCGATAACGCAGAAGTGCGCTGCATTAGTCTCTTTAGCTGCGCGAATCAGTCGCGGTACATCAGCAGGATCGTTTTGCCCATCAGCATCTAGGGTGATGATCCACTTGCCTTTTGCCTGTAAAACGCCGTGAAAAACCGAAGTGCTTTGACCGCAGCTCATAGGGTGGACGATGACACGACAACTTACCGGCAAGGTGCTTGAAAGGTTATGCAGCAAGGATAGGGAGTCGTCGCTGCTACCGTCATCAACAACAATAATTTCTGTTGTTGTACTTGGAACCACTTCTGCAATTTCTCGTAACAAAGCAGAAAGGTTTTTGGCTTCATTTTTAGCAGGTAAAACAACGCTGACGTCAAACTGGTGCATAAGAATATTTGGTAAATCATCGAATGACGTGCACTTTAAATGTTGAACCTTAAGGAAAGCTTAAGTTAGGCGCTAAAGTGCAAACTTCCATTAAAATTCGTATTCCAACGACATGCGAAGTGTGTGATCTTTACTGTCACCATTTAGTCCAGCAATGAAGCCCAGTTCCCATTTTAGCTGTTTCTGTCGGTCAAAGCGTTTTATACCCATGAATGCTGGACCAACCCCGATAAAGTCCTCTGCTACATACACTTCCAATCCAGGTTGTACTTCAGGGATCCAGCGATACCTAAACTTGGCTTTAAATTCGCTTTCCCATTCATTCTCAACAGTTTGACCCCACTCGTACACCAAGCTAACGTTAGTTGTTAAACTGAATTGGCCAAATTCTTTTTCTGTTAATATCCCCGCTTTAACTTCCCAGTCATCGGTATTGTGCTGCTTTTCCAGCTCAAACAGCGTTGCCCAGTCAGCCCAGTATCGCCCTTGTTCAGTCATCATCCAGCGTAACTCTACTTCGTAGCTTTCTAAGCCAAAATCTTCATTTTCATCCCGCGCACCGACAAGATATGTCTCAAGGATCATAAACTCTGAAAGTGCATGGCCGAAAGAGAAGCGCTGCATTAAAACATTGCCATCGTCATTTTGTCTTGAGGTAAGTCGCCACTCAAACTCACGTTCAAAGGGTAATACATAAGGGTGATAAACCTTATCTACGGTAAAATTATCTGCATAACCGTTACTTGAAAATACGGCGCATAATGCGATAGCAGTAAGGAGAAAACGTCTCACTGTGCGACCTCCTGAATTTCATCAGAGAATCTCTTTTTTGAAGAAAAGAAAGCAATTAAATTAGGCACGATAAGTGCGAAGAAAAACACCAATAAATAGCTCGTCGAGGGCGTAGCCTCATAGCCAACGAGAGAATTCAGAAGATGACCATATTCGCTATTGTCGCTAATTATTGTGCTGCTATCCCATAGCTGCCTTGGCGATGGGAAGGTGTCAGTTTGTTCCAATAATAATGCGATATTAGCGGTTTGAGCTGCCACAAATGTGGTTGCAAAAAAGTATGTTGCTCGCTTGCTAACAAAGTGGGTGAGCAAAATATTAAGTAGAATAGCGATGCTAATACTTATACCCAAACCAATGATAGTGCCCAAGAGCAATAACGTACTATCACTATTACGTGATAACTCGGAAACAAAATAAACTAAAAAGTGCAGCGAATTGGGTAAGCCAATACCTATTACTAGCAGGGTGAGGCCTAGACTGAACCTATTCGAGATACGTGACGGCAAAAGTACAACGAGGCACATACCCAACCACGCAATAAAAAACAGTATTGATTTGAGATACTCAAATCCGGCGCCTTCTGATAGCTGCGATACCAGCCCTAGCTGGGGGTAGGTAAATATAGCGAGCAATACCAGCAGCAACACCCGCCACGCAACGGCAAGCGTAGACACACGCGGCAGCGCCAGCAATACACTAATGAGCAGGAATATGGGCAAGGTGTCACGCAAGAAGAGAACGACAGTATTAATTAGCATCCAGCGTGTCCTCTTTGTTTTTAACTATTACCTTTCCTACGGCGCTATTAGGATGAAACTCGCCAAAAAAAGGATACTCACCGGCTTTTAATGGGCCAATAAAGATGGTCCCTCGGCTTTTCGCAAATATCACTTTTTCTCTGTTCAAAGAAAAGCTATCTATTTCTTCGGGAGTATCATCGAAATTGACAAAGGTTAGCTTTACTTTTTGCCCTGCAGGCACAATCACTTCCTGAGGAAAGAATAAGTGCTCTTTAATTTCCACCACTACTTCAGGTAAAGCGAACGCAAGGGGCGTATAAAAAGCACAAAGGGCTGAAAAGCAGAATAAAGAAATCTTAGAGTATGTAGTCATTGAAAAATGCCACCCTAACTTCTAATCCCCCGAGCGAACTTTCATCTAAAGAGAGCTCAGCACCGTGTAATACAACGATTTGTTCTACAATGGCTAGCCCCAAGCCGCTTCCCGAATGAGGGGAGCTGTTAGATGCTCTTTTGAACCGATTTAGCACGACAGCGCGCTGGTCAGCAGGGATGCCAGGCCCAGAATCGCAGACGCTTAAAATAAGCTCGTCTTTCCGTCGTTCAATCCTAATTATTATTTGTGCACCGCTAGGAGAGTATTTACTCGCATTGCTCACTAAGTTCTGAAGCAAGGTGTAAAGGACAAATTGAGAACTTAGCAACCAGGCCTCTTCTCCTTCCAGTGCTATTTCTTGGTTTTTATTTTCAATAGCGCCGTATAGGTCACCAATTACCTCTTGCGCGACCACGTGCACATTTACAGGTTCTCGCTGATCTGCAAACGTTTCTGGGCTGGTGCGAGTAAGCAAAAGGAATTGATTTACCGCGTGGATCATTCTGTCAGTGTCTGTTTTGAGCGGAGCCAATACGTGGCCTTTTTCACCTAACTCGTTCGCTATATTGTGAATGTTTATTTTCATCACGCTGAGCGGAGTTCTAAGCTCATGCGCCGCGTTTGATGCGAATTGCTGCTCTCGTTCGAACGCTGAATTCAGTCGCGTGAACATAGTGTTTAACGTAGTAACAACAGGGCTAAGTTCACTGGGCTCACGGGATAACGCAATGGTAGAAAAATCATTACCCTGTCGGCTGGCAAGGAGTTTTGATAGGTGTTTTAACGGCGATAGTCCCCAAGTTATGCCAAAAAAGAGAATGAGTGCAAGAATAGGCACACTAATTATAAAAGGGGTGATGGCGGCTACAGTTAGCGAGTCAGTTAAAGTGAAGCGACTACTTACGGGTTGAGCCACCATATACCAGCTATCATTATTCGGGTTAAACCGGGTATGTACCCGCCAGCGTGTACCCAGTGCGTTTACTTCAGAAAAGCCCTCGGAGAAGCTAGTTAATGGCGTGCTTAACGCATCAGTAGATGAGCTGGCCAGCTTACCTTGTTTCCATACCTGGAAGAAAAGTGTCTGTTGCTGTGTGCGGGTGCCGCTATCTACGTATGAGATTGCGCGGGATAGCTCAACTAACTCGTTATCTAACAAGGTATTCGATATATCCAGCGTTGCGCGGTAGCCTTTAAGTGCTGCACTAAATATCACTAAAACAAGCGCGCTGATCAGTGTAAGAATTAGAAAGCGGCGAATTGAAGACAATTCACTCCCCCGATTTTGAAATGCAATAACCGACGCCTCGAATAGTCTTAATAAACTCAGGAGGCATTTTCTTTCGCAAATTACTCACGTGTACTTCTATTGTGTTGCTTGCCACTTCCTCTCCCCACTCATAAAGTTTATTTTCCAGCTGATCTTTACTCAGTATGCGCCCTGCGTTTTCAATAAGCGCTTTTAGTAGCATGAGTTCACGTCGAGGTAAGTGAACGTTTTGATTGTCGATAGTAAGCGTATGATGGGCAGTATCAAGGCTAACATTCTTAACGCTAACAATGGTGTGAGATGCTGTGCTCAGACGACGCTCAAGTACTCTAATCCTAGCTAACAGTTCTTCTATTTCAAACGGTTTAGGTAAGTAGTCGTCGGCGCCTGCATCTAAGCCAGAGATTTTGTCTAGCGTTTTATCCCGTGCAGTTAAGATCAACACAGGAAGCGTTGCGTTTTTCTTTCGAATAGATTTTAGTACGTCGAGGCCATCTGTGTCGGGTAAACCCAAGTCAAGAATGACAATGTCACTTTGGCCCGCTCGAAGCGTTGCAAGGGCATCTGCGCCTGAATAAACACAGTCTACCGTAAAGTTGGCATTCTTTAGTGAAAGGGCGAGGGCGTCAGACAACGGCCTATCGTCCTCTACGAGCAGTACACGCATAAAAAACTCATTGATAAAAAACAAATCAAAACACTAAACGAGAGACCTTAAGAAAACCTTAAGTGCTTAGTGTTTTACTCTGACATCTCTTTTTCGAGTGCGCGTATTGCTAAATCTTTGTATTTATCCCACCGCGCGTAATCTAGTTTATAAGGTATTGTTGGGTTGCCGAGTTCGTGAATTTTTCTACTTTCAGCATCGGCAAGCATTTCTGCTTTTCTGTGCCCTTCGAAGCTATCGAAGATACGTTCGAGTTCTCCATCATCTAGAATCCTGACAAGACCTAATCTCAATCTATTCGCGAGGGCAGGGTTATCTGGGCTAACAAAAAAGTACTCATAGTTGGGGTATTTTAATAGATGGAACTGCTCTAAAGAGACATGTTTATCTTTGTGGCGTTCTAAATCGCGGTGTACTTCGATAATATTGCGGGGAAAGGCGTCGACAAGATTGCGAGAGACCATTGAATACATTGAGCCAAACCACGAACTCCAGTCTTCTCCTTCAACTTTGTACCCATTTGCCGTTAAGACGTCCATATCTGGCCAATCAGTGCCTTGAACCATTGTAAGGTTTTTCAAGGTTCGGCTATCGGCATCTTCGGTGAGTTCGCTTTGCCGTGATGGGTTAATAACAAGCACTCTGAATCCAGCAAAACCTTTGAGTAAAGGAAGCTTAATAGGAATGAGCTTTTGTTCTCGAGCCTGGTTCGTTACGCTCCACATTACGTCTGCTTCTCCCTTTAATAGGGATAGCATCTGACGACTTTGCGTCATGGGCTGAGGATGAGGGACAAGGGTTATATCGCCATATTCCTTTGTTGCCTTAAACACGGCATTGAGCACAGCTACATGATAATTGCCATAATCATCATCGGCAAACGCACGTGTGTATACCAATTCCTTAGCATTTACACCGGCGGCAAGTAGCGTGTGTAGCATCATCAATGAGGCTACGATACGAGACATTTTCATTTGTTTTTATATTGGTTCCGAACACAACAGTTTGACGTTACCTTAAATCTGTTTCTATGTCATCGGCAGATGATGGAATTTTATCCATATTTTTTGTTCTTAGGGGTTCGCATTTCCTTCAATTCCTGTATAATTCGCGCCCTGCCCAGTTACGCCCACCTTTGGGAAGGTGGAAGAATCAGCCGGCTCGAAGGGGTCATTGTGTTGATTTTAAGGTGATTTCTGGTGTTCAGAAATCAGTAACGACGATATTATTCGGGTGAATTTGAAAATGAAAACTTTTGTTGCTAAGCCAGAAACGGTACAACGTGACTGGTATGTGGTAGACGCCACAGACAAAACTCTAGGCCGTTTGGCTTCTGAAATCGCACTACGCCTTCGTGGTAAGCACAAGCCAGAGTACACACCTCACGTGGACACTGGTGATTACATCGTAGTAATCAATGCTGAGAAAGTTGCGGTAACAGGCCGTAAAGCGCAAGACAAAATGTACTATGCGCACTCTGGTTACCCAGGTGGTCTTAAAGAGACAAACTTTGAAAAACTAATTGCTCACAAGCCAGAAATGGTTATTGAAAAAGCAGTTAAAGGCATGTTGCCAAAAGGCCCTCTAGGTCGCGCAATGTTCCGTAAAATGAAAGTTTACGCAGGTGCAGAGCACAAGCACACCGCACAGCAACCACAAGTTTTGGACATTTAAGGAGCTATTAACATGGCAGATACTCAATACTACGGCACAGGCCGCCGCAAAAGTTCTACTGCTCGTGTGTTCCTACGTCCAGGCACAGGTAGCATTAAAGTAAACCAACGCGCTCTTGACGAGTACTTTGGTCGTGAAACAGAGTGCATGGTTGTTCGTCAGCCACTTGAACTTGTTGAAATGACTGAAAAGTTTGACGTATACATCACTGTTAAAGGTGGTGGTTCTAACGGTCAAGCGGGTGCAATCCGTCACGGTCTTACTCGTGCTCTTATGGAGTATGATGAAGCACTACGTCCAGCACTTCGTAAAGCTGGCTTCGTTACTCGTGACGCACGTCGCGTTGAACGTAAGAAAGTTGGTCTACACAAAGCGCGTAAGCGTCCTCAATTCTCAAAGCGTTAATTTTTACGTTTTTTGTATTGCAAAAACCCGGCTTATGCCGGGTTTTTTATTGCCTGTGTTTTACTGAGAGTCTTTGTGCCTTGGTACAAAGCAAAGCTCGCGTGGTTCTATTTTTCATAACAAAGGTTTAATTTGTAGCCGCTATCTTACCTAATATTGTCCAAAACCTTGATTTTAGGCCTTTCCCTCACTAAACCTAAACACACCTTTTGAATTAAATTGTCGCTTAAATATCAGTAAAACCTTGTGTTTATAAGGGCTTTTCTTTTATCATTTGCGGTCGAAAATTTTGAAAACTTTCGTGACTTCGTAAATCAGTAAATTTTTGCTGTTACGTCGCTGTCATGACAAGCCATATGATGCATGACGCAAGCGTGATAAAACCAGTATAAGCTTGGGTTACACATCATAATTATCCAAACCTGGAGAAATGTGGATGAGCAATGTATCTGTAGATGCAACAGAGTCTGCACACAATGAAAACCAGCCAGAAAACAACACTCGTCGTCGGTTCTTGACCGTTGCCACGTCGGTAGTTGGTGGTGTAGGTGTCGTTGGTGCTGCTGTGCCTTTTATTGCGTCCTGGAATCCGAGCGCCAAAGCGAAAGCCGCCGGTGCTGACGTTGAAGTAGATATCAGCGGGATTGAGCCTGGACAGTTAGTACGTGTGATGTGGCGAAGCAAGCCTGTGTGGATTGTACGTCGTACGCCTGAAATTCTTGAAGAACTAGGCGCACACGAAGATAAGCTGAAAGATCCTAACTCTGAAGCTGAGCAGCAGCCTGCCTTTGCTCAAAACCGTTTCCGTTCAATGAAGGAAGAGTACCTTATCCTTGTTGGTATCTGTACTCACCTGGGTTGTTCTCCACAGCACCTTAAAGACGGTGCATTTGAAGAAGTGGTTGAAGGCGTTCCAGATGGATTCTTCTGCCCGTGCCACGGTTCGAAATTCGACATGGCTGGACGTGTATTCCAAAACGTTCCTGCACCGTTGAACCTGGTTGTACCGCCATATCAATTCGTTGATGACAATAACATCATCATCGGTTCAGAAGCGGAGGCCGTGTAATATGAATGCTTTCCTAGGTTGGATTGAAGAACGCATCCCAATGATGCGCGTTGCGAATATGCACGCTCTTCAATATCCTGCTCCAAAGAACATGAACTTCTGGTATGTGTTCGGTTTTCTAGCAACTATCGTTTTGGTGAACCAGATTGTTACTGGTATTTGGTTGACCATGAACTTCGTTCCATCTTCAGAAGGCGCATTTGCTTCTGTTGAATACATCATGCGTGAGATCGACTACGGTTGGATTATCCGTTACATGCACAGTACTGGCGCATCGGCGTTCTTTATTGTGGTATATCTACACATGTTCCGTGGCATGATTTACGGCTCTTATCAGAAGCCTCGTGAGCTTCTATGGGTGTTTGGTATGTTTATTTACCTAGCGCTTATGGCAGAAGCTTTCATGGGTTACGTACTACCTTGGGGACAAATGTCTTACTGGGGTGCACAGGTAATCGTATCGCTATTTGGTGCTATTCCTGTTGTTGGTCCTGACCTTGTTATCTGGCTACAGGGTGACTACGTTATCTCTGGCGCAACACTAAACCGCTTCTTCGCATTACACGTTATTGCGTTGCCATTGGTTATTGTTATTCTTGTGTTCCTTCACATCATCGCACTTCACGAAGTGGGTTCTAACAACCCTGATGGTATTGCTATCAAGCATAAGAAAGGTTCACTGCCTGAGTCTGAAAAGACGAAATATGAAATTCATGAATACTACACAAGCAAGTACGACATTGCCGATGACGTATTGCCGTTCTTCCCGCACATCGTGCTTAAAGATCTAGTGGCGTTCTGTGTATTCTTAGCATTGTTCACTTACGTGCTGTTCTTTGCCCCTGAAATGGGCGGTAAATTCCTAGAGCACCCTAACTTTGAAATTGCTAACCCACTTAAAACACCAGAGCATATCTTCCCTGTTTGGTACTTCACACCGTTCTACGCGGTACTAAAAGCGGTACCTGATAAGCTATTCGGTGTATTAGCAATGTTCGGTGCAATTGCTGCGCTATTTGCCCTGCCTTGGTTAGACCGTGGTCGCGTTAAGTCATGGCGCTATCGTTGTGGCCTACACAAAGTAAACCTTATCGTGTTTGCAATTGTGTTTATCTTCCTAGGTTACCTAGGTGGTACGCCACAAGAAAACTGGAAAATCATTGCGTCGCAAGTTGCAACGGTAATGTACTTCGGTTTCTTCGTAGCACTGTTCTTGTACAGCAAAAACGAAAACACTAAACCTGTGCCAGAGAGGATTTCTAAATGAAAAAAATGATGTGCTTTTTAGCCTTCTTCCTACCTGGCGTAGCGCTTGCGGCAGGCGGGAACGTACACCTAGATAAAGCGCCTATCGATTTAACCGATAAGGCGTCTTTACAACGCGGTGCACAATTATTTATGAACTACTGCTTAGGCTGTCACTCAATGAAGTATCAGCGCTATCAGCGTTCATTCCAAGACTTGGGTATTCCTGACGAACTAGGTCAAGAATACCTGCAGTTTACGGGTAAAAAAGTGTCTGACTACATTACTCGTGCAATGCCTGAAGAGGCGGCTGCTGGCTGGTTTGGTGCTGCTCCACCAGACTTAACGCTAGTGGCTCGTGTTCGTGGCGAAGACTGGATTTACACTTACCTGCGCTCTTTCTATGTTGACGAAAGCCGCCCATTTGGTGTGAACAACACAGTATTCCCAGAAGTAGGTATGCCACACGTACTTCAACCACTTCAAGGTACACCAACACGTACTTATGAAGAGCAAATGGTTGATGGCGAAATGGTTAAGCGTTATGTAGGCATCAAGTCAGATGGTACTGGCGCAATGTCTCCTGACGAGTACGACCAAGCCGTTGCTGATATCGTGAACTTCCTAGAGTACACAGGTGAGCCTTCTAAACTTGAATCTCACAAAATCGGTAAGTGGGTACTTATCTTTATCGCAGTATTGTTTGTATTTGTTTACTTACTGAAGAAAGAATACTGGCGAGAAGTGCACTAATCGCGCAGATTTATGTATAATATGAAAAGGGGGCTTCTCGCCCCCTTTTTTTGGTATTTACTCGTGCTACCTGAAAACCCTTCTCAATAGGCTCTTCAGGTAGCACGAGTTAACGTAATAAGCTTACCGTTTGTAAGCGTAAACTTGTTTCTCGACGGAGGAAATTGAATGGCCGTAGCCGCGAATAAACGTTCTATTATGACGTTGTTCTCTGACACAATTGATATTTATAGCCACCAGGTGCGTATTGTGTTGGCAGAAAAAGGTGTGGGTGTTGAAATCAGCTATACAGATCCTAGCAACTTGTCTGAAGATCTGTTGGAGCTTAACCCTTACGGTACTGTTCCAACTCTAGTTGATCGCGAACTTGTACTTTACAAGTCGCACATCATCATGGAATACCTTGATGAGCGTTTCCCTCATCCACCACTTATGCCGGTTTACCCAGTATCACGTGGTCAAAGCCGTCTTATGATGCACCGCATCGAGCAAGACTGGTACTCGCTTGCTGCCCGTATTTTCCGTGGCGAAGGCGACGTAGAAGCAGCGCGTAACGAGCTACGTGAAGCATTGCTATCACTAGCGCCTGTATTTGGTGAAATGCCTTACTTCATGAGCGAAGAGTTCAGCTTAGTAGATTGCTACCTTGCTCCGTTATTATGGCGTTTACCTGCACTAGGTATCGAACTAAACGGCGCTGGCAGCAAAGAAATTAACGCTTACATGAACCGTATTTTCTCTCGTAGCTCATTTAAAGCGTCTTTGACTGACCAAGAGCGTGAGATCCACAACCCGCTATGACATCTATGACGTCAAACCAGCCCTATTTGCTTAGGGCTTTTTATGAGTGGATTGTTGATAACGATTTAACGCCGTACATTGTGGTAGATGCAACCAACGAATTGGTTGAAGTACCTCAGGAGTTCGTGAAAGATGGTCAAATCGTCTTAAACGTATCGCCTAGTGCGTGTGTTAACTTTTCTCTTGATTTAGATGGCTTATCGTTTCAAGCACGCTTCTCTGGGCAACCCAGAAGATTAAGCATGCCTTGTGAAGCGGTAATGGCAATTTACGCAAGGGAAAATGGTGCAGGTACGGTATTTGCCACTGAAGAAGATGTGGCCCGTACTCAGCAAGAGCGTACAGATACGTCTGAAGATACGCCTCAACCTAGCGGTCCAACGTCGCTGGAAGATGCTGACGCAAGCGACGTTAAAGACGCGCCTGTTCCACCTAAGAAGGGTAAGCCTACCCTCAAAGTTATTAAGTAACTTATTAAATAGCTAATTAAATAGCTTATTAAGTAGCTTATCAAATAACGTATTAGCCTGGCTTTGTGAAGTTAGCCACTCATCAAAGCCAGCGCTTATCTCCTCTTTTTCTGTGAAGTTGTCATTCACACTCCAGTCTCTTCTCGCCATATCGTAAAACGACGCGGGGAAGCTTATAAAAACACCCCATTACCAGTGTAATAGGGCGCTTTAATGCGTGTTTGCCTTTTAGATAAGTTAACGGGTTCGTGTTATTACCACGCGGCTGGTTGGAAAGTCGAAGCGATGAGCTTCGGTTAACACTGACGTAGACAGCCCTTCACGGCTTGGGTCATTAGCGTTTGCATTAGTTACTACACCTTGATGAAGCCTCACTGCATCGGCAAGGTCGTCTCTTGCCACATCGTAACCCGCTGCTTCACCACCGCCACCGGCTGCACCAGCGGCAGGGCCTGGCATAGTAGCAGCTGTTTCAGTGTTTGCCTCTGTTCCCGCATCCCAGGTTACTGTCATGAAGGTTTTACTATCACCTATTGCCATATTACTTACATTTGCCGCATTCAAACCGGTAAACCCATCGTTAGTGTTGACCAACATGGTGGTTACGGTAAGACGCAAAGCATCAGCGTCGAGTTCAGGCACCACAAGGGTTAGTTCTTCGCCCATTGAACGCGGACCCAGTATTCCTCCTGAGTTTTGCGCATCCAAAAAGTCTGTTGAGTCCATGGCTTCGGTGATAACCATTGACGGGTCGCCGCCCTCAGCCATAATTTCTATGCCCATGCTGGCAGGTTCGCCCTCTTCGAAAGCATTGAAGCCAGGTTCATGTAGTATTACGGCGGCAGGTGCAAAAGGCTGAGAGTAGGTTAAGTTCGTAATTTGAACGGTATAAACCGCTGAATTACCGTTGATACCATCTTGGCCGTCTGCACCGTCTTGTCCATCAGCACCCGCTTCCCCTTGAGGGCCAGCCGGACCTTGCGGGCCGGTATCGCCATCGTCTCCACAGGCAGTAAGCAGAGCTGAAAATAACAATAATGTACTGAGTTTTATTATTGAATTATTCATTATCTTGGCTCCTTATGGGGCAGGAACAGTAATAACAACGCGGGCAACTGGGTTTAACCAACGGTGTACAGTAGAGTCCAAATCACTCGCCCCAGCAGCGTTGTCAGTATCGCCTAGTGTATTACGGTGGATGTGAACGGGGCCGTCTTCGCCATCTTCAATTTCGCCGTTAACGATTTGTGCGCCAACGCCAGTGCCACCAGTACCCAAGTCGACAATGCGAGTTGGCGCGCCGCCGCCTGCAACACCAGGTACGCCATATCCACCTAATGCATTTCCAGTTTCGGCTTCAACAACGTCTGTACGGGCGCTGTTTAGCTCATCATTAAGCTCGGTACCTGCGTCATATGCATTAAGGTAGTAGGTATAGGTACCTGGCTCGGTTGGAATTTCAATACTGTCCATGCCAACAAAAGCATCATTAGTAGGTATTAACATGGACAGTAGCGAAAGATAAGGTTTGCCCATAGTGTCAAACGGATAGCTTAAGGTTGACTTTGGCGCGAGTAGACCGTCAAATCGATGCCACGTGTTTGCACCATTGTCAGTATCAACTGGGCCAAGCAACGCTTCAAAGTTCATTCCGCTTGAATCAGCGTTTTGCGCGTCATCAATCACACCTGCTTCAGCTAACCACGCTAGTGCAGTTGATGCGGGTTGCCCTACTTCAAAGGCATCGACCGTGTCGTCGTGGGCAATAACTAAGCGCGGTGTAAAACTTTGCGCCTGAGTTAAGTTGGTAATTTCAATATCTAAGGTAACCGCATGGCTTAATGATGTTGTCGCAAGCGTTAGTAACGCTACACTGGCAAGTTTATTGAGTTTCATTTCATAGTCCTTGTTTATGGCTTAAAACGCATAAAAATTTAGGCCAGTAGAAAGTCCAATTCATCACGGAACTATCACAAAAAACACAAAGATCTGTCTCAAGAAATCACAGAACTGTTAGAACTGCTTTATTGAAGATCATGTAAAAAAATTATTATTAGTGTGGAATAAAAATACGACCGCTCCGGTCTTGGTTGTTATCGGCGAACTAGGAGCGAGATATGATCCTTCTCATCTACAGTGGAAATAAGTTTCAACAGAACATATCCCAATGCTTAGGTAAGCATTGCTTTCTACACGATGCAGTCTCTAACTTTCACTCAGCAGAATCTCTGCTTAGAGCACAGCATTATTCGCTCGTTATTGTGGAATCACACAGAAATGTTATGTGTCATCAGCGTGTTAAAAACTTGGTAGAAACTGCACCAGAAAGCTGGGTAATGGCGGTGGAGAGTGATGAAACGGTAATACAGGAAGCTGACCATGCTGTAGATGAGGCTAATTACTACGAAGCAGGGGTAGATGACTATCTATCAGGTCCTTTTAATGAACGTATGTTCTCTGCCCGTATTCGGTCTCATATGCGCAGAAGTATTCTTCACCAGGAACAGTTTAGAGCTTCTCAAGATATCGAGGGAAGCATTGAAGTAGGACCGCTTAAGGTAGATCAGCGTTATCATAGTGTAACGATAAACGGCCAAGTGCTGTCGTTAACGGCGAGAGAATTTACGTTACTGGATTACTTTTGTCGTCATCCAAATCAAGTGTTTTCACGCAATCAGTTGCTCAGTGAGGTATGGGGGTACAATCATGAGGGGTATGAGCATACGGTAAACACCCATATCAATCGGCTGCGCAGTAAGCTCGACAAAATAAACAGTATTGAAAATGGTGGTCAGCTAGTAGAAACCGTATGGGGTGTGGGTTACAAACTAAATATTAATGGCTATATAGCTAGAGCATTGAGTGCCTGAGTTCTACTTTTAAACCCAGCCAGACTTTATCTGTTACACCCTCAGTGTAGGTTTAAATTAAAAACAGCGTTGCAGTACCTAAGAAGGCAAAAATACCTACTACATCGGTTATTGTGGTTAAAATAACGCTGCCAGCAAGTGCAGGGTCTATTTTAAGCCGCTTCATGATCATGGGTAAGGTTGCACCGGCAAGGCCTGCAGCAATCATATTGACCAACATAGCGAAGGCAATAATAACGCCAAGCATATAGTCTTGCTTCCACAATGCAATAACAGAGGCGATAAGCACTGCCCATATTGCACCGTTCAGAAAACCGATTGATAGCTCTTTTGTGATAAGCCATCGACTGTTACTGGCGTTAACATGGCCTAGTGCCATACCGCGTATAACAAGGGTTAACGTTTGGTTACCGGCTACACCACCCATGCTGGGAACAATGGTATTTAAAATAGCCAATACAGCCAGCTGGCTGAGCGTTGCTTCAAATAGGTCACTCACCATGGCAGCCATGAGCGCTGTCACTAAGTTAACTGCCAGCCATACAGAGCGTCGTTTGGTACTTTGCATAACGGGTGCAAAGGTATCTTCGTCATCATCAAGACCGGCCATACTCATCATAGAGTGCTCGGCGTCTTCACGAATAATGTCAACCACGTCATCGATAGTAATTCGACCTACTAAGCGGTGATTTTCATCAACGACCGGTGCAGAAAGCCAATTATAACGTTCGAAAAGACTCGCCACTTCATCGTCTGGCATATTGACGGGGATGGCTTCCGATTCTTCGTCCATAACGTCAGAGACTTTCTCGTCGGTATCGGCGGTAAGTAAACGGGTAACAGGCACAATACCAACGAGGTTGTCAGTTCTATTAACAACGTAAAACGTATCGGTATTTTCTGGCAGCTCGCCTTTCAAGCGAATGTAACGCAAAACCACGTCTATGGTGACATCAGGACGCAAAGTGATGGTGTCTGTGTTCATGATGAAACCAGCGGTTTCTTCACCATAAGACAGTGCCTGTTCTGCGCGAACACGGTCCTGTGCATCCATTGAATCTAGAATGTCTGCCAATACCGGCTCGGGAAGGCTGCTTAGCGTTTCCGCCAAGTCATCGGTATCCATTTCTTCAAGTGCATCAACTACATTGGCAGGAAGCATCTTGGTAATGATACCGTTTCGAACATCGTCAGAGAGTTCCTCTAAAATATCGCCGTGGAAGTCGCCATCAATAAGCTCCCACAGCTCGTCACGAGTTCGGCTGGGGCTAGATTCAAGGATATGGGCAACGTCAGAAGGAGGTAACTCAAGCAGAAGCTTACGTACAGATACAAATTGCCCGTTGGTCAACGCGGCGTTAATTGCGCGTAACTGGGTTTGTACGTATTTAGAAACAAGCGCTTCTGCCATAAGGCGTTATTCCTACAAGCTAAAAGATGAACAATGCAGGCCATTGAGCCTAAGTGGGCGTAGAATATCGCAATTATGATGAGTCTGTCATGATAATTGCGTAGGTTTTGCGCAGGATTTTAAGATAACTGCGCTAAGTGTTGATTAATTCGTCAACGTATAGGACTGGGATGACTATTCGTCTTCGTTAAACCTACCCTCGATAAGCTCTTCAATGGCAGCAAGGGCATCAACAGCATCATTCCCATCCACTATCACATCAACCTGTTCACCCTGATGGCTTTCAAGCATCATTAACCCCAATACACTGCTTGCGTCTGCTTCTTTATCGCCTTTTTTTAAGATGATTTTAGCGTCGAACTGATTAGCAAGTTTAACCAATTGAGTTGCCGCTCTTGCGTGCAAACCCAATTTGTTGACGATAGTTAGCGTTTTTTGAATAGTCATTACTGATTCAGCTCTCTATGGCGTATTTGGACATCGGGGTGAATTTCACTGAAAGTTTTTGACAAGGTTTGTGCGATGTAAACCGAACGGTGTTGCCCACCAGTACAGCCTATCGCCACGGTCACATAACTTCTGTTATTGCGCTCTAAATGTGGAAGCCAAGTAGTAATTAAGTTTTGAATTTGCCATACAAACTTAGTCACTACGGGCTGTGAGCCTAAAAATACTTCCACAGGCGCATCTAAACCAGTCAAGTGCTTAAGATCGGGCTCCCAATGTGGGTTTGGTAAAAAGCGCGCGTCAAAAACGTAATCTGCGTCTTTAGGAATACCGTGCTTAAAGCCGAAAGATTCAAAAACAAGCACAAGGCGTGAGCTCTTCTTACCCAGTATGCGCTCTCGAATCAATTCAGCCAATTGGTGAATGGTCAGCTTATCGGTATCTAAGTATAAATCTGCTCGCTCTGCGATAGGTGCAAGTAGGGCAGATTCAGCTTTAATCGCCTCAGATAACGATTTATTGAGCTTAGCAAGGGGATGAAGGCGTCGGGTTTCGCTAAAGCGCTTAACCAATACGTCATCGCTTGCATCAATGTAAACGATGGTCATCGACCACGAAGAAGGAAGGTAGTCTAGTATTTCTACCAAATCGTCAGGATTCTTAGGCAAGTTTCGAACATCAATACTTACCGCTACCTGATCATACTCATCAACAACAGTATGAGTTAGTGTGGGAAGCAAGTTTACTGGGATATTATCAACACAGTAATAACCTAAATCTTCCAATGCGCGGAGTGCGACAGATTTACCAGAACCCGAACGACCACTGATTATGATCAGCTTCACCTAATTTCTCCCTAATACTCTGGTTTTATCGCATACACGTTGTCGAATTACGCGCCTAACTATCAATACTTAGGCGCACAATGATTAACTTAATGCAGAAAGAATTTCGTCGCTTGTCGTTGCGCGACGTATAGCTTTAATCGTTTCTTTGTCGCTTAGTTTGCCAGCCACGGTGGCTAGCGTTTGTAGGTGTCCTTCGGTTTGCTCCTCGGGAACGAGTAGCGCAAAAAAGATGTCTACGGGCTTTTCATCAAGGGCGTCAAAGTCGATAGCTGGCGTGCTGGTTACAACAATGGCTATCACTTTCTCAAGACCCGCTAAACGGCCGTGGGGCAGGGCGATACCATTGCCTATGCCTGTACTACCCATGCGTTCTCGAGCCATTAAACTGTTGAGTACTGTCGCCTGATCGATGTTCTCGTTTTGCTTGGCGGCAATATCAGCGATGATCTCAAGAATTCGCTTTTTACTATTACACTGAACCGCACACTCGGTGCGGTCCAGACTTACGATGGCTTGTATATCCATGCTTAATTAACTACTAATGTTTTTTCAGTTTTTCCTTATGCTTGATTACCTGCCGGTCGAGTTTATCAACCATGCTGTCAATCGCCGCATACATGTCGGTATTTTCTGAGGATGCGAATACTTCAGCGCCACTTAAATGAACGGTCGCTTCGGCTTTTTGATTTAATTTTTCAACGTTCAGGATGACATGCACATTAGAAATGTGATCAAAGTGACGTTCAAGTTTGCTGAACTTCGTATCGACATAATTACGCAAAGAGTCGGTGATTTCGACATGATGACCAGTAAGGTTGATTTGCATATTTCGTCTTCCTTATATTATTAAGCCCGTTTAAATAAGGCTCTTGCGTTGGTTCGACGGCGGGATCGACAACGATTCCCGGTACTTTGCTATTGTTCGCCGGGCAACTTTAATGCCTTGTTCGGCCAACAATGAAGCAATCTTGCTATCACTTAGCGGCTTGCTAGGCTTTTCAGCTGCCACTAATTTCTTGATCAATGCACGAATCGCTGTAGATGAACATTCACCACCAGACTCAGTTGCAACGTGGCTAGAGAAGAAATACTTCAATTCGAAAATTCCACGTGGCGTATGCATATACTTTTGCGTTGTCACACGCGAAATAGTCGATTCGTGCATATCTACCATTTCTGCGACATCATTTAGCACCATTGGTTTCATCATTTCCGGGCCGTGCTCAAAAAAGCCCATTTGTTGCTGCACAATGCAGTTTGCAACCTTCATCAAGGTTTCGTTACGAGATTCAAGGCTTTTAATGAACCACTTGGCCTCTTGCATGTGTGAGCGGATGAATTGTGAGTCGCTACTATTCTTCGCACGGCGACTCATTGCAGCGTACTGTTGGTTTACGCTTAATTTAGGCAGACTGTCGGGGTTCAGCTCAACCACCCAACGGCCATTTTTCTTGGTTACTGAGACATCAGGAATAACATACTCAGGCTCTTTAGTAACTAAAGCACTACCTGGGCGAGGATTCAAGGTTTGAAGTAAACGCATTGCTTCGCGTAGCTGATCTTCTTTCAATCGGCTTTTACGCATTAGGGTGCGGTAGTCTTTGCTGCTCAGTAAGTCAGAGTACTCTTCAATCAGTTGTTTCGCTTCAGCAAGCCACGGCGTGTCTTCTGAAAACTGACGCAATTGCACCATAAGGCACTCTTGCGGAGAGCGAGAACCTGAACCAATGGGATCAAACATTTGAATGCGTTTCAGCACACATTCAACTTCGTCCATTTCTATCGGCTCTTCCATATCATCGTCGTTAACTGCTTCTAAAATATCGTCTAGCGTAACGGTCAAATAGCCTGACTCGTCAATAGAATCGATGATAGCCGTGGCGATAGCGCGGTCAGTGTCAGAGAAATGAGTAAGGCGCATTTGCCACAGAAGGTGTTCTTGAATGTCTTCTGTGGTCTCACCTTGAAAGATTTGCTCGTCGTCATTAGACGGGCCTGGAGCTGGCGCAGATGAAGCTGAGTAATATTCATCCCACGTGCTATCGATAGGTAGCTCGTCGGGAAGGTCATTTTTCTCTAGTGCATCGCCCGCTTCTAACGTGTCACTAGACGCAGAAGCAGTGGCCTCAGAGCCGCTGTCATCGTTGTCGATATTATTCTTTTCTAACTGTGGCTCGTCGTTACCTTCTTCAATTTCCAATAGCGGATTAGAGTCGAGCGCTTCTTGGATCTCCTGCTGAAGATCAAGTGTAGAAAGCTGCAGCAGTTTAATGGCCTGCTGAAGCTGAGGTGTCATGGTAAGTTGTTGGCTAAATTTTAGCTGTAAAGATGGTTTCATCTACGTCTTATTTAAATGCTCTAAATTGAATATACCAGAGCGAAACTGAAAAATGACAATTCGGTTACATTAACTATAGCCTGAATTGTTCGCCTAGGTATACATCCCTTACTTTTTGATTACTTAAAACCTGTTCCGCTGTTCCTTGCGCAATAAGCTCGCCATGACTCACAATGTACGCCTTTTCACAAACATCCAATGTTTCTCGTACGTTATGGTCCGTGATAAGGATTCCAATGCCCCTATCGCGAAGATGTTGTATTATCTTCTTTATATCATTAACTGATATCGGATCAACACCAGCAAAGGGTTCGTCTAACAAAATAAACTGAGGTTTCGCAGCCAGTGCGCGTGCAATCTCAACACGACGGCGCTCGCCCCCTGACAAACTCATTCCCGTACTATTACGTATATGGTTAATATTAAATTCATCAAGTAGCGCATCCGCTTCTTCTTCTTGCTGCTGTGAATTTAAATCTTTACGGGTCTGCAAAATGGCCATGATATTTTCATGCACCGTTAGCTTTCTAAAAATAGACGCTTCCTGTGGAAGGTAGCCAATTCCGCGGCGTGCGCGCTCATGCATAGGCTGATGAGTAAGCTCATTGTCGTCTATTTCGATCTTGCCCTTATCTAAATTAACCAAGCCAACGATCATATAAAATGTAGTGGTCTTACCAGCACCATTTGGGCCGAGAAGACCAACAATTTGACCG
Source organism: Alteromonas abrolhosensis (assembly GCF_001953635.1). Classification (GTDB taxonomy): domain Bacteria; phylum Pseudomonadota; class Gammaproteobacteria; order Enterobacterales; family Alteromonadaceae; genus Alteromonas; species Alteromonas abrolhosensis. The sequence goes on along the minus strand of NZ_MEJH01000003.1, from coordinate 224,238 downwards.
GTTGAGACAGAAAGACTGACGTCTCGTACTACTTGTCTTGATTTGTACGCCTTAGCAAGGTTTTTAGCGCTTAAGGTAGCCATTGCTATTCATTGCCCTCGTTGTCGTTTTTGTCTTTCTTTGACGACGTTTTTCGAATGGATTCAGGGGTAAATACAGTAGTTACTCGACCTTCTCCATCTTTACCAGCACCGCCAGTGGCAAGTAATTGCTCGGTAATCATATCGAATGTGATGTTGTCACCTTGCACTCTACTGGTGTCTTGTTTCAATTCTGCATTGCCAGCTAAGGAAATAGTGCGATTTACCACCTCGTAGCGTATTTCATTGGCCTTTGCTGATACAGGGGTACCATCTTCTAATTTTTGCGAGTAGCTTGCTGGTTTGCCTCTAGCGATAAATATTTCGCGACCGCCACCGTCAGTGGCAATAACTTCCACTTCGTCAGCTTCGATAACCAGAGAGCCCTGAGTAATGAGTACGTTGTCTTTGTACAGTGCGGTTTTATTTTTGCCATCGATAAACTGGCTATTCGAACCTATTTTAATGGGCTGCGAAAAATCATCTTCACTGGCGTGCACCGCACCGCTTGCAATGGCAAGCAATAAACTAGTTACTAGGGGAATAAGTGGTTTGTACATGATCTAAAAGCTCGTATTCTTGTGTGCGTAAATTCGCGTTAAACCCATTGCTTAAAATGACGTATTGCGTGCCCACTATCTCAACGGGTTGATCAGACGTCATTTGCTTGGTTTCTAAATTAATTTGAATGTACTCGGTCGATATACTTCTGACAAAGTCATCGCCAGTTTGGTTCTCAATATTAACCTGGTTTTCCAATTGGATTAGCTCGTTGTTGTACAGCGTACCTTCTGTTGCCGTTACCACCCAAGGTGACGACGCACTTTCCGTATAAAGGGTGTACTTAGGCTGCTGAAACAGTACAAAACCTAGTTGATCATAGTGTTCCATGGATTCTGCAAACACTTTGTGGTTCAACTCACCGTCGTGGTTGTAAAGCGTAGTCGTTAAATTCTTAGCCTTGTATGCGGGCTTCAACGCATCGTTTTCACGATTGCCCTGTGTTTCGGGCTGCTCTTCCATCCACGTAGGGATGTACATCAACATCGCCAAAATAAATAGCGCTGATATACTCAACCCTAAGCGATTAAAGCCGAACAGGCTCATACACTTGCTCCAAAAATCTCGTTCGTAATTCCTTTGGCCTGCAAAATGGTATCCGAAATTTCTCTGACCGCACCAAACCCTCCAGGAAGGGTGGTAATCCAGTTTGCTTGTTTTGCCACATAAGGATGGGCATCGGCAACGGCAATTTTAACCGCCACGTGTCTGTACATACCTGTATCGGGCATGTCATCACCCACTGCTGCCACTTCATCAGCGCTTAACTCAAGACTTTCCATAAGCTCGCCAAGCGCATCAGCTTTATTTTCTTCGCCCTGAATAATGTGGGCAACATTAAGTGCCTTCATTCTATTTTCTACGATAGCAGAGCGACGCCCAGTAATAACAGCAACATTCACGCCGTTGCTTACCAATGCCTTTACGCCATATCCGTCGCGGGTGTGGAAAGCTTTAAGCTCTTCACCGTCATTGCCCAGATAAATTCGGCCATCTGAGAACACACCATCAACGTCACACACAAGCAATTTGATTTTGGCTAGTTTTGCAAAAAGCGGACCGTCTATTTCCGTGTACAAAGTAGTGATCATTTAAAGCACTCCCGCTTTAAGCAGCATATGCATGTTAAAGGCTCCAATGGGTTTGCGCTCGTTGTTGGTAACCATCAGAGCGCTAATTTTGTGGGTTTCCATTAAATTAAGCGCTTCTACAGCCAGTTGATCTGCAGACGTGGTTTTACCGCCTTTGGTCATCACCTCTTCCACTGTTGCGCTATGCACATCAATGCGGGCATCCAGAATTCGTCGCAAATCGCCGTCAGTGAATACGCCGCTCAGCGTTCCATCTACCGCAACTACGCCTGTCATTCCCAAGCCCTTCTTGGAGATTTCCAACAATGCATCAGCTACTGAAGCGCTTGCATTGATAAGAGGGATATCACTACCGCTTAGCATGATATCGCTGACTTTAAGCAGAAGTTTTCTGCCCAAACTACCGCCAGGGTGCGAAAGCGCAAAGTCATCTGAAGTGAAACCTTTTTGATCGAGAAGTGCTACCGCTAAAGCGTCACCCATGACCAGTGTGGCAGTGGTGCTTGAAGTAGGCGCTAGCCCCAGCGAACAAGCTTCTTTCTCTACACTAATATCAATAACGACGTCGGCGTGCTGCCCTAATGAGCTAGAAGCACTGTTGGTCATGGCAACCACTTGTATGCCCAAGCGTTTAACAACTGGCAGCAAGTTAACCAGTTCGTTGGTTTCACCAGAGTTAGATATCGCTAGTAAAACATCCCCTTTACTCAACATACCTAGGTCGCCATGGTTGGCCTCACCTGGGTGCATAAAAAAAGCAGGCGTTCCTGTACTGGCTAAGGTAGCGGCAATTTTATTGCCGATATGCCCAGATTTTCCCATACCGCTCACGACCACTTTTCCCTTGCAGGCAAAGAGAATATTGCAGGCAGCGATAAATTCACTGTCTAAGCGATCTGCTAAATTAGCGATGGCTTGCGTTTCAATTTCAATAACGCGCTTTGCCGAGTCGATATAGTTCATCTGAGTTTGTGTATTCATGATTATCCGAACAGCCAGAATTGATAGCCGATAAAACAAGCCAGAAGTATGAACCCATTTGTTCTTGATATTGTACGTTTGCCAATTAAATCAAAGCTGAACAAAAACAGTATTAACGTTAAACCAAGCATGACGTACATATCCCGGTTATAAACGTCAGGGTCCAGAATACCAGGAGCAATTAAGCCTGGCATGCCAAGTACCGCAAGCAAATTAAAGATATTTGAGCCAATGATATTACCTAGCGCTAAATCGTCTTCACCTTTAAGTACACCAGCTACACTGGCGGCCAATTCTGGAAGACTGGTGCCAAAAGCGATAATTGTCAGTCCAATAACCAGGTCAGAAATACCCATGTACCTTGCAATTTCTACTGCTGAGTTCACCAAGAAGTGAGCACTTAATGGCAGTATTACAAGGCCAACACCAATCCAAATAAGCGCAGAGGTGTTTGAAACGCCTTTCGGAATTTCGTCAGCGGTTTCGGCAACAAGCGGGTCTTCTTTATCTACCTGCAGCGACAACCAAGCCATCATCGCCAATACGAAGATGAACAAGCCCAGCAAAATAATCCCTTCATAAGACTTCAGTTCACCATCGAACATAAAGCCTATAGCGATTAACGAGATAATAAGAAGTGCAGGGAGCTCGCGTTTTAACGTGGTGGACGAAACCAGTAAGGGTTTTACGAGCGCCGTTATACCTAATACAAGTGCGATATTTGTAATGTTAGAACCTAGCGCGTTACCCACTGCGGTATTCATGTTGCCATTCGCAGAGGCAATGGCGGAAACCACAATTTCAGGTGCAGAAGATCCCATGGCGACAATCGTTAATCCGATCATCATTGGAGAAATACCAATGTTCTTTGCTAATGCTGAGGCGCCATAAACAAAACGGTCGGCGCTCCAACTAAGAACAATCAGCCCAACAAGAAAAATGACAATGTTTAAAAGCACAACAACCTGTAATAGAAAGTATTTCGCTAGATTGTCGCAAAAAGAGTGCCATTTGCCTATGCTCGCGGCGGTTTATTTTCACCAAATGCTGTCAATTGACGTAAAATTCCGCTGAAAACGTTAAGCGTCATCTACTATCGCTCAGTGTGCATCGTGTTCAGTTTCAGTTAAGAAACAACAAAATAGGATGGTATTAGGATTGACTTGGGAGGCTTGTAGCATACTAGATGGGCACTTGGGCGCGAGATACCTAACATTCGTCTTAATCGAACATAACTTGTAACTTTTTGGCTTTGGAGAGCGCCTTGAAAAAGCGTACAATGACACCAAATTACACCGCCCAGACAGTGTTCTCATTGATACGTCTGGCGAACGAAGGTGAAAAAAGTACACTGATGAGTAAACTTTTTTGATTTTAAGCGCTCATAAAGTAAACTGTGCAGTAAACCTTAAGAGTGAATACAGGGTAAAGGCACAGAAATTGTATACTCACATTGCTCTTATACATTTAATATTTTCTAAAAGGATTGAACGCGTCGTAAAAACGGTCTCAGTCCAACGTCAGGGGTCGACATTTAAGTAACTATGGATCATTTAGTTGAAGTAGATAACCTCACCTTTAAGCGTGCAGATCGCATCATTTATGATGGGATTTCATTAAAGGTACCTAAAGGTAAAATTACTGCGGTAATGGGACCAAGCGGTATAGGTAAAACCACGTTGCTGCGCCTTATTGGTGGGCAGTTAACGCCAGATGAAGGCGACGTACGATTTGACGGCGATTCAATTGTTTCTATGTCGAGAAAATCGCTTTATGAAACTCGCCGTCGAATGAGCATGCTTTTTCAAAGTGGTGCGCTTTTTACCGATATGAGTGTGTTTGATAACGTGGCATTTCCACTTCGTGAACACACCAAGCTTTCGGAAGACGTGATTGCTACAATTGTCGCTTTAAAGCTACAGGCAGTTGGCCTACGCGGTGCTGCTCAACTAATGCCTAGTGAATTGTCTGGCGGTATGGCGCGCCGAGCCGCGCTGGCAAGGGCAATCGCGTTAGACCCAGATTTAATCATGTACGATGAACCTTTCGCCGGGCAAGATCCTATCTCAATGGGCGTGCTGGTGAAGCTTATTCGTGAACTAAACGACGCGCTTAGTCTAACCAGTATTGTAGTAACTCACGATGTGACCGAAGTGCTTACTATTGCCGATTATATTTATATCCTGGCCGACAAGCGCGTTATTGGCGAAGGAACGGCGCAGCAAATTAGAGAGAGTGATTCTGAATTAGTACAGCAGTTCCTGAAAGGTAAGGCCGATGGACCGGTACCGTTTCATTATCCAGCACCTGATTTGAAAACCAGTTTTTTAGGGGCAGATAAATGAAGTTTTTCCAATCGATAGGCGCTAAAACGATAGCGAAGGTTACTGCGGTTGGACGTGCTGCGCTTATGCTATTTGGTGCGTTGATTGCTGTTCCACGGGTTAAGAATATTCCGTTGGTGATTAAACAGCTTTACGTAGTTGGGGTTCAGTCGCTACTGATCATTATGGTGTCGGGATTGTTCATCGGCATGGTAATGGCCCTACAAGGTTACACCATATTAGTGGATTACGGTGCAGAAGGGAGTTTAGGTCCCATGGTGGCGTTGTCACTTCTGCGTGAACTTGGTCCAGTGGTAACGGCATTACTTTTCGCTGGGCGAGCTGGTTCAGCGTTGACTGCTGAAATTGGCCTTATGAAAGCCACTGAGCAGTTAAGTAGTTTAGAGATGATGGCGGTAGATCCACTAAGGCGTATTGTTGCTCCTCGCTTTTGGGCGGGGATGTTAGCAATGCCAATGCTTGCCATTATTTTCAGTGCAATTGGTATTTTAGGCGGTCATTTAGTGGGCGTTGACTGGCTAGGGGTTGATGCAGGCAGTTACTGGTCAATTATGCAGTCGACAGTAGATTGGAACCAGGATGTCGTCAACGGCGTAATAAAAAGCCTCGTGTTTGCCTTAGTTGTGACGTGGATTGCCATATTTAAAGGTTACGATTCCATTCCAACATCGGAAGGGATCAGCAAAGCGACTACCGAAACGGTGGTCTATTCATCATTAGCAGTATTAGGGCTGGACTTCGTGCTAACCGCCCTTATGTTTGGTATCGAGTAGGGGATTGGAATGAATAAGTATAAAACGGAAGTAATGGTTGGTGTGTTTGTCACGCTTACTATAGGTGCGTTGTTGTTATTGGCACTTAAAGTAGCAAATCAAACGGTAGCGACCGAAGGCGATACCTACACGTTATACGCTAAGTTTGACAATATTGGCGGCTTAAAGCCGAGATCGGCAGTAAAAGTAGGGGGTGTTACGGTTGGTCGCGTGTCGTCAATTACCCTTGACCCAGAAGATTTTACGCCAGTAGTAGAACTGTCAATTTTAAATGAATACAACGGTTTCCCTGAGACTAGCTCAGTGTCTATTTTGACGTCTGGATTGCTGGGTGAGCAATACGTTGGCTTCCAGCCTGGGTTCTCTTTTGACGGTGTTGCCAATTTACAAGACGGTGACTACCTACAAGACACTAAGTCTGCATTGGTTCTTGAAGACCTTATTGGGCAGTTCTTATTTAATCGCGGAAGTGACGAGAATTAATCGCGGTATGGCGTCTACCCGTATTCAACATAGTTGTTAATTTATTCCAGCGGCGTGATGAAACTAATCGGGTTGTCATCAGGTCTGCTAAATAGAGTTTTAAGTTAGGAGAGTGATTTTGAAAAAGTTTATGGTAGCAATTGGCATCTTTATGATGTCTGTAGCGGGCATAGCGAACGCACAAGAAGTTAACGAACAGAACCCATATGAGCTGGTTCAAGACGTGGCGAATCGCACGTTCGAGCGCATCAAAGCGAATCAAGCGGCGATTAAAGAAGATCCTGAGATGCTACGCACCATCATGGAAGAAGAGTTGGTACCTCATATCGACTATAAATTCGCAGCGTTTATGGTGCTAGGTAAACATTTTAAATCAGTTCCTCAAGAAAAAATGGGTGAATACATCAGTGTATTTCGCCAGTACCTAGTTACTACCTACGCCGTAGCAATGGGGTATTACGACAATCAAGAAGTCGTTTTTGAGCCTGAATCATCGTTTGATGATAAGAAATCGGTAACCGTTCGCGCAGTGGTTCAAGATCCTAGCCGTCCTGAAATCAAAATTGCTTTTAAAGTTCGCAAAGACAATAAAACGAACGAGTGGAAAGCTTACGACATGGTTGCTGAAGGTATTAGTATGCTGAACAGCAAGCGTAGCGAATTTGAATCGATCCTTCGTCAAGATGGTATTGATGCGGTTATAGCATTAATGCGCGACAAAATTGGTAAGCCGGTAGAGCTGAAGCAAGGTGAGCCAATTAAAATCGAAGGAGAGGCTGAGTGAGCCTATTCGAGGTAAACGACAAGGGTAATGTTGTAGTTCACGGTCACCTCGACCGTGATACCCTGTCTAAAAATTTCTGGGAAAGTTTAAACGGAAACGAGCGTAGCACCTTGGTCAGCAATAAAAGGTGCCTTGTTGATTTAAGCGATGTAGAGCGTGCAGATAGCGCAGGTTTAGCTTGGCTTATTAATGCTGTTAGGGATGCAAAGCAAAATGGTGTTAGCATGACGCTATATAAAATGCCTGAGAAGCTGCGCAAGCTTGCGAAAATAAGCGACGCAGATAGCTTTTTACCCGTAGAATAAACACCCGTTAGCGAATTAAGAAGTAAGTTATGGAATTGTCTGAAATTGAAAAAATCTTGAAAGATGCGCTAGACCTTCATGAAGTCCACGTAAAGGGCGAAGGGTCGCATTATAATATCATTGCGGTAAGCGATGCGTTTAGCGAAATGAGCCGAGTAAAGCGCCAGCAAGCGGTATACGCGCCTTTGGCTGATAAAATTGCAGACGGCAGCATGCATGCAATTACTATCAAGACGTTTTCAGTAAAAGACTGGGAGCGTGAGCGCCAGTTTAATATCCCTCAATAATAGGCGTAACACGTGGATAAACTCGTAATTAAAAAGAGCCCTGCGCTTAACGGTACAGTGCGTATCTCTGGTGCTAAAAACGCGGCGCTGCCATTGTTGATGACAAGCCTACTTACCGATTCACCTTGTCGTTATACCAACGTTCCTCGTCTTCGAGACATCAATACAACCACGGCGCTGCTGCGCGAGTTGGGTGTAGAAGTTGCGCTACCGGCGCCTAACGATATTGTTATTGATGCCAGCACACTGCAAAGCGTTACAGCGTCTTATGAGTTAGTACGTACTATGCGTGCATCTATCCTGGTGCTTGGGCCGTTGCTAGCTAAACAAGGCAAAGCAAACGTGTCTTTACCTGGCGGTTGTGCCATCGGTGCCCGTCCAGTAAACCTTCATTTGACGGGCCTTGAAAAGATGGGCGCAAAGATTGAAGTCGATGAAGGCTACATCCGTGCTGAAGTTGATGGCCGCCTGAAAGGTGCGCGCATCTTTATGGATATGGTGAGTGTAGGAGCAACTGAGAATCTACTCATGGCGGCGGCTTTGGCTGACGGCACCACTATCTTAGAAAATGCGGCACGCGAACCTGAAATTGTTGATTTGGCAAACTGTCTTATTCAGATGGGTGCGAAAATCACTGGTGCTGGAAGCGATAAAATTACCATTGAAGGCGTAGAAACCTTAAACGGGTGCGACTATGCAGTATTGCCTGACCGCATAGAAACGGGAACTTTCTTGGTAGCTGCCGCGGTAACAGGCGGCAAAATACGCTGTACTCATGCTGCGCCAGATACATTAGATGCTGTGCTAGACAAGCTAGAACAAGCCGGTGCCAAAATCACCACAGGTGAAGACTGGATTGAGCTAGACATGGAAGGGCGCAAGCCGCAAGCAGTGCGTGTTAAAACCGCACCTCACCCAGCATTCCCCACGGATATGCAGGCGCAGTTTGTTACCCTAAACTGTGTTGCCGAAGGTACAGGTGTAATCACAGAAACCATTTTTGAGAACCGCTTTATGCACGTGCCTGAGTTACAGCGCATGGGCGCGGAAATCGCATTAGAAGCGAATTCAGCGGTATCGAAAGGCAGCTCGAGTCTTAAAGGTGCGCCGGTAATGGCAACTGATCTTCGTGCGTCGGCAAGCTTGGTAATAGCCGGCTTAATTGCAGAAGGCGAGACTCACGTAAACCGTATATATCACCTAGACCGTGGTTATGAAGCTATTGAAGAGAAGTTAGGTGGCCTAGGTGCCATCATCGAACGAGTAAAAGAATAACTCGAGGCTTTACGCTCATAAAAAAGCGCCAAATAGATAGCCTATTTGGCGCTTTTTTTATGTCTTCAATTCGTGCTTTATGCGTTTACAATCAATGCCTTCCCCTATTGCTAGGTAGACTTATTGGCCAGCGCGAAGTTCAGCCACAGTTGCTGTAATAGTAATTGAGCGGCCGTCGCGGCTAAGTTCAATTTCAAGCTCTGTACCGGGCTCGGTCTCGGCAATCATATCCAGTGTTTTAGAGGCGCTTTCCAGGCGTACTCCGTCAATGGCTACTATGATATCGCCAGGTCGAATTCCCGCGATATCGGCAGGGCTGCCTTTCGCGACTGCCGACACATCTATGCCAGGGCGATTGCGATTCTCACCACCTACAAAGCCAAGCTGTCCACGGACAACTCGTCCATTGCTGATAATTTCATCCATGACTCGCTTAGCCAGTTCGTATGGTACAGCAAAGTTAATACCGTCCACGTTACGTGCGCGATTATTAGAATCTAACACCTGAAAATTAGCATTGGTAATGCCGAGTAAAATACCATTGCTATCTACAAGTGCGCCGCCGGAATTACCCTGGTTTAATACTGCATCGGTCTGGATGAAGTCGACATAGTTCGATAGGCCGTTTCGTCCCGCCCTGCTCACTATGCCTTGGGTAATGGTCTGCCCTAAATCGAAGGGATTCCCGATAGCCATAACCACATCGCCCACATGGGTATCAGGTTCGGCAACCTGAGGAATAATATGCAGGTTGTCGGCTGTAACCTTTAATACGGCAAGGTCTGTAAGGGGGTCGGTACCCACAATTTGCGCCTCTAAAATGCGCCCGTCTTGTACCGCTACGTAAATGCTGTCGGCATCGGCGACAACGTGGTGGCAGGTAAGCAAGTAGCCGTTTTCTGTCATGATAACGCCTGAACCAAGGTTAGTGCGTCCACGAGATTGATTTCTAAATAGCCCTGAGCCGTTTTCAATACTTACGCTATAGATATTTACAACCGCAGGTGCAGAGCGACTTAACGCCGTAAAATAGCTTTCGCGGCTGGCGCTTACCGAGGGTGAGTTAAAGAACCCTTGCGTAAGGCCTTTACCTTGACGAAGATCGGGAAGGAAAACTAATAGAAGTGCAGCAACAGCTACGCCAAGAAATACAGATTTTAGTATGAAGTTAAATATTGAGCGGCCAGTCACAAGTCACACTTTTTGTTGTCCGTCGCACTTACTTATATGTGCCGCAAAAACAGCACTACTTCACAATCTTAAAGCGCAACATTCTTAAATTATCATTCTTACGTTAAAGGATATCACTTTATTCAATAAACTACCGTAATGAAAAGTAATTTTTGTGCAACTTGAATAGCAAGCTTTTTTCTTTCTCAGCTTGCTCATAGAACTTTTGACTTTAGGTAGTCTTAATTCCAGTCCGCATAGATCAATACCCACCCAGCGAGAGTTAAAATCTATACCCTAGAAAACAAAACGGCGCTCACGTGGCGCCGTTTTAAAGTTAACCCTCTGCTCAAACTATAAAATGCCAAGAGAGAGGTATTCCTTGGTTTAAATGCTACTGCCTGATAACCAAGTAAAGCGTTGAGTTACCGCGTTTCACGTTAAGTGCAATAACGCCTTTCGCTTCGTCTAGTGCATTTCTAAACTCTGCAACCGTTGATGTGCGTACCCGGTTAACACCAATAATCACGTCTTCAGGCTGAAGGCCAATTCGCGCTGCAGGTGCGCCGCGCTCAATATCCGACACTACCACACCGGCATTACCAGCGTTGTCTGTACCGTTAGCAAGCGTTGCACCTTCAAGAGCAGGGTGAATTTGAGCTGCAGTTACCGTGGTATCTGTTGCGTCGTCTAATACAACCTCAACATTCATTTTCTTGCCTTTGCGCATAACGGTAAGTTCAACTTCAGCGCCGGCTCCCATACTCGCAATTTTTGCGCGTAGTTCTTGGAAGCTATGCAGTTTACGACCGTTAATGGCAGTAATGATATCACCGGCTTGTAGGCCGCCTTTTTCTGCCGCAGACTCTGGCTGCACTTCACTCACAAAGGCGCCAATATTTACCTCCGCGTTCATAGCTTCGGCAAGACCTGCGTCTATGTCGCTACCTAAAATACCCAATAAGCCACGGCGAACTTCACCAAATTCTGCAATTTGATCCACAAGGCTTTTCATCATATTGGCAGGAATAGCAAAGCCAATGCCGACGTTGCCGCCGTTCGGGCCGAAAATGGCTGTATTAATACCAACCAGTTCCCCGCGAAGGTTGACCAATGCGCCACCTGAGTTACCTCGGTTAATTGCCGCGTCAGTTTGAATGAAGTCTTCGTAACCACCAATGTTTAAACCAGAGCGACCTAAAGCACTAACGATACCTGAGGTAACGGTTTGTGATAGACCGAATGGGTTGCCAATGGCTACTACGAAATCACCAACGCGCAGGGCGTCAGAATTAGCTAAGGGTAAGGCCTTTAGGTCATCAGGTTCAATTTTAAGTAGCGCGATATCGCTTTGCTCATCTGAACCTAGCTTTTTCGCCTTAAACTCGCGACCGTCAGTTAACTTAACAGTGATTTCATCTGCATTATCAACAACGTGGTTGTTGGTAACGACATAACCTTTATCGGCATCTATGATGACACCAGAACCAAGACCTCGGAAAGGGCGCTCTTGAACCTGTTCTTGCGGAGCACCGAAGAAGTAGCGAAACATCTCTGGTACACGCTGCGTAGAGGTTTGCGTTCCTTCTACCGCAATGCTTACTACCGCGGGGGTAGCTTCTTCAAGCATAGGGGCTAACGAGGGAACTTCATCTTTCTTATCAGAAAAGAACGGTAACGCCGCCTGTGTGCTAGCAGTAAAGCCCAATGAACTTACAACAACGGCAGACGCCAATAGACAATGGCGGAAAGACATTTTCATGTTCGCTTACACTCCTTCATGTTATATGCGACATAGCATGGTTTCACTAAAAGAGTCCGAGGTCGTGATAAAGTTCCCGATGTTACTGTTTTTCTGCGGTATTCTTATCAGATCCGCCGACGAACAGCCCAGAACCTGAGTTTGCGAAGTCTCTTGGCTGTGTGTCAGATACACGCTGAACTCTCGATTTGTCAGACCCTTTTAGGTTGTTACGTAAATACGTAGTTGCTTGTTCCCCATAAAAAGGAACTTTGCTGTCATCATCGCTGCCTTGCTCAAGCAGCAATTCATACTCTTCAATTTGTTGCTTTAAGGTTTCGCACTGGCTTTCAATGCTCTCTAAGCTTTGACGAGTTTGATGAATGTGGTGTTGTGCCTGCTGTGCGAGGATCTCCTTAACTTGCTTCTCAGTCTGTGCAGTATTGCCTGCGCCTTGCTTTTGTTGAAAAAAGCGACCTGCGAAAAAGCCAATAATTAACCCAACTACTAACAAAGCAAGAGATACTAACAATTCCATTATATTCTCCGAATCAATCTACATCTTGCAGCCGACCTTTACTTCTACGATCTAAAAGCTGCTTTCGACCATACGCTGAATATAGCAAGGTCGAACCCGAAAAGCGCATACATCGTGACATTTATTCGGTGTATGTCGAATTTCAATGTGAGATTCTACCGTGATTTCCATTAAAATTAAGGTCATAATTGAGAAATTCAAGCAGGTCGGTGCAGCAAGCGCCGCTATTGACTTTTGTACGGAGTGGTTTCGGCGATGACGCCATGGGAAAAATATCAGCTAGATCTTCAGTCGTCTGACTTTCATTACGATGCGGCGCAAGAAAATGCAGTAAAAGAACTTCAACGTTTGTTTGATGAACTTACCCAGCCTGAAAAGAAAACGACGTGGCGGGTAAAGTTAAAAGCAGCGTTTGGAAAAGGCCACGCAAAGCCTGGCATTCAGGGCATTTACTTTCACGGCGGGGTAGGGCGAGGCAAAACCTATTTGGTAGATACATTCTACGACTGTTTGCCATTCGAAAAGAAAATGCGCGTACATTTTCACCGCTTTATGTACCGTGTACACGATGAACTAAAGCAGCTTAAAAACGCACAAGACCCCCTAAAGCTGGTAGCCGCTAAGTTAGCAAAAGAGGCGCGGGTAATATGTTTTGACGAGTTTTTTGTGTCTGATATTACGGATGCCATGATTTTAGGCACGTTAATGGAAGAGCTATTTGGTCACGGCATCGTGCTGGTGGCGACTTCGAACATAGTACCTGACGATTTATATAAAAACGGATTGCAGCGTGCGCGGTTCTTACCTGCCATCGATCTACTAAATCAGAATACTCGTGTGGTAAATGTTGATAGTGGTATTGATTATCGTCTTAGAACGTTAGAGCAAGCTGAAATTTATCACTATCCCCTTGATGATGAAGCCACGGAAAACTTACATAGCTACTTTTCGCAGCTAGCGCCAGAGGAAGGTTCTAAAGGCGAAGACATTGAGGTTAATAACCGCAAGATTGCCACCCTTAGAAACGCTGACGGCGTATTAATGATCGAATTTAACGCGTTGTGTGGCGGACCCCGTAGCCAGAGCGACTATATCGAGTTAAGCCGTTGTTACCACTCCGTTCTTTTAGCCAACGTTAAGGAAATGGGCCAGCATAATGACGATGTGGCGCGCCGATTTATTGCCATGGTAGATGAGTTTTACGAGCGAAATGTAAAGTTAATCATATCGGCAGAAGTAGCGCTGGAAAGCTTGTATACTGAAGGACTACTTAACTTTGAATTTAAGCGTTGCCTTAGCCGCTTAAAGGAAATGCAGTCCCACGATTATCTGGCAACCGAACACTTGCCGTAAGCATAAATATATGGGGTCAGAGTACATTTTGAACTCAATGAAAATGTGAAAGCTACCAACCTGTCGCCTTTCTAGGGGCGTTCACATTGGTATTACATGAAAATTAAGGTAGAATTTCGCCCAAATTTTTTGTGTCGCTTAGCCAGCCGTTATTTTTGGCAATGTTTCGCTTGGCAATTTTCAGCACTGTCGCGTTCGACCATTTATAGAAACGTCGCGTTCGGCAAGGCTGCCAAGTAAGGCAGAGCGATGCAGCCTGGTTCAATGGTCAGGCAAATAGTAGCCCGATAAAACCCAACGCAGCATTTCAAATTGCGAGAAAGAGAATTTTAAGATGGGAAGAGCATTCGAAGTTCGTAAAAACGCCATGGCAAAAACTGCCGGCCAAAAAACTAAAGTTTATTCTAAATACGGTAAAGAAATTTACGTGTGTGCGAAAAATGGTGGTGCCGACCCAGACACTAACCTTTCGCTTCGCCGCCTAATGGAAAAAGCAAAGAAGGACCAGGTACCAAGCCACGTTATTGAAAAAGCCATTGATAAAGCCGCTGGCGGTGCAGGTGAAGACTTCCAGCCTATGCGCTACGAAGGCTTTGGCCCAGGTAACTGCATGGTAATTGTTGACTGCTTGTCTGACAATGCAAACCGTACTATCACTGAAGTACGTAACTGCTTCACTAAAACCAACGCAAAACTTGGCGCACAGGGTGCGGTATCGCACATGTTCGATCACCAAGCTGTTTTCCAATTTGAAGGTGACGACGAAGACGCCATCTTAGAAGTGCTAATGGAAGCAGACGTAGACGTAACTGACGTTGAAGTTGAAGACGGCAAAGTGACGGTATACGCACCGCACACTGAATTCTATCAAGTAAAAACAGCACTTACTGAAGCTTACCCAGACATTAGCTTTATTGCAGAAGAAATGAGCTGGATACCTCAGACTGAAACTGAGATAAGCGAAGAAGACATGCCGATGTTTGAAAAATTCATGGACATGCTAAACGACTGCGACGACGTACAAGACGTTTACCATAACGCAATTACGCCGAACTAATTGTTCTTTCGTTAGATTGATACTAAAAACCCTCGATAACTCGAGGGTTTTTTTATGCTTATAATCTCTGTGTTGACGAGTAATATACAAAGCCTAAACCGTACACCAATTTTTTTAGCGTTCGCGCTTAATATGCCCAGCTTTTGGCGTTGAATGCTTACTAATGCAAGAAATACTGTTCAGCTAGTTGTTGATGAATATCGGCAAAATCAATTTGTAGTTCATCAATGTAGTTGTGCAGAGCCCGACCTCGAAGTGACGCAACAGGCTGCTTTTCCAAATCGTTAATGCTGTGATCAATACGCTCTATCATTGCCTCGTTGTCGGGCAAGTTGAGGAACAAGCTCTTTAATTTGTTCAAGCAGAACAACACACTTCGCGGAAACTCTTTACTGTGTAGCATGAATAACAACACGTCGCCCGGACGTATGCGAACGCCCATTTTTTGGCGATACATTTGGTAGCCGCTCAGGCTTCGAAGTACACTCATCCACAAGATGTTTTCAAAAGGCAGGTCGCTCATGTCTTCGGTAAGAGTAGAAGAGCGAACATCAATTATCCTTGATGTCATATCAGCCCTTTCTAATGCCGCACCAAAGCGCCAGAAGAAATAGCCTTCGTCGTGGCTCATGCTGGCATCCATGGTTCCAAACATCAGTAAACACTGGTTGATTACCTGCTTTAAACTTGCAAAGCGCCCGCGTTTACTTAGAAAGCTTGTACTGTTCTCTTTTACCGATAAGTGAAGTGCGTTCAGCGTTTCCCACACTTCTCTTGGAATAACGTCTCTGATTGTGCGCGCGTTATCTCTAGCAAATTGAAGCGAGTTCAATATGGAAGAAGGGTTGCGGGTGTCTACAGTCAGAAACTTTACGACGTTCTTCTCGCTGTATTCAGTATAAATGGCTTCAAATGGCTCGCGATTTCCCGTTATGTCTAGCAATGGCTCCCAGCCTGGCGAAAACCCTTTGGGTAAGTCCATCAGCAGGAGGTTGTTTACATTAATCAGGCGGGCGAGGTTTTCAGCTCTTTCAACGTAGCGCGCCGTCCAATAAAGCGTTTCAGCAACTCGTGATAACATGTCAGTCCCTCCTAATCCACAATCCAAGTATCTTTACTACCACCGCCTTGTGATGAATTGACCACGAGGGAACCTTTAACAAGGGCAACCCGGGTGAGGCCTCCCGTTGTTACGTAGGTGTGAGTACCTGATGAAAGAATGAAAGGTCGAAGATCCACATGTCGCCCTTCAATCACATTGCCATCGATAGTAGGAACAGTAGATAAATTCAAAGTTGGCTGTGCTATCCAGTTTCTCGGATCCGCTTTTATTTGAGCAAGGGTTTCTTGCTGCTGCTTTTTGGTTGATTTCGGACCGATTAGCAAGCCATAGCCTCCCGACTCATTGGCAGGTTTGATCACAAGCTTGTCGATGTTGGCTTCCACATATTTGAAGTCTTCGGGCTCGTAACACCGGTAGGTTTCGACGTTAGGCAGCTTAATTTCTTCATCCAAATAATAGCGAATCATGTCGGGTACATAGGTGTACACCACTTTATCGTCTGCCACGCCAGCCCCCGGCGCATTAACCAGTGTTACCTTGCCTTTACTCCACGCTCGCATTAGCCCGGGCACGCCCAGCATCGAATCTGGGTTGAATGCTTCTGGGTCTAAAAACATATCGTCAATACGGCGGTAGATAACGTCGACCCTGCGTAGGCCTTTAATCGTCTTCATGTAGACGCAGTCGTCTTTTTCTACGGTTAGGTCTCGACCTTCTACTAGCTCACAACCCATTTCCTGAGCAAGATAGCAGTGTTCAAAGTAGGCAGAGTTGTAGATACCGGGTGTAAGCACCACTACTTCAGGTTTATCCTGAGGACGTGGTGATAGACTCGACAGCATATCGAACAGCTGTGAGGGATAGTCGTTTACCGGAAGAATATCCATTTTCTCGAACATGTCTGGAAAGACACGCTTTAGCACCGAACGGTTTTCCAACATGTAAGATACGCCAGAGGGGACGCGCAGGTTGTCTTCCAGTACGTAAATCGTGCCGTCGCTATCACGCACTAGATCAGAGCCGCAGATATGTGCCCAGATGCCGTTTGGCGGAGAAACACCTACACACTGCTTTCGAAAGTTCACGGACTTGTCGAGAAGCGCTTTAGGAAAAACGCCATCTTTAATAATCTTCTGATCGTGATAAAGGTCGTCGATGAACATATTAAGGGCTTTTACGCGCTGCTTAAGCCCTTCTTCTACGCGTTGCCATTCTTTATTTGGAATAATACGAGGAATGATATCAATGGGCCACGCACGGTCTATTGAGCTTCCTTCACCATAAACCGTAAAGGTAATACCCATTTCTTTCACCACCAACTCGGCGGCATCTTGCGCGTTCTTAAGTTCTTCTTCACTTAGTTGCGACAAATAATCCATTAACGGCGCACCGTGAGGGCGGGGTTTTCCATTTTTATCTATCAGTTCATCGTAAAACTCGGAAAAATTGCAGTGTTCCAGACTCACAGCTTTCGACATCGTCTGACTTTGTTTTTGGCTACTCAAACTACGCTCCTTATTGTCCGCGATTCATATCCACTGAAACGTCTAAAACCTGATTTCCACCACCAAACATAATGCCTTTAAGCGGTGTGATATCTGCAAAATCTCGTCCGACAGCTAACGTAACGTGCTGGTCGTAGGGTTTCAAATTGTTGGTCGGATCGTAATCAATCCAACCAGAGCCCGGTACAAAAAGCGCAACCCAAGCGTGGGTGGCGTCTGCACCAGTAAGCTTTTCCTGACCCGGTGGTGGAATCGTTTCGATATATCCACTTACATAGCGCGCCGCCAAACCAATACTGCGTAAGCAAGTAAGCGTTAGGTGGGCATAGTCCTGACATACGCCCCGCTTGTGCTCAAACACATGGCTTACTGGGGTATTAATCGTCGAAAAGGATGGGTCAAAGGTAAAATCGTTAAAAATGCGGTTCATTAAGTCGTCGCACGACTCCACAATGGGGCGGTTAGGCGTAAACGACGCCAAGGTATAATCTAAAATCGCTTTATTGGCCTGAGTAAGGCGGGTGGGAATACTGAAAAACTGTGCTGCCAACATGCTCTGATCCACCGGGTAGCGGATTTGATCTCTCACGTTTTCCCACTGCGTATTGTGAGCAAACAAACCTTGTAACGGCGCACCTTGAATTTCTACCTCACTGGTTGCGATAACCTGCATTTCTTCATGCAGGGTGGGTATTTCAAACACTGTTACCGTGTTGTCAAAGTAGTCTCTAAACTCTGCCTGATAGTCAGGTTCAGGCACAATAGTGACACTGGCGCTAATCCTTTTTTGATTGAAGGTGTTTAGCGGTATTAGGCGGGCGTGATTTTGTGTCAGGCTCACCTTGTTGGAATACTTGTAAGTAGTGACGTGACGAATGGTGTACTTCATTTTTTCACCTCACTTTCATTCGGACTACTGGCATCAGGCGCACTGGCTAACGGAGCTGTCGCTTTCTCATCTATCGGTTTTTCAACGATCTGTACAGACGCGGTGCCAATGCCAGACCAATGCAGCTGTGACGCAGGCTTAGTGTGGCTAAAGTACTGGGTTTGCATCATTTCACTGAACTTCTGAAGTTGTGATGTCACGCTTTTTAGCAAAGACACTAAACCCGATGGTGTCTGGTTTGTGTTGATGTTCAAGGTCTGTCTGTCTGCCAGCGCGAAGCTTGCTTTTAACTGCAACAGAATTTTCTCTGTGGTACTTAAAAAGCCGGGCTTGGCACTTACCGGTAAACTTTCGCAAAGCTCGGTTATTTTTTGAATTTGATGGGCTAATGAGCGTGGATATTCGGCATCCAGAAGCAAAAGCTCTAATCCCGTTTCGATACTTTGGAATGCACGGTATCGGCGCCTATGTGTAATCGCGCTCACTTGCGCCACCAACACGATTTCCAGCACGTTTTGTTGCTCAGCTTCAGGAAGCGGAAATTGCAGCAAATTTTGCACCATAGATACAAGCTGTTTGCTGCGCTCTAACCGACGACCAATTTCTATCATAAACGCGCCATTACTCTTAGACAGGCTGTCTTGAATAGAGCCGTTAAATGCCATGGTAAGCCCAATTAATTTATCCAGCGTACTTTGTAATCTGTGCGTCGGCGTCTGCTCGGTAATGGTGCTAAATTCGTGATGTTCCTCTTCTAGGCTTTCAATAATGCGCAAGCTGTCATAAGAAAGAAGCTCCCTCACTTGCAGCGCACTTTGCACTACCATATTAATGCTGCTGTAAAGGCCACCAGCGAAGGCGTTGTCTTTCAATAGTGATATCACCAGCTCTTTAAAACCGACTTCGCTATCGCCTAAATTTGGTGTATCTGGTGTAAGGTAAGGGTAAATTAACGCCTGCTGTTCTAAGCCGGTTTTAAATCGAAGCAGGGCATTTTTGTGCGCCTCATCGGGGTAAATGGCAAGCTCAGTAAATTTGTCTATAAATACCCTAACCAACCGGATCACGTTTTCACTGCGCTCTACCGCGCAGCCCAACCAAAATAGATTTTCTGCCGTTCTGCTAGGCAGTAACCCTTCAACTAACGCCAGATCTGCATCTGATTGAAGTGATTTTGGAATAGAAGGCACACGCTCTTGAGGCGGGCCAATGGTTTCTACCCACGTATCTTTTATTTCGGTTTTGCCATCGATGCGCGCCGCCTTGGGCGTAAAACACATGGCTGAAGGGAGAATAAAAACCTGCCCTTGTGAATATAACGCATAGCAACGCATGATCACGGGTTTACTTACCAGCCCTGCATCGTGCCAAAACGGCGTATGTGAAAGTTCTACTTTTTTGCGCCAAAATAGGTCGGGTAATGCGACCGTTTGAAGTGTATTTGCGATGGTGTCAGCGTCTTTATCACCGTCTAGTTTGAGTTCGGGGTCGACATAGCTCATCAACTCAAACCCAGGCCAATCGCTTTGCATAATGCTGTCTGCAGGAAAGGTTTCTTGCTGGCGAAGCAGTAAAGGTTCACCATTAAAAAACTCGGCGGCCCGATGTAAATTGTTTTTGATCGCAGGAATTTGAATAGCCCCATTGCCCAACGGGTTGAGCAAAACCACGTTTTGAGTACGGACTGCGTGAATTAGACCCGGGATTCCGAAAGCTGAATAGTCAACTTGTTCCAGTGAATCTAAAAACCTGTCTTCAATCCAACGCAAAATTACGTCAACTTTTCGCAACCCGTCTAAAGCTTTAAGCCAAACTTGTCCTTTCCTCACCGTTAAGTCAGCACTTCGCACCAGCGTGTAGCCCATGTAAGTGGCAAGATATGCCTGCTCAGAATAATACTGATCGTCTGGACCTCTGCACAAAATGACAATGCGCGGGTCATTAATCGCCGCGGTTTCTTGGTCAATAGCATGCTGAAGCTGCTCGAAAAAGCCTGCTATTCGCTGCACACCACATTCTGCAAACTCCTCACTCATCACCCTTCTTGCCACAATCCTGTTTTCCAGCAGCAGTCCAAGACCGCGAGGGAACTGGCAGTGATCGTTTAGCATGAAGTACTCACCGTTTACATCTTGGGCAATGTCGAACGCACTTAAGAATAGCCCGTTATTCAACGAGGTAAGTGTGTGACTTTCGGCAAGATAGTAGGGATGACGCATTAAATGGCCGGTGGAGAAAACACCGCTAGTTAGTGTTTGCCTGTCTGTGTTTAAGTCTAAAAGCACTTTATTAAGCAGTAAGACTCGCTGTTCAATACCGCGACTGATTACATCCCAATCTTGGCTTGAAATAAGCATCGGCAAGGGGTCTAGCTGCCAATTTTGGCGTTCGTCAATATCTGCAAAACCACTGTTTCGCATTAGTCGACGAATTTCATTTGCTCTAAAGGAGACCTCGTCACTGTTAAGGCCTGACAAACGAGAAAATAACGTATTGAGCAGACGTTTGCTCTCATCCGCAGCAGTGCTCGAATTGATATAGCTGCTAAGCCATTCTGGCATGGTGAAATCTTCACTCATAAAATCGATTGTCACTTAAACTATAGTGTAGGAGGCCGGCGCAAATCCAGCGTATTTGGATATTCTTCATTCTCGGCTTCTTCCAAAGGTAAATCAAAATCACTGTGACCTTCATGGTCAACCACATACTGTGTTGCTAAGTGAGGCGACCACTCAGGCATGGAAGGTGACGCCACCGACGGGGTATGACCGTGATCCCAGAATCGGGCAATACGCCTTCCTTCTGCCTCAAAAGCGTTCACCGGCATAGTAGAGAAGTTACGCCCGCCCGGGTGACTGACATGATAAGTAAATCCGCCCAATGAGCGACCCGCCCAGCTGTCGTAAACGTCAAAGACCAACGGCGCGTGCACGCCAATGGTCGGGTGAAGCGCCGATGCAGGGTGCCATGCTCTAAAGCGAATTCCGGCTACATGTTCTCCGCGAATATTGGTGGGTTTTAACGGTAATCTGCGGCCGTTACACGACACTATGTATCGGTCTGTATGCATGTTTGAAACAGTGAGCTGGACGCGTTCAAGGGAGCTGTCAACATAACGCGCAGTTCCGCTTCCTGTCGCTTCTTCACCCAGTACATGCCAAGGCTCTATAGCGCTAAAGAGGTCTAGCTTAATTTGACCGACTTCACGGCTACCGCAGCGAGGGAATCGAAACTCAAAAAACGGATCGAACCATTCAAGCTTAATGGGAAAACCTGCTGCGTTTAGGTCGCTACATACCTCAGCAATGTCTTGCCGAACGTAATGGGGCAGCATAAAGCGGTCGTGAAGCTCTGTGCCCCATCGCACCAGTTTCTTCTTGTATGGTTGTTTCCAAAACCACGCTAGCAGCGTGCGCAGAAGAAGCATTTGCATCAAACTCATTCTGGCGTGGGGAGGCATTTCAAAACCGCGAAACTCTACAATGCCCAATCGCCCGGTGGGTGAGTCGGGGTTGAATAGCTTATCGATACAAAACTCTGCACGATGGGTATTTCCTGTCAGGTCAGTCAGCAAGTGCCGAAGGAGGCGGTCAACTAACCAAGGTGAGGGAACTTCGCCATCGGGAATTTGAGAGAACGCAATTTCTAATTCGTAAAGCCTTTCATCCCGAGCTTCATCGACGCGAGGCGCTTGGCTAGTCGGGCCGATGAAAAGGCTCGAAAACAAATAGGAAAGCCCAGGGTGATGCTGCCAATAGGTAATAAAGCTTCGAAGAATGTCTGGACGTTTTAAAAACGGGCTCTCTAACGGTGTCGGCCCACCCATGGTCACGTGATTTCCGCCTCCTGTGCCGGCGTGCCGTCCATCAAGCATGAATTTTTCTGTTCCTAGTCGACATGACTTGGCCATGGCATAAAGGGCATGGGTATTTTTTACCAGAGTATGCCAATCGGATGCAGGGTGAACGTTGACCTCGATAACACCGGGGTCGGGGGTAACCGCAAACTTTTCAACGCGACTGTCGTAGGGCGGGGTATAGCCTTCTAATATCACGGGAATATCAAGTTTATCAGCGATGGACTCAATAGCGTTTAACAGCAGCGCATAATGCTCAAAGTGGCCTACAGGCGGCATAAATACGCATAACTTTCCATCGCGCACTTCTATACAAAGGGCGGTTAATACTGACTTTTCACCAATATATCCTTTGTGAGACGTTGGGGATGAGAGCGAGCCGGTCATGTCTGCCGGATCCCGTTCAGCTAGCGTATCCGGACTGCCTAAGCTGCTCAACGGCAGGCGATAACCTAATGGAGAGTCGCCCGGTAATAAGAAGCAGTGCCCTCGTTTAAATGACCATACACTACTTTGCCATCCGTCAAAAACCGTGTCGTAGGCGAGGGGAATAATAAAGCCCACGGGTTTATCTAAACCCTGCTCCAGTTTGGCTAAAAAGCCTTTGCGGGTCATTGCGTGAAGCAGTTCTGGGGCGTCGGGTGACGGGTCTTGCGGCAGGTTACCCTCTTGCCATAAATGATACAGCACGTCTTCATAAGCGGTGACGACAACCTTTTCACTTAAACCCAACGCCGTAGCTAGTTGAGTAGCAAATGTTTGCGCCTCGTTTTGTGAGAAAGAGTAAGTGGCGTTGTTGTCAGCAAGTAGCGCTTGATCATGCCAGATAGGCGTTCCGTCTTTACGCCAGTAACAGGCATATTGCCAGCGAGGTAATGGCTCTCCTGGATACCACTTACCTTGTCCATAATGGCGAAAGCCAGTATTACTAAAGCTTTCCACCATTTTCATGAAAAGCGTGTGCGCTAAAATGCGTTTCTCCTTGCCGTCGGCGGCGGTATTCCACTGTTCGCTTTCCATATCATCAATGGAAATAAACGTAGGTTCGCCGCCCATGGTGAGGGTTATTCCTGCATTAACTAAGTCCTTGTCTATTTGGCCTCCAAGCCTATCGATAGCGGCCCACTGGGCATCGCTGTAAGGCTTGGTTACTCGAGGCGGTTCGTGCAATCGTTGTACGTTGTTGTAGAAGCTAAACGTCGATTCACATTGATCGATGGCACCGGTAACCGGCGCTGCCGACAGTGGTTCAGGAGTACATGCCAATGGAATGTGCCCTTCACCCGCGAAAAGCCCAGACGTAGGGTCAAGGCCAATCCATCCCGCACCGGGTACGTAAACTTCACACCATGCGTGCAGGTCGGTAAAGTCTTTTTCCGGGCCGCTCGGCCCATCAAGTGACTTTTCATCGCTTGCCAATTGAACCAGATAGCCCGAAACAAATCGCGATGCCAGCCCTAAATGCCGAAAAAGCTGAACCAATAGCCAAGCCGAGTCACGACACGAGCCGCCCTTTTTCTGTAGAGTCTCGTCGATGCTTTGGACTCCGGGTTCCATGCGCACACCGTATTCAATCAGGTCGTATACCGCGCGGTTTACACCCACTAAGAAATCGACGGTAGCAACAGGCTCTTTAGGCTGCTGATTGTCAATTAACTGCTGAAACAAAGATGATGCTTCTTCTGTCTCAAGATAGGGTGTTAAATCTCTCGCCAGCCTTTTTTCATAAGAAAAAGGAAAGGTTTCAGCGTAAGATTCTAAAAAGAAGTCAAAAGGGTTGATAACTGTCAGTTCGGCAACAAGGTCTACGGTAAACCAGAACTTTTTAGTCTTCTCAGGAAATACTACGCGTGCAAGGTAGTTACCAAACGGGTCTTGCTGCCAATTGATAAAGTGATTCTCGGGATAGACTTTTAAAGAGTAACTTTTTATCGGTGTTCGGCTATGCGGAGCAGGGCGAAGGCGGAAAGTATGCGGTGACATACTGATACTTCTATCGTAATGGTATTCAGTATGATGTGTGATCCCTACAGTGATTGTCATGCTATGGCTCCATTGCCAATTGATATACAAACAGCACAAAAAATCACCTTATATCCAAGTGAGTAAACTTACAAGAAGAAGCGATGGGCAGAAATGTAAAACCCCAAAATTATGTGCTTCAACGGTAATTTCGTTACTCATGATATTGGTTAATGTATACTCGCCCCAATATAACGCATTAACACAGCGTGTGTTTTTAGCGCGACTTTTCCTTCACATACAGACAATTCACTACTTTGAGAGCACTAAACTTTCGCCACGGGTTTTCGTCCTACATGCCGCTTTTCATGGCATGGGTACTCTCGTGCCTCATCCTCAGTGCAAGCTTCCAAAGTGGTCAAATTAATAATGAAGTTGAAGTAAGTCAGCAGTCACCACTTGCCCAATTTAATTACGCGGGCAAGAGCTATTCGTTACGGTTTACCGGCACTAAGCTAGAAAACAGTGACGATCAAGGCGATGGACCTGAGGCAATTGTTGAATTGACCTTGGGGTTTGTTCTTCTGGCTATTGTGCTGTGTTTGGGTATGGCAAATGTTGTACCCCGTGCTCGCCAATACTACCGCCAACCTTCTCGCGGCCCACCTTTATCCCTGAGCTAATTCTTTTTTTGCCTTAATGCGCTAGCACGTTCGCTTAGCGGCATATTAAGGCGCTTCAAAAAATTAAATTATTCAGGATTTTAAAATGGCACGATTTTCATTTCGTGGCTTTGTGTATGTGCTCATCGTTATGCTCGGTTTACTGAGCGCTGCGCCCAACATATTGCCACAATCAATTAAACAGCAACTACCTACATGGTACACCACTTCCACCCTATCTTTAGGCTTAGATTTGCAAGGTGGTTCGCACCTGTTATTAGCCGCAGACACCAACGCATTGTTTGAAAAGCAACTCAACAGCTTTTCGAGCGACTTACTTAGCGAATTGCGCAGTGAAAACGTGCGCTATACAAAAACGTCTCATTCACTCGTCCACAAAGATAGTCGTTCTGGAAGTGTGGTTTTTACCTTGCGTAGTGCAGATGATGCGAGAAAGGTTAAAGACGCGGCATATCAAATTTCGGCTCAGCCAAATGGTTCAAGCGCACTTGATGTAGAGATAAAGCAAAGCACCGTTACCCTTACGCTTAACGAGCTATATACCGAGCAACTGGTTAAAGACACGTTAAGCCGAAGTGTTGAAGTAGTTCGAAAGCGTTTGAACGAAACGGGGCTTACTGAGCCTAGCGTTACGCTACAAGGTAAAGACGCCATTTTAGTTCAGATGCCGGGTATGTCTGACCCCACTCAAGTTAAAAAATTATTGGGCACTACCGCACAAATGACCTTTCACTGGGCCGCGAACAGCCAGTCTGAGCAGGTAATGAATAAGCAAGATGCGGCGGGTAATACCTATCGCTTAGAGCAAAAAGTGGCGCTAGAAGGTGAGCACATTACTGACGCGGCAGGTGTCTTAAGCAGTGAAAATGGCCAGCCAGTAGTGACGTTCCGATTAGACAGCGCAGGTGCCAAGCAGTTTGCCACTATGACACGTGACAACATCGGCCGTGTGCTTGCTATCGTCCTTGACGACCAAGTGGTTACAGCCCCCGTTATTAATAGCGTGATCCCAGGTGGTCGTGGTGAAATAACCGGTAACTTTACATTGCCCGAGGCGGGCAACACCGCATTAATGCTTCGCACTGGTGCACTACCTGTGCCACTTACCATTATAGAAGAACGCACGGTCGGGCCTGATTTAGGCAGTGATGCAATTCAAACCGGAGTGGAAAGCGGCGTGGCAGGTGCGTTACTGGTATTGGCATTCATGGTGGCGATTTACGGCAGGTGGGGCGCTATCGCAAGTTTTGCTCTTTGTATCAATATGGCATTGGTGTTTGGCGCATTAACCCTGTTTGGCGCAACGCTGACACTACCGGGCATTGCAGGTTTGATCCTGACCATGGGCATGGCGGTAGACGCGAACATTTTGATTAATGAACGTATTCGTGAGGAAAGTAAAAAAGGCCGTCCGGCAGCCAGTGCAATAGAAGTGGGCTTCGATAAGGCGTTCGCAACTATTGTAGATTCAAACTTCACCACATTAATAGCGGTAAGCTTGTTGTTTATGTTTGGTAGCGGCCCTATTAAAGGGTTTGCGATTACTATTGCCCTTGGTCTGGTGTCCTCGGTATTTACTGCTGTAGCTCTAACTAAAATGTTAATGCTAAGAGTGGTTAAGTCGAAGCAAAAGAATGCGCGAGATCGCACGCAGCAGCGCCTTCCTTTGCGCTTCTCATCGCCGCTTTTACGGTTAAGCGATACGCTTAGCGGTATTAATTTTCTGGCAAAACGTAAAATTGCACTCGCTATTTCGGTCGTGTTAACAGTGCTTTCAATTGGCTTGTTTGCTAAGCCTGGCTTACATTATGGCGTCGACTTTACCGGTGGCA
This sequence comes from Alteromonas abrolhosensis, assembly GCF_001953635.1. Taxonomy (GTDB): domain Bacteria; phylum Pseudomonadota; class Gammaproteobacteria; order Enterobacterales; family Alteromonadaceae; genus Alteromonas; species Alteromonas abrolhosensis. The sequence continues at coordinate 197,624 of NZ_MEJH01000003.1, read as the reverse complement.
CCATGATTGAGTTGACCGCACCAACCCTTACTACCGATGAGCTAAGGAGTGTGATTGAAAGCAATGGCTTTGATCAAATAGCAATTCAAGAATATGGCAGTGAACATCACTATTTATTGCGAGCCCCTGTTCTAGATAGCAGTGGCGAGCTTGAAAATAGCAACGCAAAGCAGACTGACGCACTAAAGCGTGCAATTTCGCAAGCCGACAGCGAGGTAAGCTTTGATAAAATTGATATAGTTGGACCCAAAGTCAGCGGAGGCTTCGCCGAGCTATCTATTCTAGCACTGCTTATCGCAGGTGGCGGCATGTTGGTGTATCTGTGGGCTCGCTTTGAAGCGCATTTTGCGAGCGCAGCGCTGCTCACCGTTATACTCGATTTAACCAAAACCATAGGCTTTTTCGCGTTAACGGGCATTGAATTTAACTTAACGGCTGTCGCAGCATTGTTGGCACTAATCGGTTATTCTATAAACGATAAAGTGGTGGTGCTTGATCGCATCCGTGAGTTATTGCGTTTAGACCCAAACAAGCCATTGGCAGATACCATTAATGAAGCAGTAAACAGTACGCTAAGCCGCACGGTATTTACTTCCGTTACCACGCTGCTAGCGCTGCTTCCAATGGCTATCTTTGGAGGGGACGCAGTAGAAAGTTTTGCAGTTCCTATGGTTTTTGCTGTCGTGATTGGCACGTCATCAACCTTGTTTATCACCTCTACGCTGTTGTATTTATTGGGCAGCAGAAGAGAGAAACAAGGTAAAGCACAGTTAAAGCCCACTTCAGAAGAGATTAAGGCGTCGTTGTCGCACATCCCTTAGGCGGCAAATATTCCTTAACCTCATACCTTAAGGCTTTCGTGAACTTAAGTCGCGCGCAAGTACCTTAAGAAAGTACCTTAAAAAAGTACCTTAAGGTAGCAGTATTTACAGGAATCTTATATGCATACGCGTCGTTGAAGCGTATGCATTAAGGGCGATAAGGAATGTAGAATGTTCGCAGTTGATCACGTTATCTTAATCAGTGCCGTACTTGCCATTCTTGGTGTGTTGGCAAGCAAGTTATCTCCCCGTTTTGGCGTGCCGGTATTGGTTTTATTCCTGGGTGTAGGCATGCTGGCTGGCGAAGACGGTATTGGGCGAATCTTTTTTGATAATGCCGATGCAGCACATGCCATTGGTACATTCGCTTTAATACTTATTCTGTTTGACGGTGGCCTGCAAACGTCTAAGAAATCCATAGTACAATCATGGAAACCCGCTGCATTACTCGCTACCTTCGGTGTGATTGGCACCGCAGTGCTTACCGGTGTGGCAGCCATGGTTATTCTCGATTTACCGCTCTACAAAGGCTTATTACTTGGCGCTATCGTGGGGTCAACGGATGCAGCGGCGGTGTTTTCCGTTTTGCGCAACGCAGGCATACGCATTCCGGCTAAAATAAAGTCCACACTAGAGCTGGAAAGTGCCTCGAACGATCCCATGGCCATATTTCTGACTATAGGGTTAATAACGCTTATTCAAGACAGCTCAACTAAGCCCGTTGATTTACTCTCACTCTTTGCCAGTCAAATGGGTGTGGGGGCAGCGGTCGGACTGGCCGTAGGCGGTGTTGCAGTATGGCTTTTCAGGCGCGTTACCTTAATGGCCATCGGCTTGTACCCCGTATTTGTGATGCTGTTTGGCGTATTGTCTTTCGGTTTAGCTGCGAATTTAAACGGCAGCGGTTTCCTAGCTACTTTCATAACGGGCGTAATAGTGGGTAATAGCCGCTTTGCGTATCAACGTAACACCTTTGTATTTCTCGACGGCTTGGCGTGGCTTGGACAAATCGCTATGTTCGTTATTTTAGGTTTGTTGGTAACGCCTACCGAACTTTTCGTAAACTGGAAAGAAGGCCTTTTGATTGCATTCGTGCTTATTTTTATCGCCCGTCCGCTGGTGGTTATGCCTATTTTGTTACTCTCTAAGTTCTCGTTCAAAGCCTCGCTGCTTATTTCATGGGTAGGACTGCGCGGCTCAGTGCCCATTATCTTAGCTATTTTCCCGCTGATATTTGGCATGGCTTACGCTGAGCTTATTTTTAATGTGGTGTTCTTTATCGTGCTAATTTCAGCTCTGCTGCAAGGTTCCACCTTACCCTATGCAGCGCGTAAGTTAGGCTTGGTATTAGAAGATGAAGTGAAAGAATCGAGCACGCTGGAAATTGTGAAAGTCGCTAAGAGCAAGCGAGAACTGATAGAAATTGAAGTATCAAAGCTATCGCCGGCACTACATAAAACCATTAGTGAATTAGCTCTGCCTGAAAACACAGTCGTCGCGATGATTGCCCGTGGGGATGAGACCCTCATCCCAAAGGGCAGTACGAAAATAGAAATAGGGGATCAAATTTTTATAATCACCAAACTAAATGACAAAACCTCCGTTGAGAAGTGCTTTTATAGCGCGCAGGAATAGGGTGCTATTGTAGGGCACTTCATGTAGAATGCGCCGCGGAGTTGGCCAGGCAATCGCCGCTTTCGTAAGAAAGGGGAGGAAAGTCCGGGCTCCAAAGGGCAGGGTGCCAGATAACGTCTGGGCGGCGTGAGCCGACGACAAGTGCAGCAGAGAGAAGACCGCCTAAGCATGTTTACATGCCGGTAAGGGTGAAAGGGTGCGGTAAGAGCGCACCGCACCTCTGGTAACAGAGTGTGGCAAGGTAAACTCCACCCGGAGCAAGACCAAATAGGATCCCTCAACGTGTGGCCCGCATGGGGATCGGGTAGGTTGCTTGAATCAGTGAGTGATTGCTGATCTAGAGGAATGATTGCCCACGACAGAACCCGGCTTACGGCCAACTCCACTCTTTTCCGAAGTGACTTTTCAAAAGCTCTTTTAGGTGAGGCATTCTTCTTAAGCAGGTGAAGCCTCTACCCGAGAGTATATTCCCCCAGGCAGAGAGGTTTTATCGTCCGTTACTGAAAGAAATAACGGAAGGTTGCGCCTACAGTGCGTGGCTGATTAACGGTAAACCCTAGGCGAGCTCGTCCACCACGCTCTCTGTCAAACGATAGCTGCGCGTTTTCATCGAGCAGATTGTTGGCGTATAACAAGATTTCATAACTATCGTAAGTTAGGCCAAAGCTCATATTAAGCGTGCCGTAATCGTCTAACAACAAATCTAATTCCGTTGTTTCTGCACCAGTGGCACCGCCAAAGGCAAGGCCTGAGGTGAACACACCGGCACCTGCAACCTGGTCACTAGGCTGAGTGATGCGGTCACCTACGTATTGGTAAGAGCCTTGGAAATAGGTACTGTTTGACGAGAACAAGGGCTGCGCTAAATCGTAGGTAAATGCGATAGCGAAGCTCTCTTCAGGAACTGAAGCTAATCGGTTACCGTCTTCAACACCGCCTAGTACTGCGCCATCACCGTCAACAACAGTTGAATCAAATTCAGCTTCAATGATGCTACCGGTTAATGAGAAAAAGAGTTGATCAGTAAACTGGCGTGTTAGCTCAAATTCAATACCTTGGGTATGCGCTTCAGGTACGTTAAACGACACACGTGACGAGCAAGAACCCGCATCTAAAGTAACCTGAAGATCTTCAATATCGTTATAGAAAGCCGAGATGTTAGCCGTCCACCCACGACCTGAAGACTTCATGCCAATCTCATAGTTAGTGAGCTTTTCATCGTCATAGTCTTGGAATGAACCAAAGATGGCTTCATCTTGGTCGGTACACAGGCTTCTATTTAGCGGGTCGTTAACGCCGCCAAGTCTGAATCCTTGAGACACCTGAGCATTTAAATTCACGTTTTCGTTTACGCTATACTGGCCAATAACACGGGACGTAAAACCGTCTGACTCTGTGGAATCAGTCTGGTTGTCGCCGTTGGCAAACAAGCCCCCAGAGATAAACTGACGCTCTTCTTCGTAATCGTAAAAACGCGAGCCTACAGTCATCTTGAAGTCATCGTTGACTTGGTAATTTACTTCACCAAACACAGCAAGTTGCGTTAAATCGTATGGCAGGTAGGCGTTGTAAGGCGAATCCTCTCCAAAGCCGTTGGCAACGGCTGCTGATGTGCCTTCGCCTAACGTGGCATCGGTGAACGCATCATACCCTGGCGTAGGCAGAGATTGATCGTAAACACGGTTGGTTGACGAGTAGAAAGCGCCAACTAGCCAATCTAGTGCGCCATCGCCATTAGATGCAGCGCGAAGCTCAAAGGTATCTTGCTCTACTTCTGTTCGGTCCAAAAGATTCGACGGTAATAGTACGGCTTCATCCGGAAACCCTAAGTCAATACTTACAGAGCCCGAAAGCGCGCTGGCATCACGACTTACAAGAATATCGCGGTCGGTATAGCTATACACGAAAGTGAAGTCAGCAACGTCAGCCTTATATTCAGCAGTTACGTCAGCAATCAAGGTATCGTCAGAGAAGCCTTCTTCTAGTAGTAAGTACTGCTCGCGCTCACCCAATTGTATAGCTGGGCGGGTCGTGGTGTAAGGGTTAGCAAAGACATTGTACACTTCCTGCCTGTTAAACCCGTTCATCTCTAGTTCTTGGAAGATAAGTCGTGGCGTAATGGTGAGTTTATCGTTAGGGGCGATAACGAAGGCCACACGTCCACCAGTTCTGTCGCCGTCGTTAACGTCTTCGCTAAACGCGCCGTTTTCACCTAACGCATCTATAAAGCCTGCGTAATCAGTGCGGTATACCACCGCGCGCATGGCAATGGTGTCGGAAATAGGTACGTTTACCATGCCCTTAACATGACCACCCACACCGCCGTCTGTCACGCTATTAAGGTTAGCTTCAAACTTACCTTCAAAGGTGTCGAGCTCGGGCTGGTTGGTGATATAACGAAGGGTTCCGCCAATAGAGCCAGAGCCAAACAGTGTACCTTGCGGACCGCGCAGGGTTTCAATGCGATTAAGATCAAAAAGGTCGAGATCAGGGGTAAACAGAGACAGCGAGATCACGCTTTCATCAAGATATACGCCTACTTGCTCTTTAACGCCAGGTTGGTCTCGTACAATCTGACCTGCTGAAACGCCACGCATAGATACTTGGCTTTGGCCTGGGCCTAAGTTCTGAATAGACACGCTCGCCACGTTTCGTGCGACGTCTTCTAAATTTCCTGCACCGCTGCGTTCAAAGTCTCGTTGTGTTTGTGCGTTGATTGAAAAAGGGATGTCTTCAATGGATTCTGCGCGTTTTGTCGCCGTTACAATGATCTGCTCAAAGTTATCGTTATCCGCTTGTTGTGTATCCTGTGCTATTGCGCCAGTACTAAGCAGGCTCATTACCGCAATGCTAAGTGTGCTTCGTCTAAACGACGATTTTTCTAATGTAAACATAAGTCCATCCAGGTTGGTTGTTTCTATTTTGTTATCAGGCAAGGGCGTAATGTGGCAAAAATATTCAGTCATTTCTAGGTATGATGAAATAAATATTTCAACTTTAGTCTAATAATTTTATTTTCATTTCAAATGTTAATTCAGGGTTAATTTGAATTGTGCTGGAAATGTGCGTCTAAAAGGTCAAAAGAAGCGTCTATCTGGCTAATTACAAAACCATTAATCTCAGTATGATTAGATAACTGATTCGCTTTGATTTTGAAGGCACTGATTTATCAACGATTTAGGTGAGTCATGAATAGCTGTTTAAAAACTCGTCAGAGGCGAAGTAAGTAGAGCACAACGTAAATGAGCGAAGCTTTTGTGGAGAATAGAAAGTGAATAAAGCAGTAGAAAACGCAGTAAGCACAAGCGACGCACTAAAGGGCGTATTTGCAATTGTTGTAGCAAGTTTCTTGTGGGGAACAACAGGCACTGCGGCCCAGTTTGCTCCAGATATCAGCCCACTTGCCATCGGTGCATTTGCCATGGGTATAGGCGGCGTTTTACTGTGCTTAACTGCTAGGAAATCATTGGTAAAGGATGTGAAACTGCTTGTTTCTAAAGCGCCTACTTTTTCGTTTGGAAGCGCCTGTGTTGCTATTTACCCTCTAGCATTTTATAGCTCAATGCGATTGTCTGGCGTTGCCATTGGCACCATTGTGTCTATTGCGAGTGCGCCCCTGTTTGCCGCGCTTTTAGAATACTTTTTAGATAAAAAGCCCGTATCGTTAAAGTGGGCTGTAAGCTTCGTGCTAGGTGCGTTGGGGATAGGGCTATTAGCAATGGGCAAAGCGCAGGGAATGCTGGTGATGCCTGAGTCTCAAAGTGCTCAAGTATTTGGCGTAGTGTTAGGGCTTGTTGCAGGCTTAACCTATGCGGGATATTCGTGGGCTGCGAAGCAGCTTATTAATACTGGCGCTAACTCAAAATCAGCCATGGCTGGACTCTTTGGCTGCGCTGCGCTCGTTCTGCTCCCATCACTTGCAATTACCGGTCAGAACTTGTTTGCCAATATTACTCATACCAGTGTCTCTCTCTATATGGCCATAGTGCCTATGTTTCTTGGATATTTGTTATTCGGCTACGGCCTTCGCACTACAGAGGCAAGCAAAGCCACATTGATCACGCTAATTGAGCCTCTGGTTGCCACACTGTTTGCTATCTTTTTAATTGGCGAAGTATTCAAGCCGGTGGGATGGGTTGGAATGACGCTAGTCTGCCTTTGTCTTTTCATTCAATCAGTTAAACTACCAGCGGCGTTAAAAATAGCTGGTCGCAACACAACGGTTAAGTGTTAATGGTAGCGCTTGTGTCAGCGCCTTCTGAGTGAGCAATTATCTAAGCGGATTGGTATAAATTAAATCTTAAAGGCTATCATCGATTTATCAGAGATTGAGGTTAACTAAGCGGAGAATTAAGGTATCGCTAGGATTAAGACTAACGCGATGAAACACGGTTCTTCATAGCGAAAAGTCCGAATACTTATCAAGTATTTGTTTGATTTGCCCGGTTTGATGCAGATAGGCAATTGCGCTGTTAATAGCAGGCATTTTATCCTTGTGTCGATTATGAACGCGTAAAGCCAGCTTGCCTTGCGTGTGAACAGGGCCTAAGGCAATATCAATACCGTGAATTGAAGACCAGTAGCGCGAGGCAGCTTCTTCCATGATGATGATGTCTATTCGCTTTTTACCAAGGGCTAAAATAAGATTACTTTCCTCTTGAAAGTCCATCCTTACGAACTTGTCTGAATTAAAATAAATATAGCCGGAAATCATTCCCACGGTTTCCCCATAAATAGAGGCTACGTTGGGGTATCGGCTGCGATTTTCGGGCAGCGTAATAAAATATTCAGTGATGTCGAGAATGGGGGCTGAAAAAGTAAAGTCGCCAGAGGGCTCATTATCAGACAACCAGCTAGGGCTGAAGAAGTCGAAATCGAGCTTACCTGTTTTAAATGCGAACATGGCACGCTTTGTAGAAAGCATGACTTTTTCGGTCTCGATACCGGCTCTATCCATTATAAGAGGTAAAATTTCAACTAAGATGCCGGCTCTATTTTCGTCTACAGCATTTTCGTACGGTATGGAGCTGCCAGACGTTCCTAGGTTGTACCTCAGTACTTCATCTGCAGTGGCTAGATCGCAAATAAGCAAAACGTTAATTAATAAACTAAACGATGACGGTCGTTTAATGAAACTTATAATTCTCAATAATGCTTTCAATCAGGGTTTTCCACAACAATGGTACTAATGGACAGCGTTTTCTTCGCTGTTTCTTTCAACACTTGCCCAATGCTCAACTTTGTCTATAAGGTCGGCAGCATCGAAAGGCTTGCTTAAATAGTCGTCCATCCCTGCATTAACACAGCGTTCTTTGTCTCCCTTCATAGCGTTAGCGGTTAACGCAATAATGGGTACGTCTAAGTACCGTGCTCCCGCTTCGCCATTTCTAATTCGCTGAGTGGCTTCGAAACCATCCATTTCTGGCATCTGACAATCCATCAAGATAACATCAAAGGTGACTTTCATCTTATTCAAGGCTTCTAGCGCCTCTAAGCCTGATTTTGCGCTTAGTGTTGTATGATTGCTAAGGTGTTGTTTAACTATAATCTGATTAATGTCGTTATCTTCAACAATAAGTACTTTACGTTTCTTACCTTTTTCAAGCTTCAGTCCAGGCACATGGTGAACGGGCTTAAGCGATGCCTCGTCGGCTTCTTCCAGTGAAATAGTAAACGCAAAGGTACTTCCTTGGCCTTTTACGCTTTCAAGCGTAATGTTGCCGCCCATGAGCTCACAAAGTTGCTTGCTTATCGATAGGCCAAGACCCGTTCCGCCAAACTTGCGCGTTGTGGAGAGATCTTCTTGCGTGAAAACATCAAAAATGGTGCTTTGTTTATCTTGCGCAATGCCAATTCCGGTGTCTTTCACACTGCATAAAAGTGTAAGAGTACCGTCAGCGTTTTTCTTGATACTGGTCGTTACTTCAATGTGTCCGGTATCGGTAAATTTAACGGCATTCCCCAGAAGGTTTGAGAGTATTTGTCTAAAGCGTACATCATCACCCTGTACAACGTGGTAGCCTTGTAAATCAAAGTGAAAATGTAACTCTAACCCTTTCTCTTGGCACATAATGGCGTATTGGCTTTGAAGGTTCTCAAGTGACTCCAAGATATCAAATGGGTTTGCTTCAATCTGCAGCTGGCCAGCTTCAATTTTAGAGAAATCCAAAATATCGTTAACGATATGAAGAAGACCCTGAATACTGAATTTAGCAAGGGATAGGTAATGCTTTTGCTCTTCACTAAGTTCAGAGCTGGCCATTAACTGTAAAACGCCCGATATACCGTGTATAGGTGTGCGAATCTCATGGCTCATACTTGCCAGGAAGCTAGATTTCAGACGTGCAGACTCTTCTGCTTTTTCGCGTGCTTCTTGTAGATATTGTTCTGTTTGTCTTTGCTGAGTAACATCCTGTTGAAACCCGATATAGTGAGTTACTTCACCGCTAATTTTAACAGGGGTTAAATTCAAACGGTTGTAAAAGGTGCTGCCGTCTTTTTTATAGTTAAGCAGCGTAGTTTCAATAGGCTCGCGTGTTGCTACCGCTTTGCGAATTTGATCAACCGTGTGTTTATTCGTTTCTTTACCCTGCATTGACCTGCAGTTTTGGCCAATAATTTCTTCTCTGTTATAGCCTGTGAGTTCTTCAAATGCACTGTTTACATAAATAACAGGTTGACCTACACGCCTAATGTCAGAAATGATGATTGACACGGTGGCTTCGTCCATCGCGTGAGTAAGTACTTTGACATGGCTTTCCAAACTCCGCTGTTCAGTTTCGTCACTACCCACATAAATATCGCCACGGATATTGCCGTTAGCATCGGCCAGTGATGTTTTAGTCCAATGGACATAGTGCTCTTGTCCTGTAGATACGGAGAAGTGGGTAAGTTCACTACTCTGCGAAGACGCGAGCTTTTTCATAATGAACTTTAAAATACCGTTCTTTTCACCATACTGATCGTTGCAAAAATCGTCGAAGCGCTTATTAGAAAGCAAAATTTGTTTGTCTTGGTCGACCACAACAAGCATGTCGCCCATTGATTCTAATACATTGGAAAACTGTTCGTTCGACAGCGACACTTCAGTCAAATCCCAAATCAATTTGTCGAAAGCTTCTCTAATATCCGCTAGCTCTTGGGCTTCAACTTCACTATCAAGGCGAAGTGAAGTCGATTCATCGCTGTTCAGGCGATTTTTAATATCGTTGTACAAGGTCGAAAGTGTGCGTTCGGCAAGCGTTCCTGTCATGCTAACCATATGCAAGATGATAAACACAAAGCCTACAATCATTGCCAGCAATACAATTCCCGTCCACGCGGCTTCTCTGTATGCGGTGATGGTAGGTTTAACACTGTACAACGTAAGATTTTGCCAATCAGCCTGTTTTATTGAGTAACCGCTGTCATCAAAATCGGAAAAGGACGAGTTTGGTGCAATGAGTGACGGCTCACTGCTAAAAAGCACATGACCGCTAGAGTCAGTAACAAGTTGATTAGTAAGTCGAGGGTAGGGCGCTAGCAAAGACTGTAAGCTGTCCACATACATAACAAGTGCGCCTTCAGCGACGCCTCTTAATAACACCGGAACGCTTATTAACACGCCATACTGAGACACCGAAGAGAAAGTATTTGACGAGCCCAGCGTTTGCTGACGCCAAGCACTGCTGAGCGATTCAGGAATAACCGCATTCCAGTTTTTATCTATTACCCGGTTTCCAGCGAAATCAAACAGCGCAAACTCTACACTTTTTGCCTGCGTTAGGTTTAGCGAGCGGAAAAACATGGGCAAATAATTATCCCGCTGCTCAAAATCTACCAGCGAATTAATAATAATGTCATTGGCTGCCAAATCTGCCAACTGCCTTGTGGTGTCACTGACGATGTAATTGATGTCTTGTTCTAAACCATCTACAGACTGCTGTTGAAGCTGATCGGTTTGCTTAACAATGAAATGAAATGAAAGTGCAAATAGTAAGATAGACAGCACCGCGACCAGTAAAACCAGTCGCGGAAGCATGCTCGAAAGCAGAAGAGCGCGTAACCTTGGAGGGTGCTGCTGCATTATTGCGCGCCCGTTGTTACCAAGTAGCCTTTTTCGTTAAACTTAGTCATAAAATAATCCTTTGCCCATAGCGCGTCATGTCTGTCTACAGAAAATGGGGCAGAATAGTGCTTAACCGCACCCTGTACATTCTCTAGGGATTCTAGCGCTTCGCGTAATGCATCTACATCTATACTATCAGCTTTATCGGCAGCCGCCGCTATTAAATGAACTAAATCATATGCATGGGCTAATCCTGTCACGCCACCAATTGCAGTAGCATCAACCAAACCGTACTTATTATAGTAGGCTTCTAGCAAGCTTTTTGCCTTGCTATTTTTCTGGTGGTTAAAGTGAAAGGTTTGTAGCACTGATACATTGTAATTACCGATGGGCACGGCAAGTGCTGAGGCAAACTGGCCTGACGCAACGCCCCAATGTGATATCACGGGAAGGGATGTCATTTCTTGCTTCGCCATTTCATCAAGTACTACAACCCCTTCTGGGACATTGGTAACTAAAATGATTGCCTCAGCTTTCGCACTTTTTATCGCGGCCATGTCCTCAGAAAAGTCTTTTTGCTGCCAGTTTATCCAGTGGGTTGCGGTAATATTGATGTCTTTCTCGTTTGCCGCTTGGGTTAATGACTCTAAGTTCGAGCGTCCCCATCCCGTTCTCTCAAGCACTAGTGCGATATTGGATAATCCCATTTGCTTAACGTGACTAATAAGAACTGACGCAGCCTCTGCATCGCGAACCGATACCCGAAATATATTATTTGGCGAATGCCCGTTATCTATAATAGGTGTACCCGCAGCCCATGGAACTAACATCAGAAGATTCTTTTCATGAACAAGATCGATTTCAGCGAGGACGACCGGCGTGTGAACGCCACCTACAACGGCGAGTAAATTCGGTGTTTGAGAAAATTGCTCAATATTATATACGCCGCGGGCTGGGTTGCCGCGATGGTCTTTTGCCACTACCTTGATTTGGCGACCAAGTATACCGCCTTTAGCGTTTATTTCGTCAACGGCAAGCTCTACACCTCTTGTTATGGCAACGCCGCCTTCGACCGCTACCGCTGAAAGATCGGCATCGATGCCAATAATGAGGGGGTCAGTTGAGCTAAATGCTTTGCTTGCTGTAAAAATAGAAACAATGTAAATCAGCGAGAGAAAGAAAAAAGATGCACGCATGAATAGGCTACCTAAACGATAATCTTAAAAGTGTATAGCAATGCGCCCAGTCTTTTAGCGCAAACGTCTTATCCTTTAGTATAAGTTTTGCAATTTTTGAAGGAATTTCGCTGTTTTTTCCAAGGTGTCGTGGTTTTTTGTGTACGACAGGTACTAAAACTCGGCGTAATAAATGTGGCACGATTCTGCCATCAGCTTGTATTAAAAAATAGAGTTTGTATGTTTACCGGACAGTTCGCGAATATGATCAGTTATTCTGTCTGTGTTCTGGTGGCAGTGTAACCGCCTGGTGAAAACAAATAGCGGGCCTTGCAAACAAAGATGAACAGCGGTTTGGAGTGTGAGTGCGAAAAAATACCCTGCCAACAATAATAGACATTGAAGCAAGTGGATTTGGCGCAGCGAGTTATCCTATCGAAATAGGTATCGTGCGCTATGATGGTGCAAAGTGGTGTAAGTTGCTAAGACCCTTTGATTCTTGGGTACACTGGGACAAGAAAGCAGAATCATTGCACGGCATAACACAACAAATGCTACAAACGCGGGGGGAAGACCCGCGTAAAGTGTGTATTGAGCTAAACCACTTTCTGGGAAATACGGTGGTTTATAGTGACGGTTGGGTGGTAGATAATCCTTGGCTAATTAAGCTTTACGCCGCAGCGCAGATAGAGATGTCTTTTACCTGTAGAGCCCTTGAATATATTCTGTCCGAAGCCCAAATGAATCAATGGCATGATGTTAAAAATCGCCTTGCAAGGCAACTTGATGTTAAGCGTCATAGAGCAAGTTCTGACGCATTGGTTATTCAACAGACTTACGCGAAAACTCAATTTCAATGATAGCATCGAAGCTATTTGGCACATTTAACAAGTGAAGTATGAGTTCGACATGTGCATCTGAAGCGCATGACTCAATTAAAAGCAGGCCTTCCCTAAAATAAGTAATTCACACCCAAAGAAAGGGCCATATTTTCTTCATCCCCAACTTGTCTGTGCTCAATTTCTACCGCCATGTTTAACCCTTCACTTTTTCCTAGAAGCCAGCCAAGCCGGGTGAACGTGCCAACATCATGAGGCAAATAGAGCCACTCAGCATAATGCTGAAAGGCAGTATTATTTGTTTTGTAGGTTGCATAGACCTTTTGCGGAACCCAAGTATCGAAACGACGGCTAGCGCTGAACATGCCTTGGGAGCCAGCTGGATACGTATAGCTGTTGTCGTATAAATAAGTTTCGGTAGTAGATTGAACGCGGTACATACTATTTAGCTGCCACCGGGCTATTTTCTTGCTTTTGAACTGAATAGGACTGTAGTTGATATCATTCGTGTCCGCGATTACAGGAGCAGCCGTCATAGACGCAGCCAAAGTAAGTGCCAGAAAAATACCAGTAACCACATTCATGGAAGGGCCCAAGTTGTTGTTATCATAGCTTGTAAATAACAAGGAAATACAAGCAACGGTGTGTTCGTTTAATAAGCATAGCCGCAAAAAATAAATGATGAAAATATTCTTCACCACTTTTTATATGCCAAATTAATTTGGCTTGCTCGCCATCACCCAATAAAAAACGCCGCGAGTTCATATAACAGCTTTAGATCAAAGTGTTACAAAAACTCAGCGGCGTTTTCAACAAGCGCTTTTTAATATCGAATTAAATCGATGCTTTTAACGCTTCTGCTTTATCTGTTGCTTCCCAAGGGAATTCGTCACGACCAAAGTGACCGTATGCAGCTGTTGGGCGATAAATTGGGCGCTCAAGGTCTAGCATTTGGATAAGGCCATAAGGACGCAAGTCGAAATGTTCGCGCACCAGTGCAACGAGTGTTTTCTCATCGACTACGCCAGTGCCAAAGGTATCGATACTGATAGACGTTGGCTCTGCTACACCGATTGCATAAGACACTTGGATTTCGCAACGCTTGGCAAGACCTGCTGCAACAATGTTCTTAGCAACGTAACGACCCGCGTATGCTGCACTGCGGTCTACTTTTGATGGATCTTTACCAGAGAATGCACCACCGCCGTGACGGGCCATACCACCGTAAGTATCAACAATGATTTTACGCCCGGTTAAGCCACAGTCGCCCATTGGACCACCGATAACGAATCGACCCGTTGGGTTGATGTGGAAGCGTGTATTTGCATCAATCCACTCGCTTGGAAGCACAGGCTTGATGATTTCTTCCATTACCGCTTCGCGAACTGTTTCCGTGCTTACTGAATCGCAGTGCTGAGTTGATAGCACAACCGCGTCGATGCCTACAGGCTTGTCGTTTTCATACTTGAAAGTAATTTGGCTTTTCGCGTCTGGGCGCAACCAGTCTAGCTTACCAGACTTACGCACTTCAGCTTGTTTTTGAACAAGGCGGTGAGAGTAAGTGATTGGCGCTGGCATTAGCACATCAGTTTCGTCGCTGGCGTAACCAAACATTAGGCCTTGGTCACCCGCACCTTGTTCTTCAAGGCTTTCACGATCAACACCTTGGTTGATATCGGGAGACTGTTTACCAATTGCGTTTAATACCGCACATGAGTCGGCATCAAAGCCCATGTCTGAGTGCGTATAGCCAATTTCTTTGACTGTTTTACGAGTAAGCTCTTCAATGTCTACCCATGCAGAAGTGGTAACTTCACCACCTACCAAAACCATACCGGTTTTTACATACGTTTCGCAGGCCACCCGAGCGCGAGGATCTTGTTCTAAAATAGCGTCAAGAACCGCATCTGAGATCTGATCAGCAATTTTGTCCGGATGTCCTTCAGACACTGACTCGGATGTGAATAAATGCGTGGCCATAAATGCTCCGTAAGCGTTAAATTATCAAAATAGTCGTATATTGTACTAAAACAAGTTATAAATACCAGTCTTTACTTCTAGACGTCTAAAAGTCTCTTCGTTACGAATAGTTGACACAACCCGATCACTAATGGGGTTATTCAGGACGAAATTGGCAAAGCGAATGATGTACTAGTAAAACCAGACGTTAGATATAACCGTTTTTGCTGTATTGGGAATACGTGATGGTTAAGGTATAGACCATTTTTTACTATGACTTTCACTATTGGCAATCAAAACCCATTGAACTGTAAGGTGGCATAGGTAAGAATAACGCCACATTCATTCGTATAAAGAAGTAGAGCGAACGCCTTACCTCTACGCTCGTCTAGCTTGCCTAGCCCGCTAAGATACGAAACAAAAGATACAAAATAAATCAGGAGACAACATGCCCTCTCGTCGTGAACTCGCCAATGCAATCCGTGCATTAAGCATGGATGCCGTTCAACAAGCTAAATCTGGTCACCCAGGTGCCCCAATGGGGATGGCTGATATCGCACAGGTACTATGGGGTGATTTCTTATCACACAACCCTGCAAACCCATCTTGGGCTAACCGCGATCGCTTTGTGCTTTCAAATGGTCACGGCTCGATGCTGTTGTACTCTCTTCTTCACCTTTCAGGCTACGAACTGCCAATTGAAGAGTTAAAGAACTTCCGTCAATTGCATTCAAAAACGCCAGGCCATCCTGAGTATGGTTATGCGCCAGGTGTTGAAACGACCACTGGCCCACTAGGCCAAGGTATCAGTAATGCTGTGGGTATGGCACTTGCCGAGAAAGTGCTAGCGGCACAATTTAACCGTGACGGTCACAATATTGTTGATCACCACACCTACGCATTCTTAGGCGACGGCTGCTTGATGGAAGGTATCTCACACGAGACATGTTCACTAGCCGGCACACTAGGCCTTGGTAAGCTTATCGCGTTTTGGGATGACAACGGCATTTCAATTGATGGCGAAGTAGAAGGCTGGTTCACTGACGATACACCAGCACGCTTTAAGAGCTACGGTTGGGAAGTGATCGATGGCGTTGACGGTCACGATGCAGAGCAAGTAAAAGCCGCTATTGAAAAGGCGCAAGCGAACACCGCGCAGCCTACGCTTATTTGTTGTAAAACCACTATTGGCTTCGGCTCGCCTAATAAAGAAGGTACCGAGTCTTGTCACGGTGCACCACTAGGTGAAGATGAAATTGTAGCCACTCGCGAAAAGCTTGGCTGGAGCCATGGCGCGTTCGAAATTCCAGACGATATTTACGCGGGTTGGGATGCTAAAGAGAAAGGTTCAAACGCGGAGAGCGCGTGGAATGACGCTTTCGCAGCATACGAAGCCGCTTACCCAGAGCTTGCGGCAGAGTTCAAACGCCGCGTAAATGGTGAGTTGCCAGCAGATTTCAGCGAAAAAGCAGATGCAATTATTGCTGAGCTTCAAGCTAACCCACAAAATATTGCTTCACGTAAAGCGTCGCAAAATGCACTAAACGCATTTGGTCCACTACTTCCTGAGCTATTAGGCGGCTCTGCTGATCTTGCAGGTTCTAACCTTACTATTTGGGAAGGCAGCAAAGGCGTTGAAGCGAACGATGCGTCAGGTAACTACATTTATTACGGTGTACGTGAGTTTGGTATGTCTGCCATGATGAATGGTATTGCCCTTCACGGTGGCTTTAAGGCATACGGTGCAACCTTCCTAATGTTTATGGAATATGCACGCAACGCGGTACGCATGGCTGCACTAATGAAGCAGCCTGCAATTTTCGTTTACACCCATGATTCAATTGGTCTAGGTGAAGACGGTCCAACGCACCAGCCGGTAGAGCAGGTGGTTGCGCTACGTGCAACGCCTAACCTTGATAATTGGCGTCCTTGTGATCAGGTAGAGTCTGCTGTGTCGTGGAAATCTGCTATTGAGCGCACTGATGGCCCAACAACACTAATCTTCACACGCCAAGGCTTAGCGCAGCAAGAAAGAACGGCTCAACAAGTTGCAGATATCGCTAAAGGCGGTTACGTACTTAAAGACTGTGAAGGTACGCCAGAGCTTATTCTTATTGGTACCGGTTCTGAGGTTCAGCTAGCCGTTGAAGCCGCAGCGAAACTGACCGAGCAAGGCAAAGCCGTTCGCGTAGTGTCTATGCCATCAACTGACGTATTTGACCGTCAGTCTGCTGACTACCGTGAAAGTGTACTACCTTCTAGCGTTGTTAAACGCGTAGCGGTTGAAGCGCTGTCTAAAGATAGCTGGTACAAGTACGTTGGCTTTAATGGCGCTATCGTAGGCATGGACACCTTTGGTGAATCTGCACCTGCGGGAGACCTGTTTAAGCACTTCAACATTACCACTGACGCTGTAGTAGAGGCTGCACTGTCTCTGTAAGAGGTAATAGATAAGCCTATGGTAAATATTGCCATAAATGGGTTTGGTCGTATTGGTCGTAACGTGTTGCGCGCGCTGTATGAAAGTGGGCGCAACAACGAATTTAACGTGGTGGCCATTAACGACATTGCTAAACCCGAAGGCATAGCACATTTACTTAAATACGATACCGCCCACGGGCGGTTCCGTTTTGATGTGGCCTTAGAAAATAAAACGCTAAATGTCGCAGGCGACGATATTACACTGCTCGCGATAAGCGATATTAAAGACCTACCGTGGAAAGACTTGGGCGTTGATATCGTGCTTGAGTGTACGGGCAAGTTTGATGACAGAGCATCGGGGCAAGCACATTTAGATGCAGGCGCTGGTAAAGTGCTTTTCTCATCACCCGGGTCACCAGATTTAGACAATACGGTCATTTTCGGAACCAACGAAGACACGTTGACCAGTGAACAAAAATTAGTCTCTAACGGCTCTTGCACCACAAACTGCATTGTTCCTGTTATCCAAGCACTAGACGCTGCGTTCGGTGTGGAAAGTGGTACGATCACAACTATTCACGCGTCTATGCATGACCAGCAAGTTATCGACGCCTATCATGAAGACTTGCGCAGAACGCGCGCTGCAAGTCAGTCAATTATTCCTGTTGATACACGACTTGCTGCCGGTATAGAGCGCATCCTGCCTAAGTTTGCGGGTAAGTTCGAAGCCATTGCGGTTCGGGTTCCTACCATCAATGTTACTGCCATGGACTTGAGCGTAACGCTTCAATCTAAGGTAACTATTGAGCAAGTAAACCAAGCCCTTCGCAATGCAAAAGCAGGGCGTTTACAGGGCATTTTGGATTACACCGAAGAGCCATTGGTATCGGTAGATTTCAATCACGACCCACACTCGTGTATTGTAGATGGCACACAAACAAGAGTCAGTCACAAACAGCTAGTAAAAACACTGGTGTGGTGTGACAACGAATGGGGTTTTGCAAACCGTATGCTCGACACAGCAAAAGTGATGTTCGACGCAAAGTAAAGCATTGATGCTGCCAAGGGTTGGTAGCACCAGCCCGCGCAGCTTTCACCGTTAATTTGAGCGTGTCTTACCTTTAAAACACGCTCTTCTAAATTTAAATTAACATAGGAAAGACGATGGCAATTCCAAGCATGAGCGATATGGCCCTTAAAGGTCAGCGCGTATTAATTAGACAAGATTTAAACGTGCCGGTAAAAGACGGCAAAGTAACCTCTGATGCGCGTATCAAAGCATCTATTCCTACTATTAAAGCAGCGCTAGACGCAGGTGCAGCGGTTATGGTGATGTCTCACCTTGGTCGCCCTACTGAAGGCGAGCCTGCTGATGAGTTCTCTCTTCAACCTGTTGTTGATTATCTTAATGACGCCCTAGATGTGCCGGTAAAGCTAGTAAAAGATTACCTAGACGGTGTTGAGCTTAGCGAAGGTGAGCTCGTCATTCTTGAAAACGTTCGCTTCAATAATGGCGAAAAGAAAGACGACGAGACACTGGCAAAGCAGTACGCTGCACTATGCGACATCTTTGTAATGGATGCCTTCGGGACTGCTCACCGTGCACAAGCGTCTACCCATGGCGTTGCTAAATTCGCACCAAAAGCCTGTGCTGGCCCATTACTTGCTGCAGAATTAGACGCACTTGGCAAAGCGCTAGACAACCCTAAACGCCCAATGGTTGCTATTGTGGGTGGCTCTAAAGTATCTACCAAGTTGACCGTGCTAAAAACATTGGCTGAAAAAGTTGACCAGCTGATTGTTGGTGGCGGTATTGCCAACACTTTCATTGCTGCTCAAGGCCATAATGTAGGTAAGTCACTAGTAGAGATGGACCTTACCGAACAAGCCACGCAGCTTATGAACGAAGCGCAAGCGAACGGCGGAAATATTCCTGTACCGACTGACGTTGTAGTGGGTAAAGCGTTTGATGAAAACACCGAAGCTACGCTTAAACTTGTCAGTGAAGTTGCTGACGACGACATGATTTTTGATATCGGTCCAGACTCGTCAAAAGCGTTAGAAGATATCATCAAAAACGCGGGTACTATAGTATGGAATGGTCCTGTAGGTGTATTTGAATTTGAACAGTTCAGTGCGGGTACAAAGGCGCTGTCTGAGGCGATTGCGGCTAGCGACGCATTCTCAATTGCAGGTGGTGGTGATACACTAGCGGCAGTTGATAAATACGGAATTGCCGATAAGGTTTCTTATATTTCAACAGGTGGTGGCGCGTTCCTAGAATTCTTGGAAGGCAAAACATTACCAGCGGTAGCAGTACTAGAAGAAAAAAATAAATAAGCCTGAGCGCTGCTTGTAAACGCAGCGTTTTAAAGCTCAAGATAGCTAGGCCTAGTACAAATGTTACCCCATAGGTGTCACGCTCAGTAACAGCATTTTTGAGCGTGACCTTTTAATCGGAAACGATTACACCTGCGAAACAGTGAAGTACGCAGGCATAAATACCAATTTTATTACAGATGTGTTTACTTAAGGTGCTGGCATGCCGCGTCTGAGACAAACAGATCTTTAATAGAATTGGTATAACAATAAACCCTACACCTGTCTATTAAGGCAGTAATATACAAAAGGAGTGTTGCAATGGCATCACAAGCTCAGCAGGCAATGCTGGATAAACTGAAGACGCAAACCGGTTTTATTGCAGCGTTAGATCAAAGCGGCGGTAGTACCCCTAAAGCGTTACGCTTATATGGCATCGAAGAGTCAGAGTACAGCTCAGACGAAGAGATGTTTAATCTTGTTCATGAAATGCGTACGCGCATTATCACCAGCACCCCTTTTAGCGGCGAGCGCGTTCTTGGCGCAATCTTGTTTGAAAACACCCTTGATAGAGAAATTGAAGGCATGTCTTCTGCACACTACCTGTGGCAGAAAAAGCGTGTTATTCCTTTCTTAAAGGTAGATAAAGGACTAGCTGAAGAAAGCAATGGCGTTCAAGTAATGAAGCCAATGCCTGGTCTTGATGCACTGCTAGCTAAAGCGGTAGCGCAAGACGTGTTTGGCACTAAAATGCGTAGTGTTGTTAAGCTTGCGAATCACCAAGGTATTAAAGATGTTGTTGCTCAGCAATTTGAAGTGGGTAAGCAAATCTTAGCCGCAGGCCTTGTTCCGATTATCGAGCCAGAAGTAGACATCCACAGCCCACAAAAAGCGGAAGCTGAAGCTCTTCTTAAATTAGAGATACTAACGCAGCTAAACCTTCTAAACGAAGGCCAGGAAGTTATGCTTAAGCTAACGATTCCAACAGAAGCTAATTTCTACAAAGAGCTTGTTGATCACCCTCGCGTGCTTAAAGTTGTAGCGCTTTCTGGCGGCTATAGCCGTGAAGAAGCAAATGCGAAACTGGCAGAAAACCAAGGTATGATTGCGAGTTTCTCTCGAGCATTGACCGAAGGCGTTTCTGCAAAGCAGTCTCAAGAAGAGTTCGAGGCAACGCTAGATAAAGCGATTGAAGATATTTACCAAGCCTCTAAGGCGTAATCTTCCCTCTTGTCAGCACTTCTAAAGAGCGCCTAATGGCGCTCTTTTTCGTTATGAGTTCTTTTGAAGTATTGTGACACCTTCAACTTAATAAGCTCATCTTTATAACCTTGTTAAAGGGATGCCTCTGGGGAATTAAGGTCTTCACTAATACTTTTACATGTGGCTATAAAATACGCCCGCCCACAACACACAGGCAATAACGATGGATAGAAAAACGCCTGCTGATGCTAAGTCTTTTGCTAACCCTGATAGGGCATGAAACTCCGTACCTATTCTGTCGACGGTGACTTCAATGGCGGTATTGATGATTTCCGCAAATAAAATGAAAAAAATGGAAGACATTAAAATTGCACGTTCAAGAAAAGGAATTGACCAAAAAACAAGAACCACGAATGCCACAGCGGCTAGACTGAGTTCTTGTTTAAATGCAGCTTCGTTCTTAGTAAGCCAGCTAAATGCTCGAAGTGAATTCTTTAGAGCCTTAAATACTCGACGCAGGCCTTTTGGTTTGTTACTTGGGTCGAAGTGCGAGGTGGTACTAACCACAGGGTTTGATTCATTTAGGCTTCGCATTGTTTAAAGATATCCATAGTAGGTTGGTAAGTAATACTCTTTACACTTGATAAACCAAGTAACGTGTCAAACAAGTTGTCTTGAGAGTAAGGGTGGTTGGCCAGGTTTTTAATACAATTTCGGTAGCCTGAATCTTCAAACTTCGACGCCCAAAAAAGCATAGGAATGTGAGTCTGTTCTTGCGGTGCAATTTGATAAGGGAATCCATGTAGATAGAGTCCTTTTTCACCCAAAGATTCACCGTGGTCAGACAGGTATAGCATGGAAGCGTTTGGCACGTTTTTTAGTGTATTAACAATCTCTCCAAGTACATAGTCAGTGTACGCAATGGTATTGTCATACGTGTTGATAAGCGCCTGCGAATCACAGTTTTGAATATCACTTCTAGGACAGTCGGGAGAGAATTTGGCAAATTCAGCGGGGTATCTTCGATAGTAGGTAGGGCCGTGAGAGCCTATCATATGAAGAACAATAACCCTGTTAGTTGTCGCAGGTGATGACAAAACGTCCTTCAAAAGCTCGTTGAGTAAAACATCGTAGCAAAAATCACCGTCACATAAACTAGGGTCTCGGGATGGGTCAAATGCAATAGTTTCAACTCTTTTGCACACCCCCTTGCAGCTACTATTGTTGTCTATCCATGTCACATCAGCGCCAGCCCGATGTATGATATCAAGCACATTATCCTGACTTTCCGCAATGCGAACATCATAGCTTTGCCTTGAAAGTCGAGAAAACATACAGGGTACTGACACCGCAGTAGCGGTCCCGCATGAGGTCACGTCGTTGAAACTTACCGCGCCTATGTCGTTCATAAAGGGCGTGGTGTTTCTGCTATAGCCATTACTGGCAAACTTGTCTGCCCTTGCTGTTTCTCCAACAACCAGTACAGTCGTAGAAGGCAAAGCGTTTTTTCTATTTATTATAGAAGGTGTCTTGTCCAGTACCTTGTAAGGAAGTGGCGGATAAAAGTAGGTGTCTCTGAGATATTTGTAGCCAGAATCGTAAAATGCATAAGGGATAATATACTTGGCCAAATCTTTATTATTTCTACCCACCGCAGCATAGTCTTTATAGAGGCCGGCAGCGATAACGATTATTCCAACCACTGCTAATACGTTGAGCTTAAGTAAGTGCTTAACTCTAGCAACTAATTTTCCATTAATTTCCTGATTAAAGACGGCAACAACGGGTACCAATCCTAACAAGAAGAAAAAGAGTAAAAGCGTTGAGTTTAGATAGGCAAATGCTTCACCAGAATTGGTCTCCATCACATTTTGAATCATACTCTTATCAAATATCACGCCGTAAGCGACCGTACCGTATAAAAGAAGTGAACTGACTAACAGTGTCACTGCCACTGTCAATCTTGGCAAAAGAATGGCGCCTAATAGGCTAAGGGCGATGATATTGAAAAAGGTAAGCAACAATGGAACGGACAGAAAAAATATCCACTGGCCTACTGTAGTTGGCGACACAGCGTGATAGACATTTGAAATAAAAGGGAAGTTGAAAACCAGCGTTATTAAGACTGATGCAATAAAAACAAAATTGGCTAATGAAGGGTTTAAATTTAACGAACGTGGAAATTTCAAAGTCAGTTCTCTTGTGTACTACTTGCAGCACAAGATAACTTTCAAAACTTAAATAAAGCTTAAGCAAAACTTTGGGATTAGCGTTAATGGCAATTTTTATCTAGAACCAACAATTCCAGATGGTTTCCCATTGCAACTACTTGTTATACATAGAGAAACGGCGTGCAGTTGCACAAAAAGCTTCCTAGGTCGTCACTTTCTATCGTTAATTAATTCAATATTATTCTCGCCTTCAGTTTATCTTAAGATTGAGATCATAACCTTAGCGAGGAATAAAAATCGACCAATGAAACATGAGAATACTCCTTATAGAAGATTCATTGTCTTTGAGAAATAGCCTGAGCTTAGGTCTAGAAAAACTTGGCCATTCAGTTGATTTAGCTGCCACAGGGCCCGATGGTTTGAGTATGGCGCTTCTTGGTAGCTACGACATTATTGTATTAGACCGCATGCTGCCAGAACTCGACGGGATGGCTATCTTGAAAACGCTAAGAAAAAGACGGGTAGAGACCAAGGTGCTCATTTTGTCTGCACGTGCCGAACCTGAAGAGAAAGTTGAAGGCTTGTTAGCAGGCGCTGATGATTATCTATCTAAGCCTTTTTCATTTGAAGAGTTGTCAGCGCGACTTCTCAGTTTGATGAGACGGGGCGTAACAAACTGTATTAACGATCAAATTACTATTAATGGATTGATATTGGATATTCAGGCCAAGTCTTTTTTATTTGGAGAGCAGGCGATTAGTTTAACGCCGAATGAATATCGCATAGTAGAGTGCATGTTCCTAAACAAAGGCAAGGTCGTCACATCAGAAAAATTAAGTGAATTTATTTCCGGTAGTTATGACCATATCTCAAAAAATGCAATTGAAGCGCACCTCTCTTCAGCGCGAAAAAAAGTAAGGGCGTGTGGCGCTACACTCCCCATTAAAAGTAAGCGAGGATTTGGCTACGTCGTGGTGGAAGGCGATGAAGTCAATACGTAAAACCT
Source organism: Alteromonas abrolhosensis (assembly GCF_001953635.1). Taxonomy (GTDB): domain Bacteria; phylum Pseudomonadota; class Gammaproteobacteria; order Enterobacterales; family Alteromonadaceae; genus Alteromonas; species Alteromonas abrolhosensis. The sequence goes on along the minus strand of NZ_MEJH01000003.1, from coordinate 174,028 downwards.
TAACGCGACGCCTTTCTATCACTATTTCTTTGCTGGTGATTGTCGTTTTACTCGCCGCAGATATCGGAGTTGACACCTGGGTCCAAAGAGAATTTAACCAAGGTCTAAAAGCCAAAGTTGGCATGCTTCAAAGCTTAGTCAATGAAGATTTAGACGGCGTTGAGTTTGAGTTTGCCGGCGAGTATTTCCCTGAGTTCGAGGGTGCTTCTTCTCCAGAATACTTTCAATTGTGGTACAAAGGGCAGGTTTTCGAAAAGTCGGAATCCCTTGCACTGTACACTGTCGACGAGCTGCCGTTTGAAAACTTAAGTTTAAACGAGGCGGTGATTAACGACATTACGCTGCCAGATGGTCGTTCCGGGCGTATTATTCACACCAAATACGTGCCTCAAATTGACTCTGAAGACCGCGAAGCATTCTATAGCGTCAGAGGCGAAGAGCAGCGCGACCCCATGGTTATCGCATACGCAACCTCCACTGAACTGTTGAATTTTACTCTTTGGTTTATCGATATCGCATTTTTAGTGGCGCTTATTGTAATTCCGTTAATGGTAAGATTCGTCGTGCGCAACACGGTGTCTTACGCGTTGGCACCACTTGATGCATTAAACAACAATATAAGAACTCTAAGGTTTACTGCCACAGACAAGCACGAAGCATTCTCTACAAACGTTTCAGAACTAGAGCCAATCGTCAGCAGCTTGAACCATTTTATAAACGATAACTACGCCCTATACCTTAGAGAGAAAAGACTTACCTCTGACATTGCTCACGAACTTAAAACGCCAGTTTCCGAACTTATCAATCTGGCGGAAGTAGCCATGAAGTTTCCAGGAGAGGAGCGACTCGAAAAAGATTTTAAACCGCAGATTCTTCGCATTGGGATGCGAATGAAAAACATCATTTCCGGTTTGATGTTAATCCAAAAGCACAGTGCTAAGCAGACTCAATTAAGCGACCTTATTAATATTAAAGAGCTCGTTGATCAAGTTGTCGCAAGCAAAGCGGTAGATAATATTAATGTGGTTGCGAAAGAAAGGAGCGACGTGGTTATTCACTCTAACCGAATTGCGGTGGAGTCTATATTTAGCAACTTGTTAGACAACGCTATCGAGCATGGAAAGCATTGTGAGCCGATCAGCGTGTATATAGGCAAAACGCAATCAGGGCAGGCCCAAATAGAAGTGACAAATACAACGCATACTGAAATTGATGAAAGTGACTTAAGACATATGTTTGAACCCTTGTGGCAAAAGGATGCATCACGTACGTCAGAAGACAACTTTGGCCTAGGGCTATCAATAGTAAGTGCATTGTGCGGTGCGATTGGAGCAGACGTGTCGGTTTATAAGTTGGATCACAACCACATCTCTTTTTCTGTGACTTTCAAAAAGGCCTCTTAAAAATACGTGCTGTTAAAATGCGCTATTGCTTGCTGTAAAAAGATATGACGTACACTGCCACACTCAGGAATTCTGAGTTTGTTTGTAACAAATACGTGCAACCGGTTATTGCCTGCGTTTAGTGGCAATACTGGTTCTTGTCAAAGCGTGGTTGGCTGTGTAGCATAGCGCCGCAATTTTCCTTATATATTTGAATTTTTGGAATATTAACCGGTGCATAATCAGCAGTACATGAAGCAGTACACTATATACGCATTAATAGCGTTGTTGTTTACTTGCTTATCTGGACTCAAACAGGATTACAAGCCCATCACGTTCAAGCATCATTTCGATGCTTCTATTTCCGAATATTCCTTCGAGTTTGATACAGAGGAAAGTGCTCCGGAAGAGCCCGCTCCACCACAATATGTTGTGCTGGATTACCTTACGGACTCCTTCACTGAAACCGCAAAGCCACGTCCGCGCTGGCATTTCAAAACATCCCTTAACCACGCAACGCCGTTAACACGAGCGCCGCCTATTGCTTAGTTTCTTAGGCTTAGCAGTTAGCTGCTTACCTAGAAACACCTTAATTCGATATTCATTACATAGCGCCAGCCCTTTTCGCTGGATGTTTTTGCGCGCTTAATTTTCAGCACTGAATTTTATTGCTGAACGCGCGCTAGTGGCGTGCAGCCTTTTTACGAGGCACGTCACGATTAGCCTTTTATTACGAATTTACATTATGAGCAAAAAAGCACTTCTTGCAGTAAGCATTGTTACCGCACTATTAGGTGGGTGTGGTCATGAAGAACATGCTGCGCATCACGAAAAACTTCAATTCAACGTTACTCATCCCATCGTACAAGACACAACGCTGGTAAAAGAGTACGTCAGTCAGATACGTGCCATTCAACATATTGAAGTTAGAGCTATGGAAAAAGGCTATCTTCAATCGACCTTTGTTGATGAGGGACAAACGGTAGAACGTGGTCAGCCCATGTTTAAAATAATGCCGAACGTGTATGAAGCTGAACTACACCGCGCTGAAGCTGAGGCTAAAGCAGTCGAGATGGAGTACAAAAATACAAAGTCGCTTGTTGAGCAAAACATTGTTTCTCCTAACGAACTCGCCGTGATTGAAGCGCAGCTTCAAAAAGCACAGGCTGAAGTTGAACTGGCAAAGACTCACTTAGCATTCACAGATGTCAAAGCGCCGTTCACAGGCAAAATGGACCGACTGGAAGCTCGAACGGGAAGTCTGCTTGATGAGGGTGAGTTGCTTACCACGCTATCTGATATCAGCACCATGTGGGTGTATTTCAATGTACCTGAATCTGAGTATTTGAAATACGCGCAAAACAACCCGTCAAACAAACAAACGCCAGTGCGATTAAAGCTTGCCGATGGCAGTATTTACGAGCACCAAGGGGTGATAGATGCCATTGAAGCCGATTTTGATAATCATACCGGTACCATAGAAATGCGTGCGTCTTTCCCTAACCCAGACCAGCTGCTAAGACATGGGCAGACCGGAAATGTCATGGTGGATATTGCCTATCCAGATGCGCTGGTTATTCCTCAGAAGGCCACATTCGAAATTCTCGATCAAAGCTTTGTGTATGTGCTGGATAGCGAGAACAAGTTAGCAACCCGCCACATTAATATCGCTGCAGAACTCCCTAACATTTATCTGGTTTCAGACGGCCTAGCGCCGAGCGACACTATTTTGATTGAAGGACTGCGAAGAGTCTCGAACGGCGATGAGATAGAGCCTGAACTTATTTCAGCCAGCGACACATTAGCTGAACTGTCACTGCACGCAGAATAAGGGGGCGCTATGTTTGGAGTTTTCATTAAACGTCCAGTGATGGCCATCATGCTATCGCTGATGATTATATTTTTGGGCGTGTTGTCGGTATTTAGCCTACCCACGTCACAGTTTCCCGATATTGCTCCGCCGCGGGTGCTTATTTCTCTGGCATATCCCGGTTCGAGTGCTGATGTACTGGTGAAATCATCGCTGGTTACTATTGAGCGTTCAATCAACGGTGTGCCGGGCATGAAATACATCGTGTCTGATGCGACGAGCGCGGGTGAAGCTACTATTCAAGTTATCTTCGATTTAGATGTGGATCCGAATCAAGCGCTGATCAATGTAAAAACGCGGCTTGATCAGATCATGAACCGTCTGCCCCAGCTCGTGCAGTTAGAAGGGGTGGTACTAGAGCGGGTTCAGCCCAGCATGTTGATGTACATAAACGTTTATAGCACGGACGAAACTGCGGATGAAAAGTTTTTGTACAACTATTCTAATATCAACCTTATCCCCGAGATACAGCGGGTAAACGGTATTGCCAGTGCAAAAATATTGGGAAGCCGTCAGTACGCCATGCGAATTTGGTTAAAGCCTGATCGCATGCGTGCTTACAATGTTTCCGTGGATGAGATCATGGAATCGATAGACGAGCAAAGCTTGATAGGACGCCCGGGACGACTTGGCAGAAGCTCAGGCATTACCGCTCAATCAAAGGAATACGTGCTTATTTACGAGGGACGTTATGACGAGCCTGAAGAATATAAAAATATAATTATTCGCGCCGACTCCGACGGTCGCTTGCTCAAATTAGGTGACATTGCTGATGTTGAGTTAAGTAGTGAATTTTTCGATATTTACTCAAACAAAGACGGGTATCCTTCCGCTGCGATAGTGCTAAAGCAGAACTATGGAAGCAGTGCCAACGAGGTGATTGCTCAGGTGAAAGCCACTATGGCTGAACTGGAGAAAACGTTCCCAGAAGGCATGAAGTACGAAATCAACTACGATGTTTCTAAGTTTCTCGATGCCTCTATAGAGCAGGTGCTGCATACCCTGTTTGAAGCCTTTATTTTGGTTTCTTTGGTGGTATTCATCTTTCTAGGTGACTGGCGCTCCACATTGATCCCGCTTCTAGCTGTGCCAGTTTCACTGGTGGGAACATTTTTCTGCATGCAGGCCACAGGAGTGAACATTAACCTTATTACCCTGTTCGCGCTAGTGTTAGCGATAGGGATTGTGGTGGATAACGCTATTGTTATCGTGGAGGCCGTTCACGCAAAAATGGAAGAGAGCGCCAGCCTAACCCCTTATATGGCGACCCAACAAGTACTGGGCGAAATGGGGGGAGCTATTATTGCGATTACACTGGTGATGACGGCGGTTTTTGTGCCCCTTATTTTTATGACGGGCCCGGTAGGTGTCTTCTATCGCCAGTTCTCTATTACCATGTCATCGTCAATTGTTATCTCGTGTATTGTGGCGCTGTCATTAACCCCAGTGCTGTGTGCAATGTTGCTTAAAAACCCCCATTCACACACTAAAAAAGCGACCCCGTTAAGCAAAGTAATTGACGGGTTTAATTACTATTTCAATAAATTAACCGGTCGCTATACAGGCATTATCAAAGCTATCGTTACGCGCCGCAGTGTTACTGTAGTGCTGCTTGCGGGCTTTGTGGTAAGTACCTTTGGCGTTAATCAGGCATTACCTACAGGCTTTATTCCCGGTGAAGACCAAGGGCAAATCTATGCCATTATTCAAACACCGCCAGGCAGTACCCTTGAAGCAACGAATACAGTAGCGCGAGAGCTGCAAAGCTTGGCGCTGGACGTTGAAGGCGTCTCCTCGGTGTCTTCGCTTGCTGGCTATGAAATCCTTACGGAAGGTCGAGGTTCAAACGCGGGTACCTGCTTGATTAACCTTAAAGACTGGGCTAATCGCGAACAGTCGGTACGTGACATTATTGAAGAGCTGGAAGCCAAAACACACCACTTAGGTGCAGTGATTGAGTATTTCGAACCGCCTGTTGTGCCGGGTTATGGCGCGTCGTCGGGGTTATCATTTCGTTTACTCGATAAAACCAATACTACCGACTATCAAGAGTTCGACCAAATCAACAAAGCCTTCATGGAAGAGCTCGGTAAACGTGATGAGCTAAAAGGTTTATTCACGTTTTACGCGGCCGATTATCCTCAATATAAAATTGAGATAGATAACCAAGCTGCAATGCAGAAAGGGGTATCTATTGGCGCGGCCATGGAGAATTTGAATATTCTTATCGGTAGTACTTACGAGCAAGGTTTCACGCGTTTTAATAACTTCTTCAAAGTGTACACACAAAGTGCGCCAGAATATCGTCGTTATCCCAGTGACTTATTGGATTACTACGTGAAAAACGAAGAGGGTGAAATGGTGCCTTACTCGGCCTTTATGAAGCTGATTAAAACCCAAGGCCCTAATGAAATTACGCGCTACAACCTTTATACCTCGGCAGCAATTCGTGCAGAGCCTGCAGCAGGGTATACCTCGGCGCAAGCGATAAAAGCGGTTGAAGAAGTAGCGGCTGCCACCTTGCCAAAAGGATACGACATAGGTTGGGAAGGCCTGTCATTTGACGAGGCTAAACGAGGCAATGAAGCCATCGTTATCTTTGCTGTAGTATTGTTGTTTGTATATATCGTACTGGCATCACAGTACGAGAGTCTGCTTCTACCTTTTGCGGTTATTCTTTCACTACCTACCGGTATTCTCGGCTCATTCCTGTTTTTAAAAGGTATGGGGCTGGCCAACGATGTTTATGCGCAGCTCGGCTTAGTTATGCTGGTTGGTTTACTCGGTAAAAATGCCGTGCTTATTGTGGAATACGCAGTGCAAAAAAATCAGCAGGGCTTATCGATTGCTGACGCAGCTGTTGAAGCGGCCAAACAGCGCTTCCGTCCAATCCTAATGACATCGTTCTCGTTTGTAGCAGGGTTAATTCCGCTTGTTATTGCAACGGGGGCTGGCGCAGTGGGAAATAGAACTATTGGTGCTTCTGCCTTAGGCGGTACCTTGTTCGGCACTATTTTTGGTGTGCTGGTTATTCCTGGGCTTTACTACTTGTTCGCCAAATTTGAAGAAGGTAAGTCATTGATCAAAAACGAAGATCACGTTCCCCTTACTGAAACTTACCACTATAACGATGAGGTGCTAAGCGATGACAAATAAAAAGCGATTTACCTATAAGCCGTTGTGGTTAGCGCTTAGTAGTGCGTTGTTAGTTCAGGCATGTGCTATCCCTACCATTGAAACGCGAAACCCTAACCTGGATTTGCCAGAGCAATTTAATGCGAAAGTCTCGCAAGTGGATACTCAGGCTGGTCAAGGGGCTAACGAGAGTACGCAAGCAAATATTCAATGGAGTGAGTGGTTTAACGATCCTACACTTTCTGCGCTGGTGGAAACTGCGGTTAAGAACAACCAAGAGGTGTCTATATTAATTCAGCGCATTAATATGGCGTCGAATGAAGTGTACGCACGGGAGGGGGAATATTTGCCTCGACTCTCTGCGGGGGTAGCCGCTGAAACCGAAAAGGTAGGCGAATATACCCGGGAAGGCGCAGTAGAAGAACAGTTAAATATCAAGGAGGATAAAGAATTTCCCGACCCGCTGGCAAACTTAAAGCTAGGCCTTAATGCGTCGTGGGAAATTGACGTTTGGCATAAGCTGAGAGATGCATCTAAAGTGGCCTCGCTTGAATACTTGGCGTCGGTTGAAAGTAAGAACTTTTTCGTTACCCAGTTAGTATCTGAAGTTGCGCGTACTTACTATGAACTACTGGCGTTAGATAACAAGCTAGAAAACCTCGACTCAACCATTTCGCTACAGCGCAATGTTATTCACACTATTAATGCGTTGAAAGAATACGGGCGAGCGTCATCGCTACCCGTTGCGCGCTTTAACGCGGAAGTGAAGAAAAACGAGAGCGAGCGTTACTTGATTGAGCAGGAAATTCTTGAAAAAGAGAACACGCTTAATCTGTTGTTGGGGCGCACTCCACAACCTATTAAAAGGAACAGTGATGTGTTACTTAGTGCTGAAATCATTAGCCCGCAGGTGGGTGTACCCTCTGCGCTATTAGACAATCGCCCGGATATAAAACAAGCTGCACTCACGCTTCAGGCGGCAGAGTTAAATATCGATGTGGCTAAAGCTAACTTCTACCCTTCTTTTGAGCTAAAAGCAGGGTTAGGTTTATCGGCGTTTGATAGTCGCTACTTGTTTAATGTGCCTGAGTCATTGGCATATTCATTATCTGGTGATGTTTTTGCGCCATTAATAAACCGCAGGGCGATTGAAGCGGTTTACCAAAATGCCAGCGCCGAACAAATTGAAGCGGCTTACGAATATGAACTGACCGTTTTAACGGCGGTAGCTGAAGTAACAAACAGTTTATCGAAGCTCGATAATTTGGAGAAAAGTGCTGAAGCAAGGCGTCATCAAATTGCTTCACTCGAACAGTCGATTGATATTGCCAATAGGCTTTTCTCGTCGGCTCATGGTGAATATTTAGAGGTGCTGCTTGCACAGCGAGAAGCACTGGAAGCGCGTAGCGAGTTTATAGAAACTCGTCAGCAGCAAATGGCCGCACTGGTCGATTTGTATCAGGCACTCGGAGGCGGGTGGCAGTCTTAAAACAATAAGGAGAGCTTTAGCTCTCCTTTTATATTTGCCTTTGTCAGAAACTGGTGTCGAATTCTTATCTTAACTTTCGATACTAGCAAAATGCATTTTTGTCCTCGCTTTTACTGCGTAAAGTTAAAACGGTTAAAAAAGCGTTCAGCTTCTTCACTATCAAATTCATAGCCCATTTCTGTCATAGCTTGCAATGCATTTTCTACCGTATCGTAGAAGCCATAAGGAACCTCGGCAGCGTCGTAGCACTGAGAAATTTGATGCTTAGTTGTAAGCATAATATCGGTATCTAGTATCACCACGGCAAGAAACGACAGGCCGCGGGTTTTTCTTACCCGGGTTTGCTTTACAAAAATATCAAAGGTGGAAGGGGGCATCAGGCTTTCACCGTAAAGACAGCTTACTTGTGCCCACTTGGTGCCTTGTTCAAATTTCGAAATGTCGGAAGACAATTTAACCACGCCATTTCGCATGGTTTCATCGTTCCACGGGCCCCTTGCTGAGAAAAGCAGCAGTTGACCGCTTACGCTACATTCAAATTCGCCGTGCGGATTATTCATGGGGAATACCTTCAAGCCTTACTTAAAACTTAGCACCTAACTGTCAGCACGCAACTAACCATTCGGCTAAGTTCAAAAGCAGGCTTATGCGCTTAATCGCCTAGATGATGTCGCTCGACGTTTAATCTTCATTGCCAGAATTAATTCAGTAGTATGGGAAAGTTAAATGCATCACGGCAAAGTGATCACCCCATAAAAATGATCGGATAAAAACGAATAATTAAGGTGAGATATGTCTTTTACTAGAAATCACAGGTACCCGTCAGTCAAAAAACGGTATGCGATGTGGGCTGCGCTATTTAGCGTGGGCGCGCTAGCTATGCCAGCCACAGTGCTTGCGAGCAATGAAACCGAATCTTTTTCTACCGACTCTGAACACTATTTTAAATCGGAAGATATTTTTAATCTGGAATACGTGAGTGAAGTTCAGGTGTCTCCAAACGGTAAACATATCGCGTATGTACGTCGTTCAAACGACATCATGTCTGACAGTAGCCGCGCCAATGTTTGGCTTGCCTCGGTAGATGGTAAATCAAACCGTCCCTTACTTTCTTCGAAAAAAAATTATTACTCTATTCGCTGGTCTCCAGACGGTAGCCGGTTGGCTTACCTTTCTAATGAAGAAGGTAAACCACAACTGTATGTGCGTTGGATGGATACAGGGCAAACGGCACTCGTTACGAATGTCACCTCAAGTCCTAGCAACATCACATGGTCACCAGACGGTAAGCATATTGCCTTTACCATGAGCGTAGATGCCAAGGAAAAGCCACTAGACGTTAAGATGCCTAAAAAGCCTGACGGAGCAAAGTGGTCTCCTAGCTTTCAATATATTACCAAAGCTCGCTATCAAGCAGATGGTCGCGGTATTCTTGAACCCGCTTACACCCATGTTTTTATTGTTCCTTCCGATGGGGGCACAGCACGACAGCTCACTTCAGGTAATTATCACCACAATGGGCGCTTAAGTTTCTCTCCTGATAGCGACAAAATCTATTTCTCTGCCAACCGCAGTGACAATTGGGAATATGAGCCTGTAGAGGGGGATATCTTCTCTGTGGATATGATGGGAAATATCGAGCAACTTACCAACGACAAAGGCCTCGAATCATCGCCTGTCGTATCGCCTGATGGAAAGTACATAGCTTACGCTCGTCGAGATGACGAAAAGGTGATGTATAAAAATAGCTATTTGTACGTGATGAAAAGTGACGGTACAGATGCCAAAAACTTAACAAAAGACGTTGATAATTCAGTGTCTAACTTTCACTGGAAAGATAATAAGCACGTTTATTTTCAGCAGTCGGTTCGCGGTTTAGCGCAGGTAGATGTGGTATCGCTATCGGGCAGTGTGAAAGCGGTAGCAAGGGGCTTAGGAGGCACCACGTTAGGACGACCTTACGTATTTGGCACTTATCACGCTGTCGGTGATGTAGTGGCTTACACCAAAGGACGTACCGATCGCCCCGCTGATCTGTATGTCACAACGCGAAACGAGCGACAGCTTACAGCGCTCAATGAAGACGTTCTTGGTCATAAACAGCTCGGTGAGGTAAAAGAAATTGTCTATTCGTCTTCTATTGATGGTGAAGAAATTCAGGGGTGGTACATTCTGCCGCCAAACTACGACAGCTCGAAAACGTATCCGCTTATCTTAGAAATTCACGGCGGACCTAATCTCGCTTATGGCCCTGTGTTTACGGCTGAACTGCAGCGCATGGCTGCAGAAGGCTACGTGGTGTTTTATGACAATCACAGAGGTAGTACAGGTTATGGCGAGCGCTTTGCATTGCTACTTCAGGGAAAATACAGCTCGGAATATGACTTCTCAGATCATATGTCCGGGGTAGATGCGCTGATTGAAAAAGGCATCGCTGACCCCAATCGCTTGTTCATTACTGGCGGCTCAGCAGGCGGCATTGCATCAGCCTATGCTATTGGCCTCACTAACCGGTTTAAAGCGGCCGTGGTTGCCAAACCCGTTATTAACTGGCTATCAAAAGTACTGTCTGCCGATTCAGGTCTATATCAAATTCCTTTCCAATTTCCCGGTAAACCTTGGGATAACGTAGAACATTACTGGAAGCGCTCGCCGCTATCGCTAGTAGGAAACATTACTACCCCCACCATGCTGATCACGGGTGTAGACGATAAGCGCACACCAATGTCTGAAACGGAACAGTTTTATCAAGCATTAAAGATTCAAAAGGTCGATAGCGTGCTGGTGAGAGTACCCGAATCGCCGCACGGGATTGCTTCCAAGCCTTCTAGAATGATTGGTAAGGTTGAAAATATTCTGGCGTGGTTTAAAAAATACGACAGCGCGCAGTCACAAAATACGCAAGTTGAAGCTAAATAATTAGAGTGCTGAGACTAAACGGGGCTAATGCACCGACTCAATCGGCTCAAGGCCCCATTTTTTTAGTATTCGCGCATACTCACCATTCGCCTTTAAGATAGAGAGCATGCTCGCTTTAAACCGTCTGTTTAAACCACAGTAGGGTGTAGTTGCTCAATATCAGGAACAACAGATAGTTTTAGATCAAGCGCTTTCCAGTAATGGCTTTCTCGCAGTAAATCAGCAGAGATTATAGGTTTCTCGTCTAACCAGCCATCGGGGAAGGTAATGGTAAGTTCATTCTTTTCTACGTTTACCACCAGGTCAGGTACGAAGCCTTCCTGGCGTTTTATATTAAGCAATACGCCTAAACGCAGTAACGCAATTAAGTGTTTTACCGACTGCTCATCGAAAAGATTAAACGTGGGAAGCTCATTGGTGCGAATTTTCTTTCTATGGAAGCGCACCAGTGTGGCTAGCAGTAATTGCTGTTCCTGAGTAAATCCGGGCATGTCTACATTGCCAAGAATATAGGCGCTGTGTTTTTGAATGCCCCGCGAATTAATCTGCATACCGACTTCATGGAGCAATGCTGCCCAGCCAAGCATACTTTTAAAGTCACGACCTTTCAGCTTCCATACTTTTTCTACTTCGTTGAAAAGTGAAAGTGTTGTGTTAAGCACCATGGTAGCTTGGGAAGTGTCTACATCGTAGCGTGTAGCAAGACTACTCGCCGTTCTGCCTCGAATATCAGCATGATGAAGCTCGTCTTCCATTTGATAAAGCACGCCTTCGCGCAAGGCGGCTGGCGAGTATACCAATCCCTCGATTTCGAGAGCTTTAAAAATGGCAATGAGAATAGCGAGGCCGCCCGCGATAACGACACGGCGATCTTCACTTAAATCTGGGTAGCTTAACTTGTCGACATGGCCAGCACTAACAAACTGCTTCATTAAGTTGCGCAAGCTTTTGAGCGTGACAGGAATATCGTGTCCGTTAGGACGGTCTTGCTGGCAAAGTGTAAACAGCGAACGAATGGTACCCGATGTTCCGATACACTGAACCCAACCCAGTCTGCGATATTTGTTGTCTATTAACTCAAGTTCTTGCTGTGCAGCGGTAATGGCTCGTTCAAAGGCTTTAGGTTTAAGCTCTCCGTCTGGGAAAAAGCGTTTTGTATAGCTCACGCAGCCCATTTGGAGGCTACGGCAAAGTAAGGGTGTAAACCCTTCGCCAATAACGAATTCGGTTGAACCACCGCCAATATCAATAACCAGCTGTTGGCCGTCCGAATGGTTAGTATGCGCTACGCCTGAGTAAATAAGACGCGCTTCTTCTACGCCCGAAATCACTTCAATAGGGTAGGGAAGGATATCTTTTGCTGCGCTGATAAAGTTGCGGGCATTACGTGCTTTACGCAGGGTATGCGTAGCAACAATTCTCACAGAGTCAGGCTCAAAGCCTTTAAGGCTCTCCGCAACGACTTTCAGCATGGCTAGGCCGCGTTCCATCGCCTCATCAGACAAAATGTCGTCTTCGTTGAGACCTTCGGCCAAGCGCACTTTTTGTTTAACTCTATGCAGTATTTGCACAGACCCGGCAACAATGCGTGCTACGACTAGGTGAAAACTGTTAGAGCCTATGTCTAGTGCCGCTACTTTACTTACGTCGCGGGTTTCCACGTCGTTAAAAACTGATTCGTGCTGGGTCATGTACTGATTATCTTTCCTACAAAGTGTCTTCTAGCTTCTTCAAATAGTCGTAAATCTCTATTTGCGAGCGAAGCTTTTTACGATTTCCCCTGCGAACGTACTTGTTGCTCTGATCCTTGTCAATCACTCGTGCTTTCAGGGTGTCTTTAAATTGTAGCTCCATTATATCAACAATGCGCTGTTGGAGCCCTTTATCGTAAACAGGGCAGCCCACTTCAATGCGGTTGTCCATATTACGGGTCATCCAGTCGGCAGATGAGATATACACTTTTCTTTCGCCACCGCCCTCAAAAATCATTACGCGAGGGTGTTCAAGGAAACGGTCAACAATAGAGATAATTTCGATGTTCTCGCTAATGCCTTTAATGCCCGGATTCAGTGAGCACATGCCGCGAACAATGCCGCGAATTTTAACCCCAGCCTGACTTGCCCGGTACAAATCGTCAATAAGTTCTTTATCAACCAAGTTGTTAATCTTGAAAGTGATTTGCGCTTTCTGACCTTGGTTTAAATGCTGAATTTCCTGACGAATTAACGACTGAATTTTGGTCCGGGCGTTTAACGGCGATATTTGAAGGTGCTGAAATTTATAGCGTCTGTATGGGTATTGAATAAGATCGAATACCGCCACGCCTTCGTCTGCCAATTCTTGATTACGGGTAAATAAGCTGTAATCGGTATAAATCTTCGCCGTTTTCTCGTTGAAGTTACCTGTACCGAAGTGCGCATAGTTCACCATGCTGCCTCGTTCTTCACGCGTTACAATACACAGCTTAGAGTGAATTTTAAGTGTAGGTACACCCAATACTACTCGTATACCCGCATCAGTCATGCGTTTAGACCATTCAATGTTGGCCTCTTCGTCAAACCGTGCGCGAAGTTCTACCACAACGGTTACTTTCTTGCCGTTGTCTACTGCGTCAATCAATGAATTCACAATGCGTGAATTACTGGCAACACGATAAATGTTGATGCGTATGGTTTTAACATTCGGGTCGAAAGCTGCCTGACGCAAAAACTCGGTGAAGTGCAGGAAGCGGTGGTACGGGTAGTACAACAATATGTCCCGTGCAGTAATGGCATCGAAAACGGTGTTGTACTTGGAGAAAGCCTTGCTATCGATAGCAGGCAGCGGCGTATGCTCTAAATATTCTCGGCCAACATTCGGGAAGCCAATAAAGTCTTTAAAGTTACGGTAGTGCCCAGCAGCGTGCATGGTATCCAGCTTCGTAATCTTAAGACGTTTGCGCAGGTCAGATTTCATGTCCTCAGGCATGTTAGTGTCGTAAATAACACGTACAGGCTCTGCGATAAGGCGCTGTTTCATACTCTCAGACATTTTTTCAACGAAGCTTTCGTCAATTTCCTCGTTAATAGAATATTCCGCATCACGCGTCATTTTAAACGAGAATGCTTCAATTTCGTCGAACTTCACGAAACCGCGGAAAATGTCTTCAATACACAGCTGAATCATGTCATCGAGCATAACAATGCTCTTTTTCTTACGGCTTTTTTGCGGAGGGATCAGCATAAAGCGCGACATTTCAGAAGTAGGAACCTGAATAACCGCAAATTTAGGGTTGCGGTCTTTTCTTCTGAGCGCAACATATAAATACACTGACGTGCCGTTCAATCGGCTAAGTAAGTCGGTCTTCTTATCAATCAAGATAGGCGCAATGTGACGCAGTACTTTATTAACGAAAAAGTTGCGTACCCACTGCTTTTGATAATCGTCTAAATCATCTTTTCGAAGAATGTGAATATTGTAACGCGCTAGGGATTTTACAACGTCCTTATGAATTTGGTCGAACTTCTCAGAAAGCTGTACCACCTTTTTTTGGATCTGTGCCATAAGCGCGGTTTGGCGTTCAGCTTCTTCTTCGTTGCCGTCGTTCTGTGCAATGGTAATTTGTCGCTTCACATCAGCAGCGCGCACGCGATAAAACTCATCTAGGTTATTTGAGTAAATACCAAGAAAGCGAATTCGCTCAACGGCGGGGTTGTTTTTATCTGCGGCTTCTTGCAATACGCGTTCGTTAAACGCAAGCCAGCTTAGCTCTTTGGGATAATATAAAACGTCGTTATCCATAATGTCTCAATTCACGTTCATAAAAATGGTCAAAGACTGCCATCAGTCAGTGACACTACTGTGACAACACGTATCCTGGTGCATATGTACACGCATTGCGTTGCGGTAATTCCGTTACCTTTCGATGTCGTAATTTTGTATTTGTTATGCGCAATGTTTACGCGGCAAATACCAATACGCGCTTGTTACTATCGCTTCGCGGTTATATCTACCACTAAATCGTTAGCTAACGATTCCAGAGCATCTTGCAATGCGCCATCGTCGAAGTCTTCTGGAACTGCAATTTCTGCTTTTGCTTTGAATATCAGGCTGCCCCAATTGGGTGCGCTTTCACAATGCGAAGCAAAGGTAAGAATATTCAAGTTGAACTGATTTAACACGGAAGTGAGTTCTTGAACGATGCCAGTTTTGTCATTGCCCATAACATCAACCGTCAACTTAGTGGTGTTGTTATTTTCGCTACTCGCTACCGCCACTGACTGCACCGACAAATCTTTAATGGCATCTAGCGCATCGATTAAGTTCTGCTTGTTCTCATCTGAAACATGAACTTCTACAAAGCCTGTGAACATACCTGCCATATGCGCAAAGCTCGACCCTTGCCAGTTGCCTTCGTGCTTGTATACACATTTAGCCAGCGCGTCTACCAAACCCGGCTTGTCTTTACCCATGATGCTGATTACTAATGATTGCATGCAGTGCTCCTTATTGGGCGTGTAGAGAAAAACTTTGATCGTCTTCCTGTTGGGTAATACCATAGGCGCAGAGTAGGTTGCGCGAAGGTAATGCCATAAACTTTCACTTGCTATTAGCATAACAAAACTTACACTGCTCACCAGTGCAATTTAGGGTTATTCTTCTTAAAAATGAAGAATTTCGAAAATAAGAATTACTAAGCAGCCGCATGACTTTCGACAGCAACAGCACAAACAAAAAGCGCCAGCGCAGCGATAGGTGGTCACGCTATGTAGTGACGGGCTTTGGCGGCCTTGTTTTGTTGACGTTAGTTATTCTTATCACCCACTTAATAAGCCAAGCCCTGCCTTTGGCATACACCCCTAGCTTACAACACCTTTCAAGCTTTAAAACCCAAGACAACGAGGAAATTATCAGCGCCGGTGACATCATTAATAGCCAGCCGCTGCTGGTTAGAAAGTCTGACTGTAGATTAGGTTTAAAGTTGCTTAAAGGCGATAGTTTGGAGAGTAATCACGATTACATTCGACCTTGTGAGCATAGGTTGTCAGCCCATAGCGTGATGGGAGAGAACTATATTGTTGATGTATCGCCCAATGCTCAAGTGAGGGTCTTGCCGGTTAGATCGTTCAACATGGGCGACAGCACAGCGGTTGATATTGCAACGAGCGCGCCCCAAGCTACGTTGTCCAATAATATTACGTTTGCATTACCTAAAGAAAAATGGCGAGAGCGTGACAGCTGGAATATGGCTCTGTCTTCCAAATGGGCTGTGGTGTCTATCTCAAAAAGTAACAGTGTTTTCATTCGTTGGGTGAATCGGCTTCGTCCCACCCAGGTGGTAGACAAACAGTTTTACAATGTAGATAGGTTGGTGCTGCTGCCTGGTAGCGAGAGTGTGCTGCTTCAAATTGAAGATGCGCTTTACCTTAACCGGCTCAGCGATAAAGGGGCGTCACTTCTACCCATAATAAGTGGTATTGATGCATCGTTAGATGAGAACATCGTTTTTCCTCTCGCTAAAGACCGCACTTTCTTTTTAACGAATACAAAAACGCAGACACTGACTCGCTGGGTGCTGAGTAAAAGTGAAAAAGGCCTCACATTTAAACCAACCTACCAAATAGCGCTTCCAGGAGAGATAGTAAGAGACGTAGCAGAACATGCCAGTATGAATCTAGTGGCTGTGCTAACCGATAAAGCACGGGTACTGTTGGTAAACCGCGTATCAGGTGATGTAGTGGCGTCGCAACAAATTGAGCGTACCGCCGAGAATATCACCTGGTATGGTAATAAGCTTTACGGCTACTCAGGCAATACACTGTCAGTATGGGAAGGGAAGCATTTAAGCGGCATTACCACGTGGGCATCGCTGTTTGAGCCGCAACATTATGAGGGTTACGGTGCAGAAGAAACGGTGTGGCAAACCACCAGTGCTTCCGATTTTCAGGAGGCTAAATTTAGCTTAACGCCGCTTTTGATAGGCAGCATCAAAGCTTCTCTTTTGGCACTGCTAATTGCAATACCTGTTGCCATCGGCGCCGCTATATACACCGCATTTTTCGCCAAAAGCCGTCTGCGCAACATTATAAAACCGGCTATTGAGCTATTAGAAGCCATACCCAGCGTGTTAATCGGGTTTATCGCGGCCATTTGGCTGTCGCCGAAAGCCGAGCAGTTTTTGTTTTCCTTTGCCTTTTTCCTTATCGTGATTCCTTTTGTGCTTATAGTTGTTGCTTTGGTGCAACGCCCTATTGCGGAGTACCTACCTAAAAAACTAAGGCATGGTGCAGAACTACTCTTTGCTATAGGTGGTGTGTTCTTTTTAGGTTTTATAAGCGTGGAGTATGCGCCCGCGCTTATTTTCTCGGTGATGGGAGTGGACGGGTTTACGCTACTTGCATCTGAATCGAATAGTCCCATTGGTAAAACCACCATAGTGGTAGCGCTTGCGTTAGGTGTGGCTATTTCACCGAGTATTTATTCTTTAGCTGAAGATGCCATTAACGGCGTTCCAAACGACCTAAAACATGCTTCGTTTGCGCTGGGCGCAACTCGCTTACAGACCTTGCTCCACGTTGTGCTGCACGTTGCACTGCCGGGAATCGTTGCCGCGATAATGCTAGGTTTTGGCCGTGCGTTTGGTGAAACCATGATTGTTCTAATGGTTACAGGAAATACACCAATCTCCAGTTGGGGCTTGATTGAGGGTTTGCGAGCACTTACTGCCAACTTGGCAATCGAACTACCAGAGGCCGATGTATCATCCGCGCACTATCAAATTTTATTTTTTACCGCGTGCATTTTGTTCTTATTTACTTTTTTGGTAAACACCATAGCAGAGCTACTGCGCCAGCATATAAGAAGTAGGGCGTATTATGGTTAATCGAACAATGTTTGGATTAAGCGCAGTTCAGCGCCAGTCGCTGGTTATCAGCTTAACGGCCTTTTTCACTAGCTTGCTGCTTATCGCACTGGTGAGCGTACTCTTGTTAATAAGCTTTCGCGGGACGGCTTATTTTTGGCCTGAACCTATCTATACCGTAAATGGTACACATCAAGACGGTACGGCGTTCTCAGTACTCGCCAATGTATTTGACGACCCCTCAAATGAGGATGTGACCCTGAATTACTCAGATACTCAGCATCCTTATGGCTTTCAAATTCAATTATCGCGAGAAAACTTATCTAGCACATTGCTCGCGAAAAACAGCGCAGACATCAAATTATTGGATGGCAGGCGCGTGTTGGCTATTCCCGAATATATTGTAGTCCCTTCTAAACCGCCACAGACCCTAGACAAAATTGATGCTGTCATAGAGGAAGTTGCCCAGATCAGTGCGCAAATTGAAGATCTCAATACGCGTCATCTTGCGCCTATTCACGAAGCGCTGTCTCAATTTGATAAACGTAACGTGGTGGCAGACGCACCAGCAAGAGAGCGTTTGGTCGCGTCATTTAATGAATATCAAAAGCGTGTTGAAGCGTTAGAGGTGACGCGGGCTGAGTACACCTTGCTGGTAAGTTTTGCAGACGGTACGCCATTTGTTATCCCTATTTCTAGTATTCAAGATGTGGACTTTGTAAGTCGCTTAAGCACAATGGAAAAGTGGCAGGTAGTGTTTTCAGAAATAGGCGTGTTTTTAACTGATTCGCCTAAGCAAGCAAATACCTCCGGCGGCGTATTCCCCGCGTTGTTTGGCACTGTACTCATGGTGTTCTTAATGACCATCATCGTAACGCCCTTTGGGGTGTTGGCCGCTATTTACCTGAGTGAATATGCGCCTAACACGGCACTGACCACCATTATTCGTGTAAGTGTAAGCAATATGGCAGGGGTGCCTTCTATTGTTTACGGCGTGTTTGGACTTGGTTTCTTTGTTTATACCTTAGGCGGCAGTATTGATGAGCTATTGTTTAGTGACACATTGCCAGCGCCAACCATGGGAAGCCCAGGCGTATTTTGGGCTGCCTTAACCATGGCTATTTTGACCTTACCTGTGGTGATAGTGGCGACTGAAGAAGGCTTGCGCAGAGTGCCGGAAGGATTGAAAGCGGGCAGTTACGCGTTAGGGGCAACTAAAATTGAGACTATAGTACGTACCGTATTGCCTATCGCGTCTCCGGGGATTATGACTGGCGTAATTCTGGCGATTGCGAGGGCGGCAGGTGAAGTAGCGCCACTTATGTTAGTTGGTGCGGTCAAGTTTGCGCCAACGTTACCAATAGATGGTGAGTTTCCCTATCTTCATCTTGATAGGCAGTTTATGCACTTGGGCGTGCTTATCTATGACGGAGCGTTTCACAGCCAGACCGATGGAAAAAGCGCAAGTATGATGTTCGCCGCCTGCTTACTATTACTGGTAGTAGTTTTTGTATTAAATATTCTGGCAGTTGTACTTAGAGCGCGCCTTCGTAAACGCTATCTCAAAGGATAATACAGGTCTAGTAACATGTTGAAGTTGTTTGAACACAATACGCTAAACGTAAACGATATTAGTGAAGAGCAAACTGCGGTAGAGGTTAAAAACCTAAACCTGTGGTTTGGCAATAAGCATGTGTTAAATGACATCAGCATGCGGATCCCCAAAAACAAAATAACCGCGTTGATTGGTCAAAGTGGCTGCGGCAAATCCACACTGATAAGCTGTTTCAACCGCCTTAATGATTTGTATGACGGCTGCAAATACAATGGTGAAATTATTATTGATGGTCAAAACATCAATAGTCGTAAAATAAATGTGTCACGCCTAAGAACAAATGTAGGCATGGTATTTCAGCGCCCCAATCCCTTTCCCATGAGCATCTATGAGAACGTGTGTTATGGGCTTAAGCTTCAGGGTGTGAAAATTCGACGACACTTAGACGATGCGGTAGAAAGCGCACTAAAACAGGCTGCGTTATGGGACGAAGTTAAAGATCGTTTATTTGAATCTGCCCATGTTTTATCTGGCGGTCAGCAACAGCGTTTAGTTATTGCAAGAGCATTGGCATTAAAGCCCGACATTCTGCTTCTTGATGAACCGACCTCAGCCCTTGACCCACTAACCACACTTTTTATTGAAGAGCTAATGGACGCATTAAAAAAGCAATGCACCATTATTATTGTGACGCACAACATGCAGCAAGCAGCTCGGGTTAGCGACTATACCGCCTTTTTCCATCAGGGCAGGCTAATAGAATATGCAGACAGCGATACGCTGTTTACCATGCCGGACAAAAAACAAACCGAAGATTATATAACGGGGCGATATGGATAACGGTGCAGTGAACGTGCGTTCTAACTTGGAGTTGCGCCGAAATGCTGAAGTTTGGCATGGCGTTACGGCTTGTACTAATAGTGCAACGATAGGCACTGGCACATTGTCTAGCCGTTATTTATTAAGCTTATGGCGCGAGGAGAAATCACCATGCGACAGGTAGCCTTAAATACGCATATCTCAGGTACCTTTAATATCGAGTTGGAAAACTTGCGTAACTCGGTATTAACCATGGGAGGCGAAGTTGAGCAGCAGCTGGTGGATACGTTAAAAGCGGTAAAGCACAATCATGCCGCTCTGGCTGAAAAAGTGGTGTTAAACGACTTAAAAATTAACTCCATGGAAATTCAAATTGATGAAGAGTGCTTGCGCATTATTGCCAAACGTCATCCTACCGCCAGTGACCTGCGTTTGATTATGACCATTTCCAAAGCCATTACCGATATTGAGCGAATGGGCGATGAAATCGAGCGTATTGCTAAACTGGTAACGCGCAATAAGCTGCCGAGTTCAGATACTATCAAGAGCAGTATGTTGCTTATTGGCGAGAGAGTCGCCGCCATGATGCGCGGCACATTCGACGCCTTTGCTCGTCAGGATGAGGCCGCTGCTTTAGAAGTGTATGACCAAGACAACCGCATTGACAGTGAGTACAAACGGCTGCTGTCGTATACCACCTCCGAAATGCAGAAAAGCACTGACGACATGCAGGATTGGCTGGATGTGTTGTGGGCAATGCGCTCGTTAGAGCGAATTGGTGATAGATGTAAAAACGTGTGTGAATACGTGGTTTATCTCACTCGCGGTACTGATGTAAGGCATACACCGCTGGAAAATATGCAGCAAAAGCTGGAAGATTTGACGTAAACCTGTCCAAATGGTCAGTGTGTTTTTGCGTAGTAATATTCAAATATGAAAAATGGTGAAATTTATTTGTCATAAAACTGAAATATTTGGTGGTTTTATCATCGCATTCAAATAATTCCGCATACTTTTATCGTTTTTCAGTGATTTTCGCTATGGCTTCTAACATGATTACGTTATCATGCGCCGCAGCCAAGAACAGATCGTGCAAAATTTAATCGAACCTTATGATAAAACACAATTTGTCTTTAACTTCATTCTCTAGCCTTTGTGGTGAAGAGATCATGCTACTTACTCAAGTAGCGTCCAGCCTAAATCGCGTTTAGATCGGGAGCGATTATCCGTGGAATTTTTTGAAAGTTATGGCCTAATTCTTATAATCCTTGCCGCCGGCGTTGGTTTCGTCATGGCATGGGGTATTGGAGCGAATGACGTTGCCAACGCAATGGGTACGTCAGTAGGTTCTAAAGCTTTAACCATAAAACAAGCCATTATCATTGCTATGATATTTGAGTTTGCTGGCGCCTACCTAGCAGGTGGCGAAGTAACGTCTACCATTCGAAAAGGGATTATCGACTCAACCTATTTTATAGACATACCTGAATACCTTGTATTAGGCATGATCTCGTCATTACTTGCAGCTGGAATCTGGCTTGCAGTAGCGTCATGGTTGGGGTGGCCTGTATCTACAACTCACTCAATTATCGGTGCAATCATCGGCTTTACTGCCACTGGCGTCAGCATGGACGCGGTAGCATGGGACAAAGTGGGCGGTATTGTTGGTAGCTGGGTCGTAACCCCTGCTATATCTGGCGTGATTGCTTATCTTATTTTCATGAGCGCGCACAAGCTTATCTTCCAAACAGCCTCACCGTTTGCAAATGCCAAGCGTTATGTGCCGTTTTATATGGCACTAGCGGGCTTTGTTATGTCGCTTGTTACTATCAAGAAAGGCCTTAAGCACGTTGGTCTAGAGCTAAGCGCTGTTAACGGATATCTGCTGGCGATTGCTATTGCCGTAGCGTTGGGCTTCTTGGGTAAATGGTTTATCGGCCGTATGAAGTTCAGCGGTTCTGAAGATGCAGACCTACAGGCGGCTAACGTTGAGAAAGTATTTGCACTGCTAATGGTAGTAACAGCCTGTTGTATGGCGTTTGCCCACGGTTCAAATGATGTAGCTAACGCTATTGGACCATTGGCTGCGGTAGTTAGCGTAGTTACCAGTGGCGGTGAAATTAACTCTAGCACTACCCTTGCACCGTGGATCCTTCCTCTAGGTGGTTTAGGTATTGTTGCGGGTCTTGCACTATTTGGACATCGCGTTATCAAGACCATTGGACAGGGTATTACACACTTAACGCCAAGTCGTGGTTTTGCAGCAGAACTTGCAGCAGCGTGTACAGTAGTTATTGCATCGGGTACGGGTTTACCTATTTCTACTACACAAACTCTCGTTGGTGCGGTATTAGGTGTAGGTCTGGCGCGTGGTGTATCAGCGCTTAACCTGGGCATTGTAAGGAATATCGTCGTATCGTGGATTGTAACTTTGCCTGCTGGCGCAATCCTTTCGATTATCTTCTTCTACATTCTTAAAGCGTCGTTTGGCGTAGCGTAGAACATAGCGCTAACAAACGTTCGTATTAAGCGAAAAGAATTAAAAAAGGCCGTGCTTGAAGTGAAGCACGGCCTTTTTGTTTGTGGAATGTTTTCTTTAATCAATGGAGATAGGCGTTTCAAAACCGCGTGGTTTAACGCCTACTACGGCGCATTTTAGCTGATGAATGGTTTCTTCCGCGGTGTCGCCCATGATATAGCCAGGCACGCCCAAACGTGCCACTGTGCCCATTACGATAATGTCGGTATCAAGGGACGTGGTAGTGGCTGCAATTTCTCTTCTAGGGTAGCCGTGAACAATGTGCTTCTGAGGCTTTAAATACTCCATTACATCTTCTTCAAGCTCATTGCCTAGCTCTTCAAGCAGTTTATCTAGTTCAGCTTCACGCTCTGCATGGATTTTCGCTAAGTCAGTTTCCATTCTATCGTTATCAACCGATATGAAACCGTCTCTTGCTATGTTCTCAGGAACAGCATCAAAAACGTGAACAATGTGTAGCTGTGCAAACTCTAACAAGGCTATTTGGCTTGCATGGCGCAGAATGTCGCGGTTCAGGTCGCGCCTGATTGAAACTTCATGCTGTGGGTAGTGATAGTTCAAATCTAGTGCTGCAACCACGTTTTTGTATTGGCTACGAGGCTTGTGGTTAATGATCCACACCGGGCATGGGCATTTGCGGAACAAGCGCATATCTAAGCTTCCGAATAACTTATCCAGAAAGCTTTCTTCTGCTCGCTTAATCACTAAATCGATCTTGTTCTTCTGAACGTAGCGCACAACGTCGATAAGAGGTTGTCCTACTGCTACCGCGGTAGATACGGGATAGTTTTTTCCCCAGCTCTCTGCTTGTTCTTTTAACCAGTGCTGAGCTTGGGTTTCCATAGTTTGCTGTGAATCAACGTAAGAGAAAGACTCCATGACCATGCTGGCGTTAGGTGGCAGTGACTCAAGAGAAAGCATGATGGTAAGTTTAGCTTGATGTGCTTTGGCGATATGCAGCGCCTGGGCAACCGTATCATCCTGACGATGCGAGTCACTCAATACGCATAAAATGTTCTTATAATGTCCTTTCATACTGCCCTCAATAGTTAATCGCTCTATTGACTGAATGATACAAGAGCGGGTCTTACTTCGCTGTAAAAATATCTTACTGGTTTAATCCTAACGCTAGTTGTAGCGGCTTTCCAGCACGTATAACTTATTCTAATACGCTTTATATTTGGAAATTGTACAAACCTATTACTGAAATGCCACTTGCTTAACAAACCAAAAAAATCGTTGTGTTTAAGACTGTTAGGCGCTTGAAAGTAATGGCGAGGTTTTTTTTTAGGTGTATCAGCTAACTGTTTTCAACAATACTCAGGAACCTTGGTATAAGAGCTCTAGGCTGTATTTAATCTTTATGTTAGATTAATCCAATATCTTTTAATCCATTTTTAAATAACTGAGAGATGCCCATGAAATGGCCTAATCTTAAGCACCTGCACTATTTGGTGACGCTACATCAAGAGCAACATTTTCATCGTGCTGCCCAGCGCTGTAATGTAAGTCAGTCAACATTAAGTACGGCCATTCAGAATCTAGAAGAGCACTTTGGAAGCCAGCTTCTTGAGCGTGAACATAAAACCTTTGTGTTTACGTCTTTGGGGCTGGATATTGTTGAACGTAGTAAAGTACTGCTTCAAGAAGCGGGAGAGCTTGTTGAGTATGCGCAAAACGCGGGTAACTGGCAGCGAGGCACCCTAAAACTAGGTGTTATTCCAACCATTGCACCATTTTTATTTGAAGGCATGATGGGGGCGTTTTCTGCATTTCTACCCGAGATAAACTTGGAAATGCAGGAAGACACGACCGAGAAGCTGCTACAGCAGTTAACCGACGGCAGATTAGACTTACTTATTCTAGCACTGCCAATGGAAACGCCTGGGTGCAAACAGATGATATTGGGACACGATCCGTTTCATCTCATTGCGCACAAAGATATGGCTGAGCAACTTCCAAACCCAGTCGACATTTCGACCTTGCCTAAAAAGAGTATTTTCCTACTTCAGCAAGAGCACTGTATGACTGGGCATGCGGTAAGCGCGTGTAATCTTCAGCACAGCGATCAAATCAGCAGTGTTGCAGCAAGCAGTTTGTATACCTTGGTGCAGCTGGCAAATAGCAAAATGGGCTACACCTTCTTACCTGAACTAGCGATAAATCAATCTATTCTTGAGCACACCGGTCTTAAGAGCTTTCCAGCGGAAGAGCAGGGCTTCCGTGAGATTGGCTTAGTGTGGCGTTCAGGTACAACGCGTATGCAGCTGTTTCGTCGTATTGGTGAAATTATCTCGCCACTATTACCCATTCCCACACTAAAATAGTGCTGGCGCTGAGCGCGCTTTCCTTCATAGTTAGCTAAAGCGGTTGAGCCTATAGGCTCAGCCGCTTTTTTATTGCTGACATCAATTATTGTCTTGTGCGTCCCCAAAAAAGAGTTCTGCATCCTTCATCTAGAGCGCAGTTTGAGTGGCGTTATTCCTTAAGTGGCAATTTATTTATCAAATAAACAAACTTTTTTGCAAAGCTTATCGACTTAATGGTTAAGTAAAAAAATAGAGCGTAAAAACGGGGAACGGCGTGTTTAAAAAACGAGATGAAAAACTCGTGGAACAGGCATTACAGGGTAATAAAAAAGCGTGGTTTACGCTTATATCTCGCTACGAAACCGCTATGTACCAATACGGTATTCGAATGACAGGGAATAGCCATGATGCAGCAGATTTAATGCAGGAGATTTTTATCTCTGTGTTTCGCAGTCTTGCCTGTTTTAAAGGTGAGGGCAGTTTTAAAAGTTGGCTCTATCGCATTGCCCACTGCCGCTGTGTTGAGCTGTACCGCAAGCGAAAGCCGCATTCAGACATTGACGACATACAGGCGCCGCTTTGCGGTGCACCATGCCCTGAAATGCAGCTTTATAGCGACCGAGAGAGTAGAGCGTTAACGCAGGCTATGCAGACTTTACCTTTAGGCCAAAAAGCTGTGGTGGAATTGAAATTCTTCGGCCACTTCACGTTCGAAGAAATTGCACAGCAAATGGATATCTCAGTAAATACCGCTAAGTCGCGACTTTACGCTGCCTTAGCAAAATTGAAGTTGGAGTTGGAATAATGACCTTATATGACAAAGAAGCCTTATTCTCAGCTTATCTGGACAACTCGCTTGATAGCGAGCAAGAAAAGCAGTTTAACGCGTTGTGCGAAGCAGATGCTGAATTTGCGCAGGCGGTAGAAAATAGTGCCCGTTTGAACAGCGCAAGTGCAAGCTTCGTTGCTCCGGCGCCTCCCCAGTGGGACAAAGAACAGACCTTTTTTAAGAAAAATGAACCTCGTTCGCTTTCGTCTTGGTTTAGCTTGCCAGCGTGTGCTATGGCCATGTCAGCCTGTGCGCTGTTAGCCGTACTTACTGGCGCTAAGTTGTCATATAGCGATAACGGTGTAGCGCTTACGTTTTCAAACAATGGCGCCAACACAGTGGATGAAATGGTGGAGCAGCGCGTGACACAAGAAGTCGCTAAAGCTTTAGGTGAGCAACGTGATTTCTATCAGCAGGCCAACCAAACACTATTTAAAGAATACGCCCAGGCGCTATCTGCGCAGCAGCAACAAAGCAGTGCAGAGCTTACCAAGTACTTGTTAGCGTCGAGCAGAGAAGAGCGTAAGCACGACTTTGCCGAGCTTATCAAATTTATTAATGAGCAGCGTATTGATGACCAGCGCTTCTACGCACGCCAATTTACGCGTTTACAGGACGAAATTGATGATATTGAGATAGGGTACAGCGCGGTAAACCTGCCTAACTCGCTTTCTGACAGTGGAGTTAATGGACGAGCTACCAATTACTCTACCGTACCATCAACGCAGCCCTATACCACAAACAATCCACAGTCGTCGCTAGATGACTAATGTAACTAGGTGAAATTATGAAACGTTTATTAACTGCTTTGCTACTTTGCACCACTGCGGGTGGCCTTGCGAATGCACAGAGCGCGCAAAAATATGACACGCTATCGAACGAGCTAGAAATAATGTCTGGGGTGCTTAAAACATCGTTGCGACAAAATGCCGCGACAGATTCTTGGAGAGTAAGTCAAATTGAAACCAGTTACCTTGCAGGGCAGGGCGCGGTATTTACTTTGTCAGTTAGAGGTCAAAGCGGTAATTGGGTGCGTGAAATAGAAACACTGGTAGAAGGCTTGGTTGGCGCGGTGCCGCCGGCGCCACCAGCACCACCTGTTCCCTCGGCAAATTCATTTAGCGATGTTGATGATATTGTGTTTGAAGCTACGAGAGAGTGGGAAGCATACGCTGAAGAAACCAGCCACCGTTTCTCACAAGCGTTTGCTGAGAATAGCAACCGTTTGCGAGACCTGCGTAATATGCAGCGTGAACTAGCTTGGGAAGCGAGGGAAGCAGAGCGCGAACTGCGAGATATTGCATTTGAGTTACGTCACGCGGACGAAGCACGCAAGAAAGAATTGCTAGCGCAAAAAGCAGAATCTACTGAATTGCTAAAGCAGTTAGAAGCGAAAGAAAAAAGCATGAAGGATGAGCTTAAAGCAATTGAGAAAGAGCAAACAAAACAAATGGAGGAGCGTAAAGCGAAGCAGCAACAAGCTTACAAAACCTTCCTGGCCGGTTTTGAATCAGGGATGAGTGAGACTTTATGCCGTTTTGGCTCAGGCTTGCGAGGTTTACCTGAAAATGAGCACATCAGCATGGTGCTTAAGGATTTCGAAACAGATGAAAGCAGAGAGCGCAAAGATCGTATTTATGTGTTCACTCGCGCTGACATAGTTCGCTGCGTTCAAGAAAAAATAGACGCGAATAAGCTTCTTTCCAACGCTAACATCTATCAGTTTTAAATAGATAAAGAACACACGTAAAAACGCTAGCGATGAAAAAAAGATACGCGCTGCTGTGTTAACTCTCATGTTAAGACGCAGCGCGTTTTTTGTGGTCTACATTTTGGGCGCAATATGTCCCAATTCAGCAGCCCATGTAAGTTCGGATCGTAATAAGTTATTGGCTGCGCTTGCGCCAAAGCTATGCAGAGCGTTATATGCACTATTGGATGGAACGCGGCAATAGTGGCAAAGGGCGTAAAACAATAAACTACAGCGGTGCTGTGAACCATCGCAGTGTAAATATATCTTCGCTCCCTCACTGAGCATTTGAGAGAGTTCGTGAAGATACTGATGAAGGTGAACATCTTCGGTTGGCGACGCAGATGACGGATGCATAAAGGGAACCCACAGCCATTCCAAGCCCACGGCGAGCGAACTGTCGCGTATAACTGGCGCCTGTTCTTCACTGGTTTGCACTGTTGCAATGTGGGTTACGCCCAGTGATTTTAATCGTTCGAAGTCACTATCTACGGGTTTTTTCCCCAAGCATATTTGACCTGCTCGTAGAGAAAACCACGCAATGCTGGGGGGCGTTGCTGCGCTATGTTCTTTTGTCTCACCTTCTTGCATGGAGTCTCGCATAAGCTTTTAAATGAATTCTTGCATAAGTGTTAGCGTTACCTAACGACCTCGTTATACGACAAAATAATAAATCGAAAAGTAATGGCAGCTACAACCGCCAATAACAAACATGTGCCAAATTGCATGGGTGTATTTTACCTTTTTTGCCACGTAAAAGCACACACCCACGCTGAAACACAGCCCACCTGCTACCAATAACCAAAGGCCAGCACCGGGAAGCGCAACATAAAGAGGGTAGATAAGACCTAGTGCAATCCAGCCCATAAGCAAGTAGGTCATCACAGATACCTTGGGAAAGCGATGTTGCGCTACGAGCTTAAACGCCACGCCACCTATTGCCAAGCTCCAAACAATAGCCGTCATTGTGATACCCAATACGCCACCAATTGAAACTAATAACAAAGGTGTGTAAGTACCCGCTATCAACAAATATATCGCACTATGGTCAAATAGCTTAAGCCACCCCTTTGCCTTTTCGTGAGAAATGGCGTGATAAAGGGTTGAACTTAAGAACACTAAAATGAGGGTAGAGCCGTAAATAGCCGCCGTGGTTAACGCTAGCGTATCTTCAGCGCGATAAAGCATAAAGATTAAACCAACGATAGCGGCAATAAAGCCAACCCCATGACTAATGCTGTTCAGCCACTCCTCCACAACAGAGTAAGCTTTTGCAGGAATGCTTTTCGAGTGTTGTGTTGCCGGTGTTTGAGTCTGTTCGCGGATCATCACAGCTCCTGTCTTATTTCTGAAAATATATGTAGAAGACGCCACTAAAGCTAATTAATTACAAGTCACTAGGCGTCCTTTGCAGCAAAAGAAAACCTGCGAATACTTTGTCTTTCATCTAGATATTGGGTAAAAACAAGGTCGCCATATTACTACGCCAATTGAGACAATTATAGCGCACACTTGTTCGCTCAATACAAAAATAATAACAGATTAGCTAAACAATGTGATGACAATAAGATTACAACACCGCGCTAAAAATCCGCGTTTTCAAAACAGCCGCCCAATTTGTCTAATAGAGATTTCAGGGTGCGACTCTCTTCTGCAGTCATGCCATTAAGTTTGCATAACATCTGAGCAGGCACTTCCTCTGCTATGGTCTTTTTTTCTTTCCCCATTTCAGTGAGTTTAACCCGTTTAACGCGCTTATCGGCTTTATCCTTAGTTATCACTAAGAAGCCCTTGTCCTCTAGCTTTTTAAGGATCAGCGACATAGCACCACCATCGATTGCGGTTCTATCTAAAAGTTCGGCAATGGTGATGTCGTCGTTTTCCCACAACGCCATTAAGGTTACATACTGAGGGTAGGTGATATCCAGCGCCTTAAGTAGAGGGCGGTAAGCACGCGTAAATGCGTTCGACAACGTATAAAAACGATGACATAGCTGATTTTCTAACTTCAATAATTCTGACATAGCACCTAACCCCAATACCGCTTTACATCAATACAATATTTTGCATACAAAATACTTGATCTGCAAGTTGGTTCGGTGTTAATTTAATTTGCATGCAAAGTATTTGTTTAGACAAACCTATGAGGAGAGCAACTATGCATAAGCTTCAACAAGTCGTTTATACAGGAAGTGCAACAGCAACAGGCGGTCGTGAAGGTACTGCGAAGTCGAGCGATGGCAAGCTAAGCGTGAAACTGTCAACACCTAAAGAGCTAGGTGGCGCTGGTGGAGAAGGCACAAACCCTGAACAAATGTTCGCGGCGGGCTATTCTGCGTGTTTTATTGGTGCACTTAAGCATGTGGCTGCGTCACAAAAGATTAAGCTGGCCGACGACATCAGTGTAACGGGTGACGTAGCTATTGGCCCCATTGAGCAAGGCTTTGCTATTGCGGTAAAACTGACAGTAGATTTAGGCGACATGGATAAGGCGCAAGCGCAAAGCTTGGTGGATACTGCCCATCAAGTATGCCCGTATTCAAACGCGACTCGCGGTAACATAGAAGTAGACATTGCCTTAGCTTAACGATACGGCAGAAAGTTAATCAAATACGCCCGTCACAGCGGGCGTATTTATTTGTGCAAAGTACTCCTATCTTTTGAAAACATAGCGCCAGTTTTCACGGTTAGGCTCACATTTATTTGATATTGAAGTGACGTATCAAATTTCGCCGTGCTGTTTTGGAAGTATAATGTTTTGGATTATAGCGCAGGTAAAAGGCAGCTCTTCGAATTAGAGTCGCCAGTCATATAACGGCTTGGTACACTAAAACAGTATCAATCATCCTTTAGGAAGTTATATGAAAAAATACGGATTACTGGCTACATTCGTATGCGCGCCCGTGTTGTTCGCGTGCAGTGATAACACCAGTTCAAGTTCACCAAATACAGAAAACGAGCAAGCCGTTGCGTCTACTTCGGAGTCTAGTGCAGATGCGGCTAAGCACACCGATGCAGGTATTGCTTCTGGTGTAGATTACCACTCATTTGCTAACCCTAATGA
The DNA here is from genome assembly GCF_001953635.1 of Alteromonas abrolhosensis. Classification (GTDB taxonomy): domain Bacteria; phylum Pseudomonadota; class Gammaproteobacteria; order Enterobacterales; family Alteromonadaceae; genus Alteromonas; species Alteromonas abrolhosensis. The sequence goes on along the minus strand of NZ_MEJH01000003.1, from coordinate 143,527 downwards.
AATTCGGGTTACGCACCTAAGCTTAGATTTAACCGCAAACTTTGAGTCGAAGCAGCTCGTTGGAGAAGTGACCCTTGATGTTGAGCGTACGAAGCCTGAAAACAATACGCTAGTATTGGACACGCGAGCGTTAGAGATTGAGCGTGTTAGCGTAGAGGGAGAAAGCGTTCCCTTTGAAATGGGAGAGACTGACCCTGATTTAGGCACGCCTCTTACGATTACTCTACCAAGTGCGGCAAACTCAGTAACGGTAGCGTATTCAACTTCACCCGAAGCCTCTGGCGTACAATGGTTAACGCCAGCGCAAACGGCAGGTAAAAAGCATCCATTCCTGTTTACACAGGCGCAAGCAGTTCACGCACGAAGCTTTATTCCGCTTCAGGACTCGCCACAAGTGCGCGTAACCTATGACGCAACCATAAAAACACCTGAATCGTTATTAGCGGTAATGAGTGCGTCTAACGACCCAACCACTGAGCGCGATGGCGAATATGAGTTCAATATGCCACAGCCTATTCCTTCTTACCTTATTGCGTTAGCCATAGGTGATTTGAAGTTTAAAGCTATGGGTGAGCGTACTGGTGTCTATGCTGAGCCTGCGCTACTTGAAAGTGCGGCGAAAGAATTCGAAGATACCGAGGCAATGTTAGAGGTAACGGAAGAAACCTATGGACCTTACCAGTGGGATCGTTACGACCTGCTAATTCTACCGCCCTCATTCCCTTTTGGCGGCATGGAAAATCCTCGCTTATCGTTTATAACACCCACGGTGATAGCGGGCGATAAAAGCTTGGTTTCTCTGATTGCTCATGAGCTTGCACACAGCTGGTCTGGTAACACAGTCACTAACGCTACATGGCGCGATCTATGGTTAAATGAAGGTTTTACGACCTATTTAACCTACCGAATTATGGAAATGATCTACGGCCATGATCGTTTCAAAAAAGAAGCCGTGTTGGGTTATCAAGACCTGGAGAACGATGTTGCAGCCTTAGATGAGAATGATGAAATCCTGGCGATCGACCTTCGTGGTCGTAATCCAGATGATGTTTTCTCAAATATTCCTTACGAAAAAGGTGCACTGTTTTTACGTGAAATTGAACACAAGATTGGCCGCGAAAACTTTGATGCGTTCTTAATGCAATATTTTAAGGACTTCGCTTTCAAGAGCATAACCACCGACACATTTATTGCTTACTTAGATGACACGTTATTAAAGCAATACCCTGATAAGCTGGACGCGAATCGCATTCACACATGGATTTTTGAGCCAGGCATTCCTGAAGGCGCACCACACCCTGAGTCAGATGCTTTTACCAAAATCGATGATACGCGAAGCGCTTGGCTTTCTGGCGACGTGAAAGCGGCGGATATTGAAACCGCGCAGTGGACTGTACACGAGTGGTTGTATTTCCTTAACAACATGCCTGAATCACTAAGCGAAGCACAGCTGGCTGAACTAGATTCTGCGTTTTCGCTCACCTCGACTAAAAACAATGAGATTGCTCATAGCTGGTTGATGATCGCGGTACAGAATAACTATCAGCCTGCTTATGATCGTTTGTATAGCTACTTGGTGTCGATAGGGCGTAACAAGCTAGTTAAACCCCTTTACCGCGAGCTTTCAAAAACGCCTGAAGGCAAGGCATTTGCTAAGCGTGCGTTTGAAGAAGCGAAGCCGGGGTATCATCCACTTACGGTAAAAGCTAATGAAGGCTTTGTGAACTAAGGGGTTATCTGACTCACCTGAGTGGGTCGTGATAAACAGACTTTCGTTTGGCAGGTAGCAACAGCAAAGGTTAATTGTTAACTGCTGCCGATTTTGCAAACGTAGTTAAATAGAAAAGCAGCTCACCCGAGCTGCTTTTTTGTGCCCGTGTGTATCATCAAAATAAGAAGTGGGTTGAGACAACGAAAAGCTGAACATTTGTTCAAAGAAAAGATCTGAACATTGGGTACAACGTATTAAGCCTTACTTTGATGTGTATAAGTATATTGCGGTTCATGGCGGAATATCGCGCGATATCGCTTGTATGTTGAAGGATTAAATCCCTCTTTTAAGGAGCTTTTATGTATACACAAAAAATGCATCCAGCAACTACGTTTCCCGACGTTTCAGTTACTCTGTCTACCGATGAATCTGTGTCACTGACTAATAAAGATGAGGGATGTGACTGGAAGATGGTGGTTGTTTATCGCGGTAAACACTGCCCGATATGCACAAAATTTTTGAATAAACTGGAAGACTACAAAGGTCGCCTTCGCGAGGTAAATATTGATGTGGTTGCCGTAAGTGGTGACAATAAAGCACAACTTGATGAGCATTTAGAAGAACTGTCAATTACTTACCCTATTGCCTATGGGCTTTCTCAAGAAGATATGGCGAAGCTTGGGCTATATATTTCAACACCTCGCTCAGAAAAAGAAACCGACCACAATTTCGCTGAACCTGCGTTATTTGTATTAAATGAGAAAAATGAAATTCATATTGCGGAAATTGCTAACGCACCTTTCGTGCGCCCAGATTTAGAGCAACTTGTTTCCGGCTTAGAGTTTATCCGTAACCCAGATAACAACTACCCTATTAGAGGTACTTACAAGGGGTAAGGATGGGCAGCTCATGGTTACAGGATAAGGCTCTGGTGATTACTAGAGCCGACTGCTTAGAAGGTTAAATCCCATCCCCTGAATACCTCGTAAATCGCGTTTTCGCAGGCACTTACTCGCTCTCTTCTGATACCGAAAATGCAATAGGTGCCATTTGCTTTTTAAAGTCTTCTAATGCATCTAGCGGCAATTCGACGTCTATTTTGACGCTGCTTCCGTAATCACAGTTCGCGATATTGCCCTGTGCTTGCTCTACCAGATGACGCACGAACTGTTCGTGTTTGAAATCTATGTCTACCCGTAGTGGTTCCAGTTTAATCTCTTGCCTGATTTCAAGGGCGTCAATAGCCTGCTGAGCGGCAGCAGAGTATGCTCTGACTAGGCCACCTGCACCTAATTTAATGCCGCCAAAATACCGCGTAACGATAATCATAATGTCACCGATATCTTTGTGCTGAAGTACGTTTAAGATGGGTTTCCCGGCAGTGCCGCTGGGCTCTCCGTCATCGGCCATTGCCGCGCTGCTTGGCGAACTGGGGTTTCCAAAAACATAGGCCCAGCAGTGATGGCGTGCGTCTGGATACTGTTGTTTAACACTATCTAACAGCGCCATTGCACTTTCTCGAGAATTCGCAAATCCAGCACAAGCAATGAATTTGCTTTTCTTAATTTCGTACAGGGTTTCAACCTGTTTGGCGGGAACGGGATACACGTTTGAAGCCTATATTAATTTCAACCCGAGACCAGCGCAGCATCACGCTGTAAGCGGATTTTTAATTGCTTTTGATAAGACTTACTTACAGAGAAGGATTGCTTACCTATTTCTAAGTAGTCTTTATGAACAACATCCACATGTAAGAGATTTACAATGTGGGAGCGATGTATTCTAACAAAATCATCGGAAGGAAGGCTATCTAGTGCGTCCTTCATACTCTGTAAAACAATATAGTTTTGTTGTACGCAATGATAAATAACATAGTCACCGCACGCTTCTATGTACCTCAAATTATCAAGGTCTACGCGTTGGTGGTGGTTATCTACTTTTATAAAGATGAACTGGTTGTTCGAGCGGCTTGGTTTCGTTGTAAACGATGCAGTGGGTGGCAGCTGTAAATCTATATGCGCTGACTGTAGAAGCTTGCTCGTTGCTTTTACGAAATCAGAATACTTTACTGGTTTTAGTAAGTAGTCTACCGCGTTGTGTTTAAAGCCATTAAGAGCATATTCGCCGTGGGCGGTAATAAAAATCACGTGTGGCGGGTTGCTAATAGATGACAAAAGCTCGAAGCCATCCAGTGTCGGCATATTAATATCAAGCAATAATAAATCAACGGTATTTGAGGAGAGATATGTCAGTGCTTCAAGAGCATCTCTGAAGCTTGCTGATAATGTTAGAAAATGGGTTTTTTCTACGTAATTCGAAAGTAAGTCGATGGCTAGTTTTTCGTCATCAACAATCACAGTTTTGAGTGTCACGTTAGCGTCATCCTTGCAGTGAAAACATTGTCCTTAGTACAAATATCAAGTGCATGTTTATCTTCATACATTAAACGCAGCCTGCGTTTAAGGTTAGACAAACCTAGGCCACCGTCTTGACCTTTGGAAGCCTGACCACCGGTTTTCGTCTCGACTATAGGGTTTGATATCTCAAAAGAAATAACGCTGTTTTTTACCGATAAAGTTATCGAGATAAAGCTTTTATCTTTGGTATTCACACCGTGTTTAAATGCGTTTTCTACGAGTACGATGAGAAGCATTGGCGCGATATGTGTATTTGAAGCAAATTCGCTTTTATTGAATTCCAGCTCCACATCATCTGAAAATCTCAGCATTTGTAGACGAATATAATTATCCAAATAGTCTACTTCTTTTTGAAGTTGTACCTTTTGCGAGTTTGCCTCATAGAGCATATATCTGAGAAGCGATGACAACTGTTCTATACCTCGCGAAGTGCGCGTATCGCCGGACATATATGATGTACTGTACAAACTATTGAGTACGTTAAACATGAAATGCGGGGAAATTTGTTGTTTCAATGCAGCAAGTTCAATCTGTGCCAGTGCAAGATTCCTTTCTTTAACCAGTTCAGAGCGCTTTAAATTAAGCGCATAGCGCTTTATGCCTAAAGAAAGCAATGACCACATTGTGTGTTTGAATAAAAACGTCCAAAACTCACTGACAACACTAACGTTTTGTTCTTGGTAATGTATGCTGTGAACGCTATCTAATCCGGCAATGGCAAACAATGCGACAAAGTAAGCGACTACAGACCAATAAAATCCATACTTCTTATTGCAAAAAGGAACGACAAAATAACACCAGTAGAATGTGGCTAAAACTAACAATGACGCCGATGTCGACTGCGGAATAGTCGTTGGCGCTTGCTCGAGTGTGACAACGTAAAAGTCTAAATTGCGACTAAGCGAGAAGTAGACTACCCATAACGTTAGGTGTATACACGCTTCAATAAGCAAATAAGGTTTGTTAAACACAGCTGGCTTCACGTAAATTTTTCTCAGCTTATCGAAATTTCATAATTAATTTTTGTTTTCTCTATGGATGGGGAGTTTTCATCTTTTAAGCACCTTTAATCGTCTTCGAACCGCCTGGTAGGGGGCGTTAGTCGTTAGGCGATGAAAAGTACTTACCCACCGATTACAGCGCTGACGTTTTTTAGTACTTCTTTATAGTCATAAATCTCAATCAGGAGAGAATTATGAATATCAAGTTTATGATAAAAAAGCAAAAATTAGCTGCCAATGTCCTATTTTACATGTCATTTTCACTCGCTTTATCTGCGAGCATTAATACCACGGCAGCTGAGACGCATTTGCCAAATACTGCCCTACTTGGTCATGAAATACCCACAACTCACTTAGTGTATCAAGAGCAAGCGTTTAAGATTTACGGAGATGAGCGCAGCTCTCTTCATCGCGAAATCGATGAAGTTAAAAACGCTGCGCAAGTTTTTAAAGAACGGTTTGGGAAATTTGGCCCTCTTGATGTTGTGATAGTGGAAAGCCCTGTGTCGCTTTTTCATGTCGAAAGTACAAAATATACCAAGCACTTTTTACCTTTTCTCAGTTATTCCGCGCTGTCCAGTTTTCATGGCACAACGGCATCGTTTGACGACAGTGATAAGAACATTTTGTCACACGAGGTCTGTCATAAGTTTATGATCTTGCTGATGGAGCAAGAGGGATTAGAAAATGTGTCTTCTAATACGCCTCGTTATGGTCACACCGCTTTACCTGACTGGTTTGATGAAGTCGCAGCAATAAGCTGTGAAAGTGACATCTTAAAAGCAAGGCGCCTCAGAGATTTTTATGTGAGCGGTAACGTCGAGACTTTATATTCGTTGAGTGAATTTCTGACTATGGAACACCCGTCGTTAAAGGCAATGGAAAAAGAACTTTCTAATTTAGTTAATAAAGCAGAAATGAATGCCAATGCTAGCGGTTACGCTATGGAAGTCATGGTGATTGAAGAAAATGATACTAGACCTTTACTTAACAATTACTACGTCCAAACTCTTCTGTTTGATAAGTTTATCGGCGCTGCGCTAGGGGACAACGCAATGAAACAGCTTGTTAAATTAATGTCGCAAGGACATTCAATAGAAGACTGGCTGATGAGTGAGCTTAAACTAGATAATAAAGAGCAGGTCAATAAAGCATTTAAATTGTTTGTTGATGAAGAGTATCGGAAATATAAGCAGCTTGGCTAGGACAAAAGCTAAACGGGCACAAACCGTCTTATTAGGTTTGTACCCGCTACTCAATTATTTCAAAGTAGGATTAGCGTAAGATACCTGATACGGTTTCAGATACGTTTAATGCGCCTTTTTGAATTTCATCAATGATGCTTTGAACCTGCGCAATTTGCTGGCTGTTTTGGTCAACACTGTCTTTAACACCGGCCATTTTCTTCGTAGACTTATCCGCAAGTTTTCTATTCTCAGCAACAACGCTTTCAATTTCTACCGTTGAGTCACTAGTGCGTTGCGCCAGCTGTCTAACTTCATCCGCTACTACGGCGAAGCCTCGACCTTGATCACCCGCTCGAGCAGCTTCAATTGCAGCGTTTAGTGCTAACAGGTTGGTTTGCTCAGCAATGCCACTAATGGTCGTTACAATGGTCTCAATCTTAAGCGACTGCTCGCTCAGTTGATGCATGAGTTGATTGGTTTGTTCAACCTCTAACAGTGCAGAATCGAAAATCTCTACGCTGCGCTGCAAAGATGAAGCGCCATCCGCAGCAATTTGTGAGGTTTCTTCGGCGGTTGAAACCGCTAATTCTGCCGCCTGGGCAATTGCGTGTTTTTCGTTAACCGCATCGGTAATATTTGAAGCAAATTTAATAACTTTCACAACACGACCAGATGCATCAAAAACAGGGTTGTAAGTTGCCTCTAACCACAGCGCATTACCATGCGAATCTACGCGTTCAAATTGACCAGAAGAAAAGTTGCCGCGAGCAAGGTTATCCCAAAAATTTGGGTTCTCTTGATAGAACTTGTCACGACAGAACATACGGTGGTGCTTGCCTTGAATGTCGGCCAAACTGTATTTTACTGTAGCAGTGAAGTTTTCGTTCGCAGTGATAATCGTACCGTCAGGATGAAACTCGATTACTGCCATCGATTTGTTCAGTGCGTCTGTCACGGCTTTACCAGCAAAGTACGCATTTTCGTGTTCAGTGATATCGTGATAGATAGCATGAATTTCTGTACTGCCGCTTTTATTCACCGACACGTAGCTAGCTTTAAGCCATTTCGTTTCACCTAACGCTGACTTTCTTGCCACCGTATCGCTAAAGCTGCCGCCATTTACTAAATGTTGCCAAAATGATCTATACTCCGATTCAGGTTCAACGCCTTCAACACGCATAGCTGCGTGGGAAAACGACGCTACGGTTGAATTCGGGTAGTCTAAAATGGAAAGTAAAGCGGGAGAGGCAAATGTGCACTGTCCATCAGATTTATAGATGGCGTAAGCCATAGTGTTTTTGAACGCATCCAGCGTACCAAGCAAGCTTTGGCTCTCATCCCTAAGAGCCGATATATCAGTATTGTACCTTGAACTTGATACGAACATAGCGTCTCCGATATTAGCAAGTATGTTTAAGAAATAGTGTAGACTATGTTAACTTTGTTTAATAATTGCGTCGTTTAGACATTAGGCGAAGCTTATGTTCTAGGACTTATCAATTAGGCGTAAATTCACGTTAAGTGGTTGTTTTCTCTGTTACAGTACGGTAACTATCCTTACCGAACAAGAGACATTCGAACTAATAAGACCACTCGATGCCACTAGAACGTTTTATCCCATTTCGTAAACATGATGTAAGTACGTTGTGTGAACAATTACTTAAACATGACCTAACACGTTTTCGCACATTCTCAACGCTGTTAGTTAACCGCATTCATTACCAATACCACGAACAACTTGAGCGTCTAAAAGACAGCTACAATCACTTCGACCCTAATAAAGACACGCGAGATTTATTGCCTTCAAGTGAAGCGGCTCGTAAGCAAAGTCAAAAAGCGTTTGCGAGCGAGTTTGCCAAGTTACTCAATGCAGCTAATTTCGAGAAAGTTACCGACGAAGATTTAGAAGCAGCACTGAGCGAAGAGTCTCTGTTTAAAGTGCGTCTTGCAGTTAGCTTTGACGATTTTGAGGATGTGGTGTTTTTTCGGCGGGGCGAGTCGGTAAAAACTGAAACTGTGCGTACTTTTTTCGGTTTGCGAAAAAAGCAGGTGTCGTTTACCAACTACGATAAAGTGGCCGTTTATATCACTTTTAAAGATGACGCGTACTTCAAAGAGAAAGGACAAACGCCAGTCACCTTCAAGCCAGGTTCGACCATAGTAAAGCTTTTTCAAAACGTACCTAAAGCAGACTTGGAAATGCTGTTTCCAAACAGTGAAGTTAAAATGCGCCCGCTAGATAAGTTGATTATTAGCGCATCGGCGGCAATAGGTGGCACCGTAGTGCTGGTGACTAAGTTAGGCGCGTCGTTACTTCTCATGGCGTCTTTCCTCGCCTTTTGGCTTGGCTTTAAAGACGACGAAGTGGAGCTGACAAAGCAAAGTCTAATCACTTTTGGCATTGGCATGGGTGTGTTCGGAAGCTTTGTCTTTAAAGAATGGACTAAGTTTAAAAACAGAAAAATACGCTTTATGAAAGCCCTGTCTGACAATCTCTATTTTAAAAATTTAGACAATAACGCAGGCGTGTTTCATACGTTAATTGATGCTGCAGAGGAAGAAGACTGCAAGGAAGCATTGTTGGCCTACACATTTTTGCTAAAGTGTAGTGAAGCCTTTTCTGAAAACTCCGCCGCATTTGGCGCATCACGTTCAGAAAAAGAGATTGCAGCGGGCGGCATGACATTAGCAACTCTTGATAGTGTGATAGAAAGTTACTTTTCAGAAGAGCTTGATTGTGCTCTCGACTTCGACGTTACTGACGCTATTAATAAGCTGGTGGACATGGAACTAGTCGAACAAGACGGCGATGTTTTTGTAGCGCGGCCGCTTAACGGTGCTGTGAATACACTCGATGATTACTGGGATAACATTTATCAGCCTGTTTAATGTGCGCTTGCCTCGCCCTTATTTAGAACGAGCTAGCATATTCCACAATGCGCGCTTTATGACATCAGTTTTCTTGACGAGCAGTGCGAAGATATAACTATTTCATACAAGCAATCACGCTATCAAAGCGTTGTCATAAAAGCACAAAATCTCTATAGTTGCCTTAAGGTGTGTAGAACTATATACACATCTTGGCAACAGCCGCATTGCACTGAATGCGCATCTCTATCTCCAATGCAACAAGCCTGGTTCTCTTCTACATGAAAATATTGCATACGTCTGACTGGCATTTAGGTCAGAGTTTTTTTACGAAAAGTCGCAAAAATGAACATGCCGCTTTCCTTAAATGGCTTCTTCAACAAGTAGAAGCGCATCAAATCGATGCGATTATTGTCGCGGGTGATGTGTTCGACACAGGCACGCCGCCTAGCTACGCCAGAGAGCTTTACCATGCGTTTATTGGTGAGCTACAGGGCATGCAGTGTACATTGGTGGTGCTGGGGGGAAATCACGATTCAGTGTCGGTATTAAACGAAAGTAAGGCGCTACTGAAGTACTTAAATAGCCACGTAATAGCCAGTACATACGGCGATTTAAGTGAACAAGTCATTACGCTTAACGATCGCAATGGGCAGCCCAGTGCCGTACTGTGTGCCGTACCCTTTATTCGTCCACGTGATGTGCTTGTCAGTGAGGCAGGGCAAAGCGGCACTGACAAGCGTCAAGCACTGGGCGATGCGATAAAGCAGCATTATGGGGCGCTTTATAATGAAGCCCTGTCACTGCGCGCTTCAATTGAAGAAAAACAAGCAGAACAGGGCAGTAAAAATAGCGCTGCTATTCCTATTATTGCTACCGGGCACTTAACCGCTTTAGGCGTGAGTCAGTCAGAAAGTGTGCGTGATATCTACATTGGCACCCTTGAAGGCTTTGACGCCAAAGGGTTTCCGCCCGCCGATTACGTTGCACTTGGGCATATTCACAGGCCACAGAAAGTGGCTAAGACAGAACACATTCGCTATTCAGGCTCACCCATACCGCTAAGTTTTGATGAGCTAAACACGCAAAAGCAAGTAGTGTTGGTAACGTTTGAATCTGAAAGCACAACGCCAACTATCTCAACGCTTCCTGTACCGCGCTTTCAGGCGATGGAAGTAATAAAAGGCGACTTAAAAGCTATAGAGGCGGCCATTAATGAAAGCAAGGCTATCGCGTTAGCTTCTCACACAGATGATGCCGTTAGCGAATTGGATGAAGTAGATAAAGCCCTTAGCGAAGTGGATAAAGCCCTTAGCGCAACGGATAACGCCATTAGTCCTCAAGAGCCCGTGTGGCTATGCATTGAGGTTGAAACAGAAGACTATCTGACTGATCTACAGCAGCGTATTCAGGGCTTGTTAGAAGGGAAAAACGCTGAGATTTTACAGTTGAAACGCAAGCGTAAGCGCACAGTAAATAGCTTAACGGAAAAGCAAAACGTTCAGCTTAGTGAACTATCAGTAAACGATGTATTTGAAGCGCGTTTGGCATTGGAGAGCATAGAAGATAATCCAACAAGTGAGCCGGTACCAAGTGAGTCGGTACCAAGTGAGTCGGCACCAACTGAGTCGGCACAAGGAACCCTGCTAGATGACGACCAAAGCCCCCGAGCAATGGAAGAAGCAGGTTCAGAGAAAAGCGCTTCACGCATAAATCGGATAAGGCAGCTGTTCAATGAAGCGCTAGAGCGGGTGCATACCAATGATGAAGATGCTGAAGTATCAGTAGAGGCACCATTGGCAAACACAACAGAAAACAAAGGCGAGTAATAAATGAGAATATTGACCTTACGCCTTAAAAATCTAAACGCCTTAAAAGGGGAGTGGAAGATAGATTTTACCCAGTCGCCGTTTATCGACAATGGCCTGTTTGCTATCACGGGTCCAACAGGGGCAGGTAAAACCACCCTACTTGATGCCATTTGTTTAGCGCTTTATCACCAAACCCCTCGCTTGGGGCCAATTTCAACGTCTAACAACGACATCATGACCCGCGGCACGGCGGAGTGTTTGGCGGAGGTTGAGTTCGATATTAAAGGGAAAGCATACCGTGCGTTTTGGAGTATGCGTCGGGCCAGAGGGAAAGTTGACGGTAACCTGCAAAGTGCCGATGTTGAGCTGGCCGAAGTTGAAAGCGGCAAGGTATTGGCTACCCAAGTTAGGCCGAAAAGCGAAGAGATTGAAAAGCTGACTGGTCTTAACTTTGCCCGTTTCACCAAGTCTATGATGTTGTCGCAAGGGGATTTTGCTGCGTTTTTAAATGCTAACGAGGCCGACCGAGCCGAGCTGCTTGAAGAGTTAACTGGCACCGAAATTTACGGGCAGATATCACAGGCAGTACATCAGCAATTTAGTGACGCTAAACAAAAGAAAAAAGAGTTTGCGATAAAGCTAGAAGGCGTAACCTTGCTTAGCGACGAGCAAATCACCCAGCTTGAAGAAGAGCAAGCACAAACCAAGAGCCAAGTCGCAACGTCTAACCAAACACTTGTTCAGTTACAAAAGCAACAGCAGTGGCAACAAGCGTTTAACGCCAATGAGCTCTCCATTAAAGAAGCCAGTGAAGCGCAGCAGAGCGCGAATAACGCCATCAATGAGGCGAAGCATGAGCTTGAACTCCTAACCCAAAGTGAGCCAGCTGAAAAGCTTCGCCTGCCATTTTTGCAAAGAAACGGGCTTCAGCAAGACGTAACCCGTTATAAAGAAAGGCTTGAAGAGAAAGCAGCCCAGTTGCCAGACTTAAAATCGCAAAAGGCACAGCTCAGTTTGGAAGTGACCAACGCTGAACAAGCGTTAGTTCTTACAAAGCAACAAAGCAGTGAGCTTGAAAAGCGCATAAATGAGCAGGTAGTTCCGCTAGATAACCAAATAGCGCAGCTCACTACTGAACAGCAAAAAGCAAACGAAAACGCGGCACGTTTAAAGCAATCAATAAACGCGTTAACGCTAAAGCGCACAGAAATCGAAAACGCTTCGGCAGATAACAAGACCAAGCTTGGTGAACTGGAAACCTACTTACGTGAACATCAATCACTTAGCGGCATAGCGGAATTTATAAGTGGCTGGAGTGAAACGGCGCGCCATATTGAACATGATAAAAAGCAGTTAGAAACACTGACACAAAGCGTAAATAATCATCGTCAGGCGCTTTCATCCCTAGATGACGCTATCGCAAAAACAAATGAGTCGTTAAGCGCGTTAACGCAGACCTTCGATGACAAAAACGCGCAAGTAGCCAAGTGCGAAAAGGCACTTCAGGCCGCGCTATCTGACAAACCAAGTGATACTAATAGTGCTAATGCAACCAGTAAAGCAAGCCTTCAGCAAGAGCGTGATACCAAGCTTCATCATTGGGATAACGTATTACAGATAGGGCATATTCAACAGCAATATTTGGCACTAGAACAAGAGAAAGTATCGCTGGGTGCGCAAAAGGAAGACTTAGCGAAGAAACTAGCTCAGCAGCAATCTGACCGCCAAGCCTTGGTTGATGCTTACAAGCAAACTCGTAGTAATTTAAAAGACATAGAGGCGCTTATTGCCTTGGATGCTGAAGTGGCGCACCTGCGCGCACAGTTAAAAAGTGGCGAGCCATGCCCTGTCTGTGGGGCTAACGAACACACCACGTCTAGCGTGGTTATTGATGTACCTGAAACTATCCAAAAGCGAGATAGCTTAAAGCAGCAGTTAGATGATATTGAGCAGCAGGGGGCGCGGGCAAAAGAAAGTGTTACACAAACTGAATTCACTCTTGCTCAGGTTAATAAGCAGCTAGAACAGGCAAGCGGGCAACGAGATACGCTGCTAGAAAAGTGGCAGCAGATTTCAAGCGTACTTAGCGCTGATATATCGAGTTTTGAAAAGGTCGACATTAATACATCGCAAAGCGTCGCTCAATTTACCCAGCAGTTTAAAACTCGTCTCGATGATATTAGTGCTCAATTAACGCGTTTAGAAGAGTGCGAGCAAGCTCTAAATGCTGCACTGCAGGCTAAAAATGAAGCGCAACAGGCATTACAAGCCAAGCAGTCAGAACTTGCAGTTTCTCTGCAGCAGCGCGAAACCTTTGAAAAGCAACTTACCGAACGTAATACAGAGTTGGAGAACAAAACAAAAAGGGTTAACGATGGTATTTTAGCGCTCAGCGAGACTATGACGGCGCACGGTGCTGATATTCACAACCTGTCTATTGATGGAATTGCCACGTGGTTAAATGAAAAAGCCGAAGCGCTAAAAACTTATAAACACAATCATCAGCTACACGCCAAACTTAAAGATGAGTTGCAAGGGGTAAGTAGCGCCTTGCTTGTGGTCAGTCGTGATATCGAAAGCGCTGAGAATCAGCTTAAGGGCGTATGCGAAGAGCTTCTGCAGCTAGATAATAGCCTAAAGGCGCTGCGAGACTCGCGCTCAACCGTATTCCCTGAAGGCAATATTGCTGAAACCAGAAATAAGGCAAGCGCTGCCCAAGAACACGCTGAGCGAAATGTAAATGAATGCAAATCTCGCCTGCAACAAACGGACACTATTTTGTCTCGTTTAGAAGCAGAAATTGCCCAGCTTAATGAGCAAATGCGCGAAAAAGAGCAGGCACTTTCAGAGGCAACAGAGCACTTTAGCCGTCAGTTGGCGAGCAGCCCATTTGCCGATGAGCACGCGTTTAGCAATGCCCTTTTAGACGAAGATGCCCGCAACACCTTGCTTGAACTGCAAAAGCGATTAACTCAGCAAAAACAACAAGCGGACTTAAAGCTAGAAAACGCGCTAGCTACCCAACAATCGCTAAAAGCCCATACTAACGCAGCATTGTGGCAGAGCGAGTTAGAAGAGCACGGTGCACAGTGGCTCGATACGAAAATTACCCAGCAAGCTCAGCAGCGTGACACGCTGTTATCGTCTTTAGGGCAAATAGAACAGCAGCTAAGCGCTAACAATCAAGCCCGCGAAAGGCAGCAGCAGCTTGTGGATGAGATGGCCGCGTTTGAGGCCTATTACGACGATATTACTTACCTGCACTCGTTAATTGGTTCGGCCAGCGGCGACAAATTCAGACGTTTTGCTCAAGGGCTTACTCTGGACAACTTAGTGCAGCTTGCAAATCAGCAGCTTGATAAATTACACGGTCGCTATCAGCTAATTCGAAAAGAAAATGAAGGGTTGGGTTTAAGTGTATTAGACACCTGGCAAGGTGACGTAGTGCGAGATACCAAAACCCTGTCTGGCGGAGAAAGTTTCTTAGTGAGCCTAGCGCTGGCATTAGCTTTATCTGACTTGGTCAGTCACAAGACCAGTATCGATTCGCTGTTTTTAGATGAAGGCTTTGGCACCCTTGATGCTGAAACTTTAGATGTGGCCCTTGATGCGCTAGACAACCTAAATGCCAGCGGAAAAATGATTGGTGTGATAAGCCATATTGAAGCCATGAAAGAGCGTATTCCTACTCAGCTTAAAGTGATTAAACGCAACGGTGTGGGGTTAAGTGCGCTAGAAAAACCTTATGCGGTGGGGTGAACTCACCGCTTTAGGGATTAGTAGCTAAAACGTTTGCTTACAAGTATATGCGCGGTAAATGCTCGCAAGATCATAGTTTTATGATACTTTATCGTTATTAAAAGTAGATATGGACATCATATTTAGTGAAACGATTTGCGATACTCCCTCTTTTTGCCTCTTTCTGTTCGTTTGGTAGTACCTTTCAATGTGAAAGTGAGTTTGCATGGCTAAAGAGCACGTTTGAAAACAACGATGCTGGTTTTCAATATAGCGTAGAGAAAAAAGGGCAGGACCTTTATTCCGCCCACAATAATGCCATCTTGGCTCGGGTACAAAGCGCGAAGAACGAAGCGCAATGCCAAACTGTGCTTCGCGACTGGCTTACGTTTTTTCGCAAGGGGCATGTTGGTCTTGTACTAAATACAAATGGTTCAGAAGAAACGGTACGCGAATCGGTAGCGCATGATTTCGATTTATCGGCATTTAAACAATATTTAAAAAGCAAACGTGACGAAACTCTTGAAGGGATTTGGCAATTCTCAAGCTATACAGTTGCGTTAAAAAAAGAAGGTAATGTCCATAAAGCTTATATCGTTGAAAGTACTAATCCGTCATGGAAGGCGGGACAAGTAAAGTTCATCCTTAACGACCCTGCAGACAGCAATACTGAGAAAGTGACGTTTTTTATGGGCGATCACTCCGCCCGACAAATCGATACCATTACGTACTTGGGTAACAATGAAGTGGTGTTGGGCAATAGCTTTATTGTTATGTCGCGTGAGGAACCGCGACAAGAATCATCCCCTGAAATAACACGCTATGTTCGCCTGCTTAGTACAAAAGCTCCGCTATTCGAGAAAGTTTCAGAGAACACTGTGTTAGTTCGCATACCGGCTTTCGATCATGCCTTCAAAAAAGACATCGACGCGGTTATCGCTAAGCACCTGGATACGATTTTAAACACTGAAAACCTCATTATCGACATCCGAGGAAACGGTGGTGGTAGTGACGTAAGCTATGCGTCTTTACTCCCTATTTTATATACCAACCCTATTCGCACTGTAGGCATGGAATATTTATCTACTGAGCTTAACAACTCTAGAATGCTTGGCTTTTTGGAAAACCCTCATTTTAGTGAAGAAGAAAAGCAGTGGGCAAAAGACGGGTACGACATTCTTCAGCAACACATCGGCAGCTACATCAACATTGATGACGACGTAACGGTGGAGACATTCGATAAAATCGAACCTCTGCCAAAAAGTATTGGCGTACTCGTTGATTCAAGTAATGGCAGTACCGCAGAACAGTTTTTGCTGGCGGCTAAGCAAAGCAAAAAAGTAAAGTTGTTTGGACAAACCACCGCAGGTGTACTCGATATCTCTAACATGTATCAAATTGATTCGCCGAGCGGTACTTTTACCTTACATTACAGTTTAACCAAAAGTTTGCGTATTCCCCACATGGCCATTGATGGGGTAGGCATTCAGCCAGACTATTATATTGATGGAGAGCTTCCTCTATACCAGTGGACGTCTTATACGCAAAAGGTACTTGAAGGCATGTAAACCCTCATAAACGGCAAGCATACGGTTATTTGCGAGTAACTAAGACCAAACAGGTTCATTTGTGTAACGTAATCCTTTATGGTGCGTCGTCAAAATAATAATGGACCAGCATTTATGGATTCAACGTCACGCCCGAGCCTGTTTCAGCGCTACATGAATGGCAGTTTGGTACTGCAAATTATCATTGGTATCGTATGTGGTATTGCGATAGCTACTTTTTCACCTTCAGCTGCTCAATCAGCAGGGCTATTGGGTAACTTATTTGTAAAAGCCCTAAAAGCAATTGCTCCTTTATTGGTTTTTGTTTTAGTCATGGCGTCCATCGCCAACCACAAGCAAAACGAGCAAACCTTCATAAAGCCTGTTTTGGTGCTCTACCTTGTAGGTACGTTACTGGCCGCGCTCACAGCCGTGTTGGCAAGCTTTGCTTTTCCTACAAGCTTAAGCTTAGTGACTTCAGAAGTTAGCCAAGCTGCGCCGAAAGGTGTGTCGGAAGTCCTAACTACTTTGCTTTATAACATGGTAGATAACCCGGTAAATGCGTTAGTAAATGGAAATTACATTGGCATTCTCACATGGGCTGTAGGTCTAGGCTTAGGTCTACGTCATGCTAGCGAGGCAACGAAAGCGCTACTTCAAAATATGGCAGATAGCGTAACAACCGTGGTGGGTTTTGTTATTAAACTCGCGCCCTTCGGTATTTTCGGCTTGGTAGCTAATACCATTGCTACAACGGGCTTTGAAGCATTGCTTGGCTACTCTCATTTATTAACGGTACTGATTGGCGCGATGCTATTTATCGCACTAGTGACCAACCCCTTGTTAGTCTTTCTGGCAACCAAAAAGAACCCTTATCCTTTGGTGTTCAAATGCCTGAAAGAAAGCGGTATTACGGCGTTTTTCACCCGTAGTTCGGCGGCGAATATTCCGGTAAACATGGCGCTTTGTAAACGCTTAAAGCTTGATGAGGACACCTATTCGGTATCTATTCCGTTAGGCGCCACCATTAATATGGCTGGGGCTGCGATCACAATAACCGTGTTGACACTAGCTGCGGTTAATACCTTGGGAATTTCTGTAGATTTCCCTACTGCTGTATTGTTAAGCGTTATCGCTGCGGTATCAGCATGTGGAAGTTCAGGTGTTGCAGGCGGTTCGCTACTGCTTATTCCGCTGGCCTGTAGCCTGTTTAATATACCCAATGAAGTGGCTATGCAGGTGGTTGCGGTGGGCTTTATTGTTGGCGTACTGCAAGACTCTGCTGAAACAGCATTAAATAGCTCTACCGATGTCTTGTTTACCGCCGCTGCGTGTGAAAGGGCAGGCGGCCAGTAAACATAAAAGCGTCAAATATAAAAGCGTTAAACAGTTTAAGTGTGCGAACTTACTGCATCTACCGCTTCAAAAATTAGCCGTGCAGCCAGCTTTGCTGTGCGGCTATCAATATCATAATTGGGGTTCATTTCCGCGACGTCACACAATCGCCATTGATACCCGTAAGTACTTTGGTGCTGTGCTAAAAAGTGTAGCGTGTTGATAACAAGTATGGGGGATATTCCCAATGCACTGGGCGCGCTAACGCCAGGTGCTTGTGCTGCTGGAAATGCATCTAAACATACAGTGACGTAAAGCTCATCGATGCCTTTTAGCATCGGAGATAGCAGCTCATCTATTCGTTGCATGCACAGCGATTCATCATTTAACGCCACGTCGGTTAAATAACGGGTCTTGGATGTATTGGCAAAGTTAAACAGCGCTGGTGTATTGGCCGCTTTCGATACGCCCAAACAAGCGTAATGAAACGGTGTATCGTGTAGCTGGCAGTGCTCATACACTTGCCTGAACGGCGTACCTGAACTGGTGTTAGGAGAAGGTTTTCTTAAATCAAAATGGGCGTCGAAATTAATAATACCAATGCGTGCGCTTTCGGGCTTAGCATTGAAAACCCCTTGATAGCTACCCCATGCAATTTCATGTCCCCCTCCCAGACCGATGACCAAACCATCATTTTGCTTGAGCGCATAGCAAATGGCGTCAGCATATTGGGTTTGTGCCTGGGCTAAGTTCTCTTTAGCGGTAACATTCCCTAAATCGGCTAATGATGCGTTTGGCCAGTGCCAAGGCAAGTTTGCAAGTGCCTGGCGAATAGCGTTTGGTCCAGCAGTTGCACCTACGCGGCCTTTGTTAAATGCCACACCTAAATCACTTTCAAAACCAACAAGGGTAACGGAGTTGGCCAATGAATTATCTTCGCCCACTTCAAGTTCGTTAACTTTTTGATGCCAACGTAGGCCCTCAACACCGTCTTCACTGTCTATTCTGCCTTGCCACTTAAACATGTTTACCTTCCTTAAACACCGCAATGGGGCGGTGTCCATTAATACAATAGGCAAGCTCTGCCGGTGTTTCGATATCCCACAGCGTTAAGTCAGCAAGCTTGCCTGCTTCAATAACACCTCGGTCGTGCAGCCCGAGTGCGCTAGCCGCGTGAGCAGTAGCACCGCGTAGCGCTTCTTCTGGCGTAAGTTGAAACAGCACACACCCCATATTTATCGCGGTAAGGATTGAGGCTAACGGCGAACTACCTGGATTAAAGTCTGTCGCTAATGCTATGGGCACATTGTGCGCCCTTAGGGCGTCTACTGGCGGCTTTTGAACTTCACTCAAGTAATAAAATGCGCCTGGTAAAAGCACGGCGACGGTGCCACTTTGGGCAAGTAATGGAATATCGCTGTCAGCTAAATATTCAATGTGATCTACCGATAGTGCGCCGTACTTAGCTGCTAGCACTGCGCCTTTGCTGTCACTAAGCTGTTCTACATGAGCTTTAATGGGTAAGCCGTGCTGCTGTGCGCAGCTAAACACTCGTTCTGTTTGTGAAGTTGAAAAACCGATGGTTTCACAAAATACATCAACGGCGTCAGCCAAGGTTTGCGAAGCAATATGAGGAAGTGCCTCGTCGCAAATAAAATCGATATATCCGTCTGAGTCCTCAGCAAATTCATTGGGCAGGGCGTGAGCGCCTAAATAGGTAGTTTGAATACTCACAGGAAGGTGCTGCTCAAGGGATTTAGCCACGCGTAACATACGCACTTCAGTGTCTAAATCCAACCCGTAACCTGATTTGACTTCAATGGTGGTAACACCTTCTTCGCACAGTCGCTTTGCTCGCTTTATCGCAGTGTGAAGCAGGGTGAGCTCGTCAGAGCGTCGAGTTTTTTCAACCGTCCCTTTAATGCCACCGCCGCGCTGCGCAATGTCTACATAACTTGCCCCCTGCAATCGCATTTCAAATTCTTCGGCGCGATTGCCGCCATACACTAGATGCGTATGACAATCGATGAAGCCAGGCAATAGCCACGGGTGTTTGGGCGTTGAACCTTCATTTTGGGGAATTAGGGTAGTGGCATCTATTACGCTTTTGGCCTGCTCAAACACGTCGTCTAGTGAGTCATCGCAAGGAAGTAACGCAGCAATTTTGCCGTCTTTTATGGCAATGGCGTGTGGCGGTAATTCGCCATAGGGCAACTTGTTGTCTTGCATAGACGCAATGCGAACATTGTAAATAAGCGTGTCGTACTGATAACCCATAACGTGCTCCACTCTAAGCCACCTCTTGTCTGGTTTTTTCGTCTAACTGGTCGTCTTGTTCTTTGTCTGGCGTTGTCCAGAATCTTTACTGAAACACAGTGTAAATTTTGAGTTCAGTGTACTTGTGCATACTTGTATATACAAGTATGCTGTTAGCATATTATTAACAATTTAGTTGTGAATGGCCACGATATGCAACCTCGGTACAGAGTAATTAAGACAGCAATTTTGGATGCCATCGAAAGTGGTGAAATGAAGCCGGGTAGCCAAGTGCCTTCAGAAAACCAACTTGCGCAGCAGCATGGTGTAAGCCGGATGACTGCGCGAAGAGCGCTAAGTGAAATGGTGGACGATGGCATTTTAATGCGCAGCCAGGGAATCGGCACCTTTGTGTCAGATAGTCGCCCTATGAGCTCAATGCTTGAGATCAAAAGCATTCGCGATGAAATAGAGCAGCGGGGGCATAGATACACTAACGAGATATTGGTGTTGGAAACTTCGCCAGCCAGTGACGCTATTGCTCAACGACTGGGTATGGATGTGGGAGAACCAGTATTTCATAGCATTATCGTACACTGCGAGAACAATCTACCTGTGCAGTATGAAGACAGGTGGGTTAATCCAGCGTGGATTAACGACTATTTAGATAAAGATTTTAAAGCTCAAACTGCAAACTTTTATTTAAATCAGGTCGCGCCCCTTTCACAAGCCGATCACAGCGTAGAAGCTGTGGTTGTTGAAAAAGATATTGCACAAGCACTTTTGATTAAGCCTAAAGAGCCGTGCCTTAAAATTACTCGACGAACCTTCTCTCGAGTGCCCAGCGCAATAACCAGCGATGAGAGCAAAATTGGCGAGCCCTCAACGGCGAATGCCAAGTTAAAGAACGGTTTAAAGGCTACGTCAGATACATCCTTAAATAATAGTCCAAAAGCGAGTTCAAGCGCAGTGGTTAGCCACGCGGTGCTGTATCACCCAGGCAGTCGATACCGCTTGGGAGGACACTTGGAGTTCTAAGTGTCATCGCGCCAAAGGTGCTAGCAACTCACTACTTTCTAAAAAAGTGACACTTCCTAATAAAAAACAAATCGGCAAACGTAAGAATATGCCTAGGAGAAGTTTATGAAACGCCTCGACCCTACAAGAGAAATACGTGCCCCAAGAGGCAGTACGCTAAATGCGAAGAGCTGGCAAACCGAAGCGCCGCTTCGCATGTTAATGAATAACCTGGATCCAGACGTTGCGGAGCATCCGCAAAATCTGGTGGTTTACGGCGGTATTGGGCGTGCAGCCCGTGATTGGGCGTCTTACGACAAAATAGTAGAAGTACTCAAGCGTTTAAATACTGATGAGACGTTGCTGGTTCAATCAGGCAAACCTGTTGGGGTATTTCCCACTCACGAAAATGCCCCTCGTGTGTTAATTGCTAACTCTAACCTTGTACCGCATTGGGCAAACTGGGAGCACTTTAACGCTCTGGATAAAGAAGGTTTGATGATGTACGGGCAAATGACGGCAGGGTCATGGATTTACATAGGCTCGCAAGGCATTGTTCAGGGGACTTATGAAACGTTTGTGAGCGTGGCTAAAACGCATTTTGAAGGCAGTGCTGAAGGGCGCTGGATTTTAACTGGCGGCTTGGGCGGTATGGGCGGAGCACAGCCTTTAGCTGCAACCATGGCTGGCTTTTCAATGGTAGCTGTGGAGGTGGATGAAACTCGCATAGATTTCAGAATTCGCACGGGCTATTTGGACAAAAAAGCGCAATCGTTAGAAGAAGCCATGCAACTCCTAGAAGAAGCCAAAAAAGCTGGGAAGCCTATATCAATTGGCCTATTAGGCAATGCTGCTGAAGTCTTTCCCGATATGCTAGCGAAAGGGATTATTCCCGACGTTGTGACCGACCAAACAAGTGCGCACGATCCGTTAAACGGCTATCTACCAGTGGGCTGGACTTTAGAACAAGCTGAAGCGCAGCGTAAGAAAGACGAAGCCTGCGTGGTAAAAAGCGCTAAACAATCAATGGCATTACAAGTTAAGGCAATGCTAGGTTTTCAGCAATCTGGTGCCGCCACCCTCGATTACGGCAACAACATTAGACAAATGGCACTAGAAGAAGGTGTTGCAAATGCCTTTGACTTCCCGGGCTTTGTTCCTGCGTATATTCGACCGCTTTTTTGTCAGGGCATAGGGCCTTTCAGATGGGCTGCGCTGTCGGGCGATCCGGAAGATATCTATAAAACGGACGCCAAGGTCAAAGAACTTATACCCGACAACCCGCATTTGCATAACTGGCTAGATATGGCTAAAGAACGTATTCAGTTCCAAGGCCTGCCCGCGCGTATTTGCTGGGTGGGGCTGGGTGAAAGACAAAAGCTGGGGCTTGCTTTTAATGAAATGGTTCGCAGTGGCGAGTTAAGCGCGCCGGTCGTGATTGGCCGGGATCATCTCGACTCTGGCTCGGTAGCATCACCTAATAGAGAAACAGAGGCCATGCTCGATGGTTCAGATGCCGTATCAGACTGGCCGTTACTAAACGCCCTATTAAACACAGCGGGTGGCGCTACCTGGGTAAGCCTTCACCATGGTGGCGGTGTAGGAATGGGCTTTAGCCAACACTCGGGCGTAGTGATTGTTTGTGACGGTACGGACGAAGCGGCTGAGCGTATTGCTCGGGTTCTTCATAACGACCCTGCCACAGGTGTAATGCGTCATGCAGATGCAGGCTACGATATTGCAAAAGACTGTGCTGCCAAGCATAACCTCGACCTTCCCATGATAAATAGCGGGGCTAATAATCAAAGCACCCATGGAGCAAACACACAGTCAAGCTCGAACAAAAGCTCTGGCGGGGAGAAATAGTCATGTTGCAATCATCTTTCACTGAAAGCAGTGGTGTTAAGCAACTTAACCTTGTGCCAGGCACGTTAACGTTAGATCAATTACGTGAAGTGCATAGAAGCCACGTTCATTTATCGTTAGATGAAAGTGCTATACCCGCTATAAATGCCGCTGAGCGTGTGGTGCTTAACGTTATTAAAGAGAACCGTACGGTCTATGGTATCAATACTGGCTTTGGTTTGTTGGCTAATACCCGTATTAACGTTGATGAGTTAGAGTTATTGCAGCGCAGTATTGTGTTATCGCACGCGGCAGGTACGGGCGACTTTATGCAGGAAGATACTGTGCGCCTGCTCATGTTGTTAAAAATTAACTCCTTGGCCCGTGGTTATTCTGGCATCCGTCTAAGCGTAATAGAAGCGCTCATTACCTTGTTTAATGCACAAGTTTACCCCGCCATTCCTGAAAAAGGTTCGGTAGGCGCCAGCGGCGACTTAGCGCCTTTAGCACACATGAGCGTGGTGCTGTTAGGGGAAGGGGAAGCGTTTTATAAAGGAGAGAGAATTAGTGCGGCCCAAGCCCTTGAAATAGCCGGTATGCAGCCCATTGCTCTGGCACCCAAAGAAGGCTTAGCGCTGTTAAACGGCACGCAAGCATCAACTGCTTTTGCACTTCAGGGGCTGTTTTATACTGAAAACGCGCTTCATAGCGCTATTGGTATTGGTGCGCTTACTGTTGAGGCCGCGTTAGGTTCTCGCGTGCCGTTCGATGCGCGGATCCACGAAGTGCGTGGCCACAAAAGCCAGAGCGATGTGGCGGCTGCGTTTAGAACATTGCTAGACACCTCAGAGATTGGTCATTCACATCAAAGGTGTGAAAAAGTACAAGACCCGTACTCTCTGCGTTGCCAGCCACAGGTGATGGGAGCGTGTTTACAGCAAATGCGCTACGCCCAAGACATTTTGGTGGTTGAAGCCAATGGGGTAAGCGACAACCCGTTGGTTTTTGTTGAAAATAATGATGACGCTGATACGCCAACTGGTGATATTTTGTCTGGCGGTAATTTTCATGCGGAAACCGTGGCAATGGCGGCAGATATGCTGGCTATTGCACTATCTGAAATTGGCGCGCTGTCGGAGCGCAGAATGTCGCTAATGATTGATACTCATTTAAGTGGTTTGCCGCCGTTCCTAGTTGAAAACGGTGGGGTAAACTCGGGCTTTATGATTGCGCAGGTTACCTGTGCGGCGCTTGCTAGTGAAAACAAAACCCTGGCGCACCCCGCATCTATCGATTCGTTGCCTACGTCTGCGAACCAAGAAGACCATGTGTCTATGGCTACCTTCGCCGCGAGGCGCTTACGAGATATTTTCGATAACGTGGCAGGAATATTGGCCATTGAATGGTTAGCCGCCTGCCAAGGGTTAGACTTTAGAAAGCCGCTTAAAACCAGTGAAAAGCTACAGGTTTTGATGCAGCTACTAAGAGACCAAGTGCCGTTTTACGACAAAGACCGCTATTTTGCGCCAGATATTGAAAAGGCAAAGCAACTTATTAAGCAGCACGACCTTATGGATAAGACACAGTTAAACCTGTTAGGCTAAAATGATCACTGGCTCGGTATTTCGAGTAAACAATAAAAGATCATAAATAGAGTAGAGGTGGGAATGATATGAAAACAAATGGACGTTGGTTAAGTTCAAACGAAGCTCGTACTTCTATGAATCGTACTTCTATGAAAGGCAGATTTAAGAGCGGCTCTTTTGCGAAAAGCACTGTGTTGGGTTTACTCGCCGCGTCGGTGTTTACGTTGGCAGGCTGTAGTGACAGCGAAGTGGGTGATGTGTCTCTTGGCCTTTTCACTACTAAAGACATTAAAATTGATGCGCTTCAAGATCCCATTGTGACAGGTGTAACCTGCCATATTTCAAGTATTGAAGCGAACCTTGATTTGTCGGACCCATCAGACAGTTCAATCGCGTGCAGACAAACCGGCCCTATTACGGCTGAGATGTTAAACGCCATTGATAAGTCAGATTCAGGGGAAGTGATATTCAAAAAATCGAAGAGCGTGTTTTTCAAGAACATGAAGCTTCGAAGAATTTATGATGCCGACTCAAAAACACTGATTTATTTGTCTTACAGTACTAAAGAGACGTCTGGCAGTTACAAACATAGTTTGTCTACTGTACCACTGTGGGAAACGCTAGCGTTTAAAAATCCAACTTAGCAAACACGCGTAAATTAGATATTAAAAATGCCCTCTAACATGAGGGCATTTTTTTGCATACTAACAGTCAGTATTCGGCTTTCTACAGGTCGCAGCAGCATGATTTTAGATCTTTTGACATTGCTCTTTATTCTAGAAATAACGGTCAAAAACTCACTCGGCGGGCTTCTATCTTGGCAAGAAAGCGAGTTATTCTGTGAAATCGGTGTGGTAAAGTGCACACAACAAGTTGTATTGAATAGTTAAGAGAAGCAGGTAACCCGTGAGTTACAAATATGTAGTGGGTATTGATGGTGGTGGCACCCGATGCCGGGCACTGTTGCAAGATATTGACGGTAATGTATTAGGTGAAGGGGCTGCAGGCCCTGCAAATATAATGACCAACCCCGAACAAGCAATGGGGTCGGTAATAGACGCAACGTTGGATGCAATAGCACATACGGCGCTGTCGATTACATGCGAAGAGGTGTTGCTAGCGGCTGGACTGGCGGGGGCTAATATTCCTCAAGCAAAGCAGACATTTTTAGCGTTAGACAACCCGTTTGCCGATACCGTGTTAATGAGTGATTTACACGCTGCTTGCTTGGGCGCGCACGATAACCAGTCTGGAGCCCTTATTATTTGCGGTACAGGCTCAGCGGCAACCCGTTACGACAAAGCCGTATTTACTGACAAAGGTGGTTACGGCCTGCAAGTCGGCGATGATGCGAGTGGTGCGTGGCTGGGCTTATCGGCCATTAAGCATGTACTGCTTTCATATGATGGAGTAGAGCCCGCCAGTGAATTAAAAGACAGAATTTGTGAACACCTTAATCTAGCGTCGCCTCAGCAATTAGTGGCTTTGGTAGCCAATTACAATGCTGCAGACTTTGGCAATATTGCACCAGTGGTGATACAGGCATATCGCGACCAGTGTGCCGCCGCAACATCTCTTATCCAAAGGGGAGCAAATTATCTCAATCAGTTGGGTGAAGCACTGATAAATCAGGCTTCGACATTGCCGCTATGTTTGGTTGGCGGTCTCGCTGATGTTTACACGCCTTTACTTTCGCCTTCTATCTCTTCTAATTTAACAGCGCCCCTAAAAAGTGCTGAATATGGCGCTATCAGCTTTGCCAAAAGAGTAAAAAGCGAATGAGAGAATCGATTACTGTCGAGCAGGTTTTAACGCCAAAAGGGTGGCTTGAAAACCAAACCATTACTGCTGATAGCGGCAAGATAGTCAGTATTAGCGATGCTAGCCCATCAGAACTCAGGGGTATTTATAAAGGAAAGCTCATCCCTGGGTATTTTGACACGCAAGTGAACGGCGGTGGTGGCGTACTTTTTAATCACAACCCTTCAGCGGCTAACGTAGAAACCATGGCGCTGGCTCATCTGCGTTTCGGCACAACGTCCATGTTGCCGACGATCATTACCGATAATGCTTCAACAATGGCTCAGGCGGCGGATGCCATTGCCGAAGTAATGGCGGGCGGCCCAGAGTGCATTAAAGCGTTAATAAAAGGGGTTCACTTTGAAGGGCCCTTTCTGAGCAAAGCTAAAAAGGGCGTACACGAAGCGCAATTTATTAGAACGCCTTCTGACGCAGAGCTTGAAACCTTGTGTCGCAAAGACATGGGTAAAGTTTTACTTACTGTCGCACCAGAAACGGTAAGTACCAGTTTCATAAAAGAAATGGTTGCTGAAGGAGTAGTGGTTGCAATTGGACACACCAACGCCAGTTATGAGCAAGTTCAGGCCGCTATCGATGCGGGGGCCACGGGCTTTACCCATTTGTACAACGCAATGTCTGCATTAACGTCGCGCGAGCCTGGTGCCGTTGGTGCAGCGCTACTTAACGACTCTGTGTATTGTGGTTTCATTATCGATCATCATCATTTACACCGTAAAAGTGCTGAGTTGGCATTAAAAGTGAAAAGTGCAACTCGCGCCATGTTGGTTACCGATGCCATGGCGCACGTGGGCAGTGACATTGAGCGCCTTCATTTTTTCAATACCGAAATTGTACGACATGGCGATAAACTTACTACGCCAGACGGAAAAACACTGGCAGGCTCTTGCTTGGATATGCATAGTGCAGTTTTGAACACCCATAATGATTGCGGTGTAACATTAGAAGATGCGAGCAAAATGGCGAGTGCCACACCAGCGCAATTTATGGGGTTGGAAAGTGATATAGGCTGTATTGCTGAAGGTCAACGCGCAGACTTTTTGCTGCTTAATTCGGCCAATGCGCTGACCCACGTTTTCAGTAATATGAGAATGGTCTTTTAGGTAAAAATTTAGTATTAACTTAAATGGCTTTGAAATAAGGAAGTGTAATGAAGTTTGTGACAAAGTTAACTGTTCTGTTAGCCGTTTTAATGTTGGCATCAGGGTGTGTGACTCAACGAGGTATGGACTCTGGTGAAATTACTCCATCTCAACCTAATGGCGAGGAAGCCACGCCAACCGAAAGTGCAGAGCAAGAAGATGCGGTGCGAGATAGCGACAGCGCAAATGAAGAAACCACTAAAAGCGAACCGTCTAAAGAGCCTGATAGTAAGCCTGTTACGCCCGTAAAGCCCGCAAAACCAGTAAAGCAGAAAGTTGGGGTATTGGTGAGCGCTAAAAAGTTTCCAACTCACACGCATATCGGTACCACTAAATTCAATAATTTTACGAAAGAATATAGCTACGACTGGCAATTGAACAACACGCTGTATAGCACCTTCAAAAAAGCCATTGAACAAAACAGTCGTTTCACTACTGTAGATATTTCGTCGATGGTAGGCGACGCAGGCGCCCTTGATTTTGTGATGGGTGAAGGCGAGAACGGGTCTTTCAATGAAAAGCAAAACACGTTAAGAAAATTATTGTTAGACAAAGGCATTGCCACCGTGATTATCATTGAAGAAGCACCAACGGTGGCTATTACCGAGTGCGGTACTTATGGCTGTTCTGAGCATCAAAGCAAAGGGTTTGGACTATTCACACGTAGCTTTTTAGGTACCGACCACTATATTGCATCGGCAAGTTTTAATGTAAATGTAGAGCGTCTAGATAAGCCTGTTGATGTATTAACATTGCCTACATTTACCGAATTTCAGGATGATGCGCTAAAAAATGAGCGTGTTGAAGATTTCACGCCGCCAGCGAATTTTGATGAAATAACGGAACAAGAGCTAGCGCCAATCAAAAGCACAATTGTTAACTACTTTGACCGCTTAGCGACAGCGGTTGGCAAGTATTTATCTGGTAAGTAAGCTTTTTATATACTGAAACGAAAAACGGGCACTTAGTTAAGTGCCCGTTTTGTTATGTGACTCACTTCATCTATTGATGAAGGCATCGATATACAATTACGCGTTTTCTTTATGCGCCAAAAACTCTTCGTAGTTTCCATCGAAGTGATTCAGTTTCTTGTCTTTAATTTCGATGATTTGCGTAGCCAGTGACGAAACAAATTCACGGTCGTGACTTACAAAAATAACTGTACCATCAAACTTATACAATGCGTTGTTCAAGGCTTCAATCGACTCCATGTCCATGTGGTTAGTGGGTTCATCCATTACCAATACGTTGATGTCTTGAAGCATTAGCTTTCCAAACAACAAACGGTTTTTCTCACCGCCAGAACATACCTGCACGCGCTTGTTGAAGTCGTCAGACGTAAATAGCAAACGTCCTAACATCCCTTTAATTTGGAGGTCATCGTGTTTTGGGCTGCGCCATTGGCTCATCCACTCAAACATAGTGATATCTTCGGCAAAGTATTTGGCGTTGTCCTGCGGAATGTAACCAATCGCAGCGTTTTCTGCCCATTTATAGCTACCTGCGGTAGGTTCAATGTCATTAACCAAACACTTCAAAAGTGTGGTTTTGCCGGCCCCGTTCTCACCAATAATCGCCAAGCGCTGACCTGCTTCTAATAGCAAGTTCGCGTTATCGAATAACGGAAGATCTGGGTAGCTATGGCCTAAGTCTTCAAGCGTGATGGCAAGGCGGTGAAGTTTCTTATGCTGGTTAAACACAATGTAAGGCTTACGACGGCTAGACGCTTTTACCTCAGCCAATTCAATTTTCTCAAGACGGCGGGCACGCGAGGTGGCTTGTTTCGCTTTCGATGCGTTGGCAGAGAATCGTGCTACGAAGCTCTGTAGCTCTTCAATTTCCGCTGACTTCTTAGCATTCTCCGCATGAAGCTGTTCTTGAACCAGCATGGCAGCTTGAATGTAGTCGTCGTAGTTACCCGGATAAACGCGCAGCTCACCGTAGTCGATATCGGCCATGTGGGTGCATACAGAGTTTAGGAAGTGTCTGTCGTGCGAAATAATAAGCATGGTCGATTTACGCTTGTTCAGCTCTTCAGCTAGCCAACTGATGGTGTAGATATCCAAGTTGTTGGTTGGTTCGTCTAGAAGCAGAATGTCAGGCTCGGCAAATAATGCCTGCGCCAAAAGCACACGTACTTTTTTACCGGGTGCGACTTCCTTCATTAGACCAAAATGATAGCTTTCGTCGATGCCAGCAGAGTTTAAGATATCGCCAGCGCGTGCTTCAGCAGTGTAACCGTCCATCTCTGCGAATTGGGTTTCCAAGTCTGCCACGCGCATGCCGTCTTCTTCGCTCATTTCAGCCTTGCTGTAAATGGCGTCGCGCTCTTGCTTAACTTCCCACAGCTCACGGTCACCCATGATCACGGTATCGACTACGCTAAACTCTTCAAACGCAAACTGATCCTGACTCAAGATACCTAGCTTTGTGCCTGGTGACATAGAAACGTTGCCCGACGATGGGGTAAGTTTACCGCTTAGAATTTTCATAAAGGTAGACTTGCCACAACCGTTAGCGCCAATCAGGCCGTATCGGTTGCCGTTGCCGAATTTTGCGGAAATATTTTCAAATAATGGCTTAGAGCCAAACTGCATTGTGATATTTGCGGTGGTAATCAAAACAGGTATCCAGGGGTAAAACGATGAGAAGAGATAATAGTGAAAGCGGTTGTCACTTCACTAATATATAAAAGCGCGCGCACTATAAGGAATTGAGGGCTACATGTCGAGGGAATTTTGAACAGTTTTCAGTGTGCGATTAAGTAGTAAGGTGACTTAGGCAATGCAAAAGTAGTGGGTAAATAATTCCTTTAAGGGTAAATATTACCTGTTATTAATATTTGGTGATGCAATTTAGTTTAACTATATTTCACAGAGAGTGATTTCTGTTTCTTCGCTTCAAAGCACTATTTTCGCATGCTTCACGCAGCTTTCAGGGCTCGAAGTATGTAAAAGGCATGCAAGAACAATATGGCTTTAAGCTTGCTAGATGTAATAGTTCAAACAGTTGAAAATAAACCGCAGTACGCAAATGTGTCTGCTAAGTCAGTGCGAAGTTTTATGCGACTTAGGTTACCTTCAAACGGGTAATTCGATAGAAGAATAAAACTGTGCATTTAAAAGAGGGAAACATCATGAAAATTTTGAAAAAAATTGCGATTGGTTGCTTTTCGGCAACGGTTTTAATGTCTGGAAGTGTGCACGCAGAAGCGATTAGCTCAGATTCCGTAATGCAAACTCAGGCTGCTCACTACAACAAGCAGCAGTTGATTGACATGGTCAATCGCGCAGATGTGCAAAGCAAGTTAGTAAGCTTAGGCGTAGATAGCAATCAAGCTATTGCAAGAATCAACGGTATGACTGATAGCGAAATTGCACAGTTAAATGACGAAATTAATCAAGCGCCAGCGGGTGGTGTTGTGGGCGCAGTGCTTACTGTACTTGCTATTATCGCAATTTTGGACCTAATTGGTGTTACTGACGTTTATCCATTTATTCGTCCAGTAAACAGCTAATTGGATGATAAATGCAGTTAAGAAGGCCTGCGCCCTAGCAGGCCTCTCACTTTTGCTTGTGCTCTCTGGCTGTCAATCTACACCTCAGGCCGACAAACTGAGGCAAGAGGGACTTACCTCTTTGCCTGAATCTCACACTATTCAATCTGTACCGTTTTTTCCCCAAGAACAGTTTTATTGCGGACCTACCACACTATCTGAAGTGTTTGGTTATTATGGTGAAAGCACCTCTCCAAACGACATTGCGCCCAAGTTATTCATCCCCAATAAAGAAGGGAGTTTGCAGCTGGAAATGGTGAGCGCTACCCGACAGTTTGGTTTCTTGCCTTATACTGAGCGCGGGACACTTTCGTCAATTATGTCATTGGTTCAAGATGATATTCCGGTGATTGTTTTTCAAAATCTTTCCATCCAGCTTTTCCCCCAGTGGCACTATGCCGTGGTCATTGGGTTTGATAGCGACAAAGGTACGGTTACGCTACATACTGGTCTCACACCCAATCACGAAATGTCGTTAGAGCTTTTCGAGAGAACTTGGGGAAGAGGGAATTACTGGTATTTAGCGCCGGTGCCACCCAACGTAACCTCGTCTGAAATGAAGCCTTTCACCTACGTAAGTGCTGCCTACGATATGCTTAAAGTGGGGGACAAATCACGCGCACTGGCGTTTTTAGAGACGGCATCACGAACCTGGCCGTCATACTGGTTAAGCTATTTCCTAATTGCTAATCATTATTTAGAGCAAGATGACGAGCAAGCGGTCACTTGGTTTAAAAAAGGGTATGAAGTAGGGCAGCATCAACACGCTTATGTGCACAACTATGTCTTGGCCTTGCGCAAAAACAACAAGCCTGAAGAAGCCAGCACGATTTTAAAGCAGGGGCTGGAACATTTTCCAAATAATGAAGCGCTGTTAACATTGGCTGAAAAATAAACCTAAACTTTAAGAGTATTCGCATTTACGAAAACTTATCGTCTACTATTAACCTAGGAAGTAATTGTGAAAGTAGGCTATGCCAAAAATACTGAGCTCATCAACAATTTCGTACGAAAACGGAGTAGTCACCACTCGACTCTATGGCGCATTTAATGAAAAAAGTGCGGAAGACTACAGCGATCGTCTTTTTAAACTAGTCATAGGACTGAATCAACGACCCTTTTCCCTTCTGGCAGATATTAGCCAAGTTGAAGGTGCAACTCCTGAGGCCTTCGACATACTCAAGCGTATTATAAAACGGCTCCCTGATATGGGATTAATCGCGAAAGCTTATGTTTATAAAGGACCTGTTATACGCGGAATAATGTTTCAGAGGATTCCTGAGCTCAAAAGTATGGATTATCTTTTTTTCACAGATATTGACGATGCTTCTTCGTGGTTGACTCGCGAATCTGAACGCAAACTATCTCTGCTCCCTAATTAGCCTGTAATAAGTTAATAGCACAGTTAACTTTTTCATTTCCCACATCTGGTTGGTGCAGTTAACTCTAGTGGTTAACCCCTATGGTGGATGAACGTTTTTTGCTCGATCCTAATTTGGTTAACGCTATCAAGTCGTTGTTCAGTATTAACGCTGAACGCATTGATAGCTCCAAATTTTAAGGATTGAATAATGAAAAAAAGAACCCTTATTTATGCTGCGGTAGCAGCTGCTTTACCTTTCGTAGCAAGTGCCTCAACAATACACGCGCCTTTAGATGCTTCGTCGCACCGTATTGCCGAAATAAACTTAACAGACAACGTTGTAAACCCGCCAGCGAACAGTTTATTTCAAATGGCGATAGACCAGCTACAAACCCAATTTCCATCTTCTACGTTGAGAACTGCTAACGGCCACTTAAACAGTGTTTTCGGCATTGCTATTGACGTATCAGGAGCGTCACCGGAACAGATGGGGTATGACTTTATCAGTCGTCATTCTGCTCTATTAGGTGGCTTAACCGAATCGAATTTTGTTTTTAACGCTTACCGCAGCAAGGCAGCGTTGGGTGGTCACTTAATTAGATTCGACCAAGTTATTGATGGTGTGAAAATCAAAGACAGAGGCGTTGGACTTCTAATCGATGAGTCGCAGGTGGTAAGGGCACTGTTTGTTGATACTGCGATAAGCACGCCTGTCGCCAACACTCAGGTACTCACAGCAAACAGCGCTATTAGCGTGGCGACTGCCGATTTAGCGTCTTACAAGCGAGCGCTACCGATAGAAGCGTTAGACGTTTTGAACCCTGCGTTCTCTCAAATAGAGAAAAGTCTAGGTGTATTTGCTAAACCTATTCCGCAGCAAATTGTTGTACAAGATAACAACAAGCTTAAATTGGCTTGGAAATTTTTCTATTATTCGTCAAACCCCTTTGGTGTTTTTGAATACGTAATTGACGCGCAGTCTGGAGAAATTCTGGCTCGAAATGACAGGGTCAAAACCATCCTTCCTATGGGGGGAAATGAGGCTACGCAGACCGCTCAAGTTGGTGTCGTGCAGCAGACAGCTGATTATTTCCCAACCTTTCCGCCTATTACGCAATCTATGCAAAGCGAATGTTTAATTGAGGATGACGCGGGTGGGTACACCGGCAAACCCAAGGGGATGGAACGCATCAACTTGCGTAAATTTGACGATACAAACTTAGTAACGGGCGTTGAGGGGTTACTCACCGGCAAGCACGCACTAATCGAAAGTGCGATGCTAACGAAAGGGCCGTTTTCACAGGCGGCTACAGGGACTTACCATTTCAGTGAAGATGCAGCCATTGAGGCAAGGCCTGTAGAAGATGACCACGTAACGCCTTCAACCGCTCATCACATCGATGGTATCAGTCAGTTTATCTATATCACCACATTGCTTGAGTACTTAGACTACCTTCATAAAGACGGTGATGCTGTGCATAGTCGTGGCGTGGGCGATGGTTCGTTTCCTAATAGCTACCCTAACGAAGCCGTACCGTTAACTGGTGTGGTACATATTCCGAATGTACTCGACCCACCAGACAACCCGGCAGATCCTGAGTTCATGGCTAAGCTTTTGGGGTTAGACAATGCATTCGCAGTGCCGCTGTCACAGGAGATTGCAGGAGAAGAAGTGGTAGTTAACCCAACTGCTTATGGTCATGGTTACCTATTTAACAACTTAGCAATGGATTTCTCAGTACCTATACATGAAGGTACTCATGCGACTATAACGCCCATCGCTGGTTTTGAAGGGGAGCCAGAAGGCGGCGCGCTAAATGAAGGGCAAGCCGATTTGTGGGCATACTCTGTAGGTGAAACACCTGACCTAGGTACTTACCCGGTCAATTCGTGTGATTTGCGAAAATACTTGAGAGAGCAGGGAGTTAATCCAGACTCTTTTGAGTTTATTCGTTCAGCCCAGAGCCAAATTCGTTATTCGCAATTAGGTACCAGAGACAATGCGTTTGAAGAGCATCGCGATGGCGAAATATATGCGGGTGCAATGTGGGATTTGCGTGAACTCATGGTGGCGCTACAGCCCAAGCAAGACTTCGTACGCCCCGATCCTGTAACAGGCGACCCTACCCAAGAAACTAGTTTAGGGAAAGAAACCTGGGAGCGTATCTTCTTAGGCTCAATGTATGTACTGGGGGTATCTGCACCTGACACCTTCGTGCGAGCAAGAGATGCGGTACTTATCGCCGATGCTGTTTTGTATCCAACCGACCCGTTAGATTTAACCTCACCGGGTCGCCATCATGCTTTGATAGAACGCGTTTTTGCTGCTAGAGAGCTAGGAGCCAATGCCAAAGCACCCATTGGCGGTCGCCAGACCATTTCAACAGCTGTAAGCGACTTTACGGCTAATCAGGCTAAACCAACAGCACCGGAAACTGTAGACGCGCATATCATATCAGATGACGCGATTGAAATTACGTGGGAAACCGTACCTGACGCTTTTGCTTATCAAGTGTTAAAACGCAAAAAAGGGTCGAGTGCGCGTTTGTTTACGGGTGTACCGACCCGAGAGTATTTTGAAGGCGATCTCACATTCTCAGGTTTTACCCACGTTGAGTTTGTAGTAGGTGATAGTTACTACATCGACAAGGGGCAAGGATTAGGACGCGGAGCAGGTCAAGGTATAGACTCGTTTGATTATGAATACGTAGTACGTGCAATTAGTCTTAATACCAGTCAGCAAGTTGGCTTTTCCAACATGTCAGGAATTGCTTCAACCGGTTTGAACTCGGTTGATGTGAGCAATCAGGTTGACTACAAAGTGGGAAATGTTAACTACAATAATGGCATTTTTGCATTCGATATTGCGCTAATAAATACGGGTGATGAGAGAATTTACGGCCCTGTAGATTTCGATATTACCCATATTAGTAACGGCAGTATTACCGTATTGAACGCAGACAATGGTGGTACAGGTAAAAACGGAGACATAGCCAGGTTCCGTTTCGACCAGTCGCTAGATGTTGATCGAACATCAGCACTGCGTTACATAAAATTCGACAATCCAAATGGAAAACTTTTTACGTTCCAAGCGCGGATCAGCGGCTATGAAGCTGGCGCTTCTTCAACAGGAAGAGGAGAAACGCCTACCATTGATACCTCTGAGCCAAAAGAGCAGTCTGTGGTTTACCATAATATAGAAGAGCACACTGGTGTTGTCTTAATAGGCGCGGCGGATGAAGCGTTAATTGATGGGGTTGACTATGTTGATATTCCATTTACTGCGCTGCCTAGTGCTTCAAGTGTAGTGGCAACGCTGAGCGCTGATGTAGAGGTAGTCGCGGTGCCAGATCTTGACTTTGAACTGCTAGACGCCGAGGGTAATATTATGGCGAGTTCGGGAAATCTGGGCTCTAACGAGCAAGTAGGCGGTGGCATTGTCCCTGGTGAAACGTATCGTGTTCGCGTGAATGGTTGGGCTAACGGGCCTACATCTTATCGCGTTGTTATCGATCAGTTTGTTAGTGATATTAATGACGCAAACGTAGATCAAAACGGCAATGCGACTACGGGAACAGTAACATTTGAGTTTAACCCAGTAACAGGGAAAGTGTCGCCTTTGGACATACTTAATTAGTCATTGGCAAAAGCATTTAAGCTTAAGGTCATTTTTGGCAAAGGTGACCGACTCATAAAAGCCTAAAAAGGCGATTATTGATCTACTCAAGGCCCCATGTTGTGTAAACGATACGGGGCTTTTTTATTGCCTTTGATAAACGGTTCAAACAATACGCTTTGCGTTATGAGCAAACAATTGGTGCATCTTTTGCGTCATTTTTCACGTAATGAGGTTTAGCGAATAAACAAGAAAGTCACTACTTTACGCAGGAGCCCCGTCAATCGTGGACACCACTCAACTACTTGAAAATCAGCAGGCAATAGCAATAGCCGGGTTAGTGGGC
Organism: Alteromonas abrolhosensis; assembly: GCF_001953635.1. Classification (GTDB taxonomy): domain Bacteria; phylum Pseudomonadota; class Gammaproteobacteria; order Enterobacterales; family Alteromonadaceae; genus Alteromonas; species Alteromonas abrolhosensis. The sequence goes on along the minus strand of NZ_MEJH01000003.1, from coordinate 107,367 downwards.
GCTGTAATTGTGCTTTTCATTATCAAACGACTTATATTGGTGCGTTTGAAAGCTAAAGCGCGCTCAGAAAACAGCAGTATGTCGGATATCTATCGAGTGCTTGTGTTGTCGCTCAATGCTCCACTTAATTTACTTATTTGGGTTATCTTCCTGCTTTTAGTTAAAAGTATTGTTTCAGTTTTTCAGATTGAAAACGAAGGGGCTATTAAGGCGTTAACCATTGTTATTGAAGCTGGTCTTATCATTACTTTGTTTCTATTCTTCGAGCGCTTTGTTACTTATTCCTTGAATCGGTATCGCGACCAGTCAACCATAGTTAAAAATACCAGCGCTATTGCCGGTGGAGCAGTTAGAGCTCTTTTTGCCGTGTTAGCAATTCTTATTATTCTAAGTACCATGGGAGTGTCAGTAACGCCTGTTGTAGCGTCGCTAGGTATTACTTCGCTCGCAGTAGCATTAGCGCTACAGCCAACGCTCGAGAACTTCTTTTCAGGTATTCAGTTGGTAATGGATAAGCCCATTCGTATAGGTGATTTCATCGAGCTGGACTCGGGAGAGCAAGGGTTTGTAGAGAAAATAGGGTGGCGCTCTACTTGGGTTAGAATGCTACCTAACAACATCGTTATCATGCCTAACAGCAAGCTTTCTAATTCAAAGCTAATTAACTATTACTATCCTGAACGCGAGCTGTCGGTGCCTGTTGACGTCGGTGTCCACTACAACTCTGATCTGGATCATGTTGAAAAAGTCTGTTTAGACGTTGCCAATACAATTCTTCAGCAGCACGAATACGGCGTTAAAACCTACCAACCCTTTGTTCTGTTTCACACCTTTGACAACTCTAGTATCAACTTAACAGTGATGCTAAGAACCCGTGAATACTTTAACCGCTTCTTCATCAAAAGTGCCTTTATAAAAATGCTTAAAAAGCGTTTTGATGAAGAAGGGATTGTCATTCCATTTCCAATTACTGCGCTTAACCTAGAGCAGGAAGGTGCAGCTCAATCCACAGGTAGTGCCACGCCTAAATCTTAAGTTAATTTATCACCAACAAACTAACCTCTACCCTTTGGGATACCGGTAGCATTTGTGGGTGTATTCTCCAGCGATCGGCATAATTTAAGTATATGATTAATAGTGCTAAATTTTTAATTGTTCATTTTTTGTTATATTTATTAATAATTTGTTATTAATGCGATTGTTAACTATTTTCATTTGGTTGCTATTATTGTTTTGCTACCGGTGGCAATTTGGGCGTTGATTAAGTTCGTTTAGTTCACACAGAAAGCTGAACTAATTGATGTTGTCTTGTTGAGTAATTGAAGCTGTACGCCCTTCTAATTATTAATCTAAGGACAAAAAATGAAAAAGAACTTACCTACATTTCAATCGACGATAATCGCATCATCAATAGCCTTTGCCGTCTCTACGTCTGCAGTTGCTTCAGGTTTTCACACACAGAACGGAGGCACGACAGGCGGTCAAGGTGGACAAGTAGTACAAGCTTCTACGGGTAAACAAATTCACGAAGCATTGTGTAATAGAAACACCTCAGAAACGCCAATCATTATTCAAGTCTCGGGTACAATCAATCATGGTAATACTGAAAAAGTGTCTGGAGACAGCTGTAATACCGCAGAAGACAAAATTGAGTTAAAAGACATCGCGAATGTGACACTTATTGGTGTAGGCGGTGGCGCTACATTCGACCAGCTGGGTATACATATAAGGAATTCCCAAAACATCATTATAAGGAATGTTCATGTTAAAAATGTCAAAAAATCGGGTTCACCCACGTCAAATGGTGGCGATGCAATAGGGATAGAAAAAGACGTTCGCAACGTATGGGTTGACCACGTAACCTTAGAGGCTAGTGGTGGTGAAAGTGATGGTTATGACGGCTTGTTCGATATAAAGGATAACTCGAAATACATCACCTTATCTTACAGCATTTTACGTAACTCAGATCGAGGTGGTTTGGTAGGTTCAAGCGAATCACAAGTCAATAACGGTCCGATCACCTACCACCACAATATCTTTGACAATTTGAACTCACGCGTTCCCCTTGTGAGGGGCGCTACAGCTCACATTTACAATAACTACTATGACGGCGTTCGCTCTTCGGGGATCAATTCCCGCGCAGGAGCCGAAGTCAAAGTAGAAAATAACTATTTCGAGAATAGTAAAGATCCTCTGGGTACGTTTTATACAACAACTGATGGTTATTGGCAGGTTGCGGGAAACACTTTCGGAAGTGGTGTTACGTGGAGCGACTCAGACAGTGACTATGAACCTGCAGGGCCAAACGTTCAATCTACAGCATCAATATCTATTCCCTATAGTTACTCGCTAGATGGGGCATCTTGTATACGAGATATTCTTGAGAACACCGCTGGTGCCAACAAAAATCTTGCAGTATCAGACGGTAGCTGCGGTTCAACTGGTGGCGGTGGCGATACCGGAGGTGGTGACAACGGCGGCGGTGATACAGGAGGTGGCGATACAGGAGGTGGCGATAACTCAGGAGGCAATCCGCCAAGCGGCACCAACTTAGCGTTAAATGCTCAATCTGACGGTAGCTCAAAGTACAGTGGAACAAGTTACGGGAACGTTAGGGATGGGGATGTATCTACTTACTGGTCTCCGAGCGGAACGACGGGAAGAATTAGCATTAAACGCTTGAATACGACAGTAAATACTGTACGGATAATTGAGACCTCTTCTACTCAGGGTGCGGTAACTTCATGGCAACTTGTGAACAATGACACAGGCAGCGTATTGGCATCAGGAAACTCAATTCCAAGTACGATTTCGTTTTCAAATACCAATTTGGATAAAATCAACTTTGTCATCGATTCTGCGACACAACGACCACAAATTGCAGAGTTTGAAGTGTATTTAGATTAAGTCGGTTGCGCTTGTTCTGAACCTTTTTAGGTGACTCTCGGTGAGAGTTTATTTAACTCAATAAAAAAGCCACGTTGTGTAACGTGGCTTTGTTGCGAGTACGTTAACCCATCAAAGGTGTTAGAAGGTGTAACGTGCAGATACGCCTAGTAGGTCAACATCATCTGCTATCACATAAGTCGCACCAAATGAAAACTGTGGCGTAAAGAAATAATCTGCACCAATTTCAAAAGCCGTTTCATCTTCTTCAATGTCGATATAGCGGATAGCACCGCGAAGCTCAAATTGCTCCGAAAGCATGGAACGAATACCGGCAGTAATGCCGTAGCCGTTGTCGTCCGCTTCAGCAGAAGCGAAGCTTGAGTCTAGGTCAACATCCACATACTCATACGTCAACTCACCAAAAAAGTCAGTTGTTGTAGTTAAACCATAGCGGTAACCAAAACCTGCAGAGACATAGTTTAGTTCACCGTCAACGCCATATTCATCTTCACTTAACTGACCATAACGACCTGTCAGGTATACATTTTCGTTAAGTGATTTAAAGCCTTGAATTTGAAAGCCCGTTGGCTCGAAGTCGCCTGCGTTTTCAATATCTGCTTGTACGTATCCAGCTTTAACGAAGTCATATGAAGGCGAAGCTGCGAAAGCATTTAAAGAAAGCGCGCCAAAGATACTGGCGAGAATAGTACGTTTCATTGTTTCTAATATCCTTTTAACAATAATTACTTCCAACCACTTCGGAAGCCTCATCATTATGGGGATGGATTTTAGAAATTAAATGCATTGTCGTGCTTTTCGACTAGGTGAATTTTTCATTATCCGAGCCATGCCATTTCAGCATATAAAATTGTTGTTAGTTCAGTTATATTGCTTTGCATTAAACAATTGTCAGCTTTTTGTTATTGAGTTGTTGAAGTGCCGAAGTTGGCCTGATTTGGGGTTCGTGTGTACCGTATCGTTACAGCATTACTTTGCTTTATCTATCTATTCGCGGTGGGGGGATTGTCTTACTTCCACGTTTTAGAAAAGCTAAAAGTTGAAGCTGAAAATAATATTCAAGATGTAGCTAGCCGTTTAGAAATTCAGCTCGATAAATATCGTACATTACCTCGCGTACTCGTCATTCATCCAGCAATTGAGGAAATACTCCAAGCCCCGACAAACGAAAATGTCCTCAAAGTTAACCGCTTGTTGAGTACCTACAACGAATCGATTTCAAGCGATGCTGTATACCTGATGTCTCGCGACGGAGTGACCCTTGCTTCAAGCAATTGGCAGCAAGAAGATAGTTTCGTAAATAGTAACTACGGGTTTAGGCCTTACTTTCAACAGGCAATGAATGGAAGTGAAGGTAGTTACTTTGCGCTGGGTACTGTTTCTCGTAAACGAGGATACTACTTTTCCTTTCCGGTCAGAGATAGCGAAAAAATTATAGGGGTATTGGTTGTGAAAGTTGCGCTATCTGTTATTGAAGAGTATAGCGCCGATAACGACTCCCCCTTTATGGTTACCGATGATCATGGTGCAGTTTTCTATAGTTCGCATTCCGACTGGAATTATACTTCGCTTGTTGAATTGCCTAGCTTAGTCAAAGCTGAAATAAAACGCCAGAGACAATACGGCACTGGATCATTAGCACAACTAACTGATTTTTCTAACTTACATCAGGTTTTAAGTGCTGAGACATTAGTACTTAATTATCATGAAAAACCCCGCACTTATTTGTTGGCAGCAAAAACATTACCGCAAGTAGGTTGGCACCTGATTGTTCTTACCCCAATTAAAAAAGCCTACAAGCTCGTTGGGGCAATATGTTTTGGAGCGCTAGTTCTTTTCGTGTTAATTGCATTGCTCAGCATGATTTGGCGAAGAAACAACATTGCTCAACGACAGCTCGCTGCAGCGAACGAGCAATTAGAGCATCGTGTTGAGCAAAGAACTGCCCAGCTTCAAGATATTAATAGCACATTGCTTAAAACCATAGATATCCAAAAACAGACAGAATCTAGGTTGAAGCAAACACAAAATGAGCTGATTCAAGCAGGAAAGCTGGCTTTGCTGGGCGAAATGTCGGCAAGCATTAATCATGAGCTTAACCAGCCACTTACAGCTTTGCTTACGTACAGTGAAACATTAAAGCTTATGATTGTTAGAAATAAGACGGAAGGTATTGCGCAGACTACTGACGAAATAATTAAGCTGGTGCAGAAAATGGCAACAATGGTTGCTCAGTATAAGCTTTTTGCGCGAAAGTCAGCGGGCAAAATTGGGCCTGTGATTGTCGCTGATACCATTTCTGCGTCCTTATCCATTTTAGAAAGTAAAATCAGCAAAATGGGAGCGGAAATATCGGTGCAATACCAAGACCAGGAGGTTTCTGTCTTAGCGGAGGCTGTTCCGTTAGAACAAGTGCTGGTTAATTTGTTGAACAACGCGCTTCAAAGCCAAGAACACGCAGAATCGGCAAAAGTAGATATTGCTGTAAACAACGACCTTGAATACGCTTTTATCACAGTGAGGGATTACGGAAGCGGATTATCTGAAGCGCAGCTTCAAACCGTATTTGAGCCCTTTTATACCACTAAAAGCAAAGGGTTAGGATTAGGTCTAACTATTTCTCAGCGTATAATGTCAACTTTTAGCGGTACTATATCAGCCGACAACCACCCCGACGGTGGCGCAATATTCACACTCACAATTCCAATAACCAAGAGTTTGTAGCATGAGCATTCCAATTTATATTATTGATGATGAACCCACTATATTGAATGCCCTAAAGCAGCTTCTGGTAATAGAAGGGTACGATGTAGAGGTATTTGATAACGCGGCCGATGCACTAATCAAACTTGATAGGGATTGGCCCGGTGTTATTTTGTCAGATATCAATATGCCCAACATGGATGGAGTCACTTTTCTAAAGAATGCGCTGTCGATTGACGCTGAATTTACGGTTGTGATGCTAACGGGGCATGGCGATATTTCCACTGCGGTGGAATCTATGCGATTGGGCGCTTATGATTTTATCGAAAAGCCCTTTTCCAACGAATATATTTTAGATGTGCTAAAGCGAGCGGGGGAAAAGCGAGCTTTGGTATTAGAAAACCGCGCACTGAAAGATGAACTTGATGCACAAACCGGTGCCGGGCCTCGCTTGCTTGGGAATACTCAAAAAATTAAAGCGTTACGCCGGTTGTTGATGCAAATAAAAGATATACCCGCCGACGTGCTTATTCGAGGAGAAACGGGTTCCGGTAAAGACTTGGTTGCAAGATTTCTTCACTACAACAGCCATCGAAGAAACGAGAATTTTGTTGCAATAAACTGCGGCGCTATTCCAGAGACCATGATTGAAAGTGAATTGTTTGGTTTTGAAGCTGGCGCATTCACAAGTGCACAAAAGAAACGTATTGGAAAAATAGAACACGCAAACGGCGGAACGTTCTTTCTGGACGAAATTGAAAGCATGCCAATGGCTTTACAGATTAAGTTGCTGCGTGTTCTGGAAGATCGCGTTATAGAGCCACTTGGTAGCAACCGCAGCGTAGACTTAGATATTCGGGTTATCGCCGCAGCGAAAATTGACTTACTTGAATTGGTCGATAAAGGGGAGTTCAGAGAGGATCTATTCTACCGACTAAACGTGATCAACGTTGAAATTCCGCCCTTGCGTGAACGCAAAGAGGATATTTCTCTTTTATTCCAACACTATGCCGCACTGGCGAGTTCTCGTTTTAACACTGATGCGCCTCGTCTCACAAATGACCAGCTTTCAAGGCTTCAGCAACATAACTGGCCCGGTAATATTAGAGAGTTGCGCAATGCGGCTGAACGTTTTGTTCTTATGGGGGGGCAAACAATTTTTGACGAGCCAAATAGTGAGGATAGCAGTGACGCATTAACCTTAGCAGACAAGGTCGCACAGTATGAAAAAGGCGTATTAGAGGCGACACTGCGTGAGCACGACGGGAGGTTGGTTGAAGTTCAGCAGGAGTTAGGCTTACCTCGTAAGACACTGTACGACAAAATGAGAAAGTACGGTCTTGTTAAAGACGACTTTAAACTTTCTTAGTCCTCACCTTGATTTTAAACGGGTGGATTTCCACCCGTTTACAAATTTTTCACGTGTGGCATTCCACCCCTTTAAGCCCAGAATTGCGTGGCTCTCTACAGTGAGTTTTGTTATCCTTTTGAAATATATGTGATTTTATTATCTTTGTAAGTATGGCAAGGTCCTTGCCTTATGTTGAATCGATGTAACAAATGTTGCGCAATTATGTCATTTAACAATTGTGTATCATTTGTGCTGAGGACACATTCAACACTTTTAAGGTAAAACAATGATTAATAAAATTACCCAAGTGATCCGTACGCGGCGACGCCTACTTTCGCCTGTATGCATGGTGGCATTAGCCACATCTCTTTCACCCTACGCACATGCTCAAACCGAGCCCAAAGACGAAAGTCAAATCGAAAAAATAGCCGTAGTCGGCTCACAAATTAAAGGTGCTGAAATTAGTGAAGCCCTAGCAGTATCGCAACTTGACGCCGAAGACATAGAAGTCATGGGCGTCGACTCTGGTGATGACCTGTTACAGCTTATTCCAGAAAATGGGCAGAATTTCTTCAATGAAGCAGGCAACATTAGTGGTGGCGTAAATGCTGCCCGCGGTGACGTTGGCGCGTTCAATTTAAGAAATATTGGTACAGGAAACACCCTAGTACTAATTAATGGCCGTCGAATGGTAAATTCAGCGTCATATCAGACTGAAGAAGTGGGGGGAAGTTTCGTTCCAGTAAGTTCGGTCAACTCACAGTTAATCCCTGTTTATGGCGCAAAGCGCGTAGAAGTTTTGCGTGATGGAGCATCTGCAATCTACGGTGCAGACGCCGTTGCAGGTGTGGTTAATACGGTAACGCCGACAAACTTTGAAGGCTTTGATGTGCGAGTTAAGTGGCAGGAATATGAGCACTTACCTCGAAACGATCAGACACTATCCATGCACTGGGGGAAAACCTTCAATGGTGGTAAAACCAATATTGGCGTTATCGCAAACTATTACCAACGCGACAGGGTAAACTCTCAAGATGATCCACGATGGACGAATGCAGATCTAACCGATCGATTGCCTGAGGATTCCCCTTGGTATGGACATCCTGAATTTGATTCAACAAGTGCCAACTCTTTGTACGGTCAGTTCGATTTTGTCGATAGAGTTACGTCAAGTAACCCATTGAGAACGGAAGGTTATGTTGATGGAAGTGGTGAGTTTGAAACCTACCCCAGCGGCGATGAAAGATGTGCGTGGGAGTTAGGTAACGGCTTGTGTGCTGCACCAGATGGACAAGGCACTGTACGCTTTAATATGAATCAAGACCGCGACCTTACATCTAAGCTCGACCGTACAAATGTTTTCATTAACTTAAACCACACATTTGAAAATGGGTGGGAGGCCTTTTCAGAGTTCTTGGGCTACCGCTCAAATACAAATTTGCGAAGACATCCTACCGCATCATTTTCGTCATCAAAACTTATTGTTGCCGCCGACAATTACTATAACCCCTTTGGCCCTTGTGGCTCGCCCAATCGCTTAGACGATGCGGCAGTTGCCGCTGGCGTTTCTTGTGACGGCGCGGCATTGACGATAGATAACTATCGCTTCGCTGAGTATCCAAGAATTGTCGAGAATACGGGCGAAACTTTCCGACTCCTGCAAGGATTAAGAGGATACTGGGGGGAATGGGACTGGGAAACTGCCGTGTCTTGGTCAAAAGACACTAAAGATGACGTAACTCATAACCGTGTTTCTAACACCTTAATGCAGGAAGCGCTAAACGACACAACAGAAGCAGCTTATAACCCGTTTTCTGCAGGTGTAGACTCTAATATTGAACGCGCACTCATCGATGTTTATCGAAAGAGTGAGTCTGAGCTTAAAACCTTTGACATTAAGTTCTCTAACCCAGGAATTTACGAGTTACCCGCGGGGTTCGTAGGGTTTGTTGCGGGGCTTGAATACCGTCACGAATCATTTAAAGATGACCGTGACCCTCGACTTGATGGCACTATTCAGTTTATCGACGCAGACGGTGACACCTACCCCTTTGTATCTGATGTGGTGAACTCTAGCCCAACACCGGACAATTCAGGGCACCGAGCGGTAGCTTCTGCTTTTGCCGAACTGCAGATCCCGGTGTTTGAAAACTTTGATATTCAGTTAGCTGCCCGTTACGAAGACTTTTCTGACGTAGGTGACACAACGGTGGGTAAAGTGGCCTTCGGTTACCGACCATTTGAACCTGTGCTTTTAAGAGGCTCGTGGTCTCAGGCGTTCAGAGCGCCGAATCTAGTTACTATCAATGAAGAAATCGTTGCGCGCACTCAAACGCGTACTGACTACGCTTGTTTATACGCCGCAGAAAATGGAGGCGATCCGAATCAGGATACATTGGATTGTTCTTATTCTCTGCAACGTATTGCGCAAGGTAGCCAGGAACTAGAGCCAGAAGAGTCTGACAATATATCGGTTGGAATTGTAGTTGAGCCCCTAGACGGCTTAGCAATTACCTTTGATTACTGGTCTATTGAGAAAGAAAACACGATTGGTTTGTTTGGTGAAGAAAACCACTCCTTGCTTGATTTGCTATATCGCCTAGAGCAGGGCAACGGTAATTGTGATGCCGCAACCTTTAACGCCAGCGTAAATCGCGGAGAAATTGACCCTGATGAAGCCGCGTATTATACGGCTGCTGGCATTTGCCCAGCGGGTCAGATTAACTACATAGACGACCGTTATGCAAACTTAGATAAGCGTACGGTTAGTGGTTACGACGTAGGAATTTACTACAACATTAAAACTGACTATGGCCGATTTAAAATCGATTATAACGGATCGTTCCTTGAGAAGTTTGAGCAGGAAGCTGGCGGCCTAGCTACCCAGTTAGTTGAAGCTAGTGAGAGTGGTTTGCTTCCAGCAAGTTTCCCAGTCGATGGCTTTGCTGATTTGGTTGGTCGTAATGGCAATCAGGAAGATAAACACAGCTTACGCTTAATGTGGCGAGGTGAAGTATTCGGCGCTTCGCTATCTGGCTATCGTATAGGCAGTTTCTATCAAAGTGAGTTGACCTTAGATGACGGAACGCGATTTGTGATCCCAGCAATGACTACGTTTGACGCAACGTTCGACTATAAAACCCAAATACAAGAAGTTGATACACGCTTCCGTCTTGGGGTGAAGAACCTTACAGATAAACGCGCGCCATTAGCTGCGGAAAGCTTCGGATTCTTCAACGACGCACATCGTGACTACGGTCGTTATTTTTACATGGACGTAAGCGCAAGCTTCTGATCCTGCTAACTTGGCGGCACACCGCCGCCATTTCTTAAGACGGTTATTATGTTTAGAAAAATAGTTTTTACTTTTTGGCTTTGCTCGGTTGCGCTACTGCAAGCAGCGTGCGCTAGTACACAACCTTGGCAAGAAAAAGATGTTGGTCATTACAGCTTTAACAAGTGGGCAGGGGGCAAAATAGATGTACATTATATTGTTCCCCAAAACGCAGACGCACAAACAAAGATACTACTGGTTGTACCCGGTGCTCGACGCAATGCCGATGATTATCGAGACCAGTGGCTAGGTTTGGCGAAAAAGCACAACTTCATCGTGCTTGCGATAGGGTGCAGCCTAGCGGTGTGTGAAGATGAATATCAATACAATTTAGGTGGCATTACCACGCCATTAGGGGGCAAGCGTCCGGACTCGATTCAATTCTATAATGTGCCCGAAAAAGTATTTAATGATTTTATTGCGCGTTTTGGGTCTGAGCAGCGTGAGTTTGCTTTGTACGGTCACTCTGCCGGAGGCGGATTTGTTCACACTTACATGTTAGCTAAGCCTGACGCACCAGTATCTCAAGCGGTTGCTGCCAATGCCGCATTTTTTACCTTCCCAGATACCCAGCAAGCCTACCCATTTGGTTTGCTAAATAGCCCATACGATGAGTCACGAATCGATGATTGGTTAACACGACCGCTAGTGTTTATGTTAGGTGACCAAGACATGGGGCCTCGAACCAAAGCCATAAGCAATAGCGATAAAGCAAATCAGCAAGGACGAAACGTGTTCTCTAGAGGACTGTCATTCTACGCTCATGCAATGAATGTTGCAGTGGAAAGAGACGTCTCTCCACATTGGCAACTCGAGGTTGTGCGAGGTGTTGGTCACAGTAGTACGAAGATTGTGCCTTACGCATTCAAATACCTGTTTCCTGAATTCATTAAAGGAAATGAGGAGAAGTAGGTGGAAAGTAATTCGTTATCAATGTCTTCTTCGACAACGAGTGATGAACCTAAAGGAAACCTTTATAGAAGGGTAGGTACAATTCTAGGGCCATTAGCTTTTCTCGTGATGAACCTATTGCCTGCTCCCGAAGGCTTAAGCCCAATAGCATGGTCGACCGCTGCTGTAGGTGTTTGGATGGCGCTTTGGTGGTCGTGTGAAGCGGTACATGTTTCGGTCACAGCGCTATTGCCTTTAGTGTTATTTCCTCAGCTAGGTATTTTAGATATAAAAGCGGCCTCGGCACCTTATGCCAACCCCACTATCTACCTTTTTCTAGGTGGGTTTATGCTTGCTTTGGCACTCCAGAAGGCGAATCTTCATAAACGCATTGCGTATTTCATATTGAGTTACGTAAGCAGTTCAGCTCGCTCTATTGTTTTAGGGTTTATGCTGGTAAGTGCCATATTGAGTATGTGGATGACGAACACGTCTACTACCATGATGTTACTCCCTATTGCGTTATCGATTTTATCGACAATGGAAAGCGAGGATTTAAATTTCACAGAAAGCGAGAGAAAGAACTTTCAGCTATCTTTGCTGCTTGGCATCGCTTATGCCGCAACCATTGGTGGTATGTCGACCTTAGTAGGTACACCGCCAAATGCGTTCTTAGTCGGCTTTATGAACGACACGTATAACGTACAGTTAGATTTCGCAAAATGGATGCTTATTGGGATCCCACTTAGCGTGGTTTTACTTCCCTTAGCGTGGATCTCGCTGACAAGGTGGGTATACCCGGTTAACTTTAAGACGCCAGATAGTGCACAGTCTAAGCTAGCGGCTCAACGAAAAGCACTTGGCCCTATTCGCAAAGAAGAGTGGAGAGTCGGTGTTCTCTTTTTATGTGTTGCCTTTGCGTGGATGACGCGGCCATTCCTTGCGAAGTGGTTTTCCCTTGATGGTCTTTCTGATGCTGGTATTGCAATGACCGCTGCGGTACTGCTTTTTGTTATACCTAATGGCAGAGAAAAAAGTGAAAATCGACCCGCATTGCTGGCTTGGGATGACATGAAAGATATTCCTTGGGGAATTCTGGTGTTATTCGGTGGCGGATTGAGTTTAGCTGCAGCAGTGTCGAATACCGGGTTGGCACAGTGGCTTGGCGAGGGACTTGTAAACATCAATGTTTTTGGTCTGCTCCTGTTAGTGCTAGCCGCAACAACACTGGTGATTTTCCTTACAGAGCTAACAAGTAATTTGGCAACGGCAGCCACTTTCTTGCCGGTAGTTGCAGTAATTGCTATCGAAATGGGCTTCGAGCCAATGTCATTAATCTTGCCTGTAACCCTTGCAGCAAGCTGCGCATTTATGTTGCCTGTGGCAACACCACCAAATGCTATTGTGTTCTCGTCGGGGTATATCAGCATATCTCAAATGGCACGGGCAGGTTTCGTGTTGAACATTGTCAGTATCCTTTTAGTCAGTGCTATTGCTGTTTGGCTAGCGCCTCTTATCTTTTAATTTTCTTAAGATGCCCAGTCATTCTCTGGGCATCGGCAAGTACCACTATGACTTATCAAAACAACAAACCCCTATATTTATCTCACGCTGGCCCCAAGCTTCTAGATATGCCCTTGCTAAATAAAAGCAGTGCGTTTAGTGAAAGAGAGAGAATTGAATTTAATTTAGACGGCTTACTACCTCCTCGTTACGAAACGATAGAACAGCAAAGGGAGCGCGCCTATTTGCAGTATCAGGATTGCCCCACAGCAATGAGTAAGCACATTTTCTTACGTGACATTCAAGATAAAAATGAAACCTTGTTTTACCGTTTAATCAGCGAACATCTTGAGGAGGTGATGCCTATTATCTACACGCCAACGGTAGGAGAGGCGTGTGAGAAATTCTCTGATATTTATCGAAGCGCCCGCGGTCTATTTATCGCTCATCATCAACAAGACCGAATTGACGCCATTTTGCACAACGCCACCAAGCGCAACATTAAGGTAATAGTGGTGACCGACGGAGAGCGGATCCTTGGCTTAGGCGATCAAGGTGTTGGTGGTATGGGCATTCCAATTGGAAAACTGTCGCTGTATACCGTTTGTGGTGGCATTAGCCCTGCCAATACATTACCTATCACATTGGATGTGGGTACAAACAACGCTGCATTGCTGGAAGACCCTATGTATATGGGGTGCCGTCACCCTAGAATTTCGCAAAGTGAATACGACAAATTTTTGGATAAATTCATGCAAGCAGTCAGCCGCCGATGGCCTAATGCACTTATTCAATTCGAAGATTTTGCGCAACACAACGCCACACCTTTGCTATCGCGTTACCGCGATAAGTACTGTTGTTTCAACGATGATATTCAGGGCACTGCAGCTGTTGCGGTAGCAACTATGTTGGCTGCGTGTAAAGCCAAACAGGTTTCGCCGTCTTCACAAAGATTGTTAATAGCCGGTGGCGGTTCCGCTGGGTGCGGCATAGCAGAGCATTGGATGCGCTGTGTCGTGGCCGAAGGTGTGAGTGAGAAAGAAGCCCTACAAAATGTATTTGTGGTGGACAGGGATGGGCTGCTTACCACGAAGTCAAAATCACTGTTACCTTTTCAGCAGCGTTTCGCCCATGATACAAGCCTGTTTCCAGAATGGGATAAGCTCACGCAATCTAGCTTGTTAGACGTCATTCACAACATTAAGCCTACCATGCTACTTGGTGTGTCGGGATGTAATGATTTGTTTAGTGAAGCAGTGATAGACGCGATGGCCGCGAATGTTTATAAGCCAATTATAATGCCGTTAAGCAATCCTTCGCGCTGTGTTGAAGCCTTACCCGAAGATGTTTTGCGATATACCAATGGCGAAGCAATTGTAGCAACGGGAAGTCCGTTTGAAGATGTAGAAATTAATGGTACTTCGTTTCCGATTAGCCAATGCAATAACAGCTATATCTTCCCCGGTATTGGACTTGCCGTAGTAAGTTGCGGTGCCAAAAAGGTTACAGACAATATGTTGATGGCAGCGAGCAAAGCACTGGCAGCTGAATCTCCTCTTGCTGTGAACGGTGTAGGCGCTCTATTACCGCCTTTAAGTAGCATCAAGCAACTGTCATTGAAAATTGCTTTCGAAGTAGCAAAGCAAGCTGTGATAGATGGCGTTGCGCCCTTTAAAACCGCTGATGAAATACATCTTTGTATTAAACAAAATCAGTGGCAACCAGGGTATCGAGAGTATGTTCGTGTTGCTAGTTGACCAATGGATGCAGGGCGCTTGTCGCCCTTTTACTCGCTACTGCTCTACTCATATTTCAATTTTTATCGTAAGTAACCTTTAACGACCAAAGCCTGCTTATTCAAAGGCAGTTGGTTAAATTAACTTGTCCCCATGGTGTTGAATACTTTCGATGCTGAACAGCTTATTAGTAGAAACCCTGTAGCCGATTCAACCCCTGCTATCATTCGTAGATGTCCATCCGGCTCGATACTTCCAAGACCCAATGTAGTAATCGTAGTTAGTGAAAAGTAAAAAATATCAATGGAAGTGGCAGGTTGCTTAAAATCGCCGAGCTCGAAATAAAGTCCAATTTCATACGCCAGCGTAAAAATGACTGCTAGTAAAAGTTGGCTCGAAATGGCAATAACGACTACCGACAGTGTTTTTATCCAAGCTCCCTTCAATCTCTCGCTGATATTGTCCGCGACTACTGAAATATTAAAAAGATGCAGCCCTACGCAGATCAACAGTGCAGCTAAAACTATTAATATAGACAAAAACATAATATTTCCTTGTTGGTACAAAACTTGTACAAGTTAAGATTGATTGGTTTGTAACCTCTCTCAAGCTTTCTTTTGTTAGAAAGATTTACAAACATTAACTATTTCTTAAGTAAGGATTACATATGAAATACTCTAAGTTCGCTGCAATGATAATAACTTCAACTGTAGCGATGTTTATAATGATGTACTTAAATACCTACGCTATCTCGCATGTCTGGTTCAGTGAGACAAGGACTTATATGGCAGTCTATATGGGGGCTGGCATGGCGATTATAATGTTAGCTTTCATGTTAGGTATGTATAGCAACAAGAAACTCAATACGGCCATTTTTATAATAGCGGCGCTTATTTTCGCCTTGTGCATCTATCTTGTTCGTTCACAAAGTACCATTTCAGATACTGCCTACATGAAAGCAATGATTCCCCATCACTCAATAGCCATTTTGACTAGTGAACGTTCGAACCTTGAAGACGTTCGTGTGCGAGAGTTAGCTAACGGCATTATCAAAGCTCAGCGAAAGGAAATAAAAGAGATGGAGTGGTTGATAGAGGATATAAATAAGAATGGCAAGGTAACAACTCAGGAGCAGGCACAACTGCGGCCTATTCCTCAATTTGAAGGTAAATTGAATAAAGGAAAGGAAAATGAGTAAGAAAGCTATCCTATATAGAATGGTTACTAAAGAGCACATTTGCCCTTACGGTTTAAGGTCAAAGGACTTACTAGAGCGAGAAGGCTATTCAGTAGAAGACAATCATCTTACTTCACGTAATGAGACCGATTATTTCAAGCAAAAGCATGGTGTAGAAACCACGCCTCAAACATTCATCGAAGAAAAGCGAATTGGTGGATATGATGAGCTTCGTAAATACTTCGGGAAAGGAGAAGCGGGGCAGAACGGAACTACTTATGCACCTGTTATTGCAATTTTTTCTGTGGCAGCTCTGCTATCGTTAGCATTCCAGTTCTTTGTTTCTGAAGACTTCATCTCTATAAGAACACTGGTTCTGTTTATTGCTTTCTCAATGACACTACTTGCAGTTCAAAAATTGAAGGATTTGTATAGTTTTACAAATTCGTTCATAACCTACGATTTGTTGGCAATGAGGTGGCTTCGATATGGTTACATCTACCCATTTCTTGAAGCCTACGCGGGGATAGGTATGGTAGCACAACTGCCTGCCATAGCTGTTGCGCCATTTTCACTATTTATAGGAACCGTTGGGGCCATTTCTGTTTTTAAAGCAGTATATGTGGACAAACGGGAGCTAAAATGTGCTTGCGTTGGTGGGGACAGTAACGTACCACTAGGTTTTGTTTCACTATCTGAAAACATTTTTATGATTGCAGGTGCACTACTCATGTTATCTTTTTAGTTAAAAGAGTTACTTATAGACTAAACTAAATAAAAGTAACTCTAACAGCTTTTAAGGTTGAGAAGACTGCTTGTTTGACTTCACAGGAAGTTGTTTATCTTAGTTACAAGCAATTGACATTGCTAAAAGTGTCCTCAAGACTTATCTTGTCTAAAGGAATAAAGTCGCGTTAAGGTTGAGAGCAATTACAAAGTTATGAGATTTATTATTTTCACACTATGCATTGGATATTTATTGGTACTGTTTACCATGCCAGTTGTTGCGTGTGAAATGATAATGGATGAACATAGCTCATTAACTAAGGTTTCTCACAAATTCGCAGACGCTCATGAGGAGAAACGTAGCAGTTCACTTAGTTCTAAGCATCAAAGCGCTCACACTGATGGACACCCCTCGCATTCGGATAAATCAGGTTGCTGCAAAGATGGTTGTATGTGTATAGCTACCAATTGCTACCACTTTACAAGTCTTTTTTACGTTCCCATTCGTCAATTTGAAACAACGTTTGCTGAGCAGTATGACATTATCGCTCTAGCTGTTCCCCCCAAAATTTTCACTCCACCTTTTCGTCCCCCGATAGCCTAAGGTACTGACTTAGTTAGTAATACTTTTTAAATGGATGAAATTCCTTCGTCCAGTTAGTATCAATTCAAAGGCTAAAAACTATGAAAAATTCTATCGACAACGGTCGCAGAAGATTTGTGCTCGGTGCCCTGACCTCAAGCGCTGCGGCTGCGTTAACCAACGTTAGTCCTCTATGGGCAGCACCTGTTGGTCGCCATTTTAAAGATCAAGTTTTGACAGGTGATATTAAAAATCTCGATGTGTCAAAAGCGCAAATGCCAATAGGCTCAAATATGGGCTCACCTATAACGATCAACGGTCAAATGCCGGGCCCGTTGATTAGATTGAAAGAAGGACAGAGAGCGCACCTCAATGTAACTAACCACCTAAATCAAGATACTTCAATACACTGGCACGGGATTATTTTACCACCAGATATGGATGGCGTTCCGGGAGTTTCCTTTGCCGGAATAAAACCTGGCGAAACATTTAAATATGCATTCGATGTCGAGCAAAACGGCACCTACTGGTACCACAGTCATTCAGGCCTCCAGGAACAGTTGGGCCATTTAGGACCTCTTGTGATCGACCCCGCAGATGGGGACATTGGGGCTGATAGGGAACATACAATTATTTTAAGCGATTGGACGTTTTCAGACCCCCATGACGTTATGCGAAAACTGAAGGTAGCGGAAGGTTATTACAATTATCAAAAGCGAACTATTTTCGACACGTTAGAAGACGTAAAGAAAAAAGGGCTTGCCGATACATGGGAAGAGCGTGCTATGTGGGGTGCAATGCGTATGAGCCCTCGCGATATAGCTGACGTTACGGGCAGTACATATACATACTTAATGAATGGCCGGACACCACAAGATAATTGGCAGGCCCTGTTTAAAGTAGGCGAGAAAATCCGGTTGAGGATCATAAATGGTTCTGCGATGACTTATTTCGACTTTCGCATCCCAGGGCTTGAAATGACAGTTGTAGCTGCAGATGGTCAGCCTGTTAAACCAGTAAATGTGGATGAGTTTCGAATTGCAGTAGCGGAAACTTATGACGTAATCGTTCAGCCAAAAGAGAGAAAAGCTTATACCTTTTTTGCGGAAAGTTTTGATAGAAGTGGATATGCGCGTGGCACCCTAACCCCGTCAATTGGCCTTACTGCAGAGGTTCCCCCACAGCGAGTTATCACAGAGCGTGGCATGGCGGCGATGGGGATGGACATGTCTGGTATGAAAGGCATGAATATGGATAAGTCCAAGGTCGACAGCTCGGGCATGGCTGCTCCAAAAGGTGATATGAAAGGAATGGGGCAGCATAGCGCCCATACAATGCATGGCACCCAAATGGAAGGAGAAATGACCCCCTCCAAAAAGCTCCCAGTAGAAAGCATAGACATTGTCCACAGCGAAGACGGGCACGGCGCTGGTGCAGCGATGATTGCTAAAAATCCAAGCTCTAGGTTGGATGAACCTGGGATCGGTTTGGAAGACAGCCCACATCGTGTCCTTGTTTATACAGATTTAGTCGGTGAAAGTCCTTGGCCTGACGAAAGAGAGCCGGAACGTCAAATTGAGCTTCACTTAACGGGCAATATGGAAAGGTACATGTGGTCGTTCGATGGCAAAAAGTTTAGTGAAGTAGATGGATATGTACGTTTCAATTATGGCGAGAGACTACGTCTGATCTTGGTTAATGACACTATGATGGATCACCCTATTCATTTACATGGTATGTGGATGGAACTTGAAAACGGCCAATATCCAAGACCTCGTAAACACACGATCAGCCTCAAGCCTGGAGAGAAGGTCTCGTTACAAATCAGCGCAGATGCCCCCGGTGAGTGGGCGTTTCATTGTCACCTGCTATACCACATGGAAGCAGGTATGTTTCGTGTTGTACAGGTCGCATAGGAGATTAAAATGAAACAGATATTAATAGCAGGCCTAATAACATTAACTTTGAGCGTTGACAATGCTCTGGCTCAATCAAGAGATGACTGGCCATCTCCTATTCCTAATGAATATTTTGGCCAAGTTCTATTTGACCGGCTTGAATATACTCGCACTGATGAGCAGCAAAATATAGCGGTCTGGGACATGCAGGCGTGGTATGGCGGAGATTACCATCGTCTTGTTTTTAAAAGCGAAGGCGAAAATACACAAAACGATGGAATGCCTACTGATCTGGAACGAGCTGAACTGTTATACGGTTATCTCGTTTCTTCTTTTTGGTCTATACAATTTGGTGTGGGCACAAAGGGAGAGCTGTCATCCGATGCGGATATGGAGAACTATGCGGTGGTCAGTTATCAAGGTCTAGCGCCTTACTGGTTTGAAATGGAAAATTCACTGCGTATTAACGAAGACGGTGACATGCAGTTCATCAATGAGACCGAATATGACTGGCAACTAAGTCAAGTTTCCTATCTGCAACCGCGATTAGAAGTTGTTGCCAACCTCACCGATTCTGAAAAGTATGACCGTCAAAGCGGGCTGAGTAATATTCGTATTGGTTTGCGATATCGGCATGAAATAGTGAGGGAGGTAGCACCTTATGTCGGTGTTTATTACAGCAAAGCTTTGGGAAATACAGCTGATGCATTAAAGGCTGAAGGCAAGTCAACCAGTGAGACTGGTGTGGTGTTAGGTGCAAGGATTTGGTTTTAAACGCCCTACGCTAAAAATGAAATAACTGGTATGCCATTGCCAGTTATTTCTTTCTACACGTCTTCGAATTTGTTTTGTAATGGGCCTGTGTCCTTATATTTGCTGCAGGTTGCTTTTGTTGTTACTCAGGCTCATATGACATAAAGGAGTAACCAATATGAATGATCACGAGCATTCAAAAAGGAAAGATTCGTTAAGCCTCTGGGGCGCGGTATCGATGGGAACTGGTGTAATGATAGGTGCTGGTATATTTGCTTTAACCGGGCAAATAGCGGAGCTGGCAGGCACATGGTTTCCATTTGCGTTTTTAGTTGCAGCGATAATTGCAGGGTTTAGCTCATACAGTTACGTCAAAATGGCACAGAAATACCCCTCTGCAGGTGGTATCGCCATGTTTCTGAAAAAAGCCTATGGTAGAGGTCTGCTGACTGGTGCCTGTGCATTGCTAATGTTTTTTTCCATGGTTATCAATGAAAGTTTGGTAGCCCGCACTTTTGGCACTTATGTCCTACAATTGTTTGACTCTCAGGGCGCTGAGTGGCTTATACCAGCGCTTGGCGTGAGTCTTCTTATTGTGGCATTCATTGTTAATATTTTGAGTAATCAATTCATACAGACCCTCTCATTTATTATGGCTTTTATCAAAATAGCAGGACTTGCAGTTTTGGCAATTGGTGGGCTGTGGGCAACCGGTTTGTCGTTTGAGAGCGTTTCAGCTCAACCGCAAGATACCAGCGCAACCGGTTTTCTCGGAGCCGTGGCACTTGGTATATTGGGATACAAAGGATTCACTACAATCACAAACAGCGGAGGCGAGCTCAAACAACCAGAAAAAAATGTAGGAAGGGCCATAGTCATTTCTATATCCATTTGTGTGGTACTTTATGTTTTTGTCGCAGTTGCAGTAGGAGCAAATTTATCAATTGGCGAAATAATACAGGCAAAAGATTATTCGCTTGCTGAAGCATCTCGACCCGCATTCGGCCAGTATGGTGCTTGGTTTACTATAGCTTTCGCGATTATTGCCACGTCTTCCGGTGTCGTTGCCAGCATCTTCGCTGTTTCAAGAATGCTATCGATGCTTACATCAATGCAACTTGTGCCTCACCGTCATTTTTCATTACCGGGAGATATAAGAAGACATTCCTTAATTTATACGTTAGTCATCGCAATATTTCTTACCATATTCTTCGATTTGAGCCGCATAGCCTCCATCGGTGTAGTTTTTTATATAGTAATGGATATTTTCATCCACTGGGGAGTGTTCAAGCATTTACGAGATGATGTGCAAGCTAAAGCTTGGGTACTAGTCAGTGCAATTATTCTCGATATCATTGTTCTTCTATCTTTTATGTGGGTGAAAGCAAAATCAGATATCTTCATTGTTGGGATTTCTGTGGCTGGACTTCTTATCGTATTCGCGGCTGAGAAATGGTTTCTAAAGCTCCATGCGTATGATGATGATGATAAAAATTATAACTGATGCAAATCATTGAGGCTGTTCATGAACTACATCGACGGAGTAAGACAATATTCAGCGTAGGCAGAGTAGCAGCCTAAAAGGTAAGCGCAGTTGTTATGAATAGGAAAGGAATTAACCGGCATTAGCGTGCCGGTTATTTTTACTCGTGGCACACTTTAACCGCTTTTTTGCTGCTTCAGTGTATCCATTATTTCAGCAAACTCCTGTCCTTTTGACTCAGGTGGCTGGCTACAACCCTGCTGCTCTGTATTGGTTTGACTGGGTAGTTGCATGGCTTGCTGTAAGGCTAATTCTGAATTACTGGTTATCATAATATCTCACCGTTAGTTTAAATTTATGTGGCAGTAGATATCAGCAAATATCGTACCTGTGCTAAAAGGACAAATACTGACTATTCTTTTAGCCCTCACTACTACAGCTGCCTATTGTAAATACTGGCAATGAGCCAACCCAGTACACCTGCGAACAAAGCCCATAAAGCTCCGCCTATCACTACACCCAATAAAGGCACGTTCCATCTCATCCCTTGCCAGTCTGTGAACATTATATTACCAGCCTTGGGTGACATCATGTCGGGCATTGTAGTAATAAACAAAGAACTAACAACCCACACGAAGCTGAACGATGCGGCGCACGCGAACGCAAATACATTTTCTCGAATTTTCATCTTACGCCTCCTTAAAGCCAGCATCATAATGTAACGACATCGCTCAGCATTGTTGTTGAGTGAGAACGTAGAGCACATTAAGGTTATGTACGCTTCCTGTGAGCGCCCTGCGGCAAGTGGTGGCAACTCCACGGTTTGTGCGTCGCATTGTCTTTTATATTTTGATCTACAAACTGGTAATAACCTTCTTTTGTGTGTGTCCACCAGTCATTGTGAAGATCTGCGCCGTGTTTTCGAATGATCGCTTCAATAGCGTCTAAATCGATATGTGTCGCATCATATGCCAGATGAATAGCCCCTTCTTTGATGTTGTAGCTCACCT
This sequence comes from Alteromonas abrolhosensis, assembly GCF_001953635.1. Taxonomy (GTDB): domain Bacteria; phylum Pseudomonadota; class Gammaproteobacteria; order Enterobacterales; family Alteromonadaceae; genus Alteromonas; species Alteromonas abrolhosensis. The sequence continues at coordinate 85,312 of NZ_MEJH01000003.1, read as the reverse complement.
CATCAATACCAAAAAGCTTATCAATCTCTTCAATTAGTGCATCGCAGTTTGTCTGAATGACATTAGTAAGCCGTATATTCCGAACGACTAAATTGTCTTCTCTGACACCCACTCTGTGATCTAAATCACTCATATCTTTCTTCCTCAGTGTTGATTTGAATGCTTCTCAGATTCAGATAAATGGTTTCCAGTCATTTTCCTCATCATCATTTCCATCATATTAAGGTGCATTTCTGCCATAGTAATTTGATCTTGCATGGGCTGCGCATCCATTTTTTCATGCATCATATCCATCATTCCCATCATGGATTGCATGTGTTTATTCATCATTTCACGTTGTTTCTGTGGATCTCTTTCTGATTTGATTGCCTGAACGTCTTCCTTCATTGCTTTCATTTTTGCATGCGCCATATGCATATCTTTATCAGACATATTCATTCCCATTTGCATCTTTGGTTTGTCTGATGCCTGATGCTTGTGCTCATTCATTTGTTGAGCTTGCGCTGTTGCAATCATTACTAACGCGATCGAAAAAGCAGTTGATTTAAAGAGTTTTTTCATGATTTTCACCTTTTGTGTTGAGACTTGGGAGCCAGCTTGGAGTAGTTTTGATATAACTCACATACTCTTCGCCAAATTCAGCTGTAGCTAGCATTTCTTCACGCTTTGCCAGTTTTATGTACACAGCAACTAAAATAGGAAACATGACCAGTGTCGGAATGGTCGGCCATTGCAACAAAAAACCAAACATGATCAGTATAAAAGCTAAGTATTGAGGGTGGCGACACAGCGCATACCATCCTGTCTTTGCTAGATAATGGTTCTTCTGAGCGTGGTGTAGAACACTCCATGCAGAGGATAAAATGAAGAATCCTGCAACAATAAATAGCATACTAGCGATATGAAATGGGTCCCAGTGGGCGTCGCCATTTAAACCAAAGAAAGTATGCAACAGGTGTCCGTTTTCGTGCGCAAAAAAGTTTACTTCCGGATAGGTTTCAGCAAGCCAACCTGATAAGAAATAAATAGTGAGTGGGAAGCCATACATCTCGGTAAACAGGGCTACAATAAACGCAGAGAATATCCCCAAGCTTCGCCAGTCGGTGGAAGATTTTGGCTTTACAAAACTGAATGCAAAAAAGATAAAAATAGCTGAGTTCAGTATCACCATTGACCATAAGCCATAATCATATGTATCTTTCATGTTGGTTGTCCTTTTTAAGTGACTCCTTTCGGCCTTCCTCCAACCCCTGAATGTATCCATAACGATAAGCCGCGTTGTTATCACTCAATTCCTGAAAACTTTTCTGCTTATTGTCACTGTCGCGAGAATGTTCGTGGGCGTGTCCGTGTTTACCGTGGCTACTGTGCATGAATATATGCATGAATGGGCACAGCAATAAAATCAAATAGGGAAGAAACTGAAGGACATGATGACCATGTTCGAATATTAAAAAATAAGTAACGGCAGCGATCATCGCTAATGCTGCCCACCCTGTAGGTGTTGACCAAAATCTGGGGTGACTGTTTTTCATGACTCCTCCTATACCACCGTAAGAACACCGCGATACATCTGCATCTGGCAGTGAAAAGTATGTTCGCCCTGTGGGACGTTTTCGAGGTGAATTGGTGTTACCTCATTAAGCGTTAGCTGCTCACTGATATCTAATGAAGGAATTAGCAGTACTTCGGAACAGGGAGACTCATCTTTGCGCAAAAACTTCAAGGTAACAGATTGGTTTGCGTTTACCTGAATAGACGCTGGTGAGTACACGCCATTTTTTACTTCTATGAGTATTTCGTTACTTTCAGTAACTGTCTGATCAGGCTTGTATAACCAAAACCACCAAATAATCAGTGCAATAACCGTAAGTCCTACAATATTAATTATCATCTTGAGAAAACTCCTTAGTGGTCCTTTGCCTTGAATAGGCGAAGCCGGTTCGCATTTGATACCACTGTTAACGAAGAAAATGCCATGGCGGCTCCGGCGATAACTGGGCTTAGCAATATTCCGAAAAATGGATAGAGCAAGCCCGCCGCAAAAGGTATACCTGCTACGTTGTAGATAAAGGCTCCAAACAAGTTTTGCTTAATGTTGCGCAAGGTGGCTTTACTGATCGCTATAGCATCGGCCAGACCATGCAACGAGCCGCGCATCAGGGTGATATCGGCGCTTTCAATGGCAACGTCCGTTCCTGTACCAATGGCAAAGCCAACATCAGCCAAGGCAAGAGCCGGAGCATCGTTAATTCCATCACCAGTCATACCCACTACTTCTCTCTGCTGCTGTAATTCATGTACTTTGTTGGCCTTATCTTCGGGCAATACTTCAGCAAAAAACTCGCTTATTGCCGCTTTCTTTGCCACTGCAGCAGCAGTTTCTTTGTTGTCCCCAGTTAACATGATGACCCGGATATCATTAGCCTGAAGACGCTTGATGGCAGAAACAGAGTCAGGTTTTATCGGGTCGGCAACCGCTATGATGGCAGCAAGTTGTCCATCTACAGCGAAATACATGGGAGTTTTGGCGTCTTTGGCCAGTGTTTCTGCTTTCTCTGAATAATTACCTATGCCCACCCCTTTTGAAGCCATGAGCTTGCTGTTACCAAACAATAAGGCCTTTCCTTCACAACGGCCTTCAACCCCCATACCGGTAATCGCATTAAACTCTTCGGTTTTCAGCAGCTCAATGCCCTGGTCGTGGGCACTTTCTACTATCGCCATTGCTAATGGGTGCTCTGAACCATTTTCCAGACTAGCTGCCAATTGCAGCACTGTCTTTTCATCACTGGAATTGGCTAAAATTATGTCAGTGACCTTGGGTGTACCTTCCGTAATCGTTCCGGTTTTATCCAGTATCATCACACTGATTTTTGATGCCGTTTGTAGCGCTTCGCCGTTGCGAATTAGCACGCCGGCTTCAGCAGCCTTTCCAACCCCCACCATAACTGACATCGGCGTGGCTAGGCCCAATGCACATGGACAAGCAATGATCAATACAGTGGTGGCCGAAACTATGGCAAATGCCAGTGCGGGCTCAGGGCCAAAGTTCAGCCATGCTAGCGCACTGAGCACAGATATAATCATGACCACAGGAACAAAGTAAGCGGATATCACGTCAGCTAAGCGCCCAATAGGCGGCTTTGAATTTTGTGCGCGTTTAACCATTGCAATGATTTGCGCCAGAGCCGTGTCTTTACCTACTCGAGTTGCTTTAAATAGAAACATTCCTGACTTGTTGAGAGTTCCAGCAACGACTTCATCGCCATGTGATTTTTCAACTGGCATCGGTTCCCCGGTTAGCATGGACTCGTCGATTGACGTATGGCCTTCAACAACCACACCATCAACAGGCACTTTTTCTCCAGGCCTGACTTTGATGACATCGTTAAAAAGCACTTGCTCGATAGCGATCTGGACCTCTTTATTGTCGCGAATAACCGTGGCTGTTTTCGCTTGTAATCCAATTAAACGTTTGATTGCTTCTGAGGTTTTTCCGCGGGCTTTTAGTTCTAAGGCAAGCCCCAGATCAATTAGACCAATGATCATAGCTGTAGCTTCAAAATAAACGTGCCTTGCCATTAACGGCACTGCTTCAGGTACCAACACTACCAACATCGAATAGAACCATGCTGTGCCTGTACCAAGTGCAATGAGTGTATCCATATTGGCAGAATGATTTTTAAAGCTCTTCCACGCACCGATGTAAAAATGCCGGCCGGAAAAGAACATTACACCTAGCGTCAGTAGGCCAACTGCTAGCCACAACAACCTCTCGACATTAGTCTCGACCGTCATTTCGTCGACAACAATGCTATAAGTCATTAGAGGGATACCTAGCGAAAGCGCAATAAAAGTATCTCGCATCAGCTTTTTGTAATAGGTCCTATCCGCTGCTTCTTTTTCATCGACTACATCAGTGTCAGGCTTATCTTCGAAAGGCTTTGCGTTGTAACCAACGGACTCTACTGCTTGAACCAATAATTGAGAATCCGCTGTACCCGATACAAGTACTGTTCTGTCTGCAAAGTTCATTTCGGCATTCTGCACTCCCGGCGTCTGCTTCAAGGCAGCTTCTATTTTTCCAACGCAACTGGCACATCCGGCGCCTTCTATCACTAATTGTCGCTGTGTTACTTCTGCACTCATAGTGCTCTCCTTTTTTCCTATTTTTAGAAGACTTGTTTTTTGACGGACAACAATTTTTCTGAAGAAACACCTGCATTAAGTTCTGTCATTTATGTTTTCCTCCAGGACGGTGTGTTCAAACTCTTCTATTAAATGACAGACCACGTGTGAGGATGGGGCTTTGTCACCCATTGCTCCCCACTTCCTTACTGCCAGCATCATATTTTGCCTGAGTAACAACATTGCCTTAAATTGTCTTTCTGTTTCTGCTAGCCTTCTTGCAATTAAGGTTCTAACTAGGGGACAAGCGGTCTTTCCATTATCTGCTTCTCTGAGAATTTGCTTGATATCTTCAACTGAAAAACCTAAATGCCTTGCACTTAATATAAACCGCAACCTGGAAGCATCTTTCGTTGAATAGAATTTATAACCATTGTCAGATTTTGCCGGCGTTATTAACTGCAAGCGCGTGTAATAGCGAACAGTATCTGGCGTTGTAGCCAAGGCGCTTGCGATCTCTCTTACTTTCATAGTTGTTCCGATGTCTTTAACCTAAGTTTTTACTTATACCTAAAGGCTAAACCTGTGTGTGGGACGCAGGTCAATAGGCATGTAACTCGTGAATCTTTCGGTTCTAAGATGTAATGCATTTTTAAGTGAGGCGGATAGTGCTTGCTGTTCGTTTACTGATAGCAAACAGTGTCTCGATGTATATTAATTAAGCAGTTAATCATCTAAGACATTCTTTGATTGCAATTGATTCGTAAAGAAAACTTAGAGAAAAGCCTCACTGAGTTTATGTGTAGCTTTTAATCGGAGGGTGGAAGGGAGGAGAGTGTATACCAATTAAAGGGGCAATATTTATATCTGAAAATGAGCTTTGCTTAATGTTTTCACTTATCAGAATTTCAATATTTGAAAGTATACAAAATTGGGTTAAAGAAGTTGCACAGTAAGCACCTATACAGCACGCGCATATCGATTGATCATTTCCTTCGCAGTGCTGCACATCCTGGTTCTTTTCTGAATGAAGTGTGTGATTATTTAAAGTAGTATGTTCTATGTTTGATAAGGAATCATTTGAGGACATATGAGATTCTGATGTGTCGTGACCATCACATTCAATTGGGTTCGTCATAGCAAAGCCGTGCTGTGAAAGCAGCGCAGCTATTAGTACTAATTTAAACCACTTATAAATGCCTGACACAATAAACTCCATCAGTGAGTAAGGGAATAGTAGCGGTATTCCGTTATTCTTACTTTGACGTAGATCAACACAACACTAAAAAGTGCTTAGGACCTTTAAACATTAAAGCCGTAATCAACTAGTTTAGTACTCTTGATTCATATAGCCTTAAACTACGCTTAGAAAGTACAACATAGCCATCATTTATAGCAATGCTTTTAATTAGTGCATCCTCAAAGATTATGCTACCGCACGTGAAATCGTGACTGAAAGTTGTGACTTCGACATCATTTGCGATATATAACGCGTTATCTAACGAAATAAGAATCCCAAAGTGCCCATATTGTCGAAGAGCATGACTAAATTGAGCGGTGTTTTGATCCCAATTTACAAACCTTCTTTTTACTGGAGGTAGACTTTGGAATGACGCTAGCTTTTCCAATTGAGGTGTGGCGTTATTATAAAGTTCATTAAAGTTATTAAGTAATTCTTCTAACAGAGTTTCTGCGAGTAACTGAGACTTGACCATCAATGATGAAATCGTTTCATTGTCTTCGACCTCAAATTTCTCTTGGATTAGGATGCTACCTGCATCAAGTTTCTCAGTAAGTTTATGAATGCTAACACCCGCGTTCTCAGGGTTGTCGACAATGTAGGTGAGTGGGGTTGGGCCTCTACTTTTGGGTAGTAAAGATGGGTGGATATTAATTGCATATTTTATTTCGTTTGTGGGTAATTTGTATCCGTAATCGGCTACAACAAAGACTATCTGTTCGTCATTTAAATATCTTTTAAGAGTCACGATACTTGGGTTTTCAGTGGAATAAACAATATTGTATTTACGACAAATTCGTTTGATGAAGCTCGCATTTTCCTGAACATCGTTTATAAAAACGCGCTCAATGTTAAATCTATTTTTGATTAGAAGTGACAAACAATTCGAGAATAAGTCGTTTCCAAAATAAACGATTTTCATATTTCTCTGCACCTTCTGAGAGTAGCGCATGTGGAACAAAATGTAGGTTGGGAGGACAAGTGTTTAAGAATTTGATGTTGATTAAAAATCTTTGCAAAAACGAATAATAAGGATTCATTAGCGGGCGGGACGCGTAGTTCGTGCCAATATGAAGTGTAAGGCATTTTGGCAATAGGATAGCCGAAATGGTTCTGATCTTGAGCAAACTGGAAAGCTACCGTTGATATTACCAAAGTAGCTTTCAATACATTTATTTCGCTAGTCTTTTGCACGATTTCTACTAGAGGAATGCGTGTGAACTACCAGCCACTCACCGTTAACTTTTTTAAAAAGAAAGGTTTGAAACCCCGTTTTGTTGAAAGTTTTTCCAGACTTCCTAACCTCTCCTTGAACGGTTGTATCAACGAGTGTCCAAGCAAAATCATCTTCTACATGAGTTTGAATGTTAGAAAAATCTAAACTTAAGAAAACTAAGGCATCCTTTTCTGGTTCAACATGATGCTCTATCAAGTCACTTAACCCTACATTCTGTCCGCCAGATTCAAAGTATCTTGCGCCTTTAAAGTCGAAAAAGTGCTTTTTAAAGGGGGCACCGTCTCCATTCTCCCAGCCATATTCAATTTGCTTTATAATGTCTTTTATCTGATCTTTATCAGTTACATTGTTATCATGAGCGAAAGTGAAGGAAGATAACAAAGACGAAATGATTATGATTAAAAATTTTTTCATACGAGCTCTCTCGGGTAGTTAATCGAATCAATTTGACCAATGAATATGTTTGATTTTCCACTCTCCTTCGGTGTTGATTAAGACAATTGTTTCCATACTTTGGTAGTCTCTCTCTTCCCCCTTAAACATCCCATTGACCAGAAACCGCGATGCGGAGATTGCTGTGTTGCCCAGAACTTTGACTTGATGCTCCAACGCTTTATTTGTCACTGACGATAGATATTCCATATCTGAATTCATATGATGTTGAGCATATTCATCTGCGCTCCTCTCAACTCCGCCTCCCTCATAAATAGTCACATCATCCGCCAGAAGGCTCTTCGCAGTGATTTTGTCTCCCGTATTAAGCGCGTGATGGAATGCAATAACTATTTTAGCTGCAGGCGTATCTAACCCACTAAACATACCTTTCTCATGATGTTCTTTTTCATGGGCACTAGCAGCAAAACTCATGATTACGGGCATGATAAATAGTAAGACTAATAATTTAATTTTCATTTGAATTTCTCTTCTAAGTTTTATCTTTCGGGACCTACAATACTCGTAAGCCCAGAAGTAATGATTAAAATAGCAACTGCTATTGTTAACTCTAATGAAATGGATTTTGAGAGTGCTTCGCTTCCCGAGCCACTTTTAAGTTTTGGGACTAATTTCAGTTTGTGCCGTATAGCAATAGCTAGAATGCTAGTTACAAGGAACATTTTAAAAAGAAGAGTTTGCCCATATATGGAGCTAAATAACCCTTCAAAACTACCTACCAATTGAATAGCTAGCCAAATGCCTGCAGATAATAATAAGGTAACCAATACGGCCGCCTGCGTACCAAACCTATCCATTAATTTATAAAGCTTTTCGTAGCTCTCGTAATGGCAGGAGAGCTTTAACGGAATCAATGCACCAAACCACCAAGCCATAACAAATACGTGAACCATAAGTAGTATTCGAGCAATACTTCCTAATTCAGAAACGTGGCCGGTTAAAGTAAATGTGTACGAGAGAGTGAATAGACACAGCACAAGTAAGTAAGACTTTAACCTTAGGAAAGGTTTAAGAGGTTTAAATTTCAATAAGTAGATAGTTATTAAAGCTACGGCTAACCCCCCCGCACGATACAAGGTGACTTCACCGATAGGAGAACTCAACATTATCTTAAGCATAAAGGGGTCAAGTGCGCCTTGAATTCCCTCTTCTACCATCGCTCCAGTGTTCGCGATAAACCACACTGCATTAGAAATAAACGCAACAAAGACACAAACCTTTACCCATACAGCGCTAAAAGATGGCGTTGTATAACTTGTCCTACTGTCGTTAATATCTCGCCAGAAAAATGTATATCCAGCTGTGGCCGCGAAACCTAAATAAAACATTAGCTTTGACACTACAATTACAGTGTTCCAGATATACATTTCCACAGCTGAATCCCCTTTTTAGTGCACCATAAATCCAAAACTATCTTTCATCTTGTGCCCATCGGAGCCAAGCATGATGAACTCAACATTGTATGAACCTGGACGTAATTTAGGTAAGGTCCAAGAATAATCCGTTGCAACCTCTTTCGGAGGTTCAAAGCCAAAATCAACTTTTGCACCTTCACTATCTTTTAAAACTACTTTTATTAATCTAACTCCCTTGGTAAAGCTGACTGATAGTTCCATTGGGGCCTCCATCAACATTGCATTTTTGCTTGGTGTGCTAGATTTAATTTCTATAGCCTCATGTGCTAATGCCACGCTGCTTAGCAGTACACTAAAAATTGCAAATGATTTAACAAGTGCTTTCATGATTACCTCTATCTTTGGTTAATATTCGGTTTTAAAAAATTAAAATTGCTTTGATTGTCAAAAGTGCGCATTTATTTGTTTAACTTTGACATCAATCGAATTGACTGTCGTAGCTTTCTACTTTCGCGTAAGGTTCATAGCTCCCATCTTGATATATAATGAAAACGGTATAAGGCATAAACTGCTCTGCTACTTCCATTCCGGGTGAACCTACTGGCATAGCTGGAACAGATAACCCGATTGCCTTTGGATGTTCTTCTAACAAGAATCGTTTTATAAACTTAGAAGGGACATGGCCTTCAAATACAAAGCCATTTTCTGTAACAGCGGTATGGCAAGAGCGAAGATTTGGTGAAATTCCGTATTCGTTCTTGATGTCGCTCAAGTTATGAAAGTCCTTTGTACGTAGTTGAAATCCTTGGTTTTCTAGATGAGTTATCCACTTTTTGCAGCATCCACACGATGGTGATTTATAAACTAATAATTCGAAGACGTCGTTTGCGCCATGGTGGATATTTGCCATGGCAATGCTAGGTAGAATTAGCAGTAATACCGCAGCTTGATAGATGATTTTTTTTAACATTTTTGCCTCCAGACAAAGCTGGCACATATAGGTACGCTAGCACCTAGATAATAAACAGGAACTGAAACAAATTGTGCGTGAAATTTGGACGCACTGACCCTGAGTTAGGCAAATATCGGTGGGCGAAAAAGTGAGGAAGTTACTGAAACTGGGTGTTGGAAGAACAAGCCAAATGAAGCGTCCGGCACCACTGGGCGTTGAACAATCATCATGGAAGCTATAAGGACGGGAGCATGAGTACAACCACCTGGTGGGCATGTGCATTCCGAAGTGTTGCAACAATCTTTAATACTAGCGTTCTCGGAACTGCTAGAATCTACTCTCATACCATGGCTCATGTTCATAGAGCAATTCGATTCAGAATTACTATTGAAGTGTTTGTTATCAATAGCCATTCCAAAACTCATAGTATCTACAGCCATCGCTTGCCCGACGAGGGCAGATAGCACTGTAAGCACTAATATTAGTTTTGATATGGATTTAAACATTTCTTAAGCATTAAACATAACCAATATGGAGAATAATGGATTTTTGCGAATTGGTAAACAGTTGAGGCTGATTTGTGGTTAGAACCACTCGTCTATTGCGGAAATTACTGTAGAACTTAAGCTCTTAGAAAAATGGTGGCCCCACCCTGACTTGAACAGGGGACCTGCCGATTATGAGGCTCAAACCGAGCCTTTACCGATAGTTACTTTATTTACTTGCTAATTACTTATTGTTTCATATAAATCAGTAGGTTATTGCGGTTTTGTTATCTCTGTTGCTTAATTTTTTAAGCAATTCAGCGCATTAGATTTTGCGCTCAAAGTAGCACAGAGGTAGCACAGTATGTCAGCAACAAAATTCAGATTTACAGAACAGGCCATTGAAAAACTGTCAGGCTCAGACAAACGGGCTCGATATTACGACGTTCAAATGCCAGGTCTCATCATTGATGTTCTTCCATCAAATAAGAAGACGTTTCGGGTTTATAAGAAGCTTCCAGGCACACAAAAGCCATTGTCGGTTACTATCGGCTCTTTTCCATCCATTGCAGTAGAGCAGGCCCGTAAGCAAGCTAGAAAGGCGATGGCGGATATTGCTGATGGAATGAACCCCAACGATAGCAAACGTCACTTCAGGGCCGCCTCAGTCACATTGGAGACCGTTTACGAGAGCTATAAACTTTCCAGAAAGCTTAAAGAAACTACGTTACGTGGCTACGAGCAGGTGATGGACTGTTATTTTGACGATTGGGCAAAGAAGCGTATGGCTGACCTTACAGAAACCCGCATCTATCGTCGGCATTGTGAACTGACTAAGCGAAGCCCTGCACAGGCCGACTTAGCTATGAGAACGCTCAGAGCGCTGTTTAACTTTGCTAGGGCTGAGTATAAATCCTCAGACGGCAGAACTTTGTTTCCTCACAACCCTGTTACTGTCCTGTCGGAAAAACGCTGCTGGAACAACGTAGCCCGCAAGCAGACAAGACTCCGACCTTCTCAGCTTAAGCCATTTCTTGCAGTTGTTCATGAGATGCGTGAGGACGCCATTGTTCATCGACAAGATTTCACTGCAACAGTATGTGACTTTGTTGAATTTATGGCATTTACCGGATTACGCAAAACTGAGTTGCTGGAGCTGGAATGGAAAAACGTATTTTTAGATGATCATCTCTTTTGCCTGGACGACACAAAAAATGGCCATGGTCTGGAATTACCAATCACCACGCCGCTGGAGGAAATCCTTAAGAGAAGGGCTAAGTACCGCGTTTCGGGTTTTGTTTTTGGTGCCGACAATCATCATGGGAGAGTGATGGAGCCAAAGAAAATAATTAAACAAATGAACGAACGCACGGATGTTTCTTTCACACTGCATGATCTTCGCCGCACCTTCTGTTCGGTTGCTGAAACTATTGGGGTAGGTACATACACATTGAAAAGGCTACTGAATCATAAGACCAGTCGCAGTGATGTTACTGCTGGCTACACCGTGCTTACAGCAGAAGAGCTAAGGGAACCAGCAGATAGAATCTGTCAGAGGCTATTGGAATACGCAGGCGTAAAGTCAACCGATAAAGATAGCGCCATTGATGACTTGACGAGGAAATTGGCGAGTTTGTCTAAATCGCAAAGGCTTGAACTTATGTCAGCATTATTGGCCTAGAGTATATCTCACAGTTAAAATGGGTGGTGACCATTCCTGAGGTAAAAAGTCGTTTCATAGTGGCTACATCGCCCATTTTTTAAATACTATTAATCAGCATCCCGACATTCTTCGCTGGTTAGCTCAATTTCAATAGTGGTATGCGATAACTCAAACTCTTGTAGCGCGTTGGATACACTTTCTTTAAGTTCGAGGTATTCAGCTTTCGACTCAAACTGACTAACGACGTGAACTGTCGCGACATGGTGCTCACCATCTAATGACCAGATATGCAGGTGATGCAGATCGCTCACAGCATCAAGTTCAAGCAGTTTATCAGTCACCTTTTGTAAAAGACTGTTGTCTGGTGACGCCTGAAAAAATAGCTTCACGGTGCTGATGAGGTTTCGGATAACGTTGAACAGAATGAATAGCGTAAATCCGATGGAAAGAACTGGATCCAGAACGGGCCAGTCTTTGAACTGCATAACAATAGCGACAATGAGTACCGCTACCCAACCTAAAACGTCTTCGAGTAGATGCCAGTTCAGAACTTTTTCATTCAACGATTTACCACCATGTAATTTATAAGCGGCGAAGCCATTGACCAGTACGCCAAGAATAGCCAGTGCAATCATGCCTTCTGTTTCTGGCATCTCTGGATTACTCAGCCGTGGCACTGCTTCATAAAGGATCCAGGCAGAACCAACGATTAAAACAATGCCGTTTATCAGCGCCCCGAGTAAGCTCAGCCGCCGATAGCCATAGGTAAACTCTTTCGTTGCGCTTTTAGTGCCGAGTTTATTCAGAAGCCACGCACTGCCAATTGACAATGTGTCACCTAAGTCATGCACGGCATCCGCCATAATAGCGGTACTGTTTGTTAACCATCCTCCAATAAACTCAATGATAGTGAAGCCAAAATTGAGGAAAAAAGCCCAGCCAATTTTTTCTGAGCTTTGGGAATGTGAGTGCCCCATACATACTCCTGTCGTGCCCTGGTTTTATCCAGGGCATTGTTGTTTTACTGTTTATCCGCTTTCCTGTGCACCAGTTGGTATAAGGTTGGGAGCACGAACAGTGTAAGTAAAGTCGATGAGATAATGCCGCCGATAACCACCGTCGCGAGCGGCCGTTGAACCTCAGCACCGGTGCCTGTGTTCAGTGCCATGGGCACAAAGCCAAGACTTGCTACCAGGGCAGTCATCAAAACGGGACGAAGCCTGACTATTGCCCCCTCAATGACAGCGGTGTAGAGCTCGCCTTTTTCAAACCACAACTGCCTGATAAAGGCGAGCATCACTAAACCATTCAATACGGCGACGCCTGACAATGCGATAAACCCTACACCGGCAGAAATAGACAGCGGCATACCCCGAATCCACAGTGCAAGTACGCCCCCAGTTAGTGCCAGCGGCACACCGGTGAAGATGATTAAAGCATCCTTTACTGAACCAAATGCAAGAATAAGGATGCCGACGATGAGCGCCAGCGTTACCGGGACCACCCAGGACAATCTTTTGCTGGCCGATTCCAACTGCTCGAACGTTCCGCCATATTCCAGCCAGTAGCCATCTTGTAGTTTCAAGTCTTCATTCAACGTAACCTGCAACTCTGCGACAAAACTACCCAGATCGCGCCCGCGAACGTTGGTTGTAACGACCACGCGGCGTTTGCCGTTTTCCCGACTGATTTGTGCTGGCGCGGGTTTGACTTCTAATGTGGCCACCTCCTGTAGCGGCACATACCCATCGGGTGTGGGGACTGGCAGTACCTTAAGCTTTTGAACGTCGCGTCGTAGTTGCTCTGGTAGGCGAATTACCAGTTTAAAGCGCCGGTCTCCCTCATAGATCAAGCCTGCTTGCTGACCACCGATACTGGTCGAAACCAGAGATTGGATATCGTCTATATTGAGGCCATAGCGTGCCATTACATCACGTTTAGGAATGACTGATAGCATAGGCAGACCGTCTACCTGCTCAACACGGGTATCTGCAGCGCCAGATAACCCTTTCGTCAGTGATGCAACCGAATTTGCTGATGCCAGCAATGTATCCAGGTCATCACCAAATACTTTAATCGCAATGTCGGCTCTGACACCGGAAATTAACTCGTTAAAGCGCATCTGGATAGGCTGCGTAAACTCGTAGTTATTGCCCGGTAGCGCAGTGACTGCTTTCTCAAGCTCCTTAATGAGCTGCGATTTAGGCTTATCCGGAGTGGGCCACTCAGAGCGGGGCTTGAGCATCACAAATGTGTCGGCAACATTGGGTGGCATGGGGTCGGTGGCCACCTCTGGCGTACCCACTTTCGCGTATATCTTGTCAACTTCTTCAAAGTCGATAATGGTTTTTTCAAGGAGTTCCTGCATTTCAACAGACTGCTCTAATCCCGTACCTGTAATACGCAGTGCATGCAGCGCGATATCCCCCTCGTCTAGCTGTGGGATGAACTCAGAACCTAATGTAGAGGCAAGCCATGAGCAAACCACAACGAGACCCAGCGCGCCTGCCAGAATAAGCGATTTGAACTTAAGCACCCACTCAAGCGCAGGTCGATAAATGGCTTTCGCCCCGCGGATTATAATGCTCTCTTTTTCGCTGATTTTTCCGCGCATAAATACGGCGATCGCAGCAGGCACAACTGTGAGCGACAATACCATCGCACAAAGTAGTGCGATTACCACGGTTGTTGCCATGGGGTGAAACATTTTTCCCTCTACGCCAGAAAGGGTAAATATAGGTAAGTACACGGCTGTGATGATACCCACGCCAAACAAGCTGGGGCGAATAACTTCTATAGTGGCGTCTTTAACCTCCTGTAAGCGTGCTTTAAGCGCCAGTAAGCCACCTTGTTGTTTTTGGGCTTCTGAGAGCCTGCGAATACAGTTCTCCACGATGATGACAGCGCCGTCCACAATCAAACCAAAGTCCAGCGCGCCGAGACTCATCAGGTTGGCAGAGACGCCCCGCTGAACCATGCCGGTAATAGTCATCATCATCGCGATTGGGATAACAGCCGCCGTAATGAGGGCGGCACGGATGTTTCCTAACAGTAAAAACAGGATGACGATAACTAGCAGTGCGCCTTCCAGAAGGTTTTTTTGTACAGTCTGGATGGCTTTGTCTACTAGCGTAGTGCGGTTATATACCACCTCTGCCTTAACCCATTCAGGCAATGATGTTTGTATTTGCTGAAATTTATCATTGGTGAGCGCTGCAACTTCACGCGAGTTTTCTCCGACCAACATCATCACGGTGCCCATCACGGTTTCTTTGCCGTTTCGGGTTGCTGCCCCTGTGCGCAGTTCTTTGCCCAGTCCCACTTCGGCGACATCTTTGACTAAAACAGGCACGGAACCTTTACGGCCGACAACAACGTTACTGATATCCTCAATTGATTTTAACTGGCCCGGTGAGCGGACTAACAATTGTTCGCCATTGTTCTCTATATACCCGGCTCCAGCATTGTCATTGTTGCTTACCAACGCTTTGCGGATATCTGCCATAGTCACACCCATTTCCAGCATCTTCGCTGGATGTGGCATCACGTGATACTGCTTGTCGTATCCCCCTATGGTATTCACTTCCACCACGCCTTTAACCTGAGCCAGTTGTGGTTTGATTATCCAGTCCTGAACTTCACGAAGTGCCATAGGCGTAGCGGACGAGCCGTCCGGCATTTTGGCGCCGTTTTTCGCTTCCAGCGTGTAAACGAAGATTTCACCCAGACCTGTTGCAATCGGTCCCATCTCAGGTTCAAGCCCCGGCGGGAGTACGCTTTTCAGCGTTGCTAACCGCTCATCGATAAGGTTCCGGGCAAAGTAAATGTCAGTTCCTTCTTCAAATACCACGGTGATCTGAGAAAGTCCGTAACGTGAAATAGAGCGCGTATAGGACAAATTGGGCAGACCATATAACGCCGTTTCAACCGGAAAGGTGATCCGCTGCTCAGCTTCAAGTGGCGAATAACCAGGTGCTTCCGTGTTTATCTGAACCTGAACATTAGTAATATCCGGCACCGCATCTATCGGTAGCCGCTGATAACTCCAAATGCCGATGCCTATGATGACGAGCACCAGGGTTAACAGCAGGTAACGCCGCTCGACTGAGAGGCGAACAATATTATCTATCATTTTCTCCCCCCATTAGTGCGCGTGAGATGCGCCGGATTTTTGTATATCCGCTTTGATTAAGTAGCTGTTGTCGACAACATACCTTTGTCCGACAGATAGTCCGGCGACGACTTCGGAAAAGTTGTCGTCCTGCAATCCTAAGGTTACAGGTGTTGCCTGATAAGCATTGCCTTCATTCAGGAACACAACCGGCTTATTGTTCAGGATTTGAATGGCCCGATTTTCTATTTTTACCGGCACCGATTTTTGTTGTGAGTCGACAATGCCTGTGACTAAATCGCCGGGAGAGAGTAGGCCGTCCTTGTTCACCACTTTTACCAGTGCTAGCTGGTAGGGTTGCCCTTCGTGAGAAGGAACAATGCTGGTAATCGTGCTCTCGAGTTGACGACCATTTGCGATAATGTGAACTGATTTACCTTCAGCAACCTGACCACGGTGAGCTGGAAACACCTTTAATTCCGCCCAAAGCACTGAAGTATCAACAATCGTAAAAAGCGGTGTTGTGCGGGTAAGCTCTCCGATATTCAGGTTGCGCGATACGACAACGCCATTGATTGGCGCTTTTACATCGTAAGACTGGAGGCTGTCATTTGACTGCACCTGCGCTATTGCCTCCCCGGCTTTCACAGTCTGGCCAATATCAGTAAAGAGCTGCTCAACAATTCCCGTAAACCGGGCGTGAACCTCGGCACGCTGTTGTGGCGGTATAGTCAACTGACCATAAACCTCGGTGTGCTTTTTTATTTCACCGCCCGTAGCAACGTTTGTGGTTACGCCAGCCTGACTGGAATACGCATCATCTATCTCAGTTCGGGCTTCGTGCTTCTCCCAATCCCACGAAAAGCTATTTTCTCCCAGTGAGAGTGCAATATTCGCGAGAAATGAGTGCGGCTCAGCGATAAAACTTGTGGACCTGAGCCCATTTTCATAGCTTTCAAAATGGATGATGTCCTGACGTCCTCCCATACGATTGAGCGTGACGTTAAGCGCGTCAGGTGGCAGCGGCTGGGAGCGATCAGCCCTTTCGGCCAGTAAATATGCTCCCTCTTTCGTATCCTGAATGCGTAATGTCAACGATACGCTGCTATTGGTAAATGTTTTCGATTCAGCCGTGTGGGATTGTTTACCACTTGCTGCGGCATTGGCATCCGTCAGACACAGTAGTAGTGAGATAATAACTAATAGTCTATTCATGGTTATTCCGGAATTCTTGAGTAGGAGAAGCCTGACCGGATACTCCGGTCCACTGTTCAACGAGTGACTGGTTCACTAACGCGCTTTCGCTCAATTCGATGACCTTTGCACGTGCCCGTATCAACGCATCTCTGGATGCAATCCAATCCTGGTAGCTGTATGCCCCTCGCTGGTAACCTTCGAGCACGAGCGTGGTAGCTGTTTCAAGGTCGGGCAAAACGGTGTCGTTGATATGCTTTACAGCATCAATGGTGAAATTGAGATATTGCTGTGCTTTAAACAGTAATGCTTTTATCTCAAGTATCTGACTGTCTCTGGCAATTACCGCGGCTTCTTTTTTCGCCAGGGCAGCCTGAGTAGCGCCTTGGTTTCTTTGTTCGGCAAAAAGCGGCATGGAAACAGCAGCAACAACAGACGTATCCTGAACTGCCTGAGAGCGCCGTACACCTATGCGCCATGAAATATCAGCACTGGCATTACTTTCTACCAGCTTTTGTTCAGCTTCTTTCACACTGATAGCTTGGGTGAGTCGTTCCACATTTGCTGATTCAAGAAACTGTTGATAAACAGCGGAATACTGCCGTTTTGCGGGAAGGGTACTGAGTGAACCCGATACTTTATCGATTGCCTCAGCATCTCCCTGCCAAAATAGTGCAAGTGACTGCTTGGCAATAGCCAGAGACGTTTCAGCGGATGCTTTGTCGACTTTGGCTTGATTAAGTGCGGCTCTGGCGCGTAGAAATTCAGCTTTATTGGTTGCGCCTTTCTCAACGCGCTGTTTAACGATAGATAAGGCCTCATCAGCGAGAGAAACAGACGTTTCCGCCAATGTCAGCCGCTCTTTAGCTGCGAGTGTTTTTACATAGTGCCGGGTTAGTTCGCTTAACAGTTTGAGCGAAGCAACATAGCGCTCTGACTGTAACAGGGATAAATTGGCGTCAACTAAGGATACCCTTGCATCGAGCTTTCCTCCCATCTCGAAAACAGAGGAGAGTGAGACCGTCAGCTCAGCATCACTAATGCCTGATGCATCTCCTGAACCGAGCAGGTTTTCTGCTTCAACGCCAACGTGATAAGCCGGAGTGAGATTAGCCAGCGTTCTATCTGCCTCGGTAGCAGTGAGCAGCGACTGATATCGCTGTAAATCCGGGTGTTGCCGCAATGTCAGTCGTGCCGCTTGTTCGAGCGTTATCGTTTTGCTTATTGCAGTGGGTGATATGAATAGCAACACACTACTCACGATCACAGTGCACATACGCCTGCGCGCATGCGAAATAAAAGAGTTCATATTGTAAATCCTGGTCAGTAACTAAATAGATAAAAAATGACTAGGATTCAGGCTCTGGGAGGACGGTCGATACCAGGTTGTAAGTGAGAGGGAGGGAAAGGACGATATGCAGCTAGTGCCATCTCGCCAAATTTACCTAAATGGCTATCAGTATTTTTAAATAATACGATATGGGTAAAATGCCCGTGACAGGAGCAGCAATGGTCACAGTTGTCTGTACCTGCGTTGTCTGCAGCATCTTTATCTGGCTGGCAAACACTGGAGTCCTGAACACACAGTTCATGGTGTGATTCTGAGGCGCTTTCAAAGAAGCTATCAAAAGCAAACGCATCTGATGCAAACAAAAACAACTGTGCAAACAGCATCAGGGCGGTAATCACCACCTTGCTGTTTTTTGTGTTGTTTTGATGCAATTTCATTGCGTTCCTCGTTCTATCGGCTGCAATAACCTATTAGCTTTAGCGCCAAAGATCAAGTGGAGGCGCAAGTCATATTGAATTTTGTGGACATTACAACAAAGTTTTATGCACAAAATAAGTACGTTCAGTAATAGATAAATAAATAAAAACTAAAAGATAACTAATAGCGCCCCTCTACAGCCCAAGCATATTAAGGGCTTCACAGAAGATAGAACTTTTTTGATACACAAACAAAACTTTTTTCGTACTTTGATAAATCGATTTCAAACCTTTCTCGTACACGAACAGCACTTTTTTCGTACACACGGCGAACTCATTTCGTACACAGCGACACCCGCACGTACAGGCCTTGCCCAATTACCCAATTTGAAGGATGTCATGAAGCCAGTTGTAGTGGTTGAACCGCAGTTTTTCCGCTTCTGAAGGCTATTCCTTTTTCCTTTACCTTAATAGAGCATGTTGGTAGGCAGTAGATCACGTGCCTGAGAGCCTTGATGACTTTAGCTTTAAATTCGTACAGGTTCTTGCATTTACTTCTTTGGCTATGAAATACAGCTTCCAGAATTGCCCAAGGAATGAAATTACTTTCATTATTGCCCTCTTTATTCATAGAGTAAGCTTTCATATTTAAAAACAGATACAAATCGATTCCTAGTGGCGATCTCCGCTGAAAAAGTAATTGAAGTGCTCTAGAGTCTACAGGCATGGATTTTTTCACATCACTAATTGAGAAAGGTTTGGTTGTTCCTTTCGTATACATTTCTGCTGCCGTAAACCGCTCTTCGTTGGAGATCTTCATATCGAGGGCTGAGCGGAAACTAGAATAGAAGCTTGTCAACTGGCTAGATCCACTTTGCTCTCTTCCCACAACATCGAAAAATGCTTGTCGTTGAGACTTTTTAAGTTCTTCCTCAATTACTTCTTCGATTCCCGTTGTCTTCTCAAGTTTTGTGAATTGAGTTTGCCAGTAACAAATACTCATTCGCCCAAATGTGCCACCTGGAATACCGCTTTCGCATTCCAACTTTAAAGTTCGCCTGGCGTTTTCTTTTTCAGCCCATGTTATCGGTATGGTTTGCTTTTGGTGCAAAGGTAGTAGTACCGGATCAATAAGCACTGTCGGGTAGTACGCTATATATTTTTGGGGGACATCTTCGCAAAAAGATAACTCCCGGATTAGTTCGCTTGCGGATTTCATTAGCTATTTACATCCTATACGCAAACTAACCGCTTGTTTTCTGACTATCTATCCAATTGTCAAAATCTTTGGAAGGAAAGAGTAACTTCCCATTCATTTTTATGTATGGGGGGACGGGGTTTTGCTCACCATATACGCGGTTTCTGTATATGCGATTGTATATGGTTCTTTTACTTGAGCGGAGTATGGCCGCTACCTCTTCTAATAAATAGAAGTCAGGCTTTGGTTTTAAGTGTCGGTTCATCACAGTAGTTACCTCTGTTCACTGGTAATGTTCAATGCTTACCGATGAAACTACAACGCAATGAGCAACGGGGTGGTCGAAAAACTAGGGTGACTTTAAGGGGGTTTTTCTGTTTTTAGGAAAAAGCGACATTAAGCTGCCAATTTGAGGCGTAGCTTTGATTAAAAAATAAACTGTGAATTTGGCATGCCAAATTCAAAAATGGAAAAGTCAGGCCTGAACAGCGGCTTTAATGCTGTTTATTCACCTTTAGATGAAATAAACACGCAAAGAAAATGACAACGCCTAGAATTAATGCGCAGCCAGCAAGTAAAGGTCCCATAGTTAGATTCTCCCAGCTTTAATTGCATCAAAAAGATCGTGCTTAAGTTTGTCATAGCGTCGGGTAGCTCGAATAGCCAAAACCATCAATACCCAAACCTGAAACCATTCATATGCTGTCATGTCAGCCTCTTACTGATTTAGTGCCTGTTTTTTCATTAGTCAAAAAAAGACCGCTCAAAATTAGGCATGCCTAATTTCTATAGATAGGTATCGTAAAGCTCGCCTCGCGCCTGAGCGTCCTCAGCCTCTTCACGAGTCATGTGCTCACCATCAGCGATAACATTTCCCATACCATCATCCAGCTTATCCAATTGTTCATTTCCTTTGCTGTCTGTTCCATCACTGCCAAAAAAGGCGCTTACGATGAATAAAGCGACAACCGCTAAAATCCCTAAAAAACCTTCGAATCCCATTTTTACCTCCACGCTCAATTTGGCATGCCAAATTGATGGCTAAGTATTCCTTAGTATCTAGGTGCTATTAAAGCTAAGAAAATCTTAGTTTTCAATAGCAGATGTCGTACACCAATTGAAAGCAAATGATGGTTCGCCGTTCCCAATACGGTTAAAACAGGCAAGAACAAGGGTAGGTCTATCCCAAAAGCAATTAGGGATACAGGCAGGGATGGACAACTTCGTAGCGTCTGCGCGCATGAACCAGTACGAGCGCGGTGTTCATACACCAGACTTTAAAACGGTGCTGTCCTTAAGTGCAGTGCTGAACGTGCCCACTGCATTTCTGTTTTGTGTAGAAGATGATTTAGCTGAAGCGATATTGGAGTTTCATCAAAACAGACAATAGCGAAGTATCGTGACCCCAATAATAAGCCTTTTCATGTTTTTCTATATTTCCGTCTTATTTGCCAGATTGCCTCGTAAATTTTGCTAAGAACCCACCCGTAAAACAGAGGCATCATGAGCAATATCCCTCTCTTTTATTCGGGCGCTCCGCCGCCCGCTATGTCGAAGTCGAAAAATCGCCTTCAACATAGCGGGCGTCTGGGTTCTGGTGCTTACACGCAGAATTTTATTTGCAGATTGCATCCTGATTTATATGCAGGTAATCTTTAAACCACTAGCCCGTTCGGGCAACGAAAAAAGTCGGCGCTCTCCAGCTGCCGTTTCCACGTAGTGAGGCACCCTCACGTCCTTCTATATATGTCATGCCGCGCCGCATTTTTGGCGTTCAAGTTCGGCGCTTAGTTGCTGCCGTTTCTATCTATTTTGATTTTTAAATCCCAGGCGAGATCGGTCCGAGCCTTGCGTTATGCGCTAAACAGGGGCGAATAGGCTTAAGTGTCGCTGAGCTGTATACAGCCAGTTAATCTTACAACCTAAGGAATGACATAAATGTTTAATGAAGTACATGAAGTGTCTCAGCTTAAAGCCGAGACCCGACTAATCGCCAGAAAGAGGCATAAACCGTCAAAGCTAGACAAGTACGGTGTGCACCTGCGTAAACTCTATGAAGAGGGCGCTAGTAAAGCGGAGCTTCAGCGCTGGCTTGTTCGTAGAGGTGTTGTAGTAAACTGGACCACGGTGAAACGTTGGCTGGACAGAAATGCCTAAGTTCGCCAAAGCAGAAACGCAGGCAGAAAATGTAGTTAAAGGGCTGACAAAAGCAAGAATTATCAAGTCATATGGTACAGCCCGTAATTACGAACAAGCTCTCAGAACTGTCGCAAAGTGGACAAAGGAGAACAAACTGAATGGACTTCAATCGCTCACACCAGATGTTGCAAGGTATTACCTTGAATACCGAGCGGAAGCTGTAGGGCAGAAAGCGCTTGATATGGAGCGACAGGCCATTCAGGCAATGATGCAACTGAATGGCAAACTTCCCCCTAAAACAAACTTATATCGTGTAAAGTCAGAGCTGGAAGAAATTAAAAGGTCCAGAGCCTACACATCGGCGCAGGCACAAGCAGTATCCGAACATCAAACTGACACACATCAACTTTCCACTCAAATAGCATATGCTGCTGGATTAAGAGCACATGAGCTTCTGACGCTTGCCAGAGCTGAAGAGCGAAACCCTGACAAACGTCCCGCTTTAAACTCAAAATGGGCAGGGCGAGAAGGTCAGCTTTACACGGTGCAGGGCAAAGGCGGATTAATACGTCACGTCCTAATTCCTAATGACCTTGTAGAGCAGCTCGAACGGCGCAGATTGCATAATCCAGTGACGATTACAGATCGAAAAATCAACTACCTTCAGCGTTATGATATTGGGGCAGGGAAGCGATGGTCAGATTCTTTCAGTAAAGCGTCAAAACGCACCCTTTTCTTTTCTACAGGAGCCCATGGGCTCAGACATAGCTACGCACAGGAACGGATGCGCGAGTTGATGGATACTGGCTTCAAACGCCCACTCGCGCTCGAAACTGTTTCGCAAGAAATGGGGCACTTCAGGCCAGGTATAACAGAGGTATATCTCACTTAGCGAGTAAGTAATTTAGTGATTTTTTACGTGCTAATATTCAATATAAATATTATAAAAACTCACGGTAGCCGAAAAATTAAATGTCTAAAATTTGTAGTTGAAATTTTCTCAAGCCATCCCCACTTAAATTAAAAATGGACGCGATAAAACTATGTCTGACGGAAATAATAAAATAAAAGTACTGAGCTTAAATGGTGGTGGTGCCAGAGGATTGTTCACCATAAGTGTTCTAGCCGAAATAGAGCGTGTTATTGAAGAGCGGTCTGGACAGAGCGATATAAAGGCTGGTGAATACTTTGATTTAATAACTGGAACATCAATCGGTGGAATTCTCGCTTTGGGTTTAGCTGCCGGAAAGAGTGCAAGAGAGCTTGAAGTCGTTTTTCGTGAAAAGGCTCCTCTTATTTTTCCAATGAAAAGTTCTTGGTCTAAAAAATGGATAAGAGCATTCCGTCCTCTCTATGACAGTCAGCCACTGAAGGAAACTGTCGCTTCAATGGTTGGTGAAGATACAACCTTCAACGATTTGAACCGTCGAGTCATGATCCCGGCGGTAAATCTTTCTACTGGTAAACCTCAGTTTTTCAAGACCCCTCATAATCCAGATTTCAACAGGGATGGCCGCTTGACTCTTGTAGATGCCGCAATGGCGACGTCAGCTGCTCCAACTTATTTCAAACCTCATTATTGTTCAGACTTGGATGCTTACTTTGCCGACGGAGGGCTTGTAGCAAATAATCCAAGTTTTATCGGTCTCCATGAAGTTTTTCGAGATATGACAACTGACTTTCCGAATGCCAAGGTTGAAGATGTCAATATATTAAACATAGGTACACTTGGAGAAGAGTATACGGTAAGTCCAGCTGCTCTTAATAATGAGCGAAGAAACGGATATCTCGGCCTATGGGGTGGAGGCGAAAGACTTGTATTAACTACGATGACTGCCAATCAATTACTTCACAAGGCAATGCTATTGAGGGAGCTTGGATCTCATGATGCGTTGAACAATTACACATACTTGGACGATACTATTCCGAATGAAGCTGCCTCGGATATAACTCTAGATAATGCGAGTGAAAGCAGCCTAAAGAATTTAGCTAGTAGAGGGAAGCAGCTAGCCACCGTTGAATATACTAAGAATACAAAACTAAAAGCTTTTTTTGAAAGCAAAGCAAAGACGTTTAAACGCTAACCCACAGCGGCTGAGGAGCTAACATAATGACTTGGAATTTTCATGGCTACTATACAAATCGTAGTGAAGGCCTTATTAGCAAACTAACTCTCAAAAGTGCCCAGTCTGAAGCTCTTAAGTCTTTGAGGAAATGTGTACGTGTAAGAATCAAAGAGGTTTTTGAAGAGGCCAAAGAGTTAGTGCGAGCCAGCTATAATTCGTCGCTCAATTTCGAAGAGCTTAAAGCGAAGGTGCAGAATACAAAAATAAAATATTTGAATTCTGAAGCTCAAAGCGAAGTAATACAGCTCCTTCAAGGTATGGATGAAGTAACTCGTCAGGAGTTTGTTGGATTAACACCAAGGTTTTGGACTCAAGGTAGTTTTCAGTACGAAACACTGAATAACCCTCATAAGTTCCCACCGCAAGAAATGGATATTGACGATGGAACTTATTTGCCTATGACAATATTCGAAAATGAACCAAGGATTGGACATCGCATTCTCTTACTGTTAGTTGATTCATCATTGAAATCATTGGTCGCAGAAAACGACGGATGGTTGTTTGAAGAAAAAAATACTTGCGCACGCATTAAGATCCCTAGTGCACATACCCACATAGACGTGCCAATGTATGCAATACCAGTGCAACAATTTCTTCAGAAGCAGGTCGCTTTAGAAGCTTTAAGAAAAAAGAGCTTCGAATCCTACGATCAGTTCGCTGATACATGGATTAGTAACAGTGCAATGTACGAAGTAGATTCTGAATGTGTGAATCTAGCAATGCGAAATGGAGAGAAAAGGTGGATCAACAGTGACCCTAAGATTATCGAAGATTGGTTCAATGAGAGTTGTAGGCGCATAGGGCGTCATTTACGAAAAGTATGTAGATTTATGAAAGCTTGGCGTGACGCTCAATGGGACAAAGGGGGACCTTCTTCTATCGCGTTAATGGCAGCAACTGTCAATATTCTAGATCGATTCACTCATGACAAGAGTGATTTGGGAGCTACTATGAGGCTTTTAGCAGAAAGACTCCCCGAAGAATTTGCTCACGGTGTAGAGAGCCCTGACCATACAGATGAGAAGCTATTATTTCCAAATTCATCAGAGCATGGTGAACGAGAACTTGAAGTAATTAATAAGCTTTATCAATTGAAAAAAATATTGGTTGATGCAGAGGTTGCAGAGTCAAAAGAGCTTGCACTTCAGACAATGAGTTTGGCATTTGGAGATCGCGTAACTAACAGTGATTTGATCGTTAAGAAGCAATCTGCTGCCGCATTCGCTCATGAACCAAGTTCAAGTAGTGACGCTAAGAAGATAAGCACAACAATGTCTAGTGGCTGACAATACGTGTTCGAGCAGTTACATCAAATTTTATTGGGTTTTGGTTTTCATTACCTACTGGTTAGGAATATCCCTAGAGATGCATCGATTACGCTGGTTGATCAAGCCAGCGGCTTCTATGTTAAGGAGTATGTAACAACAGAAGGGGCTTTTAAAGTAGCATTGAGTTTTCAGGATGATCCTTATACGGAGTTGCCTTCAGCGTTTATTATTCGTCGACCTGAAAAGTATCAAGGGTGTCTTTTACCCCATATTAATTTAGGAGGGTATTTATGCTATGTCGAACAGAAAGAAGCTGATTGGGATCCAAATGATTTACCCTCGACCTACTCAGCGATTGATGAGCAGATCCAAAATACGTTAGAGGATGCAGTGTCTTCGGCGGAAAGAGGAGTTCCTTACGACAATGAAATAGAGGGAGAATTTGCTTCCTACTGGTGCCCTCAAAAAACAATGTACCTCCTTTCCACTCCCCAAAACGATAAACTTCAGTGTTATATAGCGCGTGCTAAATCCGCACATAATGGGAAGTCAGAGGAGTGGGTTGTATGCTCAGGAGGGCAATACGAAGAGAGTGTTAAATGGTCAGCGCAAAGGAACTTAGATGTCGACAGAATTAAAAGTTTTCCTACGTTTTATTTTCGTATTAAGCCTACAAGTTTAGGCGGGATTACCTGGCCTCCTAAAGATTTTAAAAACTTCCTCGAGTGGCTTAGCAAAGTAGACCCCGCAGGCAAAACTCGCTTGTTAGATAATTTTGCAAATAACCCAGTCAAGCGGCGGGTCTTGCTGTTTGATGTTTTTGGGCAGGATATTATAGGCCTGTATGTTGAACTAAATAACCATGCAACAGAATTGAAGCGGTATACCCGTAGGAAAGGTCAAAGAAAACGTAACCATGGAAATTTAGCAAATAGCTTATCAGGTAAAAACTCATTTAAAGAGTTCATTCGCGTTGGAGTCATTAGGGCTGATAAAGAAACGCTCATGAGTCGAAATTCATCTCGTCCTAAAGTTGGTGATCTCGGTTCTAGACGAATTGCGCTTATTGGTTGCGGCACTATTGGTGGTTATGTAGCTAGTTTAATTTTGAGGTCGGGGGCAGGATGCGGGAATGGTTACTTACATATTTACGATGATGATGATTATAAACCGCATAATTTTGGTCGCCATCCTCTTCCAAGTTCCTATTTTGGAGAAAACAAAGCCTTAGCGATGACTGACCATCTCCAATCTTCTATTCATCAGGAATGTAAGATTGTAGGCATAAACAGGCGATTTCCGATAACCACAGAAACCTTAAAAAAATACGATGTGATTATTGACGCTACAGGCAGACCCCCAGTATCTAAGCGCATTTCATCAACGGTACGCTCCTTGTCATTAGAGGATCGACCAGTTGTTATTCATGGCTTTAATGATGGTAACGGAAGAGCTTCAAAAGTACTTATTGACAACGGTAGTTGCTGTTTCGGATGCATGCTAGCCGAACCAATGCTCTACCAGAATGGTGTGGACACACGGTTTGAAGGAATCGATCAATCAGCTGAGAAAAGGGTTAGTTGTGGGAGTACTTACACGCCCTATGATGCTGCTGTTAGTACAATTACAGCAAGTATGATTCAAGAAGCTGCGCTTTATACCTTAGAAGAAAAGTTGCCTTGGACTTACTGCGAACACATGTTTGATGGGAGTAAATCACGTAAACCAAAAATCCAGCGAAGGCAAAATAATTGTGGAATTTGTCATGGTCGCTGCTGAACTTACATTTAAAGATGAGAACGATCATCTAGTAGTAGTCATGACTAACGCCCACAAAACTTTATTATCATATCGCCAAAGTTGTATATTCAATAAAGAGGCTGCTGGTGTTCTAATCGGAGAACGAAGAGGCAAACATTTAGTAATTAAAGAGGTCTCAGAGCCTGGAAATGGCGATGTGCAGAGTCGATTCGCTGTTAATAGGCTTGGCCCTCACCACCAACTGGTGGTTAATGAGGCACATAGCCGTTCTGCAGGAACACTCCAATACTTGGGGGAATGGCACACACACCCAGAGGATTACCCGACTCCTTCCCATCGAGACCTAAATAGCTGGGGGAAGCATCTTTTGGCACCTGAACCAATGGTTGTAATTATCGTCGGAAGAGAAAAAGTATGGGCAGCGAAAAAGGTGGGAAAAAGCATTTGGCCTTTGATTGAAATGAAATAAACCTCTAAAAATCGAAAACGGTGTAACTGTTTAAGAATCTTCGTGCTACCCAATGGACAACTACAGTAGTATTAAGTATTAATATTCAAGGTAAAAAATCTTTAGGTAGCAAGAAGCATCAGACCTGAGCTGGTTTAAGCTTTTTTATCGGGAACTTAATAATCCTATGTGTTATGTTGCTTATAGTAGCACAGAGGTAGCACCAACCAAATCAGGTTAGTAATAACTATCGTTGAAGCGTAGGAAAAATGGTGGCCCCACCCTGACTTGAACAGGGGACCTGCCGATTATGAGTCGGATGCTCTAACCAACTGAGCTATGGGGCCATTTTGAGACGTGCTGTGCAGTTTTTTAATGCAAATTGCTATGCATAACAACCACAAGCGAGCGCAAGTATAAGCAGTTTTATTTGCCTTGTCACGCCTCGCTGGTGGCTTTGTGATTTGTTTGCTTTATTTTTGTTCACTAAGCTGTAGTTAATGTGCCTTGTTCGGCAATTTAACACGGCGCCATCCAAG
Organism: Alteromonas abrolhosensis; assembly: GCF_001953635.1. Lineage (GTDB taxonomy): Bacteria > Pseudomonadota > Gammaproteobacteria > Enterobacterales > Alteromonadaceae > Alteromonas > Alteromonas abrolhosensis. Next base: position 57,305 of record NZ_MEJH01000003.1, on the reverse strand, counting down.
CGCTAATACCAAACCCAACATGGTTAACAGAGTCGTAGAACCGCCTCCACCAGAGCTATTTGAATTAGTATCCGTTGGCAAGCTCACTACACTTTCGTTTACGGTAACCGTAACGGTATCGCTGGTGCTAACTCCAAACTCATCTGTTGCGGTTAACGAAAAGGTTAAAGTGCTTTGTGATGATGGGGCAGTAAAAGACATAGTCAATGTATCTGCATTCCTGATGGTAACCGTGTCGCCAGCGGTTTGCGTCCATACTACGCTTGTTAAAGCCCCTTCGGGGTCTTGGGCGCTCCCGGTTAATTCAACGCTGGCTCTTACATCGGTTTCAACATCTGTTCCTGCGTTTACCACAGGGGCCTGATTGCTCTCATCGTCTTTTATTGTAATCAGCGTTTCTACCACACCACCTAGAAAATTGGTGTCTTGTGAAGCAAGCACTAAACGGAATTGTTCGTTGTCTTCTTCGTTAGTATCGTTAATAAGCGCTATATTTACGGTCTTCGAACTGGTATCGCCGTCGCTCCAAGTTAGCGTGCCGCTTTGGCTGACAAAGTCTTCATCGCTCACTGCTGTCCCGCTTTCCAGTGAATAATTCACACTTACTTCGCCTTCACTTCCTCCTTGGCGAACAATGTTTAATGCAAATTCAGAGTCGGTCTCTAAAACAGCGAGCTCGCCAGCGCTTAATTCAATTTTTCCTTGTTGGGCAGCACCGTTAATCGTGACTTGAGCATAACTGCTACCAGAGGCGATACCTCCTCCTTGCGGGTTAAATAGTCTGACGAAAAATACCTCATTGCTTTCGGTATCTTCATTAGCACTTACGCTTAACGTGATGTTTTTAGCCTGTGTTTCAGATGCCCCCCAACTGAGTTCTCCAGACGCTAACATTACATCACTGCTGGTGGCTGAACCCGCTATTACTTCATACGCAACTGTCATAGCCCCGGTACCTGTCTTATTAACAGGAAGGCTTAAGGTTGTATCAGCATCCGTTTCATAATTAGCCTGAGAGAAGGCCGCGACTGTTGTTGCGCTTAAAGTATTGTCTTTTAATACAAACAAACCGCGCTGAATATCACTAACCAAAATATTACCGCTAGGTAGAAACGGGTAGACGCCCCACGCACCATTAAAGTTGGTGCTGTTAAAAGCAGGGTAGGTGTCGAAAAAGCCTGCTTCCACAGGTGCAGTAGGGTCTGAAATGTCTAATACCGTTAAGCCACGCTCATAGTTAGACATATAATAGCGGTTTCCTCTCACGTAGCCGTTGTGATCGATAGTGCCGTTATCACTGGTCCAAATGCTGGCGAGCACAGGTGTTGAGAGTGATGAAATATCAAAAATCATAACCCGGGTATTTAAGCTGAAATTCCTCTCGTCCAATTCATCGTGTACAAAGGCGTACTGCTTGTCTTCGCTAAACCAACCGCTGTGGGTATAGGCAACTTCGTTGTAACTTACACGACTTAGTTCAGTGGCACTGTTTGTGTTCGTGTGATCCCAAAGGCGCATTGCATCTTCATTAAAATCGAGCATTACCGTACACCCAGCCGAAGTGGCATTCACACAGTCAGTTTGCGCTCTTGCGTCGGTAACGCGCATAGATGATGCATCGTGCGTATAGTCGGCACGTGTGAGACCGCTAGGTATGTAAGATGCCGTTGGTGTTTGTGGGGAAGTGAGCGCGTATGAACGAAAGGCGCCGCCGTTACTGTCTTGTCCAACCAAATGCAATTGAGGCACTGCGTCATTCAATGGGGTATTAAGGGTGTAATCTACGTTAGAGATGTAAATATTGTGCGCACGGTTATTGTCAGTGTTGCGCTTCGTTAAACTAATGCTATTGGGAAGGTCGTTAAGGTTTATGATAGTAAACCCTTCGGTCACGCTGTCGGCGCTGGCATAGGCGTACGCTTTAAAACGCCCTGCCGCACTATCGAAGTACTGATAAACTTTTATGTCGCGCCATGTCGTACTTTGCCCTGTAATTTCACCTACTACTACAGGCGCTGCTGGCTCTGTTACATCTACAACTGCAATGCTCGCCTGCATACCGATAATGGCGTATTCCCGGCGGTTGTTTAAATCAACGTGCCCCCAAATATCATTAGCACCATTTGAGACCGACGATAATACGTTAACAGGCACGTGAGAGAGTAAATCGATATTGCTGCATGGGAAGTCGGCGGCCGTCCCATTTGTGCATGTCTCATTTGCACTGACTTCGGTACTCAATACCATGTGCGATGATGCCTGAGTTTCAAGCGAAGTCGCGGCCTTCCCGTCAGCAATACTGTCGAAACCTTTTTCATAAAGCGCTTCTGATAAATACGCAGGTACGTTAATCAATGTGGTTTTATGCAACGCTGGCTTTTGCGCCTGGTAATGATCTTTTCGGGAAAAGCCCCCTAATACGGGTAAAAGGCTGTCGTTTAGAACTTGTGCATGTTGAGCGTTGTCGAAATGATACTGACCTTCTGCAACCAGAATCTTGTCGCCTTTATTGGCCTGTCGCGCGGCATAGGTTAGTGTTTTACACGGTCTGAAACGGTTGTCACACTTGCCTGCATCCACGCCATCTTCGGCAACGAATCGCGCTTTGTCGTGGTCGGTGTGTGCCAGAGCACCTTGACTCATAAATGCAAAAAGCAGCACTATGAGCGTTAATGGTAATGTTTTCATCTTGTCGTCCGTGCAAGTGTAAAAATATAAAATAGTGGTTTGTATAAAAAACTACCAGATATCCAAAGGAAGTACATAAGTAAATGAAAATGCCTTTTCGCATGAGTGTCATGCCTTCGTTACTCTTAGCCGCCTTAGTGTCTTTAGCTGGATGTGACGTAATAAATCTCAAAGGACGGGAGCCAGGTGAAATCCCGTTCAAGTTGGTTGGAGTCGATACAGGTGCTTGCCCGATGATAATGAGCATTGGGCAACAGCGTTGGAATATTGATTATTTTGGCTTTTACCTTAGCAAGCCAGAATTACGGATTGATGGGAAATGGCAGCGGGTTAAGTTTAAGCAAACACAGTGGCAGACGCCAAACGTAGCGTTACTGAAGTTTCACAACAAGTGCAATAATCCAGAAGATGCCAATAGTAAAATTGTGTTGGATGTATCAGAAGAGCTATTAAAGCTGTCTACCAACCTGCGCTTTACTATGGGGCTGCCCTTTGAAGATAATCACGCTAACCCGCTAGCGCAGCCTTCACCATTGAACGACAGTTCTATGTTTTGGAGCTGGCAAAACGGTCACAAGTTTTTGAGACTGGATGTGTCTAAAGGCTCAGAAGAAACACGCAAATGGTCTTATCATTTAGGTAGCGTGGGGTGCGACTCTGAATCAGCGGTAAGAGCTCCTGAAAAATCTTGTGCTTTGACTAACCGTGTGGAATTTATTTTACCAATGACGCAACTTGATACCGATTTAGATCTGGAAGTGTCGGTGTCTAACATTGTCGCGCAAGTTAATATAAACGAAGCTCCAAGCTGCATGTTTGAGTCACCTGAAGTTGAACCCTGTAAAAAGCTTATTCAGAATTTAGTACATAGGCCGTGGATTAAGTGGCAGTAACTTCGCTTTCACTTCGCACTGAAAAGCGAGCACAACTCGCTTTTCAGGTTGGCGTAGTTTTCTGTTTTACTATGGTGATAGGTGCCTGCAGTAAATCGCCCACGCCATACTCTTGGAATTTGCCTCACAATATTCCACCGCCACCCGTTCCGGCCGACAATCCTCTGACCGAAGAAAGCATAATGTTGGGAGAGAAGCTTTTCTTTGATAAAGGCTTAAGTGCAAACAATACGATATCTTGTAGCAGCTGCCATGACCCAGAGCATGCTTTCGCTGAACCTAAGACGGTTTCAGTAGGCGCGAACGGAGATGCGCTAAACCGTAACGCATTAGCGCTAGTAAACGTGGCCTATAATGCATCCTTCACTTGGGCACACAACAATTTAGAAAGCATAGAAAAGCAGTTAATGATTCCGCTTTTTAACGAACATCCAGTGGAAATGGGCGTAACGGGAAATGAAAAGGGCATATTAAAGCGCTTTGAGGGAAGCGAATATCGAGCGCTATTTGAGGCGGCTTATGGTGATGATACCCCCAATTTAAATAATATTGTGAAGGCGCTCGCGAGCTACGTAAGAAGTTTAGTGTCGTTTAATAGTGCTTTTGATAACTATGCTTACGCTCAAGATGACGATGCATTAACTCCCCAGCAGCTTGAAGGTTTGAATCTGTTTTTTTCAGAGCGCACAGAGTGCTTTCACTGCCACGGAGGTCTGAACTTCACTCAATCATCAAAGCATAGCTTTCAACCTTTTACCGCGCAGCCGTTTCACAACACGGGGCTATATAATGAAGATGGGAAAGGCAGTTATCCGGAATCGGATATCGGGCTTTACAGCGTTACTCACAATAAAGATGATATGGGGAAGTTTAGAGCGCCTACTTTACGCAATATAGCCCTGACTGCACCCTATATGCATGATGGCAGCATTGCCACGCTTGAAGAAGTCATTGAGTTTTATGCTCGAGGTGGCAATGTCGCTGAAAGCCCTAATCCTTACCGCAGTCCGTTCATAAAAAGCTTTGCGATTACAGAGGAAGAAAAGGCTGCGCTGGTCGCATTTTTGCAAAGTTTAACCGACGAGGAATTTGTAAAAACACACGCCAAACGCAAAAAATAGCGATTTATTGCTCATTTTATGTAATTTATGTTTATACTTTGCACACATATATCAACCAAATGCTTATGTGCTGTTTGTTAACATCGTGATAAACTCAAACACTTACATTCGTTGTTAATAACTATAAAGCAGGTGAGCGGTCGCGGAGATGAGAATGACTGAAAAACCCTTCATTACAAGTGGTCGAAATACCATCATTCATAAAATAAGAAAACTAGATCTATTGGTGATCAATGGTGATGAGCATCCGCCAATTCTTGTTACTTATAAAGGTATTAAGCAATATGAAGGCAAAGTGCCTGAAAATAAGCGCGATGCTAAGATGATGGACATGGAACTGGTAGATGTAACCACCAGTGATGTGTTTGGTGACGAAAAAACACTATTGTTCGTACAAACCCTTAATGGGAAAGAGTACAAAATTGATTACTCTAAAATTGGTACGAGCATGTTTATTAAGATTCACCAAGACAGTATTTTCTAAAACACACCTAACTACCTATCCGAGTAGGTGCGTTTTAAATGAATGGGGTTAGGCAATCTGGCCCCAGTTATCTGCATTGAGCGAGTTGAACCCTCCAATCACTCTCCCTTTTCCTTTAAGTTGAACATAACGCTTTTTGAAAATATTGAATCGACAGATATCTACTGGCGTAACTTCTGATGCATTAACACCACTTACTATGCCTGCAGTTTCCAGTCCCTCGGCAATCAGTTCCGAACAGAACCAGCTGGTAAAGTCTTCTTGATTGTAACTAATGCTGCCAAACAGGGGATGTTCATCAATTGCGTCTACCGCAGAGCCGAATAGCTGCAGCACGTCGTATGGCTTTCCGTCTTGTTCAAACATGAAATTGAAGAAGTCTTTTTTATTTTGTTCAAAGATACTTCTTGATGCACTAGACAATGGCAACCACCATATATCGCCGTCATAAGATGCCACACGCTCACTAAGTCTATTGGTCATAACACCTCGCTTCCCACGAAAGGATGTAGCCTCCATCACTTGATTAAAGTATCGATTGGAATTTTCATCCCGCATTTTGGTTTGCATAACAATCGCCACATGGGTAACCGCTGAGCGTGTAGTGAGTTTAGTCCAGCGAGAAAACAAGCTGTTTCCGCCAAATGCAATGATATCGCCTGGCTGCATTTGTTCTCTTATAAGATGGTATTGCTGTTGTTCTAACATGGCTCATCCTTGAATTCGTGTTAAGAAATTAGAATTATGCCAGCACAGCTTCGCTGGCAAATTTATCTGCTTATAATTTTCTACTTTGCGTTGTGTGTATTTCTTAGAATGTTGCAAAGTGTGTGTTAAGCACGACTAATAACAGTTTAGACCGATTATTAAACCTTAGCTTTTGTGTACTTATCGCAACGTCTCAAATAGCGGTGCTTTAACGTTTTTATAGCGTGAATTTTACAAAGTTTCACTAATTTAATGGTGCGGGGGCAAAAGAGGTCGTCACCGCGTTGCCAAATATTATCAGAGGAACTTGTTATGTTTATGTCACGCCGTGTTACCCAATTTGCTTTACTAGGAATGACCTTGTCGCTAACTGCCACAGTTGCGAATGCCGCACCATACCCTAAGCACATCGAAAAAAACTTAATTGCAGTATGTGAAGCAGTAAAAAGCGACAGCCGATTAAAATTACATCGCGCTGTGAAAGTATCGGGTTTTAATATGCGCACGCTTCATGAGGGGTTGATGTGCAATGGACAAGATATGCTCACTTTTGCGCTTACCCACAATGCGTCTAAAAACGCCCAGCTAATTGCTCGTCGCATTAATGCTAGCCCAAGTGTGTTAACTGCAAAACGCTAATGAAACGTTTTCTACCCTGGCGATTGGGCTATGTAGCTCGTAGCCCCTTTTTCGCTTTTTAATACTACTCGCTTCCTAAACCTTGTTGCTTAATAAAAACAGGATAGGAACTACTAGACACTATTGCTGTATGCACTTGCAAAGGATCGCAGATGATCGCATTGGTTTTTCTAAATTCTGAGTCAATGCAAAGCTCTCTTTGCGAAATACTAGAGAGGCTTGGCCAATTCAGTTGTGTCCATGGCGCACAATCGGTCGGTCACTGTTTGGCGTTAGCCGAGAAGCATCCTCAATCCATAGGGTTTTACTCTGTTACTCAGTCAAGTCGAAATCTCGCATCGCGTTATTGGTTAGCGGTAGGAAATACGGATGAAGAGGCACTTTTGGCGTTTTCACATAATGCATCTGGGTTTGTTAAATCACCTTTTGAAGAGCCACAATTATTAAACGCTATTGAGCGTGTTAAAACTAAATACTGTTTTTATGAGCGGGACTTTCAATTTAATATGCTAGTAAAAGGGCTGTGTGAACAGTATGGCGTTTCTGAGCCTGCGCTGTTGGCCACGCTACGTCAGCAGTTAAGCAAAAATAATCAGCTTAATGTGGTTGGGCTTCGTGCAGAAAACGGATGGTGCTGCTTAAACCCAGCAGAGATTAAATGGATTGAAGCTGCTGGAGACTACATGTGTGTTCAGACGCTGTCAGAAAGTTACGTAGTTCGAACTACCTTATGCGAACTTCTTAAGCGCTTGGGAGAGCAAAACTTTAAACGTTGTAACCGCTCAGTGGCGGTAAACGCAAAACATGTTGCGCACTTGGAACAAAAGCTTAATCAGCAGCGGGTAATTATGCAGGGCGGCGAGGCCTTTAAAATTACTCACAAATACTACTATCAATTTTGGCAGACAGATTGAACATAAAGGTACAGTAGGAACGTCGCTGAATCCTTTTATACGACCATGGTACTGCTGGTGGTCGAACACGCTAATCGTTACACTCTCAGAATAAATTTTAGGAATAAGTGCTAGGACATGTTGAGCTTTGGCCAAGAGCATTGACCATCATGCCCTAATAAGGAGCGATAGTGCGAGATGTGAGAAACACGATAGTGGGCGCAATTTTAGTGTTTGCTGCTTATTATCTTGGGCTTTTTATCGTAAACGTGAGTGAACTTCCTATTCCCGGTCCATTAATGGGCCTTTTCTTGTTACTCGCAACGCTTTTTCTTTTCCCTCAGCTTGAAGTGCACACAGCGCGGTTCGTAACTTTCCCCTTAAAGCATATGTCTTTGCTGTTTATTCCTGCCGTACTCGGTGTATCTATTTACTGGGCTGATATTCAGGCTAATGCTCTTGCCATCGCAATCGCAATTGTTGTAACGACCTCCATAAGCTTGGGGTTAACGGCGTGGTTTTCTCAACAACTATTCAACAGCAAAAGCGACACCGAGCCAAAAGCGCAGGGCAAGAATGGAGAGCCACAATGAAAGAGGCTCTACTTCACGCATTCAGCCTAGCTGGCGTATTATGGCTTAGCATTTCTGTTATTGGTTACATCATTGCGCTGTGGGTAAATAAGAAATGTAAAGGTCATCCGCTTGCCCATCCCATCGTCGTTACCGCCCTTATAGTCTCGGTGGGCCTTTATTTAACCAATACTGGTGTTACCGAGTACCAACAAGCTGCATCTTTATTGCATTGGTTACTAGGGCCCATTACCGTGGCATTAGCATTACCTATTTACCGACAATGGCAAAAGCTGAAGCATTACGGTTGGCGGTTAATGGTAAGTATTGCTTTTGGAGGCATTCTTGCACCTGTGACCGCGTGGTTAACCCTTTTTGTGCTGGATGCACCGAAGGCAATTCAAATCACCATGCTGGCTAAGTCAATCACTACACCTCTAGCTATGGAATCAAGCGCTCAAATCGGTGGAATTCCTGCGTTAGCTGCCGTTTTTGTTATTGTGACTGGAGTCGTTGGGGCTATTGTAGGTACGGGAATGTTCGCCGTGCTTAATGTCCACAATCGACAGGCACAAGGTATCGCAATGGGCACGGTTGCTCACGCTATAGGTACTGCGAAAGCTATTCAAATGGGGGAGGACGTGGCAGCAATGGCAACACTGGGACTTTGCGTAAATGGCATCTTCACCGCCTTGGCGCTACCGGTAATTTTTGGTTTATTCGTTTAAATGGTTTTATCGCCTATATGCACTTCGTTTATTAGTAGCGATGAAGGCGTACTACTAAAAACGTGCTGGCAATATTCCCCAAAAGTGCTATTTCTTAGTGAGGTGTTTCGTATCACTATATACATGGTATCTATTCAAACAAAAAGTAGTGGGTTAGCTACTAAGTCGAAGTTGAGCTAAATCGTTACTTCAGTTCACAGTAGTTGTGCCGATACAATTGAAATTGCTAGAAAATACTGGCGGTAGCTGGTTTCAAAAGCTAGGTGGTAAAAGAACTTAATGTTTTCTGTACTCGTATGTGACGACTCGTTAGTTGCGCGCAAGCAAGTGGCCAAATGCCTTCCCCAAGACTGGGAAGTGTCTGTGCACTTTGCTAAGAATGGTCAAGATGCTCTGTCAGCCCTTGCTGATGGAAAGGGCGATCTTTTACTGCTCGATCTTAATATGCCTGTTCTAGATGGGTACGGCACATTAGAAGCGATTCAGAAGCAAGGTCTTAAAACCAAAGTTATCGTTGTATCTGGCGATATTCAGCCGGAAGCCCATGAGAGGGTGACTTCTCTTGGGGCATTGGACTTTATCCGAAAGCCTGTGGACCCGCAGAAGTTGGCCGAGGTACTGGATAAATTCAATATTCTTCACGTCGAAGAGGAAGAGCCCGAAGAAGTCACACCGCTTGACCCAGACATTCGCGATTGTTATCAGGAAATTACCAACATTGCCATGGGGCAGGCGGGAGACCACCTCGCGCGTACCATGAACGTATTTGTTGAACTGCCTATTCCCAACGTGAACTTAATTGAAGTCTCTGAACTTCATATGATGCTTTCCGACATTGAAAGCCACGAGCAAGTCACTGCCGTTTGCCAAGGCTTTCTTGGGCCAGGGGTTAGTGGTGAAGCGTTGTGTATTTTAAGCGACTCAAGCTTTGATGACGTTGCAAAAATTCTGAATGTTGAAGGTGAAGTGGACGATCAGCTCCAGCTGGAGCTTCTTATGGATGCGGCGAGCATTTTGATTGGCACCTGTCTAACGGGGTTAGCGAATCAAATGGACATCAATTTTAGCCAGGGGCACCCCATTGTGCTTGGTCAGCACCGTGCTATCACTGAAATTATTAGCATGAATCAAATAAAGTGGAAGCGTACATTGGCCATTGAACTAAGTTATGGTCTTGAAGGCTACAATGTGCAGTGTGATTTGATTTTGTTATTCACAGAAGAGTCTATGAAAATGATGAATTCTAAACTCGCCCACTTGTTGGAGGATTTTTAATGAGCCAGCATTTAGACGAGCTACAAGAATTTCATTGGATGATGGACATGCTACAAACGGTAGATGTTGGCATTGTGGTTTTAGATCGAAACTTCACAGTACAAGTGTGGAATGGCTTTATGGAAAGTCACAGTGGCCTTTTGCCGAGTGAAGTGAGAGACAAAACGCTGTTCTCGCTTTTTCCATCAATAAAACAAGACTGGTTTGTTAAAAAAGCTAAGCCGGTCTTTGATTTAAAAACCCGTGCTTTCATGACATGGGAACAACGTCCTTATTTGTTCAAGTTTCCAAACTACCGGCCGATTACAGGTAGTGAATCATTCATGTACCAGAACATCACACTCTCTCCTCTTACTTCAGCAACAGGTAAGGTGGATTTTATCAGTATGATGATTTACGACATGACTGATGTAGCGGTGGGTAAAAAGCAGTTAGAAGCGTTACAAGTAACCGTTTCTGAAGCCCAAGAAGCTAGCTCACAAGCAGAGCAAGCAAAGAAAACCCTCATATAACCGCTACGTGTAACGCGTGAGAGTACATTAGCTTCCTCACGGTTCAATCTACATCAAGTTTTTACTCGCACTGGGCATAGGGTTGTAGCACAGAGTGCGATGGGAGTACGTATGCATTCAAGTTTGTCTTCAGTTTCTAGCTACCTTCCACGCACCGTGGCTCGCGGGCTAGCCATTATTGGTGGTGCTTTCATTTTAGTCGCCTGTGGTGGCGGTGGTGGTGATGGTGACTCTAGTGGTGGAGGATCAGGTAATGGCAACTTAGTCGTTAATGCGGGTCCCGATGCTACTGTCACTGAAGGTGTAACTTACTCACTGAGTGCACAAGTAAGTGGTGGCGATGGCACCTACACATACAACTGGAGTGCTTCTCCTTCACTAACAATTACGCATGAAGACACAAGTGCGTCTGCCGCGAGCTTTGTAGCACCACTGGTTAACAGCGCCACTGAATATACGCTTACCGTTTCGGTGAATGATCAAAGTGGCAATACGGCTAGCGACTTCACCGTTATTACTGTCGCGCCGATTAACATTGCCCCTGAGGCAAGCATTGATGTACCTGAGTGGGAAGGACTTCCGGCGAATACTTTTCCTGGTGGGGTTGAGATTATCTTTGATGGGACTGGAAGTAGCGATACCGACTCATCAACGTCCGATGGTGAAATTGCTGATTATGTATGGTCGCAAACTAGCGGTACCAATGTTATTACGGGCGTTGAAACTAACCTTTCCACTTTAACAATTACCACGCCTATTGCTAACGACTCGCAGGAACTCACTTTCCAGCTTGAAGTTACTGATAGCGAAGGTGCAACAGATATCGATACGGTCACCATCTCGGTGCAGTCTGAAACCGAGACCTTGCCTGTTGTTGATGCCGGATTCTCACAAGGTGTATTTAGCGGGGAAGTGGTTATTCTTGATGGTGAAGCAAGCACCAGCATTCCCAGCGCACTACCGCTTACCTACTCTTGGGAGCGTAGCAACAATGTCACGTCTAACAACGGGGCAACGACGGGTGTGGCAAGTCGCCCGGTAGACGACAATGATGCATTATCTACTTTTGCTATTGCGCCTTCCGTGTCGACGGCTACTGTAGTGGCTTATACTCTCACCGTGACCGACGCCAATGGCAACAGTGTAGAAGACACTATTAACGTTAGAATACGCCCAATGCCAACCCCGTTACTCAACGATACCGGCTTTTTACAGCAAGCAACCAATAATGCATTAACCGAAGCGCAGCAAAATGATTTCCCTGGCCAAGACGGGCAGCGGGGCGCTGATATCATCGAGCGCAACGGCTTAATTGAGAAGGCGGGGCGCGGTAAGGCTGGTTTCGACTTCACACGCCTAAATGCTAACGGTGACGAACAAGACGCCAGCGCGGATACATGGTCATGTGTAAGAGACAATGTGACTGGGTTGGTGTGGGAAGTGAAAACAGACGATGGCGCATTTCAAGATAAAGACTACACCTATTCATGGTACAGCGATGAGGTAAACGGTGGCTTCGAGGGCGATCAGACCGGCGCGAATGCCACGTGCTTATTAGCCAGTTGTAACACCTCCGCGTATGTACAGGCGGTAAATGCGCAAGGTTTGTGTGGTTTTTATGACTGGCGCTTACCGACCCACCATGAACTCTTTTCATTAATGCATTTAGGTATTGCCGATGATGTCGCTATTGATGAAGACTATTTCCCTAACACCGGCGCAGTCTCGACCGAGCCCCTATGGTATTGGACCTCAGTGCCAAGTGCTGATGGCGTAAACAGTGACGATGCGCAAAACGCATGGGCGTTGGACTTTGATTCAGGTGTGGATAACTTTTTAAATAAGTCTTCAGCGGCGCGTGTTCGCCTAGTAAGAGCAGGGAGATAGTCATGAAAAAAACAGTGCTTAGTTCGTTAAAGTTCATAGTGGCTTCTACATTCATTGCTAGTGCATCGCTTTCAGCTTTCGCCCAAGAGTGTCTGTCTGATGGACTAGAAACAACGCCCAACGATAACTTTGAAGCGGTGACTACCAGTACCTTGTTGGATACCACCACAGATTTAGTGTGGAGACGTTGTTCAGAGGGACAAACCTGGAATGGCTCTACGTGCAGCGGGGAAGCGGTGAAATATACGTGGCAGCAGGCGCTACAACTTGCGCAGCAAGCAAGCAACGAAGACCTTTTAGGATGGCGCTTACCTAACGTTAAAGAGTTGGCCACCTTGACCGAACGCGACTGTGTACGCCCGGCAATTAATAGCTCGCTTTTTCCTGCAACGCCGCCAGATGATTTTTGGACGTCTACACCTTCTGCGGACGATCCAGATAGAGCTTGGGTTGTAGCGTTTTTTAATGCTAGCCATTCAATAAAAGAAAAGGACCGATTCATTTACGTACGATTAGTGCGCACTTACACCAATGACTAGGTGTAGAAAAAGATCTACACCGCTTCGTATTAGTCTTTCGTCTACTATCTAATGCGGAGGCTTTTTATCAATAAAGCACGCACTATAATGCGTGCTTTATTGTTTTGGGCTTGAACGTCAGTTTTAAAGAAAATCGACACTTTTGTTCAGGATTATGCTGCGGTTTGAGTAGAAAGATAATCTCGACATGTTCACCCTGATTTTTAGCACGTTAGACTCATGATGGCTTTTTATTTCCCAATAAGCTAGCCACAATGTTGGTATGAAAATGATATCGAGCCTTAAGGCTGCCCTTTTTACAATTTGTTTATTCGCTGGACTTAGCACATCGGCGCAGGCTGAATATACCTGTAATATTGATTTTGCTTACGGAATTACTGTTAACAACGAGCAGATTCGCGTGATGGATAAGACCCGCACCGTGGTTCAGATCAACGATCAAAATCAACTATTCGTAGGCGGTCGCTGGCAAACTTTGAATGAACAGGAACGGCAGTGGCTAGAAGAGTATTCTTCAGGGTTACACTATGTAGTTCCAAAAATGATTATTTTGGCTACCGAAGGTGTAGATTTAGCTATTGATACCATTGAGCATGTTTACTTAGGTCTAGTGGGCAGTGACCACGACAGCTACGAGCGTTTGAACGCCGCGATGAAGCGCGTACAAAACCGCGTAAAAGATAAATTCAGGCATGCCAGTAATCACTACTTCATTGGCCCCGGATCGCTAGAAAGCGTTGATGAATTCGTTGATAGTGAAATTGAAGCGCAACTCGAGGAAGCTATTTCTACTTCAGTTGGCGGCATATTATCGGCGATCAGTGGTATCAACACTGGAAGCGGCGAGGTTAACCAAGAGAAAGTAGCGGAAATTACTCGTCAGCTTAATAATGTGGGCGAAGGGCTAGATGTGGGCGATAAGGCCACAACCTTGCGTAAAAAGGCAGAGTGGTTTTGTGAAAAGCTTAAACGATTAGACATAGCAGAAGAAAATCTTCGAGCAAATGTACCTGCTTTTGAACCTTACAATATTATTACGCTTCACGATAAAAGCGATGATTAAGTATTGATGAAGAAGGGTTGATGTAAGGTCGATTACAGACTGAGTAAAATAGAAAGCCTGCGTGAGCAGGCTTTTTCGATCTGGCTATTTGTTTCACCCAAAACGGCAAGGTTAAACGAAACACGATAGCAGAGAGTTAAGATATCTACGGCCTTTTGCGGTTACTTGCCAGTGACTATCTGAAATAGAAAGTAGCCCTTGTTGATGAGCATCAGACAGGGCGCGCTTAACGTCATCTGTTAATTCAGTACCTGTGAAATCATTAAAATCACTTATCGGGCAAGGCTCAACTAAACGAAACCTGTTCATAAAAAACTCAAACGGCAGGTCGTCTGCACTAACCCGCGTTTGCGTATCTAAATACGGTCGGCTCATTTCCATGTAGCCTCTTGGATGCTTCACTTTAACGGTACGATGAATTGTGCCGTTAGCGGCATCGGTAATCTTCCCGTGTGCACCGCATCCAATACCTAAGTAATCGCCAAAGCGCCAGTAATTAAGGTTATGGCGGCATTGGTGCCCCGCTTTGGCGTAGCCTGAAATTTCGTACTGGTGATAGCCTGCACGCTCTAAGAGGCTGTGGCCTTTTTCCTGTATTTCCCACAGGATGTCGTCGTCTGGCAGCTCTGGCGGCTTTGAATAGAAAGGCGTGTTTGGCTCGATGGTAAGCTGGTACCACGACAAGTGGTAAGGCGTGAGCTCAATGCCTTGCTTCAAATCTGCCATGGCATTCTCTACGCTTTGGTCCGGTAGGCCATGCATGAGATCTAAATTAAACGTGGGTAGCCCTGCGCTGTGTGCTTGTTTTACCGCATTTTCAGCTTGGCTTTCATTGTGAATACGGCCTAGCACTTTTAAATGCTTAGGCTGGAAACTTTGAATGCCCACCGATATTCGGTTTACGCCTGCCTGATAAAAGCCCGCAAACTTACCTGCCTCAACGGTACCTGGATTGGCTTCCATAGTTATTTCAGCAGTGTCGCTTAAGTTAACCCGCTGTTTAACGCCGTTTAAAATGTCAGCCATGGCCTCGCTTGAAAACAAACTTGGCGTGCCGCCGCCTATAAAGATTGTCTCAACAGGGCGGTCGCCAATACGTTTTGCATCAATGGCTAAATCATCCAGCAAGTGCGCCACATATTCTTTCTCGGGTAAATCAGATTTAAGCCCGTGAGAGTTAAAATCACAGTACGGACACTTTTGAACACACCAAGGAATGTGGATATAAAGGCTAAGCGGTGGATTACGCAAAAGTCGCTCTCATATTATCAAGCAAAATCGCTAGGGCGTTGCCGCGATGGCTAATACGGTTCTTTTCGGCTTTCTCCAGTTCTGCAGCTGTGCAGCCATGAGTTGGCACGTGAAATACCGGGTCGTAACCAAAACCGTCGTTGCCAGAGCGAGCGGTTAAAATTTCACCTTGCCACTTACCTTGACTAACTAATGGTACTGGGTCGTCAGCATGGCGCATAAACACTAATGTACAGAAGAAATGCGCTTTCCGCTGGGTTTCGCCATCAAGGGCTGCTAGTAGCTTATCGATATTGGTATCGTCAGTTGCATCAGCGCCAGCATAGCGGGCTGAATAAATACCGGGTGCACCGCCAAGAGCGTCAACCACTAAGCCTGAGTCGTCAGCAATAGCAGGAAGGCCTGTTACTTGTGCCGCATGACGCGCTTTAATAATGGCATTTTCCACGAATGTTGTGCCTGTTTCAGGCACATCAGATACACCTAATTCTTTTTGCGCCACAACGTCTACACCGTAATCTGCAAATAAGGATGCAAACTCACGTACCTTGCCTTGGTTACCTGTGGCTAAAACAATTTTTTCTGGGAATTTCATTGTGTACTCTTTTGAACTGACGGTGAGCTAAAGCGGAGGGCGACGGCTGCGGGCGAAACATTGCCTCCACAAACACGCGGTAAACACATCCATGTGCGCTCCGCTGCCGCATCCCTGCGGCAGAGGGTTTGTGTCGGCAATGTTCCACCTACATCCTAGCCCACCGCATTAACTCACCCGAATGTTACCTATTTACTACTTTCACACTCTTTACTTTTTCTTCTTAGACTTAGCTTTTGCCTTGGCTTTGTCTTTGGCCTTCACTTTTTTCTTTTTAGGGCCAATCTTAGGCGTTTTGTTTTTAGGGCGTAGCTCGTCAATAACGCGAGCTTTTAGTGGTTCGCCCATGTAACGCGAGGTTTTGGCCACCATGTCAAAATCGTGGGCTTCTACTAACGATATTGCCGTGCCCTTGGCGCCAGCACGGCCGGTTCTGCCAATGCGGTGCACGTAAACGTCGGCTTTGCGCGGCATGTCGAAGTTAATAACATGGCTTACGTTAGGTACGTCGATACCGCGGGCTGCAACATCCGTTGCCAGCAAGATAGGTACTTCACCACTTTTAAAACGGGCTAGCGCTGCAATACGTTTGTCTTGCGGCATTTCGCCCTGTAACCAGCACACTGGAATATCTTTCGAGGCTAAGAAGTCCTTTAGCATTTGCAGGCGTTCGCGAGTTTTCACAAACACAACCGCTGACGTCGTCGTTTCTTGCTTCAAAATATTCACTAGCAACGCTTGCTTGTGGTTCATATCGTCAGCAAGGTGATACCACTGATGAATTTTGTTCTTTTCTTTACGCGATGGGTTCGCTTCAATCACTTCAGGATTGTTAAGAATGTCATGAGCGAAGGTCTTAACGCCTTTGCCTTCAAGCGTGGCAGAGAACAATAGGTTTTGCTTGCGCCAGCGCGCTTCGGCAGCAATTTGGTTAACTACCGTTGAGAAACCCATATCCAACATGCGGTCAGCTTCATCTAGGATCAAACACTCGATATCACGGCAATCTGCTGCCTCTTTTTCGATATGCTCAAGCAAACGACCTGGCGTGGCCACAAGAATATCGAGATTCTTGCTTAAGGTTTCTTTATCGGTACCATAGTTAATACCACCGGTTATTACGCCGCACACAATTTGTGTATGCTTGGTAATAGCAAGCGCTTGTTCGTATACCTGTAACGCTAACTCGCGGGTAGGCGTTAGGATCAAAATGCGTGTAGCACCAGGCTGTCTGCGCGGATAATCAAGTAAAAACTGGCATGCAGGCAATAAGAAAGCGGCTGTTTTACCAGTACCTGTAGGAGCAGAGGCCAAGATATCTCGTCCATCCAACGCATGAGGGATAACCAGTTCTTGAATGCTAGTTGGAGTATCAAACCCCATATCGGCAGCTGCGTGACACAGTGCTTCGTCTAATTCGAGTTCTTCGAAAGTCATAGTATAAAAAATGCTCTAAATGAATGGGGCGTATTGTAGCATTGCTACACCAAAACATTGAGAAAAACTGGCGTTAAATTAGCACACCGTACGTAAATACACATTCTGACGCTAACGTGTTGGTACTGTTGGCGTTACGCTCATGCATTTGCGTTAAATCGAACTTACTCATTTTACTTTCAATTTCAGGCTGCAAGATTTCAAAGTAGTAGTCAGTTTGCAGCCCTTGCCTGAAGGAATTAAAGGGGGTTGGCTATTGTGCGGTAATCCCAGCTTTGAAGCACGCCATCAGAGGAGAGGGTAGCAACATCACCATCCTGGTTAAGTGTAATAGCGTGAGTGGTGGCTTCGCTTGAGTACCGTTTAATTTCCCATGAGGCTATCTCCTCGCCAGAGTTGGCATGCCATAGCGTCACCACTGATTTGGGTGATGTTGTCATTAGGTAGTCACCGTTTTCTAAAAATAACCCTTTTCGGAAAAAGCGGAAACGTTCCATAAATTGCAGTTCAGACACTACTTCATGGGTGGCGAGATCAATAATTTCGTGGCTATTTAGCGCATCGGAGATAAAAGCGCGTTGAGCTCTATTGTCTAGTACAGAAGCGGTAACTCGACTGCGATATTGCCTTTCTAGCAACAAGTTGTTTTTATTTAAATCCCATAAAAACCAGCGCTTATCTATCCCTCCAGAATACGCAAAGTCATCAGAAGCATAGCCGACATGAAGCACTTTCATCGTATTGTGCTGGTATTGCAATGCAGTGCCATTATCAAAATTTAGTAGTAATACGGTACCATCGGTCATGCCAACTAGTGCGCTGTCGCCACTGGGGGATAGAGAGGCTGATGACGCTGTGGCGCCGGGGTCTTTTCCACTAAAATGCCAACTTCCAACTACATTACCTGAGTTCAAGTTAATCAGTGTAGTGCTCCAATAACCCGTGAGCGCTAACCATGCCTTATCTTCGGAAAACGTAATTAGGTGCAGTGATTCTTCATCAAGTACTTCACGATGCCATTTATAGCGCTCTCGTTTTTCATCGACATCCCATACTGACACAGAGGAATCGTTAAAAATGAATGCCGCAAGACGGGCATCTTCTGAAAGCGCTGCTTTCCTTACTGGCTCTTGGGTAAAGCGAAACTCGTCTACAGGTAATACGCGTACCTTTTCAGTGCATCCAGTAAGCAAAAGAATCACTGTGCAAAGTAAACAAAAAAGTGGTGACGCTAAAAGTGAGAGAAAGCATCCGTTCGTTTTTCTTTCGATCATTGCTTTACCACTATTGATTATTAATCGAGGCAATAGCAGATAACTTTGCTTGGTTAAGCGCGTCTCTTATTTCGGGGCCTTTAACGCCGGTGGCAATGATGTCTTGCACGTTCACTTGTTTGGCGGCGGCTAATGCATTTTCGATGCGCTTTTGTTGTTCTTGCCAATCCACGCCTTTGCTATGAGCATAAGGAGCAAAAGCGCTAAGCAATAATGTAAAACGCTCCTCTCTTCTCCATGCATCACAGCCATTGAATAAGGCGAGGAGGTCGGCGGGAGAGTTCTGCATACTCAATAGAAAATCTTTAAATTTGCAGGCAAGGATGACAATTTCACTAACTTGGTTCTGCACTTTCAGTCGGCTACATAAGTGCTTCGCTTCCTCCTCACCAAGGTGAGAGAGCAGAGCAGTAAATCTTGTAATCAGCCTAGCGGTTTCTGAATTGCTGCTGTCAGGTAATGGGGTTTCTGAACCTGTGTCTTTAACAAGGCTCTCGTTTTCAGCCTTTTCTAGGTCTACCGCCGTTTTTAATGCTGCCAAAGCAGTATCTAAGTTACTTTCAAGCTCAGTAAACCAGTCATTAAGACCGTGTGCTTGGTGTAATACAGTGAAAAAAACATGCGGTGTTTTCTCTAAAAGACTACGCTTTGTTTCTTGCCATACCCGCTCAGCACTTAGCGTGCTTAACTCGCCGCTTTCGGCCATGGATTGCATAAGTGCCATGGTTTCAGTGGCGATAGTAAACCCTAAATAAGCATAGCGGGTTGCAAACCGAGCAACGCGAAATACGCGTAAAGGGTCTTCACTAAAGGCTTCAGATACATGGCGAAGTAGGCGGTTTTCTAAATCTTTTCTACCACCATAGGGGTCGATAAGGTTTCCAAGTTTATCTTGCGCTATCGCGTTAACGGTAAGGTCACGACGTAACAAATCTTCTTCCAACGTGACCGAGCTTGACGCATCGCACACAAAGCCTGTGTAACCTTTTCCTGACTTACGTTCAGTACGTGCAAGTGCGTATTCTTCCTGTGTTTTAGGGTGTAAAAAAACAGGGAAGTCTTTGCCTACTTGGGTAAAACCCTGGCTGAGCATTTCTTCTGGCGTGGCGCCCACAACGACATAGTCGCGTTCAACAACTTTTCTGTTTAACAGTGCATCACGCACTGCGCCACCAACGAGATATACTTGCATGCTCTTCCAACGATTTTTTAGTCAGTAATACTTTTTAGATTGGGAATGCATCGACTTTTGACGTGTAACGAAAATCAACCTTCCCAAGGTAACAGAGGCGCAGTATAGCAATGTTACAAATAAAATTCGTAGCCACATCGTTATGCGCTTTCACTTCAAGGTTGCGTCTGGTAGTTTAATCGTCGTTAAAAATTAAAACAGATAGGCGCTTCAGCAACCATGTATTTGAACTACTTCGGGTTAAATGACAATCCTTTTTCGATTGCGCCTAACCCCGATTATTTGTATATGAGCCCAAGGCACAAAGAGGCTTTGGCCCATTTGACCTTTGGCCTCAGAGAAAGCGGTGGTTTTGTAATGCTCACCGGAGAAGTGGGCACGGGAAAAACAACGGTATCGAGAAAACTGTTGCAGCAGCTACCAGACAATACTCAGGTAGCCATGATTTTGAATCCTACCTTATCCGCCCTTGAACTATTAGCAACGGTATGTGATGAGTTAGGCTTGGCTTATACACCTGAAAAAGCAAGCCTTAAGTACTTCACCGATTTGATTTTGTCTAAGTTAGCAGAGAATCACCAGTCAGGCATTAATACGGTACTAATGGTTGATGAAGCGCAGCATCTGTTGCCCGAAGTACTAGAACAACTTCGTTTATTGACCAACTTAGAAACGAATCGTGAAAAGCTGTTAAAGGTAGTATTGATAGGTCAGCCTGAATTACAGCAGTTGTTAAAGCGTAACGAATTACGTCAGCTGGCCCAACGCATTACCGCTCGTTATCATCTGCTGCCCTTAACTGCGCCAGAAGTCAGTGCTTACATAGCACACCGCTTAAGCGTGGCTGAAGGTGATATCAGTATTTTCAGTAAGTCTACATTGCGCGCGGTGCATCAAATTACCGGTGGGATCCCAAGGGTAATTAATTTGCTGTGCGATCGGGCGTTAACCTTATCTTTTACTAAGCAGCATGCGGTTGTGCAAAAGCCTATATTCTTGGCCGCGGCAGAGCAAATTCTAGGTGAAGATGTTGTCAGTCAGCGCGTGCAAAGCCAGCGTAAATGGTATCTCGCATCGGCGTTTGTTTTGGCCATCATATTCGGTTACGGGTTAGGGAGCTTGTATGTCTAATATCGTTGCCATTGACCATTTAAAACCCGGTATGGTGATTGTTCAAATTACCAAGCAAAATGGGCCAGTTAAAATTAGAAAGTCGGGTTTAGTGACAAGCGATGCTATGGTGCAGGGCTTGTCTGAAATGGGCGTGCAAGAGGTTGAAATAGACCCTGAGCAAACCGTAGAAATAGCGCCGGCAGTTCATCATAGAACACAGACCCAAGCTTTGCTTCGGGGCGAGCACGACACTACCGCCAAATTTGATAAATCCCTCAATGAGCAGTTTAATCGAAGCTTGTTTTTACCCACGGTAGAAGGATTACCATCGGCGTGGAAACTATATACCAAGCAAGCAGCACTTTTTGCTGTAGTTATTCTGGGAGGGGCGTGTATTGGTTTCACTGCGGCTACTGTAGAGCGTTGGTGGCCAATGTTTACGGCACAGAGTGTTGCTTCGGTAACAACACCTGAACGCCCTGATTCGCCGGTTGGTACAGTCGGGGACTCTTCAGAGTATACGCTAGATAGTGATGGAACACCGGGCACTTCAAACAATTCAAATAAGCCAGCTTCCCCTAACGCTCAACAAAGCGGACAAGACATAGGTTCAAGTACAGTTGCTAGTACTAATTCTGGTAACGTGTCGGCAGTTCAACAAGGCACGCAAGCTAACGACAGTAAACAGCCTGTTGAGAACTTAAGCGCTGTCTCTGGCACAAACTCAAGCGCAACAGACACTCAAGCTAGCTATAACAATGATGTCTCGCAGCGCTCTGATGCTGACTCAAATAATGACTCTGCACGCAACTCTTCAACGAACTCAAGACAAACCGCGTCTTCAGACGCGTACGAAGGAAAAGTACTAAATGAAGAGGCGTCTCAATCTGATGTATCGGTGTCGCCAGAGCTTATGGCGAGATTTAACGCTGCTGTTGCAGCATTAGATTCGAAAGCAGAAGATGGCGCCCCCGCTGAAGAGCAAACAAGGGTGACGGTAAAAGATGAGCTACCCCGTGTCGACCAACTGCCTGTTCGCCTATTAACACGACTTCCTACCATGAATTTTAGTGCACACATGTATGCGTCTCGTCCAGCAGATAGGTGGGTGAGAGTCAATGGACGTCAAATTGGCGAGGGCGATTGGATTGCCGATAGAGTTCAGATTGTAAACATTGAAGCGCAGCGTGTAGTACTTTCTTTCGAAGATGAACTCTTCACTATGGCTGCACTAACTGATTGGTAATCGCCATTAACGGGGTTAGCGGGCGTATAGACATAACCTAGCCACGTTAATCTAGCCATTTTAAAATACAAAAAGGCCCTTTGGTATGAAGGGCCTTTTCTATGGAGATTGTAAAACCTAAAGTGGCATCTGATTAATGAACACATCCTTAAAGAATTTTGGTAAGTTCAAACTAAATTCTTCGGGACGAACACCTGACACAATCTCATCATCGTACTGGCTTAAATCAATACGTTTAACTTCTTTAAAGTGTTGAGACGTAACGCTATAAAACGTCATAACGTGAGGACTCACGGGATCTTTAGGATTAAGCTTACTAACAATGCCTAACTTACCGCTTTTCAAGCGAACCAACGAACCTACAGGGTGTACACCGATACACTGAATAAATTGCTTCACCAATTCTTGATCTAAATTTTCTGTCGCAGTTAAGCGTTTTAGTGCCTGAGTGGGCGTAATGCTATTCTTGTGAGTTCGGTTAGATGTCATTGCGTCGTATGCATCCACAATAGCGGCGATGCGAGCAAATTCTGAAATCTCGTCGCCAACTAACCCTTTCGGATAGCCGCTTCCGTCTATACGCTCATGGTGCTCTTCAATAATGCGTAAGGATAAGTCAGAAATATCACCGCATTGCTCAACCAGATCTACACCAATCTCAACGTGGGTTTTCATTACTTCCCAATCATCGCTAGAAAATTCACCTGTATTGTTGCGAATTTCGTCAGGTAGCGAAGACATGCCAATATCCATTAAAAGTGCACCCAAACTTACTTGCTCTGTGGTGTCTCTGTCGTAGCCAAGAAACTCACAGAAAATACCGCTTAGTACACTGCAGTTAATGCTGTGTTCAAGAAGGTACTGGTCAGTATCCTTGATCATGGTGAGGCAGCTTAGTGCGTCTTTGTTATCAAATACACTTTCAATAAGGCTTTGTGATAGCGACTCCATGGGTGATAAATCTTTCACCGCACCATTTTTTAGCGACTTCAAAAAGCTGCTTTGAATGGTAAGTGCGCTGTTATAGAGATCGTTGGCTTCGTTTATTGAATCACGCCCTACAGGCTTAACAGCCGTTTTAGCGGCTTCTGGCTGTGCTTCTTTAGATGGCGGAGCCGGCTTAGGCCCTTCAGGAAGCTTTGATTTAGCAAGATCCACTTCAACGGTAAGAATACCTTTGGATTTAAGACTATCAATGATGGCTTGGGTCTTCACTATGCCTTTAGAACGCATTTTAAGTGAACCCGTTTGTTCAAGTACTTGATTGACGTACATACCTGGCTGCAAATCATCAATGGGTACCTGTTCTAGCATTATCTCTCCTGTGAGGCACAACGTTGCCATAGCCTTTAACTACAATAGGAACGAATAGTACGATATTCCAGTGAAAAAAGTGAGGGCTTTATTAATCTTTAGTATAACGTTTGAGAACTTGAGATAAATAAATTACGAAGACTTAAGAATTGTTAGATGACTTTTAAAAAACAATGTGATGGCTAAACAGAAATAAATATGAGAGTGCCGCATTCAGTGGGCACTCTCGACGATATGTTGACTTTATTAAAGATGCGTAACTACAGCCACGCAGGCTGTTTATTTTCAAAGTCTTCTATAGCACTCGTAAGTTCAAGGGTTTGACCGATAGCATCTAAGCCTTTAATCAGGTTGTTTTTGTGATGCTCAGCGATATCGAAGCTGAAGCTGGTATCGTTAAAACTTACCGTTTGCGCTGGAAGATCAACGGTAATCTTAGTTGCAGGGTCTGCCTTAACCGTAGCAAATAAAGCGTCCATTTGCTCGCTTGATAACGCCACTGGCACTAGCTGATTATTAATGCAGTTGCCGTAAAAAATATCAGCAAAGCTGGTGGCAATAACCGTTTTAAACCCAAAGTCGGCAAGGGCCCACGGCGCGTGTTCCCGGCTTGAACCACAACCAAAGTTTTCGCGAGCTAGTAACAGACTCGCACCTTTGTGCTCAGGCTTATTCAGCGCGAACGCTGGGTTTGGCTCTTTCTCTTCTAAATCCAAATAACGCCAGTCGTGAAACAAATGTTTGCCGTAGCCAGCACGTGTTACGCCAGTCAGAAACTGTTTTGGAATAATTTGGTCGGTATCGACATTGGCCTGATCAAGCGGCGCAGCAATGCCTGTGTGTTGTGTAAAACCTTGTTCAGACATAACTTACTCCTGATAATCTCTAACGTCAGCAAAGCGACCGGTAATTGCAGCAGCGGCAGCCATTGCTGGGCTTACTAAGTGAGTGCGCGCACCACGGCCTTGACGGCCTTCAAAGTTACGGTTACTGGTAGAGGCACATCTATCGCCTGCCACTAGCTTGTCGTCATTCATACCAAGGCACATAGAGCAACCTGGCAACCGCCACTCAAAGCCAGCATCGATAAAGATTTTATCTAAGCCTTCTGCTTCAGCTTGGCGTTTAACGTTACCTGACCCTGGAACGACAATCGCGGTAACTGAATCGGCGACTTTACCGCGCTTGGCGATTTGTGCCGCTGCGCGCATATCTTCAATACGACCGTTGGTACATGAGCCGATAAATACGTGGTTTACTGCAACGTCGGCAAGCTTTTCACCGGGTTTTAAACCCATATACTCTAGTGCTTTTACCGCGCTTTCTTTTTCAATCGGGTCGCTGAAATCTTCAGGAGCAGGTACCGGTGTGTTTACGCCAATAACTTGGCCTGGGTTGGTGCCCCACGTAACCTGAGGAGCGATATCCGCTGCTTCAAGTTCAACCACAGTGTCAAAGGTTGCGCCCTCTTCGGTATAAAGGGTTTTCCAATAAGCGACGGCGTCTTCCCAATCTTGACCCTTAGGTGCGTATTCGCGGCCTTCAAGGTAGGCGAAGGTTTTCTCGTCTGGTGCAACAAGGCCAGCTTTCGCACCAGCTTCAATACTCATGTTGCACACCGTCATGCGCTCTTCCATGCTTAGACCGCGGATAGCTTCACCCGCGTATTCGATGACATGGCCGGTAGCGCCGGCGTGGCCAATCTTTCCTATAATGGCAAGAATAATGTCTTTTGCGGTAATACCAACAGGAAGCTTGCCATTTACATTAATAAGCATGCTCTTAGCGCGGCTTTGTTTCAACGTTTGCGTTGCCAATACATGCTCTACCTGAGAGGTACCAATACCAAATGCCAGCGCACCAAACGCACCGTGGGTTGCAGTGTGTGAGTCACCACACACCACCGTCATGCCTGGCTGAATTAAACCTAATTCCGGGCCCATTACGTGCACAATACCTTGCTTTTGGTGTCCCACTGGAAATAGCTGAATGCCGTGTTCTTCACAGTTTTTTGCCAAGGTTTGTAGCTGAAGCGCATTTGCCGGACCACAGGCATCAATTGCCAGTGAACGGGTTGAAATGCTGTGATCCATGGTGCCAACCGTGCGATCAGGGCGTCGTACTTTACGGCCTTTTTCATTAAGGCCAGCGAATGCCTGAGGTGACGTCACTTCGTGAATTAGGTGACGGTCGATATAAATTAAGCTGTCTTCACCGATTTGGTCAATAATGTGGGCTTGCCACACTTTGTCATATAAGGTCTTGGCCATGAGGTTGTTTTACTCCTGCGCCATTAATTGTTTAACGATTTCATCGCCTACTTGCGACGTGCTTGCCGCTTGGCTGCGTTTATCTGCAGGTAATAACTCGCCCGTAAGTACTCCTGCTTCTAGCGTTGCCACTACTGCCTTTTCAATTGCGTCGGCAGCATCATTCAAGTTCATGCTGAAACGCAGCATCATGGCGGCCGATAAAATTTGTGCGATAGGGTTAGCAATGCCTTGCCCTGCAATATCTGGGGCCGAACCGCCTGCTGGCTCATAAAGGCCAAAGCCATCTTCGTTCATACTTGCCGATGGCAACAAGCCCATAGAGCCTGTCATCATGGCGCATTCATCAGAAACGATATCGCCAAAAAGGTTTGAACACAGCATTACATCGAACTGCGCTGGGTTCTTCATAATCTGCATAGTGGCATTGTCGATGTAGATATGGTCAAGTTCTACATCTGGATAGTCTTTCGCTACTTCTTCAGTAATTTCACGCCATAAACGGCTGGTTACCAGTACGTTGGCTTTGTCTACCGACGTCACTTTGCCGCGACGCTTTTGCGCTGCTTCAAACGCCGCAATCGCAATACGGCGAATTTCACGTTTGCTATAGCGCATGGTGTCATACGCGAACTCTTCTTCGCCTTCACCTTCTCGGCCTTTAGGCTGACCAAAGTAAATACCGCTGGTTAGCTCACGGACAACTAAAACGTCTACGCCCGATTTAGCAATGTCTTCGCGAAGGGGAGACAGGCTTTCAAGGCCCGGATAAATGCGAGCTGGGCGCAAGTTGCTGAACAGGTCAAAATGACTGCGAAGGGTAAGTAGTGCGGCACGCTCTGGACGTTGTTCTAACGGCAAGGTGTCCCACTTAGGGCCACCGATACTGCCAAACAAGATCGCATCGGCTTGCTCACAGCCCAATAGCGTTTTTGAGGGTAGCGCTTCGCCTTCAGTATCAATGGCGTAGCCACCCACAGGATATGCAGTGCGGTTGAGGGTGACGTTAAACTTCTTTTCAACAGCATCTAAAACCTTATTGGCTTCCTGCATAACTTCTGGGCCGATACCGTCTCCGGCTAATACGGCAATTGAATACTGGCTCATTTATACTCCTGCAACGCGTTCTTGTTGATTTTTTTGCTGATCAATTTGATCGGCCAAATATGTGTTGTTTAATACAAAGATAAGGGCTTTAACGCCGGCTTCCACAATATCTGTAGCCAGGCCGATTCCATGGAAACGACGGCCTTTATATGTAGCGATAACGCTCACTTGCGCCAAAGCGTCGGCACCTTCACCTTTTGAATCTAGTTTAAAGTCCACAACTTCTAAATCTTCGTGACCTAGTATAGACATGATGGCCTTATAAGCCGCATCTACCGGGCCGTTTCCAATGCTAGACTGGGTAATCTCTTCAGTGCCCACTTTCATTTTAACGGTAGCGCTTGGAATGATTTCACGCCCTGAATTAGCTTGAAGATAAAGCAACTGGAAGTGTGCTTGGTCGTGCTTTTGCTTATCGAAGAACAACAAGGCTTCAAGGTCGTAATCGTATACTTGGCCTTTTTTATCCGCTAACTTTAAGAAGGCGTCATACACCGCTTCTAAGTCATAGTCTTCGGTTTTATAGCCAAGTTCGGTTAAGCGATGCTTAATCACATGACGGCCAGAGCGTGACGTTAAGTTTAGGTTGTTCTTATTAATGCCCACACTTTCTGGGGTCATAATTTCATAGGTATTTTGCGCTTTT
Organism: Alteromonas abrolhosensis; assembly: GCF_001953635.1. Taxonomy (GTDB): domain Bacteria; phylum Pseudomonadota; class Gammaproteobacteria; order Enterobacterales; family Alteromonadaceae; genus Alteromonas; species Alteromonas abrolhosensis. Next base: position 29,858 of record NZ_MEJH01000003.1, on the reverse strand, counting down.
AAGACACCGTCTTGGTGAATACCAGATGAATGGCTAAACGCATTTGCGCCAACAATGGCTTTGTTTGACTGAACTGGCATATTACAAAGCTGGCTGACTAACTTAGATGTGCGCGAAATTTCAGTAGAATTAATGTTAGTTTCAAAGCCCAACATGTTCTTACGGGTTTGTAAGATCATGGCAATTTCTTCAAGTGAAGCGTTACCAGCACGCTCGCCAATACCGTTTATCGTACATTCAACCTGTCTGGCACCTTGCTCAACAGCTGCTAATGAATTTGCTACCGCTAAGCCCAAGTCGTTGTGACAATGTACTGAAATGGTTGCTTTATCGATATTTGGAACGCGATTGAACAATTGCTGAATAATACCGCCAAACTCTGTAGGTATTGTGTAGCCTACGGTGTCCGGAATATTTACCGTCGTTGCGCCAGCGTTAATAGCAGCTTCAACCATTCGGCATAGGTAATCAATATGGGTACGCCCCGCATCTTCACAGGAAAACTCTACATCGTCAGTATACTTACGTGCATGTTTCACTGCGGCTACAGCCATATCTACAATTTCATCTTGTGACTTGCGAAGCTTGGCACCTACGTGAATCTCTGACGTTGCGATGAAGGTGTGAATTCTGAATTGCTCAGCAACGCTTAATGCTTGTCCGCATGCATCAATGTCACCCGGCAATGCGCGAGATAGGCCACAAACGATAGAGTTCTTAACTTCTTTTGCAATCATTTGTACAGAGCGAAAATCGCCTGGAGAAGAGACAGGAAAGCCAGCTTCGATAATGTCTACGCCTAACCGTTCGAGCGCCAGCGCGATCTGCAATTTCTCTTTGGCACTTAGGCTTGCAGGTAAGGCCTGCTCACCGTCTCGCAATGTGGTATCAAAGATCTTCACTTGATTTGTCATGACGCTCTCTCAGTTGAGTAGTTAAAAAAAAACCCGTGCTTGGCACGGGTTTTTGTGAAATTAAATCGCTGGTCGCAATCTACCCGTGCAGTCTGGCTGCCATAAGGAGTAGAGATAGAAGAAGGAAACGAATACGCATGAGCTGTTGTTTCTTTGCTGACCAAGTTGATAGCGACAATGTACCCATGTGGCATGAAGAGGTCAACCATTGTTTACGATAATGAGTATATTTTTCGTGTATAAATACTTTCTTTTAATTATTTAGGATGCGCATCCTAACGGTCTTCGTTATCAGTAAGCATGGCTAGCAATATCTGTCATTTCAAAGGGCTTTAAGTTTTAACTGCAGGGTTGGTTAGGATGTTCGTACTAATTTTGTCTATAGAGGTGAAATGTGAATCTTGGCTATTTATGCTTTTTAAGTGGGTTTTTATTCTATATAAGCCTTGTTATTTGCTAAGTAACGTAAAGTTCTTCCAATTGATTTGAGTAGATAAGCGCATTTCGCGAAGGGATAAGGCACGGGGTGAACGCTTGGATTTAAAGCTCCATGCGTGGCCACAGCATGCAGCGGTCATTATCGCCTTTGAAGGCCGCAATAGTATTTTGTTTTGAACTGAAAGTGCCGTAGCCGCTTCCAATTCATCGCGTAGTGTTGTTGAGTGAATGCATTCACCCGAGTTAGCAAACCATCCATTTTTGTTCAGATGGAGCTGGGTATTGTCTTGATTTACCATATCAATGGAATCAAGCTCAATGTGAGAACCTTCCATATTTAAAATTAAAACAGGTACAACAAGACCATACCTAGCGTTTTTCGTATACCACGCTTCTCGCTTCTCTACATCGTCTAAATGATTAATGCCGGGGCACTTTGCAGATTGCTTGGCATACCAACTTCCATTATGTGTATCTGTTTTTAGTGGGGATGGATTGTTTGAACTGCCGTTATTTACCATATATCGAGCAATAGCTTTCACGTGATAGGGAAGCCCACCCATTCGACGTTTAAGCAGCGATAGGTTTTTTATCTCGCTATGAGCTAGAGAGACGATTTCTCTTTCATACAGAGCAGTACATATTTCATTGAATTGAGGGTGGCTTCCGCCGAGTTCACCAGCTTCACTGAAAAAGCCAACTTGGGAGTTGGATAAAGAGTGGGAAAGTTTGTCGCCTGAAGCCATCGGGATTATCAAATACCTGTCTAAAGTTATTTAACCCTAGCAAGATTAAGCGCTTGTTGCTACACGGTTTCATTAAACAATACGAAAAAATAGACACAAAAAAAGCCGCTATAGAAAGCGGCTTTTCATCATATTCTCAGGCGTCAACTATTGGCCTTTGATTTCGCTACGGCCTTTGTAAGTTGCAGCGTCACCTAGTGCTTCTTCAATTCGAAGTAATTGGTTGTACTTAGCAACACGGTCAGAACGGCATAGTGAACCCGTCTTGATTTGGCCCGCCGCTGTACCTACTGCTAGGTCGGCAATAGTGGCGTCTTCAGTTTCACCAGAGCGGTGAGAGATAACCGCTGTAAAGCCCGCATCTTTCGCCATCTTAATAGCGTTAAGGGTTTCAGTCAGTGAACCGATTTGATTGAACTTGATAAGGATTGAGTTACCAATACCGTTATCAATACCGCGCTTAAGAATTTTAGTGTTAGTTACAAACAAGTCGTCACCAACTAGCTGTACTTTGTCACCAATCTTCTTAGTTAGGCTTGCCCATCCGTCCCAGTCGCTCTCGTCCAGACCGTCTTCAATAGATACAATTGGGTATTGTGAAGAAAGGTCAGCAAGGTAGTCGCCAAACGCTTCTGAATCGAAGCTCTTATCTTCGCCAGATAGTACGTATTTGCCATCTTTATAGAATTCAGACGCCGCGCAGTCTAGTGCAAGGGTAATGTCTTCATTCATTTTGTAGCCAGCGTTTTCAACGGCTTCTACGATTACTGCAAGCGCTTCAGCGTTTGAGCTAAGGTTAGGGGCAAAACCACCTTCGTCGCCAACTGCTGTGTTAAGGCCTTTAGCAGACAGTACTTTCTTAAGAGCGTGGAAGATTTCTGCACCCATACGTAGTGCTTCTTTGAAGCTCTTTGCGCCAACAGGCTGAACCATGAACTCTTGAATGTCTACGTTGTTGTCAGCGTGCTCACCACCGTTGATGATGTTCATCATTGGTACTGGCATAGAGAATTGACCAGATGTACCGTTTAGGTCTGCAATGTGCTCGTAAAGTGCTACGCCTTTCTCTGCTGCCGCTGCTTTCGCTACTGCAAGTGAAACCGCTAGGATTGCGTTCGCGCCAAGGGTTTCTTTGTTTTCAGTGCCATCAAGGTCAATCATGATGCCGTCGATATCAGCTTGCGCTAGTGCATCTTTACCGATAAGTGCTGGCGCGATGGTATCGTTAACTGCTGCAACTGCCTTTGTTACACCTTTACCTAAGTAACGAGACTTGTCGCCGTCGCGTAGCTCTAGTGCTTCGCGGCTACCAGTAGATGCACCAGAAGGTGCTGCAGCTCGGCCCATTACGCCTGATTCTAAGTAAACATCTGCTTCTACGGTAGGGTTTCCGCGTGAATCTAAGATTTCGCGTCCGATAATGCGACTAATTTTCGCCATGTTTTTTCCTCAACAATTGAATGGGGCGCAACGGGAGAGAGCGCCCTTTTATTAGAAATTAGTGATTTTCTTTCTGGTATTTTCCTGCCGCAGCAACGAAACCAGTGAATAATGGGTGTCCATCCCGAGGAGTTGATGTGAACTCAGGGTGGAATTGGCCCGCAATGAACCAAGGATGATCAGGGATTTCTACCACTTCTACAAGTCGCTTGTCAGTGGACAAACCACTTACCTTTAATCCAGCTGCTTCGATTTGGTCGCGTAGGTTATTGTTCACTTCATAACGGTGACGGTGACGCTCATAAATCTCTGTGCTGCCATACATCTCATGCACTTTTGTACCGTCTATAAGATGGCAAAGCTGGCTGCCTAAGCGCATAGTTCCGCCAAGATCTGAGTTTTCAGTGCGAGTTTCAGTTGTACCGGCTGCGTCTAACCACTCAGTGATTAGGCCCACAACAGGATAAGGCGTTTCAGGGTCGAACTCTGTGCTGTTCGCATTTTCCATACCTGCAACATTGCGCGCGTACTCGATAAGCGCTACCTGCATACCTAAGCAAATGCCAAGGTAAGGGACTTTGTTTTCACGGGCATAACGAGCAGCAGCAATTTTACCTTCTATACCGCGTTCGCCAAAGCCGCCAGGCACCAAGATAGCATCTAGTTTTTCTAGAATTTGGGTACCTTTACTTTCCACGTCTTGTGAGTCGATGTGGTGAATATTCACGGTCAGACGATTTTTAAGGCCAGCGTGCTTAAGCGCTTCGTTTACAGACTTATAAGCGTCAGGTAGTTCAACATACTTGCCTACCATACCAATATTAACTTCAGCAGTAGGGTTAGACTCAGCGTAAAGTACTTGTTCCCACTCAGATAAGTCGGCTTCTTCACACTCAAGACCGAAACGGTCAACTACCAGCTGATCCATGCCTTGTGCTTTAAGTGCAGCAGGGATGCGGTAAATGCTGTCTACGTCTTTCAAAGAAATAACGGCTTTGTCAGCAACGTTTGTGAATAGGGCGATTTTCGAGCGCTCACTAGCCGGCAATGCACCTACTGAACGACAAACGAGAATGTCTGGTTGAATACCAATAGAGCGAAGCTCTTTTACCGAGTGCTGCGTAGGCTTAGTTTTTACTTCACCTGATGCTGGCATATAAGGCACAAGAGTTAAGTGCATGAACATAGCACGTTCACGGCCTACTTCGGTACCAAGCTGACGAATAGCTTCCAAGAAAGGTTGTGACTCGATATCACCAACGGTTCCGCCTACTTCAACAATAGCTACATCATGACCTTCAGCACCTTCAATTACGCGGCGCTTAATTTCATTGGTGATATGAGGAATAACCTGAATGGTTGCGCCAAGGTAATCACCGCGACGCTCGCGCTTTAACACTTCTTCATATACACGGCCGGTAGTGAAGTTGTTGCGCTTAGTCATGCGGGTGCGAATAAAACGCTCATAGTGACCAAGATCAAGGTCGGTCTCAGCGCCGTCATCGGTAACAAATACTTCACCATGCTGGATAGGGCTCATAGTGCCCGGGTCGACATTGATGTAAGGGTCGAGTTTTAACATGGTTACGGTGAGACCGCGAGCTTCCAGAATTGCGGCCAACGATGCTGCAGCAATACCTTTACCTAGCGATGAAACTACACCACCGGTGACGAAAATATAATTTGTCATGCGAAACCTAGAACGTTTGGGTTGTATGGTAAATATAGGCTGAGTTTAGAACAAAACCAGCTACACTTTGGACGGGGCGATAGTATACGCAAATTCATGTGGGCAGACAATCAATTTGCCCACATGATGCGCAATTTATACGCGCTTAAGCTTGGTTTAAGACTGGCTCAGGCGCTTAAGTGTGTAGATAAGGTCTAGCGCTTGGCGCGGTGATAACTCATCGGGTGATAAGTTTTCAAGGGCTTCTACAACCGGGTGTGGCTTATCAGGGAACAGCATTTCAGCTTGGCCTTTGGTATTTGATGTGGCTTTACCTGATGCGCTTGTTTTATTTCCACCTTTTGCCGAGCTCTTCGCTACAAAAGACTCATCGCTGACTTTCTCTGATCCGTCTTCCGTGCTGGTCATAAGGTGTGATGATTCCAACACCGCAAGTTTTTGTTGCGCTGCTTTTATTACTGCTTTGGGTACGCCTGCAAGTTGGGCGACTTGTAAACCAAAGCTTTTGCTCGCCGCACCTTCTGACACGGTATGCATGAAGCGTATGGTATCTTCAAACTCCATCGCGTCTAAGTGCACATTCACTACGCCACTTTGCGTTTCTGGAAGTTCAGTAAGTTCGAAATAATGCGTGGCAAAAAGCGTATAAGCATTTAGCTGTTTTGCCAAATAACTCGCGCATGCCCACGCCAGAGACAATCCATCATAGGTACTGGTACCACGGCCTATTTCATCCATTAATACCAGCGAGTTTTCTGTGGCATTGTTGAGAATGTTCGCCGTCTCTGTCATCTCAACCATGAAGGTAGAACGACCTGAGGCTAAGTCATCTGATGCGCCTATACGGGTAAAGATGCGATCAAGCTTTCCTATGTGGGCATTTTCTGCAGGTACAAAACTGCCAATACAGGCTAGTAACGCAATCAGCGCTGTCTGGCGCATGTAAGTTGATTTACCGCCCATGTTCGGGCCAGTAATAATCAGCATGCGGCGCTCGGTATCTAGCTGTAGCGGGTTGGCAATGAAGGGGTCTTTCATTACATTCTCAACCACAGGGTGGCGGCCGGCATCATAAGTAAGCGCACATTCTTGACTCAAGTGAGGTCGATACCAATCAAGGGAGACTGCGCGTTCGGCAAAACAGCACAGCACGTCGAGCTTGGCTAGAGCCGCGGCAGTTTCAATTAAGTTGTTTAAGTGTGGCGCAAAGTTGTCGAATAAGGCTTCGTAAAGCTGCTTTTCAAGAGCAAGTGCAGCACCCTGACTGCTTAGCACTTTATCTTCGTGCTCTTTAAGTTCTGGCGTTATATAACGTTCAGTGTTTTTAAGGGTTTGTCTTCGAATATATTCAGCAGGCGCTAATGCACTGTTCGCCCGGCTAATTTCAATAAAGAACCCGTGAACTTTGTTATAGCCCACTTTTAGCGTAGAAATGCCGGTGCGCTCGCGCTCACGTTGTTCCATAGCGTCTAAGTAGTCGGTAGCTCCTTGTGATAGCTTACGCAATTCATCAAGTTCGGCGTTGTAGCCCTCGGCAATTATGCCGCCATCGCGTATTACCACTGGTGGGTTATCGATAATGGCATCATTTAACAGAGCTTGAAGCTCAGGGTAAGTGCCAATGGTTTCGCTAATACTTCGGATTTGCCCTGTGTCGAACCGAGCTAGAGCATCTTGTAAGTCAGGCAGGGCGTTAAAGGCATTTTTTAGGCGAGCGAAGTCGCGTGGTCTCGCTGAACGAAGGGCTAAGCGCGCCATAATACGTTCTATATCACCAATGTGTTTGAGCGCTGCGCGAATATCTTCAGGGTCATCATTAATAAACGTTTCAACAGCATCTAAGCGGCTGTGCAGTTCATGTTGGTCGGTTAAAGGCGAGTGAATAACACGCTGTAGCATACGACTACCCATGGCCGTAGTGGTGGTATCCATCACGCTGAACAGCGTATTTTCCTGTCCGCCCGACAAATTATGGGTAAGTTCTAGGTTTCTGCGGGTGGCAGCATCAAGCTGCACGCGGCTGTCTTGCTGTTCGGTCTGAATGCGACGAATGTGAGGCAGAGCAGTGCGCTGGGTATCCTTTACATATTGTAAAACGCAGCCCGCTGCGCCTAAGCCTTTAGTGACGCCTTTTATTCCAAAGCCATCTAATGTTTTGGTTTCAAACTGCGCGTTTAATTGCTCTGAGGCGGTATCAATGTCGAATTCCCATTCAGGACGGCGTCTAAGTCCTTTGCGGTTTTCAACCAAAGCTAAGCTTTCAAATCCTTCGGGGTAGAGCAGTTCAGCTGGATTAATGCGCTGAATTTCAGCAAGTAAGCTTTCATCGCTGTCACATTCAAACACAACAAAACGACCGCTTGTAACATCTAGGGTTGCCAGACCATAGTGCATACTGTGACCACAAACGGCGGCCAAGATATTATCGCGACGTTCTTCTAACAGCGCTTCGTCAGTGACTGTACCAGGCGTAACAATACGTTGTACCGCGCGTTCAACAGGGCCTTTACTGGTGGCTGGGTCGCCTACCTGTTCGCAAATGGCTACTGACTCACCCATTTTCACTAAGCGAGACAGGTAGCTTTCTACGGCGTGATAAGGCACACCTGCCATGGGAATGGGTTCACCACCAGATTTTCCTCTGGCTGTTAATGAAATATCCAGTAATTCAGCAGCTTTTTTGGCATCGTCGTAAAACAACTCATAAAAGTCGCCCATGCGATAAAACAGTAAAATATTCGGATGCTGCGCCTTAATAGTCAGGTATTGGCGCATCATAGGAGTATGTGATTCCAAAAAATGCCTCTGCGAATTTGTTGCTGGGTTTAATGCCTGTTGAGGGGAATAAATGATAAACTCACGCCCACTAAGATCAAGCGAAGATCTGATAAAGCACAACAGGTGTAATTAGGTATATCCAAATGAGCACAACATTTTCAACTGATTCGACAGCAAACGCCACCCCTTTAACACTTGATAGCGCATTATCTGCGCAAGTCCATGTGTTGGGTGACGCACTCAGGAACAAAGGTTGGACCGTATCGAGCGCCGAGTCGTGTACGGGCGGAGGTGTCGCTTTTGCTTTTACCAGTGTGGCAGGTAGTTCTGATTGGTTTAACCAATCCTGGGTGACGTACTCTAATGACGCAAAGCGAAGCGTTCTGGGGGTAACAGAACAGACGTTAAAAGAGTACGGCGCGGTGTCGAAGCTAACGGTTAAAGAAATGGCTGAAGGCGTGCGCCGTAACAGCGGTGCGCAACTTGTTGTAACGGTTAGCGGCATTGCCGGCCCTGGCGGTGGCAGCGAAGAAAAACCGGTGGGCACTGTGTGGTTTGGCTTTTTGTGTGGGGAGCACGAAGTGCAAATCAAACAGGTTTTCTGCGGCAATCGCGACGAGGTTCGTCAACACGCTATTAGCTTTGCTATTACTCAGTTAATTAAAATGTTGAGTGAAAATTAAAAACACTGGTTGAAACTGTATGCTTGTACAGTATAGAATGTGATCATTATTTGGTAATTTCATAAAAGACATGGAAAACACCAATACAGAATTTAACCGCAAATCCTAGAGGATATTTACGTGGACGATAACAAATCAAAAGCTTTAACCGCCGCAGTTGGCCAAATTGAAAAGCAATTTGGTAAAGGCGCTATCATGCGCTTAGGCGATAACCAAGCCATGGATATTGAAGCGATTTCTACTGGCTCACTTACCATTGATATCGCTCTAGGTATAGGCGGTTTGCCATGTGGACGTGTTGTTGAAATCTACGGACCTGAATCATCAGGTAAAACCACGCTGACACTTCAAGTTATTGCTGAAGCCCAGCGCAAGGGTAAAACCTGTGCTTTCGTTGATGCTGAACACGCCCTAGACCCGGTATATGCTGAGAAACTTGGCGTAAACATCGACGAACTATTGGTATCTCAGCCTGATACTGGTGAGCAAGCGCTAGAAATTTGCGACATGCTTGTACGTTCAGGTGCAGTAGATGTTGTTATTGTTGACTCGGTAGCGGCGCTTACACCTAAAGCAGAAATTGAAGGTGACATGGGTGATTCTCACGTTGGTCTTCAGGCGCGTCTAATGTCGCAAGCGTTGCGTAAGCTTACTGCAAACATCAAGCGTTCAAATACACTGTGTATCTTCATTAACCAAATTCGTATGAAGATTGGTGTTATGTTTGGTAACCCAGAAACTACAACCGGTGGTAACGCGCTTAAGTTCTACTCTTCTGTTCGTCTTGATATTCGCCGTATTGGTGCAGTAAAAGAAGGCGACGAGGTAGTTGGTAACGAAACTCGCGTTAAGGTAGTGAAAAATAAAGTTGCACCTCCGTTTAAGCAAGCTGAATTTATGATCCGCTACGGCGAAGGTATCAGCAAAGAAGCTGAACTTATTGACCTTGGTGTTAAGCAAAAGCTAGTTGATAAAGCGGGTGCTTGGTACAGCTACAAGGGTGACCGCATTGGTCAAGGTAAAGCGAACGTGATGAAGTTCTTAAAAGAGAACCCTGAGATCGCAAATGAGATCGAAACTAAGATCCGCCAAGAGCTATTGCTTTCTAAGACAGTTAAAGCAGAAGAGGCGCTTCCTCAACACGAAGACGATGTGCTTCCTGAGTAAATCGAACGCCTAATCAAAATTTAAGAACCCACCGCTTGGTGGGTTTTTTTATGGCTTAGCTACAGAATAAATTGAGAAATATTTATTAACACTTAATGTCGGATTGAAACTTGTGCAACAAATAAAAACAAGGAATGCTGTAATAAATATCTTTATGTGCAGACTACTAGGTTGTGATGGCTATTAATGACGAACTTAGATAAGTACGCCACAACAATTAGAACGGCATAATTTGCGGCTACAGCAAAGCAAGCCTACAACAATAACGAACGATGTTGACTGTTAACACGTGAGAAGAGGGAAGGGAAATGATTGAAATATCAGGCCTTGCTAAGCGTTTTGAGGTGGAAAACCCGAAAAAGCTTAGTGAACAAGAAAAAAAGGACCCGCGATTAAAAGGGCGCTATTTCCAATCGGTAAGGGATGTGTCGTTTACTTGCGAAAAAGGACAAGTACTTGGTTTATTAGGACCAAATGGAGCAGGTAAAACAACTACACTTCGCATGCTTTCAACAGCACTCAAACCTGATAGCGGAAAAGTTATTATTGGTGGTGAGGATGTGCTTACTAACCCTAATATTGCCCGTAAAAAAATTGGCTTTTTATCTAGTTCCACAGGCCTTTACGGTCGTTTGAGTGGCCGGGAGAATATTAGCTACTTCGGTGAGTTGCACGGTATTCCAAAAAATGTGATTAACGCGCGTATTGAAGAATTAGCTGACTTGCTCGATATGCAAACCTTTCTTGATAGACGTGCTGAGAATTTCTCGTCAGGGATGAAACAAAAAGTCTCTATTGCCCGTGCTGTTATACACGAGCCTGAACTGGTGGTACTTGATGAACCTACTACCGGCCTTGATATTATGGCTACCAGTACCGTGATGGAATTCATTCAACGCCTTAAAGATAAAGGTACCCCGGTTATTTTCTCTACTCACCATCTTGATGAGGTGCAAACCCTTTGCGATAAGGTGACCGTGATTAACCAAGGTGAAACAGTATTTAACGATTCGCTAGCTGCCTTTAGCGCTTTGTCTGGTAATGACGGGGCTGGCGGGCAAATGCATAAGAGCTTCCTAAAAACACTATCAATGGATTCTGAGGAGATGGGCAATGTGGTTAATCTTTAAAAAGGAATTCAAAGAGCTATTACGGGATAAGAAAACCATCATATTCATGATTGGTTTACCGCTTTTATTGTTCCCAGCGATTTTCGGTGTCGCGTTCTTTTTCATGAGTTCAGCGGCGGATAAAGCTGAAAATAAAGTACTGAAATACGCGATAGTTGGTGAAGCGTATGCACCAGCAATTGTTCAGTCTTTTAATGACGCATCAGATAAATTCGAATCAGTTGCGATTGGCGATGAGACTGACTACGCCAAACTCATCAAAAACGAAACATTAGATTTTGTGCTGGTTATTCCTGAAACCTTTGATAGTGACGTTTTGCGTTCAGGTCAGCATAAAATTGAGCTTTATCTCAACGATGCTGGTCTTAATAAGGTGATGGGGCGTGTATCCGACATCATTGATGAATATACCGATGCTTTTCAACAGACCGCTTTTGCGCAGCTTAATCTAGATGAAACTCAGCAAGAGGCTTTGTTGAAGCCAATCAAAATAGAAAAGCAAAATGTCGCCGACGATCGCGAAGTGTGGGGTGAACGCTTAGGCGGTATGTTGCCATATTTCATTTTTATCTTGTGCCTTCAAGGCGCTATGGCTCCAGCGGCTGACTTAGGTGCTGGTGAGAAAGAGCGGGGTACATTAGAAACATTACTTATATCACCGATGGACCGTCATAAGCTGGTACTGGGTAAATTCTTTACTATCGCTACTGCGGGTATAATTACTGCGCTTATTACGGTTTCTTCCATGGCTATATGGGGGCTGGTGTTATCACAAGGCATGGCCGTTGAGTTTGTGGTTAAGATCATGTCGATGATTGGTCTTGTAGACTTCTTGCTGATCTTCCTAATGTTGGTGCCGGTGGTGGCAGTGTTCGCCGCTATTCTGCTTTCACTATCAATTTATGCTCGCTCGTTTAAAGAAGCGCAAAGCTATATGGGGTCACTGATTATGGTGGTTATTTTCCCTGTAATTATAGCCATGATGCCTGGTGTAGAGCTTAAAGGCGGCTGGGTTTGGGTACCGCTGACTAACGTTGCCCTAGCGATGAAAGAGCTGTTCAAAGGTACCATGGACTACTTTGCACTCTTTGGCATATTTACGTCTACCGCAGTGATCGCAACCGGACTGATTTTCTTCTGTATCCATTGGTTTAACAAGGAAAAGGTCCTGTTTAGATAACGAGTATGATTTGAGTACTTTCTCAAATATATCAATACTATGACAAAAGCTGTTTGATGTTTGTTAATGCTCCCCGAGTAGTCGGATTATCCAACTATTCGGGGAAGTTAAATCAAACCAAACGGCTTTTTTAAAGTCTATTTTGGATAAGTCAGAACAAAGCTAGCCCCACCTAAAGCACTTGGCTTCACGCTTGCGTTCCCTTTATGCCAGTATTGAATTCGCTGTACAATGGCAAGCCCCAAACCTGCACCACCAGAGTATCGAACACGGCTATTGTCGGGTCGGTAAAAAGGTTCGAATATACGCTCTGCTAAACTCGGAGCTACACCGTCGCCGTCATCACTTACTGAAATAGTAATGGTATCTGGAGTTGACTGAATTTCGATTGCTACTTTACTGTGCGCATGTCGAATGGCATTGGTAAGGAGGTTAGACACAGCTCTCTCTACAAAATGGCCATCCCCTCGTAGTACCACGTTTTCTCCTATGACAGTTAACGATTTGTCAGTGGTCAAAGATAGACGCTCAATTAGGTTTTCACAGAGTTCCTTCGTCGGTATATCCGAGATGCTAAGCTCGGGTGTTATGGCATCGTACTGAGTGTAGTCCAGCATTTCTTGCACTAAGCCTTCTAGCTCATCGATATCCGCAAGGATCCCGTTCCAGGCTTCACTATTTGGTTTGGGGTTCATTTCCAGTGCAAACTTCAATCTTGCAATTGGGGTTCTAAATTCATGTGCCACTGCACCAGTCAATTCTCTTTGGTCTCGGAGCAGGCCGTGTACGCGCTCACTTAGCAGGTTAAGTCTATTCGCGATGGGCTGCATAATAGAACGCTTTTTAAGCGATATCGAAAGTTGCTCAGTCTCCTGTCCCAGATGACTAACTTCCCGTGTTATATGCGAAAGGTCACGCCATAGTGGCAACAACCACACTGCCATAGCTAAACCAAGAAGTACGAGGAATACAAGTAGGTATACGATCAGGTAGGGCGTCGATACTTTCTCGTAGGGTAACGTGAGTGCAATAAATTCCTCATTACCTATAGGGGCGTAGATATACTTGGCGTCTTCGTCGAACAATGTTATTGAACGTTTATCAGAAAATGCCCTTCGTTCAGCGTCTGACCATGCGACAGAGTCAATAGACTTTATTTCATAATTTACGTCAGTGGCTCGTAATTTATCTATTAGTAGCGACCTGTCTGAGACAACGAGCGGTAATATAGTTTCTAAGATGTGTGCTTCTTTCGTTTTTTCTTGGCTTTCATTGGGTAATACTAGCTCTAATGTGCTGCTAATAAGTACCAGCGCGATAGCTACGAAGAGGTAAAAGCTGACAAACAGGCGCGTCATTTATCTTCCCAAGCATCGCTAACAAAAAAGAAGCCTTTTCCCCATATTGTCTTAATGCGATAAGGGTTTTGAGGGTCATCGGAAAGTTTCTTTCTGAGTCTGGATACACGCACGTCGGCTGATCGATCTAGACCATCGTATTCACGGCCAATCAGTTTTCGATAAAGGGTAGTTCGGTCAACTACCTTTGACGCGTTGTCAGCAAGTAGGCACAATAAATCGAATTCGTGGCTAGTTAGCGTAATGACGTTATCTGCAAGCGTCACTCTACGTGAGGCTTTATCAATAGAAAGTGAACCAAAACGCAATACATCGCTGTTACTTTCTTGTGGTAACGCAGACATGGTTCGGCGTAATAATGCATTGATTCGCGCCAAAAGAACCCGGGGCTCTACGGGTTTAACAACATAGTCATCCGCACCGATTTCAAGCCCTATCACCTGATCAAAATCTTCATTTTTAGCAGTCATAAAAAGCAACGGGCCCGTATAGAATTGCCTTAGCTGATTACACAAAGCAAAGCCATCTTCACCGGGTAGCATGACATCAAGTATGACTATGTCTGGCGTGATAGATTTAACTAGTTCTACAAGGCCTTCACCGCAAGCGAGACGTGAAACGCTAAAGCCATTGCGTTCGAGGTACTCAACGACCAATGCTGCTAAACGCTCGTCATCTTCAACCAAAACTAGCTTCTTCATCAGAATAAACTCCATGGGTTTCTAACACGCCGGCGGTGTGTAGAGGCTTGTCGATATTTCACTTTTAGCATGACAGAAGGGGCTTTCTTGTCATCGTCACTCTTCAGTGTGAGTGTAGAGTCAGAATCTAACTCTAGCTCTAAATCGGTGGGGAGTTTATCAGGTGACCAACAACCTAGTATGCGATTGTTAATGTGTAAACAGTGCTCACTCGAACTCATTTCTGGGTAGGTCAGTGTAATAGGTAAAATGCAAATTTCACCTTTTTGAGCAGTGATGCACTCGTTAGGAAATGCCGAAAAAAGCGCGGGGCTCTTTTCTTTGGCGAAACTAGGTAGACAAAGTAATAGGAGAATGGCGAGCAGTAAAATACGCATTACTTCATCCTAAAATCGGTAGCCAACGCCAAAGAACATATTGGTAACATAGCGTTTTGACACCAGCGGACTGTCAGTCATCCCGCTGCCCAATGACGTAATTTGAATCCTACCCAGCCAATGCCAATGCTGATTTATAGGTTTGTTGAAAAGCAAACCTCCGGTAAATTGAAATGTGCTTCCCGCGCTATACCACAGGGTTTCATCACTAGTATCACGTTGGCTGATGCCGTAGTAATAATCTATTAGGTTGCTGCTTTTGTAGGTAACAGATAGATGTGTTGCGAGAGCCCAGTCTTGCCATTCGAAATCGTGCTGATACCTACCTGTTGCGCTAAAACCATTATGCACACCAAAAGCATCATGAATTACAGTGAACGACCACCTATCATTGTCGTTAAACCAATTCGTGCGCAATCCTGCATCGAGTGACCAATCGCGTTGTGCGATATCGTCAACAGAGATATAGCGAGGAGGGTCTTCCTCACCACCAGGGATTGGCGTACCTGCACCATCGGTAACAGTGTTTGTAGGTAAAAATATATTGCTTGGATGCCAAAATGCAAAATAAGCGCGTTCGGTGTTGGTGCGAACAAACACTTCGGTTGTCGAATCTTTATTGGGCTGCCATTGATAGCCAAACTCTCCATTGTCGAAGTAAGCGTGTTCTCCATACCAGGCAACGTCTGGCAATATAATCAAAGGAATAGCGTCGCCATCTACCAATGGGTTGGTACGAGCACCAGCACCAAAGGCCACGCCAATCGACCAGTTGTCTTCTTCAATGCATACAAGCTTGTTTTCACAAGCCAGTGCTGAGGCATGGAAAGCGCTCGCCAACAACAAAATAAGAAAAAAGCGCGAAAACACACAAAGTCCCTTTATCAAAATTGAGGTAATAAGATTACCAAACTGCTTCGAATGAAACAGTACCTGATTACAAATTGTCACATTTATATTCAGTTTGGATCTGATTGATATGCAATGCGAATCTATTATGGATTTCAACGTTTCAACTAAAAAGGACATGAAACATGAAATCGAAAAGCGGGATAGACGGCATTTCAAAATGCATGGCAGTACTTATTTTCTCTACGTGTGTGATTACCGCATGCAGTAGCGGTGATGGTGGCGATGATGGAGATGTATTACAGCTTTCTCTAACTTCTACGTCTGACGTGCCTCTGGGGCAGAGTCCAAATATATCAGCCAGTCAGTATGTTAAAAACGGACTCTACATAATAAATGTCCAACAAAGGGGCACCACAAGTGGGAACGGTGGTGATTCAGCTGCAGCAGCACCTGAATTTTCCTCAACAACAACGCAAGTCGAAGGTGTGGACGAAGCTGATCGTATTGAGTATGACGGTGAGTATTTATATGTTGCAAACCTACCAACGTGGGACTCGCAACCGGAAGCAGAAAATCGAGTACGAATACTAAAGCGTCAGGACGACTTCTCCCTTGATGTCGTTGCAAACATTCCCCTAGAATCTGAGCATGAAATGATGGGTATGTATCTTCACGATGAGCGTCTAGGCGTTATTACCCGTAAATTTGGTTACTATCCACTGGTGGACGCTGTTGCCATTACAAGCCCATGGAACAGCCCTGACAACGATACGAAGATTCAGTTTATTGACGTTGCTTCACCAGAGACACCTACTATCCCTCATAAAATTAAAATTGATGGGCGACTGATTAGCTCAAGGCGTATAGGCAGCGACTTATACTTAGCTATGCAATATGTACCTTCCGCTGATAATTTGCCTGCTATTGGCAATAGCAACAGCAGTCGCGAGGCGTACTATCGACGTCTTCTAGAGTTGGACAACAGCTCTTTGGTTCCAAATATCACCATTAATGAACAATCTTTGCCACTTTATAATTTAGATGATTGCTTGGTACCTGAAAATGCGAGTAGCAAGAATGGGCATGTGCAGATGCTTAGCTTGGTAAAGATTAACATGTCATCTCCGTCTACCTATTCGGCGTTATGCACTATTGTTGAAGCCGAGGGCTTGTTCATGACCCACAATAATATGTATTTACACGCAACACAGGGAAATGACACTGTTATTCACAAAGTATCTTTAGAGAATGGTATTGAATATCAAGCGACGGGAAAGGTGCGAGGTTCATTCGGTTGGAATAGCTCCCCACAGCTGAAGATGTCTGAACGCGATGGCTATTTTATGGCGGTAACAACGGAAGGTCTTCTTGCTGATAACCCTGAACACTTTCTACATGTTCTAACGCAGCAAGGGCGAAAGCTCGAGGAAGTGGCTTCGCTACCAAACGACAACGAACCGTCACCAATAGGAAAGCCGGGAGAAGATGTTTATGCGGTGCGTTTTTTTGAAGACAAAGCGTATGTTGTTACCTTTGAGCAAGTTGACCCACTTTACGTCATCGACCTTTCCGATGCAGAAGCACCCTTTATTAGCGGGGAACTTACTATACCTGGTTTCTCGAGTTATCTGCATCCCATGGAGAATGGGCTGCTTTTAGGGATAGGTCAGCAAGTGATTGGGACTAATATTCCGGAGGCTGGTGAGCAGCCAATGACCACACCTGTGGAGGATGGAATGAAGGTAAGTTTATTTGACGTATTAGACCCTGAGAACCCCATTTTACTGAATGAATATGTATGGTCTGATACCTATACAGGAGCTGAGTACGATTATAGGGCGTTATCTGTGTTAAAGACGCAGACAGGGTACCGGTTCGCGCTGCCTTCTGAATCATGGATAAGTGACGAAGGCACTTTCTCTTTGCACTATGCTTTACAAATGCTTGAAGTAGATAGTGAAGACAGAACACTGTCGCTGGTAGGAAGCATTAATCATCAACAAGACAATGAAAATTACTACGGCAGTTACGATGACCGAAGTGTTTTACATAACGACCATGTTTACTACCTCAGAGGAAATAAGGTCTATCATGCTCTATGGCAGCAAGAGCCCCCAATCGACGGGCCGTACTGAAATAGCGCAAGTGGTTTAACTAAAGCGTTTACTACACTTCAAAGTCGATACGCTTGATAATTCCCTCCCATCCGGGAGGGATTTTTCCTTGAAGTACATAAGAGTAGGCCAGCAATTCGGCGATCACATAATAAAGCGATTCAGGGATATCTTGCCCCACATCAAGGGTAGCGAGGACTTCGCTTAAGTAAGGGTCTTCGTGAATTAATATCCCGGTTTCTTCAGCCATGGCAATGATGGCTTCTGCCAAATCTTCATAGCCTTTGGCAACCACTTTCGGCGCATTTTTTTTATCGCCTCCGTCATATTTGAGGCCAATAGCGCGCTTTGTTTTTTGTGAATCAGTCATAAATTCCTCATCTACACCCTGGTTTCAAAGATCTGATGAGGGCGTGAGCTTAATGACTCCGGTATGTGTCCCCGTTGGTAACTGGTATTTTCTACAACTAATCCGAGGGAAGTAAGACGATTGTGTAAATAGGGTAGGGTATCGCCAATGCGCCTAAGTACTTCATCGTTGGATGCATATAAGTCTAAAGTAATGGTGCTTTTATCAATTTTTGATTTTGCCAAAACTTGTCCGCTGTCACCAATGTCCAGTTTCATCGTGATATTCCAAACAGAACGCTCGCCTGTTTGTGCGTGCTTATTGTTCTGCCCACCTTGCTCTCGTTTTATCAAGAGCTCTGGCGGACTGTGCTGCTGTGAAAGCGATGGCAAAATGTAATAAAAACTATCTTGTCCTTGAATACGGCTGTCCACATTAGCAATTTTGTTTTGCTGGTGGCTACTTAACAGTGTCTTAAGTTGAGAAAGCAGCTGTTGTCGGCTGTCTAGCTGGTGCATGTCTTGGCTAACACGACTTGGTTGAGCCGTTACCCCCATATTCGCCAACGTTTTTGAAACAACAGAGTCGGGCGCATCTATTTGCGCTTTTAAGCCAGGCTGACGCTGCATGGCGCGACCCGCTAGTGCCAATTGAACTAAGGCAACCAACCCTTGAACAAAGCTCGAAGCGTTTACGGGAGAGGTTAAGTTTATTGGTGTGGTAACTAGCGCCTGTGTGGATATCAGCTGCTGCAAGCGTTGCGACAATCCTTGTTCATTCATATCTAGCGCGAGTTTTTTTGTTCCGCTTTTTACCCCCTCGATAGCACTTTCGTTCTCGCCAACTACGCTCTCATTTGTTTTTGAACCCGCTATAGTGACGTGACTATCTGAAACCACTGGTGGTATCTCTGCGCCTTTACCTTGTGTAGCCGCAAGTTGAGCAGCGATGTTGCTCAGTAAGCTATTTGATAAGCCTTTGGCCTGTGAGCTTAACGCTTGTGCGATAGAGGCAAGTGATACAAGAGAAGATTTACTCCCACCGTCTTTTCCTTGCATGCCATTATTCTCTGCTGAAGCGGCATCTTTCCCTTCCGTCAATATAGCTTTTGCTGTTGCTAGCAGTTGTTCACTGGAAGGCCTAGGCGGGCCGATAAACTCTCCATTAGATATTTTAACCTGCGAAGGCTTCGCGTCGAGTGCATCAAGGCCTTTTAGGTGCTGCAAAATTTTATCAAAATGCTGAGCTTCATGTGCCTTAGGCATACCTTGGCTGGGCGATAACTTTTCATTCTCCACAATAGCGATGAGTTGATTTAATGCTTGGTTGGTACTGCCTGTTTGGCTCAGTAATACTCGAGAAAGTGCAGTGATGGCATTGTGAACATCGGTGCCTTTAAGCGATGTGGGAGCCGCTGCCTTTAGGTTTGTAATGGATGAAGAGTCTTCAAGCGAGCTATTTCCCCTGACGGCTTCGAGCCCTTTCGCTGTCGACTTTGGTAATTGTGAAAGGTTGAGTTTACTTACCTGCTCCTGCGTCAAAGTTGGGGCGGAAAGGGAAGGGGTCTTGCTCTGAGGTACTTCAATATGTAATAACGCGCTTTGTTGCGCAGTGCGAATTGAGAGCTTGCTGTCCGTTAAGGTCAACGAAGAAAGCACTTTTAACGCGTTAGTGCCGTCACCAGAAGCTTTTAGCAACGCACTAAGTTGTGGCGGGTTACTCAAGTTATGCTCAACAGCAACGCCACCTTGCTTGAGAGCGCTGGAAATAAGCTGTTGCTGTAAGTTGGTACTTACATTTTTATGGGTTATGGCGGCGACATTATTGTGGTTGGCTCTTGGGGCGGCGTTTTCGTTGGACAAACCTTGAGAGATTTGCAGCGCGATTCCACCGTTGCTAGCTCGGCTTAGTCCTATAACGACCTGCTGACCGACCAGCTTTTGAAGCGCTGCTCTAGCCGTGCTATCCAACTTTTCAGTGTTTATGTCCGTAAGGGGAACAACCTCGTTTTTAGCCGTGGTGAGCAAGAGTTGCCCAAAGTTTTCATTCTTTGTAGAAATAGAAAGCTGACCTTTAAGCGTAACGGCGGCGTTATTTGCAGCCAGAGCTTGTGCCACGGCTTTCAGTAATTCAGCTTTATCGGGCGCTGACAATGACACGCCTTGTTGAGACAAGCGTGTAGAAAGCAGCACTGCAGAGTGAGCGCTTATCTGACTTTGAGAAGCATTTTGAATATTTTTCGCTTCTGGGCCTGAGAATTGGCCGGGGGAGGTAGGTAAAAGTGCAAGCTGTGCATTGTTAATTGCTTGGTTAGAAAGCTTAGCGCTAACTTCTGCGGGTAAGACAACGTTAAGTACTTGAGCTGCTGACGATATATTATTTGGTGTAACCGTTATCGATAGCACTCGTTCAGGCAAGCGTTCAACTATTACTTTCGCGGCATTATCTAAGGTGGCAGCCTGCGACAGCGCAGCGTTGGCAATAGCAGGAGAAGTACTTCTGCTCGTCCCTTGAGTAGCGGTATCAACATTTCCTGGTGACGATAAAGATGTTGGCGAAGTCGAGCCCGTTGACTGATTCAGAGCCGCTGCCAATAGTGATGATAATGATGTTGTCATAATTGAGATATCGGCACAGTCGCGCTTTTCCTTACTTATTTGAGTATAGCAAATTTGACTATAGCAAAGTGCTTTGAGGCTGATTCATCATTGATAAGTGCTCATCAATAAAGTACAGCGAAACCATTCGTTCTTAAGGCAGCTGAACAATTTATCTTTGCGCTGAAAGACAACCCACCCTTGCTCTACGGGCTCTTTGGAAAAATACCTTTGTCTTTGAAGTAAATCATATTTAATTGGAATTCGCGACTGCGAAAAAGCGTTCATGTGGTAGACTAGCGCCATTTTTTAAAACCTCTTTTTTAGGTTGGAGTAGCCAAGTAGTGTTAGAGGCGTGCGGATTAACGTGCAGCAAACGAGATAGAACCCTTTTTGAGGGGCTTTCACTGGTTGTTAATACTGGTGAGCTGCTGTACTTGCGCGGCCCTAACGGTGCAGGAAAAACCAGCTTACTTCGCATATTAACTGGGTTGAGTGCACCTGATTCGGGCGCCGTTTTATATAACGGTGTAAACATTTCCGAAGACAAGACCGGCTATTATCGCGATCTTTTCTATTTAGGACATAAGAGCGGTACTAACGGCAGCCTTTCAGCCTTGGATAACTTATCGTTTTGGTTAGCCCAACACAGTATATCGGTACAAGAAAATACGCTGTATGACGTCTTGGCAAAAGTAGGGTTAGTTGGGCTTGAAGATGTGCCTGTTAGGTATTTGTCGGCAGGTCAACAGCGTCGTGTGGCGCTATCAAGACTATGGCTTAAGCCAGCAAAGGTGTGGATATTAGACGAACCGTTTACAGCGCTTGATGTAAAAGGGGTTCACTTACTTGAAACAAGTATGAAAGAGCACGTTAGACGCGGTGGTCTTATTATTACCACTTCGCATCAACCACTGTCAGAAAATGCTGGGGAACACCGCGTATTTGACCTGGAGTACCGCTTTTAATGTCACTTTATCAAGGTATTTTTAAACGCGACATGCACATTGCGTTCAAGCAAAAAGCGGAATTGGTGCAACCTCTGATGTTTTTGCTAATGGTGGTGACCTTATTTCCCTTAGGCGTTAGTCCGTCTCCCGACACCCTTCAGCGCATTGGACCGGGGGTAATTTGGATTGCGGCGATTTTGTCATCGCTCATGGCGATGGAAAGGCTGTTTCGCGATGACTTCCAAGACGGGTCGCTAGAGCAGTACATGCTATCTGGTATGCCATTACCAGCGGTGAGTGCAGTAAAAGTGGCTGCCCATTGGCTGGTTAGCTTCGTGCCTTTATTATTGCTATCTCCACTGCTAGCGATGTTTTTAAATTTAACGGTCGATATGTATATCGCGCTCGTTTTAACATTGTTGCTGGGAACGCCATTACTTTCTTTAATTG
Organism: Alteromonas abrolhosensis; assembly: GCF_001953635.1. Lineage (GTDB taxonomy): Bacteria > Pseudomonadota > Gammaproteobacteria > Enterobacterales > Alteromonadaceae > Alteromonas > Alteromonas abrolhosensis. The sequence goes on along the minus strand of NZ_MEJH01000003.1, from coordinate 7,944 downwards.
GTGCTATCGCAGTAGGGCTTACCGTTGGATTGCAAAAAGGTGGGGTGCTGTTGGCATTGCTACTTATCCCTGTCTTTATTCCGTTACTGATATTTGCCACGTCGGCTGTGGATTCTGCCGCACTGCAATTACCTTATCATGCGCAACTTGCTATTATTGCCGCCATGCTTTTATTGGCTGCGGCATTGGCACCGTTTGCCATCGCGTATTCTTTAAAAGTGAGTCAAAACTAATGTGGAAGTGGTTACACCCCTACGCAAAGACAGAGCGCGCGTATCAGCTCTGCCTAACTTTACAGCCTTGGTTTTGGGTTAGTGCTTTAGTGTGTCTGAGCATTGGCACTGTATGGGGGCTGGCATTTGCGCCTCAAGATTATCAACAAGGTGATTCATTTAGAATTATCTATATCCATGTACCTAGCGCAATTTTGTCTATGGGCACTTATGTCGCCATGGCAATTGCAGCCTTGGTGGGTATGGTGTGGCAGTGGCGCACTGCCTATATGAGCATGATTGCTATGGCGCCTATCGGCGCAGTAATGACGTTTATCGCTCTATTCACGGGCGCCGCCTGGGGCAAGCCAATGTGGGGCGCTTGGTGGGTGTGGGATGCACGCCTAACTTCAGAGCTTATTCTGCTTTTCTTGTACATGGGCGTGATTGCGCTTTACGGTGCTTTTGAAGACAAACAGCAGGCGGGTAAAGCCGCAGGCGTGATGGCGCTGGTGGGCGTAGTAAATATTCCTATTATTCACTACTCGGTAGAATGGTGGAACACGTTACATCAAGGCGCGACCATTAGTAAATTCGATAATCCTTCGATTGCTCCTGAAATGCTGTGGCCACTGTTAATTAACTTGCTGGGTTTCGCGTTTTTTATTGGCGCGGTAACGACAGTGCGTTTACGTAATGAGATTGTGCTTAGAGAGATGCACAGGCCTTGGGTACAAGCCTTGGCATTAGAGAATGTGTCGAAACAGACCAGCGGCTCACCTAACGTTAATTTAAAAGAGGGCAGTTAAGATGCAGTTTGAATCCTTTGCCGATTTTTTAAATATGGGCGGCTATGCATTTTATGTATGGCTGTCGTTTGGCGTTACGTTCTTAGCAATGGGTATTATCGTTATTCAGAGTTTTATTAAGCACAGCAAACTTTTAAAGCAGGTTGTGGTGGAACAAGAGCGCAAAGCGCGAATTAAAAAAGCGCGACAGCAACAGCAAGACAGCATGTAGTGTTAATGCTAAAAGTGAACTTAGTATTCATTTGCGTTTTTATCGTTTATTAGTTTTTTCGAAGTGAGAGTTGCATGAACCCGAGACGAAAGCAGCGACTAGCCGTAGTGGGAATTATCGGTTTTTTAATAGTAAGTGCAATTGGATTGATGCTTTACGCCCTAAACGACAGTATTGATCTTTTTTATACGCCAAGTGAAATTATTGAAGGTAAAAACGGCCAGAAACCGCAGGTTGGCCAGCGTCTTCGTATAGGCGGTATGGTGGTGCCTGGTAGTGTAAAAAGGGATCAAGAAAGCTTAGCTGTGAGCTTTGACCTTATCGATACCGGCCCAACGGTTACCGTGACTTATACCGGTATCCTGCCTGATTTGTTCCGTGAAGGTCAGGGCATTGTGGCAACGGGAGTGCTCACTGGTGCAAGCAGTATCAAGGCGCAGGAAGTGCTAGCGAAGCACGATGAAGAGTACATGCCTCCTGAGCTTGCTGAGAAGATGAAGGGCATTAAGCACGTTAAACCTGAAAATATGTCTTCCTACGAGTCGACTACCGGCAGCGGAGGCAAATAAATAATGGTGCCAGAGATTGGAAATATTGCGCTGACGCTTGCGCTAGTGCTCTCTATATTATTGGCCGTTTATCCGCTATGGGGGGCTCACCGTCAGCACGAAGCGTTAATGGCAACCGCCAAACCACTGGCAATCGGCTTGTTTACCTTCACGCTTATCGCCTATGTATGCTTAACCTACGCCTTTGTGACTGACGATTTCAGTGTGGCGTATGTTGCCCAGCACTCAAATAGTCGACTTCCTATTTATTATAAAATTACCGCCGTGTGGGGCGGCCACGAAGGCTCATTTCTGCTGTGGGTGTTGATGCTTTCCATATGGACAGTAGCAGTGGCGATATTCAGCAAGGGTATTCCTCTTGCTATGGTCGCACGGGTGTTGTCGGTATTGGGAATGGTGGGCATCGGTTTTTACTTATTTATGCTGCTTACCTCAAACCCGTTTAACAGCATGCTGCCATTTTTCCCGGTCGATGGTCGAGATCTTAATCCGCTGCTGCAAGATTTTGGCATGATCATTCACCCGCCTATGCTTTATATGGGCTATGTTGGCTTTTCTGTCGCGTTTGCTTTTGCAATTTCAGCACTGATTTCAGGTCAGCTAGACTCAACCTGGGCACGCTGGTCAAGGCCCTGGGTTATTTCTGCCTGGGCGTTTCTCACCGTGGGCATTGCGCTAGGTAGCTGGTGGGCGTATTACGAACTTGGCTGGGGTGGCTGGTGGTTCTGGGATCCAGTAGAGAACGCCTCTTTCATGCCTTGGTTGGTCGGTACTGCGCTAATGCACTCGCTAGCCGTAACCGAAAAGCGAAAGGCGTTTAAGTCGTGGACCGTACTGCTTGCTATTGCCGCCTTTAGTTTGAGTTTACTTGGCACCTTCTTAGTACGTTCTGGAGTGATTGTTTCGGTACACTCGTTTGCAAGCGATCCTACCCGAGGCTTATTTATACTGGGAATATTGATTGTACTTAGTGGCTTTGGCTTGCTGCTTTACGCTATGCGAGCAGCTTCACTTAAAAGCCCAGGCCGCTATCAAGCATTTTCCCGTGAAGTGTTGCTAATGGGAAATAATGTCTTTTTGTGCGCAGCAACACTAGTTGTATTGTTGGGTACACTACTGCCACTTGTACATAAAGAGTTAGGCCTAGGCAGTATTTCTGTAGGCGCTCCGTTCTTCAATCAAATGTTTACCTTATTGATTGTGCCATTCGTACTAATGCTAGGTCTTGGGCCGCTTACGCGCTGGAAACAGCAAAAAGCCAGTGAATTACAAAAACAGCTATTAATCGCTGGCGGTATTGCACTAAGTGCAGGTGTGTTAGTGAACTTTGCCTATGATGAACCAACTTATATGGGCGTTTTAGGCATGGTGTTGGTGTTTTGGATTTTAGTCACTACAGTGCAAGAGGTGATGCAGCGTCTATCGGCAATGCCATCAAGTAACAGTGACAATGCATCGGTGCTATCTAAACTTCGCAAGCTTACGCCAAGCCACTGGGGAATGGTGCTGGGCCATGTGGGTTTTGCAATCTGCATTATCGGCATTACGCTGGTTTCAAACTATGAAATGGAGCGCGATGTGCGCATGGACATCGGCGATACCGTTTCTCTTGGCGATTATGACTTTAGCTTTAGAGATGTCGTCAAAGTCCAAGGTCCGAACTTTGAGGCGGACAAAGGCGTATTCGACGTTTATCAAGACGGTGAATTAATCGCGCATCTTGAGCCAGAAAAGCGTTTGTATATGGTACAGCGTATGCCGATGACTGAAGCCGCTATTCACTCAAATCCTATGAGAGATTTATTTATCGCTATGGGCGAGCCTTTAGACAATGGCGCATGGGCCATCCGTATTTATATTAAGCCATTTGTTATCTGGCTATGGACGGGCGCAGTGGTTATGGCTATAGGCGGTATCTTCTCTATTAGCGACAAACGTTACCGTATGGCTAAAGTTAAAAAGATCAAACGTGTATTTGGTGGTAAAGGTAAAAACGACGCTGAGCAATCTCATGGTCAAGTATCCACTCCATCAAATGCGTCAGTGAAAGGAGGCGCATAATGAAAAAAGCACCACTCGTTGCTATTCCGTTAGTGTTGTTTTCTTTGCTGGTCATTTTCCTGTTTAAAGGGCTTTTTTCTGACCCCAGAGAGTTAGATTCTCAGGTTCAGGATAAGACGTTACCTGCATTCTCACTGCCAGACCTGATGAAGCCAGAGGTGACCTATACACCTGAAGATTTAAAGGGCAAGGTCACCATATTAAATGTATGGGGTGTATGGTGCGTGACCTGCGCTGTTGAGATGCCGTACCTAACTCAGCTAAAGAACGAACAAAACGTTCACATTGTGGGTTTGTATTTTGATCAGGACTTAGACCCAGACTTTGGCACAAAAACACTGAGCCGTGTTCAGCAAGAAGTTACCGACATGCTCAGCCGTTACGGTAACCCTTACGCGTATAATATTTTTGATGTCTATCGCGATACGTCGCTCGACCTTGGAGTAACTGGAGCGCCTGAGCACTTTGTTATCGACGCTGAAGGCATTATTCGCATGCACCACATAGGCGATATTAACGAGCGTGTTTGGAACACCAAAGTTGGCCCGCTATATAACAAGCTGGTGGCAGAAGCGTCTGGCAAAAAAGGCAATGACAAAAAGGTAGATGTAGATGCAGTGATGGCCTCAGAGCCTAACTTGTCGAACACGCTTAATGAAAAAAATAACCAGAGCACCACAAGTGCACAGGGAGGCGAATAATGATGTTATCGAAAACTTCCTCCCACAGTCGCGCGTCCTTTAAAACCATTACGCTAAGTGTTTTTACGCTGCTGATTGTGCTTAGCGCTTATTCGGTAAGTGCGGTTGAAGATAAGTTTTCTTTCGACACGCCTGCTCAGCGTGAAAGCTTTTTAAAGCTTACCGCCGAATTACGTTGCCCTATGTGTCAAAACCAGAATATTGCTGATAGCGACGCCATGATTGCCCATGACATGCGCCGAAAAGTTTACGCGTTGTTAAAACAAGGCAAAACAGAGCAGGAGGTGATTGATTTTATGAAGTCGCGCTATGGCGATTTTGTGCACTATCAACCGCCGGTTACGGCTGCGACCTTGTGGCTTTGGGCCGGTCCAGTCTTGTTTATTTTCATTGCCCTGATTGTGGTGGTTCGCCGCAAATCGGTAACACCACCAGAAGATATGGCTGCTAAGTTAGCTAAAGCAGATGAAATGTTGGAGCGAGAGAAAGAATGAGTTGGTCTGAGTTTTATATTATTGTTTCAGGCTTAATTACGCTTGTTCTATTAATTGTTGCTTTCCCATGGCTGCGTAATAAAAACCACGCAAAACAAGACAGTTTGAGCAATACGCAAATTGTTAAGCAGCGTCTTGCCGAACTTGACCGTGAAGTACAAGAAGGTCTCATCAGCGAGCACGATAAGCGCCAAGCCGTTGATGAACTAAAACTAGCGCTGGTAGATGAAAGCGCATTTCAATCTCATAAAACGGGTACAGCAAAGCTCCCTTTATTGATTGGTGGTGTGCTTGCCATAGTCTGTGGAGTGATTGTATATGCGCAGGTAAACCAAATGGGTCGTGTTGCCCAGGCGAGCCAAGCTATTGAAGCGTTGCCCGAATTGAGTCAACAGCTTGCCAGCGGTAATGCGAATAACCTGACCCAACAAGACATTGCTAGCCTTGCTCTTGCTATACGCCAGCGTTTGAGAGAAGAGCCCGAAGACGACACGGGATGGATGTATTTTGGCAGATTAATGCTGAGTATTGGTCAAGAAGTGCAGGCCATTGAAGCTATCGATAGAGCGGTGAGTTTGGCGCCGTCTAATTCAGCTAATCGCATTACGCTTGCTCAAGCCTTGATGACCACAGGGGATGTAAATAATCTGGAACGTGCGCAATCTATCTTGTTGGGCTTGCTAAACGACAATCCAGCGAATGATAATCTTGCGCTGATGATGGCGGTGGTCTCTGCTCAACTTGGCGATCTTGAAAATACTCAGCGTTTTTATCAACAAGTAGAAGGTAAGTTGCCAGCTGATAGCGATATGGCGCAGCGTTTAGTTGCGCGTATAAAAGAGCTAAAAGGGAATACCAATGAAATGGCAGCGCTACAAAATACAGCTGCTGAAATTACTGATACATCAACAGCGCAAAATGCCAGTAGCGAAGCGAAAAATACTAATAGCGAAGCACAAACCGGCTTTAATATTACGGTGAGTCTGTCTGACGACGCTAATACAAAAGCGCCTAAAGAGGGTTTTCTGATAGTGTTCGCTCAAGACGCAAACTCTGATAACAAAATGCCCGCTGCTGTAGTTAAACTGCCCATAGATGACTTTCCCGTTTCTGTTACTCTAACCACAGAGAACGCAATGATGCCACAATTCACGCTAGCCACGCTTTCTGATGTGGTGGTTACCGCAAGGCTATCTAAAGATGGTAATGTGGCTGTTTCGAAAGGCGAATGGCAAGGCAGTGTGAGCGCAAGCGTTACTGCCAACGAAATATCTTCACTAAGCGTTATTATTGATAAGGAATTATAAGTATGGAACTGTCTAAATTGCTCGCAACTGGGTTGATTATTGCCGCAAGTCTTTTAGGTGGCTGTGCGAGTAACCATACTCAAGATCAGGCTCAAGCGTATTCTCAAGACACTGGGGCGAGCGAGGCTGTAGTGAATACTTCAGACCCCCGCGACCCGTTCGAGCCGGTTAACCGTGAAATCTGGGATTTTAACTGGGATGTGTTGGATGCCTACATTTTACGCCCAATAACGGTTACTTACGTGACGGTAATGCCTCAGCCTGCGCGAACTGGTTTAGTGAACATCACTGATAACCTACAAGAACCTGCTAACTTTTTGAATAATATGTTTCAAGGCAAAGTTGACGATGGTTTAGATAGCCTGGCTCGTTTTTTAATTAACACCACGGTAGGGTTAGTTGGCACCTTTGATGTTGCGTCGAAAATTGGTATTGAGCGCAAACGTGAGCAGTTTGGTGAAACTCTGGCTGTGTGGGGATTAGATACCGGACCTTTCTTAATGCTGCCGTTTTTAGGCCCAAGTGATCCGCGAAGCTTTACCGGTGATTATGTCGACGGTTTTGCATTTCCAATGTCGTTACTTGAAGGTTCTGTAAACTTAGCGCGTATTGGTATTTCGGTACTTGAAACAAGAGCCCAATTACTTGATCAAGAAGCGCAGCTAGAGCAGTCTGTTGATGACTATGCTTTTGTGAAAAATGCTTATTTTGAGAATCTAGAATTTCGCGTTACTGACGGTAAAAGCGGCGATAAAGCCATTGATGATGAGCAGCTAGACGACTTTGCTGATTTTGAAGCGATGTTGGAAGGCAATGACTTTGATAGCTATGAAGAAGCGTCAGAAGAAACAGTCGAAGAGTCTACAGATTTAGAAGATGCGTCAGCTGATGACAGTCAGAAAACTAAGCTAAAAGAAAAAGACGCCAAGTCGAAAGATGGCAAATAGAGAAAGAGTAATAAATAAAACGATGTGGGATAAAGTTCGGGGCAGGGCTTAGTTATTATTATCTAATCTCACCTTCAACGTTACTCCAGCCATATATGCGCCGCACAAAAAAAGCCATGCTCAACAGCATGGCTTTTTAGTTCTGGTAAGTTGAACAGACCTATCGGCAGCGTTCAAATGCAAAACTAGTCCTTTGGATAGCCCATTGGGTTTTGCGACTGCCAATTCCATGTGTCTGCACACATGTCTTCTAAGCCTTTTTCAGCATGCCAATTGAGTTCTGTGGCTGCCTTAGTAGGATCGGCGTAACAGGCTGCCACATCACCGCTTCTACGCGGAGCAATTTTATAAGGTACAGTTTTACCCGAGCCTTTTTCGAAAGCTTTGACCCATCCTAAATAGCGTTGACACTTTTCAAACTTAATTTGGAGAGTGTAATGAAATCAAATAGCAAAAGAACTCAACGCGATTATTCCCTCGCTTTTAAATTGGCTGTTGTAGACCAAGTTGAAAAAGGCGAATTCACATATAAACAAGCACAAGACCACTACGGAATTCAGGGGTGTTCAACGGTTTTAGTTTGGCTTCGTAAGCATGGTCGTCTAAATTGGACGGATGGAACACCTAAGTTTC
>NZ_MEJH01000020.1 GCF_001953635.1 Alteromonas abrolhosensis | reverse complement strand
AAACTTAGGTGTTCCATCCGTCCAATTTAGACGACCATGCTTACGAAGCCAAACTAAAACCGTTGAACACCCCTGAATTCCGTAGTGGTCTTGTGCTTGTTTATATGTGAATTCGCCTTTTTCAACTTGGTCTACAACAGCCAATTTAAAAGCGAGGGAATAATCGCGTTGAGTTCTTTTGCTATTTGATTTCATTACACTCTCCAAATTAAGTTTGAAAAGTGTCAACGCTATTTAGGATGGGTCACTAGTAATAAAAAAGCCCTGTGAACAGGGCTTTTTCATGTATTAGGCTTCTTTTTTGAGGTCTCGACCAAGCAGGGCTAGGGCAGCCTCTTTAGGGGATTTTCCGTGATAAAGCACAGCATAAATCTGCTCACAAATAGGCATTTCTACGCCAACTTTCTTAGATAAAATGTGTACTTCTTCAGTATTGCGGTAACCCTCAACCACCTGTCCAATTTCTTCAATAGCAACATCGACACTCTTGCCTTGGCCTAAAGCCAGTCCAAAGCGACGATTGCGCGACTGATTGTCAGTACAGGTTAATACCAAATCGCCAAGACCCGCCATACCCATGAAGGTTTCTGGGTTTGCACCCAGCTTCACACCCAAACGAGTAAGCTCTGCTAAACCTCGGGTAATCAGCGCCGTTCGCGCATTTGCACCAAAGCCAAGACCATCGGCTAGACCCGCGCCAATAGCGATAACATTTTTAACCGCACCACCAAGCTGAACGCCAGTAAAGTCTGAGTTTTTATACACTCTAAAGGACTTTGCGCAATGAAGTTTTGCTGCAAACTCGTCACTCAACGTATCGTCAGTGGAAGACAGTGAAATCGCAGTAGGCAAACCTGCTACCATTTCTTTAGCAAAGGTAGGGCCTGATAACACGGCAAGGGGGTAGTCAGTACCCAATATTTCCTCTGCCACATCGCGAAGCAAGCGGCCAGTTTTTGGCTCAAGTCCTTTGGTCGCCCAAATAATGCGTTGGTGCGGTTTAAGCAATGGCTTTAAGCTTTGAAGCATCGCCGCAAATGCATGGCTAGGTACAACCACTAAAATGTCTTGGCTGGCAGCAACTACTTCTTCTAAGTTGGCATTAACTACCAAGGCATCTGGAAATGTAGCACCGGGAAGATAACGGGCATTCTCGCGGTTCGCCTCCATTTCAGCAATGTGCTTTTCGTCACGACCCCAAAGCAGTGTGGGGTTACCATTTCTGGCAAGACAAAAAGCAAGGGCGGTGCCGTAAGACCCCGCCCCCAGTACTGAAACCGACTCTGAAACCGAATTCGACTTCATGTTCACCTAATTAGGCATCCATTTTTGGTGCTTCGCCCTGCGCTTGCTGTGCACGTTTTTGCACGTAAGCTGCAAAGATAGCGTCGAAGTTTACAGGCGCTAGGTTAAGTGGAGGGAATGTACCACGGTTAACCAAGTTAGAAATAGTTTCACGCGCGTATGGGAAAAGCATGTTAGGGCAGAAAGAGCCTAGCGTGTGCGCTTTATTCTGGTCTGGCATTTCGCCAATAGCGAAAATACCTGCTTGTTGCACTTCACAAAGGAACGCTGTTTCTTCGCCAAGTGTCGCCGTCACGGTAACTGAAAGTACAACTTCAAATACATTCTCTTCTAGCTTGTTAGTGCTAGTGTCGATGTCTAGTTTGATTTCAGGCTTCCACTCTTTAGTGAAAATAGCTGGTGCGTTTGGAGACTCAAAAGAAATGTCTTTTGTGTAGATACGCTGAATATTGAATTGAGCACTCTGTTGCGCTTGCGCGCCCGCTGCTTCGCCGTTGTTTGTCTGATTTTCGTCAGCCATGGTATTTCCTATTTAATTGTCGTTTTAATTTAATGTAGTGCGTTGCTGTATGCGCTGACGCTTTACGCCAAACCCAACATTGGATTTAGTTTGCTTTGTGCTTCCAAAGCCATCATGTCGTCACAGCCACCAACGTGCTGATCGTCAATGAAAATTTGCGGAACAGTCCAGCCGCCGTTTGCGCGTTCAATCATCTCGTCGCGCAATTCAGGCTTAACATCTATTGGGTATTCAATAAATTCTACACCTTTTTGCGTTAGCAATGCTTTTGCTCGGTGGCAGTAAGGGCAGTGGCCCTTGGTGTAAAGTTCTACTTTGCTCATAAAGGTTACCTGTTATTTAGAAACGGGAAGGCTGGCACTTTGCCACGCGTTCATTCCGCCTTTTAATACACTCACATTCGCGAAGCCGTCTTTAAGCATCGCATTTGCTGTACCACGAGCCTGATTACCCATAGCGCATACTACGATAATGGGTTTGTCTTTACTGTTTTCAAGTTTCTTGAAGTTTTTCTCACGCAACTCTTCAGGTTTAATTTGTCTGGCACCCAAAATATGGCCAGCTTTAAACTCTTTCGCAGGGCGTGTATCTAGCACTATTGCATCGTCTTTGTTCATTAAAACTGTTGCTTCGTGCGTGCTTAATTCTTTTACTGAAGATGTCCATGCACTGATATAGCTAAATATCAACATGGCAATCAGCGCAACCCAAATACCAGCAAGAATAAAGTTGTTGCTAGCAAATTCAATTAGTTGATCCATTACCTCTAACCCTGTCTACAGACCATGAAAAGAGTGCAAAGTATATAGAAAAATGGGCGAGAAACCAGCCTACCTTTCAGTAAGATGGATGGCAGCCGTGGCGGGTTTGCGCTAAATACTTTAGATGATTGATATTACGGGTAAATTGCACTGGGCATATGGAGGAGCGTCAGATACACTGGAAAACGTTAATAGCAGTAATGATGAAATTCATTAATTCATCAATGGAAAATTGAGGTTTTAGGCGCACGTTATGTCAGCACGATTATTTCTTTCAGTCATTGGGTGCATAGTTGTTCTCGCAATTATGCCGATTGGAAGTAGTGCTATTGCACAGGAAGGCGGTGCGAATAGCCAAAAGGAAAAATTAGCTGAACTTCAAGCCGAATTGCGAGCACGACAACAGGTATTAGAAAATAGCCGAGCCAGCGCGCAAGAATTAGAGGGTGTGCTCAAAGCCTCTGAGCTTGAAATAGCAAAAGTAGCCAAGGCTTTATCTACCACCCGACAGGCGCTTAAAAACGTTGAGCAAGAACAAGCTAAGCTTGAAGCAGAGCAAGAAGGGCTTAAAACCGCTATTCGAAAACAACAATCCTTACTATCCAGCCAACTTAAAAGTGCGTTTATGGCGGGGCACTATGACTATGCAAAAATGCTGTTTTACCAAGACGATGCGCGTACCTTCGAGCGGGTAATTACCTATTACCAATACATAGCAAAAGCACGCCAAAAAGAAATTGAAAGCTTTAGAAGTAATGTTGCCAGACTTGAGGAAGTCAATGCAGAGCTTAGCGAAAAAGCCTTGTCACTTGCCGCTTTGAAAGATGAGCAAGAAGGCCAGCGAGCAGTACTTCTAACCCGTCAGGACGACCGCAAAGCAACGCTTAAGAAAATAAACAAAACCATAGCTTCTGAAAATCAGCGTATCGCGTCGCTACAGGCTGATGAAAAAGCACTGAAAGACGCTATTGAAGCTGCACGTATTGCAGCAGAACGTGCTGCTCGTGAAGCCGAAGTGAGCATGGATGGTCTTGCCAAACTAAAAGGTAAACTGGCGGCCCCTGTGAAGGGGAGAATACGAAATCTATTTGGTAGTCGCCGCCAAGGGCAAGTGTCTTGGAAGGGGATAGTAATAGATGGCGCTGAGGGCGACCCTGTAAACAGCATTGCGCCTGGAAAAGTGTTGTACGCCGATTGGTTGCGCGGTTTTGGTCTGGTCGCTATTGTCGACCATGGCGAAGGATACATGAGTGTTTATGGTCACAACCAGGCATTACTCAAGCAAGCTGGTGAAGATGTAAGGCAAGGTGAGCGCATTGCCCTTGTCGGACGAAGTGGTGGTCAGGAATACCCTAACCTTTACTTTGAAATTCGCCATAAAGGTAAGGCGCTAAATCCAAGCGCATGGCTCGACTAAACAGGTTTTTCTTAGATTTATAGAAACTAAGTTGAAACTGAATCAGTTGTTGGTATTCTAGAAAAAACACAGCATTGTGTAGTGTGCGCTTAATAATAATGATGAAAAACGGATGTGACTTAGATGCTTTTGCGTCTGCTAATGCCTTGTATAATCTTTGTTTTATGCGGGCTTATTAGCCCTCAAGTAAAAGCAAAGTCAGACATAATAATAATTTTAGATGACCTGGGATACAGGCCGTCCGATGTCGCTGCTTTTTCTCTTCCTAAAGAAATTACCTTTTCTATACTTCCGCAAACGCCGCTGGCTTCTGAAATTGCGCATCGCGCTGATAAAGAGGGCAGGGCGGTTATGCTGCATATGCCTATGCAAGCGCAAAGTGGGAAAAATATGGGGCCCCTTGGATTAACCACTGACATGTTTGCAGGTGCCATTACCCACAACCTGCGCAAAGCGATGAAAAGTGTTCCTAACGCTGTAGGTGTCAATAATCATATGGGCAGTGCGTTTACGGGGCAGCCTGAAGCTATGGAGGCCCTTTTAAAAGAGGTTAAACGGCAGGGGTTATTTTTTGTAGATAGCCGAACTACAGTGCTCACTAAAGGTGAAGAAATCGCAGAGCGACTAGGAGTGCCTAACGCTAGCCGACAGGTATTCCTAGATCACAAGCTAGAGCCCGCATTTTTGCTCAAGCAATTTAATCAAATGAAACGCATAGCTAAAAAGAATGGCCACGTAGTGGTTATTGGTCACCCTCATCCTGAAACCGTTGATTTCTTGAAAACCTATTTACCCTCACTTGAAAAAGAAGGTTTTACCCTTACCTCTGTCGCTGACTATTTTTCAGACGCGCCCAAAGTGGCAAAGCAGTTCGCGCAAGAACACAACCAGACTGCTGCGCTCACCAGTGTCGATACGAATCGTGGCAGTGTAGACATAAGAATAGAAGACAACGCAAAAGGTAGTGTGTTAATACATAGTTTTGCAGAAAAAGACACAACTGAACCCGCGGGCACAGCACCAAACGAATAGCGATTTAGCCTCATTATTCCCTTAGTTAGTTCATTTTCATCTCGATAATATCAAAATTTAATGTGGGAACATTTCGCATTTTCGTGAGTCTGTTATAATATAACGTCTCTGACGAATATTTTCGCGAATACATTTTTTGCACGGTGGTGATTAGGGTAATGACTCCAATTGACGAGAATCCAACAAAACTAGACAAACTTGGCATCTGGGTGTCGAGCTTGTGTGCGTTGCATTGCCTCGCGCTACCTGTTTTGGTGCCTTTGCTTCCGCTAATTGGATCAAGCTTTTTTGCACAGGTTTGGTTTGAAAGAACAATCCTAACCTTTTCTCTAATTGTTGGGGCAGTTGCCTTAGTGAGTGGTGCAATTCGCTATCATGGTAAGTACTACCCTCTGGCACTATTGTTCACCGGTGGAGCTATTTACTGGCATAAAGATATTTTTGGGCATGAATACGAACCCTTTACCATTGCCATAGGTGCAGCGCTTATCGTAGCAGGTCACTGGGTGAATATGCGTTTATGCAGGCAGTGCAAATGCTGCAAGAACTCAGTCTTTTCAGATCATCTCTCGACCGAATTCAAATAATTCTGAGAACACCATAAAAAAACGAGCCAGCGGCTCGTTTTTTTTACTGTGAGTGTGCATTACATGCGTGTTCTTCAGGCCTTATTCATTGAACGTTCAAGGTTTAGCTCGACAGCACATCAAGGGCCAGGTTAGGCACGTTAGTGAAAATGCCCGCTACTCCCCATTCTTTAAGCATAAGCATGTCTCTCGGCTCATCTACGGTATAAACGAACACGTCAAATCCGTCTTGCTGCGCAGTTTGAACAAACTGCTTATCAACGGCGTCTAATGCAATGTTTACAGAATAAGCGTTCAGAGCCCGTGCACTAGCCGTACAGTCAAGCTCGTAGCTTGCAGACAAGGCGCCGATTTTCACTTCCGGCCACTGATGTGTAATAGCGTTAAGCCAATGATGGTTAAATGAAGAGATAAGTAGCTTATCAATACTAATATTACTTTCCTTTACGGCCGCTTTTACGTTCTTTACCCAGCTGTCTACGTCGTGCAGGTGCTTTATCTCAATATTGCACCACTTATCTTTTGGCACACAATTCAGCGTTTCGGTCAGGGTCGGTATGCGCTCTCCATCACCTATGTTCATTTCTCTAAGGGATTGCCACGGTACGTCAAGTAAATAGCCGGGTTCCCGTGCTCTGCGAGAAAGGGTTCTATCGTGAAATACAATGATACCGCTGTCGTGCTGATAGGTATCAAACTCAATGCCGTCAGCGTTTTGCTCGAAAGCCAGCCTGAACGCTTTTATTGTATTTTCTGGGGCTGCTTTACTTGCACCTCGGTGGGCTAAAATTAGCATCGACATTTCATCCTCAATTATCTCAGCAAGCGTTAGTCGTCTTTTGTGTTGTGTAATTTATGCGTGTTGAGCGTTTCATAAACTGACGCTGAGGTAATAAGAATTCCACCTAACAACGCACTTAAACCGGGCTTTTCATTAAGCAGTATAATAGCAAGGAAAACACCGTAAAGCGGTTGCATACAGGCAATAAGCGAAAATGTTTTTGCCCTTAAATGACGTAGGCTTGCAGCAATTAGCGCATGAGGCAGCGCGGTAAATACGGTGCCTAAAAGCAATAGCATTAGCCAAGAACTAGAAGATGCAGACGCTATTTCTGCACTACCTACAGGCAGCATTAAGATGCTGATAACTAATGTTTGCCACGCCATGGCCTGCGCACCGCTGTAGTGCTTAAAGTGCTTGCGGTGAATAAGGTTTCTAAACGAATACAGGATGGCGGAGGCGATACCGATGAGAACGCCAAGGGTAATGTCATTTTCCAGCGATGTCTCAGGCACTATTAAATACACACCAACGACCACTGTAATGGTAGATACGATGTCCTGCCAAACTAATCTTACTCTTTCGAAGAAGGGCTCGATAAGCACCGTAATCACAGGAAAGGTAAAAAGCGCAATCATACCTACAGACACCCCGGCATACTGCATGGCGGCGAAGTAGGTGACCCAATGCAGCGCCATCAGCACGCCTAAGCCCAGGGCAACGCCGTAGTCTTTTTTGGAGTTCAGCTTGATTTTGTTTTTCGCCAATTTCAAAAAGGCAAATAGCGCTATACAGGCAAATACCGAACGAACAAGGGTGATATCACTGGCACTAAGTGGTACTAGCCGAGAGAAAAGGGCTGTACCACCAAGTAAAATTACCGTGAAATGAAGTGAGATCAGGCTTTTCTTAACAGCATCCATAAATTAGCTGTCAGCGCCCTCTGATTTTGTTTCACCCTTCTCATCGCCCGTTGTTTCATCCGCAACTGGGGTATCTTCAACAGAAGCTTGTGCGGTTGATTTAAGCGCCATAGGTTCGCCAAGACGGGTCACCATGCCAGGGGCCAAGTCTTCAAAATCAATCATGTCTTTTTCGAAACACACCACAATGGTCGAACCTAGCTTAAAGCGGCCTAGCTCGGCACCTTTTTCAAGGAAAACAGCTGCTTCGCTGTCTTTTTCATATGACCAGTGCTGAACATTTTTACCTGCAGGTGGAGTAACTGTGCCTGCCCAAACGGTCTCAATGCTTGCCACTATGGTAGCGCCCACAAGCACCATCGCCATTTTGCCTACAGGCGTGTCGAACAGTGCTACAACGCGTTCGTTACGTGCAAACAGCCCCGGTATATTTTGTGCTGTAAGCGGATTTACTGAAAACAGTTCGCCCGGCACATACAACATGTCAGTAAGCGTGCCCTCAATAGGCATATGAATTCTGTGATAGTCGCGAGGGGCAAGGTAAATGGTAGCGAACTTACCATTTTTAAATGGCGCAGCTACATCAGGCTTACCGCCTAATAATGTGGTCAAGCTAAAGTCATGGCCTTTTGCCTGAAAAATGCTGTCGCTATGAATATCTCCAAACTGGCTAACTGTTCCATCAACAGCATGGATAAGTACGTCATCGTTTGCATCAATGGTACGTGCTTCAGGTTTGAGTGGGCGGGTGAAGAACTTATTAAAGCTTCTATAGTGCTCTGGTTCCTCGTGCAACGCTTCTGACATATCAACGTTGTATTGCTTAATAAATGCCTTGATGAAAAAGGTGGTAACGCTACCCATTTCAGCTTCAGCAAGTTTGCCCACAAGGCGTGAAAGCAAATGCTTTGGTGTAACGTATTGTAAATTAACTTTAAGCCAATCTAACACAAAATATCTCCGTTTCTTTTATGCAAGCAATAACGCATTGCATAGATAGCGCTATTGTATAGTAAGTCGTGGTATTAAGAGCAACTTTAGGGTTATGAGTGCTTACACAAAAGCATAAGCATAGGGTTCACACTACAAGACTCATCACCGAATTAGCAGTAGCGATTTAGTATACGATTACCGTGTACTATTTTGCGGCTGTTACTACAGGTTAAAACCCTACCTTAAAGGCTAGGCACCGGGTGGCTGAGAGTGGCTAGGACGCTGCTCTTCCATCGTCGTTAAAATCCGATGGTAGCTATCGAAGCGTTCCGCGCTAATTTTCCCTTCCTCTACAGCTTCTCTTAGTAGGCAGCCGGGGTCATTTAAGTGCTTACAGTCTCTGAATTTGCAGCCGCCCAAATAATCTCTGAACTCGATAAAACCCCATGTGATTCGCTCGGTAGGAATGTGCCACAAGCCAAATTCACGTACCCCGGGAGAATCAATTAAATCGCCGCCGGCTGGCAGGTGAAGCAATTTTGCCGCCGTCGTTGTGTGCTGACCAAGCCCCGAGTTATCTGAAATATCGCCGGTTAATTCATCGGCGTCTGGCAGAACTTGGTTAATAAGGCTCGATTTGCCAACGCCGGACTGACCTACGAAAACGCTGATATTATCATTAAGGTATTCATTGAGTTTGCTAATGCCTTCACCGGTTTTACAACTCGTAAATAGCACTTCGTAGCCTAAATTTTCGTACGTTTTAAGCTGCTCTGTAACAGTTGTGCGCTCCTCTTCACTGAGTAGCTCTACTTTATTAAGAACGATAAGCGGCGTGATACCAATGTCTTCACAGGCAACGAGGTAACGGTCGATAATATTCAGTGAAAGGGTGGGTAAAATAGCGCTAACCACTATAATACGGTCGATATTCGAGGCAATGGGCTTAATGCCGTCGTAATAATCTGGACGAGTAAGGACAGAATGTCGGTCTTTGACAATTTCGATAACCCCACTTACACCCGACTCGGCCTCGTCTCCTTTACTGAAAAACACTTTGTCACCGCATACCACAGAGTCTACCGTGCGACGAATATGACAGCGAGATACTACGCCACTGGCATCTTCAACATCGGCATGTTTACCAAAGCGACCAATCACAGTGCCACTTTCTAGCGTGCTTTCATCTAAGTTCGCCGCGCCTTTTGAGGCGTGCTTTTCACGCAAGCGTTTGCTTCTGTTAGCTGCAACTTGTCGTTTCTGTCGTTGTGTAAGTTTTGGTTTTTTCGCCACGATTCTTTTCTAGTTTCACGTATACTATGGTCAATAATACCGTTTGTAGGGCATGGTTGCCATGTCTGTAGCGCAAAGAGGAAAGTAATGAGTAAACACGACAGTAACCTTGTTTGGATAGACATGGAAATGACAGGGTTAGATCCTGAAACCTGTGTAGTAATGGAAATTGCGACCATTGTTACCGATGCACAACTTAACATATTGGCTGAAGGCCCCGTAATAGCGGTACATCAAAGTGATGACGTGCTAAACAATATGGACGAGTGGTGTACACGAGTTCACGGAGAAAGTGGGCTAACCGCGCGTTGCCGAGAAAGTAAGATAAGCGTAGAAGAAGCATCGGCGCAGACCATTGCCTTTTTAGAGCAATGGGTAGATGCAGGCAAGTCACCGCTGTGTGGAAACACCATTGGGCAAGACAGACGCTTCATGGTTAAGTACATGCCCGAGCTTGAAGCTTACTTCCACTATAGAAATATTGACGTAAGTACAATAAAAGAGCTGACGCGCCGCTGGAAGCCTGAAATTTTAGATGGTTTCGAAAAGAAAGGCGTACACCTGGCGTTAGATGATATTCGCGAGTCTATTGAAGAAATGCGTTATTATCGTGAGAAAGTGTTTACGATTTAAGCATTCAAACATTGAGGTGCAAAAAAAGTAGAATTAAAGGTTGCGTTACCCCAAAATTTTTGTAAAATGCGCACCACTTCAAACGAAGTACCTCTTTTGTTGCGGGAATAGCTCAGTTGGTAGAGCACGACCTTGCCAAGGTCGGGGTCGCGAGTTCGAATCTCGTTTCCCGCTCCAAATTTTAATCTAGGTCTCTAGATTGCCTATAAGATGCACAGCATCGACTCTATGCGGGAATAGCTCAGTTGGTAGAGCACGACCTTGCCAAGGTCGGGGTCGCGAGTTCGAATCTCGTTTCCCGCTCCAAATTTTCAAACATCACCAAAACCTAAACATTTGCAGATGTATTGATGCGCCCCCTTGATGGGCCCGCGACCGAGTGTCGGCCATCGCTTCACAAAGCACTCAAATTAGTTTTTGCTACAAACCATAACCTCTTATTTCACTGAAAAGCACCATGCATACTTGCTCAAGAATAGGCAAGTCGTCAGCTCTGAAAAACGGTTTAAGACCTACTAAATTAAATACATAAGGTGACCTAATTAACTGCGTATTCTTAAATTTATACGAAAGTAAAAATTTGCGTGCGCTTATTGCTTCAACGCCGATTCTGTCTGTCTTTACGCACCGTTGTGAATCCTTATTCATGACTCTTTGCACCTTCCTAGTGCGGTGCCGCCTTGATTTCAACCTAGTTCTCAATAAATCTACATTTTACGAGCGCTTTTGCACATTAAATGTGCATTCGAAAGCCGTTAGTTAAGTCTTTTTGAATATTAAATAGATTTTAGTGGGTAAATATGCATAATGCGCCGTTTTTTAGCGGTAGTTTCACTGTTTACTTGCTTTTTGATAGGCACACCATTTGCAAAATGCATTATGTAAAACGCAAATTGTAAACATATAAAAATAACCATCGCTTTTAGACTCCTCGAAAGTGCCGTAAAGAGCATTCTGGAACGAAAAAGTAATACTTGGAGAAACACACATGGCTTTTGGTTCATCAAAGCAAAACAATATTTCTGCACTAGCAATTGCAGTAGCATCTGCACTTACTGTTAGTGCATCTGCGGTTCAGGCTCAGGAAGAAGCCGCTGTTGAAGAGAAGGATGTCGAAAAGGTAGTTGTAACCGGTTCTCGCGTTGCTCAAGACTCCTCCCTGGAAGCAGCGAGCCCTGTTCTTGCCATTAATGCTGGTGATATCAAAACATCTGGTCAAATAGATTTAGGTGCCATGCTGCGTGAATCGCCTCAACTACAGGCGTCACTGCCGGGGTCTTTTTCTGCATTTAATGGAACCCCACTAGGAGCAAGCTTACTGGACTTACGTAATCTAGGTAGTGAGCGAACCTTAGTTATGGAAAACGGTCGACGACATGTTTCAGGTATTGAGGGTACGGGCTCTGTTGATGTAAATACCATCTCTACTGCTTTACTTAGAAACGTGGAAGTCCTCACTGGTGGTGCCTCAGCTGTTTACGGCGCTGATGCGGTAACTGGTGTTGTCAACTTTAATATGAGAAACGGAGCCTCGTTCGACGGGCTAGAGCTTCGCACTCAAACAGGTGTGACTGACGATGGTGACGCAAATGAATTCTTTTTATCATTGGCCAACGGCTTTTCTACAGAAAAAGGTGATTTAGTATTCGCGGTTGAATACCAAGAAACCAGCCCAGTGTATGCTAGAGATAGAGACTTCGCAGGCTCTGGTCTATATACACAAGTAGCCAATACAGAGGCTACTCAGAGTGCATTTGGTATTGATTCACGCTTCAAGAATACTTGGGTGCGAGATTACAGACTTCCAATTTCAAGTGACAGAGGTGTAATTTCATTAACTGGCAGTGCGTTTGGAGATGTCGCTGGATCTGGCGGCGTGCTAGGTTGCGGCACTATCGGAACGTCCATGTTTCCAACGTGTCAGGTAGTGGGTGAAGACGGCACCTTACGTGCCTACAATCCCGGCGATGTTTATGCTGGACCTTTCGATGCGAGTGGTGGTGATGGTGTACCGGGTAGTCCAGACGCAGAACTTATCCTTCCAGAGTCTAAAAGAGTATTAGTACAGGCAGTGTCGAATTACGAACTAAATGAGTTCGTAAATTTCTTTGTAGATGCCAAATTCGTATTTAGCTCGACTAAAGAAACTAATCAGGTGAATGGTTTCAATGATGATATTCCAATCTCACTAGACAATCCGTATATTCCTGCAGCTCTACTGTCTCAAATTAATGAATTACAAGCAGAAGGTGAATCACCAAGCTTGGTAATGTCCCGCGATGTTCTTGATATAAACGCTAATTCAAACCCAGAAGCGGAACGTAAAACGTATCGTATTGTTACAGGCTTCGATGGTTATATCCCTAACACCGCTCTAGAGTACGAGGTTTTCTATAACTACGGTCGAACTGATGCCGACATTACTTCGAACTTGCGCATAGAAGACAGATACTTCGCTGCTATTGACGCTGTAACAGATCCAGCAACTGGCAATGTTGTTTGTCGCTCTGACCTAGACAGTTCTGCGCTTCCTCCTACGTCGCCGTTTCCATCTGCGAATGCGAATTTTGGATTCTTAACTTTCCAGCCTGGTGATGGTTCTTGTGTACCAGTGAATTTGTTTGGAAAAGATTCAATCAGCGCTGAAGCGGCTAACTTTATATTCCAACCTGGCACTGAGCAGAACGATATAACGCAAGAGAATTTCTTAGCAGTAGTATCGGGCGACTCTTCTGATTTATTCGAGCTTCCGGCAGGCCCTGTTATGTTTGCTCTTGGTTACGAATGGAGAAAAGAGTCAAGTACCTATACGCCAGATCCATATTCCGCAGCAGGCTTAACCTTTGGAACATTAGACTCTCGCAACGGCCCAACCAATCCTTCTGACGGTGAGTACGATGTTTCAGAATACTTTGTAGAAGCAACTATACCTTTACTAGAAGGTGTCGATTTCGCTGAGCGATTAGAGCTGCGTACTGCATACAGAAGCTCAGACTACGACCCATATGGTACGCATGACGCTTGGACGATAGGAACAGTATGGTCACCTGTTGATACATTTAGTATTCGAACGACCTTCTCTGAAGCGGTGCGGGTTCCCAACATTAATGAAGCCTTCGCACCTACATTTGCGGCTTCACTTGGTGCAGGAGATGACCCTTGTAACCAAAACTTAATTAGTGCGGGCTCTGAGTTCAGGGAGGCGAACTGTATTGCACTGATTGGCGACGCGGTAGCTGATGGCACTTATGATTCTACTAACTTCCTGTCAGCGTTTGTTTCTGGTTCAACGGGCGGTAACCCAGACCTTGATCCTGAAGAAGCAGAAACCATCACGATTGGTACAGTGTGGAGACCAGATACAGAGCTCGACGGTATGCTGGAAGGTTTAGTAGTGACACTAGACTACTATAATATTGAAATTGATGGCCTGATTGATAGCCTTACTGGTTTTGACATTGCATCTAACTGCGTAGACGCGCCAACAATCAACAACCAATTTTGTGACGCAATTGACCGTGATGCTACAAATGGATTTATCACAGATTTTCGTTCAGGGTTTATCAACCTTGCAGCGGTAGAGACATCTGGTATTGATTTCCGCGTAGATTATGGCTTTGAGTTGGCTAAATTAGTCGACACAGACGGAAGAATTGAATTCACTATCAACGGAACAAACTTCCTCAAAAATGATGAAGTAAGGGATGTGAGTGCACCTGACGAAGTCACTGATGTTCTTGGAACGTTTGGGCGACCAGAGTGGATCGTAAACATGAGTGCAGACTATATAATTGGTGAACTCGTTGTTGGGTGGAGAGGACGCTACGAAGGAAGCCAGCTACTTCCAGGGCTAGAAAACCAGGATATCGAGAGTGATCCTGATTTTATCAGTCAAACTCACACTGGCTCTGCATTGGTGCATGATTTTTCTGTTTCATACACTTTTGAAGATAGCCTAGAAGTATATGGTGGTATCAATAATGCGTTTGAGGAAGATCCTTACCTTGGCACATTGTCGAGACCGGCAGGGCCTAGAGGACGCTTCTTCTACCTAGGCGTAAATTACACAATGTAACGTCTAAACAGATATCAAAAAGCAGCTTTTTAGCTGCTTTTTTTATATCTCTAAATAGGAATTTATTTGCATCACTACTTCGTTGGGATTATGTTAATGTAACTTCCTCTGGTCTAACCAGTGGCACAGGTTTAATAATCACTCGAAAGATAAAAAGCTCCCAACTATCGGCGTGAACAACTATGTCAAAGAACTACGTACTTAATACATATAACAAATTCTTGAAACTGCCCTTTGGCAAAAAGCTATTTAGCTGGTACTCAGCGCGCAGGGCGCCATATTTTTCAACCGTTTCGCCTCTAATTACAGACATTAAACCAAACTACTGTGAAGTGCTTATTAATAAGAGCAAAGCGGTAGAAAATCATATTGGAACGGTTCACGTTATTGCTATTTGCAATGGTCTGGAAATGGCTATGGGTTTTATGTGTGAAGCGTCAATACCGAAAAACCTTAGGTGGATCCCAAAGGGGATGGAAGTAAAGTACCCAGCAAAAGCAGATTCAGACATTCGCTGTGTAGCAGAGGTGCCCGCTGATGCATGGAAACCTGGCGACTTACCCATATCTGTAAAGGCCTATAACGCCGAAGGTACCGTGGTGGTCGACGGAACCATTACGGTTTGGGTCAGTGAAAAGCGCTGATATCTCACATATAATAAAAGGCCGCGCTTGCGGCCTTTTTTATGCTCTTTTTAATCATTCAATATTAAGTTTTTACTACAGCTAAGTTTCTGTTTGACAGGAAATCAAAACCCAACTAAGAATAACGTTGAAAGCGATTAAGGCGCTATATCGGTAGTCTATTTCATTCAACAGTTGGTGTTGCAATATTGTCTGTGTTCACAACACAGGTATTAGCGGTGGAAGAGGTTAAGATGTCTGTAATCACAAAAGAGCAAGTCACAAGAAAACCCTTTATTGATAAGAAAAACTATCCCTACGGCTTTGCCCGTTCAGGAGACTTCTCAATTAACGAGAGTAAACTTCTTCAGGCACACGGCAGCTTGTTCGCGGCTTTGGTCGATGGGAAAATCACACCAGAAAATGATGAAGAGCAAGCCTATCTGGAGTCGGCCCTTGGTCATCGCGACCCCGCCACCCCTCAAGAAAAAGCATGGTTGAAATACCAAGCCAGAATCAATCGCCCAAAAACAGCCAGTATTTATGGCTCTAAACGTCCCGCAGCAGAAGATGTTGACGATGACGAAGATATGAGCGATAACAGTGACCTTGATCTCGATCTCGACGATTAAGCCTATGCCTTCACGCATCCTTATCGTGTGAAGGCGCATGTCTCTGGCTGACCACATTAAGTGCTCACGCTGTTAAATTTGTGTAAATAAATATCCTATTTTCTGTCAATTATATACTCATATCGAAATATTTATCCTAATTATTGCGAATATAGGGATATATATCTCACTTTTACGCATTTTGGTGTTTTATCTTCCTATTACCTTAGATATAGTCGGGGCATCGTCAACGTACGCTGACAAACCCCCCAACCCATTACAGGAGAAAGCACTGTGAAAATGATGTCGGGCGCAGCCATGGTGGTTGAAGCGCTAAAAGATGTAGGAGTGACACACGTGTTCGGTTACCCAGGTGGTGCCGTATTAGACATTTATGATGCGTTATTTGCGCAAGATGATGTCAAACACGTCCTCGTACGTCATGAACAGGCAGCCGCCCACATGGCGGATGGTTATGCACGTTCAACTGGCAAAACCGGCACAGTGCTCGTCACATCAGGTCCAGGCGCTACTAATACTATTACAGGTATTGCTACTGCATATATGGACTCTATTCCGATGGTTATTTTATCGGGACAGGTGCCGTCGAAGCATATTGGTGAAGACGCATTCCAAGAAACAGACATGGTGGGGTGTTCACGCCCTATTGTTAAGCACAGTTTCTTGGTAAAGCGCGCGGTTGATATCCCAGAAGCGATTGCTAAAGCTTATTATATTGCCAACACAGGCCGTCCTGGCCCGGTGGTAGTAGATTTGCCAAAAGACATCGTGAACGTTGCTGAAGAGCACCCCTACGTGTTCCCAACTGACGTAACTATGCGTTCTTACAACCCAACTGAAAAAGGCCATCCTAAGCAGGTTAAAAAAGCAGTTGAGTCGCTACTTAAAGCAGAACGTCCCGTACTGTATGTAGGTGGCGGGGCAGTAGCTTGCGATGCGTCAGCCAAGGTTATTGAGTTAGCTGAGAAGCTAAATGCACCGGTAACTTGTACGCTAATGGGCCTTGGCGCTATGCCAGGTACACACAAGCAATTTATCGGCATGCTAGGTATGCACGGTACGCTTGAAGCGAACAAAACCATGCATAATGCCGACTGCATCATTGCACTAGGTGCACGTTTTGATGACCGTGTTACTAATAACGTAGATAAGTTCTGCCCTCATGCAGATATTATCCACGTTGATATCGACCCTGCATCGATTTCTAAAACCGTAAATGCGCATATTCCTGTGGTAGGTTCGGTAGATAAAGTGCTTGATCAAATTTTAAGTCAGGTAAATAAGAAAGACCTATCGGGTCAAAGCGAAAAGCTGGCCGATTGGTGGCAACAAATTGAAACCTGGCGTTCTCGCCAGTGCTTAAATTACGCACAAGGCGAAGAAGTCATTAAGCCACAGCGCGTTATCGAAGCCTTGTACAAACATACAGACGGCAAAGCCTATGTGAGTTCTGACGTAGGTCAGCACCAAATGTTTGCTGCGCTTTATTACCCTTATGATAAACCGCGCCAGTGGATTAATTCAGGTGGTCTTGGCACCATGGGCTTTGGTTTACCGGCTGCAATGGGCGTGCAGTTCGCACACCCTGGCGCAACTTCTGTGGTAGTAACGGGTGACGGTAGTATTCAGATGAATATTCAAGAGCTATCTACTTGTTTGCAGTACAACCTGCCTATAAAGATTATCTCATTGAATAACCGTGCCCTAGGTATGGTTCGTCAGTGGCAGGATATGATCTACAAAGGCCGTCATTCACATTCGTATATGGATTCAATGCCTGACTTTGTTAAGTTGGCAGAAGCCTACGGACATGTGGGTATTAAAGTAGACAAGCTCGACGAGCTAGACGCAGCAATGGAGAAATGTTTCAGCTACACAGATCGCTTAGTGTTTATGGACATAGCAGTAGACCAAAATGAACACGTATATCCAATGCAAATTAAGTTTGGCGCAATGGATGACATGCGCTTAAGCAAGACGGAGCGAACCTGATGAAACGTATTATCTCTGTATTAATGGAAAACGCCCCGGGCGCACTATCTCGTATCGTTGGTGTATTCTCACAACGCGGTTACAACGTCGACTCTCTGTGTGTGGCACCAACTGACGACGCGAGCCTTTCGCGTCTAACGATTATCACGCACGGTGACGACAAAGTCATAGAGCAAATTACTAAGCAAGTGAATAAGCTTATTGATGTGCTTAAAGTAGTAGACTTGACCGAAGGCGCGCATATTGAACGTGAACTAATGCTTATTAAGGTGGCCACTCGAACCGAGTCAGTTCGAGCAGAAGTGAAGCGTAACGCCGATATTTTCCGTGCTCGTATTGTGGATGTGAACGTAAATAACTACACCATTGAGATCACGGGTACGACCGATAAATTAGATGCATTTGCTACAACAATGGGGCAATGTGCAGAAATTATTGAGTCATCTCGTACGGGTGTTTGTGGGCTTGCTCGAGGCGATAGAGCACTTCGTCCATAAGTATCGTCCACTGCTTCACGTTAAAAAGGCTGTCCTATGACAGCCTTTTTTAGTGGTGTTTACGAGAGCTAGGTGTCTCGCCCATAATAGGCTTCTACGCGCAAGGCAATGCCGTAAGAGGTTTTGAAGTCTTCCTCACGTAGCCATAAAACGAAAGGCTCTACTTCAAAAAATAGCCAATCTCGCAGCATGTTGTTACGCCACCTAAAACCTGTATACACTTCTTCCACACGGTAGTTAGGTTGACTCAATCCTTCTACCATAAAATGAGGAATAACAGCGTTATGTTGGTCTACAGAAAAGAGGTGGTGAACTTCGTGGCGCCACAACCAATCGTTGGTGTCATCGCGAAAGTAAAAGCGGTTATTTTGCCGAACTAGGTGTTTCTTACTGATTTCATATTGAAACGCCAAGCCAGCTTCTGCGCCCAATCGGTCACGAGTGTAATAATAGAGCTCTGCATCGTACAACATGGCCCATTGATCAGAAAAAGCGAGAGCATCTCGATATCTCGTCATTGCATAGAGTTGGTCACGACGACCAGCACCAATCCTAAATGAGTAGTGAGAATCCTGTTCAGGACGAAACCGCAGGGCGATGGTGGTTCTATCTCTGGTATTGCTCCCCGAGTCGCGTGCAGCACGAATAGTATTATTTTGGGTTTCATCTTCGTTGTCGCTTAATAATAAGTCGACGCGTTCCTTTAACGCAGGCAGCCTGACTCGCACGCGAAAACGCAAATCTGTGTCGGAAAGCATGCCGCTTCTCGGCTCCCAAGCCAATTGAATACGACCCTCGGCGCGCGCTTGTTTCTGTCCTTGTGTCTGCGTTTCCTCTTCGTCTTCAAATAAGCCGTCAAGCTGCTTTACCGTAAAATCCATGGTGTCAGTAAAGCTTCGCTGCCAAATATCAAACCATTGCGCGTTAGGCGCTGAAGACGCAGAGGCGTTAGTATTTTCTTCGGTTGATTCTGTGTGAGCTGTAAGGGGAGGGGCTGGCCGCGCAATATCGCTATAGGTCGTGCCTACGCTGGTCGCATTTGCGGGGGAATTCACCGTACCGACCGCTGAGCCAGGTGTAACTGGGGCTGTAAGCAATAAATGGCAATAGACCACAGTAAGGCATAGCATTGCTCACTAACTCCTTGTAAAAATTAGCATAGTTGAATGTTTTGACCATTCACACTTCGGATATACAGAGCATGGATTGTCAAAACCAAAACGTCAATCTTTATTCATTCTGGTAAATATTCAGGTGAAAGCATCAGCAGGCAATGGCATACTGTGGCAATCGATGTAAGGGAGATTATTTTTATGGGTGGTATTAGTATTTGGCAGTTGCTGATCATACTGGTTATCGTAGTGCTTTTATTTGGTACAAAGCGACTTAAAGGTATAGGTACTGATTTAGGCGGTGCAATTAAAGGCTTCAAGAAAGCAGTCAGCGAAGAAGATAAAGACGCAGACTTTGAACAAAAGAAGCAAGTTGAAGAAAAGTCAGCAGCAGAGCCTGTTTCAACAAAGACGCAGAGCGACGTTAAAGAAAAATCCTAATGTTCGATATCGGCTTTTGGGAGCTATTGGTTATTGGAGTACTGGCACTTCTCATTTTAGGGCCAGAGAGACTGCCAGGTGCCATGCGCTCAACTATCAATACAATTCGTAGTGTGCGTAATGTAGCAACGGGCTTTAAGCAAGAAGTTGAGCATCAGTTGCGCGTACACGAATTGCACGAAAATTTAAAAAAAGCAGAGCAGCAAGGGCTTAAAGATCTTTCACCTGAACTTGAACAAAGCGTCGATGAGCTCAAAAAAGCTGCAGAGTCGGTTCAAGAACCTTATAAAAAGCAATAGATGTCTGACGCTAACAACCTAATTTCTCATTTAATTGAATTACGTAGTCGTATTCTCAAAGCCCTTTTGAGTGTACTGATCGTTTTTATTTGTCTGGCTGCGTTCGCGCAAGACCTATACAAGCTATTGGCGATGCCGCTGCTTGAAGCCTTGCCTGAAAACGCAAGCATGATCGCAACTGATGTTGCTTCTCCATTTTTTGCACCTTTTAAGCTTACGCTAGTACTTTCGTTTTTCATTGCGATACCTTACGTGCTTTACCAAGTGTGGGGTTTCGTTGCTCCAGGCCTTTATCGAAATGAAAAGCGTTTGGTTGCACCTTTATTATTTTCTAGCACCTTGCTGTTTTATGCGGGCATGGCGTTTGCCTATTTCGTTGTTTTTCCAATAGCATTTGCGTTTTTTACAAGTGTTGCGCCAGAAGGTGTGACGGTAAGTACAGATATATCAAGCTATTTGAACTTCGTATTGAAACTGTTTTTCGCATTTGGGGTCTCATTCGAGATACCAATAGCCATTATTTTAATGTGCTGGACAGGGGTAACTGATGCTAAGTCGCTGCGAGCCAAGCGCCCGTATGTGGTTGTTGGTGCTTTCGTGGTTGGCATGTTATTAACACCACCAGATGTTATCTCTCAGACATTATTAGCTATTCCAATGTGGTTACTGTTTGAAGTAGGGGTTATTGTTGGCGGCTTTTATGCAGGTAAAACGCCGAAAGACGACGCTTCTTCTCAAACAACGGATAACACATAGAAGTTAAAAAAAGAAAGGAATAAAAATGAAAACTCGACTGATATCTCTTGCCACTTTGTTGTGTGCTTTTGGGGCGTTTAACGCGCACGCTGAAACTGTGGCTGATGCTATGGAAAAATGTCGCAACACTGACAATAGCCTTAAGCGCTTAATTTGTTACGACAATATCGCAAAGTCTTTAAACCAGTACGAAGGCGCTAATGCACAAGTTAGCCAGCTACAAGCTTATAGAACTGAAGCCGCTCCAAAGCCAATGCCTCAAGCTCAAGCAACTATACCTCCTGTTGCAAATAAACCCGCTGAAGTACAAAAGCCGGAAAATGACTTTGGCTTAGAGCATAGACGTGATTTATCAGCCGAAGCTTCTGAAATTTCACTTACCATTGCATCGTTTAAAGACTCCTTACGAGGCAAAAAGATCATTACTTTCAGCGATGGCTCAGTTTGGCAACAGAGCGATAGCACATACTTGAAAATTGAAGAAGGTCAGCAAGTATCGATTGAACGAGGCCTTTTGGGTTCGTTTTACTTAAGCGTTGAAGGTATCAACAAGCGCATGAAAGTAAAACGCGTAAAATAAATGCCTTGGTTTGATGCTGGCGTCAATTTGCTTGATAAGCGATTTGACGCCGACGAAGTTATACAACGTGCACAAGAAGCAGGGGTAGAAAAGCTCTGCATTATTACCACGCATCCTAATGAGTGGGACGATGCATTGGCGCTTTACGAAAAGTATCCTGAGCAGTGCTGTTACACTATAGGCGTACATCCTCATAACGCAAAAGACGTCACGGCAAGTGATTACGAGCGGCTGCGAGAGCTCGCACAACGAGAAGGATGTGTGGCCATAGGTGAGTGTGGCTTGGACTTCAACCGTAACTTTTCACCTCAGCCTGATCAGTTGGCGGTGTTCGAAGCTCAGCTAGAAATAGCCGCAAGTTTAAACTTACCCGTTTATCTGCATGAAAGAGATGCCTTTGAGGAACAAGTCGCGCTGTTAAGAAAGTATATGCCGCGCATAAAAGGTGGCATTGCACACTGTTTTACAGGTACTGCTGAACAAGTACAGCAATATCTTGCCCTTGGTTTGTACATTGGAATTACGGGTTGGGTGTGCGATGAGAAGCGAGGTGAAGCACTGCGCGATGCAGTAAAATTTGTTCCTTTAAACCGACTAATTTTGGAAACCGATGCCCCTTATTTGTTTCCTAAAACCCTTCGGCCTAGAAAGCGCAATAACGAACCTGCTTTCCTGCCTCATATCGCTAATCAATTAGGCGAATATCTGCAAGTTGAGACTGATAAATTGCGTATTAGCAGTTATGCTAATTCCTGTGAGTTGTTTTCTCTCAGCTAAACATAGGTTTATATGCAGACAAATCTGAAAGCGATGCGCAAGTATGATGCGGGTCTTATTCTTATTACAGTAGTGGCAGTTGTCACTTTTGTATCTGTGCTGCTAAACCTATCACCAACCACCAGTACATCTGAACGATATTCTCAGCTAACTTATCTTACCGAAGATAACATCGAAACCCTCGATTTCAATCGAGTTACGCAAATACCACCTAGCGATTGGACGCCAATATCTTCACCAATCAACTTGGGTATGAATACAGACGTACATTGGTTTTCTATGGTAATAGCACCAACCCAGAGTACTGAAAGTCGATTTTTATTACACATCGATTATCCACTGCTAGATAATTTGGACGTTGCGGTATATAGCCATATTGGAAGCTCTCCCATTGTTACTTATTCAAGTGGAGATGGTGAGCACTTCGACAACCGGCCTATTTCACATGTTAAGCCACTCTTTCCCTTGCCGGTAAGTTCACATTCGCAGCGGGTTATTATTCGAGTAAAAACATCGGGCAGCGTTCGACTTCCCATACGCATATGGGAAGAAACCGAGTTTATCGCCTATACCTCTAGCCGCAACCTCGCGCTAGGAATATTTTTCGGTATTCTGGTAGCAATGGGCGTGAGTAACGCGTTTTTAACGGTTACCACAAGCAACGTTTCATTTTTATATTATTCCGGCTATGTAATTAGTTTGGCACTGATTTTGGCCACGTTGCACGGTTATGGTTTCTCTTATTTGTGGCCCGGTAGCACCTGGTTTCAGGGTAAATCAATTATAGTCTTTGCCAATGCCACTATCATGTTTGCGGCCATGTTTACGCGCAGCCTGTTGCCTATTAAAGCCCATAGCGAGAAGCTGGATAAAGTTGCGCAGGCCATTAGCTGGGTGTGTGGGTTAAGTATAATTCTTGGCCTCATCTTGCCTTATTCTTTTATGATCAAAGCATTTCTGTTGCTGCTAAGCCTCATCGTCATTTTTGTTCTTGGCTTAGGTATTTGGTTAACGCTGAAGGGCGTGGTTGTCGCGCGCTACTTTACCATTGCTTGGGGTTTTCTATTAATTAGTGGGCTAAGTGCAAGTTTAGATAACGTGAATATCATTCAGTTACCCATTTCATCCAATAATTTACTTATTATTGGGGGAGCGGTCGAAACACTAATCTTGGCGCTTGTTCTTGCAATTAACTACAGCCATAGTCGCGACGACCTTATTGAGGCACAGCAGTTTGCCCTTGAACAGGAAAAACACGCTAATACTGCCAAAGAGAATTTGCTTGAAGTTCAAAAGCGTTATCAAGATGACTTAGAGTACAAAGTGCAAGAACGCACGTTAGAGCTAGAAATTACGTTGCGCGAATTGTCTGAAGTAAATCAAGAACTGGAAAGGTTAAATGCAATAGATCCGCTTACGGGAGCGCACAACCGTCGACATTTCGATAAGCGTCTGCGCTCTGAAGGGCGTCGCAGTAGACGTGAGCAGACACCGTTATCTCTCATTATTGTTGATGTTGATCACTTCAAGCAAATCAATGACCAATACGGTCATGATGGTGGTGACGCGTGCTTAATTCACGTTACACGCGTCTTTCAAAAGCACATCCATCGTCCTACAGACGACTTGTGTCGCATAGGTGGTGAAGAGTTTGCCATTATATTGCCTAATACTGACCTAGAAGGCGCTTTCCACGTTGCCGAAAATATGCGAGATAGCCTTGAGTTGAGCCCACTTGATTACGAGGGAGAAACCATTAAGCTAACCGCAAGTGCGGGTGTTTCTACAACGATCATTACTGACGAAGAACATGCGCAAAACCTATTTAAGTTTGCTGACGAGTGCCTTTATGAAGCGAAGGCCGCAGGTCGCAATACAGTAATACATAAATATTTACAGGAAAAACTATGACATCTTCACCTTTCCCTCATAGACGAATGCGCCGTTTACGCGCCAAAGATGCTTTAAGAGGGCTTGTGGCAGAACACCGTTTAACGACTGACGATCTCATTTATCCTGTATTTGTACTACCTGGCGAAAATGCACGTGAGGCTGTGCCTTCCATGCCTGGTGTAGAAAGACTTTCTATCGATTTACTTGTGCAGGAGACTGCGAAGTGGGTTGAATTAGGTATTAAAACGATTGCGCTTTTCCCGGTCACGCCAATGTCGCTTAAAACTGAATGTGCAAGCGAAGCATTTAACCCTGAAGGACTTGCTCAGAAAGCAATGAGAGCCTTAAAGCAGGCGTTTCCTGAAGTAATGCTGATGTCTGACATTGCATTAGACCCTTTTACCTCTCACGGACAAGACGGCCTTCTTGATGAGAGCGGCTATGTAATGAACGATGAAACGGTAGAGGTACTGATTAAGCAAGCGCTATCGCATGCCGAAGCGGGAGCCGATATTGTTGCGCCTTCAGATATGATGGACGGTCGCATAGGAAGTATTCGTAAGGCGCTTGAAGAAGCCGGTCATATTAATACGTGCATTATGGCTTATTCAGCAAAGTACGCGTCTGCGTATTACGGCCCGTTTCGCGATGCAGTCGGTTCGGCCGCAAATATAAAAGGCGGTAACAAGAAAACCTATCAAATGGACCCCGCAAATACCGACGAAGCACTTCACGAAATTGCACTAGATATCGAAGAAGGCGCTGACATGGTAATGGTTAAGCCGGGTATGCCATATTTAGATGTGGTGCGACGCTGCAAAGACGAGTTCAAAGTGCCAACATTTGCATACCAAGTGAGTGGCGAATACGCCATGCATAAAGCGGCTTTTGCCAATGGCTGGTTGAACGAAGAAGCGGTAATTCTAGAGTCGCTGTTAGCGTTTAAACGCGCTGGCGCCGACGGCATTCTCACCTATTTCGCCCCGCAGGCTGCGGCGCTATTAGCTAAGCAGAGCGGTAATTAACCTGATAGCTGGGTGATAATACTGCTTATATGCGAACAAAAAAGCCGTGCAATGCACGGCTTTTTTTTTCGTAAATGACCCATCCTAAATAGCGTTGACACTTTTCAAACTTAATTTGGAGAGTGTAATGAAATCAAATAGCAAAAGAACTCAACGCGATTATTCCCTCGCTTTTAAATTGGCTGTTGTAGACCAAGTTGAAAAAGGCGAATTCACATATAAACAAGCACAAGACCACTACGGAATTCAGGGGTGTTCAACGGTTTTAGTTTGGCTTCGTAAGCATGGTCGTCTAAATT
Source organism: Alteromonas abrolhosensis (assembly GCF_001953635.1). Classification (GTDB taxonomy): domain Bacteria; phylum Pseudomonadota; class Gammaproteobacteria; order Enterobacterales; family Alteromonadaceae; genus Alteromonas; species Alteromonas abrolhosensis. Next base: position 23 of record NZ_MEJH01000020.1, on the reverse strand, counting down.
GGACGGATGGAACACCTAAGTTT
>NZ_MEJH01000019.1 GCF_001953635.1 Alteromonas abrolhosensis | reverse complement strand
TGAGTACATGCAGTTTAAATTCAAAGGTGTAAGGCAATTGCTTATGGATAAAACTATCAAAGCCGTTGATGCGATAGACTTGAGACCAGTAACGAATAAGGTTAGGTCGTACTTTAAACTTTCTACCTAAGGCTCCTGAACTCTCTTCTTGCGCTAGTCGCGCTAGCTTTAACTTAAATGCTCTGTGATGTTTTGACATAAAAAGACCCCCAGTAATTGGATAGTCCAACTATTGGGGGTCACTTCATTTCCGAAGCCTTTTTTGTTTAATTTTAAACTTTTGTACGATTGTAAGTCCGGTGTAATAGCGTAACGTGAGTGTTTAAATTTTATGTAATGATTGCTCACATAATGCGCACTTTGCCGGTACTTTCACTTTTCTTAATTTTAACTATTGCGGGTAGCTTATCCGCACGTGCGCAATCAATTGCACCGGCGTTTCATTCTTACAATATGGAAAGTGGAATTACTCACGTTTCAGTTGCAGATATCGCAGAAGATAAGTACGGATTTATATGGTTGGCGTCTCAGTCTGGCGTTGATAAATTTGATGGCTATACGTTTCGAAACTTTGGGCTGTGGGGAGAAGACAGATCAACAGGACTTCAAACCCTTTATGCGCTTCAAATTGAAGCGAGCATTGACGGTCAATACCTTTGGGTTGGAACATTTAGCGGGTTAAGCCGTATTGATGTAGACACTGAAAAGTTCAGACATTATTCCCTACCCGCTTCTGAGCCGTTTAACAAGCAGGTTATCAATAGGCTTAAAACTACCAACAATGGTCAACTATGGATAATCTCTGAAAGGAACCTTTACACCTATTCTTCAAGTTCAGATAGTGTGGAACTTGTCAGCCACCTGCCCAGTACAACAAGTACATTGACCGATATTGAGCTCATCGGAAATACCCTTTATGTGGCGTCAACAGCGGGTCTTTATAAACTTGACCCGTTTAAAAAGTCACTCGAGTTAGTAGCGTTCGAAAATGTCAATTTTACTAGGTTAGTAGCAGCAGAAAAATCTCGATTATGGTTAGGTACTGCGACCCACGGAGTGTGTCTGTTTAATCCTGATTCACAAAGTTCAACTATCACCAAAAGCTGTACCTCCGAACTTCATGGTTTATCTGATAATTATGTCACTGACATTCTTTTACAAGGCAGTGGCGATGTATGGGTATCGACTGAGCGAGGTTTAAATATTCTGACGTCTTACAGTCCAGATTCAGTATTACCGGTACCCATTAGCGAAAAAGATGCAGCCCACGAAAGAGTCTCCAGCCTATACCAAACAAAAGCGGGGCTAATTGTAGTTGGAACCAAAGATGATGGCTTCTCTATCAGTAATCCCCTGCTTAGTAACTTTTATTCACAAGAAGTAGGCGAAGGTCGAATTATTTCTTCCGTATCAAAGTACAAAGGCAATCAGGCATGGGTAGCGAATGAAAAAGGTCTTTGGCTGTATGATACAGTTAGAAAAACTTATCAAGGCCCATTTACGTCCAATAGTGCCATCTCAAATAACGAAGAAACCAGCGACAAGCTGTTAAGTGTGTTGTATCACGAAAGAGATGACACACTGTGGGTAACAACGCGTACAGGCCTTGCCAGGCTCGATCCTCAAACCAATAACCTTGATATTGTCGCACTTAGAGGCAAATCAGGTTACAGCATTAATATCGATGATGAGGGCGATGTTTGGTACGGAGGCTATAGTGATGGTGTGTTTGTTTATCGGCCATCTGAAGATAGGGTCATTAAACAATGGCCATTGTCGTTAACAACCAGAATTGTGATGGAGGATACAGAAAATGCATGGTTAAGTACGGTTTCTGGTTTATTCCTTGCGAATAAATTGACCGGAGACTTAACAAGCATTAGCGAGTTTACCAACAAAATTTCTGACCAAACTGTAGTAACTTGGATCTCTCGCTCAAAACGGGGCGGATATTGGATAGGAACCCAAGCCGCAGGTTTATTCTTTATGACCAAAGACGGCAATGACTTATCGACCATTAAAATCACGCAAATTAAGCCTGAAAGCCGATTGAGTAAAGTATCTATCGGTGCAATTGTTGAAGATGATGAGTACGGCCTTTGGATTTCTACTATTGAAGGGATAACGTATTTAGCACCAGACTTGACTAACCTTTCTTACTTTGGTGCCGAAAACGGTGCACTGTCTACTGGATACTACATTGGCTCTGTCACTGTCACCGAAAACAACACCATATTATTCGGTGGCGCAGAAGGTGTAACGCAATTTACTCCATCACAGGTAGCAAATGTTAAGTGGTCACCCGGCGTCCACCTTACTAACGTTGAAACTGTCAGTAAAGACGAACAAAACGGAACAACTTATCAACAACGACGGAGTCTTGGAGACACTATTGAGCTTAATCACAACGATATAGCACTTACCATTGAGTTCGCTGCCACCGATTATATGAATGCTAATGAGCTCAGATACGCCTACAAACTCGTAGACTTTGAAAATAGCTGGCGCTTCACCGATTACAAAACGAGAATGGCCACCTATACCAACCTTGATCCGGGGCACTATCGATTTACCGTTAAAGCCATTAACCAAGAGAACGAGTGGAGCAGCAACGAGGCCCAGCTAGAGATCATTGTTACCCCACCATGGTGGGACGAGCCTATATGGCGCGCAGTGATAATACTGTTAGGCATGCTCTTAATTTCTTCTATCGTGTGGCTTAGAATTGCGTCGTTAAAAAGGCGTTCTGCTGAGCTGGCATTAAAGGTTGAAGAGAAAACCAGAGACTTAGAAGCCGTAGTAGAGAAGCTAACGCAACTTTCCACTCAGGACCCATTAACAGGTCTTAAAAATCGCCGCTATTTCACTCAGAGGGCGAAAGCGGCGTGGCAAAGCTATAAACGCCACAATCATACATTCTCACTTTTAATTGTTGATATTGACTTCTTTAAGCGTATTAACGACGAATACGGCCATCAGGTCGGTGACACTGTATTGGTTAAAATAGCGCGAATTCTCGAAGACAGTTTAAGAGAAAGCGATGTCATTGCTCGATGGGGCGGAGAGGAATTTCTTATTTTACTTCCATCACTTAACGTTCAAGAAGCATTTTGGGTGGCTGAGAAGCTGCGTAAAACCGTAGCTGAACACGAAATCGATGCACCACCCTATCGCGTATCGGCCACAATAAGCTGTGGCGTTGCCGATATCCGAGATTACGATAGCGTTGAGGCCTGTATTCATGCTATCGACAAGAAGCTATACGTTGGCAAGGAATCAGGCCGAAACGCAGTAGTAAAATAGCTACCAGCGGCTCGTGGTAACCTCTTAGAACGATATGATTTGCATTGCCATGGAAACGGCAATGCATGCAGGCAGCCTCTCAGCCATGCATTCTATCGCAGTCATTGATCGCTTTCCTTTTAACCCTCTTATGTATTGCAAGTTCTTTATTTGCTTTCGACAAGCGTAATCATCTACAAGGAGGATTTAACCATGGCAAATGTATTGGTCATTGGCGCATCTGGTCAAATAGGTAAGCAAGCAACCGTGAAACTGTTAGATGCTGGTCACAACGTTGTAGCCCCCGTGAGGAGCCCTAACAAACTGTCAGATATTCAAAATGACAACCTTACCGTAACTGAGCAGGATTTAGAGAAAGATTTTTCTGCACACTTTGAAGGTGTAGACGTTGTTGTATTCACCGCAGGTTCAGGGGGTAGCACGGGTGCAGACAAAACACTTATGATTGATCTTTGGGCTGCACGCAACGCAGTCAACTATGCAAAAGCTGCGGGTACAGCTAAGTTTATTATGGTCAGCTCTATTGGTGCAGATGACCCTGACGCAGTGGAATCAGCGATTAAACCATACTTGGTTGCCAAACATATGGCTGATGAGCATCTAATTAATAGCGGCTTGCATCACGTTATTCTTCGTCCAGGCACACTATTAAATGAACCGGGTACGCACTTGGTAAGCACCGACATGCCGCTTAATAAAGACGACGCTGTTATCCCAAGAGAAGATGTTGCTACAGCCATTGTGGAAAGTGTAGCAAGGGAAAATAACGATAACCTCATCACCTATCTGTTTAAGGGCGACACGCCAATTTCGCGGATTTTTTAAGTTGTTTCTTTTAAATTGCTGGGCCCTCTTGCTACTTGCACGCGCGATCCCGTGCGGTCTAAAACCAAGAGGGCCTCGCTATTTGGAGTAGTTATCACAGTCTACGTGTATTAAATGAGCCGCAGAGCACTTATGAACTATCGCGTAATCGCCCTAATTCAGCGTCAACTTAATGATTGTAGATAATTGACTACGGGATCAGCGACTGACTAACCCAGTTTCCGTTCGCGTCTTTTTGATGCCACTCTCGGCTTTGAGGGTTACCCCTTAAATTCAGGTAATCTACACTATCAACAGCGAGCAAGATCACACAGAAATGAGGCGGAACTTCATCGAAATCCCCCTCTACTTGAAGCGCTGAACCATCATTTCTTGGCGTGCCCGGTTCACCCCATAGAAATTGCTTTTTACCTGCGTCTGAAAGCTTGTTCCAGTGCTGTTTGACTAGGTCAGAATCTTGACTCAACGTTATTATCGTCGCATTACAAGAGAAGCGATATTGCTCTCTGGTTTTAGAAAAATACCAACATACCTGCGCATGGGGTTTATGACCAAGCTGGCTATATTTTTCAGAGCGTGTATCAGAGATAACTACCAACTGATTGTCATCAGTAATTCCCCTAAATACAACCGTGCGACAATGTGGCGCACCATTCCCGTCCACCGTAGCTAACTGAAAGTAGCGACTCTCTGGCATACTACGGGTTTGGTGAAGACTCTTCGTCAATCCTTGTCGCCACTGTGGCATTCTTACCTCCAGGTGTAAACCAACTACCTTTCGCTAAGCGGCTTTCTTCTTACCGGCTAACGAGAAGAGTGTGTAGAAGTTTTGGGTGGTAATTTCAGCAAGTTCTTTCACCGACACTCCTTTAAGTTCGGCAATAAACTCAGCGACTTCAACCACGTAACCAGGCTGGTTTTGTTTACCGCGATGAGGTACTGGCGCAAGCCACGGAGAGTCAGTTTCAATAAGTAACCGCTCTAAAGGAATAGCTTTTACCACTTCACGTAATTCATCGGCTGAATTGAACGTCACAATGCCTGAAATAGAGATATAAAAGTCCATTTCTATTGCTGCTTGTGCCATCTCTAACGACTCAGTAAAACAATGCAAAACACCTTTAGTGTGCGCGGCTTTATGTTCGCGGAGTAAGTTGATGGTATCCTCTCTTGCATCCCGCGTATGAATAATTAGCGGCTTTCTAGTTTCGTTGGCGACTTTGATGTGATCGACGAATGACGTAAGCTGAATATCTTTACTTTCCGGGCTGTAAAAATAGTCCAGCCCAGTTTCGCCAATGGCTACGACTTCTTCACGTTGGGCCTTCTCTAACAGTTCTTCATAGCTGCACGCTTCATCTTGATGGAGAGGGTGTACACCACAGGATACTGATACATCTTCAAACTGACTTACCGCGGCTAGCATGCTGTCGTAATCGCCAACAGATACACACACGCACAGGAAGTGCTCAACACCTCGGGTTCTTGCGAAATTTAAAGTTTCAGCCAACTCTTCTGGCCCTTGCTTCAGTCGGTCTAAATGACAATGAGAATCTACGAACAAACTACACCTGTATTAAATATTTACTTTCTGACAAAAGGCATACGCGCTTAACGCTTTGCCTATTATCGTTGAAACTGTTTTAGCAGCCCAAAGAGTACCATCGATTTGTTCACGCCGGCGTGTTGAAGGGTTTTAACTGCATCAACACACGCTTCATAGCGTTTAAAGTCAACAACCTGTTGACGTTTCATGTACTCATCATGGGCCATTTGCTGGCACCACAATGCGATTTGTTGCGCATTGTCCTGCCACTTGTTAGCAAGTGTTTGCACTTGTAAATTTGCATCGCCTGCTAAGAGCGCCTGCATGCCGTCGCTAAAATTGCGATAGCTAATGTCTTCTTCACCACTGAGCGCTTCTTCCACGCGAAGGGGCGCATAGCCATAAGCTGCCAGTAACGCTTCGCTTGCGTCTTCTACGCCTTTGGCGTTCAAGTAGTTCAAACTCTCTGATACTGATGGAAGCGATAGTATCTGCCGTTCACATCGACTTAATATGGTCGGCATAATTTTGTTGATACTGTCAGTAATCAGCAGTAAGAACGTATTATTTGTGGGCTCTTCCAAGGTTTTCAACAGTGCATTAGCCGCAGCTTCTGTCATGGTATCGGCACGAGGGATCAGCAATACTTTATTACCTCCCATTTGCGCAGTACCTGAAAGCTTGGCTATGCCTTCGCGAATTTTATCCACCCCTAACTGCTTCTCACTTTCCAATACATGAAAATCTGGGTGGTTTCCTGCTTGCCTTAGGTGACAACTTTGGCACTGTTCACAGGGCCCATCTATGCTTGGTTGCTTACACAATAACGTGCTGCTTAACCCTAGCGCGAGTTGGTATTTTCCAATCCCTTTCGGCCCTGTCAGCAGTAAACCGTGGTGAAGTTTTTTTGCCAAATAGCGCGACAGTAACGTCGAGAACGTTGCAGCAAACCAAGGCAGTACTTGCATTAGCCTTTCCCCTGCATACTTTCGTTTTGCGCTATGTCACTGCTTGCGCTGTTTATGGTCGTCACATAGTCGTTGATAATAGCAGTCACGTCTTGATGAACCTTTTTCATAGGCTGCATAGCACTTACCACCACGATAGATTCATCTTGCTTAGCAAGGGACAAGTATTTAGCACGAGTACGTTCAAAAAAGGCAAGCCCCGCTTGCTCAATACGGTCAAGCTCCCCTCGCCCACGGGCGCGCTCTAGTCCGACAGCTGGCTCGACATCCAGGTATAAGGTTAGATCAGGCTTAAATCCTTTAAGCGCGATGTTGCTGATGGCCGTCATCGTTTTTTCACTGACGCCTCGACCACCACCTTGATAAGCTTGAGATGATAAATCGTGTCTGTCACCTACTACCCACGCACCAGCATCAAGTGAAGGTAAGATTTTATTGGTCAGTAATTGCACACGCGCCGCATACATAAGAAGTAGTTCAGTCTCCTCACTAACGGTCTCATCCCAGTCGTGTTTTACACATTCTCGAATAGCTTCAGCCATAGGTGTGCCGCCCGGCTCACGAGTTTGCTCAACGCGCTTTCCCGCATCTTTTAATGCTTGAACAATTAGCCCTATTACTGAGCTTTTTCCTGCCCCTTCAAGGCCCTCAACTACAATAAACTTTCCGCGCATTACTTTTTAAACTCTGTTTTTTGTTTAGCTATAACGTACTGGATTTCTTTACCCGTACAGTTATCGTTTTAACTGATATTTTCGCACAGCTGCATTGTGATCAGCTAGCGTGGTAGAAAATTGATGGCTGCCATCGCCCTTCGCAACGAAATATAGTGCATCCGTTGCCAGCGGATGCAGCGCAGCGTGAATGGCTGCCTTGCCTGCCATCGCTATAGGTGTGGGCGGAAGCCCTTTAATAACATAAGTATTGTAAGGCGTTGCCGTTCGTAGATGCTTACGGGTTATGTTTCCATCAAACGTTGGGCCAATGCCATAGATGACGGTGGGATCGGTTTGAAGACGCATATTTTTATTGAGTCTATTGACGAATACGCCAGAAATCATGTCACGCTCCTCAGGCACAGCCGTTTCTTTTTCTATAATACTGGCTAAGATAAGTGCCTCGTAAGGTGTGGCTAGTGGAAGCTCGGCATCCCGTTGCTCCCATTCGCTAGAGACAAAGTCGATTAGCGCGCGGTGTGCTCTTTTCAATACCTCGCTGGCAGTTGTGCCTTTGGTAAAAAAATACGTGTCAGCTAAATACACACCTTCTGTCTGCGAAACGTTGTCGCAGCACCAGTCTACGCCATTGTCTTGGGTGAGCTGGTTTAATTTCTCTTCATTTAAATCAAACACCAAATCTGGGTTTTGCTTAAGCGCTTCAAGCCACTGTGCAAGGGTTAGTCCTTCAACTAAACTCACTGCAAAGAGGTGCTCATCACCTTGGGTAAATAAGGTAAATACATCCACTAACGATTGACCGGGGCGAAGCATGTAAGTGCCTGACTTAACAGATGTACTGCCGGCGAAGAATTTAAGCCATACCTTAGCCACGAAAGGTGATACATCGGTCATGCCAATATTACGCAAATGTTTAACCGTTCGATAAGCGTTGCTGCCGTGTTCTATGGTGAATAAGGTTTCACTTTCTAAAGTTAATTCATTGGTAACCTTGCCTGATATGTACATGACGCCGGAGACTGCCCCTACAACGGCAAGCAAAACAAGCATCAAAAGAATGACTACAGCCCGCTTCATGCTTTCCGTTCCCCATTTTGTTTAATTTTACATTCCATTCTTACTACTTATAGTTTGGTGTAGCACGCAAAGCCGCGATAAGCGCGGTTTTAGTTGTACGCATCCGCCAACAGCGCTTATCGGTCGTTTTGTATGTTAGCTATTTTGAGCTTTAGTAAGCCGTGCTCTTAAATCGAGAATTGCCTTGTTCTTTACGTCAAAATTAACATGAGAAAAATCTGCCATTCGTATTTGACGAACAGGCATTATTCCCATCAAGGCGTTGGTAATTACCACAGCACTTGCTTTCTGCAAGTAGCTTAGGTCATATTGACCTACGTGAAGCGCACAGTTGTCGTTTAGCAGCGAATCAATAAGGCATTGCCTGACTACGCCGTTTACTCCGCTTCCTTTCAACGACGGGGTATACCATTGTTCATTGAGGTAGAAAAACACATTTCCAGCACTCGCTTCAATAATATTATCTTGCGTATCGCAAACGATAGCGTCGTTTACACCAGCCTCATCTACTTCGTGCTTAACTAAGACTTGTTCTAACCTATTCATATGCTTTACGCCTGCAAGCAAAGGCTGAATAGCTAACTTTGTTTGCGCGCATATTACAGCAACACCTTCTTCTTTAAGGCTTTCGTAATGGCTAGGATAAGAATGTTGGCTAAATCTTACTAATGCTTCACTGTCTTCGCTTCGCGCGTAACCTCTTCCCGCCTGTCCGCCAGAGACATGGACTTTCAGCACATACCTAGGCGAAGCGTTTTCCACTGAAGCGAGCTTGATCGTGTTTATTTGCTCAACTATAGCCGCTCTTAGTTCGTGGATGTTAATGTTAAGTTTGATGGCCGCAGCATCGTGCTCTAAACGTGAAATATGATAAGGCAATAATTGCGCTTTGTGTTCGTCTACCAGCAAAGTGGTGAACACACCGTCACCGTAATTAAACGCCCTGTCACTTGGTGAAATAGGCGTAGTGCTAGGAATAATTCTCACTGCCTACTCTTGTTCGCCGTTATTATGGTTGGTGGAAGTATACCAACTTGCGTTGGTCAGACAACTTCTAGCTGAATTGATTTGGATGTACCAATACTGGAAGGGCCCCGACGCTTATAATTTTTGCGTAAGCGTGCAGTAAACAGCACGCTTACAAAGAAATTGAGCCCGAACAGGTATGGACTCACGACTCGTTAGAACAGAATGGACTTTGATACTTATAGTTGGGATGCCTTTCTGAAAGACAACTGGATAGGTACGTCAGATCTTTAGTTTAATTGTAGTAGGCAATCATTAACACCCCACTACTGGATAGGACACTTGCCGTTACAGGAGTAAGCGTCCATGAAGCCACAGCCTCGGTTCATCCAGTAACAATTTTGTCCTTTAAGACGACACCCGATACATGCAAAGCTTGAGTCGGTTCTGCACTCACAAGGAGGCCTGTTGTCGTAGTTTGCACTCACAAAGAGGCCTGTTGTCGTAGTTTGCACTCACAAGGTCTGCTGATGCTATATTCAACTGACTTCGTACAGTGAACAGCTCTTTGGCTTGTTCCAAGCCAAAGAGTTCCACGGCTTCTAACTCCAGCAGTTGCAGTTTCTGTAAGAACTCGGGGGTAGGTTCGTTCTCTGTGAATATTTCGGGGACGAGTATAGTAAGTCTATCTATGAAATCACGTTGTGACGCTGATAATGAATCCTCTTTAAGCACTCTCTGTAACTTCCATTTCCATAGTGACACTTGCTTGTCAGCAGTTAAACTGGCGATAAACACCCGTTTTTCAGTCTCCGTCTGAAGAGAGTTTAAAACATGCACTAAACTCAATTGATTTTTGCCGATGTTGGCATTGAGCTCGCTCGCTAGCTTTTGGACATGGCTATATTGCTCGTTGAGACCACAAGCCTCAGTTTTTGCATTAAGATTTGAACAAAACATAATCAGACACAGAAGCAGAATTTTTTTCATAACAAAACTCCCGAAATTTAGCTAATTTTACATCTACCTCATCAGACGTATAGTCTAAAAGTTATACATAAGTATCGGATTGTCAACTTTTACCGGAGCGTGAAAAACGCCTCATTGGAGATTGCCGATTTGTTCATACACAGCCCAGCCAACAGGCTGCAAGGTGTAGGGTCGATGCTGGTTGGCGTTATTATTGATGCCGCATGCAGCAGCGGGATGGCTCAGGTTTGGACACTATGCAGGTTGACGATTATCTGGTCCATGGCTTCTAGCGCAAACATAGGTTCGTATTTTAATATTCGCCATGCGACGCGGGGAACCGATTCTACCAGTATCTGTAGGGTGTGGTTACTACAATAACATGCAGACCTATCACACAGCGCACTACTCCGGATAAGTGCGCAAAGTTACTCTGATTGCATTTACGATAAGTTAAAGGTCTAAATGAAAACTTCTGACTGATATCAGAAGCTACCAACGACTGAAAGCCCATGAAAAAAGGCTATCGAAAAAAGATAACCCTTAAATATTACCTGCTTGCCTAAGACTGATTTTAATTGCCTGCAATTTTGACTAATTCTCCATAAATATAGTTTTCTTCGTAACCGTCTGCTGATCTACACCTTGCCCGATTTAACATTCCAAGGCAACAGAGCTTCGACATTGCTTGGCGATGCGGCCAGGTGCTTCAGACAATGCATGATGTAATCAAACGGTGTTAAGCCATTGGCTTTGGCCGTTTCAATGATGCTGTAAAGTATCGCACTGGCATTGGCACCACTTTTCGCGTTGCTGAACAGCCAATTTTTTCTCCCAATGACAAAGGGCTTGATGGCTCGTTCGGCATGGTTGTTGTCGATGGTCAGGTTACCATCATTAACATAGCGAACCAGTTTGTGCCATTGGTTCAGGCTGTAGCCAAGCGCTTTACCCAATGTGGTTTTAGGTGGCACCTGCAAAGCCGATTTATCCAGCCAGGTTTTATATTGGTTTAGCAGAGGAAGTGTTACAGCTTGCCTGATCTTATACTTCTGCTGTGCTGCTGGTCTTCTAGGATCTGCCGCCACTCGTCCGGGCTTCGAAATTTTCTCATTGCTCACTCCGTATTTAACTTTGGAGCCAGCTTACCGAGATTTCATCACCCTTTAAATGTGCTGTTTACTGCACGCTTACATTTTTGCCATGAAAGTTAACGCTATAAACAATGAAAGGCAGCCGAAGCTGCCTTTTAACTTTACGTGAAGTTCACTTAATCAGTGATAATTACGCTATATTAGATACGCTTGAAAATCAATGAGCCGTTCGTACCGCCAAACCCGAATGAGTTACACAGTGCGTAGTCTTCACTGAATGCCTTCGCTTTGTGTGCAACAAAGTCTAAGTCGCAGCCTTCACCTGGTTCATCCAAGTTAATGGTTGGCGGCGCCATTTTGTCACGCAGTGCCAAAATAGTGAAAATTGCCTCAACTGAACCGGCGGCCCCTAGCAAATGGCCCGTCATTGACTTGGTAGAGCTAACAAGTAGCTTGTGAGCATGGTCATTGAACACGCGTTTCACCGCGGCTACTTCAGCAATGTCACCTGCAGGCGTAGACGTACCATGTGCGTTAACATAGCCGATTTCGCTTGCATCCAACTTCGCATCATTTATCGCGTTTTGCATAGACGCAGCCGCGCCTTCGCCATCTTCAGGTGGAGAAGTCATGTGATATGCGTCGCCGCTCATGCCAAAACCAACCAGTTCTGCATAAATGGTCGCGCCACGCGCTTTTGCTGCTTCGTATTCTTCTAGCATTACCACGCCAGCGCCCTCACCCATGACAAAACCATCGCGGTCTTTATCCCATGGGCGGCTTGCTGCTTGTGGGTTGTCGTTTCGAGATGACAACGCACGTGCCGCGGCAAAACCAGCCATGCCTAGCGGAGTAATAGACGCTTCTGCGCCTCCGGCCAGCATGGCATCAGCATCGCCGTAAGCAATCGTTCTTGCGGCAATACCAATGTTGTGAACGCCTGTTGTACAAGCAGTCACAACGTTTAAATTCGGTCCTTTCAACCCTTCCATGATAGACAAAAAGCCTGAGATCATGTTGGTAATAGTTGAAGGTACAAAAAATGGCGATACGCGCTTAGGACCGCTATTTGTCAGTTTCAAATGGTTTTGTTCAATTTGTTCTAAACCACCAATACCTGAACCAATAGCTACACCTACACGATGCGCATTATCTTGTGAAATAGTTAAACCAGAATCGACCAAGGCTTGCTTGCCTGCTGCTATACCCAGCTGGATAAAGCGGTCCATTTTCTTGGTTTCTTTCTTTTCAATGTATTCCTGCGGATCAAAATCATTAATTTGACCTGCGAAACGGGTTGAATAGTTACTACAATCGAAATGGGTGATTTCACCGATGCCGCTTTCGCCCGCGAGCAATTTGCGCCATGTGTCTTCGCTATTAAGACCTAATGGTGAAAGCATTCCAAGACCAGTAACCACTACGCGACGTTTTGTCACAAAAAGCCCTCGCTTTGGAACTAAGGTAGGAGATACAAAAACGGCTCTGTTAGAAGAGCCGTTTTGTCGCTACTTAAGACTTAAGCGTCTTTGTTAGCGTTGATGTAATCAATTGCTGATTGAACAGTAGTAATTTTTTCTGCTTCTTCGTCAGGAATTTCAGTATCGAATTCTTCTTCCAAAGCCATTACTAGCTCAACAGTGTCAAGTGAATCAGCGCCTAAATCGTCAACGAATGAAGCTTCTGCTTTTACTTCTTCTTCTTTCACGCCAAGTTGTTCAACGATGATTTTCTTAACGCGTTCTTCAATGTTACTCATAATTCTAGGTTTCCCTTAAACGTCACTAGATAATAAAAGTGCCGCTAGTTTATTTTGCAAGGTGCATCCTTGCAAGCACCAGTTTAAACAAATTTTCTGGTCAAACCAGCGACATTCGAAATTCGTAAAATACTATTTTTACATCCAAGTTCGGGTAAATACCACCCCAAACTAAGGAAAATTCGCAATTTTTGCGAATTTACCCCATATACATACCACCATTTACATGGATAGTTTCGCCTGTAATATAGGCTGCACCATCGCTTACTAAAAAGGCAACAGTGGCTGCAATTTCATCAGGCTCGCCTAATCGGTTAGCCGGAATATCTTTGAAAATGGCTTCTTTTTGGTCATCGGTCAGCGCTTTTGTCATATCGGTATCGATAAAACCAGGCGCTACAACGTTGATGGTAATACCACGAGAAGCCACTTCACGCGCCATAGATTTAGAAAAACCAATGACCCCTGCTTTCGCTGCAGCATAGTTTGCCTGTCCAGCATTACCTGCACTGCCCACCACTGAACCAATGTTCACGATGCGACCAAAACGCTTCTTCATCATACCGCGAAGTACCGCTTTTGACAGTGTGAAAATTGAGGTTAAGTTGGTGTCGATAATGTCCTGCCACTCGTCATCTTTCATGCGCATTAGCAGATTATCACGTGTGATACCGGCATTGTTGACCAAGATATCGATACCACCATGTGCTTCATTAATTGCTTTAATCGTGGTATCTACGCTTTCTTTGTCGGTGACATTTAGTGCAAAGCCTTTGCCGCCGAATTCAGAAAGATAATCGCTGATCGCTTGCGCACCATTTTCACTGGTTGCGGTTCCGATAACCGTAGCACCTTGCTGAGCAAGCTGCGTGGCAATCGCTTTGCCTATACCTCGGCTTGCGCCGGTAACAAGCGCAATTTTACCGTCTAATTGACTCATTGCGTTTCCTTATTGTTTTAATGCTTCAACACCATCAGGTGTATTAACTGCAAGAGATTCTAGGCTCTTGTCGATACGTTTGTTCAATCCAGTAAGTACTTTACCAGGACCTACTTCAATAACGCGCTCAACGCCCGCTGCCGCCAAATATTCAACAGTACGTGTCCATTGAACGGGGCAATATAGTTGTCTCACTAATGCGTTCTTGATTGCATCACCTTGGGTTTCTATAGTGACATCAACATTGTTCACAATATTGATTGCAGGCTCATTAACGTTCAATGACGATAATGCGTCTTCTAACTTATCTGCTGCAGGACGCATTAACTCACAGTGAGAAGGAACGCTTACCGCAAGCGGAAGTGCGCGCTTTGCGCCCGCTTCTTTACACGCATTAGCAGCTTGCTCGGCGGCGTTCTTTTCCCCTGCAATAACCACTTGGCCTGGAGAGTTAAAGTTAACTGGTGCAACTACATCGCCTGTAGCAATAGCAGTTTGCTGACAAATATCAGCAATGGCGGCATCGTCTAACCCGATAATGGCATACATGGCACCCGCACCTGCTGGTACAGCTTCTTGCATATATTTACCACGGGCTTCTACAAGCTTGATTGCATCAGCAAAATCCATGGCGCCGCCACATACTAATGCTGAGTACTCACCAAGGCTGTGACCCGCAAGGTAATCTACGTCTATGCCCTGCTCGCGAATAACACGCCAAATTGCTACGCTAGCAGCAAGCAACGCTGGCTGAGTGATATGCGTTTCGTTAAGTTTACCGTCTGCATCGTTTTGGACTAAATCCCACAGGTCGTAGCCGAGCGCGTCAGAGGCTTCTTTAAACGTTGCTTCGATAATGGGAGAAGTCTCAGCAAGTTCCTTTAGCATACCTACGCTTTGAGAACCTTGTCCTGGAAATACACAGGCTGTCTTTGTCATGTCGATTCCTTATTATTTTTAATTTACTAGAAACGAGAAAACGTCGGAGATGGAGTGCCCCTATCGAGGCAAAAATCACCAAGGCAAATATCTGCAAGGCTAATAGCGTACAAGCGCCGATGCCCAAGCAAATCCGCCTCCGAATGCTTCTAGTAATAAATGCTGTCCGCGTTGAATGCGCCCGTCTCTGATAGCTGTATCAAGCGCTGTAGGCACAGTAGCAGCAGAGGTATTACCATACTGCTCTAACGTAAGCACTACTTGATCAAGAGACATATTCAGCTTTTTAGCTGTCGCTTTAATAATTCTAAAGTTTGCTTGGTGAGGTACTAACCAGTCAAGATCAGATTTTTGCATACCGTTGGCAGCAAGGGTTTGTTCAACCACTTCTGAAAGCTTGGTTACCGCAACCTTAAAGACTTCATTACCACGCATCACACCCCAGTTCTCGTGAACCGACTGCTCGTCACCACGGGTTGGATTACCCACGTAAAGCAAATCACCGTGAGAGCCTGATGCGTTGATATGTGTGGAAAGAATCCCAGGTTCATCGCTAGCTTCAATAATCGTTGCGCCTGCCGCATCGCCAAACAAGATAACCATGGTTCTGTCTTCAGGGTTTATCAAACGGCTTAAACAGTCGGTACCGACAACAAGAATACGTTTCGCCATGCCAGACTTAATATATTGATCGGCAACACTTAATGCGTAGCAGTAACCTGCACATGCAGCAGCTACGTCAAAGGCAGGGATACCGTCAATATCAAGAATGCGTTGAATTTCACATGCTGTGCTTGGAAGCGCATAGCGACCACTTGTGGTAGCGCACACAATCATGTCGATAGATTTCGGGTCAATGCCAGCCATTTCAATGGCTTTCTTACTGGCTTCTGCCCCCATGGTAGCAGCGGTTTCATCTGCTCCAATAATACGTCGCTCTTTTATCCCGGTACGGTCAGTGATCCATTCGTCACTGGTGTCCACCATTTGCTCTAAATCTGCGTTTGTACGCACGTCGCTGGGATAATAGCTACCTGTTCCTATAAAGCGTGAATATTTGCTCAAAGCTGCTCCAACAATACCGTTTCTATCTTTGTCTTTATCTTTTCAGGTAAATGCATCTTTGCTTCTTTCATTGCTTGCACGATGGCGTAATAAAAGGCGTCTTTTTGTGCATTTCCGTGACTCTTGATAACAATGCCGCGCAATCCTATCAGACTCGCACCGTTATACTGGTCGGGGTTCACGCTGTTATAGATAGATTTCAGTAATGGGAAGGCAATTTTTGCTAATAATCGGGTGTAAAAGTTCTTCTGTGACTGGCGTTTTACTTCGTTTATCACTAACTTAGCCAGCCCTTCGCTCGATTTAAGCGCTACGTTTCCGGTAAAACCGTCTGTTACCACTACATCGGCATGATCGGTGAAAATGTCGTCACCTTCCACATAACCAATATAGTTTATGCCTGGCGCATCTTTAAAAAGCTGATCGGCAGATTTTACCTGCGCGTTACCTTTAATATCTTCTTCGCCCACGTTCAATAAGGCAACTCTTGGCGATTCAATCCCCGCCACCTCTTGTGCAAGCACTGAACCCATAACACCGTACTGGAAAAGAATTTCAGGAGTACAGTTCACGTTAGCGCCTAAATCTAAAAGAAATACGTTATGGTGCCCTGTTGTAGGCATCATATTAATGAGTGCGGGCCTATCAATGCCTGATAAGGTTTTAAGCAAATAGAATGATAAGGTAAGCAGTGCACCAGTATTACCTGCGCTTACGCACGCGTCAGCCTCGCCACTCTCGACAAGCTCAATAACGCGACGCATAGAAGAATCTTTTTTGTTTCGTAGCGCTGACGTTGGCGCTTCGCCCATCTCAACCACTTGTGAGCAATGCACAATAGTAACGCGTTTGCGCTCAGAATCGGTAAGGGGCTGAATACCGGCTTTGATGGTATCTTCATCACCGCATAGCGTGAAGTGCACGTCTGGGTGAAGTTGAATAGCCTTTACGGCTGCGGGAAGGATAACAGGGGGACCATGATCGCCCCCCATGATATCTAACGCGATGGTTAGTTTAGACAAAATGTAGTCGCCGTATTACGCGCCGATTACTTTCTTGCCTTTGTAATAACCGTCAGCGGTCACGTGGTGACGACGGTGAGTTTCGCCTGACGTTGAATCGACAGACAAAGTCGCGCCTGTCAATGCATCGTGTGAGCGACGCATACCGCGCTTAGAACGCGTTTTACGATTTTGTTGTACTGCCATAACTTACTCCTGGTCTCGCTTAAGTTCTTTCAAAACCGCGAAAGGGTTTTGTCGCTCTTGTTCCGGTTCAATCTTTCCAAACGACATATCGTCTTGCTTCACTGTACACTCCGACTCTGCATGAAGGGGCACAATTGGCAAAGATAACAGTAGCTCGTCTTCAAAAATTTGAAGCAGATTAACTTCTCCGTGGTCGTTGACCTCTACCGGTTCGTAAGCCTCGGGAATGATGTCATCGCTTTCCTGTTCTTCTCCCTGCACTGGAGTAAAACAGAATTCCGCTTCCACGGGATATTCGAGTTCACCATTACACCTTTGACAGATAAGTGTTACCTGCGTGGCTAAATGGCCGTGAAAGACAGTAAGACCCTGCGCGTCTTTTTCGAACTGTACTTCTGCGTCCACATAGTCATTGCATCGGACAACTGCTTCACTCAATCGTTCCATATCTTTAGACGCAATCACGCCCCGGTAATCGGAACGTTTCATGGCACTTTTAGTCGGTTCAACCGAATGAGGGAGTTTCACTTTCTGCATAGGGCGCGCATGATATAGGGTCAACCCCTTCCTGTCAAAGCAAAATTGCGTTTTAACTTACAATAAAACGCTGTATGTGGTGCGTAGTGATAATGTAACATTGTACTACTAACTGAAAGTACGCAACATATTGATTTCATAAAAGGAGTAACTGTGGCCTCCCTTGTTCTTGCCTCATCATCGCAATACCGAAAAATGTTGCTCGCCAACATTGGTATTCAGGTAGACACCCACGCACCAGATATTGACGAAACGCCCTTCGCGAACGAAAGCCCTACTGCTTTGAGTTTACGTTTGGCTGAACAAAAGGCGCACAAGGTTGCCGCTGAATTAGAAAAGGTAAATAGCGACACCATTATTATTGGTAGCGATCAAGTAGCTTTGGTACAAACCGATGCGGGCCCGCAGCTACTCGGCAAACCTAGCACGTCAGAAAACGCAGTAAACCAGTTGATGGCATGCCAAGGTAAGCAAGTGTCATTTTATACTGCACTTTGCCTTCACCAGCCTAGCGCCAATAAAACGATAACACAGGTAGATGAAACACGAGTATTCTTTCGCCATAACAGTGAAACTGCCATTCGCGCCTATGTAGATAAAGAGCAGCCACTTGATTGTGCTGGCAGTTTCAAAAGCGAAGGCATGGGAATATTACTGTTTGATAAAATAGAGAGCCGCGACCCTAACAGTTTAATCGGCCTTCCTATAATGCTGTTAAATGAACTACTGGGCGCGCACTTCAATGTCGATTTATTAGCAATGGCTGCACAGTAAGCCACTAATTCTGTCAGAGCAGCTCTATCAAAGCAGTGCTACAAACCAGCGCTATTTAAATAGCGCTGTCTCTAGTTCACTTATGGAGTGTACAAGTGCCACAGGTGACAACGCTTCTAAATGAACCTGCGCATGAACGCCGTATGAGACCCCTATCCTATCCATACCGATAGTTTTCGCCATTTGCATGTCGTAGGTCGTGTCACCAATCATTACGGCATCTTCTATTTTTACACTAAGTTCATCAAGCAACTGTAGGAGCATGTCGGGCGAAGGCTTGGATTCTGCCTCGTCAGCGGTACGTGATGCACTAAAGAAGCGTCCCGTCCCTGTTTGTGCCCACGCTCTATCAAGACCACGACGCGCTTTACCTGTCGCAACGGCCAATGTACATCCCGTTTCTTTCAAATTGCTAAGTAACCGTTCAACGCCATCAAACAACGGACACGGCGTTGTATCACGGGTAACAAACGCCTCTTTATAGGCGGCTACTAAACGCTCGGCTAACTCATCATCATCAATATTAAAAAGCTGTTTAATGGCGGGCTTTAAACTTATACCAATAATATGACCCACTTCTTCGTAAGTAGGAATTGGCATATCACATTGTTGTGCCGCATGTTGCATACAACTAACAATTTTCGCCGCCGAATCCATTAACGTGCCATCCCAATCAAAGATAACTAGTTTATACTTTGGAAGTTTTTCATTTAATGAAGTGAAAGGCTGTGCTACTACAGCCTGATTCTTTGAATGCATAACTTACAGCGCTTTAAGTGTATTTGAGAGTGTGTCGTCTAATGGCGCGGTAAATGTCACGCGCTCTTCAGTCGCTGGATGCAGCAATGAAATACTGCGAGCGTGAAGGAACAGTCTATTCAGCCCTTTCTGGCGCATTGCCGCGTCAAAATCCGCATCCCCGTATTTAGGATCGCAAGCAATAGGATGACCCGCATGCAAACAGTGAACGCGAATTTGGTGAGTTCTCCCAGTAATAGGCGACGCTTCAACCAAGGTTGCACCTGCGTATTCCTCTAATATGCGATAGCGAGTTTCTGACGGTTTACCATCGTCACTTACACTTACCATGCGCTCACCCGATTGCAGCACATTTTTACGAAGCGGCGCTTTAACTTTAAATCGAGTTTTAGGCCACTCACCTGCAACTAGCGCATTATATCGCTTGTCCATTTTACCTGTGCGAAGTTGTTCGTGCATGTGGCGAAGGGCAGAACGCTTCTTGGCTATCAAAATACAGCCTGACGTGTCACGGTCTAGTCGATGTACCAGTTCCATAAATTTGGCATCGGGACGCAAGGCTCTTAAGCCTTCGATTAAACCAAAGCTTAAGCCGCTTCCACCGTGAACTGCCATTCCAGATGGTTTGTTTATAACAAGTATACGGTCGTCCTCGAAAAGGATATGCGACTCTAATGATGCAATTTTATCGAGCTTAGGCGATGGCGCAGGCGCACCTTCCGACACGCGAACCGGTGGAATTCTGATTAAATCGTCAGCTTGTAACTTGTATTCAGGCTTAACACGACCTTTATTCACTCGCACTTCACCTTTACGTAAAATGCGGTAAATCATGCTTTTCGGCACGCCTTTTAATTGGGTGCGTAAAAAATTATCGATACGTTGACCAGCCAAGTCGGCTTCAACCGTTACAAATCGTACTTTTTGGGGAGCTTCTTCTTTCATAGGCGCATTATACCCTATTGCAAAGTACCCAACATACTGAAACTTACGTTTTACTAAAATAATTATTATTGTGGGTGCTTTGCTAGACCAAGCGACAGCCAAGAAACCTCCATTACCGCACAGTTTTTATCCAAAGCGCATATTTCCTGCATTTAACTATTCACTTTATACGAATTATTCACTCGCTTTCCTTGCTAAAATTCGAGTTTTAGTGCGATAATCATCGATGTTTTTAACACGGTTAAATTCACGTAAAACGAAAGGTGTGGAACAGGCATTCCGTTGCCGCACTTTAACAATGTGGAACTCAGCGTTATAAAAACAACAACAAGACCAAAAACCAGCACGCCTAAAACGTGTGTTGTTTTAACTTGTAAACGATAAAAGCATGGTTTGAGCGTTGGTGACATCAGCAATGATAAGTGTTCGATGAAACAACACATTCATACCGACCCCGCGAGAGAGGCAACGACTACACTGCCGTAAGAAGCGAGACCATGCTTGCGAACATAAAATAAGTTTGCCGTTTAGCTAACAGAATTAAATGACAATTGAGTGGTGTAAATGATGCCACTTGAAAAAATGAAACGAGTAATAAGGGCTTGTCGCTCCCGACATCCTTAAAGCAGTGTGATTACGAATGCACCTATTCGATGTTACGTGTCAACTCACGAACGTATAGGTTTGCGCTTACGATAAAAGGCGCTTGTTTATTCGCGTAAATGATCACCCACCAGGGATAATGCGACGTTACAACAAGGTCCCCGTCCAGCCGTGAGGTTGCGCGGTGAGGGTTTGCACATGTCACTTTAATTTTGTGTCTTAACGGCTGTACGAAAACAGAGTTAGATACAATGAAAAGAATGTTAATTAATGCAACTCAGCAAGAAGAGTTGCGCGTTGCCCTTGTCGACGGGCAACGGTTGTACGATTTAGATATAGAAAGTCCAGGACACGAGCAGAAAAAAGCGAACATCTACAAGGGTAAAATCACCCGTGTCGAACCTAGCTTAGAAGCTGCTTTTGTTGACTACGGCGCAGAGCGTCATGGTTTCCTACCCCTCAAAGAAATTGCCCGCACTTACTTCCCTAAAGGTTACAAATTCGAAGGCCGCCCTAACATCAAAGATGTGATCAAAGAAGGCCAAGAAGTTATTGTTCAAATTGACAAAGAAGAACGCGGTCAAAAAGGCGCTGCATTAACTACATTTTTATCGCTTGCCGGTAGTTACCTTGTGCTTATGCCAAACAACCCACGCGCTGGCGGAATCTCACGCAGAATCGAAGGCGATGAGCGCACAGAACTTAAAGAGTCACTAAGCAAATTAGACCTTCCTGACGGTATGGGTTTGATTGTTCGTACTGCGGGCGTTGGTAAATCTTACGAAGAACTAGAGTGGGATTTAAAAGTACTGCTTACCCATTGGGAAGCCATTTCAAGCGTTGCTGAAGAGCGTGAAGCGCCTTTCCTAATTCACCAAGAAAGTAACGTAATCGTGCGTGCTATTCGTGACTACCTACGTCGCGATATTGGCGAAATCCTTATTGATAAAACCAGCATTTACGAGCAAGCATTGCAGCACATTCAACTTGTGCGTCCAGACTTTGCCAGTCGCGTAAAGCTTTATCGCGGTGAAGTACCGTTATTTAGCCATTACCAGATCGAAAGCCAAATTGAGTCTGCATTCCAGCGTGAAGTTCGCCTTCCTTCTGGCGGTTCGATTGTAATCGACCCAACAGAAGCACTCACTTCAATTGATATCAACTCTGCCCGTGCCACAAAGGGTGGAGATATTGAAGAGACAGCGCTTAACACAAACTTAGAAGCGGCAGACGAGATTGCCCGTCAATTGCGCCTTCGCGATTTGGGTGGTCTGGTTGTTATTGATTTCATCGATATGACGCCAGTACGTCATCAACGTGAAGTTGAAAACCGCATGAAAGACGCAGTGAGAAGCGACAGAGCACGAGTACAACTAGGTCGTATTTCTCGTTTTGGCCTTCTTGAAATGTCCCGTCAGCGCTTACGCCCGTCTTTAGGTGAGTCTGCACACCACGTGTGCCCTCGCTGTTCTGGTCACGGTACCATTCGCGGCACGGAATCATTGGCTCTGTCTATTCTTCGCATTTTGGAAGAAGAGAGCATTAAAGAAAATACAGGCCAAATTGAAGCACAATTACCTGTTCCAGTAGCGACATATCTACTCAATGAAAAGCGTAAATCTATTCAGCTACTTGAAAAGCGCCACGGTGTCGATTTACTGCTTATTCCTAATGCGAATTTAGAAACACCTCACTATCAAGTACTACGCCGCCGTCCAGATGACGTAGTGTCTGAAGCAAGTTACGAAGTAGAATTGATGCCCGCGGTTGAAGCGGAAACAGAAACTACCACTTCTGCGCCTGTTAAGCGTGAAGAGCCAGCACTAAAAGGCCTTGTTGCCCCAACGGCGGCTCCAGTTGTGGCGCCTAAAGAAGAGCAAACCAAAAAAGGCGATGATGTGCCTTCACTATTTGCTCGTTTAGGTAAGTGGATTAGTGATTTATTCGGTAGCGAAAGCGAAGAAGAAACAAAAGCGGACAAGACATCACAGTCTGCTAATAAGAATAGAAATAACCGTAGCCGCAACAACGATGATCGTCGTCGCAAGCCGCGTAATAAAAACAATCGTCGAGGTAGTCAGTCTCAAAATAAAGACCAAAACCGCGATGGTGAGCAGCAGGATAACCGCAAACCACGTGGCGAACAGCAACGAGACCAGCGTCAAGATCAAGATGACAAGCGCAACAACAAAGGTCGTAAACCGCGTAAGGCTCAACAACCACGCGATGAGCAACAAAAGCCTAAGCAAGAGAAGCAAGACGGCGAGCAGCAAGAAAACCAAGCGCAGAAGAAGCGTGAAGTTGCTGAGCGCAGAAAGCGCCGTGACAAGCGTCGTAGTGTTCGTGTGAAAAAAGATGACGTTGCAGTAAATACCGCCGAACAAAGCGAAGTTCAAGCTGCACCAGTTGCCAAAGAAGCACCAGCGCAAAACAAAGCTAAAGCTGAGAATCAACCTAAAGCGCCAAAAGCAGAGAAAGTAGAAGAGCCAGTTGAAAACACTGTTGAGCCGAAGCAGAGTGAGCAAAAGCCATCAGTTAAAGCTGCGCAAAAGGCGGCTGAGAAACCTGCTGAAGCGAAGCCAGTTTCGGATGCTTCAAAGGGTGATCATGATTCATCTGCAGTAACTAGCGATGCTGTTGAAGGCACTGATGCGAATACTGATGCTAACAGTGAAGAGCATGGTCAAAAACGTGAAGGTCGTGGCCGTTCTCGCCGCTCTCCACGTCATGTTCGAGCAGCGGGTCAACGTCGTAAGAAAGAAGCGCAGCAAGTTGACGACGCAGAAACCCAAGCTAAGCAGCCTGGCGAACTTGCACCACAAGAGCCAGAGGCTGACGTTAAAGTAGAAGTTAATGCTGAAGCGC
The DNA here is from genome assembly GCF_001953635.1 of Alteromonas abrolhosensis. Lineage (GTDB taxonomy): Bacteria > Pseudomonadota > Gammaproteobacteria > Enterobacterales > Alteromonadaceae > Alteromonas > Alteromonas abrolhosensis. The sequence continues at coordinate 14,451 of NZ_MEJH01000019.1, read as the reverse complement.
CTGTTGTCGAAGAAACACAAGCACAAGAGCCTGGGCAACTAGCGCCAGCTGATGAGCAAGCTGTTTCTAAACAGGAGAAGCAAGAAAAAGCAAAGCTTGACGTTGAAGCCGTTCAAGACGAACTTCAGTTTGATGCAGAGCCTTTAGCCGATGAGAAGCCTTTAGCTGGTGAAGAGCCTTCAGCCGGGGAAGAGTCCTCAACGAAGGATACATCTTCAGCGAAGGATACACCTTCAGAGGAAGAAAAACCTCCTACAGGCGATGAATCACCAGCTAGCGAAGACATTGCGAATGAAGCCAAATCTTCTAAAGAAGTACAAACTTCAACGCAAGAAAGCGAATCTGTGGAAAAAGCGCCGGAAGCAGAATCAAAGCAAACTGAAACTGCTGATAGTACCGCAGAGCTTGCTGCACCAGTAGAAACAAAAGAGGAAGCGACAGCATCTCCAGAGCAAGTTGAAATTAACTTGGCTGATGCGCCTGTTGAAGTAGAACCTCAAACACCTGGGCAAGAAGCGAAAGCGGGTGCACCAGATGTTAACGAGAAGCCGACTGTGAAAGCATCCTCACCGACAACTAGCTTAGCAGCAAGCGGCAAAGGGAAACGCGGTGCTTCGCATCCTATGGCGTTACCTACAGCCGTAAACGATGCTTTCGTTGACGTTGCTCTAACAGCTAAGTCTGACGAAGCGCGACCTGCGCTTGCAGTATCTGGTAAGGCAGCAGCGATGTCGCATGTAACGTCACGTGCGTCAGCGTCTACAACGCTTCCTAAATCAGCAGACGAAGTTGTTGAAGAGGCAGCAGCGACTGAATAGCTTCAGTTGCTAGCGCTCTACTAGCTAGACAACGTAAAAGCCGCTTTCGAGCGGCTTTTTTGTTTGTTAGATTGTTTTAAAAGTGCAACGAACACGGGTATTACATGACAGACGTGGTAAACCAGCAATTTGTAGATTGGTTAGCCAGCCTATGCAACGCACAGGTTCACAACACGCAAATGATCCAGCCCCTTTGGAGTGGCTACGGTGCATGTTTTCGGGCTACATTACGCTTTTCTAGTAAAACTGATTCAAGGTTAAACAGCGAAAGTGGTGCTTTCTGCCAACCTACCTTAGATCAAAACCATAAAAACAAACTAACTACACAAAAAACAAGTTTCAACGAGGTCACTAAAGTCGTCGTAAAATGCGCCACGTCACCAAACACCCTCTCACATCCCCGCGGATGGAATGGTGAAGCAAGCCATAAGCGAAAATGTCAGTCTTTTAAGATAGAGAACCATTTCTACAGTCAAATTCAGGTGCTAACTGATGCTTCATGCCGCACTGCAAGGTGCATTGGGTACAGCCAACAAGGCGAAGCTTCACTTCTGGTAATGGAAGATTTAGCACAATGTGGCTATGCACGCACTGCTTCAGCGCTAACCGTTGCACAGTGTAAAACAGTATTAAAATGGTTAGCCCATTTCCATGCGCGCTTTCTAAACGCTAAAAATGAGCTCGATAGCCGTGGTACTTCCCTTTGGGAGGAAGGAACCTATTGGCACCTGGCAACCCGTGAAGACGAGTTTCACGCTATGCCTGATGGAGCTTTAAAACAAAATGCTGTAGCTATAGCCACAACGTTATCCGATGCTAATTATCAAACGCTAGTACATGGCGATGCGAAAGTCGCCAACTTTTGCTTCAACGAAGATTTTTCCGGCTGTGCCGCCGTCGACTTTCAGTATGTGGGTTATGGTGCAGGGGTAAAAGATGTTGCATACTTTTTGGGCAGTGCACTTTCAACACAAGCACACGTCGCTCACCGGGATGAATTGCTTAATACCTATTTTCATTTTTTAAACAATGCATTGCACGCACGTTTAACTCACTGTGACTCTCCACCTGCTTTTGAGCAAGATGATATCGACCGCATTATCCGCGAATGGAGATACCTGTACCCGTTTGCCTGTGCGGACTTTTATCGCTTTTTAGCAGGCTGGAGCCCAGAACACTGGAAAATAGATGAAGAGCTTCTGTTTCAAACAGAGATTGCTTTAGAAGCACTAAAAAATTAGTGCATATTCAGCACTAGCTAAACTTTATGTCTACTCAATCTTTTCATATCGATGTGAGGAATATCATCTTCCAAGTACATAGTCGAGGTCGCTTCAAACCCAAAACTCTCATAAAAGCGTTTTAAATACTCTTGCGCGCCAATTTCAATATCACAGCCTGGCCATAATACCTCACAATGATTGATGGCCTCACGCATAAGCGCTTTACCTGCCCCCTTCCCTCTGAACCCTTCGCTGATAGCCACTCGGCCGATACTCACCGATGGATAACTTACCCCTTCGCCAAGTAATCGTGCACACGCCACCAATTTGTTATTTTGAAACCCCATTAAATGATGGGTTTGCGGATGACGGTCTTTTTCATCTAGTTCAGGATAGGCACAGTTTTGTTCTACAACAAAAACATCGACACGCAGCTTAAGCAAGTCGAAGAGTTGATGATTAGTCAGTTCATTAAATGTGAGAGATTGCCAAGAAACCATGTTGCCTCGATGAGTTTTTATTATTTACGCTTGAATGTAGCATTAATGAAAAGCTTGTTTAACTATAAGGATTTATCCCTACTCATTTAAGTCTAAAGGAAACGGTTCTTACTCACAAAATATCTCGTTAGTTTTTACAACAATACAAGGCATGTAAAAAGCTACACGATGAACGCGCTTAGCAAGCGTTCACCCACAGAGCCGGCTAGTTTAGCCAGCTTTTGCGGTTAATTGATGAACCCTATCATCTAGTTAGCGTAATCAATTGGAATACCGTAATCAGAATGGTTACGCTGTTTAGACAAAAAGTCTTGGTTAGGTTTTGTAGACAAGGGCAAATGCCCGCGTAGACACAGGGGCAGAACATGAGTGATAAGCGTAACATCAAAACGTATAACAAACCCGCTGGCGGATGGGGTGCACTAAAGAGCGTCACCCAAAGCTGGATCCAAAGCGAAAAGCCGCTTAAAAATTTACGGGCTATGCTTAAAACCAATCAAGATAAAGGTTTTGACTGTCCTGGATGTGCGTGGGGTGAATCGCCAGAAAGCGGCTTAGTTAAGTTTTGTGAAAATGGCGCTAAAGCGGTGAATTGGGAGTCTACCGGTCGTTACGTCGACCCAGAGTTTTTCTCAAACCACTCTGTAAGTTCGCTTAAAAAGCACACTGACTATTGGCTGGAGTCACAAGGAAGACTCATCCACCCAATGCGCTATAACGCCCAGACTGACCATTATGAAGCCGTTTCATGGGATGATGCCTTTGCGCTAGTCGCAAAACACCTAAAGGGTTTAAGTTCACCGCATCAGGCGGAGTTTTACACCTCAGGACGAGCCAGTAATGAAGCAGCCTATTTGTACCAGCTGTTTGTTCGTAAATTCGGAACTAACAATTTTCCCGATTGTTCAAATATGTGTCACGAAGCGTCGGGGCAAGGAATGAAACCTACGATAGGCGTGGGCAAAGGCACGGTTACGTTCAACGATTTCGCCAAAGCAGACACTATTTTTGTAATCGGCCAGAACCCTGGAACCAACCACCCTCGCATGTTAGAACCCCTTCGCGAAGCGGTTCGAAGAGGTGCGCAAGTGGTCTGTTTTAATCCGCTTAAAGAGCGCGGTCTAGAACGGTTTCAAAACCCTCAGCACCCTGTGGAAATGCTAACTAATGGTTCAGAGCCAACTAACACTGCTTATTTCAGACCTGCTCTTGGTGGTGATATGGCGGTCATGCGCGGCATTGCCAAATGGCTGTTAACCTGGGAGCAGGAAGCTATAGCGAATAATGCGCCTCCTATCTTCGATCATGACTTCATCAATACACATACAAATGGGATGGACGACTATTTGGAAGTGGTTGAAGCGACGAGCTGGGAGCAGATCGAAGCGCAGAGCGGCTTATCAAAAGACGAAATACGCCACGCAGCAACCATGTACAAACGTGGAGAACGGGTGATCATGTGCTGGGCGATGGGTATAACCCAGCACAAACACTCTGTCGCTACGGTTCAGGAAATAGTAAATGTTCAATTATTACGAGGGAATGTAGGCAAGCCTGGTGCAGGGCTGTCACCTGTTAGAGGTCATAGCAATGTGCAAGGTGATAGAACCGTAGGCATCAATGAAGTACCGCCGAAAGCATTACTCGATGCGCTGGAAAGTAAGTTTAATTTTGCGGTACCAAGAGAAAGGGGTCACAACACCATACAAGCTATTCAAGCAATGGAGAAAGGTGAGGCCAAAGTGTTTATTGGATTGGGCGGGAACTTCGCACAGGCTACACCGGATACCCCGCGTACTCATGCTGCGTTGTCAAAGTGTGACTTGACCGTTCATATCGCCACCAAGTTAAATCGCTCTCACCTGACAACAGGTAAAGACGCCCTTATTTTACCTTGCTTGGGACGCACTGAAATTGACATGCAAGCTAACGGACAACAAGGCGTGACTGTCGAAGATACGTTTTCAATGGTTCATATTTCTTATGGCCAGCTTCCGCCTAGCTCGCCCGAACTTCGCTCTGAACCCGCGATTATTGCCGGTATTGCAAAGGCGACGTTAGGTAACACTCCGGTAGACTGGGATTTTTTAATTAGCGATTACGACAATATTCGCGAGTTGATTGCCGATACCATCGATGGATTTAAAGACTTTAACACCAAGTTAGCTCAGCCAGGTGGTTTTCACTTGGGCAATGCAGCAGGTGAGAGACGTTGGTTAACCCCTTCTGGAAAAGCCGAGTTTGCCCCAAATGCTCTGCCTGAATCATTGTTAAACGCTGACCTAGTCAAACAAGGCGAAAAACCCGACCTGATATTGCAAACTTTACGCTCTCACGACCAATACAATACTACCATCTATGGAATGGATGACCGTTATAGAGGGGTGTTTGGCGCTCGGGATGTACTGTTTGTTAATGAAAATGATATTGAAAAACTGGGATTTAGCGACGGGGATAAGGTCGACATTACTTCAATGTGGAATGACGGTAAAAAACGCCAGGTTAAACAGTTTATGTTGGTGGCTTATGACATTCCTTCAGGTCAAGCAGCAGCGTATTACCCAGAAACTAATCCACTAGTGCCTTTAGAAAGTTACGGTGACGGTACATTCACGCCAACTTCTAAGTTTATCGCCATCAAACTTTCAAAATCTGAGCCTGATAACCGAATTGAGGTCTCAGCTGTTTAAACTTAATCATAAGGCCCCTTGTCAGGGGCCTTAAACACTTGTGCGGCTCTACCCTTATCGCAGATTAGCTCGCGGGTTTTGTTTAACAAGTATAAGCTCTAGGTGGATCGTGCTTAGGTACATGGATTAGAGTAACACCGTATCGGTTTGCCCACTTAACCGATAGCGATGTGGGTGCAGACAGCGTTACCAAGACCGGTAATTTGGCTCGTACCGCTTTTTGAACCAACTCTAAACTGCAGCGACTGGTCAGAACAACCACACATTTAGAGTCGTGAAGTTTATGGGTAGCGATTGCACCAATTAACTTGTCGAACGCGTTATGTCTTCCTATATCCTCACGACACGCCAATACATTACGCTCGGCATCAACATATAACGCCCCGTGAACTGCGCCGCTCTGCTGCGCTAATGCCTGCGCATTAGATATAAGACCCCGTAACCCCTTAAACCAGCTTGCATCAGGTAAAGCTGATGGAGTCACAGGCTCTAGCTGAGGCAACGCGTTGTCCAGTGCTTCAACACCACAAAGTCCACATCCAGACGCCCCTGCCAATTGCCGTTTATTTTCCTTTAATTTCCAAAACGCCTGGTTGGCAATTTCAACTTCGGCATTGATATGTTCTTTGTGGTGCTTCAAATCAATCCCGTAAAGTTGCCGAGGGTGCTCGATAATGTCATTGCTCAAACTAAAGCCCACAATGAAATCTTCAATATCACTGGGAGTCACCAGCATTACTGCGTAATTGATACCGTTATAACTAATACTTAACGCGACTTCCTCAGCCAGAGTGAAGCTCTGAGTATACGGTGTAGTATCTAAAACCGTGGCTTGTTGTTCGGTATTATTTTTCATTGGGCCAATCACCAGGCGTATTAACATTCAGCCATTGTGCCTCATCGTCATGGGAGGCGTTATCAAGACGATTTGTTTCAAACGCGTGCGCCTTAAGACAAACGGCATTAACCTCTTCTAAAAACCCCACGACGCGCCTTTTGCTTTGGTCAACCAAGTAGTGAGTTAAAGTGGCTTTGGTATTTTGCGAAACGGGCAAGTAAAAGGGCAAGAAGCGATTTTCCACATAGCAAGCTTGGGACCTCTCCCGCCCCACTAATACTAACCGTTTTAGAAGTTCTGGCGTCATTTGAGGCATATCGACGGGAAGAACAAGTAATTCAGTAGGCTTTTCACTGTCTGAATTACCTAATTTATCCAATGCAGCATGCACTCCACTGAGCGGGCCCGCATCTTCGATTTGATCATTTAAAAAACCAGGCGCGTTGCGACTAACAAACACTTCATTGCAACCTGCTGCCCGAAGAAGAGATGAGGCATGGTCAATAAGCGTGCGGCCGTTATAAAGCATTAGCGCTTTGTCTTGCCCCATTCGGCGCGATCGTCCCCCCGCAAGCACTAAGCCAATAAGCGTTGAATCCACCTTATCCATCGTTATCGCCTCTCTGGTAAAATATTTCCGCCCCTTTTAAAAATTCGAAACATTGCTTGGCAATTGGAGAATCTGGCTCCCCTTTACGCATTATAAGCCCAAGGGGGGATATTGTTTTACCATCGTCAACAACAACACTGGCAAGCCCCAATTCAGCATTAGCCCTCGCAACATTTATCGGTACGATAGTACAACACATTCCCTTTTTCACCGCCTGTAAAAGACATTGCACAGAATCCGATTCGATAATGGGCTCATTGTTTACGCCTACATTCGCCATATTTAGCGTAATTGACTGCCTAAAGTGCATAGAAGGTGTCAATAAGCCCAAAGGAAGCGCAGAAAGTGTTTGCCAATCAACCGAGCCATGCTTAAAAGAAAAATATTTTGGGTTATACACCAGCACCATTGGCGTTGAATGAAACGGAAGAATATGAAAATACTGCGCGCTCATTCCTTCTAAATAACAAAGACCGAGATCTAATTCGTTTCTGTGTAACGCGTTAACGATATATTCGCTACTGTGAGTCTGTAAGGAAAATTGTAACGCGCTGTGGTGTTTTGATAAGGCATCAATGATATCAATAGGATCAACACCTGCTAAAGGCACGGCACCGATGCGAAGGCGGCCAACCAAAGCGCCTTTGCATGATGCAGCTTCTGCTTGCAACCCATCACATGCCGCTAAGATATTCTTTGCCCATGCCAGAATTCTTTCACCTTCCGGTGTAAAGCCTTGAAATCTGTGGTTTCGCTCTACCAACTGAATACCAAGCTCATCTTCTAAATTGTGAAGACGTGAAGATAACGTGGGTTGTGTAACATTACATGACTTGGCCGCTTTACCAAAGTGTTGCGTCTCACCTAACGCGACCAAAAACCGCAGCTGACGAATATCCAAAAACCAATACCTTAATCATGATAGATAGCTTCTATCATGATTCTATCAACGGATTGGTTGATTTGTAAAAGTGCTAAGCGCAGGATTTTGAGAAAACGGCGAAATCAAAGCCAGAAACCCACGCGCCAATTGATAAAAACTATCACTTAATTTGTATGCTCAAATATACCGAACACAATCATCATTATTTACGCGATTTCATAGAGCGACGTCCCCGTCGCTCTAAACGCTTTTCAGGCTCGCCACACGAGGTCTTGATTATTTCTTCCTACTATCAATCCTATTGAAAGTAAGAACAGCCACACCGATGCAGCTTCACTTACTGCATGAGTAACAGTGGTTAGATAACCAATGTCAGCAAACGATGCAATAGTGGTATCACTTAACGTGATTGGGTAAGGCCCCAAAAAGCCTGTCATTAAGTCTGACGAACCACCTGGCCACGGCTCATCCCAATGAGCATTCGCAGTCCCCTCGCCTCCGTTGAGTTCAACAGGAATAAACGTAGCGCCTTCTACAAACTCGCGGCGATAAATTTCCAGAGCATACTCTCCGGTATAACGTCCTGAACCACTGACATAATTAGATTGGCTACCCGCAATAGCAAAGTCAGTCGTCCACAACGTTCCGAAGCCAATTACGTGAGCCATTTCGTGAACAATCACATCGAAAAGCCTGCCTCGATTTTCCAAGCGAGTAAGGTCTGCGGTATCAAATTGCATTAGACCTCTGTTTGCGTAAACAAACGGACTATCGGAAAGCTGAGTGATACTCGTTAGGCCAGCGCTACCTAAAACTCCGCCCACACCATCAATGGTGTCACCGCGGGCATCAATGATGATGCTGTGATTAAACGCACTCTGCACACCAATGAGATAAGACTCCCAATACGTGATTGCATCACTAAAAGCACTAGACTGTGAGGGCGTTAGCCCTCCAAGATCATTAACCGTTATTTTAAATAACCCTGCGCTGGCTGAAAACGACATAGACAGCGATACAAAAACACTTAATAACCACTTAAATAAGCCACGCATGGCATCACTCCAAAATTAAGAACAACAAGGCAATAAACAAAAAGCGCTTTTTAAAAATTATAGTTGAGAAAACAACCGTATGTAGACTTGTTTAAGATGATAAGTTAGCGGCAGAAATGTCAGTTTCTAAAGGGTAATAATGGCTATTTTTAAGCTGCGATAGCTTCAAGCAAAGCCATTCACAATCGACATGCTGTACGGTTGGTAAAGGAGCTGTTACTGAGCTGATTGGCGTAAAGTTCTTTAAGGCAAGAAGTATTATCAAAAAAGCTGGGGGACTCGCAGCGTTACAGCTAATGCTTAGCAAATCATTTACGCCTGCTTTATCGCCTATTACATGCTTACCTAGTAAATTCTCGCCTTGTAAACTCCCGCCTAGTAAATTCCCACCTACCACGCCTTAAGTTCAGGGCGTGGTGGCGAGCAAGTATGCGAGAGCTACCAGGTTAAATCATCTGGAATTTCATAATCAGCGTACCAATCGTCTTCTTCTTCATCTTTACCGTCAGACCCGCTTTTATCCAAATCAGCACGATAAATGACTGAGGCTTCGTCGCGCTGTGCTATTTTATCAGCAACGGGGGTAGGTACAAGTTCGTAGGCATCGTCTAACAACACAATAGCTAAACGGCCTTTTGTTACCTGTTTGTGCATCTCTTCACTTACGTACATGCGCTTAACCACATTGTCGTGAGTAAAGTTAAGCAGGGTCTCACCGCTGCGTGGTTGCTTATTCACAGTGATAAGTTGTCTTACCTGCGCTACAATCGAGCGCTTCTCCCGCTCCTGCTGTTGTAGCTGGTTGAGTTCGCGAGAACGGGCTTTTTTCTCTTCAGCCGCCTGTTGAGCAGCCACTGTTGCTTCATCAATGACGGGTTGATTTTGTTTGTTCTTCTGCTTCTGTTTTTTGCGTTTGTCCGCACGCGCTTGTTTTGCAGACGCTTTATCGGCCAAACCGGCTTTCAGTAGTTGGTCTTGTAAGGAGGCCATAATCACTCTCTATTATTCTGAATCTGATGTTACGTTGCTTAGGCATTGAGTAATGTTTTAAGACGTAACAAGCCCGAGCAAAGTCGGGCTTATAGTTTTCAATTAAAGGTGTATTTTACCTTTTAGCTCATTCAATAGCGCTATTTTTTCTTGGCTTTAGTCGCCGGCTTTTTAGCAGCCTGCTCCTGCCACTTTCCATTTTCATACCATGCAGACCATCCAGTCGCTTTGCCATTGTCATTTTCAGACATCACGTATTGCTGTTTAGTCTTCCGGCTGTATCGAACTATCGCAGGATTACCATCCGGATCCGTTTGTGGTGCATCAGCGAGATAATAGAATTTCGGCGAAATTCTGTCTCTAAAGCGAGCAAGTTCTTCCACTTTCGGTGCACGAGTTTCACGCGACTTCGGAAAGTTATGGGCTGCCAAGAAAATACCTGAAGCACCGTCGCGCAACATAAAGTGGGCGTCAGACTTTTCACACGGAAGCTCAGGTAAATCTACCGGGTCTTCTTTTGGTGGCGCAGCTTCGCCATTTCTAAGAAGCTTACGAGTATTCTTACACTCTTCATTGGTACAGCCGAAATACTTACCAAAACGACCGTTTTTAAGCTCCATATCGCTGCCACATTTGTCACACTCAATAATAGGACCATCATAGCCTTTAATTTTGAATGTACCTGTTTCAACTAAGGTGCCATCACATGTTGGCGTGTTACCACACACATGAAGTTTACGGGTTTCGTCAACCAAGTAACTGTCCATTGCCGTGCCGCACTTAGGACAACGCTTTTTAGAGCGAAGCGCTTCTGTTTCAAGCTCTTCTTCATCGTCCACCTTCACTACTTCATCACCAGGCGTTAAATTCATGGTGTTAGTGCAGCGCTCTTTCGGTGGTAAGTTGTAGCCTGAACAGCCCAAGAATACGCCGGTTGACGCGGTTCTTACGTTCATTTCACGGCCGCATTTGTCGCAATCAATACCTGCAGGTACCGCCTGATTCAGGCGCATACCGCCCTCTTCAGGGTCTTTCTCAGCGTTTAACAGTTTGCCGTAGAAGCCGCTGTAAAACTCATTGAGCACGTCTTTCCAATCTTTCTTGCCTTCAGCAATATCATCAAGATGTTGCTCCATGTTGGCAGTGAAATCATAGCTCATCAAATCGTCAAAGTTTTCCATCAGACGATCGTTTACTATTTCGCCCATTTTCTCGGCATAAAAACGCTTATTCTCTAAGCGCACATAGCCGCGATCTTGAATGGTTGAAATAATACTGGCGTATGTTGAAGGACGGCCAATTCCACGTTTTTCAAGCTCTTTAACTAACGAAGCTTCATTAAATCTCGCCACAGGTTTAGTAAAGTGTTGTTTAGGGTCAAGCGCTTTTAAGTCAAGCACATCGCCTTTTTGCACATCAGGCAACATAAGCTCTTCTTCGCCTTTTTTGCGAAGCTGAGGCTGTACACGTGTCCAACCATCGAACTTAAGTACGCGGCCTTTCGCCGTTAGCTCGTAATCACCTGCCGCCACTTTAATAGTGGTTGCATCGTACTTTGCTGGTGTCATCTGACAGGCCACAAACTGGCGCCAAATAAGCTCGTAAAGACGCTGCGCATCGCGCTCCATATCGCCTAAACTCGCAGCACTAATGCTCACATTTGAAGGGCGGATCGCTTCGTGCGCCTCTTGCGCACCTTCTTTACTGCCGTAGCGATTTGGCGAATCAGGCAGGTACTTATCACCAAAATTATCTGAAATGTACGCTCGAGCACTGTCCAACGCCTCTTGGCTTAAATTGGTTGAATCCGTACGCATATAGGTGATGTAACCCGCCTCGTAAAGGCGCTGTGCCATCATCATGGTTTTCTTAACACCAAAGCCCAATCGAGTACTTGCTGCTTGTTGTAGCGTTGAGGTAATAAACGGTGCTGAAGGACGACTTTGCGTAGGCTTTGACTCGCGGCTTTCAACCGTGTAGTTAGCCCCTTCTAAGTCAGCAAGCGCTTTATCTGTTTCGGCCTTGTTTTTAGGCTTAAATGCATTGCCCTGGTGCTTTGCTACCAGCATGCGAAGTGCCGCTTTTTGCTGGCTGGTTAAATCTGCGTGTACGTCCCAAAACTCTTCTGGAACAAACGCTTTAATTTCACGCTCACGCTCAACAACAAGCCTTACTGCTACCGATTGAACACGTCCTGCTGAAAGGCCTCGGGCAATCTTTTTCCACAGTAATGGCGATACCATGAAACCTACCACACGGTCTAGGAAACGGCGTGCTTGCTGTGCGTTTACGCGAGAGATGTTTAGCTCACCAGGCGCAGAAAACGCATCTTGAATCGCGTTCTTGGTAATTTCGTTAAATACTACTCGTTGATAGGTCTTATCCTTCTTGCCTAACAACTCTTGTAAGTGCCATGCAATCGCTTCCCCCTCGCGGTCCAAATCGGTCGCGAGATAGATGGTGTCAGCGTCTTTAGCTAGCTTTTTAAGTTCGTTAACGACTTTCTCTTTACCCTGTAGCACTTGATAGTGGGCTTTCCAGTCTTTCTCTGGATCCACCCCCATTCTGTCTACAAGCTTCAAATATTCGTGCCGGCGGAGATATTCTTGGCGCTCTTCTTCGCTTAAAGTTTTGAGTTCTTTAGCCGGTTTTTTAGGCTCTACTTTACCTAATGCCTTCGTCGGAAGATCTCGCACGTGGCCAACCGAACTTTTTACGATAAAATTTTTACCGAGATATTTATTTATCGTTTTCGCTTTGGCTGGTGACTCGACTATGACCAGTGATTTTGCCATATAATTGAACTAAACCTATTGATTTTTAATGACTATTTACGTCAAATTCTGAAAATTGGAGCAACCTCGCACTATATATAGGGTACTCGCTCTTTTTTAACATATATCTACAAAGTGAATGGAAAACAAGATCTTCTTCATACTTATTCTTTCCATTGCTTTAAACACGCGCAAAAACTGTACAATAAATAAACAGCACGATTGGCATTGGCCTTAAAAGCCGTATAATGCCAGCCATTCCAACCTAGCCTGACGACATGTTCAGGTGTGAAGAAGTGCATCGTTTGCCCCTTTATAAAAACAGAAGCGTTACCGCTGCAGTCTATTTAATCGCAGTGCGTATGGAAAAGTAACATATAGGGTCAAACGCCAAAACTCCAAGAATGAGGGAAAGTATGAAGCAGTTTGAAGTTAACTTTGATGGTCTTGTTGGACCTACCCATAACTATGCCGGTTTGTCGTTTGGCAATGTCGCTTCCCTGAACAATGCAAATGCGAAGAGCAGCCCAAAGCAAGCGGCTAAGCAAGGTCTTGCAAAGGCGAAAGCGTTAGCCGATATGGGAATGGTTCAAGGTGTGTTAGCCCCACAGGAGCGTCCTGACATCGCTGCACTACGCCGATTAGGCTTTACAGGCTCTGATGCTCGCGTTCTAGAAAGCGCTGCAAAGCAATCTCGCGAGATTTTCCTTGCATGTTGCTCTGCCAGTAGCATGTGGACCGCAAATGCCGCCACTGTGTCTCCTAGTGCCGATACTGCCGATGGTCGTGTTCACTTTACCCCTGCAAACTTAACTAACAAGTTCCATCGTTCTTTAGAGCCTCAGGTAACCGGCAACATTTTGCGCGGCACGTTCGCCAATGAAAAGCATTTTGCTCATCACCAGCATTTGCCAGATAACGAGCATTTTGGTGACGAAGGCGCAGCCAACCACACACGACTTTGCAGCAACTATGGTCAGGCAGGCGTTGAGCTGTTTGTTTACGGTCGTCATGCATTTGATACCAGCAAACCTGCGCCGAAAAAATTTCCAGCTCGCCAGACGTTAGAAGCATGCCAAGCTGTAGCCCGTTTGCACGGCCTTGATGACGATGGCGTGGTTTACATGCAGCAGAACCCAGATGTTATCGATCAAGGCGTATTCCACAACGACGTAATTGCCGTGGGCAACCAGAATGTACTGTTCTTCCACGAGCAAGCGTTTTATCAAAAAGACGCTGGATTTAAAGAGCTTCAAGCTAAATTTGGTAGCGAACCGCTGCATTTTATTGAAGTGCCGACTGCTGAAGTATCAGTGCAAGATGCAGTGAAAACGTACTTGTTCAATACGCAAATAATAACGCTTCCAAGCGGCGATATGACCATCATTGCGCCAACTGAGTGTGAGGAAAATGAAGCCGTTAAGCGCTATTTAGACAAGCTGGTAACACTGGGTACGCCCATTAAGTCGGTTAATTATTTTGATGTTAAACAAAGCATGCGTAATGGCGGTGGTCCGGCATGTTTGCGTTTGCGCGTTGCAATGAATGACCAAGAACTCGCCGCGGTTAATCAAAATACATTAATTAACGATTCACAGTTCGCACGCTTAAATGCATGGGTCGACAAACACTATCGCGATGAATTAAGCGAAGATGACTTGCGCGATCCGCAATTATTAATTGAGTCTCGTACTGCGCTTGATGAGCTAACACAAATCCTTAAAATTGGTTCGGTTTACCCATTCCAACAGGGATAAGTTCAGCCTGATTAAAATTAAGCAAAAAAGAAAGCCGGCTAACTAGCCGGCTTTTTGTTATTTGAGTGACCCATCCTAAATAGCGTTGACACTTTTCAAACTTAATTTGGAGAGTGTAATGAAATCAAATAGCAAAAGAACTCAACGCGATTATTCCCTCGCTTTTAAATTGGCTGTTGTAGACCAAGTTGAAAAAGGCGAATTCACATATAAACAAGCACAAGACCACTACGGAATTCAGGGGTGTTCAACGGTTTTAGTTTGGCTTCGTAAGCATGGTCGTCTAAATTGGACGGATGGAACACCTAAGTTT
>NZ_MEJH01000018.1 GCF_001953635.1 Alteromonas abrolhosensis | reverse complement strand
GTGGAACGAAGGTACTTATCAAAACTTGCCAATGTATTTGGTTGTATCAAGCTATTCTTTGTTAATATTTGCGGTTATTTGCAAAGTTAAAGTACTTGCTTTTGAAAGCGCTGTTTATATCAAAAATAATTTCGGTCGTAACATGCCATTGTTCTAGGGTGGCAACTAACAAGGCGCTCAAGAGGGACCAAAACATGGCGCGCCTTCGGCATTATAGCGCCATATTTTGGCCCCTTAGCTAAGTGTTATRTGCTTGTGGTAGCTTGAAAAATGGAAGTATTTAATAGCAGAAAATGGATGTATTGTGGTGCTGTCCTTATTATACCGACAGCAGCTCTTTTTAAATCACTTATAGAGTGGGCCGTTCCGCTATATTTAGTAGCAATTTTATTAGTTTTTCTCGACCCCTATTTTAAGGAATTACGGTCTCAACAGACTTTAGCTAATAGATACATAATTGTTATTTTGTCCTCTGGTCTTGTTGCTGGGATCATTTCAAATGTATTTCCACAAGCACATGCATGGCTTGTATCTGGTTGGTTTTTATTTTTTGTAGCGTATGGTTGGCCAATAGCAACAAAGATAGATCGTAATAATGGCTCTTAAATACAGCGCATATAACAACCCAATCAACACACTCACTACGTTCGCTGGGACGCATACAAGTGGGGCGGCTTCGCCATTATGCCCCACATGTCTGCGCCCGTTATTGGAAAGTTATATGCCTAGCGCTTCGACTTATATTTTTCATCATTTAAAAGGATTAAAATGCTTTACATAATACTCACTATTCTTCTTTGTTTTCTTGGTGTCTTTACGTTTATACCTAAATTTAAAAGTGTTATTGAGCGTTATAGTGTCGGAATTAATTTCTTTCTTACTCTTGTTGCGACATTAGTTGGTGTTCTATTAGCTATATCTATTACAAATTACGAAGCGAAACAAAAAGAAAAACAAGATGTAATTAAACTTTTACAGTCATCGATTTCTTCAGTAGAGACTTGTTATGAATATAGTGAAGAATTGATAGAATATTTTAATAAATTGCCAAAAGAAGATGAATTGAAGGCTGAGTTCTTTTTAAAAAACCCACCACCATACCCAGAATATTTAGACACTTTCTTAATGCAAAATATAGTCAGCAAAAATTTATCAGGGACAACGTTAAGTGATCTGAACGAATATTTAATCAACCTTAAAAGAAGTCGTACATATAATGCTCCTTTATATCTCAAGGTTTTAGAACAAACACTAAAACTCTTGGAATTTGAAATGGCATATCAAAAAGGTCATATTAATGAAGCTCAATTGGACTTACAGTTAAGTGCAATCGAGAAAATTTTAACGACTACAGGCATATAACAAGTTACTTAAAAGGACGCAAAACGCTTGGCTTGTGCTCCTTCGTCGCTAATTTTAGCCAAGCATTTATGCGCCCCTTAGTAAGGCGTTATAAGTCAAGGAAGCTACTTAATGGAAGTTGAGTTTCAAGCATGGATTGAAAGCATAAAAGATAGACCCTCTCTCAAAGCAATTAATATTGGCTTATTTCAGTCACAAGGTAATTATACGGCATACCTGGTTGGCTCCAATAAATACGACCCAGACAATGATGATTGGGCTTGTAATGAAGACTTCGTCCCATCGAACAAATATTTAATGTTAAATTTAGAAGCAATGGAATGGCAAACTGTTCAACAACATGTCATTGATGCAGTACTAGAAATTCTTAATTCAGGCCAGCAAACAATACTCAATTGTGTACCAAATATTACTGTAGGATTTGACGACGGCGATTTAAAGAGGGTGAAGTGACTTATAACAAACCACTATAGTCACTCGCTGGCGCTCGCTAGGGACAAAAACACGTAGGCTCCCTTCGCTTCGCTCGGTATTATAGCCTACGCATTTTGCCCGTTATGCGGGCCGTTAAACCCTTATTCAGCATCAAGTCTCTTTAATGCTTTTTTGTAAGCCTCATTTCTCTCGCGTTTTCCCACTGCAAGCACTGTAACTACAACTACGTCATCAAGTACCTGATAAACCAACCTATATCCTGATTGACGTAATTTTATTTTATAAACATTATCGGCACCTAACACTCTATCTGGGGCTACGTGCGGTGTTTTTAATCTCTCTGCTAACTTCTCTTTCAGTTGTTGCTGCAAAGTGCTACCTAGTTTATTCCATTCTTTTAAGGCGCTTCTCTTAAACTCTAATTTATAGGTCATCCAAATTCACCGAAACGCTTTCTTCACCTTGCCTTTCACTAACAAGCTGTAGTAGTTCCAGATCCTCCAAACGATCCATCATTTTTTCGTAAATCTCAGCCGGGACACAGTAGAATGCGGGTTCATTCCTATTCAATATAGCGACAGGGTCGCCATATGCACTGCTCGCAACTTTCATAGGGTTAGCTTTTAGTTCAGTAATACTTGCAGCAACATCTGCCAAAACTCTCGCCGCCATAACGGTCTCCTAAAAGGTCTTTAATTAGGTCATTTTAGGCTATCATTGTTGGTTTAACAAGCGCATAAACTCGCTCACTACGTTCGCTGGGACAAAAATACGTAGGCTCCCTGCGCTTCGCTTGGTATTGTAGCCTACGTATTTTTGCCCGTTATGCGGGTGTTGGTATGACTCCCTTTGTCAACCCTGAACGAGCGCTTCCCTGATACTCTTTCAGCCCATAATTAGCTGTTTTCCTCAGTCATACTAAATGAGCTAACGCACCGGATGAGGCAGTAATGTCGTCGGTTGGTATGCTGGTATTCGTAGATTACTTACTCATTGAATAAGCAGAGCTGACTTACATGTTCCGCCGTAGCACCTTCTCGTCAGTCTATGCTCGTGGGTCAATCACGATTAAGTGATTGCCATCATAACACCCTTGTAGGTTGTGCCACATTCCGCGGCCTGACCCGAATGCGTTAGCTCAAACTCGTTTATCATGCAGGTACTCGGCTTAGTCTCAGCTTGGGATTAACCGGTGTAAGTACCACTTCTTTTGCGATAGCCCAGATATATGCGGCCATTTCTCTGGCTATCGCGGTGATGATTAAATTGTAGTGTTTACCCTTTTTACTCATGCGCTGATAGCGTTTGCACAGACGCAGCTGTGCTTTCCAAGCAATATCGACGATGTCTTTGGGTAAGCCTTCTTGCCTTAACTGTAATTCGGTAGAGACATTCGCTGGATACCGATAGCTGTGCGCGCCTTCAATCAGCAAACGCCGTGCTCGGCCATTTCCCGCTTTAGTAATAGCACCTAAGTGCCGCTTTCCGCCTGATGACTGTTCGCTGGGGACTAAACCTAAATATGCCATGAGTTTTCTGGGATGGTCGAAGCGATGTAAATCGCCAAGCTCTGCTACCACGCCAACAGCAACGAGCAATCGAACACCGCGCATCGCCTGAACGGCTTTCACTACCGGATAATAACGCCATTGGTGCATATGATGGGTTAACTCATTGTCGAGCCTTTCTAGTCGCCGGATGCGCTCTTCTATGGTTTGCAATTGTTCTTGTAAGACAATCTGCTGGGCCGGATGAGGCAATATTAATTCAGTGAGCCAGCGAAGGTGTTTCTTCGACCAGTTGGCTGTACCCTCATAACGAATGTTGTTGCGCAGCAGTAGGGCTTTAAGCTGGTGCTTGGCTTCCTTTAAATCTTTCATTGCCGCTTCTCGAGCACGGGATAAGTCACGCACGGCTTCATCTTCCGGCTCAGGTACATAGATGGGGGTAAGGTCTTCCGACTTTAGCAACTTCACCAGTTTCAGCGCATCTCGGCGGTCGGTCTTAATTCGCTCTCCAGGCTTTTTGGGAATAAGAGACGGGGCCACGACATAGCAACAATGCCCTAAACTTGTTATCAGCCGATAACTCCAGTAGCCACAAGGCCCAGCTTCATATACGACGTGAAGTGTTGCGCCGGGATATTTAGATTCAAACTGACGAAGCAGCTTTTTTACACTAACTTTTGATGAAGGTATCCGTCCGTAGTGAACAGGGCTGGCACCACGTTGCTTCTCACAATAAGCTACTTCATGGAATTCTTTGTGCGTATCCAAGCCGATAAAAATCATGCTATGTTTGTTCATGCTAGCCTCCAAATTGATTTAGTATTGAACAAACTAATGATGGACTCCGGCCGGCGCTCCGGTGGCTGAAAAGTTAACCCACGAAAATGCGGGGGCTAGCACTTTCACAGGGAGTCATTGTGTCTATGTGTAATCGAAAGAAAGGAGGCTTTAATGGCGAATAAACATCGAGGTTCATGCCTTTGTGGTAGTGTGAAGTATGAGCTTTTAGGTGAGTTCCAGTCTTTCTTTTTATGCCATTGCACTCGTTGCCAAAAGGGTACAGGCTCGGCTCATGGTGCAAATTTGTTTGCTAAAGCTGGCACCTTAACTTGGTTAAACGGTGAAAGTGATGTCAGAACGTATAAGCATCCAAATTCATTTCATACAAAAAGTTTTTGTTCAAAATGCGGGTCTGCAATCCCAACGTTTGCAGAAAGTATTAACAGCGTAATGGTTCCGGCTGGTAGCCTCGATAGTCCAGTTCCAATTCCGCCTACTGCTAAAATCTTTGTTGGTAGTAGTGCTAAATGGTCTATGAAATTGTGTGATGTACTTAGTTACGAAAGGCTTCCAGAACAAGCTAAGAGCTAAACACATAACAAAGCGTTCAAGCGGAACTCATGCCGCGTGGCATTTTTGGTTTGCGGTGAGTTTTGGTGGTGAAAGTGATCTGCGGAAGGTTGGTTTATGCGACATTCCCCCCTTAACGCGGCGTTAGTTGCCAAGGGCCATATGAGAAGCCTTCAATTACTTAGTTTATTATCTTTATTTATATCGGTCTGCTTATCTTATTGGATCTTAGCTCCAATAGAACCTGACTCAAGCGGGGCATCTGCGGGTGCTGCTGGCCTCTCATTAATGTTTATAGTGCTTCCACTATTTTGTTGCTCAGCTTTGGGCTCTATCACTTCGACAGTTGCGCTACTAAGTCCTAAAATACGAAAGACTTTCAACTTTACAGGTTTGTTTTGGCGCTTTATTTGGTTTCTCAACGCCATTATATCTTTAGGCTATATCGCATTTGGGCTATATGTGACATATGCTAATATTTTCGGCTAGACAACTAACAAAACACTAAAGGCACTCGCGCTGCTCGCTGGGACGCTAGGTACTTCTTGGTTAACCCAAATAGTCATTTTCATTATTTAAGAAAGGAAGCCTATTTAAATGGAACATAATTTTGCAACTCAGGGCATGGTCAGTTTCTTATTTGGTATTTTTTGCGCATACTGGGCTCAAGAGACCGATAGGAATCCTTGGCTTTGGTTCTTCTTTGGATTCTTTTTACCTCCCATTGCCGGCATTGTTTTATGTATTAAAAATAGCAGTGATAAAAAAGAAGTAACCTCTTCTTTGCCACCGCATTTGGCTCAAAGAATCAAAGCGCGAGAAAAGGCGATGAAGTAATATGCACGTACCTAACAAACGCTTCTAACAATATTTTTGATAAGGAATTTAAACTATGAATATTGATGCCACGCTTGTGGGACAACTAATTTTCGTTCTCGCCATAGTTATGGCGGTTGTTGGCTTTTACCTTGGCAAACGCAAAACTCAAACACCATTCCTTGTATCTGCATTAGGCTTTGTTAGTGCCTTAGTTCCCCCTTTGGCTCTCATTTTCCTCATCGTTCTTGTACTAAAAAGCGATGTTCAACAAACATATGAAAACTAACTAACGTTCACAGCAATTTGATCGCTCCGCCTCTTTTTAAAAAGCAAATGTTTCCTATAACGTAAAATGTTCGATTAATTATCTCTGCTCAACGCACAAATCGTGTTAGCGTAGCATTCAGGAAATATGTCAAACAACACAAGGAAAGTTACATGTTGTATAAAGCGTCACTATTGTCACTCTGCTTACTGTCTGTAGGCTCCTTTGCCACTACCATTCATGGCACGGTAGAGCTTACGCACTTATCCCCCACTCAAGCAGAAAGTACATGGCTAAGAGAAAATCAGGTTGTGCCTCGCTATCCAATGAAGCTTGCACAAAAAGGTATTGCCGGATGCGGTATTTTTAAAGTTAACGTTGATGCTGAAGGTACCACTAAGAGCATTACATTAGTTAACTCGGTACCTAAAAGGGTTATCGAAAAACCTGCGGCTAGAGTCATAAAGGAATGGGAGTGGACACTGGCAGAAGGAAAGTCGGCTGCGAATGAAGAAAAGCTGATTCGACTGGATTTCTGTTTGGGCGCAAGCTCTGAAGAAGAAGCTAATCAACAGTGTAAACAACAGGCTAGCATGGCGTGTGAATAGTAGATTTGTTCCAACCACAAATTTACAAAGGGCGGCGGAGTTTACCTTCGCTAACATGCGCGATTATTACGCGCAGTTCGCCCCTGATTGGGACGAGTCAAAAGTGCTTAGCGTTACGGCAAACCTGATCAACTACGACATTCAAATTGATGGCGATACTGTGGGTGTCATGCGCCTTGAATACGAAGGTAACACTTGTATATTACGCGACCTTCAAGTTATACCCAGTGCACAGAATAAAGGCTTAGGCAGCGCTGCCATTAAAGAAGCGGAAAGGCTTGCGTTAGAAGCTAATTCTAACTCGCTTACCTTACGGGTTTTTAAAATTAGTCCTGCAGTTTCACTTTATAAACGAGCAGGCTTTATCGTTCAAAGCGAAGACGACCGCTTTTTTAACATGATTAAACCCTTAAATATTTAATACTCAGGCTAGCGAAGTCGCCTATGTCTTAATACATCTAAAGGCCAAAGCACATGAAGATTATTATTGATGATCTCACCGGAGGAGAAGTGCTAGCACTTTTAGAAGAGCATTTGTCTGATATGTACGCCACATCACCACCAGAAAGCGTACACGCACTGGATGTTAACGCCCTAAAAGCCCCAAACATTACTTTTTTTAGTGGCTGGAAGCAGCAACAGCTTGCTGGTTGTGTGGCTATTAAAACCCTTGATACACATAGCGCCGAGCTAAAATCTATGCGTACTGCGAAACCTTTTAGAGGATGCGGTGTGGCGTCTCAGTTATTACTTTTTGCCTTAGAACATGCGAAAATGGAAGGGTTTAGTTCGGTAAGTTTAGAAACGGGAACGCAAGACTACTTCTTGGCGGCTAGAACGCTATATAAAAAGTTTGGTTTTGTTGATTGCGGTCCATTTGGCAATTACTCCATCGATCCCAATAGCCACTTTATGACCCGAGCGCTTTAATTTAGTACTTTAAGAGAATTCCACATGTCGTTACCTCCTTGCCCGCATTGCCAATCAGAATATGTATACGAAGATCAGCCTCTACTTATTTGCCCTGAATGTGGACACGAGTGGAACCCTAACGAAGTAGAAGAGGAAGTATCAGCAAAAGACTTCAACGGTACACCGTTAGTAGCCGGTGACAAGATTACGCTAGCAAAAGATTTGAAGGTAAAAGGCAGTTCGCTGGTACTTAAAATTGGAACGAAAGCCGTTATCCGTCACGTGAAAGATGCCAAAGACCACCAGCTAGATTGCAAAGTAGATGGCGCTGGTGAAATGATGCTAACTGCGCAGTTTGTTAAAAAGGCATAGACGGCACTTTACTTTAATGCCTTTCTCCTTTCAGCGCGCTCATCAATTGATTGACTACTGGGCGCGCTAGTTATCCCCTGCTATTTCCTCTTAAAAATTTGCGACTTCGTTAGTAATAGTTTCAGTAAGTAAGCTAATCGCTTTAGATGACACCTTCTGAGGGTTAACCAAACAAACGCCCACATGCCCTAGCTCGGGCAAACTTTCTGAATTTGACAATACATGCAGCCCAGACGGCACCGAACTTTTTGCTAGAACGGTTATACCCAACCCTTCATTAATGGCTGTTTGAATGCCGTTTAAGTCAGCGATGGTATACACCACCTGCCACGGTTTTTTGATAGCCGATAGAAGACTGGTTGCTCGTTTGCGGTAAATACACGGCGACGGCGCCGCAATAATTGGAAGTTTAGCAGGCACACTGTTTACAAAACGCTGGCTGCCTACCCATACCAGTTGATCTGAAATGATGTAGCCGTCTTGTTGAGGATCTGGTGTTTCTTGTAACGAAAGAATTAAATCGAACTGGCTTTTAAGCGGCTCACTAAGTAAGTCTTTACTTAGCGCACAATGCACCTCTAGCGATATTTCCGGGTAGGTTTGCGTGAACCGTCGAATTATTTTAGGCATAAGTGTTGTACTAAATTCGCTGGGAATGCCTAACCGAATATTCCCCGTAACCTGCGGCTTACCGAATTCGGCCATTGCCTGATCGTTAAGTGCGACTATCTTTTCACCATATGACAGTAAGCGACTACCAGCGCCAGTTAGCGCTAAACGATTTTTGTCGCGGGAAAATAGCTTTTCCCCAATCATTTCTTCTAACTTTTTAATCTGTAAGCTGATGGCAGGTTGGGTTCGTTGCAGCTGTTCAGCACATTGGGTATAGCTACCCGTCTGTGCAATAAGTACAAACGAGCGCAGAAAATCTATAGACAAGTTTTTCATTACCTTGCTTAACACCTTTATTTTAACGTTGCGTTGCTGCGTGTGAGGTTTTCGTGTCGCCATGCGCGCTTAGCTCTATAAAGAGCATTGACTTGCCTAGCGTTAAACCCACTTACGATGAGAAAACCTCAAACCCTGTTCCGTTTTCGACGCTTTACTAACGGCAAACTCGCAAACATAGCCATTTAATAAAGTTATGATGCCATATTTTTTATTAATTTTATTTATTCTTTTTGTGCTCCTAGTATCAAATAAAAAATAACGACATTTAGGAGCCTGCATGAACCCTCTAAACCATCATCTTCAACAACAAGACCCAGATATCGCACAGTTTATTGCGCAAGAGAATGATCGCCAAGAGCATCACATTGAACTGATTGCATCGGAAAACTACACCAGTAAAGCCGTTATGCAGGCGCAAGGTAGCCAGCTAACTAATAAGTATGCCGAAGGCTATCCGGGCAAGCGCTATTACGGTGGCTGCGAGGCGGTAGACAAAGTAGAACAGCTTGCCATTGACAGAGCTAAAGCGCTGTTTGAGGCAGATTATGTGAATGTGCAGCCTCACTCTGGCTCTCAAGCGAATACCGCAGTCTATATGGCGTTGTTAAACCCTGGCGATACCATTCTTGGATTGAGTCTTGATCACGGTGGGCACCTGACTCACGGAGCTAAGCCAAATTTTTCAGGCAAGCTCTATAACGCCATACAGTATGGGCTAAACACTGAAACCGGTGAAATTGACTATGCACAAGTAGAAGCTTTGGCTAACGAGCACAGGCCTAAAATGATTGTAGCAGGCTTCTCTGCTTATTCTCGCGTGGTCGACTGGCAGAGGTTCAGAGACATCGCCGATAGCGTAGGCGCGTATTTACTCGTAGATATGGCACATGTTGCAGGTCTTGTGGCAGCGGGTGTCTACCCCTCTCCAATTAACGCGGCGCATGTGGTTACTACCACTACCCACAAAACGTTACGTGGTCCTCGTGGCGGGGTGATTATGTGTAAGTCTAATCCAGAGCTTGAAAAGAAATTCAACTCACTGATTTTTCCTGGTATTCAGGGCGGCCCACTTATGCACGTTATCGCAGCTAAAGCTGTTGCGTTCAAAGAAGCCATGACAGCGGAATTCAAGACTTATCAAAAGCAAGTGATCACCAATGCACGCGCTATGGCTGATGTATTTATGAAGCGTGGTTTTGATGTGGTATCTAACGGTACCGACAACCATATGTTTCTGCTAAGTCTCGTGAGCAAAGGCATGACGGGGAAAGAAGCTGACGCTATCTTAAATGGGGTGAATATTACGGTGAACAAGAACACCGTACCTAACGACCCGCAATCGCCGTTTGTAACAAGTGGGATTCGAATTGGTACCCCTGCGGTAACCTCGCGTAACTTTAGTGAAGACGATTGCGCACAACTGGCCCACTGGATTTGCGACGTGTTAAGCGCACCTGAAGACAGAGCAGTGATACAACAGGTTAAAGACAGTGTGGCAGCGCTAACTGCGGCACGCCCCGTTTATACTAAATAACACTAGCACTATACAGAGCGAACTCGTGCGTTGCAGGTTGCTACCATTACTCGCCACACGAGTTTAGCTCGCTCATTGAACTGTACGGTTTCCACGCCCCACGCTTCTTCCATTGCATGTTGCCACACGTTGCATGTTTCTATTTTGTCGCCGTACAAGGGGGCTAACGATAAGCTAATGCGTAGCGATTCCAACCATTCTCTAAATAGCGGGTCGTGATGACCTGATTCACGCATTTGAGAAAGCTGTAGCGATGCTTGCTGCTTTATACCTTGCAGCCTTTTATAAATTTCACGAGGGTCGTCTTGCTGACCTAGAAGATGAAGCTCTCGCTCAATGTCATAAGCGTTATGCCACGGGATAGTTTGAGGCACCTCTTCTGAGCACCCCAAAATAGCCACACATAGCATGCCGAGCAGCAAGAAATTCTTGCCTATATATGGTAGAGATGAAAAGGATGTAATTGCCACACGCTCCAAGCCGCGAACTCCTCAAACGATGTCATCTTCAGTATAGAAGAGTATTGCGCTAAGGCTCACATAAGTGCGCGTAATTAAACTAATTTACTATGGTGGACCTTAACGCGTAATTCGAGGAGCCGAGCTAACGCAAGGAAGCGGTTAGCTAAACCACTTCCACCAAATAAACACGAGTAGAAAGCCAAACAGATAAGCCAACCCTAAATAGCTAAGCATTTTCACTACAACATTGGGTGCAGCATCTTCATGAAGTTTTGTCTGTGCAACCAGCTTATGATTAAGCCATGCAAACATGGGGGTAGTAACAAAGGCCAATGTCATTGCAAAACCTAGCATTGCCAGTAACGCTGATTTGAAGAACAGCACTATGATAAAGCTTGCCACTGCCATAAATAGCAGTACTGGCGTAACCAGCGTATTTCGTGCGTTTTTATCCTTATTAAAAAGTAGCGCTATCGCTTCAGCAACGACTCTCGCGTAGCCGTCGTATACAGTTAACGCCGAACCAAAAATACACAAAAATGCCACCAACGCGATAAGCCAATGCGCCCACTGCCCTATGGTTGATGAGTACATACTAATAAGCTGATGAGAAAAGCCGATACCGCTGGCACTTAATTCTGTACCACTGCCATATAAAATTAGTGCTCCTAAGCCCAGAAACAGCAATGCGAGTAACACTGTGACGGCATAACCTAAATTGAAATCAAAAAGTGCTGACTTCGGCGTTACCGCTTGGCTTTTGCATTGGCGCTTTAGCCAAAGCGAAGTAATGGACGAGATTTCGATAGGCGCAGGCATCCACCCCATTGTAACTACTAAGAAGCCTAATGTTGCAAGCGTCCAAGGCGAAGGCGGTGCCACGGCAAGTGCTGGGGAAGCAGAATAATTGCTCAGCGCCACCACGAATACGGCAACCGTCGCCACCACAAGTACGCCCATTATGCCTTTGGCGATATTGTCTAACCCTTCAAAATGCCCAGCTAGTAGAATGATTAAAATGAGCACCAACACCACTGACGCCGACAGCGTTATAGCAATATCAAAAGGAATAAAGTAAGACAATAAGCTTGCAGCAAACAGCAACAGTGCAGCTGCGTTCACCACTGAAGCAATAGTGTTTAAGCCTAAGGCAATAGCCAAATACCGTTTACCCATTTCTAGGTAGCCTTGCTGCAACGTTTGTTTGGTACTAATGGTGTAACTAACACCTGCCCTAAAAAATGGGTATTTGAGGAGATTAACGACAAGGATCAGCAGCGCTAACTGCCAACCAAATTTAGCCCCAGCTTGGGTTGATGCCACGAGGTGACTGCCGCCCACCGCCGCTGTTGCCATTAGTACGCCAGGACCGAGTAACTTTAATAGTGCAATACAACGGGCAAAGAACGATGTTTCAGCTGAATACGACAAGGCAACCTCTAGATGGGCATTTCAAAATAGCCGTCAACCATATCAGGTATATTATGAACAGAAAAGAGAGTACGCGCTCATCTGCAAGGCTAGCCATGTAAGCGACCAAACCTAGGTTTACTTATGCAATTTATTCTGCATTTTTAAGAAGATAACAAGACCGGAAAATAGAAAGAGATTCGGGTTGAGATAATTCCCGTACCTAAACCCGAAAACACAATTAACGTCTATCGAAATTCACTTTTTTCTGCGGATGCTGGTAATAACCTTCCTTAAGCAGACGTTTAAAGCGGGTTAGCTTTCCATCTAGCGTTAGCTCCTCAAGCCCCTTGTTGAACAATGACAAAATAAGCTGACTATCGCTTTGTCCTTTGGGAACTAGCAGATGGGTGGTCACAGTAGAGATGAACGGCTTAATAGGCATTACATCTCTGCGGTCGCCGCTATTGAAGTCACGCTGCAGCAAATACCAACCGGTAAGTTCATCAATGGGGAAAACATCGATTTTTCCGTCAATCAGCGCCTGTAGATTTTCTTTGTCGGTGGCACTTTCCACAACGTTATTGCCATTTTTAATGTAAGCGGCAAGCTCGTCATTGTATAAATAGCCCTCTGTCACGCCCATTTTTAAGTCTTTTAGGTCGCTTAGTTCAGCCCATGTATCGGGCCCTTTTTCAGCATTAACGTAAAACACCAAGCTTTCCGCACTAATAGGGTTACTGTGGAAAAACTCACTTTCTCGGGCCCGCACAAAGTTGCCGTATGAGATGGCGTCATACTCGCCTTTAAGGGTGGCTTCTAGCGCCTCTTCCCAAGGTAAGGATACAAACTCAACAATAACGCCTGTCTCTAAAAAGGCATCGGCAATAATATGGTTAATGTAGCCGTCGTGCTGCATATCAGTAGAGGTGTAAGGGGCGTACTCTGTGGTGGCTATTCGCAGTTTCATCCACGCATGGGCAAAACTTTGCATTGGTATTAGCGCTAGAATGAATGTCGCTATCAGTAGTAATCGCATGTCAAAGTCCTGTTAGTAATTAGAAGTAAATGCCAAGGTTAATGTTCAGGCGGTGGGTGGTCTCTTGTCTTCCACCTAAATCCAGCCCAACGCCAGGCCCACCTGAGAACCACATATTCTTGCCTTGAATACTATCTACATATACAAACAATTTATCCCAGCCAAAACTACAGCCATTTACCCACTGCGATGAATTTTTTCCTTCACTCCCCTCACCTTTAGCAACGCTGTACTCTGAATAGCAAGTTAGTGATTCGATGTGGGTAAATTTGTAAGGCACGGAATACACTAGGTTAGCTGAGTAGGTTTTGCCATCTGCGGCGGCTAGGAATGGAAAGGTGAAAGAGGATAGCGCTATGCGATCGTCTGCCTGCCCCTCTGGTGCAGCTAAGTCGTATTCGTAATCGATGTATTGTAATTCAAACTTAACGTCACCCTGGGTATGACGCATGTGAACCGCATACGCGCTCATATCGCCATCATCTAAGGTATCTAAGTTTAAGATGTTTCCGTATTGATAAGACACACCAATGTCAGTGGTGCCACCGCGAATGAAGTTAGCCGTGTAGTTTGCGCGTAAATTATATTGACCGTCTTCTTTATTTCGGTACTCACCGTCGTCTGCTACATCAAATGAATAACGCCCGAACTCAGCTGCATCGTTGTACTCATCATTCATGAAGTAGGCAGCTTGGAAATCCCAATTTCCCCAGTCGTGATTTATCTTCACCCCGGCATCATAGTCGTCCTCGAAACCAAGGTAATAATTCACTGAAAACCAAAAGCTGTTACTTGCAAAGGGCTGTAAACCAAATGGCGTTTGAGTTATGCCTGCAGTTATCTGGGTAAGCTCGTCGTAATGGTAAGTAAGTTCAGCGAATCGGACTGTGTCAAAGTCGGTGTTTTCATACCAACGATATTCTGCTTTATAGCTAAATTGGTCTGACTCACCGGATACGCCTAGTTTGAATGATTCAAACTCGAAGCCATCCCTGAACTCGGGAATTTGCCAGTCTTGGTGTCCATAATTAACCCTTACGTGACCGCTTAAATTGAAAGGGAGTTCATCAGCATTTGCCGTGCTCATGGTACACGTAGCTATTGAAACCAAAGAAAATGCGGATAGTAGCTTGTTCATTACTGTTCCTGTATTCAATTTTTGGTGGGAACCCTTTGCGAAATTTCGCCTCTAATAAAGCAAAGGGCGTTATATCGCTTCGGTGAATCGCGCACCAAAATAAATCCTTCAGTACTAACAATACTGGGCAAACCTTACAAAAAGATCATTTGTTAAGTACAAACTTATATGCTTCAGCAGAATGCGTTCAAATACGCGCCAATAGCACTCTGTAAAACACGGCGTGTAATGAAACCACTTAACGGCTCAACGATTAACATCAGCTGACAATTCGTATTTCAGCACTGGCAGCTTTTAGGTAGTATTCACCGCTTTCTGACGTACTTTTTTAATTGAACTGGATTTTATGACCCAACACCTTTCCGCCATTACATTTTTTGTCGACGATTACGACCGTGCCATTGAATACTTCACCACAGTATTAAATTTCACATTAACCGAAGACAAAGTGACGGGTGAAGAGTCGCGCTTTGTATTAGTAACGCCACCCAACAGCTCTGCTAGCTTGCTATTAGCACAGGCGAAAAACGCCACCGAAAAGGCGCTTATAGGTAACCAAGCAGCAGACAAAGTCTTTTTAATATTAAATACCGATAACTTCTGGCGCGACTTTGACACTATGAAAAGCAAAGGGGTGACATTTTTAGAAGACCCTAGAGAAGAAGTGTATGGTACGGTAGCCATATTTAAAGATTCGTTCGGCAATAAGTGGGATTTGATCCAAACAGCCTAAATCCGCTTTATATAAGTGCGCCCTGCCACCGCAATTAATCAGGTTACAGGGTTCAATCGCACGAGTTAAAGATGTAGAGGAGAAGTGAAACGTGCAAGCCATGAAACGATCCATTATTGCAGATGTCGTTGCAATAGCGGCGATAGCACTATTGATCACGATAACGTTTTACTGGATTGAAGCGAGACGAGAGGTCATCATTCTTTGCGATAACTTCACGCCTGGGGTGTCTAAAAAAAGCGTAGAGCGTCAGTTGGATACTGCCAACTTATTGCTTTGGGATACTGAGTTTGTCGCAAATGGCAGCAAGATTGAAGCATATAGCCCTCTGCATTTAGGTATTATGAAATGCAGCGTAGAATTTAATAAGCAAGACATCGTTGTTTTCTCCGTTGTTGAGTAGCATCTTCCTAGCAAAAGGTTTTTCATTTACCGGTTAAGTGAACCACCTTGGTGCAACGTTTACATTGACGCAACACCCTATTCACTGGTGCGCTAAAAGTCGTAAAGGCAAACTTACCTTCTGCCAATTATCGCGGTCAGTTAACTTTTCATCTCGCTGTAACCGACTGTGTTGTAAACGTATAATTACGCTGTGTCTTCTTAACGCAAACTTTTTCCTATGCAAAAAACAAAACACAGTGTCATCGAGGATGTTTTTGCCCTGATAAGCGCCGGCTTGTTTGTTGCTTTTGGCGTATATTTATTTCAGTCTCAAGATTTAATGGTAGGCGGCGCGGCAGGTTTAGCGCTGCTGGGAACTTATGCCGTGGATATGGATTTCGGCGTGTTATTCTTCTTGATTAACTTACCGTTCTACACGCTGGCGTGGACGCAAATTAGCAAGCGTTTCACGATCAACACTTTTATTTCTGTGACAACGGTCTCTGTACTAACTGAGCAAATTCCTGCGTTTGTAGATATTAGCCACGTGAACCCTATCTTCGCTGCAGTTTTTGGCGGTATTTTGATTGGGGTGGGAATGCTAATGATGTTTCGCCATAGTTCTAGCCTTGGCGGCGTGGGCATCATGGCATTCTACTTACAGCAGCGCTTCAATATCAGAGCAGGCACTTTCCAGTTAACAGTAGATAGCTGCATTTTACTTAGCGCTTTACTTTTCATTGAGTGGCCCTTGGTACTTATCTCTATTTTAGCGGCGTTCTGTTTGAATATGGTTATTTCTTTGAACCATAGACCAGAACGATATTTTCCAGGAGAGGGCGAAGCTGCATCAAAAAAAGATGAAGTGAAACGAGCAGAAAACCAACCTGACAGCGCGCTAGACAACAACTTAAATAGCGCCTTAGACAGCGAGCTTCGCGCACAAAACGGCTAACTTAAACGTTTCCTACTTTTTGCGATGCAACAAATGAAAAGCCCGGTTAGGCACAACCTAACCGGGCTTTCTTGTATCTCTTATTTGTATCCCTAGACGCCTACAACAAACCTATTGCTTCTTCTGAACAGGCCTTGACGGTCGACTTACTACTCCACGATTCACTCTTGGACGAGAAAACGAAGTACGCATACAAACCTCACTTATGAGTTGTTGCTCAGTACAGTTGGAGGCGAAACATTCACCGCAATCCCGCAACCAAGCCAACACAGTATAGGCTTAAATTAGGGGTAAAAGTCTCATTCTTTTGATGAATAGTGCTTCATTAAAAGTTATATAGTGTTGGCAGCCATTGAAAACTAAAGATATTTTACAATGCGAGGTACCCGTTGAGATACGCGGGTCATTAATTCGTAGTCGATGGTGTCTGCATTATCTGCCACTTCCTGAATTGAGATGTTCTGCCCCCAGAGCTCAACTTCATCGCCCACAGCTACGTTGTCGATATGGGTAACATCTATGGTGATCATGTCCATAGAGACCCGGCCAGCCAAGTAGGCACGCTTACCTCGAATCATTACGGGCGTACCGTTTTTACAGTGTCTTGGATAACCATCGGCGTAGCCAATGCCTACGGTAGCAATTTTGCTTGGCTGGCTTGCTACCCAAGTTTGACCGTACCCAATGCCTTCGCCAGCCGCTACTGTTCTAACAGCGAGTACACTAGAGCGAAGTGTCATGGCTGGGTAGATTTCAACATCAACATTTTGCGTTGTAGATACGGCGCCGCCATACACACCTACGCCTAAACGGTTCCAGGCATTTCGACTAGCAGGCCAATTAACTGTAGCGGGCGAGTTAGCTACGCTGGTCGGCAATCCTAACTTATCAACAACTTGCGTAAATGCCGCCAATTGCGATTTGGTAAAGCTATTATCAACATCGTCCGCACAAGCAAAATGGGTAGCAATTACCGTTTGTTCGCTCAATAAGTGGCGATATCTACTAGTAATACTTTCAATATCAGAAAGAGCAAAACCCAAACGGTGCATACCGCTGTCTACTTTAAGCCAAATGTGCGGGCGTTTTTGTTCAGGACACTGCTCTAACCAAGCAAGCTGTTCTTCGCAATGCATTACCAATATGCAATTGTGCTGAAAAGCCATTTGGCATTCTTTTGCCTGATGCGCGCCTTCCAACACAACTATAGGCGCGCTAATTCCTGCGTCGCGAAGCGCAATGGCCTCTTCGATAATCGCCACAGCAAAACGCGAAGATACATGCTGAAGAATACGCGCAACGTTTACTGCTCCATGACCATAGGCATCAGCTTTTACCACCGCCATTGACTGGCTTGATGGCGCTAAAGCAGCAAGGGCTTTGAAGTTATGTAGAAGGGCGTCAGCATGAATGATAGCTTGCGTTTGTCGGCTCACAGAAAAACACGTTCCTTAAATGTTTAATGGTATGAACATAGAAAGACAAAGTGTACCACGATAAGTGCATTTGGGGCGCGGGATTAATATTGAAAAAGCTACCGTCTAGCGCGTGGTTTCTTATACCATAAAATACCGTTATGCTTTGCGCATCCTGGTTATCACAATTTCGTTGCCTCAAGGTTTTTCATGTCTTCGCACAATTCATCTACTTCAAAGTCGCCATCAGATATTCATACTGACACAAAAGCCGCGGGTAAAAAGCCCACCGTTAATGAGTTAGCCCAGTCACTAAATAAAATTGTGTCAGAGGGCAGAAACCCAGATACCTTGGATATAGACACGCTTACTACCGAAGGCATTCTTACACGTATTAACAACGAAGATGCAAAAGTTGCAAACGCAGTTGCCCAGCAAATACCACAAATAGCAAAGGCGGTGGATGCAGCAACGAATAGCATAAAAAGCGGTGGTAGACTTATTTATGTAGGCGCGGGAACTAGCGGCAGGCTGGGTATTTTAGATGCGGTTGAATGCAGACCTACATTTAGCGTACCTGATGAACTTGTCGTTGGCGTGATAGCAGGCGGAGAAAAAGCCATTCAGCACGCCGTAGAAGGCGCTGAAGATGACTTTGACGCGGGGCGCACTGATCTTGAAAACCTTGCCCTTCACAAAAACGATACGGTAGTTGGCATTTCAGCAAGTGGTCGTACGCCCTATGTAAGTGGGGCACTGGAATATGCCCATTCGCTGGGCTGCTTTACGGGGGCAATAGCGTGCAGCCCTAACGCCGCTATTTTCACAAATGCTGATGTAGCCATATGCCCTATTGTTGGTCCAGAAGCGCTGACCGGCAGTACGCGCATGAAGTCGGGCACTGCACAAAAGCTAGTTTTGAATATGATTAGCACCAGCACCATGATTAGATTGGGGAAAACCTATCAAAACTTAATGGTAGACGTGAACGCCACCAATGAAAAACTAAAAGCCCGTGCTCTTCGCATTGTTATGCAGGCTACCGAATGTAGTGAAGACGTTGCTTTAGCCGCGCTTAGGGCGTGCAACAACAAAGCGAAAGTGGCTATTTTGATGGTATTAACAGGGCAAACTGCCGAGCAGGCCGCCGCTCAGCTAGACGCTAACGGTGGGTATTTACGCACTGCGGTAAACGAAAGCAAATAATTACGGTGTATTACTATTTTGAAAGTTGTCAGCCCAGTAAAAACAGATAAGACTTTTAGACGCGCTATACCGAGGGCGTGTTTTATCGTGCTTTCTTCCCTAATAGTTTGTCTGACCCTCGCAAGCTGTTCAACAACGAACTTGTCTACTCATGTATATACAAGCCCAAATAATGACGCCAGCGCTCGCCCCCCTACTGTCGATACAGAGCAGTCTTACCCAAGTTCTGAACAGGTCGCTGTAGGCGCTGAGCGGATAATTTTGGGCGCAGAGCGGATGATTTTAGGCGCTGAGCGGATGATTGTAGGCGCTCAGCGCTATGCAAACTACCTACCTTTGTTAGAAGGAAAGCGGGTTAGTTTAGTGGTTAATCAGAGCGCGTTGGTTGCCTTCGATAACATTATGACTCCCGCCCCCTCTCCAACGCCTGCACTTAAGGAGGGAGGCGCTAGTAAGGGCTCGACAACGCATTTGAATGAAAACGATGCAGATAAACGCTACCGCCACCTGCTTGATGCCTTATTACACCGCAATGTGAATGTGGTGAGTGTGATGTCACCTGAGCACGGATTTAGGGGGGATAGAGGCGCAGGCGAAAAAATAAATAGCGATGTTGACGCGCAGACGGGCTTGCCGATTCATTCTCTTTACGGCGCCACTAAAAAGCCAACGCCTGACATGCTGCAAGGTGTGGATGTCATAATCTTCGACATTCAGGATGTGGGCGTACGTTTTTACACGTATTTAAGTACCTTACACTATGTGATGGAAGCAGCGTTTGCGAAAGGCATTCACGTTATTGTGCTCGATCGGCCAAACCCTAACGGCAGCTATGTTGACGGCCCAGTGCTAAAGTTAGAATTTTCGTCTTTTATAGGAAAGCACCCTATTCCTGTATTACACGGTATGACCTTGGGCGAACTTGCGCAAATGATGGTGGGAGAGCAGTGGCTGGATATTGATGCAAACAGTTATGACAATGCCAAGCTGACTGTAGTGCCCATGAAGAATTATAAACGCGACACACCGTATTCGCTGCCAGTAGCGCCAAGCCCCAATTTACCCAATGACTTGTCGATACGTCTTTACCCTACCCTGTGTTTTTTTGAAGGCACTGATGTGAGTATAGGTCGCGGCACGGACTTTCCTTTTCAGCTGATTGGTCACCCTGAGGTAAAGTTTGGCAATACCCCAATTCAGGTAAAAGCGAATAGTGCAGCCCCTCACCCTAAACATGAAAATTCGATACTGCAGGCAAGCGTACTTGCTCAAGCCGATTTTACAACTCCGGAGCTTACAGGCGCTGAAGTTAGCAAACCAGATACCTCTAACGCAAAGGTAGCAGAAAAAGGATTCTCATCCATTCGCGGTTTAGATGTCGCAACATTGTTAGACGCGTATTCTCGTTTTTCACAATACAATGACCGCGCACGCATTAATGACATGGCTGAAGAAATCTTCTTTACCCGGCCTGAGTTCTTCGACAAATTGGCCGGAACTGATGAGTTAAGAGCTCAAATTCAGGCGGATAAAACACCTGCAGAAATTAAACAAAGCTGGCAACAGGATTTAGATATCTTCAAGAAGAAAAGAAAAACCTATCTTCTATACTAGGACATTTATTGAGGCTAGCCCTGACTCATTTGCGTAGATATTTGGAGAAGCCTCACACCGGAGAGTGGAAAAATTTTTTGGAAGTTGGAGTCACAAACCCAACCCGTTAGTAACCACTCACATACAACATAAAACTCTATTTAAAAAGAAATTTAGAAGTTAGCAACTACTAACCTTCTTCTGTTTTAGTTTGTACTAGCGTGGCAAGCTGAGATTCGGCAGTAGCTTTTTGATGCTTAAGCTTCTCTTTAACATCACCATCACTGTCTGCGATTTTTGCATCGATATCTGCAATAGTCTGCATTAGTGTTTCCTTGCTTTTCTCTTTCTGTTCAGCTTCTTCTGCCTTGTCAAAAATAACGTCCTCTGGTGTTGACTCCTCTTGAGAGGTTTTGCCTGGTGATTTAGCAATCATTTTCAAACCATCCGGCTGAGGACGTTGATTCATGAAGCTTGGCGAAACAATTTCAATATCGGCATTGTGCAATGCGTCCAACACAGCTTTGTGAAGCCGTGAACGAGCACTTAATAAGCTTTTCACTTCAGTAAGTAAACCTGAAATGCGGTAGCTTACTGAAAAGTCACCTAACCCAATAACCTGTACAAAGGGTTCTGTCAGCTCTGCATTCTCTGCCGCAATAAGCAGATGCTTTTCAATGACACTGTGGTGAAGATCATAGCCTAAACTAATGTCCACACTCACAATTGCACCAGAAGCGCGGGTAACTGTAACGGGCGAGTTCACCATCAAGGTATTGGCAAACGCTATGAGTTCTCTGCTCTCGGTTTGCAATTCAACATCAAGTAGGCCCATTTCGGTAACACGTCCGCTGTAACCTTCTACCTTAATGAAGTCACCCACTTTAAATGGGCGATTTACACGAAGCACGATACCCGCCATTAAATTGCCTACCATTGTGGTGGAAG
Organism: Alteromonas abrolhosensis; assembly: GCF_001953635.1. Lineage (GTDB taxonomy): Bacteria > Pseudomonadota > Gammaproteobacteria > Enterobacterales > Alteromonadaceae > Alteromonas > Alteromonas abrolhosensis. The sequence continues at coordinate 27,888 of NZ_MEJH01000018.1, read as the reverse complement.
AAAACGCAATTACACCTGAAATTAATACCCCAATAAGCGCAATAACCTGATTGCGTGTGCTTTCACTCACCGGTAAAGCCATCGCAATTACTACCGCGCCTATGATAGTAAGCACCAACATGCCTACTTGACGAGGTAATTTCTGTTCACTGGTAAGATGGCTTTGCTTGGCCAACAACAGGTAGTGCAGCGCGGTAAGGGTACCGATCACTAACACCACGGCAATAAGGAGTGGTGCAAAAGGTAGAAGCGCATTTAGAACAGTATCTATAAATGGTACTTGCGCTGAGCCTAATGAGTTTTCTGTGTCCACCTTGCTTCCTTTTTATTTATTATCATTTTTGCTTTAATGACACGGGTGAGCGCCCTTCTGCAAGTGCGCTACCGGTTAGTATGTCAGCCAATGCGTTTAAACTATAACTTGTAACTTGCTGATTTTCTTCATTGCCTTGAGCATTTACGCTAACTGCGTAATTGAACGTAGCAATAGCAATGTCTGCAAACGCTTCCACCTTATTTGCGTCATAGGGCATACGCAATGGTGCAAAAACCACGGTTTTATTTTGTGCCTTCGCCGCCACCATAACCTTTTTGCTAAAGACCATTACCTCAGACTCACTGGCGCGGCGCTTTACATGCTCTGGTAAATCAAACCCACCTAGTTCGTAATTTGCATGGAGCGGGCTAATATTGCCAACCACAAGCACATCAGCTTGTTTTAATAAGTTCATCGCTAATTGGGTTTTCGGCAACGCGGTTAACGGCAAACACGCAAACTCTAAAGGCTTATCCGCAGCTTTACGTTTAGAACGAGTAAGTGCACTCTCAAATGCCAAACACCTTGCCGCATCCGGCATTAGTGCCAACCAACGCGTTGACGTTATCGGTAACTTTTCCTTGCCAAAAAGTAGCGAAACCGATGCTCTAGAAAGCGCTTTCTCTATTTGAATTCCTCTGTTTTTCAGGCTGTTAGCATTGACTACTGACGCGTTTTCTTTTGTTTCTTTAAGCCACCACGTTATCGGTTTAGAAGTAAAGTTTTGCAACGCAAATCTTTGTTTTGCCTTGATAATACGGTTATAAGATGATTTCAAGAAAGCGCTTTCCAAAATCGCATTGTTGGAACTATTTATTGGCTTTTCTGATGCGCCTTTAGCCATTCGCGTAGCAGCATTATCGAGGAAGTCTGCAAACGCTTTTATATCGGCGTAATTTCTTATGGTAAAAGGCATAAGCGCAACATCTGCTCCCGCGCTGAAAGCTCGAACCAAAGCTTCTTCGTTTGAGAAAAATTGCGAAATACCCGCCATGTCTAATGCGTCAGTAACGATGAGGCCTTGATAGCCCAATTGGTTGCGAAGCAAATTAGTTAATATTTTCTTCGACAACGTAGCAGGAACAATTTGCGGCTTTCCGTGTTTGTCTATTATCGTAGTGTCATCTAGTGACGGGTATTGAATGTGTGCACTCATTACCATTGCTGGCGGCGTTTCGCTATTAATAATATTAGCAAAAGGAAGAATGTCACCGGCCATAGCCTGCGTTTTAGTATGTGTTACCTGCGGCAAGCCACTATGGCTGTCTACATGTGTGTCACCATGGCCTGGGAAGTGTTTAATCGCCCCTATAACGCCCTCACTTTGCATGGCCCCCACAAATGCTTGTCCAAGTGCGGCCACCTGCTCAGGAGTTTCTGAAAAGCTGCGAACGTTTATAACTGGGTTCTTTGGCTCGCTATTTACATCAACTGAGGGCGCGAAATTAGTGTTAATTCCTAACGGTAGCAGTGTTTGACCGATGTGTGACGCAACGCTTTGGGCAAATGCACTGCCCCGCTGATAAAAGGTGGCGCCAATTGCCATGTTTCCCGCAAACGGCGAGAGCATATCCGAAGGTAACCTTGCAACTCGCCCCCCTTCTTGGTCGACAGCGATAAACAGCGGTTGCCGACCCGCTTTTACCATATGCTGCTGCATGGTGTAATTTAGTGTAATTAATTGCTCTGTGTTTAAAATATTCTCGGAAAACAAAATAACGCCACCAATATTGTTCGTACTTAGCACATTTAAAAGTGACGGCGGAATAACAGTCATGGGCGTGCGGCAGCGGGATGACGGCGTGTTGTCTTCACAGAAATAGCGAAAATCCAAAATGATTTTTTGGCCCAGCATGCTTTTTAATGCGCTAACAGTTTCGGCATCAACCTTTGTCTCAGCCGCTTTTGTCGTGCTCGTCTTCGAAGACTGTGCAGTTGCGAAAGCATTACCAGTAAACAAACAAGCACTGAACAATATGAATAGGCCTGACAAGATAGAACCCAGACCTAATTTGGAGGCACGCTTTTTATAAATAACTTGCTGGAATAACAATGTTTATCTAATCCTTGGTAACACGAAGCACAATACGGTACGCTAGCATAAATGAGAGAATTATGTTCGCCAACTTTGAACTGCAATTACACATTCTCTTGCGCGTTTTCTTACGCAACGACACATCTTTAGGGCATGCCCACCTTCGCTTCATGGCGAAGAACACGCGTCCTAGACACATATAAATTTAAGTTTGGATAGAAGTATGGATTGGATGTCAGTCATCCCCCCTCTTGTGGCTATTGCCGTCGTTTTTTGGAAGAAAGAAGTCATATTAGCGCTGGCCTTGGCCGTACTATGCGCAGAAACATTGATTCTGGTGAATGCCGATATCGCAACCAGCTATATGGCGCCGATTAATGCTATCGAGCGTGTGGTCGACACTGCAGCGAGTCCAGGTAACACAAGGGTGCTTATTTTCTCTGTGCTGGTAGGCGCGCTACTCGCATTTATCCGTGATTCCGGCGGCGTAACGGCAACGGTTAACTTTCTTGTGAACAAGGGCGTGGCTAAAAGCCGCAAACAAGTGGGCGGTTTAACCATGTTCACTGGTATAGCGGTATTTATTGAGTCGAACTTAAGCGTACTCACTGCTGGTATTTTTGCTCGAGGGCTATTTGATCGTTTTGGCATGAGCCGCGCGCGCTTAGCCTATATTATCGACTCCACTAGCGCGCCGGTTTGTATACTAATTCTTTTAAACGGCTGGGGTGCTTTTATACTCAGTCTTCTAGACGCGTATGAGCTTCCCGCTTCATCGGCTTCAATTCTCTGGGGCAGTGTGTTCTTTAACTTCTATGCTATCTTCACCTTACTTATTGTGGCCTACACTATTTCAGCTGACAAAGTGCACGGCCCAATGGCTGAAGAAGAAAAAGCCCTAACTCACGTAGAGGTAGACCAAACCACACAGCCAGCTACTAAAGCCCGGTTCATGTTGGTACCACTTATAGTGATGGTATTAAGCATGGTTGGTTTTATGTTCTGGACAGGCAACGGCGTATTATCTGAGGGTAGCGGAAGTAAATCTGTTCTTTATGCCACCGCCCTTGCCACCGCTATTGCTTACGGTTTGCTTTTAATCCACAAACGTTTTACCCACAAAGAAGCGGTAGAAATTGGTTTTAAAGGGATGGGTGAACTACTTCCACTGGTTACCATAGTGTTACTGTCGTTAACCTTAGGCAATAGCCTTAAGGTACTTGGAACAGGTGTATTTGTTGCGGGTATAGTAGGTGAATATCTTCCATTAGTGCTAATTGTGCCTATGTTATTTATCGCCGGCGCGATCATGTCGTTTACCACTGGCACCTCATGGGGCACCTTCGCCATACTTATCCCTATTGGTGTACCGCTTATTCAAAGCTTGGGGTTACCCCCAGCACTAGTGATTGGCGCAATATTAGGTGGTGGTATATTTGGCGATCACTGCTCGCCTATATCCGACACCACTGCCGTGTCTTCATTGGCCGCGGGTACTGACGTACTAACCCACGTTAAGACACAGTTTCCTTATGCCTTATTTGCAGGCGCACTTACGCTTATTGCCTATTTTGTAGCAAGTTTGGTTATGATTGGGTAACTCTGCTGAATTAAGCGTGATAGAAGCCAGTTATTCATAACAAGGTATTAGCAGCATCTATAGCAAGGAGTTTTGTAATGAAAAGACGGATAGCGAACGCCGGGTTCATCTCGGTGATAGTAGCATTTACATGGGTTGTGGCGGCGTGTACCCATGCCCCTAATAATACTGTTGATAGTGCGAGCAACCACACAGTTGGGCTTAGTCAGCAGGCGGTTGCTATGCCTGATAGCTACAGTGCCGATGCTGCTATGCAGGTTCTTCAAGAGGGAGGCAACGCGATTGATGCTGCTATTACGGCACAGTTTGTTCTGGCTGTAACGCTACCTGAAGCAGGCAATGTCGGTGGTGGTGGCTTTATGACAATAAAGTTTGAAGACAGTACCGACTTTCTTGATTACCGCGAAATGGCACCAGAAAATGCCCACCGCGACATGTACCTTGATGAGCAAGGCAACGTGAAGCCTCATGAGTCTTTGTTTGGCGCAAAGGCGTCAGGCATTCCCGGCACAGTAGCAGGCATGTGGGCCGCGCATAAGAAATACGGCACTTTAGAGTGGGATCGTTTGCTCGCGCCTGCGGTAGATTTAGCTGAACAGGGTTTTGTGGTTCACGAAAAACTGGCAAACAACATTGCTCATTACATTGAACGCGCAAAAGAAGCGGGTATTAACAACAACTTTAGCGAGTATTTTGCACACGCGAAAGCAGGCACTACGTTCAAACAGCCAGAACTGGCAAAGACCCTTAGAGCTATTCAGCAACAGGGCAAAGACGGCTTCTATAAAGGCGAGGTAGCGAAACATATTGTTGATTTTATGCAGCAAAATGGTGGTCTTATTACCTATGAAGATTTGCTGGCTTACAAAGCCGTGTGGCGCAAACCACTGCACTTAAACTGGCAAGGCTTTGAACTGGTGACCGCGCCTCCACCAAGTTCAGGTGGTGTTGCCGTTGCCCAGTGGATTGGCATGCTAGAAGCCTATGATTCAACGCACGATTTGCCGGCACAAAACAGCACTGAATATATTCACGTGATGTCGGAAATTGGTAAGCGTGTGTTTGCCGATCGCGCTGAATACATGGGCGATCCTGACTTTGTCAGCGTTCCGGTAAAAGCGCTCACTGATGCTGGTTACATCACTAAACGCGCGGCAGATATTCAACCCACCAGCATTTCTGATACACCAAGTGTTAAGCCTGGCTTAAAAGAAAGCGAAGATACAACCCACTTCTCTATTATGGACAGGTGGGGTAACGCCGTTGCCAATACAACCACTATCAACCTCACTTTTGGTAGTGGCGTTGTGGTAACTGGCGCTGGCTTTTTGTTGAATGATGAAATGGACGACTTTAGTGCCAAGCCTGGTGTACCAAACTTCTTTGGCGCAGTGGGTGGCGAGGCGAATGCTATTGAGCCTTACAAGCGTATGCTGTCTTCTATGACCCCAACGCTTGTTACCAAAAACGACCAGGTTGTTCTGGTAACCGGTTCTCCGGGCGGCACCACCATTATTTCTTCGGTAACCCAGTCGCTACTGAACGCGCTGCTTTACGACATGAGCGCTGAAGAAGCGGTAAACTCACCACGCTTTCATCACCAGCTATTGCCAAAAGACACCATTCGTATGCACGACGGCTTCGCAGAAGCAACAGTGAATGAGCTTAAAGCAATGGGCTACACCATTGATAACCGTCGCTTTGGTGATGTGCATTTAATCAAGCGCACTAAAGAGGGTGTAGAAGCCGCATCTGAAAAAAGCGGACGAGGTAAGAGTCTTGTCCAGCCTTATTAGCACAGCAGTATTAATGTAAGCCATATTAGGGTAAGCCGTATTTGCTCAGCCCTTTTAAGGCGAAGCAATGATGACTGAGAACTTATGGCTACTAGCTAAAGGGCTGATGGAAAACGTGGAACTTCAAGTGGTTTCAGTATTCATACAGCCCTTTTTCAGAGGGGATAGCTGTGGAGTATTCCACAGCTGGCCTATTTAAATATCGCATCAACTCTGGCGAAACTGCTAGTGTGTTTACAGCAACAATGCAGCGTCGATTGGAACATACTTAGACGCCACTTTTTGAACGCTTTCAGCAGTCAACGCCGGTACACCGTATACGGTTACCGTTTTTCCTTTCCCCTTAAGCGCGTTTACAAGAATATCGAAATCGCCGTCGCCCGATACCAGAATGACTTCGTCAACACCATCGGCATGCTCTAGCGCATCTACCGTAATGCCCACATCCCAGTCGCCTTTCGCTGAACCATCTGCACGTTGAATAAAAGGCTTTAATTTCACTTCAAACCCAATAGCACGAAGTATGTTTTGAAACTCGCGCTGCTTGCTGTCACCTCTGTCAATGGCGTACGCGAAGGCATGTGTTATGTCTAAGTTGTAGCTAAGTTCACGCCAAAACTGATTGTAATTAAAGTTGCGCTTATAAGCCTGACGGCAGGTGTAATAAACGTTTTGTACATCTACAAGCACTAATGCTTTCTTCAAAACCACACTCTTCTTCAGTTTACTCAATTGTTGTTTTCTGATGTTATAGCCTTTTAATAATAAGAACAAAATGTGTGATGATTAAATTTATGCGCAAGGCGCACAACTATTTGGGCTTAATTCTATTTATTCAAATTGGCCTATGGTTTTTAAGCGGCTTGGTTATGGCTTGGTTACCCATAGATGAAGTAAGAGGGAACCACTTAAAACACGCCATCAATACGTCGTGGCACAAAGTTACAGTTACCCCTTCCGACATTTTGCGCCGCCACAGCAGCACTGCGGTGCTATCACTCTCCCATCGCATAAATGAAGTAGGCCTTGCAGCGCCGGGCTCGCTCAATACAATTCCTGTTTATCGCGTGGTGGATGACAACGCTACCTATCGCTATAGCGCACTAACAGGTGAGCCTTTATTAGCACTACAAGAGAGCACTATTCGTGATGCGGCAACACAGCAATATGCAGGTAGTGGTGGTATCGCTAATGCAAAATTATTGGATGTATCACCTCAGGAAGTGAAAAATCTGCCAGCACCTTTGTGGCAGGTAAGCTTTAATGATGAGCTCAATACACGATTTTATATCGACCCAGACACCGGCAGTGTTCTGCGGGTTCGAACGGATACTTGGCGACTATTTGATTTCATGTGGATGCTTCACATCATGGACTACAAGGATAGAAGCAACTTTAATACGCCCTGGTTAATAGCATTATCCGGCAGTGCCTTTTTATTTACTTTAACTGGCGTTGTACTGCTATATAAGCGCTTTAAGCCTAAAAAAAGGAAAAAGCGCTAACCTAGGGCGTGTTAGTTTTTGATGTGCGACAAACTCCTTAAGCCTAGCGAGCTAAGCTTAAGGACTGGGACAAAGAATAAAAGGCCCTAATTATTGCGTAGCAAAAAGTTGAGAGATATCAGCAAACGCTTTGAACTCTAAGGCGTTGCCGAAAGGGTCTTTGAAGAACATGGTGGCTTGTTCGCCTGGCTTTCCTTTAAAACGAATGTAAGGTGCGATAACAAACTCGGTATCGGCAGCCTCTAATTTACTTGCCAGTGCTTGCCAATCGTCCATGGTTAGCACAACGCCAAAGTGCGGCACCGGCACAGCATGATCGTCTACCCCGTTATAGGCAGGCGGCGACGGCATAGCTTCTACGCAGTGCGTCACTAACTGGTGCCCGAAGAAGTTCCAGTCTATCCACTGAACATCACTGCGGCCTTTTTCACACCCTAACAACTCGCCGTAAAACGCCTCTGCGTCAGTTAAATTTGTGACCGGAATAGCAAGATGAAAGGGCTGAACCATGAAAACTCCTGTTATAAAAACTTCTTAAGTAACGATAGCTTAAACTTAGAAAACGGTGCATAGCGAAAGAATACGTCTAGTGCAAACGAACGCTTCATCACTGTTTTAATATGGCTAAATGTATCAAAGCCAGCTTGACCATGGTAGCTTCCCATACCGCTATTTCCTACGCCGCCAAACGGCAGTTCAGGATTAGTCATAAACAACATAGTGTCGTTGGTACACACACTTCCTGAACTGGTCTTTTTGATAATATTGTCCAGAACTTCGTTCTTATCGCTAAACGCATAGAGTGCTAAAGGCTTAGGTCTGCTGTTAACAAACTTAATACCCGCCTCCATATTATCAACCGTAATGATGGGCAGTATGGGGCCAAATATTTCTTCTTTCATTAACGGGCTATCTAATGACGGCTCTAGCACAAGAGTAGGTGCCATAGCGGGGCGAGATTCGTCTACCTCACCGCCATACACTACATTTACGTTCTCAAGATAGCTTTGAAGACGTGACAGGTGACGCTGATTAACGATATTGCCGTAATCTCGTGATGACAATGGGTCTTTACTGTATTGTTTTTTCAGTTCTTTTTTAACTGCATCTATAAACTTTTGCTCAAATCCCTTTTCTACAATCACGTAGTCAGGTGCAATACAGGTTTGCCCTGCGTTCATCCATTTTCCCCACACCAATCGGCGTGCGGTTACAGAAAGATTTGTGTGTTTATCAACAAAGCACGGACTCTTCCCGCCAAGCTCAAGGGTTACTGGCGTTAAGTGTTTGGCTGCTGCACTCATGACAATTTTCCCCACCACGTCACCACCGGTGTAGAAAATATGATCCCATTTGCAGGCAAGTAGCGCCGTCGCTTCGTCTTTACCGCCTTCTACAACAGCCACACATGAGTTATCCATATATTGAGGGATAAGTTTAGCCATCAGTGAGGAGGTTTCTTCTGCCAATTCTGACGGTTTTAATACCGCGCAGTTACCCGCTGCGATGGCGGCAATATATGGCGCAAGCAGTAATTGAAGCGGATAGTTCCACGCGCCAATGATAAGTACAGTGCCGAGAGGTTCAGGCTGCTGAAAACTCTTTCCTGGCCACGCCACCATAGGTGTAGATACTTTGCGTGGTTTTGCCCACTTATCCAAATGCTTAAGCGTGTGCTTTATATCGGAAAGCAGAAAGCCTTGTTCGGCCACCATGGCCTCTGTCTTACATTTACCCAAGTCATTTTTAAGCGCCTGCAAGATGTCGTGCTGATTGTCTTTCAGTAAGGTTTCTAACGCCTTTAACTGACTTTTACGCCACTCCAGGGACTGAGTCTTCCCTGTATCGAAACTGTCATTGAGTTTGTGAACAACATCAACGAAACACACGCCCGTTTCCACTGCGTGAAGAGAAGGTCTATTTGGCATAAGAAGGCTCCGATAGCATAACGCCCACCACAACAATTCTCAGGATCACGACAATATTGTTGGTGGGCAAAGCAGCGTAATAATTTACAGATACTATCTTATATTAATAGGGATGTTCGAAGACAACGCAACTAAATTGTTAATTAATGTTTAATACGGTTGTTCGATACATGCTTTCAAAAAATTTTTTGTGCTAAGCAAAGACGCTAAACTTACAAGAGATAAGACAAGATAGAAAAGAAAGGGAAAGAGAGAAAAACAAAAAAGCCCAGTTAACACTGGGCTTTCAAATACAAGTAATATGGCGCTATTAGGCGTCGTAAGGGCTGCGCAAAACGATAGTTTCGTTTCTGTCTGGGCCTGTTGAAACGATATCAACTGGCACACCTGTTAGCTCTTCAAGACGCTTAATGTAGTTTTTCGCTGCTTGAGGAAGCGCTTCAAACTCAGTTACACCAAAGGTGTTGTCTGTCCAACCTGGCATTTCTTCATATACTGGCGTTACTTTCTCGTAACCGTCAGCCGCCATTGGTGGTACGTCTTTCACGTTGCCGTCTGCATCTTTGTAGCCAACGCAAATTTGTAGGCTTTCAAGACCGTCTAGTACGTCAAGCTTAGTTAAGCAGAACCCTGTAATAGAGTTGATTTGAACTGCACGTTTCATCGCAACTGCGTCGAACCAACCAGTACGGCGCTTACGTCCAGTGGTTGCGCCAAACTCGTGACCTTTAACACCTAAGTGTTGACCTACTTCACATTCTAGTTCTGTAGGGAAAGGGCCAGAGCCCACACGCGTGGTGTACGCTTTTACGATACCCAGTACGTAATCTAGCTTAAGCGGGCCGAAGCCAGCACCTGTTGCTACACCACCAACGGTAGTGTTAGACGACGTAACATAAGGATAAGTACCGTGGTCGATGTCTAGAAGTGTGCCTTGAGCACCTTCAAACATGATAGGTAAGCCAGCTTTATCTGCTTTATCTAGCTCGTCGGTTACATCAACAACCATTGCTTTAAGAATATCAGCAACTTCCATTGCACCTTTTAAGGTTTCATCGAAGTCTACTGCTTCTGCGCCATAGTATTGCGTAAGCGTAAAGTTATGCACATCTAGCACTTCTTTAAGCTTAGCGGCGAAGTCTTCAGCGTTAAATAAGTCGCCTACACGCAATCCGCGACGGGCTACCTTATCTTCATACGCTGGACCGATACCACGACCAGTTGTACCAATTGCCTTAGCGCCACGGGCTTTTTCGCGCGCTACGTCCAATGCAATGTGATAAGGAAGAATAAGCGGACAAGCTTCACTAATCTTTAATCGCTCGCGCACAGGAACGCCACGCTCTTCAAGCATAGTCATTTCTTTCATTAGTGCGTCTGGGCTAAGCACAACACCGTTACCAATAATACAGGTAACATTTTCGCGTAGGATGCCTGATGGGATTAAGTGAAGTACGGTTTTTTCACCGTCGATTACTAGAGTGTGACCTGCATTGTGCCCGCCTTGGTAGCGAACAACATATTTTGCGCGATCAGTGAGTAGGTCTACGACCTTGCCTTTACCCTCGTCACCCCATTGAGTGCCGAGTACCACAACGTTCTTTGCCATGAATCATATGTGTAAGAAAATTAGGCGGGGATTCTACAAAATTCTAGGGCAAGGATCATCTCTTTTTCGAACAAAAATGCGACTATTTCATTTTTATTTTTGAAATCACAAAGATGCCCCGCGACCGCTCAAGCCTATTTGAAATAAGGCTTTGTGTCTTGCTTTTCACCGCTCACTTTCTAAGGCGCTAATTTTTAAAGCTTTCTAAACATTACTTCGCGCAAAAGCTGAACAGTCGGTCTACCGCCGTTTATTGCCGCGTGCGGATATATATTTTTTTGGTATTGCTTGCCCTTGTTTGAACACTTTGCATCCAAGAAGCAATTCAAGCAAGAAAGAACGCACCGCTAATTCTTTCTTGTACCATAACAAGCACACTTTTTATTCAGCGGTAAACTCGCACTTTGCTGAACACTAAAAGCCAACGCTCTCTAACTCAACTGAAATAAAACAGCAGTAGTGCGCCTATTATCACAAGCGTTCCACCAATTTGGCGCAATTGATTGCTGGGCTGCTGGCTTATCTGAAGTAAATAATTGCGCCATTTATTCGGAAAAAGAAGCGGCCCAATTCCCTCTATAATAAGTACCAGAGCTAAAGCGGGTAATAGCCACTCCATAAAACTATCCTTAAATAAGTGTGACGTTAATATATACGCAGCAACTTGTGCCGTGATTCGGGCTCTGACTTACGCGTTTTGTGTTAATGCACTTAAATCAATATATTCAGGCGTATGATACAAGCCAAAACCAAACCTTAAACGGTTACCTCTAAAATCAGTAAGAATATGGTGTTCTTTCAGCTCTGAGGCAAGGGCTTTTGTCACGTCCGCATTGTCTAGTTCAAAGGTAAGGAAATGCCCTCTGTTCTCTTCATTGCTCACTGCTAAGTGTTTCTCGTTTAGCAATGGGTGATTGCAGGCTGCAAGCTTTTCTAGAAATGTGCGCTGCATGCTCATGACGTATTCATTAACTGTAGCTACATCAATGCCATTTTCTCCAAACATGCGAAGAACGGCTCTTAGCCTGTAAAGTGCGGTGAAGTCCATTGTCGCACCAGCGAAGCGCATGCCGTCTAAACTATATTGAACGCTGTCTTTTCCGCCAACCTTACGGGGTTTGTCTAGTTCGCCAAACTCTGCAAACCAGCCTGTATAAGCAGGTCTTAGCTCACAGCCTAGTGGAACGTGGGCAAAACACGCGCCCTCGCCTGCTTGGGCATATTTATAACTACCGGCAAGATAAAAAGCGCGGTGGGCAATATCCGCCAAATCAGTAGGCTTTGCCATAAATCCATGATAACCATCAACCACGATTAGCGTGTTGTCGTTAGTCACGCTGTTTACGATATCTGCAACATCGTTCACTACGTATCCGGAATTAAAGAATACTTGGCTAAAGAAAACCAGCTCTGGGTTGTGTTCAGCTATGGCTGATTTAAAACGAGACGCAAACGTATCATAAGGTTTAGTAGGTACGGTAATAAGCTCTATTGAGCCTTGCTCTTGTAACCTACTAGCTTGGCGCTGGAAGCTGTGGAACTCGCTGTCAGTCGACACCACTTTGTAGGGTGCTTCGCTATCGATACAGCTCATAATGCGATAAAGCAATTCGTGGGTATTTGGCGCAAATACAATTTGCTGTGGTGCTCCGGTATTCAATATATTGCTTATACGTTGCTGTAGCTCTGGCACCAATGTTTGAAAAAAGTAACCCCATTTTTCGTCTACATACTTAGCACTGTCATCCCAGTAGTTAAGCATTGCGTCGCGCGTGCAGTCTGGCCAAAAATAATGACTGTGACATGCGTAGTGCTGTTTGCCCTTATTCGCATTGAGAAAACCTGTATAAAAGTGCTGATATGCCATGCTTTGATGCCTAATATAAAAACCGCCTAAACCCTATCAAAATTCTGCATTTTTCGCATGATCCAGCACCTTTCATAAAACATTTATTTACAAATTAAGTGTAAATAGTTTTGCCCAAAACACCGTGCTTAGTGATATTTCTATTAGCGTTACACCAACGGCAAAATTTAAGAACTCTGCTATACACTATAGAGGTGGGTTATTTATATTTGCCGAGTCAGCGAGTTCCGTCTGTTCCACGCAGACAAACATTAAAGGTATTTTATGCGTTTTCCAAAATACGGAAATTATTCATTGGATGTCTCAGGTAATGTACTTGAAGTGTTTGCTACTGGGGCGTGGAACCTAAAAACTACCGAGTTTTTCATAGAAGAAATGCATGAACTTATCGCTAAGTTCGACAACAAACCGTGGGCTGCTCTAATGGACGGACGCCGCTGGGTGCTGTCCACACCTGAATGCCAAACGCGGTTGGCCGAAGCCATTAAGGTAAATATTTCGCGGGGGCTGACGCGTTCAGCTTATGTGCTAGACAGTGGAATGGTAAGACGGGCTCAGCTAGAGCGAACCCATCCTTCCAAGCACCGCGACTTTGAGTCATCTAACTACGAGCGAGACTATTTTCATAAGTACTTTGAAGCCCTTAACTGGCTACATAAGGAAGGGTTTTCACCTATTGTAACGCCATAGTGCACACTCGATTTCACCTGACGATACCAACAAGAACCTCGCGCAGCCAATTTGCCTAAGCCTGATATCGCAGGTTTAGGGCTTCTGCAGCCCCAAAGCGCTGAGGTATTTAGTACAATAGACTATAAACTTTACGGCGATATTCTGACTTAAGCGGGTCACCGTCGGGAAGCGCGTTCATCATATCCTGCATGATCTTTCTAGCATCACCAAACCCAAGCTCTTTCTTTAACACACTATAAAGTAGTTCTAGTGCGTCTTGCGCTTTATTCGCTTGCTGTAACTGTACGGCTAGGTCCACTTTAAGCTGCAAGTCATCTGGATTCGCTTCAACCGCCGCCTGGAGCTGGCGAATTTCAGGGGTATCGGCTGCTTGTTCTGCCAGTTCAACTTTGCCAACCAAACTCTTGTAACGCGAGTCTTGATCCACCAGCTTAATTTCTTCCAACAACGCTTTTGCCATATCGATAGAACCAGTCTCAACGTAGCAATCAATAAGCATATATTTAGCGTTTACATTATCTGGGTTGAGCGCTAATGCTTCTTTTGCCGCCGGCAGTGCCTCTGCATACTCACCTTGCTGAATCGCTTTACCAGCAGTGGCAAGTAAATCATCTTCTGGGTTAGGTAAGTATTTAGCCAGCATTTCGCGAATTTGCTGCTCTGGTTGTACACCAGCAAAGCCATCAACAGGCTGACCATTTTGCACCACCATTACGGTTGGCAGACTTCTAATACCAAACTGTGCAGCTACTTCTTGCTGTGCCTCGCAATCTACTTTTGCCAGGATCAAATGCTGGCTATATTCACCCGCCAGCTTTTCTAAGATAGGCATCAGGTCTTTACATGGTTCGCACCAATCAGCCCAGAAATCAATAAGCACCAGCTTTTCTTGCGATGCTTCAATAATGATTTGCTGAAAGTTTTCTACCGTAATATCAACGATGGTTGCTTGGCTATTCGCAACGAGATTTTCCATAACGCAGGCCTTTAATTGCTTATATTGTGAGGAATATGGGGCAGTCGATATAAAAATACAAGGTCAAAGGCGGTTATCTTTGGCTTCCCTGCACTTGTAGCTAAAGCCTTTCTTCATCAAGACCCACTTTTACATTCCAATTCGGTAAGCGTGTAGAAATCGATAGCAAATATTGTCATTTGTCGCGTTAACGACAATTAATTCCCACGTCAAATGTTAATTTGGTGTAAACTAACGCTATTGAACTACGCTATTTCTACAAGATACAAGATTTTGGCCGAGAGGGTTTTATGACTACACAGACAAGCGCTGACACTCATTTTGCTTCATTTAAAGAGTTCTACCCTTTCTATTTAAATGAACACAGGGATAGCACATGCCGCACGCTTCATTTTATTGGCTCTTGGCTGGTACTTGGCGTAATAGCGCTAGCAATATATACCGCTAGTTGGTCATTATTGTGGCTTATTCCTCTTGTGGGGTACGGCTTCGCTTGGGTTGGTCATTTCTTTTTTGAGAAAAACCGCCCTGCTACGTTCAAGCACCCGCTTTACAGCTTAATGGGCGATTGGGTCATGTTCAAAGATATTCTAGTGGGCAAAATCAGCCTGAAAGGTGAATAAGGATAAGCGAATACTTTTCCAATAAACCGGCTTTAGCCTTTTCTTAACACGCACCTTCAACATGTGCGTTTAACGAACAATCCTGCCCCTTTATCGCACACGGTTTACATAAAATAAACGAAAGCGATATGGTTATATTCAAAGTTAGCGGCCTGCTGAGTTGACGCTCGCTCACGGCAGCGAATACTTAACCTATCGCGCCTAGCGCACCAACAATAAAACGCGCACTGCGCAAGAACAATAAAAAAGGAACCGCCATGTTTGCGTCTCGTTTCGCCTCAAGCCCTATACGCAAAGGCTTATATGTTACTTCGACTGCATTATCGCTTTTGGTTTTAGGTATAACTCAAGCCAATGCATTGCAAGAATCTGATTCAGCTTCGGTTAGCACCAATGCGCTCACGTACGATGACACCTTTAATTTAGAGTTTGTGGCCAACCCACAGTTTATCGACAAAGATACCGTCATCTACGCGCGTCAAAGCATGGATATCATGACTGACGGTAGGCAAAGTCGACTGTGGCAGGTAAACATAAAGTCTGGTGAACACCGCCCCTTTATTGGCTTAGATGAAAACTTGTCTCAAGCGACCCTTTCGCCCAACGGCAAAATGGTGGCATACACAAAATCGGTCAATGGTCGCGCACAAATCCATCTCTATTATTTAGATACCATGCAGTCTGTGCGCTTAACCAACACTAGCGAAGCCCCTCGCCAGTTAACGTGGTCTCACGACAGCAAAACCTTAGCATTTACGCAGTTTACTGAAGAAAAGCAGAAGCCATTATTTACCGGTATGCCAAGCAAGCCTAAAGGAGCAGAGTGGGCTGACCAGGGCACATATATTGATGCGGTGCAGTATCGAGGTGACGGAAGAGGCTATTTACGCGAAGGCTTTGATCAAATCTTTGTTTTGCCTGTTGAGGGCGGCACTCCTCGTCAGCTAACCACAGGAAAATACCCTAGTGGCGGCACCCTTTCATTTTCTAAAGACAATGATTGGATTTATTTCGCTACGCCACAGCGAGAAGACTACGCATTGCACCCGTTGTTTAGCGATATTTATAAAGTAAATGTGAAAACAGCGGCCGTTGAACAAGTCACTGATATCGACGGGCCTGAAAGCTCTCCAACGTTAAGCCCTGACGGTAAATACTTGGCGTTTACTCAACTTAACGACAGAAAACTCTCTTATCAGAATGGCGACCTTGTTGTACTTGAGCTTGAAAGTGGTGACATCACCCGTTTAACAACGTCACTAGATAGAAGCTTAGGCAAGTTTGAGTGGCGCAAAGATAGCCGAGGGTTAGTTTTCTCGTATCTTGACCACGGTGAAACGAAGCTTGCTACGGTAAACTTGAAAGGTGATGTAAAACCTATCGACGTGAGCATAGGCGGTCAAGCTTTCGGGCGCCCTTACACGTCTGGTGACTTTGCCATTAGTGATAAAGGTGACATTGTTTACACCATTGCAAGTCGCACTGTACCGGGCGATCTAGCGCTTTACCGAAAAGGCAAAGACGATACACAGCTTACCGATTTAAACAGCGACGCACTAGGCCATAAGACGTTGGCAGAGGTTCAAGATCTTTCTGTAGTATCGAGCGTTGACGAGCTACCTATCGACGCATGGGTTGCATTGCCACCTGGATTTGATAGAAGCAAAAAGTATCCACTGATTTTAGAAATTCACGGCGGCCCGCATGCTGCTTATGGCCCTCATTTTGCTATGGAAATTCAACTGATGGCAGCGCAAGGTTATGTGGTGGTGTGGTCTAATCCAAGGGGCAGCAGCTCTTACGGTGAAGACTTTGGAAACTTGATCCATCATAACTACCCGTCACAAGACTTCAACGATTTGATGGACGTGGTAGACGCTGTAGTAGAACAGGGTTATGTAGATTCAGAAAACCTGTTCATTACTGGGGGTTCAGGTGGCGGTACACTCACCGCGTGGTCGATTGGTAAAACCGACCGCTTTAGCGCGGCAGTGGTGGCAAAGCCAGTGATTAACTGGATGAGCTTTTCGTTGACTGCCGACGCATACCCCTACTTTAGCAATTACTGGATGGCTGACATGCCGTGGAATATTGCCGATAAGCTCTGGCAACGCAGCCCTCTGAGCTTAGTGGGCAATGTGGTAACGCCTACTATGCTGCTAACCGGTGAAGCCGATCACCGTACGCCAATAAGTGAAACAGAACAGTATTATCAAGCGTTGAAACTACAAGGTGTCGATGCAGCGATGGTTCGAATTCCAGGGGCCTCGCACGGCATTGCAAGTCGCCCTTCTCGCTTAATACAAAAAGTAGGAAATATTGTGGCGTGGTTTGAGCGCTACAAGAAGGAAAAGGATGGCGAATAGCTATATCTAGCTAGAGCCAAATATCACAGAAACTAAAAAGGCGCCCAGCGGTAAACGAAGTGGCGCCTTTTCTCATTTTACTTATTACACTATTTGGTCAGCTTTAACACTTTACCGTTCGGTGCATCAGTCAGTAAGTAAATGGCACCTTCTGGGCCAACTTCAACATCGCGAATACGGTCGTGATTGTCACGAATATATTCGAACTGCTCACCGGGCTTTCCATCTTCTACCTTAATTCGGCGAAGATGCGTGAACTTCAATGAACCCACCAGTACATCACCGTTCCATTCTTTGAACATGTCACCTTGATAGAAGGTAAGGCCACTTGGTGCAATAGACGGATCCCAATACAACCAAGGCTGCTTCATACCATCCATATGTGTCTTATCACTGATGATGTCGCCACTATAGTCAACGCCATAGGTAATCACTGGCCAGCCGTAGTTAGCACCACGCTCAAGGATATTGATTTCATCACCACCTTTGGGGCCATGCTCCATTGCCCAAACTGCACCGGTTTGTGGGTGAACGGTCACGCCCTGCACGTTGCGGTGACCATAGCTGAATACTTCAGGCGCATTGCCGTCTATGAACGGGTTGTCTTTAACTGCGCTGCCGTCACGGTTTATACGCACAATTTTACCGAAGTGGTTGTCGGTATTCTGCGCTTCTTTCATGTACTTATAACGGTCGCCCATAGTGATATACAAATGCTTTTCAGCATCGAAAGCTAAGCGACAGCCAAAGTGAAAGCCATTGTCTACAATAGAATCGGCACTAAAGACAACGTTAACATTTTCAAGGCCCGAGTCGGTAAGCGTGGCTTTGGCGACACTACTACTGCTGCCCGGCTTACCCTCTTCCTCACTTGCTTTGCTGTAACAGAAGTAAATGGTGCTGTTGCTGGCAAAATCTGGGTCTATCGCGATGTCCAACATACCGCCTTGGTTTTGTGCAACCACTTCAGGCACATTGTTTAAGCGCCCTGATAGCTTTCCGTCTTTTGACAAACGCTGAATGCCACCGGCGCGTTCAGTAACCAGTAGGTCGCCATTGGGTAAAAATGCCATACCCCACGGATGCACCAACCCTTCGGCAAGTGTTGTTACGGTAATATCGCTGTCGGTCAGTTCGTGCGCTTCGCCATGCTTGTGATCACCGTGAGCAAGAGCAGATTGGCTCACCGTAAGCGCTAATGCACATGCCAATGATTGCGCAAGCACACTTACGGGTTTAAATGGTGTAGCTAAGATAGTTGATGGTTTCATCGCTAAGAGCCTCATTTGAAGAAGGCCTATGTTCTATGACAAAGGCTTCTAATCTTATTTTATTTATACTTGAGGGCAGTATACAAAAAAGGGCACAGCGCTGCTGTACCCTTTGTGATAGTTTCACGCACTTCTGCGATAAACACGGCTAAATTACTTAGCCTTACGCTTTTGCGTGCTTCAACGTAACTACTTTACTTTGGTAAGGTCGCACGAAGCATCCACGCCGTTTTCTCGTGAACGCGCATGCGGTCACCAATTAACGCTGCAGATGACTCGTCATCAGCGTCTTGCGCTAACTTTAACGATTCACGGCATGTTTTCACTACTTGCTCATGACCGTGAGTTAACAGTCGAACCATTTCAGTCGCTTCAGGTACACCTTCCACTTCTTCAATTGAGCTTAGTTGTGCAAAAGACTTGTACGTGCCTGGCGCAGCCACGCCAAGTGTACGAATACGTTCTGCAATTTCATCAACTGCTTCAGCAAGCTCGGTGTAATGCTCTTCAAACATCAAGTGCAGTTCACGGAACTGTGGCCCTTCTACGTTCCAATGAAAATTGTGCGTTTGAAGGTACAAAGTATAAGAGTCGGCCAATAGCTTCTTAAGGCCTTCTGCTACTGCGTTACGGTCGCTCTCAGAAATACCAATATCAATCTTGCTCATGTCACACTCCTTAACGTTAAAAACCCTTGTTAGATTTCCATACGGCCAATTCATCGGCGTTTAAAAAATCTTGGTTTGAATAATATAAGTTAATAGTACTACAGAAATTTTGATTTAGATTAACGGTTTAGTTGATTGCATTCATCGCATTAATCGATGGCTCGATTGGTGCTGCTTTTAGCGCTTAATTAGTTGTGATGATGGTGACCTTTGTCTGCCTCTTTTTTCACAGGTACCGTGACCTGAAGTTCACTTTTATCAGCAAATGTTAGGGTAAGCGCGATTTCAGTGCCCTCTTCTAAACCTTTGGTAAGCCCCATCAACATAACGTGGCGGCCTCCTGACTCGAACGACACCATTTCACCCGCCTTTATTTTAACTCCGTCGGTTAGCTCACGCATTTTCATCACGTCTTCCTCCATCACCGTCGTGTGGATTTGCGCTTCATTTGCTACATCGCCTGATACTGAAACAGACGTCAGTGTTTTATCGCTGTCACCTTGATTATGCAAAGTAAAGTACACTGCGCCAGTTTTCGCCAAAGCAAACGTTGCTCTAGCATAACCATTCATAACCATAACATCGTTGGTTTCATTGGCGTGCGATTGGTGATTTTCGTGTTTATGCTCGTGTTCGTGAGCACTGATAGACGCAGATAAACCTAAAGAAAATAAGCCAGTAGCAATAACTAATGGTTTTAGCGATTTGGAAAAAAATGACATACAGCCTGCTCCGAGTGAGTAATCGGAACTAGTGTACGTAAGATTGGCATAGGAAAAAAGAGAAATGGTGCCGACTGCCGGAATCGAACTGGCGACCTACTGATTACAAGTCAGTTGCTCTACCAACTGAGCTAAGTCGGCACACTTTAAAAACCGCTGCCTAGACAGCGGATGCGTATTCTAGCGATAAACGCGAGGGTGTCAACCTTTTAATCGCGTTGCTTCACCAACTAATTTCGGGAAGTACTCAAGTGGTAAATATTTGCTCAAAGCCATGAGCTTTTCACCTAAGTTTTCATAAGAATTAGTGGTGACGTTAATGTGTCCCATCTTGCGCTTTTCACGCACAGATTTTCCGTACCAGTGAAGATGGCTACCATCAATGCTTAGCAAATCTCTTGAGAAGCTACTGCAACCAATGATGTTGACCATTGCACTTGGGCCAATAGCGGAGGTATCGCCAAGGGGCAATCCACATACTGCGCGTAAGTGATTTTCAAACTGACTGGTTACAGCGCCTGATTGACTCCAGTGACCAGAGTTGTGCACGCGAGGAGCCAGTTCATTAACAAGCAGCTTGTCGCCTACTTGGAACAGCTCAACAGCCAGCACTCCTACGTAGTTCATGCCTTCAGCCAGTTTCACGAAGATATCGTGAGCCTGAGCTTGAAGTGCGTCGTCAACATTAGTCGCTGGTGCAACCGATACGTGAAGCTGACCTTGGTGATGGAGGTTTTCGGCAAGCGGGTAAGTTCTTACGTCACCTTTTGCGTTACGTACACCAATTAAAGAAAGCTCTCTGTCGAAAGCGACCATCTTCTCAACAACAAGAGGCACGTTTTCTAAATCTAAGCCATGAAGCGCGTTTTTAAGCTCTGGTAGTTCAGCTTCATCGCTTAAACGCCATTGCCCATAACCGTCATAGCCATCACGACTCGCTTTCAAAATTAACTTGCTACCGAGCTGTTTTAGGCAATCGTCTAACTGGGCAAGGTCGGTAACTATCATATGCTCGCAATTTGCAACCTTCATGCTTTCAAGCAATTTCTTTTCGCGTACCCGATCGGCGCCTACCAAAATACTGTCGATATTCGGCATTAGCTTATTTGTTTTTGCCGCTTCTTCAAGAAGTCTCTCAGGCACGTGCTCAAATTCAACGGTAAGGGCGTCAGCGCCTTCCAGTGCTTGAGCAAGTGAAATTTCTAGGGGGGTTTTGCTAACTGGATGTACAACGGTATCGTTGTTTACGTCCACAGCCTGAACGTCAATACCTAACGGACTTCCCGCTAAGTACATCATTTGAGCAAGTTGGCCTGCGCCGTAAACAACTACTCTCATTCATCTAGCTCCAAGGAGTTGCTTGAAGCAAGCACTGTATCGGTTTGAGATTTTCTGAAAGCGATAACGGCATCACGTACGCTTTCCTCTTGCAAAGCAACAACCTGTGCCGCGAGAAGACCCGCATTTGCTGCACCAGCCTCGCCAATGGCAAGTGTGCCTACCGCAACGCCTTTAGGCATTTGAACGATAGAAAGCAGTGAATCTAATCCGTTAAGGGCTTTTGATTTTACCGGGCAGCCAAACACGGGAAGGTGTGTGTGTGCGGCAATCATTCCAGGTAAGTGTGCTGCGCCACCTGCGCCAGCAATTATCGCGCTAAAACCTTCATCGGCAGCGCTTTCTGCAAACTCTACTAGCAAGTTAGGTGTACGGTGCGCCGACACCACCTTCGCTTCAAATTCAACACCAAACGACTTCAGCATTTTTGCGGCCTGCTGCATGGTAGGCCAGTCTGAAGTTGAACCCATTACAATCGCGACTTTTGCCATCTAGAGATCCTCGGGGTAGGTAAAGTGGACAACCTTGGAAAGGCCGCGATTGTAGCGTAAAACCGTTCAAAATCCCACCGTAAATGGCCTCTAATATGGCGCCAATGGCTAAGGGCTTTATTCTTGGCCTCTTGCCTTAGGGTGATCTATCTCTTTGAGATTAGCCGTATTAACGATAATTAATTTACGCAGAAAACTTGCCCGTTAACCCAGTTTGACGCCGGCGAAAATGCCTATATTTCGCTACGTCGACAGTCAGTGGGCTCAAGAGGTTATTGATGACAGATAAGCATGAACCCGACGTACTCGATGAGGTGATAGAAGAAGTACAAGACGTGGTATCTGACTTCTTAAATCGCGAAGCTGCTCCTGGCATTCTATTAATGTGCGCAACCGTACTTGCGCTCATCATCGCTAACTCTCCCTTAGATACGCTGTATGACCACCTAATAAGTATGCCCGTGCAAATTTCTGCGGGGTCGTGGGCTATTGATAAACCGTTGTTATTGTGGATTAACGATGGGTTAATGGCGGTGTTCTTCTTCCACGTAGGCCTAGAGCTGAAACGGGAAATCTGTGAAGGTGAGCTAGCTAACCCGAAAGACATTGTGTTACCGGCCGCGGGTGCCGTAGGTGGTATGGCATTACCTGCTTTAATTTATGTAGGCATTAACTGGGACAACCCTGTGGCGATCGCAGGCTGGGCGATCCCCGCTGCTACTGACATTGCTTTTGCTTTGGGAATCCTTGCTCTACTCGGCAGCCGCGTTCCTACCAGCCTCAAAGTTTTCTTAGTCACACTCGCTATTATTGACGACATTGGTGCTATCGTCATTATTGCTCTGTTTTACACTGAGCACATCACGGCAGGCGCGTTATACATCGCAGCGGGTTGCTTGCTATTGTTGTGGCAGATGAATAAACGCAATGTGGTAGACATTCCCCCCTATATTTTTGTAGGCATCATTTTATGGGTGGCCATGTTGAAATCTGGTGTACATGCAACGTTAGCGGGTGTTGTACTTGCTGGTTTTATCCCTATGCGGGATGAAAAAGATGAATCTTACTCGCCCGTCACTCGACTAGAACACGGCCTTAACGGTTCTGTGAGTTTCGCCATTCTGCCCCTATTTGCCTTCGCGAATGCAGGGATTAGTTTTGGCAATATTAGCCCTGAGGGTATTTTCCACCCGGTTACTTTTGGTATTTTTCTTGGCCTTGTTGTAGGTAAACAAATTGGCGTGTTTGGTTTCTGCTATCTAATGGTGAAGCTGAAACTGGCTAAACTGCCTGACGATTTAAACTTCAAGCATATTTACGGTTGTGCACTACTGTGCGGGGTTGGTTTTACAATGAGCTTATTCATTGGAGGATTGGCATTTGAACAAACAGGGATCAACCAAATTTTTGACGAACGCGTAGGTATTTTAGCCGGCTCCCTTGTATCAGCGTGTTTGGGCTATGCAGTACTGCGACTAGTCAGTGTTACGCCCAGCGACAATACCGATGTAGCCTCAAACGCTAGCAAGTTCACGGGCAATACAGTCAAATAGCACTTGTTTGCGAATAGGCTTACTCAAGTGAGCATTCATGCCTGCAGCTAAGCAGGCATTTTTGTCTTCAATGAAAGCATTGGCGGTTAAGGCAATTATTCGAATAGTGCTCTTGTTCCTGCCTTCCTTACGAATAATAGAAGAAGCGGTATGTCCGTCCATCACGGGCATTTGACAATCCATTAAAATCACATCGAAATCGTGTTTCTTCTCAGCATTAACGGCGTCCTGACCGTTTTTCGTTCGAATGCATTTGACGTTTGCTGATTTAAGCATATCCATGACAATTTCTGCATTAATGTCATTATCTTCGGCAAGCAACACCCGCAACCCTTTAGGTAACGCAGGAATAATTTCATCTGTTGCACGTTCTGTACTTTCACTGACTGTGGCTGGGATGTGAAAGGTGAAGCTTGTCCCTTTGCCCAGTTCACTTTCTACATATAGCTCGCCACCTAATAGCTCAACTAAGCCTTTAGAGATAGCCAATCCTAGCCCAGTGCCTCCGAAATTGCGCGTGGTGGAAGAATCCGCTTGCTCAAACTTTTCAAAAATAAGGTGTACTTTGTCAGGCGCTATGCCAATTCCTGTATCGGTAACCGACACTTTTAGTGCCTGATGGGCATAACTGACGTTAACCGACACACTTCCTTCGCTTGTGAATTTTATCGCATTGCTAAGAAGGTTATTGATCACCTGACTAATTTTGCCTGCATCGACATTGAGGGCTTTAGGTACACCTTGTTCAACATGAAGCGTAATGTCGAACCCTTTTATTTGAGCTGCGTGCCGATAGAGTTCACAAGAGGCATCTAGCAACTCACGAATGGCACAGCTTTGAATATCGGTAAGCATTTTACCCGATTCAATCTTCGACCAATCTAAGATACTGTCCAGGATGATAAGTAAATTGCTAGCAGAGCGTGAAATTGTTTTGGCTCTAGCCGAAACATTTTCCGGCAACTCATTCTCGAGCATCAATTCACATGAGCCAATAATGCCGTTCATTGGCGTTCTAATCTCGTGACTCATGTTAGCGAGAAACTGCGTTTTCGCCACATTCGCGGCTTCCGCTTCTTTAAGCGCTAACGCAAGGTGCTCGGTTTTCTCTTCTATGCGCTTTTCCAAAGACTGATTCAATTCCCCTAGTTCGACATTCAGGCTTTGCTCTACTTCTCTTGCTACCTTTAGCTCTTCAAATGCATCGAGCAATCGGGCTTCTAAACTCACGAACTCATCGCTTAGCGACGAGAGCTCTTGAATGTGCAGTGCCCTTTGTGGAGCTTTAACACCTTCTTTTTGTGTGGGGTCGAATTCGGAAATATAGTGAACAAGGCGACGAATAGGCGCGCCGACCATTTTTGCAACTACGTACCCGGTGAATGTTCCAAAAGCAGATAATGCCAATAGCAGCAGTAAGTCTTTTAGCAAGTAATTACTCATTGATGCCATTAACAGTCGTTTGTCGAAGTAATAGCTGACTTTCCAGCTAGCAAAAGGCATATCTTTCGCTAACCTCAACCATGTTTTCCCCTCTGGCCCGTTCTCCACCTCAACAGCACAATCAGGTTCACAAATATAAAACGGTGCTTTCGTTAGTGGCTTCATTTCTAAGGCTTTCGAGGCGTATATAACTTCTCCTTTTTGATCCTCAATAAGCATCAAAAAGCCGCCCAAGCTAAGCTTATCAATAGCGGAAAAACTCTTTAATGATAGAGAACCTTCAACGATACCTTTTGGCGTGCCGTCGCCATCTGTAATAGGAGCAGACAAGGCTACAATGGGATCGTTACCAAAACCGCGGCCTTGAAATACGTTTGAGAGAAAAGGTTTGCCTGACTGCATTACTTCAAAGAAATAAGGTCTATAAGCCACATTCGGTAGACCGTTTTGTCTTGCTTTGTCTAGCAAACTAGGTGGATAAGCATGGGTTATATCGCCGTTATCATCGGCAATAAGGAAGGTCAGAAATTCTGGATTATGTGATGCCAACACCCGCAAATTTGTCATCGCTGCATTATCGAAATCGCTGTTTGATACCTCGCTAGATAACACTTGCGCTGCACTGATAATGGCACTTTGATGTTGCTGAATAAAATTTGAAAGCTGGAACTCCAGCACATTCACGCGTTGCGCCATGTAACTGTAAATTTGTCTTTCTTGCTGTTGTTGAAACAGGCTCACCGATAAGTAAATCACCGCCATGGAGGCAACAAAGAAACAGCCAGAGAAAAAGTAACCAAATAGGAAGTGTAGCGTAACTCGCTCAGACTTATGAGACGTTTGGCGTTTTAGCCCGTGTATTGCCAAATAGGCAAAATGCCCTATTATCAGCCCGAATACGCCGCTAACCCACGTCACCAACACGCCGGAAAAAAGCATGTTGACGTTATCGCCATCATAAAGAGAATGCTCTAAAACGAGAATGGGCAGAAAGACAATAGACCAAAAACCTGCGCCTACTTTTATCACCTGTTTAAGCGACTTGTTATAGCCAAAAAAGCTAAGTACGACAGGCAGCAGAGTAAGGCTTTCCTTTCCAACAATACTTCCGTCGTTTAGCCACAAGGGAAGGCTAACAATTAGCGCAATAGGAATGGAAATAAAAGGAGAAAACCGAAGTGAAGCGTAGACTGCCGCACCTATACCAAATGTAGCTATCCCTGTGCTATCAAAGGGTGGGTTGAGAGCATTAAGACCCGCACCTAACACACATACAAGCAGTGCTTGAAGGGCCAGAGACCATGAAAAAGAAAATGAAATACTGCCTATTTTCAACGCATGTCTCCGGCCATCACTTTTAGTGTTGAGCCATGTAATCTAGGGTAAAGTTTGTAAGAAGCTTCACACCTAACTTCATGCCTTCATCATCAACATAAAATTCAGGCGTATGATGCGCTGGGCTATCTTCTTCAGACACGTCCAATGGCTTGCCGCCTACCCAAACATACAAACCTGGAATTTGCTCTTGGAAAAATGAAAAGTCTTCCGCGCCTGTCACAGGTTTAGAAAGCAGTGTATTTTCAACGCCTGCTGTACGCTGCATAGTGGGCAGCATGGCTTTCGTTAACTCTGGATCGTTGTACGTAATGGGGTAATAGTAATCTAGCGGTAAAGTAAGCTCTGCCTCGGCGCCCATGCTTTCTGCAATGGCCTTCACTTTACGCGGCAGTGACTCGTAAATGTGATCACGAGCGGCTTTATTTAGCGTGCGAATTGTACCAACCATTTCCACTTCATTTGGAATGATGTTAGAACGGTTGCCGCCGTGAATAGAGCCAATAGACACCACTGCCGCGTCATCAATCAACTTTAATTCGCGACTAACGATGGTCTGAATCGACATGATCATTTGTGCTGCGGTCACAACCGGGTCGACACTTTTCCATGGGTAAGCACCGTGCGCTTGTTTGCCATGAATAACAATTTTAAACGGATCTACTGCGGCCATGGTGCCACCAGCGTTATAACGTACTTTACCTACATCTGTATTGGCATTGATATGTAAGCCAAAAATGGCATCAACATCAGGGTTCTTTAGAACGCCTTCAGCTACCATGACTTCTGCACCGCCTTTCTCTCCCGCTGGCGCGCCCTCTTCTGCAGGCTGGAAGATAAACTTCACTTTACCTTTCAACTCACCTTTTATTTCGGTAAGAATTTTTGCAGCGCCCATAAGCATTGCCATGTGAGTATCATGACCACAAGCATGCATAACCGGCACTTCTTTTCCGTTGTATTCGCCTATTTGCGTTGAGCGGTATGCCAAGTCATTTTGCTCTTTGACAGGAAGGCCGTCCATGTCTGCACGCAGCGCAACCACAGGACCCGGCTTACCTGAGTCTAAAATTGCAACCACACCGGTTTTTGCAACACCGGTTTGCACCTCTAGCCCTAGATTTCTAAGGTAGTCAGCAACATATTCAGCGGTTTTGAACTCGCGATTTGATAGTTCAGGAAATTCATGAAAATGATGACGCCATTTAATTACATCAGGTTCTACTTTGTTGGCTAATTCATCAACATTGATTTGAGCAGCATTAGCAGCAGACACAGAGGCCAGCCCTGCAAATGCAAGTGACAGCAATTTCTGGTACATAACAATTATTTCCTTTGGTGTTTTTAGACAGAGTAAATCATCTCAAGGGAGAACACACCACTGAACTAACGATTGCTGATAAAAATCAATAAGCAAACGAAAATACCCCATTCACAAGCTAGTGGATATTAGACGGAAGTATAAGAAAGGAGGATTATTAGCGCTGACAACAAAAAAGGCGCCATTTGAAGTGACCCCATTAAGTTGGACTCATTTCTAAGCGGCAACCAAGGCCTGATTTCGATATTGTATCGGACTCAGGCCTTTTAGTTTTAGCTTAATGCGTTCGTTGTTGTAGTAATCAATATATTCTTTGATGTTTTCAATGAGCTCATTCGCATCTTTGAACGTTTCATTGTGATACATCTCAGTTTTTAATATGCCGAAGAAGTTCTCTGCAACGGCATTGTCTAAACAGTTTCCTTTCCTAGA
>NZ_MEJH01000017.1 GCF_001953635.1 Alteromonas abrolhosensis | reverse complement strand
TCATACTCCATTCTTCAAAGGCTACCGTCCACAGTTCTACTTCCGTACAACTGACGTAACTGGTGCTGTAGAGCTTCCAGAAGGCGTAGAAATGGTAATGCCTGGTGACAACCTTAAATTCAAAGTTGAGCTAATTGCTCCGATCGCGATGGAAGAAGGTCTTCGTTTCGCAATCCGTGAAGGTGGTCGTACAGTAGGTGCTGGTGTTGTATCTAAGATCCTAGACTAATCTAGACTTAGCAACACAAGCCAAAAAAGCGCACTTAGGTGCGCTTTTTTTATGCCTGCGATTTAGTTCGTGATTGTTGTGCCCTCTGAAACACGCCGTAAACCCATCCGTGCTTTTATATTAGCGGCTTCGCAGCTGCATCCATGCAGCTGAGAGTTCTAGATTGAATAAGCGCGACCCCTTTGGCATTTATAAAGCGTGGTGAGAGGGGAGGAAACACGCCGTGTACCCATCCCAACGTTTATGTAAGAGCTCCGACACCGCATCCATGCGGTGTAGGGTTTGACAGGGCGTACATTCACGCCCTTCGTAGTAAGCATAAAAAAGCTAGGACTATGCCTAGCTTTGTTTTTTCGGTTGACAGCAAAGTGGGGTTACATTTGCTCGACTTTGTACCCTTTAGCTTCTAATAAATCGATAACACTGCCATCACCAACTAAGTGTCCTGCTCCCACTAACACAAACTCTTGGTCATCATCGCCAAACATAGCTTCAATCTGAGGAAGCCAGTTTTGATTGCGCTTAGTAAACACATCGTCGAACGAAGCAGGAGATTCGCGTTTGAAAGTGGCTACGACTAGCTCATCAATCTTTTTAGTATCACCCTCTCTCCATGCCTTTATGGTACTTTTAAGCATGTCTTTTAATTCGGGTAGCGTCTCTAGCGTTTCTGAGATAAGGCGGTCTTCTTCACCAGCACCCATATTGGCTAGCATATTAATCTGAAAATCCAGTGACTCCAGGTATTCACTATTTTTTCCGTCGCGCGCAGCAAGCTGCATAAAATAGGCATCAACACCTTGCCCTGCCAACTGCGAACGCTGAGCTTCCATAGCAACAAGCATTGAAGCAACCATACCCGGCTTAAATTGAGCTAACTGATCAGCGGTTGCGCCAAAGTTACTCAGGTAAGCATTAAGCGCTTCGTAGGTTTCTTCTGATACATCGTCTTTAAGGGTTTTGCCTTCAGCGTAAGCTAGCCCAGCCATCATTTTTCGCTGACCTTCTATATCTGCTGGGTCTGGCATTTTTACTTCAAATACCAAGGTGTCACTTTTTTCATAGGTTTGTGTGAACTTAGCAGGCAACGGAAATTCAGAGATGGGTAAAATATGTATTGTACCGCCTACATAAACTGCATCATCGCCTTTAGATACTTTCCAAACCGAAGTTTGGTCGTGCTCAACATTTTCTGCGTACGCTGTAGTTGTAACAGCGAAACCAAGTGCCATTATCCATTTACGAACGGTAACTCTCTTCATCACGTATATCCTTGTTGATTACTTATATTATTAAGATGTCTGAAAATACTTCGATTAAACGCTTTTAAATCTTGCTCCGTTCGCTATAGAGGCGTAGTGAACATGATTAATTTTTCTCAATCATAGCAGAAGCATTTTGAATGGAGGACTGATCTTCAATACAGATTTTATTACTTTGTGTCACCTCATGACTTACACTAGATGTTAGAAAACGGGTCAAGCGACAAGAAAAGCACCGCCTTATTTTTCTAATTCGAACCCAAAAGGCTATACACTTTTCAAGGTTGATTCCGTACACACTAGAAAAATCGAAAACATAAAACTGCAAAGAATAATGCCAAACCCAAAACTCCCCAATCTACCCACGGTAAGTGACGCTTTTAAGCAAGCTAATGAGCGCTTTCCTACTGCTTCTGTCGAAGAGGTCAAGCAAACAGTACCTGTAGATGCTGCTAGTTGGCGGGAGCTTGTACAGCAACGAAATGCGCAGCAAAAGAAAAAAATAAAGAAGATGCGTAAACAGCTAGATGTCTCTGTAGAATTACTAGATATTGCAGGGGTTACGGTGCGTAAACTCACCCCGAAAGTTCTGTCGCCGCACTTTGCAAATCACGTTTATTTAGACGTGCACGGGGGCGCCTACGTATTTTTCGGAGGCTTATCGAGCATAGAAGAAGGTTTATTAATTGCTTCACGGCTGGGTATAGTTGTATTTAGTGTAGATTATTCTATGCCACCAAACGCACCTTCGCCCGCCGCATTAAACGATTTACAAGCTGTCTACCTTTCACTTTTAGCTGATCCGGAAGGTCGTCGTATTTTAATAGGCGGGACATCCGCCGGTGCCGGGCTGGTTCTTGCGCTAGTACAGTCACTCGTAAAAAAGAACATAAACCTTCCCAGTGCTATTTATACGGGTACACCATGGGTAGATTTAACTCAGGCAGGGGATAGTCGACAAGTAAACGAGGGAGCAGATCGCGTGCTTGTTACTTACGAGGGGTTATTGCAATCAGCAGCGTCACTTTATGCCGGTGATACGGAATTATCTCACCCAAGTGTTTCTCCCATATACGGCGAATTTTTTACATTTCCACCTGTTTTTATCGTATCAGGAACACGTGATTTGTTTTTAAGTGATGCGGTTCGTCTGCATAGAAAAATTCGCGACTTCAACGGCACGAGCAAACTCGAGATTGTTGAAGGCATGTCTCACGCAGAATACCTCATTGCCTACGAAACGCCAGAATCCTATATGACTTATAACGAACTTCGAACTTTCTTTTTGCAGCATCTCTAGCTGAACCTCACCAGCCCATACAAGAATAAATCAACCTTTTATTCATCGAATGAAAGCATTTGGTAGCTTTTGCCTGTTAACCAGACAAGCAAAAATCAGCCGCTCAATGGCACGTGAATGTCAGTATTGCGTAAATATGAAAAAGAATATGCAAATAATAATAATTTGCATTAAGTTTAAAGTCTCTGTATTTTACTCCGTGCCAAAATTCAACTCGGTACATTTAGGCATTTAATCACACACTTAAAAGCACTAAAGGGACTTCCTTTTCATGACGAAAATGAATACAAAGAAAAGCGCACTTGCGCTGACGATTACAGCAGCAATACCTTTTGGAACCGCACTTGCTCAGCAAGAGAATACAGCAATTCACGAATTAGAAACTACCAAGGTTCAAGCAACCGAAGAAGCGGGTTATAAAGTCGATGAAAGCTCTTCAGTAAAACTCACCCAACCGATTGCGAATACCCCTCGCTCGATCAATGTTATTTCAGAACGTCTTCTTGAAGATCAGGGGATTACCAATTTAAATGACGCGCTTCGAAATGTTGCCGGCGTATCAACCTTTGGTGGTGGTGAAGGTGGTGGTGGCGTCGTGTCTGCCAGTGACAAGGTTACCATTCGTGGTTTCGATGCACGCTCAAATATCTATGTAGACGGTATTCGCGATATTGCCGGTTACAGCCGCGATACTTTTAATTACGAAGCCGTAGAGGTCATTAAGGGCGGCAGCGGTTCTTTAGATGGTCGCTCTACTGGTGGTGGTAGCGTTAACCTGGCGACCAAGCGTGCGCGACTGGAAGATTTTGGTGCAGTATCAGGTCGCTATGACTCTTTTGAAAACGCGCGTGTAACATTAGATTACAACAAGG
Source organism: Alteromonas abrolhosensis (assembly GCF_001953635.1). Classification (GTDB taxonomy): domain Bacteria; phylum Pseudomonadota; class Gammaproteobacteria; order Enterobacterales; family Alteromonadaceae; genus Alteromonas; species Alteromonas abrolhosensis. The sequence goes on along the minus strand of NZ_MEJH01000017.1, from coordinate 54,720 downwards.
CGCTTTCTGAAAATGTTGCTGGCCGTTTAAATCTCTTATACAGCGACGGTGGCGACTTCTTTGACAACGGTGTTGAGGAGTATCAAACCACTGGTGTAGCGGGCTCTTTACTCTACAAAGTGAGTGAAGCAACCGATATTAATTTTGATGCATTTGTGATGGAACAGGATAACGTTCCAGTGCTGGGTCTTCCTTTCTTAACGTCTACAGCAGCAGAAGCTACAGGCCAGCCTGAAGGCCCGATTGATTCGGGGCTATGGGATGAGTATTACAGCGTACCAGGTCGTGACTTCGAAGAAGTGTCGACGCAAATGTACACCTTAGTTATCAACCACAAAGTCAATGATGTGGTAACACTTCGTAGCCAAACCCGTTTTGGTAGCAACGAAAAAGAGTCTGTAATTGGCCGTCCATGGTGGAATTCAGATGAAGAAGCTAATCTATTGAACGCTGAGCGCTTGCAAGCATTAGATGAAGAGACCGACTTATTTGTATCACAGCTAGACGCCATACTTTCGCTGGAATCAGGTGCCTTAAAACACCGTGTTGTGCTGGGTGCAGAAATAGCTGAAGAAGAGCGTACGAGCTTTGGTGTGACAGCAAATTACACCTATGTGGATGCGCAAGGTAATGTCCTGGAAGCACCAACCATTAACCCTTTCGACTTGCAAAATAACGTGTTTGTTACAGGCGGAACAACGCGCAGCGGTAGTGATACTTCAGGTGAAGCGAGCACGGTAGCCTTATATCTTCTAGATACCATTAAAGTAGGTGAGCACCTTCAAGTAGACATCAACGCGCGTTATGACGATTTTGATATTTCTGGTTCTGCGTGTAGCCGACGTAACGGATGCTTCGATGGCTTAGATGCGCAAGATAGTTACTTCAGCTACGGTGCAGCGGTTAGCTATATGCCAACTGAGAACGGCAGTATTTACCTTAGTCGTAGTAACTCCAAGCAGCCTCCTGGCGTAGCGTTAGCGCTATCAACAAACGCTGCACAGAATGGGGTAAGGCCTGAAAATGCGGTAACTACTGAACTTGGTGTTAAGTGGCAGTTCTTTAACAACCAACTGCTTGTGAGCGGTGCGGTATTTGAAACAACAAAAGACGTGGTCGATTCACAAAATATCGAAGACGGTATGACAGTGTATTCGTTAGCGGGTGAACAAGAGTCTAAGGGCTATGAAGTCAGCGTTACAGGTATGCTTACTGATTCACTGTCAATCTCGGCAAACTATGCGAGCTTAGATACTGAGGTTACGCAGGACACCACTGCTGAGTCTATCGGTAACGGTCTACAAGCGTCGCCAGATGATACGGCGAACATTTGGGTAAATTATGCTGCAATGGATAATAAACTGAATGTGGGTGGTGGTATCTATTACAATTCTGGTGAAACCTACTGGCGCAGAAACACGGCTTATTTCACAGTCGATTCTTACACGACGCTTTTCCTAATGGCGTCTTATCAAGTTACTGAAGACCTGAAACTTCAGTTAAACGTTGATAACTTAACAGATGAAGAATATGTGGTGGATTACAGCGCTAAAGGGCACTTCCGCCCGGGGAACCCACGAAGTGTAGCTGTTTTTGCTAACTATACTTTCTAATTAAGTATTCGCTATCATAAAACCAGCCTTAGGTAACAAGACCTCTGGCTGGTTTTTTATATTCACTCGCTTTGCCACAATGGGAACAACATGCTGGTTAGAATTGAGAACTTCCTCACCAAACAAGAAGTCGCTGATGCTGTGTCGCTTCTTGAGAAAGCCGATTGGATTGATGGCGCTGTAACAGCGGGGCATTTGGCGCTGCATGCAAAGAAAAACCTTCAGTTACCAGAAGATTCTCCCACGGCACGCCAGCTAGGGGATTTCATTTTGAGCTTAATGGGTCAGTCGCAGCACATATTAGCGGCAGGGCTACCTAATAAAATATACCCTCCCATGTTCAACTGCTATCAGAGCGAAGGAGAATTTGGCGATCATATCGATAATACCATTAGGCGGGTGGCAGGAACTGCTGTAAAGGTTCGTACGGATATCTCGATGACGGTTTTTCTCAGTGAGCCCGAAGAATACGAAGGGGGAGAGCTCGTGATCCAAGATACTTATGGAGAGCAGCGTGTGAAATTCGCGGCGGGCGATATGGTAATGTACCCATCAACCAGTTTACATAGAGTGACACCTGTTACAAAGGGCCGTCGACTCGCATCCTTTTTTTGGATGCAAAGTTTAGTGAGAAGTGCTGAACAACGCCGTATTCTGTACGACTTAGATATGAGTATTCAGGCACTTAGCGCCGAGACTCCAAATAACGCTGAAATTGTCAGGCTTTCGGGTGTGTATCACAATCTGTTAAGACAGTGGAGTGAAACCTAAGCTTGTAAATCTGCAAGTAATGCGCGAATCGCGCAGTGAAATTATCTAAGAAATTGACTAAGTTGCTGGCCATAAACAGTGCTTATTAATGTTTTCTATAGCGTCAACCCCGCAAAGTGCCATCGTCATTTCAAGTTCGTCTCGTAAAAGGCGAATAGTGTGAGCAACACCTAATGCGCCCGCCGTGGCTAATCCGTACATCAAAGGCCGGCCAATAAGCACGGCGTTGGCACCCAGTGCAATGAGCTTCACCACATCAGCGCCTCTGCGCACACCGCTGTCAGCCAGTACCATCATTTCATCACCAACCGTTTGGCGAATAACAGGAAGCATCTCTACCGGTGAGGGCACGCTGTCCAAAGCGCGACCGCCGTGATTCGACACAACGATACCCGCTACGCCAAGTTCCGCTGCTTTTTGAGCGTCCAACGGGTTAAGAATACCTTTCAATACAATGGGCAATGACGTGTTTTGCTGGATAAAAGCTATATCGTCCCAAGTAGGAGCCTGTGCCATAAGCCCCTGAAACACTACGCTCTTGCCTTCTCCAGGATGTACCAAGGGAGAGGGCGAATCTATATTGACGGCACGTACATTGGGTGGAAGCGAAAATTCCGCCCTTTGCTCACGATTGCGCAAGCCATTAATGGGTGCATCGATGGTAATTACCAATGCTGAAAACTGAAAGTGTTCTGCTTTTTGTATGAGTTCTAAAGTTTGTGGACGGGTAGGTTGAACATAGAGTTGAAACCAGCGAGGGCTCTGAACCTGACTTGATACCTCCTCAAAGGAGCGACTGGCTAACGTGCTCATTATCCACAAGCCACCTTGAGCTTGTGTTGCCAGCGCGGTCGCTATTTCGCCATCGGGGTGCGCCAGTGCCTGATATGCAACGGGGCCGGAAATAATTGGATGCTCAAACTGCTGCCCTAACAACGTAGTTTTTGTTCCACCCTTAGCGACGTCACACAAAGTGCGAGGAAGCAAACATAAGTCGTCTAGTTTTTCACGGTTTCTTTTCATCGACAGTTCGTCAGCAGAACCGCCGGAAATATAAGCCCAGGATTGGGTTGTAAGTCTCTCACGAGCCAAACTCTCGTAGTCAGACAACGCAGCAAGGGTCGGTGGGATGGCATTCAATGGTGTTTTAAGCATATTCGTCAGGTTTATGTAAAGAAAGTAAAAAGCCTTTCAATATTAATTAAATTGCAAATGATAATAATTGTTATTAAGATGCAGGGCGATTTGAGCATGATTAGCCGCTTCTTGCAAACAAGAAGAGAAATAAAGCAATAAATAAACCCTATGACAGATAAGGGCACGCATATTTCTACGGATAGTCTCATTTTTGGGCGTTCTTTCTTGGAATAACAATAATCACACCAGCAGCCCTAACTCAAATACATAGCGCTTTATTTCCATCTGGTTTAATCACCATTTGAAAAGACAAGCCGCGCATAACAAGACACAACATATTGAAAAGGTTAGCTATTAGCTGGCTAGCACTCAACTCATTAAGGATTATCAAATGCCTGTAACTGGTAAGCGCATTATTTTGTTAGGAACCCTGTTTCCCATGCTGTCAGCGGGTGTGCTGGCGCAAAGTGAAGAGATAGAAACACTCGATACCACTGTCGTGCAATCTGCATCAGAAGAGCTCAAACAAGCACAAGGCGTGTCTATCATCACCGAAGAAGATTTCAAACGTCGCCCTGTTACCAATGATATCGCTGAAATCGTAAGAACCATGCCAGGTATCAACCTTACTGGTAACTCAAGTTCTGGTCAGTACGGCAACAAGCGCCAAATCGACATTCGCGGAATGGGCCCAGAGAACACGCTTATTCTAATTGACGGCAAGCCAGTGTTGTCACGAAATTCTGTAAAAATGGGTCGTTCAGGCGAGCGAAACACACAAGGTGACAGCAACTGGGTTCCTGCAGAAGCTATTGAAAGTATTGAAGTCATCCGTGGCCCAGCAGCGGCTCGCTATGGTTCTGGCGCATCAGGTGGTGTTATCAATATCATCACTAAATCTCCTGATGAAGCTTCTACCTCTATAACCGCTCAGACCGAGCTTTCTTCAAATAAATACGAAGGCGACAACCGTCGTTTTAACCTAGTAACAAGTGCACCGTTATCTGAGCGTTTCTCACACCGCACTATTGTTAACTACAACGAACAAGACGCTGACGACCCACGCGTGAATCTAGATTCAACAGACGTAACAACGGGTCGCGGAGGTACATCCAAAAATGTAGGGGCAGGGCGTGAAGGTGTTGAAAACATCGACGTGCGTACCTTGGTTCGATTCGACCAAGACGATATTAATCGCTGGGATTTTGAAGCAGCCTATAGCCGCCAAGGTAACCGCTATGCTGGTGACAACGCATTTCAGGGCGTAAGCTACCCTGTTGACGAAAACGGCAACGTTATTATTCCTGAACCAGAAGACCTGGCAGAAACTGATGCTCAGAGCCTAATTGGTGAAGAAACGCTGGTGATGCACCGTCGTACGTTCGGCGTTACTCACAATGGTGAGTACGATTTCGGCGATTCATTTAGCTACGTTCAATACGAAAGCACGTCTAACAGCCGTTTAGGTGAAGGTGCTGCCGGTGGAACTGAAGGGCGTATTAATAGCCTTGAAATGACCACCATCAAATTAGAGAACATTACTGCAAAGACCGAGTGGAATGTGCCTTTAACGTTAGGCGGCTTCAATCAAACCGCAACGTTTGGTGCGGAATACCGTAAAGAGACCCTAGATGATTCTGTTAGCAACCAGCTTACGTTGAATGTAGTGGATGACGGCACTATTCCTGGTGTAGAAACTGACCCGGCAAATCGTCCATCTGAAACCGACGCCACGTTGGTAGGTGTGTATGTTGAAGACAACATCATGCTAACAGATTCAATCACGCTTACGCCCGGACTGCGCTTCGACGATCACAGTAAAGCAGGTACAAACCTTAGCCCGAGCTTGAACGCGTCATGGCAGGCATCGCCTAACATTGTGGTTCAAGGTGGTATTAGCCGTGCTTTTAAAGCACCAAATCTCTATCAATTAAACCCTAACTACGTGTACTACACACGAGGTAATGGTTGCCCAGTTGACTTCTCTAACCTAGGTGGCGGGTGTCACATTCTAGGAAACCCTGACCTAGAGCACGAAACCTCAGTAAACAAAGAAATTGGTGTTAACTACACCAACGAAGAGGGTTTGAACGCGGGTATTACTTACTTCCACAACGACTATAAAGACAAAATTGGCACCGGTAATGTACCGCCAGAGTATGTGTTACCTGGCGAAGAAGGTGGCGAGGCAAACGTTCAGGTATTCCAGTGGTTTAACGTTCCTGAAGCGGTTATTTCTGGCCTTGAAGGTAACTTGTTGTTCCCTGTAACCAGCACTATTGAGTGGTCGACCAACTTTACCGTGATGCTTGAGTCAGAGGATAAATCTACTGGCCAGCCATTATCTATCGTTCCTGACTACACAGTGAACTCGCTAATAAGCTGGCAAGCCACCGATGCACTTGAGCTTGTGCTTAGCGCTCAACACTATGGTGAAACAGATAGCCCTACGGCCAGCGTTAATTCGGGCGCCGTTATCGAAGCCGATGATCGCGAAGCCTATACCATCACCAACATTAACGCCATTTACGCGTTCGACGAAAACTTGAGCTTCAACGTGTCGGTTAAGAACTTGTTCAACGAAAGCGTTAAGCGTGAAGGTACGCAAGCGTCTAACGCAGGAGCTAATACCTTTAATGAACCAGAAAGAAGCTTCTTGTTGTCTGCTACTTACCAGTTCTAATACTTAGCAAGCAGTAACAAGACACTAAAAATGCCGGCCTCGATAGTGATATCGACGTGCCGGCAATCTCATTAATTCAGCTAAGAGATGTAAGGGATTTGAATGAAAGTTAAAAGAAGTGCAGTGCTCTCTTTTGTACTGGTATCACTTGCCGTGGCTTCATCAGGTATTGTGATGGCAGCGACAAAAGCCAGCGATATTGATGGGCTCACTGAAAAGTGGATTAGCATTGAGCGCCAGACGCAAAAGCTAGAAAACGAGTGGCGCGAATCAGAGCCTGCATTGCGTCAGCGCATTCAATTGCTTAAAGCTGAACGTACTCAGCTGCAGAGTATGATTGACGAAAGTAAAGCTGCAACCACCGACGTGGAAGCTCAGCGAGAAGCACTTCTTTCTGAGCAAAGTGAGCTTGAAGCACAACAGGGCGGGGTAGAGCGAGCCTTAGCAGGAGTCATCGGGCAAGTCGATAGCCTTTACTCGTCGTTGCCAGAGATTATTCGCCAGACGTGGGATAAAGAACAAGCCGAATTAGCGGCTGACGCCGACACGTCAAATAAGCTTCAGGTTACCCTTGCAAAACTTTCATCCCTTCAACAATTTAATAGCAAGCTTCTGGTTAACGAAACCGTAATGCGTGCTCCCGATGACAAAGATGTATTAGTTAAGCAGTTCTTTGTTGGCAGCAGCTATGCGTGGTTTACCAACGCCGATGGTCAATATCAGGGTGTCGGTCGCGTTCGAAACGGGGAATGGCAGTGGCAATTTAGTGACAACGTAGATAGCGAAGCGGTGGCCCTTGCCGTTGCTATTTTCGAGAAGAAGCATGAGCCCGATTTTGTTTCTTTACCACTTACGCTGGCTCAAGGAGAAGGCGAATGAAATGCTTATCTCACGTTCTCACAACATTTAACCCAATGTTGAAATCCTCTTTCATTGCAGCATGCGTTGCTTTGTGTGCAGCTGTGGTTTGTGTACCGGCAGTGGCAGCGCCTGAAGATAGCATGCTGGCCAATATTAAAGAGGCAAAAGCGCGCCTGGAACGCACCGAAAGCAAAATTAGTAAAGAGCGTGTAGCGCTGGCTAATGAATTGCGTGCGCTTGAACAGCAGGTAATGAAACTGCGCAATGAAACCACGGTCGCCCGCCGTAAAATGGACGAAAGAACCCTTAGTCTTTCCCAGTTAGAAAATCGCCTATCGAGCTGGAGCGAGCAACAAGAGTTCCAACAAAATTTGTTGAGCCGTTTCCTGCTTCAAACCGGTGTAGACAGTCTGTCGTTAAGCGAAATGAGCTTGTCTGACAAAGTCCAGAAAGTGGGTGAAAAAGCGAAAGAGTTTGCGAATCAACAAACCCCTAATTTCAGTGCAGGAAAGGTTGTACTGGCGAATGGCGAAGTGACCCAAGCAAAAGTGCTTACTCTTGGTTCGGTGACGTGGTATTTGGCGCAAGCACAAAACGTTGCGGGTACGGCAGAGCGTAAGCAAGACCTGTTTACCTCTACGTCCACTTTTTCAGATACGGATACCGAAAGCCTTGCAAGCTTGGCAAGCAGCGGCAATGGCAGCATTAAAATAGATCCTACCCTTGGCCGCGCAGCTACACGCGAGCAAGCGTCAGAAGGGGTAATTGAACATGTTGTGAAAGGCGGAGTGTGGGTGATCCCTATCGTGTTGTTTGCCCTTCTCGCTACGCTTATCGCACTGTTTAAAGTTATTCAGCTATGGCGCTTACCGAAGGTTAAGCAAGTAGCATCAGGCAAAGCTCTGGTGAACATGGTGGGCAGTTCAGGTGTGGGCTTCTTTGATGGCATGCAGCGCGAGCTGTATGACATAACTAAGCGTGCAAGCACGCCAACTGAACGCGACGATGAGCTGTTTTCTGCACTCCAGCAAGACAAAATCAAGCTAGAAAAATACAACGGCACCATTGCTGTAACTGCTGCCGTTGCACCCTTACTAGGTCTTCTAGGTACGGTAAGCGGCATGATTGAAACCTTTAGAATGATGACGGCATTTGGCTCAAGCGACCCCGAAGTTATTTCTGGCGGGATCGCTAAAGCCTTGGTTACGACAGAGTTAGGCTTAGTTGTGGCCATACCGGCATTAATTCTAAATGCCGTACTCTCTCGCAAAGCACGACACTACTACGAAGAGCTCGAAAGTTTCGCGCTTGTACTTAGCAATGACGAGCCAGACATTGCTAAGAAAACCGACCAAAAGAGTGATGGTCAACAGCAAGCGAGCGCAAGCTAATGATTGAACAGCTAGTGGGGAATGCATTGTGTTGGTTAATGCTGCTGGTGGCATGGTTTGCTTACCAGCAAATCTTTGTGTTGTTTACTACACGCAAAGAGATAGCCCAAGTGCGTGATGGAGAGAAAGAGCTAACAAAGCGAGAAATGGTTCCTGCCGTTCTGGTTAGTGCTCTTCCCTTGATGGGCCTGCTAGGCACAATTGCAGGCCTACAAGTGAGTTTCACCGGAATGATGTCGTTAGGTGTCGATAGTCAAGTCGTCACTGGTGGCATTGCCGATGCACTTTTTACCACTCAGCTTGGCTTAACCTTGGCTATTCCTGGCTGGCTTTTGTTGATGTTTGTTAATGGTGCGGTAAAGCGCGCCGTAGCAAGGGAGGCGTAAACATGGCAAGTCGATTACAGCGACGCCTTGAAAACCAGCAAGCGCAAGGCATTGATATGTCTCCGCTACTAGACGTGGTTTTTATACTTTTAATTTTCTTTATCGTTTCAACAGTGTTCGTAAAAGAAACTGGGGTTGAGGTAGATAAACCACAGGCGATATCAGCACAAAAGCTCGATCAAATGGCCATTATGCTGGCAATTACCCGAACCGGTGAAGTGGTGTATGACAGTGCCAATATCGGCGTGAGCGGTGTGCGCTCTACCGTTGAGCAATTGTTGATGAAAGAACAACGCCCAGTAGTCATTCAGGTAGATAAAGCCGTTCGCTCTGAATTGTTGGTAGAAGTCATAGATGAAGCCAAACTGGCGGGTGCCGACACGGTAAATATCGCCACTTTGAAGCCATAGCGAACGAGGCAAAATTCAATGAAATACAATCTTCAACCTTCTCTACTTAGCGGTGCGGTGCTCGTTGGTGCACTTGGCGTTATGTGGCTAGGGCACTTTTTGTCTAATCTGCAGCCCGACACTATGGTTGTGCGCAAGTTGGACATTGCGGTAACGCCTCCACCTCCGCCGCCCCCGAAAACGCAAAATGTAGTAGAAGAAACTGAACTTGTTATGCAGGTAGAGGGCAGTGGCGCAGCCATGACCATGGCGGATTTAAGTGTTGAGCCAGATATACAAGTGCCAAAGCCCGACATGCCAAACGTCAAAGTGACCCAAACCCAATGGGATATGCCTGATATTGAATTGGACGCCTTTGGGCTAAGCGAACTGGATTCAAAGCCTACCTTGCTGACTCCGGTCAAAATACGTTTCCCCAAGCGACTCAAAAAGCAAGGTATCAAGCGGGTGATTGTAAAGCTCGACGTCATTATTGACGAACACGGTAACGTAAAGCTGATGGATATTGTCGAGAACCCGCATCACGAGCTCAATAAAGAAATAATGCGTTTTGTTAAAGCCAGCAAATTTACATCGCCCTACAAAGAAGATGAAGCGGTGAAGGCGCGTTTTATTTGGCCCGTAGTTATAGAGGCCTAATAGAAGCTTAATAGAGGCTTGGTTTAGCGCAGTAAAGCGAAATAGAAGCTAAAGAATTTAGAGGTTGATTGAGACAATGTTAAAGAAAATTACAGCCGTAACTGTCCTCAGCTGTGTAGTGAGCGCGCTGGCTTTTGTTAAGCCGGTAAGTGCAAAAATAACGGTGGAATTGGAAGAACCCGATTGGCAGTTTGTCCTGCGTCAGCACCATAGAGATGATCATCGTGAACGTATATCCCGTGAAGAAGGTGAGTTTATCGGGCGCATTCAGGCCGACTTGCAAGCAGGCAATTATTCAAACGTTGCCAGCGCATTTGCAACCCAGGATATTTCTCAATTTAGTCCACGTTTGCGTGAGCTTTACGGACAAGTGCTATTGAATGAGAAAAACTACGCACTTGCCGAAAAAGTGCTGTTGGACGTTATAGACGCTATGCCAAATCTTCCATCGGCGCACAGAAGTTTGAGCATGGCGTATTTAATGACAGATAAATTGGCCAAAGCACGCACTCATTTAACTAAAAGCGTAGAACTAGGTATTCAAGATGCCCAACTATTCGGGCAGCTAGCCTATACCAATGTTCAGCTTGGAAAACCTGTCACCGCTATTGGTGCTTATCAAAATGCGTTGATGCTCGAACCTGAAAACAAGCAATGGTATCAAGGCTTATTGTTCGCGCTTATTGAAAGTAATGCACTTGCACAAGCTGAAAGCTTGCTAGGCGAAATGTTGGTAGATGATGAAAGTAATCAGCAGCTTTGGCTCCAACGGGGACAAATAGCGTTAAAGCAGGGTGACATGGTAAAGGCGCTGAGCAGCTTAGAGACTGCCCTTTCTTTGGGTGACCGCTCGCTGTCGAACTTGATTTCAGTGGCCAAATTGCACGTTTCTGACGGCAGTCCGCGGCGCGCAGCAGACATACTGGCTACCCATGCGAAGACTTTCATTACCGACAAAGATGGGGAAGGCTTCGACGCTTACTCTAAAATAGCGGCTTATTTAGCGGCCAATGAACAATGGTCTGATTTAAGTAAATTAACGCAAGCTGCCGACAATAACGTGAAAAATCTGACGGCCTCTCAAGCAGCTACGCTTAATGTACTTAAAGCTCAGTTGGCTATGGGCAAAGGGCAAAGCAAAACGGCAATTTCCCTGTTAACCAAAGCCATTGCTGACGCCCCTGACAATGGTGAGGCGCTGTTGTCTCTTGCTTCACTTTATCGTCAACAGAACAACGTCGAACGTGCCAAAATGACCTATCTACGAGCTGAGTCACTCGCCGACGTTAAACAGCGCGCCATGCTAGGACGTGCGCAAATTGCCATAGATCAGCGTCAGTACCAAGATGCACTTACGCTATTACGACAGGTATACAAATCGTACCCATCCCGTTCTGATTTACTTGGCAACATCCAGTCACTGGAAAACCTAGTGAAGAACACAATATGAAGAGCCAAATGGTAAACCGCGTCACTATAAGTCGCGAACGATTGGATGTCGCACTTAGAACGCTGATTGCTGTGGCACTGGGTTACGCTTTTTCAGCGTGGCTAAGCAGCGCCATTGCCAATTTTATAGGGGCTGAAGGACGAGAGCACGAAGCGCTGGTAAGAATGCTGTTCTTTTGTATTTACTGCACCTTCATTCTTTTTACGTTCATCTTCGATACGGCCAAAAAGGCGACCATCGTAATGACGACGCTCTCGGCGTTAGCTTTGTGTCTCTATTCAATCAGTACAGGGCTTTAGCATGAAAGGGTATGTCAGAAAGTCTATGACGTGGCTCCATACTTGGAGCTCGATACTTGTTGGTTGGTTACTCTTCGCGATTTTTTTTACCGGTACGCTGTCGTTTTTTAGAACCGAAATAACCTATTGGATGCAGCCAGAACAACACGCCGCAGTACCCAGCGAAAAGGCGCTAGAGCACGGTTTACGTTATCTTGCGATCTATGCGCCCAATGCAAGTGAATGGCAACTCTCACTACCAGATGCGCGCTCGAACACCCTCGACTTGTCGTGGCGCGACGCCAATGCAGGTAACGAGCGTCGTCGAGGTCCACGGGTTATGTTGAATCCGTCCACGGGTGAAGAGATAAAAGTAAGAGAAACGGCCGGTGGCAACTTCCTTTATCGCTTTCATTTCGAGTTATACGGCATAGACAGAACCGTTGGACGCTGGATAGTAGGCGCAGTCAGTATGATGATGTTTGTTGCTATTATCAGCGGCGTCATCATGCACAGAAAAATCTTTGCCGATTTCTTTATGTTCAGGCCAAAGAAGAAGCTGCTGAGCTGGATAGATGGGCACGCCATAAGTGCGGTATTAGCACTACCATTTCATATCATGATCACCTTTTCTGGTTTGATTCTATTAGGCGCCACGCTATTGCCTTTTAACAGCGAGGAGCGCGTGCGGCACCGTCCTCAAGGTACAGAAGTACGCCAGAATGCGCAGCAGCAAAATCTAGCTTCACCAGACATTAATGCCTTGTTGGCCTTACCCATCTCTTCGATGATTGCTCACGCTGAGAGCACATGGCAGGTGCCGGTTGAAAGCCTATCTATTACTCACCCGGGTAAAGCTAACGCTCAGTTTACGCTAAGTGGGAACAATCGAACGCAGTTAAGTGCGGGGCGTGGGGGAAGTAGTGCGCTGGTATTTAACGCACAAGGCGAAGTCATAAACGAGCGCCCAGCGTCAGTGGCCGCTAACGCCAGCCAGGCGACGTATAACTATTTGGATATGTTACATCAAGCGCGCTTCGCCGATACCCTCACTCGCTGGTTACTATTTTTTGCCGGTATTCTGGGCACCATTATGGTGGGAACGGGCTCTGTTTTGTGGGTAGTGAAACGGGCAAAGCAACAACTTGGAGAGTTTGGTTTTGAATTGGTCAGGGGCAGCAACATAGGCAGCATTGCAGGGTTAATGTGTGCGACCGGCGGCTACTTTTGGGTAAACAGGCTACTTCCTGCTGATCTAACGTCTCGAAGCTTATGGGAAATTAAGATGTTTTTCGCAATATGGCTGGTGTGTGTGGTTACAGGGTTTATTTGGCGAGACAAAAAAGGGTGGGTAATTCAACTTGGCTTTGCAGCAGTGTTGTTTGCGCTTGTGCCTTTGCTTGACCACCTCACCTCAGCAACAGACCTAGATTTTGCGGTTGCAAATGGTGATAGCTTGAGAGTGAGTTTTGACCTTATATGCATAACACTTGCGGCAGTACTCGGCTATGCTGCTTACCACGTCACAAAAGCCAAAGCCGTGAAAGCAAAACGGGTAAACAGCGCACCGTCACCAAAGCGAAAAGACAAAGCTCGCCAAGACAAACTACAAGGTAAAAACAGCGAGGCATTAATATGAGTATCGTTGTGGATGTGGTGTTCGCATTTTTGCTTACGTATTTGAGTTTCTTACTACTCTCGCTTGGCAATAAGAAGCATGCCGGTATCACCCGACTAACCAGCACACCTTCACCATTACTTTTAATTGTGCTTCATAGTTTGGCGTATTTGCTTATGGCAATAAGTCTCATGAACTGCATAGACGTGTGGAAAACCGAAATTGGCGTTGTGGTGTGGATTGGTTTTTTACAGCTTACAAGCGTGCTGGTTTCTGCAACGTTTACCTATTTACCTACCCTTTATAAAGCGCTGTGCAATTACCTGTTACTTGCGGCTTTTTGGGGGCCTCGTTTGCATAAAAAATAAAGCAATGCTTAAAGGTTGTTGTGCAAAAAATACAATAATGAGAATAAATCTCATTTACATTGAAAAGGTTGGAAATATCTGTATTATCTAGCCCGTTGAAATTAGTCAATATCACCGAGTAGTACAGAGAGTTAGCAACGAAATTATGAGTTTTTCTTTAGGCGGCATTCGCCAATGGCATTGGATTAGTGGCGCAGTATGTCTGATAGGAATGATGTTATTTGCTCTAACCGGGATTACGCTAAATCACGCTGCAGATATTCCTGCCAACAGAACTGTAACGTCAGCTGAATCAAGCTTACCACCGTTGGCTGTCGAACAATTGCTTTCTCTAGATACGGGGGACGTAGCTATACCAAGCGAACTCGTCGCATTTATGCAGTCGCAAGAGGGCATTTCACTACCTTCATCGGTGACGGGAGAGTGGGATGGTATTGAATTTTATGCTGCGTGGCCCGGGCCCGGTGCTGATAGTTGGATAGCAGTAGATGCTGAACTTGGCACAGTGACTTATGAAAACGTTGATAGAGGATGGATATCTTATTTCAATGATCTGCATAAAGGGCGGAACACGGGAAATGCCTGGCGCTGGTTTATCGATATCTTTGCTGTTGCCTGCATTATTTTTAGTGTAACTGGGCTGCAGTTATTAATGCGTCACTCGAAAACGCGCGCGTCTACCTGGCCCATTACTATGCTCGGCGTACTTATCCCGTTTGTCATTATTTTACTGTTTGTGCACTAGCGCGACGCTACTGGCACTTAGCTACACAATTTTAAGGAGTGTTTACATGAAAATGCGAAAAAGCGCAGTGATCGCATCAACGTTATTGAGTATGACATTTGCCTCTGGCGCTATTCACGCGGCAAGCCAAGCCAAACTGGACGTGGCCTTACCGCAACTTGATGTGGCTGAATATCACAAACCTTATCTTGCCGTGTGGATTGAAGACAGTAAACGCAAGGCTACTCAAGTCGCCGTATGGTACGACGTTGAAATGCGTGAAGACAAAGGGAAAGAGTGGCTTAAAGACTTGCGCCAATGGTGGCGTCGTGGTGGGCGAAGCCTTGATTTGCCGTATGACGGACTTACCAGTGCAACAAAAGGCCCAGGCGATTACAGCCTTGATTCGCAGCTAAATAAAGCGTTAGCAGAACTGCCAGAGGGCGATTACACGCTTCGCGTTGAGGCATCACGAGAAGTAGGCGGAAGAGAAGTACTGTCTCTGCCATTTTCTTTACCGCTATCTGCTGCGTCACTACCGGTAGAGGTGAAAGGAAATTCAGAACTTGGGCGTGTAGTACTGCGTCTGGAAGACTAATCTGCGGAGGCGCTAATTCAACGCTCACTCTGTAAAGATCCAATAAGAGGACATTATGAAAAAACTATCAGTAAAAGCTTCTGCCATTGCGCTAGCAGCAACACTTGCCGTGTCATTTTCAGCCAGTGCGCATCGCGCGTGGTTACTACCAAGCTCTACCGTATTATCAGGTGAAGAAGCGTACGTAACGTTTGATGCCGCTATTTCTAATACTATTTTTCACCCTGACCATTTCGCAATGAACGCCAGTAACTTAGTGGTTCAATCGCCAGACGGCGAAGCTGTTGAAGTGGAAAATATGGCGCGCGGAAAGTATCGGACCACGTTTGATTTGAAACTAGATAAAGAAGGTACATACAAACTTGCCTCTGCCAGCAGCGGTATTCGCGCTTTTTGGCGAGATGAAGAAGGCAAGCGTAAGATGTGGCCGGGCCGTGGTGAAGAATATAAGCCTGAAGAGTTTGCTACCGCCGTACCAAAAGAAGCAAAAGACCTTCGCGTAGTGCAAAGCTCTCGACGTGTAGAGACCTATGTCACTCTTGGCGCGCCATCGAGTAAAGTATTTACGCCTGAAAATGTGGGCTTAGAACTAGTGCCAGTGACTCACCCTAATGATTTATTCGCAACCGAAACGGCAACGTTCAAGTTACTTATTGACGGTGAGCCTGCGGTTGGCGCCGAGGTGGAAGTTGTGCGCGGTGGTATGCGCTACAGAAATGATCAGGAAACGATTAAAGTCACGTCTGACAAAAATGGTCAGATTGAAATTACATGGCCGCAAGCCGGAATGTATTTTGTAGAAATTGGTTATGAAGACGATAAAGCGCAAAAGCCAGCAACGTCTCGTAACGGTAGCTACTCAGGCACATTTGAAGTACTTCCACTGTAATAGCCTTGAGCAGCTAGGGGCTGTAATCGTTCTTTAAAGATTAGGGAATAACAGCCTCTTAAGCCTTCAGCTATTCCAATAGAGCAGTATAAAAGATAAGCACATGACAGAAACACACCGTCTACTCATAGCACTATTAAGCATTGGCCTGTATTTGCTGTGGGTAGCGGTGTTATTTTTTAAGCATAAAAAGCAAAACAACTATGCGGTATCAGGCGAGGAGACCCTTGTCGTATACGCAAGTCAAACTGGTACGGCTGAAAAAATTGCCCGCGCGAAGGCCGCTGCGCTATCACAGCAAGAGCAAACGTCGGTAGTGTCCATGGCATCTTTGAAACTCAACACGTTAAGTAGTGTGTCGAAAGTCATTTTTGTTGTGAGTACCTACGGTGAAGGCGAGCCCCCTGATGCGGGCAGAACCTTTAGTAAAGCGCTAAAAAAGGCGTCGTCGAATCAATCTGATTACCTGTCCCATCTATCTTTTGAAGTGGTGGGATTAGGCGATAAGCAATACGCCGCGTTTTGCCAATTCGCAGTCACGTTGTTCGATAATATCAGTGCACTAGGCGCACGTGCGCTTTCTCCGCTAACGACACTGGATTCAGGGAAAGGTGAGCATTTGTCTTTGCTTGGTGCCTTGCCACAGGATGAGCAGCACCCCACCCATGCTTTCACACTGAAAAATCGGGTTCAATTAAATGAAGTAAAGTCGGCCTCAGGCGAGGTTTCAAACCAACCCTCCAACCACTCCGAGAGCAAAGCCTCAACCTCGCCTGGCTTATTCGGCTTGTCGTTGAACGTTGACCATTCTAATCAGACACAAGAATTACATGAACAATGGGAAGCGGGTGACGTGTTGGAAGTACTTATTCCTCAGCAAGCAGGGGAACCAATAGTTAGCCGAAGTTACACCATTGCGTCGGTACCACAAGAGCACGACGTAAAGCTTGTAGTTCGACAGCTGGCTAAAGACAACGGCCAACTCGGGATAGGTTCAGGCTTACTTACCCGTTCCTTGCCTCTGTCTCAATCAGTACAGGCCTACATTCGTAAAAATACCAGCGCGATTATTGCAGACACAATGTGCCCATTGCTTTTGATTGCGGCGGGTAGCGGCATTGCGGGGGTACGAGCACAGCTTGCAAAACGCGCACTGCTCGAGAACGCAGGGCCAGTATGGATATTTTTTGGCGAGCGTAATCCTGCGCAAGATGACGTGCTAGATAAAACGCTATCGCCTTTTCAGAATAGTGACTGTATTTTTAAAAAGTCAGTTATTTTCTCCCGTCAAGAAAACGGAGGCTATGTTCAACAGCGCCTCGTAGAGCAACGAGATGAGGTCAAATCCTTCTTAGGCGACACCGGACAAGTATACGTATGTGGGCATTTTGAGGGAATGGGCCAAGGCGTTGATAAAGCGTTGCGGTCTATACTTGAGGAACAAGCATACAATGCGCTAGCTGATGAAGGGCGTTATCATCGCGACCTTTATTAAGACAATTTAATAAAAGCGATATTTGTTTAGTTAAGCGACGTAACGATAAAGAGAGAAGTAGCTATACAGAGAGTGAAAAGACCCCCCTTGCACTCGATTGGAATAGCGCATAGCTTCTCGCTCAACGACATAACAGCATCGCACAATAGAAAACTGGTTATACATTGAACGTTATGGCTTTTCGAGCGTGCGTTTCCAATAAAATCTCCATTCAGTGAAGCTAATTCTTATTCTTTACGTTAGACTTTAGTCTAATGCGCAAGGCCCTTGCCTCGGCGCATGTTTAAATACGCGCAACAGTACGTTGGGCATACCTCAAACAGGTAATCTCTTACTCAGGTATGACCTTTCTTCACCGCTAATTGGTGTAGTGTTTGAACTGAAAAAAAGATAATCCACGGGCTAGGAGCTGCTGACCTTTGTTGTACGTTTAAGCCAAAATTCGTACACCAAAGATTAACAGGCCCTAGAAACCTATTGGTAAAACAAATTAGGACGACAGTATGCAGTCTATTGCCATTGTAATACTGGGCATCATCGGAATGTTGCTCGGTTGGTTCGTGTATTCTAAATTTATCGCGAGCCGAATTTTTAAGTTGGATGATAGTTTTGTAACACCAGCTCACACGATGAAAGATGGGGTGGATTATGTTCCCACCAATAAAGTCGTGTTGTGGGGGCACCATTTCACTTCCGTAGCGGGTGCTGCGCCAATTGTAGGCCCAGCCATCGCCGTTTATTGGGGTTGGGTTCCAGCAGTGCTTTGGGTTGTATTTGGTACCATTTTATTCGCTGGTGTACATGATATGGGTGCCCTATGGGCGAGTGCGCGTCACAAAGGTAAGTCTATGGGCGCGTTGTCAGAAACCGTTATCGGAAAACGCTCTCGTTCACTGTTTATGATAGTGATCTTCCTAGTGCTCCTAATGGTTAACGCGGTATTCGGCGTGGTTATCGCTAACTCGTTTGTATCCCAACCAAATGCCGTATTCCCTGCCTGGATGGCAATTGCAGTAGCGCTGGTAATAGGTCAATTACTAAAACGTAATTTCAGCCTTATACCTCTGTGCATAGTAGGTATTATTGTTTTATATGCATCTGTATATGCAGGTAGCTATATCCCACTTAGCCTACCGGAAACCATGTTTGGCTTAGCTGATAAAGCCAACTGGATCATTATCCTATTCGTTTACGCCGCTATAGCATCATTGCTTCCGGTATGGATGTTATTGCAGCCACGTGATTTTATTAACGGTATGCAGCTACTTGTTGGCTTGTTCCTACTTTACGGTGCGGTATTCTTTGCTATGCCAGATATCACGGCTCCAGCATTCAACGCCCAAACAGCCGTCGACTCGCCAAGCCTTATTCCTTTATTATTCGTGACTATTGCCTGCGGTGCAGTTTCTGGCTTCCACGGAATTGTATCTTCAGGTACCAGCTCTAAGCAGCTTGATAAAGAGACAGACGCACGCTTCGTAGGCTACCTAGGTGCAATAGGTGAAGGCTCACTAGCGCTTATCACAATCGTTGCTGTGAGTGGCGTGGCGTTTGCCGCATCGCCAGAAGAGTGGCACGAAGTATATAGCCACTTAGGCGCGGGCAGCGTAGGTGCATTTATCACAGGCGGAGCAAACTTGATTCAGCAAGGTTGGGGACTGCCAGTAGATTTCTCTTCAACAATTCTAGCGGTAATGGTTGTACTATTTGCCGGTACCACCATGGACTCAGGTGTGCGTCTACAGCGCTATATTATTCAGGAGTGGGGCGATATTTACTCTATCGGTGCACTTAAGAACGGTGTGGTTGCAACACTTGTTGCTGTTGGATGCTGCTTACTATTGGCCTTCGGTGCCGGTGGCGCGTCGGGAAGCGGCGGCATGATCATCTGGCCTCTATTCGGCTCAACTAACCAAATCCTAGCCAGTTTAACACTGTTAGTTATCTCAGTTATGTTGATCAAGTTAGGTCGACCAGCTAAGTACACGCTAATCCCTATGGTATTTGTACTGGTGATGGCATTCTTTGCAGGTCTTATTAAGCTTAAAGAGTACTATGTTGAAGGTAACTACCTGCTAGTGTTCTTAGATGCGGTAGTACTCATTGTATCCGTGCTCGTAATGCTTGAAGCTTTCTCAGTAGTGTCGAAGCTTAAAAGAGAATCGGCGCATAAAGAGCAGCTTGAAAAGTAAGTAATACGCTTAGCGTTTTTTCATGGTTGACCTCGTGGTTTAAAATCACACTTACGAGACAGTCAACATTTGGCCAGTGCATTTGTACTGGCCATTTTTCTTTCCGCTCAAGTAACTTCCCCTCCTGCTTGTCCTCTTAATCAATATTGTTGATTTTCTGTCATACCGCATATCTGTTATTATAATTAGCGTTTTAAAACATCGTTATTCTTGTTGTTGAAGGTACTGCTTAGAAAAGTCTTCTAGAACAAAATAACCTGCGAGGCGTTGTGTCAGATATCATTTTACTTGGACAAAATTTCCTAGCGCTTTTTATTGAATCGGCGCCCTGGCTACTTCTAGGTTTGCTGGTGGCAGGTATCATGCATGAATTGGTACCCGTTTCGTTTTTAGAAAAGCACATGGGCAGCTCATCGTTCGGTTCAATTAGCAAAGCTGCCATAATTGGTGCGCCCTTACCTCTGTGTTCTTGTGGCGTTATCCCTGCGGCTTTAGGACTTAGGCGCAGCGGCGCGTCGAAGTCATCGACCATCTCATTTTTGGTTTCTACCCCTGAAACTGGCGTGGACAGCGTCTCAGTATCTTATGCATTGCTCGGCCCCCTCTATGCTATTGTCAGACCCGTTGCGGCTATTTTAAGCGCCATTTATGCGGGCTTAATGGTACGCTTTTTCACAGAATCAGATGAGAAAAAAGAAGCGCAGCTAGGTCAAGCCGAAGCGATGCAGTCGTCATCTTGTTGTGGGTCCAAGCCTGAACCTAAGCCAGAGCCTAAAGCTCAGGTCGCGTCTTCTTGTTGTGGTGGTGAAAAGAAAGCGGTCCATAACCATGTCAGCGAGGAAGCATTACCAGCCAAGTCTCAACCTTCGAAAATCGCAAACGTGCTTGCTTACGCTAGTGGAAAGTTACTTGAAGATATTGTGGTTTGGTTATTAGTGGGTTTAGCACTAGCAGCTGCCATTAAGACTTGGGTGCCCACAGACTTTCTTACCCAATGGGGAGATGGTGTTATTGCCATGCTTGTTATGGCGATCATCGGTATTCCCATGTACATATGCGCTACCGCTTCCACGCCGTTGGCTGTAGGTTTTCTTGCGGCAGGGTTATCACCTGGTGCTATTCTGGTGTTTCTGATGGCAGGTCCAGCCACTAACGTCTCAACCATGGGTATGATAAAGCAAGAAATGGGTACACGAACATTAGTGCTCTATCTGTTCAGTGTGATATCTGCAAGCATAGGTTTCGGCTACTTACTTAACTACTTAGTGGCATCATTTTCTCTATCGTCAATGATTAAAACCCAAAGTCACGTTCATGAACATGGTGCAGATGTTCAAGTAATTTACGCGCTTTGTGCGATTGTCTTGGCGGGGTTAATGTTAAGGCTAGGTGTGAAGAAGCTGCAGCAAAACCGTCATAACCACGAACAACACTCGGCGTGTTGCGGGTAATCGTTACGTTTACGTTTCCCTCTCATTAACTAAGCGCTCAAATGATATACACTGAGCGCTTGTATATCCCGCTCTATTATCCATAATAGTCGCTTAACTAATTAAAAATAAAATGCGTTTAAACCTACAAGGACGCTTGGAATAATTACATGCTTTTACTTATTGTGTACGTCTTCATCGCACTGGGCTTTTCTTTTTTGTGCTCCATTGCAGAGGCTGTAATTCTAAGTGTTTCATCTGCTTACATCTCTGTATTAGAGAAAGAGGGCAAAGCTAGTGGTGCACTGTTGCGTGAACAAACGGATAACATTAACACACCGTTATCGGCAATTTTGACCCTTAATACGATAGCCCACACAATGGGCGCAGCAGGTGCTGGGGCTCAAGCCGCGGCAGTATTTGGCGACGCTTATTTAGGTATCATTTCAGCGATACTTACCCTGCTCATTCTGATTTTCTCTGAGATTATTCCTAAAACCCTTGGCGCAACCTATTGGCGAGCACTAGCGCCGGTAACGGCATATTTTCTTAAATATCTTTCAATCGTACTTATGCCGTTTGTGAAAATGTCTGAATTAATGACAAAGGGTTTTAAAGAAGACAGCCCCCTTCGCGGATTAAGTCGAAGCGAACTGCATGCTATGGCAGAGTTGTCAGGGCAAGAGGGGCAGCTAGCCAATCATGAGGCCGCCTTCTTACAGAGCCTGTTGAGCCTGCATGAACTTAAAGTGAAAGATGCTATCACTCATCGCACGGCGCTATTTAAGGTGTCGGAATCGATGACGGTAGAAGGTTTTTTTCACAAACACGCTAACATTGAGTTTTCCCGTATTCCTGTCTTTGAAGACAGTGATTCTGAAAACATAACAGGTTTTGTTATGCGTTCAGATCTATTGGTGGCACAAGCTCGGGGTAATACCGATAAGCCATTATCTGAATATGCCAAAGACATGGTTACCGTGTTGAATACTATGCCTTTATCCGTCACATTCGAGCACTTTATTAATAAGCATGTACATATGCTGTTGGTGGTTGATGAGTACGGTGGCCTAGAAGGCGTTCTCACCTTGGAAGACTTGTTGGAACGCTTACTAGGTGTAGATATCGTCGATGAGAAAGATACAACGGTGAGTATGCGACGACTGGCTAAGATGATGATGAAACGAAAAGAGCAGATGATGATTAAAAACGTACCAGATGCTTCACTTGAGAATTCCTCGAAAAAATCCTAGCCTTACATTTTGAGGTCAGCTTGATATTCAAGCAAACCACTACTAAAAACGTAAATGTTAAGATAATTATTTAGCTTTAATTACGGATGATAAATATGAAAAGAACTCAATGGAACAAAGCAAATATAGATAGCAATGTATTGCAGCCAACCCGTCTCCCCTTAAGCAAATTAGCGTTTGTTTTCGCCACTTTGTGTACTTCAGTAATTAGCGGAAATGCGTTAGCGCAGGAGTTGAGTATTCCCTGCGACGAAGTCGAGAAAAAGGCACTGGAAGAGGCAAAAGAGAACGAAGTAACGCGCATCACCGCTTTTCAACCTGCCATGCCCATTGAGAGAGCTAACCCTCGATATCCTGCACAAGCCGCCAGAAAAGGCCAAGAGGGCTGGGTGAGAATGAGTTATGTTGTCGACGAAGAAGGGAGAGTTAAAGACCCTGTAGTGGATGACTTCTTCGGCAATAGTGCGTTCAAGAAAAGTGCATTAAGCGCGGTTAAAAAATGGAAGTTCGAACCTGCAGTCAAAGACGGCGAGCCTACTCAGCAATGCCATCAAAGTGTGCAAATGGATTTTGTTTTAGGTGGGCGTACTGGCGCATCGCGAAAATTTGTCAGCGCTTACAAAGACGCGGATGCACTTTTTCAAGCTGGTGATATAGACGCTGCGGAAGCGGCATTAAGCGAGCTCAAAGACTGGGATACTTTAAATCGCTACGAAAATACCTGGCTGCTCAACTTGGATTCGCAGATTGCAAATAAGTTGGGTGATGTTGAAAGAGAAGTGCAAAGTATCGGACGTATACTTTCCAGCAATGGCAGCAAGCGCGATAAAAATATGGTGTTCGATGAAAACTATGTTGCCTATTCATTGCAGCGAAAAATAATCTTGGATAGCCAACGAGGGCTCTTTGCCGACGCGCTATCATCATTCAGCAAACTTAAAGAAATGGATGATCAGCAAACACGTATTGAGGAGATAACACCAATTATCGAACAAATCGAAACGGCTATTGCATCGAATCAAAACTTAGAAGTGCCCGTTACTATTGGTGAAAATGGCAACTGGTTCCATACATTAGTGCGAAGCCAATTTGCATTTAATGATATTAACGGCGACTTAGACACGGTGGAAGTGCGTTGCGAATCACACCGTGAGAAATTTACGGTTGCAGAGGGGCATGTCTGGAAAATACCTGAAAGTTGGGGGCAATGTCGTGTACTGGTTAAAGGCGATGATGCAACCAAGTTTAATTTGATTGAAGTTGCACAAAGTTAAACGCTAACGCAGCATTTCAGCATCGTATACCCCTTAGCGAAAGCTGGCGTTCTACCTTTTGGCCTTTATTTTTGCCATTATTGATAATAAAGGCTAAGCAAGGTAGAACGCTGTTAGAATGCCTATCTAGGTGTAAGAGCCTCTAAGTATTCAGCCAAGTTCATCACACGTTAACTCTAGGTTTAGCGAATAGGTTGTTTCACCCAACTACATTAACGGAAAGCGTGCACTAACAACTACGCCCGTTCCATCTTTTCTATCAGCTAACGATAACTGGCCTTTGTGGAAGGTCATTATGATATTGGCAATGTAAAGCCCTAGCCCCAAGTGCGGTGAAGAGGCATTTTGCACATCGTTTTCTTTTCTCACCGAGACCATAGACTGGAGTAGCTGAGACTTCATTCCTTCAGGAAGGAGCGGCCCGGTATTGCTGATAGTTAACTCAGTTTGCTTGTCTTTAACCGTGATACTGACCTGAATCTCACTTTCTTTTTCACTGAAATCTACGGCGTTAGCGATAATTTTATCGAACATTTGCGCAGTAAGTTCGGGTGAGCCAAGTATACGTGCGCTATCAGCATTGTGGGTAAAACTAAAGCGTCGATGGCTGTAGGCATGCTCGTAACCAGCAATACACCCAGATATCACCTTAACTAAGTCGAATGGCTCTAAATCTTCTTGCTGAATGGCCTGCTCTAATCGGGTGGCTTCACTCATACTATTTAAGATGGTGCTTAGGCGGTTCACTCCTGATTGGGCCCTCTCAACAAAAACGGCTTGTTGGTCGGCATCATTAACCTGAGTCAGCATATCCAATGACGACTTCACCACGGCAATGGGCGTTCTAAGTTCGTGAGACAAGCGGGACGCCATGTTTTCTAAATAGGAGTTGTACTGCTGTAACCGCGAAAGCACATCCGCAAATGAACGGGATAAATCACCAATTTCATCACGTTGATTGGATACCGGCAGGGTTCCAATGATTTTGCCATTATCATCAATCACAGCTTCGGTGTTATCGCGAAGGGAGCGAATGCGGTTTGAAATTCGCGTCGCGAACAGCAGTAATCCTAATGTACCTATGGTCATCACTGCCAAAATAACGTGAAAGAGCTGTTCTAACGCCCGGTTCCGTAACGTACGAATACCGTTAGTGGTTTGCTCTACAACAACCGCACCCATTACGTTGCCTTCAATAAAAATAGGGTAGGCAGCGGAAAGCACTATGGCTTTGTTATCGGGTGACAAGCGCCATAGTGAATCGGGTTGGCCATTCAGCGCCGTGCCTAAATCCTGCCCTACCAATGCATAAGCATCGTCTAGCTCGTCAATAAAGTCGGCAGGTGGCCGCGTAAGAATCTGATAATAAAGTGGAAGTAACCACTCACTTTCTATCCAATGCCAAATTGCATTTGAAGAGGTTTCTTTTTCATCTACTTCAATGCCCGTTGCTGATTGAATATCACCAGCGCGTGCGAGTACCCGTTTGTGTTTATCTACGACCCACACCCGGGAATCGGCATATTTTAAACCTGCCAGAATGCGCTCAATTTCAGGGGATGGAGTGATAACAGTACCTAATTCAGCGAGCTCTTTGGTATTCGCCGTACCTAACGCGTACTGCTTCAATCGACTTGCCTTGTCGTCTACATCGACAATTGAAAATGCCAAGCCGCCTGTGGTCAAAGATAGCGGAAAGCGCAGTTCAATGTTGTAGCCTGTGGCTGTCTCTTGCCATCGGCCCTGAATAGAGAGCGCGTTCTCTATTGCCCGTGTGGTCGTTGTGTTGTCTGCGAGTTTGTACGCATTTACCCAGCCACTTTCATAAGGAGCAACAACATATCTTGCTAATTCACCCTGTGGGGTTTCCATGCCCACAAGCAGGTGGTCGCCTGTTTCTACGCTTAAACTATTGGGTTGCCGCCACAGCAGCACGTCATCACTGACTTCAAACATGGCATACAGAAATTGACCGTAGCGCCCCACCATATGCTTAAACGACAAGCTGGTGGGTTCACCCGCATAGCCATTGTAATACTCAATAACTTCGCTACTGCCATACTCACTCATTAACTCACTGACTTGCTGCCAGTCATTGAGTTCACCATCCAGTCGAATGGGGGATGGGATAGGAGGCGCGTAAAGATCTGTGCCAGGACGTACGTCTTGAAGATACGCAGACTGGCTATCAAATAAAGCGGGACGCTCATGAAGCGCAGTGGCAACGGCTCGCGCCGTGCCAATCATGGTTTGTTCCTGACCGTTTCGCAGATACTGCTCAAGCTCCCACACGTAGTTATAACCTAAGTAGGGGATGGTGAATAAGAACAGCGACAGCACCATAAGCTGAAGGCGTATTGAAAAGCGAAATCCCATGTTTTTAGTCGGTTGCCCTTATCTTTTGATCAGATGAAACGCGGACTTAGTCGAAAGCCAGCTACAGTTGCCAGCGATATCCCATGCCGTACACGGTGTCGATATGATCGAAGTTTGGGTCAAGCTGCACAAACTTTTTACGCATGCGTTTGATATGCGAGGTAATGGTGGTGTCGTCTACTACCATTCTGGACTCATCCATTAGCTGTTGGCGGCTTTTCACATGACCTGGGCGCTTAATGAGCGCATGCAGCATCCAAAACTCTGTCACCGTTAATAGAACGGGCTGGTTCTGCCAGCTTACCGTCATTCTGGACACGTCTACTTTTAAGTCGCCAACTTTTAGTTCATCTTTTTGCTCTGTTGGGGCGGCAAGTAAATCTGTACGTCTGAACAAGGCGGCAATTCGCGCAAGCAAGTGGGCCATGCTGATATCTTTGGTCAGGTAATCGTCCGCGCCCATTCTAAGGCCGCTGATAGTATCTACATCGTTATCTCGTGCAGTAAAAAAGATGATAGGCAGGGTTTGGGACAGGCCTCGTAGTTGCTGGCACAGCATAAAGCCCCCTTCTATTTCATCTTTCAGACCAATATCGATAATGGCTAAGTCGGGTAAGGTGTGGTTAAACGCTTCAGCAGCTGACGGTCTGTCCTCATAGGCATTTACGCTATAACCTTGCGCTTTCAGCGCCATAATGTAATTTTCGCGAATGGCCGCGTCATCTTCCACTAATGCAATTGTCTTTGGCATACATTAACCCGCAAATATAATTCTGATAGAGCGCACACTATACCTATGAATGGCAGCTGTTGCCTAAGTTCGGCATAAAATCCTCAAGCCTGCCTCATTTACGCCATATTTGAGAGTGGCCATCGTGAAATTTTAGCTGGTATAACATTGAGAAACGCGACTTTGAATAAGGCTCTGCGCGTTCCTCTACATGCTGATTGTACAGGCATTTTAAATCACCACCACATTTCCACAATTGCGCGCTTTTTTTGCCATGTATACCGCGTTTAATAGAAGTTGTCTGTCGAGTTCAGTGTAAAGCTTTTAAGTGCACCAAACGAGCATGGCAGGTTGTACTGTTTCTCCATCTTTTTTTGAAAGTTAAGCGTGAAACAGTGCCGTGGAAGCGGTAAGGCTGAACTTCTACGTAAAAGTCTCAATTGGCTTATAGCTACCCTTTGCGCTGCGTGCTACCCCAACGGTACGCAGCGCTTTTTTATTAGGGTTGAAAAAAGGTGTTTCCGCTCTCACTTAGTAAATCAGTTATGCGAAAGCTTAAACTGTTTTAAGCAACCACTAAACGCGAGTGTATTCATTTAATAGCATGAACTGGGTTACACTTCGTTTGCTATACATTGTTAGCTCAAGATAGCTACATCTCACTCAAGTTGGTTAGGGCGTGCTGACCTTTGGTGTGCATCAAAGGTCAATACGTCTTAGTGGTCACACTCTCACTACGGGCAAATCATGAAAGCGTTGGACATTAAAGGGTTAACCAAAACCTACAAAGGTGGCGTACAGGCATTAAAAGGCGTCGACCTCACAGTAGAAGAAGGGGACTTCTTCGCATTACTCGGCCCAAATGGCGCGGGTAAATCTACCACTATTGGTATTATCAGCTCACTCGTTAACCAAACCAACGGCAGCGTTTCAGTGTTTGGTTATGACCTCACAACGCAAAAAGAGCAAGCAAAAGCCTGCATTGGACTGGTGCCACAAGAGTTCAACTTCAACCAGTTTGAAACCGTACTGCAAATTGTATTGAATCAGGCGGGTTACTACGGTGTGCCGCGCAGTATTGCAAAAGAGCGCGCTAAAAAATACCTAGCCCAGTTAGATCTGTGGGAAAAACGGGACGCCCGCGCGCGTGAGCTATCTGGCGGTATGAAGCGCAGGTTGATGATAGCTCGAGCACTCATGCATGAGCCGAAATTGCTTATTCTAGATGAGCCAACCGCGGGTGTAGATATTGAAATTCGTCGCTCAATGTGGGGCTTCTTGGAAGAGATTAACCGTCAGGGGATTACCATCATACTCACTACCCACTACCTAGAAGAAGCCGAAATGCTGTGTCGCAATATCGCCATTATTAACAAGGGCACCATTGTCGAGAACACCAGCATGAAAGCTTTGCTTTCTAAGTTAAGTCTGGAAACCTTTGTATTGGATATCAAAATTCCAGATGGGGTGTCGACGACAGATAATCTGCTAACGGGCTTTGAACACCGTTTGATTGACGACCATACACTTGAAGTTGACGTTGAGAAAACGGAAGGGTTGAACCCTGTTTTCACGCAGCTAAGTGAAAAGGGTATTCAAGTGATGAGCATGCGCAATAAATCAAATCGCCTTGAAGAGCTATTTGTGCGTTTAGTTGAATCAGCGAAGCAAGCTGGCTAAACCCACAATAGGTAAAGGTGACAATATGAAAACTGAAAGTACACAAATGAACACAGAACAAAACGTGGGTTGGTTTAAGCAAAACTATGTGGCGCTTACCACCATTTGGATAAAAGAATGCACGCGCTTTTTGCGCATATGGGTACAAACCCTTGTGCCGCCAGCTATTACAATGAGCTTGTACTTCGTTATATTCGGTAGCCTTATTGGTAATCGTATTGGCGAAATGGGCGGTTTTACTTACATGGAGTTTATTGTGCCCGGTCTTATTATGATGTCGGTGATCACAAACTCCTACGCCAACGTGTCGTCTTCATTTTTTAGTGCTAAATTTCAGCGCAATATTGAAGAGCTGTTGGTGTCACCAGTACCCACCTCGGTCATCATTCTTGGGTATGTTGGCGGCGGCGTAGCCCGGGCTATCCTGATAGGCATTATCGTTACCTTGGTGTCGCTGTTTTTCGTTGATGTGCAAATCCATCACCTCGGCATTATTGCGCTCACTTTGCTGCTTACCTCTACCTTGTTCGCAACAGCAGGCTTAATTAATGCGGTGTTTGCGAAAACTTTTGATGATATTAGCGTAGTGCCCACGTTCGTACTAACGCCTTTAACCTACTTGGGTGGCGTATTCTATTCGTTGTCGCTTTTGCCTGAATTCTGGCAGTGGGTGAGCAAAGCGAATCCGGTTGTGTATATGGTTAACGGATTTCGTTATGGGTTCTTAGGGGTCTCTGACGTAAACGTGACCTTATCGCTCACATTGCTGGTAGGCTTCAATGCGCTGTTATTCAGCGTAGCGTACTACCTACTTAAAACAGGTAAAGGTATTCGTAGCTGATGGCAAGTGGTAACTCAAGAGAAATCACCACCTCGCAGGTAGGTATTCACGACAAGTTAGACGACTTAGTGAAGAAGTATCAAGCAAGTGAAAATAAGCGACCGATTAGCGATCATACACAAACAGCTTTTGACGAAGTGAGTGCGTGGCTTGATAACGGTAATGGTTTTAACGGTGAGGTTATTCTAGATTCTTGCTGTGGTGTTGGCGAAAGTACGGCGAATATTGCAAGAGCAAACCCCGATGCGCGTGTTATCGGTATTGATAAGTCGGCGCTGCGAGTGGATAAACACGAGCATTACAGCGCACAGCAAGACAACTATCGGGTTATTCGTGCAGATGTGAACGACTTTTGGCGCTTAGTAAAGCAGTCTAATTGGAACGTGACTCAGCACTTTCTGCTGTATCCCAACCCCTATCCTAAAAAAACGCAGGTTCAAAAGCGCTGGCACGGTAGTGCGGCCATGGTGGACCTGATGGCGATCACTCCAAATATTGAAGTGCGTAGCAACTGGCTTATTTATCTAATGGAATTTGCGCAAGCGGCTAAACATTACGGCATGGTATCTGATTTATCTGAAGTCACTGGCGATAACCATATGACGCCGTTTGAGCGAAAGTACAGAGGTAGCGGTCAATCGTGCTGGCAGCTAAACTGTCGTAGTGAAGAAAGCTGATTCAACTTTATCAGCTAGAACCACTGATAACTAATGATAGCGGGGCGAGATGAACATCTCGCCCCGTTTGCTTTAGTTCTGGGGTAGATACCCGTTAATGGCGCGCAGTGGCACTTCGTACATTCGCCATGGGCGGACTAAACACATATCCCTGTGCATAACGAATGGGCAGTCGCTTCACTCTTTCTAAATGCGCCTCATCCTCAACGTGCTCGGCAATAGTGCTAACGCCATGTCTTTCACATAGCGACAGTAGATAGTCTACATATTCCCTCACCGCTTCTTGTTCGTCGTAGTGTTTGATTAGCCCGCCTGCAAGCTTAATCCCTCGAACCGGCAAGTTCATTAGCGCACGTATATTGCCTGGGCATGACCCAACGTTGTCGATGAAAACGCCCAGTCCCACATGCATACTTTTTTCGATAAATGCGGTAAGGCTTTTCGGATTGGATAGGGCAGTAGAAGCACTCACTTCTATACTTACACGCTCCGGCGTGGGATAGCTTGCTAAATGGGTGATGAGGGTATTAGTAAGCTCTACATTGTGAAGGTCATTGGCAGTTATATTGATGTTCCAAGGGATATTAACGTCGTGAAAATAGCTGGCACATTGCACAAACATGCTCGCTGCAAGTGTATTTACGTGTTGTTCGCGCTCTATAAGGTAGAGAAACTCGCTAGGTAAAAAAGTCTTATCACCTCGGGTTATCAAGCGTGCCAGGCACTCGTAGCGCCATACTCCTTGGCTTTGTAAGTCAACGATGGGTTGAAAATAAGGCACGATATCATCGATAGAGAAATCCTCGGAAATTTCACGAATGGGCATAGAAAGACCCCCTTGCTTTGAAGCAGTACTTTATCGTAGCGATGAATGCTTGAATGTGAGTTCAATGGCTACTTAGGCTCGCAATTAGAAGATGGACAACCAATACGAGAGACTCGTGTTGGTACTATTCATAAATTAAATATAGTAGAGACTGATAAAATTTGCGGTACAAAATTCGCGGGAATTTGCTTAATTACGTGTACAGAATTGGTTGTCTCACGGGATTGGGGCATGTAATAAAACGTTAATAGTAGCTTAAATGCCGTGCGCTAACCCTTGGCGAGCATTGCAATCTGATGTAAAGTGCGACACCCTGAAAGTATTGTGATAAGTTTTCAGGTTTGGCAACGAATGGACCGCGTCAACGCGCATTAGCCCAGCCGATGTACCGTTAAGGGATATGTTGGATAAATAGCTGCACCAGTCACAAAGTAATTGTGTCGAATGCTAGTTGGCTAAAAGGAAAAGTAAGTGTCAGGCCGGTGTCCTACAAAACCGCCTGTTGATTTCGCCCAATAAATGTAAGCGAAATGTGTGATTGTTTTAAGTATGAGGTGTGTTGAGTGGGTGAAGCGCAAGTTAGTTTAGAGCACCTGTTTAGGGTCTTTACCAAGCCTGAACACAAAGACTCAAAGCTGGCTCAAATAGAGCAGCATTTATCTGACAATATCTTAGATTTTTTGTCGCAGCACGTAGTGACAAAGAAGACGTCGTTAGAAGAAATTGAAAAAGACTTTTCAGACTCAAAGGTGCCTGAATCACCTGAGTTCGTGTCTACTCACGCTGAAAGCTTGTTAGATAAGCTCGTTGCGCATTCTGTTAATACTTATTCTCCTACCTTTATCGGTCACATGACCTCTGCGTTGCCTTATTTTCATCTGCCGCTTTCTAAGTTAATGGTAGGGCTTAATCAGAACCTGGTTAAGATAGAAACCTCTAAAGCCTTTACGCCGCTTGAACGTCAAGTGCTGGGTATGATGCACAACCTTGTGTACGACCAGCCTCAGGACTTTTATGATGAGCACCTACACAGTGCCGCGCATTCTTTAGGCGCTTTCTGCTCGGGCGGAACCATTGCCAATATCACTGCCTTATGGGTGGCGCGTAACAAACTGCTTGGCCCACAAAAAGGGTTTTCAGGCGTGGCTAAAGCGGGTCTTGCCGCAGCCTATCGCCACTACAATATTAATAATTTAGGCGTGATGTGCAGCAAGCGCGGCCATTACTCGCTCTCAAAGGCTGTGGACGTATTGGGGTTAGGTCGTGAGCAGTTATTAACTGTGCCTGCGCCGAAACAAACCCTCGACCCAGCGAAAGCCCTTCGCATTGGTAAACGTTATCAAGAGGAAGGTAATAAGCTTCTGGCAATTGTTGGGGTAGGCGGAACTACTGAAACGGGGCACGTAGACCCGCTGGATGAGCTTGCTGACGTAGCCAAAGAATTAGGCTGCTGGTTCCATGTAGACGCAGCCTGGGGCGGCGCTACGCTATTCTCAGCGCGCTATCGCGACAGACTAAAAGGTATTGAGCGCGCAGACTCAGTGACTATTGATGCACACAAGCAAATGTACGTGCCTATGGGCGCGGGAATGGCGCTTTTCAAAGACCCACAAAATGCCAATGCGGTAAGGCATCATGCCCAGTATATACTGCGTGCAGGCTCTAAAGATTTAGGTGCTACCACGCTTGAAGGCTCCCGCAACGGTATGGCCATGATGGTGTACTCGGCGCTACATATATTCGGTCGTAAAGGTTACGAGCTACTTATCGATCGCAGTATCGATAAAGCCAAAGACTTTGCGCAGATGATTGATAAGGCCCAAGACTTCGAGTTGACCACAACACCTATTCTCTCTTTGTTGACCTATCGCGTATGCCCCGCTGAGGTGCAGGAAAAGCTGAAGCATGTGAATGCTAAAACCCGCAACGCCATTAACGAGAAAATTGATGCCCTAGTTGTTGCGGTACAAAAGCAGCAGCGTGAGGCTGGTAAGTCATTTGTATCTCGTACTCGCTTGGAAGCGCCGGATTACCCTTCCCAGTGCATTACTGTATTTCGCGTGGTGTTAGCGAATCCGCTTACCAGCCATAACGATTTGGCCGCGATTTTAGCTGAACAGCACTTAATTGCGAAAGAGACTCAGGCATGGAAAGAGCTAATGGATTTTGTTCGCGAAACAGAAACCGTTGCTTCTTAACAGCGGACTTTAACAGCTACATATAAAAAAACGCCCGATACAGGCTCTGTTTAAGAGCATTGCATCGGGCGTTTTCTATTGTAGTTCGAGACTATCCGCGAGGATTGGTATTACGCTTAATCTCGCGTAATCTGCATATTATCAATTAAGCGCGTCTTGCCCATAAACATAGCAACCAGCAGAACTAATTCTTTGTCGCTATCGTTAGCTGGTTCAAACGTGGCGGCGTTAACTACCTGACAGTAGTCCTTCTTAAAGCCTTTCGCTTCAAGGTTACTGACCATGGTATTTTCAAGCTCAACAAAGTCGGTGTTACCGCTTTCTATACCCGCTTTTAAGCGCTGCATTTCTGCAAAAATAGCACTCGCGGTCGCTTTTTCAGTGTCTGTGAGATAGCCATTTCTAGAGCTCATTGCCAGACCTGACGTCTCGCGCTCAGTAGGCACGCCGTGGACTTTCACTGCCATTGATAAATCGCGAGCTAAAGCGCGAATAACTTGTAGCTGCTGGAAGTCTTTTTCACCAAAAAACGCATCGTCTGGCTGTACCATGTTGAAAAGCTTGGTCACCACGGTAGCTACGCCGCGAAAGTGGCCTGGGCGACTCGCGCCACAATGAGAGCCTGAAATGCCGGGTACTTCAACGAAAGTCTGCGCGTCCAGTCCCGCCGGATACATTTCCGCAACGCTTGGTAAAAACACCGCGTCTGCACCCACTGAAGTCAGCTTAGCTTTATCTTCTTCGATAGTGCGTGGATAGGCGTCTAAATCTTCGTTCGCGCCAAACTGCATAGGGTTAACAAAAATGCTAACTACCACTTTGTCGTTATGCGCTTTCGCCTTTTTAACTAGTTTGAGATGACCATCGTGCAGGTTGCCCATAGTGGGTACAAAACCTACGGTTTCACCATTGCGTTTCCATGCATTCACCGTGCTGCGCAATACTGAAATGCTATCAACCACCTTCATAATTTACCTCGTTACTCGAAGCTGTGTTCAGCCGATGGGAACGCACCGCTTTGCACATCTTCAATATATTTTGATACGGCTTTGCGCATATCGCCGGTTTCTAGAAGGTAGTTCTTTGAAAACTTCGGCATGTAGTTCGCGCTGATGCCAAACATGTCGTGCATCACCAGAATTTGACCGTCGGTATCTTTGCCTGCGCCTATACCGATTACCGGTATGGTTAGGGCTTCGCTAACCGCTCTGCCTAGCGATGAAGGCACGCACTCAAGCACCAATAACTGAATACCGGCTTCTTCCAGCGCTTTTGCTTCGCTAAGCAGTTTTTCAGCCTGGCTCGCTTCGCGGCCTTGTACTTTAAAACCACCGAAAACGTGCACTGACTGAGGCGTTAAGCCTAAATGGCCACACACAGGTACGCCACGCAGGTTTAAGCCTTTGATGGTGTCGCACAACCAGCTTCCACCTTCCATCTTAACCATACTTGCACCTGCAGCCATAAGCTTTGCTGCATTGGCGTAGGTTTGCTCAGGAGTGGCGTAAGACATAAACGGCATATCGGCTAATACGAAGGCGCGTTCAGTGCCGCGACGCACACTTTTCGTGTGGTAGGCAATGTCATCAATGGTTACCGGTAGGGTGTCGTCTTCACCTTGAAGAACCATGCCTAAAGAGTCGCCGATAAGAAGGGCGTCTACGCCTTGTTCGTCGAACATTTTGGCGAAGCTGGCGTCGTAAGCGGTTAAAGAGGTGATCTTTTCCCCGGCCTGCTTTTTCTTTAGCAAGCCCGATACAGTTACTTTCTTCATGACATGTCTCAGATTGATATTGTTGATATCGTGTGGCGAACTATACGGATTTTGCCGCTAATTGGAAGAGCGCAGGCGACGAAGTCCGTCTAGGGAACAGTTGGCGACCCACGCTGAAATGGGTTTGCCGTCGTGCATCACCATATTGGGCGCAATTTCAAACAGCGGTACCATAACGAACTCGCGTTCAGCCATGCCGTAATGGGGAAT
The DNA here is from genome assembly GCF_001953635.1 of Alteromonas abrolhosensis. Taxonomy (GTDB): domain Bacteria; phylum Pseudomonadota; class Gammaproteobacteria; order Enterobacterales; family Alteromonadaceae; genus Alteromonas; species Alteromonas abrolhosensis. The sequence continues at coordinate 19,948 of NZ_MEJH01000017.1, read as the reverse complement.
GATTAAGTCTGCGGTATCGATAGTTTCGCTGCCGTATAACAAAATATCCAAATCCAAGGTGCGCGGCCCCCAGCGCTCACCTTTGCGCTCACGGCCTTCTTCTAGCTCTATGCGCTGCAGCTGCTTCAATAATCCGTGTGGCTTTAACGACGTTTCTATTAAACATACCGCATTAATATAGTCAGGTTGGTCTTGCGGCCCCATCGGTTTACTGGAATAAAGTGAAGAGGTTTTAAGTACGCGAGTGTCTTCTATTTGACCTATAGCATCAAATGCGCGCTGTGCCTTTCCTTGGCTATCGCCAAGGTTGCTACCTACACCAATGTACACGTGCTCTTTATGCATCAGGACCTCGTTTCGCTGGTTTACGCTTGCGCTTACGCGGGGCACCTTTTGCGCCGCCTTCGCTTTTGCGAAGGGCGTTAAGCATGCCTTTCTGCTTACCGTTGTCAGCGTGCTGGAAGTGCGTCCACCACTGCGCTAATTCAAGAAGATCGCCACCTTCGATTTGGCCGCGGGCAAGTAAAAAGTCATAGCCAGCTCTAAATTTAGGGTGCGTGAGCAATTGGAAAGCGCGACGACCAAAGCGCTTAGGTAGACGTTGCTGTAAAATCCAGATGTCCCGTACCACGGTAGAAAAGCGTTTAGGGATCATAATGCGTTGCGTCTGACGGGCGATAACCTCGCCTGACGCAATGTTAAATGCATCGTGAGCGTTTAAGCCAGACTCGCTTTGTAAGCGTTGCGATTCTTCTTCAACCGGATACCAGAGTAGTGCGGCATAAAGGAACGCTGGCGTAACACGCTGGTCGCTATTAATGCGCTCGTCGGTATTAGCAAGTACGCGACGTACAAACTGCATTTCACGGCTGTTTTCATCTTTCAGAAACGGCGTTAGCTGAGGGAATAAAGGCTCTATTAAGCCATATTCGTGCAGCATTAAGAAGGTTTCTTCTCCCTTACCCGATAAAAACAGTTTAAGGGTTTCTTCAAACAAGCGCGCAGGTGGAATGTTCTGTAAAAGGTTGGCCAGAGATTTAATCGGTGCAGCGGTTTTCGCTTCTATGCGCATGCCAAGCTTAACGGCAAAGCGCACCGCACGTAGCATGCGTACCGGATCTTCACGGTAGCGTGTTTCCGGGTCGCCAATAAGCTCAACTTCTCGTTTTTCTATGGCGGCTAAGCCATTAGCAAAGTCTTTTACCGTAAAGTCTGCCACGCTGTAATACATGGCGTTAAAGGTAAAGTCACGGCGTTCAGCATCTTCTTCAATGGTGCCAAATACGTTATCGCGTACTAGCTGTCCGTGAGCGTCACGTTTTGCGACAGCTTTGCCCTTGGGAAGGTTTTCGTCTTCGTCTGACTCTTGGTGGTGACCACGGAATGTGGCTACTTCAATGATTTCGCGGCCAAATACAATGTGGGCCAGGCGAAAGCGCCTGCCGATAAGACGGCAATTTCTGAACAAGCCTTTAATTTGTTCAGGTGTGGCGTTCGTCACCACGTCGAAATCTTTTGGTTCGTGACCCATCAAAATGTCGCGTACACAGCCTCCTACCAAATAGGATTCGAAGCCAGCTCCATTAAGGCGATACATTACTTTCAATGCATTTGCGCTTACGTCTTCGCGAGATATACCGTGTTCTCCACGGGTCATAGTCCTTGGCTTTAAAGCGTTAGGAGACGAACTCTCTTTTGAAAAAGCGCGCTTAACAGATTTAAAAACACGATGAATGATGATGGTATCTCCGCAGACTATAAAGGTTCGCTATAATAAGTGGATTCATGCTGTGGAACAATAATTTCGGGTGTTTTCACTACTTTTTTCCTATCCCACATTGAAATAGCCGCCTTAAGCGCTGAATCAATATCACCAAATTCTGACGCATTTGGAAAGGAAAAGCCCAAAAAGTGCATCACACGCACGAGATTATCTAAGGCTGTTTTGTTTTTAACCGGCGCTGCGCGGTTTTGTTTACTTAGTTTTCTGCCTGGTGCCACGGCAGCTACCGGCACGTGACCGTATTCGGGAGCAGAATAGCCCAGCGTGTGGTACACGGCGCGCTGTAAAGGCGTGACATCAATTAAATCACACCCTCTAATGACATGGTTAACTTGTTGAAATACGTCATCTAAAATCACGACAAGGTTATACGAAAATAAGCCATCTCGTCGTTTCAGCACTACGTCTTCCGCTATTAAATCAGTGCTTGAATTAGAGGGCATAACTTTGCCCATAAGCACATCATCAAAGGCTTCAAGTTGAGTATCTACTTTTAAACGAACTGCACAATCCTGTTTGGTGGAGTGCACTGGCTCAGTTCGACAGTGACCGTTATAAACACCGCCCATGGCTTTAATTTGCTTACGTGTGCAGGTACAAAAATAGGCTTTTTCTTGTGAAAGCAAGTCATCGAGAACCGCTTGATAACGGGCATGTTGTTGGCTTTGATAGATGACGTCGCCATCCCAATACAGGCCGTGTGCTTCTAGGGTAGTGAGTATGTCTTTATCTACACCTTTAATACAGCGAGGCTCGTCTATATCTTCCATGCGTAACAGCCACTTTCCGTTATGGCTTTTAGCATCTAGGTAGCTGGCAACAGCGGTAACTAACGAACCGAAGTGAAGTTGGCCGGATGGAGAGGGAGCAAAGCGCCCTACATAGTGGTTATGCATAATAAAGGCTTAACAAAAAGCCCCATCTTTTTGGGATGAGGCTTTCTATATCAACGTAATCGAGGTTAGTAACTTAACCTTGAAGTTGTTTTTCTTTGATTTCAGCCATGGTCTTACAGTCGATACATAAATCTGCTGTAGGACGAGCTTCTAAGCGACGAATACCAATTTCGATACCGCATTGGTCACAGAAGCCGAAATCGTCTTCTTCAATTCGCTTAAGCGTTTTTTCAATTTTCTTTATTAGCTTACGCTCACGGTCACGTGTACGTAACTCAAGGCTGAACTCTTCTTCTTGAGCTGCACGGTCTACAGGATCAGGGAAGTTTGCTGCTTCATCCTTCATGTGCGTTACTGTACGGTCAACTTCTTCACGAAGTTGGTTGCGCCATGCTTTAAGCAGTAGACGGAAGTGCTCCATTTGGGGCTCGCCCATGTACTCTTCGTCAGCTTTTGGCTCGTACGGCTGTAAACCTGCCAGCGCTAATAGTCCTAGGGATTTTGTTTCTTTTCCTGTTGGCATCTGCCACATCTCCTACACTACGACATCCATCTTGTCCTGATTGGACCGATATCTATATCAGACTCGACAACTTCAGGCAATCAATCGTGTCTATGTAATTATTATGCTGGTGTATTGCTTTCATAAATTAGCCAGGTGTTTTTCATTTAACCAGCTGGCTACCAGCAAACGCATTAGTGCGTTCTCCCACTAAAACAAGGCGCAAATATGAAGCCGAAATGAAAAAAATCAACCTATTTTTTATAAAATCAAAGGGAGTGTTTGATTTAATAGGATTTTTTGTTCGTCTATTATACAGCTTGCCGCTAAAACCGTTACACCAGCGTCAGCGGCAATCTTTACGCTTTCTGCATAAGTTGGATCAATATGCTCAGCCACTTGAACGCTTTCTATAGCAGTGTGTTGTACACAGAATAGTAGACTGGTTTTTATACCATTGTCAGATAAACGAGCAAGTTCTAAACAGTGTTTTGCGCCGCGCTGAGTAACTGCATCGGGAAAGAATCCTTTATTTTGCTCTGCTAGGGTGACAGACTTTACTTCCATATACTCTGTAACACTTTGATGTTCTGTATTTTTTCGGATTAGTGCAAAGTCGAACCGGCTATTGGCGGTTGGAGGTGTTACTTCTGCTTTCCAATTTGTGATGTCTGAAAATTCGCTTAGCACCTTGTTATCTAGCGCTTCCGCCACCAGTTTATTAGCATTGTGCGTATTAATGCCGATGAAGTGACCATCAAACGTTTGGGCAAGTTCCCATGTATACTTTAGCTTGCGATTAGGGTTAGTTGATTCACTTAAAAAGACGGTATAGCCCGGTACAGCGCATCCAGTCATGGCGCCGGTATTAGGGCAGTGTGCGGTTACCATGGTACCGTCATCTAACTCAACGTCGGCAAGAAACCGTTTGTACCTTTTAATAAGAGTGCCGCGTAATAAGGAAGGTGAAAACTTCATGTGTCGCCTTTTTTAAGATTATCAGGTAAAACCATTTTGGCGAGTGTCGCCAATTTATATATATGCTTTTTGAACGAGCGCGCAGAAGCATGATGCGGTTAGTAAAAAATAAACGCGCAGTAAATAAGGCGCCAAAGAGTAACAAACATTTGTGCTAGCGCAACAAGCGCTTTGCAATAATATAACGATGTAATAAGGAATAAAACGCGATGGCAGAATTTACCGTTAGCCTTTCACTAAGCAGTGCTGAAGCTGTGTGGGGCGAGAGTGCTAAGCTTTCTTTCACTGAATCAGGTGCAGTTATTCACCTGCCTGACGACAAGCTTAACGAACGTTTAATTCAGCAAGCGGCAAGAAAGTTAGATGGCTTAAACCTGCCAGCAGTCACGCTAAGCGGTGATTGGCACAAAGAGCAGCAGTGGGCGTTTGCACTTAGCTTCACGCGCGCGCGAAAGCCTGCATCAATTAAATGGGCCGACACAGCTGATAAAGAAGCGTTAGAGCAAGAATATGCGGCGTTACTGTTTACCCGTCAGTTGGTAAACGAAACACCGGAAGATCTAAGTCCTGAAACTCTGGCAACCCGTGCTGCTCAGTGGCTTAAGTCATTAGGTGGTGACAAGGTCACTTACTCAATGACGGTAGGTGAAGACCTTAAAGCGCAGGGCTGGATTGGCATTTACAATGTAGGCCGAGGAAGTGAACGTCCGCCTGCAATGCTGGTACTTGATTACAACCCAACAGGTAATGCAGATGCGCCGGTTGATGCCGTGTTAGTTGGAAAAGGCATCACCTTCGACAGCGGTGGCTACAGCATTAAATCAAGCGAAGGCATGTTAGATATGAAATGTGACATGGGCGGCGCAGCAACGGTAACTGGCGCATTAGGGTTATCTATTTCTCAAGGCAGTGAAAAGCGTATTCAGCTTATTTTGTGCTGTGCAGAAAACCTCATTAGCGGTCACGCTTATAAGTTGGGTGATGTGCTTACCTACAAAAATGGGGTAACCGTTGAAGTTGTTAATACCGATGCAGAAGGGCGTTTAGTATTGGCTGACGGCCTAATGGCGGCAACTGAGACGGGCGCACCGCTAATTATCGATGCGGCAACGTTAACCGGTGCAGCAGTGGTTGCACTGGGTTCTGACTATCATGGCGTATTCTCGTTAGATGATAATGCACGCGAACAAATGCTAAAAGCAGCAAAGGCAGAAAACGAACGTTTTTGGCCACTACCTCTTGAAGATTTTCACGCAGAGCGCTGTCCGTCTGCGTTTGCCGATACAGCAAATAGTCGCCCGATGAAAGGTGGCGGCGGTGGCGGTGCGTCAAACGCTGCGGGCTTCTTATCTCGCTTTGTTAAGCCAGAAGGCTGGGTACATTTAGATTTAGCTGCGGCCTACCATGGCGGGGCAACATCAGAAATGCCGGTAGGGGCTACAGCGAAAGGTATTCGCTCCATTGCTAGAATGCTGAAAGATTTTAGTGCGTAACGAAACTAACGATCAGCGGTGCTAAGGCCTGCTGATCGTCACCGCATTTAAAGCAGTGAAGGGTGTTCAATCCTCGTGGGTAGGCGCCTTATGCACTACGTTAGGCCAAGCTAAGTCGCTGAATGCAGAGAATAAAAAAGGGCACGACTTTAAATAAAGTCGCGCCCTTTTTTCAGCGAATTAGATTTGCGAATTAGATGCCGCCTAAACGCTCGGCCAGTGTCTTATATCGCTCAACATCGCCACTGTCAAAAAGCGGGTTCCCGTCTGTATCTTTGTCTTTTGATACCAATAGGCTTTCACGTTCGAGGCGCTCAACACGTACTTCTTGTACGCCAAGAAAAGCAGCCACTTCTTTTACTGTCATCAAACTCATTGCAATATTTCCTATTTTTGGTTGTTCTTGTGAAGGATTAACAGGTCCTAATGTTGAACAAAACGTCGAGTAAATTGTTGTTACTCGCTATTACATCAAAAGCCCTGAAGATAAGACATTATCCAAAAGGTGTATAAAAAGCCAATTAGCTGCCCATTTTCTAATCGTTACTCGTCAAAAACACCGCCCTGGATATAAAAACACTTCACCCTAAGATTTAGTAAAGCGCACTTTTACTATTTTTCGAGTATTTTTTACGCTAAGAGGCAGTGGCACTTTTTGATAAAGCGATGAGGTTTAAAGAACATTAGTGCCTTTAAAGGTGTTTTTTACTTACCCAGCTTGGTTTACCATTGCGCGCCTAAAACACCCATCAGCACTAACTTTGAGTTATACTCGTTGGTTTACGCTATTACGGGCCTAAGCTCACAACCGGAGACAGTAAAGAAATGGATACTTGGTCTGCTGCCATCATGCTCTTTTTGATCATGGATCCCCTTGGAAACCTCCCTGTTTTCATGTCGGTACTCAAATCGATTGAGCCCAAAAGACGTCAAATTATCCTAATTCGAGAATTATTATTTGCTCTTGGTATCCTGTTTATATTTTTATTTAGTGGCCAATCGGTCCTCAATTTTTTGAATGTAGAACAAGAAACGGTAAGTATTGCGGGGGGAATAATTCTGTTTCTAATTGCGCTTAAAATGATATTTCCATCGTCGGGCAATCCCAGTGGGTTAGCTGTAGGCGAAGAACCTTTCTTGGTACCTCTTGCTATTCCAATGATAGCGGGCCCTTCGACACTGGCAGCGCTGATTTTACTCGCCAATCAAGCGCCGGATAGAATGACGGATTGGTCGATTGCGCTGGCGGCTTCTTGGTCAATAAGCGCAGTGATCTTACTATTTTCAAATGTATTTCATAAAATTCTAGGAGAACGTGGTCTAGTTGCGATGGAGCGATTAATGGGTATGATCCTTGTAATGATTGCTATCCAGATGCTTCTCGATGGCGTTACCAAATATTTCATGCAAGCCACTGGAGCGCTGTAAATGGCAAAGCAAAAACTTAATACCTTTGGACGTGTTCGCGCCCTGGAAGGCTGGAAAGCCGTTGCATTCGGCGCTGCTCTACTTGAACGTATGTTGCCCAACTACACGCTATTTTGCGAACTCACTGAAACCGGTGATGCGAACGCACTGCGTAATTGCCTGAATTTGGTGTGGGAAACGCTAAAGTCACCGAAAAGCAAATTCAACATTGCGGTTCAGCTTGAGAAAGTAGAAGTGGCTACACCAGATACCAGTGAACATGACAACTATGGTGTGTATCCAGCAATTGATGCAGCGATTGGATTAGCGGGTTTGCTTAATTTGATGGCAGGTGATGATCCGCAAGGTGCAGTGGTAATTAGCAAGTTATCGCAAGGCAGTGTTGAGGCGTATTTGCTTGAAAGCGGAGAAGCCGATGACGAAACTGTAAAAGGGCACCCGTTAATGGAATTTGAAGTTGAGGTACAAAACGAACTGCTTGATTATGTGGAGCAAGCTAAGTACCCAGCGAAAGCGGCAGATGAAATGAGAGCGCTTGCCCTAGAAGCAGGTATTTCCAATATAGGTCTTGAGCTTTAGCTCAGTTAAGCGTTATACCAGTCCGCATAGATAATTAACCACTCAGCGAGAGTTAAAATTATTTATGCGGATTGGTATTAATCATTTCGTATTTGATATTTAGGTTGGGTGACCAAAGATGGAAGGTGTGATCGGTACTTTGAAACCACCTTCTCATGGGTCGTGTTCTGTTAGTAAACTTGCGGCTCAACCTAACGTTAATAGCAGACTTTAATTAGTCTATTGCTATTAACATATAGCGCAGTGCACTTGTTTGTTTTTCTTTGATAATTTGCCAATGAGCGGGCAAAGCGGGAGTGGTAAGCGTACTTTCGTGCTCTAAGTACACCACGCTACCACTATGGACAAGTTTGTTATCTTCTAGCGCAGTCAGCGTAGGTGCTACCAATGATTTCGCAAAAGGCGGATCGACAAAAACAATGTCATAAGGCGCTTGGCTGATACCATTTAAAATACCTAGCGCGTCCCCTTGATGAACGATTGCCGACGCCAGTTCATTTGCTTTTAATAGGGTAAGGTTACTTTTAAGTTGGTCTGCCGCTTGTTTATCCAACTCTATAAAATCACAGTGTGCTGCGTAGCGAGACAGTGCTTCTAAACCTAACCCACCAGAACCCGCAAATACATCTAAGCAGCGTGCATCACTTATGTAAGGCATTAACCAGTTAAACAAGGTTTCTTTGTTTCTGTCTGTGGTTGGCCTTAACCCTTCTGCATTCAGTACGGGTAACTTTCTACCACGCCATTGGCCACCGATAATACGTATTTGCCCAGTACTATTTGTGCTTTGAGCTTTCCCTGATTTTTTCCTATTTTGGGATGAATAAGGTTTTTTTGCAGAAGATGGTGCCCGAGTAGGGCGAGAAACTCGCTTCATAGTGGCTGTCAATGGTATCATGCGTTCATACATTAAGCGGCAAGTGTAGCCGAAATTGCTAAGAATTTATAAGGATTTGTCCTAACGATGTCGAAACTTTTTGGCTGGTTCAGTAAGAACAAAAAAGCAGAGAAACAAAAAGCTCAAGCGGAAGAAGAAGCTCGCTTAAAGGCAGAGGCTGAAGCACAGGCGAAGGCTAAAGCGGAAGAAGAGGCTCGCGCAAAGGCAGAAGCTGAAGCCCAAGCGGAAGCTAAAGCGGAAGAAGAAGCTCGCGCTAAGGCAGAGGCTGAAGCACAGGCGAAAGCTCAAGCGGAAGAAGAAGCTCGCTTAAAGGCAGAAGCTGAAGCACAGGCGAAGGCTAAAGCGGAAGAAGAAGCCCACGCTAAGGCAGAAGCTGAAGCRCAGGCGAAAGCCCAAGCGGAAGAAGARGCTCGCGCAAAGGCAGAAGCTGAAGCGCAGGCGAAGGCGCAAGCKGAAGAAGARGCKCGCGCRAAGGCAGAGGCTGAAGCACAGGCGAAAGCCCAAGCKGAAGAAGAGGCTCGCGCAAAGGCAGAAGCTGAAGCACAGGCGAAGGCCAAAGCGGAAGAAAAGCCGAAAGAGAAAAAGTCGTTATTCGCGCGTTTGAAAGAAAGCTTATCTCGTACGAAAGAAAACCTAGGCAGTGGTATTGTTAGCCTGTTTAAAGGCAAAACCATCGATGACGAGCTGTACGAAGACCTTGAAACACAACTGTTAGTTGCTGATGTGGGTATGGATACCACGCAAAAAATCATCGATCACCTAACCGATAGTGCTTCTCGAAAAGATTTGAAAGATGCAGAAGCCTTGCTGGAGATCATGAAGCAGCAAATGTCGGGAATGTTGTCTCAAGTTAATCAGCCTCTTTCTGAAGTCATGAAAGCACATGATTCCAGTGAAGGTCCGTTCGTTATCTTAATGGTTGGCGTAAATGGCGTAGGTAAAACCACGACTATTGGTAAGCTAGCTAAGCAGTTCCAGCAAGAAGGTAAGAAAGTTATGCTTGCTGCGGGTGATACGTTTAGAGCGGCGGCGGTTGAACAGCTTCAAGTATGGGGCGAGCGCAACGATATTCCGGTTATCGCACAGCACACTGGTGCTGACAGTGCATCGGTACTTTACGATGCACTAGAAGCAGCAAAATCGCGCGGCACAGATATCCTTATTGCCGACACGGCAGGGCGCCTGCAGAATAAGAACAACTTGATGGAAGAGCTTAAAAAAGTCGTTCGCGTAATGAAGAAAATCAATCCAAATGCGCCTCACGAAGTTATGCTTACATTGGATGCAGGTACTGGGCAAAACGCTATTAGCCAAGCCAAGTTGTTTAACGAAGCCGTTGGTCTAACAGGCATCACGCTAACCAAGTTAGACGGTACAGCGAAAGGCGGCGTTATATTCTCTATTGCCGATAAGTTTAAAATTCCTATAAGGTATATTGGTGTTGGCGAAAGTATTGATGATTTACGCCAGTTTGATGGACAAGAATTTATTGATGCGTTGTTTAGCGAAATGGACACACCTGAAAGCTAAAACCAGCAAAGCGGTAGGGAAAAATAATGATAAAGTTTGAGCAGGTAAGCAAAACCTATCCGGGCGGACAACGCGCGCTAAGCAAGGTGAATTTCCATATTGCGCCGGGGGAAATGGCTTTTTTAACAGGGCATTCTGGTGCAGGGAAAAGTACGCTACTCAAACTTATCAGCCTTATGGAGCGCCCAACAGTAGGGCGCGTTCTTATTAACGGTCATGATCTCAACGCTATTACCCGTCGAGATATAGCCTATATTCGCCGCGACATCGGCATGATCTTCCAAAGTCACCAGCTGCTGATGGACAAATCGGTTTTTGACAACGTGGCTTTACCGCTAGTCATTGAGGGTTACACCCATAAAGAAATTCGCAAGCGCGTAGAAGCTGCACTTGAAATGGTAGGCCTAAGAGACAAAGCGCGTTGCCTTCCCATTACGTTATCAGGGGGGGAGCAGCAGCGAGTAGGTATTGCTCGAGCTGTCGTAAACAAGCCACCGTTATTACTGGCAGATGAGCCAACCGGAAACCTCGACCCCAAGCTTTCTATGGAAATTATTCGTCTTTTCGAAGATTTCAACCAAGCAGGTGTATCAGTGCTTATCGCCACCCACGATTTAGGCTTAATTGCTCGTATGCGTTATCGAACGTTGACCCTAAAGAATGGGCAAATGATCACAGATGGCCTCACTGACGATCTTGATAGTACAAGTTTAGGTGGTGGTGAAGGAGACTGGTCATGAGTATTTTGTTTCAAGGACGTGCAAAAGGGGCGTCTTCTGCCAAAGTGGGCTTTATTCAATCTATTCTTATGTTTTTTGTCAGCCATGTGCGCCAAGCGCTCGCTAGTCTTGGCGAGTTGTGGCGTCAGCCGCTGGCGTCTTTAATGACCATTGGAGTGTTGGGGCTAAGTATTACGCTGCCTAGTACACTTTATATCATGGTGAAAAACACTGAGAAGATTACAGCAGGCTGGGATCAGGCATCGGAAATATCTCTGTTTTTAAAACCGGATATTAACGCAGCGAGTTCGCAGCAACTGGTGGCACGCTTGAATAGCTGGTCTGAAATAGACCGTGTTGTTTATATTCCGGCAGATGATGCACTGAAAGAGTTTCAGCATTTGTCTGGACTTGGTGATGCCATCGCCTACCTAGAGAAAAACCCCCTGCCTGATGTAGTGCTAGTGACGCCAAACGAAAAACACGCGTCACCCACTGCAGCCAAAGCATTGTTAGATAAGCTGAGACAGCAGCGGGAAGTTGATATTGGCAAACTGGATATCGAATGGTTAGAGCGACTATATGCCGTTATCGATATAGCCAGAGACTTGGTTACGCTAATAGGGTTACTGTTATTTATCGCGGTTGTGCTTATTATTGGTAACACCATTCGTTTGAATATTTTGAACAAGTACGACGAAATCGTAGTGATGAAGCTGGTTGGCGCAACAGATGCGTTTATTCATCGTCCGTTCTTATATACAGGCTTTTGGTATGGACTACTGGGCGGACTAATGGCGTGGTTTGCCGTTATTATTATCTTATGGTGGATGGATAGCAGCATTACGACGTTTGCCGCTATGTATCAAAAGGATTTCAACATTACCGGGTTAACTGGTTCTGCATTGCTAACTATGCTGGGCTTGTCCGTGCTGCTTGGTTTACTAGGCTCACTTATCTCAGTGCAGCGCCATGTAAGGGAAATAGAGCCCAAGTAATAGCCATAGTAACTAGCTTGCTCGTATCCAGTGCAGCGTTTTAAGGTGCACTGGATAAGATTAAGGGTGTCAGGGTTGGTTAGCTAGCTTATAAAGTTAAGCGATAGCACGGGGGTAATGAGAAGAAATTGTGCTGCGTACACCATTACCCCAAATAATAGCTTGGTTATACAGCATGTGTAGTTGCTTTTGGTCAATATTGAGGACTTTCGCCTGCTTAATAACATTCATCCATAGCGCACTTTCAAAGGCGCGAACCAAGGTCATGTAACTGTTCATTTCCAAATTCTTGCCAAGCAGCGCATCGTTAACCTCATCAGAAAGCGGCAACTGCTTCACGATGTCTGTCATAGACTGGTCAAGTAAACCTTCTAGAAGCGAGAATAAGCCGACCAGGAAGGATATTGGCGGATTGTTTTTCAGCCCTCTTCGCTCAGCCAGTAAATCGAAAAATTTGGCGCGAACGAGTGACATATGAATGATTTCAAGGGGCTTTTCATCGCCTAAATTTGTTAAGCAAAGCAGCGCGATAAATTTCTTTATCTCAACTTCACCCATGTAATTAAGCGCGTGCTTTAACGATGTAATTTTGTATCGCTTATTGATAGTGGGATTATTGATAAACTTCAACAATAAAAAGCTTAATGTGGCGTCTCGTTCAATAATTTGGCTTATGCGGTCTATGTCAAAATCGCTGCTGGAGCTTTCGCCCATTAAATCTACAACGTTCATTTTCGATGCAGGAAGCTGTCTCATAATACGCGCTTCAGGCTGCGAGAAAAAATAACCTTGGAAGAAGTCGAAACCCAAATCTACACACGTTGAGAAATTGTCTTGTGTATCAACCTGTTCTGCTACCAGCTGCACGTTTGCATCGTGATAGCGTGGTATATGTTTTTCGATAGTTTCAAAACGGGTTTTGGTGACATCAACTTTTACGATATCGATCAAAGGGAAAATATCGTGTTTGGAGCCCACCATCATTGGGTCATCGATAGCCAGCTTAAAGCCAAGTTGCTTTATGTGCTGGCAGGCTTCAAATAGACCGTTAGTATTATCGGTCGGATCGGCCAGTTCAACCACTACCGACTCAGGGTTAAGCGATGTGGGAAAACGCGAAATAAGCGTCTCTGAGGAAAATGTAATAAACGACGTTTTTTCGCCGCTGATATCATCGAGCCCTAATGGATGAAAATGCTCAGAAATATACTTAGCTTTCTCTTCATTATGTTCCGGATAAGCGCCAGACTTGCCATCTCTGAACAGAAGTTCATAGGCGAAAACGCTTTTGCTTTTATCTAAAATAGGCTGGCGAGCTATAAACGCGAACATAATCTATTCCTGATACAACACGGTTAAGGTTTTTCTTATTATTATATTTTGGGGCTTAGCTAACGCTAAGACATACTTTTGGGCCTGTTGTTCTTTGATGTGCTGCAAAAAAGAACAGACCCATAGTCTATGATATGTAAGCGCAATCTAACAACTATTCAATTAATAATTTCATATCACTTTGCAAAGTGGATGCGTTAGTTTTCTTTTTGGGCGGCTTTGTGAATATGCTTGGCCCACTTTATCGCTTCGTTGTAATAGCTGTGTAGAAGACTTTGTTTAACTCCGTACTTGGTTGAAAACTGCTGAATGCCTGACCATTTAGCGCGCTCAAAGAATTGTGCAAGCGTTAAGCAGTTTCTTAGCATACCGGGGCTTCCGCATAAGGCATCTTTAACGTCATCACTAATTGGTACTTTACTGACTAAATCGTCAATTCGCTGTTCCATCATAGCATCAAGCAAAGAAAGTAGGCCGGTAAGGAAACCTTTTAGAGGATCATCGCTCCCTTTTAGCTGGGTATACACCAATTCACAAAATTTTGCACGAACAAGCGCCATTTGCATCAGTTCTGTAGGCTGTCCATCACTCAGATTTGCAAGGGCAAGCAGCGAAATAAACTTCTTAACCTCTACTTCACCCATAAAGGTTAACGCATGTTTAAGCGACGTTATCTTATGCCGCTTGTTAACCATTGGGTTGTTGATAAAGCGCAAGAGTAAGTAGGTGAGAGAGGGGTCCCGTTCTATGATTTTGTTTACTTCATCGAAGTTGAGCTTCGCTTGGCTACTTAGCGTAAGCAACTCCATCATAGTTAGGCTGCTAGGCCCTAGTTTTCTGTGTCTGACTATTTCCGGTTTAGCTAAAAAGTAACCTTGGAAGTAGTCAAAACCCATATTTTTGAATTTGTTGAACTCTTCGTAGGTTTCGATTTTTTCTGCTACCAGTTTGATTTTGTTCGATTTGAAACGGTCGACGAGAGCGGGGATTTTGTCGTGAGGAATCTCTGTGATATCTATTTTGACTACGCTTGTAAATGGGATGAATGCTTCCCACTTTCCTTTCATATCGTAGTCATCAAGGGCAATGGGGTAGCCTAGACCTCGAATATGTTTGCAGGCGGCGACGAGTGCATCATCTACATCCACAGTTTCTACAATTTCTATAACCACCTTGCTCGCATCTAGAGAAGTTGGAAAGCGAAACATTAGTGTGTCGCGGTGAAAGTTGATGAAAGCTTTTTTATCTCCGGTTATCTCTTCAACCCCTAAGCTTAGATGGGTCGAAGTAAGTATCTTAGACGTAGCTTCGTCGGGAGGAATATCGGGAAAGCAGTTGTCTTCCCCAACGCGAAAAAGTAGTTCGTAAGCGTAAACGTCTCTGTTTACATCAAATATGGGCTGTCTAGCGACGTAAGCAAACATCAAGTTCCTCTTTGCTTCACTTGCCTTACTCCTTTCCTTAAGTATTTCCCTTCCAGTTTGTTATCGTTTTAGTCTGGAAAATGCTGTACAGCGGTTGTAGTGCAAAATCGATTAATTCAATCTATTATTTTCAGTTTCCAACGAGAAAAGCAAGGTATAAGATAAGTTATATAAGGTTTATGTTTTACTTGTTGGTTCGCAGTCTCACGCAGGTGCGCATTAACCTCGCAATTGAACCTAGCGTAGTGTTTCTAGTGAACAATAAATAAGCGTTGGAATTCATACCGGTGAGATTAGTTCTCACAATTGAGCATGTAATCTACGTATAATAATTATGTGGTTGAATGACTGACCCACAGCCGTGACGCTAATAGCAATTGAGTGGCGGTGGATGTGAAGTTGAACTTTTTTTCTTTTTCTAGGTCTTGATATTGTAGAATTAGTCACTATACCTACATATCGGTTAGACTTCATATCTTAATTAGGTCTCGCGCAGCTTCGGTTACTTTGCTAATATGAAGCGGCAATAAATGAGGTGAACAATGAGCAACAATTTGCAATCTATGGCCCTGTCAGTGCCACACAGCGGTAGCATTGAAGGCTACATCCAAGCTGTAAGCAGCATTGATATGCTTAGCGCTGAGGAAGAGCGCGAGTTGGCAGTGCGCCTTCGCGAAGACGAAGACTTACAAGCCGCTCGTAAGCTGGTAATGTCACACCTTCGTTTTGTAGTGCACATTGCAAAATCTTACTCAGGTTATGGCTTACCACAAGCCGACTTAATTCAAGAAGGTAACATTGGTCTGATGAAAGCGGTTAAGCGTTTCGACCCAACAGTGGGCGTGCGTTTGGTTTCTTTCGCGGTACATTGGATCAAAGCAGAAATTCATGAGTTTGTACTTAAAAACTGGAGAATAGTAAAAGTTGCGACAACCAAAGCGCAGCGCAAATTATTCTTTAACCTACGTAAGGCGAAAAAGCGCCTTGGTTGGTTCACGCACGATGAAGTACAAACGGTAGCGAACGAACTGGGTGTGAGTACAAAAGAAGTGCTTCAAATGGAAGCGCGTATGAGTTCTCAAGACCAAGCGTTCGACCTAACTGCGGACGAAGATGAAACAGGCAATTTTGCGCCAGTTCAATATTTAGAAGATAAATCTTCAGATGTTGAAACCGACGTGATTAACAACGACTGGGATACTGCAGCGAGCAAGCGCTTGTACTCAGCCATTAAAACGCTAGATGAGCGTAGCCAAGACATCATTGAAACCCGTTGGTTAGCAGACAACAAAATTACTCTGCAAGACTTAGCTGACAAATATCAGGTATCTGCAGAGCGTGTTCGTCAAATTGAAAAGAACGCGATGAAAAAACTTCAAGCGGCTATGGTCGCTTAGTACCTAGCTCAGTAACGAAAAAAGCGCCTTAACGGCGCTTTTTTTATGGGTAGAGCCCCATTCTGACTGTTGCCCCGTTTTTAAATAGACGTGAGCTTTTCTTTGCTCACAGTATTTACGGGCATGGCCCTAGCTAAGTACCAATAGGCAAATGCCAGGGTCGAAGCATTAATCTTTAACGCTACTCTTCTTCGTTTTTAGACGGGGGAAGCACGTAGAATACGCCTTCAAATTCCGCTACTGGTGTATCGCCATCTAAAATGGCAACACTTAGTTCAAACCTAGCTTTGTTGTCGTTCTCTAGCGGCTTGAATTTTCCAGACAAGGTTTCGATGTTGCAAATTGCTCTAGGTTTCATCGTGATGGGTTTGTGGTAATGAATATCACCATCGCCCAATACAATGTCACCGTCTAATCCACGCTCTTTAAGCTGCAGGTAAATCATGCCCCAGCCAGTTAGCGTAGCTAGAGAAAAAATACTGCCAGCAAACATAGTGCCGTGAATATTGATGTTTTTGTTTAATGATGCCCGGGTTTCAAGTGTGCGGCCTGTGTACTGGTAAAGCTTAATTCCCATGTGCTCGGTAATGGGAATGGTCTCAGACCATGTCTCTTGCAACGATTTGCACCATTTAGGGTGAAGTACAAGCGTATTGTTCTCAGTAAACTTCTTAACCATTTGCTGGCGTTTCAGCATGCCTAGCTCGTTAGGCGCTTCACGCTCAACTTCAAAGCCACAGGCGCTAAAGAAGTCGATAGATATTTCGCGACTGTTTGTGACGGCGCGTTCCGCGCCCAGATCCTTTGCAACGTTCTCAAGTGCGGCCATGATCATTTGGCCTAAGCCCTTGCGTTGATGGTCTGGATGAACCGCAATATGGCGAATTTGTGCCTCTTCAGCTGTGTTCAAATGCACGCGGCCGCAAGCCACGATGTCGCCATTTCGATTAGTGATCACGCGGTGTTCTGCGACTTGCTCATATTCGTCTTTTTCAGAGCCTGGAGGGAAATTCCATGGCTGGCGCAAGTGTTCCCACCGAAAATGAAAATAGGCTTCAAACTCGGCATCGCTTTTTGGTGTGACTACCTTGTACACAATAAACCGGCCTTCTTAAATGAATGAACAAGTATTTAAACGTAAGAACCCATAAGGCACAAGCTTAATTATGTAAGCAAGTTTGGGATGCCGAAGAAGCGAACAATATGACCCGCTAAACATTGAATTGGAAGGTAACAGGGCCGTCGTTAATAAGGCCTACCTGCATATCTGCACCAAATTCGCCTGTGGCTACTCTCATGCCTTTGCTTTTGAGCGACTGCACGAACTTTTCGTAAATGGCTTGTCCGTGCTCAGGTGATGCACCTCGTGAGAAACCGGGGCGATTACCTTTCTGCGTATCGGCAACAAGTGTGAATTGAGAGACAACCAGAATTTCACCTCCTACTTGCTCAATATTTAGGTTCATTTTGCCTTCACTGTCGCTAAACATACGATATCGGCACAACTTGTTTGCGAGCTTTTCTATCTCTGCATCACCGTCTTCTCTTTCAACGCCTAATAGCACCAGCATGCCTTTACCAATCTCACCAATAACATCTCCGGCAACGGTAACGTTAGCTTGTGATACTCGTTGAATTAATCCAATCACTTAGATGACTCCTGAATAAAGCGTGACATATCGCGGGTAGCGCGGCAAAGGGCGTAGCCTATACTAGGTTCTGAAGTACTGTGCCCCGCATCAGGAACAATTTGCAGCTGACTTTGTGGCCACGCCTTGTGAAGGGCTTCTGCGGCTTCAGTTTTGCAAATCATATCATAACGGCCATGAATGATTGTTCCGGGAATGTGGCTTATTTTACTTATGTTTTTAAGTATGTAATTTTCTTCTAAAAAGCAATCGTTGGAAAGGAAATGGCACTCTAAGGTGGCTAGACAGGTGACCAACTGCATAGGGTAATTAGTGGTAGAGTCTCCTACACCTGGTGGCAAAGTAATGCGCGATAACCGTTCTTCCCACTGATACCACCGTTTAAGCGCTGCATGACGCAAAACGTCGTTACTAGAGCGCACCGTTGCACTGTAAAAGTCACACACAGCACTTGACGTAACGGGCGTGGGCACATCTTTAGTAAACTTGCGGTAATACTCGGGAAACAACTGAGCTGCGCACCCTTTGGGCGATAAAAACCAATCTCTGTCTTCTTGTCGAGCTAAAAATACGCCGCGAAGAATTAAGCCAGTCACCCTCGATGTGTACTTTAACGCGTAAAGTAGAGCGAGCGTCGAGCCCCACGAGCCGCCAAATAATAGAAACTCAGGTATGGAAAGATGTGTTCGAAGCGCTTCGATATCCTCAACGTTTGACCACGTGTCATTATTGAGGGTTTCTGCAATAGGTGTTGAACGGCCACAACCACGTTGTTCGTAACCGATTATGCGGTACTTATTGCTGTCAAAAAAGCATTTATAATTAGGCGGTAAGCCCGCACCTGGCCCGCCGTGGATAAAGAGTACGGGGATGCCGTTTGGATTACCACTTTGCTCGAAGTAAAGCGAATGCCCACTTCCCACTTCGATAAATCCATTTTCATAGTAGGTAACATCGGGGTAAAGTCGTTTCATTTTGTTTCTGCGCGTTGTGTGAGTGCCTGTTTTAGTTTAGTTTATTGTTATACAAACGGTTGCGTGCTGACTGCTTCAACGCTGTTTATGCTTTTAAAATAAGCGATAAACGCTAAGTGTATACTTTAGAATAAGTGTCATTACGTGCTAGCTAATCATATTATAGTCATAAATGCGAGGATGTTTATATGGCAGGTCAAGGATCGGGCGGTAACGTAATCGCCGCAATTTGTAATTTCTTTATCCCTGGTTTAGGTCATTTAGTTCAAGGCCGAATTCTAGGCGCGCTGTTCTACTTTATTACTGTGGGCGTGTGCTACGCTCTGGCGGCTACCGTTGTCCTTGCTATTGTGTTCTGGCCATTAGGCGTCATATTGCATCTAATCAGTATTATAAGCGCAGCGCGCTTTAGAGGTGGAGTAACCGCATGAAGCTAATTGCATCAGCATTTGTTGCTATGCTTGCCCTTAGTGGGTGTCAGTCTGCATATTACGCAGCATGGGAAAAAGTAGGCGTCGAAAAGCGCGATATCTTAGTCGACCGCGTTGAAAATGCGAAAGAGTCACAAGAAGACGCTCAAGAGCAGTTTAACTCGGCGTTAGAAGCTTTCAGTGCAGCGGTTGCATTCGATGGTGGCGAGCTTGAAGACGTTTACAACCGTTTAAACGGTCAGTATGAAGATAGCGTTGCCGCTGCTGAAGAAGTGAGTTCACGTATTGATAAGGTGGAGAGCGTAGCTGAGGCCTTGTTTGATGAGTGGGCAGAAGAGCTAGAGAAGTACGAGAATGCATCGCTGAAGCGAGATAGTGCAGCAAAGCTTCGCGAAACTAAGCGTCGTTATTCTTCATTAATGACAGCTATGCGCAAAGCTGAAAGCAAAATGCCTCCAGTGTTAAGCGCACTTCAGGATAATGTGCTTTATTTGAAGCATAACTTAAATGCCAGCGCGATTGGTGCGCTGCAAGGCGAGCTTTCAACTATCGAGAACAACGTCGCACAGCTTATCAGGCAAATGAATTCAGCTATTGCCGAGTCTGATGCGTTTATTTCTTCAATGAAAAACTAGTTATTAAGCAGTAATAAATAAAAAAGGGAGCCAGCAGCTCCCTTTTTTATTTTAATGACCCATCCTAAATAGCGTTGACACTTTTCAAACTTAATTTGGAGAGTGTAATGAAATCAAATAGCAAAAGAACTCAACGCGATTATTCCCTCGCTTTTAAATTGGCTGTTGTAGACCAAGTTGAAAAAGGCGAATTCACATATAAACAAGCACAAGACCACTACGGAATTCAGGGGTGTTCAACGGTTTTAGTTTGGCTTCGTAAGCATGGTCGTCTAAATTGGACGGATGGAACACCTAAGTTT
>NZ_MEJH01000016.1 GCF_001953635.1 Alteromonas abrolhosensis | reverse complement strand
ATCTTCTGGCAAGATAGGTAAGAAGTACTCTTTAAACTGCTCCCAACTAACACCTCTAGCTTCCACATTACCGAGTAAATTTGGATTTAGTTTTTTAAGCCTTTCGATTCTCGATTTGGAAGACCATACAGGCAAAGATACCTTATCGTCGCTCACGTCAAACTCTAGGAGCACCTCATTTGGATATGCTCCAAACCAGACAACTTTGGTTTCTGCGACTTCTTCATAAAACCTGTTAGCTTGAGCGACTCCTGCTGACATTCCTTGTCTCCTAACATTAAGCTAAGCGGCGCAGTTGCGTGGGGCATAATGGCGAAGCCGCCCCGCGTAAATGCGTCCGAGCGACCGAAGGGCGTGGTCTTAAGCGCCTTGTTATAAGCAGAGCCAGTTCCTTTGGTCTTTTTAAAAACTGTTGAAGCCAGCATACGATTGATTGTTAACACAAACAAGTAGAACGACAGTGGGCTGATGGTTTTGATTTGGCAGAAGCTAGCCGCCATTTGAAGTGTCAAATGCATTGGCGCTTGTTGACGTTGAGTAATAACTTGGCGCTAAAGCGCCTAATGCGCAACCTTTGAATTGAAAGCGGCGGATTTAAACCTACCACAAGTCAGAGCGATGCAAATGAAAACAGATGAGGGTAGTTGCACTGGGATTTGTATTAAGCCAAACGCAGTTTAGGCTGACGCCTTATAACACCCACATAAGGGGCAGTAATACGTGGGCTAAAATATGGAGCGAAGCGACAGAGCCCACGTGTTACTGTCCCAGCGAAGCGCCTTAATGTGTTTGTTATATTTTTAGTTAAAAATAACCGGCACTGTTACCGAAATACTACAGCCTTCGCCGTATGAAAAAACGAAAAAGTGTTTTCGAACCAACTCATTTCCAACGGTATACCAAACTACTTTTCCTTCATCATGCTCGAAAGCTTCCGCTGGCATAAACAGTGATGGTTCCTCAAGACTGTCGATGAATAGTGCCGAATTTTTATATTCTCGATCTTCGATTTTGTTGGGTATTAAGATTTCTACTGAATAACTGCCATCAAAATAATCAGTATTAACTGTAAAAAGTGACTGATATTTTTCATTCCAAAGAAACGCTTGTTCCTCAGTAACAATACAAGTTGATGCGTTCGAAGCGCCGCAAAATAATAAACTTAATAAAATCCATCTCAATTTGAACTTACTCCGAAAATATAACTTCCCACTAAGGGGCGATAACGCATGGGCTAAAATTAGGAACGAAGTGACGCAGCCCATGTGTTAGCGTCCCAGCGAGCGAAGCGAGAGCCTTGAGTGGTTTGTTAGGTGTTACGATACCAATCACTCCCTTGAAACTGTTTTGGTATATCTTGCTCACTCGGCTCATCAAAGCCGAGGGCTTCCAGGGTGTCAAACCAAAGATCTCTTTTTGACTTTGGTAGTTCTGAACCACACCAAGGACAATATGAGATACCCGAAATAGCGGTACCGCCATCATGGATGATTATGCCGTACTCTTCGAATTTTGGATTATATGAAATCAGTGCATCTGGACACTCATATTCATCTTTGTGATGGTTACAATCAAACTTGATTGCTAATTCCATTTCATTACAGCAATGTTTAATCACACGCGACACCTAACACCCACATAAGGGGCAGTAACACGTGGGCTAAAATCCGAGCGAAGCGACAGAGCCCACGTGTTACTGTCCCAGGGAGCTTGCGACCGACTTAATGTGATTGTTATGAGCCTACCTTTTGCTTTTCATTTGCATAATCAAAGGTTTTATTAACAAAGTAGCTCATTAGAAGAAAAACTAGGCTAGAAATAGCCAAGCCTGCCATAACTTCATAGCTTTCTCGTTCCGTAAAGTTTGCTAGCAAAATAAAAACACAAGCCATCGAAGCACCTGCAATTATTCGATATATACAAAGGAGGCTTGAACCAACTCCGTTTGCAACAGGCAATATATTTTTTAAAGTTGCTTTTAATCCGTCATGCCACCTCGATGACCAATACCATGCAAGCGAAGCTAAGAGATGAAAAGCAGCCAAAATAAAAAAGTAAATAACGGTTCTATCAGACGCGTCTATAGATTTATAAAATGCTTCTACACCTGCAATTCCATTATCAGAAAAGGACCAGAGACATGGGATGCCCCCAAGAAAAAAACAAATAATAGCTTCTTGTAGATATTTCATCGTGACCTTCCTTTGGCTCATAACTTTTAAATAAGGGGCGCAAGCATGTGGGGCATAATGGCGAAGCCGCCCCGCATGTATGCGTCCCAGCGAACGCAGTGAGTGACTTGATTTTTTTGTTATGTGCGTCCCTAAAATTACCTAGAATTTGCATTTAATCTGATACTCCTTTTCTCCAGTTTTCCATTTTGCTGACTAAACCTGGATAGCGCCAGTCCATGATATAGATAAAAGGCGACAAAAAAAGAACAACCAAACCCAATAACAACAAAGATTCTCTAACAGAGCTGATACCCAATTGGTTAATTTTGGTATGAATAATAGATAGGAAGATCAGCATGCCGAAAATAAAAGGTAGCATTAAAAGATAATGCTTAATCAAATTAGAAACTGTTCTTTGTTTAGCTATATGGCGAGTTTGAAGCCTGCAATGAAACTCTACAGTTAACGCATTTAGGATAGTTGCAATTACTGCTATTAAGGCTAATTCAAACAATTAAAATATCCATATCGTAGAAGCANCTAACAGAGCTGATACCCAATTGGTTAATTTTGGTATGAATAATAGATAGGAAGATCAGCATGCCGAAAATAAAAGGTAGCATTAAAAGATAATGCTTAATCAAATTAGAAACTGTTCTTTGTTTAGCTATATGGCGAGTTTGAAGCCTGCAATGAAACTCTACAGTTAACGCATTTAGGATAGTTGCAATTACTGCTATTAAGGCTAATTCAAACAATTAAAATATCCATATCGTAGAAGCACATAACGCCCGCATAACGGGCAAAAATACGTAGGCTACAATACCAAGCGAAGCGCAGGGAGCCTGCGTGTTTTTGTCCCTAGCGAGCGCCGCGAGTGTTAATGCGTTTGTTATACGTCATCAACTACTGAATCTAATAAGACAAATAACTTGGAAGGTCCTAAAGGGCATCGGTACACGGCTAATCCACCAATTTCCCTAAGCGCTATCGCAGCCATTTCCCATCCTTCATCCTCTGTTGCTTTCCAAACTTCCGAATCAAATATTTCAAGGCCGGTTTTACTGCTTAGTTGCCTGAGTTCTCTGGATGCCGCAGACATATGTGAAGGCAACGATTTATTTGCCCAGGCCCACTGAAGAGTTTCTTTTGATTCATCTACTGAGCAAATTAAATTTACTTTCACTCTCAGTTCTTCATCGTCTTTGCTGAAGATGATATGTCCCTTCTTGGTGTCAAAATCGAATCTATAAAAGGAGCCTAATCCAAAATTATCTCGGGCCTCGCTGTTTTTGACTTCCATTTCATTAAAGCAACTATCTACATAGTCATCTATTTGTTTATCAGTCCACATAATCTATCCCTGACGTATAACTTTTAAATAAGGGGCGCAGGCGCGTGGGCTAAAATGCGAAGCAGCCCACGTGTATGCGTCCCAGCGAACGCAGTGAGTGACTTAATTTTTTTGTTATGTGCCCACTGCTTATTCATAACTAACTTCCCAGCCGATTCTACTCACATGCTTAGGTCTACAGAATGCCATAAAAGTAAACATAGAAGCTAATGTGCCTATCAAAACTACAAGATTTGTTAGCTCTGTGAAGTTAGAGACAAAGACAAAGTAGGTAACAAAACTTAGTAGTAATATGGAAGTAGAAAAAAACAGTAGGAACGAAAAGCTGTTCATTAGCATATCTAGAACAAACCTAAAAAAATATAGATACACGCCTATGAAGAGCAAGTGGGCAAATATGACTATTGGTCCGTTCGACTTTAGGGTATAGAAAAGGGTAAGCAAGCCAGCAATAAGAAAACCGGAGCTAAAGTCTATCACTATGCTTCTAGTTGATTTCTTCCTCAATGCAAAATCCCTTTGGCACATAACAATTTAGTGTAAGGAAAAAATCCTTTATGCAAGGTGGATAGTTTCCGTATATCACATTTATAGTTTTATCACTTTCGCACGTAAATACACTTCCATCAATAACCTACACTTAGTATCTGAAAACACCGTACTTAAGTACGGAATCGTTCCTTTTTATTTTACGGTCGAGTTAAAAACCGTAATTCTGTATTTATTTACAGTAATAAAAATCAAAAAAATGAAATCAATGTTCATGCAAATGGTGATAGAGCATATGCACAACCGTCGCTATGCGAAGCGTTCGATTGAACTCTATAGTAAATGGATAATTAGCTTTATTCGCTTTAACAATAATAGGCACCCATCTGAAATGGGAGACAAAGAAGTTGAAGTGTTTCTGTCTCACCTAGTTAACGCTAAAAATGTGGCTCCGGCCACTCAGGCGAGTGCGTTAAATGCATTGGCGTTTTTATATCGCGATATATTAGAGCGCCCACTTTCGTGCGAACTCAACTTTGTTTCAAGTCGTAGGCAAGCCAAGCTTCCAGTTGTATTAACGCAGGAAGAGGTCGTTTCTCTTTTTGAGCAAATTCCTGCCAACCTAAAGTTACCAATTTCTTTATTGTACGGAAGTGGTTTGCGGCTAATGGAAGCGGTTAGGCTACGAGTTAAAGACATCGATTTTGACTACAACGCTATTCGCATTTGGGATGGGAAAGGCGGTAAGCATCGCATTGTAACGTTGGCTGCAGAATTAAAACCGGGTCTTACACGACAAATCGCTATGGTAGAAAACTTCTTGGCGGCTGATTTAGAAAATCCAAAATACGCAGGCGTTTATCTACCTCACCGATTACGTTTGAAATACAAAAACGCGCCCAGAGAGTTAGGCTGGCATTATTTATTTCCCTCTTCTCGATTATCTGTCGACCCTGAAAGCAAGAAAGTGCGACGGCATCATATTGATGAATCGAGTATACAAAAGGCAATACGCAACACGGCAAAAACTTGTGACATTAAAAAGAAAGTTACGCCTCATACGCTACGCCACTCTTTTGCAACGCACTTGCTGCAATCGGGCGCTGATATTAGAACGGTGCAAACACAGTTAGGTCATTCAGACGTAAAGACCACGCAAATTTATACCCACGTGCTTCAGCAAGGTGCGCAGGGTGTGGTAAGTCCTTTATCTCGTGTTTTGAAGTAATCTGAAAAGTAACTAAAACCAACAAAAAAGGGCCCGAAGGCCCTTTTCAAAACTTAGCTTTAAAACCTCTTATTCAAACGCTTATACACGCTCAAATACGGTAGCAATACCTTGGCCTAAACCAATACACATAGTTGCTAAGCCTAGGCTTACGTCTTGTGACTCCATTAGGTTGATAAGCGTACCTGAGATACGTGAACCAGAACAACCTAGCGGGTGACCAAGTGCAATAGCACCACCGTTTAGGTTAATCTTAGTATCTAGGTGGTCCATCCAACCTAACTGCTTAATGCACGATAGCGCCTGCGCCGCGAACGCTTCGTTAAACTCAGCAAGTTCAATATCGTCCATAGTAAGGCCAGCGCGCTTAAGGGCTTTTTGTGTTGCTGGCACTGGGCCATAACCCATAATTGCCGCATCACAACCAGCCACAGCCATTGCGCGAATTTTCGCACGTGGCGTTAGGCCAAGCTCTTTCGCACGGTCTGCTGACATAAGTAGCATAGCCGATGCACCGTCAGACAGCGCAGAAGACGTACCCGCAGTCACTGTACCGTTTACTGGGTCGAACACTGGGCGAAGCGCCGCCATGCTCTCAGCTGTGCTTTCTGGGCGAACTACTTCATCGTAGTCAATAAGCTTTAATACGCCATTTGCATCGTGACCTTCAACAGGCACAATCTCGTTAGCCCAGCGGCCTTCAAGGTGTGCTTTGTGCGCTAGCTGGTGCGAACGCGCACCGAATGCGTCTTGTTGCTCACGAGTAATACCGTTTTGACGGCCAAGTAGCTCGGCTGTCATACCCATCATGCCCGACGCTTTCGCCGTGTACTTAGCAAGACCAGGGTGGAAGTCGATGTTGTAGTTCATCGGTACGTGACCCATGTGCTCAACACCACCAATCATGTAAATGTCACCACGGCCGCTCATGATGCCGCTTGTTGCATCGTGAAGGGCTTGCATTGATGAACCACATAAACGGTTAACCGTTACCGCGCCTGTAGTGCGTGGAATTTTTGTGAGTAGTTGCGCGTTACGTGCAACGTTGAAGCCTTGTTCTTTAGTTTGCTGAACACAGCCCCAAATGATGTCTTCAATTTCCGCTGGGTTTACGCCAGGGTTACGCTCTAGTAGCGCGGTCATTAGTGCTGCAGATAGGTCTTCTGCACGCACATTTCTGAAAACACCGTTTTTTGAACGACCCATAGGGGTACGTACGCAATCGATTACGACCACTTCTTTCATTAGTTTTTCCTCCGGGTCTTATGCGAAATAGGATTTACCAGAAGCGGCCATTTCACGAACGCCGTCTGAGATCTGATAAATAGGACCAAGTTCAGCGTACTTGTCTGCCATAGCAACAAAGTTCGCCAAGCCAATGGTTTCAATCCAACGGAAAATACCACCGCGGAATGGAGGGAAACCTAAGCCGTAAAGTAGCGCCATATCTGCTTCAGCCGCGCTATCTACAATGCCTTCTTCTAGGCAGCGAATTGCTTCGTTTGCCATAGGGATCATAAGGCGTGCAATAATTTCGTCAGCTTCAAAGTCTGTCTTGTCAGCTACGTGTGGCGCCATTAGTGCGTATGCTTCTTCTGCAGGTGTTTTAGACGGCTTACCGCGCTTATCAACACCGTAGTTGTAGAAACCTTTACCGTTCTTCTGACCTAAACGCTCTTCTTTGTAGAACAGTGTTACAGGGTCGTTGTCTAGGCGAGCCATACGCTCTGGAATACCCGCTGCCATAACGTCTGCTGCGTGATCGCCAGTGTCGATACCTACAACGTCCATTAGGTAAGCAGGGCCCATTGGCCAGCCGAAGATTTTTTCCATTACTTTATCAACGGCTACAAAGTCTGCACCGTCGATAAGAAGCTTACTGAAGCCTGCAAAGTATGGGAACAATACGCGGTTTACCAAGAACCCTGGGCAGTCGTTAACCACAATTGGGGTTTTGCCCATTTTAAGGGTAGCGGCTACTACTGCATTGATGGTTTCTTCTGACGTTTTTTCGCCACGAATAATTTCAACAAGCGGCATGCGGTGCACTGGGTTGAAGAAGTGCATACCACAGAAGCGCTCTGGCTTGTCTAGGCTTTCAGCTAGCTGATTGATAGAGATAGTAGAAGTGTTTGAAGTGATGATAGCGTCGTCAGCTACGTTCTCTTCAACTTCTTTTAGTACAATACCTTTTACTTTCGGGTTTTCTACAACCGCTTCAATAACAAGGTCTGCATCTTTCAGTGTGCTGTACTCAAGGGTAGGCGTGATAGCGTTAAGTGTTTGCGCCATTTTGGCCGCGTCTACTTTACCGCGCTGCATGCCTTTACCAAGGATCTTCGCTGCTTCTGAAAGGCCAAGGTCTAGTGCACCTTGGTTAATGTCTTTCATGATAACTGGCGTGCCTTTCACGGCGCTTTGGTATGCAATACCGCCGCCCATGATGCCTGCACCTAGTACAGCATTAAGCTTGGTTTCTTTTGTGCTTGCTTTCGCTTGCTTCTTACCTTTGCTCTTAACTAGTTGGTCGGCAAGGAAAATACCAATCTGTGCTTTCGCAGCGTCGGTTTTCGCAAGGGCAACAAAGCCTTCGTTTTCAAGCTTAAGTGCGCCGTCGCGGTCTAGACCCGCTGCTTTTTGTACCGTTTCAACCATCTTGTGCGGCGCTGGGTAATGTTTGCCAGCTTGTGCAAATACCATAGCTTGAGCAGTAGAGAAGCTCATCATAGCTTCGTTTTTATTTAGCTGTAGTGGGGCTTTCTTAACCGCACGACGAGCTTGCCAGTCAAACTTGCCTTCTGCTGCGTCTTTCACCATTGAAAGTGCGCCTTCAACAAGTGCCTCTGGTGCTACAACGGCGTCAACAGCGCCTTCAGCAAGGGCTTTCGCGCCTTTTCTGTCGCGGCCAGTGGTCATCCATTCAAGGGCATTGTCTGCGCCAATAAGACGAGGTAGACGAACCGTACCACCAAAACCAGGCATTAGGCCTAGTTTAACTTCTGGTAAACCAATTGAAGCAGTAGTGTCTGCAATACGCATGTCACACGCCAATGCCATTTCACAGCCGCCACCTAGAGCGAAGCCGTTAACTGCAGCGATGGTAGGGAAAGGTAGGTCTTCGAAGCGGTCGAATACTTGTGATGTATTAGCAACCCACTGTAGTACTTCTGCATCGTCCATGGCGAATAGGCCAGTGAACTCGGTGATATCAGCACCAACGATAAATGCAGGTTTTGCACTGCGTACTACTAAGCCTTTAACATCGCCTTTGGCAAGTAGGGCTTGGGTTGCTTCGTCAAGCTCGGTTACCGTTTGGCGGTCGAACTTGTTTACTGAACCTTGGGCGTCGAATACCAGCTCAGCAAAGCCGTCTTCTAACAGGCTGACGGAAAGACTTTTGCCTGTGTATATCATTATCATCTCCTTCGGCATTGGCCAGGATGTTAGTGAAGTAATCCAACTAGTTTGTAGGGTCGTATGCATTCACTAACGCGTTAGGGTGGCTAGATTCTTTACAAAGCCACACAAAATTTCAACAAAAAATCAAACAAGCGTTTCAATTTGTCTAAGGTAGTGGTCGGATGACTTAAATTCAAGTGTAAATATCGAATTCAAGCTTCATTTCGCCATTGGTGGTTGTATAATGAGCGTTATTGACGCAAAGCGCCAATCCAGCAAAAGAATAATCTACAATCATGTCAACTATGTGTGTAAAGCATAGCTAACGACAGCTGGCACAACATCTTCTTTGGCAAGGAGCCAGGCTGAAATTTTCCCTTCGTTTTTCAAACGAACGTAGTGGGTCAGTCGCAATGCTGCTTTTTCAGCAACATTTTACAATCAGCTCGATTCGGCAAATTTGCCAGCGCTCATAAGCGTTCGAGTGTAGAGCAGGGTAGGAGTTCTATTGTGTCTGGTTTTTATTTTAGTTCGTGGTTAGGTCAGCGCTCGCTGACAAAAAACAATAAATTGCTCGCCACCGTAGTGGGAGCACTAATGTGTTCTTTCTCTTCCTTTGGTGCTTGGGCAACCCAGCCCTTAACGTTACCCGAAGACATATTCGAAAAAGATCGCGCTCGCTATTTAGAAGTTGAAAAGAAATTATTAACTTACTCAAAACGCAGTGTTCAGCATCTTGATAACGACATTTATGAGTTAGCGCACTACCCACTTTATCCTTATCTGCTTCGGCTTAAGCTTGAACGCACCATGTCGATTAAGACAAAGCGCGATGTAAAACAGTTTCTGGAAGACTTCAATGGACAGCCGGTTAGCTATGGTGTGCGTTATAAGTGGCTTAACTACCTTGCAAAAAATGACTACCGCAGCACATTTTTAGAAAACTATCGCCCTGGTATGGGTGCAAGGCTTACCTGTATTGCACTTAATTACCGCTTAAAAGAAGGTGAAAGCGAAAAAGATATTTTACCTGAAGTTGATGCATTGTGGCTTCATGGGCAGTCTCAACCTGATGAGTGCGATCCGCTTTTTGCTAAGTGGAAAAAAGCGGGCATGATGACACCAGAAATGGTGATAAAACGTATTGAGATTGCCGCGAAGGAAGATAATCGAAGTATTATCTCTTATCTTAAGCGCCAATTACCCAGTGATAAGCAATATCTTGCAGATGCGTGGTTATCAGTAACCCGGGATTCAAGCCGAGTTAACAAAGCAGCACTCTTCCCGTTAAAAAATACATCCCATGAAGCGGAGGTCATTGTATGGGCGGTAGAAAAACTTGCATGGCGAAACCCTGATTTAGCCGGCACGGTTTTTAACCGTTACAACGACAAGAACATCTTTTCACAAGCACAGCAGCACGTTATGCGAAGAGCAATAGCGCTTAGCTACACGCTAGACCGCCTTCCTCAAGCGCACCATTGGCTTGAACTTGCTGACGTAGAGGGAGCCAGTGAAGACGTAAAGCTTTGGCATATCTCCCATTTGCTGCGTACGAAAAAGTGGCAGGAGGTGGTAGACGTTGTTGATAATGCCCCTGCTAACTTGCAACGAGAAGAAAACTACCGTTACTGGAAAGCTCGTGCCCTAGAGGCGCTTGGGCAAAGTTTGCAGGCAACGGTGCTATACAAAGAACTTGCGCAAGAGCGTCATTACTATGGCTTTATGGCAAGTGCTCATATTGGTGAGATACCATCGCTAGAACATACGCCGGCGCCAAGAGATACAGCGGCTATTGCAAGCGTAGCGAAAACGCCAGCCACCCTGCGAGCTGTTGAGTTTTTTAGGCTAGATAGAACCACAGAGGCGCGCCGCGAGTGGTTTTACTTACTCTCACATTTACCCGAGTCTAAAGTAACGGATGCGGGCATTTTGGCGTATGAATGGGGCTTATACGATCAGGCTATTACCAGCTTTGCGCGAAGCGGCTATTGGGATGATGTTGAGCGCCGATTCCCGCTAGCCTTTAACGATGTATTTAGTGAAAAATCGCAGGCCTACAGCATTTCAAAGTCACTGGCTATGGCCATTGCACGTCGTGAAAGCTCGTTTAGAAGCGATGCTATTTCTTCCGTGGGAGCGGCAGGACTCATGCAGCTTATGCCTGGAACGGCGCGTTATGTAGCGAAGGAAAAAGTAAGCAGAAGCACGCTTTTTCAGGTGGATGATAACGTGGAATACGGTGTGCAGTATCTTCGTTACCTGATGGATAAGCTTAATAATAATCCAGTGTTGGTGTCTGCATCTTATAACGCGGGATGGCGCAAAGTGTTGGAGTGGCTGCCTGCCAATGAAGCACTGCCTGTGGATATTTGGATTGAGAATATTCCTTACAAAGAAACCCGTGCCTACGTCAAAGCGGTGATGGCGTATCAGCATATTTACGACCAACAGTTAGGCGGAAATGAGAATATCTTCCCCCAACTCACCCGCGATATGATCCCATCGGCAGATGCCGTAAGTACACATCCGGTGACCGGTACTCTACAGCTAGCGCCGCGATAGCAACATGCAGTTAGGGCGTGCTTATGCGCGCTTTAGCGTAAATGAGGACGTATCGGTCTGAGCCAGTATGCATGTCATGCTGGCCTCGTGTTACACTAGTGGATCTAACGACTAAAAAAATATAAGAGGGGCTATGTCGCAACATCAAGCAACCTACCAACAGCATATCGAAGAGCTTCAAGCGCGTACACGCGAAGCGCTACAGCGAGAAGGACTAGACGGACTAGTTATTCACTCAGGGCAGGGCAAGCGCCTTTTCCTAGACGATAATCACTACCCATTCAAGGTCAACCCGCAGTTTAAAGCATGGGTGCCTGTTATTGATAATCCTAACTGTTGGTTGGTGGTTAACGGTGTAGACAAGCCTACACTTATTTTCTATCGCCCCGAAGACTTCTGGCACAAGGTGCCGCCAGAACCAAATGATTTTTGGACTGAGAGCTTCGACATTAAGCTACTTCAACAGGCCGATGCGGTAGAGAAATTCCTGCCTTACGACAAAAGCCGTTTTGCCTATGTAGGTGAGTATATTGAAGTGGCAAAAGCACTGGGTTTTGAAAATGTTAATCCAGATCGCGTGCTGCATTATTTGCATTACCAACGCGCCTATAAAACCGATTACGAACTTGACTGCATGCGTGAAGCAAACAAGCTGGCGGTAGCAGGTCATAAGGCGGCAGAGCAGGCTTTTCGCGAAGGTAAAAGCGAGTTCGACATTAACTTAGCCTATGCCTCTGCGTGTCGACAAGGCGATAACGATGTGCCTTACACCAGCATCGTGGCACTCAATGAGCATGCCTCAATTTTGCATTACATGCAGTGCGATACCGTAGCGCCGAAAGAATCGCGCTCCTTTTTGATTGATGCGGGAGCGAATTATCATGGTTATGCAGCGGATATTACGCGTACTTACGCTCAAGACGGCGTTCATAATTCAGCGATGTTTCGCGATCTTATTCAAGCGGTAGACAAGGTAACGCTAACCTTAGTCGATTCGTTGAAGCCGGGTGTAGCCTACACAGACATTCACTTGCTAGCGCACGATGGCATCGCACAAATTCTTCATGACACTGGTATGGTGAATTTAACGCCGCCTGAAATCGTAGAAATGGGGATTACTCGTACGTTCTTCCCACACGGCATTGGCCACTTCTTGGGTCTGCAGGTACACGATGTGGGCGGGTTGGTTAATGACGACAGAGGCACGCCTAAGCCTGCTCCTGAAGATCACCCGTTCTTGCGCTGCACGCGTATGGTAGAGGCGCGTCAGGTGTTCACAATTGAGCCGGGTCTATACTTCATCGACAGCCTGCTGCGAGACCTCAAAGCAACACCTGCGTCTAAATACATCAATTGGGATACCATTGATGCCTACAAGCCGTTTGGCGGCATTCGCATTGAAGACAACATCATTGTGCATCGTGATAAAAATGAGAATATGACCCGAGATTTAGATTTAAATTAATTGGGTGCGGCATATATCGCCACTAGCGATTATCAACAGCCTTACGAAAAAAAGAGCAGCGCGACGCTGCTCTTTTTTGTTGTGCTAACTTCTGTGTGATATTAAATTTTGGCTTTGCATGTAAACCATTGATGCTCTTGAAAGTAACCATAGAGTAACGGTAAAAGTGTTAGGAAGGAGTCTTTATGCCTCAGGGCGACATAATAAGTTTATTGGTTATGGCAACGGTCGCAGGGCTTGCCATGCCCGCAGGCGCTATTTTAGCTACCTTTAAAGGGGTCCAGCCTAAGTGGCTAGAGAAAGAGTTGCGACACGGTATTTTAGCGTTGGGAGCGGGGGCACTAATATCGGCAGTAGGCCTTGTACTTGTTCCTGAAGGCATAAAAGACGTATCCGTATTCGCTGCTATATCGTGTTTTGTTGGTGGTGCCTTAGCTTTTATGGCCTTAGATATTTACTTAGCCAAAAAGAAAACCGCGGGCAGTCAACTCGCCGCCATGCTTAGCGACTTCGTCCCTGAATCTATTGCTCTTGGTACCACTGCGGCACTTGGTGGAGGCACCATGCTATTAGGTATCCTCATTGCGGTGCAAAATTTACCTGAAGGGTTCAACGCTTATCGAGAAATGCTGCCCAAAAATAAGCGGCGCAGTACCAAGCTCATTATAATTTTTGTATTGATGGCACTGCTTGGCCCCTTGTTTAGCTTGCTAGGGTTTTATTATTTAGCGCAATTTCCTGTCATAATGAGCGGCATTATGCTGTTTGCAGCTGGCGGTATTCTCTATTCGGTGTTTCAGGACATTGCCCCGCAAATCCGCATGGAAAATCACTGGCTTCCTCCCCTTGGCGGTATTCTTGGTTTCTTAGTGGGGATGATAGGTTTTATGCTTGAAGGCTAGCGTTTTGAAAATGAGCTAGTTTTCTTCATAAGTTATCGTAGTTAGGCTGCGCCATTAAAAAAGGCGTGTTACTTACAACACGCCTTATCATACAACTTAGCCCACTAGGTTTATACGGATGTTTCGCGCACGGATGTTTCGCGATCAAAGGGCTTCTATTATCACCAAAGCTAGTAAATCTGAAGTCAACAGGCCCTAGCTCGTGCGCTCAATTGAAATATGTGCCAGCGCGATTAATGCCTCTTTGTACTCTGAATCTTCAATAGCGTTTAAGCTATCAATGGCCATTTGCACTTCTTTTTGCGCACATTCCCGTGTGTAATCCAACGCACCGGTTTCTTCCATAATGCCTTGAATTCGCGTTAAGTGTGGTAGGCCATTGCTTTGTTCAATCGCTTCTTGAATAAGTGCTTTATCGTCGTCGTTCTTGGCGTGCCACATCGCGTAAAGCAATGGCAGAGTAGGCTTACCTTCGGCTAAGTCGTCACCAGCATTCTTGCCCATTTCTTCGCTGTCAGCCATGTAGTCAAGTATATCGTCAGCTAGCTGAAAGGCAGTCCCTAAGTGCTTGCCGTACTCTTGCATAGCGTGTTCAATGTGCTCATCTTGGTCGGTTAACACTGCGGCTAACTGTGTTGCGGCTTCAAACAAACGTGCCGTTTTACCATAGATAACGTCAAAATATCGGGCTTCTGTAGTGCTGGCGTCGTTACAATTCATCAACTGTAAAACTTCGCCTTCAGCAATTTGGTTTGTGGCTTCTGACAGTACTTCCATAACGCGCATACGCTTTAGGCTTACCATCATTTGGAAAGAGCGGGTGTATAGGAAATCACCCACCAATACCGATGCCTGATTACCAAAAATGGCATTAGCCGTTTCTCGCCCTCTGCGCATGGTCGACTCGTCAACGACATCATCATGCAGCAGGGTAGCGGTATGAATAAATTCCACAATCGCCGCAAGGGTATGGTGATCGTTGTTGTCTATTCCCATGGCCCGCGCACTTAACACGGTAAGAAGTGGGCGCAAGCGTTTGCCGCCACTGTTTACAATGTAAAAACCTAGCTGATTAATAAGGGCAACATCAGAATCGACTTGTTGTTGAATCAGCTGGTTGACCGCCTGCATATCATCATTAGACAGGGCGCGGATTTGATCTATATCCATAGGCATGGCAATAAATACTTACTCTTACGTCTTGGGCAATTATTGGGGGCGATTGTACCTTAATCATCCGTACTATCCACCAAATTGTCTTAAAAAGTGACGGCTTAACGCATTTATGTGTAATTCCTCAAATACGGTTAAACCGGATATGAAATAGGGCGGGTGACATTCTTAACATAAATTTCGTTCTATGTATGTCGGCGCGCAGCTAGCATGCCCCTAAATTAAGTAATTACATGCAATTATAGAGACTCTTGCTATTTTTTCCTGCCAACGCGCTATTTTTTGATATTTAAATAAAGAAAACCGTGAGCATACAAGTAACTTCTTTTGTTAACCAGAAGTCGAGGCGTTAAAGGCGAATCGAAATTACATCGCTTTATGGCAGATAAAGTATTTGAATTTCTTTAGTGCGATCCAATGGAGGGATCGCATTAGGATCGCAGCCCTTTTTGAGGGATCTTTTGTCGATCCTTACTGGCAGATCGGTTATCAGTTTGATCGCCATATGCGTCAGTCCGGCCTATTAATACTTCAATTTTTATTCGTTATGACTTCAACTTTTTTCCAGTTTTCTCAAAAAAAATTGTGATTTTTTAACGCTTTTTAGGCATTTGAAGCTGCATCAAATAAGCAATTGGGGCATAATTCCCCCCATGTTGGAAAAATAATCTATTTTTCTGCGAATCGGGGTTGTGATTTACGGATGTTTCACGTACAATTCGCGCCCTGTTTTTTGAATTGAAGCGTCAGTGGACGCAGAGCGGAGTTAACTATGTACGCGGTTTTCCAAAGTGGCGGTAAACAACACCGTGTGGCCGAAGGCCAAACCGTTCGTCTTGAAAAAATCGAAGTAGCCCCAGGCGAAACGGTTGAATTTGACAAAGTTTTAATGGTAAGCAACGGTGACGACGTAAAAATCGGCACACCAATCGTTGCTGGTGGTAAGGTGACTGCTGAGGTTGTTACACACGGTCGTGGCGATAAAGTAAAAATCGTTAAGTTCCGTCGTCGTAAGCATTCTCGTAAGCAAGCGGGTCACCGTCAGTGGTTCACAGAAGTGAAAATCACTGGTATCAACGCATAATAGGAGCACGAACACATGGCACACAAAAAAGCTGGTGGTAGTACCAAAAACGGTCGTGATTCAGAAAGTAAACGCCTAGGTGTTAAGCGCTTTGGTGGTGAATCTGTTCTTGCTGGTAACATCATTGTTCGTCAACGTGGTACTCGTTTCCACGCTGGTGACAACATGGGTATCGGTAAAGACCACACGTTGTTTGCACTAAAAGACGGTAAAGTTCAGTTCGACGTTAAAGGACCGAAGAACCGTAAATTTGTAAGCATCGTAGCTGAGTAAGCGCGTAAGCTTCTCGCCGAACAGGCTTAGAAAAACCCCGCGCTTGCGGGGTTTTTTGTTTTATGAAACCTTTCTTTCTTTTTCTGTTCTTAATTAATAGCGTTGAAAATCCAGCATAGTTTAGCGTTAGGCAAGGTTTTACTTCTCGTTTTTTAGAATGCTGAACAGACACAAAAGCGCCGATGAGCAATTTGGTGTAAACTTAGTATTCGCATTAATAAGTTAATAACCCACGGCATTACAGCCCGGAGTGATAAATGAAATTTGTAGATGAAGCTGAAATTCGCGTTGAAGCCGGCGACGGCGGCAACGGTACCATTGGCTTTAGAAGGGAAAAATACGTACCTAAAGGTGGCCCAGACGGTGGCGACGGTGGTGACGGCGGCAGCGTGTTTTTACAAGCCGATGAAAACCTAAATACATTGATCGATTATCGCTTTGAGCGCTTTCACCGTGCAGAGCGCGGCCAAAATGGTCAAGGCGGCAACTGTATTGGTAAGAAAGGTAAAGACCTCACTGTAATGGTTCCTGTGGGCACACGCGCTACGGATAGCGATACTGGTGAAGTATTAGGTGACTTAACCCGTCATGGCCAAAAGCTTAAAGTGGCACAAGGTGGTTTTCACGGTTTAGGTAATGCTCGCTTTAAAAGCAGTACTAACCGCGCCCCTCGTCAAAAGACCAATGGTACACCAGGTGAAATTCGCAACCTTAAATTAGAGCTAATGCTTCTGGCAGATGTGGGTCTACTAGGTATGCCTAATGCAGGTAAATCAACCTTTATCCGCTCTGTATCGGCAGCTAAGCCTAAAGTGGCTGATTACCCATTTACCACCCTTGTGCCTAACTTAGGTGTAGTTCGTCAAGACTCACAGCGCAGCTTTGTTATTGCTGATATCCCTGGATTGATTGAAGGTGCAGCCGATGGCGCAGGCTTAGGTATTCGTTTCTTAAAACACTTGGAACGCTGCCGTATATTGCTTCACATCGTGGATATTTTCCCAGTTGATGAAACAGATCCTGCTGAGCACGCCAAAGCAATTATTGAAGAGCTTGAAAAGTACAGTCCTAAGCTGGCAGACAAGCCACGTTGGTTAGTGTTCAATAAAGTCGACTTGTTGCTTGAAGCAGAAGCTGAAGAACGCTGCCAGCACGTGATCGATGCACTAGGTTGGGAAGGCCCTGTTTACCAAATCTCTGCCTTCCAGAAGATGAATCTAGATCCTTTGTGTAACGACATTATGGACTTCATTGAATCTCTTCCTGCAGAAATGGAAGAGGAAGAAGAGAAAAAAGAGGTGGAATTTAAGTGGGACACTTACCACAAGAATACACTTGAAGCTCATGATGAGTTTGAAGACGACCTAGATGACGACGACTGGGACGAGGACGATTACGACGTGGAAGTTGAGTATCGTCGCTGAGAAACAGTCGTTGAGAAAC
This sequence comes from Alteromonas abrolhosensis, assembly GCF_001953635.1. Classification (GTDB taxonomy): domain Bacteria; phylum Pseudomonadota; class Gammaproteobacteria; order Enterobacterales; family Alteromonadaceae; genus Alteromonas; species Alteromonas abrolhosensis. The sequence goes on along the minus strand of NZ_MEJH01000016.1, from coordinate 51,618 downwards.
AGGCGTTAAAAGCCAGCCGCTAAGTTGCTAATGACAATCCGCTGCTGGCAAGTGAACATAGCGCATGTTAAACCTGCTACAAATTTAAGCGGTAGGTTCGCCAGAACAACGTAATGAAACGGATAAAAGCTCGCATTATTGCCAAGGCAAGATGCGGGCTTTTTTGTTGGTGTATCTAACTCCTACACGGCGAAGCGCAGTGGTAGATGGTTGTTTACCATGTTATTCGAGGCGCTGATGACAGTATGAGCTCTGTCGACAATAGCGTTTCTGTGGTGAGGCAGTTTCAGATGAAAGTAGGCTTCTTCAAGTAAGCTTGTTAAACCCATAATTTTGGCGGTCATAGCGCTATTCTCTCCACCATCTACTTCTAGCAGAATAACGGCGATATCAAACGCACAGCCAAGGTAGGGAATTGCGTCACTGAATTGACCGCTCTGCATAAGCATAGTGCCTTGCAATTCGTCGCGCGCCATTACGTGTAACGCCTGTTCTGGGTTGTTATAAACCCAGTCTGCGTGTTTAGGACATAAATAGTTTATTTGCATTGTAGCGACCTCCTATATACACACTAGAACAGTTAAAATAATAATGCAAATGATAACTGTTTCTATTTGTTGATGGTGCAGCTATATACTTTGAGCCATTACACATTTGGTCACCGTTGTTGATATACTGCCGCGGTTCAACAAATTAAAACGGCTTTAAAGGTAATGAAATGAAGATAGCGATGATTGCTGCTATGGCGAAAAACAGAATTATAGGTGCCGACAATGATATGCCGTGGCATTTACCGGCAGATCTAAAGCACTTTAAAGCTATCACCTTGGGTAAGGCAGTTATAATGGGCCGTAAAACCTATGAGTCAATTGGAAGGGCACTGCCAGGCAGACCAAACATAGTTATCACAAGCAATGCAGACTACAGTCTGTCTGACGCTACAGTGGTCGATTCGCCTGAGTCAGCCTTTGAGGTTGCTAAAGCATTGAGCCCAGAGCAGAGCGAAAATGATGAAGTAATGATTATTGGTGGCGGTACTATTTACCAATCGTTTCTGGATAAAGCAGACACCTTGTACCTCACGCATATCGATTTAGACGTTGATGGCGATACGCAGTTTCCAGACTACGAAGCAGCAGCAAGTTGGAAAGAAGTGTCGCGAGAGGCGCACAGTGCCGATGAGAAAAATGCGCACTCTTACACATTCGTTACTCTTGTCAGGAACTAACATCGGGTTTAGAAGTTACGCTCACTAAGTCATTCTTTCAATCCAAAATAAAAAATGCCAGTGTTGGGAAGCTCAATAACGTAAAGCTTCGCAACACTGGCATTTTAGTTTTCTACGTTACGCGTAGAAGCTACTTCATTTGATCGAACAAATTCTCTAATGAAAGACCCTGATGACCCAACATATCGCGAAGACGGCGAAGTGCTTCTACTTGAATTTGACGAACACGTTCACGTGTTAAGCCAATTTCGGCACCCACATCTTCAAGTGTAGAAGGCTCATAACCCATTAATCCAAAACGGCGTGCAAGTACTTCGCGCTGTTTAGGGTTAAGCTCCTCTAACCACGTAACAATATTACTTTTGATATCTGAGTCTTGTAAGCTCTCTTCAGGGCTAAACTCTTTCTCGTCCGCAATAATGTCTAGTAATGCTTTATCATTTTCTCCGCCAATGGGTGTATCGACAGAAGTAATGCGCTCGTTTAAACGCAACATCTTAGTGACATCTTCAACAGGCTTATCAAGCGCTAGTGCAATTTCTTCTGCGGTCGGCTCATGATCAAGCTTTTGTGAAAGTTCACGAGAAGCACGTAAATACACGTTCAGTTCTTTCACTACATGAATAGGCAAACGAATGGTGCGCGTTTGGTTCATGATAGCGCGTTCGATGGTTTGGCGTATCCACCATGTGGCGTATGTTGAAAAGCGGAATCCACGTTCAGGATCAAACTTCTCTACGGCACGAATTAGTCCTAAATTGCCTTCTTCGATTAAATCTAGAAGTGCCAACCCACGGTTGTTGTAACGGCGAGCAATTTTAACAACAAGGCGAAGGTTGCTTACAATCATACGTTTACGAGAGGCTTCGCAGCCTTTCAGTGAGCGGCGCGCAAAATAAACTTCTTCTTCTGCGGTTAGCAGTGGTGAAAAACCAATCTCGCCTAGATAAAGCTGTGTGGCATCTAGGTTTTTAGGTTGGTCGTCCTGACTGAAAATGGCATCGTCATTTTCTAGTTCAGCGTCGTTAATTAAGGTCTCGTCAGCTTTCATATCAGCTGGCATATCGATGACATCTAAGTCATCTTGCGGTTTTGATTCTAAGGCTTTATTTGACTTACCCATCGTGAATCTCCTGCTACAAGGTTTACCTTATGACGTTTCTCCTTTGTCTTTTTTTATTGTTATTTATTTTTATTATTTTAATACTGGCAGGTACTTCATAGGGTCTAATGATTTCCCTCTATACCTAACTTCAAAGTGAAGTTTTACCGAATTTGTTCCGCTGTCACCCATGGTTGCTATTTGTTGCCCCGCCGATACCCATTCTCGTTCTTTGACTAAAATGGTGTCGTTGTAGGCATAGGCACTTAGAAAGGTATCTGTGTGTTTTATAATAACCAGATTACCGTAACCTCTTAGTGCACTCCCTGAGTAAACAACTTTTCCATCTGCTGCCGCTACGACTTTACTGCCTCTAGCACCAGCGATATCAATACCTTTGTTACCTGACTCTGACTTACTGAAGGTTCCAACTACTTTACCCTCTGCAGGCCATACCCACTCTTGTACTTTGTCGGGGAAGCTCGTCGGTGTTTGTTTTTTGACGCTTTGTGACGGCTTCTTGACAGCTTTAACATTTTGTGGCTTAACAATTTTTTCACTTTCACGATACGCCTGTGGTTGTGGACGGTCAACCAAACTTTTGTCTACATTTAAAGTGGTCGGAGTTGTCGACTGATTGGTCTTAGACTTAGGTATAACAGGGGGTGTAGCCACTTTCGAGGGAGGTGTCACGGCTAAAATTTGACCGGGAAAAATGGTGTAAGGGGCTGATAATTGGTTGTATTTCGCTAAGTCACGATAGTCGTTTCCGGTGTACCATGCGACCGCGTAAAGGGTGTCTCCACGTTGAACTTTGTAGGTTTTTTTAGTGTATTCTTCGCTTCCATCTGATACTTGGCTATTTAACAAAACAACGGGAGCGGGTGCTGTTCGACCTGCACAGCCCCCAAGAAGTGCAAAGATATATAAGGAAAAGCCTAGGTAAAACCAGTGCTTACGCATATCATCGCAATAGTAAATAAGCGAAAACTGCGAGGACAACTACACCCCAGCCAAGCACCTCTACATATTGCCTTAGCTTTTGCTCCATCGCAGCGCCACCCCAGCGCATAAGTGCGGCGACTAAAAAGAATCGTGCGCCACGCCCCACGGCAGATGCCAGTACAAAGGGCAAGAAAGCCATTTGCAAGAAGCCAGCACTTACAGTAAATATTTTATAGGGGATAGGGGAGAAGCCTGCGAGAAAAACTACCCACACACCGTAGTCTTTGAACCACTGCATTGCGGTCTCGATTTTGTGGGTATAACCCCAACTTTCAATAAGCGGGGCAAGCCATGCATCAAATGCAAAATAGCCTAGCCAATAGCCTGCAATGCCGCCAAAAATAGATGCAATCGTGGTAATAAAGGCAAAGTGCCAAGCTTTATTAGGCTGTGACAATGCCATTGGAGCAAGCATTACATCAGGTGGAATAGGGAAGAATACTGACTCTGAGAAGCTTAACCCACCTAAATATTTGGTTGCGTGGCGATGCCTCGCCCAGCGTAACGCCATGTCATAACATGGCTCAAAAAGCTTCACATTAGCTCTCCTGCTACAAGGGGAACAAATCGGACCGATTCAATGGTCGATGTCGTTAGTTCACCTTCAATCCTATCAATACATAGCAACGATTGTTGTTCGTTGCCTACGGGTATAATGAGTCGCCCGCCTTCTTTAAGCTGATCGCACAAGTCCTGAGGCAGGCTCGCAGCAGCGGCAGTAACGATAATAGCATCATAAGGACCTTTGGACGCCCAGCCCTTCCAACCATCACCGTGTTTCATTGCAATGTTGTGAAGGTCGAGTTGATTCATTCGACGCTTCGCTTGGAACTGCAATGACTTAATACGTTCAACACTGAATACTTTGGCAAATAGTTGCGCCAGAATAGCAGTTTGATAACCAGAGCCCGTGCCTATTTCTAAAACTTTCTCGGGTTTATTAGGGCTATCCAGCAGCAACTCAGTCATTTTCGCAACAATATATGGTTGCGAAATTGTCTGGCCTTGACCTATCGGTAACGCCGTATTTTGATAGGCTTTGTGTTTCAGCGCATCGGGTAAAAAGCTTTCCCGCGGCGTACCAGCAATGGCGTTTAATACTGCTTGCGAACGTATTCCCTCGTTGTAAAGCAGTTCTGCTAACGCGTCTCCTTTTCTAGAAGCTCTCATGATGTTGCGTACTTTCCTTTATTATTATCCACAGCCACGCGAGGTTTAGTCTATTGCGCGCCACGCTTTCTCAATACTTTCTTTAAACCCTGTTAATTGGCGACAGGGTTTCAACGCACTCTCTAAGGACTGAGGTTGCAAAACAGCCACTAGGAAGCGCAAATGAGATAGTAAATGTATCACCCTTACTCTGCCATTCAAGCTGTGAAGGCCAAATTTTTATCGCTCGGCGCTCTTGTTCGAACCCGCACTGACTTAAAAAGTCGATAACTTCGCTATTTTGCTCTGCGACAGACTGCTCTAGTACGAGTGCGTCAGCTTGCGTAACAAGCGCGCCTTTACCCCAAAGTGGAGCCGATGGACACACATCTTTGTCATCAAAGCGACGTTGTGCCTCTTGCTGCTGCTCTGAACCTTCATTGATGAAAAAGCTATTGGAGCCCGACAGTACCAGCGCGTCGCCGGTAACGACGTTGTCGAACAACCCTTTTTCTAATCGCGCAGAAAGCATTTCATTAAATAGCCAGCTGCGTAGCGCTGAAAGCGCCATTGAGCGTTTGTTGCGATGTCTAATGGTTTCGCCATTGACCATGCGCTCTGCCATTACCAGGTTTCCACCGCGCTGCACTTCACCCATGTCATTTAAGCGCATTACACCAAAGCGTTGTTCGCCGTAATAGTTTGGCACGCCGTGCTTTTCAATTTCTTGAAGACGCTCTTCAATGGCTTCTGGATGCAGAACCTGACGTAAGGTAATAGTAAAGTGGTTGCCTTTAAGTTGCCCTGTACGCAGTTTTTTATTGTGGCGCATTTGCTTAAGCACCTTAACGCCTTCAAGTTCGAAATTACTAAAATCGAAATCGGGTTTACCGGGCGCGTGAATACCAAACCACTGCTGAGTTACCGCATACTTGTCTTTGCGACCAGCATAGGTAATTTGACGTAGTGGTAGGTTAACGAAACGGGCTAACTGCTCAGCAACAAACGCAGTGTTTGTGTTGGTTTTTTCAATAAAAACAAACTGGTGCTCGCCTTCACCACAAGGGGTATAGCCCAAATCCTCGACAACTTGGAAATCGTCGGCTTGGAATTTAAAAATGCCGGTGGATACAGGCTTTGCGAAATAGTACTGCCAGTGGTCAGTGTGTAAAGGCTTCATAATTTTTCCAGTAGAACAACGGCGTGAGAGGCAATGCCTTCTTTACGACCGGTATAACCGAGCTTTTCAGTGGTCGTTGCTTTTACGTTAATGTCATCAAGTGCTACGTTGCAGTCTTGGGCAATAATCTCGCGCATAGCCGAAATGTGCGGCGCCATTTTAGGTGCTTGCGCCACAATGGTCATGTCTGCATTACTTAAGCCGTAACCTTTCTCCCTTACCACATTGACGACGTGACGCAACAGCACACGGCTGTCTGCGCCCGCGTAGGCGTCGTCTGTGTCAGGAAAGTGCTTGCCTATGTCACCGAGTGCTGCCGCACCTAACATGGCATCGCATAGCGCGTGGAGTAAAACGTCCCCATCGGAGTGGGCTAATAGCCCTTGTTCGTAGTCGATTTTTACGCCACCTATTGTGATGGGACCTTCACCGCCAAACTTGTGTACATCAAATCCGTGTCCAATTCGCATTATGATTGTGCCTTTTGATTTTGTGCGCTGTAGCTTTGTGCGCTGTAGCTTTGAGCGTCCTGGCCTTGCGCGCTAAATTTTTGCTTAAGATAAAATTCTGCTAAAGGAAGATCGGCAGGGTGCGTTATTTTTATATTCGCCGGGCTTCCGTTCACCATGGCAACCTTGTAGCCTTCAAGTTCCATGGCTGACGCTTCGTCGGTAATGTTGGCGCCTTGTGATAATCCATTTTGAAGAGCGCGTTTTAACAATGTGGCTGGGAAAAGTTGAGGCGTTAACGCGTGCCACAAACCCTCTCTATCTTCGGTGTGTGAAATCACATTCGACGAAGACTTGACCCGTTTCATAGTGTCACGAACAGGAGTAGCCAGTATACCGCCTACAACGTCAGGGGAGTGTATTAATTCGATAAGTGCAGAAATATCGCTCTGCTCCACACAAGGCCTTGCTGCATCGTGTACCAGTGCCCAGTCGTTCTCACCAAGATTCACAATACCGTTTAAAACGCTATCTGCTCTTTCTTTGCCGCCGTCAACAACGTGAATGGGTTTGTCACGCAACCCATATCGATCGAAATACCCGTCGCCCGGGCTTATTGCTACGATCACCTCGTCGATTAACGGATGATGTAGCAATGCGTCAATCGTGTGTTCAAGAATAGTTTTACCATTTATGGTGAGGTATTGCTTAGGGCGGTCAGCCTGCATTCGGCTGCCAACTCCGGCTGCGGGGATAACCGCAACAACGCGGGGCGATGTCATGTTCTTCACTTAGAATCTGCGGGCAAAATACGGTAGAAGGTTTCTCCCTTTTTGATCAAACCGAGTTCGTTTCGCGCTCTTTCTTCAATGGCTTCTAAACCAATTTTTAAATCGTTAATATCAGCTTTGAGTAGGGCGTTGCGCTGAGCAAGATTTGCATTTTGAAGGGCTTGAGAGTGAACTTCTTGTTTTCGGTTGAAGTAATCGGGAATACTATTTTTTCCAAACCATAGCCTGTATTGCAATAGACCAAGCAGTACTATCAATACAATGGGAAGCCATTTACCTTGCAACACAGATTCACCTGACAATGTGGTTAAGCGGAAAAAAAGCAGAGGCTCTGCGCCTCTGCTGTGTCTTATTATGCCGCGAAGCAGCGTCGAGTCAAAGTCGCATTATTCACCTTGGCCCAATTTTCCCTTCAATTTGTCAAATAGTTTACTTTTTTGCTGCTCAACAACGTTGTTAAGCTGAGCTTGTAGTAGTTCCTGAAGAGCGGCACTGTCGCCTTGCGCTGCGCTAAGCATGCTGTTTACATCAACAAGTTCGCCGGATAACAGTGATTGCTGGCTGCTTATCATGCTGTTGAGTTTGTTGTTTAGCTCATCTAACTTATCTTTTTGACTTGCGGTAAGCTGAGAAAGCGCCGCTTTAGCAAGCTTATTATCAAGGTCGGATTTAATATTGAAGCCAGGGTCTGAAAGCGTACCGTCAAGTAGCATGGTCATGTTCAAGCTGGTTAACGTTTGCAGTGCCTGCGCGATCGCGCTGGTAATATCACTGGTGCCAGTGGCTTCCATAACAAGCTGCTGAAGATCAACTTCGCCAGTACCACTTAATATGTTATCAGTGACTTTCATCGAGCCATTGGTTTTCATCAACGCCGATTTAAGTACAGCATTTAGCGTTTCATTGCCGCTAAATGTAATGTCAGACATATTCACACCGGCTAGCTGCCATACTTGGCTAGCGTCAACCCCGTTGCCGTCAATCCAGAATTCTCCGCTTGAAGTAAACGATTTTAATAGGTCTCCCGCCGCTTCAATAGTAAAGGTGGTGGGGTTACCGAAGACTTCGTGAACGTTTGTAATGTTATTCCACTTGCTGGTGATAGTTTCATTTTGCCAAAGCACTGATACATTGGCTTCTTTCACCAAGATTGACGGCACTTCAGTCGGCGCTTCACTTTTTTCTTCACCTTGAATGAGCGGCATAACAATTTGCATTGCTGCCATGAGGTACTCAGTGTATTCCGCCGCCTTGTCACCAAACACAAAGTAAGTCACTTGAGAAAGCGCAGCTTGATCGCCTGCAATTACGCCTTTTAACAAAGCGTAATCTTCTTGTGGCGCTTTTTTAAGTGCCTCAACGCTTTCACTGAACGCTTTTTTAGCATCGCTCGCTTTTTCCGTGAAGTTACTAATAAGCGCGCGGTCTGCCTGCATTTCTTCTTTTAACTTATCAAACGATGACTTCGCCTGTACCAAGGCTTGAGGGTCTTTGTAGTTCGTTTCTTTTAGCTGGGCAACTTGCGTTTTATAGTACTCAATGCGCGCCTTATCAGGTAAAGATTCATAATCGTCTTTAAGGCCCTTACCGTAAGTTTCGTAGGCAGATTTTGCTTTTTCAATGGCAGCGGTGGTTTTTAGCGGGTTACGAGCGAGTAGCTCATCGACCGTAGGCACCGCTTCTTTGGCTTTGGTTTTGATTTCATCAAATGACAATGAGCGCTCTGGTACGCGATACACTTCGCCTTCAGTCTCGCGCAACGTGTCGAACTGTACTTTCAGTAAATTAAGGTTGTTAACAATAACCTGGTCGTTCAAAAGCGGCTTGAGTTCAACGTCAGCATAAGCTTCACCCACAAAAACCTGGTTATGCGAAGGTTTTGTAGGGTTAGTTAGGGAAATGCCTTTTAGTGTAACCGTGGTCGGAAAAAGAGAGTGGTCGAACTCGTCGATATTCACTTCAGCGCCGTATGACTCGCCTAATTTGGACTCGAGAATAGATTTGATTATGGTGTTGGCGAACAAAAAATACACCAGAAATAGCACCACAAAAATACCAACCACCCATAATAAAATAGGCTTGCCCTTTGAACCACTACTCATATTCAACTCCTTGATTTGTTGCGCGTTTAAGGTTTATTGCGCAAAAGCCACTACTTTTATGTGGTGCAATACCAATTACAAAACGGCAATTGATGAACAGCCACTTATGGTGCTTCTGAGTGTAATGCACTCAGGTCGTTTCTTCCATACGCATAAGGTAGGTGTATTGTTTAAACAGAGAATGCGAAAGCACGTAATGAGGGTAAGAGAAGCAAATAACAGTAAAGTTTAGTTTTTTCTTTATAAAAGGCATAACACAGCCGTATGCGCAGTGCAGTGGACAACACTAATATTAGCCTGCTTTCCGATGCTTTCGATACCTTTAAGGCTTTCAAGCAAGGTGCAGCAGGCCAACTATTGGATGAGAGTTTATAGCTTAAAGCGGTTCGCAATATCCATAATAGCCAGACAGCTTGTGCGTAGCGCCTGACTTGCAGCGGCTAATTCATCAGCCGTACGCAAGCTGCTATCAGCAGCACCAGATAGCGCATTTATACGCATATTGGCTTCTGTAGCAGCCTCTGCTTGCTGTTCCGTCGCCCGAGCTATTTCGCTACTCATATCGGCAATTTCGGTCATCAGGCGATCTGCTTCCTGCAAGTTTTGGTTCGCTTGTATGGCGTTATCGACGGTTTTAGTCGACGCCGCTTGGCTCACTTTTACTGCATCAACCGCGTTTTTGGCGTTGTTCTGCAGTTTTTCAATCATCGCCTGAATTTCATCGGTACTTTGCCCGGTACGGCTTGCTAGCGTGCGAACTTCATCAGCTACAACGGCGAACCCTCGTCCTTGCTCGCCCGCTCGCGCGGCTTCTATAGCAGCGTTAAGCGCAAGTAGGTTCGTTTGTTCGGCAATGCCGCGAATAACATCAAGTACCGCACCAATGCTTTCGGTCTGCGCAGCAAGTTCGGTCACTGCACTACTTACACTTTCAATATCCGAGGTTAAAGAGCGGATATCTTTTACTGTGCTGTCTACGACCGAGGCGCCGTGCTGCACGTTACCACGGGCACTGCTTGTACTTTTCTCTGCCGAGTCAGCATTATTGCTAACTTCATTTATCTGCGTGGTCATTTCTTCCATCGCAGCGGCAACCTGAAGCATGTTTTCATTTTGGGTCTGAGCTTGGGCGTTACTGTTCTTGCTCGACGTTTCTACCAGTTCGGCTTGTTGGGTTAGTGAGTTTATATTCTCACGGATACCCAATAGCGATTGGCGCATTTTTTCGGTGTACTCATTGAAGTAGCGAGCCAGACGAGTCACCTCATCCTGACCAGTTTCTGGCAGTGAGCGGGTTAGGTCACCTTCACCTTGTGAAATGTCCTTCATGCGCTCACTAACTTCTTGCACCGGTTTGACAATGCTTCCACCGATTACGTAAATAAGTAGCACGACTAAAATTACGCTTACCACGCAGAACACCACAATCAGGTTGCGTAGGTGAGAAAACTCCTGTTCTAGGTTTGTCAGGTAAATACCAGAACCTACCGTCCAACCCCATGGCTTGAACTCTTTTACATAAGAGATTTTATCCGTGGGTGACTCCTCGCCGGGCAGCGGCCATACATAGTCCACAAAGCCTTCACCTTTAGATTTTACCTTTTGCGCCATCTCGATAAAGAACGCTTTTCCATTTCCGTCTTTAAACGTTCTCAGGTCCTGTCCATCAAGCGCTGGCTTAATAGGGTGCATGACCATGGTTGGCGTTTGGTCTTGAATCCAAAAATAATTGCTGCCGTCATAACGCAGCGCTTTAACTGCGTCTAGCGCTTGTTGCTTGGCTGTTGCTTCATCTATATCAGTGCGTGCAGCAAAGCTGCTAAGCATAGTATGAACAACTTCAACAAGGTGCTGGTTTTCTTCATAAGACTTGTGCTTTAAAGCTTCATAATGCCTATTTAGAACAACGGCAGTAAGTAATACAAATAACAACGTAATAAGAGCAACTATGATGCCCAAACGTTGAATTAAACTGAATTTTCTTAACCACATCGGCAATTACCTATCTATTTATATTTTTGTTTTTTTATAGTGTAGACGGTTTTTTATTAACCGCTTTTTATTGCGATTAAAAATACACCATTTATCGAAGTGTTTTTCTACGACTTTAGAAGCAACAATACTTATGTCTAAGAAGCGAAAAATAATCTGATCTCAAGGGGATAAAAAATGTCATCTAACGCACTGAATACGTAGCTTGACAGAGAATCAAAAAAACTTTGCTGGTAGGGGCTTGGCAGGGGAATTTTGTGTGCTACCATCCGCGCAAATTTGGCGCTGTCGTGATCTTCATACAAAAGTATAAAGTTAAAAGAAGAACGACAGGTCAACGCAGGGTTTCGACTTTGCTTGTTTTTTAGCCGCTTCCATGTAACCGTGAGCAGTCTGACACGGCGGGAACGCTTTTTGTTACAGCTATTTCTATGAAAGGGTTGCAATGCTCATTAACGACACACTTCATACAACTTCACCCCTACGCCAGCGTATAAGAGACTACTATCGCATTAGTGAGTCGGTGGCTGTGGATCAAATCCTTCCTATTGCCGAGGTAAATCCACGTGCTCGAAGCCGTGCATGGGAACGCGCCCGAAAGATGGTGCTTCAAATCCGACGCGAACAAGAGGGGCACGGTGGTGTTGATGCACTATTAAACGAATACTCGCTGTCTACTGCAGAAGGTGTGGTATTGATGTGCTTGGCAGAAGCCTTGCTGCGTGTGCCTGACAAGGCCACTCAAGATGAGCTTATTCGTGACAAACTGTCTCAGGGTCAATGGACACCTCACCTGGGTAATTCAGAATCATTGTTCGTTAACGCATCTGCGTGGGGCTTGTTGTTCACGGGTAATATGGTGAACTATGCCGACAAGCGCAAGAAAGAACAGTTTGGCTTGTTAAAACAAACCCTGGGTCGCTTAGGTGAGCCTGTTATTCGCCGTGCTATGAATATTGCTATGCGGGTTATGGGTCGCCAGTTCGTTATGGGCGAAACCATTGAAGATGCCGTAGATCGCGCTAAAGAGAAAGAAACCAAAGGGTATGTGTATTCTTACGACATGCTAGGTGAAGGCGCACGCACTATGCGCGACGCTGATCGTTACTACGATGCATACGTGAAAGCCATTAAAGTTATTGGTAAAGCGGCTAACGGACGTGGACCTAAGCGTTCACCGGGCATCTCAGTTAAGCTGTCAGCTATTCACCCACGCTTTGAATTTTCGCATCGCGAACGCGCCATGGCCGACATTCCGCCGCGCTTAAAAGCGCTGTGTATGATGGCGAAAGAATACGATATTGGCTTAACGGTAGATGCGGAAGAAGCAGACCGTCTTGAGCTTTCTCTAGACATTATCGAAGCGGTTTTTCGTGATGAAGACCTAAGCGGCTGGACAGGCTTTGGCTTGGCTGTACAGGCATATCAAAAACGTGCAATTCACGTTATTGAATACTTACGTGAGCTTACCCTAGAAGTAGGCCGCCCGCTGATGGTGCGTTTAGTTAAAGGCGCCTATTGGGATACTGAGATTAAACTTACTCAGCAGGCAGGTCTTGAAGAGTTTCCTGTATTTACCCGTAAGTCGTCGACGGATGTGTCGTACCACGCGTGCGCTAACCGATTGCTTGAGTACCGCGACACTATTTACCCGCAGTTCGCTACACACAATGCTTACACGGCATCTGTTATTGTTGAACTTGCCGGTGACGACAAAGAAGGTTTTGAATTCCAGTGTCTACACGGAATGGGTGATACCCTTTACGACCAAGTGGTAACACAGGATAAGATTCAGTGCCGTGTATATGCACCTGTAGGTGAACACGAAGACCTATTGGCCTACCTGGTACGTCGTCTTCTTGAAAATGGCGCGAACTCGTCGTTCGTAAACGCTATCGTTGACGATGAAAAACCGGTTGAGTCTTTGCTTGAAGATCCGGTAGAGAAAACACAACGCTTAAAAGTACGTTACAACAAGCTGATTAAAACGCCACGTGGTTTATATGCCCCGGAGCGTGACAACTCGCGCGGACTGGATTTGACCGATACCAACGCGGTAACGGCGCTTAAACACGAATTAGAGCGCTGGCAGGATTACTACAAGTTTACTGGTGAAGTGCCAGAAGGTGCTACTCCGGTACTTAGTCCAACTAACCACAACGACGTGGTAGGTTATCACCATTACGCTACGCCTGATGACATGCGCAAGGCATTAGATGAAGCCGAAGCTGGATTTGAAGCATGGTCTAAACGCGACGTGAGTGAGCGCGCTGAAATCCTCAATCGTACCGCTGACGCACTAGAGCGTCACATGGCAGAGCTCATCGCTATTTGTATGCGTGAAGCGGGTAAAGTAGCGCAAGACAGCATTGATGAAGTGCGTGAAGCGGTAGATTTTTGTCGCTATTATGCCGCTCGTGCTGAAGAGCTGGCTGAAGATCAGCGCTTGCTTCCTCGTGGTGTTGTGCTGTGTATCAGCCCGTGGAATTTCCCGTTGGCAATCTTCTTAGGCCAAGTTGCCGCGGCACTGGTAACAGGTAACACTGTTATGGCTAAGCCTGCTGAACAAACCAGCATCATTGCACAGCGTGCGGTAGATATTATGCACTCTGTAGGTCTACCAGAAGATGCATTGAAACTTATCGTATCGCCGGGTAAAGAAGTTGGTGAAACGCTACTGCCTGATGAGCGTATTAAAGCGGTAATGTTCACTGGTTCAACGCAAACTGGTACGTTAATTTCTCAAGTGCTTGCAGAGCGTGGTGGTGAGCAGGTGCCGCTAATTGCAGAAACGGGCGGTCAAAACTGCATGATTGTTGACTCAACTGCACTGCCAGAGCAAGTCGTTGACGATGTGATCCACTCTGGTTTCCAAAGTGCCGGTCAGCGTTGTTCAGCACTTCGCGTATTGTACGTGCAAGAGGAAATTGCAGACGACCTTATCGACATGTTAATTGGTGCGATGAAAGAGCTGACAATTGGTGACCCGACACAGCTTGCTACCGATGTTGGTCCGGTAATAGATGAGAAGGCACTCAAGAGCCTGACTGACCATCAAAAATACATGGAAGACAAGGGGACGCTACTTTATCGCAATGAAATGCCTGCGGGCTTTGACAACGGTACTTTCTTCACACCAACGTTATATGAAATCAAAAACATTGATGTGCTTGAAAAAGAAGTGTTTGGCCCAGTGGTTCACATTGTTCGCTTTAAGTCGAAAGAGCTTGATAGCGTACTAGATCAAATTAATGGCACAGGTTACGGCCTGACCATGGGTATTCACTCACGCATCGAAGAGCGTGCGAACGAGCTTGCAGCGAAAAGTCGCGCAGGTAACGTTTACATCAACCGTAATATGATTGGTGCCATAGTTGGCGTTCAGCCGTTTGGTGGCCGAGGCCTTTCGGGCACAGGTCCAAAAGCGGGTGGTCCAAACTACTTGCCTCGTCTAATGATGGAGCGCGCCACACCTAAGCCTTCTCACATTGATGATGTAGACGGTACTGATGCAGCGCTAGTTGGCGATGAAAAAATTGCTGAGCGTGCGCACGTGATGATGGATAAGGCTAAAGCCGTAGAAGCCAAATGGCGTCATACGCCGTTGAATGACCGTATCTCTATGGTGCGTCAGCTTCTGGCGAAAATTGCGAAAGTTGATATTGTTGATGAGCTTGCCGATGACTTAAACCGCACACTTGCGACGGCACGTCAGCAGCTAACCAGCGTTGAACGTAAGCTTGCTAAGCCGCAAGTACTGCCTGGACCAACAGGTGAGTCGAACAAACTGTATCTAGAGCCGCGCGGTATCTTAGTATGTTTCGCCGATAAAGAAGTGACCTTCGAATACTGGTTGCTCTCTATTGTAACGGCACTATCAACGGGTAACCCGGTAGTATCAGTAGTGTCTGAAATTTTCTACGAAGAAGCAGTAGAAATTCAGAATAAGTTTGAATCGACAGGTGCACCAAAAGGATTATTCCAAGTAGCACGTCTTGCACACCTAGACACCTTGCTAATGGACGAAGACTTGTCGGGCGTAGTGGTAGATTCAGGTACTGATCGTACTGCGCGTATCACGGCAATGCTGTCATCACGCGAAGGAGCAATCTTACCGGTAATTACCGCTGAGTATAATGACAACCTTATTCAGCGATTGATGACGGAAAAAACCATCAGTATCGATACTACTGCCTCAGGTGGTAATACATCGTTGATGACGCTTGTTGAAGACGATGAGTAAGCAGTAAACCTAGGGTTTGTTCACTAACGTTGAGCAGACCCTAATGCTTAAAATCAAAATGTTAAATACAAAAATGGCCAGCTTTAAAGCTGGCCATTTTTTTATATCAAGCTAGAAAAAAACGGTGCGCTGGCGCTACATCCACTCGCTGTTTCTGCGCTTTCGTTTCGGAAGATAGGTCAGCATTACACCCAACAAAATACCTACACCCGCTACCATACCGCCGCGAGTAAACCAGGTCACAAGTTCATCTTTATTAGCGCTTTCTACCTTAGCGGTAAGACGCACAATTTCAGAGGCTTGTTCTTCGTTTGTGGTTGTTAGCTTTGATACTTGCTGGCGCGCATCGTTAAGCTGTTGGCGAAGTCTGGCGTTTTCTGACTGCGCAGCTTGTAAACCACTTTGGCTTTCAGCAAGCTTTTCACTGATGATAGGAAGCTGTTCTGCTTGAGACATCGTGTTAGACACAAAGCGGCTTTCAACCCAGCCTTCGCGACCTTCGTTGTCAGTAATTTGCGTGAATTCAGCATCGTTGTCGCGCGCAAGCACAGTAATAGGTGTGCCTGCTTCAATTGAACCCAGAATACGGTAGTTACGACCAGGTCCAGTATGCATAAAGATAAACAAGTCATCTCTAATGTAATGCGAAGAAGACGCTTCTAAATCAGCGGTATCTTGTAGCGAAAATGCTTGAAAAGAGCATGCAATAAGGGCTGCTGCTAACCACTTTCGAATCATATGAAGTCCAATTTTAGAATTTAAAACGTGAAGATGGTATTGGTTGACCGCGATAAAGGCAAGTTTGTTCCACTTTTGTCTAATTAAAGCATCTTGTTTCATGGCGCCAGCATTGCGAAAAGTAGGCGACAAAGGTAAGGTGTCAGCATCACAAGCTGTGCTTAGCGCAACCATGTCAGAAATAGAATTAAAATTTGTAACGGGTGACAACGCTCACCAAGCGTTTACGCAACGTGTTCTCCCACTTTTCGAAAAACACAGTATCCAGGTCAACTCTCATCGCGAAATGCGTTTAGAGAATGATTATTACGATACCGACAAACTCGATTTTCAGAACAATAAAATGGGGTTTAGGGTTCGAGGTAACAACGGCGAGTATGAGCAAACGCTAAAAACGAATGGTGTAGTGAGCGGTGGCCTACACAAGCGCATGGAATACAACGTCAGTCTTGATAATTCAAGGCCCGATCTTACGTTATTCGACGCCAGCGCCTGGCCGCAAGACTGGGATGTAGCGGCCAAAAATACTCGCTTATCGAAACAGTTTAGTACTCACTTCACGCGCAATGCCTATGTGGTCAGCGTTGGTGACAGTGTGGTTGAAATTGTGCTGGACTGCGGTGAAGCCAGTACAGACAAAGCCAGTTCGCCTATCAACGAAATCGAGCTAGAGCTGATGTCGGGGGATATCAACAGCTTATTTTCATTGGCGGTATTGATTAACGATAATATGCCAGTTCGACTTAGCGATGTATCGAAGGCAGCGCAGGGCTATCAATTACTCCACGGCTTTAACGCTAAAGTTAACCATCTGCCGGATTTTCTCGCGCTTGAAGATACCACCTCAACGGAAGAGGCGTTCTGCTTAGCAGTGCAAACTGCACTGGCGCATTGGCAGCATCACGAGCATGTGTTTTGCGAAAGCGGCTCAATAAAAATGCTGGCTGAAGTTGCTAAAAGCGTACGTCTGTTACTGCAAAGTGTGTCGCTTTATTTGCCAGTTCTGCAGTGCCCAGAGCTGCTCGCCTTGCATAAAAAGTTAGTTACCCACGCACAAAAGTGGGGCTGGCAGGACGACTTGCAAAGTTTGCGTTACTTACTGTCTAAAAAAAGCATGTTTAATAAAACCTTGAGTAAGCACCCAGCGGTAGTGAGTTACCTTCAAGGAAGACAAGCAGGTTTAATGCAGGCTCATCAGCCTGAAAAGCTGTTTTTCGACAATGACGCAACAGACATTAAGCTACATGCCATAAGCCTTATCCAGAACAAGCCGTGGCAGAAGGTTGCGACGGGTTTTGACCACCCGGTGCTTGACCACGCAAAAGGTTGGTTGTCGCAAGGGTGGCAAACCGTGCAGCAAAGTATGCCTTTGAGCAAAACCATGGGGCCTGCGAATTACAGTGCTGTTGAAATCATGCTTAGACAAACCTTATGGAGCGGGTTTCTGCTTGGCGACTTATTCGTTGAGGAGCGAGGCAACTTTCGCGCACCGTGGTTAGACTTGCTCACTGGGATTGATGAGTTGAACGCACTTCTTATGTTAAAACAGTCAATTGATGATGCCGATGTAGACTCTCATGAAGAGGTGCGTAAGTGGACGTCAGAAAAACTTAGTACGTTAATTCGCATTATGGAGCGCACGCGTACGGTGGCCATGCAACGTGATATTTACTGGTAATTGCCCTTTACATGCGGTTTCTGCGAACGCGCATGGTAAAGGCAGATCGAATCTCAGGGATGGAGGGCGCTGATGACCTCAGCCATATATGACTATTTTCTTTACGCGCTGATAGGTATTTACATCATCGGTTTCGCGCGTTTATTCGTTCAAAAGGTTAATCTGAGCAGTTCGCGCTGGCTTACCGCGGCATTTTTGTGCTGGCCTTTATTTATGTTGGATGAATGGCTTCGTATGGCAAATGCCACAGGCCTGGCCGATATTTACGGATTATCAGAAGTGTTTGCTGTTATTGCTGTGACGTGTTGTTACCGTGCCATAAAGCCCATGCTATTAGCTTACCCTACAGCAAGAAAGCGTTTGTGGTGGCCAGTGCTTGTTACCGGTGTTTTTCAATTCGCGATTCTCCTTATTCCCGTGGACGACAAACAGCAATGGCTATCCTCGTCACCGCATGGACAACCACTCCTGTTGTGGCCTGCCTACATTGCATCGCTGCTAACCGGTTTTAGCGTGTTGCTTATAGGTATTCTTATCACCGAACATATTCAAATGTATCACAGGCATCTGCCAGAGCAGGCTGTAGATATCAAAAACCTTAGAATGCCCAGACTTGCCGGAGTAATGGGCAGTTTAGTGGGCGTTTCGTTTATGAGTATTCTACTTGTTACTGCCGCCACATTCGGTTTTTTCCCCGTGCCATTTTGGGAAGGGTTTCATCATTTAATGATGGGAGCGGCCATTTTAATTGTGCTGTTTTCGTTAACTTTTATACGCCGTACATCACCTTCGCCGCTTGATTATGAGCGTTTAGACAAAGGCAAGGCAACGCCCTATGAAATTAGCAGTATTATTTCTAAAGCAGAACGCTACACCATTGAATCAAAGGCGTATAAAACGCGCTTCCTAACCCTGAGCGAATTTTGCAAAGGGGCGGATATTGATCCCACCTCGCTTGCGATAGCTCTTCAACTCACTGAAAAGAAAAACTTCAGGCGGTTTATTTTTCATTATCGCTTAGAGTACGCCAAGAACGTACTGCTTCGAAGTGACGCTAAGCTTGAAGCGGTTGCCAAACGAATAGGCATAAATTCAGAAAAATTTTTAAGTGAATATTTAGTGAAGCACTTAAATTCCCCGTCTGCTAGATGATCATCCCCTGGCGTTTCTGGGGCACTGCTTGTGAATTACCTAGGTACTATTTTAGGCACTTCTTGGGCGCTTGGCTAACCGCCAAAAGCATTTAACAGTATTTGATGGGTAAAGGTTTTGCGCAGATAAAAGCCGCGGGGGCGGGTTTTAATGCGCTGTCCTTCGGGGCCTAACGCATCGGTGAGCACTTTTCCATTTGCCGCCTTTGGGCGGATGTGTAGCGCCTCACCTTGGCGGGATGTGATGGATTCTACTTGTCCAGTTGCGATTTGCTCGACCAACTCCTCCCAATCCCGTCTTAGCAAGGTATCTTCGCTTTCATTTGGGCGCCAATAAAACCCAGTGGCAACCCGCCGTTCAGCCAGTGGAATGGCTCTGTCACCTTCAATAGGCAGCCACAACACCTGTTGTAGTTTGTTACGTACATTTGAAGTCTCCCACGTAATGCCAGGCGTCATCAAAAGCGGAGCAAAACACACATAGGTGGTTTCTAAGGGCGAAAAATTAGCGTCGATGGGGATAGTTTTAAGCTCAATGCCAAGTTCAGGAAAGTCTTGTTGAGGCTTTGAACCCGCACTGGCGCCAAGCCACTTTTCTATCAACATACCTGGCCACCCTTTATGACGCTGTAAATTAGCCGGAATGGCAACATTTGCCATTTCTGCCAACTCTCCAAGTGTAAGGCCTGCAATCGCATGACAACGGGCTATAAGGCTATCAGGAGAGGATGGTGGTGACGCTGGTGGTTGCATAAATACGGTTTATTTCCTGTTTGAAAAGCGAGTGCGAACATTAAGACTATGATTGGAGCATAGTTTGTGGAAGAATGAAAACATATAACAGTATAGTGTGCCCGGGAGTCTATGTGATAGATGCCGATGGATTCCGTGCGAATGTGGGCATAGTGATTTGCAACAAAATGGGTCAAGTATTTTGGGCAAGACGTTATGGTCAACATTCATGGCAGTTCCCTCAAGGCGGAATTGATGAAGGGGAATCTGCTGAACAAGCTATGTACCGCGAGCTTCACGAAGAAGTAGGGCTGACACCGAAAGATGTCACTATTTTAAGTGTTACCCGTAACTGGCTTAGATATAAGCTGCCAAAACGATTAATTCGACAAGGCAGTAACCCTGTTTGTATAGGGCAAAAACAAAAATGGTTCTTGTTGCAACTCGATTGCAACGAGCGAGACGTTAATGTACTTAAAACAGGTCATCCTGAATTTGATGACTGGAGGTGGGTCAGTTACTGGTATCCCATAAGAAACGTTGTATCGTTTAAGCGCGATGTCTACAGACGAGTAATGAAGGAATTCTCACCTGTAGTTATGTCAGCGCAGCATCGGCCTCAGCCGCGCCAGAATGCCACGCCACACAAACGTGGCAAAAAACGCAGGCGTGGATAAGCGTATGCAAAACAGAGGTACGCAAAAAAGGGGTGTGCAATATTGCGGTGTGCGGAGTAAGCAGCGAGTAATCTGCGAGTAAAAAAGGAAAAACCGGTGAGCCCTCAAAGCCAGCAAGGAACAATGTTAACCACGTTAAAACGTATCGTGCAGGAAATGAATCAAATTCCTGCTCTTGATACGGCGTTGTTTAGGCTAGCCTCACGGGTTAAACACACCTTGGATGTGGACTCATGCTCTATTTATCTTGCCGATTACGACACTCAAGAGTTTATTCTTAAAGCCACTGACGGTCTGCATCCAGATGCGGTAGAGCAAGTGCGCATTGGCTTCTCTGAAGGGCTTATCGGCCTTGTAGGCCAACGAGAAGAACCTCTCAACATCGTTAACGCCCATAGTCACCCTCGTTTCAAACATTATCCTGAAGTACAGGAAGAGAACTACAACGCCTTTTTGGGAACGCCAATTATTAATCAAAGGCGTGTGCTTGGTGTTATTACCCTTCAGCAATCACAGATGCGCCGCTTCAGTGAAGACGAAGAGGCGTTTCTAGTTACCCTTGCCGCCCAATTGGCGTTAGAAATAACCAATGCTGATATTCGCGGTGCGTTAACCCTATCAAGCTCTAATGATAATACTGCACGTCAGAAAAACGTGCGTGGTATCGCTGGTTCTCCTGGCCTCGCCATAGGTAAAGGGGTGTCGCCCGACAAATCAATTAACCTTAAAAACTGGGTTATAAAGCGCACTAACTCCCCTCAGGATCAAATTCAACTTTACCGTAAAGGCGTTGAAGTCACGCGGGGCCACGTCGACGCGCTATCGAAGCGGCTAGACGATGGTATTCCCGATGACGTTAAATCTATATTTCAGCTGTATCATCATCTGCTAGATGCCAACAGCCTTGGGCGCGAAGTAGAAGAAAAGATTCGCCAAGGTTGGGACGCTGCGTCGTCGTTGAAGATGGTTGTGGAAGGCTATGCCGCGCGCTTTCAAGCCATGGACGACCCTTACATGCAAGAGCGAGCCATTGATATTGTCGACTTGTCTGACCGTATCCTTGCCAACATCTTGTATGAAGCTAATGGCAAGAAAGTTACCGAGAAAACCATAACCGAAGCCAGTATTCTTGTTGCCGAAGAAGTATCAGCGCCTATGCTTGCCGAGTTCCCGAAGGGAATGCTTAAGGGCATCATCTCTATTCGTGGCTCGAATAACTCGCATGCGGCAATATTAGCAAGAGCCATGGGCGTGCCGGCAGTAATGGGCTGTCAAAACGTAACGCCAGCGCTGCTTGAAGACAAAGAGATTTTACTTGATGGGTATTCAGGTGAAGTTATTGTCTCGCCCGAGCGCAACATCAAGTCCGAGTTCATACAGCTTATTGAAGAAGAGTCGGCCATTGCAGAGAAAATTGACGCAGAGGCTGACAAACCGTGCGAAAGTGTTGATGGCTGTAGAATGTCATTATATATCAACGCGGGGCTTTCAGCTGAAGTAGAGCTAAACGCTGAGCAAATTGGCGCGGGTGTCGGGCTTTATCGCACGGAAATTCCGTTTATGCTGCGCGAGCGTTTTCCTTCAGAGCAAGAGCAAGTAAAGCTGTACCGCCAAGTACTTGAAGCAGCGCCAGAACTACCAATTACTATGCGTACTCTCGACGTAGGAGGCGATAAGCCACTACCGTATTTCCCGATTAATGAAGAAAACCCATTTTTGGGCTGGCGAGGAATACGCCTTACCCTTGATCATCCAGAAATTTTCTTGGTTCAGGTTCGCGCCATGCTTCGTGCCAGTGTTGGCTTAAGCAATTTGCAAATTATGCTGCCTATGATTTCCACCGTATCAGAGGTTCAGGAATCTAAGCGGTTAATTAATCAGGCGTTTTACGAAATTTCTGATGAAATTGCAGAGTCAGGCGAAACACTGCATAAACCTAAATTAGGGATCATGCTAGAAGTCCCTTCGGTACTTTATCAATTACCTCAACTGGCTAAACACGTTGATTTCTTTTCTGTTGGTAGCAACGACTTAACTCAGTATCTGTTAGCCGTTGATAGAAACAATACGCGGGTGGCAGGTCTCTACAATAGCTATCATCCGGCTGTATTAGGGGCGCTTTACGATGTGGTTCAAAAAGCCAATCAAAATCAGGTGCCCGTGACTATCTGTGGTGAAATTGCGGGTGAGCCTGCGGGTGCGTTACTGTTGATGGGAATGGGCTATCGCCGATTAAGCATGAACGGGTTCAACTTGAGGAAAATAAACTGGCTGATTCGAAAAGTGACGTTGGATGAATGTAAGCAATTACTGTCATTGGCACTTACCTCTGTTAGCCAAGAAGAAGTCTTTGTGCATTTGAATCAATATCTTGAAACCAAGGGCCTGGGAGGCCTAATCCGAGCAGGTGCTTAGGGAATGGATCCATTAGTTGTAATCATTGTCAGCTGCCTAGTTTTAGGCTCTGTTGTTGGTATTCTTGCAGGCATGTTAGGCATTGGCGGTGGGCTTATTATTGTTCCTGCTTTGTCGTACTTGCTTATACACTTTATGGGAATGACCACTGAAACGGTGATGCCCGTCGCCATTGCTACCTCTTTATCTACTATTATTTTCACCGGCATGGCATCGGCATTTGCCCATTATAAGCTGGGCAACATTCAGCGGTATGTTGTGTTTTACACGGGTGTAGGTATTGCGCTTGGCGCAATCGTTGGAGCTCAGGTAGCTAGCCATATCTCTGGTGAATTGCTAAAAGATGTCTTCGCTGTACTCGTTATACTTATCGCCCTGCAAATGATTTTCGGAAAGCAAAAAGCATCAGAGAATGAAGCCTCTAAAGGTACGCTTGCTGCTGTTGGTGGGGGAGCTGGCCTACTCAGTGCGCTTATGGGTATTGGAGGAGGCGCATTACTAGTACCTGCATTAGTATGGTTTCGTGTTAATGTACGCGCGGCAATTGGCTGTGCCGCCTTTTGTGGGCTCATTATTGCCGTTTTTGGAACGGCGAGTTTTGTTGTTGCTGGTTACAATGCGATAGACGTACCAGAACACAGTTTGGGTTATGTGTATTTGCCCGCTACAGCTGGTATTGTTGCCACTTCTATGTTTACCGCAAACATAGGAGCGAAGCTTGGGCAGCGAGTAAACGTACGTGTGTTAAAAGCGATGTTGGCATGCTTACTTGTTTTGGTAAGTATTAGAATGATTTTAGGAATTGAATAAAGTAATGGAACAGAGCAGTTATCTGGTATTTCCCAGTATCGACCCCGTTATCTTCAGTGTCGGTCCGTTAAGTGTACGCTGGTACGGCCTAATGTATTTGGTGGGCTTTATCGCCGCCTATTTGTTAGCGCAAAAGCGTCTTTCACAAACTAACTGGAGCCGTGAGCAATTAAGCGACTTGCTATTCTGGAGCTTTGTAGGCGTGATTTTGGGGGGACGCATTGGCTATGTATTTTTCTACCAGTTTGGCATGTTCCTCGATGACCCCTTGTACCTATTCAAGATTTGGGCTGGCGGAATGTCATTCCACGGTGGGCTATTAGGGGTATTAGCAGCCTTATTCTGGCGCGCCAAATGTATGAACACGACCTTCCTTCGACTCGGGGACTTCGTTGCCCCGTTAGTGCCCATCGGTCTGGGGGCAGGGCGAATAGGTAACTTCTTAAACGCCGAACTTTGGGGGCGTAGCACTGATGTGCCTTGGGCGGTCATCTTCCCTAACGCGGGTAATATTCCTCGCCACCCGTCTCAGCTTTACGAGTTTGCCCTTGAAGGGGTACTGCTCTTCATAATTCTGTGGCTTTACTCTGCCAAAAAGCGTCCAGTAGGGGCGGTCAGCGGCCTGTTCTTACTTGGTTACGGCACCTTCCGATTTATCGTAGAATACTTCAGGGAACCCGATGCACATATTGGCTTATATCAAATGGGACTAAGCCAAGGGCAACTTCTTTGTTTACCTATGATTGCTTTAGGAATAGGATTAATAGTCCGTGCGTATATGCGCGGAAAAGACCATGTTGAACAGCAAAAAATATAAGAATAACGATGAAAGAATATCTCGCTCTAATGCGCCATGTACGTGATACGGGTGTGAAAAAGGAAGATCGAACTGGTACAGGTACGTTAAGTGTATTCGGCTATCAGATGCGTTTTAATCTACAGGAAGGTTTCCCCTTGGTGACAACAAAGAAGTGTCACCTTAAGTCTATCATTCACGAGTTACTTTGGTTTCTTAAAGGCGAAACGAACATCGCGTATTTGAAAGAGCACGGTGTGAGCATTTGGGATGAATGGGCTACAGATGAAGGCGAATTAGGGCCAGTTTACGGTCACCAATGGCGTAGCTGGGACCGCGGTGATGGCACATCGGTGGACCAAATTGCCGAGGTAGTTGAGCAAATCAAAAACAACCCAGACTCCCGTCGTCTTATTGTTAGCGGCTGGAATCCTGCAGTATTACCAGATACGAATTATTCTCCAAAAGAAAATGCGGCTATGGGTAAACAGGCGTTGCCGCCTTGCCATACGCTTTTCCAGTTTTATGTTTTAGACGGCAAACTTAGCTGTCAGCTTTATCAACGTAGCGGTGATATTTTCTTAGGCGTGCCATTTAACATCGCAAGCTACGCCTTGCTAACAATGATGATGGCGCAAGTGTGCGACCTTGAACCGGGTGATTTTATCCATACGCTAGGTGATGCTCACCTCTACTCAAATCATCTTGAACAGGTAGAGTTGCAGCTTAGTCGTGAACCGTTTGAGCGTCCAACCATGGAAATTAACCCAGAAGTTAAGGATATTTTCGGGTTTTCCTTCGACGACTTTACGCTTAAAAACTATCAGTCACACCCACACATTAAAGCCCCTGTCGCCATTTAAGGAGTTACCATGAGTACTCCAATATTAATATGCGACGACTCAGGTTTCGCAAGGCGCCAGATGGCGCGCAGTTTACCTGATGGGTGGGATGTAGACATCTCTTTTGCCGAAAATGGCGAGCAAGCCCTTGAGCTTATTCGCGAAGGTAAGGGAGATGTTGTATTTCTCGATTTAAACATGCCAGTAATGGATGGCTATCAAACCATGGAAGCCATTCGTCAGCAGGATCTACCTTGCTTAGTGGTTGTGGTTTCTGGCGATGTACAAGTGCAAGCGAGAGAAAAAATGCTTGCGCTTGGCGCGTTGGATTTTATTCGTAAGCCTATCGATAATGACAAGCTTAGCCACATCTTGACCTCGTACGGGATTTACAGCGGAGAGAGTCATTCATCCGGAGCGAGCTTAGAAAAAGCGCAAGGCGAAGGCGCTTCCAATGCCGTTTTAGCAAAACCCCAGATGAGTAAAGAAGACCAATTAGACGCATGTCGTGAAATGGTCAATATTGCCATGGGGCGTGCAGGTGAAAACCTCGCTCAGTTGCTAGGTGAATTTATTGATTTACCCATTCCTAACGTCAACCTAATTGAAAGCAACGAACTGTCTATGGCGGTTGCAGAAATTAATCGTAACGACAGCGTATCGGCAGTTTCAAAAGGCTTTATTAGTGAAGGGATAAGCGGCGAAGCGCTGGTCATTTTTAACGACACAAACTCTCAAAACATCGTTGAGCTATTAAAGTATCCGCCGTCGGCTTCCTCAGACAAACTAGCGCTAGAAGCACTAATGGATGTTTCCAACATTCTCATCGGTGCCTGTTTAAACGGTTTGTCTGAGCAGTTAAATGTCGCCTTTAGCCACACGCATCCGGTGTTACTGGGGCAGCACCAAGGACTATCAACGCTTTTAAGTGATAACGTGCAGCGTTGGGGTAAGCTCATGGCTATCGAAATAGGTTATGCCATTAAGGCCAGAGATATTTCCTTTGACCTGCTGTTGCTATTTCCTGGTGATGCCATGAACCATATCTATTCTCGGCTGCTCGATGATGACGCTGTCACACAAGACAAGGAAGGTCTATGAATGCTTCAACAGATGCGCTTGCTACAGGCGCTTTAATGAGTTCATCTCAAGTGCCTGAAGAATTACTTGATTCCATTGAGGTTGGTATTGCGGTTCTGGATCGCAACTTCAAGGTTCAAGTGTGGAATAAGTTTCTTGAAAACCACGGTGCAAAAAAAGCGGAAGCAATTATTGGAGACAGCCTCTTTGCTCATTTCCCCGAGATAGAAGAAAAGTGGCTTAGAACCAAAGTTGACCCCGTATTTAACTTAAAAAGCCCGGTGTTTATTATTTGGGAGCAGCGCCCTTACTTGTTTAAGTTTGGCTGCAACCGTCCTGTAACCAGCGCCGCAGAGTTTATGTACCAAAACGTGACTATGTTTCCTATCGTTGATAAGCGTGGCAGCGTAGAACGATTTTGCATGCTGGTGTACGACGTAACTGAACAGGCGCTTGGCAAGCAAGGAATGGAACATCTTAACGAAGAGCTGAAAACAGCAAGTCGTGTAGATGGCCTGACAGGTCTTTTTAATCGTCGTTATTGGCAAGAACGCTTTGATGAGATGCACAAGCTGTGTGTGCGCAGAGAGAAGCCAAGTACTGCGCTTATGCTCGATATCGACCACTTTAAGCGCATTAATGATACCTACGGCCATCAGGCTGGGGACAAGGTCATTAAGATGCTGGCAGCGCTGATTAAGCGCTGTGTACGGGAAACCGACCTTGCAGGGCGTTACGGCGGTGAGGAGTTCGCTATTATTTTGAATGATTCATCGGTCGAAGATGCCAAGGTCGTTGCCGAGCGTATTCGTCAGCTTGCTCAGCGGTTGGTTGTCGAGCACGAAGGCGAGTCGATAAGCTTTACGGTAAGCCTTGGTCTTGCACAGTTTTCTTCTGATTTTAAAGGAGCAATGGCTTGGCTAGAATGCGCAGACCAAGCGCTTTATGAAGCAAAGGAAAAAGGTCGAAATCAGTATCGCGTTTATGCTTAGGGCTTGTTGAGTCAAAGCGCTAAGCGCAATGTGTTTTTAAGCTCTTGAAAGGTAACCGGCTTCACCAAGTGGTAGCGAACGCCAGCCCGAAGTGAAGCTTCTTTATCGTTCCTGTGGGCATTCGCCGTGAGGGCAATAATTGGAAGGTCTGGGTGGCCCTCCTTCATAATTTTAGCGACTTCCAAGCCATTGATATCCGGCAGATTGATATCAAGCAGCACGCAGTCGAAAGCATTTTCATTCACTCTACTAATTGCATCGTCTCCCGTGTAACTTACAGTGACCTCGTGCCCCATACACTGAAGCATATATTCCACCATCTCCGCGTTAATAGGCTCATCTTCTACGACTAACACATTAGCCTTTTTTGAACTCTCAATAGTTTTTGCATTGCTAGCGGTAAGGTGGTGCAGCGCATCCACGAACCTGTTTCTATCAATGGGCTTAACAAAGCTTTGGTAAATGGGTAGTTCGCTGTTGGCAATAATATTGGCAATGTCTGGCGTGGCCGACAAGACAATCACTGGTGGGACTCGTTCGCCAAATATGGCCTGAAGGGTTTTTACTAGCTCAAGGCCGTTCATGCCCGGCATATACAAGTCGGCAATAATGCCTGAAAACTGCAGTATTTCTTCGTGCAGGTTAAGCAAGTTTGCGCCAGATGAAAACGAGCGCGCACTAAAGCCTTCCTTAGTGATTATCGACTGTAAATGCAGTCTCGAAATTTCCAAATCGTCAACAACGGCAAAGATAGCGTTAGATGGCGTGGCGTTAGTAACGGGAAGCTCGTCTACAGGCTTTAAGGGAAGGAGAATTTTAAACTCTGAGCCAACCCCCACCGTGCTGGTAACTTGTAACGCTCCACCCAGCTTATCAATACTACGCTTCGCTACAGATAAGCCGATACCGGCACCTGGGAAGCGTTGCCCAGTTGAATGTTCCCCTCGATAGAAACGCTCAAACATGCGTTTTTGCGTTGCCTCGTCAATGCCAATACCCGTGTCGCTGATAATAATAACTAGAAAAATTCCCTGATTTTTTACCAGCGTAGTGACCGTGACGTCAATCAGTCCATTTGCCGTAAACTTAACGGCATTATCAAGAATGTTCACCACTACTTTTGAAAGTGCAACAGGATCGGTTTCAGCGAAGTGAGGTACACTGTGACTACAGTGCATATTAAATTCTATCTTCTTGTCTTTCACTCTTACAGAAAAAGGCGAGATACATTCGTCGAGTAAACTGATCAAATCAACTTCTGAAAAGTGAAGGTCGTCTTCAGAGTTGTTACTTAACACATCGGTGAGGCTGTTGGTAAGGTTGAGTAGCCGATAGCTTGATTGCTCTGCCTGCTGAATTAATCTGCTGCGCTGTTCTTCCATGTTAGGAATAAGCTCAAGAGCACTGATAATTGCACTTATTGGCGCTCGGAACTCATGGCTAATCAGCTTCAGAAATTCCTTGTTCTGTAAATCTCGTTCGTCATCGACAATCGCAAGCCTTAGTTTAGACCTTACAAACTTTTGAGGTGATTTATTGATGTTGCTTCTGAAAAAGAGCCATGTAACAAAGTACCAAAGCACAATGATAATCACACCAAAAATAGTGGTAAGCAGCATTTTATGACGTAATTCCTGAATACGGAGCAGTACCGCTTTTTCTTCCGCCTGTATGGCTGTAACCATTGGTAAGAGGCTGAATTGCTGTTGGATATATTGTGCAGTCTCAGACGGTGGAACTTCAATCAGTGTATGGAGTAAGTTCAGGGTTGTTTTAGCAATATGCCTTGCGGATGCGTGAGCCAGGCCTTCCTCTGCACTTAGAAAGTCCTCCTTCGACAAAACTAGGGGGCTAATTAGTTGATCTGAATGGTTGTTAAGATACTCGGAAACGCTTTGATAGCTGACTTGAAGCTCTCGCTTTAAAATAGCATAGGATGCGGCAGTCGGCGTGGAACCGCTTTCCATCAGAGTTTTAAACTGAGTGAGCCTGTGCTCGGTGGCGAGAATGCTATCTTCTAAATAACTTTGATGTTTTAGGGAAGTTATGAGTGTTTGTTGTTTGCTCATTAATACAAGCAACACCACTATGGTAATGGTAGCTATTAGCAGCGCAGTCGCATTCACTTTAGGAAACGTGAATGCACGCGAAGTATATGATGAATTGCGTTGCGACTGACTGGCCTTGTTCGAGCTCAACGTTCTTCCTTGCAAATACATTGCGGTAGAGTTACCTACCTTAAATGTAGGCAACTAATGCTAACTTGCAAGAAAGTAAGATTAAATTACGTCGCTTCTACTTGCTTTATATGATGTCTAATTGAGTATAGAAAGCAGAGACTTGGAATCACCATAACTGCCGTAAGAATAAAGAATAAACTCCAATTACCTTCTAGGCTGTCTACTACCAAACCGCTACTTGAAGCGACCAGAGTTCTGCCCGCTACACTGAGTGACGCCATAAGTGCATACTGAGTCGCGCTGAATGCGCGGTTACATAAGAGCGAAATGAACGCCACCATTGCCACGGTACTCCACGCTCCGGTAAAGCCATCGACGATAACTGTTATAGCCAGAAGCGATGTAGATGGGCCTGTCTGCGCAATCAGTGCAAATAGTAAGTTCGACGCCGCCATTGCCACGCCTGCAATCATTAGCCCGCGGTAAATACCGTAGCGAATGTTTACCAAACCACCTAGCAGTGAAAATACAATGGTTACCCACCAATTAAGCAACTTTGAGTAGGTAGCGATATCGCTATTAGAAAAACCAATTTCTTTATAAAAAACGATACTCATACGGCCTAGAAAGGCTTCGCCGATTTTAAAAAGAAAAATGAACAACAAAAATGACGCCGCTAACTTAACACCGTTGCGATTGAAGAACTCAGCGAAGGGTGTGATCAGCGTAGATTGAATCCAGTGAAAAACGGGAGACTGGTTTTCATTCTTGGCCGTTATCTTTTCTAGCAAAGCATCGCGGTCAATTTGCGGTTCGTTAGCAAAGCACGTGGCGCACATCAATAAAGCCATGAGAGCACCGAGTAAAAGATAGATGTTTGGCCAAGTCCAAGATGTCATGTCAGCCAAGAAGAAGGGGATAGCGCCGAGCCCGCCATAACCTGTCCACCATCCAGCGGTAGCTACCGAAGACGCAGCTGACATGCCATCTTTGTCATCTTGCGCGATACAGTCGATACGAAAACCATCAATGGCGATATCTTGCGTGGCTGAGGCAATAGCAATGAGTAAACCAACCAAAGCAACATAAAACAAATCTTGGTCGGTAGTGAGTTGAGACATGACTAGACACAGCAAAACTACACAGCCTTGCATGGCGAATATCCAACCTCGTCGTTGACCTAACAGTGGGGGCTTGATCTTGTCGACAAGTGGAGACCAGAGAAAATTAAAGGAATAAGTGGCAAAGATAATACCGAATAAGCCAATGGCTGAGCGAGACAATCCTTCATCTTTCAACCAGGCAGATAGCACTGAGCCAATCATGATCCACGGAAAGCCACTGGAAATACCGAAAAGAAATATACTGAGGTATCGTCTGTCGTTAAACGTTTTTAAAGCATTAAGCAAAACTGCAGCCTTGGATGGGAAAACAAAGGCATATTGAGCCACGAACCACAGTGAGAAGCAATAACGCGTTGAAGTGAAAGTTTTACTATGGGCGAATGCCAACGCAGTCTAAGGGGCAGTGTCCCAAACCTTCAAGGAAATTCACGCAGTTGTTTAACTCATCAACCAAAAATTGGTCGTTAATTAGCTTGTCTTCATTCCAGTAGTGTACTTGATGAAGTAAGTGCCAAAAAACTCGCTCTTTCTGCGTGTAGGGCTGCGTTAAGGTGTAATCAATTTGCCCCCATTCTTCCATACTATCCCAAAAGAATAGTTCGATCTCCTCGATAGGAAGCTCTCCTTGCCAAAATGCTCTCAAATAGAAACACAGCTGTTTTGCTTTGTTATCTACGAAATCTTGAACACTCACAAGTTACTCAACCGTTTATGTTTGCTAAAAGTATTATAGTTCATAACAATTTTACTGCTTAGGACAGAGGCTTGCTATTTACACCCTAAAATTTAGGTAATTGTTTTGGATACTAATTTAGCGTA
Source organism: Alteromonas abrolhosensis (assembly GCF_001953635.1). GTDB lineage: Bacteria > Pseudomonadota > Gammaproteobacteria > Enterobacterales > Alteromonadaceae > Alteromonas > Alteromonas abrolhosensis. Next base: position 20,343 of record NZ_MEJH01000016.1, on the reverse strand, counting down.
ATGGGTTAATGAGAGAATTACCAGCCTAGGTGCCGTGTCCAGCCGATAGTGCTATTTGCAACTAGTTGAATGTGAGGGGGTTTCTGAAATTCCTTTATACTAAAGGCTAATAAATTACTTGGAATAATTATCTGACGATAGTGCATTTTTAGTGCATTCTTCGCGCTTACTTTTCGCTTTTGCGTAGTGCTGTTCGCCCAGTCATTAAATCCACTGAGTGACAAATCTAATATTGGAAAACTGGATTGCGCTATATTATCTATAACTAATGTATTCGTTGTCTCTTCTGGCCAAAAAGGGGAAATGGCGACAAAGGTGTCAGGGTGTAGCTGAGGTTGTTTCTCCACGACAGACAAGTAGGTTGTAGCAAGCATGCCTTGCGCAATTACCATTCGGTAGCCAGCTCTGTCTTGTAGATAATTATTCAGCGCGTTCAGCTGCACGTTAAGTGCAGAAGTTGAAGATTCAAAGTTGAGGTACTGGGTAAGTTGATTGCTTCTTGGATGGATACTCTCTACCTGCGTGGCCGTTGACGCTTCACTTGGGCCTGTTGCGCTGTCGGTTTCTTCTAACGTGTTTTGAGGGGAAGTAACATCCACAGGTAAATTAAACGGGCTTATCACTACATTCCAGCCTTTTTCAGCAAGCAAATTGGCAAGGCTGTGTCCTTGAGAAAGCGTTAGGCTAGAAGGAAAAGGCTCAGTGAGGATGATGGCCACACCCAAAGGTAATGGTGTTTGCGCTTCAATTTCTATAATGGGGGCTTCTACTTCGCCAATCATCAAAGGTTTTACTTCTCCTGGCAAATAGGCATGACTCACGTCTGTGAAAAAGTCACAGTGAGCTGTCATAGGCAGTAGTGAAGCGATAACTGCAAATGTTAAAAGAAGAGCGTGCCTTTTCATAAAAAAGTGAAGTGCCTTTCGCTATTACTCTGATTCGTGCGGGAGCGCCAGCGCGAAATCAATTTAACCACTAAATCGTTCTATCAAGGATATCGGCAAGTTAGTGTAAAACTAAAGTCAGTGCGCAAAGCAATCTGATAACAGTAATTAAAGTAGGATAGCGCTTTTATGCTACTCAATACTTAGTGAAAGCGCTTCGGGTCGATAGTGGCTAAAGGGAATAGGAGTTTGAAAGTGCTGCCAATGCCCATGTGTGGGGTGTGAAAAACTTAAGCTTTCCGCATGTAGTTGTAAGCGAGGTGCCATGGATAGCGCTTCTTCATGGGCATAGAGTCTATCCCCTAAAATGGGGTGACCTAAAGCAAGCATATGCACGCGCAGTTGGTGAGAGCGACCGGTGATGGGATAAAGGGCAACGAGAGAATATGGCTGCCCTTTTTCATCTTGCGTGCGCTCGACAACATCGAAGCGCGTCACTGCTTTTTTACCGCGCTCGAAGTCTACTATCTGCTTTGGCCTGTTTGGCCAGTCGCAAATGAGTGGAAGATTAACCTCTCCGCTGTCTTGTTCTACATGCCCATGAACACGGGCAAAGTAACGCTTCTTGGTTTGTCGAAGCTCAAATTGTTTTGAAATATGACGGTGGCTATCTTTGTTAAGTGCCAGCACCAGGATACCCGATGTCGCCATGTCTAACCTATGGACAACTGTGGCAGTGGGGTACACAAGGTTTACCCTGTTAATCAAAGAATCGCGGTGCTCTAATGCTTTACCCGGAACGCTCAATAGCCCGCTAGGCTTATGCGCAACTATCATATCGTCATCTTGATACAAAATATCAAGATAAGGTGTCATCGGCGGGTTATAAACAAAACTTGGGTTAGCCATATGTACTCGTTGCTTCACTATCGCGGTTGTGATGGTTCACGTTTCTCAGTTACGGGTTGTTCACCACAATTCGAATGGCGTCCAGCTGCACGTCAGCCTCTTGAATAACTTTATCTAAGGCATTCATTTGGGTTTCAATAAACTCAATTTCGCTGTCGCGAACAGCTGGATTGCGCTTTTGAAGGTCGCGTAGGCGCTGTATTTCTTCGTTAAGCGTGCTATGCATATTGTTAAGCGCGTCGTGTTGCTTTTGATTCGCCTGCTGGTGGGCAAGCTTGCGCGCCTTCTCAATGGCAAGTTCAAGGGGCTGCTGTAACGCTTTTAAAAGTTGCGCAGAGATCTTACGACCAATTTTACGCTTAACATCGAAGCTTAAATCAGACGGATTGCCTTGCGCGTCTAAACAAACTCGCACTGGGGTTTGTGGCAAGAAGCGGCCTAGCTGAAGTGATTTCGGTGCTTGGGCTTGCAGTACGAACAGCGCTTCTATCCAGTAAGCGCCCTTCGGTAAAGACGGCTCGGCAATAAAGCCCATGCTGCTTTTACCATGTACGTCAGTGAGTACAACGTCAATGGCAGTATGTACCAGCGGGTGGTCCCAACTTAAAAACTGCACGTTCTCTAGTGTTGTGGCAACGCGACGTTTGTAAGTCACTGTCATGCCTTCTGGGTCAAGACCTGGAAGCTGGCTCACCATCGATTCTGTTGGCATAAGAATAAAGCAGTCATTGCCTTTTTCATCCTGCTGAACACCGATAGCATCGAAAACGCGACCCATAAAGCGCGACAAATCTTGCTCGCTATCAAGGGTAATAATATCTTCAAGCAGTTGCTCTACGCGGCCTTCGCCCGAGGCATTAAGCTCAAGAAGACGATCGCGACCGGCTTCAAGCTGCGCCACGAGCTGGCTATTTAGCGTAACACTCATGTTTACTAGCTCGTCACGCGCGCTCATATCGTCAGGGTGTAAACAAGCACCAATAAGCAAAGGCTTAACATCGTCGAACACGCCAGAGCCCGTAGGGCAAGTTTTCTCGAAGGCATTAAGCCCTTCGTGATACCAATCTAGCAATACGTGCTGCGCGGTTTTCGCCAAATATGGCACGTGAATTTGTACGGTTTGAGTTTGTCCAATACGGTCAAGACGACCAATACGTTGTTCCAGCAGGTCAGGCGTAATAGGTAAATCGAACAGCACCAAGTGGTGTGCAAACTGAAAGTTACGTCCTTCACTACCTATTTCACTACATAATAGAATTTGTGCGCCGTCTTCCTCATCGGCAAAGTAATGGGCCGCCTTGTCGCGCTCGACAATGCTCATGCCTTCGTGGAATACGCTGTGGCGAATGCCGGTTTGCGTGCGAATAACCTCACCCAGCTCCTGTGCTGTGCGGGCACTTGCGCAAATAAGCAGAATTTTTTCTGGCTTAACGCTTTGCATGAAATCAAGCAGCCATTCAACGCGAGGGTCGTGTTTAGTCCAGCTGTTAACCACACTTGCCATACGTTCAGGATACAGTGAATAGGTTAAGTCGCCGCCGCTCACTGCATCTGAATAAACCTCAGGTAAAGCCAGCTCGTAAGCGCTTAATTTACGCATCGGAAAGCCTTCGATATTGGCTCGGCGGTTTCTAAACAGCATACGACCGGTGCCGTGACAGTCGATAAGTTGATGCAATAGCGCGTGGCGATTTTCTGGTGAACTTAAGTCCCCCGCATGTTCCATTACGTCAGGCGCGAACTCAGCAAGTTTGCTGCGCTGTTTGTCGTTAGGCTCGGCGTCTGAAAGTAATGGCGCTACCGCATCGGCAAGCTGGCTGTATTTCGACTCTTCATCTAAGAAAGCGTCGTAGCTATGGAAGCGAGCCGGGTCAAGCAGGCGCAAGCGTGCAAAGTGGCTTTCGTGGCCAAGTTGATCAGGCGTTGCGGTAAGCAGTAATACACCAGGTGTTTTATTGGCTAACGCTTCAACACACAGGTATTCAGCAGATGGCGCTTCACTTGACCATGCAAGGTGGTGGGCTTCATCGACAACCATTAAGTCCCAACCTGCAGCTTGAATTTGCTGCTGGCGTTTTTCACTTTTGCTTAGAAAGTCGATACTGCAAAGTACCAGCTGATCGTTTTCAAATGGGTTCACAGCGCTTGCATCAGACGTTTCGTCATCTTCGAAGCCTTCGCTTAGTCCTTCACTCTTCTCTATCGCTTCGCAGCGGCTTTCGTCGTAAATGGCAAAAGGAAGGTTCACCCGGCGTAGCATTTCAACCAACCATTGGTGCATAAGCGAGTCTGGAACCAAAATAAGCACGCGCTCTGCGCGGCCTGTTTTAAGCTGCTGGTGAATAATTAACGCAGCTTCAATGGTTTTACCAAGACCTACTTCATCGGCAAGCAGAACGCGAGGTGCATGTCTGCCGCCTACCTCTGATGCAATGTGCAGCTGGTGCGGGATAAGTGAGATACGTGCGCCAGCAAGGCCGATAGTGCTAGAGCGTAAATAATCGTATTGATAGTCGAGAGCACGTTCGCGTAAGTCGAACCACTTTGGGTTGTCCAGTTGCTGACTGAATAAACGCTTTTCAGGTTGGTTCAAGCGGATGTGGCTGTCTAGCATGGTTTCAGGTAATCGGGCCTGCGCTTTGGTGTCTTCGCGAAGTCCGTGATAAATGAAAAGCCCTTGGCTTTCTTCTTTTTCAGTAATGGTCATTTCCCAGCCGTCTTGGCTTTTGACCGTCTCGCCAATTTCAAAAATTAGTCGCGTAAGCGGGGCGTCTTGTTTAGTGTATTTTCGCGCTTCTCCCGTTGCTGGATAAAGCACTTCTACTGAACGGAAATCGCTGCCGATAACGACACCTAACCCCAACTCTATTTCTGTGTTGCTTAACCAACGCTGACCAACTGAAAATTGACTATCTGAACTCATAAATCACCAACCTGTTTTTCGGGGGGCGGTATTGTACGCATTGCGTTGTGATAAGTCATTAATACTAGCTCATTTGATTTACGGTTGCAGGAAGGCGTGATTTTCTATCTCGCTAATACGCGGTATAAATGGTTTACCACCGAAGCTTAGTGAAAAAATGAGTGGCGTTAACATGTCCGTCAGACTTGCTTTGTCACAGGGTTGGCGTAAAACTGTCGTATCACTGACCATGGATATTTCTTACTGTTAATGGCGTTACGTTATAAACGTATGTGTAGCGCAGCTAACAGGAGGAAGCGCGAGATGGATATGAAAGTAGACAGTCAAAAGCTTATACAACTTCGCAATGCTAAGGCATGGAGTCAACAGCATCTGGCAGATGTGTCTGGATTGAGTTTGCGTACTATTCAGCGCATTGAGAAAACGCAATCTGCATCGCACGATTCGATAGGTGCACTTGCTTCGGTATTCGAAATAACACCCGATGCGTTGTTGATGAATGAATCAAGTGCAGTTACTCAACATGCTCAAGCGCAGCAAGCTTCAAAGGCAGGCGAAAATGCGATATCTCATCATGCAGACCAGCACCGAATTAATCGCCCAACGTCCTTGAGCCCCAAAAATGTTCTTTGGCTTACGCTTGCGCTCGCCATTAGCCTATTCGTTGCTATTTACTACGCGCAAACGGTTAATGCGAATAACGGTAGCAATCAGATAATAGAGGCGGGCAAGCCAGTCAATATAAGCGACGAAGTCCTGGAAAGCGCCATAAACTGGTTAGAACTTATCGACGGCGGTGAGTATGCCCAAAGCTGGGAAGAGAGCGCTGCTATTTTCAGGAGCAGTATTTCGCAAGCAAAGTGGGTTGAAGCTATGCAGTTAGTCAGAGAGCCGTTAGGCGATGCTAAAAAGCGGGAACTGGCTGTTGCGCAAGCGCCATCATCGTTTCCGGGACTGCCCGAGGGTAACTATCTTCTCTTGTCTTTCTCGACTGACTTCGATGCGAACACCACCATGAAAGTGGAAACCCTTTCTATGGTGGAAGTTGATGGTGAATACAAGGCAATAGGCTACTTCATCAAGTAGCCTACTGATTCATTTGGTAAAGCGCTTCAATACCTTGAATGGCCTTTAGAGCATCATTACTTGTTGCATCATTAATGGCGTTCATAAGTTCAGGTGCGTTGTAAGGTTCTAGCAACGTTAAAAACGTTGTGGTGCCGGGTGGCATGCCTTTGCTCACTGCCTTTTGAAGTCGCTGCCATACTGTGAATAGCGACTCTTCACCAAACGTTTTTTGCTGAACCACATTGTCGATGGCGCGGTGCATTATCATGCCGCACGAGTAGTAAAGGTTGAAATGCCCAGTTTTGTAAGCATTGGCAAGCGTGGTTTGCTCTAGCCCTTCAATACAGCTTTCAAAGGCGCGGATTGTGCGACTTTCTACATAGCTGCCGGTATCTTCGTACAGGAAGTTCATTGCCAGTGCTGCAAAATAATCGGCATTGCCTTCGTGCAGCCAAGATTGCTCATTATTTTTTGATACACCGTCGGTATTCCCTGGCTGATATAAATGTGCAACTTCGTGAGCAAAGAACCAAAGCGTTTGGTTAATGAAGTTTCTGTTATTGGCCTGTTCGTCTAAATCTTGCCTGTTCCAGTGCATAAATATCTGATTGGGTAATGTGCCTCCTTGTGTAGAGTGATCATCTACGTTTGCGTAAGAGGCTAGTAGCATAGGTTTTTCGCCTCTAAGTGGATTAAGAGAGTGGGAGAAAAACGCCATAATTTTAGGTATGTCTTCTTCTAGCGAAACCTTAATGCTTTCGGGAAGCCCAGCGTCAATTAACGCAACCACGTTCTCGGTAATAATTGGTTGTTGCTTACCCACATACACGTTTCTCCCGTCGTTGTTATCTATCCACGACACACTTCTCTGGGCTACCTTGCCATTCAATATAATATGTTCATCACTTGGAACGGTAAGTGTCAGGTGCCACTCATTATCTTCTTCAGAACAAGTATTAGCGCAAGCAAAAAGCCGCCCGGTATGGATGGCGTTACCGCCATCTGAAAAGGGAGAAAAAGGTGCGTAGTCTTTGCCTAAATGCTTGTAGGTAGGAGTTAGTAAAAAAGTTACGGTTGTAAGCGGTTTGCCAGATTGAGAACGCACAACTTCTTGATGGGAAGCGTCGTCATAAGCAATCTTAATATCACTATCCTGAGGGAGCCAGCGTGTTGTTCGTGACCTATCGGGGTTTCGAAGAAAAACTATCTGTTCTGCGGGCTTGTCTAGTCTATAGGTTACTGTCCATTCAGGTTTGTCGTTGACCACGACTTTTTGCAATTCAGCTGAAATAGGGCTTGCAAAGCTCACAGTGCTGCTGGCAACGAGAAGGGCTGATAGAAAGAAAACCACGAATACTGTGTTTAAACTTTTTAAAGCGTGACTCACTGTCAAATTTATCCTTTTTTGCATTAATACATGGTTTTATATCAAACAACATAATGCAATTACACAAACGGCTCAACGCACTTCTTATTTTGCCGAACATTAAAAAAGTAGTTTTATTGAATCTATTGCGTTCTTTGGGAGGCGAGTTGTGTTTTTATCTGCTATTTAACATACATCTTTAAGATAACGGAGCTTGTCAGGTGCCAAAGGTAGGGTGTTTTTTAGTAAAGGGTCATTGGAAATCTGCAGTAAAAAATACGGTCGTCGCCTTTTATAGTTTTGTCGTTATCTCATTGAGCTACAGCCAATTCACTTTCGCTAGCCCTGTTACTTTAGCAACTTCAGATCTAAGCCCGTTTAGCAGTCAGTTTGACCTTTCAAAAGGGTATATAAACGAGATAGTCAGCCAAGTCTTCGACGAGCTTAACCTGCCTGTAGAGTTTGAATATTTTCCTCATGCTAGAGCTGTCATGTTGGCGGAAAAGGGGTCTGTAAATGGCGTTTTTCCTGTCCACGAGAACGAGCGAACAACAAGTGAATTTTTTCTGTCTGCAGCAATACCTGCGGGCACGAGCGGGTATCTCATTAGGTCAGATTTTAAAGGTGACTTTGCATTAACCAAAGACGCCGCAAGTCTCTTGAAACGCAATGAGTTGAAAGGCGTAGGGTATTTACGGGGAACCCGGTTACCCAGCGTTAGTGCGGATGATAAATATTTTAGTTTCTATCCGGGTATATCAGCCAGCAGCCTATTAGATCTGCTGGATAAGAAGCGAATAGATGTTGTATTTATTGATAAATATAGCGTTAAAGAGGCGTTGGTTAATGAAAGGCCCAATCTAATTGGAAAGCTAGTCTTTATCCCTAAACTTGAAGAGAGTAATACTTTTCACCTAGCGTTTTCTAAGCAGTTTCCAGAATCCACTCACATGTTAAAGCGATTTGATTTAGCGTTGAAAAAGCTAATGCAAAACGGCTTTTTAACCAAAACGCTCGAAAAATACGGGGTGTATGACAAAGCAATCGAAAGCGAAAATGCACTTATTATAGGGGCGCCGGACATCAACGCTATCGTTCATGCGAAGGAGTTTCTCGAAAAGTATGACTCGGCTTTATCACAGCTAAATATCCAATGGCGGATAATGGATGAAACGGTATTGCGGCGTCGCTTACTGGGGGATTTTTCGGTTAATGAAAACAGTTTCGACCTAGTTCTTATCGGTAATTACGGCATACCTATTTGGGCGAAGCGCGATACCTTGGTTCCTTTTAATCAGCATCCTGCTGACTATGATATAGACGATATCATCCCTGCCGCAATACAAGCGAACAGGGTTGACGAGCAGCTTTATGGCTTGCCGTTTGTAGCAGAAACAACGCTGACTTTCTTTCGCAAAGATCTGATAGAAAATGCCAACCTTACCATGCCAACTGCACTGACTTATAGGGACTTAATATCGTTAGCAGAGAGTATACATAGTCCTGAAAAAGAGGTGTATGGAATAGGTTTGAGAACTAGGGTCGGCTGGGGCCAAAATATGGCGCTGGTAAGCACCATGGCGAATACGTATGGCGCTACCTGGCTAGATGAAAAGATGCACCCTCAGTTAAATAAAAAAGAATGGTTCGACGCAGTAACGACGTATGTTCACTTGGTTCGGCGTTTTGGCCCGGACGACAAAGATGACTTGGGGTGGCAAGAAAACCAGCGGCTTTTTGCCGACGGCAAATTGGGCTTCTTCGTAGATGCCTCTTCATTGGGAGGGGCTTTATTTGACGAACGATTTTCCCGTGTAGCGCCACACATTGGTGTTACTTATGCCCCTATTGGCGTTCAACGCAAGGGAGCGCAGTGGTTTTGGTCGTGGAACTTTGCTGTACCCAAACTATCCCGATACACAGAAGAGGCGCAGGAGTTAGCGCACTGGCTCACTTCAAAGCACTTTATTTCTGAGGTTAAGAAAGCTCGCGGAGAATATGCAGCACCATCTGGAACCCGGCATTCGACCTACACCCCTGCTTACCAGGAAGCCTTACCCTACGCCATTTTCGAGTATCAGGCGCTTAAAGCGCTAACGAGTGACACTACAGAACAGTCTATGATTGGGAAGCAATTTGTACCAATTCCGGAGTTTACCGCGATTGGCTATGCGGTGGGGGCACAAATCAACGACGTTATTGCCGGTAAAAAGACGGTTAAAAGTGCATTAGAGAATGCTCAGAATCAGACGCAGATAATTTTAGAGCGGGCTGGTTATTTTTCTAACCATAATTAACGCTCAGAATGTGACGGTGCACGCTATTACTGTTCATAGGTAAAGGAAAAATAAAAAAGAGAAAAACAGTGCGAAATCTCAAAAACTGGATTATGGTGGAATTAAGGGTTCGTTAAATTTACCGCGAACTCCCGAGGCAGAAAGTGTAGTACTGCTTCTCAGTCGACGCGAGTAGGGGAAGAAGTCCTGTTTCGAGCGGCATTCTTCTACGACCGTAACTGTAGCTTGTTAGCGCGTGCGTTCATAAATGAACAATACGTCTAGCCTGGCTTTATTTACCGGAGTGAAGGATGCCAAGAAAAAATTCTACCGATACTAAGATTTACGTCCTCGATACCAATATTCTGCTGCACGAACCTCACGCTTTTCTCTCATTTAAAGAACACGACGTGGTTATTCCAATGACCGTATTGGAAGAGCTCGACTACATCAAAGACAGCAAGAAAGACGTGGCGCGAGATGCGCGGGTATCCATTCGGGCGATGGAGGATTTGCTCCACGATGCAACACCGGAAGATATGCTTGCCGGTGTATCAATGGAAGGGTTGGGCGCAGGGCAAACGGCACCTACAGGGAGTTTATCTATTTTTGCCGACCTCAACATGGTTGAGGCTCAACAAGTGTTCACCAGCAATGAAAACGACAACCGCATTATTAACGTAGCGCTACATCTGCAGAAGACTTTCGCGCCGCAGAAGGTCGTGTTGGTTACTAAAGATTTAAACATGCGCCTTAAAGCGAAAGGAGCAGGCCTTGCGCATGTTGAAGATTATCGTACCGATCAGCTTATTACTGACATTAAATATCTATCTCGCGGGTTTCACACCTTTGAAGGTAACTTTTGGGACAGCGTAAAGAGCGTGGATAGTCGCAGCGAAGGACGCGATACGATTCACACCATTCCCAAGTCTATGTTGCCAGAAGCGTATGTAAACGAGTTCCTACTAGATGAAACTAAGCAATTTGCTGGCTTGGTAGAAGAGATTACCGACGATCACTTAGAGGTGTTGGATTTAGGTTACGAACGCTTAATGGGTCGCCACGCGTGGGGCATAACGCCTAAAAATATCGGGCAGGCAATGGCACTTCATGCGCTGCTAGACCCGCATATTGATATGGTGATCCTTACCGGCCCGGCAGGTAGTGGTAAAACACTCCTTGCGCTAGCAGCGGCCCTTGAGATGGTGGTAGAGCGCAATATGTATGACAAAATCATCGTTACGCGCAGTACACCGGAAATCGCAGAGTCTATTGGCTTTCTACCGGGAACGGAGGAAGAAAAAATGCTGCCTTGGTTGGCCGCTATTACCGACTCCCTTGAAGTGCTTCACAAACACGATGAAAACACTAAAGGCTCCATGAATTACATCATGGAGAAAGCGAATATTCAGTATAAATCGGTGAACTTTATGCGCGGACGAAGCATTCAAAACGCTATTGTGATTTTGGATGAGTCGCAAAACTTAACGGCCTCACAACTAAAAACCATCATCACCCGTTGTGGTGAGGGAACTAAACTGATAGTGGGCGGGAACTTGGCGCAGATTGATAGTAATTATTTAAGTGCAGTTACCTCGGGGTTAACCTATCTGGTTGAGAAATTTAAAGACTTCTCAGGCAGTGCTACCATCAATTTAGATGGTGTGGTCAGAAGCCGACTTGCAAGCTTTGCAGAAGAAAACCTCTAACCAGGTAAGGTAGACAAAGTAAATATGATAGGCGAGTAAGAGCAATAGTTACTCGCCTATATCACTCCCACCTAGCTACTCTATTGCTTCTACTTGATAACGTCCTGTTACGATAAAGCGCTCTGCATCTTCAGAAACTTGTCCAAAAGGAATAAGGGCTGGGCCTGTTGGGTCGTATAGCACATAGGTGTCACCATCGTGTTCTATGGTTCTATCTTCTGCCATTGGAGTTAGCGCAATGCCAAGCAGGGCATGATTAGGAAGAAATACAATAATCATCTTGGTGGAGGGCATGAATGCTCTTACCATCGATGAAGCCAACACCGCTTTACTGTCACAATCCCCAAGGTTTTGCATGAGTACACTGACAGGCGGTGCATAGCCAGAGCCATTGCTCACTACTCTATCTTCTAATGTGTCGTAGGGGATACTTTGCAGCCAACTAAGAATTAGCGAAAAATACGCTCTAGAATCAGACTCGGAAGCGACTTTTTCGTAGAATGCCTGCGATGCTGCCACCAAAGGCTTAACCGACTCAGCGACATATCTTACGTGGTCTGGCTTAATTGCTTGTTGGTTAAAAAGTGTAGTGAAGCGAGTGAAATAGTGAGCGTGTAAGTATTTGTCATATTCACGCTGCTGTATTTGCTTCAAGTTAGCCAGTATTTCCTCAACAGCTTCCTCGTTAGTACCTTTTACTTTGATATCTATCGACTCTCGCTTTGGCGTTATTTTTACGCGGGCGGTTCTTGGGTTAATCTTTTTGGCTTCTTCCATGAGCGCAACGGTGACATGCCGTTGGGCGATTTTGGCTTTGTAATTGGCCTGCCTCGTTGGAGCATCTTTCAGTGCGCTTTTAGGTAATTCAAATGTAATCGACTGGCGTTCATTTTCAATGTCTAACCACTCGTAGCTGAACTTGACGCCCGTATCGGTTTTCGTCTTTTGATATTTTAGCTGTTCGCTGTATGCGCCGGATGACAGTAGAAGGCCTGAAAGTAGCAAAAATACGCCCGCCAGCCTTGAGCTACAAAACGAGTGAAAGCAAAGCAAAGAGGCTTTCTTATTCAGGGCTTTTCTAAACACTGGGCGGCGCACCATACTCTATAAGTTCATCATCTTATAGAGTATGCGCGTATACGCCTAAAAAACAAGGCGACACTCGTTACCTATTCTTGAAACCAATTTAACTCGTCGTGAAGACTTACTACGCTTCCAACAATAATGAGTGTAGGGGGTTGAAGTTGGGCTTTTTCTTGTTTGGCGACGATATTTTCCAGTGTGCCAGTTAGCACTTGCTGCTTCTCTGTTGTTGCAGATTGTACTAGTGCAATAGGTGTTGTGGCGTCTAAACCGTGCTCAATCATCTTCTCGCAGATAATTGGTAGACCCGTTAACCCCATGTAAAAAACTGCAGTTTGATTTTTTTGCGCAAGGGCAGGCCAGTTAAGGTCTATAGTACCGTTTTTTAAATGTCCGGTGGCGAACACTACGGATTGGGCATGATCCCTATGGGTAAGCGGAATGCCCGCGTAGCTAGACGCTCCACTTGCTGCGGTGATCCCAGGAACTACCTGAAACTCAATTCCATGCTGAATAAGGGTTTGAATTTCTTCTCCGCCGCGCCCGAAAATGAACGGGTCACCGCCTTTTAAACGCACCACGCGATTGCCTTTTTTGGCTTCATCAACCATTAGTTGGTTAATGTCGTCCTGAGGAAGTGTGTGATTGCTTTTAGCCTTACCCACGTAGATTTTTTCTGCGTCGCGGCGCACCAGTTCCAGAATTTGTGGCGATACCAAGCGGTCGTATACCACTACATCGGCTTTTTGCATTAAACGCAATGCGCGAAATGTCAGAAGATCAGGGTCACCTGGACCTGCCCCTACCAGATAAACTTGGCCTTGCACTTTTTTGTCTTTAGCGGCGGCGTTTAATGCCAATTCAAACGCATCATCGGCCTTTTTGTCCTGGCCTTTTTCCACCATTTCAGCAATATCGCCATCCAGCATGTCTTCCCAGAAATAGCGTCTGGCGGTTACACCGTTAAGTGTTTGCTTTACCTTTTCGCGGAATTTTTCAGAAAACGCACCAAGCCGGCTTAAATTGGCAGGCAGTACCGTTTCTAATTTCTGACGCAAATAACGAAGTAGCACAGGCGCTACACCGCCACTACTCATGGCAATAATAATGGGCGAGCGGTCGACAATAGAGGGGGTAATAAATTGGCAAAGCGGCGTATTATCTACCACGTTTACCAACACTTTGTTAGCGCGAGCCAGGTCGTGAATATGCTGATTAACATCGCCTTTATCGGTGGCGATGAAAACCATGTCTTTATGAGTAAGGTCGCTATTTTCGAACTCGCGTTCAATCAGCGTTACTTTTTCGTTTAATGCTAGCTGCTTGACCGTATCGCAAACCCAAGGCGCGATTACGGTAATGGTCGCAGGCGTCTTCATAATAAGCTCTAGCTTACGGGCTGCTACCTCACCGGCCCCAACAATAAGGACATTAAGTTTTCTGGCATCTAGGAATAACGGAAAGTAATCCATAAAGGTTTTCTTAGCTTCAAATACAAAAAAAAGAACTGACACTATTTTGCGCCAATTCTTTTTAATTAGAAAACAACGAAAACAGCCTTTATATTGCTATTAGTTATATAAAGGCTGAATGTATTGCTATTTAGTTCTTACGCTTACGGTTTTCGCGATCTCCGCGATTAGGGCGGTCTTCACGATTGCCGCGAGGCGCTCTGTCACCACGGTTACCACGATCGCCACGACCTTTAGCTGGTGGCGTGTCTGACCATTCGCGAATGTTCAGGCGCTGACCCGCAACACGAGTACCTTGTAGGGTGTCTCGAGTTTCTTTTGGCATGCCTTCAGGAAGGTCAACTGTACTGAAGTTATCATAAATTTCGATAGCGCCAATGTGCTTAGAATTAATGTTAGCTTCATTAGCAATAGCGCCTACGATATTACCTGGCTTAGCACCGTGTACGTGGCCTACTTCAATGCGGAAGCGCTGCATACCTTCCTCAGGCTTGCGGTTGCCGCGAGGAACTTTTGGCTTTCTTTCGCGACCGTCACGACCGTCACGAGCATTTCTGTCACGGCTATCGCGCTGAGGCTTGCTATTAATATCTGGACGATCTGATTCTTTAAGAATTAACGGTTCGTCGCCTTGCGCAATTTTAAGCAGTGCTGCCATCAATACTTCAGGAGACGCTTCGTTTTCTTCTTTAATCATCTCAACAATAGGCATTAATGATTCAATGCTATCGTCTTGGGTTGCTTCGGCAACCGATTGTTTGAAGCGGCTTAAACGGGTTTCGTTAATTTCGCTGATTGAAGGAATTGGCATTGCTTCAATAGGCTGCTTGGTGGTCTTCTCGATAGAGAATAACAAGCGCTTTTCACGGTGAGAGATAAATAGGATCGCATCACCTTGACGACCAGCACGACCCGTACGGCCGATACGGTGTACGTAAGATTCGCTGTCGTAAGGAATATCGTAGTTAATAACGTGGCTTACACGCTCAACGTCAAGACCACGCGCTACTACGTCGGTAGCAACAAGAATGTCGATCTTACCCTGTTTAAGTTTTTCAACAGTACGTTCACGGGCAGCCTGAGGAATATCACCGTTCAGCGGCTCTACATCGTAACCACGAGCAGATAGCTTATCAGCGAGTTCAACCGTTGCCGTTTTTGTGCGTACGAAAATAATCATGCCGTCAAACACTTCCACTTCCATGATACGCGTTAGCGCTTCAAGCTTGTGGTGCGGTGCAATTTGGCAGTAACGCTGGCGAATGGTGCTAGCCGTACTTACCTTAGACGCAATTTTAACGTGCTTAGGGTCTTTCAAGTAACGCTGAGTGATCTTCTTAATTGGGCCAGGCATAGTTGCTGAGAATAAGGCCGTTTGGCGTTCTTCTGGTGCGTGGCTAAGAATAAGCTCAACATCATCAATAAAGCCCATGCGAAGCATTTCATCAGCTTCGTCTAGAACTAGGAACTTAAGCTCGCTTAAGTCTAGTGTCTTGCGCTTAATGTGGTCGATGATACGGCCTGGTGTACCCACAACCACTTGAACGCCGCGTTTAAGCTGGCGAATTTGGTTGTCGTACGACTGACCGCCGTATACTGGAAGTACTTTAATTTTTTGACTAAAGCTCGCATAAACCTGAAACGCCTCTGCAACCTGAATAGCTAGTTCACGGGTTGGGGCCAATACCAGTAATTGCGGCTTACGTTGCTCAGGATCGATATTTGCCAACATAGGCAGGGCAAACGCAGCGGTCTTTCCTGTCCCTGTCTGTGCCTGACCGAGTAAATCGTGCCCTTCAAGTAAAAGAGGAATACTCTCTGCTTGAATAGGAGACGGTTTCTCGTAGCCAACTTTTTCAAGGGCTTGTAAGATAGGTTCTGGTAAATTGAGGTCTTTAAATGTCATGTCGACAGTTGTGGTCATTAAGGGTCCTGGTGCATTAAGTAAGGAGGGTGCGGCATACGACTAAACCGTTCCGTAACGGTTTACTAACGCAAGACGCTATACAGCGGTTAACTAGCACATGAGGCGAGTTTAATTGGCTTATTTCTAGCGTATTTCGCGATATGCTTGCCAGCAGTGTTGCAAAAACCCATATTATATTCGAATAATGGACAGGTTGCCACGAAATTGCACAATTTCGATGAAATAATAGACAGCGCGCACGTGTTATTTTCTATATGTAGCGATGTGACAATAAAAAGTTGAGGCAGGGCAAGGAATTACAATGATAAAAAATAATCCCAATACATTACTTAAACGCACGACGTTGGCGGTGATGCTAACCAGCGCGCTTTTGTCTGGTTGTAGCGAAAAATCAATGGAAAGCCACTTGGCAGATGCAAGGAACTACGCCTCTTCTCAGCAAATTGACGCCGCTATCGTAGAATATAAAAATGCCATTCAAAAAGCGCCCGATGCCGCATCGCCACGCTTTGAACTAGGTAAGCTGTATCTACAGCAAAGTAATTTTTCTGCTGCCGAAAAAGAACTCAACAAGGCAATGGAGCTAGGGCATCCCGTAAGTCAGGTCATTCCTCTATTGTCGTTAGCCTACCAGCAGTCAGGGGCAGAAAACGCCTTAGCTGAAGTAGATTATCGCGCAGAAGGTATGACAGCCGTTGAATCAGCTGAGGTGGGCTTTTACAAGCTTCAGGCATTAATGCAGTTGGGCAAAAACGAAGAGGCCCGCGCGTTACTGGAAGATTTATCGACATTAGATACCCGTTCTATTTATAAAGGCTTAATAGACAGCTACACCTATGTTCTAGATAACGATGTGGAAGGAGCGCTGGCTGCTACGCAGAAGCTGCGTGAACAAGCACCTACGAATAAAGATGTATTGCAGCAGCTGGCAAAAATTTATCTTCAAAAAGGCGAATCAGAAAAAGCCGCAGAAGTGTATGGTGTGTATGTTAATCAATTCCCTGGCGACGTAACAAGTAAGTTTGCTTATGCTGCATTGCTGATAGAGACAAGAGAACTCGATAAAGCAGAGCCTATCGTTGATGACTTGTTAGCTCTTAATGAAAATCATCCGCTACTTAATACCTTTAAAGGAATTATTGAGTCGGCCAACGAAAATTACGCAAAAGCCTTAAAACACCTTGAGATAGCCGTTCAAAACGGCAGAAGTGACCAAGTGGTGCGTTTGGTTGCGGGCTTTAGCGCCTACCAAATACAAGATTTTGAAGCTGCGCAACGTCACCTCACAATGGTTGCGTCTAGCCTTCCAGACAACCATCCTGGCCTTCGCATGCTGGCAGACAGTATGTTGCAGTTAGGTGAGAACGATGAAGCGCTAAAAGTGTTAGCCAGAGTGAAAGGTGAAGAAGGTGTTGATGCTGCGTTATTCTCAAAAGCTAGTTACCAGCTGTTAAAAGACGGCAATGTGGTTGGCGCTAAGCAAATGGTGGAAAAATCTGAAGCGGTGAGTACCACGGCAGAGGATCTCTCTCGTTTGGGTGTGCTGCAATTGTCGTTAAACGATGTCGATGGCCTTGTGAATCTTGAACAGGCCGTTGAAAAGTCGCCAGAATCAGTGACGTCACAAGCCACGTTACTACGAGCTTACATTGCTACCAACCAGTTGGAAAAAGCAAAAAGTGCTGCCAAAGAGTGGCACGGACAATCGCCTGACACCGCCGCGCCACTTATCTACTTAGGCAATATCGCTACCGCAGAAGGAGCTTATCAAGAAGCCGCCCAATACCTCGATAAGGCAAGCAAACTGAAAGGTGCTGAAAATGAGGTAGTTTACTCTCGCGCAAAACTACTGGTAGCAGAAGGCAAAAAAGATGACGCGATTTCCTCTCTTCGCGCGTTCATTGATAAGAACCCTGCCGACGTGCCTGCGTTGGCGCTGTGGTTTGCGTTAGCCACTGAAAAAGGTAACGCAGAGCAAGTAATTAAACATACCCAACAACAGTTTAACGCTAAAAAAGGCGACCTGAATTTAAGACTTTTACTTGCAAGAATGTATTCGCTTAACAACCAGCTTGATAAAACGGTTTCGCTTTTAGCTGATGTAGAAGGGAATGAAGCGTCACCGCAAGCGTTTTGGAATCTAAAAGGCCAAGCGCTCATCGCAACTAACAATTTGAAAGATGCGACAGCGTTCTTTGATCGCTGGCTATCGTTTTACCCTCAAGATAAAAACGCGGTATTGGGAAAATTGTTAATTGTTGATTCGCAAAAGCAATTTGAACAGGGGCTAACATTAATAAATAAGGTATTAGCTAAACGTCCTGACGCACAGCTAACTTTATTGAAAGCATACTTCCACAGCCGTCTGGGTCAGGCTAAACCTGCGTGGGACATAATAAATAGTACCGCTGAAGAGGTAAGAGCGCTGCCGTTTGTAAGAGGTGTGATTGCACGTTTGTATCTTATTGATAACGCGCCAGAGCAAGCGGTAGAGCATGCAAAAGCTGCTTATGACGCCACACCAAACTCTGACAATGCTTTGTTATTAATGGCAGCGTTAGAGATGTCGGATAAAAAAGCTCAGGCCTATACGTTCCTTGAAAAACACGTTCAGATGCACAGCAACGACATCCCAAGTGCAATGCTGTTAGCCGAGCGTCAAATTGGCAAAGACCGAGCAGCAGCCATTAAAACTTATGAACAGGTGCTAGCTAAAACGCCAGATAATTTTGTCGTATTAAATAACCTGGCGTTTTTGGCGCTGGAAGATAAAAAACTTACCCGAGCAGAAGAGCTCGCTAAAAAAGCGGTATCACTGCAGCGAGAGAATGCAGATGCTGCGGACACGCTAGCGCAAATTTACATTGCTAAAGGTGATAAAGCCGCAGCGCTTAAACTGTACGAGGAAGTCGCTGCACGTCCTATTGCCAATGACGATGTATATTTAAATTATGTGAGTGTATTACTTGAACTCGATAAAAAGGCGCTCGCCTCGCGCAAGCTGGCAAGCCGAGAATTTAAGTCAGAGGCAGCCAAGCAAAGAGCGGAATCACTTAAGCAGCAATACGGGCTTTAGGCTCGCCCGGGCGTATCTTGCTTTAGCTTAAATCTAGGCATCACCATTTTTGAGAAACTAAAAAGGCCACATCACTGTGGCCTTTTTCAATTGCGCTATTCGGATAGAACGTATTTAGCTGTTTTTGTTTACCGTGCTATTCTGATTATTAGCGGCAAGCTGTGCCTTCAGCTCTCGCAATTCTTGCATCACATCTTGAAGGGTTGGCTCTATGTTCCCTTGGGCAATTTGCTCTTCAAGTAAAGCGGCTTCTTTTTCTGCTCGTGCTTTTTCGTTTTCTCTTTCCATCACGTTCACTACGATACCAATCACCATGTTTAAAAACGCGAAGGCGGTGAAGAAAATAAAGGTAAGGTAGAAAATCCAGCTTAGCGAATAAATCTCCTGGGTCTCGTACATTACGTCAGTCCAATCTTCGAATGTCATAATTCTAAAGAGCGTTAGCATTGAGATAGTGATATCGCCCCACAGTACAGGGTTGATGGTTTCAAATAAGGTACTGCCTACTGCGGCATATATGTAGAAGATGATAAACATTAACAGCATTACGTAAGCTAATTGAGGCAATGCTTTAACCAAAGACACTAACAGGATCCTAAGCTCGGGGATGATCGAGATCATACGCAGGACGCGGAATACTCGCACCAAACGAGCGATAAGTGCCAGCTCAGTGTCGTCTGCAGGAATGAGGCTGATGACCACAATCAGTGTGTCAAACCAGTTCCAGAAGCTTTTGAAAAAGTAACGCTTACGTTTTTCAGCTAAAAAACGAATGGTGATTTCTGTTAGAAAGAAGGCACTGATAAACCAATCTAAAAATAGTGTTACTGACGACATACCAGCTGGCAGTTCATAGGTCTTGGCACCTACGAGTAGCGCTGAAATAACAATAACGCTTATTACAAAGGCTTCGAACCATTTATTGGCTCGTATGCGTTCAAATTTATTTTGAAGTTCAGAGGCTTGCATTTCTATTTATCACTCAAAGAAAAACCGAATAGCCAAAGGGCTTGTGGTAAGCGCCATTGGCTGTATACTAAATAATCAGGAGTGCAGCGTACGCGCACTTATTGCATACAAATGTAGGGGCACAACGGGCGTTTTAAACCTGTCTCGTCGCACGTTACCTAAACGTTTATCAAGCCGAATACACAGGCTTAAAAATAAAGGGCATAATCATGGATGATGAATTACGGTTGTTGCAAGAGAAATTGCATCGCGTAGCGGAACGCTTGTCTAACTTCGCGCCCACAAAGCAAAATGCAGAAGCCTTGCGTATGGAATATCGCCAACTGCTAAGCGCACTTAAGAAATATACACCTACATCGCCAACTTAATCATCACTAGCATCGCCCTTTTTCGCGACTTAGCATCGCATTTCTTCAGGTGCCATATTATCTCAGTGACTAGTCCTGAAATAGGTTGACACTTATTTCGGTTAAAACGCCCGATGTATTTCATCGGGCGTTTTGTATTTAAGGGCCAGATGTGGCCTCCTACCATTATAGATAGCTACTGACTCTGCAACCATCTTTCTCGCTTCTTCTAAATCTCTTGGCTTATGGAGTAAGTATTCATTTTTAAGAATACCGTTTATCCGCTCTGCAAGGGCGTTTTGATAGCAGTCGTAGCCATCTGTCATTGAGCACT
>NZ_MEJH01000015.1 GCF_001953635.1 Alteromonas abrolhosensis | reverse complement strand
CACATCAAAGACGCTGCGGTTACGTAAATCCACTAACGTAGTGGCGTAACCCTTTTTGCGCGTGAAAAAGTGTTCGTCTATGCCTAGCATCTCAGGGCAGGGACGGCTGATAATCTCTTTATATTTTTGACTGATGTGAGATTGGTACCATCGCTCTACCGTAGTCGGACTAATGCGATGTGTGCGTGAGATACCACGCTGCGTCACACCACCGTGATGCGCCTCAAAGACTTCCAAGCGAAAGCACTCCGACGCCCGATAGCGTGGCCGAATTCCAACAAAAGGATGCCTGAAATAACGCCCACAGCATCGACAATGATACTTGGGCACCTTTAAATGTAGCGTTAGCACCTGATTACCTTGGCGCGTGTGCTTCACAGTACGCTTATGTGTGGCTTTTATGCGTAAATGTCGACTCTCACAATGCTTGCATTGCGGCTTTTTAGTGGGCTTTGCCCACACTTCAATAAAATCATGTCGATGAACACGTTCTATTTCTAACTCACTTATGCCTAAAATAGTACCTGCGTGGGACATCTGTACTCTCCATTAAATGATTCTTCGCAAAATCAGTTTAATGAATGCGGATGTCCCCCGTTAATGATGAAGAGCCCAAAACGCTAAACCTTACTCTCGTATTGCATATATGCATGCCAAACCAGTTTAAGCGTATTTGCGATAATAGGCTTTTAAAAGTCATTTGGTTTATGAATATCTTCAGTGTTAATTACAGACTATAAGCTAAGCGAAAGCAGCGCTAAGTGAATAGCGCCATGTCGCTTATTTGCCATTTTAGACGTTAGATAACAGCAATGTTTTTAATAAGGTTTTACGCCTTTGCAGCATTATCGAGCGGCTTAAGGGATGCTTCTATTTTTTCCTTTTCTTCGTATGACATATCTATTTTGGCGGGTTCTGGTTTACCGTATAAATACCCCTGTAAGTAATCAGCGTTGGCGTCAGTGAGCCACTGCGCTTCTTCCTCAGTTTCAATCCCTTCAGCAATGACTTCAATGCCATTGGTTTTAGCAATTCGAATCAGATTAGTAACGATGTTTTGTTTATATTCGTCATTGTGTACGTTACGCACCAATTCCATGTCTATTTTTACGTAATCGGGGCGCAGCGACTGAAGTAAATTTAAGCCCGACCAGCCCGAACCAATATCATCAAGCGCTACTTTAAACCCAGCGCTGCGATAAAAGCATAAAATGCCCTTTAATTGATTGAGATCTGTCGCGCGATGGGTTTCAGTAACTTCAAACACAACATCTTCAGGACGAAGTCCAATTTCATATATGGATGAAGCTGTTGCGCGTAGGCAATAAGACGGGTCGTAGATGCTTGAGGGATTAAAATTTATAAATAGTTTACCCTCAAGTCGTGCTTTTGCTGCGCATTCTACTGCAGAACGCCTTGCAACCAAATCAAGTGAAAATAGTAGATCCGATGCTTCTGCTAGTTTAAATGCTAGAGCAGGAGGGACAATATTGTCGAGCTCGTCTTTTATACGGAATAAGCCTTCATGTGCATAAAGACGTTTAGTTTTAGCGTTTATGATTGGTTGGTACCATGATTCATACCGTTCTTTCTCTACACTTTCTATAAGCCAGCGTGCCTGAAAACGATTGATGAGCACTGCCATTGTTGCCATTCGACCCATTTCCGCTAGGTGCGGGATTTGGTACGATTCGGTGGTTGTCACTTTTGTATTTTCTAATTCCTTTGATTCTAAGGCGCCATTCACCGAGGTAAGAAACTTCTGAATTTGGCTTTGCTCTACAGCGCAAGAGATACAATGTGAGGATTCTTGATTTGCTTTTAGTTCTAATGAACCACATAAACCTGCGAGCTTTCCGAATGTTTCAACGGTTGGAACAAAGATCCAAAAATGAGTGACCTTAAAAAAGTAATCATCAATCGATTCACAATCTGCACAATACATCAAGGTTTACCTATTAAAATTAGACAAACCTAATACGTAACTCGGCTATACAAAGATTATTTAAATAAATATTCTCACATTATATTATTCATGACCCTCAGATATGATAAATTCTCAGCCATTGAGACTATTGCCTAGGCGCCACTTTTGAATTCTGTTATGTCACTTCGTTTAGACGAGTTATCTCGCGCTGAACGACCATTCCACGCCCGCGGTAGTAAAGTAGTTCGCTGTGAGGCGTGCCTGCTTCCAATGCAAAATTGTATTTGTGAGTTTAAGCCTGAGGCTGGCACAGACGTGGCTGTTTTGTTCTTAATGTACAAAGGCGAATATTATAAACCCACCAATACAGGTCGTTTAATTGCGGATGTAGTTAAAGATAACCACGCATTTTTATGGAAACGCACCGAGCCAGAAGAGGCGCTACTTGCGTTACTGCGTGACGAAAAATATTTTCCTATCGTGGTGTTTCCTCACGAATATGCCACAGCTGAACGCTGTATTGACACGCCACCATTGAATACTGGTAAAACGTTACTATTTATTTTCTTGGATGGAACATGGCGTGAAGCAAAAAAGATGTTTAGTAAGAGCGCTTACTTACATGGCTTTCCTGTGTTGGGCGTCAGTATGGACGTAGCGTCAGACTATTTACTACGTGAATCTACCCATGACTTTCAACACTGTACTGCTGAAGTTGGCATTAGCGTTTTAGATCTTGCAGAACAGAAGCAAGGGGCACAAACCTTAGCGCACTATTTTAGTGTGTTTAGGCGGGAATATTTAAAGGGAAAGCCGCACTTGCAGCACAAGCTTGCATTTGCCCAGTCGCAGGTTAAAAGCAACGTCTAAAAAGCGTCATCTTAATTTGCGAAAGTATTGTTTTACATCCACTATTTCATATTAACAAAACACGGAGAAAGCGAATGGCATCAGTTACTTTTCAAGGCAATACAGTTACGACAAAGGGTCAGCTTCCTGAAGTGGGTACTTCTGCACCAGACTTTACATTAGTAAAAGCAGATTTGGGTGAAGTAACGCTGTCTGAGCTTGCAGGAAAAAATGTCGTGTTGAATATTTTCCCTTCTATTGACACCGGAACGTGCGCGATGTCAGTGCGCAAATTCAACGAAGAAGCGGCAAAATTGGATAACACTACAGTTATCTGTGTATCGGCAGATCTTCCGTTTGCAGCGGGTCGCTTTTGTGGTGCTGAAGGTATTGAAAACGTGCTTACAGGCTCTACTTTCCGCTCAAGCTTCGGCGACGACTATGGTGTTACGTTTGAATCTGCGCCGCTTACCGGGCTTCTATCTCGTTCTGTAGTTGTCATCGATACCGAAGGCAAAGTGGTTTACACAGAGCAAGTAGCAGAAACAACAGAAGAGCCGAACTACGACGCAGCTATTGCCGCGTTGAAATAAAAAGTCCGCATATTAACTAGCTAAATATATATTGTGAATTTATTGGTATCGATTCATTTTTAGCGCGGTATTACAAGGCACCCATCAATGTGGGTGTCTTATAGGAGGATGTAATGGCACCGGTTTTGCTCTCGGTTGGTGAATTAGCCAATACAATGCAACAGAAGCCTGTAACGCTTGTTCGAGCATTAATGGACGACCCCGTTTCAAAAACACCGGACTCGCGAACAGCAATGGTTTTACCTGCGTCGGTCGATTTCGATTTAGATAATGAAGGCAGCGATCACACCACCGGCCTTCCTCACAGTATGCCATCCGCCGAAGATATGGCGATCTATCTTGGTAATCAGGGGATCACCGCTAATACGCCGATAGCAGTGTATGATACACGTGGTATTTATTCCGCCCCAAGAGTGTGGTGGATGTTAAAAGCGTTAGGCCACCAAGATGTTTCCATACTTAATGGTGGACAGCCAGCGTGGGAAAAAGCAGGCTTACCGGTTTCAGAACAGCAGCATTATGGAAAATTAACCTATCAGGCTACGCCACGGCAGGGATGGTTTGTAAACGCGAGCAATGTGTTACAAGCGCTGGAAACTGAAACACAACTTATTGATGCGCGAAGTACCCCTAGATTTAAAGGTGAAGTACCTGAGCCTCGCGAAGGGGTGAGGTCTGGTCATATGCCGGGCGCATTTAATATTCCTTTCGATTCATTGTTAAAAGACCGGCACTTTCTCTCTACAGATAAGCTCAACGCTGTATTTGAACAAGCCAATATTGATTTGCGCAAACCCATCATTTGTACGTGTGGCTCTGGCGTTACAGCCTGTATCATTGGCGTTGCTGCTTTGATGTGCGGTGCTACACAGGTCGCGGTATACGATGGCTCTTGGTCAGAGTGGGGCGCAAATACCCAATATCCTGTAGTTAAAGATTTTTAAAATAAAAAGCGCGGAAACACGTTGAAGGCGATAGACGCTAAGTGTAGATCACTTCATCGCTTCTAGTGTATTTAGCTTGATAGCAACTGAGTAAAAACAACCTGATGTCAGCCAATCGTTCGTTACCAAATATTGTTATTCTTACCGGAGCGGGAATTTCCGCAGAGTCTGGATTAAAAACCTTTCGCGATAGCGACGGTCTGTGGGAAAACCATCGCGTAGAAGAAGTGGCCACGCCAGAAGCTTTTGAGCAGAATCCCAGTTTAGTCTATCGCTTTTATAACGCACGGCGCGCGCAACTTCGGCAAGATGAGGTTAAGCCTAACGCAGCACATGAAGCACTTGCTAAACTTGAAAATGCTTTCGGCAGCAACTTAATGCTGGTTACGCAAAACGTGGATGATTTGCATGAGAGAGGAGGTAGCAAGTCGGTTTACCATATGCATGGTAAGCTTCTGTCGGCTCGCTGCGCTATTAGCCAGCAGGCTTTCGATTGTCATGATAGTTTCGATCACACAACAAAATGCCCATGTTGTAATCGAGTAACCTTACGACCTGATATTGTTTGGTTTGGTGAAATGCCTATGTATATGGAAGAAATTTACGGGGCGCTTTCAAAGGCTGATGTTTTTATTGCTATTGGTACATCAGGCAATGTCTATCCGGCTGCAGGCTTTGTTCAAGTTGCGAAAGAAAGCGGCGCACATACGATAGAGGCGAATTTGGAACCAGGCGTAACAAATGCCTTGTTCGACGAATCAATGACTGGGCTTGCTTCTCACATCGTACCCAAATGGGTGGATGATTTAATTTCAAAGTATGCGCTGTAGGAGGCGCAAAACATGCAGTATATGAATGAATTTCTTACCATTGCGTTAGTGCACCTTGTGGCTGTCGCCAGTCCAGGGCCAGATTTCGCCGTGGTTGTTCGAAACAGCGTGGCCTATGGCAGACGTATTGCCATGTACACCAGTATAGGTATTGGTTTGGCTATTTTACTGCATGTGGCTTACTCACTAGTGGGGTTAAGTGTAGTTATTGCAACTACGCCTTGGCTATTCACTACCTTTAGTTATGCCGCCGCCGCATATTTACTGTACCTTGCGTTTGGTGCGCTTAGAAGCGGGCCTGTGAAGCAAGAACAGGCCGTTAACGCTGAAAAGAAAACATCCCAAATATCGATAAAGCGCGCGGTTTGGATGGGCTTTTTGACAAACGGCCTTAATCCGAAAGCAACGCTGTTCTTCCTGTCGCTGTTTACCGCTATTATCAGTATTGATACTCCCTTTAGCGTAAAATTGGGCTACGGTATCTATTTAGCATTTGCTACTGGGTTATGGTTTTGTTTCCTTTCCTATCTACTTAGCACTAGCAAAGTGGCTGATCTTATAGGTAAGAAGGGGTATTGGCTAGACCGTGCTATGGGCGTGCTATTGGTCGGTTTGGCAGCAAAGTTAGTGCTAGGTTAACTTTTGTTTACCATACAAACAGGCATTTGTTTTTGTGAATTGGTATAATCGCGCCGATTTTTCAAAAATATATAAGAGAGTTGTGTGAAAGACGTAAACCCTGACCGCCTAAACAATACGTTGTCTAAACAGTATCGCTTTGATGCCATGGGTCTCTTGCGCCGCGCTGCCGGTTTAACAAAATCAAACTTTTCATCATTGCTGCAGGGAAGTGTTGTTTTATTTTTGACGTTTGTCGTGTTAGGTGTATTTGCTCAGCAGTACATCACAATAAATGACGACGGGAGCTACGTATTCGAGCATCAGTCGATCATTGAAATTGTTGCAATCTGCATCGTTGCCCCGCTATTGACGGGGTTGTATATGATGGGCGTTTTTGTTGCCCGTGGCACTAAAACTTCAGTATTTACCGTTTTCCAGTTTTTCCCACTGATATTTTTGCTGGCGCTAACCCAGCTAGTAAACAGTATTCTTGTTCAGCTAGGTATGGTGCTGCTTATTATACCTGGCGTGTACTTTTATTTAGCGTCGTCTTTTTCACTTATGTTGGTTGCTGACAGAAAGCTAACGCCAATTAGCGCGATCATTCTCTCGTGCCGCGTATTTAACGCATACTGGGCTCAAATAGCCAGCATATTCGGTGTGTTTCTTCTATTATTTGCGTCGGTGCCGCTAACGTTAGGCTTTTCTCTTATTTGGGTATTACCCTTTTATTTTTGTATGATGGGCTTGCTCTATCAGGAACTGATTGGTGAGCAAGGAGTAAGCACGGAAGCATCTGAAAACGATGTGAAAGAGTCTAGCTTCGATGCATAAAAGAGAAACCTTCAAAATTGTTCTCATAACCTTAGGTGTACTGGCGGTTATCGTCATTAACGCCATTATTTTTACTGAGGACGAACCGGATATTTTAGACATACCGCAAACGGTAGAAGCTAAAAAACCGGTGCCTAATTTTTCTACTTATACCGATGTAAAAGAGAAAAAAGAGGCATTTTTTAACTATTTACGCCCTGAAGTAGAGAAGCAAAATGCCTACCTGCTTACGCTAAGGCATTACGTACAAACCCTATATAGAAAGGCGTTAGCTAACGAGTCGCTCTCTGAAGAAGATATGGCGAGACTTGAATGGCTTGAAGAAGAATATCGAGTTAAGCCAACACAGCCACTTAAAACGAAATTGCTGGCGCTGCTACAAAAAATCGATGTTTTACCAGTCGAACTTGTACTTGTTCAGGCTGCAAACGAGTCGGCTTGGGGAACCAGTCGCTTTGCGAGAAAAGGCTATAACTTTTTTGGATTGTGGTGCTTTTCTAAAGGGTGTGGCTTTGTTCCAAATCGTCGAAACGATGGGGCGTCTCACGAAGTAGCCAAGTTTGATAGCCTGTCCCGGGCAACGTACACCTATATGCGAAATTTAAACCGCCACGATGCGTACGCGGATTTACGTGAGATTCGCAGTAGACTGCGCGCTAATCAAATACCGATTACTGGTGTGGCGCTCGCTGAAGGGCTTATGAATTATTCTGAACGTGGAGCCGCTTATGTTGAAGAGCTTCAAACTATGATCCAATTTAACGAGGAGTTTTTATCCGAATGATACGCGCGGCCTTATTTTTTGCTTCATCACTATTTGTGGGTGTAGCTAGTACAAACGTTGCTGCTGAAACGATAGATGTAGAGTACAGCCGTTTTTATAGCCATGTTAAAAAGCTAGATAACGAGGATACTCAAGCTTTGCAGTTTGCTTTTGGATTTGTCCGTGTAGGTGAGGGGCGTTTGTGCGAAGTGAACGGAGCGTCTATCGTTACTGACAAGAAAACCATGCCGCTTACGATAAGTGAAGAAGGGCGTTTTACTGTGCCAACTGAAAAAGCCCTGAAGCTTGCCAATGCACTGGTTCGCATTGATTTGAACGAACGCGCAAATGTGTGTGATATGTCGGTTCAATTAGAAACGAAGCCAGAGTATTTAAAGCAGCACTACACCAAAGAAGATCTAACATTTCTGTATGCTCAGTATGAGGCGTTCTTTAATGAAATGGGAAGCTTCTTGTCTTTCATGATGCCTTCAGTAAAGGGCTTGATGATTCAGTTTGATGACAAGAATCTAGATTTCATCACACCACAAGGTGTGCAAATCAATAATGGTGTGTTGCATTTAGATCAAGCGTGGATCAACGACGCAAAAGGCCTAACGCTGCCTCATGCGCCGTTACGTGTCACTGCTATGGCTTCAAGTTAAGCGCTTGTTATGTTCGCGATTAGGTAAGTAGCTGATACCTAATTTGCTCTGCTAGACGCGCGATGGTTTCTTCACCCTTCGCGCACAGCTCTTCGGCTCTATGGAATTCCATAATGCCCACATCGGTAAGCTGAGGTTCAATAAGGATGTCTGGCGGATCGCCCGCTAGTCTTGAGCGAGTAACGCGTGCTTGAAGAATCTCAAGTGAACTGCTCATCACGCTCATGATCCCAGGCGGGTTCCGTTTGTTCACCTTAGCTGGCACTTCGGTGAACTCTTCTTCCACTTTTTCAATTACTTCTGAAGCAATGCCTTCTTCAGTTTTTACACCTTCAGCTGACGCTTCTTTATCTTTTTCGCCTTTCTTATCTAATGCTTTTTCATCTTTACTGTCGGGTGAAAACCATTGACGCAGTACATTTTGGCTTTTCGTAAAGAAATCCTCAGTTTTGCGCTGGTTTTCTTCATGATCTTGCCTCAACTTTTCAAGACGAAGTGGTCGGAAGTCGGCATTAAGATTAACCGCAATAACAAAATCGGCCCCTAATTGACGACACAAGTTAACCGGAACAGGGTTAACAACGGCACCATCTACCAGCCAGCGATCACCGTGCGCTACGGGCGCAAAAAGTGCGGGAATAGCGCAAGACGCTTGAATGGTGTCTCCGATGGGACCAGAGTTAAACACCACTTCGCGGCCGGTATAAAGGTCGGTGGCCACAGCTGCAAACGGCTTAATCATATCTTCATAAGTGGATGCGCAAAACTCATTGGCTAGCTTGTCGAAAACTTTCTGACCGCTTGCAATGCCACCTCGCCTAAGACCAACGCCCATCAACGCGAGTACTTGCCAGTCGCTAAGCGAACAGGCCCACTCTTTTAAACCTTCAAGCTTTCCACTTGCATAGGCAGCACCAACATAAGCACCAATAGAGCAACCCGCCACCACGTCAATTTTAACGCCTAGTTTTTCCAGTGCTTCAATTATACCAATGTGAGTCCAGCCCCTCGCGGCACCGGCACCTAACGCAAGTCCAATTTTCATTTACTTCGGTTCCATGATGTTAACGACTTCAATAGCGTTGTCTTCATCGCTGAAGTTTGCGCTATTTTCAGTAGTAAAAGTGGGTTGGTCAAATCCAATGTCACCATCCTCAACAGGCCCATCTTGAGTTGTGATCGCCTTAAAGTCATACAAATTACTGTCTACTAAATGTGAAGGCGCCACATTTTGGAGAGCACGGAACATCGACTCTATACGACCTGGGAAGCGTCGGTTCCAGTCTTGAAGCATAGCCTTTATGTTTTGGCGCTGTAAGTTCTCTTGTGACCCGCAAAGATTACAAGGAATAATTGGGAACTCAGCGGCTTGAGAATATTTCTCGATGTCTTTTTCTGTACAGTACGCCAATGGACGAATAACGATATGTTCACCGTTGTCGCTGACCAGTTTTGGCGGCATGGACTTAAGTTTGCCACCATGGAACATGTTGAGGAAAAACGTTTCTAGCATGTCGTCGCGATGGTGGCCTAACGCAATTTTAGTAGCACCCAGTTCTTTTGCTGTGCGATACAAAATACCACGGCGCAAGCGAGAACAAAGCGAGCAGGTCGTTTTTCCCTCTGGAATTTTGTCTTTAACAATAGAGTAGGTGTCTTCTTCTACAATTTTGTAATCAACACCAATGCTTTCTAAATATTCAGGCAAGATATGTTCTGGGAAACCAGGCTGCTTTTGGTCAAGATTAACCGCAACGATATCAAAATGAATAGGCGCAATCTTCTTTAAAAACAATAGAATATCAAGCATGGTATAGCTGTCTTTACCGCCAGATAAACACACCATAACTTTATCGTTGTTTTCAATCATGCCGAAATCACCTATGGCTTTACCCACATTACGGCGAAGACGTTTCTGAAGTTTGTTGAAGTTGTACTTTTGCTTACTTTGCGCAGCGTTTAAAGGCGACGCGTCAGCACTGCTTGTGCCTAAACTCATAATTAACTAGCTTGGTTTGTGATAAAGCGGCCATTATACAATAAAGCGCCTTTTCGAGACCATGCCTGTGTGGTTAAATTTGCAGAGTAGCAAAAAGTGCTGCCGCAATTTAGCGGCAAACACTCTTCTATAAGTTAGCTAGGGTGTGACTAAACGGATAACGGAGAAACAAATCCATCTGGTTTAATAGCAAGTACATCACAATTTAGCTCGTCAATAACATGCTCGGCGGTATTGCCAATAAGGGCTGCTGAAATGCCCACCCGGCCAACGGTACCAATAACAACAAGTTCAGCGTCCAGTGCTTTCGCCACTTGAGGGATGACTTTTTCTGGCAGTCCCTCTCTAACCACGCATTTATCTTCCGGAATGCCGTATTTTAACGCGTGACGTCGCATTTCTTTTAAGTGGTGATTTTTCACGGCATCGTGATAGGTATCAGGGTCAAACTCTGGAACTTCAATGGCAATGTTAAGGGGAGTAGAAGGGTAGCTGTTCACCAAATTAACGCTACCTTTCAAAAGAGAGGCGTAATCGTTAGCAATGACAGTCAGTTTGTCGTTAAGTGCAGCGTGCTCGTCATCTTCACTTCCTACGTTCACTGCAGCAATGATCTCACCACCTTCAGGCCAGCCATGCTCTTTTACTAATAACACGGGGCGAGGGCATTTTCGCATTAAATGCCAATCTGTAGGTGTAAATATAACAGAGGCAAGATCGTCATGTTTCTTGGTTGCCTTTACTACTAAATCGATTTGGTTATTCAGCGTGTAGTAGATGATAGATTCATACGAGCGGTTGTTCCACTCAACAACAATATCGGTTTCTGTGAAACCCTGCTCTTGCAGGTGTGTTGCAAGCCATTTAGCATGCTCTTTAGTGACAGCATCGCGCATGGCTTCTCGTTCATCAGGGCTTAGCATGGTAGTCATATCGTAAGACAAGTCGTATACGACCATCATAGCGGTGACTGAGGCGCCCGTTTTTGAAGCAAGTTCATAGGCGCGACTAAGCGCAGGTTGGTTATCGCGCTCGGCATCTACCACGGCAAGAATTCGTTTACATTCAATCATAACGTCCCCTTAGTACGAAGCTGTGTAGCGGCTGTCGAAATCGAAGCTCTTTAACAGTTATTCATACTAACTATAAACGACATTAAGAAAAACGTAAGTTGTTTTAGATCAAGAATTTTAGCCGTTACACACCGCGCTAGGGCCATTTAGTGCCGCGAGTTTGGTATTTAGGCGCTCGAAATCCAATATGGTAATAAGTTTGCCGTCTACTTTAATAATGTTGTCTTTTTGAAAGCGGCTTAGAAGACGACTGATGGTTTCAATGGTCAACCCTAAGTAGTTTCCGATTTCATTACGCGTCATTGTCAGATGGAATTCTCTGTGCGAGAAGCCTCGCTCTTCAAAGCGTTGCGACAGGTGTGAAATGAAGTACAGCAAGCGTTCTTCGGCGGTGCGTTTGTTTAAAAGCATGATCATATCGTGATCTTGTTTTATCTCTGCACTCATAAAGCTCATGATTTGATGGCGAAGCTTTGGAAATTGTACCGACATTTCATCAAGAGTTTCGTAGGGAAGCTCACACACCATGGCTGTTTCTAACGCAGACGTGTAACTTTGGTGTTTGTTCTCTCTTAATGCATCAAAGCCGATAATGTCACCAGGAAAGTGGAAGCCGGTAATCTGTTCTTCACCTTCGGTATTGGTCACAAAGGATTTAAATGAACCTGTTCTCACTGCAAATAGCGAACGAAATTTATCGCCGGTTTGAATTAGCGTATCGCCCTTATGAAGCGGCTTTTTACGTTCAATAATATCGTCAAGAGATTCAATTTCTGTTTTGTTCAGCGCCACTGGTAAACACAGGTGGCTGAAACTACAGTTTTGACAGTGAATAGAAAATTGGCTTCCTTTGCTCATAATGCATGCTCTTTTAAAGAATACCCCACCATAATACACCGAATTTTAAATGATTGCCCCACAAATAAGATAAGCTGCATATATGGCCATTATTATGGCAATAACTTGTCTAAAATAGGTGTGCTGAAAACTTCGAATAAGATACTGACTACCAGCACTAGCGGCGAGTAAGGTGGGCAGAGTACCTAAACCAAAGAAAAACATAAGAGCTGCGCCTTCAACTGCAGTTCCTGCCGCTAACGACCATGTTAGTGTTGAATACACTAAGCCACAAGGCAGCCAGCCCCAAATGAATCCGTAAGGTATTGCGCTAAAAGGGGTTTTAAATGGCAAAAAACGTTTTGATAAAGGTTGTAGTTTGGAAAATAGTCCTTTACCTGCATTTTCCAGCACTGTTAATCCTGTCCACCATTTGCCCAAATAACAGGCCAGTAGAAATAACATAATGCCGCTAACTAAAGACAGCGCATAGTTGGCAAGCGGTATGTAGTCTGCGGCGATTTTACCAAGAGCCCCGGTTAAGGCGCCAGCCAGCGTATAGCTAGTTACGCGACCTATATTATAGGCAAGGGTATAGGGCACAGCTGAAGCGCCTTTTGGAGATACCATTCTAAGCGCTGCAACTATTCCACCACACATGCCCACACAGTGAACACCGCCAGCTAAGCCTATAAGAAATGCAGAGAAGTAATTAATCTCTGCCATGAGGCGCTTGGCTTTTATCTATTTTACTTTCTTGAAGTTGCTTGCGTTGTTCAGCAAGCTTTTTCTCTTCAGGAGGAAGGTCATCGTCAAATAGAATACTGTACCCCTGACGGTCTAGATCCTCGAATTGATTAGTTTTCACCGCCCAAAAGAATATCACGATAGCGACAGCGACTATGATAATGGCGATTGGAATTAATACGTAAATAATACTCATGCTATTTGCTCAAAAGTCGCGTTGAGTTTGTGACTACAATAATACTGCTTAACGACATACCAACAACAGCCATCCACGGTGAAAGTAGGCCAGACACGGCGAAAGGCAGAATCAAAACGTTGTAACCTACCGACCATCCTATATTTTGTCTAATTTTTTGCTTCACTTGGTGAGCGGTTTTAATCAGTTCAGGTACAGAAAGTAGCTGATCGCCAAGTAATATGACATCAGCAGCAGTTTTAGCAACGTCTGTAGCGTTGCCTACTGCAATAGCCACATCTGCACTGGCGAGCACAGGTGCATCATTAATACCATCACCCATCATCATTACTTTTGCTCCCGATTGCTGCATAGCCTGTACAGCATCGTATTTCTGCTCTGGTGTGAGCCCACCTTTAGCTGTTGCTATTGGCAAGGAAGCGGTAAGAGCGTCCACGTTTTGTTGTGTATCGCCACTTAATACTGCAAGGGTGTGACTTTTTGCCAGAATATTTAAGGTTTCTTGAGTATCCTCTCGCAACGTGTCGCTTACCTCAAACGCCGCCATAATACGGCCCTTCACGGTGAGAAAGACATTGGCTGACGGATAATCTTTAAGAAACTTTTGTTGTGATTCGTGGACACAAAATTGGGCAGAGCCCATTGAAAACAAGGTGTCGTTAATCTCACCGCTAATGCCGCCTCCTGGCGTCACGGTAAAATTAACCACATTGTGGATAGTAGGTCTGCTTAAAGCATTATCCGTACCATGGACGTTACTATCGCTAAAGGCTTTTGCAATAGGGTGTTCAGAGCGCGACTCTAGAGCACGGGCAATTGTAAGTGCACTGTCACTGTCTACACCGTCAGCATACCAGGCATTTGAAATGGTAAATTTGCCTTGTGTAAGCGTACCAGTTTTATCCAGTGCGATGGTGTCGATATCAGTGATTTGTTCGAGCGCATCGGCGCGTTTAAGCAAAATACCTTGCTTGTTTAACTTCGCCATAGCGCAGGTTAACGCTGATGGTGTAGCCAACCCTAATGCGCAAGGGCAGGTTGCTACCAATACTGATATGGTGATCCAAAACGCGTCGTCGCTCCCCTGATATGCCCAAAACCCATAAGTTAAGGCAGAAATCAGCAAGACAGCTGTCACAAAATATCGAGAAAAGTTATCAGCTATTTGTGCCGCTTTAGGCTTATTCGCCATAGCACTTGCTTGCAGCCTTACAATTTGATTTACCAGCGCATTTTTGAGAGTTTGTGTCACTTTAATGGTCAGGCTGCCGTCTTGACATACAGTACCACCATATACGGTGCTATTGTTTGACTTGCGCACCGGGTTAAATTCACCGGTAAGCATAGATTCGTCAACCGCTGCGTTCCCTTCAGTCACCACCCCATCAATGGGGATCGTTTCACCAGGCTTAACCAGCACCACATCGTCAATTTTTAACTGCTTTGCCAGACACTCGGTTAGGCTGCCATCAGGCATCAATTTGGTGGCTGAAACGGGTACATACTGCATCATATTGGCAGAGATCTGTGCGGCGCGATGACGGCTACGATGTTCTAAAAAGCGGCTGAGTAACAGCAGGAAAATGAACATACAAATAGATTCAAAATACACTTCGCCTTGCTCTAATACTGTAGAGCGAATTCCTGCAATGTAAGTACCGAATATGGCGAGCGTAACGGGCACATCCATATTAACCGTTCTTGCGCTTAGCGCTTTAGCGGCGCCCACATAAAAAGTGCTGCCTGAGTACAGTACTACAGGTGTAGTAAGCGTAAGGGCAACCCAGTAAAAATACTGTCGGGTTTCTAATTCAATAGCGCCAAACCAGTCAAAATACAGCCCCGTCATCAGCATCATCACCTGCATGGTCATAATGCCTGCTAGGCCAAGCTTTTTCAGAAAGGTCTTTTGTTCGCGTTTATAACTGGCTTCGTGTTCATCGGGGTGAAATGGCGACCCAACATAACCAATGCGTTTTAGTGTAGAAAGAATCTGACTAAGCTTGATTTGAAAAGGTGACCAAGTAACTAAAG
Organism: Alteromonas abrolhosensis; assembly: GCF_001953635.1. GTDB lineage: Bacteria > Pseudomonadota > Gammaproteobacteria > Enterobacterales > Alteromonadaceae > Alteromonas > Alteromonas abrolhosensis. The sequence goes on along the minus strand of NZ_MEJH01000015.1, from coordinate 70,429 downwards.
CGCGGCGCTCTTGGACGTTTACCGCGACTTGCTTTATCCCTTCTACTTTTGACAACTGCTTTTCGATAAGCCATCCACACGCAGCGCACGTGATACCTTCAAGGGTTAATTGAATCTGCTTATCTTGCCCCTCATCAAAAACGAATTCTTCTTGAAGAGCAGGGTCGTCATACACTTTGAGTTTGTCGAGTGTCTCTAGAATGCCATCGTCTGATTTTTGCGCTGGTTCGGTTCTAAACTGGTAATAGTCTTCAAGACCGTTGGTTACGATGGCTTCGGCCACGGCTAAACATCCAGGGCAACACATGTCGCGTTGCTGCCCTAATATGACGGTAGTAAATTTTCCATCGTCTGAGCCCGCAATAGGCAAGCCGCAATGGTAACAGTCGTGCTTGGCCATTATGGATTGAATTTCATTTTGCCAGAGTGGGGCAGATAGATGGTATTTTGTATTTTCCAGCTATCATCAATAGGGGTTAGCGATACGCGCCATTTACCATCAAGATCTTCTTCGACAAAACCGCGATAAATACCCTTAGCATCGCGGCTTAATAAAACGCTGACATCACGCTCTTCAAGCGTTACGTGATAAAAACTTAGTTTAACCGCATTACCTTCTTGTGGAATACCTGAATGAAACTCTAGCGCTATGCTGCCATCTTCAATGGTTAAATCGGTAGTGATATTCATGCGACGGGCTACGGCTTCTTTATCCAATCGCGCATTAATTGCTTTTCCTTCCTTGTAGTAGTCGTCCACCACCAGGCTATCTTCAGTACTAATAGCAAGCTTTAATAATACGCCGCCCATAATGAGCGTGATAATAGGAACGGCAATTAAAAACCAGGGCCAGAACTCTTTATACCAGGGTCTATTCATTGAAATCTTTTCTCGTGTTTACTTCGCTAACAACATATTTATTTTCACTGCCCCAACGACATGTTTAGCCGGGAAATAAGAATAAATATAATGTTTACGAGACATACTAAATGTGAACAAAGATTGTTCGTACAGCACTCTCTATATCGCTGTATTTTCTCATAAAAAAAGCCCCGTAGTAACGAGGCTTTTTAAGATATTTAATGATTTAAATCATTAATCATTTGAAAGGCTGTAAACATACGCTGCAACAACGTGAATTTTGTCATCACCCAAGGTTTTCTTGAATGAAGGCATTACACCGTTACGACCGTAAGTAAGCGTTTCTGTTACCGCTCTGTGGCTGCCGCCGTATAGCCAGATATTGTCAGTAAGGTTTGGTGCACCAAGTGCTTGGTTACCTTTACCGTCCATACCGTGACAAGCCGCACACGCTGCGAAACGTGCTTTACCTGCTTCTGCAAGTTGAGGGTCCACATCGCGACCGCTTAAACTAAGTACGTAATTAACCACTTCTTCGATACCGTCTTCACCCATAGCATCTAGCCATGCTGGCATAGCTGCTTTACGACCAAGCGTAAGAGTTTCAACGATTTTCGCACCTGAACCACCGTACAACCAGTCGTTGTCCGTTAGGTTAGGGAAGCCGCCATTTTGACCACGTGCATCAGAACCGTGACACTGAGAGCAATTTTGTAGGAACAAACGCTGACCTACTTTATTTGCTTCTGGGTCTTTAGCCAGTTCTTCAACAGGAACTTTTGCATACGCTTCAAAGATCGGGTCGAACTTCTCGGCAGCAAAATCTAGTTCACGGTCATACTCTACTAGGTAGCCTTGCTCTTTAGCTTCAATACGCGCTTGAGCTGACTCTTCTAGCGATTGAATATTTTGGTTAGAGCTCTTCCAACCTAAAATACCTTCATACGCACCTAGGCCAGGATAAAGCGCTAGGTATAAAAAGCCCCAAACGATGGTCATGTAGAACATAATTGTCCACCAGCGAGGAAGTTGATTGTTCAACTCCTCAATACCATCAAATTCGTGGCCCATTGACTCACCTTCAGCTACGCCGGTCTTGTTAGAAAGGCACCAGCGAAGAAGGAAGTAGCAACCAATGATCAACCCTAGGGTTATCACTGAAATCCAAATTGTCCAAAACATACTCATGAGTTCGAGACTCCTGCTAATCTTCTTTTGATTTTTCTTTTTCTTCGTCTGCAAACACTAGGTTTGCAGCTTCATCGAATTTTTTCTTGTTGCGGCTGCTAAATGCCCACCACACAACACCGATGAAGCTTACAAAGACGATGACAGTAAAAATGCTGCCTACAATTCCCTGGTCCATATTATTTCAAATGTGTGCCAAGAGATTGTAGATAAGCAATAAGGGCTTGCATTTCCGTTTTACCCTGTACTGCCGCTTTCGCTCCCGCGATATCTTCGTCGGTATACGGAACGCCAAATCCACGGAATACTTCCATTTTTTCAGCTGTTAACTCGCCATTGAGCGTGTTTTCCGCAAGCCAAGGGAAACCTGGCATGTTCGACTCTGGTACCACGTTACGAGGATTAAGCAGGTGAACTCGGTGCCATTCGTCGCTGTAACGACCACCAACACGTGCTAGGTCAGGACCAGTACGCTTAGAACCCCATAGGAAAGGGTGCTCCCATACTGATTCGCCAGCAACGCTGTAGTGACCATAACGCTCTGTTTCAGCGCGGAATGGACGGATCATCTGGCTGTGACAACCTACACAACCTTCACGGATGTAGATATCACGGCCTTCAAGCTCAAGCGCGGTATATGGACGTAAGCCTGTTACCGGTTCCATGGTTTGCTGTTGAAACATCAACGGCGTAATTTGAACCATGGCACCGAAGCTGATAGCGATAAGGATTAATACCGTTAACAGACCGACGTTCTTTTCAATTAACTCATGTGCGTTTTTCATTATTCGTCTCCTTTACTACGCCGGCTGAGTCGCTGGATCTGCAGCGATACTGCCTTTAGGTGCACGAACGGTTTTCCATGTGTTGTATGCCATAACAAGCATACCTGCTACCACGAAACAACCACCAATGAAACGAACCACATAGAAAGGCTTAGACGCTTCTAATGACTCAACAAAGCTATAGGTTAACGTACCGTCAGCATTTACTGCACGCCACATTAGACCCTGTAGTACACCAGACATCCACATTGCTACGATGTATAGAACAACACCGATAGTTGCGAACCAGAAGTGTACGTTAACTAGCTTGGTGCTATACATAGCGCGCTGACCGAATAGCACTGGAATTAAGTGGTAAATTGAACCAATTGAAACCATTGCAACCCAACCTAGAGCGCCAGAGTGTACGTGACCAATTGTCCAGTCAGTGTAGTGAGACAGTGCATTAACGGTCTTAATTGCCATCATTGGACCTTCGAAGGTAGACATACCGTAGAAAGACAACGAAACAATTAGGAAACGCAGTACTGGGTCGGTGCGAAGTTTATGCCACGCGCCAGATAGCGTCATAATACCGTTAATCATACCACCCCAAGATGGAACGAATAGGATAATAGACATCACCATACCTAGCGACTGAGTCCAGTCTGGTAGGGCAGTGTAGTGAAGGTGGTGAGGACCAGCCCAGATATACAGAGAGATAAGTGCCCAGAAGTGAACAATTGAAAGTCTGTATGAATAAACCGGGCGACCAGCTTGCTTAGGTACGAAGTAGTACATCATACCAAGGAAGCCCGCAGTTAGGAAAAAGCCTACCGCGTTGTGGCCGTACCACCACTGCATCATAGCGTCTACTGCGCCTGCATACAGTGAATACGATTTAGTGAAAGATACCGGAATAGCCATGCTGTTACCAATATGAAGAATTGCAACAGTTAACATGAACGCGCCTAAGAACCAGTTTGCAACATAAATGTGCGAAACTTTACGGATTACTAGGGTTCCGAAGAAGTTAATGATATAAGCGACCCAAACCAGTGCCAAAAGGATATCAATTGGCCATTCTAGTTCAGCGTATTCTTTTGAGCTGGTCAAACCCATAGGCAGGGTGATAACAGCTAAAACAATAACGGCTTGCCAACCCCAAAAGGTAAATGCGGCAAGTTTGTCACTGAACAGTCTTACCTGGCAGGTACGCTGAACGATGTAGTACGACGTTGCAAATAGCGCACAGCCGCCGAAGGCAAAAATAACGGCGTTAGTGTGCAACGGACGCAAACGTGAGAATGTTAGCCATGGTGTGTCAAAGTTAAGCATAGGTGCAAATAACTGCGCGGCAATAAATACCCCTAGGCCCATACCAATGATACCCCAGACTATGGTCATGATGGTAAATTGCCTAACTACTTTATAATTGTAGTCAGGTTGTGCTTGGCTTATTTCACTCATTTTAATGAATCTTCCACTTCAAATGAACTATGGTCTCCAACTGCCGGAATAGTACGGTCGAGACGTGTATCAGCTAAGGAATAACGCTTCACACCGAGCTCGGAAAGAGTAATAATTATTGTCTCCAAGCCAGTTGGTACGCGGATGATAAGGTTTTTAATTACAAAAAGATACCATAAACTACCTAAGCTTGATCTCCGTCAATGAAGAAATACACAAAATTTAAGAAATGCTAAATAACGATAACAATAAACGATCAAAATTTTTACATTCCCAGCTTCCATTAGTGGCTATTATTGTTGTAGCCGTGTGTGTATACCTTGCACATAAATTCCAGTCTTCGGTGTTGAAAGACACGAGCGTAGTTAATGGAATAGGAAACAGCTGCAACTTTGTCAATGAAACTTGCGAATTCTTAATTGATGACAAGTTGGCAATTGCCACTTTTTCAGCCATACCTGAAGCCGAAGAGTCGGTAACGGTTAAGCTTTTAGTTCCCGAGGGCGAGGTAATAGAAAGCGCATGGATTGAAGGCGTAAACATGTATATGGGCAAAATTCCCGTACTGTTAGATGACAATGGCAAAGGTGAGTGGTCAGGTTGGTTTATGTTAGGAAGTTGTAGTGAGCCAATAATGAAATGGCAGCTACGCCTGAACATTAAAGATAAAGACAGCCCTAGCTATTTGTATTTTGTTACGCAGCAGTAATTGTTTCATAAAGCAAGATGATGCTCACTAAAGAACAGGTTGCAAACAAGCATGAAAAAGGCCGCTCTTAAATTAAAGAGCGGCCTTTTATTAATTAGCTGTGATGAAGCGTGAACGCTTTATCTTACATTTGAGACTGTAAGTAGTTTTGAAGACCGATACGCTTGATTAGGCCAAGCTGTTGTTCTAGCCAATGTGCATGGTCCATTTCAGTATCGTCTAATAACACGATTAGCATGTCACGGGTTACATAATCTTTCTCGGTTTCACATAGCGCTATCACTTCACGCAATTTTGCGTCAACTTCATATTCAACACGTAAATCGCTTTCAAGCATTTCAGGTACATCTTTACCCACTTTGAAGCCTGTGCGCTTCGTCATGTCAGGCGTACCTTCTAAAAACAGCATGCGTTCAATTAGCTTAGTTGCATGCCCACGCTCGTCATCAAATTCATGATCGATGCGTTCGTAAAGTTTATTCAAACCCCAATCAAGATACATCTGAGAGTGAATGAAATACTGATCCATGGCAGCCAACTCATAAGAGAGAAGCTCATTTAAGCCTTTGATGATTGCTTGGTTACCTTTCATTAGTCATCTCCCATAACTTGCGCTTGTAGGTAGTTTTCAATACCCATTGCATCAATTTGGTATTCTTGCGTTTCAATCCAGTCTAAGTGCTCTTCTTCATATTCAAGAAGGTCTTCAAGTAAATCACGAGACACATAATCCTGCTTTTCTTCACATAGCGCGATAGCTTCACGAAGTAGTGGAAGCTGCTCTTTTTGAAAGCGCGCATCACATGACAGCATTTCAACGGTGTCTTCACCGATATAAAGCTTACCTAAAGCTTGAAGATTAGGAAGGCCTTCAAGAAACAGAATGCGTTCGATAAGATCATCCGCTTGCTTCATGTCCTTGATCGATTTTTTATAATTCTTTTCGTTAAGTTCAGAAAAACCCCAGTTTTTGAACATACGAGCGTGCAGAAAGTATTGATTTATCGAAGTAAGTTCACTTGTCAGCACTTCGTTCAATTTTGCAACAACTTGTTTATCACCTTGCATTGTGAAAACCCTATTAACGTATTTGCGTGAAGTTTAGTCTAGATTTGAGGTTGTGTCAAAAAAGTCTTTGTAAAACAGTTGTTTACAAACGATAACGTTTCTCAATTCATCCATTGTTCGCATTTAGAACAGCATTACTGTTGTTCATGGGCGTAGGCTAAGCTTTCTTCAGCAAAACCAAGTCCTGCTTCAGTAAAGAAGTTGAATACTTTGTCGACGCCATTGTCTAGTAAACTGGACACTTCATCTTCATAACGAGCTATGGCAGCGACTTTTCCGGTATAACCAGCGTTCTTTAACTGGCGAGTGATATTAATCGAATCTTGGATAGATGGTAGAGCAAGCAAAACGAGCTGTATTTGCTTAATATCTAGGTTATCCCATAAATCCACGTCTTCGCCATCGCCGCAAATAACATCGAGTCCTTCCTCAGCGAGTTCCTTAACTTTAACCCGATCAGCATCCATACCCCACACGCTCACATCGCTCAACTTCGATAGCGCATTAAAAGCACCGCGACCAACACGCCCCATTCCCAAGACTAAAAATTCTGCATTGTGGAGAGTAGGGTAAATATCTTCTTTTAAACGTTCCTTTTTCTCGAAGCGTTTAATGGCATGCTTATATTTGTGATAACGTGAATGTGAGTTCCGATAGAGCACGCTGGTAATTACGAATGAGATTGAGACGGCAAGGGCAATGACTACTAACCATGAATTTGCCAATAATCCTAAAGAAACTGCAAGCGCCCCAACAATAAGCCCAAACTCACTGTAATTTGATAGCACCAGGCTGCTTAAATACGCAGTACGTCCTCTAAGACGAAGCGATGTAAACAAACCGAAAAACAGCGCAGCTTTTAACGGTATAAATAAGCAGAATACAATGGCGAGAACAACCATACTCAGACTGGGAAGCGCTGTTAGGCCTATGGTAAGGAAGAAGCCAATTAAAAATAAATCTTTGAAACTAAGTAGTGACTTGGCAAGTTCTGAGGCCTTTTCGTGTTGCGCCAACATGATTCCAAAGATAAGTGCACCTAGGTCGCCTTTAATATTAACCAGCTCAAATAAATGATAACCACCCAAAGCAAGAATGAAACCTGTAAGAGGCAACAATTCTCCGTGGCCTGATTTATTAATCATCTTGTTGATAATTGGCATTGCCGGGAATAATGCGAGAAGGGCAAGTGCCCATACCGACGGTAGCTTGCCTGTTGCAGCTACAAGAAAGATTACGGCAAAAACGTCTTGCATAACTAAAATGCCAATGGCCAGTCGACCGTGGCGTGTTTTGCTCTCGCCGCTTTCTTCCAATACTTTAACTACACAAACAGTGCTACTGAAGCTTAAAGCAAAAGCGATAAGAGCTGCACTCTTCCAGGTAAGTCCATCAACAAAGTTTGCTGCAACAGCGCCTATTGCATAAACACAACATGTGATAACGCCCACCCATACTAATGTGTGAGATACGCTGCCAGCCCAAACTTCACGTCGGCTTAAATCTCTTATATTGAGTTTTAAGCCGATAGTAAACAGCATTATGGTAATACCAAGATTAGCGATTTGAGTTAAATCTTCAGTGAGAGTGTAGCCTGCGAAATTGAGTAAAAAGCCCGCCACTAGATAGCCAACTAAAGGAGGAATGCCGATAAGCTTAACCGTTAAACCGCATACAAATGCGAAAAGAAGAAATGCATACTCCATGAATTACCTTTCAAAAATGTTGAACGTGAAATCCGCTACCCAGCGCAGGTTACATCATAAATTAACCTCGTGTTACTCATACATCACGAGGTTAACTCGCTAAAATAGAATTAATAGATTAGCATGTAATGGCTTGTTTTCGCAGCTAAAAAAGGTCTAATTTAGCATTTCATGGTAACGCGTAACCAATTTAACCGTTAAGCCTAAATTTTGTTTTTTTGATTTATATCAACTAATTAGCATAGATATAAATCTAGTTCCCGTTTTTAGATGTATTGAACAAGGCTGTAGGCATATTATTTTATTTAAATATGGCCAAAATAGAGAAGGACTTTGAATGCGTTTTACAATACTTACTGTACTGATTTTACTGGTCGCTTTTAATCTGGTTATTGGTTTGTTGTGGACACCCGTGTGGTGGTTCTTACTGCTGTCAGTAACGCTACTAGTTTTTGGTCTTTACGATGCCTTTCAAAATAAGCACGCCATATTAAAGAATTTCCCATTGATCGGCAGGGTACGCTGGACCGTTGAAGGGCTTCGGCCTTACATTCAGCAATATATCATCGAGACCGACACCAGTGGTGCGCCTATTTCTCGCATGTTTCGTTCAATTGTTTATCAACGGGCTAAAAACAGTAGAGAAACTGTCCCGTTCGGTACCCAGCTAGATACCTATAAAGATGGCTATGAATGGATTGGACATTCATTGTCTGCCCGTGAGGTAGAAGACATGGATGAAGATCCTCGCATTACCGTAGGTGGTCCACATTGCAAAAAGCCCTATAGCGCAAGCATTTTGAACATAAGCGCTATGAGTTTTGGAAGCTTGTCTAAAAATGCCATTTTAGCGCTAAATAAAGGGGCGGCTAAAGGTGGGTTTTACCACAATACGGGCGAGGGCGGCTTAACCCCGTATCACTTGGAAAATGGCGGCGATATTGTTTGGCAAATCGGCACAGGCTACTTTGGCTGTCGAAACAAAGATGGCGGGTTTGACCCTGTACTCTTCGAGGAGAAAGCGAAACTCGACAATGTAAAAATGATAGAAATTAAATTGAGCCAGGGTGCTAAACCAGGACATGGAGGTATTCTTCCTGCTTACAAGAATACCCCAGAAATTGCCAAAATTAGAGGTGTAGAGCCTGGTACGCAAGTCGATTCACCGCCAAGACACAAAACCTTTTCCACGCCATTAGAAATGGTGGACTTTATCAGTCAATTGCGCAAATTGAGCGGCTATAAACCCGTAGGTATAAAGCTAGCGCTTGGTAGAAAAAGTGAGTTTATTGCCATGTGCAAAGCCATGGTAGAGAAGGGCGTAACGCCAGATTTTATAACGGTAGACGGGGGCGAAGGCGGTACCGGTGCCGCGCCGCTAGAATATACCAACTCGATTGGTTTTCCTCTTCGAGAAGCGCTGGCATTTGTTGATGATTGTCTCACTGGCTTTGGAATACGAGACAAAATTAAAATCATCGCCTCGGGTAAGATCATTACGGCGTTTCAGCTAGCTAAAAATTTAAGCTTGGGTGCTGATTTATGTAACAGTGCCAGAGGCATGATGCTGGCACTTGGCTGTGTCCAGTCATTATCGTGCAATACCAATAAGTGCCCAACAGGCGTGGCAACACAAGATCCAAAGCTTGAGAAAGGCTTAAACGTGGAAGATAAGTACGAACGAGTGTACCGTTTTCATAAAAAGACCATTCACGCGCTTATGGATATCTTATCGTCAACGGGTCATATCAAAACCAGTGAATTAAATCGCACACACATATTTAGACGGGTCGACCAATGCCACATTGCTCGTTACGACGAGATTTTTCCACTTGTAAAAACCGGAAGCTTCTTGACTGATGAAGTACCTGAGCGATTTAAGCTACATTTAAAAGAAGCTAACGCGGGAAGTTTTATGCCGTGCAGTTTACTGGCTGAAATTGAGAAAGAAACGAAAGCCGTATAGTGCAGCTCTAACTAGGGTGATGATAAATAAAAAGCCTAACTCTCTTTGAAACTAGTAATTAGGAGTTAGGCTCAGTGAGATTCAACCTCTATTCCACTTTTTTCTCAGGAATACGCAATTGATAAAGGCGGTAATCACTGGTTCTATATGGTGTTACTTTATATTTGGGTTGCAAGTAAGCCACTAAATCAATAAGTTCAGATACCGTAAGTTCGTCATTTACTATTCGCATTAATGAGACACCGTCTTCACTGGTAAAGCTAGCTGGCTGACGTGGGGTAAGCTTATGTGAAGGGTTAATAATGCTGGTAACCAGTTCTGCATACGTGGTTATTCTTCCGCTGCTGCCTCCTAATGGGATGGGCTTTGCTACTAAATACTGTGCATTTTCACGCTCTTTTTCTCCTGCAATTCTATGGCAGTCCTGGCACTGATATTTTTTAAAAACCTGATAACCTTTTTCCATATCACCTTCGGGCAGGCTGAATCCACGTGGCGATTGTGGCCCTTGATCACAGGCAAAAAGTAGAAGCGACACTATTACTATTATTATGGTTCTCATATTTATATCCCTCACTAAATTTTTACTATTTACGAAATGTAGTACATAAATCAAGTATGGATAATTTTGAGGAGTAAACATTGACCTAGCGCAAAGTATAATAATTTTCGTGGTTCTACTATGTAGTACGAATAATAAGCGGTATGTTAAAACCATTACTAACTAAACTGTTAAGGAGAGCCACAATGCAAGGCTACGATACGATTTTAGTACCTATCGATGTTTATTCTGACTATGAACTAGTTGTAGAAAAAGCCATCGCCATCGCTGGTAATAGCCACAAAATTCATTTGCTTTATGTCGCATATCCGCAAACCAACGTAGAGCCCTATGGGTTATTTTTAGAACGTGATTTTTCGGAAGAAGTTAGAGAGCAGGCGCTAAGACAATTAAAAGATGTTGCGTCTAAACACGACATTCCTTACAGCCACGTAAACGTAGAGATTGGCTCACCTGCCGATGAAATACACCACATGGCTGAGAAAATTAACGCGGATCTTATTGTTGTAGGTACACATGGTCAGAGTGGTCTTCGCTTGTTGTTGGGCTCGACGGCAAATGCGGTTTTACACGGTGTAAAAACAGATGTGTTAGCCGTTAAGGTGTAATTGGACTAAGTTAAAGATCTAAGCAGGAAGTAACTGGAAGAAAACCTTTAATCGTCATGTAGATGTAATGATTGTTCGCTAGCGTATTGTTTTTTGTGAATGCTAAACATGATGGTAAAACGAAAGGGATTAACTAGGCTTCTTTACGCAACTTACTATTCGTTGAAGGGTTTGCGCGCAGCGTTCTTAAGCGAAGCAGCGGTTCGGCAAGAAGTTTTCACAATGTTAATTTTAATACCAGTCACTTTTCTCTTAGAAGTTACAAGTATTGAGCGAATTTTGCTTATCATGTCACTTATGATTGTACTGATAACAGAGCTGCTCAACACTGCTGTCGAAAAGCTCTGTGACCATGTAAGTACAGATATTCACCTGCTTATTGGCAGAGCGAAAGATATTGGGTCCGCTGCTGTTTTTGTTAGTTTAGTCTTGGCATGTTTTACCTGGCTTACCATTCTTTGGTAAAGCAAGCATGCTTTAGGCTAAAACATTACCAACAATAACCAAAATAACGTCTTTCAAGCTCAATGCTAAAAAAGCCGCTATAGGGCTTTTATCTTTTGATCGCAGGTTTCAGAGACTAATGTTCGAATGGTGCTATCTAAATTTTTGATATGAGAATAGTGCAGTGAAGTTTCACCGCCATTATTTATATCTTTAATCGTGAACACCACATAATCGTCTCGCGACGTAACACAAATTCTTACGTAGTCGTCGGATTGGGCTAGCGGAACATGGAGATAAAGAGGCTCGTTGTGAGAATTTAAGTACTCAACTGCCGCTTCCTGTGATTTGAATGGGTCCTGTTTTTCAGGCTGAATCTTCCAAGAAGAAGATTGAACCACCATTTCTGCAAGTAACTTTCCGTGCTTAGTATCGATTGCGCTGCTCATATAAAACTCCCTTCATTAAAGCGTTCACTCAACTATGCGAAAGAGCTTAATCTACATAGAAGAAGACTCTCGTTTGAGAGACAATTTGTGAAATATACGCAATTACTACGCACGAAAAAACGTTTCAGATTTAAAAATGTGTGAATAGAGTAGGTGAGTTGTATGTAATATTTAAAATAATGGTTATGCGTAACTTTTATTTTCTTATTGCATTGATTTATATGTAGTTTATCTTTTTCTTTTTGCCGATAGTTTTGCCATTCCGCCCCTTTTTACATTAGCTTGTTTTGTATAATGTCCGGGCATTTCTGGTGACTGCCAGCCGCCAGCAAGTTGGAGCTCAGGTAAAGTTGCACCGTCTTCGGCAAGAGAAACAGCGCCACCAACTCGACCGCTATGAGGGGTAATGTTTTCGCTAATACCTGCGCGTTGAGCAATTCGTTGCCAAATTCTGTAAACACTAGAGTAATTTAAAACGTTAGCTTGGTGACTTGGAATATGTTCGTCAAATGGCAAAAGTGCCGTTTTATGGTTCGTAAGCCGCCTGAAAAGAATGCCCTTATGTAGGCCACGTAAATCTGAAGGAAGACGTTGCTGTTTAGTTTTTGGATCGATATTCGCTTCATTAATATACTCTTGTACCATGGAAATAGTGCTAGCAGACACGTAGCGGTATTGACCCTGACCGGACTGGTCACTTTTCGAGGATACAACGAGTAAAGTATTATTTCGTGCGGATATATCCTCAACGCAAACGCGCACAAGTTCATCTGCGCGAAGTAATGCGTCAAACATCAAATTGATAATTGCAAGGTCACGAAGTTCTAATAATGAATCGGGAATGATCGCATTATTGATCTGTTCAACCATATCAATGGTGAGTGGCACAGCTTGCTTATGCGATAGCCTAAACTTTTTGTTTTCAATTAATGAAAGACGAATGAAGTCCCTCAAATAAGCCGACCTTATTATTGGGTTTGGCAGCTTCGCCACACCTAAGAATTTACTCAGCGCTGAGAGTCGGCGTTTTATGGTTCTATAGGCTAGGGGAGAACGACACAGTTCTTCTACATATCGTTTTATACATGTCTCGTTATGTTCGAAGCTATTAGAGAAACCAGATAAGCCTGTTTGCTTACAAAATATGGCGAACTCGTTATAGTCGCTAATATAAGCACGTTGGGTGTTGTAAGGTAACTTAGTAAAAATATCGCGGTAATAACTTTCGAAGCTTTTCGAAGATGACACGGTCTCGTTAGACACTAACGAGTGTTGCGATGTATTACTATTATCACCGGGGCCCTTGGTATTGAGGCCTCCCGTAACCGTGCCAATGTATCTATTAGAAATTTGTGATGTTGAATTTACACACTCTTCATCTTCATACTTACCAACAGATGAGGTATGCGAATTATTAAGCTTAGAAGACATGTGTTAACCTGGTTAGAGCATTTGCTAGAATTATGTAAGATACTGGGTGTTATTGTAAAGTATTGATATTATTGGATATTCACGCATGATAACTGTAATTATCATGCGTGAACTTAGCCGTTAATGACCGAGTTAATGAGATATATTTCTTTCATCTACACGCTCAAAACGTTTCAAACTAGCTGTTAAACGACACCTTACCACATAACTGTATATATAGACAGTTGTAGTGTCTATCATACTTGCAACTAATAAACGTCCGCCCTAACTGAGTGGCATATTCATTATTAGCGAAATCACGGGGTTTTAGCTTGTTTTTTAGTCATTTAAAATCGCGCGCTACGTAAAATCTGCAAGGCTACACCCCTAAATGAGCTTCAGATTTCACGTAGCGTCGCCTGAATAATATACAGATTGATTGGGTGATTTTCAGAGTATCGGGTTGTACTTTAGCTATTATCTTCTTCAAAGTTCTAGTGGAGATTTCCATTCAACCATTGCGTTCTTATAACTTCATTATGAGAAGAATAGGTGATATCTAAGTCACCTTTAGCAAGTTATGTTTAGAAAATTACTTTTAGTAAATAACTACTCCTAATCATAACTACACTGGCAATGCGAAATCTAGTAATTAGCGAGATATAACGAACCATACTTCTTAATTTTAGACGTGATAGATAAAACCCTATGTTGCGCTTTAGTTCTTCTAATAATCGTTAATTTCAGCCAACTTTATCAATGCCTTTAATCAGTACTTTGATGACCAAATAGCTTCAAGCATTCAACCTGATTAGATAAAAGCTCTGCACATAAACTTATCCAGTAATTTTCATCTAATAGCGCTAACTGTGAATTCATGTCTATTCAAAACTAGTATACCTACGGTATTAAGGAGCGACATATACTTTTGGAAACACGTGTTTAATTCTCTTTATAGTGGTAATTAACTAGATAATAAAGTGCCGAACTTCAAATTAATCTATGTAAAGCAAAGAGCGTAATTACTATAAATTAGTAATGTAACGCTTTTTAATTAACAGCAGCTCTTATCTGGAAAGAAAATACCTGGCTACCAATTTAGAGTAGGCAAGCCTTAGCAACACATCGTACGCGCTAATTGATAACCATATTAATACTCTATTTAACATAATATACATTATGCGTAATTAAGTATGTGGAAGATTAGGGCGATGATGTCGCTCTATTCGGATGCTTTGTTGGCTGTGATTACTTACAGACTTTTATGCGTGGCTGCTGTGTTGGCTTATTGTCGGTACTGGAGTTTGTGCGCTTACATCTCACATGCGTCTGTACTTTTAATTTAAAACTGCTCAGTTAATTTGATTTGGATGTAATTATGCGAATCGTACGCTACGTAAAATCTGCAGTACTATGCCCCTGATTTTTTAATTTCATTCACGTAGCGCACGGTATGTTTTTGCGCCGTTTTTTTGATAAAAAAGTTAAACTATTTTGAGGCATTTATTATTAGGTTAAACAACTGAGCATTTTATAAAAGCTCATTACTTTCTTGATATCGATGTTTCTATCTTGCTTATTAGCTTTTTACTGCGTTATTTAATATGTGATTTCATCTCTATTATCTATGCCGCAAATGACTATAAATGTTTTATGCTCATAGCTTATTTAGATACTCTTCTTAATCTAGAGGTATTTGATTACCTGACGTTTAAGTTAATCATCGTAATCACCATTAACAGCTATTTGAGGTTTTTATAAACCTGCGTTCTCAATGCAGCACGTCTATCCATAACGGCTATGCAAAGAATGTAATTCAACTGTGGCAAATCACTAATGCGAAATCGCAGTCACAATCTTCTTTACGTAGCTTTTCCTTATTGTCTTGGTGGCAACGCAAACCAAATTACTATGTGATCTTATATACGTTTCTGTGCATATAAAGCGCTAGCTACTAGTAAACGCACCGCTAAGGAAAGTTATGAAAATTCAAAGTTTTAAGGCTGAAGGTTTAGCGCAGTTGTCATATTTAGTTTCAAGTGGACAATTTGCGTTTGTAGTTGACCCACAATTAGATATATCGACCTATATCGATGCTGCAACAAGTCTTAATGTAAAAATAGACTGCATATTTGAGACCCACCGTAACGAAGATTTTATATCAGGCGCTGCAGCGTTGGCACAGCGTCTTGATATACCTGTTTATCACGGTCCGAACGCTGACGAAAATGTTAAATATGCTTCTTACACCAGTGATGGTGATAAATTCAACGTTGGAGATTTACTTGTATCCGTATTAGAAACGCCTGGTCATACTAAAGACAGTATCTGTCTAGCCGTTTCTGATACTGCTATAAGCGACGAAGTTATTGCGGTGTTCACCGGCGATACATTATTTGTAAATGATGTAGGTAGAACTGACTTTTATCCTAATGAAGAACATGAAATGGCGGGACGCTTATTCGAAAGTCTTCAGAAGTTGTCACGCTTACCCGAATCGGCTGTTATTTATCCAGCGCATGGTGCAGGTTCAGTTTGTGGTGGAGGTATGGCAGACAGAGAGTTCTCGACTATCGGATATGAGCGTAGGAATAACCCCAAGTTCTCAATCAAAGACAAGCAACGCTTCATTGAAGAAAAGGTACAGGAAACACATTACTATGCGCCCTACTTCGAAAAAATGGAAAAATGCAACGTTAAAGGTGAGCTTTGTACTATAGATATCACCTCTCCTGCTTTCATTGGTAATTTCGATCCTTTTGAACTTTCAAATCAATGTTATAACAACGAAATAAAGATAATAGATGTAAGGACTAAAGATGAGTTTTGTAGCACTCATATAGATGGCAGTTTGTTCTTTGGTGAAGGTTTGGTTTCATCATATGCAGGTTGGTTTCTAAAGGATAACGACAAAATCATTGTAGTCGCTAATAGTGGTGAACACGCCAGTTCAACGGTGTTGCAGCTACGTCGGATGGGCTTTAATAACGTTAAAGGCTATATTATCAATTTGCCTGTATTAACCGGCGACGCTAACGTCGATAAAGGATTGTGTTCCTTAAGTCTCACTAGTGCCAAAGCCGTTAAAGAACACTTTGGTAGTAATAAAAGTGACTGGGTTTTATTGGACGTTCGAAAACAAGATGAACGTGACAGTGTGGCAATCGACGGGTCGACGCACGTTTATCTGGGTCATCTTAGTTCGTCAATTGGAGATTTTGACAAAAACCTTAAGTATACGGTTTATTGTGGGTCGGGTGTCAGGGCTACGACAGCGGCCAGCGTTCTTAGACAAGCAGGCATAAAAACCGTGGATGTGATGGAAGGCTCGATGAAAGCATGGCAAAAGCTTAGCTAAACTTATCGATAAGCATATGTAACAAGCCTAGAGCACCATTATTATTTAACTGCTCTGTAAATAGCCAGCTAAGTGAAGTGCACCATTTAGCTGGCTCTTGTATCTTACTGACTAGGTATATCAGTCCTCTTTAAGGATTTGATGGAAGTGCTTTACTCGCTCTATATCATTGTCATAGTTCATCAATAACTTATTTCTCTCAAAACTGTGCTCTGCCATGCGTATCGCCTCTGATTTAAAATCATCGTTTAGGTTATTGAAGCATGTCTTTAGGGTGGTTAACGACTTTTGAATTCTTATAGCGACTTCTATATTGGCGCCACCATCTCGCGCTATAGATGTGTATGCGTCGTCGTATAGGTCGGCAACGTTCAACTCAGGAACAGAAATACGATCATACTTTGCAGTCTCGCTCTTTTTTTCCTTTTGTGTTTTCGGGCTGTCTTCGAATTGCTTTCGCCACATAAGCATTAATCGTGTAATGATGCTAATAGTATTTATTGCCGTACCGTGATCATTGACGGATGGCGACAACGCTCTTGATGCTATCTCAGCCAGTACGATAAAGCCGAAGCGCGGGTCTGCCTCAAAGGAGCGGGCTTCTCCAATAGTGAACGCGCTAATTACATCCTTGGTTTGTTCATCTTTATTAACGTAGGCTATGGGGCGCTCTGGTGTCACAAACTCACCCGGCAGCATGGCAACATTTATAAAACAGTCATTACTTTCAGCCCAGCGCTGTAGTTTTGCAATATCTATTAACTGAATGTAGCCTACTTGCTCGGTAAAAATAGCGTGAGCCCCCTGCTCTTTTACTTGTCCCTGTGGGACTGCGCCCAAGCAAGGCATATCAATTCTGTTTTTAATGGCACGAGTGGTTGCGTGCTCCACTTTCAGTAGTGTTGAGCCTACGCGCCCTAAGCGTGCTACGCTGTCTACCCATCGTATGAATGTTAAGATAACAATGATGAAAGCCACACAGGTCAGACAGAATAAAATGAACAATCCCGCTTCATCGAAGAACGCCTGAGTCATTGCAGTAAGTGCAACAGCACTATATATAAATGCGCCTATAAAAACTGAGAGCGCATTTTGCGAGACGTCGTCTGATATTATAAGGCTTAAAGAACGAGGTGTAGATGATTGGCTCGCTGACGCGTAAGCATTGACCATAGTGCCTGCGGAAAACGTAGCAATAACCATCATACTTGATGCCATTATTGAAAGTAGCGTTTCAACGGAATCGGGCTTTATTTCAGGGATATGTTCGGCAAGTGATGTACCGTCAGCAACTTTAGCTATAAAAACCGCGAAGATAGAAAGCAAACAAAAGCCAAGAGGCTTCACCCAAAGCTTCTCTTTTAGACTGTATAAAAGAAAACGTAGCCTATCTACGGTTATCGGTGCTTCCACAACACACTCCTTGTATTTTCACTTTATTTCATACGCAACAGTAGCGGCGAATGATTAACTATAGTTTTTATTTAGCGGTAATGATGCCTTAGCGATCTATGTTTCTAGTTTTGCCCACACGCCATATCGCGCTTTACTCATCGGTAGCGCTTTTTCTATTTCCGGCGCAACGCTTGGAGCAATAACGTACATTTTCCCAATTCTTTTCCCATTTTTTACGCCACGTAAATGGCCTTTGGCAAACCGGACATATCTTTGTGGGTAAATCAGACTTCTTCATTTTTGGTTAGCTTTGATAGAAATATTGCAGCATCTTGCTTCATGGTCTCGATGTTTTCTTCCTTCATCCGTCCATAGGTTTTGTAAATCATGGCCATTCGATGATTGTTACTCAGTTTTTCTTTGTGCTTATCAATAAAGTGCCAATACAAATAGTTGAATGGACAGGCTTTCGGCCCCGTTTTTTTCGAAACCTGGTATCCACAGTTCTTGCAATAGTTGCTCATTTTGTTGATATAACTACCGCTCGCGACATAAGGCTTACTCGCTAAGTTGCCGCCATCGCTATACAGAATCATGCCTGCTACGTTAGGAAGCTCAACCCACTCGTAGGCATCGGCGTATACCAACAAATACCATGCTTGAACCTCTTCTGGGTTAAGTTCGGTCAACAAGCTGAAGTTACCAATTACCATGAGACGCTGTATGTGATGGGCGTAAGCGTTTTGTTGCGTTTCTTTAATGCATTGCCGCATGCAATTCATATTCGTTTGTGCGTTCCAGAAGAACGAAGGTAGTGCGCGGCTGTTATTAAAGTAATTATCAGTTTTCAAATTTGGCATAAAGTGCCAATAGAAACCTCTAACATACTCGCGCCAGCCTAGGATCTGACGTATAAACCCTTCGGCAGAATTTAGAGGTACTTGTCCTGCGTGGTAGGCTTGCTCAGCAGCGTGGATAGCTTCGCTAGGCGTTAACAAACCGCAGTTCAGATAAAAGGCTATATGAGAGTGGTAAAGCCAAGGCTTACCTTCCACCATGGCGTCTTGATACTGACCAAAATTAGGTAATCTTTCTTCTATAAAAGTATTTAAGACGCTGAGTGCGCCTTTTCGAGTTACCGCAAAATGGAAGTTATCTATATCGCCAAAGTGATCGTTGAACTCCTCTTTCACAAGGCCGATAACATCTGCTGTTATGTCGTCAATTTCAAACGTCGAGTGTTTAGGAACCTTATGAGTTTCAGGCATAGATTCGCGATTTTGCGCGTCATAATTCCACTTACCCCCGATGGGGTTCTTACCTTCCATTAGTATGTTGTGCTTGCGGCGCATCTCACGGTAAAAAAACTCCATACGAAGTTGTTTTTTGCCGTTTGCCCAGTCGGTAAATTCCTGAGGGGTGGATAAAAAACGATTATCATCGCAAATTGTAACAGGAACCCCAAGGGTATTTTCCCATTGCTCCATGCTTTTAAGCAGGCGGTATTCACCGGGCATGGTCACTCTTACTTCATCAAACGTGTTTTCGTTAAGCGCGTATTTTACCTGGGCGAGTAAACCGCCTTGATTGTTTTCGTCGTTATAATGAACGTAGTTAACGTTAAAATTGTCGCCGCGCAACGCTTTGGCAAAATGACGCATAGCACTAAACGAAAATGCTATCTTCTTTTTATGGTGTTTTACGTACGTGGCTTCCTCACGCACTTCCGCCATTAATATGGTGTCTTTACTTTTTACTGCATTAGCTATTGCCGGTAATGTTTCGGTAAGCTGGTCGCCTAAAACTAAAATAAGTGCCGCCATACCCTACTCTTTTATTTGTTGAAAAGCGTCAAGTGCACGCTGACGCGACGCTTTCAAATCAACGATAGGCTTTGGGTATTCCTTGCCAAGCTCGATGCCTGCCTCTTTCAATATGGCGTTTGGAGCTTCCCAAGGCTTATGAATGTATTTATCTGATAACTTATTCAACTCGGGGCAGTACTTGCGAACGTATTGCCCTTTGCTATCAAATTTCTCACCTTGCAGAATTGGGTTAAATATCCTGAAGTAAGGTGCTGCATCGGCACCTGAGCCCGCTACCCATTGCCAGCTGGCGCTATTGCTGGCAAGGTCGGCATCTAACAATGTGTCCCAGAACCACCGCTCGCCTTCGTGCCAGCTGAGCAGTAAGTTTTTGACCAAAAACGAGCCCACAATCATACGTACTCTGTTATGCATGTAGCCTGTTTGCCACAGTTCGCGCATACCCGCGTCGACGATAGGAATACCAGTTTTGCCTGTTTGCCATGCTTTAAGTGCCTTAGCGTCAGTACGCCAGGGAAACTTGTCAAATTTATCATTAAAGTTTTTATTAGGCAGGGTCGGAAAATGGAACAATAAGTAATAGCTAAACTCCCGCCAACCAAGTTCACTTAGATAAGTTTCAATGCTCTTGTCTTCGCTATTACCAAACTTGTCTTTAATCGCATACCAAACTTGATTTGGCGACACTTCCCCGAAATGTAGGTGGGGAGATAAGCGAGATGTACCTTTTGCAGATGGTATATCTCTTCCATCTTTATACTTTCGCGCTGAATTCTGAATAAAGTCAGCTAGGTTATCAGCGGCGCCGTCTTCACCTGGAGCCCACGTTTTGGCGATGGTCTCATCCCACTTGATAGTGGGTAACAATCGTAAAGATGCTAAATCATCACCTTCATTACATACATCGGCATAAGTAATACGTGCTGGCGGTGCTTTGGGGTAACGAGGCTCTTCAATCTGTAAACAGCCTTTTTTGTAGTATGGGGTAAAGACTCGGTACGGTGTACCGTCTTTCTTTAGAACCTTCATGGGTTCCCACAACAAACTACCATTAAAACTGTGAGCTTCGTAATCACTATCGATAAGTGTTTTCTTAATCCCTTTATCCCGATTTATTTGCCACGGTTCGTAGCACCGATTCCAGAAAATACCCTTGGCATCAAATGACGCCATTAACTTGGGAATAAGCTTCTGAGGATCACCCTTAAATATTTGTAGATGCCCGTTCAGGCGTTTATTCAACGACACTAGCGAATGATGAAGCCACCATTTGCTGGCGCCTCCTGGTTCTCTTCCGTTAGGCGTTGTGTCATCGTAGATGTAGATGGGAACTATTTTTCCCATGTCGCAAGCAGCGTTTAATGCCGGATTGTCTTTTACACGAAGGTCTTGTCTAAACCACATGATACTAACAGGAACGGTCACTTTTTTTCCTCAGGCGTTGCGCCAAATTTTTATATTATTCGTATTGCATGTATTACGGTAATAAACGGGTTCAGGATCCGTATAAACAGTAAAAAAGTGCTCTAAATTAGTATGATAAACAATCACACTCAACAACAGTGTTCAAACCTTAATCAACGAGGTTTGTTCTGGTTTCGACATGACCTAAGGCTTCACGATCAAGCCGCCATCGCCGCGCTTTGTAAAAAAGTTGCTCAAATTACTTTTGTCTACATCTTAGATGATAAGAATTTCAGCCCAAATGAGTTCGGATTGTCTCCAATGGGACAACACAGGCATACATTCTTGTTGCAGACTTTAGAAGATTTAAAACGCCAGTTGGCTGGCTTAGGTCATGAGCTACTCGTACTAAAAGGCAAGACGGAAGAGTGCCTAGCGAATCTTTTACAGGCGGGCCAATATACCCATATAGGTGTTAGTCAACATTGCGGTTATGATGAAACTGCTCAATTAAACGCAGTAAAGCGTTTCTCTAATTCATTGACTGTGGTTGAAACCCCAACGTTCGGGTTGTTTGATGTTTCGACATTACCATTCAGCATTGAAGATATGCCTGATGTTTTCAGTCCGTTCCGCAGAAAAGTAGAGAAGCATAGTGAACCATTACCGGTTCAAGATGCGCTAGCGTCTTTACCCGACGCATTTACGCCCCCGTTGGATGAGTCATTTCATTTAACCCTTGATATTGATTTACCCGCGCCATCAGAAACATCATTTGTAGGAGGTGAAACAGCGGCGCTATCCCACTTAGGCACTTACCTCTTTGACTGGCAGTCGGCGTCTTCATATAAAGAAACGCGAAATGCGCTTGATTCTTGGCAAGACAGTACTAAGTTCTCAGCCTGGTTAGCTAACGGTTCACTTTCTGCGCGAGAAGTCGTTCGGCAGGTACAGCTGTTTGAAGCAACAGTCGAGAAAAACGATTCCACTTATTGGATTTACTTTGAGCTACTGTGGCGAGAATTCTTTCACTGGTTGCAGTATAAATATGGAGCAAAATGGTTTCACTTCAGTGGGATTCAGGGGAAAACGCCATCTACACAACATTGTCCAGAAACGTTTAGACTTTGGTGTGAAGGTAAAACAGGCTATCCAATTGTAGATGCGTGTATGCGACAGCTTGCGGAAACGGGGTACATGTCTAACCGCGGTAGACAACTAGTAGCAAGTTGTTTTGTGCACGAACTTCGTCAAGACTGGCGATATGGCGCAGCGTGGTTTGAGCATCAACTCATTGATTACGATGTGGGAAGTAATTGGGGAAATTGGCTCTACCTTGCTGGTGTTGGCAGTGACCCTCGCGGACACAGACAATTCAACTTGATAAAGCAAACAGAGATTTACGACCCCAAGGGCCAATTCCGTAAAAAGTGGTTATAGGTTACATGTTCTATGGTGCCAGATAACCCTAAACCGTCCATTACGATTATATGGTTTAAGCGAGATTTTCGCCTGCGTGATCATGAGCCACTTTTTCGAGCTGTAGAAGCGAAAGAAAATATATTGCCGCTTTTTTGCTGGGAACCATCGCTTATTGAAGACCCACATATGGACGTTCGCCATTGGCGATTTGTTCAGCAAAGTATCGACGATATTAACAACCAGCTTCCTGCACCTGCCCGTATTTTGACGTTGCACTGTGAAGTGATAGATGCATTTAAATTTATTGCTCGGTATTACACCATTTCTGCGGTTAGGAGTTACCAGGAAATAGGCCTAAAGGTTACGCATAACCGTGATATGAGAGTGGCTAACTATCTGAATAATAAAAATATTGCTTTGAAAGAAAGCCAGTTTGGAGCAGTAATTCGAGGTTTGCCCCATCGAGCTCAATGGCAGTCGAATTGGGAGCACCATTTTACAACAAGCACTTACGATTTTAATATAAACAGTGCCAACTGGGTCGCTTGGACGCAGCATGCTGCGATAAAAGATGCTGAAAAGAATTTCGACGACATCGCCGGTGATAGAGCGTCTATTAGCCGCCAATTTGACCCTAACTCAGTCTACGAAACCAACCTTCGTCCCGAGGTCATCGCGCACCTAAGTGAACTTGAAGCTATGCAACCTGGCGGTGAAAAACGTGCATGGCATGTGCTGAAAGACTTTTTTAAAAGTCGGGGGAAGTTTTACCATCAGCATATATCGATGCCAGAGAATGCGAGGCGAGCATGCTCTCGATTGAGTCCATATTTGGCTTGGGGCAATATATCAATCAAGCAAGTTTACCAAAGTGTTTTGCAGCAAAAACAAGTGAAGAAGACGTTAACGGCCGACGAAGGAAAACAATGGGGGCGTGCCCTTTCTGCATTAACTTCCAGACTTCACTGGCATTGCCACTTCATCCAAAAATTTGAAAGCGAACACAGTATAGAATGGCGCCCAATGAACCGTGCCTATGAGAACTACCCTTTTATTGACGGCCCTGAAGCTGAGCGTCGTTTTTATCGTTGGAAAACCGGCCTAACTGGCTATCCACTGGTTGACGCCTGTATGCGAGCGTTGAAGTATACCGGTTATCTAAATTTTCGCATGCGCGCTATGATCACTAGTTTTCTGTGCCATCACTTAAATGTTCATTGGCTAAAAGCTGCGCATTACCTAGCTACGCAGTTTTTAGATTTCGAGCCAGGTATTCACTATCCACAAATTCAAATGCAAGCCAGCGTAACAGGTATCCACACCGTGAGGTTGTACAATCCTGCTACACAATCAAAAAAATTAGATCCAGAGGGTCTATTCATAAGAAAGTGGGTGCCAGAGCTTAAATCATTGCCTGGCGACGCAATACACGCGCCGTATCTATTGCCTCCTCTAGAGGCTCAAATGCTCGACTTTGACCTAGAGCGAGACTATGTCGCGCCCATTACTAACATTGCTATTCATAGCCAGAGCACGGCTAAGCGACTATGGGACTTTCGAGACAGAGATGATGTGGTTAAAGAAGCGCAGCGCATAGTGAAACGTCACACCATGCAAAATAGCCCCAGTCGAGCATGGCTTAAAACTAAGCTAGACCATTAGGCCTAGCGGTTATTTTTTCGAAGCCACTCGTTTAAAAGTTTAATTTGTCCGCACTTGTATGCCGCGTACATAAGTCTCATGGCGTTCGACATTGCTTCACTATCTGTCCAACCCGTCTTGTCGCGTATTTCGTCATAACACGCTTTTGCTTCTGGGCTTACATAGCCTCTTACTAGCTTTTTACCCGCGTCTTTTTGTCTTTCTCTGAAACGTCGCTGTTTATCTGCATTGGCTTTAGCTCTATCTGCTGCACTTTTCTTAATGATCTTTTTCGTCGTTTGTTCTGTCATAGTTTTCACATAAAGTTACGTTATGGTAGAGCCTAAAAAGTTAGGGTCTGCACATATTTCATACTCCTAGCGTGATATTTATACAGGCCCAAGTAACTTAAGCTATATTAGCACGCGTTTTTCTTCAGAAAAATGACTGTTCAGAGTTGTTTGGCGTACAACTGTTCGCTAAATTAGCACCGTCACTTAAATAACAGCAACGAGTTGGGAATGTCAGAGAAGAAAAACAGTTTTAATAGAGAAGATTTATTGGCGTGTAGCCGTGGTGAAATGTTTGGACCAGGTAATAGTCAACTTCCCGCCCCTAACATGCTTATGATGGACCGTGTAGTTTCAATTACAGAAGATGGCGGCGAACATGGCAAAGGCGAAATCATCGCCGAATTGGATATTACCCCGGATTTATGGTTCTTTGACTGTCACTTTCCGGGCGACCCGGTAATGCCAGGCTGCCTAGGCCTAGACGCGATGTGGCAACTGGTTGGCTTCTTCTTAGGTTGGAGCGGCGGCCCAGGTAAAGGTCGTGCACTGGGCGTAGGTGAAGTTAAATTTACCGGGCAAATACTGCCAACAGCTAAAAAAGTTACTTATAAAATCACTATGAAGCGCGTGATTAAGCGCAAACTGTTCATGGGCATGGCTGATGGTACAGTAGAAGTTGATGGCCGTGAGATTTATGTAGCGAAAGATTTGAAAGTTGGCTTGTTCCAAGATACGTCAAACTTCTAAGCTGTCTTTATTGAGCTTTACGGTCAAATAATCTCGACCTACAAAAAAGCCCCTTTTCAGGGGCTTTCCTTTTTGCATAATCAGTTCATAAAAGAGAAGTGTTATTTGACACTTAAACCTAAGTGTCTGTCTTCTACTGCCTCACGCCATCCACCTAACCATTGTGAACGTGCATCGTTTTGCTGAAATGGACAATTTTCCTTTGAACGACCGCTAATGCCAGCTTGATAGCCTTTAGAATGGGCGCGTGTCAGTTTATCTCTTTTTTGTCTTTTCATTGATTAGCCTCTTTTGTTTGTTGAAAGTACAACAAATCATTTTCTCGAGCGCTCTACATCATTTCGGTTGATAGTGCCGGAAAAGTGATTGCGTACACTACTTTGATAGTGCAATTAACTAAATGGTTCAAGAAAAATAAAAAATAAAAGGGCTTGACAAAGTTTAAATAAATGAAGTTTCGATGAAATTTTTGTTACATTTTTTATGCATAAATATGTAAATTTTTACATTATTTAGGCATAAAAAAAGCCACGGGTGTGTGGCTTTTTGAAATGTGATCACATAATAACCAAATGGTCAGTTATTTTTTCAACCGTCTGCGCATAAATACACCTGCAAACAGACCGAAAAATGCTAACCATCCTGTGGAAGCGCCCTTGCGCTCATAGGGTTGTTCGTCTTCTGGAATTTCACATTCTTCTATCGAGCCATTCGCTAACGGAGAAAGTTTGACTGCTACAATTGTGTCAATTTCTTCAGTTTCACCGTCAGAATTAATAACGTCATTGCCCGTTACGTATTTGTTAGTGGCTTTAATTCTCGCATTCGCAATGATTTCGTCATTGTCATTGATATCTACCGCTTCAATAAGTTCGTACGGGTTATCACACGACACTAAATCATTTAAGTCAATAAACTCTTCCGTATCGATGTTGTACATGAACGCGGCAGTTTCACGTAGCGTTTCACTGGTAGCGACTACATCTGCCTTACCAACAACAATATTATTGTTATTAATGGCATTTGCAGTTACCCCTGCGCTCACAAAGAAACCATCTGGATAATGTTGCTCTTGTGTGTCTAGGTTATAAACAAATAAACGCGAACGTGCGACATCGCTTTGAGAGCGAAGCACAGCACCGGTTACCCAGTTTTCGTCGTTAATTGCAATTGCTTGGCTAATGATATTTTCTTCTCGCGGAAGAAGCTCAATTGTCTCACCATCTCTAAACACTGTAGCGACACGCTCGCTTTCTGTTCTGCCTCTAGAGTTTGGACGAGTAATTGAAATACGATTACCGGTAAGGCCCTCACCTACGGCAATGCCTTGGTTGTTAATATCATAAGCATAAGTGAAATGGTGAAGCGTATTGTCTTCATCCGGTTCGAACAACAATGGATAAGTTTCGGTGCTTATTACGTCGCCGTTTACGTCAATTTGCCAAATAGTGGCGTTAACCTCAGATAAAAGTACAAAGCTAGGCAGGTAAGCGGATGTCGAGTTAATGAAGTAGCTAGAAATACGAGGAACAGCAAATTCGCCGTTATACACCGTATATAAACAACGGCCTTCAGACCTGTCACCGCGGGTTTCTTCGTCTGCACAGGTTTCAACAGCGTCAGCCACGTCATCTCTAAAGCTTACCGTACTGAAGCCTGCAACCTGAAGATTTGCGTTAATTGCGCGAGCCGAAGAAAAACCTCCTGCCGTTGTATCAACCGCAGGTAGAACTTTTGTTTCTCCTGAAGCTTGAACAAAAGCTTGCTGCGCCGACTCAGGGTAGGTGTAATTTACCGTTTCGCCATCTTCATCTTCGTATGGGTCAAGAACCACTAAACCAGTCGAATCACCCACAATGAAGTTACCGTTTAAACTATCGCGGCCTGTCGATTCAACTGACTGTGTATAGTCGTCAAACTTTTCTGTGATTTGATCTAAACCTGGTACTAAAGCAATGTCTTGTGTATCGGTTATATAAGTTCTGTACGACGCTAACTTCTGACCTGTTGTATTGTTTGAGTTGGTCAGAAGGTAGTTCACAATAGTGGTGTAATCTTTATCGGTAAAAACGCCTTGTCGCGCGTCTTCTTCGTTTTCTAATTTTTCACCATACTGGTCGAAAAATGTCGTGTCGTTTTCTAGTTGTTCTGCATCGATTGGTGGATTGAATTCCAATTGTGCTACAGACAACATTTTGCCTGAGTTATCGATCGAGCGAGCAAAGTTGTTTCTAGCGGTATCCTGTAAAGGAAGAGGCGTCACTGAATAGGTCGCGGCGAATGCCGAAACACTTCCTGTTGCCAACAGAACGGCGGCGGCAAGCTGAGTTCGTTTCATTTAAAATCCTATTTACTGCTGATTATCTTCCAGCATACTTTCTAGTTCATCCCAGCGCGCATATTTCTGGGAAAGTAATTCTTCTTTATCTGCCAGTTCAGCTAAAGCCTTGGCAGTGATGTCGCTGTCTTGTTTGAAAAAGTCAGGGTCGTTGACCTTCTCTTGCATAGCCTCAAGTTCTTCCTCGAGTTTTTCAAGCTCTTTGGGTAAGGACTCAAGTTCACGCTGATCTTTGTATGATAGCTTTTTCGTCTTACGGGGAGAAGACTTAGCACTAGGACTGCCTGAAGCTAAATTAGTTTCATTCTTTACCTTGGCTTTTTCTTCCTTTTCGATTTGCTGACGTTTTTCCTGTTGCTCTTTATACCAGTTTTCTACGTCGGTGAAACCCCCAATAAACTCCCTTAGCAAACCATTACCTTCAAAAACCACGCTACTATTTGCTACGTTATCAACAAATTCCCTATCGTGGCTTACTAGAAGCACGGTACCGGTATATTCGTTGAGTAAGGTTTCGAGCATCTCTAAGGTTTCAACATCAAGATCGTTAGTTGGCTCATCCAGTACCAGAACATTGCTAGGCTTAAGCATGAGTTTGGCCAACATTAGGCGGTTCTTCTCACCACCAGATAGCGACTTAACTGGCGCATTGACGCGCTCAGGTGTGAATAGATAGTCTTGTAGGTAGCTAATAACGTGGCGCGGGTGGCCGTTTACCATCAGGTCACGCTTACCGTCGCCTACCGCGTCTATCACAGACTTTTCTAAATCCAAGCCGTGGCGATGTTGGTCGAAGTAAGCAACTTCAAGGTTGGTACCCTGCTTACAGTTCCCGCTGTCGGGTTGTAATTCGCCTAACAATAGTTTGATAAGCGTACTTTTACCGCTACCGTTAGGGCCAATAAGTGCAAGCTTGTCACCACGCAGAACATTCAAGTTTAACCCTTTTACAATAGGCTTTCCTTCAATGCTGTAGCTAAGATCTTTAACTTCAAACACCATCTTACCTGAGCGCACGCCCTGGTGTTGGCTAACCACCGCATTGCCCTGAACCGCTCTTCGCGCTCTGCGTTCTTCGCGTAACTTTTTAAGTGCGCGAACGCGACCTTCGTTGCGAGTACGACGGGCTTTAATTCCCTGGCGAATCCATACCTCTTCTTGCGCAAGTTTCTTATCAAACTCAGCGTTTTGAGAAGCCTCAACTTCTAGGTCGTGTTGTTTTTTCTCAAGGTAGGTTTCGTAGTTTCCGGGGTAGCTTGTGACAGTACCTCGGTCTAGGTCTACTATACGGGTGGCCATGGCGCGAATAAATGCACGGTCGTGGCTCACAAATACAATCGCACCCTGATAGTTGCTTAAACTTGATTCGAGCCAGCGGATCATCTCAACATCAAGGTGGTTAGTCGGTTCGTCCAGTAATAATAAATCAGGCTGTCTAACAAGCGCACGGGCTAACGCAGCCTTTCTGCGCCATCCCCCAGAAAGCGTTGATAAAGATATCTCAGGGTCAAGCTTTAGCATGGTAAGCGTTTGTTCAATTTGCTGTTCAAACTGCCACGCGTCTCTTGCTTCTAACTGTTCTTGTAGTAGCTGAAGTTTATTTAAATTTGCTTCGCTTGGGTCTTCACCAACGATACGAGTTTGGTGGAAATAGGCTTTAAGTGTTTCACCAACGTCAGATAGGCCTTCGGCAACATAGTCAAAAAGTGTCACATCTGTGGTTTGAGGTGGATCCTGTTCTAAGCGCGCAATGACCGTATTATTTTCAATAATACGCTGACCATCGTCGGCAATAATATCGCCAGCGATCACTTTCATCAGTGTTGATTTACCACTACCGTTGCGACCTACTAGGCAAACGCGCTCTTTAGGCTGAACAACCAACTCGACACCGTCTAAAAGCGGTGGATTTCCATAAATTACAGTGATGTTTTTTAACTGCAAAATGCTCACTGAAGAAACTCCTCTAAATCGGCGGTACTAAAAGGCCAGCCAATTTCTTTTTTGTTATCTGCCCGTTTCAAAACGGGGATCCTTGCACCATACAAATGGTAAAGCTCGGTGCTTGTGCGAATGTTAACTTTTTCAATATGAAGCGATGAGAACACGGACGTTTGTTGAAGCTCAACATCAGCTAAGTCGCACAGGCTACATTGCGGCCCGGTGTAGAAATAAATTTTCATGAGCCTAGCACCCAGCACTGATGGATATTGCCTTTGCGTGCAAAATCTTCTGGAATAGTGTCTTTAGTAATATTGTCTACTGACAAGCCCAGTTCATTGATGGCTGATTCGTCTAGCTTAAAGCCACGCTTGTTGTTAGAGAAAACGATGATCCCCTGCTCTTTTAAGCAGGCTTTAGCATCGGTCAGCATTTTCACATGGTCGCGCTGCACATCCCACGTATTTTGCATACGCTTTGAGTTTGAAAATGAAGGTGGGTCGATAAAAATTAAATCGTACTTACCTTTATGCGCAGCCAACCATGTGGTGCAATCAGCCTGTATAAAGGCGTGTGGGCAGGTCAATTTGTTTAGCGCCACATTCTTCTTTGCCCACTCTAAATAGGTATTAGACATATCTACAGTAGTTACAGACTTTGCGCCGCCCATAGCAGCAAAAACCGACACACTACCCGTATAAGAAAACAGGTTCAGCACGTCTTTATCCTGAGACAAAGCTTTTACTTTTTGACGAGTATTACGGTGGTCTAAGAAAAGCCCTGTGTCTAGGTAGTCAGTAAGGTTAACCAAGAAACGAGCGCCATTTTCAAACACTTCCATCATTTCGCCAGACTGGTTAATTTTCTCGTACTGCTTTGTACCTTTTTGTTGACTACGCACTTTAAGCGCAATGTGTTTGGGTGACACACCGGTTACGGCAGGCAAATGTAGTAACACTTCTTGCAGACGTTTTCGTGCCTTGTCTTCAGACACGGTTTTTGGTGGCGCGTATTCTTGAACGACCAGCCAGTCCCCATACCTATCTACGGCCACGTTATAGTCCGGCAAGTCAGCATCGTAAATGCGGTAGCAGTTCGTGTTAGCGCTCTTGATCCAACCTTTCATGCGTTTAAGGTTTTTCTTCAAACGATTAGCAAACTCGTGATTACTTGCGTCTTCACTAAACTGAACCGTGTTTTCTTCATTTAACACATAATTAGCTAAACGGCACTCCAACTTACCATTATTCATAGCGTAGTCTTTGGTGGCGCGTAGTTTAAGCACGCGCAGCAAATCGCGATTACTGCTAAGCAGTGACACATGCCACCCTTTCCACGCTTCTTTAAAGCGTTTACCCCAATCACTAAACAGTGGTATTAGCGATGTTAGCTCGCCCAAACGTTCACCGTAAGGAGGGTTTGATACAACGTAGCCTGGTGTAGAAACAGGAGGAGAAGACTTTGTCGCGTCTTGTTGTGAAAACGAAATATCGTTAAACACACCAGCAAAATCAGCGTTTGCTTTCGCTATGGCGACCATTTTACGGCTGAAGTCACCCGCATAAATACCGCCGCAGCTTGGCTTTTGAACGGAAATAGCATGCTCTACTAAGTTATCCCAAAGCTTTGCTTCGTGGCCGAGCCACTTAGTGAAGCCCCAGTAAACGCGCTTAATACCTGGCGCAATATTGCGTGCGATGTAGGCTGCTTCAATAGCAATGGTGCCCGAGCCGCACATTAGGTCAACTAATGGCGCATCGGTATTCTCGGTCCAACCGCTACGCATTAACATTGCGCTTGCGATATGCTCTTTAAGTGGCGCGTCACCCGTTTCTTGTCGGTATGCACGCTGGTGTAAGCTGGCGCCAGCTAAGTCGATGCCTAAAATTACGTTATCGCGATGTAGCCTTGCATATACAGAGATATCAGGGTTTTTACGTTCTACTGAAGGGCGTGGTAAGCCCTGCTCAACGAAAGAATCGACAATGGCGTCTTTTACCCTTACAGCACCAAACTGGGTATTTTTTATAGCGAAGTTTGTGCCGATAAACTGCACAGATAAGGTATGACGTGAATCCATCTGCATTTGCCAGTCAATACCCATAGCCGTGTTATACAGCGCATCTGCATCGCCTGCTTTACCTGATGCAAGCACCCAAATTACGCGGTTGGCTAGCCGTGACCATAAGCAAAGTTTATACGCATCTTCCTTTGAGCCTTCAAACTGAATAGTGCCAGGCCCTTGTTTAATTTGCGCATCAGGGCATAGGCTTAGCACTTCTTGTTTTAATAGTTCGTCAAGACCGCGACTGGTCGTAACCAGAATAGTATTCATTCATGTACCTGTTTTTGATGTACGTACTTAACAATAAAAGTACGTACACGAGAGATTGGTTTCGGATGTATTATAACGCGTTTACAATGCGTTTAACGAGAGATGGGCCTTGATAAATAAAAGCCGAGTAGACCTGCACCAAAGACGCGCCAGCGTCTAAACGGGCTTGTGCCGCTTCTGGTGAATCAATGCCGCCAACGCCGATAATTGGAATAGCACGGTCTAACGCTTTACTTAGTCTTCGGGTTACTTCCAAGCTCATATCAGTCATAACAGAACCGCTTAAGCCGCCCATTTCTTCAGCGTGTTTTAACCCTGCAACAGCGTCACGCGATAGCGTGGTATTAGTAGCAATCACGCCATCCATTTTGCTGTTAATTAACGAAGCTGCAATACTGTCAATTTCAACATCGCTTAAATCTGGCGCAATTTTAATAAATAACGGCACATATTTACCGTGGGTCTGCGTTAGCGTTTCTTGTGCTGCCTTTAACCCGACTAATAGTTTATCTAGCGCTTCACCGTATTGCAGGTTTCTAAGACCTGGCGTGTTAGGCGATGAGATATTAATCGTGACATAACTGGCGTAAGGATAAACCTTATTTAGGCAAATCAGGTAATCGTCAAGCGCATTCGCTTCTTCGGTATCTTTGTTTTTACCAATGTTAATGCCAATCGGCCCTTTAAACTGGGCTTTTTTTACTTGCTCGACGAGATGATCAACACCTTTATTATTAAATCCCATGCGGTTAATAATGGCGTGCTTCTCAGGTATTCTGAATAAACGGGGTTTTGGGTTACCTGGCTGCGGACGAGGTGTGACCGTACCAATTTCTACAAAACCAAATCCCATGCTAGCAAATGCGTCAATACAATCGCCGTTCTTATCAAGTCCGGCCGCTAGTCCCACAGGATTATCAAAGGTCATTCCAGCGACAGTAACGGGCTTTTTGATGGTTGGTGTGCTGTACATCCATTTCAGCGGGGTATGTTGGGTCTTGTTCAACCAGTTAATGGTGAAATCGTGACTTTTTTCAGGCTCACACTGAAGTAAGAATTTTTGCACTAGAGATTGCATGGTTGTGTTAACGCTCGCTAATTAAGGGCTTGGGTGATTGTTGCCGGCGCTGTCTTGCACAAACGTTGCTGAAATAATCATCAGCATTAATCACCCAGCCAATAAAAAGCCCTGATAAACAGGGCTTAAATCATTAAGGTGCGTGTATTCTAATGGTTAGACTTCACGCTTAAAAGCATCAATTCACGTAAAGCGACAGAAAATTTCGCAAATTCGTGTGTTGTGCTGGTCTTAAACTCTGACATCATGTGATACCAACGCTTAAGCAGTACTTGATTGCTTTCAATCCACTCATCCAGAATTTGATCTGCATTATTAATGTCTTCACGAGAAGCTAAAAGGTTTGCCGCAATTGAACGCTGCTGCCAATCTAACTCTTCACGGTATGAAGCACGAGCAAGTGCTTGCCAGTGGTTGCTTACCGCTTGATTGTTTATCTGATCTAGGAACCAGTGTAGCTCTAAACGAGAACCTAGCTGATAGTAAAGCTTAGCAACAACATCAGTATCATGTTTATCAGACTCTACAATTTGCGCAAGGTCGAAGCTTGAGAACATATTAGAGAAGCTTGCTACCTGGTAAGCGATATCTTCAGGAACGCCCTTGTCGATATATTTCTGCGTTACAGCTTCAAGCTGAGCATATTCACTTTTAACAAGATAGTTTTGCAGGTTCTTCGATAAGATATCGAAGGTGCCGCGATAGCTTGCTATAGCTTCTTCAATCGACTGTGCTTTATTGCCGTGGCGAATGTACCAACGGGACGCTCGTCGCATAATTCTGCGCGCTTCATCCAGCATTTTAAGTTGTAGCTGCGCTGGAATTACATTATCAAGCTGTTCGATGCGCTCCCACAGCGTCTTCATATTGAAGATACCGTGAACAATCGCATAGGCGTCAGCAATTTCGCTCACACTTGCGCCCGTTTCTTCTTGCATTCTGAACACGAAGTTAAGGCCCATGTCATTAACCATGTTATTGGTTAACTTAGTAGCAATAATTTCACTTCTAAGCGGGTGCTGTTGCATATGTGTTGCGAACTTTTCGCGAAGCACTTTAGGGAACGCTTCTACCAACAACTTACCGTGGTAAGGGTTATCAGTAATTTCCGGGATATTAAGCGCATCTTTAAGCACCATCTTGCCATAGGCAATAAGTACGCTTAATTCTGGGCGCGTTAAACCTTGATCTGTGGCCACGCGATCAGAAATTTCATCGTCGCTCGGTATAAATTCAAGCTCTCGGTTTAACTGACCTTCACGCTCAAGTCCGTGAATAAAGCGAAGCTGTTCTTTAAGTTGCTTCACGCCAGCTAGCTCCGTAATAGAGATAGACTGGGTTTGACGGTAGCAGTCTTTCAGTACAATGCGACTTACATCGTCAGTCATATCGTAAAGCAGCTTGTTACGTTGTTTAAGCGTAAGCTCACCGTCGTTAACTAAACTGTTAAGCAAGATTTTGATGTTAACTTCGTTATCCGAGCAATCAACACCACCAACGTTGTCAATAAAGTCAGTGTTAACACGGCCACCGTTAGATGCATACTCAATACGACCTAATTGAGTTAGACCTAAGTTACCGCCCTCGCCCACAATTTTAGCTTGTACGTCACGACCGTTTACGCGCAGATCATCGTTAGCGCGGTCGCCTACGTCTGAGTGCGATTCTTTCTTGCTCTTGATATACGTACCAATACCGCCGTTCCACAGTAGGTCGACAGGCATTTTCAATATATTGTGAATAAGCTCGTTAGGCGTCATGGTTAACTGACGTGTACCCAACCACTTTTTCATTTCAGGCGTAAGCTTGATAGATTTTGACGCGCGACTAAATACGCCGCCGCCTTTTGAAATAAGCTTACTGTCGTAGTCTTCCCAGCTTAGGCTAGGATTTTCAAACAGACGTTGACGCTCTTTATAACTGGCCGCCGCGTCTGGATTTGGGTCAAAGAAAATGTGTAAGTGGTTGAATGCCGCAATGAGTCGCGTGTGCTTTGAAAGCAGCATACCGTTACCAAATACGTCACCGGCCATGTCGCCCACACCCACGCAAGTGAAATCAGTGGTTTGACAATCGATGCCAATTTCTCTGAAGTGACGCTTAACTGATTCCCATCCGCCGCGTGCAGTAATACCCATTTTCTTATGGTCGTAACCAATGCTTCCGCCAGATGCAAATGCATCACCTAGCCAGAAACCAAACTCTTCTGCTATACCATTTGCAATATCAGAGAAAGTCGCCGTGCCTTTATCTGCAGCAACAACCAAGTAAGGGTCGTCATCGTCCAAGCGAACCACATCTTTCGGTGGAACAATCTCGCCATTTACGATGTTGTCAGTAATGTCTAACAAGCTTGTGATAAAGGTGCGGTAGCACGCTTGACCTTCAGCTTGAATCGCCGCGCGGCCTTCACCCACTGGTAAATTCTTACAAACGAATCCACCCTTGGCGCCTACTGGAACAATTACCGTATTCTTAACCTGCTGCGCTTTCACCAAGCCAAGCACTTCTGTTCTAAAGTCTTCCTGACGGTCAGACCAACGCAGACCACCACGTGCAACTTTACCGCCGCGAAGGTGAACACCTTCAACGCGAGGGCTGTACACAAAGATTTCGAATTTTGGTAACGGCAGCGGCATGTCTGGGATGAGTTCAGGCATCATCTTAAACGATACGTATGACTTCTCGTTGCCCGCGGCGTCCGCCTGGTAGAAGTTTGTACGTAGCGTTGCAGACATCATGTCTAGGTAACGACGGATAATTCGGTCGTCATCAAGGTTGCTTACGTTATCTAACTGTTCCTTGATGGTCTCCAGTAAAGCCTCTTCTTTTTTCTCATTACGCTTTTTCTTAGGATTAAAGCGCTGGTCGAAAAAGTCTACAAGTAAACGAGCAATGTCTGGATAGTTAGCTAGCGTGTTCGCGATATAGTCACGGCTAAATGAACTACCAGTCTGGCGCATATATTTAGCATAGGCGCGCAATACCGTTACCTTGCGGCCAGTCATATTTGCACCAAGAATAAGACGGTTAAATGCGTCGTCTTCTAGCGTTTTGTACCATACCTTAGCAAAGGCATCTTGGAAGAGAATTTGAGCGTTCTCCATGTCAAAGTGTTGGCCACTTTTATGTAACATGGTGAAGTCCATTACCCAATTGCGTTCACCCTCTGAACACGTGACTTTATATGGGCTCTCATCGATTACGCGTAACCCAAAGTTTTCAAGCATGGGTAACACGTCTGACAAATGAATAGGCTCTGCACGGTGGAATAGCTTAAGCTTAACGACTTGGCTGTCTGCGTCTTCTTCTTGAGGGCGATAGAACAACATATCCAGTGTGTGGTTGTCGTCTAACGTTTCTAATTTACCAATATCTACTAGCGCTGCTGATGGCAGGTTGTGCTCCATGTAGCTGCGAGAAAAAGCGTTGTTATATTTACGCTCTAACGCTTTACCTGATGCTTCACCATGCGCCGCTGAAATAGCTGACGCCAGTCTGTCATTCCAGGTTTTCGTCAACTCAATAATGTTTTGCTCTATTTCCTTCACATCGAATTCCGCGTTGTTGTCGTTGACTCTGGCAATGTAATGCGTTCGGGCATACACAGACTCTGAGAAGAACGTAGTAAATTCAACTTCTTCTGTTGCGCCTAATGACGCTTTAAGTAGCGCTTGGGTCTCTTTGCGTAACTGGGTGTTATAGCGTTCTCTTGGTACAAATACCATACAAGAGAAAAAGCGACCAAAGATATCTTTTCGAATGAATAAACGAGAAATACCTCGCTCTTGCATTTGGAAAATACCCATCACGATTTGCGCTAGCTCTTCCGCTGGCGTTTGTAATAACTCGTCACGCGGGTAAGTTTCGATAATATTCGCGAAGGCTTTATAAGCGTGAGTTCCTGGCTCAAAACCAGACAGTTCACAAATGCGTTTGATCTTTTCACGTAAAATCGGAAGCTGAGTTACGCTGTTGTTATAAAAAGATGCAGAGTAAAGGCCTAAGAAGCGGTGCTCACCAACAACCTGACCTTCTTTGTTAAACACCTTCACGCCTACATAGTCCATATATGCAGGACGGTGTACTCGCGCGCGTGAATTTGTTTTGGTCAGAATTAATGGGTTTTTGCTCAACGCTTCGGCACGGGCCGACGCAGGCAAGCGAGATAATAAACGCTCACGATCGTTTACTGAGTTCTTGAGCAAACCCAAACTGGTATCGTTTTGAGGGATCCATCTATGGTCACCTTCAATCGCTTTAACGTCATAATAACGGTAACCCATCATTGTGAAGTTGTGATCGCCTAACCACTCAAGATACGCTTTAGTTTGTTTTTTCGCTTCTGCAGATACTGGCCAGTTAAATTTTGCGTTGTTTTTAATGACGTCCTGTAGGGTGTTCGTCATACCTTGCCAGTCTTGCACTGCTAAAGAGACTTCATCAACGACAGAATGGAGCTCTTGAGTTAATGCATCAATATCTTTTTTCGATGTTTGTGTATCAATTTCGATAAAGATAACCGTTTCTTTTTTAGCACCTTCGATAGATTTACCTGGCTCTGCAAACGCTTCAACTTTATTCGCACCGTCGCGTTTAATGCCAATGGGACTATGAAGGAACAAGTGTGCGGTGATGTTTAATCGGTTTAGTAACATGCGCACAGAATCAACCAAGAAAGGCATGTCCGACACAATAATTTCTACGATTGTGTGGCTTGAGTGCCAGCCGTGTTTGGCAATTTCAGGGTTGAAAACGCGAATGTATGGCGTTGTATGTTCAAACTTCGCCAAACCATTCCATAAACTAAGTGTTGCACCATAAAGGTCGCTGTCGTTGCGATTTTCTAAGTCATCGCTTGATATATTTTTATACAACAGACGT
The DNA here is from genome assembly GCF_001953635.1 of Alteromonas abrolhosensis. Taxonomy (GTDB): domain Bacteria; phylum Pseudomonadota; class Gammaproteobacteria; order Enterobacterales; family Alteromonadaceae; genus Alteromonas; species Alteromonas abrolhosensis. The sequence goes on along the minus strand of NZ_MEJH01000015.1, from coordinate 32,562 downwards.
CCGAATTGCTGCACAAGAGACTTCTGCTTGGTATCCACCTTTTTGTCGATAAGTGCAAATACATTGTCTAGCAGTACTGAGTGTCGCTGTGAGGTGACTGTCATTTGTTAACCTTTTTTGAATGTCGTAATACCAATCCGACTTGGTATAAGTGCCGAGTACCTAACTATTTTCCCTAATAAATGATGCTAATGAAAGCCCATTTTTAACCTTATATTAACAGCATAGATAAGTATGCAGAAAACACCCAAAAAAAAGGGCCTAAAGGCCCTTTTTTATGCTTAGCTATGCAAAAATATTTTATGCATCAGGGTCATTCTTGTTCCACCATAGGAATCTTGCTAGTGCAGGCAGTACAATTATTGCTCCAAGCATGTTCACTACGAACATAAATGTAAGCAAAATGCCCATATCCATTTGGAACTTAAGTGAAGAGAACACCCATGTGCTTACGCCGATTGCTAACGTAATACCGGTAAATAGCACTGCGCTTCCACGCTCTTTCAACGCAGCAAAATATGCTTCCTGAACGGTCGCGCCTTTCTTCAGCATTAAGCTCTTGGTAGAAAGTATATAAATACCATAGTCCACACCGATACCCACGCCAAGTGCGATAACTGGTAACGTAGAAACGGTGAGGCCAATTTGCAGGTATGTCATCAGTGCTTGCGCTAGTACAGACACTACGTACAGCGGAATGACCACTACCAATGTGGCTCGCACAGAACGGAAGCTAATTAGACACAGAGCAATAACAGCGCCAAACACATATAGCATCATAGGATCTTGCGCTGCACTCACTGCTTCGTTAGTTGCTGCCATTACACCTACCGGACCAGAAGCAAGACTAAACTTCATATCGTCGGTTTGATACTCATCGCGATAAGCTTTAACAGCATCAACAACGCGAGAAATGGTTTCCGCCTTGTGGTCTTCCATAAACAGAATAATCGGCATGACTGAGCAATCGCCGTTAAGTAACCCTGACGATGTCGGTACGCGGGAAATAGCCTGCACCAAAGTTTGCTGGTTACGCGGAAGTACTTGCCATTTAACATTACCTTCGTTGTAACCTGCGTTAACGATTTTGGCTACAGACGCCAACGAAACTGCCGATTGAACACCTTGTACGTTTTCCATTTTCCACTGGAAGTCGTCCATGGCTTTCATCACGCTGTGTGACGTACAGGCCTCTGGTGTGGTTTCAACCAGAATTGAAATGTAGTCTACCGTCACTTCGTACTTGTCGGTGATAAGGAAAGTATCCTGATTGTAGCGTGACGTCTCATGTAGTGCAGGTGCACCTGCGTGCAGGTCCCCTATTTTCATATTCTGAGCTTGGAAGTGCCCAAACACGAACAAGATGGCTGTAACGATTAAAATTATTGCAGCAGGCTTTTTGCGCGAACAAGCCGCAATGACTTGCCAAAACTTAGAATTAGCATTCTCTTTGCCTGCGAATTTCTCTACGTACTTCTGGTCAAGTTTCAAGAAACTCATCAAAACAGGTAGCAATAATAGGTTGGTAAGAATGATTACCGCAACACCCATACTTGCTGTAATGGCTAATTCACGAATAATGCCGATGTCGATAACCAACAGCGTCATGAAGCCAACCGTATCAGATAGCAGCGCAATTCCGCCTGGAACCAACAAGTTTCTGAAAGCAGCCATCGATGCCCGTTTTGCACCAATGCCTGTCACCGCTTGCTTTTCTACCGCGTTAATCATTTGCACACCGTGGCTAACACCTATGGCAAACACAAGGAATGGCACAAGTATCGACATGGGGTCCATACCAAAGCCGATTGAGGTTAACAGACCAAGCTGCCAGATAACCGCTATGATGGAGCAAACCAAGGGTAATAGCGTTAGCATGATGCTTCTAGAGAAGAAGTAAACCATGATGGCAGTGATGGCGATAGCAATAGCGAAAAACAGCAGAACATCTTTTGCACCATCTGCCACATCGCCGATCATTTTCGCAAAGCCGATAATATGAATAGACGTATTTTCGTTTTCATATTGACCGCGAAGCTGCTCTTCTAACTCAGCGGCTAGCGCCAAGGTATTAAGCGGTTCGCCTGTTTGGGGGTCTATATCTAAAAGTTGCGCGGTTACCATCGCACAGCTGTAATCACTAGATACTTGTCTTCCAACGATGTTCGCTTTTTCAACGTTAGCAGCTACTAATTCCAACGCTTCAGGGCTTGCCGAATTAAAATCAGCAGGAATTACTGGTCCGCCCGCAAAACCGCCCTCTACTATTTCGGTGAATCGAGTTGACGGAGAAAATAGTGAAATAACTAACGAACGGTTCACCCCATTTATGAAGAAGAGCTGGTCGTGAACATTCTTTAAGGTATCGAAGAAGTTTTGATTATAGATATTATCGTTTTTATCACACACAGAAACCAAGATGTTGTTGGCTCCACCAAAATCTTGGCGGTGCTCAATGTAGGTTTTCATGTATTCGTGATTTAACGGTATATTCTTTTCAAACCCTGCGTCTAAGCGCATTTGAGAAGCTTGGTAACCTAAGAACACTGTCGCTATGGCAAACAGGGCCACGACAATCTTGCGGTTTCCAAATACTAATTTTTCAAGAAAATGGGTCATTGTTCTTATACTGCCCTATTTTAAATTCAACGTTTTAATGCCATTTGCAGTTACGGCTATGTTTTTACCATTAAACTGTGTTGCATTAAGAAGCGCGGCTTTGTCTTTAATTTGAGAAACTACAATGCCCTCGTCTGCCTCGCAATCCGAAACGGATGCGTAAGGGTCTCGCATACTCGTAGGAAGCGGTCGCTGTGCGCTAACCATCATGCCGTTGTTGCCTAATGCATAAACCTTAGACTCAGAACCAATTAGAATTGAATTAAGTGTGCTAGTGGAACAGGTTTGTACATACTCCCACTCACCTTCATTTCTGTTTACAAATATGTTTCCGCGAAGGCCCACGGCGAGTACGGTATTTTCATCAAGCGGCTTAATATCGAAAAAAGACCCAGTATAGTCGACGTAATATCGCTCCCACGATTCGCCCATATTGTTACTTTTTGCTAGCAGTCCAGCTTCACCCGCTAGGTAAAGCGTATCACCGTCAAGGGTAACTCGATTTAAATGGGGTAAAATAGACTCAAGCTCTTGCTGATAGAATTCTTCGTTTTCTTTGCGGATGTCTTCTAGATACTCTTGATCCATTGGGTCAAGTAAACTGGCATGACGCTCAGCATTCCAGGTTTTACCTCCGTCTAATGTGCGGTAGAACAAGCCGTATGCGCCTGTAGCAATACCTTGCTTTTCGTCAAAGAATAATACGTCTAAAAATGGGCGCTGGAGTTCGGGTTGGAAATTTTGAATCTCCCACGTCTCGCCTTTATCTGAAGAATGAAGAATGACAGCGTCGTGACCTACTGCCCAAATATTATCACCCACAACGGTAGTCGCTGTAAGCGTTGACTGTGTTGGTACGGCTTTTTGATTAAATGCCTCACCATCTTCTGAAACTAACACGTGACCGCGTTCACCGACAATAACGACAAATTTATCAGCGTCTATGTCCAAAAGAACTGATTGCTCGACCAATGGTGCCATGAATGCTTCTTCGGCGAATGCAGTTGTAGAGTAATTAACTGCGAAAGTGGCGGCAATGCACGCTGCAATGGTTTTTTTCATAATTAACCATTCCCCCTATTTATAATTGTCTGCATACAAAAACGGCTGGCAATTGCCAACCGTTTGTTGTGTAAGGCGATTAGCGCATACCTTCTCGTCGTAACGCCTGAGGTGTGAATTCCACATCTCGAGGACGTACGGTGAAGTCGTACATCTCTTCTTCGTTATCTAGGCCGATGGCCAGGTAACGACGTGAGTTCAAGTCATGGTAAACGTCTAACGTTGACCACTGAGTTGGAACTTCATAATAGTTCACACCATACGCTACACCAACGCGATAAAGTTCGCCACGATTATCATACATATCAGCAACTTGAATTTGCCAGCTGTCTTCGTCAATGAAGAAAACACGTTTCTGATAAATATGACGGAATCCGTCTTTCAAGGTAGCTTCCACTTCCCAAACACGGTGTTTTTCCCAACGTGTTAAGTCTGGATTAACGTGGTTAGGCTTTAAGATATCATCGTACTTAGCATTATCTGAATGTAGCGCGTAGTTATTATACGCTACAAACATTTCTCTTTTACCTACTAACTTCCAGTTGTAGCGGTTTGGAGAGCCGTTAAACATATCAAAGTCATCAGTAGTACGAAGGCCGTCAGCCGCTGTTCCTGGCGTATCATAAGCAATGTTTGGCGCCAAACGAACACGGCGCTGACCTGTGTTGTATGTCCATGCTTTACGTGGCTCTTTAACCTGGTCAACCGTTTCATGAACAAGTAATGCAGTTCCAGCCAAACGTGCAGGTTTAGTTACTTTTTGCTTGAACATGAAAAGTACGTTTTCGTCAGTTAGCTTTTCTGGTGTAGCACCTTCTTCCGCGTACTTAATTAATAATTGTTCATCAAAACCAATTACGTTGTAATCACCGCCAGTGGTAACTGCTGCTTGACCACCGTTACGCTGAACCGCTTCACCACGATAGCGTAGAATATGGTTCCAAATTGCCTCAAGACCGTTTTGAGGGATTGGGAAAGGAATACCGAGTACTGCACCTTTAATTCCGTTACCGCCGTCTAATAATTCTGCATTAGTTGCGTTTACCTTAGTTGCGTCGTAAACAGCCTGCGGGTTAGACGCAGAACGGCGCGTTGGGTAAACCGGCATACGGAAGGTTTCAGGGTAAGCTTCGAAAAGCTTTTTCTGACCTTCAGATAAGAATTCTGCATACTCTTTGTAGTTTTGTGCAGTAATTTCAAACAGCACCTTATCTTCAGGATATGGGTCTGGGTGATGATCACCTACCGTATAACCCGCTGGAGCAGAGGTAATACCGCCAGTCCACGCTGGAATACTGCCGTCCGCATTACCTGCTTTCATAGCACCCAGTGGCGTCAACTCGTTACCTAGTTTGTTGGCATCTGCATCAGACACCTTTGCCATCGCGCTCGCACCTGACAAAGCAAGTGACAAAGCCGCAGCGATAATTCCTACTTTTCTAATCATAAATACCACTCTTAGATTGCATATTTGATGTTAAATGAAACGAAGTCTCTGTCTGATAACGCATTAGTAGTACCAATGCCGCCCCAGAAAGCGCTGTACGACGCCGTTGCTGACCACTTGCTTAGGTAGTCGAACGTCAATGAAATTGCAGCAGACTTAACATCTTCTGTGAAAAGGAATAGAGGATCTGGTGTTGTACCCTCTACATCGTGAGAGAACGTTGCACGAGCACGTAGGTTAATGCCGGCCATGATGTCGTTGTAATCAGCGACAGCAAGTAAGCGGTAACCCCACGCATCGTTAGTAGCAAACGGGTTTGTCTCTGGTCCGTCAGATAACGCCTGGTGTAGGCCTTCACGATTGTTGCCATTGATAGGCTCTAGTGAAGGAGTACGCGATGTACCTGGCGCATTTAAACGAATTACGTTTGGATCTGGCATATCAACAACGTTTACATAACCTACTTCGCCTAGTAACACGAAGTTGTCAGAGCCGAATTTAGGGCCAAATACATGAGAGGCGGTAAACTGCATTTGCCATGTATCAGAGAAAAGGTAGCCGTCAGCTGTTTCGCCTGGGCCCACTGCTCTTCCGATATTGTTTAGTTGAGAGATGCCTGCTAAATCAGGACGAAGGCCTGCGTTTGCTAGCTGTTCTGGCATACCCATATAAAGCAACTCTACATCATCGATTTGAAGTGGCTCGTCTACACGGTAAGCGAATTCACCAGCGAGGGCTGTAGTGCCAATGTTAGTGTTAAAACTCATACCGTAAAGTTTGATGTCTTCAGGGTAATAGAACTCTGATTGAGTAAATGCACCCAGTTCAGTAATGTTATCGCGAGTTACGGTATTAGTAGCTAAGAATGCTAAGTCAGCACCAATGCCTTCAGCAGTAAAGTCTGAAGTTTTACCAGAAATAAGCGGACGTTGGCTGTGATAATTAATGTGATAGAAACTGAATTCAGTTTCGTTCAAGTTTTCAGCAAACCAGGTTAAACGCAAACCATACTGGCCTTGATCATCTGCATCGTTGTGCGCTTCATCCGAGAAGCCACGAATAGCTACCTTTGTAGGATAAGCCAGGTAAGCTTGCGAAATATCAGCAGGATTTGCGCCTGAACGAAGTAAGTCACCGTAGCCATTTAAAGCACTTAATAGGTGATCTAAGTCGATATCAGGGTTACCACTGAAGCCAAGCTGAATATTCTGGCGTTGACCGCCCTCACCCGCAAAATCGTTACCGGCAAAGTAGCTACCAGATACTGGAAGCCAGCTGCGTTCCCACTCGTATTGATAGTAACCAGAAATACTAACAGTATCTGTTAAACCTAATGACGCGTATACCATACCTACAGGAAGGAATACTTCTTTCAGTTCTGCGCCTGGTGCGCGTGCACGGGTAACGTCTACAGGGTTAGTAGTGTTAATACCATGCTGAATGAAAGTACTCTCACCCCAGCTGATTACCTGACGACCTACGCGAAGTGTAAGCGGCTTGTCACCAATCCACCAATCGCCGTAGAAAAATGCATCGTATAAACGTACATCGGTACAAAGTAGGTCTTCTGCTTCAGGATCTTGGCACAGGTCGTATTGGTTGCCCGTAATCGGGTTAGAATATGGGCGATCGCCGTCCATTTGCTCGAAGTCGTAGAACCAAAAGCCACGGGCGAAGAAACCATAGTCACCAAAATTAACGTCTAATTCATGGCTTCCTGAAATTTGCGTTGCAAATGCGTCACCTGGATCGTGCGCAAGGTTACCCAAATCACCGTTAGTTGAGTAACCGCCATCTGCCAGCGCCCACACATCGGCACTTGGGTATATAGGGTTGAAAGCTGCGTGATAACCGCTCCAGTCGAATTGAGGGTGGTTACTGTTACCAATAAGGCTGTAATCTCGTGCCTCTGTTCGAATACTTGTAGCTAATGTAAATGTTGAATCTAAAGAAATACTTACATCACCTACTTGCCAATTTGCAGCGTGTGCTGGTACTGCAGCAGCACCTAGCAGTGAGAGAACTCCCGCTGCTACCGGTGATATCTTAAAAGCGCTAGGCCCGTTTTTCATATTTTTATACTCCCAAGTCGATGTGACTTAATACGTGACATCATGACCAACCATAACGATTAACAAAATCATTACATCATTTTGCCATAACCGCAAGAACTAATCCTACCAGTTAACAAAATTTACAACATTAGTCGTATCAAATAGTTATTGCTTTATTGTCAGTATAAAAGGCATTTATAAACTTGCAGGAAAATTGTACAAATTTGTTGTAAAGGAATGTTGAGGCAAATTTCGTATTAGCGAAGGGATTCGAAGTTTTAACTGACTAAAGCTTTTTTAAGAGAATTTCAGAACCAAAACTATGTGGAGGGTGAGCTTGGAATAGAAAGGCCCTAAGCGAGCCTTTCGAAAGATTTAATTTTTTTGTTCGCATCGACAATCATCCTAAAACGACCTTTGATGCCATCCGATGTCACAAACTGGCGCAACCGATTAGTGGGAACCTGAACGCTAATTCCTGACTCACTAACCATTACCACGTCCGGCATTGACGGAACATAGAGCACCTCACATTGCTGATAAGGTGCGTTTATAGAAAAATAAAAGACGGAGTCAGACGGTCTAATGCTTGTCATAAGCAAGGCTTTTACTTACTTTTTCAAACACGTCTTTACTTAGGCCTTTGTGATTAAGCAAGCGCCCAAGCTGCTGCTTCATGTGAACTTGGTGTTCGCTTGCAAAGCCTCGCCATTGGGTTAAAGGTGTCACAATACGCGCCGCTACCTGTGGATTTACTGCGTCTAGCTTAAGTAAATAGTCGGTAACGAATTTGTATCCGCTGCCATCGAGCGCGTGGAACCTTTCACTATTATAGAATGCAAAACTACCTATAACAGAACGAACGCGGTTAGGGTTACTCATCGCGAACTGTGGGTGTTCGCACAACATAGTGATAGTTGCGAAAATATCGTCTCGATTTTGTGTCGCATGAAGCGCGAACCATTTGTCCAACACAAGAGGATCATGATTCCATGTTTCTTCGAATCTTTCCATTAACCTATCAAAGGTGGATGCACTACAGTGCTGGGCACTTCGCAATGCACCTAGTGTGTCAGTCATGTTATCGGCGGTGTCGAACTGAGACACAACGAGGTTTTCATGCTGTGACAATCTCGCCAAGTGAGCGAGCACCACATTTTTACAACGTCGTTGATTGACAGCTTCTTGGTTATATTGATAAGCCGTTTTCTCGATGTTGTTGAAAACTTGTAATAATTCTTGCTCTAGTGCACGAGCAAACTGGTCGCAAAATGCCTTTCTCGCTTTCGAAAGTGCAGAAACGTTAATATTGCTGCGGCTTTGACATAAGGTTTCAAATGAAGGGATAACTAAACACTCACCTAGCAACTCAAGATTGTTTTGCTCTTGTGCTATCGCATGCTTGATACCGTCCCAGATGTCATTACTAATGGCAGAACCAGGTGACTCTTCTAGTTGTTTAACGCAGCGGTCATACAAAGTTTGCATTGCGTCCCATCGATTAAACGGGTCTTGAGCATATTTAAAGATAGTAAGTAACGAACCTATTCCCAGCGGATTTTCCACCTTTGCTGGAGCAGAAAAATTACCCAATACTACGGGCGTCAATTGGTCAGTCTCTGCGTTGACAGTGAAGTGCATGGAGGCGTCTTTGAGAATAACCATTCCGTTTTGAATGACCGACTCATTATCTGTATAGGTATGACCCTTCTCGTCGATAATTTCGATGTTAACTGGTATGTACAGCGGAAGCTTTTCACTTTGATCGGAGGTGGCCGGTGTGTGCTGTGACAGTGTGAAAGTATGCTTCACTGCGCCATTTTCAGCATCTTCAGTACTATGCTCAACTGAAATTACTGGCGTACCAGATTGACTGTACCAGCGCGCAAATTGGGTTAAATCTAAATCAGTGGCAGACTGCATAGCTGCAATGAAATCGTCACACGTTACTGCCTGACCATCGTGCCGTCTAAAGTATTCATCCATTCCGCGTCTGAAGCCATCAGCCCCTAACAATGTGTGGAACATGCGAATAACTTCTGCGCCTTTGTCATAAACCGTCACCGTATAGAAATTGTTCATCTCAATAACTTCTTCAGGGCGAATCGGATGGCTCATTGCGCTTGCGTCTTCCGCAAATTGGTGTTCACGCATGACACGAACATGTTTTATACGGTTGCTCAATGCTGAAGTCATATCAGCGCTGAACTGTTGATCTCTAAAAACGGTTAAGCCTTCTTTAAGACTTAACTGGAACCAATCGCGACAGGTAACCCGGTTGCCTGTCCAGTTGTGAAAGTATTCGTGCGCGATTACCGACTCCACATTAAAAAAGTCATCGTCAGTCGCACTCTTTTGATCAGCTAATACAAACTTACTGTTGAATACATTTAACCCTTTGTTTTCCATCGCTCCCATATTGAAGAAGTCAACGGCAACAATCATGTAAATATCAAGGTCGTATTCTAAACCAAAAACATCTTCGTCCCACTTCATCGCCCGCTTGAGCGATTCTAATGCGAAGACACCTTGAGACTTTTTACCCTTATCAACATAAAGTTCTAGTGCAACCTTTTTTCCACTCGTAGTCGTGTAGCTATCGGTGAGTAAATCAAAGTCGCCGGCGACAAGTGCAAATAGGTAGCAAGGTTTCGGGTGTGGGTCGTGCCATTTAACGAAGTGTGTGTTCTCGTCTATATCGCCTTTCTCTACAGGGTTGCCGTTTGCTAGCAGCATAGGCACTGATTTATCGGCAACCACGGTTACTGTGTAGACCGATAAAACATCAGGACGGTCTAGAAAATAGGTAATGCGGCGAAAACCTTCCGCTTCACACTGCGTGCAATAAGCACCACCTGATAAATACAAACCTTCCAGTGCTTTATTCTGTTCAGGGGCAATCGTATTGGTAATTTCTAATACGAAGTCATCCAGGTCAGTAACAATGCTTAGTGAACTATCTGTTACTGTGTATTCACTGGTAGATAAAGGCGTGCCGTTAATAGCAATGGAATCTAGCGATAAATTATCGCCATCGAGGACTAAAGGATTATTATGCTCGCCGCTGCGAGTTACCGCTAATGTACTAATAACTTTAGTTTGAGTTGGGTGAAGCGTTATATGTAGGTCAACTGTCGCTATTGAAAAAGCGGGCGGCTGATAATCCGCCCGGCGTTTAGCTTGAACTGACATAGATCCTCCTAGAAGAAAGCCTACGTGGGGTTAGTTGGAACGTGTTGTTAAACCGTACCTTTGCTGTTTACTTCAACATGCGGTGGCGTAATACGTAAAATCTTAATACCTAAATACGCGTAAACAACAGCAAGGATCGGGTTTATTACGTTGAAGAATGCATAGAAAACGTAATCAAATGGATTTACTAATAAAACGCTGTGCATATAAGCACCACACGTGTTCCAAGGAATAAGTGGTGACGTTAGCGTGCCGCCGTCTTCAAGGCTGCGAGAAAGATTCAGCTGGTCTAAGCCACGCTTTTTGAATTCTTCTTTATACATACGACCAGGCATTACAATTGAGATGTATTGGTCGGCAGTAACCAAGTTAGTACCAAAACAAGTAAGAATAGTTCGGCTCACCATATCTCCGGCAGATTTAGCGCCAATGAGTATGGCTGAAACTGCACGCTTTAATAGTCCAACACGCTCTAATACGGCACCGAACGACATAGCACAAATGATCAACCAAATGGTATTTAACATGGAAGACATACCGCCACGAGAAAGTAAGCTATTTAAGTTCTCGTCGGGCGTTGAAAAGCTTACGCCATCAAATAGCGCAGTCCAGACCACTTTCAGCGCGCCAACATTCACTGAATCGTCGCTACTTGCCATAGAGGTAACTACGTCCCACTGAAACACAACAGCCCATATGCCACCTAGCAAGGCACCCATGAACACTGCCGGGAATGCAGGCATTTTTTTAATGGCTAACGTTAGCAGAACTACTAATGGAACAAGTAAGTGCCAGCCCAAATCAAAAGACTCATTTAGCAGCAGCTGCATTTGTTCAATGCGCTCTGCTTTGGCTTCACCGACTTCGCTAAAGCCTAGAATCGTAAATAGAATAAGTGCAATAACAAAGCTTGGAATGGTTGTCCAAAGCATGTAGCGAATATGCTCAAATAAATCGGTACCCGCAACAGCTGGCGCCAAGTTAGTTGTCTCTGACAAAGGTGAGATTTTATCGCCAAAATAAGCGCCAGACACCACTGCCCCAGCCGTGATTGCTGCCGACATTTCCATGCCTGCAGAAACGCCCATTAACGCAACACCCACTGTAGCGGCAGTGGTCCATGAACTGCCAATACTCATTGCAACAACTGCACAAATTAAACAAGCAGCAGCATAGAAAAACGAAGGGTTAAGCAACTCTAAACCAAAATAAATAAGCGTGGGTACGGTTCCAGCAAGCATCCACGTACCAATGAGTGAACCCACGGCTAGTAGAATTAAGCAGGCGCCCAAAGACATAGAGATACCGTCAACGATGCCCTTCTCGATTGTCTTCCAGCTATAACCATTTTTCATACCGATAATGGCAGCCAAGCCCATAGCTAAAAGAAGAGCAATTTGGTTAGGACCATATGAAGAGTTATCTGCAAAAAGATAAACTGCGCTTCCCATCATTACGACTAATGCAAGAATAGGAAGTAATGCATCAAGAAGTGACGGTGTTTTTATTTCTTTGTTCGTCATGTCGATTTCAAAAACCTTATTATTGTATTTTTAACGCGTTGAGCGTGCTGACTACGATTGAGCTATTATCTTTGAGCCTAGCGCTAGAATACTGAGCGATAGAACATTAGCGCAATAATCACTGGACACACAAAACGAACATACCAAGGCCAAATCTTCCAGAAAATACTGTGTTCAGCAAATTGGTCGCCTTGTTTAAGTTCTTCTAATATCGCGTCTCTGCGCCAAACCCAACCAGCAAAAATACAAAGTGCAAAGCCAAGTAAAGGCTGGCTGTATTCAGTAGTAAGTGCAATCACGAAACCAAACAACGCGTCAAAATTTAAAATAATGATGCAGCTAAGTGCGAAAATTACTGATGACATCAGCAAGACGGCTTTCTTGCGTTGAAGGCCCTTACTCTCTACCATAAATGCAACGGGTACTTCTAGCATTGAAATGGACGACGTGACTGCTGCAATTGCCATTAGGGCAAAAAAGGTAAACGCAACGAAAAGCCCTACTGTTCCGATTGTATCAAACAGTGCGGGTAAGACCTTGAATATAAGTGTGTCGCCTTGAATCAATGCGCCTTCCGGTGTGAAGATTTCAACACCATTATTTAGCGCAACGTACATAGCGGGAATAATTAACATACCTGCAATAACCGCTACGCCAATATCTACTAGAGCAACAGAAGCACCAATACTCGGTAAGTTTTCATTCTTGCTTAGGTATGACCCATAAACCAGCATCGTACCTACACCCAATGACATAGAGAAGAATGCTTGTCCCATTGCATTAATAAGCAAGTCTGGATCTAAAACACGGGAGAAATCAGGTACTAGATACGCTGACCAGCCCTCTACCGCCCCCGGTTGAAGACTTACATAAACAATCAATGCAAGGATAAGAATGACCAGAGTAGGCATAAGTCGCACTGACCACTTTTCAATTCCCGACTTTACGCCACCTACTACGATGAATGCAGTTAACCCCATGAATAAAAAGCAGAAAATAACGTTACGCGTAACTGAGGATGTAAGTAACCAGTCGCTGGCGCTTGTTAATCCAACCATACTTACAGCAGCATCAGCGAAATAAACCAGCATCCACCCACCAACAATGGCGTAGAAAGCCAGGATAAGCGATACGGTAACACAGCCCCATATCCCGGTTAGCCTTCCAATGAAGTTACCTGAGATTTTACCTAAAGCGTCTACCATATTTGAACGTGAGCTACGTCCAATGATGAGTTCAGCCATAAGTACGGGATAAGCAAGTACGAAAGCAAGTAATAAGTAAACGAGAACAAACGCTGCACCGCCGTTACTTGCTACCTTTGTGGGAAAGCCCCAGATATTACCTAGTCCTACTGCTGAGCCTGCCGCTGCTAGCACGAACCCTATACGAGAGGAAAATTCGCCTCTGATAGCCATGTTATTTCCCTTTATTATTGTTTTAATAATTTATAGACACAAAAAAAGGGCTGGCCCTAGACCAGCCCTTTTTTCTAATCACTTAGTTTCTTGTGATAGCGTAACGGCCTGTTTCGATCATATCGAATGTGATGTTGGCTGCCTCATCCAAGAATGGATCTAATTCTTCCATATCTTCAGGTAAGTCGTCCAATGTTGTGACTGTTTCCATTCCCATTCGCTGTAAACGTTCGTTAGCACGTGCGAGCGATTTTGCTTCCGCTTCTTTCTTTTCAGCTTCACGTACCGACTTAACTAACGAGATGAAATTCTTATCTTTATTCTCTTTGTACTCTTTAATATCGTCTTGAATATAAGAGAACTCAGGGTCCTGAAGAATACGTTTATTGTGTTTTGCAGTGAGTACGTCAAGGGCTGCAGTACCATCCGCAAACGTGGTGTAGTTAGCTCGGTTGATGCTGTCCCATGGCAACGCATTCTCTGCTTGGCTTTCACCCCACTCTGCTGGTTCTATTGCAGAAGGGTATAGAATATCTGGAATTACGCCTTTATGCTGTGTACTACCACCGTCGATACGATAGAACTTTGCAATAGTAAACTGAACACTACCTAATGGGTTATCGTAAAGGTCGTAGATTTTGCCTAAGCCGCGGTGCTGTTGCACTGTACCTTTACCAAACGTTTGTTCACCAACAATTAGTGCACGATTATAGTCTTGCATTGCAGCTGCAAAAATTTCTGAAGCCGATGCGCTGTATCTGTCCACAAGTACCGTTAGCGGACCATCGTAGGCTACTTCGCCGTCTGTATCGCGATTAACACTAACTTTGCTTTGACCGTAGCGGATTTGTACCACTGGGCCTTTTTCGATAAATAGACCCGTTAACAGTGTTGCTTCAGTCAAAGAACCACCACCGTTGCCACGTAAATCAACAATTACGCCTTTAACGTTCTGCGCTTTCAAGCTTTCAATTTCTTTCGCAACATCCATACTTAGGTTGTTGTAAAAGCTTGGAATAGTAATGACACCTAGCGGTTCACCTGCGTGAGGACCGGTCTCAGGTATATAAACTTCCGACTTGGCTGCGCGGTCTTCTAACTTAATTTTATCGCGAGTTAGGCTGACTACTGACGTTGTTTTTGCGTCAGTCGCGCCTTTTTCAACCTGCAAACGGACGGTACTGCCTTTAGGGCCTTTAATTAACTCGACCACTTCGTCTAATCGCCAGCCGATAACGTCTACAAATTCTTCGTCATCTTGCGCTACACCAACAATTTTATCTTCTGGCTTGATCGCACCTGACTCATCTGCTGGACCGCCAGGCACTACGCTTTTAATGACGGTGTAGTCATCTTCGCTCTGAAGTACAGCGCCTATTCCCTCGAATGACAAATTCATGTCCATCTGGAAACGTTCAGCGTTACGAGGCGATAAATAACTGGTATGAGCTTCAATTGTGCGGGCAAAAGCATTCATAGCTGTTTGAAAAACGTCTTCGCTTTTTGCTTGCTTAGTGCGTTTAATAGCGCGCGTGTAGCGCTTTGAAAGTAGCTCTTTTGCTTCTTCCCACGTTTTGTCCGCGAGTATAAGATTCAACGCATCGTACTTAACGCGTTGACGCCAAATTTCATCTAACTCAGCTTTGTTAGCAGGCCATTCAGCATCTTCTCTGTCATAAAAAAACTTATCGCCTTCTTTTTCGAAGTCGAACGGACCTTTTTCTAACAACTCTAACGCAAACTCATAACGTTCGATACGTCGTTTAGCGCTAACGTTGTACATATCATAAGCAACTGAAAGGTTGCCTTTGCTCAGCGCGTCATCAAATAACGTGCGGTATTTCTCAAAACCAACTACGTCTGATAACAAAAGCACTTGCTTGTTGTGATCTAGTGAATCGATAAAGCGCTGATAAACTCGAGCTGAGAGTGCATCATCCAACGATATTTCCTTGTAGTGCGCTCTGGTAAAGAGTGCGCTTACTCGCTTAGCCGCAACACTATGTTGAGATTCCTGCTGTAAGATAGGAAGCTCGTCTACTTCAGGTGTTGACGTAACTGCGCCCGCTCCTACCCCAACGGTAAGAAAAGCACTGGCGATGGAAATTCGAAGGATGTCTCTCATATTTACGACCTCTTGGAGCGTGCCAAACGTAAAGCGTCTGCGTTTACTTTAACTACCATGCCTGAGTCTAATTGAACGTGAATGCCATCTTTAGCAACTTCTGTAATTACTGCTGGCATAGGTGCTTTACCTAACTTAACGGTAACTTGAGTACCTTGCTGTAAATCACTGTCCGTCAATTTTGCAGGCGGTGTATTGTTTGGTCTGTTATTTTTCGGTTTAGTTCCGCGCTTACTATCAGCATGGTCCGAATTTGCAGATTTTTCACCTTTTGGACGGTTAAATTGACGTTTATCTTTTCGCTTAGGCTGTTGGGCTAGCTTTGCTTTGCGCTTTTCAGCGGCTTTCGCTTTGCTTTCTTCCAACTGCTGCTGAGCATGATCAGCGTGTTCTTTTTCAATTGCATCGCCTTCAACGCCGTCTAAATCTACACGATGTGCACCTTCTTTGATGCTATGAAGATAGCGCCAACTATTGGTGTAATGACGAAGCGTAGAGCGAAGAAGTGTTTTACTAACACGTTCCTCTTCTTCTAAACGAGTGGCAAGATCTTGAAAAATACCGATCTTAAGTGGGCGGGCCTCGCCTTCAATGCTAAAACATTTCGGAAAGGTCTCTGCAAGGAAAGCTATTACTTCCTTACTGTTGTTAAACTTCTCTGGTGATTCCATTAACTTTCTAAATTATTCAGGAGATTTCATCGTTACTTGCATCATCCCAAGTTGCCAGCGTGTGGTCAACCCAATCAAGCAATTCGTCGTCATCTATTTCTAATAAATGCTTATCTTGTTGCCAAGATTCCCATGCGTAGTGCAAAATTTGCTCTAAACGCTGTGTTTCAATATCTTCTTCCGCATTGTCATATATTCCGTGAAGAATGAAATTTAAACGTTCAGATGCCTCATCTGGGTCATCATGAAAGTCTTCCATATCTTCAAAGGTGGATAAAACAACGTGAATATCAACACTGGACTTCATAATTATTTCTGCGAATCCATAAGAATTTGAGCAATCTCAATTAGCCCTTTTTCGTCTTCTTCGGTAAAGCGTTCAAAAACAGGACTGTCGATGTCCAATACGCCAATAAGCGTATCGTTTAACACCAGAGGAACAACTATCTCAGAGTTTGATGCAGCGTCACAAGCGATATGTCCCTCGAATTGATGCACATCTGCTATACGCTGTACCGTTCTTGTACTTGCACTCGTACCACAAACACCTTTTCCAAGAGGAATGCGAATACATGCAGGTTGCCCCTGGAATGGCCCCAGTACTAACTGGTCTTCTTTATACAAATAAAAACCTGCCCAATTCACCTCTTCGAGGCTATTGAAAAGCAGCGCACTTATATTTGCCATATTAGCGATAAGATCGTGCTCGCCAGATACCAAACTCTTAGCTTGGCTAATTAACTGGCCATACTGTTGTTCTTTCAATCGTATTTCCTGCTATTGAACAATGTTAAAAGACACATTAACCCGCGCTTCTACACGCTCTTGCCCTGGTAGAGACATAGACATGTCTTTGGCAAAAGCCTCTGCGCGCATTACTGGAATCGGCATATTGCCACCAGATTCTGAGATTGCAACAACTTCGCCTACTTCTATACCCAATTCTTTCGCTAATAACTGTGCACGTTGCTTTGCGTCTTTCACAGCAGCAATAAGCGCCTTTTGATAAGCATCGCCTTCACCTATAGAAATGAAATTAAACTGTTGGATACGATCGACACCTCTTTTAAGCACACCATCAAGTACTTTGTCGTAAGTATCGAGGTCAGTCGAAGTTACAGTGATATCACGAGAAAGCGTAAAGCCTTCTTGCACACGCCCTTGGGGGGTATTGATGTAGCGAGGCTGCAGTCGTACCTGCATACTTTGAATATGCTTTTCTTCTATGCCTTCACTAAGTAAAAATTTAACAATGGAACGTAAATCTGAGTCGAGCTGGTTATTCAGCTTTCCTACGGTATTTCCTTCTTCCTCAACAACCAACGTCACCGAGTAAGCATTGGGCGTTACTTCTACCGCCCCTACACCCTGCACATTAATTACGGCGTCCTGTGCAGCTTGTACTGAAAATATTGATGTTGATAAAACAACTACCGTTGAAGCTATCATTACTTTTGCAAAAACACTTTTTGCCAACTCACTAGACTTTCCACGGGTGAACAATTTCATAGAGATTCCTTTATTTAGTGACAACACTGATACGTTGTAGCAAGGATAAGTGTTTAATACTGAATAGTTTATGAATGTAAACCATGAACAAAATACTAGCATCGAACGGTGAGAAAAGAAGATAGAAGTTCGCTGAACTGCGGTTTTTATACGGCAAGGATGAAGTGCGGTAAAGCTTATATGGGGATTAAGGTAATGAAGGATTTTAGACAGGTTCACTCAAGGGCGATTGCCCTTGAGTGCACGGGTTTTCCGATAATGGAATAAGATTAGGTGGCAATATTTGTGCTGTTTACTTAAGTACGGTACGCAATGCAGCAAGACAGTGATCGATATTTCGTGGCTTACACGCATAGCCCATAAGTCCAATTCGCCACACTTTACCCGCGTGCTCACCTAAGCCTGCGCCAATTTCTAAATTGAATTCTTCAAGTAATTGCTTGCGAACGGCACCATCGTCAACCCCTTCTGGGATTTTGACCACGTTAAGCTGTGGTAAACGATAAGCACTATCTACTGTCAGCTCTAAACCAAGATCGCTTAAACCCTGTGCAAGGGATTGATGGCCTGAAGCATGACGTTGCCATGCATTTTCCAACCCTTCTTCTTTTAAGATTAGAAGTGCTTCATACATAGCGTACATGCTGTTCACTGGTGCTGTATGGTGGTAAGCACGTTTGGCGCCTTGACCCCAATAACCGACAATTAGGTTCATATCCAAAAACCAGCTTTGAACTTTTGTTTTACGATTTTGGATTACCTGCACCGCTTTTTCGCTAAATGAAACCGGCGAGATTCCTGGTACGCAACTCAAACATTTCTGAGAACCAGAATAGATTGCGTCAATGCCCCACCCATCTACATCCAGTTCGATGCCGCCTAGTGAAGTAACCGCATCAACAATACTTAAACAGTTGTATTTTTGTGCTAGTTCACAAAGTGCTTTTGCGTCATTTCGAACACCCGTTGATGTTTCCGCATGTACAAAAGCAAGCACTTTTACATCAGGGTTGGCTTTAAGTGCATCTTCAACGGCGTTAAGATCCGTTTGTTCTCCCCATGTATTGTTAACGGTGATCGCCTCACCACCACAGCGCTCAACGTTTTCAACCATACGATTGCCGAACACGCCATTTATACAAACTAATACTTTATCGCCTGGCTCGACTAAGTTGACGAAACACGCCTCCATGCCAGCTGAACCCGGGGCTGAGATTGGCATAGTCAGTGCGTTTTCGGTTTTAAATGCGTATTGCAGAAGCTGTTTGGTTTGATCCATTAATTCAATGAACAATGGGTCGAGATGCCCCAGCGTAGGTCTTGCCATCGCATTCAAAATTCGAGGGTTAACATCGGATGGTCCCGGTCCCATCAAGGTACGTTCAGGGGGAATAAAAGTAGAAAATGAGTGCATAATCCATCCTCGTATTAATGTAAGGGCCTGTTTTTATGGTCAGTATCATGCTTATTTAGCATGTAGAATCACGACATACTACAAGGATAACGGAAAGGAACAACCATCTGTACTGAACATAATCAATATGAATGAAAGCATCTAGATTAATATAACCCGTCTATAACCTAGCGTTTAATTGTGGGTGTATAAATTGTGATCAACATGTGGATATTATCTGGACAGTTTTAGCAGTTAAAATTATCACATCCGACCAGTATTTAGTTCATTGATAACTAACGTAATAGTTCTACAATTTAACTATCGTTTAGAGTGTAAGATAAAATTCACACAGAAATTGTTTATAAAATAAACAAATGTATTCTATAATCATTGTCCGTTTAAAAGATTTTATTTAAACTCTCCCTGTAAAAGTTAGCGCACGGCTCAGCAATGAGCCATTCCCCTAGGCCCGGAACGTATGTTCTGGGCATTTTTTATGGGGAAACAAGATTTTAAGTTCACGCTTCTACGTTCAATGTTAACTATCTATTGGAAGCAATGTAGATTTATAGGTCTTCCCATTTTCTACGTAATGGTCAGCCGACGCCTGAAGTTTCGGTTCAACGCTCTCATCCATTGTTCTGATGACTTTACCCGGTGCTCCTACAACTAGGCTGTAATCTGGAACTTCCATGTTTTCAGTGATCAATGCATTGGCGCCAATAATGCAATACTTGCCAATTTTTGCACCATTTAAAACAACAGCGTTAATGCCAATCAAAGAGTAGTCACCTATTTCACAGCCATGCAGCATAACTTTGTGCCCTACTGTTACCCCTTTACCCAACACTAAAGGAATGCCAGCGTCGGTGTGTAATACGCTGCCGTCTTGAATATTTGTGTTTTCACCTATGGTGATTTTATCCATATCGCCACGTATAACCGCATTAAACCAAACACTTGAACCCGCTTTGAGTTCAGTGTTACCGATAACGTGGGCGCCGGGTGCTATAAAAACGCTGTCGTGAACCTGTGGCGATGTTGAACCTAACTTGTAGCGCATAACTGTCTCCCTATTCGTCTACTTTTCTCATTAATCCTTCTTGCATGGTTGACGCGACAAGTTCACCACTTTGGTTAAATATTTGTCCGCGTACTAACCCTCTAGAGCCTCCGCTAAATGGGCTCTCCATTGCATACAACAACCACTCATTCATATTAATTGGGCGGTGAAACCACATGGCGTGATCGATAGTGGCTATACGAAGCGATTTATCAGTTACTGCTACGCCGTGTGGCTGTAATGAAGTGCTAAGAAAATGATAATCTGACGCGTAAGCAAGCGCAGCTTGATGCACAGAAAGCTGCGCATTCATGGTATCTCTTGCTTTTAACCAAATGTAACGGGTTGGCTCGCGCTTGGCTGACTGATATGAATTAGCTGCATCCACAGTACGGATATCTACCGGTTTATGATAACTCAGCGCTTCTTGCATTGGGCGCGCAATTTTATTGAAGTTAGCTTCATAGAATTCAATATCAGATTGTACATCTTCCGGTGCAGGTACATCAGGCATCGTTGGGTTTTGATGTTCCATTCCGTCTTGAGGTACTTGAAATGACGCTGTCATGTAAAAGATATTTCTGCCATCTTGAATAGCTTTAACACGGCGAGCAGAAAAGCTGCGTCCATCTCGTACAATCTCTACATCATAGACCACAGGCTTTTTTGCATCGCCGGGAAGTAAAAAATACGTGTGGAATGAATGAGCCACTCTACCGGCTTCCACGGTTTCGTATGCTGCTGCTAGCGCTTGTCCCAGAACTTGTCCACCAAATAAGGCACGGAAGCCTAAATCCCAGCTTTGACCTCGATAAATGCCAGCTTCCACTGTTTCGAGTTCAAAAAGTGATGATAGTTTAATCTCAGACATGTTGTACTTTCTCTTCAATTACTGCTTTTGGGTTTCGCGGATAATACTTCTCAGGCAATTTTGCTTTGTGCTCGAAAAAGCGCGTATCTTTATAGGGTAACTTCATAAACCCTGAAATGCCTAGCCCTTTTATTTTGGGAATTTGCTCGACAAGTTGTGCTAGCAACGCTTTGAATCGTTCTTCAAGGCTATGGTCGAGCAGCGTGTAGTAGTTGTGTATCTTCAAATGGGTAGGTAGCGCTTCAAAAATGATGCAGCCCGTATGGTGAATGGTATTTAGCTGAACAATAGTGTCTATAATATCTTGCGGCAGCTTCAACAACTCGTCTGGATCGTCTCCATCTTCAAAATATGAGTGAGTACGGCTTTCATCTTTTTGTGCAGAAACCCTTGATAATTCGTAAGGAATAAACATGCCGCTGGCAGGTTTAAAGTCTTCATCTTCACTTTCGCGTTCAATGTGCAGCGTGTTTTTGGCGTTGAACATACAGCATTTGAACACGGCGGGCTTATGAATAGCTCTTGCTAAGTTAATGACATTATTTACTGCTAAATCAAACGCAGTTTTCAACGATTCATCATACAGGTTCAGGCTTGAATCGACATATATACCTTCTGGCTCCCAGCGCACAGCCATCCCGCCAACCACAGGGTAACGGCCCAGTCTACTGATTGCGGAAACAAAAGCTTTTTCGGTATCGCCCATTCCCTGTAAGTAATTTTTGTAATAACGGTCGAATTGCGCGTCGTCTATATAGCGAAGTTCCTCTACGTCTTTCTCATCTAATGAGTCAGACAATCTGGCCTGTTGGCGTAGGTAAGATTTTCGAGAGCTGTAAACAACGGTTTCAATATCAGCACGGTTTTGAGAGTGGGCCAGCCACGTAGGTATTAGAGGAGTGTATTGCGGTGGCTTGTCTTGTGTGAAAACCATATTCTTTAAAACGTGGAGATGATTAAACAGGTAATCTCCGCCCTGCCTTCTCTTTACTGGATCTTCACTAAGCATATACTCCAAAATATTCGCGAGCATTTTGGGTAGTCCAAGGGATGACGGCGTAATAACTTTACTGCCATAACGGCACGACTGTCCTGAAGCCAAAGCATACAGGGTGCTCGCCAGGCCTTGTTCATCAAAGCGTGGGCTGGAAAGTGCGCCATTAAGTTGCTCTTCTCCAATAAAATAAACATCACCAAGTCGGGCGTTGGTTTGATGCAGTTCACCCGACATTAAGTCCATGACATTGTTACCCACATATTGCCCGCTAATGTCAGTCTGTGCGAACACTGAAGAGCCCCAATCAATCAACCCTACAGTTTCATTTTCAGTATCCCAAACCAAGTTCGAGGGTTTGATGTCTCCGTGAACGATGGGTTTAATCTCGCCATTCTCACTGTATTGCCGAAAGCTTGATAAAAGTTCGCCTACTTGTACTGCGATTTTGACGATAATACGGGGCGATAGTGGGCCTGTTTTCAAGCTGACTTTTTCTAGGTCTTCGCCAGGCGCTCGCCCCATGACTAAGATGGATTGTTTACGTATTTGTTGATATTCAATAAATCGTGGCACAAACTCGTGATTAACATGAGAAAGCATAAATGCTTCCTCTTCTAATCTATCCTGCACGTGCTGCGGTAGTGTTATACGCGAGAACTTAAATACCCGTGATTCACCGCTTGGTGCATTCCCTGCAAACGCAAAACCAAAGGCCCCTTTCCCTAAAAGTTCGATGTCACTGTAACCCAACCCTTCTAACTGTGAAATGCAAAGGTTTACCCAGTCTTTTAGTTTTTTCGCATCCGCATGGGATAGCAAATATATCGACTGCTCATCAGGTATATAGAAATGTTTAAGGCCTTTGAGTTGCGACATATTTTTTTACTTCACACTTTTAGTGACTTTTTGAAACAGATTAATCAGCAGCGATACGCTTACCATTGTTAAACTGCACAGCAATCAATTATCTTCGTTTATCCAAGAAACATGCGCTGTAGCGTGATAACCCGTTTCATCGGCACCTAACATATCAACAACGCTTTCTAGCGCGCTCTCTAAATTAGCATCTAATTGCCAAGGCGGGTTTAACACGAATACGCCAGAACCATACATTCCAGCATCTGGGGTATTTTCTGCCACATGTATTTCTGCTTTAAAACAGGGTTTACCTAATGCTGCAAGCTTCTCGCACATAGCTTCACTTGCACCACTTTTGGCGCCAGCCCTCTCTGACAATAGTGGATACCACACTACGATTTGTGCCTGCTGCCAGCGTTGAAATACCTGTTCCACACCCTTAACAAGGTCGCTATATTCATTCACGCGCTCATAAGGAGGGTCGATTAAAATAGCACCGCGATTGGGTTTAGGTGGCGTGAGTGCGCGAAGACCTTCATATCCGTCTCGTTTATGTACGTGGCTATTACGGGTGCGTAAACGGTACACGTTGTTGTCTAGTTTATCGAATTCCGCAGGATGAAGTTCCATTAGGTGTAAGTTATCACCATCCCTTTTCGCTCTTGCGCTTATTGCAGGCGAGCCCGGATATTGCTGCTGCGCTAAAAATGGTTCGCACAACGATAGATAGTCGGCCAACAAATT
Source organism: Alteromonas abrolhosensis (assembly GCF_001953635.1). Lineage (GTDB taxonomy): Bacteria > Pseudomonadota > Gammaproteobacteria > Enterobacterales > Alteromonadaceae > Alteromonas > Alteromonas abrolhosensis. The sequence continues at coordinate 9,013 of NZ_MEJH01000015.1, read as the reverse complement.
TGGCAAGTCCTGAACGCCTTTATCATCTAAAAGCAAACGAGAAATACCCGTCTCATATTCTTTATTTTTTGATGACATGGCGTCGGTTAGATCGTACGCGCCCGCGCCTGCGTGGGTGTCGAAAAGCGTAAAAGGTTTATCTTTTTTCTTTAATGCGTTGATAACGCCAATCCAACAAAGATGTTTGATGACATCAGCGTGGTTGCCCGCATGAAAGGCATGTTGATAACTAAGCACAAAACCTCAGTAAAATTTTCGTTTGTTTATAGTGCTCTATAATAACGTCAACGCGCTTTGAGGTATACAAAACAAAAAGGGCCAATAGTTTTGCTATTGGCCCTTTTAAAATATTGCTACTGCAAATCAAATTGCTTTGAATGATATCACTTAAGATGCATCAACATTTTTTCTGGCTGAGTTAGGTAACTCATCCATAGATTATTGAATCGCACCATAGTCGCACCATCAATAATACGGTGGTCACCAGACCAATTAACCGCCATGATATTTTGCGCGCTAACATTCCCTTCGTCGTCAAAGCGCGGAAGTTTCTGCGTTTTACCAAGAGCAACAATGGCAGCTTCTGGCTTATTGATTACTGGCGTTGCGGTAATACCGCCTATCGCACCAATATTAGAGATACTAATCGTACCGCCTTTAAGGTGCTCGCCAGCCACGCGTCCTGCTCTGGCTTGTTCGATAATATCCTGCATTTGAACAGCAATATCTAAAAGCGAGAGGTCTTGTACGCGCTTAATATTCGGTACAAGCAAACCAATTTTAGAGTCAACTGCAAAACCAATATTATGGTCTGCGAAGTAGCTTATCTCAGTGGCGTCCTCGTTAAGCTGACTGTTAACTACAGGGAACTCATTAAGTGCCAATGACATTGCTTTAACGAAAAACGGCATAAAGCTGAGTTTTACGTTTTTCGCTTCAAATTCAGGTTTAAGCAGCTTGCGTAGTGACATCAAGTTGTCCATTACCAACTCGTCACTTACTGTGAAGTGAGGGATAGTATAGACCGAAGCCGACATTTGCTTCGCCATAGCGGCCTGAATACCGCGTACTTTTTCCGTTCTAACGCTGCCTTTAACTACAGTGTTTACACTACTCGAATCGCCTTTTTGTGACGTAGATGAGCTTGAAGAAGACGGTGCACTTTGAGTTGAACTACCAACGCTAGGCTGTTGTAAATTCAGCACGTCAGACTTAAGAATTCGCCCCTTTTTACCCGAGCCTTTCACCGAAGAAAGGTCAATATTCTTTTCTCTCGCAACGCGCCTTACCGCGGGGCTTGCCAACACTTTACCTTCTATAGCAATCGGTGGCTCGTACTCGCCGTCGCTGAACTTTGACGGTGCCACTTGCATTGATTGCTGGCTTAAACCGGTTGTTTGCGTTTGCACTGAGCTTTGTGAAGCAACGTTTGATGAACCGGTATCTGACGATGGTGAAGCGTCATCTGTGCTGTTAGTCGCCGAGGCTTCGCCGACAACTTCTAGTGCGAATAATGCGCTATGCACTTTTGCTATATCACCTTGCGCGTAATAAAGACGATGCACTGTGCCCGCGTTTTTAGCAGGTATTTCTACCACTGCTTTATCGGTCATCACTTCTACAACGGCTTGGTCTTCTTCTATTTCATCGCCTTCAGCTACGTTCCATTTCACAATCTCACATTCAACTATACCCTCACCAATATCTGGTAGAATAAAGTCTTCAATGTGTTTGCCGTTTGAAGCGCTTGAAGAAGCACTGACATTCGCTGTCGCTGTTTCAGCCGCATTATCTTTTACTTCCGCTTGCGCGTCTTCTTGAGTATCTGAGTTAGCGTCGGCATCATCTGGCGTCATAGAAAATAACGGTGCATGCACTTTAGCGATATCGCCTACCGCGTAATGCAGTTTATTAACCACACCCGCATGCATTGCAGGAATTTGCACTGTAGCCTTGTCGGTCATTACTTCCGCGACGGGCTGATCTTCTTCTATGTGTTCGCCTTCAGAGACTAACCACTCCAGAAGTTCACATTCAACAATACCTTCACCAATGTCCGGTAAGATAAATTCAATAGTCATTTCATCGTCCCCCGGTTTAGTAGTGAAGCGTACGTTTTATGGCTTCGTACGTCTTTGTTTCATCTGGCATATATTCTTTTTCATGTGCCAATGGGTATGGCGTATCTAAGCCACATACTCTTGCAATAGGCGCTTCTAGGTATAAGAAACAACGTTCCTGAATGCTTGCCGCAATTTCACTCGCAAAGCCACCCGTTAGCGGTGCTTCGTGGTTTATCAATAGGCGACCTGTTTTCATAACAGATTGCATAACGGTTTCTACATCCCACGGTAATATGCTGCGCAAATCGATGATTTCGCATGACACACCATCTTCAAGGGCCATTTCTGCTGCTTTTTGCAGTATTTCTATCTGGGCGCCCCATCCAAGTAAGGTAATATCGCTACCCTCTTGAACAATATCCGCTTTACCTAGCGGCAACTCGTAATCTTCCTCTGGCACGTCCGATACAGAAGCACGGTAAAGACGTTTAGGCTCCATAAACAATACGGGGTTTTTATCGCGAATTGACGCAAGCAACAAACCTTTCGCCTGATAAGGGTCACGAGGAATAACAATCTTTAATCCAGGGCAGTGAGCGAAAAATGCTTCTGGTGATTGACTGTGATAGTGGCCGCCGGCAATACCGCCGCCATAAGGTGTACGAATTGTTAGCGTACCAACGTCGAACTGACCGCCTGAACGATAGCGCCATTTAGCCGTCTCATTCACGATTTGGTCAAACGCAGGGAAAATGTAATCACCGAATTGAATTTCAGCAACAGGTACAGAGCCCTGTGATGCCAATCCGTTTGCGAAGCCGATAATGCCTTGTTCAGTAAGCGGCGTGTTAAAGCAACGTGCTTTGCCGAATTTTTCCTGAAGATGGCTGGTCGCACGGAATACGCCACCAAAATGGCCAACGTCTTCGCCAAAGACCATTACTTTTTCATCTTCGGTCATGGCTGTGATGAGTGCATTATTAATCGCTTGAAGTAGATTCATCTTAGCCATTATTTTACTCTCCCTGCTGTTTTAGGGTACATCTTCGGGTACTTTTTGATATGCGCTTTCAATTCATTAAGTTGTTCTTTTAGATGCCATGGTGGTGTGTCGTAAACATCTTCAACAATATCTTCAATGGCACATACGTCTGTTTTTTCACAACTCTTCATAGCTGCTAATACATCTTGTCTTGCTTTATCAACGCGCTTTTGGTTCTCAGCTTCGTCGAACCAGCCTTTGCTTTCTAACCATTTCGCCATACGAGCGATAGGGTCTTTTGCACGCCATTTATCTTCTTCTTCACGAGAGCGATAACCTGTTGGGTCGTCTGATGTAGAGTGTGCCGCTAAGCGATAAGTCATCGCTTCAATAAGCACAGGACATTTTTCTTCAATGGCAATACGACGGGCTTCTTTGGTAGCAGCATAAATAGCTAGCACATCGTTGCCGTCAACTCGGATGGTTTTAATACCGTAACCTAAGCCACGAGACGCAATGCCGTCACCCGCGAATTGCTCTTCTGCTGGTGTTGAAATGGCGTAGCCATTATTTCGGCAAAAGAAGATTACCGGGCAGTTTAGTACAGCGGCCATATTTAGCCCTGCGTGGAAGTCCCCTTCTGAGGCTGCACCTTCACCGAAGTAACAGATAGTAACCACATCTTTACCCGACATTTTTTGGCCATAGGCATATCCAGATGCTTGAGGGATCTGTGTGCCTAGTGGTGAAGATATCGTCATGAAGTTAAGTGGTTTGTCACCATAATGGATAGGCATTTGACGTCCTTTGTTCGGGTCGTCTTTATTGCTAAACATTTGGTTCATGAATTGTTCTGTGGTGTATCCGCGGTACGCTAATGCGCCTTGCTCACGGTACTGAGACATGATCATGTCGTCGTCTGATAGTGCTGCAGCACTTGCAACTGAAGCCGCTTCTTCACCTGTGCTTGCCAAGTAAAAACTAATACGACCTTGACGCTGTGCACCCACCATACGTTCATCCAATACCCGAATGTAATGCATGGTATTAAATATTTTTAATGCTTCTTCCTTGCTGAGGTCAGGTTCAACTGCTTTTTCAATGAGTTCACCTTCGGCAGAAAGGATTTGCAGCATTGGGATGTCAACAACCCCTTTAGTAATAATTTCGACCTTATTTGTTGTTTTTACTTCGGCCAAATGATTTCTGTCTTTCACGTTTGATCCCCTTAAATATGAGGGTTAATAGCGACTTATAGAGATTACATTATGCTAGTTGAGAAAATGCAGGAGTGTCCTACTTATTCGTGGGCGTTTTTTTCGATGGGTGAAATAGCCATACTCAATTAGTCGAATTGAAAAGGATATTCGTCCTAAAAACGTAAAGTTCATGTAAAAAATATGAAAATCACGTAGGACATTCATTTCTCCATCACCCATTTAAATATGGTTACTTTTATTTTAGACGGCAACGCTTCTTGTATGTATTCACAAGAAATTGCAAATAAAAAAAGAAGTTAGGTAGGCAACGCATATTTGACTGTAAATGTAACAAAATGTGTAAATTGTGTATTGCAGAAACACTCGTTACAAAAGGAATAAAAGTGTGCTAGTAATAGATAGTCACAACGATAAGTTGCATTTAAAAAAAGGCGAATGACCTTTAAAGCAAACAAAAAAATCGTTGGGCTCCAGGGAACTATTCACACGAGAATAATTATGAAAAAAACAATCCTTAGTACAGTTGTTGCTACGGCGCTAGCAGGTTCTGCCTTCGGTGCATTTGCAATTTCAAATCAGATTTCTGGCCATAGCGTAGAACAGCGCAATGCCATTGAGGCGTCATTCGACAAGAAGAACATTCTTGCTAACTCGATTCAAGCCAACAATGATAGTGTACGCGTTATCGTTCAGCTAACCGATGTACCCATGGCGCAATTCAGCGCTGTTAACCCAAATGTAAGCAGCATGGCGGCTCACAAGGGTCAAAAAGTAAACTTTAAATCTAACGCAGCTAAGGAATATCAATCTTTCCTTGAAGCACAACAGCAGTCGGTTATTCAATCTATCAAGTCTTTCGACAAGTCATTCAAAGCTGACATGTCTTATACTGCGGCTTTCAACGGCTTTGCGGGTATCATCTCAAAAAGTGCACTTGATAAGTTATCCAGTCTTTCAACTGTAAAAGCTGTGTACCCTGATCTTATTCATCACGCCCAAATGGATGCGAGCTTGGACCTTATCGGTGCAGTGCAAACGTGGGAACAGCTTGGTGGTAAAGAAAGTGCAGGCGCAGGTGTAAAAGTTGCGATTATTGATAGCGGTATTCGCCCAGAAAACCCGCTATTCAGTGGTGAAAACTTCACAGCCCCAGATGCTGAAACGCTTCCTACTGATGACTACTGTTCAGAAGTTCCTGATTTTTGTAACAACAAACTTATCGTAGCTCGTGCAGCCGATATCGTAGAAGGCTTCTCAGTTGTAGAAGAAGAATATGAAAGCCCACTAGGTTTTAACGGTCACGGTACTCACGTTGCCGGTACTGCTGTTGGTAATTACGGTGTAATGGCTGAGCGCGATGGTGCAGAAGCTGAAATCTCAGGTGTTGCGCCAGCAGCTTACCTAATGGTTTATAAAGGCCTTTATGCCACTCCAGCTAACCCTGCTTCTTCAAGCGGTGCGTCTTCAATGTTGCTTTCAATGCTTGAAGCTGCGCTTACAGACGGTGCTGATATCGTAAATAACTCTTGGGGCGGCGGCGCTGGCGGCAACCCGAACGGTTCTATTTATGAAGATGTACTTGAAGCAATGCACGATGCGGGTGTGGTTACAGTATTTGCAGCAGGTAACGATGGCCCAGGTGCTGGAACAATTGGCTGCCCAGGCTGTTCAGAAGACGTAATTACTGTTGCCAATACGACAACAGGTCGATTGTTTGCTAACGAAGTAACGATTGAAGGCGATACGACAATTGGCTCTATTCCTGCTCTATACTCGGTAGGTAACCCTGCTATTGTATTTGACAGCCCAATTACAGCGCCTGTTGTTTATGCTGGTGAACTTGATCCTTCAAACGTTGAAGGCTGTGAGCCATTTGCTGCAGGTGCATTTGAAGGTGCTATCGCACTTATCAGCCGTGGCACATGTGGTTTCGTGACCAAAATTGAAAATGCTGAAGCGGCGGGCGCACAAGCGGTACTTATTCACAACGTTGATGGACGCGGTGAAGCACCAATCTTGATGGGCGGACTAAGTGAAGCACAAACTATTCCTTCACTAATGCTACCTGCAACGCCAGGTCAAGCGCTAGCTAGCCTTGCAGAAGCAACAGATGAATCGCTAAATGTAACTATTGGCAGCGATATTGTTCGTGTTGTTTCAGACAGCCTTGCTGACATCATGAACGAAAGCAGCTCTCGTGGTCCTAATGGCGATCCAACGTTCCTTAAGCCTAACATTGCCGCTCCGGGTACTCGTATCTTCTCTGGTGAATCACCAGATGCACCTGGACACGAAGGCCAGAACTTCTCGTTTAAGAACGGTACTTCAATGGCGTCGCCTCACGTTGCTGGTGCAGCTGCACTTCTTAAACAAATGCATCCTGATTGGACTGCACAACAAATTAAGAGTGCACTTGTTACTTCTTCAATTCGCGATATTTTGAAAGAAGACGCGTCTACTCCAGCAGACAACTTTGACATGGGTGCGGGTCGTTTAGATCTACCTCGTGCAACTACAGTTGAGCTTACGTATAGCGACTTAAGTTTGGTTGACGGTAACTGCTATTTGAACTGTGAAATGTCTATCACTGTAACAAATACTAGCGATGAAGAAGTTACTGTTGATGCCACAGCTATGTTTAACGACCCAGCTATCTCTGCGACAGTTACGCCACAAATGGCAACGCTTCCAGCTGGAGCATCTGCTGAGATAATGGTTGCGGTAGACGTAACGACAGCATCTACAGGTTCATGGTCGTTCGGTGGTATTAACTGGGCTGATACTGACGACACAACTACTGACTATTTCATTCCAGTAGCAATTTACCCTATTAGCAGTGACGAACCATCATTGTTTGACAGTGATGTGAGCACTCAAGTTGCGGCTGAAGGTGAATTGGTAGTAACTGAAGCGTTTGCAACAAACACTGACGTTACAGGCATGATCAGCATCACAGGTGAAATCGACCATAAGTATGCAATCAATCCTTCTACAATTTCTGCTGTTAAGAATGGTAACCAAGAGCCAATCAGCTATGACGCAGAATCTGGTACAGTTTACTGGGAAGGCGCGCTAAATACGGCATCATTCTCAATGAATCCAGATACGTCTATCGGTGACATGCTAGAAGGCTTTGGTTTAGGTCGTTACCTTCCAATGTCAGCGATTGGTGTTACACCTCTAGAGTGTTCTGGTTCTTGTGACGATGCATCAATTGAAGTTAGCCTACCACGCACTATTACCTATCTAGGTAGCGAATACACGACCATGCAGATTTCATCTAATGGTTTTGTATCTCTTGGTACTAGCTCAGGCAATATTACAACACCGTTTGCTGAAGTATTACCAAGCCTAAGCGAGCCTAACAACGTTGTAGCACCTTACTGGACAGATTTCGATCTAGCAGGTGGCGGCGCTGGAACAGGTAACGTTTATGCTGTTAGCCTAACTACAGGTCACTTTGTTGTTGAGTGGGAAAACGCGCAGATTTGGAACGAAGAAGGTACAAGCTTTAACTTCCAGCTATGGTTTGAGTATGAAACAGGTAACGTAAACTACGTTTACGGCCCAATGGACTCGCCTGTTTACGCCACTGTAGTTGGTGCTGAAAACGTTTCTGGTAGCGTAGGTACTACGTTCGCGTCACTTACATCTGCAGGCCTACAAGGTACGCTTCCAGTAGAAGGTGATGAGTTTGTTCTTACTGCAAACGCAGGTGATGAAGTAACTATCAGCTACGCTGGTACGGTAATTCCATCAAGCGAATATATGGATGACATGTTGACAGTTAACGAAGATGCGTCGGTAACGGCTAACATTCTTGCTAACGAAATGGACAGCACTATCATCAATAAATTCACGATGGACTCTCTATCTGGTGAGTTCCGCACGTTCACGCCAATCACAATTGCAAAAGATGAAATAGACCCATCGACAGTTGTAGTAACTACTGAGCCTGCAAATGGCACAGTAACAGTGAATGACGATGGTACAGTAACCTACGCACCTAATACTGACTTCTTCGGTGAAGATTCATTCACATACACAGTGCGTGTAGAAGGCACAACTGATGAAAACGAAGAGCCAGTTGAAGGTGAAATTGTTGGTGAAGGTACAGTAACCGTCGCGGTTGCGGGTGTACAAGACGCGCCAATAATCTCGATCTCTGCACCAACAAGTGTAGATGAGGGTGCATCTTACACTGTAACTGCAACAGCAACTGATGCTGACGGCGACGATGTAACCATTACCGTAAATGGTATGCAAACATCTTCAATTACTGGTACTGCGCCAAGTCATGAACAGGCGAAGCAAGTAACAGTAGAAGTAACTGCAACTGACGGCATTGACACTACAACAGAAACCGTGACAATTCGTGTTAACGATACATCAGGTGGTGGTTCAATGGGCTGGATTGCATTGTTACTAGCTCCAGCAGTTTACCTACGTAGACGCATGAAACGTTCATAACGTTTTGCTAAATAAGAAAAAAGGCCGCTAATGAAGTGACCCCCAATAGTTGGACTATCCAATTACTGGGGGTCTTTTTATGTCAAAACATCACAGAGCATTTAAGTTAAAGCTAGCGCGACTAGCGCAAGAAGAGAGTTCAGGAGCCTTAGGTAGAAAGTTTAAAGTACGACCTAACCTTATTCGTTACTGGTCTCAAGTCTATCGCATCAACGGCTTTGATAGTTTTATCCATAAGCAATTGCCTTACACCTTTGAATTTAAACTGCATGTACTCA
>NZ_MEJH01000014.1 GCF_001953635.1 Alteromonas abrolhosensis | reverse complement strand
TTGAGTACATGCAGTTTAAATTCAAAGGTGTAAGGCAATTGCTTATGGATAAAACTATCAAAGCCGTTGATGCGATAGACTTGAGACCAGTAACGAATAAGGTTAGGTCGTACTTTAAACTTTCTACCTAAGGCTCCTGAACTCTCTTCTTGCGCTAGTCGCGCTAGCTTTAACTTAAATGCTCTGTGATGTTTTGACATAAAAAGACCCCCAGTAATTGGATAGTCCAACTATTGGGGGTCACTTCAAAACCTGCCTTTCGCATCTTAAAAATCGTTAGTTAATGCTTAAAGCACTGACACCAACGCTTTGGCGAGTGTTTCTACGTTTTCCTGATTAATACCCGCAATGTTTACGCGGCTTGAGTCAACAAAGTAAACACTGTGCTTTTCACGTACTTCGCGCACTTGCTCTGGTGTGATACACAAGAACGAGAACATACCTTTTTGGTCATTAACGAAGCTAAAGTCTTTAGGTGAGCCATTATCGTGAAGGTTTTGAACAAGCATTGCACGGAGCGATTTCATACGTTCGCGCATTTCGTTCACTTCAGATACCCATTCATTGTTAAGTGCTTCGTCAGCTAGGATAATGTCTACCAACGCACCGCCGTAGCTTGGTGGCATAGAGTAAATACCACGTGCGATTGACTGAATTTGACCCTGAGCAATTTTACGGGTTGCTGAATCTTCAGTAATGATGGCAGCCAAACCAACACGTTCACGGTAAAGGCCAAAGTTTTTAGAACAAGAAGCTGCAACGATAACCTCTGGTAGGTTTTCTACTAATAAACGCATGCCGTACGCGTCTTCTTCTAAGCCTTCACCGAAACCTAAGTAAGCCACGTCGATGAAAGGCAGGAATTCGCGCTCTTTCGCTACTTCTAGCACTTCATCCCATTGTGCATTGGTAAGGTCTGCACCTGTAGGGTTGTGACAACAACCGTGTAGAAGAACAATATCGCCTTTTTCAGTTTTGCGAAGGGTTTCCATCATTGCATCAAAGCGAATGCTCGCTGACGCTTTATCGAAGTACGGGTAGGTTTCTATCTTAAGACCGGCAGAGCCGATAAGTGGAATGTGGTTCGCCCACGTTGGGTCGCTTACCCATACTTTTGCGTTGTCGTTACAACGGGCAAGTAGTTCTGAAAGAATACGAAGTGCGCCACAACCACCAGGTGCCTGAACCGCTGCAACACGGTCTGCTAAAAGCACTGGGCTATTCTTACCTAAAAGCAAAGACAACATACCGTCGATAAAACCTTGGTTGCCTTGAGGCGTGATGTAGGTTTTGCTGGTCTCTGTGTCTAAAAGCACTCTTTGCGCCTTCGCAACACTTGAAAGAATAGGGGTATTACCTTGCTCATCTTTATATACGCCAACACCTAAATCGATTTTATTTGGGTTGGTGTCTTCACGAAAAGCAGCTGACAGGCCAAGAATTGGATCTGGGGCGAGATGGGGTAATACTTCAAACACGATATGTCCTCACGTTACGTTGGTATGCAAAAGAAAGCAGGCTGGCATTATGCCACCGATGGTAGAAAAAACGACCCCTATAGGTTGAAAATATTTCAATTAGTGGAAGAAAGAAAACGTAAACGAAAGTTTCATTTCAAAAACACCCTAAATTGAAAAAGAAAAAGCGCGGGTTTCAAGCGCTTCGCCACTATCTGAAAAGCGTCGCTCTTTCCAAGTCAGCGTATTGTTTTTATCGACTAAAAGAAGCGTAGAGGTACGTGTACCGTATTTCTCGGTTTGAATAAAAATGGAAGACAACGCCTTCTCCCATTCATAGCCTACGCCCGTATCAGGTAGCAGGTGATCGTCGGCTTTATTGTCACTTCGCAAAATATCAAATAAGTCATCGTCATTTATCAAGCATTCTTTCGATACATATTCGTTTAATGCTGTTACACCCTGGGTTACTTTTGGCCACGGAGTGGCAATATCCGCGTTAGACAACCCGTACACGCCGCTGTCGATTAAATGGGTCGAATTGTTTACATTGTTGTAAACCTTTAACGCATTGACATGACCAAATAGTAAATTATAGCCATTGTATTGGTGGCGCGTTTTTGCCAAGGTTTTAAGGTATTGTGACTGCGCAGTGTTCTCACTTTCTACTGGGTCTTGCTTCAACCAGTTTGCTACTAATTCACCGCGAGATACCGCATTTTTATTGATGTTGTAAGGGTCTCTAACATTAGTAAGCGCTGCCAGATTGCCGTTACGCGTAACGCCCATCCAGGTACCATTAGCTTCTAAGTCCTGTCCGGCAAGTAAATGCGGGTGGCTTTTCCAGAATGAAGAAGGCGCGGTTGGTCGTGCGTAAAATTCATCCCGATTCGCAGCGATAATAAGTGGGTAATCGTCTCGCATGTTATTCGCGATAAACAAAATACACATAATTAAATACGGCCTTTTTCTCTATTAGATTTCACTACGTGACGCAATCATGAGGTTGTTAACAATTGCGTTACATTTTGATTTTGATTACTCTTCGCCAAAACACGCGTTATACGGACTTCATTTCACAGGCGATATGCGGGAATGAAGGTCAATTGGTAAGCACTATTCATTGCGGCTTATCGATTGAGGCCTTGGCAGATAAAATATCACTTGAACCACCAAAACGAAGTAAACAGAGCATAATAATAATGACAGAATCCTCACGCCCAAGCACGCATTCTCAATTAGCCAGTACCGTTTCCGTAGGAGAAAACATTCCCCGGAAATGGCCAAACTGGTTATCCAGATTCGCGGCGTGGGTACTAACAAAAAGAGGCTGGCGTGTAGAAGGTGAACTAATCAACCAGAAAAAAGCCATTCTAGCGGTAGCACCTCATACATCGAACTGGGATTTCTTTATTGGCTTGTTTGTGGTCTTCTCATTCAAGCTGAATATCAATTTCTTTGGCAAACATACCATTTTTACACCACCTTTGGGTGCTATCGTTAGAAGGCTAGGCGGCATTCCTATAGAAAGAAGCAAAGCGCACGGTGTCGTGACGACTATTGCGAATAAGATTAAAGAAGCTGATCAACTGATCCTTGCTTTAGCCCCAGAAGGAACCCGTAGCCCTATATACCCTTGGAAAACAGGTTTTATGCACATTGCCCGTGAAGCTGAAATTCCCATACAAGTCATTGGGTTGGACTATGCAAGGAAGGCAATTGTATTAGGCCCGATTATTCAGAAAGTGACTAACATAGATGAACAAATGCAAACTATTTACGCGTTTTATGATACTGTTTGCGCAAAATATCCTAAAAACTGCATAACTAAGCCATAGTCAATTCTGTTGAAGTAAAAAGTATGTATTAATTTAAAATTGGTACACACTCGGCTAGGTCGCAAACATCTATATTCGGAGCTTCACCCGTGACAAAATTGGGATTCACAACCCGTCAGGTTCATTCTGATCGTATGCTAAATACCCCAGAGCATGGTGGTGTTCATAGCAGCACGTCTAACTCGGTTCTTTTTGAATTTAAAGATGCTCAGGGCATTATTGACGCGTTTCAAGGCAAACGTGCTGCCCATGTGTATTCTCGTTCATCTTCACCTTCTGTGGCTGCATTGCAAAACATGCTTAATGATTTGGAAGGTGGTGTAGGTGCGCTGTGTTATGCAACCGGAATGGCAGCTATTAGCAGTTCTTTATTTGCGTTGCTAAAAGCGGGCGATCATTTAATAGTAAGCCAATACCTTTTTGGCAATACGCGAAGCTTTTTTGAAACAATAAAAGATTTTGGTGTACAGGTTACTTACACAGATGTAACTGACATTCAGCAAGTGAAAGAAGCGTATCAACCTAATACTAAAGGCGTTTACACAGAAACCGTAGCCAACCCTGTGACTCAGGTTGCAGACCTTCATGCCATCGGTCAATTCTGTGAAGAGAAGCACATGCTATTTATGGTTGATAATACCATGACGCCGCCGCCTGTTTTTTACGCCAAAGACGTTAAAGCGTCGTTGGTATTCTGCTCCTTAACGAAATATATCGCAGGTCACGGCAACGTGTTAGGTGGGGCAGTTATCGATACTGGCAATTTTGATTGGCAGACGTTTGATAATTTGAAACCAGCGTATCAGGTAGCAGATACCTCGCAGTGGGGAATTACCCAAATCAAAAAGAAAGGGCTGCGCGATTTAGGCGCTACATTGTCTCCACAATCAGCAACGGCTATCGCTTTGGGGATGGAAACGCTGGATTTGCGTTTATCACGCAGCCAACACAATGCAATGCAATTAGCGACGTTTTTAGATAATCATCCCAAGGTATCTAAAGTCTTTTATCCGGGGCTTGCTGATCATCCACAGCATTTCATGGCACGGGAATATCTAAACGGTGGCTACGGTGCGATTTTAAGTTTTGATCTTATCGACGGTGCAGACCCTGTAGCGTTTTTAAACGAAATGAAGTTAGTTATTTGCGCCACGCACTTAGGGGATAATCGCACCTTAGCGCTACCCGTAGCACCTACGATTTATTTTGAGAACACGGCAGAAGAGCGTGAGTTGATGGGGATTTCCGATACTATGCTGCGTATTTCGGTAGGTATTGAAGACACCCAAGATCTGATTGCAGATTTCGAAACTGCTTTGAACACAATTTAAACCGTATTCTTACCGTTTCAAAAATACAAAAAAGGGGCCTCGGCCCCTTTTTTAATTCACTTCATCGTTTTTAATTCGCTTGGTAATCAATAACCTTTACCAATGGTTATTGGTCAAAACCTAGCGTGATTTGGCCACGAATTTCACCACTTGGAAACGCATCTGAATGGAAGTTGGTGTACAAGCCACCGTCTGCCATGACACCCATTTGCTCGGCAGTTAGCATGGTATTAGCCGGAACCGACCACATGCCATCTGTACCGGCAGTTAGTCCTAGGAGAACGCCGCCATTCACGCCCGCTTCCCCTTCGTGAATATGCGCCATAGTTGCAGTCATACCGGTTACCGTTACGCTGCCAGATAACGCGCCTGTTGACGTATTTAACGTGAATGCACCTGCACCGCTTGCTGTTGTGGTAACCGCTGGTACTTCTTGTAAGCCGCTGGCTATAATGCCGTACACTTCAATGTTATCAGGCGTGATCTGACCGCGGATCTCTCCGCTAGCAAATGCTTCTGAGTGAATATTTACGTAATGTCCTCCCGCGAGTAGTTGCGCGGCAGTAGCTTCATCTAGCGCTACACTACCATCAGTCATCCACACGCCAGCCGTAGTTTCACTTTCTACCAGTGTTACAACAACATCACCATTTTCTCCGGCGAAACCACTGTGAATATGCGCCATTGTGGCATTTTCAAGAGTAGTCACTGCTACCAGAGAAACGCTGTTATTTGTAGTATCGAACAGTGCGTAACCTGAACCCATTGCCATTGTGTCGACCGCAGGTACTGACTGACTACCACTTAATGAGAAGGTAACCACAGCCGTAGTATCTGGAACGATCTGTCCACGCACTTCGCCATTCGGGTTAGCGGTGGTGTGAACGTTTAAGTACCATTCCCCGTTGGTTAGTGCGTCTAGGTTACTCGGTGAAATGTTGGTTTCGGCTAAAACATAAGTACCGTCACCAGCGTCAGTAAGGGGGAAGGCAACCGGACCATTCATACCAATGCCGCCATCGTGTACGTGCACACCTGTAACGTCAGTCAGGCCAGAAACGTCTACGCTAACGCTAAATGCAGGAAGATCTTCATCAATTTCAACTACAGCCGTCGCCATAGACATAGTATTAACAGCAGGGACTTCCTGTGAACCGCTTAGGTTTACATTGTAGGTTATGTCAGCGTTGAAAGCCGGTGGAGGTGGTGCAAGGCCATCAAGAAGTGCGAGTTGAGGCAAATCGCCTTCCATCGCGCCATCTAGTGCGATAGCAGTGTAAATCTCACCATTCTCAAGCGTTAAAACGCCGGTTTCGATCGCTACTGTTTTGGTGCCTGTTGGTGTAACAGTGACCACATAATCACCTTCAGCAAGGCTTACATAACCAGTTTCAACCAAGTCACCTGTTTCGTATGCTATATCAGCAAATGCTGGGTCAACAGCATCAATTTCGCCGTCTGCAGTTACATAAATATCAACGTTACCCGCTGAAGGTGAAGCATGAACAATACGTACTTTCGCTTCTGTAGCAACTGAGCGAGGCATATCAACCAATACATCTAACTCGGGAGCAGAAAGTACGTTATTCGCAATAGCGGTATAAGACATACCCACTTCTAACGTTAGTTCTGCATCATCAATAGCAACAACGCTGTTATCACTATCAGCCACTACATCAATAAGGTAGTCGCCTGCAGCAACAGACACGTAGTCTGTGGTACGCGGGAACTGTATGCCATCGACCAGCACAACTTCATTGTTTGCGATTACATCAACCGCTGGAGCGTCGCTGATGCCATGCACTACGCGAATAGCTGCGCCAGCCTCTGCGTCCCATATTTTAAAGCTACCGTCACCATCAGCGGCAAGCAAAGTAACCGGAGAGTCACCTGTACCTACATTGTTAGTCGCAGCGATAAGCAAATCGGCACCGTCGGCTAGATTAACGGTGCCTGAGTCGTACACTACCGTTGTTTCACCTGCCGGTGTAATTCGTATTTGGTAATCGCCCGCAGGCACTTGAATCAGATCTGTAGCATCCGTAAATTCAGCAGTGACAAGCGGTTGCTCAGTGGTAATATCTGTATCCGGCGCTGTTACATAAATGTCAACCGTTGGCGCCATTGATGCAGCATGTACTATTTGCACTTGAGCATTACCAGCATCAACCGCGGTTTCCATACTGGTAACTGTTAATAAAGATAGCGTGTCGTCGCTAACATTTCCCACGGCAAAAATATCGTAGTTCATGTCCGCTTCTAACGTAACATCAGCTTGTAAAACCTCAGCGTTTTCTCCAGGTAGAATACCTGTAACCCCGATATCGTACATACCCGTCTCAACTTCAAATCGGGATGATGCGACTTGGTAATCGACGCCTTCTAAGTTATTGAGGATGGAGTCATTAGCCGTAATGTTAACCATTGGCGCGTCAGATGCTGCGTGTACTACACGAACATTGGCGTACTCTGGAGTGGGGGCGGGCTCTTGTACGACATCATCGTCGTCATCCGAGCAGCCAATCAAAAACAGTGGTAATATCGAACATGCAAGGAGCGCTTTGGTCCTTCTCATATTTTTAATCCTCTTAATTGTGTTGTGGCAAACTCGATTACGCTGAGCAAATACGAGAAGATCATCCTCCTTGCAACATTAACGCAATGTAATGTTTTCAAAATTTTTACAAATACATTGTTAGTACAAATTTGTTCTACAAAATAGAACGAAGTCTTCATGTTTTTGATATTTTCATCCAACCTAATTGCCCTAAAATACGTTTAGATTATCGAAACAACGAATCAATGGAGTTCGGCATGAAAACAGTTTTAGCTATATTTTCCAGCCTTAGCGGCAGTCAGGGTAATTCTTCAAAATTAGCAAATGAGTATCTTTCAAAAATTGAAAGCAATGACTCTGTGCGTGTTAATCGTGTAGACGTAGCAGAACTTGCGTTACCACACCTGACAGGTGAAGAAATGCAGGCGTGGATGACTGAGGCTTCTGAAAGAAATGAATCTCAACACGCATTGGCGAAAATTTCTGATGACATTGTTGAAGCGGTTAAAGCGGCTGACGAAATTGTGTTGGCAGTGCCTATGTACAATTTTGGCATTCCTTCAAGTCTAAAAGCCTACTTCGATCGCATAGCGCGAGCAGGTGTAACTTTTAAATATACCGAGACAGGACCTGTAGGTTTGTTAGAAAACAAGTCAGCGACAGTGTTTGCTGCACGAGGTGGTGTGTATGCGGGTTCAGACTTTGATACACAAACGCCATACTTAAAACACTTTTTAAATTTTGTTGGTATCAGTGATGTAAAATTCGTTTACGCTGAAGGACTTAACATGGGCGAAGAGCAAGCGAACAAGGCTTTTGCCGAAGCAAGCGAAAAAATTATTGAACTAACTAATGACTAAACACACTAAATTAATGCAGTTAGCTAAAACGTAGGAAGTATGTTTTCAGCTAAAAGTGTGTTCCAAGTTGAGTGTGCTTGATTGCCCCGCGTATTACGCGGGGCTTTTTTATGTACGGTATTTATACTCGCGTTTAGTAAAACCCAAAAACAATATGAATACCGGTTGCCTTATTCGCTTTTTAGCAGTGCCTCTATGTCAGCAATAAAAGCCGGATCAGTAGGCTTTGTTGAGCTAGGGTAGTGGGTAATTTGTTTACCTGAACTGTCAATAAGGTATTTGTTGAAATTCCACGATGGTGCTTTGCCAGTGGCGGCTTTCAGCATACGGTACATGGGATCCGCATCTTCACCCTTTACCGAAATAGGTTCAAACATTGGAAACTTTACACCATATGTCAATTCACACAGTTCCGCCGTTTTGCCTTCATCATTATCTTCTTGATTGAAATCGTGCGACGGGAAACCTAGCACTACAAAGTCTTTATCTTTGTAGTCACTGTACAACGCTTCTAAGCCTTCAAATTGGGGCGTATAACCGCAATAGCTAGCAGTATTGACTACCAGTAGAGTTTTCCCCGCGTATTCGTCACACAAGTTCACCGTTTCTTGAGAATTGAGTTTACGCTTCATAAACTTAAGTACGCTGGGGCACTCATTCGCAAAGCCAGTAGACGTAAAAAAGCTCAGCGCAAGTAACGCCGGTATAAAACCTTTCGCTTTCATAGTGTTTTACCTCATCAGTTAATTTTTGTTATTTTGTTCAGGTCGACAGACCACGTTTCCAAACCATAAACGCAAAACGCATACGTTTGGTTCACTATCTCAATCGATGAACGTTAGCGCTTTAGTTATTGCTCTGCGTATAATGTTACCGTTTTTTAAATAACAACGACTTAAAATAATGAAAAAATATTCTTCTTTACTCATCGCGGCCAGCGTAACTTTTGCGTTGGGCGGATGTGCAAGCACCACTAACGAGCCATCTAACCAAACCACGTCTACATCGCTTCCTGCTGCCACAGTTCAGCAAACCGTTACACCAGCTGTAGCGCCCCAGAACAGCGTGCAACAAGGTGAAATCACACTGAAGCAAATTATGTCAGATCCTCAATGGATTGGCGCGTTGCCAGAGGCTATGGGTTGGTCGGTCAATGGCGATAAAATTGTTTTTGAAAAAGAAAGGCAAGATAGTGCACTGACAGATGTATATATTGCAGAGCTGTCTGATCCTGCAAATGCAGTAAAAGCACCATTATCAGATTTGCACAAGTATCGTTTTGACGAACGTGTAGTGAGAGACGATGGTGTCATTGCATATTCGTTCGAAGACAGTGTTTATGTGCAATTTACTAATGGTGAAACCGTGCGTATCGCGCGTGGAGGTAATGCGCTATCAACGCTTTCATTTATGACTGATGGCCGTTTAATGGCGTTAAGCGGTAACAAATTTATTGCTATAGACCTATCTAACGGCACCCGCGAAGAATTGTTAAGCTGGGAGTTTAGCGACGAGCCTAAATCGGTTGAACCGCCTAAAGATTATATTGCAGAGCAGCAGCAGTCGCTGGTGGAATATATCAAACTACAGCGCAAAAACAGGCAGGAAAAAGACGACGCACATAAAGCGTTGGCCAAAGAAAACAGCAGTGTAGCACCTACGCCATTTTACTTTGATAAGTCGCATCGACTAGCGGGTATCAGCGTATCACCTGCGGGTAACTTTGCAGTAGTCGCCACCACGGAAAGTAAGCCGACTCGCGATGACAGCGATATCATGCCACACTACATTCAAGAAGACAGCCGCATTGCAGCGAAGCCGGTACGCCAACGAGTTGCAGATGCTGAATCGGTGAATCACGTGCTGTGGCTGCTTAATTTGAAGACAGGTGAGAAGAGTGAGCTTAAATACTTTAATTTGCCTGGCTACAATGACGACGTACTTGCTGACGTAAAAGCAGAAAACGCGAAGGCAAAAGGCGAGACCTATGAAGTTAATCGTTTGCCGCGCGACATTACCTTACTGCAAAGCTGGTACTGGACTAAGCCTTCTATTCGCTGGCACAAAAACAGTAACGCCGTTGCCGTTATGCTAGAAGCATGGGACAACAAAGACCGCTGGATTGCAACGGTCGACTTAGCGAATAAAACGCTAGAAAACCAACATAGGCTTCATGACGATGCTTGGGTAAACTACCGTTTCAACGCGTTTGATTGGCTAAATGACAGCGAGACGCTTTACTATCAGTCTGAGCATACTGGTTACTCTCACTTATACGTTCAAAAGCCTGGCGAGAAGCCAGTCGCGCTAACCAGCGGCCGTTTTATTGTTGACGATTTAACGCTTTCTAGCGATGACAACTATATCTACTTTAAAGCAAACATGGAGCATCCGGGGCTTTACGAAGTTTATCGTGCTGATTTAAGTGACAATACCATCGATACCATGACTGATTTGAATGGTATGACAGACTACTCACTTAGCCCTGATGGTAAAAATTTGCTGCTAAGCCATAGCAAGGTGAATCAGCCACAAGAGCTTTACATTAAGCCAGCAAACGAAACAACAGCGGCAAAGCAAATCACGCAAAGCACCAGTGCTGATTTTAATGCACTTCCATGGGCGGTGCCTAACATCGTTGCTATTGAATCGTCGCATACCGATGCACCTATTTACGCACGAGTATATTTACCGGAAAATTACGACAAGTCGGCACCAAATAAAGCGGTAGTGTTTAATCACGGTGCAGGCTATTTGCAAAACGCCCACATGGGGTGGTCTGGTTACTTCCGAGAGTACATGTTCCACAGCATGCTCGTGCAGCAAGGCTATGTCGTACTAGATATGGACTATCGCGCTAGTGCTGGCTACGGACGTGATTGGCGAACCGCTATTTATCGTCAAATGGGTACGCCTGAAGTGCAAGATTTGCGTGATGGTGTTAACTGGCTTGTTGAAAATGCAAATGTAGATCGTGAGCGTATTGGCACATATGGCGGTTCATACGGCGGCTTCTTAACCTTTATGTCTATGTTTACCGCGCCAGATCTATTTGCGGCAGGTGCAGCACTTCGTCCGGTAACCGATTGGGCGCATTACAACACGCCATATACGGCAAACATACTGAATACGCCTGATATTGATCCCATCGCTTTTGAGCGTAGCTCGCCAATTTATTTTGCAGATGGGCTAGAAAAGCCTTTGCTTATCAATGCGCCAATGGTTGATGACAACGTGTTTTTCCACGACACCGTGCGATTGGTACAGCGTCTTATCGAGCTTGAGAAAGAAGATTTTGAAACGGCCATTTATCCGGTAGAGCCACATGGCTTTGTGCAGCCAAGCTCGTGGCTAGATGAGTACCGCCGTATTTATAAGTTATTCGAAGAAAACTTATAAGCAGAACCTCTACTTGAATTGCCCAGCGTCTACCAGGCGCTGGGTTGTTCATAAAGTAATAGGCATACAGCAAAAGGCCCAAATTCAATGAATTCGGGCCTTTTTTTAATCTTCATTTTTTGCTTCAGCACATTAATCTGCTTTAACAAATCAAAATGCGCAAAAAGAGTGACGCTATAACGCTCGAGTTTCTATTTTCTTTTCGCCGTAATGAACATAAGTAAAAAGATTGCGATACCGGTAAGTGCGCCGAATAAATGCGCATCTACGGCAACTTTTGCGTCAATCAGGTTTGCAACTTGTTCACTACTACCGTCTATTTGTTCGTATCCCACTTTAATTGCTAACCCAATAAGTAGTAACCAACCCGAGTTCATCTTTTCCTTAATATCAACACAGGCGCCCCATGCGAAAATGCCGTGTAATGCGCCCGACAATCCCGCGTACCAAATGAGATCCGGAGAGAAAAAATAAAGCCCAATACTGGTTCCCAAACAGCACCACACAAAAACTTTTAAATACAAACCAAGGCGATAATGTTCACCGTGGAGTGCCCACAATAACGCCAGACCTGCTAAATTTAAAAGGAGGTGATAGCCATTAGTGTGAACGATGTTTCCGCTGACTATACGCCAGGTTTCTAAACCTTGAATGGCATACCTGTCGTAAGCCAAATAATTGCCAGACATGGGCTCAAAGAAAAACGCGACAACGGAGCATAGCGCTACAAATAAAGGACCAGCGCTATACTTAAGCGAAAACGGCAGTGGCATCATCAGTGTTAGTTATTTTTGAATTTCGAATTTGCTGGCTATGATACAGAAATTGCCAACGCGGTGAAAACTGAAGTACATCTAAAATAAAAAAGACGACAGTAAAGGAGTAATTATGTCTTACATTATTACCGAAACAAACCAGCAATGCTTAACCATTACGCTTAACCGTACCGATAAGAAAAATGCATTAACGCGGGACATGTACCAAGAAATGGCGAACGCCATATTAGGTGTTAAGAACGATGGCTCAACGAAAGTGGTGGTCATTAAAGGCGCGGGCGATTGTTTTACTGCAGGGAATGACATTGGAGACTTCGCACAGCAACAAGATCATGCTCAGGTGCCAGAAACAGCTGCGTTTATGCGCGCTCTGGCGGCGTGTCACTTGCCGGTTATTGCGCAAGTTCACGGGTTGGCAGTGGGCATAGGCACAACGCTTTTACTTCACTGCGATTTTGTCTACGCCACTCCAGATACCCGATTTGTTCTACCATTCATCAACTTAGGGCTTGTTCCTGAATATGCATCAAGTTATCTTTTGCCTAAGGTTGCCGGTCATATAAAGGCGGCAGAGTGGCTAATGCTGGGCGAACCCTTTACCTCTGCTGATGCCTATCAATTTGGTATTCTGACAAAAATTGTCGACGCTCATGAAATAGATCAAACGGTTCAAACTACGGTAGAGAAACTCGTCGCCAAGCCTTCATTTTCGCTTAAACAAACAAAAGCGCTATTAAAAGGTGACGGGGAGCGAACAAACCAACAAATGAACGAAGAGTTTGATATATTTTTAGAAGCGTTGGGCACAACCGCAGCTCAAGAAGCGTTTGATGCGTTTCTTAAAAAACGCCCAATAAACCCCGAAAAATTTAAATAAGAGGAAGTATTATTTTGAGACGCAGTGCTTTTTTCAGAGCTTCAGTGGTAACTCTTGCATTATCTAGCTGTTTTATTTTTGGTGCGAACGCGAAGCAAACGCGTGAAGTTGGAGAACCAGAAGCGGCAACAGGCTACATAGAGAAAAAGGCATTTGAAGCCAAAGATTATATGGTTGTAGCGGCAAACCCCTATGCGTCTTGGGCGGGAAAGAATATTTTAGAAAAGGGCGGCAGCGCAATCGATGCAGCGGTAGCTGTGCAATCGATGCTCTCGTTGGTTGAACCACAATCGTCAGGCATCGGTGGTGGTGCATTTATCCTTTATTGGGATAATAAAAACAAAGTACTTCACACCTTTGACGGCCGTGAAACAGCACCGAAAGCTGTCAATTCTCATTGGTTTATTGAAGGTAATAAGCCAATGCGCTGGTTAGATGCCGTAGTAGGTGGAAAGTCGGTTGGCGTGCCTGGTGCAGTAAAAGCGCTAGAAATGGCTCAGGGCGAGTTCGGCAAGCTGCCTTGGCATACGCTGTTCGACGATACAATTAAAACAGCAGAAGACGGCTTTAAAGTATCGCCGCGTTTAGCCAAACTTATTGCATTAGACTATCACCCTGGATTGAAAACCTTTCCTGCAAGCTCTACGTACTTCTTCCCAGCAGGCCTGCCATTAAAAGAAGGCACAGTAAGGAAAAATAAAAAGCTGGCTAAGACCTTAAGAGGTATTGCTGAAAAGGGCAGCGACTATTTACTAAAAGGAGAAGTTGCCGAAAAGATTGTTGAAGCGGTTAATAATGCAGAAATTAACCCTGGCCAAATGTCTTTAGAAGACTTAGCGAGCTACGAACCTGTAAAACGTGAACCTGTTTGTGGCCTGTACCACGAAAAACGCATTTGCGGTATGGCACCACCTAGCTCAGGTGGCGTAAACGTTTATCAAATTCTAAAAATGCTAGAGGGTTTTAACCTTAGTCAATACGCGCCGGATTCAGTAGAGTTTGCCAACCTTTATACACAAGCAAGTGCGCTTTCATATGCCGATCGTGAGAAGTTTATAGCAGATAGCGATTTTACTAACTTGCCGTTTGCAGCCATGATTAATACCGCTTATCTTCAGCGCCGTGCTGAGAGCATAGCTGTTGATAAAGAGTGGCGTCGTAAGCGCGCGGGTAATCCGTACGCCGATGCGAATGTAGCGCTTGGTACATCAATGGAACTACCTAACACCTCACATGTCTCTATCGTAGACAAAGAGGGCAATGCAGTATCAATGACTACCAGCATTGAATTTATGTTTGGCTCTGGGATCATGGTAGAAGGCTTCCTGCTTAATAATCAGCTGACTGATTTTTCATTTTCGCCGACTAAAGATCGCTTCCCCGTACCTAACCGAGTAGAGCCTGGTAAGCGCCCCAGAAGCGCTATGAGCCCTACAATGGTGTTCGACAAAGAAGGGAACTTAGAGGTGGTTGTAGGCTCGCCGGGCGGCTCTAGAATTGTAAGCTATGTAGCTCAAACCCTAATTGGTGTCTTAGACTTTGGCTTGGATATTCAACAGGCCATCAACCTACCTAAAATTACCAATAGAAACGACTATACGGCGTTAGAAAAGGGCACACCAATAGCTGAGCTTGAAGAGCCATTAAAGGCACTCGGCCACAATGTTAAAGTGGTGGATTTAAACAGCGGTCTTCATGGCATTCAGTTTAAATCGGGCAAACTAATTGGCGGGGCAGATCCTCGTAGAGAGGGCATTGCAGTAGGGCGCTAATATTGTATTTGACTAGTTAAAACTAGATGCAGCAATGTGCTGTTGCGTGAATGAAAGCGGAAGGTTAAATATCTTCCGCTTTTTTGTTTGCGCCGGGGAGTGTGAATAGAATGGTCGGGTGTTGCTACTTTTAAGATACCTTCTACTCCATAACTAGCCATCAGATAGTAATGTAGCCCTCAAGGTAAGACACCGCTTGGCCAGAAATAAGCACGCGATCGCCCGCTACTTCGCATTTTAATGTACCGCCTCTTTTAGACGCCTGATATGCCGTAAGTTTTGACCGTCCAAACTCTTTTGCCCAATACGGCGCCAACCCTGTGTGGATTGAACCGGTTACTGGGTCTTCAACTCCGCCGTTCGCAGGCCAAAAGTAACGCGACACAAAATCGAATTGTGTTCCTGGCGCTGTTACTACCACATCAAAAGGCGCAAGCGATTTTAGTTGTTCGCTGTCTTGAATTACGCTTAAAACATCATCTTCGTTTGAATAAATAGCAAAATAAGCTTGGTTATTTTTTAGAATGCTTTTGGGCTTGATAGAGAGTCCTTTTAGTAACGCTTCAGGCACTTCACCGACAGGGTTGGGCATTCTATTAGGGAAATCCATCTGAATAAATCCGTCGCCTTTTTTAACGACTTTCATCATCCCAACCGACTTGGCGAAAAGCGAGATGTGCGGCAGTTGGTAGTTTTCGCTAAAAATGACAAACGCAGAAGCTAAAGTAGCATGACCACAAAAATCGATTTCCGTCACAGGGGAAAACCAGCGGATAGCGAATATACCGTTATCATCTTCAACTAAAAAAGCAGTTTCAGAAAGGTTATTCTCAGCAGCGATTTCTTGCATTTTCTCATCGCTAAGCCATTTTCCGGTGATAACCACCGCGGCAGGGTTACCTTTAAACCTTACGCTGGTGAACGCATCAACAACATTAATTCTAATTTTCATAAGAACGCGCTTTTTTTAATATTCTGTCTAGTTCGGGTTTTATTGGCATTACCTTAAATGGGCTCACATTAGTACCGCCAGTATTTCCCGTAGGCACTAAACCAAAAGCGGTTTTTGTTGCAGCACCAGCTATTCTGAAAAGCTGACCAAAAACTTCACCAATTTTGCCTTGTTTCACTGCCCATAAAAGCATTTGAACGTGTACTTTTACGTGTAGCCTTGTAGACGCTTGACCAAGAACGTGGGCATTTTCCAAATGAGCGAAGGCTTCAGCCTTATTTCCGTAATTTTGATCATTGCGGGCTAATGCCAACTCCTCTTCAACATAAGGA
The DNA here is from genome assembly GCF_001953635.1 of Alteromonas abrolhosensis. Lineage (GTDB taxonomy): Bacteria > Pseudomonadota > Gammaproteobacteria > Enterobacterales > Alteromonadaceae > Alteromonas > Alteromonas abrolhosensis. The sequence goes on along the minus strand of NZ_MEJH01000014.1, from coordinate 121,215 downwards.
CGGATGTTTCGCGTAAAGATTTTTGCTTTCAACATGGTGTAAGCACCTTCTATTGAGGTTGATTTAAACCAAGATCTTTTTGCATTTTCTTGGTTAACCCTAACGATACTAGCTTAAACGACGCGCTTAAATAATATTCTAATTCCTCATCTTCGTTACTGTCGCAATTGTACTGCTGTATCCACTTCATTCCACGACTAGCAAGATAGGGAGCAGGCCGATAGCCAGGCTTCTCTTCCAGAAAATAATAGTTTTGCTCAGAGGTTTTAAAGGTAAAAGCTGGGTGCCCGTCCTTGCCAATGCTCCCTATAGCAAAAACTTTCCCACCTATTTTCCATACTTCTGAATTTCCCCACTGAACGACATGAGTAGTGTGAGGTAGTGCTTTACAAAAGTGATTGAATTCATCAATGGTCATATAATTCTATTTATTGAAGAAGCTGACTAGTGATTATTGGGCTTAGTAAGCATCTTAATAAAGGTTTGGTTCATATCGCTACCACTTTTTAAGAATTCATAGTTAAGCAAGTGGTCTGCGCCTTGATAATTTATGTGCTTACATTTCTTATCAGCGCGTGCATTTATTTTTTTACACACCGCTTCAGCCATTGTTGGCGATGGCCAAATCTCATCGTTTTCGCCAGTCAGTAAGACAACACCTGCATTGATATTCTGTACGGGAATATTAGCTTCACCGCTGTCTGTACGGTTTTCTAGAGATTGTGTATAGAGGTCTAGCAAACCATTAACTTCGCCCGACGGGTTGAAAGGAACAAATGCTAAGTCCTTTCCGTTGTGAGTCCAGCTGGATCCAGGAACCTTGCTCCAATCTTTCAAAATGCCCGCCCACACAACGGAACTAGGCGCAATAGCAACCACACTATGTATACTTGCATCTTTTGACGCTAGAAGAAGCGACAATTCAGCACCTTTTGACCAGCCAACAACAATAATTTTGTCTGGCGTGGTTTCTGGTTGTGCTTTCAACCACGAGACAGCTTGATAGATATATTCAAGAGGTATTCGCTCTAACTCAGACGGTAAGCCATCCTCCTTAAAATAGGCTAAAGCAAGAGTAGGGAAGCCCGCTTGCACAATGGGCTTCGCGAGTTTTTCTGGCACGCCGCCCTCTGAACCGCCTAGCACTAACACGCCCATTTTGCCATCATTAGAACCGGGCACGTAGTAGGTAGCCGCCAATCCATCCTCTTCATATTTCAATGTCCGCGTTGAGGCTTCACATTGCGTTGATAAAAGTAAGAAAAAGAGAAAACAAGAAAGCACGGTTTGTGTGTTCATTTAATACTCGTTTGATTAACTTAAGATAAAAGGTTTAGTAGGAAGTACCGCTTATAATTTCGCTTAGTCAATTTTGTTGTGAGACGGTAGATCGTTACATATATCGCAGTGGGTCCGCCTTTTGAAGTTGTAGGCACGGCGGACTGCAAAGATGAAGATGGAAATAAAAGCCCAAGTGGCTCCAAATTCCAACGAATAAAGGATAGATTGCCCCTTGAGGTACTGAACGCTAGCAAAAATGGCGCATAACAGGGGGAATGCTATTAAGTATTGTAAGGTCCATTTCTTAAGAGGCATTATCATTCCTTTGATGTTTTCTAAAACTTAGGTTTACACCACTTTACGAGCCCATAATCTTATATTTTAAAGCCTGAGAAGGGACGTATCGTTGCGCTTTTGATTACAAAACATACATGCTTTCTACTAAATAAGCGATACCTAGAGAGCAAAGGATGGTTAGAAAGTTGAAGGTTGCTCTTATAATCCATCTGAATTTATCGTAAGAAATACCCAATGCACTAAACGCAATAACAATTGTGCCCATAATGCCAAACCAAGGTGTGAAAAAGACAACAGCTTTCCATTTAACCACTGAGACGGCGAGGTCATGAAGCGCTCCGCTAATCAAAAATGTGATCAAAACAGACAAGGAAGTTGGCAGAAAGGCATTAAGAGGCCTCATCACATTGCGAGATAAGTAATAGCTCCAAATCGGATTCCAATGTCGCCAAAATTGAGCGAAAGATCTTGCGCCGAAGGAGCGGTACAGCATATTTCTCATCGAACGCTTCGCTCCCAAAGGCACACCGTTTCGTTGCTTAACGTACTTTGAAAGCGTTAACGAATTTTGCATTATAATCTCTATTCCGTTCGCTATTTTAATTAACTTCTACACGAACATCTGATTTCACCATTTACATACCTTTCACTGTAATCCGATGCTGGGCATTGCATTTTTATTTGATTGCACTTAGAACGGTTACCACTAGACACTTTATTTCCGGTAATTGTTGAAGAAATCACGTCACCTAGAACCTCCTCAGCAGTCCAGGGCTCAACATCAAGTGCAGTGCACCCAGACAGCAACCCTAGTAGTAAAATAGCAGGCAAAACGGTTGGCACTTTTCTCATAATATGGACTCGCATTTTTGGGCTTACGACTTAGTATATTTATATTCAAAAGACACAACCGCTGCACACAAACCGCCAACAATAAAGCAAAACAGAGCGGTAGATACTGTACCTGCACTAAAAAGCCAAGCCATACCTCTCGCGCCATTCCAAGTCACTGAAAGAATTGGGCTATTTGGTTCGCCATACATAGTTCTTGGCCCAAGGAATATACTAGAAACCCATAGAAAAATTGTCAGCAACGAAAAGATATAGCCAAGAACACTCGTGGCTCTTGCAGCGAAAAGTAGGGTAGGAAGGTTATCCGTTTTAATCTTAGAGTGGGGGTAAAACTTCATGAAAATCCTTTTTAATAAGTGTAGAGAGACTAGATATATCGTTCTTTATCAAATGCCTAAAAAAATTGAGTATTAACTAACTCACGTAACAATTGGATAGAATCAGGTATTACTTAGTAATTTCCCAGCCAATAGCGTTAACGATATTACAGCGATAAATATTTGCAAAGCGACAAACTTCGCTTTTGGCTTCTCTTCCGACAGCAAAAATTGTTTGATGTTCACCTGAGTAATCAAAAACAGTACTGAGATAAGGAGCATTGAGATAGCGGCAAACGGCTTGTTTGATTGAAAATAATCAACAGCAAAATAGATTGGAGCTATCGTGAAGAACGTTAGAATAATCCTGGCTGGTATTTCATTTTTTATCATAATACTTCCATGTGTAATGGTGTGAAAGCTTAGTGTTTTCGTAAGATTATAGCTAAGACAGGCTTTGTTACAGCTAATAGCCTTTAATAGCAACTCTGTCGCAAAACTAAACTACGTCAACCCTTATGCTCGCAGCTTACAAGTAGTTCTCAATCATTTGTAATATAACAATATCAACCTATAAGTAACCAGCACTATCATATTTCTTATAGCCTGCTTGAGTTAGCGCCTTAAGTTGTTGAAATAGGCTAGTGTCTTCAGTTTTAAAGTTAAAGCATGACTTACCCTGCATTCGCTTTTTAAGCTCTGGAGTTATGCTCTCAAGTAAATCTGGAAAAACATAAATAGGCATAAGATGAAAGCTAATATAGTTTTTATTTGCCTTTACTGAGCTAAAATACATAGGTTTTTTGTTTTTCATTACGTATCGCGTGTTCAAGTAATAATTATCAGGTTTATCAATAACCACCACCATGTCGGTAGAGTAAGGAACTAGTATTTCTTTAAGCTGTTGAAATATTTCTTCACGACGGTCCATTTAATTACTCACCTTTTAAAGGTTATAAACAAAAGCACTTTTTATCATCTGGTTTTATGTAAAATTAGCTGGCATGCCTATGCCGATGTTAAGACATGTAAAAACCAGAAAAAACCAGTAAAAATAGTCCAATCACAACATAAAATATTGATGTGACATTGTTGGGTGCCACAGAATTAGAAAGAAAATAATCATTGATACCTGAAACCAGTTGAGACAGCAAAAGCTTATTTTTCGACGGTTTTAATTTTAACTGTGCAGTACCGACCCAGCTTTGTACAGATACTTGAAGATCTGCATTAATATCTTCAAGCCTTATTAGTGAGAGTTGCTCTTTAAATTGTACGTTGTATTGGATTAACGCGTAATGTAACGCACTTCTGAATGAGTCGTCAGAAACCCCAATCACCATATAGCCTTTCATTTGAAACCAGGAAAAAACCAAAAAAACTAACAGTATCGCGGGGCTCATTAAGGGGAGTAAGCCAATACCATCGGTAGAAAAATAAATTTCAAAAGACATGATTATTTGAGGCGTAAAAGCAAATACCACAAAAAGAAAGAATACTTTTGATGGCAATAATAAAGGTCTTTTTGACGCAATGACTTTGACACCGATATATAGAAAAAATATCGCCATTAAGGCGAACTGTAGTGGAAAATAAGCGTTCAAATTAATCCTCCCTGTTGTTTGAACTAATAGTGTATTTCCGTTATCAATCGCTATCCCATAAGTTTGTATGGCATCGTGCAAAAGAGCATCTGAAACCGAAATATTTAGACTTAACTTTATTTGTTAGAAGTTGCGCCTGTTCCATTGGCCAAATTTTTAAAACTTATAAAACAAGCATACGATTGACTGCTTGATTAAACAAGTTAATTACCAACTGCTCATGTTTTTGATTTAACTTAAATAATTCGTACTTACAACGGCTGTTGTACAGGCATGGCTGACGCCTAGAAAAAGCTGGACGCTATTGCAAAAGCTACGAACACACAGCAGAACAAAATTATAGCCCAATTGAGAAACATCACACTTTTCCAACCAATGTTTTGAAACTTAAAATAATCTCTATTTTCTCTTTTAAGAAGAATGAAAGATGTAGGAATGACAGTAACAAAATACACCAAAGAAGCCATTACCGTGACACCCAGCACCCCCATAAAAGATGCTGCACCAGAGTAAAGAGGGGTGGCAGGTGTAACATCTTTCAAAAAGTAATCAGCAGAAACAATGACCACGATTGGAAATAGCACTCCGAGAAGTTGAAAGCCTTTAACTATCATGCGTTAAGTTCCCTCGTTCAACTAAACTTGATGGATTTTCGCTATTCAATTTTTACACACAGAATCAACGAGTTCGTTTTACAAACGGCTCTCTAGTTCATAGAGAGAAGGCTACGAGGCCTGAGTTCCAAATTACTTTCTAACTTTTCTATCTTTTGAAGAAGCTCTTGATTGGTTTTACTAGTTTGGTCCACTTGGCTCTGAAGTTTGGCAACTTCGACTTGTACGATGTGGTTGCTCTGATTTTGTTGGTGCAGAATGAAAGACTGCAAGCCGATTACTGTTGCAAACGCGATTGTCGAGAGGATTACTTTTTTGTTGTATTTCATAGAACTTCCTTATTTCAATTGAAGCTTTAGACTACCAGCGATTTTTTATCTTTTCACTATTTAGCATAAATATTTAATCAACAGTTTTGGTATGTATAGACAGATTGTGTAGTTGTCTGACTCTTAATGTAGTACGGCACAGCATCATCAATTGAGCTTATTCCTATTCCTGACTATTTCCCGGTAACTGAAATAGGTAAAAAACGGCGATAATATATAGAAAGCTAAGAACACATCTAAAGCAAAAAGCGGGTATATAAGTTCCGCCTGACCAATAGAGCCGCAGAACTCCCATGAAAAGATAGTAATGCATCCATAAACTGACGTAGACCAAACATACGCGGTAAAACCGAATAAAACGCTAATGATCACAAGACTTCTTAGCATTTTTAGATATAGCTTTTTGGATGGTTTTACTTTCAAGCTTCCAGCTCCAATTGTATTCGTTTACAATAAAAGGCGTGTGCATTTGGGGCAAAGTGGCGCAGCCGCCTCACGAGTATTCGTCCCACAGCTCGAAGTGGGGTGATTAAGTCTTCTGTAGTCATTTTAAGTCCATTTAGTGATGACACTTTACACTCTGCTAAGCGGCTAACATATAGCGCTATTATCACTATGCCGCCCAACATATTTGTCATGTTTGAGCGCTATTTTTGTGTGTGAAATTCCAAGCGATAGCCGCTACTATCAACATAAACGCAAGTTGATAAAACGGCATAACAGCATAAATGAGGCCCGCTTGTCCATCGTTGCCAGTATAGGTATACGATGAGTAATAGGTCGCCAAAGCCAGAATACCTGAAAATAAACCAGCCCATGCCACAACTAAATTTAGCTTTGAATTTTTGGTCTTGATTAAAACCAGTAAAATAGACAATAACAGTGGTGAAGCAATGTAAATTTGGAAAAAACTTAATCCAAATCCTGACGTTCCAGTCGTTGCCAGAATAAGTACAACAGAAAAGATTATAATTATTTTTTTCATAAGTGTAGCTCCCTTCATACACCTAACTTCCAAATATGGGGCGCAAGTACATTTGCAATAATAGCGAAGCTGCCCCTTGTGTATACGCCATACCAACGGAGGAGTGTTAATTCGGCTGTTAGCAGCTATACAGCCCCTAGCTAAAAAAGAGCCTTTGACTTACAAGAGATTTAGACCAGCCTCCATTACAAGTATTATCGAAATAAACCTTGAGACTTGGAAACTTACGACTGATGATAATTTGCTTTTTTGTTTTCTGATTCAGCTTTATAAGAATTGAACCAAAAAAGACCTTCAAATACGAAAGCTAATAAAATTAATCCAAACGTACCGTTCATCATGCCGAGACTATAGGTCACAATGGCAGCGATTAGAAATGTGATAATTAACAGAACACGAGAATGATTTTTCATAACCTTTCCTTAGTTTAAGACCGCCTTTTCAATATAGTATAGTTTTAACGTAATTCTGAACAATCTTGTAAATAAGTGTTTCTAATTATTGCCTAATCCCCGGTGCTAGTGTGACTGCTTCCATTGTCTCCGCCACCAAACTTACCCTTGAAAGGTATGCTGACATAGTCGTCTTGGCTTGTATGGAAAAGATATAGGCCAAGAGCACCTAAAAAAGGAATTAACCAAACAATTAAGATTTGCACAACTCTTTGAGCTGTTTCCATATCTTCCCTTAGAATTAAGAAGATGCTGACAGTTAAATTCAGAAGGCAAGATACGATTAAAATTATTGATATATCATCCATTTTAAAATTTTTCGGTGGCATAACACTCGCATTCAAGCAAGTGTATCTAGGCTACAATACCAAGAGAAGAGTAGGGAGCCTATGTGTTTTTCTTATATGGTGCTTCCCACGTTAGTGAATTTAGTTGAATCGATAACACATTCAAATTCCGATTTTGATATCTCTTTTTCTTCACCAATAAGTTCAAATTTACCTTCTGGCAATACACCATAAACATCTTCTATGTGTTGCTCACTGTAGAAAAGTGCATTGCTAGAAGCGTAAATCTGTATCGAGCGAGAAACGTACCCATCTTGACCTATTTCAAAATACCAATCAGAAGTGCCCCAATGGTCAAATTGATCACCTCTTGATTCATTCCAATGATAGTAAAAGTACTTCATCAAACGTGCCCTATAACTCTTCTATAACGGGGTATGTATGCGTCTCAGCGAACATAGCGAGTGTGTTGTTATATTCGTTTTTGATAAAAGCGCTCTGTTAAAAAATGAATTGAATTGTAAGTCCAGCTAACGCAAATGCCGAAGACTATGAAAATGGGGAAGGAGAAGTTGGAAAGCTTAACTATATTGGCTTGCGAAGCGTCTAACCCTGCAAATTTTAGGATAAAACCAGAAAGTAAGACCGACAGAATAAATATTACGAATTTGAAGCTTTTAGAATTATTTACATCCATATCAATTTTCCATTTTCATTCGAGAACATAACTTTTAAATAAGGGGCGCAGGCACGCAGGGCATAATGGCGAAGCGGCTCCGCGTATGCGTCCCAGTAAACGCAGATAATGTGCTAATGGGTTGTTAGGTGCGCTCACGCTAATACCCCATTTAGCAGCATGCTAGGCATAAAAAAGTAAAAAGCCAAAAAACCTGAACTTGTAAATAGAAGTGCAACAGCACAAAAAGAAGCTTGAACAAAAAAGACGGAAGGTTTAGCAGACGCACTATGCCTAAAAGCTATTACTGAGGTTTTTAAACATTCTTTGATCGCTTGGTATTTAGTTGAGAGCCAAGAAAAAATTGGGGCTAGGCTAGCAAAAACGAGAGCAAATGCGACTTCCATACCGCCTAATTGAACTAAGAAGGCTATCTCTGGCAAAAATGCCGCCGCAACAACCATTACAATGCCGATAACTGCGCGCTGTAAATTAGTTAATTCATTCCATGATTTCATAGTTTTTCCTTTTAACACCTAACTTTTAAATAATGGGTGCAGACGAGTGAGACATGAGGGCGAAGCCGCCCAGCGTGTACGCGTCTCAGCGAACGCTGTGAGCGAGTTAATTGGGGTGTTATGATCCAATTGTATCAAAGCCAAAAGTTGTTGCTTCAAGCTGCAATGTGTCGCCACTTTGTAATTCAATTTGATAAGTATTCTTTTGAACCCTTGCAGTATTGATAGAGTTAGATTCGCCCCATGGTGCAGTCATTGGTACGTTAACTGAGGAAATACCTGAAAATGTTAATATACATGGCTGTGCATTTGGGGTTGTCATTAAGAAACAATCTAAGAAAATTTCAGCTGATTTACCAGGCCAATTTATTGAAATTGTTTTTACTAATCCATCGTGTAGTGGTAGGTCATTAAAATTCATTAAAATCTCCTGGCTTAAAACACCTAGCTAAGGCGCACAAATGCTTGGGGGAAATAGCAACTGCCCCATGTGTTTGTGTTCCAGTAGGCCGCCCCAGCGGACTGCAACTTAAGCGTCTTGTTAGGGGCAGACTTATGCCTTTGGATAACAGTCGATTTGAGCATCTTGTTTCCCTGACCATGAATAAATTTTGATTCTGTCTGCGTAAGGATACTCTGAGTTGTCCTGCGGTATATCAATAACTTTGACAAGGTCTGAACCACACCACGAGTCCTTGTGCCAGTAACTTACGATAACACTATGCTCTGAAATGATCTGCTTTACAAAACCTATAGCATCATCGTATGCATCATTATTTCCAAAGTCGTCACAGTGAATGTGATATGAACCAAAAAAGACGGTTACTTCATCATCGCAGGTTTGTAATTCCAGGTCAGGCTTTCCAATATCATTGGGCCTTGGAATTTTGATTTCCAAAAAAGGTTCTCCGTTGGGAGAGACAGTTGAGCAATATTTAGCCCATTCGGGGAACTCTTCCTTAAAGCGGCTTTCTATCTTTTTCGAAAAGTCATCCATGATTTATCCAAACCCCTAACTTTTAAATAATGGGAGCAGACGAGTAGGGCATGAGGGCGAAGCCGCCTCGCATGTGCGCGCCCCAGCGAACAGCGCGAGTGCCTTGTGTGGTTTGCTATGTGGCATCCCCTTATAAAACCTTTGGTTTACAGCACAAAAACAAGTTCACCTTTGATAGTCGAATACATAAGATAACTAGCAGCAACTAACGTACAACCAAAAATTTTAGTTTGAATCTTCCCCAGATTACCTTTTTTGATCTTTGTGTATCTACTGTTATCGTCCACAAATCCACTGGGTTTTGTAGGGCCGACGGATAAAGTGAATTCGAGTTCATTTTTGGTTAGAACGTAAAGACCAAAAATAAGAATTAATAGGGCAACCAAATCGTACTCATAGACTTCCATATTTTCACCCCCTCTCCATGTATTTCAGCTAATTAAGGCCATCCAATTTGAATACTTTCCCTGGCACATTATGCCCACATAAGAGGTAGTATTACATAGGCTACAATTCAAAGCGAAGCGCAGGGAACCTATGTGTTTGTGTCCCAGCGAGCGACTTAGTTTTTTTGTTATACGCTATTACACTTACTTTCTTCAGAGCTACCACTTGTTCTCAGCCGGATGTTGGATACTGATGGTTTGCTGTTAGCAATTGCTAAGTACGCCTCTGAAATTAGTAGCGGCTCCGCACAATAATCGATATCTAAAGTAACTGAAGAAAAGTCTAACTTCGTTAATTCAATTTCTAAACCAGATTTGGTTAGAACTTTATTTGACTCGTTTATAAAGTAACCTGTTTCATTTATATGAATTGTAATCTCGTCACTAGCATTTGCGAAAAATGGAATGACCAGAAGCATTATAATAGTAAAGCGCATGCTGTCTGCCTGACGTTGGTCTTACCCACTAAAAGTGAACGAAGTGAACGTGTTTAGCGCTTTGTTAGGTACGTGCATAAAAAAACCTTTTAAGCAACGCAAAAATCCCTGTGAACAATATGAAACTGAGCAAAAGCCAGCCTAATACCATGCCGACAATTTCTACGCCCCAATTGGGCACCGTTAACAAAAGCACTGACAAAATCGCACCGCCGATTACGCCAGTGAGGAATAGATGATTCTTCTTGATTCCAATCTCACCAGTATCATTGATTACCGACGCTGCAAGAAATGAAATTGAGGTTGTCATTCCCGCTATTACACTTATTAGCATTGAAAATTGAACTGTGCCTTTACAGCCAAACTTAACATCGCATATTTCAAGGACGAAAGACTGAAAAGAAGAAACGGATACCCACAATACAAATATTACGATTCCAGAAAAAAGAGCAGCGAGTATCTTATTAATCACAAAGTACCTAACTTTTAAATAAGGGGCGCAGGCACGGGGCTATAATCGCGAAGCGGCCCCGTGTTTGCGTCCCAGCGAACGATGTGAGTGGCAACAGCGTTTTGTTAGCTGTACAAGTTGCCAAAATTAGCCTCCTGCCATTTTGAACAAGAAATAAAAGAATCCAGAAAATAATAGAATGCCAGCTATTACCATAATGGTAAGTGCTTTTGATCTTGACATTGATTCAAGTAAACCAACTTCGGTTTGCATTCTAAAAAGGTCTGAGATGGAAGAGGATTCCTTCAGCTGCGGTTTAGAATTTTGTTTTTTCATACAACCTCCTGTTGTGAATTTTCCGGGTACAGCTAACACCGCATAAGGGGCTGATAATGCTTGGCCACACTTGTGAAGTGAAGCGGAACCGAGCCAAGCGTTAGCAGTCCCAATCACTTTATGCGCTATACGTCATCTTCAAAGGCAATCAATTCCTAAGGCACATACCGTGTATATTCCAATTAAAGGGAATAACGCCGTATATAGAGCTGAGAAAACACCTGCAAACCAATGAATAAAAAGTGATGAGGGTTTCTTAAACAAGCTGGTTGCAACGAGTATTAATATAATCGGACTCCCAAACATAATAATGTTGCTCAAGGCATACTTCATTGGGGGCCGCACTATTCCATACGCAGAACTTTCGAAGAAATACCCATATACACCAAGCAGAATTACTACAACCAATACTATACAAGAAACAGGCGCTGCTCCCATTCTCATTCGCAGTCTAAAAATCAATTCAGCAGCTACGAAAATAAGTAAGAAAATAACGATTAATATCGTGGCCAAGACTCTCTCCTTGACGTATAACTTTTAAATAAGGGGCGCAGGCATGTGGGGCATAACGGCGAAGCCGCCGCGTGTTTGTGTCCCAGTGACCAAAGGGAGCGAGTTAAGCGCCTTGTTATGCCGCGTTTTTTGCATGTTTTACACTGTTGATAAAGTTGTCCGGTGCGTTTACACCTAAATACACGTCCGTTTTTCCGTTTATAGGCGAACAGAGTTTTATTGCAACATTTGGAACACCAGAATAGTTGAATCGTTTGACGTTGCTTGAGCGTTTCACAAACGCATTGTTTGGGCATATTTCTGAAACATTGCTCAGTTGAATTGTAAAGGGCGCATACACCCCGTAACGAATGATTAAATTATTCCCATGAATTGAAACAGGTCGCTTGCCGACGGCTTTGTATTCTGCAAAGAAAAATACCAACCCAAACAAAGTAAGTCCCGTTGCAATGTTTGCTGCAGTACTTGACCATAAAAAGTGAAGGAGCAGATGAACTAGAGGAATTTCGATAACGATAAGTAGAATAAAACCTAAAAGGTTGCTGTGAGCGCCATCCTTTTTATCGTAGTAAAAATGCTGATTGCCGCGATAAGCGCTACTTTGTATTTGGGAAGCAAAAAGTGCAAAGCTCCAAACGCGTCCTTCGAGTGAAAGGATTGAGCTGAACAAAGAGGAGCCAAAAACTTTTTCGATAGGATTAGCGACCGCTAAATCTGGATCTTCTTTTTTCGCAAGCGAAGCGCGAACGGCTAAACATACTGTAACCAGTGCTGAAAGCTCTAAAACAAGAATAATGGCCAACACAAAATAACGACCACTTTCGAGAAAATGGAAAATAACTTTGTTTTGTTCGGGAATGATAAAGCTTCCAATGTATACAGAGGTGCAACATAAAATGGCCGCTTTCAATAACGCTTTTTGTTTATCTGATTCGCAAAGGAAGCACAAGATTGGAAGCACCAAGAGAGCGTCAAGCAAAAACAGCCACTCATGTTTCGCGTTTCCGTATTCGTTGAGAGCGTTTGATGATGCGTAATAATACCCCCACCAAATCGATATAAGGGTTAAAAACGCTAGTGGGATTTTGCTTTTAATACTCGGTTTCATAACATCCTTTGAGCGGCATAACTTTTAAATAAGGTGCGCTGGAATGTGGGGCATAATGGCGAAGCCGCCCTGCGTGTATGCGTCCCAGTGAGCCTGTGGGCGATATGATTTTTTTATTATGTGCCACTAGTGCAAAATACCCCAGGATTCGCAAACACCGCCATAGTCAGCCAAGAGAGCGGTAAACTTTTCCTGAATCTCTGTTACCAGTTCATAAGAGAGAACTTGATGAATATTGAATAAGATGTAACCGTTATATTCCCCGTCAGGTTCGTAAACCTGAATTGAACCAGCGAATTCTCTTAGCTTTGCAATTGCATCCGGATGAGGAGGCCAAGAGTCAAAGTCAACATTGAAATCTATCGTAGTTGGTTTAGAAAAATCGAATCCAGATTCATCGAGTCTTTTTAACACGTCACCATCTGCATCATCTGGAAAGTTCAATTTCGCCTCCTTGGCACATAACTTTCCAAAAACGGGCGCAGACATGTGGGGCATAATGGCGCAGCCGCCCCGCATGTATGCGTCCCAGCGAACGAAGTGAGTGCGTTTCTTGAGTTGTCATGGGTCATTCCCAAAACTTCCACCATTTGGGTCTTTCTGGCTTTTTCCAATTTTTAAAGGCACTTGTGATTAGTGGCGCGAGCTTTTGGTAATTACTCCAAGAATCTTTCACATGATAAAGCGTTGGTTCACTCGATGAGAGCGCCGCTTCGTAATCCTCAAAATAATCATCTGTTTCATAGTAGGCTTGTGCAAAAGCCAAACCTTCATTATTCAGATCAGTTTCCCAAAATTTTTCATCGCACTCTTCGATGAGAAACTCTGTACCTGTCATTTTACGTTGTTTAACTAGGGCAAGTGATTCTGAGGATTCATTGATGTGTTCATCGCTGATTAAATCATTGTTTATGATCCACGCTAAGAACATTCCAATATGAACCCCGCCGGCCTCATTCGGTAACTCTGCAGGGAAATTTTCGGCTCCACTATGCCAATCAATTCTGTCTAAAGCCAAATCTCATCTTCCTTGACCTATAACACCCAAATAAGGGACACAAACATGGCGGCTATAATCGGAACGAAGTGACACAGCCGCCATGTTTGTGTCCCAGCCCGCCTGCGGGCGACATAATTTTTTTGTTAGAAGCCTGCACGCCGTTGTTCCCTACGAGGATCATGTGGATTTACATTACCACCAAATGTTTGTTTATACACCTTGCCTAAATCTGAAGTGATTTCCAACGTTACTAGGTAAGGTGAACCCAGGGCTGAACGCCAATAGTGATAATGCTTTTGATATTGCTCATTAAAACTAAAAGTAACATTGGCTGACTTAACCCATGATGAGGGAATTTTATGAGAATTCAGCATTTTAATAAGCAATTCGCGCATGCTTTTAGCAAATGGTTCAAGGCTATTTTTAACGCCGCTATGTTCTACTTCTAACAGATTGACTGAGATAGAAGAGATGTTTCCTTGCTCTGCAATTAAACATAGTTGCCCTATAGCCCAGTAACCAAGATGATCGTTATTGCGATTATTTAGCATATGAGCAAAGTTTCTTACAATTCCCTTGAACTCTGAACGACGAGCCATGATTCTCCTTGGCTTCTAACTTTCCAATAACGGGCGCAGGCACGTAGGGCATAATGGCGAAGCCGCCCTGCGTGTATGCGCCCCAGCGAACGCAGTGAGTGCGTTTATTGGCTTGTTAGGTGCGCTCACGCCAAGACCCCATTTAGCAGCATACTAGGCATAAAAAAGTAAAAAGCCAATAAGCCCGAACTTGTAAATAGAAGTGCGGCTGCACAAAAAGAAGCTTGTACGAAGAAAACGGAAGGTTTAGCAGATGCACTATGTCTCAAAGCCACTATTGAGGTTTGTAAACATTCTTTAATTGCTTGGTATTTTGTTGAGAACCAAGAAATGATGGGGGCTAGGCTAGCGAAAACGAGAGCAAATGCGACTTCCATACCACCTAATTGAATTAAGAAGGCTATCTCTGGCAAAACTGCCGCCGCAACAACCATTGCGATACCGATAACTGCGCGTTGTAGATTAGTTAATTCATTCCATGATTTCATAATTTTTTCTTTTAGCACCTAACTTTTAAATAAGGGGCGATAACGCGTAGGGCATTATAGCGAAGCGGCCCTGCGTGTTAGCGTCCCAGTGCCCAACGGGAATGGCTTAATTTGTTTGTTAGGTTTTTACCCCATTTTGTAGAAAAGAAGGCAGCCAAGAATACACCCAGCATTATAAAAATATCTGCTAAGTTAAAAACCCCAGTATGCAGTGGTCCCAGCTGAAGTAAAACAAAATCTATTACGCGCCCAGTGTTTGTTAGCCTATCGTAAACGTTGCCAATGCCGCCAGCTAGGATTAGTGAGCCGACAATAAAACTGGCATTGGGTAAGGGCTTAAGGCTAAGATAGGCAAATACTGCTAACAAGAATAAAGTGACAAACGCACTAAAAATGATAGTTCGAGTTTCATGCGGTAGTGAAGCGCCCAAGCTTAAGAAAGCTCCGGGGTTTTCATGATAAGTAAGAACTAAAAAGCCATTAAGGTACGAAATCGGTCGTGAGCCCATTAGGTAATTAACAGCTTGTACCTTTGAAAATTGGTCACAACCAACCAACGGCAAAAGTAATAGAAGCAGAATCAATACGCGTTTCTTCACAAAAAATCCTTTTTATTCAATAGAGCAACCTAACTTTTCAATAACGGGCGCAGACATGTGGGGCATAATGGCGCAGCCGCCCCACGTTTATGCGTCCCAACGAACGAAGTGAGTGTGTTGATTGGCTTGTTAGGCTTTACCACTTTCGCTTATTTAACCATCATGTTGCATTAGCGCCCAATCTTTATCTTGGTTTTCCATAACGAAACACAATGGTTCCATTTTTTTATTACCTATAGAGTATGTTGTCACAAAAACACAACCGCCGGATTCTCTAGCTATAACACCTGTGACAAGTGAGTTGGCACCTTCAATTCCATACATGCCAATCTTTTTACGAAAATCTTTTGCAATTTTCTTTATAGTTTTTGACTTTGGTGCGTTGAAATACCAAAAATGCCAAGAGCTCCATCGAATCATAATGCATTTATACTTCTCGTGTTCTTCTTGATTTAGTAACCGCGCCACAGAATATAAAGACCCTTGTGGTGTGAAGGATAAAAACTCTTGAATGAACCTAGAAATTTCCTTTTCCATTATAAAACCAGTTGTCTATGTGAGAAGCCTAACACCCGAATAACGGGCAAAAATACGTAGGCTATAATAACGAGCGAAGCGAGGGAGCCTACGTGTTTTTGTCCCAAGGAGCGCCAGCGACTGAGTTAATGCGCTTGTTATATTTACATTACTCTAACACTTGGCTTAAGTACGGTTCTATATTTCCGCTTTCATCATTAGCTGATTTAACCTCCAGAATGAAGATAGATAGAGCAAACCAACCAATAGCAAAACCATAGTTGAATACCCAAAATAGAATTAAAGCGGGAATACCGCACCAAGTTAACATTGTTACTATTCGACTTTTCACATTCAACGGTGCGTCTTTTCGATATAGCTTTACAGCATTATTCACAATCTCAACTTTCTTACTATGCTTGAAATTCTTTAATCTTTTGTCTTCATACAGCTTAAAATGTAACACTGAACCTCCTTGTAAATATAACGGCCCGCATAACGGGCAAAAATACGTAGGCTATAATACTGAGCAAAGCGAAGCGAGTGTTAATGCGTTTGTTAGGCACGTGTTTGCTATTCCTTCGGACATGCAACGGAAGCGGAAAATTCTCTAGCGGCGATGCAATATTTTCTCCATTCGATACCTTTTGAAGGAATTAAAATTTCTAAGCTGTTGGTATTCATCACTATAGGAGACCAATAGTTGATTTGAACGTTTCCCACATTTTCACGACGAAAGATGCTACCGACAAAATACTCCTGGCCAGGTTGTGCTGTAAATACTATTTCCGTTTCTTCTGAGGGCGACATATGAACAGCGGTTGGATACATTTTTATTGTTTTCTTTTTGGGCGAAGTTTTTATTTGGTATCCACCGTCCCAAGTGCTGTTGAATGAACCTGAAGGATCGTAGTAGGTATTAGTTCCTCTCTGGTCGTCAATTTCAGACAAAATGACATAGCTTGTTGGGGCATCTTTTTTAAATAGTGAGCCTGAACTTTCAAAAACAAAAGTTGAATTAACTTTTTCCGTGCACTTGCTGTCGCACTTGTCTGTAATTAAAACGATTTCGTTTTCAGGAGTGTTCCCGAGGTTAATAGTAGTGTCGCTCGTAGACGCACAGCCAAATATGACTAAGGCAAAAAACGAGTAAAAAAGAGCTTTCATATTAATATCCTTTTAAAAGTGCCTAACTTTTCAATGACGGGCGCAGGCACGTAGGGCGTAATGGCGAAGCCGCCCTGCGTGTATGCGTCCCAACGAACGAAGTGAGTGAGTTTATTGAGTTGTTAGGTGCGTGGGTAATAAACAAGAGAACTCCCTTCTTTTAACGCTTCGTCGTAATAACCGGTAAATCCCTTGTAAGCATCAGTATTCAATATGTCAACTTGAAGCTGATTGCCTGCTAAATTAGTGATACTTGAGAAGCCAAATTTTTTAGCTTCTGTCTCCGCATTCAAAAACTCTGTTGTTTCTGACTCTTGGCGAAGAAAAAGCATGCATTTATGAGTAGCGCGAATATCTGGGTGAGCGTAATCGTACTCAGGTGCTTCAGTGAAAGTGCCAGTAAAACCATAGATGAAAACTTTACTCATACCAGTAGCACCTAACGCCCTAATCAGCCGCGCTGCTGTTTGGCGTCGGATGAATTTGATTGTCAGCTGTACCTAAACAGCGTTTAAAAATATATGTTGAAAGTAGTATAACTATGGGAAGTAAAAGGACATTAGCTAGTATTAAACCAACAACTTTTGTAACCCAAAATACACCAGCCACACCAAACCCATCAATGTGCAGTGACATTTTTCCGATAGCAACAACAATGGCCATTAAAAAGTAGTAGATAAAAGCTATACCTAAAAAGTAGCCTTGCGCTGTAAACCACATTTTTAAAGTTGCTTTAATCGCCATAGATTTCTTGTTTACTTCTGCTGCATTAAGAAACTGGGTAGCGAACTTTGCCACCGATTTGGGAGCAAGATAAAAAGCCAAGATGAAAAACACTAGAGCACCAGACCACCATTTTTCCTCAGTAGTAAACCACTGCATCAAAAATAATAGAGAAACGAATAGTATTTTTGATAAGAGAGAAATTTTTGAATTTAACACCACATTTCCTTTGTACAGCTAACTTTTAAATAAGGGGCGCAGGCATGTGGGCTAAAATCCGAACGAAGTAAGCAGCCCACATGTTTGCGTCCCAGCCCGCGCAGCGGGCGAACTTGATTTTTTGTTAGGTGCGTGCATTTTTAAACCACTACCCTAGGTGGTTTGCCATGAAAGTCCAAGTACAATTTTCTGAGATTATCTGGTACGAGAGGCCAGCCACGTTCAATACCTTCTTTGGTACCTTTCCAGAATAAGTGCTCTGTATAATATGCATCTATGTACTCGAATTCCGCCTTGGTTGCAGTATCTAGTTTCTCGCTCATGTACTGCAAATGTTCTAGTGCTTCTTCTAAGTCGCCTTGATTTAACAAAATAGTTGTCAAATTTGCGAACTCTTCCATTAGAAATGTAAGCGCCCAACTCTCATGTTTTTCCATAAGAGGAACAACGTCAGGAAACTTAGTGCGGATCTCTTTTAAGAATCGTCTTATTTCTGATTTAGCCATTGATTTCCCAGAAGCACCTAACGGCCCGCATAACGGACAAAAATACGTAGGCTATAATA
The DNA here is from genome assembly GCF_001953635.1 of Alteromonas abrolhosensis. Taxonomy (GTDB): domain Bacteria; phylum Pseudomonadota; class Gammaproteobacteria; order Enterobacterales; family Alteromonadaceae; genus Alteromonas; species Alteromonas abrolhosensis. The sequence goes on along the minus strand of NZ_MEJH01000014.1, from coordinate 102,839 downwards.
CAGAGCGAAGCGAAGGGAGCCTACGTGTTTTTGTCCCAGCGAGCTTGCGAGCGAGTTTATGCGATTGTTAGGTGCTTCTGACTTAGTTTGAAATAACAGTGCCAAGCAAAGTAAATTCGTCGGAATAACCTATGAAATAACCGCCATCCTCAAAAGTATAGGCACCGTAATACTCATAATTGTCCGCTTTTTCCGCTTGAATCAATACAACATTGGTTTTTACACCTGATTCTTCGTCATAGTGAATAGCGTACTGCGGAAGTTCAATATCTATCGGAGTGCCTATATTTACACCTTCCGATTTGAGTAGGAAAACGGCTGCACCGCGATTAATGTCTTCTTCTGTCGCGACTCTGCCAGATACGAATGGAATTTCCTTTAGAGAAGGCCACTGCACGTCATCTGCTCCTTTTACATAAAACGGTAATACCGCAAGAATAATCAACAGTAATTTCACTTGGCACCTAACACCCCGCTTAGGGGCAATAACACGTGGGCTAAAATTTGGAGCGAAGCGACTGAGCCCACGTGTTATTGTCCCAGGGAGCTTGCGACCGACTAGAGCGGATTATTAGGATTTACCCCGAAAGCAGATACACCACAAATAATAAACGCGAGCACAACGGGCGTAATTCCCAACCAAAAGAATATATGTTCCAAGGTAATCCAATACTTTGCTTTTAAAATTTCAATATTCCAAAAACCAATGTGCTTTTTCAAATATTCATCGTAACTAGTGTGGTCTGGAATATTACTACCGATTACCGCACCACAAACGCCGGCCAGAAAAAAACAACCAACGCCCCATTTCATAATGATTCCGCTTAGATCACCAAATGCACTCGCTGCAATAAATCCAGATACAAGTGAAATGTATACGCCAATATGAAAGACAGTGTAAGTTAATAAACTAGTAATACGATTATCTGGCATGGTTCCTCCTTGATACCTAACTTTTCAATAACGGGCGCAGGCACGTAGGGCATAATGGCGAAGCCGCCCTGCGTGTATGCGTCCCAGTGAACGAAGTCAGCGGGTTTATTGAGTTGTTAGGTTTGTGGTTAAACATCCTAGTCCTCTGGATATTCTGATAAATAGAGCTCCAGTCCTAAACGAAGCATGATTTTCATGGATTCTATAGACACTTTACATCCACCACCCAATGCGTCTTCCCTTGGGGAGAAGCCAATATCTGCTGAATACTCACTTGGGGCTAAACTTCTATTTTCTTGCAACCAACTCTCAAACGCTTTCATTTGATCTGGAAGACGCCAGTTGTCTGGTAAAAGCCACGCGATAACTGTGCTTTTACCATTATCATCTTTGTTTAAATGATCAGATATTTTAATAGGCATGAATGAAAACCTAACATTAAGCTAAGCGGCGCAGGCATGTGGGCTAAAATCCGAACGAAGTGAGCAGCCCACATGTTTGCGTCCCAGCCCGCGCAGCGGGCGAACTTAATTTTTTTGTTATACACAACTTAATTCGAAGAGCTGCTTTCTTGCTGCAAAAAGAGCAGGATTTTTTCTAGAGAGTAGAAAAGTAACTGCAGAACTACATTTAAGCCAAAAATGATAGCGCCCCAAATAAAGCCTGTATCACTTGAATAGTATGCAAGGCCAAGCTCCGAGTGGTTACGAATATTTGACTCTATTAGTGCCCAGTTGGCAAACATTGCGATAATTAAAAAAACAAACAGCCAAAAAGATGAAAGAAGTTTGTATCGCTTTACAATTTTTTTGATATTTTCTTCTGACACTTAGGGTTCCCTCCTTGTGTATAACACTAAGCTAAGGGGCAAAAGCACAATGCGAAAATGGCGGAGCCGCATTGTGTTTTTGTCCCAGCAGCCCGCGCAGCGGGTTGCGACTTGAGCGTTTTGATAATCATTGAGCCTCCTCCCTATCAGCATAAACAGAGTTTATCCTAATAGGCGACCAAACCAAGGGAGAAAACTCAATGAACTTTTATACTAATACACATCCGTACTATTGTGGAATCGATCTTCACACAAGACTGCTCTATGTCTGCATCATTGATAATGAAAACAACATTCTCGTTCACGAAAAAATCGATGATTCACCCGATAAACTGTTAGCGCTACTAAAACCATATCTAGGCAATATCGTTGTTGGTGTGGAATGTATGCACTGTTGGTATTGGGTGTCTGACTTTTGTGAAGAGCACAATATTGATTTTATTCTTGGCCACGCGCTTTACATGAAAGCGATACATGCCGGTAAAACGAAAAACGATAAAATAGACGCGCTAAAGATAGCGAAGCTAATGCGGGGAGGGAATTTCCCTCTCGCGCATGCTTATTCAAAGGAGCATCGCTCAATTCGTGATGCGCTGCGTCGGCGCACACACATAATGAGAATGAGTGTCCAGCTGAAAGCGCACGTTGCTAGCACAGTCAGTCAATACAACTTACCCGCTTTAGAAACACGGTTAGATTTAAGAAACTCACCTGATAGGGAAAAGATGCGCCACTTTTTTCCAGACGAAGCAGTACAGAAGAGCATGGATTTAAACCTAAACATAATCGAAACCATGGTGAGTGAGCTCTACAAGATTGAACATTATGTAAAAACTCAGGCACAGACACACTGCGCTACAGATTTACATATTCTCAAGTCGTTTCCAGGTATTGGGAAAATTCTAGCCCTCACCATTTTGTATGAAGTTGGTGATATTAAGCGGTTTTCATCAGTTCAAAAGTTTGCCTCGTATTCGCGGTTAGTCAAATGCAAAGCTGAGTCGGCCGGTAAAACACACGGTACGCAGGGGAATAAGATTGGCAATGCACATTTGAAATGGGCATTTAGTGAAGCAGCGGTGTTGTACCTTAAAGGTAATGACAACGCCAAACGGTATTTAGCAAAGCTTCAAAAGAGAATGAGCAAGGCGAAGGCTTTATCTGCACTCGCTCACAAAATCGGGCGGTGTACTTATTTTATGTTGAAGAATCAGCAGGTATTCGATGAAGAACGCTTTTTAAACGGGTAAGTCGCACGGTGGCATGAGCTTAAACGTCTAACTGGTTTAATGGTGAGTATCTTTTTTATCGCGCAGTACTCTGCAAAAGCAGCATCGATAAATATACCTGCATACCAAAACCTGTTGGTTTGATTAGACATGTCACTGTTGCGCATCACTACCTTTTTATGAATTTGCTTACACCTTCACTGAACCTGATACTAACTGGTCAACGCAGCCACTTAGCTTTGAATAGGACAGCGGAAGGTTAACCGATGAATGTCTAGTGCCGTTGCCAGTCAAAAGGAATTGAAAAGAGCAACAACAAGAGCCTCTATATGTGTTTGACGTAGGCGATTTGCCTAACATCAGCCATGACAAACGAAGTAAACGAGTTCTAAAAAGGCAACGGTATTGATCTTGAAATAGTGGTCAAAGGACTATCTTTTTTCATTGACAGCCCGGAGGCTCATATGTGTTATGTGTAAGAGCCAATTTAATCCTCCAATTCGCCAAATGTCCAATCTGCGATAGAAGAAAAACGTTCTGCATAAGTACCAATTTCCATTGTGGTTAATTCATGAATTGTCGGATCTGATTTAGCCAGCTCCCCCACATGAACGAGCCTAGGCTTGCTGCTTTCCACGCAATCATTATCACCACATAAGAATTGCCAAGAACCATCAAAATCTCTAACTGAAAACAATATAGGTGAAGATTTATCGAATACGTGAGGACAGACGAAAACACCGTAATCATCTTTGAAGTCCAAAGTTACCTCCTTACACATAACATTAAGCTAAGCGGCGCATTTGCGTGGGGCATAATGGCGAAGCCGCCCCGCGTAAATGCGTCCGAGCGACCGAAGGGAGTGGTCTTAAGCGCCTTGTTATAAGCAGAGCCTGATCCTTTGGTCTTTTTAAAAACTAATGAAGCCAGCATACGATTGATTGTTAACACAAACAAGCAAAACGACGGTGCAATAAAGGTTTTGGATTTGGCAGAAGCTAGCCGCTATCTGAGCTATCGAGTGTAATGGCGCTTGCTGACTCAAAATAAGAACTTAGTGATAAAGCGCCTATTACACCACCTTTGAGTTATGAACGGCGGATTTAAACCTACCACAAGCCAGAGCGATGCTAATGAAACCAGGAGAGCGCAGTTGCACTGGGATTTGTATTCAGCCAAACGAAATTTAGGCTGACGCCTTATAACACCCGCATAACGGGCAAAAACACGTGGGCTACAATTTCAAGCGAAGCGCCAAGGAGCCCACGTGTTTTTGTCCCCAGCGAGCGCAGCGAGTGTTAATGCGCTTGTTATGCGTTGCGAGCTGCGCGCCCTACGCGGCTTTGCCGCCAACGCCTGTCAACAAAACGTACTGCTTAAATAGTTAAAGACAACACTAAAACAACCCTGTGCGAAATGCCAGATGTTAAGTGGACGCCTGAGAAATGAACTAGCCAAGAAAGCCGCTTAGCACGAATGCTGGCGTTACTGAGTTGGGAATTTAAACGTTGATAATGTAGCTTTGAAAACTGACGCCGGCAGACACCAATACTACCAAGCGAAACAGCCTTGCCCTGACAAGCTACCGCCTCACCAAACATTTGAAAAAATAAACTACGGCGCATAACTTTTAAATAAGGGGCGCAAGCATGTGGGGCATAATGGCGAAGCCGCCCCGCATGTATGCGTCCCAACGAACGAAGTGAGTGACTTAATTTTTTTGTTATGTGCTACTTTGTTCTTCAAAAGAGAACCCCTTAAAAACAACCTTGAAGATAGAGCCTGAACGCATTTCAATTATATGGTTGTAAGCGTCGCCAGCAATACTAATGCGATGATCCAATATATCTCCATGGAAAGTGTCATTTGAGTTAAAACTATTTTCTGAACCTAAAAACTCATAGGCGACAACATCTGAATAGATTAACACTAATGTTCTATCATGTTGTTGACCAAGTAGCTTTAATGTCACTCTTAACGAGCATTCAAATGGCTGTGTATTGTTTCTAAGTTCTTCTGTACACAGCGAAGATACCCATGAATCGTGAAGTGATTGAGGGTGATTCAATTCGTAGTGGTCTTCGTTTGATGCAAAAGAAAATAGCTCTGGAGGCATAGACTTCCTATTTGCCTTAATTGAATCCATATAATCGTCGAAGCTAATATTCATTACACAGTACTTTCCTTGGCACATAACACCCCACTAAGGGGCAGTAACACGTAGGCTAAAATTTGGAGCGCAGCGACAGAGCCTACGTGTTACTGTCTCAACGAGCGAAGCGAGAGCCTTAAGTGGTTTGTTAGGTGCGTTCACAAAATAGCCTCAAATATTAAGTAAGCGTTGGTGACGCAGATTAAAGCTCCTATGATAATCATAGTATTTGGAGGCAACAGCTCTCTTTGAGAACCTAAACTATTTTTAGCATTCTTGCCTCGGAAGATAAGGTATACACCAACCAGAATAACGATACATTTGATTATAATATCGGCGAGGACATAAGAATCCATTCAAATTCATTCCTGATAGCTAATAAAGTGAAAATTACTGGAATATTCTATTAAAGCACATAACTTCTAAATATGGGGCACAAACAGGCAGGCTATAATGGCGAAGCCGCCTGGCTGTTTGTGTCCCAGCCCGCCTGCGGGCGACATAATTTTTTTGTTAGGAGACATTACCAGAATGCCTCTACTTGCTTAACTAAAAGTGATGCGGGTATGTCAATGCCTGTAAGATTTTTCCCAGAAAGATTTACTCCCACTACTTTTTTATCTTCTGGCAAGATAGGTAAGAAGTACTCTTTAAACTGCTCCCAACTAACACCTCTAGCTTCCACNATCTTCTGGCAAGATAGGTAAGAAGTACTCTTTAAACTGCTCCCAACTAACACCTCTAGCTTCCACATTACCGAGTAAATTTGGATTTAGTTTTTTAAGCCTTTCGATTCTCGATTTGGAAGACCATACAGGCAAAGATACCTTATCGTCGCTCACGTCAAACTCTAGGAGCACCTCATTTGGATATGCTCCAAACCAGACAACTTTGGTTTCTGCGACTTCTTCATAAAACCTGTTAGCTTGAGCGACACCTGCTGACATTCCTTGTCTCCTAACTTCCAAATATGGGGCGCAAACACGTGTGCAATAATGGCGAAGCCGCGCACGTGTATGCGTCCCAGCGAGCGGCAGCGAGTCACATAATTTGTTTGTTATATGCGTTGCTCATTTAAACCACTCGTCTTTGTGAGACTTGATTGTAACTTCGTCGACCTCTGGAAGTTCGCTTAACTTTAAGCCACATGAATTGCATGAGACAGCCCACATACCTGATTTTGAATTCAAACTACCGTTGAATATGATATTTAACAAGGAATAAAAGCGTTTACCACAACGTGGGCAGGTTGATAATGACAGTCGAAGCAATAAAAAGAGCAAAAGGTAGATGAATAGTGGGGCAATGAATCCTAGTAGCGGAAATAATAAGCCAAGAAAGATACCTATTGATACTAAATAAAAGCATGGCCAGCGAGCAGAATGTAGGTTGTCAGAACGAAGCTTGATTTTTCTTAGACCAGCGAAATATTCTTCCATGAGTTAAGTACCAATTAGCATATAACAATTTAATGTACGGAAAAAATCCTGTATGCAAGCTGGAAAATTTCCGTATATCACTTTTTGGTCGCTTTAAATTATCACCTTAAAACAATCCACTAAAGAAGAAATAAACGCTTTTGAGCATGAAAGCCGGAAAACATCTTTTTTATTTTCGCCTATCATCAAAAAATGTAGTACTGGCTATAAAAACAGTGTTGTCTGCGTTTTATAAATAGGCATCAGGGTGAATTTTGTTGACCTTCCATTCTCCGCCTTCTTTAATCAAGTCTAGGCTTCGTAGGTCTTCAATTTTGTCGTTGTTGTAGGTTCCGCTAAGAAATACGGTTATTGTCGATTTTTCGGCGAATTCATTTCGGCCAACGCGTCCAGCGCTTTGAGGCGTGATAGTAACGGTGTCATACTTTAAATTCAGTAAGTGGCGCTGAACATTACTATTGGTGTGGTACCTGGTTAATATACGTGACAGTTTTTCGCTTGAGAGGCGAATTGCCGTATCAAGGTTGTCGTCTTCGTAAACACTTTTAAGAAACATAACTGTGGTGTACTCAGGCGTACTTTCATCAAGCATGCCATACCGCCCAATGCCTTCTTCCTTTTTACCACAAGCGGATAATATCAAAACTGTAAAAAGCCCGATAAGGGCGTACCACATACGCGTTTTCATTTGCGTTACCTTCATATAAGGAGGTCCGTTTCTTATTCATAGTTTATATTGAATCGAAGCGAATGCTTTAAGTGCTTCGATTATCTTCAATTTGATTATTCACAATATTGCGCATAAAAGCAAAGCAGTAGGGCACAAAGTATACGTAAGTAGGTGGGTAAAAATAATGTGATAGGGTGCAGTAAAGGCATAAAAAAACGAGGTACTAGACCTCGTTTTTTGTATAGCTAAAGCTAGTAAAGCGTTATTGAACTTCTTCTTGCTCGTCAAACGCACCAGCAAACAGTGGGCTACTTAAGTAACGCTCAGTACCACTTGCTAGAAGTACTACAACCACTTTGTCTTTATTTTCTGGGCGTTCAGCATATCGCTTCGCAGCAACAACGGCAGCACCAGAAGAAATACCCGCAAGAATACCTTCGTCGGTCATTAACTTGCGCGCCATTTCCATACATTCTTCGTTGGTAACTTGCTCAACTTCGTCAATTAAGTCCAAATCTAGGTTACCAGGGATGAAGCCTGCGCCAATACCCTGAATTTTGTGTGGGCCAGGGGTTAGTTCTTCGCCCGCAAGCGCTTGGGTAATTACTGGTGAGTCAGTTGGCTCAACAGCAATTGAAGTGATTGCTTTACCCTTCGTATTTTTAAGGTAGCGGCTAACACCTGTGATTGTACCGCCCGTGCCTACACCAGCTACGAATGCATCTACTTTACCGTCGGTATCTTCCCAAATTTCAGGGCCGGTGGTTTTTTCGTGAATAGCTGGGTTTGCAGGGTTGTCGAACTGTTGAAGCAACACGTATTTGTCTGGATCTGACGCCACAATTTCTTGTGCAGCGGCAACGGCACCTTTCATGCCCTTTGGTGCTTCAGTAAGAACAAGGTTTGCGCCTAGTGCTTTTAGAAGCTTACGACGCTCTAAACTCATGCTGCTTGGCATAGTTAACGTTAGCTTGTAACCGCGAGAGGCTGCAACAAACGCTAAAGCAATACCCGTGTTACCACTGGTCGGTTCTACAATTTCTTTACCTTCGGTAAGGACACCGCGCTTTTCTGCATCCCAAATCATGTTAGCACCAATTCGGCACTTAACGCTGAAGCTTGGGTTACGCGATTCAATTTTTGCGTATACATTACCTGATGTTACGCGATTTAGCTTAACTAGTGGCGTGCGGCCAATAGATAGGGAATTGTCGTCAAATACGTTCATTATAAATCCTTACCTCGTTCCTTATTTTACAGGAAACCCCGTCTGTCGTGATCTGTACGACCTTTATAGTAGTTAATAATTCAACGCGTGTGATAGTTAATAATTCACAGCCTGAATTAGGGGATTTCGTCATACCCCTATATCATTGGTCCCAATCAGTAAAATGCAAAGTGCTTTTTAGCTATATGTTATATCTATGGGCAATCATGAGAAGGCCTTGATATTATAGTTAAAATTGCAAAGACGAAAAATTATACGGAGTACAACAATAATGGCTTTTAGTGGCACGTCTAATTATATCGCAACCAAAGACTTACAGCTGGCGGTTAATGCTGCCATTACGCTAGAGCGTCCGCTTTTGATCAAGGGTGAGCCGGGCACGGGTAAAACCATGCTTGCCGAAGAGTTGGCCGAGAGTTTAGGTACCGAGTTAATTCAATGGCACATTAAATCAACCACCAAAGCGCAGCAAGGTTTGTACGAATATGATGCAGTATCGCGTCTTCGCGACTCTCAACTTGGCGATGATCGCGTACACGATATCAGCAATTACATTGTAAAAGGCAAGTTGTGGGAGGCGTTTAGCGCAGAAAAGCGCCCGGTACTTTTGATTGACGAAATTGATAAAGCTGACATTGAGTTTCCTAACGACTTGCTTTTAGAACTCGATAAGATGGAATTCTTCGTTTATGAAACACAAGAGCGTGTAGTCGCGAAACAGCGTCCTATTGTAATCATTACTTCGAACAACGAAAAAGAGCTGCCAGATGCATTCCTGCGCCGCTGTTTCTTCCATTACATTCAATTCCCGAACCCAGATGAAATGCAAGAAATCGTAAATGTGCATTTCCCAGATTTAAAGAAAAAGCTGCTTGATGAAGCGTTAAAAGCCTTCTTTGAAATTCGCGATGTGCCAGGACTCAAGAAAAAGCCTTCAACCTCTGAACTTATCGACTGGCTTAAGCTTTTGGTTGCTGAAGATATTCCACCAGAAGCGCTTCATTCTAAAGACGGAAAAGCTGCTATTCCACCACTTTACGGTGCATTACTTAAAAACGAGCAAGACATTCATTTGTTTGAAAAACTGGTCTTTATGGCGCGCCGCTAATGCTTATTCAGTTTTTTTATACACTGCGAAAATATCAGGTTAAAACCACGCTGCGCGAGTTGCTGGATTTACTTAGTGCGCTTGAAAAGCACGTGGTGTATGCCGATATCGAAGCCTTCTATAGTTTGTCACGAACCATAATGGTGAAAGACGAAACCCAGTACGATAAGTTCGACAGGGCGTTTGCGGAGTATTTTGAAGGTGTTGAATCTGTCGATTTGTTTGGCAAAGATATTCCTGAGGAATGGCTGCGTAAGGAAATTGAGAAAAATTTAAGCCCTGAAGAGCGTGAGGCACTGCGTAAAGCCGGTGGCCTTGAAGAACTGATGGAAACGTTGAAAAAACGCTTAGAAGAACAAGAGAAGCGTCACCAAGGTGGAAATAAATGGGTGGGCACCGGTGGAACATCGCCCTTTGGCGCTTATGGCGACAACCCGGAAGGCGTGAGAATAGGGCAAAAAGGCAATAGAAAGTTCTCAGCAGTAAAAGTGTGGGACAAACGCGAGTTTAAAAACCTAAGCTCTGATGTGGAACTGGGTACGCGTAACATAAAAGTGGCCCTTAGAAAGCTACGCAAGTTTGCTCGAACCGGCGCAAGTGAGCAGCTAGATGTGCCAACAACCATAGGTGAAACAGCTAAAAAAGGCGGTTTACTCGATATCCACATGGCGCCCGAGCGCCATAATGCGGTGAAAGTGTTGATGTTTTTTGATGTGGGCGGCTCTATGGACCCTCACGTGAAAAGTACCCAAGAGCTTTTTTCTGCGGTCCAAACTGAGTTTAAGTATTTAGAGTACTTTTACTTCCACAATTGCGTGTATGAGGAAGTGTGGAAAGATAACCTTCGCCGCAATAAAGAGCGCATTCCCATTTGGGATATCATTCATCGCTACGGAAAAGACTATAAAGTTATTTTTGTTGGTGACGCTACAATGGGGCCGTATGAAATCACGTATCCAGGCGGCAGTGTAGAGCACTGGAACGAAGAGCCTGGAAGTGTATGGATGCAGCGCTTATTGAACCATTTCAACAATGCGGTATGGCTTAACCCTCAGCCTGAAAATTATTGGCCTTATTATTCATCTATCAAAATTATTCGCGAAATTATGGAAGACAGAATGTATGGGCTAACTCTTGAAGGGTTAACCGCTGCAATTAAAGGGCTTAGCAGAAGCCGCTAAGCCTTTTGCGTTTAGCTGCCTAAAAATAAACGGATGTTAAATTGAATTCGAAAGACTATCAGGTAGCGTTTGTCATGCTGGCAGGTGGGCAAAGCTCACGCTATTGCGGCAACAAGCTTTTATCAGTACACCCAAATTCAAAGCGTCCTCTTATTCAGCACTGCCTTGGCGAGGTAATTAGCGCACGCGATGAAATAGCGTTATTCGGCGAACCGCCAATTACTGTGGTTACAGGAAAATGGCACGACAGCGTAAAAAAACACCTGTCTCTTCATGCTCCTCAATTTCCCGTTAGTATAATTTACAACGCTTCATGGGAAGAGGGCATTGCATCCAGTATTCGTACTGGCCTCAAACATGTTTTAAATACGTCTTCATCGGTGACCGAGGCCTCTGAAATTCCGACGGCGACTCACGTATTATTTACATTGGGCGATTTGCCTAGCCTCAATGCAGACGATCTTACCCGTCTTATTAACGCCTCTAAAGCTAAGCCAAGTAATATTGTGTGCAGTGAATGGCGCGCAGATGGTGAAACGCAGTCACGCTTAACGGTGCCCGCAATTTTTCCTGAAACCGTGTTTCGCGAACTATTAGCATTTAAGGGCGACGTAGGCGCTAAACCAGTTATTAAAAAGTATTTGAAGTTAGATGCAGTAACAACCGTGTCTATACCAAATGCACAATATGATATAGACACGCCCCAAGATTGGAAAAATTTAAAACCGTAGTTAAAACCGGCTTTTAAATTGTTTAACGCACTTACGCATTCGCTATACGGTGTGCAGCACTCGGTCTTTGAATATAAAGAAGACGTGCGCCCAGCATTACTGCCGCAGCACTTAAACCTACGATAAATCCAATCCAGAACCCGGCTGCTGCCATTGGTTCGGTGGTTATCCAGTTGGTTCTTCCTAAAATAACACCGGTAGGTAATCCAATTAACCAGTACGAAATAAAGGTAATGATAAACATCGCCGTAGTATCTTTGTAACCGCGTAATGCGTTGGCTGAAATAACCTGAACAGCGTCAGATAATTGAAACAGCGCCGCATAAATTAGCAACGCATTAGCTAAGGTGTAAACCGCCTCGTCGCTGGTATATAACCCAATGATGAACCCCTTTGCGAGCAAAGTGAAACTAGCGGTACAAGCAGCGGTAACGAACCCGATGAGAATGGCAGTACGCGCGGCTATTTTGGCCTGTCGCTGGTTGTTTTGCCCAATGCGATAGCCAATGCGTATTGCTGCAGCCATACCAATGCTCATGGGGAACATGAACATAAGTGCCGAGAAGTTCAGTGCGACCTGGTGAGCCGCTACCGTAGTGGCACCAAAAGGGGCTAATAGTAAAGCAACTAGTGAAAACAACGTTACTTCAAACAGTATGGTCATAGCGATGGGCAGGCCCATTTTGAAGGTGCGATTTATAGTTACCATGTTAGGTTTGTACAGCTGGCCAAATAAATTGTACTTTTGCAGAGCAGGGGCAAAACGTACGTAGATGACGGTTGCAATAAGCATGGTGTAAATCACAATGGCAGTCGCTATGCCACAACCCGCGCCGCCCATAGCAGGTATTGGGCCCACTCCGTAAATAAACAGATAATTTCCTACAATGTTCGCCATTAAACCAATAACGGTGATGATCATAGTGGGCTTGGTTTTACCTAAACCTTCGCAATAGTTTCTCAGCCATTGATAAAGTGCAAAGCCGGGCATCGCGAACAGTACATATAGTACGTAATCAACGGTGATGCTGAATAGCTCGGGTGCCATAGGGAACAGCGAGACTATGCTTTCAGTAAAAGGAATTAAGCCTGCGACTACCAGTCCTACAAAGAACACCAGATAGCCCGCTTGCTGACTTGCATCAGCAATGCCACTTAAATTTCTGTTGCCTTGTAGCCGCGAAATAATAGGAGGGAGTGCTAGCGCAATACCTTGTATAAAACAAAGTAGGGGGACGGTGATACTAAACCCAAGCGCCACGGCTGCCATGTCGGTGGCACTGTAACGCCCGGCCATAATTGTATCGCTAACGCCCATTAGCATTTGGGTAATTTGCGCAACCAACAAAGGCCACGCTAGCTTTAAAATGTCTCTACCTTCTAAAAGAAAGCGTTTCTTGTTCACGGTAATGTGTCTCTAACTGTGTTTCTTAAAAGTGAAGTGGCATAACGGGAACCGTATCGCCAGCTTGTAACTCACTAATGTCCTCATGCACTACCATCAAGCAATTGGCTGAAGTGATAGAGGTCATCACCCCAGAGCTTTGTGATTTAAAGGGGGTGACTTCCCATTCCCCTTGGCTATTTTTAACCATGACAGCGCGCTGGAAGTCTCGTCGACCAGCGCGTCGTTTCAAAGTAGTAGTAATAGTGGCATTTACAAAGAAAGTATCGTGAGGGTGAGCTTGTCCTTGCATCTTTTTGATAACAGGCACAACCAGCAGCTTCGCCGTAACGAATGACGACACAGGGTTGCCCGGTAGCCCGCAAAACAGGGTGTTATTAATTTTTCCTAACGCAAATGGCTTACCTGGTTTTACTGCTACTTTCCAAAAATCGATGGCGCCGAGTTCGGCAATGATATCTTTAACATAGTCTGCGTCACCTACAGATACACCACCGCTACTTACCATCACGTCTACACGCTCACTTGCATCAATAAACAGCTTTCGCAAAGACGTTTCGTCATCTTCTACAATGCCAAAATCAACAAGTTCTACGTTTTCATTTTGCAAGATGCTGCTAACACCTACGCGATTTGACTCGAATATTTGTGTCGACTTTCTTGTCTCCCCCGGAGCTGCTAGCTCTGAGCCCGTAGCTACTACCCCTACGCGAAGCTTTCTGAAAACCGGTACAGTGCTGTTGCCTTGAGAAGAAAGCAGCATCAAATGTTCGGCATAAAGACGAGTACCTTTTTGTATTAGCGTATCGCCACAAGCGATATCATTGGCTTTTTTGCGAATGTTTTCTTGCACTAAAGGATGCTTATTAATAGTCACGATGTTGTCGCGACTATCTGTGTTCTCCACCATCACAACGGCATTTGCATTTACAGGCATTGGCGCGCCAGTCATGATTTTAAAGGCTTTGCCATTTTGAAGAGGCTCATCAGCACTCATACCTGCAGTGATCACGCCTTGAACCTCAAGTTCGTTACTGTGGTTAAGGTCGTCAACATTAACGGCATAGCCATCCATTGCAGAGTTGTCCCACGGTGGAACATTAAGGTGGGCAATAATATCGTCCGCCAGAATTCGATTGTTGGCGTCAAAAATACTCACTTGTTCGATTTCGGTTATCGCTTGTGCGGCGTTTAACGCTTTGGTGAGGGCTTCTTCGAGTGAAAGCCATTTAGATGACATACCAACAACTCCTAAAATGAATTAACACGCGGATATTACAGAAAAAGCCGATTTATACCAAAGGTTAAAGCATGAAATAAAAGAAAGTAGGCGTAAAAGAATTGCTAAGAGAGAAGGGGGCGTAGAAAAGATATAGCTGAAAACCGAAAATTGGCGTTAGATGTGAGTGAAGGAACGCGTATTAGCTCCTTCACTCAACAAATACTAGATTAGAATGCGAATTTTGCACCTAAGCTTAGTACGTCTGCACCGTCAAAAGACTCGTAAGACACTTCAACTGATGTTGTTGGATTAAATTTATAGCCTAAGCCGCCGCCAAACCCAAATTCCCAATCCGTTGAATCAGATTCAGAAAAACCTCCAGCGCTCGCTGTCATTTCGAGCTTGCCGTATGAAGGGGCTACATAGGCGTATACGTTTTCGCTAACGTCAAATTCACCTCTAAGTGTGAATGCATAAAAAGAATCTAGCTCAATATCAACGCCAAACACTTCGTCGTCGCTAACGCCAATGCCGTATCTCAGTTCTGGAACCAGCGTAAATGCTTCATTAATAGCGTACTTGTATCCGGCTGACGCTACAATTGCGCCCAGGCTAATATCAATATCATCTTCACTGTCTGATAAATTGCTATAACCCACTCCCAAAACCCAGTTTGCTGATGCAGACATTGATACAGAAACTAATGCTGCAGCTAAAAGTGCCTTTTTAAACATAATTTTTCCTTTGCAAATAATTGTTATTATTTTGATAATTTTCTAAATGCTAAAGCATTGAGGCTGTAAGAAAAGAAGCTAATAAACGGTGGTAGTAGATCGCAGGTATGTTCATAACAAACACTATTGCTATTGACCTAGCTGTCTATGAAGGTCCCTTTCTCGATAGCTAAATGAGTATTACCACTCTTTTATTAAAAAGCAATTAGTTTAATTAAATAAACAAGTTAGCTGGAGAGCGACAATATTTCACTAAAGCTATTGAACACCCAGTCGGGCTGGTAGGCAGCAATGCTCTCACCGTAATTATATCCATAGGTGAGCCCAATGCTTTTAATGTTCGCCGCTTTAGCAGCCTGGATATCGTTCTTAGAGTCGCCCACCATTACGCACTGTGAAGGTAAAACATCGAGTGTTTCGCAGGCATACAAGAGGGGGCGAGCAGAGGGCTTTTTCTCCGGTAGACTATCGCCACCAATTGTCAGTGAAAACAAGTGTGATAACGAAAATGATGAGAGGATTGGCTCAATAAACTCTGAAGGCTTGTTGGTGATAAGCGCCAGTTTATAACCTCTATTTTTTAATGAGTTTAACGTGGCAGAGACGCCGTCGTAAAGCACGGTATCTTTGGTGTCTAACGTTCGGTAGTAAAACAGAAACTTTTCTAATGCTGCATCAATTTCATTGGGCGTAAAATCTGGTTTAGCATCCGTATTGCCACTCAACCCTCTTTCCACAAGTACACGAGCCCCATTTCCAACCCAGTGCCTGACCGTATTCTCGTCATAGGTGGGACGTTGATAGTCGATTAATGTTAGGTTCAAGGCTTTTGCCAAATCGGGTACAGAATCTACTAGCGTACCGTCTAAGTCGAAAAAAAAGGTGTTTATATTCTGCATTGAAAGCTTGGTGAATTAATGAGTTAAATTAAGTTAGAAGGGTAACACCGCAGCATCCTTACCGCGGTAAAATGTTCCGACCAATTAGATTTATTCAAAATCTTGGTTGCTGATCCACAGAACTTGGTATGGTTTCATCTGTATGAAAGGGCTAGACAAGGATATGCTCTCTCTAGAGATAAGATCTATCCAATTGTCCGTACCTATTAAGTTTATGTCTGACAGCAGTACCGTTTGCTCTTCATCTGAAATATTACTGATACAAAATATGCCTTGTTTACGATCTAAACTTTGTCGCCAATAACCAAATAACTGATTTCCCAAGTGCAGCGTAAATTGTGTCGCATTCGGATGGAATGCAGGCTGCGCTTTACGAATTCGAATTAACTGAGAAATGCGCGTAAGTACTTTGTGATGTTGTGAGAAGGGGGAGTCCAACAACGCTTCGAGCTCATTAAAGTCCCAACGCTTTCTATTTATCGAACGATTTTGCCCTGTATTTGCGACTTTCTCGTAATCATTTGAAGTGCCCAGCAAGCTGTGAATGTATATTCCTGGGATACCTTCCATGCCTAACATAATAGCGTGAGCACAAATAAAACGGTCAACTTGGTATTTATCCGGGCCTTTTGTAGTGCCTTGCAGCGCGTCGAATAGGGTAATATTTATTTCATAAGGCTTTTGCTGCCCGTGATCAGAAGCCCGCCACGACACTTTGCCGCCAAAATGCTGCATTGTGTGCACCAGTTCTGAAATTTCCTCGTCCGACAGCAAACCTTCCGCAGGGCGTAGACCAATACCGTCATGCGAGGCGATAAAGTTGAAGTAAGCTGTGCCGTTTTGCGCTGGTGGCATGCTCATCATCCAGCTTTTTAAATACGTACAGTCACCTGTTACTAAGGTATTTACAAGCAATGGAGGTAGTGAAAAGTTGTAGATAGCATGGGCTTCATTGGCATTACCAAAATAGGTCAGGTTCTCCCGGTTAGGAATATTGGTTTCGGTAATGATTATGATTGATGGATCCACATGTTCAATCAGCGTTCTGATCAAACGAATGACTTCATGGGTTTGGAACAAGTTAATGCAGTTTGTTCCGACAATTTTCCAAAGAAATGCCACTGCGTCTAAGCGAAAGATTTTGGCGCCTTTATCAATATATAGCTTGATGATATCGATAAACGCTAACAGTACTTTGGGGTTTCTAAAGTCAAAATCTACCTGATCGTGACTGAAGGTACACCATACGTACTTTGTGCCATTTGCTGTTTCTGTTTCGCGGAGTAAGGGCGATACGCGAGGCCGCGTTACCATAGAAAGGTCGTCAGACGGATCTGCTGTAAAGAAAAAGTCTGACCCGGGGCCTTCGCCTTTAACAAAGTTGTCAAACCAAACACTTCTCGCCGAACAGTGATTAATAACCAAATCGGTCATTAGCCCATAATCTTTGGCAATAACTTCGATGTCATCCCAAGAGCCCAGCGCTTCATTTACTGTAGAGTAGTCTATGACGGAAAAACCGTCATCCGAACTGTATGGAAAGAAGGGCAAAATATGCACATTGTTAACGGTATTCTTGCAGTAGCGATGCAAAAATTTATTTAATGTAACTAAGGGGCGCTCTCCCTCATCAATCACACTATCACCGTAAGTAATCATGATAATGTCGTCTTCATCCCAATAATTGTGATGAGACTGAGGTGAAGCAATATCCGTTTGCTGTTGAATGCCTATGGTGTTCATTAACTCAGTCGCTAGCGTCTCATACGAAACGTCTAGCGTTACATCAGCGTAAATGCTTTCTAAATGGTGCTTTACTTTGTCATGGAGAAGGTCCCATGCCATATTACTTACTCCATATATTCTGCAGTATCGGCTTCAACCGCTTCTAATAGTCGCTCTAAAATATCAGGTACGGCGCTAGTCACGCGGTTCCAACTAGGAATAAACGGCGTTTCCATTGGATTTTCAAGGAAGTTTTGACCGGCTTTCATGATATTGCTAGCAAACATTTCTACCGCTTTTTCTTCACTGTGTATATCTAAGTTTAAGCCATTCATTACTGCGTCATTGTGATAGGTTTCTATAAAGTCTAGCGCAATACGGAAATAGGTGGCTTTAATTGAACGGAACATTTCGTTACTAAACGTATAGCCTTGGGTAGCTAGCTTCCTGAAAATGGCTTTCGTGATGTCGATAGACATTTTAGACAAACCACCTTGGTCATTATTAAGCGATAAGTCTTGGTGTTTGTGATCGTAAATATCGCAGATGTCAGCTTGGCACAGACGATTATGTGAATAGTTGCGGTGCATCTCTGACAGCACGCCAATTTCTAAGCCCCAATCACTTGGAATGCGTATATCGTTTAGCACATCGCGTCTAAATGAAAATTCACCCGCTAATGGGTAGCGAAAGCTGTCCATAAATTCCAAATACTCGTTGTCACCCATGATGCGTTTTAACGCACGAAGCAAAGGCGTAACAAGCAGGCGTGAAACGCGGCCATTAATTTTACCGTTGGCTACACGCGCATAATACCCCTTACAAAACTCATAATTAAACATTGGGTTGGCAACAGGGTAAATAAGCTTGGCGAGTAAATCTTTGTTGTAGGTAACAATATCGCAATCGTGTAACGCAACTGACTCTGCGCGATTCGACGCTAGTACGTAGCCCATGCAGTACCACACGTTTCGGCCTTTACCTAACTCCTTAGGGGCCAAGCCTTGAGCCTGAAGCTCTTCATCCAGTGCTTTAAGACGCGGACCGTCGTTCCACAGCACTCTGTGGTGCTGAGGGAGTTTGCCAAAGAACTTCAGCGCGTGTTTATACTGGTCTTCATTGGCTCGGTCCAACCCGATGACAATTTCAGACAAGTAGGGCACATCTGTCAACTCGTTAACGATATGCGGAAGTGCATCGCCCTCTAGTTCTGAAAAGAGCGATGGAAGAATAAGAGCCATAGGGCGCTTTTGTGAAAACTGCAGAAGCTCTGCTTCTAGCTCCTCGGTAGGACGACGAGCCAAGTTATGTAACGTAGTAACCACACCATTTTGATAAAAATCAGCCATGTGTCCTCCTGATCATAGGGATAGCAATTGAGTAAGCATTTCGTTCCAGCCCTCGGGGCCGGTTAGGGTGCTGGTATAGACCTCTTCTTTTTTTACAGCAGGTGGAGGATTTACCGGTGATAAAATGCGAATGGGGACGTGCGCTGCTTCAAGCATTGCAACGTCGTTTTTACCATCGCCAAGGGCAATAGTGTTAACTTTAGTGGAATGTTGTTTTTGATATTCATTAGCCAACCATTTGAGGGCTTGGCCTTTGTCACAGTTTCCTGAAATATGTATAAAACGGCCACCTTCCAGAGGAAAGGCACCGCGATCTTTCACAACCTTCAGGAAACGCTGTTTTTCGTCGTCAGTACCAAGCCACAAAATAGGTTCACCAAACTGACGTTTGGCTGCAAGAGACGCTGACCGTTCATCAAGCCCAGTTGCATCTTGGATCTCTTCAATCGACATTTTCGAGAATTGTTTATATTTACCGTCAAATTCGCTGCCAATTTTTTCTAACAGCTTGATCCAGTAATTTTTGTTAGAGATAAATGCTTTACACCAGTAGCCGTCTATCCAAACCGTACCGCTCGGCTTCTGCTTGAAAAAGCCATGAGAAATAAAAATAGCGGCGCCATTCTCAATAATAAATGGCCCGTCTAGACCAATACTCTCGCGTAGCGGTTGTAACTCCGCAAAGGTTTTACTGGTAGTAGGAATAACGGGAATATCT
Source organism: Alteromonas abrolhosensis (assembly GCF_001953635.1). GTDB lineage: Bacteria > Pseudomonadota > Gammaproteobacteria > Enterobacterales > Alteromonadaceae > Alteromonas > Alteromonas abrolhosensis. The sequence continues at coordinate 83,287 of NZ_MEJH01000014.1, read as the reverse complement.
CTGTTTTCTAATGCCGTTAAAGCCGGTTTCGCCGCCTCGAAAGAGTAGGTATGGTGGTCTAACAGCGTGCCGTCCATATCGGTGAAAACAAGCGTTTTCGTCATCGTTTTACGTCCTGTTTAGTTATCGTTCTTGTTTCATCAAGATAAAACACGGTGTCGCACTTTTCAGGCAAGTGACGTAATGCGTGTTCAGTGATGCGTTGGTAGTGTTGCACAAAGTTTGCCACTTCTTCATCAGACATTACGCCATCGCTTTCTTGCAGTGCTTTTTGGGCAAGTTTGTGTTCTTGCTCTAAGCGCCATTGGTAAACGCAGTCAAAGCTTGGGGCCTTCAGCATAATGCGGTAGTCGATTTTGTTGAACAGCGTTTGATAGTCACCTGCCAATTCCGTGTTGACGAAAGAGCGCCAAATGCCTAACGGATCTTCGACTTCTTCAAGGTGATTTACCGGCCGTTTAAGCTCGTTAGACGCTTGTGCAGAAGCGCCCACACACCAACCTTCAAGTATGATGAAGTCAGGTGATGATTCAATTACAGGCCATTGTTCTATGGGGAACGGGTTATCAGTGGCTTTGTTAAAACGTGGCAGCGATGTACGTGCGCCTTTTTCCAAGCTGCGAAAGGTATTCAACGCCAGCGAAATGTCATGAGTGCCCGGCACGCCGCGGGTTGCTAGGAGCGGGTGAACCTTTATCGCTAGGGCATTACGTTGTGATTTGTCATAGTAAAAGTCGTCAATTGAAAGTGATACCACTTGTTTATTGTGGACCGAACTTAGGAAGGACTCGATAAAACTGGTCAGAGTAGATTTACCTGAACCTTGACTACCGTTTATGGCAACGATAAATGGTTTGGTTGCACCTTCTTGGTGCTTTAGCAGTGTCTCACATAATGGGGTGAACCATTTTTGTGCAGTTTCTGCATAGGTACTTGGCAATTGATGCGTCGTTAGAAAGCCATGTATATCCATGTTGTCACCTTAATCAATGCAGAATTCGCACGTTCTTCTTGATTAAGGTAACAACATTTGTGCCAATAGGGTATTTGTGGCCTTGTGCTATTAGCTACTTCTTATTGGCAACGATAACGGCCCGTTGTGGTGCAGGGTAACCTTCGATGGTGCGAGTAATATCTTCCGGATCGAGAAAATCTTTCAAAGACTGGGACTCCATCCAAGGCGTTGAGCGCTGCTCATCCAAGGTAGTATGGTTGATATCTACAACGCGAATATTTTCAAAACCTAAGCGGCCTAACCAAACAGTAAGGGCTGCAGTGCTTGGTAAGAACCACACATTACGCATTTGTGCATAACGTTCGCCTGCCATTAATACTGTATTTTCGTCACCGTCTACCACGAGGGTTTCAAGTACCAGTTCGCCGCCTTTTCTTAACTGGTCTTTAAGCTGCTGCAAAAACGCCATTGGATCTTTACGATGATAAAGTACGCCCATGGAAAAGACGGTGTCGAACGCATTAAGCGGCTGCATGTCTTCAATACCCATTGGCAGAAAATGAATGTTGTCCGAAGGCGCACTGGTCTTACTGATAAATTGCTTGATGGCGTGAAATTGAATTAGGAACAATTGAGTCGGGTCGATACCTATAACGTTATTTGCACCTTCACCCAGCATACGCCACATGTGATAACCGCTACCGCAGCCCACATCTAATACGTTTCGGTTTTTGAGCGAGCTAATGTGAGGGGCAACACGGTCCCACTTCCAGTCTGAACGCCACTCTGTATCTATGTGAATACCGTGTACCTTGAATGGACCTTTTCTCCAAGGCATAAACTGTTTTAACAAGCCTTCAATTTGTTTTTGAGTATATTCATCAGTGTCGCTTGCGCTGCCAACTGAAACGCTTGATGTTAAATCAACATTACTTGGAGATGTCGTCGGCAATTTGCCAAGTAAACGGCACCACTTATCAAACTCACCATGTTTGGCGGTACGTTGCCACACGTCCATCTGGGCAGGCAGAGTTTGAAGCCAGTGTGATAGCGGGCTGTCTATTAACGATTTATAGCAATCGGTAAACCAAGTTTGTTCTAATTTGCTCATAGTGCTCTTTAAGTGTGTTGGCGTCGCGGAAAAGCGGACGTAGTGAGATTGATTAGCCTTTTATCGCAACCATAGATGTGAAGTTATAGCACTTGTACCACATTACAACATCGGCAAACCCAACATTTTTAAGGCGGGTTTCATGCTCGTTGAACGTATCGGTTAACATGACTTTTTCCAAGGCGGCGCGTTTTTGGCTTACTTCAAGTTCGCTGTAACCGTTATCGCGCTTAAATTGGTGATGTAAATCTACAAGCAGCTCATTGCCAGTAAGGGTAGGGTGGCGTATTTTCTCTGACAGCACCAACATGCCACCTGGATTTAGCCCATCGTAAATGCTTTTTAGTAGCGCTTCACGGTCAGCCGGTGGGATAAATTGCAAGGTGAAGTTCATCACCACCATAGAGGCATTTTTAATTTCTACACTTTGTGCGAACCCATGCTGAATAACAATAGGGTTTGGAAGCGTGAATGTCTGCACTACACGTTTGCATCGCTCAACCATTGCCTCTGAAGCGTCTACACCAATGATCTTACATGTTTCATTTGGTACTGCTCGTGCCACAGATAAGCTTGCCGCACCTAAGCTACAGCCAAGGTCATAAACAACTGAATTAGGCGTAACGGCAGTTTTGGCCAACTCGCCTATGGTGTGAACAATGGTTTCGTATCCAGGCACAGAGCGCTGAATCATATCGGGAAACACATCAACAACAGACTCGTCAAATTTAAAGTCATCTACTTTATTGAGTGCCTTTGCGTAAATATTGTCGTGTTTCTTCACTGTGGGTCTTCATTTAACTAATTTGGGGCGCAATTTTACCGTTTGATACGTAAATGCCAATGGAAAACACCAAATTTGTTATATTTTGCGTGATTTTTCTGGATTAGGGCTTTTCGTTAATGATCTAAAGTATTAATCTATACTCATAATACAATAAGGAAGCAGTAACGCTAATGACGAGAATTCTAGTAGCAGACGATCACCCATTGTTTCGTGAAGCTTTGAGCGGCGCGTTGGAACCTTACTTCGAAAATGCACAGATAATTCAAGCCGGAAGCTTGGATGATGCATTGGCGAAGTTAAACGAATTCGACGGCGTTGAGTTGGTGCTTCTTGACCTTAACATGCCTGGCGGTGAATATTTTAACGGGCTTATCACGCTCCGTGAACAATATCCGAATATCCCTATTGGCGTTGTTTCGGGCAGCGATACTGTTGAAGTAGTGGCTCAAGTAATGAGTTTAGGTGCTCAGGGCTTTATTCCTAAAGTGTCGCAAACGCGAGAAATTGCTCAGGCTATTGTAGATATCATTGGTGGCAAAAAGTGGCTTCCAGAAGGCATGGAAGAAGAACTAGATAAAGTTGACGATGAGCTTAAAGTGCTGCTTCAGCGATTCCGTGAACTTACACCTAAGCAAATTCAAGTGCTTTCTTACTTGCGCGCAGGCTTAATGAATAAGCAAATTGCTCACGAGATGAACGTTACGGAAGCAACCATTAAAGCACACATTAGTGCCATCCTACGCAAGTTAGAGATTAACACGCGTACTCAAGCTGTATTGCTTATGGATAAGCTCCAGTTAAGCTAATAAGCTAAAACGTTATCAATATATAAAAAAACCGGATTATTTATCCGGTTTTTTTGTTTTCAGCGTAACCTCACCACTTTTGGTAACTATTCCTAAGCCTTTGTCAGGTACATGTTCAAACTTCTTTTTACCCTTTAAGAGTAGCGTAGTCGAAGATTGAGGCTGTGCATCAGAATCGGGTAAAGAGGAATCTGCTAATTTGGTTAGGTAAATCGCCCAGTATTCAACATGGGGTGTGGAGTAGTCTTTGTAGAACGCGATACCAATCTGGTCTTGCTCTTCATAGAAGGGTAGTTCAGCTAATAAGTGCTGTCGATGAGTCGTAGACCCTTTCAACGCGTACCATACGTCTTCCGCTGTAGTGTAACCGCCAGCCAAAGCCTCAACCTGGTTACTCATTGCGTCACCGTAGTAATCGGGGAGGGTTAACCCAGCATCGCGAATGCGGGTATTCGGGCTGCCGCCTAAGAAGTGCGAAACTAGGCCTCTTTCAGCCATGTCTTTGGTCTTTTCTTCCGCTAATTTAACCAGTATGGGGTTACACGTTAACACTTTGCGCTTTTGACCATTGTCGTTTGCAATCAAGAGTGATAGCGCTTTTGCTTGTTCGGTATTCCCGCATGCTGTTTGATTAGCCAAACTGACGCTAGAAAATGCGAAGGTAAATGACGTAAAAAGAATAAGTCTTTGACGAAAAAGGCCGCGAGAGCGGCCCTTTTGTTTGGGTATGAAATTAAGCAGCTTTGCCACCTCGTTTCTTTGCAGTGGTGTTGGAATTAACCTTCGCTACTAATTCTTCGTGATCGAAATCATCGACGTTGATAGTGCGAAGTCTTCCAGCTTCAGTCTTACGAAGTAGATTCGCTTCTTCTTCGTTAATAACTCCTTCTGCTAGCGCTTCGTCAGCAAGCACATCTAAACGGGTAAACGGTAGTTTAGCTTTTTTGTGCTTACAAATACGTTCGAAGATAGGCTCACTTGCTAGTACATCATCAAGAGTTTGCTCTAGGTCGCCAAACAAGCTACCTTCTTCGCGGGTAAGGTACTGACCGTAACCTAGACGGCTACGTGCAGTTGAAGGCGTTTGAAGCATTTGCGCAATCTCGTGTTCCGTTTTGTCAGAAGGTTTACCAACACGACGGCCAAACGGAATTACCATAACGCGCAGTGCTGCTGCAATGGCGCGGTTAGGGAAGTTTGCCAAGAAGTCATCAATTGCCGTTTCAATATCGTGCAATGTGGTCTGCATCGCCCAATGTAGAAGTGGGAGGTCTTCTTTCAAACGACCTTCTTCGTCGAAGCGCTTAAGGGTAGTACTACCCATATAAAGGCCACTTAAAATGTCACCTAAACGTGCTGATAAACGCTCACGACGCTTAAGATCGCCACCTAGTACACCCATAGACACATCGGTTAGTAGTGCTAAGTTTGCACTGTAACCTTGAAGCAACTTGTAGTAGCGCGCTGTTTCGTCAGTGAATGGGGCGCTGCTAAATGCGCCATTAGTTAGCGAGAACCAAATACTGCGAACGGTGTTGGCAATGGCAAAACCAATATGACCAAATACCGCTTTATCGAAAGCTTTCAGTGCTTCTTTCTTGTCTTCGATAGACGCAGCTTCAATTTCTTTAAGTACATACGGGTGACAACGCATTGCACCCTGACCAAATATCATCATGTTACGGGTAAGGATATTTGCGCCTTCAACCGTAATTGATACAGGAACGCCTTGGTAACCGCGACCCAGGTAGTTATTTGGCCCAAGCATAACGCCTTTACCACCGTGAACATCCATCGAGTCGTTGATGACCTGACGCATTTTTTCGGTTAAGTGGTACTTACAAATAGCAGAGATAACTGAAGGTTTCTCACCTAGGTCCACACCTACCGTTGAAAAGCGCGTTACGCCATCCATCAAATAAGCGTTACCACCAATGCGCGCCAGCATTTCTTCAACCCCTTCCATATGACCTACCGGCATACGGAACTGGCGACGGATACGTGCGTATGCACCTGTAGCAAGTGATACTGATTTTGCGCCACCAGCGGCAGATGAAGGAAGAGTAATACAGCGACCTACCGACAAACATTCAACCAGCATACGCCAGCCGCGTCCCGCCATCTTCGGGCCACCAATGATATAGTCGATAGGCACAAAGATATCTTCACCCTTAATAGGACCATTTTGGAACGGGGTATTAAGTGGGAAGTGACGACGACCAATTTCTAGGCCTTTCGTGTCGCGAGGAATAAGGGCACAAGTAATACCAGGCTCTTTGTTATCACCTAAAAGACCTTCAGGGTCTTGAAGTTTAAAAGCAAGGCCAATAACTGTAGCAACAGGCGCAAGAGTAATGTAGCGCTTGTTGAATGTTAAGCGCATACCCAGCACTTCTTCGCCGTTCCATTCGCCTTTGCATACAATACCTACATCAGGAATTGCACCAGCGTCTGAACCTGCTTCTGGGCCAGTTAACGCAAAACAAGGAATCTCTTCACCTTTGGCTAGGCGAGGCAAATAGTGGTCTTGCTGTTCTTTTGTACCATAGTGCTGAAGCAACTCGCCCGGACCTAAAGAGTTCGGTACACCTACGGTGCTTGATAATACCGCACTTACCCCAGCTAGTTTTTGCAAAACGCGAGACTGTGCGTATGCAGAGAACTCCAAACCGCCATATTCTTTCTTGATAATCATGGCGAAGAATTTGTGCTCTTTTAAGAACTGCCAAATCTCAGGAGGCAGGTCAGCGTCTTTATGGTTAATTTGCCATTCGTCGACCATTGAACAAACCTTGTCACAAGGTCCATCCAAGAATGCTTGCTCTTCAGCAGTCAGTCTACCTTTCGGGATGCGGTGCAATTTATCCCAGTCTGGCTTACCGCTGAAAATATCGCCGTCCCACCATACAGTACCCGCATCGATAGCTTCTTGCTCGGTACTCGACATTTCAGGCATAACTTTGCGGTAGAAGGCTAGCAGCTTCTTAGAGATGTGCTGTTGTCTGATATTCGCAAGTGTGAACGGCAGTGTTAAAGCAAGGAACACTACCCAACCAAGCAGGCCAATGTCACCGAAAAGGGTGCCCAAAATCATAACACCTGCGCCCATGGCAACCGCTGTTACCAAGCTGGTACGCTGATAACTAGCTACCGCTAGTGTCAGAACGACCAGTAAAAACCATATAAAATCTGCCATACTTCACTCCTGAAAGGCGTTAAACGTTACGCTTATCTTATTCCCAATCAAGTAGATTACTTTTAAAAAGCAAACACAAATCGAGGTCAGACCAGCATGCTGTAAACCTATTATTTAATAGGGCAAAGATCAAGATTTTTACATGAATATTCTATTAACAACGACATAAATAATAGGGCAGTGCACAATACACCCTATAAGTATAGTCGCTGCTTATAAATACGGATTTACAATGTGAATTCTTGCTGAAATTTTGCGTGGTGACATTGCGAAAAGGGAACATTGGTTGGGTATAAAAAAGCACGCCATATTTTGCATTATGACGTGCTCTGATAGTACTAGTGAATACGCAGTTAAACCGAGCGATGTGTGTTTGTTACAACACGCTACTGCATTTCAAAGGATTTGAGCTTAATGTCGCCCTGTTCATCGCCTTCTTTGAATTGCTGCAATCTCACTAACGTATAGTTCAACGATGGCGCAAACCAGGCAAATGTCTCACGCTTGTTCGAGTCGCGAATTAGCTTCACTTTTACGGTTTCAATTTTCCCGAAAGGCAAAGATAACACCTCTTCATCAACAACTTGCACGCCATAGTGACGGAGTTCGCCGCGGTAATTAACAAAGTTATAGTCTAACGATGTTTTACCTTGCGCCAGTTGCTTCGCCAAATCGATGCGATAAATCTGATTATCAAACTCACCGTTCCAGTCGAAGGTTTCTCCATTTTCGACCGAAATTTTACCTTGTCCTTGGTGACTAAAGGTGACTTTAAGCTCTTTATCTGGCCCTGTGCCTGAACGATTATAGTAATATTCAGACGGTACTACAGTGTTGTCATCCACAGTGAAAATAGAGTGCTCACTGCGCTTGTCAGACAAGAAAAACTTCGACACCTTTGATGTGTAAATTAGGGAGTACTGTTGGTCGCCTAATTTAGAAAGCTCAATGTTCGCTTCACCTACATCATCACCCCACTTATATGCGGTGTACGTTGCCTTGTAGGGTTGAAGCGGTAACTCTGCGCTTTCTGTATTCTTTGCGCTTGGGTTTGCTTGGGCGATCACTGAAAGCGAAGCCGCCATTAGTGTGCCTAAAGCAAGAGGCTTAATCGCTTGCATAACCAGATTCTGGTAATTCTTGCTCATCTAAAACTGCCTTATTGTTTCGCATCGATAATCGGCCAGCACTAAACCAAGATAGTACAAGCGGATAGATACGACGTTCTTGTTCTTGAACACGCTCAGCCAAGTCGCTCGCGGTGTCTTCTTCAAACACTGGTACGCGGCTTTGAATGATAACTGGACCGCCGTCGAGTTCCGGTGTAACAAAGTGCACGCTAACACCATGCTCTTCGTCTCCGTTGTCGATTGCGCGCTGGTGCGTATTCAAACCTTTATACTTTGGCAACAAAGATGGGTGAATGTTCACTAATTTTCCAGCAAAACTGTCAACAAATTCTGGTGTTAAGATTCGCATAAAGCCCGCGAGAACTACGCAGTCTGCGCCAAAAGCCTCAATTTGTGCTTTAAGCGCTTCATCATAAGACTCTCGTGTATCAAAGCTTGTATGGTCCAAGCAAACGGCTTCAATTCCAGCTTCTTTGGCACGTTCAAGGCCATAAGCATTAGGGCGGTTGCTAATTACACCACTAATTTGTGCGTTAAGGCGACCTGCTTTTATTTCATCGATAATGGCCTGTAAATTACTGCCGTTACCTGAAATAAGTACACATAGTTTGGTTACACTACTACTCACGCGTTAATCTCTACTTGCTCTTCGCCGTCTTTTGCCGCGATATCACCGATAACCCACGCGTTTTCGCCGTGCTGCTTAAGAATATTTAGCGCCTCGTCAGTGTCTTTTTCATCTACAACGATAACTAAGCCTACACCGCAGTTGAACGTGCGATACATTTCATGGCGAGTAACGTTACCGTTTTCTTGTAGCCATGAGAAAATTGCCGGCCATTCCCATGTGCTTTCATCAATAACCACTTTCGCGTCGTCAGGCAGTACACGAGGAATATTTTCCCAAAAACCACCGCCAGTAATGTGCGATATAGCACTGACTTGTACGTCTTCTAGCAATGCCAACACCGACTTAACATAAATGCGAGTAGGCTCAAGAAGTTGGTCGATAATGGGTTTCCCGTTAAGGTCTGCGTTTACATCCGCGCCACTAACTTCAATAATTTTTCTAACTAATGAGTAACCGTTTGAGTGAGGGCCCGACGAACCAAGTGCAATCAGTTTTTGACCAGGCTTTACGTTTGTACCGTCAATTACTTTATCCGCTTCAACAACACCTACGCAGAAGCCAGCAATATCGTAATCGCCATCGTGGTACATTCCTGGCATTTCGGCAGTCTCACCACCAATAAGCGCACAACCCGCTTGTTCACAACCTGCACCGATACCAGTTACAACTGACGCTGCTACGTCTACATCGAGCTTGCCTGTTGCGTAGTAGTCTAAGAAGAAAAGGGGCTCTGCACCTTGTACGATAAGGTCATTTACGCACATTGCTACTAAGTCGATACCAACACCGTCATGGCGGTTCGCATCCATAGCAACTCTTAGTTTTGTACCCACGCCGTCAGTACCTGAAACAAGTAGCGGCTTTTTGTATTTGGTAGGCAATTCGCAAAGTGCCCCAAAACCACCCAAGTTACCTTTTACTTCTGGTCTGTGGGTTTTTTTGGTAACAGATTTAATGCGTTCAACAAGTTGATTACCTGCATCGATATCTACGCCTGCATCTTTGTAACTTAAAGAGGTTTTATTTTCGCTCACGGTTGGGCCCTGAAACTAAGAGGTAGAAAACCGCGGATTCTACCAGCAAGTCGGCACAAGTCCAATTTGTGACGGCTATTTTATGCGCTTTTTGATCTTTTTTATTTTAAGGGTGAAATTAAACCCAATATAAAAGAGAATAGAAGGCTATCTTTTGGTGAACATCTTGCTTGATAAAATGTCTGGCTACAAAAAGTAGAGCGGGTAGCGCATGTTAAACACTCTTTCTGGGTTTTTATTTTAAATAGTGTTTAACGGACGATTCGGTAGGTAAGGAATTGATTTTAAGAGATTATGGAGTGTCAATGTTGACGGCAGTAAAGCGTAACACCAATGAGACAAGTAGAAAGAGAGCCCGTTTAAAATGCGTACTGGGTGCCTCTTTTATTGCATTGCTAAATTACACGGCGTTTACGCACGCCGCACAGCGCGTTGTTGTGAACGAAGCGCAAATTCAGGTTGAAGATCAGACTCAGCGAACTCAGCAAGCGGCCTTAAAAAAAGCCCTTCGACAGGTTTTTGTAAAAATGTCAGGGAGTACAAGCGTACTTGAAAATGCTGGTGTAAAAGCAGCATTAACATCTCCACAATCGCTTCTGCGGTCCTACCGCTTTTCATTTGATAAAGGCAGAACGTATTACGTTGCCGAATTCGATCAAGCCAAGCTAAATGAATTACTTCAGCGAGAGATGCTTCCACTGTGGGGAGACAGAAGACCTGAAACTATTGTGTGGCTTGCTCAGGAAGATGAAAACGAAACACGCGTTATCTTAGAAGAATCTCTTGATACCGACTTACAACATGCTCTTAAGCAGACAGCCAAGGAGCGAGGCGTCCCGCTTAGTCTGCCTTTAATGGACTTAACGGATAATGTAAATATTTCCACCTATGACGTATGGGGTCGGTTTGTTGAACCCTTACGCAAAGCATCTGTGCGTTATAGTGTCGACAATATCATTGGCGCGCGTGTTTACCGCAATGATCCAAGTGCGATCCCCGATTTACCAGAGAAGGTTGTGCCGTCTGGTACAGTTGAATCGCTAGATAGCGTGCTAAATGAAGAGGCTCAGTTTAGAGCTCAACCAGACGCCCAAAGTTTCGGTGACCAAAATCCAGATGCCCAGCCACAACATACAGAGGGCGCTATAACAGATTTAAATGATAGCGATGCTCAAGTGCAGTTAGGTGACAATGCTGGTTCGTCAGCGATGGGACAGGTAGAAGCAGAAAGCACAACATTACCTTTTACCATGAATGAGTTTGCCAACTATGCCAAACGTGCAGATGAGGGCGACTATGCATTAGATTGGGTGTTCATTGGAGGTGGAAAAGTTAGCTACGGCAGTATTTATGGCGATTCCCCTGAAGCCCTTGGCAACCAATTGGTGGATGCGTACTCTAATTATTTATCGTCGCTATACGCCATTGTGGGTATAGAGGCGTCAGAGCGTGAAGTCATAAAGGTTTCGATAGCGAATATCGGCTCTGTGAAGAGTTATGCCAGCGCTACCGAGTATTTAAATAGTTTGAGTGTGATCGAGAACGCAACTTTAGTGGAGCAATCTGGTACAGTGGCAACTTACTCCTTAACACTAATTGGTACTGTAGATGACCTACTCAACAGTATTAAACTAGAAAGCAAATTACGCCCCGTAACCGATGCGTACGGACAAACCGTGAAGGGACACAGTTTCTATTGGAGCAATTAATCTAGCATGCAGCTGCCTTTGCCTGTCACGCTACCTGTTGACGAAAATTTTGATAGTTTCGTTGGTACGGGTAACGAAGAAGTAGTTTCTGTTCTTGAGCAGATTGCGGATGCACTGCCACATTGGCGTGAGGCCCCGGAGTTGGGGCCTTTAGCTTCGCTACAGCTTCCTTTGCTAACCTTATTGGGCAGTACAGCTATCGGCAAAAGCCACTTATTGTTTGCCACTTGTCATCAACTAGCCGAAAAATCGGTTAGTCATCTTTATTTAAATCTTAATAATTACGAAGCGTGGTCGCTCGATATTTTCGAAGGCCTTGAGAATCTTTCGTTAATTGCATTAGACAACATTCACGCAATAGCCGGCGATTTACGTTGGGAAGAAGCGTTATTCGATTTGTTAAACCGAGTGATTGAGACTAAACAAACCATGGTGCTGTGTTCTAGTCACCTAGGCCCATCTAACCCGGCTTTCGTTTTACCTGACTTGCGTTCTCGCTTGGCGTGGGGGGTTATTTATCACGTTAATCAACTGGATGATAATGGTCGTGAAGAAGCTGTGCGCTTGCGTGCAGCAGAGCGTGGATTAAAGCTATCAAACCAAGCATTACAATTCCTTTTGCACCACAGTGAACGAGACTTAAAAAGCCTCATGTCCCTTTTAGCCCGACTAGACACACGCTCTCTCCAAGAGCAAAAACGATTATCGGTGGGCATGGTTAAGCGAGAGCTTAACCTAAATTAGCTAAAGCGAGAGCTCAACCAAAACTAGCTAAAGCGGGCGTTTGGCTAAACACCTAATGGTTTTCCCTTTTGCCGTGAGCTTTCGTGGCGGCTTCAAATTCTTCCATTAGCGTCAACAAGTTTTCACTCACAGATATCGCATTTGTTTCACTGCTTTGTACTGTGAATGTATCAGTTCCAACTTGCTCGTTCGGGTTCGTACTTGATGCAGAATCCCGCCATGTGATGTCGTTTGGAAGCAGGTAAGGGCTTGGAAGCGACGCTTGGATTGCTGGTACATCGAGCTCGGGTAAAATTCGACTTACCACGTAATCTACCCGCATAGTCACCTTGTCATCACTTACGCGGTTACGCTGAGCCCATGTTGGAATAAAACTTCCGTCCTCCAACGTTGCCCTCGTAAATACGCCAACATCGGCTTCGGCTTTAAGCCTGTATAGCATCATAAAGCGTTCAAATAACATGGCGAGATCTTCTCGTTCAGTAAAGTACGAATAAAAAGCTACTGCTCCGTCATCTTCAAACCAATTAGCTACCTGCAACGCGGTATAGCTGCGCTGAGCACTTGAAGCGGTTTCACCGCCGTACCTAACATCAGCTAAAGCATGTAGCTGAGAAGACGTAAGGGGGAGCGACGTCGTAAGACCCGTAGAAATAGGAGAGCTATCATCATAGGATGACAATGGGCTCGCGCTGTTACTCAATTGTTGCCATTCGGTGTAATCGAAAAAGTCATTGGCGTGGGCCAGCTCGTGATACAGCAAATAGCTCAGTGCGGCCTCGACATCGTCAACATCACGGGGTTGTCTATCTGCTACGTTCGATGTGCTAATGATAGGAAAGAAATAGGCGCCATTTTTCACATAGCGCCATGATGTTGTGAAATCAAGCTCGCTGCCAAAACCACTTCTATAGTCTGGGCGAGTATTTAAGGTATCTCGCTCTTGTGGTGTACGCCAAAAGTTGTTGGCATCTAAGTAAATAGCACCCGTAGCAACCCAGTAGAATGAAGGTCGGATATCGTAGGAAATGACAATCGCGTTAGTTGCGCGTAGCAGATTTAGCATGTCATCACGGGTTGCGGAAGTTTCCAAAAAAGCCTTAAACGTATCACCCATCCAAGGGTGAGAAACGTAAGTTCTATCTAGGATGTCGTCAATAGTAGGGCTTTCGGTGACTTGGCCAATGAGCGGAAGTCTTGAAAAAGTACAGCTGCTTGAGACTTGATTATTGTAGACACAATCAGTAAGCGCATCTGCATAAGGACTATCTGCTCTATACGGCTGCATGTGCGCGCTTACTGTTTCGGGAATACTTGTCTGGTCATCTACAAAAAAGCCGTTAGTGTTAATGTCGATATTTTTCACTAAAACTTGCGCGCTGTCGGATAATACCTCGCCGTTTGAAAGCGTAACGGTACTTTCAATCTTTATAATTGCGTCGCTATCAACCCTTGGCGCCTGGAAGTAAATTGAATGAGAATATTCGCCATCATCAAATGTGAAACTATTCACGGTAGGGCCGGATGTTTGACGCCAAGTAATATCATTGATGGTTAACCCCTGGGCGTTGACGGTGTCTACGCGAAGAGAAACTCTACCGCCTTCGGATGCTTCATGACCAAGCCTTAAGGCCGCTAACGGCTCCGCACTCTCATTTACTTCTAAGGTTACGGTGTCCGACAGGCGCGTACCATTTTCTAGGCTTACCTCTGCTGTGATTTCAAAACTGCCTGATGAAGGCACGTCAAAGCCAATAGCCTGCGTGTGAGCATTTAAAGGCTGTTGTGAGATACCTGAGACTTGCCATTCGATATCAGCAATAGGGTTACCATTAGGAGCGGTAACGACAAAATCGACAGCATCGCCAACAAAACCACTAGTTGAACCTGAGATAGTAATTGAGGGAGGCGTAGAAGGGTGGCTCGGGGCTGGGCTGTCACTAGAGCCTGAACCTCCACACGCTACGAGTAATACCAATGAAGCGAGTACTAACGAAAATTCAGGTAATTGGCGTGTCATATCAACCCCTCAGCACAATGTGCTTTCGCTGTGTATTACATAGTTACTACTGGCCCTGTTCGAAGCGTGCCTTTTCTTCTTGCATTTCATCTTTTAATTTTTTGAGACCCAAACCCAACTCGCGGCCTCGTTTCCGAGCAAATGCGCTACAGCCCACAAACATTCCAGTACATAAAATAATTTCTACCACTGCATACCAACGCTCATCGGGTACGGCGTACGCCACAGTACATCCGTGAATTAGGTAAAACAAAACGACAAAATTGGCCCATGCGTGCGTATATGGTTTGCCTTTTAATACGCCCCAATAAGGTAACAATAAGGGCAAAATATAAAACAAGGCAATAAACAATGGTGAGTAAGTATGTTCTTTAGTAAATGTAAATTGCCAAAGTGTTATCCATACGATTAACCCAGTGTGGCTGATAAGTGCGAGATAGCGATAAAAACGCGTATCTGGTGCCATGTTAATTCTCCGAATAAATCAGTTTTTTATAATGTTCTTTTTAAGGTCGATGTACCCATGCTTAGAATCACGGGTACTAAGCCTGGTCTGTTAGCTTTTTGGCAAACATTGCTAGCCGCTTGCCTTGTGCAATACACAGGGCTTTTTCATCTGCGCTTAGTTGCTCTGGTGCATTCAGACTGTGATGCGCAACGTGCGTTACACCGTAAGGGCTTCCGCCCATTGTTGTGTTGTGAAGTTCTGGCTCACTGTACGGCAGACCGCAAATAACCATGCCATGGTGAATAAGCGGCACCATCATTGAAAGCAGCGTGGATTCTTGTCCGCCATGCATAGAAGACGAAGATGTAAACACGCAAGCCGGTTTATCAATTAACGCACCTTTTAACCACTGGCTACTGGTGGAATCCAAAAAGTGCTTAACAGGCGCTGCCATATTTCCAAAACGGGTGGGACTACCTAACGCTAAAGCGCTACATTGCTCAAGTTCCTGAAGCGTAACTTCGGGAACGGCGCTAGATGCGTCTTTAGTTTCAGTATCACCTCGAGTATCGCTGATACTTTTTACTGTGCGTACTATCACAGGAACGTCTAATGACGATACTCCTTGAGCGATGGCATCCGCTAAACGCTTAGTGCTGCCATGGCGGCTGTAATAAAGTACAAGAACGGGTTGCACTATAAAATTTCCAAGACTGATTCTGGTGGGCGACCAATTCGCGCGTTTTCGCCTTTGATCACTATTGGACGCTCAATTAATTTTGGGGTTTGTGCCATGGCTTCAAAAAGCGCGTTGTCAGACACTGCACTGTCGCCTAAATTGGCGTCTTTGTACTCTGCCTCTTTAGTACGCATCATCTCTCTTACCGATCCAAGATTAAGTTTTTTAAATATCTCTTTTAACTCATTGGTGCTAAGAGGGTGTTTTAAATATTCAACGACAGTAGGCGCTACACCTTGTTCTTCAAGTAGCGCTAGGGTTTGTCTGCTCTTAGAACAACGTGGATTGTGAATAATAGTGGTGTCTGTCATAAAAGCCCCGTTTATATGATTATATCTTTTGGCGCGAACTATTGCGTTTTTGCCCTAGAATATCAAGCAGTTTACCGATAACGAGCGATATATTTGCAATATTCTTTTCTTTAGCGCGTTTGTCTCAATACGGAATGGGAAGTGCTGGAATTTATGTTAGTGCCTAAACAAAGAATCTGGCACTATGAAAAAAAAGAAGAAGTCAGAGGGTTACATGACGTTATCACCGCCACTAAGTATGCAAGGTAAAATGAAGTCATTATTCCTTGTCGTGCTGTTAATTATTGCTGCGTTAGCGGGGGCATTTACTTACCAAGGTCTTCAATATGATTTTGAAACCTTAGAAGGTGAGACCTACCGGTGGCAAGATCTTAACGGCCAGTGGATAGTGGTGAATTATTTCGCTCCCTGGTGTGCGCCATGCTTAAGGGAAATGCCCGAGTTGGCAGCATTTAACCACTCCTTGCCCGACAATACTCGTCTTTTTGCTATTAATTACGACCCGAAAACCAAGCCAGAACTCAAAGCAATGACAGAGAAGTTTGCTATTGCCGTGCCTGTTATTGTGAGTTCACCTGACACCAAACTGCCAATGACAAAACCACCGTATCTACCAGCTACATTTATAGTAGGGCCTGACGGAAAAATTAAAGATACGATTATGGGAGAGGTGACCGCGGTACACTTGCGTCAGCGCCTAACTGAGTTGAAAGGCGCTGACTTATAGCTGTTAAGTACGTTGGACTAAAGTCGCTGTAAACGTTCTTCTTGATCTCTGAATTGTTTTATTCTGGCTCTTATTCTTTGTTTCTCAAGATGGTCGTCACCTGCGAAGTTGTACGCATATTGAAGTTCATCAACCGCTCGATTATACGCGCCATAGAGGGCGTACACCTCAGCTTTACTCTGGTGCATTTGCGAAAACCGTTTCGACTTTTGATATGCTTCGGTCATTAACTGATGCGCTAGCTGGTAGTCCTTTTGAACCAAGAGAAAATCTTTCAATAGTGAGATGGCTTCTTCGTATTTTTGTGCACTGATATAAGCGTTGGCTTGGTTAAGCGCTAACACTTGGTTTCTTGGGTTATGCGTAACGTGAGGCTTTAGCATTTCTACTGCTTTTAGCGGCTCACCTTGAGAGATGTAGATATCGGTCATAGCATCGAGGTAAAAAAGATTCCCTCTATCGCCAGCTATTAACTGATCCATAATTTCTTTTGCTTTTTCAATTTTTTCTGCGCGCATATAAGCTAGCGCCAAACCATAAAGCGACGCTTCTTTGCTGCGCTGAACATCTTGAGCCACCGCCGCTTGAAAGTACTCGACGGCATAATCAGTCTTGAACGAGTAGCGCGCTTTTATGCGTGCTTTTGCCAACTCAAACTGCTTGTTAATTGGCAGATAGCGGCGGGGATAGTCACCAGCCCGGCTTCTTGCATCGGCAATACGTGTTTCGGTTAAAGGGTGAGTAAGCAGCCTTGCGGGTGGCCGAGAAACCATGCGGTATTCTTCTGCCATGGTAGAGAAGAAAGACGCAGCTGCATTTGGGTCAAACCCCGCCCGGGCAAGCATAGCAATACCAATTCTATCGGCTTCTTGTTCATTCGAACGGGTGTAGTCAATTTGAAGCTGCGCAGAGGCGGCGGTACCTGCCTGCATTGCTGCGATTCCTGCCTCGGGGTTTGCCATTGCAATTAATACACCACCAATGAGTGATGCTAAGGCTAGGGGAGATGAGCGCTGCTGCGCCTGCATACGTCTTGCTATGTGGCGCTGAGTAACGTGTGAAATTTCGTGAGCAAGTACCGAAGCCAATTCACTTTCATTTTCAGCACGGCGCATTAAACCTGTATGAACCCCAATGTGGCCACCAAAAAACGCAAATGCATTGATGGCATCGTTGTTTACCCAGAAAAACTCAAAAGGAAACTTGGCATTGTCTGCATGAACAACCAAGCGGTTGCCTATATCCTGTAAGTATTCATCTAGAACTGGGTCTGAAATTACAGGGCTTTGTCCGCGCATTTGACGCATGACGGCATCGCCTACAATCATTTCCTTATCAAGTGAGATGGCGTCCGACGCTACTACACCTATTTCAGGTAGCGCATTTTTATTGCTGTAATTGGCATCTTGTGCAACAGCCGTTAGGCTCGAAGTGAGCACGAAGGAAAGGGCAACCAAAGATGCTGAAAACTTTTTTCTCATGAACCTACAATCATTGTATACGGTTAATACTGCTTAACCCTTAGAGCGCTAAGTTGCTAAACAGTTTCAAATTTTATTTTTTTCTTATATGCATTAGTTGCGAACATGCAAACCGATTGTGCCTTGAGCTTCTTGCATATAATACGATTTTTTATCAATCATACGAATAAAATCATCCAGTTTATTCAATGACTATCGCAACACCCACTCTACACACTAATGCTTATACTGTAAAAACATCATACCAGTTTGATTTTGAAAGATTCTTAAGCGCTACTTATTGCTAATTGCTAGCGCTATCAACTATGATGCGTGTCCTATTCTTAGTAATTTCTAGGCGTTTATATGATTAGCGTTTTTGGTCGATGGTACCGACGCAAATTTTCCGATCCTGATGCAGCTATGCTGCTCATTTTAATTCTTTTAACTACAGCAGTCTTGCTGTTGTGGGGCGGGCTAATCATGCCTGTACTGGTTGCTGCAGTCATTGCTTATTTACTTGACTGGCCGGTATGTCGCTTGGTGAATATAGGGGTAAGCAGAACTCTGGCGTGTGGCGTGGTTATGCTTGGTTTTATTACCATAACAATCTTAACGCTAATTGGACTTGTCCCTATCATATCCAAACAAAGTGTAAACCTGATTCAGGAAACGCCGCTTATCTGGCAAAAAGCGCAAGAGTGGATATTAACGCTTCCCGACAAATACCCTGACTATGTCCAGGTTTATCAAATCCATCAAATGATGGAAGGTTTAAATGACAAGCTGGTTGAAGTGGGTGAGACCCTTATCTCTGCTTCGTTTAGTAATATTGCCAATTTAGCTGCGCTACTTGTTTATATGATCCTTGTGCCTCTTATGGTGTTTTTCATGCTAAAGGATAAACTGTTCTTTTTAGACAGTATCTCTCGCTTATTGCCTAAGGAACGACGCTTAATTACACAAGTTGGCCACGAGATGAATTCTCAAATTGCTAACTATATTCGCGGCAAAGTTATCGAGATAATCATAGTGGGCGCAGTAAGCTGCGTAACCTTTGTCTTAATGGACTTGCGTTATGCCATATTACTTGGCGTTTTGGTGGGCTTCTCTGTGCTTATTCCCTACATTGGCGCGGCAGTTGTAACTATTCCAGTGGCCGTTGTTGCTATGTTTCAGTGGGGGATTACACCTGAGTTTTGGTATTTAATGATTGCCTACGGGATTATTCAGGCATTAGACGGAAATCTACTGGTTCCATTGCTGTTTTCTGAAGCAGTAAGCCTGCACCCGCTTTACATCATTGTTGCTGTATTAGTATTTGGTGGGCTTTGGGGGTTTTGGGGCGTATTTTTTGCCATTCCTCTTGCTACCCTTGTAAAAGCAGTAATTACTGCGTGGTCGAGCAATCCAGTAGTAATACCGGAAGAGGCTAAATAGTCGTTTTCAGTGAAAAGAAACAACTATAAAGGTTTTATATCAATTTGGGATTAGATACCCAACCTAACTAGTTACGCGATATGAGCGGCAGTTACAGAACACAAAAAAGCCCCGAAAACACAAGGTTTTCGGGGCTTTTTTTTGAGTTACATCAGCATTAGCTGTTTAGGTAATCAAGAACCACAGTGTGATGTTCTTTTGTTTTAAACTTATTGAAGACGTGTTCGATAACGCCATTCTCGTCTACAAGGAATGTTTGACGATGAATTCCGTCATATTCTTTACCCATAAACTTTTTAGGGCCCCAAACGCCAAAGGCGTCGGCTACGGCGTGGTCCTCATCTGAAAGCAACGTAAAGTTTAGGTTTTCCTTTTCGATGAATTTCGGCAAGCGCTTAACCGCATCCGGGCTAATTCCAAGAACAACCACATTTTTCGCCGTTAGTTCTTCGTTTACATCGCGTAAACCCTGCGCCTGTACAGTGCAGCCTGGCGTCATCGCTTTAGGGTAAAAATAAACGAGTACTTTTTTACCCGCGTAATCAGTTAATGAAACAGTTTCATCGTTCTCGTTTTGCAATGAGAATTGTGGGGCTTTATCACCAGCTTGTAACGTTTTCATTGGGATCCTTTTTTTGTTTATCTACTACTTTGCCTGTCACATTTAACGAAGCGAACAGGGCCATTAGATCAGATTCTAATGCGTCTACATTTTCGTTAGAGGGGAGTGAAACAACAAATTTACAGCGCATATTGTCTTTCCCTGAAGCCTTATCTTTGAATGTGCGCTGTCTGAAAGCACTAATCATTGCATGACGTTCTGCAAAAAAACCAGTTACCGCTTTAATCAGGCCAGCTGCATCTTCACCGCTAAATTCAACGTTAAACAGGTGAGCCAGATTTTGCTTCTCGTGGTGGCTGGTGCGCTTCATCATTGACAGCAAATCAAGACGCTGAAAAAGTGCAGGCAAAATGCACTCTGCTTTTGTGATAGCGCTTTGGGTTCCCTCTATGATCATAGTTAATGAGAACTCTTTGCCATAGATGGCCTGTCTGCTATCTAGAATATTGCACTGAGCTTCTGATACCGTCGTTGCAATTTCGCTTAAAATGCCACTTTTGTCTGTCCCCAGAATAGTGACGATAAGTTGGTGTTTCGACATCTACTTCACTTCAATGTTAATAATGTCGGGATGTTAGCACAGAGTTTTTTTATAAGTCAGCGCCTTTTTCTTGCCTTTGAATAAGATATTGTCAAATTCTTGCCATTTTACTTGCGCTATTACTTGTGTTTAAGCACCGACATATTTACCATGTGCGCTCACATTTTTCGGAGAGATTATGTTTACTGGTAGTTACGTAGCACTCGTCACGCCGATGTTCGAAAACGGCGATATTGATTACAAGTCTTTAGAGAAACTTGTGAAGTTTCATGTAGAGCAGGGCACCCACGGAATAGTGTCGGTCGGAACTACTGGTGAGTCAGCAACGCTACCTTTCGATGAGCACATTGATGTGGTTAAAGAAACCGTTGCAATGGCATCGGGAGCAATTCCGGTAATTGCGGGTAGTGGCGCAAACTCTACGGCAGAGGCTATTTTTCTTACGGAGCAGTTAGGCTCTACAGGTATTGACGGTTTCTTAAGTGTTGTACCTTATTACAACAAGCCTCAACAAGCTGGCATGGTCGCACACTTCAATGCAATTGCAGACGCCAGCGACTTACCGGTTATTCTTTACAATGTACCTGGCCGTACTGTTGCCGATATGCTTCCTGAGACGGTAGCAAAACTAGCAACCCACAAAAATATCGTTGGTCTTAAAGACGCAACCGGTAATATCGCACGCCTTAAGGCTACTCAGCCATTGGTTCCAGATGACTTTGTACTACTAAGTGGCGACGACGGCTCAAGCTGCGAGTTTATGTGTGAAGGCGGCCACGGCGTTATCTCTGTTACCGCTAACATAGTGCCAAAAGCGATCGCGCAGATGTGTGAAGCTGCACTAGATAAGAATTTTGATAAATGTCGTGAGATTGATGAAACCATTAAGTTGCTTCATAGCGAGCTATTTATTGAGCCAAATCCAGTAATGCCTAAGTGGGCATTGTACAAAATGGGCATGATGGAAAGCGCAGTGATGCGATTACCTATGGTTTTACCGGAACTATCAAGCCAAAAACGTATCGAAGAACTACTAAAAAAATACGCATTGATTTCTGGTTAATAAGGAACACAGATGAAAAGAACGCTGGCTATAGCAAGTTCAGTAGCGATGGTTGCACTTGCAGGTTGTTCAAGCCAAATAGATAGAAAAACCGCGTCTGGCAGCTACGAATACTTAAAAACTAAAGAACAAGAAACGCTTAAAGTACCCTCTGACTTAGATGCACCTGCTTTTTCTCGTGATTTTACATTACCTGAGCTAGGCCAAGAGGCCGACCCGAAGCTAGTGGGCAAATCTTTGATGATTCGTTCGCCTGCGCTTGTTTTACCATTAGTAACTGGCTCTCACATTGAAGAGGGTAAAAGCTCAGCAACCATTTGGTTTGACCAAGTTGATGACAGCCAGCCATTAAGTCGAGCAATTTGGAATTCGCTTTTGAGCTTCCTTGATGAGCAAGGGATTGGTGTTGATAGCTTTAGTCCGGAAGAAAAAGTGCTGGTCACTGACTGGATGGTTATGACTAAAGAAATCGACGGGCCTTGGTATAGCTTTTCAGAAGAAGAAAGTGAAATTGGACGACGTTTTGAGTTTAGCTTAGACGTTAAGCCTCATGGCCGTAGCGCTGCGTTGACCGTGGAACTTAAAGACTACATGCAAACCTTGGGCAATGATGTGATTGCAGAGGTCTCTTCGATGGAAGAGCGCCGTGAAGAGGTAGAAGTCTTAAACCAGGTTATTGGTCATTATGAATATCAGATTCAACTAGCAGAAACGCGAAGAATTGCCCGTATCCGTCAGGGTATCAATACTGAAATGGGCTTTAATGCCGATGGTGATGCTGCATATATCGTAGACGCTAAATATGATGTAGCATGGCCAAGAATGCTGTTGGTACTGCGCAAGCTTGGTTTTGATGTTAAAGATTTAGATAAATCTAACGGCCTACTATTTATCACTTACAACGGTGAACAAGGTAGTTGGTGGGATGGTTTATTCTCAAGCGATAAAGAACTTCTTAAAAAGGGAGATTATCGTTTGAAAGTTGCAAGAGCGGGTGCAGATCGCACGTCAGTTACCTTCATGAACAATGAAAGTGTACCGTTTGAAGCAAATCAGGTTTCCGACCTTTACAGTGCATTTGCTGAGGTCATGTCAGAAGATAACCTTGATATATAACTGAGACTGAGAATGGAAAAACGCGACGAGCTTTACCGCGGTAAAGCAAAAACTGTTTATTACACTGATGATAGCGATAAATTAATTCTTCACTTTAGAAACGACACTTCGGCGTTCGACGGTGAAAAAATTGAGCAGCTTGATCGCAAAGGTGAAGTAAACAACAAGTTTAATCACTTTATTATGACAAAGCTTGAAGAAGCTGGCATTGCAACGCAAGTTGAAGCACTGGTTTCTGATACTGAGTCTTTGGTTAAGAAGCTCGACATGATTCCTGTTGAGTGTGTGGTGAGAAACTTATCTGCTGGCTCTTTAGTTCGCAGACTGGGTGTGGAAGAAGGCCAAGAGCTAAACCCACCTATTTTCGAGTTTTTCCTTAAAAACGACGCCCTTCATGACCCAATGGTAAATGACTACCATATTTTATCATTTGGTTGGGCGACTGAAGCTCAAATTGCTGAAATGAAAGCGCTGACGTTTAAAGTTAACAGTGTATTAAAAGCGCTGTTTGACGAAGCAGGCATGCTGCTTGTCGACTATAAACTTGAGTTTGGCGTTGATAAAGATGGCAACATTGTGTTGGGCGATGAATTTACACCAGACGGCTGTCGTTTATGGGATAAAGAAACCCGTAAAAAAATGGACAAAGACCGTTTCAGACAAGGTCTTGGCTCAGTTGTCGAGACATACATTGAAGTTGCTGAGCGTTTGGGCTTGTCGCTTTAATAATCTCATCTCTTAGATACTTGTTAAAAGAGGACCGTGATGGTCCTCTTTTTTGTTTATACATTCTTTCTTCACTTTTCACCTGTTAAATCATTACATTATCCGTGTGATAGTTTTCCTTACGGACTAAAACAGGATATGTTAGTGCTGTTGCTGGATATTGCATTTATACATAGGGAGTTTCAGGTTGTTGAAAACGTTTCTTTTGGTCGCTGTAGCGATGGGCGCTTTCGCTGCAAATTCCCTACTTTGTCGAATGGCACTTGCCAATACCGACATAGATCCAGCTAGTTTCACACTTTTACGCTTAACCAGCGGGGCGTTAGCGCTATTACTGTTATCTTCTTACTCTCTGCGTCGTGGCGTGAAAAGCGCGTCTTCTCAAAGCGTGTTTAAAGGGCTCAAAGCCAACGCAAGTGTGCTTGGTGGAATCGCTTTGTTTGTTTACGCTATCTGCTTCTCATTTGCCTATATATCTATGTCGACAGGGACTGGAGCGTTATTACTATTTGGCGCAGTTCAACTTACCATGATTACGGTAGGCTTAATAAACGGGGAACGATTTAACAGTCGGCAGTGGCTGGGTTTTGTTCTGGCGTTTATAGGTCTGGTAATTTTATTATTGCCCAGTGCATCAGCGCCTTCGTTACTTGCCGGTTCACTCATGGTTTTAGCTGGTATGGCATGGGGTGTCTATTCGCTGTTAGGTAAAAAAAGTAGCTCAGCCCTTATGTCTACCACTGGAAATTTCATTTACGCGTCTTTTTTGTGTGTTCCCCTAATAGGTGTTGTCTTGTTAGTGGGAGCAGACCAATTTGTATTAGATAAAGTAGGGATGTATTACGCGCTTGCATCAGGAATATTTGCCTCGGGCTGTGGATACGCAATTTGGTATCGTGCGCTTCCTCTTATCAAGTCGACCACCGCCGCAACTGTGCAACTAAGCGTACCTGTACTCGCTTCACTGATGGGATGGTTGGCGCTAGGCGAACAGTTTACAGCGCAAATAATGCTTGCTTCGGTAATGACGCTAGGGGGAATTTACCTAGTGATAAAGAAGGCATAGCATGGTTGCCATTGCTTATTGACCACATGTCGAGTTTAAGCCAGCCTCCAAATTAAGCGCACGAACCCATTAGATGTTAATAGAAAGTTTATTGATATCACAGTCAGTGCAGGTGTATCTTGTGTGAAAGAGCATCACGACACTGTTGAGTCAGCACTTTCAGAAGCCGACGACGCATTATACAAAGCCAAAAGAACGGCAGGAATAATGTTCAACTGGCCTGATAACGCTATTGAAATCGCGCGGAAGTCCGAGCGTAATTCGACCGAGTGTGATTTAGGAGCGAATTGTGCGCGCACCACCGATAATTTCTAATGAACATGAACGCGTTGCTGCACTCAAGCGACTGGGTGTGCTAGACACTCCGCCGGAAGAGCGTTTTGACCGTATAACGCGACTCGCCAGCAGCGTCTTTAATTGTAATTTCGCATCGATAACGCTTATTGACGAAAACAGGCAATGGTTTAAGTCTGCCGTTAATCTTGATATGGCCGAAACAAAGCGGGATGTGGCTTTTTGCGCTCACACTATTGCGCAAGACAAAACTTTAGTTGTGCCCGATACGCTTAACGATCCTCGGTTTGACAACAATCCCTACGTAGTTGGCCATCCTCATATTCGCTTTTATGCCGGTGTTAGACTGATGGTTGAAGGATTCCCAGTCGGTACACTGTGTGTATTTGACGATGCTGCAAAAACGCTTAATGACGCCCAAATACAACAGTTAGAAAACCTCGCGCAACTTGCTGAATCTGAACTTAAGAGGCAAGAATACAATGACCTTTCTCTTCAATTGGAAGAATACCAATATCGACTAGCCCAGACACAAAAAATTACACGTGTGAGGAGCGCAATTTTAGAAAAAGTGGTGAACGCAGAATCACTACATACCGTGCTTCATGACATTGTAAATGCTATTGAAGCTGAATATACAGACCAAATATGCAGCATTTTGTTGTTAGACGACGGAAAACTAAAGAAGGGGGCCGCTCCCTCGTTGCCTGATTTCTACAATGATGCAATTGATGGCGCTGAGTATGGTGTGGGCAGGGGATCCTGCGGTAATACCGCCGCAACGAATTTACCGACTATTGTCGAAGATATCAGTACACATCCTTATTGGGTTGAGTGGAAAGATTTAGCCTTGAGCGCGGGTGTACGCTCGTGTTGGTCGCAACCGATTCAGGGGTCAAACGGTGAGGTCATTGGTACCTTCGCCATCTATCACAGAGAAAAGGCTATACCGACGGCCGATGAAATGTTGCTAATTGAGCAGTTCGCGCATATTGCCAGCATTGCCATTGAAAGAGAGCTCGCAAACCAACTTATTTGGAGACAGGCAAATTTTGATTCGCTCACTGGGCTTCCCAATAGAAATCTTATGTTGGATCATTTGCAGCTGGCAATAAAAACCGCTGATAGAGACAATGAAAAGGTAGCAGTGATATTTTTAGATTTAGATAATTTTAAAGATATCAATGATACGCTTGGTCACGATATGGGCGACAAGCTTCTCATCGAGTGCGCTAAGCGAATAAAACAATGTTTGCGTTCAGATGACACCGTATCCAGGTTAGGTGGTGATGAATTCGTTATTATTCTGAACAGCATCAAAGGCTTGAGTTCTATCGAGCAGGTCATTCAGAAATTGCTTAGAACAATAGGTAAGCCTTACATATTAGAGTTAGAACGTGTGCATACTAGCGCAAGTTTAGGGGTTACGCTGTACCCTGACGATGCGAAAGACGTAAAAAGCCTCTTAAAGAATGCCGATCAAGCGATGTACGGTGCGAAAGACCAAGGAAAAAATAGTTACCAGTATTACACCCACGACATGCAAGCCGCAGCGATTAAGAGGATAACTCTATTAAATGACCTGCGATACGCTGTTAAAAACAATGAACTGTTCATTGAGTACCAGCCTATAGCGTGTTTCAGCAACCAGAAAGTAATGAAAGCTGAGGCACTGCTTAGGTGGCAGCACCCGAATAAAGGGCGGATAACCCCTGATGAATTCATTCCACTTGCAGAAGAGTCGGGTCTAATTATTGATATCAGTAATTGGGTCTTCAAAGAAGTGTGCTCTAACGTTCGTATTTGGAAGGAACGCTATCGAAAAGAGCTACAGGTAAGCATTAATACATCGCCTAGCCATTACTTTAATATGGAATCGAATATAACTCAGTGGCTAAATTTGCTTTTAGAGCAGCATATTTCTGCGCGCTCTATACTGCTAGAGGTCACAGAAAATTTATTGATGGAAGCTGATGAAACAGTATCAAAGAAGCTGTTTCAATTTAGGCAAGCTGGCGTTGATATCGCGCTAGACGATTTTGGAACAGGGTTTAGTTCCATTTCGTATTTAAAACGCTTTCCGACAGACCTTATCAAAATTGATAGAAGCTTTGTGAAGTCTATGACTGATGTCAGTAACGACAAGGTGTTATGCGAGGCCATTATTGTAATGGCAAAAAAACTCGGTATAAAGGTTGTGGCTGAAGGTGTAGAGACGCAAGAGCAATACGATATTTTAAAGAGTATGGGCTGTGATTACGCGCAAGGCTATTTGATTGCCGAGCCTCTGAGCAAAACTGACTTTGAGGCTTTCTGGCAAAAGCACTAGCACGGCTGGAACAGTGCTAGTGCTTGCAGAAATCCGCCCTAAGAAAGGGTTGCCAACGCTTTGCCTGAGTATTGCTCTAGTTCATCCGTCCGGTTCTCTTTTATCTTGTTCGCCCAATTAGGGTCTTGTAAAAGTGCCCGTCCCACTGCGACAAGATCGAACTCGCCGGCATCCAGCCTCTCTAGTAAGTCATCCACCGAACGAGTACTTGAATCCTGTCCTTTAAACGCACCGAAGAAGTCGTCATTTAGTCCTACCGACCCTACTGTAATGGTGGGCTTACCGGTAAGCTTTTTCGTCCAGCCAGCAAGATTCAAATTGCTACCCTCAAACTCGTTTTCCCAGTAACGGCGCTGAGAACAATGGAAAACGTCAACACCAGCTTCACTTAGAGGTAGTAAAAACTGCTCTAACTCCTGAGGGGAGTGGGCCAAGCGTGCGGTATAGTCTTGTTGTTTCCACTGTGAATAGCGAAGAATAATAGGGAAATCTGGGCCTGTAGCAGCGCGTATAGCCTTAATAATTTCGACAGCAAAACGCCCGCGGTTTTCCATGCTGCCTCCCCAACTATCACTTCTTTGGTTGGTGCCTTCCCAGAAAAACTGGTCGATTAAGTAACCGTGTGCGCCATGAATTTCTATTCCATCCATACCTATGGATTTAGCATCAGCTGCTGCTTGCGCAAAGGCCGCTATCACAGACTCAATGTGTTGCACTGTCATCGGTTCAGCACCTTGTTTTCCAGGTTTGAATAAACCCGAAGGTCCTGCACTTGGTAGGTCAGGAAAAGGCGCTTTTTCTGCAACCCTTGCCATACCTACGTGCCACAGCTGAGGCATAATTTTTCCACCTACACTGTGAACTTCATCTACTACGGTTTTCCATCCGCTTAAGGCTTGTTCGCCGTGGAATTGAGGAATATTGGCGTCCATTGTCGCAACGTTATCGTTAACCGTGGTGCCCTCAGTAATAATTAACCCTGTACCACCTTGCGCACGACGCTTGTAATAAGCCGCAACATCAGGTGTTGGAATACCGTTCGGTGAAAACTGGCGGGTCATAGGGGCCATAACGATACGGTTGGTTAATGAAAGATTGCCATGTGAGTAAGGCTTAAACAGGGCGTTAGTTGCCATCTTTTATTCCTGAAATTTATTTTGCGTTTGGGCCTTTTGGTAGTATCACCTACTAGGTAACTTACTGGCCTGACTAAAATACTTCCAACATCCAACGGGGTAAGAGATATTGAAATTGAAGAAAATCGAACGGCTTCTTTTCGCAAAACCGTTAAGTACATTTGATACTACTGTGGAAGACAGCTAAGTCAATTTTCAAATGCTGATAGTAGGCCATAAGTAACAGTTAACTGTAGAGCACTAGCGAAGTGCTCTAGACAAAATGCTCAATCGAGGATTTCGACAATTTCTCTTGTGGCTTGAATTAGTCTAACCACCTTGTTCTCAATGCGAACGGTAATGATACCGTCATCACCCATTGGGACTATTACTCTTCCATGATCGTAAATATCGTGATCCAAACGCTTGCCAACAATTAGTTTCTTTTCCCAACCTGGCGGTAGTTTGCCCGTGCGCTCATACTTCTTCTCTATGCCCGGAGGAAGTGTTTTGTCCTTTTGTGGGTGATTGGGGTTGGCATCTGCTGGTAGACTGTTTATTGTGAATGCACACGCTATACCTAGAAGCGGTAAAATTTTCATGGTTAACCTCTCGTCTTGTTGAATAGCGACCTTCTTTAGCATTAGCTCTGCCAGAGCGCTATTAGGGTAGAAGCATACAAAGCTCAACGTCCAGAGCTACTTCCATATGATACTCATTAAAAAATATAGCTGAGTGACGGATTTACTGCGAAAAACATACCAGCTAGAAAAAACTTTTTAGGTAAATAGCTCAATATAAATAATATAGGCATGTAATTCAAAATGTAATTTAAAATCATATGCTTAGATAAGAACGAAAGAGAGAATACAATGAGTGATATTGCATTTACACGAGAAGAGAAAGAAGTATTGGTCGCTAAATTGCAACAATATTTTGATGATGAATTAGGTATTGAACTGGGTCAGTTTGACGGTGACTTCTTGCTTGATTTCATTAGTAAAGAGATGGGTGCATCGTTTTACAACAAAGGAGTGAACGATGCGAGAACCGTTGTTGCGTCGCGTCTGCAAGTGATTGATGAAGAGTTGTACGCGATTGAAAAGATCCTTTAATGCAAGATTAGGTTTCTTCTTTCCGAAATCAGGCGCTAAAAACTGAAAAGATTTGCGGCAAAGCCATAGAGAATACGATATTTTCAGGCTTGAGTATGAAGTTAAAGAGGAACTTTTATTTTTAATGGGCATTTAGCCACGCAACAACATGGAAGAATCTCATCGTCGTCAATGAAGGCTAGGGGATCGGTAGTGTACTCAACTTCGCCTTCAATAAGTTTTGTTCGGCATGCACCACAAAAACCTTCACGGCAATGGTAGTGAATATGAACGTCCGCTTCTTCAAGGGCGTGTAAGAGGGTTTTATCTTGGGGGGCAATAATCGCCCCCACATCGACAACGTCGATGCGGAGTGATTTATCGTTACTACTCATTAAGCTGTAGTTTTACAGCTCAAAATCAGCAAAGTCGTCTTCGCTTACAGCAGAATCGATCTGTCCTACCAGATAAGAACTGATTTCAGACTCTTGAGGTGCCACCTGCACATTGTCTGAGTTCAGATAGTTGTTCATCCATGGAAGTGGATTACTGCTAACTTCAAATGGCGTGTCTAGGCCAATGGCAGACATACGCTGATTAGCAATATACTCGACGTATTGGCAAAGAATTTCTTTGTTCAGACCAATCATTGAACCGTTTTGGAACAAGTAGTCAGCCCACTGCTTTTCTTGCTCAACGGCGTTCATAAAGATAGCACGCGCTTCTTCTTTACATTCTTCTGCAATTTGCGCCATTTCAGGGTCATCTTTGCCCTTAGCCCACAAATTAAGGATATGCTGTGTTGAAGATAAGTGAAGGTTTTCGTCACGGGCAATCAAACGAATAATCTTAGAGTTACCTTCCATCAACTTACGTTCTGCAAATGCAAACGTACAGGCAAAAGACACGTAGAAACGGATTGCTTCCAGAGCATTCACCGAATTCATGCACAGGTAAAGCTTCTTCTTCAACTCGTACATGTTAACTGTGTATGCAGTGCCATTGATGGTGTGAATGCCTTCACCCTGAGTTTGCCAAAGCTGAGTGGCAAAAATAAGGTCGTCATAGTATTTAGAAATGTCAGCAGCACGGCGCTTAATTTCATCGTTTACTACGATATCTTCGAAGATTTCACTAGGATCTGAAAATAGGTTACGCAAAATGTGCGTGTATGAACGCGAATGGATAGTTTCAAAAAACGACCATGTTTCTACCCACGTTTCTAACTCTGGTAGTGAAATAATGGGCAAAAATGCGATGTTTGGACTGCGACCCTGTACCGAATCTAGCAGAGTTTGGTACTTAAGGTTCGAAATGAAGATATGTTTTTCTGGGTCGGTTAGTTTTTGAAAATCTACGCGATCTCGAGAAACATCAACTTCTTCTGGTCGCCAAAAAAAGCTAATTTGTTTCTCAATAAGCTTTTCGAAAATGGCATGCTTTTGCTGGTCGTAGCGTGCAACGTTCACGGGGTTACCGAAAAACATCGGCTCGATCAATGGATTAGTACTTTGCTGATTAAACGTAGTGTATTTCATGATGGCCTAACTAAAAACTTAATGATTAACGCGTATTATTGTTTGTGTTCTTGCTGCGAAACGTCAATGGCAAGCGCGAATACGTCCTTTCACGCACCTGCCATTTAAACAGAAGGGCGTGTATTAGATCTTACACGCACCGCCTGCACAATCATCATCTTCCTCTACAACCACTTCTTCTTGACGTGGCATAGGCTCACTCGCTTTAGCATCGAGTGCAGAGGTGTCTGACGCGCCGTCACGAGTGTTATGATAGTAAAGTGTTTTAACACCCAGTTTATACGTAGTAAGAAGGTCTTTAAGAAGAAGCTTCATTGGTACCTTGTTACCTTCGTAACGGCTTGGGTCATAGTTGGTATTCGCTGAGATAGTTTGGTCGATAAACTTCTGCATGATACCAACAAGTTGTAGGTAACCATCGTTTGAAGGAATATCCCAAAGTAGTTCGTATTGATCTCTTAGCGTTTCGTATTCAGGTACTACTTGCTTAAGAACCCCATCTTTACTCGACTTAATGCTGATAAAACCACGCGGTGGCTCAATACCGTTCGTCGCATTAGAAATTTGCGAAGACGTTTCTGATGGCATCAATGCTGATAGGGTAGAGTTACGCAGGCCGTGAGTTTTAATTTCTTCACGAAGCGAATCCCAGTCGTAATGAAGCGGTTCATTGCACACGCTATCAAGATCTTTCTTGTAGCTGTCAATTGGCATAATGCCTTGAGAATAAGTGGTTTCGTTGAACTTAGGACACGCACCTTTTTCTTTCGCAAGGTTGTTAGACGCTTTTAATAGGTAATACTGCATTGCTTCAAACGTGCGGTGTACCAGAGCATTAGCGCTGTGGTCAGAGTATTTAACGCCATTTTTAGCTAGGTAGTATGCAAAGTTGATAACACCTACGCCAAGCGTACGACGTCCCATTGTTGCGTTATATGCAGCAGGAACTGGGTAGTCTTGGTAATCAAGCAGGTTATCTAGGGCACGTACAGCAAGATCAGACAGCTCTTCAAACTCGTCAAGTGACTTAATTGCACCTAAGTTAAACGCAGATAATGTACAAAGTGCAATCTCACCATTTTCGTCATTAACGTGCTGTAGCGGCTTAGTAGGTAGCGCGATTTCAAGACACAAGTTACTTTGACGTACTGGTGCAACTTCCGGATTAAACGGGCTGTGCGTATTACAGTGGTCAACGTTTTGAAGATAAATACGACCTGTGCTTGCACGCTCTTGCATAAACAAGCTAAACAGTTCCATTGCTTTGATTTGCTTTTTACGGATGCTGTCGTCGTTTTCGTATTTAACGTATAGCTCTTCAAACTTCTCTTGATCAGCAAAGAATGCATCGTAAAGACCAGGAACGTCAGATGGGCTAAACAATGAAATGTAGCCATCTTTCATCATGCGTTGGTACATCAGTTTGTTGAACTGAACACCGTAATCTAGGTGACGTACACGGTTTTCTTCTACACCACGGTTGTTCTTAAGAACCAATAACGATTCTACTTCCATATGCCAGATAGGGTAGAACAGCGTAGCAGCACCGCCACGAACACCACCTTGTGAACAGCTTTTAACTGCAGTCTGGAAGTATTTATAGAAAGGAATACAACCAGTGTGGAACGCTTCACCACCACGAATAGGGCTACCTAGTGCACGAATGCGACCGGCATTTACACCGATACCCGCACGCTGGCTTACGTATTTAACAATGGCACTTGCCGTTGCATTGATTGAATCTAAGCTGTCGCCGGTTTCGATAAGTACACATGAACTAAATTGGCGAGTTGGCGTACGTACGCCAGCCATAATAGGTGTAGGCAATGACAGCTTGAATGTTGAAGCGGCATCGTAGAAGCGGCGAATGTAGTCCATACGCGTCGCTTTGTCGTAATTTGCGAAAAGGCATGCAGCCACTAAGATATATAGGAACTGTGCACTTTCGTAAATTTCACCAGTAACACGGTTTTGAACCAGATACTTACCTTCAAGTTGCTTAACTGCAGCGTAGCTGAAGTTCATGTCGCGCCAATGGTCGATATACGAGTCCATTTCAGCAAATTCTTCAGGCGTGTAGTCTTCAAGCAAGTGCTTGTCGTACTTGCCCATATCAACCATCTTTCCAACATGCTCAAGTAGGGCAGGCGGCTCAAATTGACCGTAGGCCTTTTTGCGAAGGTGGAAAATAGCCAAGCGCGCTGCCAGGTATTGATAATCTGGCGCATCGGTAGAGATTAGATCTGCCGCTGACTTGATCAAGGTTTCGTGGATTTCACTGGTATTGATACCGTCGTAGAACTGAATTTGTGCCTTGATTTCAACTTGTGAAACGGAAACGTTCTTAAGTCCTTTGGCTGCCCATGTGACGACTTTGTGGATTTTCTCTAAGTCGATGGACTCTTTTTCACCGTTGCGTTTGGTGACTAATAAGTTGTTATTCATGTTACTGGCCGTTTGTCTGTTAGCGCTTGATGCGTGGGCTATGAAGTACCCATTTTTCATTTTTTAATATATATAAGTGTAAATGCCATTACCTCAGTTGGCTCACGCCAGATAACAACACACACGAAAGCGGCCTAAACTGATACCGAAGAGTATAAAGTAGAGACTGCTCATTTAATTTTTTTCACTGCGTTTATATTTTCAGCGAGGTTGATGTCACAACCGGGAATTGGCATAAACCAGAACCCATTTTGCGATCTGTGCGATCCCTAAAATCTACGTTGGGATCACATGCTGAATTAAACACAAGATAGTGAGGTTTTAGTCTTAATGCAACCCAATATCTGGTGGTATTTCGAGCACTCAATCTGGCATGAAATTTATGTTAGTAACAACTAACTTTTTAGCGTTCTACAAGCGTAAAATATCTGGATTGCAAGCATTTTTAATTATTTCTTCGACATAAAAATTAATTTATTCTTAGAAAATAGTTTTTATATAAACACGATATATGGTGTTTAAAATATCGCCGCAACCCAATATATAGTGTTAAATTAATTTTGCGCTACTGTATATAGTAAGTAGTTAACGTCTACATTATCCGCAGAAAGGTAAAAACCTTGAGAAATTGGGTCCATGTGTAGACCGGTCATGTCTCGTGGCAGTAAACCAGCTTGATCTGTCATCGTCATAAGCTCAGACGGTTTAATGAACTTACTGTGATCGTGGGTGCCTTTGGGAACCAGTTTAAGGATATATTCTGCCCCAACGATCCCCATCAGGTATGACTTGAGATTTCGGTTAAGCGTAGAAAAGAAAACATGGCCACCAGGCTTAACCAATTTAGCACAGGCCATTACAACCGAAGCAGGGTCGGGTACATGTTCTAACATTTCCATACAGGTCACTACATCAAACTGACCCTCGTTCGCTTCTGCGAACGCTTCGGCAGTCGAGCATACGTAGTCAACTTTTACCCCTGATTCTAAACCGTGAAGCTTAGCCACTTCTAACGACGCTTCAGCCATATCCAAGCCAGTTACCGTGGCACCCGCACGAGCCATTGATTCCGCTAGAATACCTCCGCCACAGCCTATATCGACGACTTTCTTATCAAACAGGCCTTCGCTGTGTTGATTGATGAAGTCCAAACGAAGCGGGTTAATAAGGTGCAATGGTTTAAATTCACCTTCTGGATCCCACCAGCGAGAAGCGAGTTCAGAGAACTTATTGATTTCTTGTTGATCGACGTTCGTCATGAGTAAAACAATCCTTAATCTATCTCTTTTTAAGATATCGTAAATTAAGGTTATGTTTCACTGTTTTTAAACAGAAATAGGCAAATTATAAGAAGGGGTGAACGAAAAATAATCGCTTGCCTTTTAGTTGATTAATAAGCGTAATTAAGCGCTACATAATTCTGTCATCAAGTGGTACACTCGAAGCACGATTATGACCCACATAATAATAACAGTGCGCTCCCACGCCTTGTTTTCACAATGATGTGAAGCGAAGTGCTGGATAACGCAGAACAAACCAAGATAAAGGGATTAAGCAGTTTATGTCTGATAACGCTAAAGAAATCCTCCCCGTTAATATTGAGGAAGAGTTAAAGAACTCTTACCTTGATTACGCGATGAGCGTTATTGTCGGGCGAGCCTTGCCTGACGTAAGAGATGGCTTGAAGCCAGTGCACCGTCGTGTGCTGTTCGCAATGAACGAACTGAAAAACGACTTTAACAAGCCATACAAAAAATCTGCCCGTGTGGTAGGTGACGTAATTGGTAAATATCACCCTCACGGTGACTCTGCAGTTTACGACACTATTGTTCGTATGGCGCAACCGTTCTCACTTCGCTATATGCTAGTAGACGGTCAAGGTAACTTCGGATCGGTAGACGGCGACTCAGCTGCTGCGATGCGTTATACCGAAGTTCGTATGGCAAAAATTGCGCACGAATTACTCGCTGATTTAGATAAAGAAACCGTTGATTTCGTACCTAACTACGATGGTACAGAGCATATCCCTGAAGTATTGCCAACGAAGGTACCTAACCTTCTTGTTAATGGCTCGTCGGGTATCGCGGTTGGTATGGCGACGAATATTCCGCCACATAACCTCACCGAAGTAATCAACGGCTGCGTAGCATTAATTCAAGACCCATCTATTACCATCGATGACTTGATGACTTACATCCCAGGTCCAGATTTCCCAACGGCCGCAATGATCAGCGGGCGCAAGGGAATTGAAGATGCGTATCGCACAGGTCGCGGTAAAATTTATCTCCGTGCCAAAGCCGAAATTGAAACTGACAGCAACGGCAAAGAAACCATTGTTGTTAATGAGATCCCTTACCAGGTCAACAAAGCGCGTCTTATTGAAAAGATTGCTGAACTGGTAAAAGAAAAGCGTATCGAAGGCGTTTCTGCACTGCGTGACGAGTCTGATAAAGACGGTATGCGCATTGTTATTGAAGTTAAACGCAACGAATCTGCCGAAGTTTTGCTTAACCATCTATATGCTAATACCCAGCTTCAAACGGTGTTCGGTATTAACATGGTTGCGCTTGATAACGGTCAGCCTAAGGTATTCAACCTTAAAGAAACGTTAGAATGCTTTATTCTTCACCGTCGTGAAGTAGTAACACGTCGTACCGTTTTTGAATTACGTAAAGCCCGTGACCGTGCTCATATCCTTGAAGGTTTGGCAATCGCGCTTGCGAATATCGACCCAATTATTGAGTTGATTAAA
Organism: Alteromonas abrolhosensis; assembly: GCF_001953635.1. GTDB lineage: Bacteria > Pseudomonadota > Gammaproteobacteria > Enterobacterales > Alteromonadaceae > Alteromonas > Alteromonas abrolhosensis. The sequence continues at coordinate 47,338 of NZ_MEJH01000014.1, read as the reverse complement.
GCATCGCAAAGCCCAGCAGACGCCAAGAAATCGCTTGTGGCACAAGGTTGGGACTTAGGCGACGTAGCGCAAATGCTTGAGCGCGCAGGCGATGACGCCGCACGTCCTGACTGGTTAATGCCAGAATTTGGTATTCGCGACGGCAAGTACTACCTTACTGAGCAGCAAGCGCAAGCTATTCTTGACCTTCGCTTACACAAGCTAACGGGCCTTGAGCACGAGAAGATCCTTGAAGAGTACAAGCAACTTCTAGAGATCATCGCAGAACTTCTTCACATCCTAAATAGCCCAGAGCGCTTGATGGAAGTAATTCAAGAAGAACTTGAAAAAGTACGTGATGAATTTGGTGATGAGCGTCGTACTGAAATTACGGCAGCAAGTCACGATATTGATATTGAAGATCTCATTGAGCAAGAAGATGTTGTTGTAACGCTTTCTCGCGAAGGTTATGTGAAATATCAAAAGCTTACAGACTACGAAGCGCAGCGTCGTGGTGGCCGTGGTAAATCAGCAACCAAGATGAAAGATGAAGATTTCATCGAAAGGTTACTGGTAGCGAATACCCACGATCACATTTTGTGTTTCTCTACCCGTGGTCGCTTGTATTGGTTAAAAGTGTATCAATTGCCGTTTGCTAGCCGAAATGCGCGCGGACGTCCAATAGTTAACATTTTACCGCTTGAAGAAAACGAGCGTATTACCGCCATTCTTCCTATTAAAGAATTTGAAGAAGGTAAATTCGTACTAATGGCAACGGCTAACGGTACAGTGAAAAAGACTGACCTAAGCCTATATTCACGTCCACGTTCAAGCGGTATTATCGCAGTGAACCTTAATGAAGGCGATGAATTGATTGGTGTTGATATTACCCACGGTGATGACGACATCATGCTGTTCTCTGATGCAGGTAAAGTAGTTCGCTTTAATGAAAAACTACGCGATAGCGAAACCGGTGAAGTGAAGCGCGACCCAGAAACAGGTGAAGAGCTTCTAGCACTTCGTCCAATGGGACGAACGGCAACAGGTGTTCGCGGTATTAGACTGCAAGATGGTCAAAAAGTGGTATCACTTATTGTTCCAAAAGGCGATGGTCCAATCCTGACAGCTACAGAGAACGGTTTTGGTAAGCGTACCCCGCTAGAAGATTACCCTGCGAAGAGCCGTGCGACACAAGGTGTTGTATCAATTAAGGTATCTGAGCGTAACGGTAAAGTGGTTGGTGCGGTTCAAGTAGACGAAACCAACGAAATTATGCTTATTAGTGACCAAGGCACACTGGTTCGTACCCGTGTAAGCGAAGTGTCAGTAGTCGGCCGTAACACTCAAGGTGTTCGCCTAATACGTACAGTAGAAGGTGAGCATGTTGTAGGGTTACAACGCATTGAAGAAGTGGAAGAGTTACAGGAATTCGACGAAGACGGTAACCCAATCATTTCAGACGATGTGCCAGAACAAGCAGAAACTGCTGTTCAAGAGCAAGAAAACACCGCAGAAGACGGTGACGGCTCAACGACAGAAGAGTAGGGATGAAGCGCAGGCGTAACACCTTGCGCATTATCAGTGTTCTTTTAAACAAGCGGCTTTTGCCGCTTGTTTACCTAATAGACCCACAAAATGTAAAAATAACGTGGGTTAAACGGTAATTATCTACAGGTGTTGAAAAGCGCGATGAAAGAGGTTTTTAACTTTAGTGCAGGCCCCGCCATGCTTCCAAAAGAAGTAATGGAAAAGGCACAATCAGAATTTACAAATTGGCGCGACCTAGGCTGCTCTGTAATGGAAGTGAGCCACCGTGGCAAAGACTTCATTGAGATAGCCGCAAAAGCAGAACAGGACTTACGCGACCTACTATCTATTCCGTCAAACTATCATGTTCTATTTACACATGGTGGTGGTCGCGGGCAATTTGCAGCCGTTCCGCTGAACTTATCAAGCTCTGATGATACCAGTCTTCACTTAGTCAGTGGTTCTTGGTCAAAAGGCGCGGTAGAAGAAGCTAGCAAGTACAATAATGCGAAGGTAGTGGGGGAAGTATCTGAAAAAGATGGACTTCATTATATTGCGCAGCCTCAGTTGAGTGATATTGATCAATCTGCCGCGTATTACCATTTCTGTCCAAATGAAACTGTTGACGGAATTGCTTTCGATTGGCTACCTGAGTCGGGCAAGGTTCCGCTGGTTTCTGATATGTCGTCGACCATATTGTCTCAGCCGTTAGATGTAGCAAAGCACGGCGTCATTTACGCTGGTGCACAGAAAAATATTGGTCCAAGTGGTTTGTCAGTAGTTATTGTGCGTGAAGACCTAGTTGGCAAAGCACGTAAAGAAACGCCCTCTATCTTCGATTATGCACTAGCTGCAAAGTCTGACTCTATGTACAACACACCGCCAACGTTTTCATGGTATTTGGCTGGCCTTGTATTTGAATGGCTTAAAGATATGGGCGGTGTTGATGCTATGGCGAAACGCAATGCGGAAAAGGCAGCGTTATTGTATTCAGCTATTGATAGCTCTGATTTTTACTCAAGTAAAGTCCACCCTGACAACCGATCAAAAATGAACGTGCCGTTTCATTTAGCCAATGCTGAACTTGACGGATTGTTCCTTAAACAGTCGCAAGAAGCAGGGTTACTTGCTCTTAAAGGGCATCGTTCAGTTGGGGGCATGCGTGCCAGTATTTATAATGCAATGCCAGTAGAAGGCATTGTTGCGCTAGTTGAATTTATGCGCGAATTTGAAAGAGTGAATGGATAAAATGGAGCAGTTAACATTAGACCCGATTGCAAAAGTATCGGGAGAGGTCAATGTACCTGGCTCAAAAAGTCTGTCTAACCGCGCACTTCTGCTTGCCGCGTTAGCTGAAGGTGAAACTGAATTAACCAACTTGCTTGATAGCGAAGATATTGAGCACATGTTAAATGCACTAACTAAATTAGGCATAAACTATCGCCTTAGCGAAGACAAAACACAATGCGTTGTGCAAGGTAACGGTGGTGCATTTAACGTAGCAGAGCCACTTGAGCTTTTCTTGGGTAATGCGGGTACAGCAATGCGACCTTTGTGCGCTGCACTTGCTGCAAGTAACGTTGATACGGTACTTACCGGTGAGCCGCGCATGGAAGAGCGTCCAATTGGCGACTTAGTCGATGCGCTACGCGAAGCCGATGCTGAAGTAACTTACCTTAAAAATGAAGGTTACCCGCCGCTACAAATTAAAGGTAAGACTTTAAACGGCGGTGAAATGTCGGTAGACGGCAGTGTATCTAGCCAGTTCTTAACCGCGCTCTTAATGGCTGCTCCGCTCTTTTCTGGTGATGTGACTATTCGCATTAAGGGCGAATTGGTCTCTAAGCCCTATATTGATATCACGCTAGATACCATGGCTAAGTTTGGTGTTACTGTCGAAAACGACAGCTACCAGACGTTTACGGTTTCTGCTGATGCTAAGTATGTTGCACCGGGCAAATTTATGGTTGAAGGCGATGCATCGTCAGCATCTTACTTCCTTGCAGCCGGTGCCATTAAAGGTGGTACGGTACGCGTAACCGGTATTGGACAAAACAGTATTCAAGGTGACATTCGCTTTGCCGATGTGCTTGAGGCCATGGGCGCGAAAGTCGTGTGGAACGATGAATATGTTGAAGTAACCGGTGCGCCACTTAAAGGCGTAAACATGGATATGAACCATATTCCTGATGCAGCCATGACCATTGCTACAACGGCCTTGTTTGCTGAAGGTCCAACAACCATGACCAACATCTATAACTGGCGCGTGAAAGAAACTGACCGACTTGCGGCAATGGCGACTGAACTTCAAAAGTTAGGCGCGAAAGTGGAAGAAGGGCACGACTACATAAAAGTGTGGCCAACAGACTCGCTCAAACACGCAGAGATAGATACTTACAACGACCACCGTATTGCCATGTGTTTCTCGCTTGTTGCATTAAGCGATACGCCGGTCACGATAAATGACCCGGGTTGTACACGTAAAACTTTTCCAGACTACTTTACCCGCTTTAAAACCCTTTATAGCAATCAGTAAAGTGTGGCAACGACCTTGCGTAATCGTGTAAGGTCTTGGTTACATAACGCGTAACCGCGCCATATTTATCCAAATGTAGAATGCCACCGCTTGTAGGTGGCATTGCTTATCTTGAACTAAAGCGTATAATTGCGCGCGATTTTTAGTAATTTAAACGATGGAGCAGGTATGCATTCCACACCCGTAGTCACGGTCGACGGTCCTAGTGGTGCTGGTAAAGGTACGTTAAGTAGCTTATTGGCAAAGAAATTAGGGTGGCACTTTCTAGATAGCGGCGCAATTTACCGCGTATTAGCAGTTGCTGCACTTCACCACGACCTTCCGTGTGATGATGAAGAATGTGTTGTTCCTCTAGCAACCGGTCTTGATGTTAGTTTCGAGACGAATGGCGATACCACTCGCATTATATTAGAAGGCGAAGACGTTACTGACGATATTCGCACTGAAGAAGTCGGTGCGGTGGCATCTAAAGTTGCGGCATTACCCCGTGTGCGCGAAGCATTACTTCGCAGACAGCGCGCTTTCCAACAAGATCCTGGTCTTGTTGCTGACGGTCGCGACATGGGTACAGTGGTATTTCCTGACGCACCTGTAAAGATTTTCCTTACAGCAAGCGCAGAAGCCCGTGCTGAACGCCGTTATAGCCAGTTGAAAGCAAAGGGCATGGATGTTAATATTGCGCGCCTTTTAACCGATATTAAGGCGAGAGACGAGCGTGATACACAACGTGCAGTGGCTCCTTTGGTACCGGCACAAGATGCAGTAATTATAGATTCAACGGACTTGGATATTGACCAAGTCTTTGAAAAAGCGATGGATATTATTTCCTCACGCCTTTAATGACGAGAGCTGATCGCATCCAAAGCAGTGTTGCTACAGGAAGTGGCGACTAATTTTAATAACCCCGCGTTATCCGGATAAGAAGCGTGGATATCAACTTAAAAGTTATTTGAGACTTATGACTGAAAATTTTGCACAACTTTTTGAAGAAAGCTTACAAGAACTAGAAACACGTCCTGGTTCAATTGTAAAAGGTACTGTTGTTTCTATCGACAAAGACATCGTTCTTGTTGATGCAGGCTTGAAATCAGAAAGTGCTATCCCAGCTGACCAATTCAAAAACGCTGAAGGCGAACTAGAAATCGCTATCGGTGACCAAGTAGACGTAGCACTAGATGCAGTTGAAGATGGTTTCGGTGAAACTATCCTTTCTCGCGAAAAAGCGAAGCGTCACGAAGCGTGGGTTGAGCTGGAAAAAGCTTACGAAGATAAAGCTACAATTAAAGGCGTTATCAACGGTAAAGTTAAAGGCGGTTTCACTGTTGAAGTTAACAGTGTACGCGCGTTCCTTCCTGGTTCACTAGTAGACGTACGCCCTGTACGTGACACTACGCACCTTGAAGGCAAAGAGCTTGAGTTTAAAGTTATCAAGCTTGACGCTAAGCGTAACAACGTTGTTGTTTCTCGTCGTGCAGTTATCGAAGCAGAAAGCAGCGCAGAGCGCGAAACGCTTCTTGCTAACCTTGAAGAAGGTCATGAAATCAAGGGTATCGTTAAGAACCTTACCGATTACGGTGCGTTCGTTGACCTTGGTGGCGTAGACGGTCTTCTACACATCACTGATATGGCTTGGAAGCGCGTTAAGCACCCAAGTGAAATCGTGAATGTTGGTGACGAAATCAACGTTAAAGTACTTAAGTTCGACAAAGAGAAGCAACGTGTTTCTCTTGGTATGAAGCAAATGGGCAACGATCCATGGCAAGAAATTGCTTCTCGTTACCCAGAAGGTACTAAGATCAACGGTCAGGTTACTAACCTTACTGACTACGGCTGCTTCGTTGAAATCGAAGACGGCGTTGAAGGTCTTGTACACGTTTCTGAAATGGACTGGACTAACAAGAACATCCACCCATCTAAAGTTGTTAACCTAGGTGACACTGTAGATGTAATGGTTCTTGAAATTGACGAAGAGCGTCGTCGTATTTCTCTAGGTCTTAAGCAGTGCATCGCTAACCCTTGGGAAACGTTTGCTGAGTCACACGAAAAAGGTGACAAAGTGTCTGGTAAGATCAAGTCAATCACTGACTTCGGTATCTTCATCGGTCTTGACGGCGGCATCGACGGTCTAGTTCACCTTTCTGACATCAGCTGGAACAAGTCTGGTGAAGACGCGGTTCGCGACTACAAGAAAGGCGACGAAATCTCTGCAGTTGTACTACAAGTCGACCCAGAGCGTGAGCGTATCTCTCTTGGCGTTAAGCAAATCGAAGAAGATCCTTTCAACAAGTATCTGACAGATAACAAGAAAGGTGCTATCGTTACTGGTACAGTAACAGCAGTTGATGCGAAAGGCGTTACTGTAAACCTAGCTGAAGAAGTTGACGGCTACATCCGCGTTGCAGATCTTGCTGTAGAGCGTGTTGAAGACGCGACAGAAGTAGCAAGCGTTGGTGATAGCATCGAAGCGAAGTTCATGGGCGTTGACCGTAAGAACCGCACTGTTAACCTATCTGTTAAAGCGAAAGATCAGGCTGACGAAAAAGAAGCTATCGATAAAGTTAACCAGCAAGAAGATGTTGGTTTCGCTAACGCGATGGCAGAAGCATTTAAAGCTGCTAAAGGCGAATAATGCTTTTGTGGGTGTGCATCTGCACACCCAATTCGCGATAGCTGTTTAAACAATAATATTGACAATGAGGTTAAGCATGACCAAGTCTGAATTAATTGAACGGCTCGCGGATCAAGCGCGTCATATTCCGGCGAAGGAACTCGAACTGGCTATAAAAGAACTTCTTGAACAAATGGCGCAAACTCTTCAAAAGGGTGAGCGTATTGAAATTAGAGGTTTTGGAAGTTTCTCTCTTCATTACCGCGCACCACGCGTAGGTAGAAACCCAAAAACGGGTGAAACAGTGAAACTTGACGGTAAATATGTACCGCATTTCAAGCCAGGGAAAGAGCTTCGCGAAAGGGTAGACGCCTCAATCGCATAATGCATTTTAAAAGCCGCTGATAAGCGGCTTTTTTGTGCCTGCTTGTAGGCATGCAGAAAACCTAAATAGTGTATGTCGCTACGTTTAAAAAGTGGCGTGACAGGCTTGATATACTTTCGTTTAATTCCTAATACCTATTGACCCCAGCTTGAATAGGGTTATATATTGTTCAAATAATAATAAACGGTATTCATAGAAGTAATGTCAGCCGGCGACGAACAAGCAATAATTAAACAATACCAGCCGCTCATTCGCGCGTTAATTCCTTATGAACAACAAAACAAACTGTTAGAGGGAATTAACAAGTTTTCGAAGCGCTTACCTAGTAGTGTGCGTAAAGTAGTAAAAGAAGAAGTTGTACGTTTAACTTCGTTGACCGATGCTCCTGCTGATAATTCTGCGTTCGCCCAATTTCCCGTCATGAAATTCAAACACTTCGGTGTTCAAATGCGCTTAGATAAAGTTGGCGCGCAAATACTCAAAAACGAAACGTCACTTTATCAAGACAGATACACTGTCGGCGTGTTTGAGTCAGTAATGAACTCAGACTTTTATCAGAACCAAATAAAAAAAGAGCAGTTTAAAAAAATTGTTGATGCTTTCAATGTTGAGAGCCAATCGTTTACTGACATAGATTTCGGCGATGACATCGCTATTCGCCCTAACTTCACTATTTCTTCCCCCGATTTTGAAAAAGGTCGCCATTGTTCAATCAGTTCGATGTCTCACAAAGGGATAGCCGTCGAGACTAAAAGGCCGCCTAACGCTTCTACCGGCGACATCATCACGTTCACTATTCCTGAAGTAAAAGGGCTTACCAAAGAGCCCACGGAAATAACGCTTGAACTAGAGTCGGTAAAATACAACAAGCACTTAGGAAAGTATGAGACATCGTTTGTCTTTCTAGATGATGTGGACAAAGGCTTTCTTGCTACGTTGAAACGCTATGTAGCAATTACCGCCTATAAACAACCGCTACAAAGAGATCTAGAAATAGAGCGCGCGATGCAAGAGCTCGAGCGCGACCGCATACTTGAAAATAGCCCCTGGTTACCTGTTTTTTTGGCGCCAGAGAAGAAGTCGCTTAAACCTATTATTGCGCTCTTTACCAAAGCTAACGTTGAGCATAACGACGCCGAAAAATTACTGGCTAGCTTACAAGATAAACCCATTTTCGCTACGTTAGTTGAGGAACTGCGCAAATATAATGAAGCTTATGTATTTCACGGCAACATTAAAACCAAAAATGGTAACGTGCAAATAACAGCGACGCACAGACAACTGCTGGCATTAAAACAGCTCAATGCGTTGGTTTATCTTCTTGCCAAAAGTGGCGACTTCATCTGTACCCATTGTCGGCTTGATAGCGTAACGCGCGAAGATAAGCAAAAAGCGTTTGCTATTCACGACATCGCCAGTAAAGAATTTGAACAACTTGCTCAGATTTCCCATGTTCTTTACTGTAAAGACGTTTCTGCCTACCTTACCAACCTGACGCTCTCGGCAAAATGCGATTTTAAGCCTTTGTCGAAAACACTAAAGGCCAGTGGTAAAAACTGGCGTATAGATTATGTAATGGAAGAGGATTTGGATAGGCGCAGTGAAACCCGCTACGTTATCGACAAGCCGGCTTCAATAAGGGTGGGGCTGCTAACTTCTTTAGAAGCTCGTGTTGCAGATTTAAGTGCCAGCGGTATGAAATTAATTGTGGCACCAAACAGTGACCTTCAAAAAGAGATTCGGGTTTCAGTGCCGGAACTCAAAATTAAAAATGAACGCTATAAGGTTGTGCACTATCAAGCTCAAACCGGGACAGTAAGACTGTGTCTTGTCGAAGATACCCGCAAAGCGAAAGTCAGCTCAAACGTAGATCATTTGGTTGAAGAAAACACCGCATATTTCAAAGTAAGAGATATCGCACGTATTCAACGTTCAACGCATCGCTATATATGGGAACTGGCTGTTAGGCACATGCCGTCTTTATCTGTGCTGTGCGTAATGAACAGATTCACACTGGACAGATTAAAGACCGTTTACCAGAGTGATGCATCAGACGATCTCTATCCGTTTTCGCGCACTCAAAATATTATTCCGCTGCACGGCTTTTTTGCAGACAAAGGGCAGGCTAAACCCAAGTCTCAAATTCTAGAAGCAATGTTTAAAGAAACGTCCGAACAAGCGTTAGTTGTGCATTGCGTAAGAAAGAGTGATAACCGTTTAGTGTACATCAAAGAACGTGACTTCCTTTTTTCCAAACTGCGTACGCAAATCAAAACCCAGTTAGATGAAGAAAAAATACATCTCAGCGCCACGGATGTGACTGCGATTCGCTGCCACGGTGCGATAACGCCTTTAACCAAAAAACGACTTGCTCAGCTTTCGAAATTAGACAAAGCTATGTATGACAAGCTTGAAACAATGCAGGCGGGTTACACGCACTGTATTTTCATTACTAATATGTCAGCACTTCACCACGATTTGGTGGTAGACAACCTTATTGCTAAACCCGAACGTCAGGATTTAGAAAGCGAGGGAGTTGCTTAACGTTAGGTATAACATCATTTCGCTCACGCTTTTTGTGTTATCTCTTTTCGCATTTTGCTATTCTTGTAAATAAATCAACAAAAAAGGGTTGAGTGTTGAAAGGGATCCTAACGTTTCTTATCGTTTTGGTGCTACTCGCTATCGCATTTGTGATTGGCTCTCAAAATGAAGCACAAGTAACAGTTAATTATCTAATTGCGCAGGCGAACCTTCGCTTATCGACGCTAATAGCGATAACACTTTCTATAGGCGTGGGTATCGGCATTTTGATAATGCTTATGAGCTGGCTAAAATTACGCGTCCAGCTAATGTCTGCGCAGTCTAAAATACAGAGTTTGGAACAAGACCACTAATGCTCGAACTGCTGTTTCTCCTTTTGCCTGTTGCGGCAGGATACGGCTGGATAATGGGCCGCAATAGTGTCCGTCAAGCGCAACGAAAACAGTCTAGTATCCTATCTAAGCATTATTATAAAGGTCTTAATTTCCTTCTTTCAGACCAACCTGATAAAGCTGTCGACACGCTGATCAAAATGATTAACGTGAATAGCGATACGGTGGAAACCCATATTGCTATGGGCAGCTTTTTCCGCCATCGTGGAGAAATAGATCGGGCAATAAAAGTTCATCAAAATTTAGTCAGCCGAGACGAGCTACAGCCCGCCCAAAGGGAAAACGCGCTTAGAGAACTCGGTCACGACTACACGCAGGCTGGCTTTCTAGAGCGTGCGGAAAATGCCTTCCTGCAACTGTTGAACAGCGACAAACACTATCTGGTTGCTCAACAGCAGCTGTTTAGTATTTACCAGACCACGAAAGAGTGGGAGAGAGCCATAGAACTGGCTGAGCGCATGGTGCAGTGTCATGGCGACAATGATGACTTGTGCGAGCGCCTTGCACACTTTTATTGTGAACAGGCATCGGTTGAGTTAAAAAATGATAGCCAAGGGGCTGCACTGACCTTATTGCAAAAAGCGGTCAATGCCGATGAACACGCAGTTAGACCATGGCTTATGTTAGGTGATATTGCACTTGACCAAAAACGCTATACCGATGCAAACGCATATTTTACTCAAGTAGCCGAACGGGATATTAATTGGTTTAGCGAAGCCGTGCCTAGTCTTGAAAAAATTGCAGAAGAGACGGATGACTGGGAAAGCTTTCAGAAGAATTTAGAAGCACATTGGCAAGAGTGCGCCACCTCTTATTTGGCCATGGTCGATGTGCTAATGAAGCGCGGTGAAACAGCGCAAGCCGCTGAATATTTACTTGAGCAGCTTCGCAAACGACCGACAATGCGTGGCTTTAAAACCCTAATGGGGCTTTATATTGACCAGCTATCTGATAAAACCACCGCAGACAGCTTACGCTTACTTAAAGAACTGGTTGAGAAGCAAATGTTGCAGCGTCCTAAATATCGCTGTGGTAGCTGTGGCTTTTCCGGTCGAAAATTATATTGGTTATGCCCTAGCTGTAAAAAGTGGGGCGTAGTGAAACCTATCAAAGGGCTAGACGGAGAATAGAAGAACATGCATGACCCACGCGTTATTGTTGCATTAGACTATGACAATAAAGACACTGCATTGGCGTTTGTTGATAAATTAGATTCAAGCTTATGCAAGCTAAAAGTGGGCAAGGAGATGTTCACCTTATTTGGGCCGGAGTTCGTAAAGGCTTTGATCGCGAAAGGCTTTGACGTTTTTCTTGATCTCAAATTTCACGACATTCCCAATACCGTTGCCAAAGCGTGTAAAGCGGCGGCAGAACTTGGTGTATGGATGGTTAATGTACACGCCTCTGGCGGATTACCTATGATGCAAGCGGCGAAAGAGGCAATTGCGTCAAGCAGTAACCCTCAAACTAAGCTTATTGCGGTTACCGTATTGACCAGTATGGATGAAGCGCAGTTGGCTGATGTAGTTAGCGGAGTTACGCCAGAGCAACAAGTATTGCGCTTGGCAGCATTAACAGAAAAAGCAGGACTTGACGGTATTGTTTGTTCAGCCCAAGAAGCCAGCGCGCTGCGTGAAAGACACAAAGACGAATTTCTCCTAGTTACTCCAGGCATTCGCCCAGTAGGAGCTGATGCGGGGGATCAAAAACGCGTTATGACGCCACCCGATGCAATGAAGGCGGGTGTGAGTTATTTGGTTATGGGACGACCCATCACTAAAGCAGAAGACCCTATTGCTGTATTAAAAGCCGTAAACGCTTCGATAAACGGTTAACGGTTCTTGCTTAAGCTAGTACTGTTAGCCATGCGCAAAAATGTGCAAAAATGCGTAACAGATAAGGTATAACAGAGGCGGAATACTGGTGCGATAGTAACTGGCGTTCTCTTTTTGTTTAACGGTCAATTACACACAGATTCCCAATTACAAAAAAGCTCGGATGTGATCCTCACATACCGAGCTTTTTTAATCAGGACACATTGATAGATTCTTTCATTTAAGAGAAGGGCGCATAGCCCTACCTTGAAAGTAACCTAAAAATCTTATTCGCCTTTAAGCGCTACTTCAGCTGGTGTATAGGTAAGGCCTAGTTCTTCACCTAGCGCGTCAACCACAGCTTTGTACGTTACCTTACCTTCGTGCACGTTTAGACCGTTAAGCAAGTGCTTGTCTTCTAGCATCGCTTTCGCAGGGCCTTTGTTTGCAAGGGCTAAGCCGAATGGCAATGTGGCATTGTTAAGTGCCATTGTAGAAGTACGTGCAACGCCACCTGGCATGTTTGCAACACAGTAGTGAACCACGTCATCAACAATATAAACTGGGTCTTGGTGTGTTGTTGCTTTAGATGTTTCAAAGCATCCGCCTTGGTCGATAGCAACGTCAACAAGTACTGAACCAGGCTTCATGGCCTTGATCTGTTCGCGAGTAAGAAGCTTCGGAGCTGCTGCGCCAGGAATAAGTACCGCACCAACAACAAGATCAGCTTTTGAAGAGTAGTGCTCTATAGCATCAACCGTAGAGTAAACCGTTTTAACCTGGCCGTTGAAGATGTCATCGATTTGGCGAAGACGAGGAAGCGAACGGTCTAGAATAGTAACGTCAGCGCCAAGACCTAGTGCCATTTTTGCTGCGTTAGTACCAACAACACCACCACCGATAACCAGTACTTTACCCGGTGCTACACCTGGTACGCCACCAAGAAGTGTACCGCTACCGCCGTGTGCTTTTTCAAGATAGTGCGCGCCAGCTTGAACCGACATACGACCAGCTACTTCACTCATTGGTGCAAGCAACGGTAGACCACCGCGATCATCTGTTACAGTTTCATATGCAATACAGGTTGCGCCCGACTCAACAAGCAGTTTAGTTTGCGTTGGATCTGGTGCTAGGTGAAGGTACGTGTAAAGGGTTTGCCCTTTACGAAGCATTTTACACTCGTTTGGTTGAGGCTCTTTTACCTTTATAATCATTTCTGCTTCAGCAAACACTTGCTCGGCAGTCGATGCAATGGCTGCGCCCGCTTCTACATACATTTCGTCAGTGAAACCAATGGCGTCACCGGCGTTAGTTTCTACTAAAACGCTGTGACCATGGCTAACAAACTCTTTTACTGCTGCTGGCGTCAAGCCAACGCGATATTCGTGGTTCTTAATTTCTTTTGGTACACCAACTAACATGTATAGTCCTCAATTTTATGGTGAGCTTCTAAGTGGCTCTGGTTGAACTTTTGCTTAATAGTGTTCGGCCTTGAAGCCCGTGAACATATTTGCGGAGTATACGCCATAAAAAAACGAACTATCTGCTGAAGAAAAGGTATTTGTAGCATATAATTCTTTATAAATTGGCTTTTAAGATATTTTATATGCTGGTAAAGACCCCAAAACACCTTGACCGAATAGACAGGAATATTCTGGTACAGCTGCAAAAAAACGGGCGAATCTCTAATGTAGAGCTTGCCAAAGAAGTAGGGCTAAGCCCCAGTCCATGCCTTGAGCGCGTTAAGAGACTAGAAGCGCAGGGCTATATAAAAGGGTATCACGCAGTTGTCGACCCAGAGAAACTTGGTGCCGCTATGCTTGTCTTTGTCGAGATAACATTGACGAAAACATCGGTAGATATCTTTGCAGAATTTTCTGCTGCGGTAAAACTGCATGACGATATTCAAGAGTGTCACTTAGTGTCGGGGGATTTCGATTTTCTTCTTAAAGCGCGTGTTGCAGATATGGGCAGCTATCGTAAATTGCTCGGTGACACTTTATTACGTCTACCAGGTGTGAGCGAATCTCGAACTTATGTTGTGATGGAAGAAGTGAAAAGTACATCGTCGCTGCGCATTAATTTGAAGTAATGAAAGCGTGGCTCAATAGTGTGCTTTTGTGGTAGGCTGTGCAAAAATACAGTGTTTGTGTTTAGCCAAGGAATTTTCGGCACGCTCAAGCGCAGGGTAGGGGATGGGTTTATTAATTCGACAATACACTCAGTAACTTACCAAAAGTAGACAAATAATAATTAAGTAGGAATAGCAAAGGGTTCGCTAAGCTCTTTGCTGCGGTTAGTACTGCTATTAACGCTTAGCTAAATGGCTACATGCGGTAATTCAAGCGATGGAAATTGAAGGTTTTTTAGGGTTATGGCGCGATTAACAGGGGTTCAGCGAGTGTGGGAAGCAGGCATGATTATCGCCTGTGTTTTCGCCTTTTTCTTATTGCTGGCACTAGCATCTTTTCATCCGGGTGACCCAGGTTGGAGTCAAGCTGGTTTACAACTTGACGTTCACAACTGGGTTGGAGCAACTGGCGCATGGGTCGCCGATTTATTGCTATTTTCATTTGGCTTCCTAGCTTATTTATTACCTTTCGGTTCTGCCTTCTTAGGGTGGTTTTTATTCCAGCATATTAAAGAATTAGATGAATTTGATTACCTCACTATAGGGTTACGTATCATTGGTGGATTACTGATGGCCCTTGGGGCCACGGGCATCGCCAGCATTAATTTCGATGATATCTACAACTTCTCGGCCGGCGGTTTTGTTGGCGACGTAATTAGTTCAGCCCTTGTACCTTATTTCAACACGGCGGGTACTATACTGCTGCTACTATGCTTTTTCTGTACTGGCTTTACTTTGCTGACGGGTATTAGCTGGCTGACTATTATCGACCGATTAGGGGAAGGTACTCTGTGGTTAGGACGTAAGACACTTTCAGCACCACAAAGTTTGTTAGCGTTTGAAATGCCGCGCTTAGCATTGGCAAACAAATCGTCAGAACAAGAAAATAACGACAGTGCTGAACTTGATATTACCAGTATGCGTGCTGAGCCATTGGCCTCAGCCGATCAACAGAAGCAACCACAGGTGCGAAATGAAGCTCCTACACGTAGCGAACCTACATTCGGCATTAATGATTTAGACGATGAGCCGCCGTTTTACACCTACGAAAGTGGCCAAACTGCACAATCAACGACCCAACCAAGTCAGAATGATACTGGCAGTGACGAGGCTTTAGAATCTTCTGCTGAGGCTGACACTGTTGAATCTGAGCCTAAAAAATCAGCCTTCTCTTTGTCAGGCATGCGTAATGCTGTAACTGGTGGCTTCAAAGATAAAGTAGGCCTAGGCAAATCTAGTCAAGATGACCCCGTTCAGTCTAAAGATGAAAATAATCAAGATGAACATAAAGGTCAGGCACAACAAAGCCCACATATCAATTTTGACGACTTAGAAGAATTTGAAGAAGACTTGCCTTATGAAACAGGAACTAAGCCTGTAGCTAGGGCAAATGATAGCGAGCGTTCCGTTGAAGATGACGCGCAATCAGCAGAACCCCTTCAACCTTCATCAGCGCTGTCACAAGTGAGCGGTCAGAATGCTGGGCAGTCATTTACGCCTGCTGCATTAGGCGCTAAACCCGTGAAGGCGAGGGCAGGTGAAATAGACCCTGACTTGCCACCTATGCCATCGTTCGACTTACTTGAGCGTGCCGACAAGCATGAAAACCCTCTGACGCCAGAAGAGATTGAAGGCATTTCTCGTTTAGTAGAGGAAAAGCTAGCTGACTTCAACATTGAGGCAACAGTAGTAGGCGTTTTTCCAGGTCCTGTTATTACACGTTTCGAACTTGATTTAGCGCCTGGGGTAAAAGTAAGCAAGATTACCGGGCTCTCGAAAGACCTGGCTCGTGCTATGTCAGCCATTTCTGTACGTGTAGTAGAGGTTATTCCAGGTAAATCGGTTATAGGCTTGGAGCTACCAAATAAAAAACGTGAAATGGTGCGCTTGAGCGAAGTTATCAGCTGCGATACCTTCCAGTCTAACAAATCACCGTTAACTATGGTGCTAGGTGCGGATATCTCTGGTAAGCCCGTAGTGGTTGATTTAGCAAAAATGCCGCATTTGTTAGTTGCTGGTACAACAGGTTCTGGTAAGTCGGTGGGCGTGAACGTCATGATTTTAAGCTTGCTGTATAAAAGCACGCCTGAAGACGTTCGCATGATTATGATCGATCCTAAAATGCTTGAGCTTTCAGTATATGAGGGCATTCCTCACTTACTAGCTGAAGTAGTAACTGACATGAAGGAGGCGGCCAACGCACTTCGCTGGTGCGTAGGTGAAATGGAGCGCCGTTATCGCCTAATGAGTGCGCTTGGTGTGCGTAACCTAAAAGGCTATAACGCGAAGGTTGAAGAAGCCATTGCCAATGGAACGCCAATCAAAGATCCACTATGGAAGAATGAAGAAAGTATGGATGCTGAGGCACCAGACTTAGCTAAACTTCCTGCAATCGTGGTCGTCGTTGACGAATTTGCCGACATGATGATGATCGTGGGCAAAAAAGTTGAAGAGTTGATTGCTCGTATTGCGCAAAAAGCCCGTGCTGCAGGTATCCATCTTATTCTAGCTACTCAGCGACCGTCGGTAGACGTTATTACAGGCCTTATTAAAGCGAATATCCCAACGCGTATTGCGTTCCAAGTTTCCAGTAAAATTGACTCACGAACTATTCTTGATCAGCAAGGTGCTGAAACCTTGTTGGGTATGGGTGATATGTTGTACCTACCCCCTGGAAGTCCAGTGCCAACCCGTGTTCACGGTGCGTTTGTTGATGATCATGAAGTACATGCGGTTGTTGCTGATTGGCAGAAGCGCGGTGAGCCGGAATACATTGACGAAATTCTAAATGGAGAAGCGTCTGCAGAGGTGTTGCTGCCTGGTGAGCAACCCGAAGGTGAAGACCAAGAGTTTGATGCTTTTTATGATGAAGCGGTGGCATTTGTGACGGAAACACGTCGTGCTAGCGTCTCAAGCGTGCAGCGTAAATTCAGAATTGGTTACAACCGTGCTGCACGTCTCGTTGAACAAATGGAAATGAGTGGTGTCGTAAGTGCACAGGGGCATAACGGTAACCGAGAGGTTCTTGCACCACCGCCCCACAAAGAATAACGAATGGATTGAATAAATGAATAAAGTAGTTTCGGTTTATTTAGTAAGTGCGCTTGCGGGTGTAAGCACCTTGTGCGGTGGCTTAAATGAAGCCTATGCTGCCGATAAAGATCAAAACAGCGGAAACGTTGAAATGTTATCGGCGAAACGCAACAAAGTGAATGCTACATCGTCGTTAACTACCGCGTCTGAAGCGAATAATGCGGCCAGTAAATCTCTCCAATTGCTGTTAGGCAATATGAAGCAGTTTCGCGCTGGCTTCGATCAGACCGTTGTTGATGCCCAACAAAACGTAGTGCATGAAGCGCAAGGCACGCTCACCATGACGCGTCCAAATAAACTGCGCTGGGAAACCACGTTTCCTGATGAAACCCTGTTGGTTGCTGATGGGGAAGCGGTGTGGAATGTGGATACATTTGTAGAGCAAGTTACCGTGCTTTCCCAAGCCAATGCCATCAAAGACAACCCGATTGTTTTACTAACGTCGACAGATGAAACAACGTGGTCGAAATTTTCTATTAGTCAAATGAATGGTGGGATGTCTACTAGCGAAACTGCTTTGCAGAGCTATCAAATCACACCGAATGAAGAAGGTGGCCAAATTGCGACGCTTACCTTAACGTTCAACCAAGATAATGAACTGACGTCGCTTAATATGCTTGATGCACAACAGCAAGTAAGCACCCTGGTTTTTAATAATATTGAAACCCGTTTTCCCGTGCCCGCCGATACCTTTTCTGTAGATATTCCAGATAGCTTCATAATTGATGACCAGCGTTAATCTAGAATTCGTACCTTTAGCGGCGCGTATGCGCCCAGTTACCATAGAGCAATACAGCGGGCAGGATCATTTACTGGCTGAAGGTAAGCCACTTCGTAAAATGTTAGAAGCGGGCCATTGTCATTCTATGATTCTATGGGGCCCGCCTGGTACAGGCAAAACTACCCTAGCTGAACTTATTGCCCAATATACTAACGCGTCTGTACTTCGTATTTCTGCGGTTACCTCTGGGGTAAAAGATATCAGAGCCGCTATGGACACGGCTGAAGAAAACGCCCGGTATAATCAGCGGACACTGTTGTTTGTTGACGAGGTTCACAGGTTTAATAAAAGCCAGCAGGATGCGTTTCTCCCATTTGTAGAATCTGGTGTAGTTACCTTTATTGGCGCAACCACAGAAAATCCATCGTTCGAATTAAATAAAGCCCTGTTATCACGTGTTCGCGTATACGTTTTAAAGACGCTAGAACACGACGCGCTTTCACAATTAGTGAACAGAGCGCTAAGCGATAATGAAAAAGGACTCGGTGACAGAGCGCTTGGCATTGAGGAAACAGCAAGAAACGCCCTTATAGATTTGAGTGGTGGCGATGCACGGCGACTTCTTACGTATTTGGAACTAGCTGCCGACTTTACAAGTGCAAGTGAGATAACCATAAGCGATGTTGAGCATGCGGTGGGGGAGAAAGTTGCCAGCTATGACAATAAAGGCGATACCTTTTACGACCTTATTTCAGCATTTCACAAATCTGTAAGAGGGTCAGATCCCGATGCCGCCCTTTACTGGTATGCGAGAATTCTTGATGGCGGCGGTGATGCGCTTTATGTAGGAAGGCGTCTTCTTGCAATTGCGTCAGAAGATATTGGCAACGCCGATCCAAGAGCAATGCAGCTTTGCATTAACGCATGGGATACCTTTCACCGAGTAGGACCAGCCGAGGGTGAGCGCGCTATTGCGCAAGCAGCAGTATATTGTGCGTTGGCAGCAAAGAGCAATGCGGTTTACATGGCGTTTAATGAAGCAAAAGCACTAGCGCGTAAAACTTCCGATGCCCCGGTTCCCATGCATTTACGCAACGCTCCTACATCTCTTATGAAAGATTTGGGGCATGGTGACGGCTATCGCTATGCGCACAACGAGCCAAATGCCTTTGCGGCGGGTGAATCTTACTTCCCTGAAAGCCTAACTGGTACACGCTTATATAATCCCAACGAGCGCGGCTTAGAAAAAGCCCTAAAAGCCAAACGCGATTTTCTCGATTCACTTAATGCGAGAAGCAACAATAAAAGGTAAAGTTGCAGAGGTACACCGCAAATGAATTATAAAAATATGGATTAGTCCATAAAAAGAACGCGCTAGGGAGTTTTTCGTGCCTCAAGGGTTAGCTTTGTATTGTTTTATTGCCGCTGGCGGGGCGACCGGTGCCTGTTTGCGTTATTTTGTTACCACAAGTGTCGATTCCTTATTTGGAAAACACATGCCGTTTGGTACACTAACGGTGAATGTGGTTGGGTCATTTGCACTTGCATTGCTGTATGGCTTTATTGAACGTCATGAATTAGCCGACTCTCCATACCGAGCGCTAATCGGTGTAGGGTTGTTAGGTGCCTTTACTACATTTTCAACATTTTCTGTTGAAACCTTAACTTTATTAGAAAACGGGTTGTGGCTTAAAGCCGCAGCAAATGTATTTCTTAACGTTGGCGCCTGTTTGATAGCAGGTTGGCTAGCCATTGAATTAATTAAAGGATAATTAGAAACACATGTTAGATCCAAAGTGTTTGCGAAGCGATATAGAACAAACAGCTAAGCGATTGGCTGCCCGTGGTTTTAACCTCGATGTAGCAGCTTTTAGTTCGCTTGAAGAAAAAAGAAAAACACTTCAGTCCAGAACACAGGATCTGCAAAACGAGCGTAACGTACGAAGTAAATCCATTGGCAAAGCGAAAGCGCAAGGCGAAGACATTGCGCCGCTGCTGGCTGAAGTGGGTAAGCTTGGTGATGAGCTTGATGCCGCTAAAACAGAGCTTAGCGAACTGTTAGAAGAAATTAATACCTTTACCCAAGGCATTCCAAACTTGCCTCACGAGTCGGTACCAGAAGGTAAAGACGAAAACGACAACGTTGAAATTTCTCGTTGGGGTGAGCCTCGCACGTTTGATTTTGAGGTTAAAGATCACGTTGACTTAGCTGAAGGCTTGAACAATGGGTTAGATTTTGCCACTGCAAGTAAGCTTACGGGAAGCCGATTCGTTGTCATGCGTGGCGACATTGCTCGTTTAAACCGCGCCATCGCGCAGTTTATGCTAGATACCCACACGCAAGAGCACGGCTATCAGGAAATGTACGTGCCTTACTTGGTTAACGCTGACAGCCTGTATGGTACTGGTCAATTACCTAAGTTTGGTGAAGACTTGTTCCATACCAAGCCGGCAACTGAAGAAGGTCAGGGGCTAAGCCTCATTCCAACGGCAGAAGTTCCGTTAACGAACATTGCACGTGATGAAATCTTAGACGCTAAATCACTGCCAGTGAAAATGACAGCGCATACACCTTGCTTCCGCTCAGAAGCTGGTTCGTACGGTCGCGATACGCGTGGTCTTATTCGTCAGCATCAGTTCGACAAAGTTGAACTAGTGCAACTTGTCAAACCCGAAGACAGCTTTGACGCGCTAGAAGCACTTACTGGTCACGCTGAAGTTATTTTGCAAAAACTTGAGCTACCTTACCGTAAAGTGTTACTTTGCACTGGTGACATGGGCTTTGGTGCATGTAAAACCTATGATCTTGAAGTATGGCTACCTGCGCAAAATACTTATCGTGAGATTTCATCATGCTCTAACATGTTGGATTTCCAAGCGCGACGCATGCAGGCAAGGTACCGTAACCCTGAAACTAATAAGCCTGAACTGATCCACACATTAAACGGTTCTGGTCTAGCTGTGGGCCGTACCCTTGTTGCTATCCTAGAGAATAACCAACAGGCAGACGGTAGTGTTACTGTACCTAAAGCGCTTGTGCCTTACATGGCTGGTCAGGAAGTGATTAAGGCAACTAACGCTTAATTCGCGCTGATATTAAGTTGGTTATCAATCGCCAACGTAAACTCTATGACTTATAAAAAATCCGATGCCCTGAAAAGGTATCGGATTTTCTATATCTATACCGCGTATATCGCTTCATACCTTTTTTAAGCAAAACTATAAAGACTCACAACAATAACTTTACATGTAGCAAAATCTGCATATAAACAAGACCTTATAGTTCGTTTTTGAACCTATAAAAGTTGTTTCTAAATGTTAATGGATAGCGCTTTTTCTACATAAATCGCTTATATTTCATGCGCTAAAGTCGTAATTGACACCTACAATTATATCTTATACTTTTGGCTAATGTTGCGCTGGTCGTAACATTAATGAAATGTAGATGAACCGTTAGTATCTTATTGAAAATAGGTCTTATTTACATTCCACTTAAAAAAAGAAGCTTCATGGATAAACGGACTTGCCTATTGGTATTTCTGTTTGTGCTGAAAGCCAAATTCCAGGGAATAAATATGGAAAATCGAAACACACTTAACCGATTATCTCAGGGGATAATCGTTGCGCTTGGACTTGGAAGTGCTACATTCGTAGCCGCTCAAGAAGAAGCCGACAATAGTGCAGAGTCTGTAGAACAGATTTCAGTAGTAGGCTCTCGCATTCGAACTGACTCTTTTGCGAATGACACACCTATCGATATTATTTCTGTAGAAGATGCTGAAGGTGAAGGCCTCAAAACGCTGGGCGAATTACTTCGTACAAGTACAGCTGCGGCGGGTTCAAGCCAAATAACTGCAGCGTTAACGGTTGGTTATGTAACTGATGGCGGTACTGGTGCAGAGACTGTTGGTCTTCGCGGCCTAGGTGCAAACCGTACGCTTATTCTATTAAACGGCCGTCGTGCTGGACCTGCGGGTACACGCGGTGCTGTATCTGCATTCGACTTGAACAGCATTCCACTTTCAGCAATTGAGCGTGTTGAAATCTTAAAAGACGGTGCATCAGCACTGTATGGTTCAGACGCGGTAGCCGGTGTAATTAACATCATCACCAAGAAAGGTGACGAGAAGACGTTAAACGTTGATATTAGCCAGCCGATGGAATCTGGCGGTGAAGATCGCCGTATTAACATCTCTTTTGGTGAAGAGTACGCAGAAGGCTCATTCCGTGTGACTGCTGACTACCGCAAGGTGTCAATGCTTCGCCGCGGCGACCGTGACTACTTCAACTGTACTGAACGTCTACAGTTTGCTGAGGATGGTTCGCGTACCGATCCTATCGATCCGCGTACTGGCGATTACCACTGTAGCGAAACAGGTTACGGGTTATGGCTATATGGTGGTGTATCTTCAGCTTATGGCGGCAGTTTGCAGGCTGCATTTGATTACGACAACTTTTTCGCGAATAACGGATACGAAAGTATTAACGATGCTAACGTTGGCTTTACAACACCAGAAGGCTGGTATCCGGTTTCGTTCAACGATAACTATGCCAGTGAAGGTTGGTGGGATCAAAATCATCCATTCTTAGGCCAGCAAACTGTTGTACCAGAAACGCAAAACGCTTCAATTTATGCTACTGGCGAATACAATCTTACTGATGATGTAGTTGTTTACGGTGAATTTATTCACAGCCGTCGTACAACAAAGACTGATGACTATCGTCAGTTCTGGACTGCGGATGTTGGTACGCTATCTACCGATGTTTTAGATGGCTTTGATGGTGATGGTTCTGTATTCCCTGTTGCGTTAACTGACCACTTTAGCTCAGAAATTCAAGTTGACTATACCCGTGGTGTTGTTGGTGCTACCGGCGATATTGGCTTCTGGACTTGGGACTTATCTTACCAGTACAGTTACAACGACGGAAAATACGAACAGGACATCATCTATAACGACGCAATGCTAATGGCCCAGTTTAATGCGGCTGACGGTGTGAGCTGCTCTGGTGAAGTAACAGAGTTTAGCGGCAACACGTGTGTAGATATCCCATGGACTGATCCTCAGTTCCTTTTCGGTAACAGAACTCCAGCACAAGAAGCGTTCTTATTTGGTCGTGATTACGGCCAAACAACTTACGACCAACAAACCCTTGAAGGTTATGTAACAGGTGACTTGATCTCTTTACCAGCGGGTGAAGTGGGTGCCGCTTTTGGTTTCCAAATTCAAAAAGACGAAATTGAAGATACCCCTGGGGAGAACACGCTAAACGGTAATTCGTGGGGTCTTTCTGGTGCGGGTATCACCGCGGGTGACCAGTTAACCAAAGCAATTTATGCGGAAGTTAAAATTCCACTTCTTGAAGACGTAACAGGTTTCGAAAAACTTGATCTAACGGCTTCTGGCCGCTGGAATGACGTTGATACTTACGGTAGTGACACCACGTATAAATTAGGTCTGAACTGGTCAATTATCGATGGTGTTAGCATTCGTGCCAGCCGCGGTACATCGTTCCGTGCTCCTGCGCTATACGAGCTATATCTTGCAGAACAAACAGGGTTCGCAGGCCAGTTAGCTATCGACCCGTGTCTTGACTATGTTAACCAGTTTAACGCCGGTGCAATCTCTGACACCGTAGTAGCAAACTGTCGAGCTGAAGGTGTTCCTGAAGACTACGAGCAAGGTGGAAGCTCTGCATTACTTGTTACTAGTGGTGGTGTAGGTCGTCTGGAAGCTGAAACCTCTGTTGCAGAAGGTATCGGCCTTGTGCTTACCAGCCCAGAAGACACATACGCTTTCTCGATTGATTACTTCAACATTGAAATTTCAAATGAGATTGACAACCTTGGTGGTGCTGACATCGTAAACCGTTGTTATAACTCTATCGATTTTGCTAACGAGCCGCTGTGTAACTTGTTTACACGTAGAGATGGTTCGGACGCAAATGATTATGGTATCGACCAGGTTAACGGCGGTTATGTGAACATCGCATATCAGCGTGTACGCGGTGTTGACTACAACTTCACATACGATGAAGAGTTCGATTGGGGTAATGTTCGTTTCCGCGTAGAACATACTATGCAGATTGAAAAGTTCGGCCTATTGTTTGATGATTCTCCGTATAACAACGAAGTGGGTGAAAATGGTCTGCCTAAGCACGTTGGTGTTGCGCGTCTAACCTATGGTAAAGACGACTGGAGCGTAACGTGGACAGCGAGTTACTTCGATTCTACTAACGACTACGAGTACTACGGAAGCGAGACTAACACCACGACACTTAACGGTGAAACTGTTAGGTTTATCGACGAGACTAAGTGGACGACATATCACGCGGTATCAAGTTCATTTGCTTACGAAGACTTCGATTTTACAGTTGGTGTAGCTAACTTATTCGACAAAAAACCGCCGCAACTATCTGCAAGTGGTTTTGAGTTAGGTAATACTGCTTTGTATTCGCAGTATGACTTTATTGGTCGAAGAGTATTTGCTAACGTTAAATACAACTTCTAATAGAACGACTTGAACTAACAAGCCTCCGTCTATCGGAGGCTTTTTTCATGGAGAAAATAAAAAAATGAAAGCGCGTTTTTCTTTTTTGAAAACGATAATGCTGGGAAGCCTTGCTTTTTCTTTCGCATCTTATGCGGAAGTTCAGCGTCCTATTATTGAGAAGTATGCAAAGCATGCTCAATATTTGGATATTAAAATTTCCCCAGAAGGTACTTACTTAGCCTCAACATCTCGCAGCGAAGATGGCTTAATTTCGCTGACGATTTTAGATATTAAAAAACAAGAAGTTGTATCAATTACGCGAGGTCGCGGCAAAGAGTCAGTCAGTACATTTAACTGGCTAAACGACGATCGCCTTTTGTTAACAATGGCTCGTGAAGTGGGATCCTTTGAGCAGCCAATGCCTACCGGCGAACTTATTGCAATGAATGCTGATGGCAGCGACAGTACAATACTAACAGGTTGGCGTTCAGAAAGTGGCGACAAGCGGTTTTCTCAAATTGTCGATTACTTACCATCAGAGCCTGACGCTGTTGTGGTATATAGCGTTGACTTAACCGCAAAAGAACCTTACTTAGATCTTTATAAGATGAAAGTGAGTAACGGCCGTAAAAGTGCAATGGGAAGAATGCCACTGCGTCGCTATGCGGGCAGCGGTGCAGGTGTAATAACCGGTACCAATGGTAACGTTTTGGCGATGTATAACGCAGATCCTAACGAAGATAACAAGCAAACTTTAATTGTCAGGTCTTCGCCAGAAAGTGAGTGGTATACCGCATATGAAGCCGGTGCATATGACCCTTTTTTCCAACCTTTAGTTTTTTTAGCTGATAACAAAACTCTGGTTGGTTTAAGTACCATTGAAACAGATACACGCGCTATCGCTACTTTCAATGTAGATACAAAAAAGCACACAGTCCTATATGCACACGACAAAGTAGATGTTACTCCAATTCTTCACATTCAAAATGGGCAGGTTAGAGAAGTTCAAGGCGCGTCTTTTGAATATTTAGGCATTGACGCGGTATTTTTAGACGGTACTCAGTATGTTGAAGAACAAAAGGTATTGGCAAGCTTAACAAATACCTTTAAAGGACAATTGGTTGAACAAACGTCTTCTACTAACGATACAAATCAAGTTATCTTTCGTGTAGGTAATGCGAACAACCCCACTGTTTTTTACCTATTTGATAAATCCGCACGAAAGCTGGTTAAACTTGCTGAAGCTAAGCCTTGGCTTAAAGATTTAACGATTCCTAAATCACAACTAATTACCTACAACGCAAGAGACGGCCAGGAAATATCAGCTGTACTAACCCTTCCTAACGGCGCTGCTAAAGACCTTCCTTTTGTTTTACTTCCTCACGGTGGTCCGCATGGTCCTTATGACGCATTAAGTGATATGGACAGCGATGCCAAGGTATTAGCGTCACATGGATACGCAGTGTTGCAACCGAACTTCCGTGGATCGGGTGGTTATGGTCTACCGTTTGAAAAGTCGGGGTTCCGTAAGTGGGGCACCACCATGATTGATGATATGACTGACGGTACAATGCATCTTGTTAAACAAGGCATAGTCGATAAAGACCGCATGTGTGTTTACGGTGGTTCATATGGTGGGTATGCCGCATTACAGAATGTGATCCGCGAGCCTGACCTTTACCAATGCACAATTGGTTTCGTAGGTGTATACGATTTAGATATGATGTTTGAGAAAGGTGATATTCCTGAAAATCAATCAGGTATTAATTATCTTAATCAAGTCCTTCCAATCGGGGCACAAAGGGATTTGCAGTCTCCGGTAAAGAACGTCGATAAAATAAAAGTGCCTGTTTTCATTATTCAAGGTGAAGAAGACGAGCGTGTGCCTAAAGAGCATGCGTTTGCTTTACGTGCAGAGTTAGAAAAGCGCGATTTGCCCTATGAATGGATGATGAAGTCAGGCGAAGGTCACGGTTTCTATAAGCCTGAAAACAACATCGAGCGCTGGGAAGCAATGATCAAGTTTTTAGACAAGCACACTCAGTAACCTTAAACCTACTTGTATCATTTAAAAAGGAAACGGCAATTAGTCGTTTCCTTTTTTATTTTAACGGTTCTTCTGATACGTTTAGGTTTACTATTTACGATAAAGGAGAGTAGGGATACATGTGCGGATTTATACAGCGCGTTACTGACTCACCTGCCGTTATTGCGCTACTTGAAGAAGTAGGACTTACACAAACTATCCCGCTGTTTGTTAATGAGTCTTCCACGAGTAAAGTTATTAATTTTTATCCTGCCTTTGGAAGAACACCAGAAAGGCAAATAACCAACTTAATTGTGTCCCGCGATAGCACAATCGATGCTACCTGGTGGTTTGACGCTAGACCTGACGGAAACGTACTTAAAGTTGGTGACAGAACAACGTTTAATGCGCGTAATTTGGATAGCCCGTATTGGAGTAAGTTCATTCGGGAACGACGGGCGATAGTAGTGGCAACCGCGGTAGGGGAATCAAATCCTGTTGGTAAAGGCAAAGCACACTATTTGATGAAACCCACCTGTGGAGCATTACTCGTTGGGGCTGTTTATCGACGCTTTAGCAATGGTTTGTTTTCTTGTGCTGTAGTAACACGCCCGCCAGTTGAAGGTTTTAGCCAGTATCATGAAAAATCAATACCTTGCTTTCTACCTCACGACGCAAAGGCAATAGAAACATGGCTAACTACGGACACAGGAGGGGCGCTAAATAATGACGTTGAATTTATGCTAGATCATCCTCGTCTTTATACAGACCTTGAAGTGACACAGGTAAAAACGTTTAAAAACGCTGAGGTAATAGGCGAGCCAGCATTGCTAAAGGCTGAATAAACTAGACTAATATCAGTCTAGATATCTGCTAGTGAGCGAAGGAAAAATGGCGGCACAGGAAAAATGCATGCCGCCACTGATAGCTTATAAAACGTAAGGCATCAACGTATTACTTAAGGTAAGACAACAAGGTCTCTTCATCGGCACCGAGGACGTTTTTGGTTACTTCTTTATCTACTACATCAGCACATTCCGAAGACATGCCATTTCTCAGTTTTCCTAAAAAGCCTGGACCGCTAATTATATCTATAGACCCTAGGGCGCCTTTCTTTCGCTCGCCGTCTAGCCAATCAGCAATGTCGCTAGCGAAGCGTTCGTCCTCTAACTCTGCTGCATCTTTGCGATTCATACTGTCAACGCCGGGTACTTGAGAAGCTGGCGCAGACTGTCGGCCGGGCCTGTCCGTGTAGATATCTTGGTCACTAGCATCACTGAACTCATTGTGCCATTTTTTTACTTCAACTAGCGCACTTCCGTGATTGGTATAGGTGTAAGCGATAGCGTCGTCGTGGTTAGCCACAATTACGTAGTGTCGTTGAACTGTCATACAGCCTCCTATGTCCATTTATGTAAAACATTCACGTTTACGGTGTCCTATAGTGGCAAGTATGAAAAATGTGCCAGAAACAGGAAATAAAACGCTAATGTAAATGGGGTATTGCAATATCAACACCAACGCTTAAACAATGACCTAATAGTGTGAGTTTTGTGGTAGCAACCTAAAATCAAGTTTCAAGAAGAGTAGCTACTGATCAAGCGCTCCTGGCAGAGGGGCAGTAACTGGGGTCCACACTAGAGCGCTAGAAAGTGCGTATGTAATGAGTAAATGACCCTGTGATTAAAAAAGGGAATAAATGTAAGAATAAAGTTTTCCCCAGATAGCTCAAGTGGACTGATAGTTAATGAGAAAAAAGGAATATTTCATTTATAAGCATAATATAAATTATCAAATTATAATGTGTATTTTTGAACAAAAATATTGATTGAAGGGAGGTTGCAATCTACATTTACACAGTAAGAAATAAGAAATAAGGACTTTTCAATGAATAAAATAGGAATTTTAGCTGCGTTAGTACTCTTACCCGCAATAGCGAATGCTACGACCATGATTGAACCTGGGCAGCCGAACTCCCTCAAAAGCTCGAAAAAGGCCTCGTTTACTTCACTAACAGATGCTTCATCTAAAACATCAGCCACATGCTATGTTGTTTCTGAATACTACAAAGGAGCGATGGGGCAAAAAGTGCTCAGTAACCAAATTGAAAGTCGTATTATAAACAACGTTAACGATAAAAATTTGAGTCTCAATGATGTAGGTAAAGGTGAGGAATTGACTGGTCTAGAAATTGAAATCGATGGCCATTCAGTAGACCTTAACGTTTATCGTGACTTAAGTGGAAAGTCTAGCTTTGCTATTGTTGGTGATGCTGAGAATCGTTTGGTTTTTAGACTTGACTTTATGTCGGAACTCTCTACAAATCATAAATATAAGTTAAATTCGGTACCACTAAGCCTAGAGAGAGGCATGTCTAAAATCGATGGGATGACCCATGCGCTAGCATTCATGGATGGCGAAATAGATGAAACAACTAATACCACTACTGACGACGAGCAGTGCCGAAGAGAACTTGCTAAAAACCACGCAAAAAACCAATATTGGGGGGCTTATGTTGGTCCTGGTCTAGACTCTTCAAATATTTTAGAGACCATTTCTCCAGGAATTTGCAACAGAACAGTGAGTATGCGTATTTGCTATGCGAGTGAGGGCCAAACTCCTTGTACAGAGACAGTGTACTCTTTTCCGGAACAGTGCGATTGACGGAAAATGGAACTAAGGATGCATGGCCTTTTCAACTTCGCCTTTACAAGCATTTCGCTGGTTTTGGTAATCCAGCCAGTTTGGTGGCTTGCTTAGCCGGGCCTTTTTTAAATAATCGTTGAAGATAACGACTATTACCTTTTTCTGGGCCAAATTTGTTTGCCATAGCTTTTACGAGGGCACGAATAGCGGGACTGGTTTCATATTCTTCGTAAAACGCGCGTACGAATCGAACGACTTCCCAATGGGCATCAGTAAGCTCGATGTTCTCTTGTTGAGCCAGCAACTCAACCATACCTTCTTCCCAAAGCGTGTAGTCGAGTAAATAGCCGGCTTTATCAGTAGGGATCTCTTGACCATTATAGGTAAAGCTAAAGGTTTCTTGTGTCATTAAAGGGTTACCCAATGCGTATTTTTTGCTGACAAAGCAGCAAACTCTCTGGAAGTGATAGACATGGCTTGCTCTGGCAACTTAGCACCTCTTGCCGATGCATCGCTATCGACAAATGCCAAATTAAGTGGTGATTCTTCTTTCAAGTGATTCGTTAATTCTTCAAAAAACAAACTTTCGATTGTAGGGGCGTAAACCCCGTCACCTATGCAAACCACACAGACATCTACGCTTAATTGCTCTAGGGCTGCCATAAGAAACTGTTTGTCAGCAACGGAAATGGTTGGCGTTGAAATGGAAATAAGCATCAAAAGGTCACCACATGGTCAACGCGTTGAATTAATGAAACTTTTTCAGATGAAGTTACCCAGTTGCATTCAAGCTCTTCAATTAAGTCAGTGTTGGCGAGTACGTGTTCAACATCAAAAGTTTCTGCGCTCGTTTTACACACATAACATTCTTCTATATCAAAGAACGGCATACTAGCTAATCGCTTGGTGTGGTTCTTCAAACCTTTGATTGACGCCGCTTTAACCAGCTGCAGCACGCCTTCGTTTTCGAACAGCACCTTCACCTCGTGCCCATAATTTGTTGCAGCAAGCGCAAAATCTAACCCGTCTTGGCTTTTAGCATTAGAGAAGGGGCTTTGGGTAAATCTAATAAGTAAATGTGCCATTAGAACTGTACCAGCCTATTACAGTTGTGCAGTGCAGCGAAGAACTCGCCTAAACCAGCTTGCTCAAAGGGATCCGTTAAATTTGCCTGTGCTATGCCGTTTTCTTTTGCTTCCATTTCGCTGACAATACCGCGCTTGACGGCGGCTGTGATGCACACCATCAACTTTACGTTATGATCGGCAGCAAGGGCCTTCCAACCGTCATAAGCAAACAGTTCATCCCCGGTTTTCAACATCAAACTGTTACAATGGTGTACACCGTCGCTGTAAAAGAAAACGTTGTTAACTACGTCGCCGTTATCTATGGCGCCTTGCACAAACGCAAGGGCGCGCAAAGCCGTGTCACCTTGAAAAGGCGATGATGTGATAAGTATTGAATATTCTGCCATACAAATAAAAACACCCCGGTTAAGGGGTGTTTCACTTTAAACCTTTAACGCTATATTAATCGTCGCCACCAAAAGCACCTAGAAGGTGAAGGATAGACGTGAACAAGTTGTATATGTTCAAGTATAGCGAAACTGTCGCGCGAATGTAGTTTGTTTCACCACCGTGAATGATACGGCTAGTATCGAACAAGATGAAACCAGACATAATGAATACAATCGCTGCACTAATTGCCAGGCTTACTGCAGGAACTGCGAAAAAGATGTTCGCAATTGCCGCCACAAGCACAACCACTAAACCTACTACCAAGAAACCGCCCATAAATGAGAAGTCTTTCTTAGTGGTTAGGGCGTAGCCAGATAGCGCGAAAAACACGAGGGCTGTTGCACCTAATGCTTCCATAATTAGCCCTGGACCAGCAACGCCTAAATAGAAATTAAGCGTGTAACCTAGTGAAGCACCCATTAAACCTGTGAATGCAAACACCCAGTAGATGCCAGATGCTGAATCAGCTTTTTTCTGAACTACAAA
This sequence comes from Alteromonas abrolhosensis, assembly GCF_001953635.1. Classification (GTDB taxonomy): domain Bacteria; phylum Pseudomonadota; class Gammaproteobacteria; order Enterobacterales; family Alteromonadaceae; genus Alteromonas; species Alteromonas abrolhosensis. The sequence goes on along the minus strand of NZ_MEJH01000014.1, from coordinate 16,442 downwards.
AAGAGTAATAAAAGCGCCGATAGTCATAACAAGAGACATCATAGGAGAAATGCCTACTGCCATTGCTATACCAGCACAAACTGCACTAAACGCCAGTGTCATCGCAAGCAGCATATAGGTGTTGCGTAGAACCTTGTTCGTCTGCAATACCGATGGTTGAGATGCACTTGAATACATCGAACGTTGATCCATTGTTTCCTCCAATAGGACTTCTGATATGACCAAAATGGTTCACAATTATTTAGTGTATGTTGTATGGGTTTTAGTTCCCATTTTCAAGTAGTTTCAGATGAAAATGGTGTCAGGTGAATATAAAAACATCTCTTATACGTGCTAAACAATGTATTTGATTGAAATGTCGGCATTTAACTAACTTTTTTCATTTTTCGCTTTACAGTGATAAAAATATCATTAAGATACGCAGCACTTCAGGAGAGTTGGCAGAGCCCGGTTTAATGCACCTGACTTGAAATCAGACGTGGGGTCAAACCCACCGGGGGTTCGAATCCCTCACTCTCCGCCATATTACGAAAACTCGCACACTGTTGCGGGTTTTTTTATTCCTTTTTGTTATTCCTCCGCTACTACCTAGAAGCTATTAGTGAACGTGATTTAAATAAAACGGCAATCACTTAAAGCTACACAGTCTCCATGTTGCATATTTGCACCAGTCGAACAACAAAACACTCCACGACTTCACTATTGTTTGTTGCTAATGTCTAAACGTTAACCGTAACTTAGTATTTAACGAATTAAATTCCGGAGAGTGCATATATGAGGCTTTTCTTTGCAGCTTGCATTGTCATTTTGTTGTTCAATCAACAAAAGGTATCTGCCGAACAAATAGATATTGCTTCAAAAACTGAACAAATCAGTACATTTTTTGATGCTTATATGAATAAATATAACCATTACCTCACAACAAATGAGTTCAACGACTCGCCGTATTTGTATCATGATACGTTAATAGTAATGTCGTCTTCAGTGGCACCTTACACCATCGGTGATTCTGCATTTTATCAACGAACCAGGGCCTTTTTAGATAACCTTAAAGAGCAAGGCGTTAGAAAGATTAGCTGGGTTGACATTAATGTGCATATGATTGATAAAAATTTAGCGATCGCAAGTAACACCGCCGCTCGCTATTTAGAAAATGGCGATGAGTTTAACCGCGTAGGTGTAACCTACATGATGCGTAAAACTAACGATGAATGGCGTATTACTTCGTTTATGGTTCACGACGCAGCCGGTGTTATAGATTTTTAGTTAACCTAAATAGAATAAATGCATGAACGATTGGGATGATTACAGATTGGTACTTGCCGTTCACAATGGCAAGACGCTGCGCAATGCCGCAAATGAATTAGGTGTTAATCATTCAACAGTTTCACGCAGACTTGCCACACTCAATAGGAATTACGGCGCAGAGATAGTACGTAAAACCACATCGGGCCTGCGCTTGTCACCACTTGGTGAAAAGTTGCTAGTGTCTGCAAAAAAAATTGAGTCGCTGGTAATTCAGGATAAGCGCTTTGAACGCGCTCAGCAGTTAGCGCTTGAAGGTGATATCAGCGTTTCTATTCCGCCGCCAATCATGCAATTTTTGTTGCTAGATGATCTATTGCGTTTTCAACAAACTCACCCACGCATTACACTAAATATTCAATCGTCATACGAAATAGCTAATTTAGATGAATGCGAAACCGATGTCGTAATTCGCGTGTCTAATACGCCTGATGAACACCTTGTTGGATATTGCCTATTTTCGGTGGCAACGCAATATTATGCAGCTAAAGATTATCTAAAAAACACACCCCCTCATTTGTACCAATGGATTACGAATACACATTCAGGCGATAAGCCTGAATGGATAAAACGCACGCCATTTCCTGATGCTAAAGTTGGCCCTTGTATTTCCGATTTAACGTTACGTCATCAAGCGGCAAATTCAGGACACGGTTTAATTCGAGGCGCATGCTACATTGCTCACAATTTTGACAATCTGGTGAGCCTTGCTGGCACTAAACCTGAGCCATTCCAGCAAATTTGGGTTTTGAGCCATCCCGATTTAGCACACATTGATCGGATCCAGGTGCTTAAGAAATATCTGACTGATGCCCTAAATTCCAAAAAAGCACGAATTACAGGGGAAGGTGAAGCCGTTAACGTTTAAGAGCGGACAATAAGTAGAAATACCATTGGTAGCCAGCCAAGTATTATAACGATAGTTTTGTGCCGGCGTGCAGTCATTGGTGTGTTTTACATGTATTTATACTTTTGTATAAGACCACAGTCGCATTGTTACATCCCGTTCACATGTTTAGGCTTGCGCTTTTCTTAGCGCAATCTAAAGGTGTTATGTGTCACAAGAAAGTTCTTCTTATCAAAATCTTCACAAACCAAGCAGTAGTTTCAAATCTCGAGACGATTATTTAAACCACGAACTACAAATACTTTCCCCAAAGCGCTGGCGGTTGAATTTACCAGGCAAAGACTATCGCATTGAGTGGGAAGACTTTGTTCCCGGTATGGCCGCGACTATTGGAAAAATCGTAATGGTTGCCGCTGTGGTAGGGGCGTTTGCTGCGCCGTTAGGGCTATCGCCGGAGTTTGTAATTGAAAATGTTCGCTTTGAATTGCTCATTGCTGCGGTTTTGTTCGTAGTACTGATTTCAGGATTTCTAAACCCTTCTGCTAACTTGGCGGGTACCCATGGCCCGTTACTACCTCTAGTACCGCTTATCGTCGCTTCCGGTGGCCACCCAATGGCATTAGGTCTGCTTATTGGCTTATTTGGCTTTATTTTGGGAATAACGAAGGGGGGAAGCGTGCTTGCTAAACTCACTAGTAACGGAGTATGCGGCGGGCTGTTGTTATATTTAGGCTTTATTGGCATTACTGGTCAGGTCAAAAAGCTCTTCGCTTGGGCAGAAAGCTTCGATATGGCCTACTTAGCGTTTGTGGTGATCATTGCCACTATTCTCATGTACGCTTGGCTTGAACATATCCAAAAGCGTTGGCTGGCTATTCCGCTTGGAGCAGTGATGGCGGCTGTTATTGCTTTCGCTTTAGGTGCGCCGTTTGAGTTCACAACGTCGCCGGGTATGCCCAATTTGAACCCTGCGTACTGGTGGGGCGAGGATACAGGCTGGAAACTGGGGCTACCAGACTGGTCGCATTTCATTGCGGTACTTCCATTTGCCGTGTTAGCTGTTTCTATGTGGTCGCCAGATTTCTTAGGTCATCAAGTGTTCCAAAAGCTTAGTTACCCCAAAAAGAGTGAACGCGCACATATGAACATTGATGACACCATGATTGCTGCCTCAAGTCGACAGGCCGTAGGAAGTTTGCTGGGTGGTGGTAATATCTCATCGTCGTGGGGGACATATATTATTCCAGCGTCTATCGCACGTAGACCCATTCCCGGTGGCGCAATAGTTACAGGTGCTTTGTGTGTTGTAGCAGCCCTTTGGGGCTATCCTATGGACTTAGCAATTTGGCCTCCTGTACTGTGCGTAGCGCTTATTGTAGGCGTGTTCTTACCGCTTATGGAGGCAGGGATGCAGATGACGCGTGAAGGGAAAACAACCCAATCTGCCGCTTTGGTTGTGATTTCTTCTGTACTGGTTAACCCTGTATTTGGTTGGTCTTTTACAATGCTCCTAGACAACTTAGGTCTCGTTGGCTGTAAAGATAGAGCAGGGGAGCTAGGTAAAGCAGGTCGTTGGTTAATTCCTGGTATCACGTTTTTAGTGCTATGTACGGTAATGGCGCTTATTGGCATGTTCCCGGGTGTGCCCGCGATAATGGAAACCTTCAGAATGTAATGCAAACTGATAAACGATGTCTATTCACGCTTAGTTGCTGGGAAAAAAGAACTCGACTAATGGTTGTTGAATAAGACAGTCGAGTTTACATCGTTAGCATCAGAGCATTTTGAGCGCAAATGGATAATAGATAAGCAGCGTGAGCGTGCTGTCTCACGCTGTTTCTATTTGGCTAACGACTTTGGTTACTTTTAAATACGATGAAGTTGCCAAATAAAATGCATAGACAGGGTTACGCGTATCACTTTTTTATTTATCCCAATAAGGCGTATCTTCAAAATAATTTGATAAAAAGTCGATAAAAACCCGAAGCTTATTAGAGATAAGCTTTCGGTGGGGATAGACCGCATATAAAGAAATAGCTTGCGGTACGAAGTCATGCAGTATTGACACGAGTTCACCATTTTTAAGTGCTTCACCGGCAATAAACGTAGGTTGAAGTACATATCCTTCACCCTGTTTTACCACATTGGTGAGTACTTCTCCGTTATTGGCGGTTAGCCTAGGTGTTACTTTATTTGCATTAGCCTTAAGTGCCGCAATAAGTTCAGATTCATCGTTATCGTAGTTAACGTACGAATATTCCAGATAGTGTTCAGGCTTTAACTCACTTGGGTGTTCAGGTGTACCGTATTTTTCCAAATACGAGGGCGATGCACATAGAGCAAGATGTATGGTGGTTATCTTCTTTGCCACCAGCGTTGAATTTGCAAGGTGACCCGCGCGAATGGCCACATCAAACCCTTCATCTACTACATCAACTTTTCTGTCGTTTAGCTGTAAGTTTATCGACACGCGAGGGTGTGCTCGTTGAAATGCACTGAGCGCGCCTGCTAAATGCAGGGTCGAAAAAGAGACGGGCGCGCTTACATGTAGCACTCCCTTAGCTTCTGAGTTTAGCAATCCAAGCTGGCTTTCCATATCGTTCACGCTTTCAAGAATATGATTTGCGTGTTGCAAGCACTGCTGCCCAGCCTCAGTGAGGTGAATTTTTCTTGTTGTGCGATTAAATAAGCGCGTATCAAGCTGTTTTTCCAGTTCAGCAATGTATTTACTTACCAGCTGATTCGACGAGCCTAGTTTGTCTGCCGCTTTAGTAAAACTGCCCTCGCTGACAACAACCGCAAAGGTTTTCAACAGTAATAATTTATCCATTTAAATACGCCTAACCAATTACCAATGCCATGTTGTTAATCATTCAATATATCTGGTCTTTATTCAACGTTTGTTGGCAACTATTCTTTGTCCATAAGCTAACGCACACGACGCTTGCTAGAGGAAGTCAGGGTGCTCGTCGCAATTTAGATTTAACTTTTTCAATATTTAAAGACTTGAGGATTTGACAATGAACAAACAATTTTTGAAAAACATTTTTACTTCTAACAACAGCATTTCTAGTTTGATTTTACGCGTGCCGGTGGGTGTTATTCTTACCGCTCACGGCGCACAAAAACTTTTCGCGTGGTTTGGTGGTTATGGATTAGAAGGGACAGGGCAGTGGATGGAGAGCATCGGTTTGGCACCAGGCTTTTTAATGGCATTATTGGCTGGTAGCGCTGAGTTTTTCGGTGGGCTAGCTCTTATTATAGGTCTACTAACACGCCCGGCTGCATTGGTAAGTGCGTTTACAATGGTAATTGCGATTTTTAGCGTGCATGCATCCAATGGGTTATTTATGAGTAACAACGGTTTTGAATTTGCTTTGGCGCTACTTGCTGCTACAACCGCTCTGACTGTTCAAGGTGGTGGTAAATTTGCTATCGACGCCCTAATTAGTAAAAAGCTTAATAACCAATAGGAACTAAATCGCGTTGATGATTGAAACCGGCTAATGCTGGCCGGTTTCAGCGATCACTACATTATTCATCGCAATTAATAAGGAATAGTACTGTGCAGCAGCGAATTGAAACACATGTTGAAATCCCAGTGCGAATAAGTACGGCGTATATTTCGCATGGTGGAGGTCCGCTTCCACTTCTTGAAATGCAGTCAAAAGGCGAGGGTGAAGCGCCCGGCTATCATAAGGAAATGATTGAAGTATTAGAGACGCTGGCAACAGAACTCCCCAAGCCTGATGCAATTATTGTGGTAAGCGCCCATTGGGAAGAGCGGAACGTGAGCGTAACCACCCATCCGACTCCTCCTTTGCTGTATGACTACTATGGTTTTCCTAAAGAGGCATATACGCTTAAATATGCTGCTAAGGGGAATGTAGGCCTAGCGTCTTCAATAGTAAAGAATTTGGCAGAGCAAGGAATTTCAGTGCGAGCCGACACCACGCGTGGCTTCGATCACGGTATGTTTATTCCGCTTAGTATTATATATCCCAACGCTGATGTGCCTTGTGTCCAGGTATCCATAACTTCTGATTTGAAAGCGGCTGAACATATAGCATTGGGACAAGCGCTTAGAGCTGCGATAGTGGTTTCAGCTAAGGGGGACGACAGTTTGAAGCACGTGCTGGTTTTGGGTTCGGGCTCCTCATTTCATAACATGAACGGTTTTTTCGATAGTTCTGATAATGCCAATGAAAAAGCAACGCGCTTTAACAACTGGCTTCAAACCACTATGCTGACCAGTACATATGACGAAAATGAACGAAAAGCACGGCTTGTTGAATGGCACAATGCACCCGATGCGCGTTATGCACATCCAAGAGAAGAACATCTACTTCCGCTGCATGTTTGTTACGGTATAAACGATAGAGCAGTGGATAAAGCATATTCTTTAACCTTATTAACTAAACCCGCCAGCATGTTTGTTTGGAGCGATGAAGTAAATCAAACCCGCGCAACTAAGCCAAAACAGCAGTAAAAACATCCCGCCCTAATTAAAATATAAGCACTTTGTTTATCTATTGGTCATTTAAACACAAATGTTAAAATTAGTGCTTTACACCCCCACATAAATCATTAAGATACGCAGCACTTCAGGAGAGTTGGCAGAGCCCGGTTTAATGCACCTGACTTGAAATCAGACGTGGGGTCAAACCCACCGGGGGTTCGAATCCCTCACTCTCCGCCATATTACGAAAACCCGCACATTGTTGCGGGTTTTTTTATGCCTCCAAATAGACAGTTTTAACGTATTAAGCGTGCCTGATCCGCTACCTTGTATCACAGATTCGTTTTGCATGTGTGAAAGCCCTGTAATAGCAGTTTTGTAATCCTATTGCTAATAGAAGTAGATTCACTTTTTCGTTGCTATTCAGTAAGGGGCTTAACTTGATTAGCGAAAAAGTGCCTCTGTTTTAAACAAATGAATTTACTATCTTTGCGAAAAGATGAATATTTCACCAGTTAGTTGATTTAATTGAAATTAGTGCTTTACAGCCCCGTTTAAATCATTAAGATAAGCATCACTTCAGGAGAGTTGGCAGAGCCCGGTTTAATGCACCTGACTTGAAATCAGACGTGGGGTCAAACCCACCGGGGGTTCGAATCCCTCACTCTCCGCCATATTACGAAAACCCGCACATTGTTGCGGGTTTTTTTATGCCTCCATAAAACCTATTCGAATACGCCAAAACGTTATTATTGGGATATTTCGCTTTGCAAAATTGTTCGCCATCTAGCGAGGTTGGTGAAAGATTTTCTGATCTCATCCTGTCTGTATCTTGTAATTAAAGAACACTTCATAAATAACACTTGTCGTATCACGCTTTCTTCACAAAAGTTTGGTATAGATAACAAGGTGACAATCAACTGATATCTTAATGGCATGAAAAAGGGCTTTGCGCTTTTGCAGGCATCCTTTGTCCTACGCAGTTGGTAGTAGTTACGAGATCTCGAGAGGACATTATGCAGGCAATGCCCACACTCAATTTAAGGGAAGGAACCGTTGAGCAAAAAAGACGAGAAATTAAGGCTTATTTTCTCGATTCTTTTAATACCTATGAATCACTTTTTTCTTGTCTAGCCAACGATGAGGTTTTTTATCAGCGCCCTGAAAAGTTGCGCCATCCGCTAATTTTTTACTTCGGCCACACAGCTACGTTTTTCATCAACAAACTTGTTCTTTCCAAAGCGATAAACGAGCGCATTAATCCTAAATTTGAATCGCTCTTTGCTATTGGTGTCGATGAGATGAGTTGGGATGATTTAAACGACGATAATTATGACTGGCCCCAGGTTGAAGAGGTAAGACAATACCGAAATCAAGTTCGTACCTTGGTTTGCGATCTAATCGATACCATGGCTTTTAGCATGCCGATTGACTGGGAAAGCCCCATGTGGCCTGTTGTTATGGGTATAGAACACGAGCGTATTCACTTAGAAACCTCTTCTGTTCTTATACGACAACTACCTTTATCGTCGGTACGCCCGCACTCTGACTGGCCTGCGTGTGGTTCAATGGTGACCTCTGCCAAAGGTGTAGAACCGAATAGCCTGATTCCTGTGCCTGCGCAAAAAGTAGTGATTAATAAAACATGGGATGACGCCTATTATGGCTGGGATAATGAATATGGTTTTCAGCAAGAGGACGTGGCAGAGTTCAACGCATCGAAGTTTCTGGTGAGTAATGGCGAGTTCATGGCATTCGTTAAGGATGATGGCTACAACACTGCAAAATACTGGGAAGAAGAAGGCAACAAATGGCGTGAGTTTACCCAAGCGCAACATCCGGTGTTCTGGGTGAAAAAGGGCGATAATTTTGCGTACCGAAGTATGCTAGAAGAACATCCGTTACCTTTGGATTGGCCAGTAGACGTGAACTATCACGAAGCGAAGGCATTTTGTAACTACTTGAGTGAGAAAACGGGCGAGCTGATTCGTTTGCCCACTGAAAACGAATGGCTTGCATTACGACAACACGCTGATGTGCGCCAACAGCGCTATGCGGACGGATTCAATATCGCTCTGCAAAAGTATGCTTCAAGTGAACCTGTGACTGTAAATCAGACAGGCGAGTTCTTCGATGTGGTAGGCAATGTATGGCAGTGGACTGAAACGCCAATCTACCCCTTCGATGGCTTTAAGGTTCACCCACTGTATGACGATTTTACTACACCAACCTTTGACAATAAGCATAACCTCATAAAAGGTGGTAGTTGGGTATCTACAGGTAATGAGGCGATGAAAGATAGCCGTTATGCATTTAGGCGACATTTCTTTCAACACGCTGGGTTTAGATATGTCAAAGGAAAGCGAGTTTTGGCAGTGAACGATTTTGATTATGAAAGCGATACACAGGTTTCGCAATACTGCGAATTTCACTATGGCGATGAATATTACGGTGTGCCTAACTTTGCTAAAGCCAGTGCGCAATTTTGTATAAATGCCATGCAGGGTCGCAGGCATGCCAAAGCATTAGATTTGGGCTGCGCAGTGGGTCGCTCTGCGTTTGAATTAGCCAAGTATTTTGACCATGTCGATGGCATTGATTTTTCTGCCCGCTTTATTAAAACAGCGTTTGATATGCAGGAGTTTGGAGAAATACGCTATAACTTAATTGACGAAGGTGAACTAACGTCATTTAAGTCTAGAAAGCTGAGTGCCTTAGGCTTGGATGATTGTACTGAAAAAGTGGCTTTCGCACAGGGCGATGCGTGTAATCTAAAATCGCAGTATACGGGCTACGATCTCATTTTTATGGGCAATTTAATTGATAGAGTTTATAGCCCCAGAAAAGTATTGATGGATATGGCTACACGCTTAAATAAAGGTGGTTTACTTGTTATCGCAAGTCCATTCACGTGGTTGGAAGAATATACTGAAAGGAGTGAATGGCTAGGTGGCTATAAAGATGACAATGGTGAAACGTTAAGCTCTACAAAGGCACTAGAAGATACGCTGGGTAGTGGTTTTAAACGTGTAGGCGAGCCTGTAGAAATCCCCTTCGTAATTCGTGAAACAAAGCGAAAATATCAACACACACTCTCTGAATTTAACGTATTTGAAAAGCTAGACGACTAATAAGTATTCAAGTTACGCTGTTACCATCACGTAGCATAGGAAAAACAGCCCTAATGGACGGGGTAAATCGTTACGTGTATAGCAAAACATAGTAAAACGGTTATTGCGGTTAGTGTAATGACTTAACGGCGTAGGAAAAGGAAAAGCAAGAAGGTGAAAAACGCGCCAGGCCAGTTCCCTGTATTTAATGCAATGCAGAATGAATTTATGCCGTTCAAGGATGTGTGGCAGGCGCCTGCTCACCTAAAGCGAGATCAAACTCGTTTAAAATACACAGCGATTTTCCGCCGTTTTCAGGGGGCTTCTTCAAACCAGGCCTCAGTTATCAAAGCCCAGCAAAGCCCAATTCCAATGTGGATAGCGGATATGGACATTCCCCCTTGCGATACCATTTTAAGTGCTATTACCCAAAACCTTCGCTCAAGTTACGGATATCAGTCACTTGATATAGGTGAGGCAGTGGCTAAACGCTTCGAGCGAAATACGCCAAAAACCAGCCGGTTTAAGGTTGAAAGTGATGATGTTGTGGATGTTGCGAGCGTCATAGGTGCTGTAGATATTTCCCTTCGCACCTTTTGTCAGCCGGGACACAAGGTCATGGTATTCACGCCTACCTATTCGCCCCTCATTGAAGCTATCAAGAGCAACAGATTAAAACCCGTTTATATTCCAGTAACCCGTGAAGGTTATTCATTAGAGAGTAGGGAAACTGAGGCACCTTTTTTCGATGGTAGTGCAAAGGGCGAGGATCAAAACCTTGATAACACAGATCTAAGTATAAACCTCACTGCATTAGACCCTTCGGCGTCGGCATTTGTTATTTGCCATCCTAACAATCCTACGGGGACGGTACTAAATGCTGAAGAGCAGCGTGTCATTTTAGATTTCTGTGCCCGTCATAATATTTTAATTATTACTGACGAAGTTCACAGTGACTTTGCTTTTAACTCATCTAATGAACCAACGCTAATTCCAATGTTTGGTGCAGAAGTTAGCTCCTCTGAGTTAAAGAAAAACGATAGCTTAAAAGCAGAATGCAGCACCAGCCATCGCTTACCTCGAATCATCCATTTAAACAGCGTATCTAAAGCGTTTAATTTGGCGAGTGTGCCTGGCGCGTCTTATGCGGTAATTAAAGATAAAAAGACCAAGGAGATATTTGCACAAGCAGTCAATAGCCGCCACCTCAATGCCAGCAACTTAGGAAAAGTTGCGCTAATTGCAGCCTATCAGTCTGGCAGCACCTGGCTAGACGACGTAAAGAGCGCGCTAAGCTTTAATAGAAAACTTGTCCATCGATTCTTTAAGTATTATGGCGTGACGGTTAATTATACTATGGGAAGTGCTGGTTACTTTTTATGGTTGGATCTATCTTCGTTTTCTACGCGTTTAACACAACCCCTAACGTCAGCGTTAAAGCGCAAAGATTCGCTCGATGATGATATCTGTGAGGTTCTCAAGTACTCTCCAGTTTCTAACGTAGAAGCTTGTATCGAACGAGGTGTTATTGGTAACGACGGTGCTCCTTTTGGTGCCCCTGATCACATTAGGCTAAATTTAGCCTGTCATCCAATGGTTATTGAGACAGCGCTGCAACGCTTGTGTTTTGTTTCCTAAGCGTTTCCTCTAATCTTTATACATCCATTCTGAAATTTAGAACAGTAAGCTCAAATATCTGACATTTTATTTCTATTAATAAGAATTAAAATACCCCTATTGCATAATTAGCGAAAAACACACGCCAGATTTCACATGTGACAAGCATTCACTTTAAGTGCTAAAGGCGGGTGGAATGGCTATGTTTTATTAAGGGGTGTCGAAATGATGTATTTGAGAAAAGCGAATGAAAGAGGAAAAGTAGATTTTGGTTGGCTTAAAAGTCATCACAGCTTTTCTTTTGGGCACTATTATGACGCGAAGCACATGGGGTTCTCAGCGCTTCGGGTTATTAATGACGATGTTGTCCAGGCAGGGAGAGGTTTTGAAACTCACGGCCATAGAGATATGGAAATTATTTCTTATGTCGTGAGCGGAGCATTAAAACACAAAGATAACACGGGAAATGAATACGTGGTGCCTGCTGGTGATGTACAAGTGATGAGTGCGGGTAAGGGCATCATGCACTCAGAGTTTAACCCTTCAAGTGAAGAGCCCGTGAACTTTCTACAAATCTGGATTGTGCCAAATGAAAAAGGGGGCGTTCCAGGCTATGCCCAAAAAACCTTTGGAGGTCATATTGAAGGGGAGGAAAATAAAGATGAAACCATTGAACTACTGGTTAGTAGTAATGGTAGAAATGGCTCATTACAAATAAAGCAAGACGCGGCAATAAGCCGTTTAACCTTGAAGGCTGGCAAAACATGGCAGCAGACAACTCAAGATAATAAAGGTTATCTTCACATCATCAGTGGCAAGGGACAGGCTGCGGCGAAAAGCGAGTCCGATTCGGTCGTAATAGGCGCTGGTGATGCAATAGGGCTTTACGAACACGACTCGATTAGCTTGGAAGCATCACAAGATTTAGTGGCTTTATGGTTTGAATTGCCTAAATAATTGGCTAAAAGCAATTTAGATCAATAATTTAGTTTCAAAATGTGTATCTTCACTTCACGAATCTTCATCTCGTGGTATGATGACTTGGATGAGATTTGAGGCGGTTAAAATTCTCATTAGTGAAAAATGACCGCCTTGGATCCAGTTGTATGTAAAACTGAAGTCAGTGAGATACTAGAGTGATAAAAATAATCCTAGCAGATGACCATGATTTGGTCAGAACAGGGATACGCCGGATTCTGGAAGACGTAGACGATTTCACTATTCTCGCAGAAGCGAAAAACGGTGAAGACGCGGTGCAATTGTGCCGTAAAAATGCCCCAGATGTGGTACTCATGGACGTGAATATGCCCGGTATTGGTGGACTAGAAGCGACCAAAAAAATTGTTCGCATGTCTGAAAATACACGTGTTATTTGTGTTTCGATGCACAAGGAAAGCCCAATACCAATGCAAGTCATGGACGCTGGCGCGTATGGGTTTTTGACAAAAGACGCAGAGCCTGACGAAGTGATCCGTGCTATTCATAAAGTCGCGGCAGGCCAAAAGTATGTCGATCAAGAAGTGGCTAATAGTATTGCCATAGGTAAGTTATTACCAAGTTCAGATAATCCATTTGATGAGTTATCAAGTAGAGAACTTACTATTGCAATGCGATTAACCGAAGGTCATAAAGTGCCGGACATAGCCAGAGAATTGAGTATTAACTCAAAAACAGTTAATACCTATCGTTACCGAATGTTTCAAAAGTTAGGCGTAAATTCTGATGTAGAGTTAACGCACTTAGCTTATCGTCATAAGCTTATTAATCCTAACACCTTTTAAGCGTCACTAGACGCGCAACGTCAAAGTGATTATGTCTGCATTCGATTCAGCAGCATTTCTTAAGAATCTAACCTCTCAACCTGGCGTGTACCGAATGTACAATAGTCAGGAAGAGGTTATATACGTAGGAAAAGCCAAAAACCTCAAGAAGCGCGTATCGAGTTATTTTAGAACTAATCTTGATAACGCTAAAACCCGTTCGTTAGTCAGTCAGATTGCGAACATGGACGTCACCGTTGTAAACAGTGAGACCGAAGCGTTCTTGCTAGAAAACAACTTCATTAAGAAGTACAAACCGCGTTACAACGTGGTTATGCGTGACGACAAATCTTATCCTTTCATTTTTCTATCAGATCACGAACATCCGCGGCTCTCTTTTCATCGCGGCCCGCAAAAGAAGAAAGGGGAGTATTTTGGTCCTTACCCCAGTGCGTGGTCGGTAAGGGAGAGCTTGCGCTCTATGCAGCGCATTTTCCCCGTACGTCAGTGTGAAGACAGCTATTATCGTGCACGCAGCAGACCTTGTCTTCAGTACCAGATGCAGCGCTGTAGCGCGCCTTGTGTCGAAGGCTACGTGAGCGATGAAGAATATAACGAGCAGGTCAATTTCGCGCGCTTGTTCTTGAAAGGCAAAAACCAGCAAGTGATTGGTGGGCTGGTGGAAAAAATGGAAAAAGCCAGCGAAGCGTTAAACTTTGAAGCAGCGGCCCGTTACCGCGATCAGATAAACGCACTGAGAAAAGTGCAGGAACGACAGTGGGTAGCGAGCACCCAAGACGAGATGGATGTGTTTGGGTTTGCGTTTAAAGGCAATATGGCGTGTATTCAGGTTATGTTTATTCGCGAAGGGCAACTGTTAGGCAGCAAGGCCTATTTTCCTAAAGTACCTAATACTGCCGATGAGCAAGAAGTTTTTGAATCCTTCTTTCTGCAGTTCTATTTGGCCGGCAACAAAGTGATCCCGAAGCAAATAGTGTTAAGTAACACCTTAAGCGATGAAGATGCTATAGCAGAGGTGCTTGCTAGTGAGGCAGGGCACAAAGTGCATTTCTTTAAAGGGGCGAGAGAAGAGAAACGTAAGTACCTGCAACTTGCTCAGTCAAATGCACAAACTGCATTAGATGCTCAATACAGCCAGCAAAAATCTGTTTTCGCGCGTTATCTCGACTTAGAGGCGGCGCTTGAAGTCGACACGCCCATTCAGCGTATGGAGTGTTTTGACATTTCTCACACCTCCGGTCAGCAGACGGTAGCGTCTTGTGTTGTGTTTAACCGAGAAGGTCCGCATAAAAGTGACTATCGTCGATACAACATTGAAGGCATTACCCCAGGTGATGATTACGCGGCCATGGCACAGGCGTTAAAACGTCGGTACAAGTCTGTGAAAGAAGTGCAAAAAATACCAGACCTTCTATTAATAGACGGTGGTAAAGGACAGCTTGCCCAAGCAGAAGCGTTTTTTGAAGACTGGCCGCATGACAAAAAGCCAATGCTCTTAGGTGTGGCAAAAGGGACTACCCGTAAGCCTGGTTTAGAAACGCTAATTCTAGCTGGTAGTCATCAGGTGCTTCCCATGGACAGCCATTCGCCAGGGCTTCACCTTATCCAGCACATTCGCGATGAGTCACACCGATTTGCTATTACCGGGCATCGCAACCGACGTCAAAAAGTTAAGACCACGTCTAGTTTAGAAAGCATACCTGGTATTGGCGCTAAACGAAGACAAACGCTGCTCAAATTTATGGGGGGCTTACAAGGCCTTAAAAAAGCCAGCAAAGATGAGATTGCGAGTGTACCTGGTATTAGCCCTGAGTTGGCAGATACCATTTATGATCATCTTCATCAATAAATGCATGAGTAACAAGCATTACATTGCAAATTAAGGTAATGTGTTACAAAAATGAAAGATGCAGAGCTTATACGCTACCGCGCTAAAACGCCCATAGAGGCATAACACCGAGACGTACTTTTTATGTGGACTGTTCCAAACTGTATTACTTTATTCCGAGTAATCCTTATTCCTGTATTTGTAGTTGTTTATTTTCTTGATTGGCGCTGGGCACACGAGGCGGGCGCCTTTATTTTTTGGCTTGCCGCCATTACCGATTGGTTTGACGGCTATTTAGCAAGAAAACTACAGCAGTCCACACCCTTTGGTGCGTTCTTAGACCCAGTTGCTGATAAGCTGATTGTGGGCGCTGCTCTTCTTATGATTACTCATAGTTATGCAAATCTTTGGATTACGTTGCCATCTATAGCGCTATTGGTTCGAGAGATTTATGTATCGGCGTTGCGTGAATGGATGGGGTCGAATGGCGTAAGAGATGCGGTTAAAGTGTCTTTTATAGGTAAAGCAAAGACAACTGCGCAAATGTTAGCCTTAATTGGTTTACTTTCAGGCTTAGAAACCTTTATGGGCGTAACAATTTATTGGGTTTCTTTGGGGTATATTCTTTTATATTTCTCTGCAGTGCTGTCAATTTGGTCAATGTTTGTTTATACAAAAGCAGCGTGGCCACACCTTCGAAGTGGTGCTACAAAGTAGAATTGATCGCGGTTTAATCAAAGTGAATAAAAAAATAGCAAACGATCATAAAAAACCGCATTTATCTCAATTTAAACGCTTTTTTGTGTTGACAGTTTTGAATGGGTAGGTAGAATGCACCCCACATTTCGAGAGGACATCAACCAAACGAAATGGTCGATTAAGACATGCGGGAATAGCTCAGTTGGTAGAGCACGACCTTGCCAAGGTCGGGGTCGCGAGTTCGAATCTCGTTTCCCGCTCCAATCTCTTAGAGATAAGTTTTAATCACGCGCCAGACGCATCTGGCGGAATGGCAGAATGGCTATGCAGCGGATTGCAAATCCGTCTATCTCGGTTCGACTCCGGGTTCCGCCTCCAAACGCTGCAACGCAGCATCAGGTTCTACGCCTGACACCTTTGCTGAAAAGCAACCCGATGCCCGGGTGGTGAAATTGGTAGACACAAGGGATTTAAAATCCCTCGCTGGTAACAGCGTGCCGGTTCAAGTCCGGCCCCGGGCACCATTTTTTCCCAATAAATCAAAACTGGCTCTACCCCATAAACGGGGGATCAGCATTCACCTTACACGATTGATAACACCATCCCATCCACAATGGGTCATCACTCTTAGTCTGTAATTCTCAAAGTTTCTAAAACCATACGCTCTTCTCGATATCATTTCCATTTTGTTGTGGAAGCCTTCGGTGATGCCGTTGTTGCGTGTAAAGCGCCACATTGCCACTATCGGTTGTAGCCAGGATGCCAAGGTCTTCCCTAAGGCGTTGAGTGGGCTCTG
>NZ_MEJH01000013.1 GCF_001953635.1 Alteromonas abrolhosensis | reverse complement strand
AGTGCTCAATGACAGATGGCTACGACTGCTATCAAAACGCCCTTGCAGAGCGGATAAACGGTATTCTTAAAAATGAATACTTACTCCATAAGCCAAGAGATTTAGAAGAAGCGAGAAAGATGGTTGCAGAGTCAGTAGCTATCTATAATGGTAGGAGGCCACATCTGGCCCTTAAATACAAAACGCCCGATGAAATACATCGGGCGTTTTAACCGAAATAAGTGTCAACCTATTTCAGGACTAGTCATAGTTGAGAAAAGCTAAAAGCTATGACGAAGTAATGTCGGCGCCTGCACTTTCTCTATACGTGGCAACAACAGAAGAGAGTACGGCTTGATAATTACTGATCACGGATTGTCTTGCCGAGAAAAAGCTACGCTGGGCATTGAGCAAATTCAGAAAGTCAGTGTCACCGGCTTTGTAGCGAATATCCGCAAGATGATAAAGCTGCTGATTGTTCTCGAGTGACGCTAACGCATAGCGGTAGTTTTGTTGATTAAATGCCAAATTAGTTTGGCTATTTAACAACGCTTCTATCGCGCTAAGCACAGTCTGTTGATACTGTAATATTGCTAAATCCACGTCGGTTTTCGCCGCATTTTCTGCAGCTTCTAATCTACCGCCATCGAACAGGATTGCTGCTGAGCTTATTGCAGCACTCAAGGTCCACCCTTGCGCTAAGTCCAGTAAATCACTAACGCCAATATCTGCACTTAAACTCATTCCTGGAAGGCCCGCCACTGACGCTTCGTAAAACGCTAAATCAGCCTGCTTAAATTGTGCTATGGCTAACTGAATATCTGGGCGCTTCTTTAACACCTCAGCACTCAGCGCAGGTGCCACTTCGGGCAATGAAAAATCGGTAAGCGATAGGGAAAGCAGCGCTTGTTGTTCAGGCGTACTAAGCTGCATAGACTCATTACCTAACAATACCGCTAACGCCCGTTCATTTAGAGTCAGGCTATTGCGAAGTCGCAACACCTCTGACTGTGCACTGATCAGCGTATTGCGCTGCTGGGAAACCTCAATACCTGAAGTATCACCCTCTTCAAAGCGAATTTGAACTAGCTTTAGTAACGCTTCGCTAATCTCTACATTTTGCATTGCAATAGACAGCCGCGACTGCAGTGAAATCTGCTCAAGCAGAGTATTTATAAACAATGCCTGAGTGTCTAACAGCGCATCGGTAAATTGATACTGTGCAGTATCAATACCTAACTGACGGCTGCGCTGCTGCGCGTCTCGTGTGCCCCATATATCCGCGTCATAATTCAACCCCAAGCCGCCTGAGGTTGAGTGGCTTGAGCGATCACTATCTAAGTCTCTTCCGCTGCGCCCAGACGCCCTCCCTGTTAAAGTGGGAACATCGCCTGCATTAACTTGCGCCAACAGAAACTGTGCTCGCTTCACGCGCTGCTCGGCTTGATTAAGGGTTAAGTTTTGGTTCTCAAGCGTCTTCATAACGGGCACTAATTCATCAACCTCGAACACTTTCCACCAAGATGTTGTTACCGGATTAGTAGCATCCATTGACTTCACCGTTGGCAACGCCTGCGTGTCGGTTTCGGGCAGCGTAGTAGAAGGTGAATAAGCGCAGCTTGTTGTCAGCACGATACAAGAGAACGCGCACAGTAATGAACGAGCGGCAAGAGACACAGAAAAACGAAAAGATTGCATGGCGTTACTCCTCTGCCAACGCGTCAATAGGATTAAGCTTTGATGCTTTTTGAGCAGGGGCGTAACCAAAAATGAGCCCTACAGCGAGAGATGTGACAAAAGCCAAAACGGGCGGCATTAACGTGTAGGCGACAGGCACACTGAATGAAGCAACGATAAGGACAACAAAATAGCCCAAAAGAATGCCGAATATACCACCCAAGATACACACTACCCATGCCTCGATATTGAACTGGCGCAAGATATCGCGAGGTTTTGCGCCTGTGGCGATGCGTAGTCCAATCTCCCTCTTACGCTCAGATACGTTGACCAGCATGATATTCATTACACCGATACCGCCAACAAACAAAGATATGGCAGCAACAGACGCCAAGAGCCAAGTTAACGTGTCTTGCGTTTCCGTGACCGCCTCTACCAGTGACTCTGTGGTACGCACCATCACGTCTTCTTGTCCGTGACGTTCTACCAACAGTGCCAGCACATCGTCTTTTACCTGAGTGGCTACTTCGGTACTTTCTGCCTTTATGGTAATGCTGCTTAAGTAATCCCGACCAAATACCTTCAAACGGCCAGTTGTAACCGGAATGAGCACTTCGTCATCCATATCGTTACCACCTGCACTGGCGCCCTTAGAATGAAGTACACCTACGACCTGATAGAAGGCATTTTGCATCAAGATGTACTCGCCTACTGCCCGATATTTATCTTCAAACAGGGTCTCTGCTACCGTATCTCCAATTACCACCACAGGTGCATAATTTGTTACGTCTTCATCGCTGAAAAACACGCCCTGCGCCATTTCCCAGTCTTTAGCATGAAAGTAGTCAGGTGTGGTGCCTGTAATACGTCCTGAAAAATCATTTTCGCTGTATCGGATGGTTGCCCTTGCACTTCTTTCCGGCGCGACATAAGCCACACCCGGAACACTTTTCAATGCAGTGGCATCGGCTAATGTCAGCGATGCAATATCTCCGGATGAGCGCATGTTTCGTCCACCTGGCCTAATCGAAATTAGGTTCGTGCCAATGGTTTCAATACGCTCTAGTACCTGCTGTTTGCCTCCCTCACCGATGGCCATCATGGTCACCACTGCCGCTACACCAATAATAATCCCCAAAAGTGTGAGCAAGGTTCTAAACCAATTCATTCTAAGGGCAGTGAACGCCATAGATAGGGCAGAAAAAAGTGAGATACTTGGAAAAGGTTTAATTGCCGGCTCTGATTTGCGCTCTTGAGCATGTGCGTGCTGCACTGAAGCCGCATTCTTCTCAACTGATTCACCTTGGCTACGTGGAGCGCTTTTGGTATCAGTTACAATTTTCCCATCGAGCAAGTGTATTTGCCTGTCGGCATGTTCAGCAACCGCGCTATCGTGGGTGATAAGAATAATAGTCACCCCTTCTGCGTGAAGCTCGCGAAGCAGTGCCAGTAACTGCTCTCCACTAGCCGAGTCAAGGGCACCAGTGGGCTCGTCGGCTAATATTACTTCTGCACCGTTAATTAAGGCGCGGGCTACCGAGACACGCTGTTGTTGGCCACCAGAAAGCTCTCCGGGCTTGTGCTCTTTTCTGCTTGCAAGCCCAAGTTTGTCAAGCAACTGTTGCGCTTTTTGAGTACGCTCTTCACTAGGCGTACCGCTGTATATTGCTGGCAGCGCCACGTTTTCAGTGGCGTTTAGCGACGACAGTAGCTGATAGCGCTGGAAAACAAACCCAAACGTTTTCAAGCGAAGAGCTGAAAGCTGGTCTGGGTTTAACGAAGACACTGACTGCCCGTGAATACGGTACTCGCCTTCTGAAGGGGTGTCTAAACACCCTAGGATATTCATCAATGTCGACTTACCCGACCCCGACTGCCCCATAATAGCGACAAATTCACCCTTATCGATTGATAACGAAACCTTGTCTAATGCGGTAACTTCAAAGCCTTCCGTTTTGTAGCGGCGTGAGACGCCATCAAGTTGTATTAACGACATATTAGAACCCGTCACGGCGGCGCGGTGGACCTGACGGCGGCTGCCCACCCTGCACTCTGCGCATACCCGCGGCCGGCATTGCTGTGCCGTCAGCTAGACCGACAACCACTTCATCACCTTCTGACAGGCCTTCTATAATTTGAATATGGGTTCGATTTTTTATGCCTACTTTTACTGGCGTACGAACCACATCATCGCCTTGTTTAAGCATTACGAATTGATTACTACCGCGCCCTTTAACCGCCGCTAATGGCACAGAAAGCGCGCCTTTCTCCTGCTCTTGCACAAAGAACACTTGGGTAGTCATGGCGTCCATTAACGTGCGATCAGGATTCTCTACATCGATAAGCACTTGGTATAACACAACGTCGTTAAGTACAGTGGGTGTAGGTAGCACTTGTCGCACGGTAGAGTGGTAGAAGGTTTTATTGTCGCCCAAGGTAGAGAAATAGACTGGCATACCGCGTTTTATTTTCTGCACATCGGCTTCGGAGACTTCAGCCCGAAGCGTCATTACTGACAAATCGGAAATTTGAAGCAACACTGGCGCGTTTTGATTGGCATTAAGAGTTTGCCCTTCACGCACTTGTAACGTGGCAACAGTTCCGGAAATTGGCGCAAATATTTTTGCAAATCCTAGCTTAGTAATATCCCCTTTCAGCGAGGCCTCGTCGGCTTTGATCTGCGCGATACTCGCTGTAATTTTGCTATCGATGACTTTAAGGTCTGTGTTGCTGCTTACAACTACATCCTGGCTGACAGCATTTTGCTTAAATAGGTTTTGGTTGCGCTGCGCTCTCACTTCAGCGAGTTCTCGCTCTGCCCGCAGCTGAGCCAGCTGGGCTTTTTTGCTGTCCAGCGCCGCTTGAGAATTTTGTACCTGTGTTTCAAATACACGAGCATCTATCTCTACCAGCAAATCGCCTTCTTTAACAATATCCCCTTCTTCTACATAGATGTTGTCTACTTGACCTGAAACCTGCGCCCCTACTTCTACGTAGCGTTTAGGCTCAAGCTGGCCTGTAGACACCAAATTTAATTCTATGTCACGTATCTCTGCACCTTGAAAGAGATACTCGGTATTTGTTTGAGGTGAGTATAGCCATGCATAAACTGCATAAGCAGGCACAAATACAGTAATTGCAATAAGCAATAGTTTAATGGGTAGAGGGAGTTTCAAAGCATTCAATCCGTATAAAAAACTGAATGCAATATAGCGAATGTAAAGATTCGCCACGAGAGTCAATCTTTACATTTACGCTATCTTTACAGACCTTTTTAAATGCTGAATAAGCTTCTGATTTGAATGGTTAAAAGAGTTTTTAGCAAAACAGTAAGCGTTAAAGAAAGTACTAACGAGCACCCTCGTAACCAAACTGACGCCAGCTTTCATACACAAACACCGATACCGCATTAGACAAGTTCATACTGCGACTATCTGGCAGCATAGGTATACGAACGCGCTGCTCCGGAGGAAGCGATTGAATATAGTCGTCTGGTAAGCCTCGGGTTTCCGGTCCGAAAATTAACGCATCGCCTTTTTGATAAGACACATCGCTATGAAACGCTTTGCCTTTCGTTGTGCAAGCGAATACCCGTTTTGGCTTAGCATCATTCAGGTAAGCGTCTAAGCTTGCGTGGCGCTTAACGTGAGCAAATTCGTGATAATCTAAACCAGCACGTCGAACGCGTTTATCATCCCATTCAAACCCCAAAGGCTCAATCAAGTGCAACATAAAGCCACTGTTTGCACATAAACGGATGATGTTTCCCGTATTCGGCGGGATCTCTGGCTGATAGAGGACGATATCGAGCATGCTTTTTTAAATTACCTTAACAGTTAACAACCCGCTTATTTTATACCGAAATGCCATTGGTCATCACCCTTGCACGTACTTTTATTACCTGTGAAATAGAAGGCGCTTACCGCTAAGTACAGTTACCTAACTAAATGTTAGCCTTAGTCACACTTATTTAAGTGAGTCTTCTGTCAAAAAGTCGAGAATACGCGCCATGGAGCGCTCGCGAATATCGTCAGACTCGGTGAATAGCTCATGGTAAGCGCGGGGCACTATTTCAAGCTTGGCATTTGGCATAAGCTGCGCAACGCGGCGCTGACGGTTGTTATCAATAATCGCGTCATCGTCTGCACTTAATACAAGCGAAGGCGTTGTAATAGCGCGTGCGCTACTTTCAATTTTATTCATTGCCTGATGTGCCGCTGCTAACCACTCTGTAGTCACGCCGCCAAGTTGAATATCCTGTTCTTCGTCATACAGCTCACGAAACAGGGCATAGCGGGTTTTGCTGTGGGTGAGCTTATTAAGTGAAAAAGGAAACGCAATATACGGGGTTTGACCAAAGAAGTACCCCGCATCTTTCTTTTTCATCCTGTTTACCGCAAGGCCTGTGCGAATTAAGCCATTCGCCAACCAATTGGGCAGAGCGGGTTTAATGCCAAACATGGGCGAAGCTAAAACGGCTTTTGAAAACAATTTCGGAAGACGCAGTAGCGTCAGCGCACCAATGGCGCCGCCCATCGAATGGCATACCAGCTGTAACGGGCCTTGCTGTAGTGGCTTTACAATAGTTTCTACAAACATGACGAAGTCATCAACGTAGTCGTCGAAATGGGCAACATAACCATGCTGAGGATCGCGGGTCATCCTGTCTGATAAGCCTTGGCCTCTGTGATCTAAGATGAATACAGCGAATCCATTTTGATAAAGATCGTAAATGAACTCTTTGTATTTTAAATAGGATTCGATCCGACCAGAGCATATTACGATCGTAGCCCGCGGCGAATCTGGGATACAGTGCGCAAAGCGTACCTTGATATTGTCTTTCCCAGAGAAGTGACCTTGAGTAACACTGCTTTGCCAAAAAGGGTTAATGTGCGTGGCAAAGGTGCTGGCTAAGTTATTTTCAGACGTGAACGTCCAGTTCATAAATACCCTATTACAGTCAAATTGCGCTCTTTGTAAGGATACGGAGCACTGTCAATTTTCTCAATTATAACTTAGGAAATGACATAGTAACTCGTAGTCCGCCGCGCTCAGAAGGTTCAGCGATTATGCGACCATGATGCAACTCAACTGCCGCTTTTGCAATGGATAACCCCAAGCCTACACCACCAGACTCACGCTCTCTGGCAAGGGTTGCCCTGTAAAACGGTGAAAAAATCCGTTCACATTCTTCACTGGTTAGCCCGTCTCCGTCATCTGTAATGTGAATATACCAATGCTGCGCATCTTCGCTAAACGCTATATGCGTGACGAGTTTGCTATGACGTATTGCGTTTCGAAGAACATTCTCCACAGCACGACAAAACATCATGCTATCGATGACCACCGTCTTTTTAGGAATATCGTCAATTCTTAATTGCTTGTTTTTATTTGCAGCTTCAAAGTTAGCATCGGTCAGTACATCGTTAAGTACCAAAGACAAAGCGTGCTTTTGCATGGTCGCCTCACCAGCTTCTGCGCGACTAAGTGTGAGTAATTGACTAACTAGCGCTTCCATTCGGTCAGCTTCTCGTTCTACTCGAGATAAGGTGGCTGGGTCTACGTTTTGCTGATGGGCAAGCCCTAACGCCATTTGCAATCGCGCCAGTGGAGAACGAAGTTCGTGAGAGACATCAGCTAATAATCGCTTTTGCGCGCCCCACATTGATTCGAGCTGCTCTGCCATTTTGTTAAAGTCGCGCGCCAACTGCCCTAACTCATCCTGACGCTTGGCGGCCTTGCCCACCCGTGTTTGCCAGTCGCCGCTTGCTAAGCGTTTTGCTGAACCTTGAATATTCAAAATAGGGTTGGTCAGCGTTTTAGCAAATAACCAACTCAAAAGCGTAGTCGTTATGAGTGCTATCGCCAAAAACAACAGAACGGGAGGGGTTTGCTTCTCTGGCATATCAAGCTTTACCGCAAAAAGCGCGAAGCGTGAATTGTCTCGCTCGAAGAAAACGGGTCCTAAAATTTTAAATGCGCCCCGCTTTACCGCAATTGGAGAAGTTTGATTGACTAGACGTAGCAAATCTTCTTTATCATTATCGCGAAGAGGAGGGCCGCCCCCTGAGACAAGACGGTTGTCGCGAATATCGACAGCCACCAGCCTACCTCTTATACCACGTGAATTGCGATCAAGTGCTTCATGTAACGGTACATTTTGAAAGCGCTCGCGCTGCATTCGCTCAATAGCCTGGTTTAAATCTTCCACTTCACGGGGCTTGATTTGCACAACTTGAAGGTCTTCAAAAAAGAGGCGACTTCCCCAAATGGCCAAAAGCGATGTAACAATGAACGTTGCCCAAAACCAAAGAAATAATCGGCCCATGATGGCCCTTGTTGGGCTGATGCTGCGTAACAGTTTTACCATTAATGGTTTCCAACAATTAACATATACCCTACTCCGCGAATGGTTTTGATTTTTTCATCAACGGCTACCGCACTGATTTTCTTTCGCAAGTTACTAACATGCATATCAATGCTTCTGTCGAAAGCTTGCAGAGGCTTGCCAAGAATCTTTAAACTTATTTCTTCTTTCGTTACTCGCTGAGCGGCGTTAAGCATTAATAGGCGCAAAATTAAGAACTCGGTTGTGGTTAGCGTTAATTCCACATCGTCCACTTTAGCAAGCTGACTACTTGGGCTTAAAAAGATGCCATTCACAAATAAGTCCTGTTCCACAGCGCCTCCTGAAGCGGAAAGATTATGGCGACGCACAATCGCTTTTATTCGCGCCACCAGCTCACGGTGGTTAAACGGTTTTGGTAAGTAATCATCAGCGCCCATTTCCAGACCCAATATACGGTCGTAATCATCGCCTCTTGCAGTCAGCATAAGCACAGGTGTGCTGTGGCTAGCACGCAGCTTTTTCAATACGTCAAACCCGTCCATTTTAGGCATCATCACATCCAGCAAAATAAGGTCGTAATGACGGCCAGACACAGCCTCAGATAACCCTTCTTCACCGTCGTTACGCACTTGCACCTGATACCCCATACTCGACAGATACGCAGAAAGCATTTCTGTCAGCTCAAGGTCATCATCGATAACAAGGATAGACTGCAAATGAAAATCTGAACTCATGGTATTAAACTCTTTAACGGTTGTAACTGCTGACCTTTGATTCATGAAAGTGCCTGTAATTTTTATAAACTTCAACCTACGTTTGTGGTGAGTTTTGTCTAAATTCAACGAAAAACACTGACAAACGCATACTATATCTTTTCAGACCTCTACAATCACAAAACGGCATCACCTTTACAGAAGCTTTACAGTGCGTTGACTGCTTTTTGTATTTATCACGCTAGGATTAACGTGTCCGAACAAAAAGGAGACGACAATGAAAAAGTTATTAATTGCTAGTGCAACTGTAGCGGCGATTAGTTTAGGTGGATTTGCGTTGGCGCAGCCAGCAGGCCCAGGTATGCGTCACCATGAACCGGTTAAAGAAATTGTTAAACACCTTCGCGGTTTAAGCTTAAGTGACGTACAACGCGAAGAGATAAAAACACTCGTAAGCGCATTTAAAGACGCTAACCCTCGAGTTGAATATCAAGATAGTGAAAAGCCAGATTTCGATTTTGAAACCGCTTCTGAGGCACAAATCAGTGCTTTTATAGAAACTCAGTTTGAAGAGCGAGAGTCGAAACATTTTGCGCTTGCTCAACTACGCCACAATATATTTAATGTGCTAAGTGAAGAGCAGCAAGCGAAAGTCCTGACGCGTGAGGAAAGTAGGGAAGAAAAAAGAGCAGCGAAAGGTGAAAAGCGCCGCGACGCATCTAACGAGCGAAAATCACAGTTTGCAAAACGCATGGATGGTGAAGGTAAAGGCAAAAAATTCCGCGATCACGGTAAAGGTGAAAGAGGCGACAGAGATCACCAGCGCAATGGCACGCCGTTCAAAGGCATTGACCTGACCGATGACCAGTTGGCAAATCTTGCTGAGCTTCGTGAATCATTCAAGGACACATCCAATGCGAACAGAGAAACACTGCGTAGCTTTAAAGATGCCCAACGTGACCTGATTAGAAGTTCGTCTTTTTCACAAGATACGTGGAACGCGCTTGTTGCCCAGTACAAAGAAGACCTTATCAGTGCAGGTGTTGAAAAGGCCAAACAGCGCCAAGCCATGTTTGCCGTATTAACGCCTGAACAGAAAGCTGAGTTAAAAGCGCAGCGCGAAGATTGCCGAAAACTACGTGATTTACTGCGTTCATAATCTTCAGTAACACCCTAACCCACCGTAAAAAGTGCTGGCCTTGGCCAGCCTTTTTTATGGCTGGCTTTCAACCTGCTGACTTTCTATTAAACTGCGCTTCACCCACAATGTTTGACGTCACCGAATTTGAGCTAAAAGCTGACTGCTAAAAATTCGGTTTAACTGGCTTGTAGTCGGGTGACAAAAAAAGCGGCGACGTTATTACTAGGTCAGCTGTGGCTGGTGTGCAGGCGACTGGTACATTCCATACCGAACATAGACGTAACAGCGCTTTAACGTCAGGGTCGTGAGGCGCTGGATTCAGCGGGTCCCAGAAAAAGAAAAGTGCATCTAGCTTATTTTCGGCGATGAGCGCTCCTATTTGCTGATCTCCCCCTAGAGGACCACTTTTATAGCGTGTAACTTCCAGTCCAGTTTCTTTGGCAACCAAGCCGCCTGTGGTGCCTGTGCCCACTAAATTACATTGTTTAAGCACCTCTATGTGCTGCTTAACCCAAGCTAGTAGCTCAGGCTTTTTATGATCGTGCGCAACAAGCGCCAAGGTAAGTTTGCCCATTTTATTTTCCGAGTTAATCCCAACAACCAATGCTTAAGCCCACTGACGACAGCCATTAACGTCCCATCTGAGTTCTGTTAAAAGCTACTGCCAGCGTTTTCCCCGCGCATTATTAAAAGCAATGTTCATCGATAACGAAGACTGTTAATGCACCGTATGTCGAAGTGAGTATAAATATTCAGTTCAAACGGGCAACTTGTCAACTTACTGTAACAACTATAAATATATTATTAGCTACATTTTTTATTGCGTAGACGCCACACCACCGACTTAAAATATTTATACATTTTTATTGCATAAACATTCAAATTAGATACACTAGTCGACGGTTAAAGCATCCAACTCACAATTTTGAGTTGCGACTTGATAGGAATTGATGATGACACAACCAACTCGCGTTGTTGGTTCAACCACTGGCAACCATAAAGAGTTTACCTCTCCCCTGGCTGGCTACACGATGCATAGCGTACGACGATGCGTGCGCCTTTCTATGCTTTTGCGGTAGCACACTTTTTACCTTTGTGATGTGGTCGCGGTTAGGCAACGAATAACGCCCAACCAGTTTACAAAGGTAAAAAGTGATTTTTTTCTCCTTTTATTGAATTTTTGATTATGTACAACGTTTCAATTATTGGTGCCAGTGGTTACACAGGGGCACAACTCGTTCAGTTGGTTATTCAACACCCAAAACTAGTATTGGCGGGCACTTACGTGTCTGAGAATAGTAGCGACGCGGGTAAGAACATTGCAGAGCTTCACGGTAACTTGGCTCACATCAACTCTACACTCACACCAATTTCGGATGCGGCATTAGAAGAAATGGCTGACGGTGTCGATTTTATCTTTCTTGCCACACCGCACGAGGCGAGCCACGACTGGATGCCTGTCTTATCTTCAGGCAAAGCCAAAGTGCTCGATTTGTCGGGTGCATTCAGGCTAAAAGACACCAATGTCTTCGAACAGTTCTACGGCTTTCCACATACGCAAGAGCAAAGCTTAGCTCAAGCTGTTTACGGCCTTGCCGAGTGGCATGAAGCGCAAATTGCCAACGCTGACGTGATCGCTGTGCCGGGGTGCTACCCCACTGCAAGCCTTAGTGCGCTGAAACCTCTTGCACATAATAATTTACTGGATGAAAGCGTACGCCCAGTAATTAACGCTGTTTCAGGCGTATCGGGTGCAGGAAGGAAAGCCAGCCTAACCACCAGCTTTTTTGAAGTTAGCCTGCAGGCATACGGCGTGCTAGGTCACCGCCATACCCCAGAAATTGAAGCTTACTTGGGCACCCCTGTTATCTTTACGCCGCACTTGGGTAATTTTAAACGGGGGATTTTGGCGACCGTGACCGTTAAGATTAAAGCTGGTACCACCAGCGCACAACTTGAACAAGCGTACACTGACGCCTATGCTGATAAACCCATTGTGCGTTTGCGCAAGAGTTTTCCAAAAATTGACGACGTTGCTCATACCCCATTTGTTGATCTTCATTGGAAGTTAGATGAAGCATCTGGATACGCAGTGATTACCGCTGCAATCGACAACGTAATGAAAGGTGCTGCCTCTCAGGCAATACAGTGCCTTAACATAATGACGAAACAACCAGTAGAGACAGGGTTAGTACTATGAGTGTTTCACCAATTGTAATTAAAGTTGGCGGTGCATTACTCGACGATACCGCCGCAATGACACGTTTATTTCTAAGCGTAAAAGACGTGCAGGCCACACGCCCCGTGGTAGTGGTTCACGGAGGCGGACCATTAGTGGAGACGCTTATGGCGAGTCTTGGTCTTCAAAGCACAAAAATTGATGGCCTTCGGGTTACGCCCGATGAACATATGCCTTATATCTGCGGAGCCCTCGCTGGCT
This sequence comes from Alteromonas abrolhosensis, assembly GCF_001953635.1. Lineage (GTDB taxonomy): Bacteria > Pseudomonadota > Gammaproteobacteria > Enterobacterales > Alteromonadaceae > Alteromonas > Alteromonas abrolhosensis. The sequence continues at coordinate 103,025 of NZ_MEJH01000013.1, read as the reverse complement.
CTGCCAACAAGCAGCTATGCGCAGCGGCTTTGGCTTCAGGCTTAACCCCTGTTGGTTTGTCGTTGTTAGACGGTAATATGGTGGTGTGTGAGCCTCTAGCTGACCAGTATGGTGCCGTGGGCGTGCCGTCGACAGCAGACGCATCATTTCTAAAAAGCGTATTAGCCCAGTCAACACTACCGGTAATCAGTTCTATTGGTTCAAGCCCACAAGGTAGATTGCTAAATGTAAATGCCGATCAAGCCGCAACAGTTATTGCTGAGCTTCTTAACGCTGAGCTTTTACTTCTTTCCAATGTTGACGGTGTGTTAGACGGTGACAAATTGCTAATTAGCGAACTTAGCGCTGCAAGCATATCGAAGTACGCAGATGAAGGCGTTATTACCGACGGGATGAAGGTAAAAGTGGATGCGGCACTCGCGTCTGCAGAGAATTTAGGCCGCGCGGTTTACATCGCGAGTTGGGCCGCCGACATCAACGACATTTTAAATAAGAAAACGGGCACGCAAATACTGCCCTCAGCCCTGACAAATACACCGTCAAAAAACGCTGATTTACCCCACACCGACTTTACAAAAGGCAATGCCGGAGAAGTACAATGAAACAGGACCTACTAACCTTTGCAGACTGGACACCCGACGCAATGAAAAACTTGCTGCAATTGGCTGTAGAAATTAAACAAGCCCCAGCAAGTTACAGCAACGTGCTTGCGGGGAAATCAATTGTTGCCCTGTTTGAAAAGCCGTCTTTGCGAACCCGCGTTAGCTTCGATATTGGTATTAACAAGCTTGGCGGCCACATGGTGTATTTAGATGTGCAGTCGGGCAAATTAGCCGGCCGTGAAGACGCAGTAGACACCGCCGCTAACCTTGCATGTTGGGCTGACGCCATAGTCGCTCGTGTATTTTCTCACAGCACGCTGGAAACCTTTTCTAAGGCTGCAAATGTGCCCGTTATCAACGCATTGTGTGATAAATATCATCCATGCCAAGGCCTTGCAGATTACCTCACTATGTTTGAACGCTTCGGCAAAACCGAAGGTCTTACCATGGCTTATGTAGGCGACGGCAACAATGTAACTCACTCACTATTAATTGTTGGTGCGCTGCTAGGTTGCAACCAAGTTGTAGTCACGCCAGAGGGCCACGAAGCGGCACCTGAAATTGTGGCACAGGCCAAAGCGATTGCCGAGAAAACGGGTGTATCGATTGTTGAAAGCACCGACCTTAGTGCCGCTAACGGTGCAGACGTTATCTATGCAGATACATGGCTTTCAATGGGTGACGAGACGCCACTTGAAGTGATCAAAGAAAAGTTCATGCCTTATCAGGTGAACGAAGCGTTGATGGAAGCAACCGGTGCTAGCTATGTTATGCATTGCCAACCTGCCCATCGCGATTTAGAAATTACGGGCTCGTTGATTGATAGCGATAAATCGCTATTAATGCAGCAAGCCGAAAATAGAATGCATGGCCAAAACGCCATCCTTACTCAATTACTTAACGCTTAAAAAGACGCCTAAAAGACGCTTAGAAGGATTATTTAGATGCAAAACGTTAAAAAAATCGTGCTGGCCTATTCAGGCGGGCTTGATACATCAGCCATCATTCCATGGCTTAAAGAAAACTATGGCTGTGAAGTTGTCGCGTTTGCAGCAGATGTGGGTCAAGGTGATGAAGAACTAGAAGGTCTTCATGAAAAAGCTATCGCATCAGGCGCAAGCGAATGCCACATTGTTGATTTAAAAGAAGAGTTCGTAAGCGAATATATCTTCCCAACTATTACTACAGGTGCGGTTTACGAAGGTGAATACCTGTTGGGTACGTCAATGGCACGCCCGGTTATCGCCAAAGCGCAAGTTGAGATTGCACGTAAAGTAGGTGCCGACGCGCTATGCCACGGCTGTACCGGTAAAGGCAACGACCAGGTTCGCTTTGAAAGCACCTTTGCTGCTCTAGCCCCTGATCTTACGGTTATTGCGCCATGGCGTGAGTGGGATATGGTAAGCCGTGAAGACCTATTGGCTTATCTGGCAGAGCGCAATATTCCAACCACAGCGTCAGCAACCAAAATTTACAGCCGTGATGCAAACGCATGGCACATCTCACACGAGGGCGGCGAGCTTGAAGATCCATGGCAAGAGCCTACCAAGCAAGTGTGGACCATGACGGTTGATCCTGAAGATGCACCTGATACTCCAGAGCGCGTAACCCTGTCTTTTGACGAAGGAAAACTGACTCACGTTGATGGTGAGGCACTATCGCCTTATCAAGCACTAGTTAAACTTAATACTGTAGCTGCGGCGCACGGTGTTGGACGTATCGACATTGTTGAAAACCGCCTTGTAGGTATGAAGTCACGTGGCTGTTATGAAACGCCAGGAGGCACCGTACTGCTTAAAGCGTATAAAGCCCTAGAAACTATGGTGCTAGATAAGGCTGCGCTTAAATACCGTGAGCAAATTGGCCTTGAGTTCTCTCACGTGATGTACGACGGCCGTTGGTTCACCGCCCTTAACGATGCGCTACTTGCTGGTGCTGCTTCTTTTGCGAAGAAAGTGACAGGCGATATCGTGGTTAAGCTATACAAAGGCCAAGCTACGGTAACACAGCGTCGTTCACCTAATAGTCTTTACTCTGAAGACTTTGCCACCTTTGGTGCTGATGATGTTTACGACCAGAAGCACGCTGAAGGCTTCATCCGCCTATTCAGTCTTTCAAGTCGTATCGAAGCACTGAAGAAACAAGGTGAACAGTAAGCATTACCTACAAAAGTAAAGCTTAAGGCAGAAAAGTATTTAAGGAGCATCACATGGCGTTGTGGGGTGGCCGGTTTGAATCCGGTGCAAGTAGTATGTTTAAACAGGTTAACGACTCGCTACCGTTTGACCAAGTTATGGCGAGCCAAGATATTCAAGGCTCTATCAGCTGGTCGCGTGCGCTGCAAAAAGCAGGTGTATTGACCGTTGACGAACAAGCCCAGCTTGAATCCGCACTGAGCGAGTTGAAAGCGAAAGCTGATGCAGGTGAACTAGACTTTAACGCATCTAGCGAAGAAGACATTCACAGCTTTGTTGAAGCTGCGCTCATAGAGAAGCTTGGCGACATTGGTCGTAAACTTCATACCGGGCGTAGCCGAAACGATCAGGTTGCTACCGACTTTCGCCTGTGGGTACGTGAACATATTGCCTCACTTCGCACTGATGTTTTAGGTGTAATAAAGTCGCTTCTTAATGCCGCTAGCCGTCATCAAGAAGCGATCATCCCAGGTTACACGCACTTACAGCGTGCACAGCCTATTCACTTTGCCCACTGGTGCTTGGCTTACGTTGAAATGCTAAAGCGTGACTTAAGCCGTTTAGACGACCTAAAAGTACGCATGAATCAGTGCCCTTTAGGTTCAGGCGCATTGGCAGGCACTACTTTCCCTGTAGACCGTCACGCCATTGCTGAAGAACTGGGTTTTGATTCTCCATGCCTAAACAGCCTAGACGCAGTGTCTGACAGAGACTTTGTGCTAGAGCTTTTGTTTGTAGCCAGCACCAGCATGATGCACTTGTCACGTCTTGCCGAAGACATGATTTTTTATAACTCTGGCGAAGCAGGATTCTTACAGCTTGGCGATAGCGTAACCTCTGGTTCATCGCTTATGCCCCAGAAGAAAAACCCTGATGCACTTGAATTAATGCGCGGTAAATGTGGCCGTGTGTTTGGTTCTTTGCAGGCGCTCTTAGTTACCATGAAGGGTCTTCCACTTGCGTATAACAAAGACATGCAAGAAGACAAAGAAGGCGCTATCGACACCGTAAACCAGTGGCACATTTGTTTGTGCATTGCCAGCGAAGTGCTTGACTCGCTGCAGTTAAACGAAGAGCGCTGTCGCGTTGCGGCAACCCAAGGGTTCTCTAACGCCACTGAGCTTGCCGATTATCTGGTAGGAAAAGGTGTACCGTTTAGAACAGGTCACGATATTGCCGGGCGTGTTGTGCTTCAGGCCATCGACAAAGGCTGCGCCATTGAAGATTTGCCACTAAGCGACATGCAAGCTATTTGCGACAAAATTGAAGACGACGTTTACCCTGTACTACAGCTAGAGTACGGCGTTAATCAACGCAATATCTTGGGCGGCACCAGCAAAGAAACCGTGACGAAAGCACTGTATCAAGAGCTGGAAGACTTGGATAAGCAAGGGTAGCGACAAGGAGCTGCTTAGATGGTATTAGCGCATCATGACGGCATAAAACTGTTTCGCAGTTCATTGCCCTATATTAATGCTCATCAGGGAAAGACATTCGTATTGATGTTCGGTGGCGAAGCCATTGAACATCCGAATTTCCCCAATATTATTCACGACATTGCCCTGCTTAACAGCTTGGGCGTGCGCGTAGTCGTAGTGCACGGTGCCCGCCCGCAGATTGATCAGCGCGTTGCCCTTCGCAACATCGAAGGTCGCTTTGAAAGCGGTGTGCGCATAACCGACAAACAAACCCTTGAGTGCGTAAAAGATGCCGCCGGCTCAGTACGTTCTCAGGTAGAAGCCTTACTTACTATGGGGCTTCCAAACTCACCTATGCACGGTTCGCAAATACGCGTGTGCTCGGGGAACTTAGTCGTTGCCAAGCCAATGGGCGTACGAGGCGGCGTTGATTTTGAAAACACCGGTTTAGTACGCCGTATAGATACCACCGGCATTAACGATCATTTGAACGATGGCTCGATTGTGCTGCTATCGCCTATGGGCTATTCATCAACGGGAGAAGTGTTTAACTTGTCTCACGAAGATGTGGCCACGCAGGCCGCGATTGCCCTCAAAGCTGACAAGCTTATTGTATTTTCAAACTTTGACGGCATATTCAATCGCGAAGGTCGCTTACTTCGCACCATTGAACGACCTCAGTTAGAACAGCTGATCATGGCAGGTGACATTACCACCGAAGATACGGTGTTAAGCGCCCTTACCACTAGTGTCGCTGCCGGCGTTCCCCGTGCTCACTGCATTAGCTTTGAAAAGGATGGCGCACTGCTTCAAGAGCTGTTCACCCGCGACGGTACAGGCTCGCTCGTAATGGAGCATCATTACGAACAGTTGCGTGCAGCCACCATTGAAGATGTGGGCGGTATCTTAAAGCTGATAAAACCGCTAGAAGAAAGCGGCGTGTTAGTGAAGCGCTCTCGTGAGCGTTTAGAGAACGAAATAAACCAGTTTATCGTCATCGTGCGCGACGGCATGATCATCGCCTGCGCAGCTTTGTATTTATACCCTGAAGACGGCTGTGCCGAATTAGCGTGTGTGGCGACCCACCAGGACTATCGCGGCAAGAACCGCGGCGAACGGATTTTAGACGAGGTGCGAGCCCGCGCCAAAGAAGCCGGCATTAGCAGTATTTTCGTATTGACCACAGTTACGGCGCACTGGTTCTTAGAACAAGGGTTTGAACCCGCAGATATCAGTGTATTACCTGCCGTAAAAAAAGAACTGTATAACTTCCAGCGCAACTCTAAAGTTTTTACCTTAACGGTGTAAAGGCTCTCTAGCCAACGTTAATCAATTAAGAAGTTTCTTTATCGTTAATTAATAAGGAAACTTCTCTCTTATTTTTATATCATATTGAAAATATTAGTGTTATTGCTGCGTTTATTACTATCACTAACATTAGTAAAGGGTTATATTAAATCACTCACCTCGGTGAGCTATTTACAACACTCTAGTATTGAACTTATTTGAACGTCAGCGGTTTACTAGTGATTTCTCGAACAATCAAAATAATAAAAAACTATCTTTTACTTAATGAAGATAACCTAAGAACCACCGATGCTGACGTGTGGCGTCTAAGTGTGCTGCGCACCATTCTAGTAATTGGTGTTGTCCTTACCTCGGCCATTGTGGCGCACTCTTCATATACTGCGTATGTACAGGAACTTTATTATGTTATGTACCTAACGCTAGGCTTCACTGCCTTTCTCTTTGCCACACTTTCAATAGGCATGAAACATATAAAGGTTGCTTCTGCATGCCTTGTACTGGCTGTTGTTGGAGCCTCACTGTGCATATTGTTTTTCACTGTTGATTTAGATTCAACGCGTTATGGCCTACTTTTGTTGTTCACGTTGCCGATTATTGTCCGTGTTCTATACGGCGTGAAAGCATCTATTGCGACTATGCTGCTCAACCTCATTCCGTATTATTTCTTGCTTAATAATACGCAAGTAGCCCCTTTATTTGGCATTGACATTACACTGCCCGACACCCATACCTATCTGTCGTCATTAATTTTCCTGTTTTTCAATTTTTGTATTCCAATGGCGGTGTTACGAGTAATGTCGTCTTTAGAAAGGCAGTCTGAGCACAATTTATTACAGAGCAAAAAGCTTAATAAGCTCGTTAGCCGATATCAGGAAATATTCAACAACGGTGGCACTCCGTCTTTCTTTTGTGATGAACAAGGACGCATAATTCAGGCAAACAAAGCTGCAAGAGCGCTAGTCAAAAAGTACCGGCCAGAGAGTGAATATATTCAAGATCTTTTCTCTTTGTCTCACCCCATCACAAAGGGCGTAAACCAGCACGCTTCCATTTTTGACGCTCCCGAACGAGAATTTAGACTTCAACCTGCTAGCCTTGAACATCACAAAAAGCAACTTATCCATTGCCACGACATATCAGCCAATAAGAAAAGCCTAATGGAGTTCGATGCGTTTAAGAAGCAGCAGTATGAGAAGCACTATTTTAATGAACTAACAGGGCTTAAAAATCATCACTTTTGGAAAAAAGCGGAATCGAGCGAGAGTATTTTAAATCGACATATTGTTTTGTTGAAATTGGCTAACCTCAGAGAAGTGAATTTGCAATACGGTTACAGTCAGGGTGACCAGTTGCTTTTAAGCGTAGCGTCGCTATTACAAAGCGAATTCGCTAATGATGTCGCGGTTTATCAATTCCCTGGCGCTAAATTTTTATTTACCGTGCACGGCAAACACCTTTCAACACAAACTATAGATCATTACCTAGAACGTCGATTGCCCACCAGCATGGTCATCAATTCAGCGCGAGGTAGTGTAGAACATCCGCTGAAATGGCGTGCGGGGCATTATCATGCCAGTCGTGAAATTAGTTTAGATGCTGCCGCTGAATGCTGCGCAATAGCCCTTAGCCAAAGCGAGGATTTCGCTCCTTTTATCTCGTTTAGCATCAATACAGTGAAAACTATTCGAGAAAACACACAACAAAAAGACAAAGTAAAAGCCCTTCTTGATAACGGATGCCTTGCCTTGTACCTGCAGCCACAGGTATCGATTCACGGCACTACTGTAGGCTACGAAGTGCTGGCTAGATTGAAAGAGCCAAAATCCGGGACAATTCTTCAACCATTTCAGTTTCTCCCACTGGTTGAGGAAAACAAATGGGAAGTGCTATTTACACAAAAAATTATCGATGGCACCTTGGCACTTTTAGACAATTGGCCTAGCAACTTACCAAAGGTTCCATTGGCGATTAACTTGTCAGGCCCAGAGTTACTCAGCGACCTCTTTTATGAAAAGCTGCTGCGTCGCTTCTCAGAGACCCCAGAACTGGGTGAGCGCCTCAAGTTAGAGTTAACAGAAACATCTGTATTAGCCAGCCATAATGAGACTAAGCGCCGCTTGACGTCATTAGCCAATGTGGGAGCAACCATTATTATTGACGACTTCGGAACCGGCCACGCATCGCTTTCGCAGCTTATAGATATGTCTGCCAGCATCATAAAGGTAGATAGAGAGTTTGTAGAAAGAGTGGAAACGTCTGAACGACATCGCAAAATTGTTAAGATGACCCTGGACCTTGCTAAGAGTCTAGATATGCAGACCATTGCCGAAGGGGTGGAAACACAGGCTCAGCTGCGTGTACTTAAAGACATGGGTTTCAATATTTTCCAAGGCTATTTGTTTGGTAAGCCGGCTCCTGTTGAGCATTGGGTTAAGACCTCAAAAGCTCGCGCATAAACACATCCCAATCGCTCTAAGCGTTCTGCATACGTAATCATCAGAAATTGAAATAGTCATACTATTGCAAATCTTAACCACCGGCGCTTTACTGGTATGACCAGAAGCCTGATAAACACTAAGGTACTCCCTGTGAGCAAGACGATGATAAAGGACATTCAAGTGACCTGTGAAGATGGTATGCATCTGACCGCTTCACTCTACACGCCTCCATCACCAGCCAAAGCAGCTGTCATGATTGGCCCTGCAACGGGTATAAAACGGCAATTCTACAGCGCTTTTGCCACTTATTTATGTGAACAAGGGTATGGCGTTATTACCTTCGATAACAGAGGCATTGGCGGTTCGGTAAAAGGCAGCGTTAAACAAAGTGATGCGTCGCTAGTGACATGGGGCGAACAAGATATGCCCGCGGTATTAGAGACATTGAAAGTTCAATTCCCTAATGTGCCCTATTTTCTTGTTGGTCATAGTGCTGGTGGTCAGCTGCTGGGGTTGATGCACAATGTGCACGACCTTACTGCCTTTTGTAATTTTGGTAGCTCTTCGGGCAGTCTAAGAAACATGCGTAAAAGCTATTTGCTAAAAGCCCATTTCTTTATGAATTTCTATATTCCCGTAAGTAATTTGCTGTTCGGTCATACCAAATCTCAATGGGTAGGCATGGGAGAACCACTACCTAAAAAGGTGGCGCGCCAGTGGCAAAAATGGTGTAACGGTAAAGGCTACGTAAAAACAGGCTTTGGCAGTGATATTAACCAGCATCATTACGACACCATTCAAATACCTTCTAAGTGGTTACTCGCCAACGACGACGACATTGCTAATATTCACAATGTTCACGATATGATTAGCATTTTCCCCAATATGGAAGCAGAAGTGGAGGAGCTAGACCCTCAGGCCTACAACGTAAAGGAAATAGGTCACATGAAGTTTTTCTCGCGGAAGTGTCAGCATTTATGGCCTAAGGTTACCAATTATTTTAATCAGTACGTCTGAATTAACGTGTTATAGCAGTGTCGTGACAACGTGGCTCTGCGCACTATCGATGCTTACTCAAAGAACAGGTAAATATATAATTTGTCGTCTATAGTGTTGTTATAAAAGACCTGTGAACCAGCAGGTTAAATGTAAAACAAGAAATATAACAACGTTACAAAATCGCTTTTCATACCAGTGTTATATTGCGCAACATACAAATGATGACTCAATGAAAAAAGATACGCGACAAAAAATCTTAGATGCCGCTTCGGCGCTATTTTTAAAAGGTGGCATTAACGCACTGAGTGTTCGCGCCATTGCCAAAGGCGCCGGAATGTCCACGATTGGCATCTATAGTCACTTTAAAGGTAAGCAAGGTATTTTAGACGCGCTTTATATTGAAGGGACTGAACTGATAGAGCGCGAAATATTAGCGGCAGATGGCAATACCCCAGCAGAGAAAGTCATTAACGGCTGCGAGCGTATTCTGAGCTTTTCTGAAACGCACGTGGCTCACTACCAGCTTATTTTCTCTTCTAATTTAAAGGGCTATACGCCCTGTGAAGATGCCATTGAAGCAAGTGAAAAAGCTTTTAGCACCTTCACAAACCTCACCACGGCACTAATCAAGAAAGAACTTTCTACTGATGACAAACAGAGCGTGGCTATGCAGCTATGGGCACTTAGTCATGGTTATATCACCTTAAGTCAGCATCACTCCAGCAACTACCTCACTGATAATAATTGGAAAGAGCGCGCGCTTCAGGCAATACGCCTGCACGTTTACGCCCTCGTCGCTACCAAGTAGAAAAAAGGGGTCAGAGTACATTTCAATAATGTACTCTGACCCCATTTACTGTTATTTGCTTGCTACCGCTTTTCTCACGCGAGCGCCATAATCGCTGTCGGCTAAATCGTATTGTACAAACATGGCTTCTTGAACGTCCTTCGTAGCTTGGATTAAGCCTTCAGCAATGTTGTTTACCAATTGCTGCTTTTGGTCTTCACTCATAATGCGGTAAAGGTCACCAGCCTGTGAGTAGTTATCTTCGTCACGGTTATCGTAAATATCTAACCATGCGTCTTGCTCTAGCGGCATAGGCGGCTCTTGAAACTCTGGCGCTTCCGCTGGCTCACCAACTCGCGCGCGATTGTTGGGGTAAAAGTTCGCTCCACTTCCTGCAAGTGCTGGATTAATTCCCGCAAAGGCTCCATCTCGTTGGTAATTGTGCACTGGGCAACGCGGCGCGTTTACCGGAATTTGATTGTAGTTCGCACCAATTCGATACCTATGTGCATCTTGATAGCCAATTAGTCGCGCTTGAAGCATTCTGTCTGGCGATGCACCAATGCCGGGAACCAAATTGCTCGGCGCAAACGCTGCTTGTTCCGTTTCAGCAAAGTAGTTATCCACATTACGGTTTAATTCCAACTGCCCTACTTCAATGAGTGGAAAGTCGCTGTGCGGCCATACCTTCGTTAGGTCAAACGGATTAATGTGGTAATTACGCGCTTCCTCTTCAGTCATAATCTGCACATTCACGGTCCACGATGGAAAATCGCCGTTATCAATGCTTTCGACCAGATCTTGCTGAGCGCCATAGGCAGGCATCTTTGCCGCTTCTTCGTTAGTTAGCGTTTTAATACCTTGGTTAGTTTTAAAGTGCCATTTCACCCAATAGCGTTCGCCTGCGTTATTCCAGAAACTCAACGTATGCGAGCTATAGCCATTCACGTGGCGATATGAAAGGGGAATACCGCGGTCAGACATCAAGATTGTCGATTGATGTAATGACTGAGGGTTGTTCGCCCAAAACTCATAGACTGCCTGCGGGTCTGGCAAGTTAGTACGCGGGTTCTTCTTTTGACTGTGAATAAAATCTGGAAACTTGATGCCATCTCGTAAGAAGAATACCGGGGTATTATTGCCTACCATGTCCCAGTTCCCCTGATCGGTATAAAACTTCACTGAGAAACCACGAGGGTCACGGGCATAATCACTTGAATCCTGACCGCCGCCTACAGTGGAAAAGCGCAAGAACACATCGGTTTTCTGCCCCTCTTTCTGCAGGAAGTTTGCAATCGTGTAGTCAGATAAGCTTTTAGTTAGCGTAAAGGTTCCATACGCAGCACTGCCCCTTGCGTGAACTACGCGCTCTGGAATTCGCTCGCGATTAAAGTGCGCAAGCTTCTCAAACAAATAATGATTGTCGAAAGTCACCGGCCCGCGTGGACCCGCTGTTCGGCTTTGGTTGTCATTAGCAACAGGCGCACCATTGCTAGACGTTAGCGTAGTAGGTTTAATAGCTTCACCTGAAAATGGACACTTACTCATTGCGAATTCCTTCTGGTTCGTTTCTCACCGATTTTTAGTCTTACTAAAATTGGATGCTGGTGTGTGATTAAAGAAACAGTATTAATCACGTTTTTCGTTGAAAAGAATGTTCGCTGATTCAGTTAAACAATTAAAGTGAACAAAATAGATAGTCCTAATCGTGATTTTAAATCATGGCCATGATCTGACTTTAAGTTATGGAGAAGAATGGCTGAGCTTAGCGTGTTGAGAAAAGACAATCTTAGACTGTCTAAAACATGAGTTTGAAGGGAGCCAAAATTTGTATCATTTAATTTCAAACCATCAAGCGGGCGCTAGGGAGTTTCGAGGACAGCAACACCAGAACTAGTTGGTATTACTTTTTTGCAATGAAGGTCTAGCGTTGGTTCTTGTGCGTAACTAAATAGACAAAAGTTGGTAAATTACTAGGGCTTGCGACATGACAAAGCCACTCATCTTCATTACTGGTTTTTTGATGCTGTGCATGATCACTTTTGCGTCTTGGAAAACGTTTGAAGCCTTGAGCCATTTCAATGATAAGAATACCGAGCTCACCTTTATGGGCAGTTCGGGGTGGCAGTGGCATAACAAATCACAAGGGCTTCAAATAAAGCGATTGGAAGGCCAATTGCCTGCTATACGAAAAGTTTCAAACAGCAAAGAATATGCATCGCTAGTTACCATTACCAAAAACGGTCACTATCGCGGCTTTGTGTTTTTTGACCAAGACTGCGAAGAAGGCGCGATGGTCTCTGAAAGAGTGACTTACAGCGGCGCCGAAGAAGCAAAACTCGAAGTTTTGCACTGCCTACACGGAAAGCTGGTGTATATGAAAAGCTGGTCAGCAAAACCCACCGGACGCTGGCGAGGCCGTGTGGGTAACTTTGAATTTGACGAAGCCTTGAGCGAGTGGGATTTCACACCACTTCAACAAGCCTATCTAAAAAGTGTGGCAGAACTCATCTGAAAATTGGGGTCAGAGTACTTTTTAAATGTACTCTGACCCCATTATTTAGGCTTTGGCGAGTGCGTCGTCGATATCTTTGGCGCTGTGGCGGTTTTCCAACTGACCGTCGTCGCCCCACGTTCTATTTACAATGCGGCCACGTTTAACGCCTTCTCGCTGCTCTAATTGCTTAGCCCAGCGGACCAAATTGGTGTACTCGTGCACCTGAAGAAAAGTCGCTGCGTCGTATAAATTACCTAGTACCAAGTTACCGTACCATGGCCAAATAGCCATATCAGCAATGCTATATTCGCTGCCAGCCATGAACTCATTGTTTGCTAGGTGCTTGTCTAGCACATCTAGCTGACGCTTAGTTTCCATGGTAAAGCGGTTGATAGGATATTCCATTGGGTAAGGCGCATAGCTGTAGAAGTGCCCGAAACCACCGCCTAAGTATGGCGCTGAGCCCACCTGCCAGAACAGCCAGTTGAAGCATTCTGCCTTGGCATGAGCGTCTTGGGGAATGAACTTACCGAACTTTTCAGCGAGGTAAACTAAAATAGAACCCGACTCAAACAGCATGGTTTCTGGCGTCGTTGTCGTGTCGACCATGGCAGGAATTTTACTATTCGGGTTAACGTCAACAAACCCAGAAGAAAATTGATCGCCTTCACCAATGTTTATTAGCCAAGCGTCGTATTCTGCTTCACTTACGCCAGCAGCTAACAGCTCTTCTAACATGATGGTAACTTTCTGACCGTTAGGCGTAGCTAACGAGTAAAGCTGCAAACCATGTTCGCCATTGGGACGAGCCTTTTCATGGGTAGCGCCCGACACTGGCCTATTGATACTGGCCCACTTGTTGCCATCATCTTCAGCCTGACTCCAAACTTCTGGTGGTGTATAGTTACTTTCTGTCGACATAGCAGCTCCTTTGAATGTTTTTATCGTTAAGGTTAGTGCAATACATAGCTATAAAGAACTATTTTTAAAGATATATGGCTCAACCCTGTCGACTAACAAACGCCGATATACGTTTATTGACATAAAAAAGCCGCGCTTTGGCTATGCCCAGAGCGCGGCTTTGTGAATAAAAGGCGAGCAGTCCTTTGCCCGCAAACTGGTACTATTCGATAGTCACCGTCGTGGTGTCGCCAGCTACTACTGTGGCAATATCGATAGTTTGTAAAAAGAAACCGTCTTCTGCGTCTTCATCTGTTTCAGGCTCATCAAATAGCGCTGTGCATGAAAAGCTTAGCGAGTACTCGCCTTGAGGCATGAAGCCCGCGGTAAAATTGAATGTTTCGTCTGACTCGTTATACGTTACTGGTACAACAGTGAATGGGCGCAGTTCGGTATCGTCTACGCCAGCATCGGCGTCATCACCAAGGGTGTCTAGAAGGTTCTGTTCACCTTCGTAAATATAAACTGCATTACCAACGAACATGTCGGTTTTAACAGCGCACTTCTCGTCCATCACTAGCGTGCCATCTACCGTGCCGTTTAACGTTCCTACGTCGTCATTTAACACCAGGCGAACACCGCGAGGTTTCAGCATAATGACTTCTTGCCCCACTGGATCGACTAAGCTTTTTCTTAAATCGAACTCAACGGTGTAGGCTGCGTCAAAGTTAGGCTGCGCTGTGAAACCGTCAAGTTTCAGCTCGCCACTTGGCACGCGAATAGGGTACGTTCCCTCATTAGTCACGATGTAAGAATCTTCCGTTACACTGAGGCGTAGTTGATTGTAGTCACCTACTGGGATTTCAGTATCTTCTACGATAACTTCAAATTGCTCGCCCGGTAGCGACAACAAGTCGATGCTTCGAGGGTCACCGTTTTCGTCTTCAACAGAAAACGTAATTGGTGATTCGTTGCCAATTAATTCAACTTCATCGAAATACACCACTACTTCACTGGCATCATCTACAGGGGCGTCAGAAACTGAAAGGGAAAAGGTACTCGTGGTGGGCGTTGGCTGGTCTTCAACCTTATCATCTGAGCCTCCACACGCGCTGAGCGTGGCAAGTGCGGCCATCACCAATGATGTAGAAAACGAGCGTTTAATGATTCGAGAATATAAAGAGTTTGGGCCGTTTTTAATTTTTTTCATCGCTAACACCTACTTTTCCTATTTTTGTGTTTCAAGAGGTGCAGTATCAATGATTGTGCCAACAACAAATTACACATAAATAACAACAACTTAACTAGAAAAGTCTGAGTTGCCTTGTATGTTAGAGGAAGGAAATGTTGCGCATAGGCAACACCTTTTTACATAAGATAAATATTACTTAGGAAAAGGAATGAAATACGTACAGTTAAGCCACTGTATTACATTTGTTTTTGCGCGGAGATAACGGATAAAAGTATAAGTTACACATATAAAAAAAGCAGGCTTAGCCTGCTTTTTCAAAAACGTTAGCTGTTTTTAGATGCTAACACGCTTGTAAGGGCGGTATTCTGCCTTCCAGAAGTTGCGTTCTATGCTGGCGCGCAATGCGTCTTCAGACATCTCAAGCGCTAGTCCTTGCTCCATAGCAACTTTACCCACTTCAAAAGCAATCTCACGACTAATTTCAGCAATTGCAGCAAGTGGTGGCAATAGTGAGCCTTGACCTGTGTTGACTAATGGCGACGCCGAAGCTAGCGCATTACTTGCCGCCATCAACATTTCATCGCTGATTAGCTTCGCTTTTGATGCAACAACACCAAGGCCAATGCCTGGGAATATGTAAGAGTTATTGCACTGAGCAATAGGGAACACTTTACCGTTGTACTCAACAGGTTTAAACGGACTACCCGTAGCAATAATCACTTCACCTTCTGTCCACTCAATCACTTGCTCTGGACGCGCCTCTACCTGACGAGAAGGGTTACTTAACGGGAAGATGATCGGTAGCTCACAGCCTTGTTTCATGGCACGAATAACTTGTTCAGTGAACAAGCCTGGCTGGCCTGAAACGCCAATTAGTACGTCTGGCTGGGCGCAGTGCATAACATCTAGCAGTGACGCGTAATCACCACTGAATGTCCAATCCGCTAGGTCTTCGTTTTTCTGCTGAAGTTTTTGCTGGAAGTCGCGTAAGCCTTCCATGCCTTCGGTTACCAAACCAAAACGATCAATCATGAACACTTGCTTACGCGCTTGTTCGTCAGTCAGTCCTTCAAAGACCATCTGCTGTATTAGCATTTCTGCAATACCGCAGCCTGCCGAACCCGCACCCACAAACACGACCTTCATGTCACGCAGCTTTTGCTGCTTGGTTTTGCAAGCCGCCAAAATAGTGCCAAGGGTAACGGCAGCAGTCCCCTGAATATCATCGTTAAAACAGCACACGTCGTTACGATAGCGATTTAATAACGGCATAGCGTTTGGCTGCGCAAAATCTTCAAATTGAATCATCACGTCAGGCCAGCGTCGCTTCACAGCGTTAATGAACATATCTACGAATTCGTCGTACTCTTCCTGACCAATACGCGGATGGCGTGCCCCCATATACATTGGGTCGTTTAGCAGCTTTTCGTTGTTAGTACCAACATCTAGCATGACTGGCAATGTGTACGCAGGGCTAATTCCACCGCACGCGGTGTAAAGGGAAAGCTTACCGATAGGGATGCCCATACCGCCAATACCCTGATCGCCTAACCCTAAAATTCGCTCACCATCGGTCACAACAATCACTTTCACTTTTCGCTTAGTGGCATTGCGAACGATGTCATCTAACTGGTGGCGTTCTTCATAAGACACGAATAATCCACGCGAGCTGCGGTAGATATCAGAAAACTGTTCACATGCATCACCGACTGTTGGGGTGTAGATGATGGGCATCATCTCATCAATGTGCTTTTGAATTAGGCGGTAGAACAAGGTTTCATTGTTGTCTTGAATCGCACGCAGGTAAATATGCTTATTTAGAGCTTCATCGAAGCTACTGTATTGCATATAGGCACGTTCAACTTGCTCTTCAATGGTTTCGTACCTTGGAGGCACAAGACCAGTTAAGTTAAACGCAGCGCGCTCGCGTGCCGTGAAGGCACTGCCTTTATTCAGTAGGGGCGTTTCCAGCAATGAAGGGCCGGCATGAGGAATATAAAGATATCGCTGTGAATCTTCTGACATTAGTTTTCCGATAATTGTTCAGGCAAATACATCACCTAAGCCTGAAGCGGCACGCGAACAACGTGCCTCTTAGTAATTAGAATATTTCTTCTGGCTCTGGCGCAGTAGTCGTATCCTGCGTGGCTGGATCCAACACTTCGTCATCACGGACGTAAGTGGTTGGCTCGGTTCCCTGCAGGAAATATTCGAATAGTGTCGTATGGTCTGTTCGTCTGGTCAACTTTCCACTGGTACGATCAATACGAACACGCACTATATTCTCTGGTACGGGCATAGGAGTATGCGGTTTACTTTCAAGAGCGTGTTGCATAAACCTGATCCACGCAGGCTGAGCAGCTTTAGCTCCGTCTTCGATACCAATCATGGCATTACCTATCCAGTTAAACTTCTCAGGGTTCTTGTTGATGAGGTTTTGGTTTCGCGTTGCACGTCCCAACTGTCGACCCATGTTGTCAAACCCTACCCAAGTCGTCGCCACCAAATCTTTGTGGAAGCCGCTGAACCAGGTATCTCGTGAATCATTCGTTGTACCCGTTTTACCGGCAATATCGGTGCGTTGGAGAATATTGCGAGCGCGCCAACCTGTGCCTAACCAATACGTTTTCTTACTCCAATTACCATTTGCGCGAACCGCTGTACGCATCATTTCTGCTACTAAAAAGGCGTTTTGAGCAGTAATTACCTGAGGCGCTATCACTTTTTCTGTTGCTTCATCATCATCAACGTCGCCAAGTAAGATATCTTGGTTCAGTTCAGCGGCAAGTAAGGCTTCAATATCAGCTTCTTCGTCTTCAGGTAATATTTCCGGGTCACTTTGGTTTTCACAACGATTACATGCCCAGACTGGGTTTGCTTTCCAAAGTTCATCTCCGTTTTCGTCAAGTACCTTACTGATAAAGTGAGGGTTCACTAAGTAGCCACCGTTTGCGATAACAGACATGCCTCTAACCACCTCAAGTGGCGTATGTGAACTGGACCCTAACGATACGGTTTCATCAAGTGGGATATCGTCTTTATTAAAACCAAACCGCGTTAAATAATCGGCCGTTTCTCTAAGGCCAACACCACGTAATAGTCGAACTGATACCACGTTTTTCGATTTACCAAGGGCTTTACGCATTCTGATTGGGCCGTCGTACTCAGCCGGTGAATTTTGTGGACGCCAGGCTACACCTGTGGCGGCATTCCATTGGTTTATAGGTGCATCATTGATGATGGATGCAAGGGTATAGCCGCTGTCTAATGCCGCAGAATAAATGAAAGGCTTGATGTTTGAGCCCACTTGGCGCTTAGCCTGCGTTGCTCTATTAAACTGGCTTTGATAGAAGCTGTAGCCACCCACCACCGCTTCAACCGCGCCGTTTTTCGGGTTAAGCGCGATAAAAGCACCGCTTACTTCTGGGATCTGCGAAATGCGCCACTGCCCTTCTTGCTGCCTGATATAAACTACCGCCCCTTCTTGAGTAACATCTGAAGCGGTTTTAGGGTCACTGCCCTGTCTAAAATCAGTGATGTAGCGTCGCGCCCAGTCTAGGCCGCCCCATTCTACCGTTCTCGTTTTTCCGTCAACTGATAACACCTCTATAGACTGTTCATTTACTTTGGTAACCACAGAGGGCACAAGAGGTTTTATGTGGGGTACTTCTTCAAGTACTCGCAAAAGTGATTCATTATCCCACTCATCTTTGGTTGTTTTGTCGCTTATATCAAAGCTTAATGACAACTGCGGAATCGTCTCATCTCTGCCTTCCGGCGTAGGAATGTTCCATAGATAGCCAAGGGCGCCTTTGTAACCATGACGCTCATCATAGTCGTGTAAATTCCTAACCACTGCACGTTGCGCGGCTAACTGAAGATCTGACGTCGCAGTTGCAAACACTTGGTATCCGCCGGTTTCAGCTTCTTCTTTACCGTAAATTTCTACCATTTCGTTATAAATGGTGTCGGCTAAGTATGGCGCATCAACTTCAATTTCTGCTCCATGTTTCTTGGCAGTCACGGGCGCGTTGGCCGCTTCTTCGAATTGCGCTTTAGTGATGTACTCCTCGTCAAGCATTCGAAGTAGCACCACTCGTCTACGCTCAACAGAACGCTGTGGCCCGCTGATTGGGTTCAGTACCGATGGTGCCTTGGGAAGGCCCGCGATAGTGGCTATTTGGGCTAAAGTGAGTTCATTAAGCGGTTTGCCATAATACACCTGAGACGCCGCCCCAAAGCCAAACGCTCTATGGCCTAACTCGATTTTATTAAGATATAGCTCGAGAATTTCCTGCTTGGTGAGCTCTTGCTCCATGTGCAATGCGATAAAAATTTCTTTTATCTTTCTTATGTATGTTTTTTCCCGGCTAAGGAAGAACCCTCGCGCTAGCTGCATGGTTAACGTACTCGCCCCCTGACGCTTTTCGCCAGTTAGGACTAAACTTACTGCAGCGCGCATGATACCAATGGGATCAATACCGTGATGTTCGTAGAAGCGACTGTCTTCTGTAGCGAGTATGGCGTTAATTAATTCTTGCGGGACATCCTCAAGTTTTACTGGGATCCGCCGTTTAACTCCATATTGTGAAATGAGTTTTCCGTCTTTGGTGTATATCTGCATAGGAGTTTGCAGGCGTACATCCTTAAGTACAGTAACACTTGGTAAGTCAGGTTTGATATAAAAGTAAATACCTACCAGTGCTGCAAAACCAAGAAGGCCTGATAGAAAACTAAATAAAATAAGTGGTTTGATGTACTTCACTGTAACGGATACCAAGACATTTTGTTGAAATGACGTATATTTTATACGTATGTGTTATCTCTAGAACCATACGCATAACACTATTAGAGTAACATTGTACTTTAGAGCAACTACCTTTGAAACTGGACACTTGCACATGAAATCGCTGTTTAAGAAAAAGCTGCCGCCCATTGTGGGCTTAGATATAGGCACGCGTCAAATAAAAGCGGTGTGGTTAGAGCAATCGAAAGACGGGTTCGTCCTTCAAGGGTATGCCTGTGAGCCAATCAGTAAAATTGCTTTCTCAGAACGCGACATTAAAGATTATGAGTCGGTGAGCATTGCTCTTAAAAAGATTCGGAAATCGTTAAAAACAAAATTAAAGCTGGCGAATGTTGCTGTGGCTGGAACCTCAGTAATAAGCAAAATTGTTTACATGGACCCAGAACAAAGCGATTACGACCTAGAAAATCAAATTGAAATTGAGGCTGACAGCCTTATTCCCTACCCACTTGAAGAAGTGTATTTGGATTTTGAAGAAATGGGACCAAGTGCAACGCACACTGGAAAAGTAAATGTATTACTTACCGCAGCGCATAAAGATTTGGTAGACAGTCGTTTGTTACTGGCTAGAGAAGCTAACTTTGAACCCAAAATTGTTGATATGGAAAATTATGCCATTGGCAATGCTATGGACTTTTTCTATACACCGCACGCAGAAGACACGCCACTTTGCTGTATTAATGTGGGCGCTTCGCTACTTCAAATATGCGTAATAAAAAACGGCGACGTCATTTACACCAAAGAGCATGCTTTTGGCTTGAATCAGCTAATTAACGATATCAGCGCTATACATATGGTTGAGCGCGAAACTGCTGAGCGCCAGCTACTAGATGGCACTCTATCTGGAAATTGGGTAGAAGATACGCTGCCGATATTTGCCGCCAACCTACAGCAAAATATCAACCGTGCATTACAAATGTATATGAGCACGCTACATGCAGAGCGCCCCACGAAAATACTGTTCAGTGGCGGCGCCGCTACTATCGAGCCGTTAGTCGACATTCTAAAACAAGATCTTGGTCTTGATGTTGATTGCTTTAATCCTTTTAGCAATATGACTATAAACCCTAAACTTGACGCCGCACGCCTAGGTAAAATTGCACCACAGCTAGCAATTGCAGCGGGTCTAGCGAGCCGGAGCTTTACGCCATGGCACATGTAAATTTACTGCCTTGGCGTGAAAAACAGCGCCAACATCAAAAACAACAATATTTAGCAGGATTGCTTGCCGTTGCTGCCATAGTAGGCTTAATTTTTTGGTTTATTGGTCAAGCCATCGACCAGCAAATTAGTAACCAGAACTCGCGCAATCAGTACCTTGAACGGGAAATTGCAGTTTTAGATGCGCAAATTGCAGAGATAAAGAAAGTTAAAGACAGTAAAAATGCCATTGAGCAACGTATGGCGTTAATAGAACAGTTACAGGCTAGCCGTAACGTTGCCCCTATTGTTTTTGATGAACTTGCTAAATTGGTTCCTCCCGGTGTGGCTTTTGAGTCTATGACCAGAAGCAATAACCGTATTGAGATTGAGGGTACTAGTGATTCGAACAATCGCCTTTCCGACTTTATGCGCGCCCTGGATAATTCAAAAGTGTTCGTTGCCGCAGAGCTTTCTACTATTAAATCAGACAGCAGTGCAGCAAGAGCTATTAGCAACTTTACGCTTACATTTTCGATAAATCCTAATGTTGCCCCCCTAGAAATTGAAAGTGGAGAGGCGCAATAATTATGAAGTTTGACGTTTCAAAACTAAAAGAACTCAACGAACTCGACTTTGAACAAATCGCCATTTGGCCAAATGAAGTTCGCATAGTTGTAGCTGCATTTGTGGCAATACTGGTGGGCGCATTAAGCTATTACCTGTTAGTAAGTCCAAAGCTTCCAATTAAAGATGCGGCTGAATTAAAAGAACAAGAACTAAAGCTACAGTTCGAAGCCAAGTACCGTATTGCGGCTAATTTAGAAGCCTACCAAGCCCAACTTGCTCAAATTAAAGAAGACTTTTCGTCTATGTTGAAAAGTCTTCCAACCAGCAACGAAACACCTGGCTTGCTTGACGATATCACGTACGTGGGCACCGCTTCGGGACTTACATTCGAGTTGTTAAACTGGCAACAAGAAGTACCAAAAGAGTTTTACACTGAGCTACCTATTGAAATGGAAGTGAGCGGGGGTTATCACAACTTTGGCGAGTTCGTTTCAAAAGTCGCAGATTTACCTCGTATCGTTACCCTTCACGATTTCGATATCAAGCGCGAAGCGGGCGGTCTTTCGCTCAAGCTTCAAGCTAAAACTTATCGCTCTGAAAACTCTTCAGATATCGAAGGAGATAAATAATGACTCGTTCGTTTTTGTCTTTTTTGACCATACTGTTAATTACAGGCTGCTCACCTAAGCTCGATGACCTACAGGCTTATACCCAGAGCGTAAAAGAGCGCGCTCAGCCTCAAATTGAACCTTATCCAGAGTTTAAAACACATCCGCCCTTTAGCTATTCAGCGAGCGCGTTAAGAAGCCCTTTTGATCGCCCTAAAAACAACACTGCTCCGGTAACAAAAGCGCGTGTAGAAAACTGTTTACAGCCTAACTTTCAGCGCCCTAAAGAAGCATTGGAAGCCTATGGCGTTGATGCCCTTGCATTAACCGGAAATTTTGCGGTTAAAGGAGAGCAATGGGCATTGTTAAAAAGCAACGATGGCGTATTGCATAAAGCAAAAGTAGGGAGCCGTATCGGCTTGTTTTATGGCAGAATTACGCAAATTAGCATCGATTCAATTACTATTGAACAGTTATTACCTGATGGTGCGGGCTGCTGGCAAAGGAAAACAACAACAATGACTACAGCATCGAAGGCGGGAGAGTAAGCATGGCCGAACGATACATATTCAACAAGTCTCTGAATCGTAGAGCGCCTAGGTGGTATTGGCTGGCCTTCGCTGTGGCTGCAATATTTTCGTTTACAGTATTTGTCTCGCCAGTAAAAGCGCAAGAACCGTTATTGGTTGACCCTGATGCTAAGCGAAATGCTTCGACGGTAACCACCACGGTTACTAACATCGACTTTACCCAAGCAGCTAATAATACGGCTGTAACCCTTGTGAGTTTTGAGGGTAAAGCTCCCAAGGTACAACTTATTGAGTCACAGGGAAAAGTGTCGCTTACGCTGCCAAACACCAAGTTGGGTGAAGACCAACTGGTAGAGCTTAATGTCGCTGATTTTGGCACGTTAGTTTCGACCATAGAAACCTTCGAAGATAAAAACGGATCACGCATTGAGGTTAAGTACTCAGGCCCAGTTACGGTTCAAAATACCGTGAAGGATGGCACAATTCGTTTAGCCATTGCGCCTATGAATAGCGCGCAACAAGAAGCGCTAGAAGCCGAGAAGAAGTACACTGGCGACCCTATTTCACTTGATTTTCAAGATGTTCCTGTGAGACAGGTTTTACAAATCATCGCCCAAGTGAATGGTTTTAATTTGGTAACCACTGATACCGTAACAGGCAATGTTACGATTAGCTTGTCAGGCGTTCCGTGGGATCAGGCACTCGACATGATTTTGCGCGTTAAGGGTTTGGACAAACGTTTAGAGGGTAATATTTTATTAATTGCGCCTGCTGAAGAATTGTCTGCTCGTGAAACTCAAGCGCTTCAATCTAAAAAACAAGTATCAGATTTAGCACCGCTTCATACGGTTAACATTCCTGTTAACTATGCAAAAGCTGCCGCGTTGGCCACAATTTTGAAGTCGACAGAAGGCGGAATTCTATCAGAACGAGGCGGTGTCACCGTAGACGAGCGCACCAACACCTTGCTTATTCGCGACACGTTAGCGTCGATTGATGAAGCAAGAAAAACTATCAACGCATTAGACGTTCCGGTGAAGCAAGTGCTGATTGAAAGCCGTATGGTAACTGTACTTGACGATGTGGATGAACAGTTAGGTGTGCGCTGGGGTTTCAGTGATCGACAAGACGACAACGGTGTCTCAGGCAGCCTTGAAGGCGCAGACACCATTGCCGGCGGCGTAGTGCCAAGCATTGACAATCGCCTAAACGTAAATTTACCTGTCACCAGCGCAGCAGGTAGCATTGGCTTTCAGATTGCGAGTCTTGTAGACGGCACCATATTGGACCTTGAGCTTTCTGCGTTGGAATCAGAAAACAAAGGCGAAATTATCGCAAGTCCTCGTATTACCGTAGCCAACCAGCACGAAGCGTATATTGAACAGGGTACTGAGATTCCATACGTTCAAGCTACGTCAAGTGGTGCCACATCGGTAGAATTTAAAAAGGCCGTATTGTCACTGAAAGTTACGCCACACATCACGCCTGACAATCGCATCATTTTAGACTTAGTCGTCACTCAAGACACTCGCGGTGAAACCGTTTCAACGTCTACCGGTGATGCCGTAGCGATTGATACCCAAGAAATTAAAACCCAGGTATTGGTGGAAAATGGCGAAACCATCGTATTGGGCGGGATCTTCCAACAAACCAGTTCTGATGGCGTATCAAAAGTCCCCTTGTTCGGTGATTTACCCGTTGTTGGCGCCTTGTTCAGAAATTCATCCCAACTTCAGCAGAAGCGAGAACTGCTTATCTTTGTTACGCCGAAAATTGTAACGGAAAGACCGTAGCCACCATTTTCATCTAAAAAAAAGCGCATCTTGTTGCGCTTTTTTTGTTTTCAGGCCTTTTTTGTAACTAAATTTACAGGTATACGCTATTTGTTGGTAACAAAACTTGCAACGCGTTGCATGAAACTGAGATAATCCCCGCCTCGAAATTTAAGCGAGGTTTAAGGAGTGGTGCTTATTGGACACTAAATAGGCACGAGTCAATGGGTAGGCTGGTAAGGCAACAGTGCGCTGCCCCTAACATGATTAAGTTGTGATATAAGCAAATATGGCTGAAAAACGTAATATCTTTTTAGTTGGCCCAATGGGTGCTGGCAAAAGTACCATCGGTAGACATCTGGCAGACGAACTTCACCTAGACTTTTTTGATTCGGATCAGGAAATTGAGCGCCGCACTGGGGCTGATATCGCCTGGATCTTCGACCTTGAAGGTGAAGACGGTTTCCGTAAACGCGAAGAAAACGTCATAAACGATTTGACAGATAAGCAAGGTATTGTACTTGCCACAGGCGGCGGTTCTATTGTAACTAAAGCTGTGCGTAATCGTTTATCTGCCCGTGGCATTGTTGTTTACCTACAAACAACAATCGATAAGCAAGTTGCCCGTACACAACGCGACAAACGTCGTCCTTTGCTACAGAACGAAGATCCAGAACAAGTGCTTCGCGATCTTGCAGAAATGCGCAATCCGCTTTACGAAGAAGTTGCTGATTACATTGTTGATACAGACGACCAAAGTGCACGTGCTGTAGCAAATCAAATTATCAGTAAAATTGGTTTATAAATTAGATATGTAATAGGAGGTGCTACGCCAATGTCAACCTTAACTGTGGAACTTGGAGAACGTAGCTATCCTATACAGATAGAGGCTGGGCTGCTTTCGCAACCCGGCCTTTTTAGTGCCTACATAAAAGGCCCGCTTGCCGTTATTGTTACCAACGAGACCGTCGCCCCGCTTTACCTGGAAACCGCTAAAGCGGCTTGTGGAGATGTGCAGGTTGAAACTATTATTTTGCCTGACGGTGAGCAGCACAAAAATCTAGCCCAATTCGAAGTTGTCATGACACGTCTGCTTGAGCTTAATGCTGCAAGGGATACAACACTTATCGCACTAGGCGGTGGCGTGATTGGTGACCTTACTGGCTTTGTTGCCGCAACATACCAGCGCGGCGTGCCCTTCATTCAAGTCCCTACGACATTGCTTTCTCAGGTAGATTCATCGGTGGGTGGAAAAACCGCGGTAAATCATCCCCTTGGCAAAAACATGATTGGCGCGTTTTACCAACCGGTTTATGTGGCTATTGATACTGATTCACTTGCTACATTGCCACCCAGAGAATTTGCTGCAGGTATGGCAGAAGTCATCAAATATGGCATCATTTACGATGCACCGTTTTTTGAGTGGCTTGAAGGTAACGTAGATGCGCTTACGTCGCTTGATACTGAAATTCTTACCCAAGCCATCTCGCGCTGCTGCGAAATTAAAGCAGACGTAGTAGCAAAGGATGAGCGTGAGGGCGGCTTACGCGCCATTCTTAACCTAGGGCACACCTTTGGTCACGCTATTGAAGCGGAACAAGGTTACGGTAATTGGCTACATGGCGAAGCAGTGGCCGCTGGTACTATAATTGCTTGTAAAGTTGCAGAAGCATTAACGTGGTTTACCGCGTCAGAAACACGACGCGTATCATCGCTATTTGAAGCGTTTGCTTTGCCTATTGAAGGCCCTGATAGCATGACGAAAGATGACTACGTGAAGCACATGAAGCGCGACAAAAAAGTGGAAGCCGGCAGTATTCGATTTGTGCTTCCTCAAGGCATTGGCAAAGCGGTTGTTACCAAGGATGTCACGGACGCCATTCTTACCAACATCCTCTCATAGTCTTTAGCCCTCGCGACAAATTGGCAACGCACCCTCCCCACACTTGTGGTAGCCATTCAATGGTGCGTTGCAGGTAACGTTTTAAAGCAACGGTGAATAAGGGCAAACTCCCATGCAAAGTGAACTGCATGAACGTTTGGAATATTTGGTCAATTACTCTTCTCAACTGATTTTTGTCAGTGGGGAGTCTATTGCTCAACAACAGAAGACCCTTGAAGCCTTCGTCTTTCAGCAGCACGACGACACCGAAATTGCGTATTTAACCGCGCAAGAGAATATGGAGCCGTCAGACTATCGTCGTCAGCTTTGTCGACAGCTACTTGGTCAGGTAGTTGGCAGCTTTGTTAGACCTCTTAACGAGTTACTCTCTGACTTAAATAGCCACGAAGGTCCTATCCTAATTGCTATTACTCAGGCACATAATCTCCCCGATGTACTGCTTCAAGAGCTTTGGGATTTAGTTTTGCAAAGCCGATTCGCCGGCAACAAACAGCATTTAAATGTTCTTTTGTTTGCAAACAATGATTGGGCTGAGCGCGCCAAACAGTGGCTTCCTGCGAAAAATACAGAAACTCCGCTCATTATTTGCAGCCAATCTGTGATGAGTGAACAACAGAGCTTTGAGTCAGAACTCGACAAAATGATTGCGTCACGTCGAGAAGCATTTCAGGCTCATCTAGAAAATAGGCAACGTGAAAACACTCAAACTTTTACTAATCCTTTAAAGTCAAAGTGGTTTTATATTGCTGTTATTTGCGTATTCCTTATCACCTTTTCTGGCCTTATTTACTGGCAGTACGGCGACAAATTAGCATCGATTTTTGCGCCTATAAACCCATCTTCATCCGAAGCTGGGAAAACGCAAGTTGAACCAGGCTCTGCTTATAACAAACTTATTGGCGATGGCGAACCAGAAGAGAGCGATGCCACTGCTAAGCAAGACTCACCAAGCCAACAATACGCCGAAACAGGTAACGTAGAACTTGTTGCTGACCTCAGTGAAATGCGCAGTAACGCTGGTCAAACAACGGCAGGTGAAACGTTAGTGAGCGATGCGTCAGATGGCGACCCACTAATAACCAACTGGGAAAATGCCGTTTCATCACTACCTGAGGTGAATTCGTCTATGGAAAATAAAGGCGATAGTGAGCCCGCACTTGCCACTGGCGAGGATGATAACAAAACGGCTATTGGCGAGAATGCCGTTTCAGCAGGCAAAGAAACAATTCAGGGAACACAAGCAAATCCGCCAAATGGTGATGACAATCTAGTTCAAAGCGAAGAAGCGACTGTACCGAGTCAGGATAGCTGGATTGGTGAAAATGACTACGCCATACAAATGCTAGCAATGAAGAACGAACGCGTTCTTAGCGAGTTTCTGCGAGAAAACAATTTAACCGAGCAAACGCGGATTTATAAAACTATGCGTTATGGCGGTGAGTGGTTCGTGGTATTGAGTAAACAAACCTATACTTCGCTGTCGCAAGCGCAACAAGCACGTACCAATTTGCCTGATTATCCAGGTAAACAAAATGCTTTTATAAAACGGGGAGACCAAATTCGCTCGGAAATAAGTAAAGTGCAAAATTAAGCCGTTTCCCTCCCGATAGACCATAATCTTTTCAGTTAATCAGCAAAATTCCATTCTTGCGTAACTTGTTGGTTGTCCGTTTTACTGATGAAAGTTACAATCTACCTTTAGTGTGGTGATATCTGATACTGATCAGCATAAAAGTATAAAGACGACCCTTTCCCTTGGAACGGCGGCGCACGGAAAAACCACCGTCTTCATTCCGTCTAGGTAGTAACGTTTAAGCATGATGCAGAAAAAAAACCGGGCTTTTTTAAAATGGGCCGGTGGCAAATACAGCTTGGTTGAGCATATTCAGGCCAGATTACCGCAAGCCAATAAACTAATAGAACCGTTTGTTGGTGCCGGATCTGTATTTCTGAATACGCAATACAAACGCTACCTGCTTAATGACATCAATCCTGACCTCATTAACTTATACAATTTCTTAAAAGCGCAGCCCGATGCACTGATCAACGATGCTCGTTCATTCTTTGATGGAAAACGCAACGATGAAAAAATGTATTACGCGTTACGCGAAGAGTTTAATGCTACGCAGGACGAGTATTATCGCGCCATTCTCTTTCTGTATTTGAATCGTCACGGTTACAACGGGTTATGTCGTTACAGCCTTCAAGGCCGTTTTAATGTGCCTTTTGGTCGCTATAAAAAGCCCTACTTTCCCGAAGACGAAATGTTCGTATTTTCTGAGAAGTCGCAAAAAGCCACGTTTACTTGTCTTCCCTTTGAGAAAGTATTCTCTCGGGCACGGAGTGGGAATGTTATCTACTGCGATCCACCGTATGCTCCTATCAGCAAAACTGCAGCGTTCACCAGCTATGCCGCGCGAAGCTTCGGTCAAGAGTCACAAGAAAAACTAGCCGAGCTCGCTACCCGTGCATCTAAGAAACGCGGTATACCAGTGCTCATCTCTAACCACGATTTGCCGTTAACCCGTTCGCTCTATCAGGGCGCCGATTTCAGCATGCTCTCAGTGAAGCGCTCTATTAGTCAGAATGGCGCGAAGCGACAGCCCGTGGATGAAATATTGGCCTACTTTCCTCCCGCCAAAGTGGCACCAAAACGTAAAGCGCGTAAAAAGAAAACATTTCAACGCCCTTCACTTTAACCCTTTCTATCACGTAAAAAGTTTAGTAAATCGTCGCACTGTTCGTTAGAGAGAACTAATTGCCGTTGAAGCGTATTTGCGCAGCGCTACAAGTTGTAGCCAGTATACCACTTCACGAACATAAAAAGTGAAACGACAAACAGTACCACCAGAACTATGCCAATAAGTGCGAAGCTAATAAAGCTGCCTTTGGTGAAGTCTCGTTGATAATTCTTTTGGCTTTGAACACCAAACAGACTTGCGATTACACTACCTAGAACTGACCAAAAACCAGTGCCAGATTGCATAACTTTTCCTTAGGCGTCGTTAGAAGGTGATGTGAAATCTCGATTACCTTCGTCGCTGTGTAGCAACTCAAGTAGATCTAAAAAGTGAAATTGGAAAGATGGGGATTTTCCTGCAATCCAAGATAACCAGCTAACTTCTTCCACCCCCTCTTGATGACGGGCGCATTGGTTTTGGATGTGGCTTGCAGGGAGTTTTGGGTTGAATTCCGTAACAGGTTGGAATTCACATACCGACGAGTGAGAATTTGGCGTACTTGTAACCGCAACGCTAATTAGCGCTACCGCTCCGCAGATCGCAAAAAATGGAAGAACCTTCATCCTGAATACTCCTTACACTCGTTTAAAAATTAATCTCATTATAATCAAAAGCACGTTGTGAACAAGTTAAAAATGCGTTGTTATTGAAAAATGAAAAGCCTAACGAAAACACATTAGGCTTTTACTACTCAACGTTTTTTTTAAGGCCATCCAATGGCCTCGTCAACAAGGTCGTTATAGTTCGAAATCTACTGAGTAGGCTACAGTAAATTTAACTGCATCGTTATCAAACTCGTCGTCACCGCCCATGTCATCAAGGTCAGTACCCGTGATTGCGAAGCTAAAGCCGTCTTTTGCGATTGAAATACCATAGTCCATGTAGCCTTCAACGCCGTTGAACGCTTCAGCGAAGTCACCTTCGTGATAACCAACATGGAAACCAAGCTCAGTGCCATTTAAGATTTCTGTGGTATAACCAAGAGACGTATAAGACGCTTGAGCAAAACCAAAGTCCTGCCCTTCGCCTTCGTCAGCTTCAGTATGCGCTAAAAGGTATACAGTAAGGCTTAACCCACCCATACCGACAGAGCCATAAACTTCTGCAAAGTCAAAGTTCGCTTCGTCATCGTAGTTGTAGTAAAGATAACCGAAGTCGTACGCAATGCCTTCAGCTTCACCTGAAAAACCGAAGTACATGTCGTGCTCGTATGAATACACGTCGCCTGCACCGTAGTTCACGTTAGACGCCCACGTACCCGCATAAAAACCACTTTCATGCGCGTAGTCGATACCGCCCTGAACAGCAGCTTCGTTGGTCGTTTGTGTTAAACCACGCCAAATGTAGTTGCTTGTTGCACTCGCATTAGCCGTAAATGAGCCTTCTGCATAGCTAGGCATGGCTGTTAACAGACACGCTGAAGAAATAGCAGCGGCAAGTATTGTTCTTTTTGTAGATGTTTTCATGTGTGTTCTCCAGTCAAATTCAAACTTGTTGTAATTCGTTTTTTCTGTCTGTGTTTTCTTTTTTGGACTGGATAACGCAAAGTTGATGCCCATTTATGGTTCATCAAAAAACTTCAGGCAAGTTTAATTAATCTAATGAATTTTAATGACTTTTTAAGTTTAAAAAATTACACCATACCCATGAGATGAAAAAACACCTGCATAAAAATGCACCAACATAACGCGCTCTCACCAAAATTGGGCAACATATGAAAGAAGTCTATTTATCGTAAATATCCGTGAAATTAACGCTGAGTAGCCCTTTGCATAGTAAACAAGCGCGGTTTTGGGTAAACTTTCGCAACCAGTGAAACGTAAGTGGCAACGCACCCTGTTGTTTTTAGAAAAAGGACATGCAATGAAACCATTCCTAATTGCCCCATCTATACTTTCTGCAGACTTCGCTCGATTAGGGGAAGACGTTGAGAAAGTACTAAAGGCAGGCGCCGATGTGGTGCATTTTGATGTAATGGATAACCATTATGTTCCGAACCTTACGTTTGGACCTATGATTTGCGAAGCATTGAGAAACTACGGAATTACCGCACCTATCGATGTGCACCTCATGGTTAAGCCTGTTGATGACTTAATTGAAAAATTCGCGAATGCAGGAGCCAGCTATATTAGCTTTCACCCAGAAGCGTCTGAACACATAGACCGGTCTCTACAGCTTATCATCGATGCAGGTTGCAAGCCTGGGCTGGTATTTAATCCGGCAACACCGCTGCATTACCTTGATCATGTTTTGGACAAGCTGCACCACATTCTTATTATGTCGGTAAACCCTGGTTTTGGTGGCCAAAAGTTTATTCCTAGCACCTTAGACAAAGTGCGTGCAGTGAAGCAGCGTGTAGTAGAAAGCGGCTATGATATTCGAATTGAAATTGACGGTGGCGTAAAAGTCGATAACATTCGCGAAATAGCGGAAGCTGGCGCGGATATGTTTGTAGCCGGTTCGGCTATTTTTTCTCAACCCGATTACAGCGATGTCATTAAGCAAATGCGCAATGAACTAGCGTCACTGTCTAAAGCATAATTTTTGAAGCTTAACTTTCACAAGCTTTAATTTCACAGTATTTAACGTATTACAGGTAAAAAGAAATGAGTAACAAACCCGTTGTATTAAGTGGCTGTCAGCCTTCAGGACAACTTACCCTTGGCAATTATATGGGTGCACTTAAGCAGTGGGTTTCCATGCAAGATGATCACGACTGCCTATATATGATAGTCGATTTGCACGCTATTACTGTTAGACAAGACCCTAAGCAGCTTGCTGAAGCGTGTCTAGACGGCCTTTCTCTATACCTTGCTTGTGGTATTGATCCGCAGAAGAGCACCCTGTTTTTGCAATCCCACGTACCAGAACATGCGCAGTTATCTTGGGTACTAAATTGTTACGCTCAAATGGGTGAGCTAAATCGCATGACGCAGTTCAAAGATAAATCTGCGAAAAACGAAAACAATATTAACGTGGGTTTATATAGCTACCCTGTACTTCAAGCGGCGGATATTCTGCTTTACCAAGCAGATAAAGTACCAGTGGGTGAAGATCAGAAACAGCATCTAGAGTTAACCCGTGACATTGCAACACGTGTAAACAATCTATACGGCGATGTATTTCGTCTACCTGATCCGTATATCCCAGATTTCGGCGCGCGCATCATGAGCCTGCAAGAGCCTGAAAAGAAAATGTCTAAGTCAGACAACAACCCTAACAACTTCATCGGTCTATTAGAAGAGCCGAAGAAACTGGCTAAGAAAATTAAACGTGCCGTGACTGACTCTGACGAGCAAGCCAATATTTACTTCAACCCTACTGAAAAGCCAGGTGTTTCAAACCTACTAACCTTGCTTTCATTGGCGACGGGCAAATCGATTAAAGAGCTTGAGCCTGAATATACTGACAAAATGTATGGCCACCTTAAAGGTGATGTTGCAGATGCCGTGGTTGCACTACTTGAGCCAATTCAGGCGCGCTATGCTGAGATCCGCGCAGACAGAGCATATCTTGACGACGTGATGCGCCAGGGTGCCGACAAAGCATCAGCACGAGCAGCTGAAACCTTGGCTAAGGTATATAAGGCAGTGGGTTTTATTCCAAAGCCTTAATAGGCAGTTTCTAACGTCTTACTTAAAATCATGAAGGGTTTGTTGAACCCTCCATGATTATGACCCTCGCTATATAGAAATACCAAGGATTAGCACTGCCGTGTTGCTGTTAATTGATAACTTCGATTCGTTCACTCATAACCTCGCTCGGTATTTCACAGAGCTCGGTGCTAATGTTGAAGTCGTGCGAAATAACGCTTTGACTTTAGACGACATCTCTCGCTTAGCACCTTCACAACTTGTTATTTCCCCTGGGCCATGTACCCCCAACGAGGCGGGCATCAGTTTATCTGCAAT
Source organism: Alteromonas abrolhosensis (assembly GCF_001953635.1). Classification (GTDB taxonomy): domain Bacteria; phylum Pseudomonadota; class Gammaproteobacteria; order Enterobacterales; family Alteromonadaceae; genus Alteromonas; species Alteromonas abrolhosensis. The sequence goes on along the minus strand of NZ_MEJH01000013.1, from coordinate 70,707 downwards.
AGAGCACTTCGCTGGTAAAATCCCGATTCTGGGTGTGTGCTTAGGCCATCAAGCTATAGGCCAAGTGTTTGGTGCTAAGGTAGTTGGCGCACAAGAAATTAAACATGGAAAAGTTTCTGCTTTATCACACCGCAATAGCGGTCTGTTTAAAGACCTTCCTAATCCGTTTAACGTAACGCGCTATCACTCTTTGGTGTTAGACCCCACTTCACTACCATCTTCAATTAATGTAGACGCATGGTGTGAAACCGCACAGGGTACGAAGGAAATCATGGCGATATCCCATGCTAGTTATCCCGTTTGGGGCGTGCAATATCATCCTGAGTCATTGCTTACCGAACACGGCCACAGCGTACTGGAAGCATTTCTTCGCTCTAAAACGGTTTAAGTAAACAGGTTTGATGCCGATACCCTTTAATAAGCTAAAAGGTTACGCTTAAAAGCCTGTATTACTCGCAATTCGCTGATTTTTCGTTTAACTTTCCATAATTCAGTTTAGCCTATGGGCTGAATTAACATTATGTTGAGAACCGCATACGCAATATCAAGCATCGCAGGGTAATAACGCCACTTTTCTAGTAGTAGCTACCATTTTCATCTTTGCAGTAGTAAAAGTAATTAAGGCCCCTGATGTACGATAATATTGCCGTTCACCAAAAAGTTATGAGCAGGAGTGCTTTTAATATGACAATGGGGGCAACCACACCGCCCACGATAGATGATCGTTTTGAAAACATGATCATATCGCCAGAGCGTGTGCTTGAAATGCTAGGAAGGCGCAAGGTGGGAGAAGTAAGTTTTGAGCAATCGGAACAAGGCGACGCGCGCAGGCTTTTACTGCACGTTGAAAAAGTGGCGATTGAAAATAAACGCCTTCAAGAGAAAACCGAAGCTTCATACCTTGAATCAGTTAGCCATCACCTTCACGAGATCCTACTGGGTGAATTAACAGAGCAGCTTAGCTACACCGACGAACTCGTTCAAAACGTACTTAACCTGCCAGAAAACACCGGTGAGCTGCTAGATGCGCTCTCTGTCAGAGCATGTTCAGTTTCGAAATTAGAGCCAATTGCCGCTACCATGCCGTGGCTCTACGATGAGCTGATAGTTGTTGTAAATACGCCGCAATTTAGGCGTAAAGACTCTCGTGGTCGCATTATTGTTGTAGAAACGCTGCGCACAGCCTTGAGCTTTTTAGGTATTGAAAACTTGCGCACATTAATACCGTCGCTCATTTTAAAGCGCGCCATGCCGCAAATTACCGACCCTTACCCGCTGATTAAACAAAAGCTTACGCCCTACGCAACGGGTGTTGCCATAACGGCGAAACGCCTTGCTGCGCTTAGTGATTTAAACAAAAATCAAGCTTACACTCTTGCAATGCTAAGTAACCTGGGGCGCTGCGTAGTTACGCGACTTTATTTCAAACTGTTCGACAAAATTCAGCTTCATCTTTTGCAAGAGTGCCAAAAAGATAAAGAACAAAAGCGACATGAAGCTCTGCTTAAAGTCGCACCGTCAGCGAACCATCTAATTGCTTTACAGCAGGAGTTTGCCGATGCAGTCAGTGCTGACATTTTGGAATGGATGCATTTGATGCGCTTGCCGATTGCAGACCCCATGCGAGCGTGCGCTGATAAAGTACCAGCGCAGTCTAAAACGCTAAGCAAGATACTTCACCAAGCTCGAACTTACACGCAAATTCGGATGTTACACCAGTTAAAACTTGTTGAAATGAAAGAGGTAAAACCTCTTTTCATGGAGCAACGCTACCCCGCTGGCGCACTCGAAAAACTAAAAGAAATTGATATATTCACCCTTCCGTTAGTCAAAAACGACGAACATCACTAGCCCCCTCAAGGCCTTTTCTAACGTTTTTGAAGAGGCCTTACAGACTACAATTGGACACGCTTTTTCGCGGAGGTGATGGCACACTGGCACAGACTCAAAAAAGACCGTTAGCGACGCATTTAGGTTAAATTTAATACAAACATGTATAACCAGCTTTAAATATTTTGTGGATATTCATGCACTCGTTATGCACACTTTCTGCATTGAATGCATCCCGCCTATAAATATTGCCCTTTACTCAATACCTTGCACGTTTATCAGCGTATTAGGCAGGTGCAACACCAACCTGCGTTTATGCTTTTTTCATAGCTCGAAGCGCAACAAAACCTCCGCACAGCCCTTTTCTTAGCGCAAAAATTGATTATTACTTATTGATATAGCCCAGTAGTTAATAGTTATTCACTTTTCCTGCAAATTAAGCCACAGTCCTTATAAATAAAGGGCTGCAGCCCTTTGCATAGAAGACAAATGTTAAAAAAAATGGCATACTGTAGAACAAATCCGATTAGTTTTTACGCGCTCAATTAACGCTTATCGACCAAAGTAGTACTAAAATGTGCTCATTGATTCGACAAGCAAAATCACACAGTGTGATTGGCGCCCAACGCAGAGGTAACAAAGATGAACGTAACTCGCGCTACATTTGATGATGTAATGGTTCCTAACTATAACCCAGCAGGTATGGTTCCTGTTCGAGGTGAAGGTTCACGTGTATGGGACCAGGATGGAGCTGAGTACATCGACTTTGCAGGCGGTATTGCAGTTAACGTTTTAGGTCACTGCCATCCAGAGCTAGTTAAAGCACTCAATGAACAGGGCAGCAAGCTTTGGCATTTAAGTAACGTATTTACTAACGAACCAGCACTTCGTCTTGCTAAAAAGCTAACAGATGCAACGTTTGCAGATAAAGTTTACTTTGCAAACTCTGGTGCCGAAGCTAACGAAGCTGCGCTTAAGCTAGCGCGTCGTTGGGCACTTGATAAGCACGGTGAAGATAAAAACCAAATCATTGCGTTTAACAAAGGTTTCCATGGCCGTACTTTCTTTACTGTAACAGTGGGTGGTCAAGCTGCTTACTCTGATGGTTTTGGTCCTAAGCCTGGCGCCATCGATCACTGTGACTACAATGATTTAGCTGCCTTTGAAGCACTAATCTCTGACAAGACCTGTGCAGTAATGATGGAACCTCTGCAAGGTGAAGGCGGTATCATTCCACCTAACGCAGATTTCGTAAAAGGCGTTCGTGAGCTATGTGACAAGCACAATGCTCTGCTAATTTTCGATGAAGTTCAGTCGGGCGTTGGTCGTACCGGTCACCTTTACGCATATATGGGTCTTGGCGTAACACCTGATATTTTGACTACTGCTAAATCTCTTGGCGGTGGCTTCCCTATTGGTGCAATGTTAACGACTACAGACATTGCTGCACACCTTAAAGCTGGTACGCACGGCAGTACTTACGGTGGTAACCCACTAGCATGTGCGGTTGCTGAGAGAGCGTTTGATATTGTTAACCAACCAGAAGTACTTGAAGGCGTGCTTAAGAAAGAAGCGCTGTTCCGCGAGCTACTAGGTGCAATTAATGAAAAGTACAACGTATTTGAAGAAGTACGTGGTCAAGGCATGCTTCTAGGTTGTGCACTGAACGAAAAATACCAAGGTCGTGCACGTGACTTCATGATGGCAGCAACTAAAGAGAACCTAATGTGTCTTGTTGCTGGCATGAACGTGGTTCGTTTTGCGCCTTCATTGGTTATTCCTGATGAAGACATCAAAGAAGGTCTTGCACGTTTTGAGCGCGCCGTTGCTGCCGTTGTAAACGCCGAATAATTACAGCACGAGTAGCGAACATGAATATCATTCGCCCTATCACGAAAGCCGACTATAACGCGCTTAAAGAAATCGCCGTGGAATCAGGTATTGGCTTTACGTCTTTACCTGTTAACGACGAACTACTTCAGCGCAAAATTGATCGTGCAGAAACTGCGTTTAACAAACCAAACGTAACCGAGCCTGGCGATGAGTCATACTTGTTTGTAATGGAAGATACCACTACCGGACAGGTAGTGGGTACAACAGGTATTGAAGCTGCTGTCGGTATTGACGATGCGTTCTACCACTATCACTTGAGCAAGGTTGTGCACGCCTCACGCGAGCTCAATATTCACAATACTGTAGACATTCTCACGTTTTGTAATGACTACACTGGTGTTACTGAAATTTGCACGCTGTTTCTTCGCGAGCAAGCCCGTGGTGGAATTAACGGTCGCTTCCTTTCAAAGGTACGCTTTTTGTTCATGATGGAGCACCGCGAGCGCTTCTCAGAGACAGTTATAGCTGAAATGCGTGGCGTTAGCGATGAAGAAGGACGCTCGCCGTTTTGGGAGTGGTTAGAAACCCACTTCTTCTCTATGGACTTTCCTACAGCCGACTATTTAACGGGCATTGGCAATAAGGTGTTTATTGCTGAACTTATGCCGAAATATCCGATTTACGTGAACCTGCTTAGCAAAGAAGCGCAAGAAGTGATTGGCGAGGTGCATGAAAAGACTCGCCCTGCCCTTCAGCTCCTTGAAGAAGAAGGCTTTTCTTGCCGTGGCTACGTAGACATTTTCGACGCTGGCCCAACGGTAGAGGCTAATTTGAGCCACATTCGCACGGCTCAATCGAGTTTAAAATTGCCTGTTGTGATTGATGACAGTGCCGCCGCCCAAGGGCAAACGCACTATATCATTAACACTTCAGTATCTGATTTTCGTGCAGTCGCCACTGAGATGACGGTAAGCGAAGAAAAGCAAGTTGCCGTGCTATCTCGTCAAGCCGCTGCTGCATTGAATGTCAAAGAGGGTGAATACGTACGTTTTGCCCCCGTTACATTCAGAGATTAAAAGGACACCCACTATGCTACATACACATTTTATCAACGGTGAATGGGTTGCCGGACAAGGTCATGATTTAACATCTGTTGACCCTGCAAAAAACGAAGTAATTTGGGAAGGTAAGTCTGCGACCGCCGCCCAAATTGATGACGCTATAAAGGCCGCTCGTGCTGCACTTCCAGAGTGGAGCATGAAAACCGTTGAAGAGCGTCTCGAAATTATCAAGGTATATGGCACTAAGCTAGAAGAAGCTAAAGCGCACCTTGCTAAAATTATGGCTAAAGAAACGGGCAAACCAGAGTGGGAAACCGCTACTGAGGTAGGCGCGATGATGGGCAAAATTGGTATTTCTGAAAAAGCCTATTTTGAGCGTACGGGTAACGTTGAAAACCCAATGCCTGTAGGCAAAGCGTTCATTCGTCACAAGCCACACGGCGTTGTTGCGGTATTCGGTCCTTATAATTTCCCAGGACACCTTCCAAATGGACACATTGTTCCTGCTCTTATCGCGGGTAACACAGTTGTGTTTAAACCAAGCGATTTAACGCCCATGGTTGCACAAGAAATGGTGAAGTTGTGGGACGCAGCGGGTTTACCAGCTGGTGTACTTAACCTAGTACAGGGTGAAGTTGAAACTGGCAAGGCATTGGCGTCGCATAACGATATCGACGGCCTTTTCTTTACGGGCAGTTCGCGTACAGGGAAAATCTTGCACGAGCAGTTCGCAGGTCACCCAGGTAAAATCTTGGCCCTTGAAATGGGTGGTAACAACCCGTTAATCGTAAAAGATGTAGCTGATGTTGATGCTGCCGTACACGACATCGTTCAATCTGCTTTCATTACATCAGGTCAGCGCTGTACGTGTGCACGTCGCCTATTTTTACCAGCCGATGCACAAGGTGATGCAATTCTTGCTCGCTTAATCGAAGTGACCAAAAATATTAAAGTGGGTGATTATGACGCTGAAGATCAGCCATTTATGGGCGCAATGATTTCAAGCAATGCCGCTGCTCTTATGGTGAAAGCACAGCGAGAACTTGAAAACCTTGGCGGTAAAGTATTAGTTCGCCTTGAACAGAAAGACGAAAACAAAGGTTTTGCTACTCCAGGCATTATTGATGTTACTGACATGCTTGCCTCACTGCCTGACGAAGAACACTTCGGTCCACTGCTTAAAGTGATCCGTTACAGCGATTTCGACGCTGCGATTGAAGAAGCTAATAACACTAGCTTTGGCTTGTCAGCAGGTCTTCTTGGCGACAACGAAGAAGATTATCGCTACTTCTTCGCACGCATTCGCGCGGGCATCGTAAACTGGAATAGACCTATCACGGGTGCTAGTAGTGCTGCGCCGTTTGGTGGTGTGGGCGACAGTGGTAACCACAGAGCAAGCGCGTTTTACGCAGCCGACTACTGTGCATACCCAGTTGCATCAGTTGAACTTGATAAAGTTACTATGCCAGGCAAATTAAGCCCTGGTTTGTCGATGTAACTTAAGTTTTTCACGTTACAAAAAGGCCGATGCAACTTTTGTGTCGGCCAGTTTAGTACCAACCATATACGAACTATTCGTTTAAAAATAGTCAACGACAGAAAGGACCCTACTACCATGCATAGCAACATCGATACGTTGTTTAGCAACATGTGGGACGATTACGTGACCATCACCCCCTCTGCGCATAAAATTCATGCTCTGTTAGCGGGTGAAGAAAACACGAACGACATCGTTAACGATCATGTAGCTTTTCGAACTTTTGCTCTAGACAAAACTCGCTTAGATAAGCTTGCAGCACACTTCCTAGCATTGGGTTATGAAGCTAAGGGCGACTATGACTTCGAAGCGAAAAAGCTTACTGCGAAGCACTTTGAGCACCCTGACGATACTAAACCAAAAGTATTCATTAGTGAGCTTCGTGTAAACGAGCTTTCTGAGACAGCTCAAACAATTATTAAAAAGCTTGTAGATCAAATGCCTGAATCTGTTGTGGATGCAGACAACTTTTTGTATTCGGGTAAACACTGGGACGTTTCGAAAGCAGAGTACGACACACTGCTTAACGAATCAGAATACGCTGCGTGGATGGCCGCGTGGGGATTCCGCGCAAACCACTTTACCGTAAGTGTGAACCACTTAACTCGTACTAACGAACTTTCTGACGTAAATACGCTGCTTAAAGAAGCAGGTTTCGTGCTTAATACTTCTGGTGGCGAAATTAAAGGCGGCGCAGACGTATTTTTAGCGCAATCGTCAACCATGGCTGACCGTGCTGACGTAGCGTTCAGCGACGAAACTGTGGCAATTCCAAGCTGCTTCTACGAGTTCGCACAACGCTATGAGATGCCTGATGGCAAGCTTTACAAAGGCTTTGTTGCCGCATCGGCAGATAAAATCTTTGAAAGCACCAATGCTAAATAGTTTTGGCGTTTAGTTTTAAAAAAAGCCCGTAAGGGCTTTTTTGTTTGTGTAAATCACAAGAGATAACCGTTTGTCCGTAGAGCGTTGATAGCGATAATCACAAACCCCAGTCTTTCTTTACTTTTTGCAAAATCGGCAAATTGCTTTCCATTGCCAAGCTAATAATAATTAAGCTTTTGCTAACGATTAGGCTCAGTAGTATGCCTTGCCAAGAACTGGTCGTAAGGCATGGGTTTATCAAAGTAAAACCCCTGCATGAGCTGAATGTCAGCCTGCTCCATAAAAGGCAAGTAAGACTCTAACTCTACCCCTTCAGCCACCACATCTATCTGCAAGCTCTTTAACATGGCAATCAAGCCATTAAAAAGCGCATTGGCTTTGCTGTCTTGGTGAATACCCTGAATTAAGCTTTTATCCACCTTAACCACTTCAAACTGGAAACTTCGCAAGTAGCTAAGGGATGAAAAACCACTGCCAAAATCATCTAGAGACAGTCTAAATCCATGGTCTCTTAACGTGTTTAGTGCTCTCAGTGCTGATTTTTCATCTCGAATAAAGACCGACTCGGTGAGCTCTAGCTCAATAAATTCAGGGGACACATTATTGTCCATACAGATAGACACTGCCTGATCAGGAAACTCTGGGTCAAGCATCTGATTAGCACTGATATTCACAGACAAAGGAATGGCGTCTCCCTGCTGCGACTCCATTATCGAAATATAGTCACATGCTGCCTCCAGCGCTTGTAGGCCAATTGCGCTATCTAACTTTTGCTCTTCTGCTATGGGAATAAACACCGCTGGAGAAACTACGCCGTGCAAGCCAGAAATCCAGCGACACAACACTTCACCGCCCTTCAATTCGCCGTGTAAATCATATTTACCCTGAATATAGAAATCCAGAAGGTGGTTCTCTACCGTTCTGCGCAAGTCGTTAACCATACTGACCTGCTGCGTCATACTCTCATAAAGGCCTGGCTCATAAATAAATGCCTGCCCTTTGCCAAGCTCTTTTGCGCGATACATTGCGGCGTCGGCACACTGTACCAAGCTCTCTAAGTTGTCACTATGCTCTGGAAATTCAGCTATGCCAATACTGGCTGACAGCCTAAGCTCCGACGTTTTTACGGCAATAACATCCTCTTCAATTTGACTGATGAGCTGCTGCGATTTCTCAGCAACATGTTCAATGTTTTGGTTAGGCAATACAGCAATAAACTCATCACCCCCCCACCGGCCAACTTCGCCTATAGGGCCAAACATACCGGTAAGAAGTGCGCCAATTCGCTGAAGCTCGATATCTCCTCTTTCATGGCCCGCATTGTCGTTAACCGCTTTAAAGCCATCGAGGTCAATAAAGACCAGTATAAAGTGCTGCTTTTGTTGAACTAAGTCAGAAATGGACTCGCGCAGTGAATTACGATTGGAAAGGCCGGTTAACTCATCGTGCAATGCCAGTTGACGTAGTTTGGCTTCGTTGCGTTTTCTATCGCTGATGTCGCGCATTGTGGCAATCAAATAAGATGACGTTTGCTGGTAGGTCTCAAACAAAGCCACCGAGATATCGACAACCTTAATTTCACCGTTTTGCGTCTTCACTTTCGACTCGAAGCGAATTTGTTTATCAAGCGCCAACTGCACTTTATCGACTTTCTCAGCAATGAATATTTGGTTGAAATCCAAACCAATGCATTGCTCTTTGAAAGGCGCAGCAATCAGCTGAATATATGCATCGTTACATTCTGTGATAACAAGCTCAGGTGAGAGTACTAACATGGGCTCACGTGAGCTCGCAAAAGCAGAGGCCATTAAGTGAAACGATTGTTCGGCTTTGCGCTGCTGAGTAATGTCTTTTGTGGTGCCAACAATATGAAGCGCTTCACCCGCTTTTCCGCGCTTCAGCACGCGCCCGCGCAGCCTTACCCACTGAAAATCTCTGTCGAGATTTAAGCGAAAAGAAAATTCTATACGGTCACGATTGCCGTGTAGCGCCATGCTCCAGTGAAACTGCAGGCCGTCTAAATCGTCCTCATGCACCCGCTCTAGAAGCTCAATTAAGGTGCCTGACCAGGTAGATACACTTCCAGAATGTAGTGAAAAAGAACGTATTTCCATTTCATCACTGTGGGCCTCCCAGCTCCAAAACGATTCCTGAGAGGCCCATAATGCTAGCTCTAGATTCTTTTGAATAGTTTGACTTTGCTGTAATGCTTCGTACAGGCTTTGCGTTTTTTCACTAAGTAACTTTTCTGCTTGCTCTCTCGCATTTCGCTCTCGCTTTAAACGCCTTTCAAGCAACGCCGAACGGTCGTTCTCACGAGGCTCTCCATGCGATGTTTCATCTGACATTCCATGCCTCCGTTAAACGAGCGATATACTAAATTCGTAGGTATGAGGCGTATCTAATTGATGAGTTTCCCTTTCGAGCGTGCAGTTATAGTGAACTGCGGCGGCATCCATCAAGCCTTCGGCTAAAGGGTATAGCTCCCTTTCAGAATAATATTGCAAGCGCATAGTGTTATCAGTTCGCGATATCACTTTAAAGCGAGGGAGATCAGCATCAGGATAGAGTTTCTTTACTTGAACGTGGATGTCACCGTCTAAGTGCTCCAACATATCTAGCATATCGTGTGTGTTAGCCAGAACGTCGCCATGCACGGCTCCTAACTTACCGAACAAATAGAAACCAAAATCGTAGAGAAGCTCGTTAGCGGACTTACCCGTTTTCTCCACCAGCACGCCTAACAGGCGTTGCATTTGTTCAAACGGGTAATAACCCACTGCGGTATAAGCGCCGTCGTTTTCTAACCCAGCTTCCATGATGACATCATCGGCGAACTCGGGGGAAACTTTCTCCTCGAGCATATCGATTAACGATGTAAAAACTATGCCTAGCATGTAAATTCCTCATCTAATCCTTTATTGAGTGTAGTTCACCTAAGCATAAGAACAACTTAAACTTTATGACAAATCTTCAGTCGTTTCGCCCTTGCTAGGTAAGACAACTTCAACGGTATCAACTCGCTGCAATCCACGCGGCAATTTGTTCCCTCTTCGACCTCTTTCCCCCTGATAGTGGGTAAGGTCGTCAGCGGTAAGTGTCATGTTGCGTTTACCTGCTCCCACTTTAATAGCCGCACCATCAGGTACAACAGCTAGCACCTTCACGTACTCTTCGCGGGACTGCGCTTTGGCTGAAGGAATGTTGATAAGTTTATTCCCCTTACCTTTACCTAAACTCGGTAAATCGCGTAGAGGGAACATGAGCATACGACCTTCGTTTGAAATACTTAGGCACCAATCGGAGTCAGGGTTAGTCACTGGCATGGGTTTCATTACTTTTGCGGCAGTAGGTAATGATAAGTAGGCTTTACCTGCCTTGTTCTTACTCACCATATCTTTAAACGTGCCTACGAAGCCGTAGCCTGCATCAGAACCCACTAGGAATTTGCTTTCGTCTTGCGCCATAATGACATGTTGGAATGACTCGCCACCCACTATGCTGAAGCGCCCGGTTAGCGGTTCCCCCTGACTTCGTGCAGACGGCAACCCGTGAGCGTCACAAGAGAAAGTACGACCTGAACTATCCATAAACACGGCAGGCTGATTGCTCTTGCCTTCGGCGCTGGATAAATAGGCATCACCAGCTTTGTAGCTTAAACCCTCAGCATCGATATCATGACCTTTTGCACAACGAGCCCAGCCCTTTTCTGACAGTACAACAGTTACAGACTCAGCAGGTACCAGCTCTTTTTCAGACAGCGCTTTAGCTTCACCACGCTCAATAATAGGTGAGCGTCTGTCGTCACCGTATTTTTCAGCGTCTGCTAAGATTTCTCTCTTAATTAGCGTTTTAAGACGGCGATCTGACCCTAAAAGCTGTTGTAGCTTGTCGCGCTCTTCTGCAAGCTCATCTTGCTCGCCCTTAATCTTCATTTCTTCTAACTTGGCTAAGTGGCGAAGCTTCAATTCCAGAATTGCTTCAGCTTGAGTGTCACTTAGACCGAATCGTGCCATTAACTCTGGCTTTGGCTTGTCGTACGTACGAATAATTTCGATAACTTCATCGATATTCAAAAACGCAATTAACAAACCTTCTAAAATATGTAGGCGCGCTAACACTTTATCCAAGCGGTACTGCAAGCGGCGCGTTACGGTATCTTTTCGGTACTGCAGCCATTCAGACAAAATCGTACGCAAGTCTTTCACCTGAGGGCGACCGTCCAGGCCAATCATGTTCAAGTTGACTCGATAGTTTTTCTCTAGGTCGGTCGTCGCGAATAAATGCTGCATTAGTTGTGTTACATCAATGCGATTTGAGCGAGGCGTTATCACCAAACGGGTTGGATTTTCATGATCTGATTCGTCACGAAGATCGCTTACCATAGGTAACTTCTTCGCCTGCATTTGCGCTGCAATTTGCTCTAGAATCTTGGCGCCTGACGCTTGATGAGGTAGAGCGGTAATAACGACATCGCCATTCTCTTCCGTATACACCGCACGCATTTTTATTGAACCACGCCCAGTCTCGTACAGTTTTTGAATATCAGCCTTTGGCGTAATAATTTCGGCTTCGGTGGGATAGTCAGGTCCATTAACGTGCTCTAGCACATCGCTAAGCTCTGCTTTGCTGTTGTCTAACAACATGGCACACGCGTTGGCCAACTCTCTTACGTTGTGAGGGGGAATATCGGTCGCCATACCAACTGCAATCCCTGTCACACCGTTAAGTAGGATATGTGGCAAGCGAGCTGGAAGCACACTTGGTTCGTTCAGCGTACCGTCAAAATTGGGTACCCAATCTACAGTACCTTGACCAAGTTCATTTAGTAGCACCTCAGAGAAACGCGAGAGCTTAGCCTCGGTATAACGCATGGCAGCAAACGATTTCGGATCATCCGGCGCACCCCAGTTTCCTTGCCCATCGACCAAAGGGTAGCGATAAGAGAAAGGCTGAGCCATCAGCACCATTGCTTCATAACACGCGGAGTCGCCGTGAGGGTGAAACTTACCTAGTACATCACCTACGGTTCTTGCCGATTTCTTATATTTAGCGTTTGCACTTAAGCCTAGGTCCGACATCGCATAAATGATGCGTCGCTGAACAGGCTTTAAGCCATCTGAAATATGTGGAAGTGCACGGTCCATGATGACGTACATGGAATAGTTTAGATAAGCGTCTTCGGTGAAACGTCGAAGAGGAAGTTGCTCTACCCCATCGCGATTAATGATGATCTCGTCACTCATGATAGTTTTTTCGTTTTGTTATTAATACCAATGCGCTCGTGCTTGGAAGGCCGTCATTTGTGAGTAACTTAGCGCACCACTTAGTGACAAGCTCGCGAGCGTTAAAGGCTATTGTGGGGTAAACCGCAATTGTGTGCAATCCTTGAAACCAATTGTCACGACTTTTGGGGTGAACTCACTATAAGCGCTGGGGTTTGTTTTGTTATTCTTCAAAGAGAGTGGTTAAATAGCATTAGGTGAAATTTGCCGTTCAATTTTCACCCTTACTAGTAAAACTAAAAAAATAAAGCCCCTAATCAAACGGTAACTAAGTACAGATAATCATGGCTATCTTTCGCGTATTCTTTTTTCTATTTTTTGTTGTAGGTAGTTACCTGCCTTCGAATGCCAACGCGCAGCATATCGAGCAACTCTTCGATGAAGAAAGTACGCTAGATTTATCAGACTCTTTATATTTTTTATTTGAAACCGACTATCAGCTTACCATTAGCGATGTATCACGAAGGCGCAATGACTTTCTTATGCATCCCCATGACAACCCTAACTTCGGGTTCCGTAATAACGGCATGTGGTTACTGACATCGGTCGCCAACGTTTCAAATGAAAAACACTGGGTATTTTCAATAAATTTCAGCCAACTCGACAGTGTTGATTTTTATTTGGTTCAAGACGGAAAAGTTCTTAAGCAAAGCCATCAAGGAAAAGCACAAAAAGAACAGCGCTTTCGCGTTCCTACCTTTCGCGTAGAGCTGCCTGATAGCGATCCTGTCGACCTTTATATACGCATTGAAAGTCGCTCATCTAGTCTTATTGCGCCACTGAGAATACAGGCAGAACCGCTACACAGCAGCTACTTCCAGATGGACAGTTTACTATGGGGCTTCTTCTATGGCGGACTCCTCATTCTTGCTATCTACAATCTAGCGCTGTTTTTTGGTGTGCGAGAAAAGAGCCTGATTGCCTATGTAGGCTATATCCTTGCAGTTATTTTGTGGCAGTTTGTGTGGGGCGGGCATACACACCTGTTATTTAGTCAGGGGATCCCTTCTTGGCTAGTAGGGCATTCCGAGTTGATTTTCGTCATCATTGGTATTAGTTCAGGCTTCTTTACCATGACGTTTTTAGAAACTGAAAAGCATGCCCCCACCGCGCATCCCGTCATTAACTTGTTACTCGTCTGCCAAGCCTTAACTGGGCTGGTGTGTTTTGTCGACCTATTACCCTCAATTTGGAAAAACAACCTGGTATACGGCGTAGGACTTGTGGCGATACTAAGTTATATCTACGCTGGGTTTGAAGCATTTTTCAATAAGTTTAAGCCCGCGCGTTACTTCATATTTGCATGGAGTATGCTCGCCACCGGCGCAATTATAGGTATGTTAAGCCTTATCGGAATTTTACCTTCCAATGACTTCACCACCTATTGTTTTCAAGTGGGAGTTTTCTTAGAAGCTGGCCTCTTTTCATTTGCGTTAATGGAGAAAAGCAGAGGGCAACTAGAAAGTGAAGTTGAGCAGGCAACTAACGATTTACGCAATAATATGGAGCTGATTGAAGAGCAGAATGCGCGTTTAGATATTGCCCGTAAAGACGCGATAAAGGCAAGTAACGTTAAATCTCAATTCCTGGCCAATATGAGCCATGAAATTCGCACGCCGCTTAATGCTATCTTGGGATTTAGCAGAGAGTTAAACAATGCATCGCTGCCCACGGATCAGCAAGAGCAGGTAAGAATTGTTAACACAGCCGCCGACAACCTGCTAACAATCGTAAATGATATTCTCGACTTCTCTAAGATTGAGGCAGGTAAACTGCAAATCAATAATCAGCCTTTTTCGCCCAACAAGCTACTTGAAGAAATGGTCACTATTATGGCTAAGTCTTCTCACAGCAAACGCATTGAATTTGTCTTTGATTTAAATCCGCTCCCCGAAAAGCTCATCGGCGATGTGTTTCGTATTAAGCAGGTGCTTAATAACCTCTTGAGCAACGCACTTAAATTTACTTCCAGCGGTACCATCACATTTTCGGTGAGTGGACGCTCACTTCCTCACGGTATACACGAAGTGAACATCACCGTTGAAGATACAGGTATCGGGATAAGCCGTCAGGACAGAAAGAAGTTATTTAACGCGTTCTCGCAAGTAGACGATGCCCTTAACCGGAATTACCAAGGCACAGGATTAGGTCTTGTTATCAGTCGCGAGCTTGTTCGCTTAATGAATGGCGATCTGACGCTTAAAAGTGTGTTAGGCCAAGGCTCTACGTTTCATGTTTCTCTTCGCATGAACCAGTTAAGTCAAAAATATGCGTTAACCAATAGTGATGACTGGAAAGGTAAAAACGTGGTTATTTTCGACCCGGTACCTGCCACACGCCGTTCAAGTGCAAACATGCTTTCAATACTCGGGGCGAAAGTTACCTCCGTTGAATCACTAGATTACTTAGCGTCGCTTAAAGGTCAGTATGACTTCTTTATGGCTACTGTGCCGGTAAGCAAGATGGGCTTGCGCGACACCTACTTGAGTCGTTTCGTACAATTTCCTGCGCAAAAGCGCATACTTTGGTATTCCGGCCCTGAACCTTTTGCCCAATACCCAAGCCTATCACAACATTTCCATTCGCAAGCGCGTATGCCGATGACGCTTACCAAGTTAGATAGCCTGGTGCATTACCATACAACGCCAGCTAAAAATGCGATGCAAGAGAAAATAGGCACGCTACCAAAAGCTAAAATTCTTGCCGTTGATGACATGGAAATGAATCTTAAACTGCTGCATACGTGGCTCGATCACTCTCCTGTCGAGCTAACCACAACGATCAGTGGACAAGACGCTGTCAATCAATGCCAAACTCAAGAGTTTGACTTAATTCTAATGGACGTGCAGATGCCGGGCATGGACGGACTACAGGCCACCCGAGAAATTCGCAAATCACCGTTGAATATGGGCACCCCAATCGTAGCAGTAACAGCCCACGCATTTAAAGAAGAGCAAGAAAGACTACTTGCCTCTGGCATGGACGATTACTTACCTAAGCCTATTGAGGTTGAGCTACTTATTACGCTTATCAATTCGTGGTGCCACAATGTTGAACCCGGTGAAATCGTCTTTCCCTCTATCGACTGGCAGCTTGCTCTTAAGCGCGCAAATCAAAACCAAGACACAGCAAAAGAAATGTTAGACAGTTTTATTGCGTTACTGCCCGAAACTATCGAGACACTGTCGGCGCTTTGGGACGATCAAGATTACAATGGGCTTAAAACCGAAGTTCACAAACTACACGGTGCATGCTGCTATACGGGCTTGCCTCGCATGCAGCATTTAGCCAATGAAACAGAGATCTCTCTTAAGCTGGGACAGCACAAGCTTGTTGAAGAAAACTTGCCAGCACTTATCGCTGAAGCCAGAAAGGTGCTAAACGAGAGTAAATTGAACGGCTCACAAAGTTGAGCGATTAGAGCCTAATCGCTCAGATAAGCTCAATTGGCGTCGGACGACTGCCTCGCTTGTTGGCACTGCGCGATAAGGCCAGCGAACTCACTTGCATCCCTATCAAGCTCCGAACTTGCGATGAAAATATCAAAGCCAAGGCGCTTTCGAAGCTCCACCATACGATGTGCCAGCATAGCTTTTATGCCTTTGATAATGGTGCCATCTTCCATTACGTATTGTTTGTCATCAAACATCGACTGTTCGTAACAACTTCCTGTGGCGCAGCTCTCATCTGTGTTTTGCATTAGCAACGGTCGCTGCTCCATCAGTAAGTGTGTAGCAAGCCTTGGTGAAATCGTATTGAGAAAATCCGTATAGCTTTTTATTTTAAAACCAATGGTTTCAAGTGGAATGTGGTCCAGACCATGCCTAACCCTGGGGCAATCGGCGCGCTGTAAGTTGTCCCAGTGAATACGCCAGCTGCCTAAGCGATGACGATAGGTAATATAGTCTTTGGCTATCTCCAAACTATAGTCCGGCTCACGAATTTTGAAGTACCCTACCAGCAAGCACACCAAGGCAGCACTGGTAAGAAAAATCCCTGCCAGAAACAGCCAGTCAGGTAGGAATGCTAACCAGAGCGCGGCAATACACAAACCGATACAGCCCAGAACTAAGCTGGTAATGCCATTACTTTTCGAGGCAGCTCGAATATAGATTGGTTCGACACTAGTACCAGACATAAAAATACACCACTAACATGATTACAGCCCAAACAATATAAAGTCTCATGCGTTTACACTTCACGCAGTCGGTTTGCCACCAACGTAAAAGAGGGTTTGATTTTCGCATACGCCAAGTAAGCCAAATTTATACGTGGGTTAAAAAGGGATAGTTTAACCGTAAAATTATGCCAATGTGTGATTTCTATAACGATATCGTTGAAATGCCGCCACTATGGTCGGCGTAAAGACTAGTGATAAGATCACCGAAAACCCTACCCCCCCAGCCAGTACCACGGCCAACGGCGGCCAAAAGCTACCTTCACTGAACAATAACAATGGAATCAATCCACCTACCGTTGTGAAAGTTGTCGATAAAATATGGCGGCTACAGCTCATGGTTTCTTCAACAATGGCTTTTGTGTCTCCCTGCTTTGCTTTGGGGTTCGCGTTGATAGCGGCAATAACCACTATCGAGCCGTTGATTGCGACGCCAATAAGGCCAGCACAACCTAGCAGCGGATTAAACCCAACCGGCAATCCAGATATCCAAAGACTGAACATACCCAGCCCTACAGAAAGTATTGCCACTAATCCGATTACACCCGCCATGCGCAAGCTGGTAAAAGTCAGAATGAGCGTGGTTACCATAAGAACCAACAAGACCGGTGCATAGGTCGCTAACTTTCCTAGTGCTTGCTGCTGCTCATCAGCGTCACCCGCTAAATGAATGCGATACCCTTCGGGAAGAATTAATCGACTTTCGAGCAGGTCTCGCAAATGATTACTTGCATCAATGGCCGGGACACCAGGAAGCAAAAACGCCTGAATACGGTTGAGTCTTTCGCCATCGAGACGCGTGATACTGCTGGTTGCAGGCTGAAGCGTTAAGTTTGTTACAGCAGCAAGTGGCGACCAAGAAATAGCATTGTCTCCTGCAACCGGAATAGGCATGGCGTCTACGCCCGTTACATTTTGTCTATACGCCTCGTCTAACCTTACACGTACAGGAATTTCTTCTGTGCTTTCCAAAACAGAACCACCGGTAATACCCGAAAAGTTTATCTGCATTTGATTGGCAAGCTCAGAAAGCGTAAGCCCCAAGTAAGACAGATTATCGCTGTCCGCGTTTATTTTAAGCTCGGGCTCTCCCATTGAAACGCTGGTTATAGACTGAGAAATGCCGTCGACTTCAGACATTAACATGCGTACTTTGTCGCCTAGGTCGTTCAACACATTCAGATCAGGGCCGAAAATCTCTACCTCAACAGGCGCCGCAATAGGTGGCCCCTGCCCAAAGGCTCGCACTACAATTTGTACCTCTGGATACGCGCTATCAAGCTCTTGTTGTAGCTTGCCCACTAGCGCAACGGCGTCATCCACTGTATCTGTCGACACCACAGCATTTGCAAAGTAAGGCATGTTGTCACGGGTCATCGTCTGGTTATAGTACACCGATGGGGCAGAGCCCCCGACTAACCAGCTTACTTGTTTCACGCCTTGCTCGCTGCGTATGGCGCTATCGACTTTTTTAACGTAGTTTGTGGTGTTGTCGATGCTACTGCCTTCTTTGGTCCACAGGTACACTTCGAACTGATCTCTGTCTGCACTTGGGAAAAACACATTGGCTAAGCTTTTAGACAGCACAAAGCCAGATAAACAAAGCAAAGCAATAATCGGTAACACCAAAATCGGCTGCTTTATCCATCTACCCAATTGTTTTTTGAAAGCCAGACTAAGCTCTGGCGCTTGAAATCCCACTTTCCACCACGCCTTCGATGCTGTTTCATGTTGCGAACTGTTGTCGTGCTTTGGCAAAAATCGGGCAGCGAGGGCTGCAATGATAGTTAAAGAGATAAACAGCGAGCCAATAAGCGCCATCACCACGCTAATGGCAATCGGGCCAACAAAGTCACCAATGTTGCCGTCTAAAAGAAAAATCGGCATAAAGCCTAAAATGGTCGTAAGCGTTGAAGCCAAAAGCGGCACAAATAGATGAGAGACGCTTTTCGCCATAGCGCCTACTCGCGTTAAATTAGGATCTTGTAAATTAATGCGAATTTCATCGGTAATAACAATGGCGTTATCGATTAGTAAACCAATGGCGATGATCATGCCAAAGATAGACATTTGGTGAATTTGCTCGTCGTAAAAACTTAAAGAGAACAAGGCAAAAGCGGCGCATAAGGGAAGTGCCAGGCCCACAATCCACGCAGCACGAAACCCCATGAAAAGTAGAATAACCATCATGACCACTGCGCACCCCATGAGCAGGTTCATCGATAAGTCAGCAAGGCGAGTAGCGGTATATTCGTTTTGCTCAAATGCAACAGTCGCGGTTAAGGTTCCGCTGAAGTCTTTGTTAAACTGCTCTACTACCGCTAATGCATTTTCTGTCCATACATCTGAGCGTAGCGAGGGCTGCATACGCGCTGCCACAAAGATAGACTCTTCACCGTTTAAAAATGCCACGTCCTTTCGAGGTGTTGTGAAACTTCTCTCTACCGTCGCAACGTCTTCCACCCGTAAGTAGCGACCTTGCTCGTTAACTAAGGGAATTGAAGCAATCATGTTCACGCCATCTAAGCCATCCCCCACTGTAAAGCGCAAATTGCTTTGCTGAGAGTTAAGCATGCCTGCTGGCAATTTGGGGTCGGCGCGGCTTATTAAATTGCTTACTTGCTGTAAGGTAAGACCCGTTGCAGCAAGCTTAATAGGGTCGATGTTGACGCTAATTTCTTCCTGCGGTGCGCCGTATACACGCACAAGCTCAGTGCCGTTAACGTTTCGCAGCCTGTCTGTAAGTTCTTGGGCCAAACGCGCGGTGAGTGTAATAGGGGTATTTTCAAAGTGGTCCGCACGCACAGATAACAATAAAGTGAACGCGGTCGCGCCGCGCTTTTCATCGAAAACTGGCGCCATCGCACCTTCAGGGAATGACTCAGCGGCAGCGCCAATGGCGTCGCGAATTTCGCTAAATAGCTGTTCGTTAGTGGAATTATTTATCCAGTCTTGCGTTTCTATGAGAATGATGGAGATACCTGCACGCGAAGTGGACTTCACTTCCTTTATTTCAAATATTTCTCTAAGCCTGTCTTCAAGCACATCACTAACCAAAGCCTCTACCCGTTCCGCCGACGCACCGGGGTATTGAGTGATGACGAGTGCGTTTCGCGTATCTATTCGCGGGTCCTCAATACGCGGCAGAGAGCCTAATGCTGATAAACCAGCGGTTATCAGCACCAGTAGGCTCAGTATAAGTAAGTGCCCTCGTCGGTAAAATAAGGTATACCACGGATAAGATTTATCTGAGCCGAAGTTAAATGACTTCATTAGCGTGCCCCAGCTTGGTGTTGACTAGGGATGGATACCATTTGGCCAGGTGCGAGTTTGTGTGTACCTTCGCTTACATAAATCTCTCCATCTTTGAGCGCTCCGCGCACAAACGCGTTGTTTCCGTCGGTGTATACAACTTCCACTACGCGGGCTTCAAGAGTGGCGTTTTGCTCGTTTGATAAAACAAATACGCGCCACAAACCACGCAAGCCATTACTTAGCGCGTTAACCGGCAGCCAACTTCCTGTCTCAGAATGAGAACGAGAACCGGACAGAATGGCCATGTCACCGGGGCGCACGCTCTCATTACTATTTAATGTCACTAAAATATCAATGGTTCGCGTTTGCACGTTGCGAACAGGCAAGCGCTGCGTGACCGTACCCGCCACTTCTATATCGCCAACCTTTACCTGTACTGACTCATTAACGCCAAACTGCTCAACAACATCTGCAGGAACCGCGAAGCGCGCCTGATATTTTTCGATACTTGTAACACCAAACACAGGAGTTCCTGCACTAACCACACTGCCTTCATCAATAAAGCGTCGATTGACTACGCCGTCAAACGGAGAAATAAGCGTGGCTTTGTTTATCTCTACATTAAGCGATTCAAGGGCGGCCTGCATTTCATTAACTTGGGCCTTAGCGACATTTAAACTTGCCTTTACTTCGTCTAGTCGCTGTGCTGATTCTAGCTTTTTCTCAACCAACGACGTTGTTCTTTCGCTATTTACTCTAGCAAGCTCAAGGTCGGCGTTCGCGCGCTCTAGCGAGGCTTGAAGCTCACGTTTTCTGGCGTTCAGACGCTGAACATCTTGACGAGCTAGAACATCCCCTTTATTTACTACATCACCTTCTTCAACAAGTAAGGTATTGACTTGCCCTGCCATATCGAATGAAAGCGAGGCAGCCTTTGGGGATTCGACAAGCCCAAAAACGTTGATTGGAGTTTCAAAGCCCGATTGAATTTTGACTGTTCCAGTGGACACTGCAACAGGAACTCTTGCCTCTGGCGTTTGCGTTGCGTTGCCAAGCCCCGCAGTCATCAATAGAACCACTAACGCTACAGTAAAAACGGCAATAGAGACGAATAGCGTGAATTTGCCACTTTCAGAAGACGTGTGTGCAGCAGTCATAACATTTCCTTTAACCAGTTAAGCAGGTGCTCTGGGCTATATTTGCATACTTATTGTGCTATGCTAGTATATTAATACTAGACCGTCCAGTTTGATATTTAAATATTCGTCAATGAAGTGAGAACGAACGTGGCTACCACTCGAAAGCAAGGCCGACCTAAAAGTGAAGAGAAATACCATCTTATATTACATGCAGCCTCTTGCCTGTTCTTAAAAGAAGGCTTTGCCAACACATCTATGGACACCGTTGCTAAAGCCTCAGGTGTATCCAAGCAAACGGTTTATTCTCATTTCGAGGGTAAAGATGCCCTTTTTAAGGCAGCTATCTCATCAAAATGCAGATCATACCAACTCGACACTCAGCAACTTATCGACTCTGCGTCTGACTCACTCTCGCTAATTGATTGTTTGAAAAAAGTGGGCTGTCAGTTTGTACGCCTATTACAAGACCCAGAAGCCATTGCTATCTTTCGTGTAATTATCGCTGAAGCGGTAAATAACCCTCACGTGGCAACACTTTTTTATCAGGCTGGCCCAGAAGCTTCTCTGTCTACATTAAGTGATGTCATTGAAAGGTTTGGCAAAGGCGACTTGAGTCATGACAAAGCTCATCAATTGGCAGTAGACTACTGCGCCCTGCTTAAGGGGGAATATCACACCATGATGCTTTGCGGTATACAGTCTCCGCTTCAAGACGACGCGATCACAGCCCACGTAAATAGCGCGGCTGAAAAGATCCTCTTGCTCTTTAATCACTATACGCAGCAACGTAATTAGTCGACATGCACTAAAACTTACCTTTACTTCTTTACGTGTGGTTAAGCCTTTTCAACAATTCTCTAAACAGAGAAAAACCTAAGGCAAGATTAACGTTGCGCTAATGACTTAACCCCAGCGGTATTATAAACTAGCGCCGTTTTCGTTGATGATTGAGAAGCGCATGTCTGACTTTACCGGTAACCACATTCTTTCGGTTAATCAATTCGATCGCGAGGCCATTGAGAGAGTGTTCTCAGTTGCCAATTCCATGCAACCCTATGCCAAACGACAAAAGCGCACCACTGTGCTTGATGGCGCTATTCTCGGTAACCTTTTCTTTGAGCCAAGTACCCGTACGCGAGTTAGCTTTGGTACCGCGTTCAACCTTTTAGGTGGCGAAGTTAGAGAAACCACAGGCATGTCGAGCTCTGCGCTGGCTAAAGGTGAGTCATTGTACGACACAGCCCGTGTGCTGAGCGGCTATTCCGACATTATTGCAATGCGACATCCTGCGGCGGGTTCAGTGGCAGAATTTGCCGAAGGTAGTCGCGTGCCGGTTATCAACGGTGGTGATGGTGCAAACGAACACCCCACCCAAGCGCTGTTGGACTTATTCACGATTAAGCGAGAGCTTGAATACAATGGCCAAGGCATTGACGGATTACATATCGCCATGATTGGTGATTTGCGCTATGGCCGAACTGTGCACTCTTTGTCGCGCTTACTGTGTTTGTTTAAAAACATTCGCTTTACGCTCATTTCGCCAAAAGAGCTGGCCATGCCTCAGCCCATTATTGACGCTATTGAAAATGCGGGGCACCAGCTTACCATTACCGATACCCTTGAAGGGAATATGGATGCGGACATTTGCTACCAAACGCGCATCCAGGAAGAGCGCTTTCCTTCTCAAGAAGAAGCCAACAAATACCGTGGTAAGTTCCGCCTTAATCAGTCGATTTACACGAAACACTTTCAGTCGAAGACCGTTATCATGCATCCACTTCCACGAGATTCACGTATGGAAGCCAACGAATTAGATAACGATCTAAACCTTAACCCAAACCTCGCCATTTTTAGACAAACCGACAACGGTGTACTTGTTAGGATGGCCTTGTTTGCGCTTACTCTGGGTGTTGAAAACCTTCTCACCAAGTACGAGCGTGACGTGGTTTGGTACAGCAATAAGAGTAAGTAATTACATGC
The DNA here is from genome assembly GCF_001953635.1 of Alteromonas abrolhosensis. Classification (GTDB taxonomy): domain Bacteria; phylum Pseudomonadota; class Gammaproteobacteria; order Enterobacterales; family Alteromonadaceae; genus Alteromonas; species Alteromonas abrolhosensis. The sequence continues at coordinate 47,725 of NZ_MEJH01000013.1, read as the reverse complement.
AAAAATCTGAAGCCCTATTCACCCGCGCCCAAAAAACCATTCCTGGTGGCGTAAATTCACCTGTTCGCGCTTTTAAAGCGGTAGGCGGTACACCTCGCTTCATCACGAAAGCGGATGGCGCATACATGTGGGATGCGGATGGTAAGCAATATATTGATTATATCCAGTCTTGGGGCCCAATGGTTCTAGGTCACAATAACGCCCAAATTCGCGATGCGGTTATTGAGGCGTCATATAACGGCCTGTCTTTCGGTGCACCTACCGAAGCTGAAGTGATCATGGCTGAGTTGGTTAGTGAGCTGGTTCCATCCATGGAAATGGTACGCATGGTGAACTCTGGTACAGAGGCAACTATGTCGGCTATTCGCCTAGCTCGCGGCTACACCAGCAGAAACAAAATTGTTAAGTTTGAAGGCTGCTATCACGGGCATGCGGACTCACTGCTAGTGAAAGCGGGCTCAGGGGCGCTAACCTTAGGTGTACCAAGTTCACCAGGTGTTCCAGCAAATGTTGCTGAGCATACGCTTACCGTTGAATACAATAACCTAGACAGCGTAAAAGAAATCTTCGAAGCCCATGGCGATGATATTGCGTGCATTATCGTTGAACCTGTCGCAGGTAACATGAACTGTATCCCTCCTGTGGAAGGCTTCCTTGAAGGACTTCGCGCTATTTGTGACCAATATGGCAGCGTATTGATTTTTGATGAAGTAATGACAGGCTTCCGCGTATCTCGCGGCGGGGCGCAAGAGCGTTACAACATCAAACCAGACCTGACTTGCTTGGGTAAAGTTATTGGCGGCGGCATGCCAGTAGGCTGTTTTGGTGGTCGTCGTGACATCATTACCCACATTGCCCCAACAGGGCCAATTTACCAGGCGGGTACGCTTTCTGGTAACCCAGTAGCTATGGCTGCGGGTCTTGCTGCTTTAACACAGATAAAACAGCCTGGACTTTACGATTCAATTTTCGAAAATACGCAAACGCTAGTAGATGGTTTCCAAGCCCTTGCTGACAAACACAATATTAGCCTAACTACTAATATTGCCGGCAGTATGTTCGGAATCTTCTTTACAGACGTAGAGAAAGTTACGAACTACAAGCAAGCGATTAACTGCAATACTCAGCAATTCAACAAGTTCTATCACGGTATGTTAGAGCAAGGCGTGTATTTAGCACCTGCATCTTATGAAGCGGGCTTTGTTTCAAAAGCGCATGACGCTGCCGTCATTGAGCAAACTCTTGCTGCAGCTGATAAAGTATTTTCAACGCTTTAATTCGCTCTCGAAAAAAAGGCACTGAATAGTGCCTTTTCGTTTTAGGTTTCTGATAATTTTGCCTGCTGGCGAATAAAGTTAACGGAAGGCGCGAAAAACGCGGCGCCCGTTTCAGCGCTGGTAAAATCTAGCCATCTGTCATAATCGCCTTCACCATTGCCGTATATTTGGCTATGGAGCATCTGTTTAAAAGGCCGCGCACTGGCGCTGCAACTCACAAAGAACAACCCTTGGGAGGCCATATCACCGTATGGCATGCCTTGCTTTATTAACCTTGGCTCATCGCCATCTGGCCCAACTGTGCTTGCTCTTACACAGTGCGATGACTCAGACTGTTCGCTACTTACCAGATTGTGTTCTTGTGTGGTGCCCATCACTTGTTCTTGCTGGCGACTTGAAAGGCTATTCCAGCGCCTTAAGTCATGCCGATAGCGTTGTATGTGGACATAGCTTCCACCGCTAAAATCAGGGTCATCTTCACCAATAATGCCGACTTGTCTACGCTTCATGCCACGTGGATTATCTGCGCCATAAAGAAAACCATTGAGGTCACGGCCATCTAAGTACCTAAACCCTCTTATCTGCTCTACCAGTTCAACGTGAATACGCAGCAAATCCATCACTTCAATGCCAACCGCATGGCAAATATCCAGCCTATCAGCGCGGATTTGAATGAAGAGATCGCAAGGCATTGTTGGCGCACTTCTGTCGTCACACTGCATATCGGGAAAAGGGGCTAGCTCAACAGGGATAAGACCAGGATATACCTCAGCCCAGTAACCGGTGCCAATAGCGACAACGCCCGTTACCATGGCCTCGTAGTGCTCATTCTCAAAATGCTCAAATATATCCAGAACGCGTGACAGCTTAGCCCGCACCGCTTGGCTATCATCATCAATTACGTTCAGTAATAAATACTGTGCATGTAAATTTGGCTCAGCGCAGAGGCCTTTTTGTGGTTGTGTCATTGCCGCTCTTGTTTTTATTAACGCCTTGTTCTGACGTGTGGCTGCTGGCGAACTTTCGCCGCGCTTAGTGTTGCGAACCTTTTTGTAAAGTGTAACGACTGCTTCAAGCTTTGAAACCGTTTAAAGCGAAGCAGCACAAAGTGAGACTAATTAGCCTCACCGGCTATTATTTACACTAGTGTGCTTAATAGCCCGCTGCTTGTCCATCTTTTCGCGTTTCTGATGCACCAAAATACACGCCTTTTTGCTCGTCCCATGCAATAGCTTGGTAGCCACCAAACGCGCCTACTACACGTTGAAGCTTATGACCCCGTTCCATGAGCTCTCGCTGAACGGTTTCACTGAAACCTGATTCTAAACTCACATAGCCACCGTCAGTCATCAACGCGCCCGTTGGACTGCTTGAACCGCTGTGCAATATGCGTGGAGCATCTCCCGCTTCCTGTAAATTCATTCCGAAATCGAGAATGTTTACAATAATTTGTGCATGCATTTGGGGCTGAGTTCCACCGCCCATCACGCCAAAGCTCATCACTGGCTTACCGTTTCTTGTTACAAAAGCTGGAATAATGGTGTGAAATGGACGCTTTCCCGGGCGATATTCGTTAAAGTGCCCTTCTTCAAGCGTAAACATCTCACCTCTATTTTGAAGAATAAAACCAAGTCCGGGAGGTGTCATGCCAGACCCCATTCCGCGGTAATTACTTTGAATTAAAGACACCATATTGCCCTCTTTATCAGCAACGGTCAGATAAATGGTATCTCCTTCATAAATGCCTGCATCAACGCGATTCGCTGCGCGTTCTTTATCTATGAGTTTCTGACGCTTTGCGGCATACTCTTTCGAAATTAGCCAGTCGACGGGGATATCGTTGAAGTCTGGATCCGCATAAAACTTAGCGCGATCTTCAAAGGCGAGCTTTTTGGCTTCAACAAAGGTGTGGATGTAGTCAGCCGAGTTAAACCCCATTCCTTCGATATCATAGTGCTCAAGCACATTAAGAATCTGTAGCGCTGCTATACCTTGTCCGTTGGGCGGAAGCTCCCACACATCATACCCACGATAGTTAGCGGAAACGGGCTCTACCCACTCAGAGGTATGCGATGACAAATCCTGATATGACAAGAAGCCTCCTTGAGACTTCATATAAGCATCGATTGTGCGCGCAATATCGCCCTTGTAAAAAGCATCTCGCCCGCCTGTTGCGATTTTTTCATAGGTCACTGCTAGCCCAGGATTTTTAAAAACATCGCCTTTTTGCGGTACTTTTCCATCCATAAGAAAGGTCTCTGCAAAACCGTCATAGTGACCAATTCGCTCGTAATTCATTTGCCAGTAGTAGGCAATAACTTCTGAAACAGGAAACCCCTCACGAGCATATTTGATAGATGGGGTAAGCAGCGTAGACATAGGCAGTTTGCCAAATTTTTCGTGTAGCGCAAACCAGCCATCTACAGCGCCTGGGACAGAAACAGGTAAAGGACCAAATTTTGGAATTTGATGCAAACCACGCTCGGCGAACACCGCTTTGGTTAACTGTCTGGGTGAGCGGCCAGATGCGTTTAAGCCAACTAGCTTCTCTTCTTTTGCATCCCACACAATGGCGAATAAGTCACCGCCAATACCGCTACCCGTAGGCTCAACTAAACCTAACATGGCATTGGCTGCAATTGCTGCATCAACCGCACTGCCACCTTGCTTTAAAATATCTAAAGCCACTTGTGTGGCTAGCGGTTGACTTGTAGCCGCCATGCCGTTCTTTGCGATAACTTCTGAGCGACTTGCAAAGGGGTGCCCCGTTATTCTGTCATAGCCTAAACAGCTGATACTAAAGAAAACCAGTATCAAAGGTAGAAGTCGCGCACTTGCAATCATAACCATCCCTTTACTAAAACGTTGCTGATAATAAATCTAGCGAAAGCCTATCGAATCATAGTGTAGCGTTATTGTCACATTACGCCTAGGCTCTTTTCCCCTAGCGCGATGCTTGGCACAAAACACGTTGTTAGAAACGAAAAAAGCCCCGCATGTGCAGGGCTTAAACGAAGTAATAAGGCATTATTATTGTTATTTCATTTGCCTAATCGAGACTCTCTTACGAACGGCTGCTTGTAAAATCTGGGTATGCTTCCAGACCACACTCACTCATGTCTACGCCGTCGAACTCTTCTTCTTCGCTCACACGTACACCCATAACCGCTTTAATCACTAGCCATACAACAAGGCTCACTACGAATACCCAAACAAAGATAGTCGCTGCGCCAATTAACTGACCAGAAATGCTTGAACCATCGTTTGTGAAAGGCACAAGGATCAGACCAAGAAGACCTACCACACCGTGAACAGAGATAGCGCCCACAGGGTCATCGATTTTTACTTTATCAAGTGCAACGATGCTAAGTACAACTAGGATACCGCCAAGTCCGCCAAACAAAGTGGCTTGTAGAGGCGTAGGTGTAGAGGGCTCGGCTGTGATTGCCACAAGACCAGCTAGCGCACCGTTAAGTACCATTGTAAGGTCAGCTTTGCCAAACAGAATACGTGCAACGATAAGTGCAGCAATAGCACCGCCAGCCGCCGCAGCGTTCGTGTTCATAAATACGATAGCAACCGAGTTTGCACTTTCAACAGTTGCAGTGGCCAGTACTGAACCACCGTTGAAGCCAAACCAACCCATCCACAGGATAAATGTACCTAAAGTTGCAAGCGGTAGGTTTGCACCTGGTATCGCGTTTACTTTACCGTCAGCTGTGTATTTACCTTTACGAGCACCTAGTACAAGTACACCAGCAAGAGCAGCAGCTGCACCAGCCATGTGAACAATACCAGAACCTGCAAAGTCAGAGAAACCAAGGTCGCCAAGCGTATACATACCGAATACTGCTTCGCCGCCCCATGTCCAAGCACCTTCCATTGGATAGATGAAGCCCGTCATAACAACTGCGAACGCTAGGAATGCCCAAAGCTTCATACGCTCAGCTACCGCACCAGATACGATAGACATTGCTGTTGCAACAAACACTACTTGGAAGAAGAAGTCAGCAGAAGGTGCATATGTTGCTGGCTCTTCAGCGACACCTGTTGCGCCATCAGCCATGATACCGCTTAGGAATGGACCCCAGTCGCCGCCACCGTACATAATGCCGTAACCGCAAATCATGTACATAGTGCAAGCGATAGCGAATAGCGCCACGTTTTTAGTTAGAATTTCTGTGGTGTTTTTCGCTCGAACAAGACCGGCTTCAAGCATCGCAAAACCTGCAGCCATCCACATAACTAATGCACCGCAGATTAGAAAATAAAAGGTATCTAGCGCATACCCAAGTTCAAAAGTGATTTCCATTATGGTTTTCTCCGCAAATATATCGTTGTGGCTTACAGCGCGTCGCTATCCGACTCACCAGTTCGAATACGAACGGCGTGTTCAAGGTCGTAAACAAACACCTTGCCGTCTCCAATTTTGCCTGTTTTGGCAGCGCCAACGATGGCTTCTACCAGGCGCTCTACTTGATCATCCTGAACAGCAATTTCCAGTTTGACTTTAGGTAGAAAATCCACCTGATATTCCGCTCCGCGGTAAAGTTCAGTGTGTCCTTTTTGACGTCCAAAGCCTTTCACTTCGGTCACGGTCAAACCGTCGATGCCGATTTCTGAAATGGCTTCACGAACATCATCTAGCTTGAACGGCTTGATGATCGCTGTGACTAGTTTCATGAGTTGCTCCCAGTTTATTTTGGTTATTCTGTGATTTATGGTCGTGTTTCCAACTATCGGAAGATAAACCAAGAGCCATGCCACAAATGATTAACCATAAAAATCATATACATACACACAAACGCTTCATGAACGCACAAAAATAATGCACACAAATGGTGCACCGATAAAAATTTGCCCAATTATGAAGCGGCGCAGGGTTTGAGTAAGTTAAGAAGACTAAAAAGTGCGATGAAATTAGGATGGAACTATTCAATAGAGCGCATGGTCTGTTGTTTACTATGACGACTATCACCCCTTCTTTCTTTGCGCCCGAGCGCAGTATTGAACACCGCTCCGCTGCAAAGAAAACGGCGTGGCGCTCCTTATTGGTCTCTGGTTTTTTACACGTTTTTGGGGTCATCGTGGTGGTCATACTTTCTCAGTTGAGTATCAACAGCCAAAAAGCACGCGTAAATGATTTGGAGCGAACGCCTGAGATAAGCGCCAGACTGTATTACCCACCCATTTTGCGCCCTCCAGTCCAAGCTAAACCTCAAGAAATGAAATCAATCGATGTTTCACCAGAAAGGCAAGAAATTGAGTTGAAAACTGAGGCAACCAAAGCCACTGAAGCGCTTGATAGTAAGAATAAAATTGTGGAAAGCCCTACGACCAAGCAGCAAAAAAATGCTGAGCCGGATACACAGCAGGTACTCGTTGAAAGTAAGCCAACTAATACGCCGCCATCACCCACTTTTTCAAAAAATGCAAATAGGCGTGCTGGCTCACTAAACTTATCGGCTAAAGACGGTGCAGCGCTATATTTCGAAAAGTATCATAACGACAAAATAGCCGAAGATGCTGAGCAGGCAACGAGGGAATTCCAGGCACGGAAAAATAGCCCAGTGCTAAGTGGACCAAGCACACAGGAAATACAAGCTAATGAAAATCGACGCCCTTCAAAACGCGTAAACTGTAGCAGTACCACCAATAAAGCCTTGGCGATATTAAGTGGGATTACAGGTGGTACATTAGAGTGCACCAAAATGGACGATCACAAACGTTTTATAGACGCCAGAGTTAATAAGCTTCCTAAAGATGAAGAGCGAAACTAGCAGTTTAGGCTATCGACGTCAGCTTAATGAAAAAGAAGCACGAGATTACTTTCTTTTGAAAAACTTAGGGGGTTGCCCGAAGTACGCTTTAAACCGTCGACTGAATGCTGCAACATCTTCATACCCCGTTAGCTGAGCTATACCCAACATGGGTGTATCGGTATTTCTAAGCAGTGCTTTGGCCTTCTCCATCCTCACTTTCACAAGATAATCTCGTAAACTGTGTCCAGTAGCTTCTTTAAAACGTGTTTTGAATTGCGTTGTCCCCATACAGGCTATCTGTGCTAACTCCACCTGCGTAAAACCTTTGGCGAGGTCGCGATGAATATAACTTAATACAGGAGTAATTCGCTTATCCATGCTGCACCCTTTCAAGGATGTTTCTAGCAAGGTTAAAAACAGCGCCAGTATTTCTTCATGACCATGGTCTGCAAACTGACTAATTTGAATTTCTACAAACGACAAAAACGCCTGTAATGCGGACGTTACCTGAAATATTGGATGTAGCCTGTCATTTAAATTAACTGGCACATCTTTCAAGTCCGCGACAATAAACTTGGACAGTTCATTAGCGCTAAAGTAATGAACCTCATTCGGCGCAATACACACACCTTCGCCGACGCCTACTCGACCGCTAAAATTATCAATTTCGATCAAGATATGCCCGTTAATAGGCAACACCAGCTGAAAATAGTCATGTTTGTGGCGACACGTTTGTTTTGTATATGAGCGCACTGATAATGAAGGAATAACATCGCTTGTCATTGTATCCCCGCACAAACTGTCTCAATTAGCAGTAAGGTCTTCATAGGCTCCCCGTGAAGCGACTTTTCTCCCCTACGGCCAGGCAAGGGACAATAACTTTTGCTGTACATTTTCTGCTGCGTTCTTTGCTGATTTCTAGGTATTGTCCAAGCAAGGGGAATGTTTAAAGTTCTTATAAAAAGAATGATTTTTACCACTAGATTAAGCGCTTTTATTCATTTTGTCATAAATACGTGCAATATTTAGCGCGCCTAGGAAGGCATCGAACACTACATTTAAAGGACGAATATTACATTTAAAATAAAGACAATAATGGAAAATAAATGAATATAAATTTACGTCAATTAGTGGGCGTGGCAGGTGTATTTTTACCCGCTATCGCCATGGCTCAAGTCTCAAATGGAGATTTTGAAACATGGACAGCTGGTACACCTGATTCGTGGTCAACTATCGACTCTGGAATTAGCGTGGCTGAAAATTCTGCCTACTCATTCTCGGGTAGCAAGTCCGCTGCAATTACCGTTAACACAACAACGCAAGGCTCAACTGACTTCCGCCAATCAATTAATGTTACTGCTGGTCAAAACTATGAGTTCTCAGTAAGGCTATATCACACTGAGGGAGCGGTTAAAGCGCGCTTATATGTAGACGGCTATCAAGGTTATTCTGACAACAGCTTAACCGGAAACTGGCAACAACTTACTTTCTCTTACTCCGCTACAGTGACGAAAGAAATTGAGGTGGGGTTACGTTTTTATGATCAAACTGGCTTTGATGGTTCAGAAATCGTCTATGTAGACGCATTCGAACCGACCACACTTGGGTCAGGTGGCAATAATGGCGGTGGAAGCACGTGCGCTAGCCATTCGGGTGAACTGAACTTAACCACCGACAATTACGGCAGTGAAACAAGCTGGCAGATAACTAACTCAAACAACCAAATTGAAGCCTCTGGCAGCAACTACGCTAGCAACCAAAGTTATACTGAAGCGGTTTGCCTTACTGATGGAGAATATACCTTTACCATTAGTGATGCCTATGGCGATGGAATCTGCTGCTCCTATGGCTCTGGCAGCTATAACTTGCTAATAGAAGGCGTGTCTGTTGCTAATGGCGGCTCTTTCGGTGCGAGTGAAAGCACCAGCTTTAGCGTTGGCACAACGAGTGGCGGTGGCAGTGGTGGTGGTTCATCAGAACTCACTGGTTACTATGCAAGCGCTAACGGTCTGTCAGGCTACGCGTTAAAGACCGAGCTTTACAATATTATCAAAAACCATAATACCCAAAGCTATGGCGACCTTTGGACATTCTATATTTCATATACAAGCGACAGCTACTATGAAAATGATGGCTCTATTTTGGATATGTATTCAGAAAACCCAAATGGTAGTGACGCTTACAGCTACACAGCGGGTTCTGACCAATGTGGCAGCTATAGTGGAGAAGGCAGTTGCTATAACCGTGAGCACGCGTTCCCGCGCAGCTGGTTTGGCGGTGCAGTCTCACCAATGAATACCGATATTCACCACGTTTTTGCTACTGATGGATACGTTAACGGGCGCCGTAGTAGCTATCCGTACGGTGATGTAGGAAGTGCTACTTATACGTCTTCGAATGGCTCCAAGCTGGGCGCTGGCTCCTCTGCTTCTGGTTATACAGGCACCGTTTTTGAACCTATCGACGAGTTTAAAGGTGACTTCGCTAGAGCGTATTTCTACATGGCAACCCGTTACGAAAATGTCATTGCAAATTGGGAAACGAATAGTACGTATGGCGATGCTGTGTTAAATGGCACGAATGACCAAGTATTCGAAAGCTGGTTCTTAAATCTACTTTTAAGCTGGCATTCTCAAGATCCGGTAAGCCAAAAGGAAATCGATAGGAATGAAGCTGCCTTCAGTTTCCAGAACAATCGAAACCCTTTCGTTGATCACCCAGAGTTGGTAAACAGCATTTGGGGTAATTAACTTCAATTTGAGAAGAGCACGAACGTGTTCTTCTCATTTCTCACTTCCTCTGATTTCGCCTTTTCTGTTGGTTATCGCCCTGCAAATTACCTAAAAAACTGCGATTTATCGGGTTTATTGTATATTACCTGTGTTTTCAGTACGCTAAGCTGCAATTTAATGGGGATTACTCTAACTGTAATACATAACAAAGGATATTCGACGTGGCCGCAGCTAACTTACTAGCCCTACTTGATGATATAGCAACGTTAATGGACGACATCGCAACTATGTCGAAAGTCGCTGCGCAAAAAACAGCGGGCGTTTTGGGCGACGACTTAGCGGTTAACGCCGATCAGGTCCAAGGCGTTAAAGCAGACCGAGAGCTACCTGTTGTGTGGGCCGTTGCAAAAGGCTCACTTATTAATAAAGCGATATTGGTTCCTGCTGCGTTAGCCATCAGTGCTTTTGTTCCCTCACTTATAACCGTCCTTTTGGTGCTAGGCGGGTTATATTTGTGCTTTGAAGGTGCAGAAAAACTGCTGCATAAATACCTGCCTCATGAAGATGAAGAAAAAGTACGAGAAGCGAGAATAGAGGCGCTTACCCACGAAGATGTGGATATGGTGGCTTTTGAGAAAGATAAAATTAAAGGCGCCATACGCACTGACTTCATACTGTCTGCTGAAATCATTGTTATTGCATTAGGCACAGTGACCGATGCAACACTTACCACGCAAATTGGTGTGCTAGTAGCACTAAGCCTAGCCATTACCCTTGGCGTTTATGGGCTGGTAGCGGCTTTAGTTAAAATGGACGATGTCGGGCTTTACATGCTTCGCAAGTCGCTAACGGGTTCAATGAACTCACTGCAGCGTTTTGTTGGCAGAGCGTTATTAGTTGCCGCCCCCGCACTAATGAAAACCCTTGCGGTTGTAGGTACAGTGGCTATGTTTTTGGTAGGCGGTGGCATACTCACGCACAGCATCGGCTTTTTGCACGTTGTTACCGACTGGTTTACTGCGCTTATCCCAGACGCATCACTGGTTATGTCTATACTTGCTGATGGCGTTGTTGGTGTTGCTGCAGGTGTAATCATTGCGCTGGTAGTGACAATGATTTCACAATTTAGAAGTAAAGCCTCCTAAGATCACTCTTTTCCTACAGGTGCCGACTGCGTACGCATTTGGTGCCCCATTTATTATGCCTTCGCGTGGCGACTAGTATAGCCGCGCGAATTTCAAAGCATTAGCGTTAGTCATTTTGACCACCACCCTGATAAATTCGCTAAATTTTAGCTTTTCTATTATTTGATATTTTCACACCCACTCTTCCATAAAAAATAAAAACCATATATTTCATAAGCTTGTGTAATTTTTACGAGTTGGCACATCCCTCGCTATAAACTAATTGTTAATTGATAACGACTTATTATCGAAACCTTTAGCAACATGATAGCTGCCACGCAGTATGTTCAAGTGCAGTGTCTAACTTATTTTTTTAGGAGATTACTATGTTTATCGGTCGCAAAACTTTCACTGCACTAACTTTAGCAACTAGCGTATTGAGCGCATCAGCATTCGCTAATGACACTCAAAACAACATTGTTTCGCACACAGACTTCATCGTTGAAAGTGCTATGCAAGATGTGAAGCAGAACTTAGAGCTAGATGTGGCATACGATGTATTAACCGCGGGTCACACGTTTGAGCCAGAGGTAGAAGAAGCGAACTCATTAGTTGCAGATATTACTATTACCCCGATTGAGCCTGTTAGCTCAAACGATAACGACGCATAAGGAGAATGCATATGTTGACCGCCGCAACCCTTTTTATGGTGGTACTCGGTCCGGTTATTGCGTTTGTAGTCAGTGCGCTGGTGTTTTCTACAGCGCGCCTATTCCTTCAGAAAGGTCATTGAAAACGCAATAAAAAATAAATAGGTACCTAGCCGACTACCGCTTACAGATTTGCCTCCCTGGGCCTTTTACTCCAGAGGGAGATAGAAAGCACGGACTGTATCCCAGCCAAGTGATTGTGTTTTCTATCTTCTTACTGGAGCTTTTTTTACCCGAATATCCGTTCCCACCAGCTTTTATCATCCTTGTCGCTGTCTTTGTTAACAGGTCGGCCTGAGCAGTCTTGCTGAGGTGGAGGAAGCACATCCAAAATAGCCGGCACACTTAAACTTCCGGCACAGCCAGCCACAACCACTGCTCCAGTTTTCGCATCAAAATGCGCAATACCTAAACCTTTAGGGAAACGCCTTGATAATGATTTAGGCGACTGGGACTTCATATAATTGATGAAGACGGGTAAGGCTCCACCTGCCCCGGTTAAATTAACCGGCTGGTTATCGTCGTTACCCACCCACACTGTAACAACGTTATTTCTATCAAAGCCACTAAACCAGCTGTCGCGATAATCATCTGTGGTGCCCGTCTTGCCGGCCATATTCACATTGCCAAAATTCCAGCCAATGCGCTTTGCAGTACCTTCTGTGGTTACCTTGTATAAGGCGTAGTTAAGCAGATAGGTTGCCGCTTCATCGGTGCGCTGAGCGAAAAATTCAGCCTTTTTCCAAAGCAGTGCATTATCAGCCGTAACTACAGACGTCACCGTATGAAGAGGTATATAACGTCCATCATTTGATAGGGTTTGATACATTTGATTGGTACTAAAAGGGGTCAATTCAAAAGCACCAAGGGTCAAGGACGGAACCTTATCTACGGGTGTGGTTACCCCTAAACGCGCGATAGTATCCTCCAGCGCATCAAGCCCTATCTGCATACCTAAATTAACTGTGGGCACATTCAAAGACTCGACTAGACCTTGAAGTAATGGCACCTGCCCTCTGAACTCTTTATCGTAGTTTTGCGGTGACCACGTTTTTCCGTTTCGACTTTCAAGGGTAATAGGCTCGTCTTTAAGCGGCGTTGCCAAGTTAAATTGGGTTGGGTCTTCTAGTGCAGTTAAGTAAACCGCAGGTTTAATCAACGAGCCTATCGGGCGTTTTGCATCTAGTGCTCGGTTAAAGCCTTTGAACGCAAAGTCTTTTCCGCCAACAATAGCGCGTACTTCACCACTTGCGCTGTCGGTAACTACCATTGCGCCCTGTAATGGTACTTTTCTGTCTTTCTGCAAACCGTCTAGCGTACCTGACAATGCGCTTTCAGCACGGCGCTGGGCTACGATATCGAGTGTTGTAAACACTTTTACGCCCGAGTCTCTTAAGCTTGGCTCTGCCAGAATTTCATTGAGTTCTCTGCGCACCTGCTCCATAAACGCAGGGTGTTTACCGCTTGCTAAGCTCGCACCACTGGCAAGCCCTAGCGGCATATTCACGAAGCGTTCGTAGTCTTGACGACTAATTTCATTTTCATCAAACAACATGCGCAACACTAAATCACGACGCTCTTTAGTACGTTCAGCATACTTACGGGGATTGTAATAGGATGGGCCTTTAATAATAGCAACCAACGTGGCTATCTCGGGCGTACTTAGCTCGTTGGCTGGTCGGTCAAAATAGAAATAGCTGGCGAGTCCAAAGCCGTGCACGGCCATGTCGCCGTTTTGCCCTAGAAACACTTCATTTAAATACGCTTCAATAATTTCTGATTTGCTGTAGCGTGCATCAATGATCACCGCCATGATGGCTTCTTTTGCCTTACGCACAATTGAACGCTCACGGGTTAAAAACATGTTCTTAACTAGCTGCTGCGTTAGCGTACTGCCACCTTGAACCGTTCGTCCGGCTGCAATATTTGCCATTAGAGCCCGCAATATTGAAAGCGGCGCAACACCGTGGTGATTATAAAAATTGCGGTCTTCCACCAACGTTAGCGCTTTAGGCAACATTTCAGGAATAGTGTCTAACGTCACCAACATACGGTCTTCTTGAGAGCCACTTGTCATGCGCGTCACTAACCAGGGTTCTAGCTTTGCAGAACCGTAAGGGCGACCTTGTGACTTGTCATAAATTTCCCCAATACGCGCGCCCTCCCACGTTATTACTAAGTGACGCAAAGGCTCTGCGCCTTCAGGGAACTGAAACGCGCGGCGCTGTACAGTCAGCACCTTATTTTGATAGCTGTATTCACCGCTACTGTCGGCAAAGGTTACCTTGCGGTAACCCAGCAAATTAAGCTCATCAATGACTTCTTGGGGCGTTATCTCTTCACCTTTGCTGATTTCCAGGGGACGGGCGAAGATCTGTGCGGGCACTTCCCACTTGTTGCCCGAGAACGCATGTTTAATTTGGGCGTCAAGGTAGAAGGCATACGCCCCAAGCACAACCAAACCAATAAGAGTGACTCGCCAAAACAGTTTGAAAAACCACGAGCGCTTAGCCGAGCCTTTGCCATTGCTTGATGCTTTACTTTTTGAAGATGGATTATCTTTTGTCTGTCTTTTTGCCACGTGAAAACGCCATGAAGATCATTGAGGATGACATCGCACACATTGCGATATGGATTTAACCAACGCCTTTAAAACGTTAGTTTTAATAGTATCAACATTACCATTCGGGCAGCCTCTCAACAACTGTTTCCAAATATGCACACTTCGAATGTATGTGCTGCTGAAATGTTGAAAAACGCATCTCGGTTGAAGGGCGAAAATGAATTTTACTCGCGTTTCACGGTCACAATGCGATAGCATGCTGGCAAGTAACACAGGAATCGTACTATGCGCTTAGCTTCATTAAAGTCTTCTTTTTTCTCTAATCGTTCGCCTAGAAGGGCCACGTCTTACGCCTCATTCCTTCGCACATCGCTTTCGCTTTTTCTTGCGACTGCGGCAATTAATTCGGCACTGGCTAACGAACAATTCGCAAGCTGTACCGCCGCGCTAGCCGAAAAAGCCAAGCAGGAAGGAGTTAGCCAGCAAACTATCGATGACGTGTTTCCTCGTCTTGTTCACCAGGACCGCGTGATAGAGCTAGACCGCAGCCAACCTGAATTCGTACAAACCTTTCCCGGGTACTTCAGCAAGCGCGTTACCGACTGGCGCACCGAGAAAGGCAAAGAGATGTATGCAAAACACGAAAAGCTTTTGCATAAGCTAAGTGAAAAATACGGCGTACCTCCTCACTACCTACTCGCTTTCTGGGGACTAGAAACAAACTTTGGCTCTTATAAAGGCAAAATGCCGGTACTCGACTCGCTTGCCACTTTGGCTTGTGATAAGCGACGAAGCACCTACTTCACCCAAGAGTTTCTTGTGGCTGTGAAGCTGATGGAGCGAGAGAAGCTTCAAAAAGATGACATGATTGGCTCGTGGGCCGGTGCAATGGGACACACCCAATTTATGCCTTCGGCCTATACCCATTATGCTATCGATGGCGATGGCGACGGCCAAATAAACTTGTGGACAAGTGAAGAAGATGCCTTATCTTCTGCGGCTAACTTCCTTGCTAACCTTGGTTGGGAGCGCAGCTTCCGCTGGGGTCGTGAAGTGCAACTGCCTGAGAACTTCGACTATCAAGAATCAGGCTATAAAAATAGAAAATCTCTCAGTGAATGGCACGCCCAGGGCGTGAAAAAAGCTGATGGTTCTGAGTTGGGTGAAGGCGATACTACCGCCTATGTTATTGTGCCTGCAGGTCATAATGGTCCAGCCTTTATCGCCTACAAAAACTTCCGCGTTATCATGCGCTGGAACAACTCAGAGTTTTATGCCATTGCCGTGGGTGTATTGGCCGACCGAATCGCTGGCGCGTCTGGCATTAAAGCCACGTTACCTGACCTACCTGCATACAATCGCAAAGACATCATTGCTCTTCAAAGTAAGCTGAATGATTTAGGCTTCGATGTGGGTAAACCTGACGGCATTATTGGACCAGCCACACGTGAAGGTATTCGCAACTATCAAATTAGTAACAACATGATTGCGGATGGGTTTCCTGGTCTGGAAGTAATGGCTGCGCTAAATGTTGAGCTAGAGCGGAATAAAGCGACACAGTCCTAGCTCACTTGGTCAAAAAATCGTTGATATCACTGCGCTCCAGCAGTGATATCTGTTTCAATACCTTTCAAATACAGTTCTTAAACAGCTACGTGAATCACTAGTTAGTGTAGCCATTCAAATACAGGGGCTACATATGTTTTTTAGTTTTACTGGTCGGAACTGCATTTGCAGGGTCATCCGGCCAAAAGTGTTTGGGGTAGCGCCCTTTCATCTCTTTTTGTATTTCTTTATAACTACCTCGCCAAAAGGCCGCTAAATCACTGGTGGTTTGTAATGGTCGTCCTGCTGGCGACAGCAGCTCGCAAACAACCGTAACTCGCCCCCCCGCTATCGTTAATGGGGCGCTTTGTGAGTACAATTCTGGCATTTTGACCGACAAAACCACATCTCCATTTTCGCGATAGTCTAAGCTAGCCTCCCTCCCCGTTGGTATCGTCACATGAGTTGGCAATAGCGTGGCCAGCGCATCTTGCTGAGGCCAAGATAAACCATTATTCAAGGCTGTTTTCCACGGTAACTGCTTAAGGTTTTTGATGCTTTTACAGCTTTTTAAGACTGGCGCTAAACTATCTTTAGCCTTGTGCACCAGGTCACTTAATGACGATGGCCACGGGTCTGGCTCATCGAAAGCTTTGTCTTGGGGCAAGTTGAGCTTTCCTGCCATCTCAACTCTTCGCCACCATTGCCAGTCTGCATCAGAAAGCGGCCAGCTTGATAGAGGAAGTGCATCAAGATGCGCGAACCATGCGTTGCATAACGCATCGTCCCAGAATGCTTTTTCACGACTTTTTTCCTGTCCAGAAACTGGTGTGCTATTTAGCGTTATCTCATAAAAGCCCGTACTTACTCTGGCTTCCATAACCCCCGTATCGCTGTTAAGAATTACGCTGCGCTTTTCGCTGAATGCGTCAGGGAACGCTAAACGCAACCAGCTTTCAGGTACAGGTTGTGCCAAACGTATTGCCACCGTGCTTTTTATCAGTTGCCCGTCAAGCACTGCCAGCCATGGCCCATCGCCATTTTCGCTCTCACTGCAACCTAAAGGGCTGCCACTAGTAGTAAGCTCTGCGCCTTTTCCACTTGCCAGTTTGTATTCGATTAAATTCGCCTGAGACTTACCGTTTCTTGTTGCGCCCCCTACTACATGCTTTGACACATTAGGGCTCTCTCCTGATTGACCTGACGAATTGCGCCTATAGCCCACCTGCAAAGGAAATGCGATGGCGACACAAAGCCCAAGGGCGTGTTCATCTAGTCCGTTAATATCCAGCTTAAAGCGTTGTTCTTTTCCATCATTATTTTGCACGTAGCGCGCATAGCGGGTAGCTTGCTGTGTAAGCTGACTTCGCGTACTGCTATTGGCGTTAAGTAGTGCATCCATTACGTTTGTAGCCCCCCCTACACTGATATTGCTTTCGCTAAGCGCCACAACAAAGGGAGCAGCGTGGCGAAGCGCATCGTTTTCATCAGCAGAAAGATCATCAATACCCTGTTTTACGGTCAGCAGTAAATGGGCTAAATGGGGCTGGCAGGGCAACTGTGCCAACGCTCTTCCATAGGGAGTAATATTTGCTTGTGAGATAGCATTAACGCGCAGAAGCTTTTGTTGTGCGACCTGCAGCTGCGCTTGTGTAGGCTTCGTCAACAATGCCAAGGTGTCTGGGCTGCTGCCCCAAGCTAAGGTATCAAGCAAGAAGCTACTTAAGTCTTCTTTTTCAATTTGCGCCGCATTGTGTTTTGCCAAACGCTCGAAGCTGCTTTTGCTACACAAACGATAACAGGTTCCGGCCATTACCCGCCCCGCTCGCCCTGCTCGCTGAATGGCAGATGCTTGCGAAATGCGCTGCTGGGTAAGCGAAGTAATATCACTGGACGGATGATACTGAGCACTGTTTTCCCATAGGCTATCAATAACTACCGTCACGCCTTCGATGGTTAAACTTGTCTCAGCGATATTGGTAGATAATATGATTTTTCGCCTGCCTTGCGGGTCTGGCGCAATAGCGGCTTGCTGCACAGATTTACTCAACGCTCCATAGAGCATGTGAACGGCCATGTCCGCAGTCTCAGCTAAGCCTTTTATTTCTCTGGCAACTGCATTAATGCTTCCTCGCCCAGGAAGGAAAACCAATATGTCACCGTCGTGTTCGGCCACTGCCTGCTTTATGATATTGCAGGTTTTAGGTACTAACTCATGCGCTTGCACATCTTGTGTGTAGCGAATATCAACGGGAAACACGCGCCCTTGGGTATTTAAGTTCTCCACTGGCAGTACGCTAAACGCATTGAGCAAGGTTTGAAGTGTTGCTATGTCTAAGGTAGCCGACATTACGATTAATCGTAAGTCATCGCGAAGCCCAGATTGGACTTCTAGCGCTAGCGCTAAACCAAAGTCACTGTGAATACTGCGTTCGTGAAACTCATCGAAGACAATGGCGGCTATGCCAGCAAGCTCGGGATCCTGCTGAATCATGCGCGTAAGCACCCCTTCGGTTATGATTTCAAGTCGAGTGGCAGACGATGTTTTCGACTCACCCTTAATACGGTAGCCAACGGTTTCGCCCACATTTTCGTTCAATTGCCTAGCCAAGTAGTCGGCAAGATTTCTTACCACTACCCGTCGTGGCTGCATAAGCAATATTTTACCCTGAAGCGATGATTGCAACAGTGACAAAGGAAGTACGGTAGATTTTCCCGCGCCCGGAGGCGCCCCTATAATGACGTTATTGACCGCCACCGCACCTTGAAGTGGTAAAACAAGTTCATAAGCGGGTAAATGAGAAAACAGCTGTAACATAAAGGGCATAAAGGTGTTATAAATTGATGGACATAGTGTACCTGATTTGATCAATGCACCCGAACACCACTGCTATTTTTTTAAATTTAGTAGATAGCTCAACACTTGCGTCTTGTTTGGAATTCGCGGGTAGCACCATGATAAACTTAGGTTTGTATGAGCATGAGCTCCCCGCTTAATTTTAACTTTTAGCTATTAACTTGCGAGTAGCTCATTAACATGATGTACAAGCTAAAGGGCAAATTTAAAGGAGGAAAGCTATGCGATGTTTTATTGGGTTAGACCTTAGCGCCACAGAAAAGCTTGCCCTTGATAGCTGGCGTCAACAGGCATTGCCTGAAGTTATGCCCCGCCAATGGGTGAAAAGCGAATCTCCCCGTTCTCGAAAGTCAGCCAATAAGCGCTACGACCACAACAGTAGCCAAGGCCCAGCTCTCCCTTATGCAGTGCCAGCGGCAAACTTTCACATTACGCTTAGCTTTTTAGGCGAGATTAATCACCGTCAGCACGAAGCGCTTATATATGAACTCGATCAACTCGTTAGCGAGCCATTTTCTTTAACCCTCGACGCGACGGGATTATGGAACGGTCCTAAAATACTCTTCGCGGCGCCAACAGAGACGCCAAAGGCACTAAGTGAACTTGCCAAACAGTCACGAAAAGCTGCCCGCAAAGCGGCAATAGAGGTAGAAAGCAGAGACTATAAGCCTCACGTCACGCTTGTTAGAAAGGCTACGTCGAGCTTACCTCTCCCCCTTTATAGCCCCAATGTAGACGTTCACGTTTCGGCATTTCACCTTTTTGAATCTGTCTCTACACCGCAGGGGGTAACCTACCCTATCCGCCAGTCTTGGCCGTTGAAACACAATATGTCGGTAAGAGAAAAGCTGCGCAGGGGAATAACCGATGAGTAAGAAGGTTTGCGATACCGTACTGATTCGCGAAATCGATATTAGTTAAACCGTCACCTTTTCATCGAAAAACAGTAGTAAAGACCTTGTGTGATTATGAGTTATAGCAATTTAAGCTGGTTTAAAGTAGCGCGCTGCCTTTACAACGCTTGGCGTCACGGGTAAAAAGAAAGTCTGTTTTTTTATTCAAACTGCCCAAATGCAACAAACATTTAGATTAGTAATAGACTGCCCAGACCAAATTGGGCTAGTTGCCAGCGTGTCGCAATTTTTGGCCGACCATAACGCTACCATCGTTGAAGCAAGCCACCACACCGACTTACAAACCGGCCGCTTTTTTATGCGCCATGAAATTAGCACCGACTCACTAAAGTTAGATCATCAAAGCTTTGTGAAAGAATTCACCCCGCTTGCTAACGAATATCAGATGAATTGGAAGCTCAGCGACTCCAGCAAAAGACAACGCGTTGCGCTTTTAGCTAGCCTTGAGTCTCACTGTTTAGTTGACCTGCTTCACCGCTGGCACACAGGGGAACTACACTGTGATATTCCGGTTATTATTGGTAACCACCCGCAAATGAAACAGTTTGCCGATTGGTATAAAGTCCCTTTCCATTGGGTGGATTTCAAAGCGTTAGGGAAAGAAGCGGCGTTTGCGCAAATCACGACCTTACTTCAAGAATACAAAATTGATTTGACCGTGCTTGCCCGCTTTATGCAGATTTTACCTGATACGCTTTGCCAGGAGCTGCAAGGTAAAGCTATTAACATTCACCACAGCTTCTTGCCGAGCTTCGCAGGTGCTAAGCCTTACCAGCAAGCCTATGATCGCGGCGTAAAGCTAATCGGCGCAACCTGTCACTACGTTACTAAAGATTTAGATGAAGGCCCTATTATTGAGCAAAGCGTTAAGCGTATTAGTCACAGCGACAGTGCAGCCGACATGGTGCGCAAGGGTAAAGATTGTGAAGTAACGGCATTAGCTCATGGCGTGCGCTACCACTTAGAAGACCGCGTGATTATTCACAGAAATAAGACCGTGGTGTTTGCGTAAGTTTTTACACTGATAAAATAAAAAAAGCCCGCGAGTAAACATTACTTTTGGGCTTCCATCTAAAACTACCTTTGCTCTATCTACACGTTCACGTTGACGTTGTTAAACCCATCATCACCAAGCACCTCTTGAAGTCTCGCTTTTATTACGGCTTCCTTATGAGGATAGTGAAAGTCAAACCCTTTGCCGTTGCCGCTTTCCAAGATAACTCCAAGGTAATGGTGAGAAAAATTAAGCGCATAGATAGTATTGGCGTTCACCCTGAGGGGCTGGCGATCAAGCCCCTGTAAAAAGTGAAACACCACAAAATCACCGTCTTTTTCTATCAAGTTTTCAATAGGATATTTATTTCCGAAGCGCTTGCTTCTTAAATAAGAAAAAAAGCCAACACATAGCCCTACACTGCCTAGGGTAGCTGCTAGTTTCACTTCACCTTCTGTAGTGATATTTACAATGAAAAGAGCCAGTAGAAAAGCTGGAACACCAAGAAATAGTGCCTTGTCGATTGGTTTGCGTTGCATCGTCTTCCCTGTGAATTTTCGATTCCCTTTAAAGATGCAATAAATCACAAAGCGGCTATGGTTTCAATACAAGCCACGGCTTCATTACGCCCACCTTCATGTGATTAGATTGGTAGAGCTAGGAGACTTATATTAGCTATTTTATGCTTCAAACAGGGCTGGTACGCATGGCGCGTCTTAGCTTCATGTAATACCACAGGTTCGAAGCTGCAAATAACGCTTCGGTAATGGCTAACCCCCAGGTTTGAGTTATTATGCCGTACGCGGTGAAATTGATTGAGCCAATAATCATGCACACCCTCAAACCCGCTTCTTTACAGTGGAGCTCACCAAAGCGGTACGCCATGAAAGTTAACACAGGCATAGCCTCAACCAACGAGGTTTTACCGGTTAGGTTGTTTACCGTCAGTACAATAACCATCATAGAGATTAATGTAATGTAGGTTGCAACAGGAGACAGTAGTTTTTGTTTTATCAAACGATAACTGGTACTCAGCCCTGCCACTGTAATAACAATTGCTCCTCCCCACGCCTGCTCAAAAACCAAAAGTGAGCCAATGGCAATACATAGCCCTAAATTCAGTAACAGTAATTTACGTTCAGTATTCGACCAAAAGGAGGCCAACGCGAATATAACGGGAAACGCGTGAAGAAGTAATTCAAACATGGTGATCACAGTTAATAAGTCAGTGGTTTACGAGCTGTGGAATACAGCTATTTAGAACGCGCGCAGTGTAAATTCCAACCAACATAAAGCCAATCAAATTTTAACCAATTTCGATGAATTGCATATTTGCACGTTTTGACGTCAAACCGCTGTGCTGCAAGGAATTACGTTAAAGAGCATTTAACTTATTTTTACATTATCTTAAGATGGATTTTGTCAAAAACGTATAGATAAAAAATAGACAGGAAAACTCATGGGTAAATTCAAATCATCACTTACCGCTATGGCGGTTGTGGTTGCACTCGGTGCATGTTCAGAACAAAAAGCGCCTGAAACCACCAGCACTGATGTACAAAAGACAGCGACATCTCAACAAGCACAGTTTGATAACGTGCTGCTTCAAGAGTTTAAAGGCCCGTACGGCGGCGTGCCTGCTTTCGATAAAATGAATCTAGAGGATTTAAAACCTGCGCTGGAAAAAGCTATGGAATTGAATCTTAAAGAGATCGAAGCCATCGCTAATAACGAAGCACCGCCAACGTTTGAAAACGTCATAGTTGAAATGGAGCGTGCAGGTGCAGAGCTTGGCCGTGTATTCACTTACTACGGCATTTGGAGCTCTAACAAATCTAGCCCTGAATTCCGCGAAATTCAGGCAGAAATGTCGCCAAAGCTATCAGCTTTCTTCACTCAAATTACGCAAAATGAAAAACTCTTTGAAAGAGTAAAAGCGGTATACGAGTCTGATGAACTGAAATCACTCACGCCAGAAGAACAACGCATTACGTGGATGACTTACAATAGCTTCGCACGCAATGGCGCAACGTTAGATGGCGAAGCGAAAAAGCGTTACGCTGAAATTAACCAAGAACTTGCTACGCTGCACACCAAGTTTTCTAACAACGTGCTAGCGGACGAAGAAAACTACGTAACTTATATTACCGAAGACCAGCTTGATGGCTTACCAGCCTCGTTCGTTAAAGCAGCAAAAGCGGCAGCCGAGTCTCGCGGCGAAGAAGGTAAATATGCGATTACCAATACGCGTTCGTCAATGGACCCGTTTTTGACCTACTCAACTAATCGTGAGCTTCGTGAAAAAGTATGGCGTACTTACTATAACCGCGGCGACAATGCTGACGAGTTTGATAACAACGATATCATTAAACGTATCCTAACCCTTCGAGATGAACGCGTTGAGTTATTAGGTTACGAAAATTACGCACAGTGGCGTTTAGAAGATCGCATGGCGAAGAACCCAGAAAACGCCATGGATCTTATGATGAAAGTATGGCCAGCCGCTATTGCTCGCGTTGAAGAAGAAGTAGCTGACATGCAAGCCATTGCCGATAAAGAAGGTGCAGACATTACTATTGCACCTTGGGACTACCGCTTCTATGCAGAGAAAGTACGCCAAGCGAAATACGACCTAGATTCAAACGAAGTAAAACAGTACTTACAGCTTGATAAGCTTCGCGAAGCAATGTTCTACGTTGCCGGTCGCTTGTTCAACTTCAACTTCACACCTGTTGCAGAAGGCAAAGTGCCAGTATTCCACGAAGACGTGAAAGTATGGGAAGTAACGGACAAAGACAGCGGTGAACACATTGGCCTTTGGTACCTAGATCCATTCTCACGCCAGGGTAAACGCTCTGGTGCCTGGGCGACCACGTATCGCTCTTACACCACGTTCGATGGCAAGAAAACCGTATTGTCTTCTAACAACTCGAACTTCGTGAAAGGCGCTGACGGCGAAGCTACGCTTATTTCTTGGGATGATGCTGAGACCTACTTCCATGAATTTGGTCATGCACTTCACTTCTTAGCGTCTGACGTAAAATACCCATCTTCGCATTCTGGCGTACGCGATTACACTGAGTTCCAGTCTCAGTTACTAGAGCGTTGGTTAACCACCGATGAGGTTATTAACAACTACCTAGTGCACCATGAAACAGGCGAGCCAATTCCTGCTGAACTGGTTGAGAAGATTAAGAAGGCCTCAACCTTCAATGAAGGCTTCAAAACCACTGAATACATGGCTTCTGCCATTATGGACCTGAAGTATCACACTACCGATCCTAGCAAGATTGACCCTGATACTTTTGAGCGTGAAGAGCTTAAGAAGCTAGGTATGCCAGAAGAAATCGTTATGCGTCACCGTTCACCTCATTTCGGTCACGTGTTCTCGGGTGAAGGTTATGCAGCGGCCTATTATGGCTACATGTGGGCAGAGGTACTTACTGCCGACGCAGCAGAAGCCTTTATGGAAGCACCGGGTGGTTTCTACGATAAAGAAGTAGGCGATCGCTTAGTGAAATACCTATTCGCTGTACGTAATGCTATGGATCCAGCCGAAGCTTATCGCAAGTTCCGCGGCCGCGATGCCAAGGTAGATGCATTGATGCGTGACCGTGGTTTCCCAATTCCTAAGGAAAACAAAGAGTAAGGTTTAGCACTTACTTTTCCTAGGTCTGTTGCTAATTAAATCTGTAGCTTCAGCATGACATTGGCCCTCTCGTTTTCTATGAAAGTCAGAGGGCCTTTTTGTAATAAGTGTTGGTATCAACCCTCATCTTTCTATTGACCTATTGGTCAATTATGCTTCACAATCTTCTTTCCTTAGCAAAAAGTATAAACTTTGCAGGGAATAGGTCGATAACTTGTCTGCGCTTTAAAAATAACAATAGCACTAGCGTAAGAATCAGAGAGTAGTACTGACCCGCCTAGGACTCAGTATCAGACGTTGCTGTGCCTGCAATGCCACGTCACCCTTTATCAAAATTTCAGCATTAACTTACGTGGTCGAAAGTCATGACTTTCAGTATAAAACAAAAACTCATTATTTCTCTTATTGTGGCGGTACTCGCTGCTGCTATTCTTGTAGGTTCCATTAGCCAGTGGATTGCCCGTGATCTCGTTAAAGAGAACATGGAAGAGCTTCAGCTTCCTTCGTTACTTAAACAGGTTGGCAACCGAGTGGACAGGGAAGCAAGTGTGATGCTTACTGTTGCTCATGGCATTGCCTCTAATCCTGACATTCTTGCATGGTCTTCAGCAGGTGCAGACAGCGCTGGCGAACGCCGTCTTGTTAACTATTTAAGTAATATTGTTGAATTCAACGATTTAACTGTTGCCTCATTCGTAGACAGAACCACCTACAAATATTGGAACCAGGACGGTTTTTTAAGAGTGCTTCAAAACGATGAATTCGATGGATGGTTTTTCGCCTATAAAGATAGCGGCGAGCCAATATCATTAAGTTTGTACAACGAACCCGGTAAGGGTTACCGTCTTTTTGCGAATTACCAGCAAGTAAACGGTAGAGGTATGTCAGGTGTCGCTAAGTCGGTCGATGAGTTACTAGATATCATCAATGCGGTGAAAATTGCCCAAACCGGCTTTGTCTTTCTTGTTGACGGTAACGGCACCATTATCGCTCACCCCGACACTGAGTTACTGGGCAAGGCGAAGTTAGCGTCAATAAGCGATTCGAGCGCAGCGGGGCAACTACTTAATCGTCAGGGCTTTGCTATGGCCACCAGCGATTCAGCAGGCGACACGCAACTGTTTGCCAGTACCTATGTGGAAAAAGCCGGTTGGTATGTGGTAGCACAAGTACCCGAGCACGAGCTTTACGCATCATTAAATGCAGGCAGTCGCCAAATTATTATTTGGGCCTTGGTTATTGCTGGCGCTTTCGCGCTTATTGGCATTTGGCTAGCAGGCACGCTTACCAAGCCACTTGAATCGCTAGCCGATGTTTTCCAGCAGCTTGGTAGAGGACAAGGCGATTTGCGCTCTCGTATTCCTATGCCAGAACAAAAAGAGATTGCCCGCTTAGTGGAAGGGTTCAACAACTTTATTGATCACCTTCACGGCACTATTTCGCAAGTGGCGAAAACAAGTCACGCGCTAAAGGCGTCAGCACAAGATGTTGCGAAGCAGTCTCATCAAACAGAAAACTCTACCAAGAGTCAGCGCGATCAAACCTTACAGGCGGCAGCCGCATTAACAGAGATGGGCAGTACGGTGAATGAGGTGGCTCAGTCAGCTACTCATGCTGCGCAAAATGCGAATCTGGCAACCACTAACTCCGCTCACGGTCGAGAGATTACCCAGCGCGCAGTTCACGCGATAAACGGTCTTTCCGACCAAATTCAAGATGTGTCTAGGGTTATTCAATCGCTTGATGAACACACAGCGGCGATTGGCGGCATTCTTGATACCATTCGGGGAATTTCAGAGCAAACCAACCTGCTTGCGCTAAATGCCGCAATTGAAGCAGCGCGGGCTGGCGATCACGGCCGAGGCTTCTCGGTAGTTGCTGATGAGGTGCGAACACTTGCACAGCGTGCCGCCCAAGCCACTGATGAAATACAGGTGAAGATAGACAAGTTCCAGCAAGACTCTAAATCTGCCGTTTCGCAAATGGAGTCTAGCCGCGCGCGCACAACCGATGTGGTAACCGCAACCAATGAAATAGATAAACTACTTCAAGATATCGCCGAAGAAATTGCTCACATTAACGATGTGAACACACAAGTGGCCACTGCCACAGAAGAGCAAGCTACTGTGGTTGAAGATATCAGTCGAAACATTAATGACATTAGTGCATCAAGTGAAGAAACCCTGAATGCAACTAAGATATTGGTTAGCGTGAGTGACAAGCTCGACGAACTTGCACAAGAGCTTTCATCAGAAGTGAGTAGGTTTAAACTGTAGCGGTCTAAGCTTGCTTACACTTTGCGAAGTCTGAAGCTTCGAAACAAACCCGTTTTACGCGCCATCATTTAGAAAGTGATGGCGTATTCTACTTTCACTTGATTGTCACGGCTAGAGCGCCAGGGCAATTGCATTGATGCCCCTTCACTTTCCCACGACTCTCTCATAGCACCAACAGTAAGAAGATGCTTGTCTTCGGCAAATGGAATTTCTAAATAAAGGCCTGCGGACGTGCTGGTTGGAAGTCGAATTGTATCAGCAACTGGAATACTCATTTCGTGGCGGGGGCGCACTTTGTGACTCAACCCCAAGCGATAATCCCCTCGATCCCACCAGCTTACTACTTCAAATTCGTGGCTTCTGACACGCTGAGACATAACGCCGTAATCAAGCAACCCTTTGTTATAGTGAACAATAGCTTCAACATTAAACATAGGCGCAATTTTTTGGCTAAACGCTAATTGGTACTGCTTTTGTTTGCAGCCTTTAAACTTAATTTTGTTTTTGGTGAGGGTTAAGGAAAACGTGTCGTCATTGCTTGAGTATTTATTGAGCCATTCCTGTGCTTTTTCAACTACGGAGGCATTTGCTGCACCCACCATTAAAAAACATGGGCAAATACACATTGCTAAAAAGGACTGGTTCAATCGTCTCATTTTTCGCTGCCTCTCAAACTGTGGTTGGCTACAACTTATTCGATCACAATTTCAGTATAGGCAGGAAAGTGGGCGGTTGGGTATTAGCCATTTTACTAACATTGGCTAAAAGATAACTTAAAAAAAGAACGCCTATCGTAACTGACAGGAACACCTATTCTAAACATTGGAAAAACAAAGATAACTTGGAGAGACTATCTGCCCGTATTCGCTCAGTTAGCCATAATAACGCCGCACTCCCCCCGATACAAAGGCGTTGTTACTGCATTGTTATGGCGTTACTTTGGCGCTAGAAAGCGATGCTTTACGACCTTCCGTAGCTTCTTCGCTGAACCAATACATGCCGTTGTTATCCACACATATGCCTTCAACTTGTTTATATTGCTCAAGCGGCCATACATCAAGCAAAGTAAAGTCTTTCGAGATTTGAGCCATGAAAGTGGAAAAATTTCCGAATGGGTCTGATTTGTACCCGGTAATGACAAACTTATTTTGGTGCTGATCGAAATCGACTCCCGTCACTACGCCCGGTAGTCCGTCAATGGATGCAAATGTACTTATAGTTTGTTCAATCTCACCTTCATTCACTTTATAAACATGGGTTATTCCTGTTTTCCAGCTTTTTGAGAAAAGAAGAAGATCGTCGCCATGTTTAACCATTGCCTCTGAGTCAAAGTCGTGGGCATAGGGGATATTGTTCGAAGCGTCATTACCTTCGTATTTCAAAGTAATAGTGGTGATGTCATTCACATTCGAACGGTTTACCTTGTGTATTTCTACCTGCTCTCTTTTACCCTTATTGTTCCCCACATCCGCAATGTAAAATGACGACGCGTCGGCAGTTATTGCTTCCCAGTCTTTATTGGTGAGCGGTAAACGCGTACGCTCAATAATT
The DNA here is from genome assembly GCF_001953635.1 of Alteromonas abrolhosensis. Classification (GTDB taxonomy): domain Bacteria; phylum Pseudomonadota; class Gammaproteobacteria; order Enterobacterales; family Alteromonadaceae; genus Alteromonas; species Alteromonas abrolhosensis. The sequence continues at coordinate 19,771 of NZ_MEJH01000013.1, read as the reverse complement.
TCACCTTGGTAGTTAATGCGGTAAATGATGGGAGCATTACCTGAATCATTCAACGAATACATGCCGTCAACATCGCAAAAAAGACCGGACGTTTCTGAAAGTTCTTTCGGCAAATTAACGATACTTTTTATTTGTAGTTGAGCGTTCGGGGTAGGATATTGAACCGCGCATGCTGAAACTAATACAAGTAATACTGGTATAAGCGCAAATTTAAAAAGAATGTTCAATGAAGGGCTCCGAAAAGAACAATAATTAACGGATAATAGCAAACCTATTCATTCTCTAACATGCATTTTAGCGCGCGAAATAAGGTCTATTGGTCTAAACTTTTAGCCCGAGCGTATATCGCTATAAACATTATTTGGTCTAAAGTCTCAGTATGACAAATGTTTAGGCTGATATACCATGGAATAATACCAACACGTTAAGGACTCACTTTGTCAGACCCGCTTCTTTCACTCGTTGCAGTTGGATTACTGTCGATTACCTGCCAATACTTAGCTTATAAGGTTAGGCTTCCTGCTATTTTACCGTTGTTAATTGTCGGTATTGTGGTCGGCCCTGTTTTTGGCGTGCTCAACGCAGACGACTTATTCGGAGATTTACTGTTTCCTGTCGTTTCTCTCTCCGTTGCCATTATTCTTTTTGAAGGGTCACTGACGCTGAAATTCAGCGACATCGCTGGTCACGGTAACATGGTGCGAAACCTTTGCTCTGTGGGCGTGGTTGTAACCTGGCTTGTCGCAGCCACTGCTGCTCATTACAGCCTTGACCTTACCTGGCAGCTGTCCTTCCTATTCGGTGCCATTGTTACCGTAACTGGCCCTACGGTAATAGTACCCATGCTCAGAACCGTGCGACCTAAAACGAATTTGGCCAATATCTTGCGCTGGGAAGGAATTGTCATAGACCCTATTGGCGCACTGCTCGCCGTACTGGTTTTCGAATTTATCGTAGCATCACAAGAAACTGCCATTACCCATACGCTAATAGCATTTGGCAAGACCATTGGTATTGGTTCTGTACTTGGACTTGCTTCCGGCTATCTGCTTGGTCTGTCTATTCGCAAAGATTGGATACCACACTACCTGCTTAATACCGCCGTTTTAACCGTAATTCTGGGTGTATTTGCAGCGTCTAATTACGTGGCGCACGAGTCAGGCCTTCTAGCCGTTACCATCTCTGGTATGGTATTGGCCAATATGAAGGACGTTGATGTAGAAGACATTCTTGAGTTTAAGGAAACCCTGAGTGTTTTACTTATTTCGGGCCTATTCATCTTGCTTGCCACACGCCTAAACTTACAATCGGTAGTGGATGTTGGTTGGGGCTCAATTGTGGTTCTTGCTGCCATTATGTTTGTGGCACGGCCATTGTCTGTACTGGCGTCCTCCGTTGGTACCGGACTCAAGCTAAATGAGTTAGCTTTGCTAAGTTGGATTGCACCTCGCGGTATTGTTGCAGCGGCGGTTTCTGCCCTTTTCTCTTTAAAGCTTGAAGAAATTGGTTATGAAGGTGCAGGGATTATCGTTCCTATCGTCTTTATGGTGATTATCGCGACGGTTGTGGTGCAGAGCCTAACGTCACGTACCGTTGCGTCGCTACTTAAGGTGAGAGCGCCAGCGCCTACTGGCTACCTTATTTTCGGTGGCAGTAAGTTCAATCGCGCCTTAGCGACGGAAATGATAAATCAAAAGCTGGACGTTACCATTGCTGATACTAACTGGGATGCGATTAGAGAAGCGCGCATGAAGGATATTCCGGTATATTTCGGTAACCCGATGTCTGACCATGCGGCACGCCACCTAGATCTGAATACATTTGGTACTGTGCTGATCATGTCGCCTTATAAGCAGCTTAACCCACTTATTGCGTATCACTTTGAATACACGATGGGCAAAGACAAAGTATGGGCGCTGACAAATAACGAGCAATCTACACGACCAAGTCACCAAGTTAGCGAACAATACGCGAAAAAGCTTACTCTGTTCGATGAAGGCGTTACTTATGGGTACTTAGCATCAGCCATTGCCCGTGACTCAATGGTTAAAACAACCCGCTTAACTGAAGAGTTTACCTACGAGCAGTATATTAAGCAGTATGGTGAGCGCGCTACACCGCTTATTGCGATCAATGCGGAAGGTAAAAGCTATACCTTTATCAACGGCAACAGCATTCACCCAAAAGCAGGGTGGCGTGTTATTAGCTTGATTGAACCAGAGCGAAAAGAAGAAAAAGTAGAAGAGCAAAAGTAAGAAAACCTCCTGCCCACCGGCAGGAGGTCTCTCCCTGGAAAACGCGTAACGCAGTGCCCTTTTTAAAAGGTGCATATTTATTTGGATTTTACTGTTGTTACGCTGTCGTACGCTTTATAGCAAGCCGCAAACCAACTTTTACAAAGTCTTTCAAATCAAAAACATAGCCAAATAACTCTGTTCTATTTACCTCTGTGCCGCGCTTATAGTTGCCATTTCGGTGCATCAAGCGCACTGTTACGGGGTTCTTTTTTTATTCAATAACAATGATTTGTCGCTTTTAATTACGTCATTAACGAACGCAGCGATGAATACACGCCAAAGTAGAATCTAGTGCACCACTGTTGTCTTGCAGAACCTTTTTACCCGCCCTGCCCGCTTGTTCAGCCTTACTGGGTGATTCAAGCCAATCTTGCACCGTAGAAAAAATACGAGAAGCATCCTCAACTATGCTCAACGCGCCGCACTCCTTCAGGTAGTCGCAAATAACAGGGTTATTATAAATGTGTGGCCCCATCATTATTGGCAGCGAGTACGCAGCGGGTTCAAGAGCATTATGGCCGCCTCTATCGGCAATCGAGCCTCCAACAAAGGCGAATGTGGCAACCGCATAGGCGTGATTTAGCTTCCCCATTTCATCCAATAAGATGACGTTTACATCTTCAGGTACATTGTTTACCTCTGAACTTTTAACAAAAGTCAGATTATGCTTTTCAAGTAATTTGGCTACGCTATCAAAACGCTCTGGATGGCGAGGAACTATAATAACCCGTAGGTAGGCATTCTTTTTCCATAAAGCCTGTGTTGCTTCAATGATAACGCTCTCTTCAGGTTCATGCGTACTACCTGCAACAAGTAATGGCCTTTCACCCTTCACTAATCCAAGAAAGCCTTCAGAGGGGCTAATGGTGGTAGCAGCTTGGTCAAACTTAATATTGTTTGTCAGGGTTAGCTTAGCTTGTGCTACTCCTAACCATGCGTAGTTATCAAAATCTCTCTGGCCTTGTGCACACACGTGGGAAAGCTTGGCCAACATAGGGTTAAATAGCTTTCCAATTTTTTTATAACGCTTAGCTGAGCGTTCGGTCATGCGAGCATTTATCACCATAACGGGAATGTTCCGCCTCCAGCACACATCAATGAGGTTTGGCCATAATTCAACTTCAGTAATCATAACCGCCTTAGGCCTAATGCGTTTCAGCATTACAGACATGGTCAAAGGTAGGTCGTAAGGCAAATAGAAATGGTGAACCGCGTCTTTAAATATATCTCGCACACGGGCAGAACCTGTAGAGGTGGTAGTAGTGACGGTTATTTGCGCATCTGGCTCGTGCTGCATAATTCGCTTTATTACGCATGAAGCAGCCACCACTTCCCCTACTGAAACACAGTGAAATAAATAGCCATTCTGCTTGGGCGGCTTAGGGACAAAGCCAAAGCGCTCAAATCGTTCACGACGCGAGTTATCGCTTGTTTTCGAGGCTTTTATTAACAAATGAATAAATGCGAAGGGAATGGCAATCGCCAATACAAGCGAATATCCCCATCGGCAGAGCGTTTCGAGTAGCGTAGGTTTATAGCCGTGTGTATTGGCAACAACCATAAATACATCCTTTTTAATACAGAACTTCGACAACAGCATTTAGAGACAGCGAATATTGAGGTTGATATAAGCCTTTCAAACCCTGTGTAATCAGAAGCGATACGCTCACTTTCAAGCGTTGCGCATGTCATAACATTAATAAAGTGCTACATGCCTGAATAAATACTTTCGACATTGTAGTGGCTAAATAGCCTGCGTCTAGAGCCGAGCTTCATTATGGGTGGCTAAATACTTAACAAGACTAGAATTATCTTACTTTGATAACTATTTCTTAGGCTATTGCTACGCTTGAGCTGCTTTATATAAAAGTGGCTCTAGAAGAAAAGCAGGATAAAAACGGTCTTAAATAAATAAGCGTCGTATATAGAATATTAAATAAATTTTAAGGATGACATTTGAGTATACGCGTTCTTCACATTGAACTTGGCGTACATCTTCACGGTGGCGCCGAACAAGTTGCATACCTCATCAATGCATTAGAGCACCATGGTGATATATCGCTTCACTTGGTGTGCGCTGAAGACAGCGAAATTCGTTATACCGCTTTTGGGCATTGTGAAACCCACACCATTAAGTATGCCGGTGAGTCAGACTTCCTATGTGTCAAACGTTTACTGGAAGTCGTAAACGCGGTTAGCCCAGATATTATTCACGTGCATAGCGAACGTGGTTCAGATGTCTGGGGTGCCATGCTAGCCAAAATCTCTGGTGTGCCTACCGTTTGCACAAGGCGAATCGATAATCCCGAAACCCATTTTTCCTTTTACAAATACAAACAGTTCGATGCCGTTATCAGTGTATCTGAAGGGGTGCAGAAGGTAGTTTCAATGCATTGTGAAGGCGTCAAACACCAGCACGTTATTTACCCTGCTGTCGATTTTACCCAATACACTCAACCAAAAGACAGTGACTGGCTTCGTCGTACATTTTCTATTCCTGATGATCACACTGTAGTCGCTAACTTTGCCCAGTACATATCGCAAAAAGGGCAAGCAGATATCATTTTGGCTATGCACGACGTATTAAACAAACATGAAAATGTAACCTGTTTGCTATTTGGCGAGGGTAATCTCCAAGAGAGCTACCAATCACTAATCGAACGTCACAGGTTAGACGACCATGTAAAACTTTGCGGCTTTACACAGGAGGTAGCCAAAATACTCCCCAACATAGATATCTTAGTACACCCTTCCTACTCAGAGGGTTTGGGAGATATCTTACTTCAAGCAGGAGCGAATAAGTGCGCTGTGCTATCCAGTCCTGTAGGAGGCATACCCGAAGTGATTAAGCACAATGAGACGGGAGTTATGGTGGCGCCTGGCGATATTGACGGAATTGGTGAGAGCTTAATTAGTCTAATTGAAGCCCCTGATGAAAGAGCACAATATGGAGAGGCTTTGTATAAGCTTGTCACAAGTAAATTTGGTATAGAAAGGATGTCCAGTGCCTACGCTAATTTATACAAGACGCTAGTCTTCAACGGCGCTGATAAGGAACACGCTTGAGCCTATGGAAACACGTGTAAGAAACTGCAGATACAAAAAAGCCGCTCGAAAGCGGCTTTTTTAAGACTTTGAAAAAAGTTAGCGATTAAACGCCAGCTTTCTCAACAACGTCAACTAGCATCCAAGATTTGTTCTTAGATAGTGGGCGACATTCACGTACTGTTACTACGTCACCTTTATTGCACACGTTGTTTTCGTCGTGGGCGTGAAGCTTAGTAGAGCGCTTGATGAACTTCCCATAGATTGGGTGCTTAACAAAACGTTCAACTACAACAGTGATGGTTTTATCCATCTTGTTGCTAACCACACGACCTTGTACTGTACGAATTTTTTGCTCAGTCATTACGCATCAGCCTTTTGAGTCAGAATGGTTTTAACACGCGCGATGTTACGACGTACTTTTCTCAACTGATCAGTTTTTTCAAGCTGACCTGTTGTGTGCTGCATGCGTAGGTTGAACTGTTCGCGTAGCAGGTTAATCAACTCTGCGTTCAGCTCTTCTACGCTCTTTTCTTTCAGTTCAGTCGCTTTCATTACATCACCGTCCGAGTTACAAAGGTTGTTTTAAATGGCAGTTTAGCCGCTGCCAATTCAAACGCTTCGCGTGCTAGAGCTTCAGGAACACCTTCCATCTCATAAAGAACACGACCAGGCTGAATTTGGCATACCCAGTACTCAACGTTACCTTTACCTTTACCTTGACGCACTTCTAGAGGCTTCTCAGTAATTGGCTTGTCAGGGAAAACTCGAATCCAAATTTTACCTTGACGCTTAACGTGACGAGTCATAGCACGACGCGCTGCTTCGATTTGACGCGCAGTCATTCGACCACGGCCAACTGCTTTAAGGCCGTAAGTACCAAAGGCAACAGTATTACCCGCTGCTAAGCCGCGGTTGCGGCCTTTGTGCATCTTACGGAACTTCATGCGTTTTGGTTGTAACATGATTAGCCCTCTCGCTTAGCGTTGCGGCCTTTCTTCTTAGGTTGAGCAGCTGGTGCTTGCTCTTGAGTTGTAGGTAGACCACCTAGAACTTCACCTTTGAAGATCCATACTTTAACGCCGATGATACCGTAAGTAGTTGACGCTTCAGAGGTTGCGTAATCGATGTCCGCACGGAAAGTGTGCAGAGGAACGCGACCTTCACGGTACCATTCAGAACGTGCAATCTCTGCACCGCCCAAACGGCCGCTAACTTCAACTTTGATACCTTTCGCGCCTAGACGCATTGCGTTTTGTACTGCGCGCTTCATAGCACGACGGAACATAACACGACGCTCTAGCTGGCTAGAGATGCTATCAGCTACTAGCTGGCCATCTAGCTCTGGCTTACGTACTTCAGCGATGTTGATCTGAGCTGGCACGCCGGCTAGCTTAGATACGTAGTTACGCAGCTTTTCTACGTCTTCACCTTTCTTACCGATTACAACGCCTGGACGAGCAGTGTGAATAGTCACACGGATGCTCTTAGCAGGACGCTCGATCACGATCTTAGAAAGTGAAGCGTTCTTAAGTTGCTTAGTCAGATACTGACGTACCTGATGATCGTTATACAGGTTGTCTGCATAGTCTGCAGTATTAGCGTACCAGGTAGATGTCCATGGTTTGCTGATACCCAGGCGTATACCTGTAGGATGTACCTTCTGTCCCATTATCTACTCCTAGTTATCCGCTACAACCACAGTGATGTGACTGCTGCGCTTGAAGATACGATCAGCACGGCCTTTAGCACGTGGCTTGATACGTTTCATAGTTGGACCTTCGTCAACGAAAACTTTAGACACGCGTAATTCGTCGATGTCTGCGCCTTCGTTGTGCTCTGCGTTAGCAATCGCAGATTCCAATACTTTCTTTACTAGCGCTGCGCTTTTCTTCGGGCTGTACGCAAGAAGCTCAAGAGCTTTCTCAACGTGCATTCCGCGAATTTGATCCGCAACCAAGCGTGCCTTTTGAGCCGACGTGCGGGCAAAACGGTGTTTAGCTAATGCTTCCATCTTCCTACCCCTTAACGTTTAGCTTTCTTATCCGCGACATGGCCGCGGTAAGTACGCGTTGGCGCAAATTCGCCCAACTTGTGGCCGACCATTTCGTCACTAATAATGACAGGTACATGTTGTCGACCGTTATGGACCGCAATGGTCAACCCAATCATATCTGGGATGATCATAGAACGACGAGACCAAGTTTTAATTGGTTTACGTTCGTTCTTTTCCACTGCAGCCTCTACCTTCTTCAGCAAGTGAAGGTCAATAAAAGGACCTTTCTTGAGAGAACGTGGCATGGTGAATCCTCGCTATTACTTGTTACGACGACGTACGATAAGCTTATCAGTACGCTTGTTGCTTCGGGTTTTCTTACCTTTAGTAGGAATACCCCAAGGAGTTACTGGGTGACGACCGCCTGATGTACGACCTTCACCACCACCGTGTGGGTGATCAACCGGGTTCATGGCAACACCACGAACGGTAGGACGAACACCACGCCAGCGTGTAGCACCAGCTTTACCTAGTGAACGAAGCATGTGCTCTGCATTGCCAACTTCACCGATAGTGGCGCGGCAATCAGATAGAACTTTACGCATTTCGCCAGAGCGTAGACGTAGGGTAACGTAGTTTCCGTCACGTGCTAGGATCTGAGCATAAGCACCAGCAGAACGTGCGATTTGCGCACCTTTGCCAGGCTTCATTTCAATTGCGTGTACAACAGTACCTACTGGGATGTTGCGCATAGGTAGAGTGTTACCAGACTTGATCGGAGCGTCCGAACCAGACTGGATTGCATCACCTGCTTGCATACCCTTAGGAGCCAGAATGTAACGACGTTCACCGTCTGCGTACAATACTAGTGCAATGTTTGCAGAACGGTTTGGATCGTATTCTAAACGCTCAACTTTAGCTGGAATGCCGTCTTTGTTGCGTTTAAAGTCGATTACACGGTAGTGTTGCTTATGACCACCACCAATGTGACGAGTGGTAATACGACCATTGTTGTTACGACCGCCAGATTTGCTGTTCTTTTCAAGCAAAGGTGCGTACGGTGCACCTTTGTGCAGGTCAGGATTTACGACCTGAACAACGTGACGACGACCGGCAGAAGTTGGCTTAGCTTTCAATAATGGCATTTCTAATCCCCTTCTTACTCAGCACCACCGACAAAGTCGATGTCCTGACCTTCTTTAAGAACCACGTAGGCCTTTTTCCAGTCGCTGCGCTTACCGAAAGACATGCCGTGACGCTTGGTTTTACCCTTAACGTTCACAGTACGAACACCTTCAACTTCAACTTCAAACAGTTTTTCAACTGCAGCTTTGATTTCGGCTTTGTTCGCGTCTTTAGCTACTTTAAATACAACTGTGTTGTTCGCTTCAGCAGCCATTGTAGACTTTTCTGAAACGTGAGGTGCTACTAGCACCTTCAGTAGACGTTCTTCTTTCATGCTAACGCCTCCTCAAGTTGTTTAACCGCATCAGCAGTCATTAGCACTTTTTCAAATGCAATCAAGCTCACTGGGTCGATGCCTGCTACGTCACGTACGTCAACTTTGTACAAGTTGCGCGCCGCTAGGAACAAGTTCTCATCAACTTCAGGAGTAACGATTAGAACGTCATTTAGTTCATATTCGTTAAGTGCAGAAATAAGAGCTTTAGTCTTAGGTGCGTCAACACCGAACTTCTCTACAACAACCAAACGGTCTTGACGGATTAGTTCAGACAGGATGCTCTTGATCGCACCGCGATACATTTTCTTGTTAACTTTTTGGTCAAAGTCACGAGGCTTTGCTGCGAAAGCACGGCCACCGCCAACCCAAATTGGGCTACGGATTGTACCAGCACGCGCGCGGCCAGTACCTTTTTGACGCCATGGCTTCTTACCGCCACCACGAACTTCAGCGCGAGTTTTCTGCGCTTTTGTACCCTGACGAGCACCTGCACCGTAAGCTACAACTACCTGGTGTACCAGGGCTTCGTTGAATTCACGTCCAAAGGTCGCTTCGGATACTTCAAGAGCGCTTTGCGCGTCTTTCAATGTTAATTCCATCAGTTCACTCCCCAGACGTTACGCTTTAACAGCTGGCTTTACGATTACATCGTTGCCAGTTGCGCCAGGTACGGCACCTTTAACTAGGATAAGGCCGTTCTCTACGTCAACACGTACAACTTCCAAAGACTGAGTAGTCACTTGCTTGTTACCAAGCTGACCAGCCATTTTCTTGCCTTTGAATACTTTACCTGGTGATTGGTTTTGACCAATTGAACCAGGAGCACGGTGTGACAAAGAGTTACCGTGTGTCATACGCTGAGAACTGAAGTTCCAGCGTTTGATAGCACCTTGGAAACCTTTACCTTTTGATGTACCAGTTACATCAATTTTCTTAGTGTCGTTAAAGATTTCAACAGTGATTTCACTGCCTACTTCAATATCGGCACCTTCGTTTTCTTCTAGGCGGAATTCTACTAGAGTGCGTCCAGCTTCAACACCAGCTTTAGCAAAGTGACCTGCTTCAGCTTTGTTGATGCGGTTAGCTTTCTTAGTTCCAGCAGTAACCTGAAGAGCGCGATAACCGTCAGTTTCCTCAGTACGAAGCTGAGTAACGCGGTTTGGGGTCGCTTCAATAACAGTCACAGGGATAGACGTACCATCTTCAGTGAAGATGCGAGTCATACCCACTTTACGACCGACTAGACCAATCGCCATTGTTATAACCCTCTCTTATTAGCCCAGGCTGATTTGAACATCAACGCCAGCAGCCAAGTCCAAACGCATCAACGCGTCAACTGTTTTATCAGTTGGCTCGATGATGTCTACCAAACGCTTGTGAGTACGGATTTCATATTGATCACGCGCGTCTTTGTTAACGTGCGGAGAAATCAGAACTGTATAGCGTTCTTTGCGAGTAGGTAGAGGAATAGGACCACTTACCTGAGCACCAGTGCGTTTCGCAGTTTCAACGATTTCAGCCGTAGACTGATCGATCAACTTGTGATCAAACGCTTTCAAACGAATGCGAATTCTTTGATTTGGCATCGATTAAGCTCCAATCGAAAGAACAAAAAAATTCACCCTTTCTCTTCCATTTATTCCGGAAAGAAAGGATGTGCGTAAACCGATGGTTCCCAATCGGAACCCTGTTCTTTTTTCTAGCACGCCAGCAACAGGCTAATCAGTGATGATGAATCCGTTACTTCGGCAACCACCCTAAAAGCAGTGAGGTCGCGGCTAAAAATTACGTGCCCTAATTGGGCAGTGGGCGCGAATTATACAGAAAGGCAGAAGCAATGCAAGTGGCAGATTGCTTTTTATACACATATTTTTACGCTATACCAGTGTATGTAACTGTCTATAAGTAGTATTGTTGCTTTCGTGGTATAGGTATATCTTGTTACCCTAACTTGATAAGTGCTTATAAAGCCAAATGCATTAAGGAATGGGCGCCAACATTATTAGTAGTGAGAATATGGAAGTAGAGAATAACCAGCAAACTTTTGCACAAATAAAACGCATCTTAAACAACCATTCCACGTTACTGGATGCGTACGGTTTATTAGAGCCAATTATCCTCGGTTTGTTCGATGCCCAGCGTATGAGTATTTTTCAGCGTCGACGTCAGCATCAAGATTTGGTTGCGCGCTTTAAAACGGGTAAAGAGACACTAGAAATAAAGGTGCCTATTAGCCCGATGTCGATTGCCGGTTATGTTGCCCTATCACAAAGGGCAGTGGTTGTTGACGACCCGTATAATCCTGCTCTACTTCAAAGCATTCACCCGCGCCTTCGCTTTGCCGACAAATTCGACAAAGACAATGACTTTAAAACCAAGAACATTTTATGCGTACCTATAATGAATGCGGGCGTGTTGATGGGTGTTATTCAAATCATCAACAAAGTCAGCGGTGGTTTTACCGAAGAAGATTTAAAACTAGGTAATGCATTAGCACTTATTCTTGGCGACAAGTTCAGATTTGAATTAGGCGGCACCAACAACCCTTTCGATTTGCTGGTTCATAAAAGTCTGTTAGACGAAGCAATCCTAAATGATATTCAAGACTCGACCCCAGACATTAGAGCGCTCATTCAGCGACTAGTGTCGGAACATCGCATCCCTGAAGAGGAAATAGGTAATTCACTTTCTATTCATTATCAGGTGCCATTCATTCCTTATTTACCTGATAAATACCACAGGTTCGAAAATGAAAGCCGTCTGAACGTTTCTTATTTAAAAAGAAACTATGTGGCTGTTATTGCCGATGCCCATGACAACCCCATAGTGTTGATGGCTGAACCTAATAATGCGGCGCTACTTATGGAAATAGAGAGCGCCATGGGTATTGATAGCTACGAAATAGCTGTCAGCCTACCAAGCTTAATTCTTCAATACCTGGGTGAAAACAGCGGCGGTGGTGGTCCAGGCGAGATGAGTGACATTCTCGACGAGATTGGTACGTCTTCTGAAGACAACGAAGACCAAGTCGATGAACTGTCGGACGACGCCCCTGCTGTGGTGCGCTTAGTAAGCCGTATTCTTCACGATGCTAAACGTTTAAATGCTTCAGATATTCACATAGACCCAGAGAAAAACGCCCCCACTCGCGTGCGTATGCGCGTGGACGGTGTTTGCCGCGACATGAACCAGGTGCCCAATTCGCATCATAGTGCGGTTATTGCACGCATAAAGATAATGTCGAATTTGAACATCGCTGAAAAACGCGTGCCACAAGATGGCAAACTCGCCTTCAGAATGAATGGGCAACTTGTTGAAGTTCGTGTAGCCACCATACCTACGGTTGCCGGTGAAGGTGTGGTTATGCGTATTCTTGCCTCTGGCGGTGCGATGCCTATAGATAAGATGAACCTGGCACCAAACAACCGTGCGCGTTTAGAAGAAATGATTAAGAAGCCTCACGGCATTCTTCTCGTTGTTGGGCCGACGGGTTCAGGTAAAACCACCACGCTTCACGCTATATTGGGATATTTAAACACGCCTGAAAAGAAAATTTGGACAGCTGAGGACCCGGTGGAAATCACGCAACCCGGCCTACAACAGGTTCAAGTAAGCCCTAAGATTGGCTTTAACTTTGCTGCTGCCCTGCGCGCATTCTTACGTGCCGACCCTGACATTATTCTTATTGGTGAGATGCGTGATAAAGAAACCGCGCATGCAGGTATCGAGGCCTCGTTAACCGGTCACTTGGTACTGTCTACACTGCATACCAACTCAGCCCCTGAAACAATTACCCGTTTACTTGATTTGGGTCTCGACCCAGTGAACTTCTCAGATGCCTGTGTGGGCATACTGGCTCAACGTCTTATTCGAACGCTATGTAGTAACTGTAAAGAAAAGTACATAGCCACTGAAACCGATATGGCCTTTATTGAGCGTCAGTACGGTAAAGCGCACATGGCAGAGCTTAATATTCAGACGCCACTAGAGTTATACAGGGCGAAAGGCTGCGAAGAGTGCGGAAATACGGGTTACAAAGGTAGAACGGGTGTACATGAATTACTGGGCATGACGCCAGAGCTTCGGTCAATGGTGTACAAAGAAGCCAGCGTCGCCGATATGAAGTCTCAGGCTGCTGCTGATGGCATGCGAACTCTCGTTCAAGACGCAATTTTCAAAGTGCTTAAAGGCGACACCGACCTTGCACAAGTTCAAATTATCGGTGGTGATTAATCTTCAATTTACGTTTTCGACAACACTTCAGGCAAGGGATTGCTCCCTTGCCCTCGATGGCTATCGTACTTACTTCTTCAAGTACTCTCTAATCACATAATGCAGAATTCCGCCGTTTTCGAAGTAGGTAAACTCGTTTGATGTATCAATTCTGATATCCATCATAAAGGTGGTTGTTTGCCCCTCGTCAGAGACGGCTTTTACTTCAACTTCAGACTGCCCTCGTTCAACTGCGCTGATAGAGAAGGTCTCATTACCTTTTAATCCTAAAGCACTTGCGCTTTCACCTTGTTTAAATTGAAGCGGTAAGATACCCATTCCAATCAGATTCGAACGGTGAATACGTTCATAGCTTTCGGCTAATACTGCTTTCACACCCATTAAAGAAGGGCCTTTAGCTGCCCAATCTCGGCTTGAACCAGTACCGTACTCTTTTCCGCCAATGACAATGGCAGGTACGCCATCGTCTTTATAGCGCATAGCGGCGTGGAAAATAGACATGCTGTCGCCACTTGGGAAGTGTGTGGTGGCACTGCCTCTCGTCCCAGGTGCCAGTTGGTTTTGAAGACGCACGTTAGCAAACGTACCTCTCATCATAACCTCGTGGTTACCGCGGCGAGACCCGTAAGAGTTAAAGTCTTTTGGCTCAACGCCTTGCGCCTGTAGGTACTCGCCAGCAGGGCTATCCTCTGCAATAGCACCGGCTGGAGAAATATGGTCTGTAGTGATTGAATCGCCCACCTTAACCAAGCATCTCGCATTTTCGATTGCCGACAACGCTTCTGGCTCTTTACCCATTACTTCAAAGAAAGGCGGATGTTTTATATAGGTAGATTCTGGCCAGTCGTATACGGATGTCTTACTGACTTGCAGTTCATTCCACTCGCCGCTTCCTTTAAATACATCTGCATACTTTTCTTTAAACAAATCACCGGTAACGTTTTCAGCTATGTATTGCTGAATCTCGTCTTCGGTTGGCCAGATGTCTTTTAAGTATACCGGAGAACCATCTCTCGCCTGACCTAACGGCTCTTTAGTAATATCTACATTCATATTCCCAGCTAGCGCATAGGCAACCACCAGTGGTGGAGACGCTAGGTAGTTTGCAGCCACATCAGGATGGATACGTCCTTCGAAATTACGGTTACCAGATAATACTGATGTTACTGTGAGCTTCGCTTTTCTAATGGCGTCAGTAATGGCGTCGGGAAGTGGCCCAGAGTTACCAATACATGTAGTACAGCCGTAGCCAACCAAGTTGAAACCTAATGCTTCAAGCGGGTCCATAAGACCAGCATCTTCCAAATACTGAGTTACAACCTGAGAACCAGGTGCTAATGAAGTTTTAACCCACGGTTTGCGGGTTAGCCCTTTTTCCGCAGCTTTCTTAGCGAGTAAACCCGCGCCAACAAGTACCGATGGGTTCGATGTATTAGTACAGCTGGTGATAGCAGCAATTACAATAGCGCCATCTTCTAAGTTGAACTTGCTTCCTCTGAACTCCACGAATGAATCGTGCTCTTCGTCCACCTCGTCAGTCGTGCCTAAGCCCGCTTCTGCAATTAAGTCGGTTTCTTCATCAAGCACTTTCACGTCAATCTGCGTACGATGCCATTCTTTGAATGCTTCGGCTGCTTTATCGAGGGCAATTCTATCTTGGGGACGCTTAGGTCCAGCAAGTGAAGGAACAACTTCATCTAAGTTTAGTTCAAGAGTTTCATGATATTGCGCATCTTTTGAATGATCGTCGTGCCATAAGTGACTGAATTTCGCGTATTCCTCAACAAGTGCAATTTGGTCTTCGTCTCGGCCGGTGAGTCGAAGGTAGTCTAATGCTACGTCATCAATTGGGAAGATACCGCAAGTAGCACCATATTCGGGCGCCATGTTTGCAATGGTGGCACGGTCTGCCGTAGTAAGATGCTTAAGGCCTGGGCCGTAGAATTCTACAAACTTTCCAACAACGCCATGTTCACGTAGTTGTTGAGTGATAGTTAGCACCATGTCGGTGGCAGTTACGCCAGCAGGTAATTTACCTGAAAGCCTGAAGCCAACCACTTTCGGTAATAACATTGTTACTGGTTGACCCAGCATCGCCGCTTCTGCTTCAATGCCTCCCACACCCCAGCCTAGTACGCCAAGGCCATTAATCATAGTGGTATGCG
Source organism: Alteromonas abrolhosensis (assembly GCF_001953635.1). Taxonomy (GTDB): domain Bacteria; phylum Pseudomonadota; class Gammaproteobacteria; order Enterobacterales; family Alteromonadaceae; genus Alteromonas; species Alteromonas abrolhosensis. Next base: position 4,573 of record NZ_MEJH01000013.1, on the reverse strand, counting down.
AATCTGTTCCTACTAAGGTATCTGGGTAAACCAACGTTTCTCCATCCTGTTCCTTAGTAAACGCGCAACGAGCCAGGTACTCTAGGTTAACCTGGTGCACAATACCGCGACCGGGGGGAACCACTTTGAAGTTATCAAAGCTAGACTGACCCCATTTCAGAAACTGATAGCGCTCTCTGTTTCGCTGAATTTCAATGTCAGTATTCTTTTCAAGTGCATTCTCTTCAGCAAAGTGATCCACCATTACCGAGTGGTCGATAACCAGTTCTACTGGATTTAATGGATTAATTGCTTGTGCATCACCACCTAAACGATTGACCGCATCTCGCATAGCCGCTAAATCTACAATTGCGGGCACGCCTGTAAAATCCTGAAGAATTACGCGGGCAGGTACGAACGACACTTCGTGATCAACATGATTCGCGGTATCCCATTTAGCAACTTGTTCAATATCGTTGCTACTAACAAACTCTTGATCTTCGTGGCGAATCAGGTTTTCCAACAGAATTTTGATACAAAACGGAAGCCTGTCGAGCGCATATTTACTGCCTATACCGTCAAAGTTAACCGCCTTGAAGTTTTTGCCGTTTACTTCAAGCTGCGAAAAAGACTTATATGTCATACGCTCTCCATCCTTCTTTGCCTGTTCGTGAATAATGTATACGTTTAAATTTTGCTAACGCAAGAAACGCGCGACGTGTAATTGTTTGTCGCCTTATTTTCTAGTTTGTACGGCTTAAACATGAAAAAAAGTTCACCTGTGAGTAGCTTTGACCTCGCTTTTTTCAAGGTCGCTATTTAAGAGCAGCAATATTGTTTATGCTCGATATAAGACTTCGTAAGGAAACAATGTCAGTAACAAATGCCACCGATTAATAATTGTGCATAATGCGTTTGTGTCTGCTACTCACTGCCTTTGTAAAAGTATCTATCAAATCTACTCGGCGGAAAGGGTAATATTGTGTTGTGATTTACAAATATGCAACATTTCTATTTTCTTATATGCTGGTAAACGGTATGCTTAAAAGATGGTCAAACGCTTAATGTCTTAGTGCGCGCTCAGAACGTCTTGAAGATAATCAGGCATTCGTAGTAAGCAATAACAATAATAACGAAGTTATCATGGCACACCCGCTAGTTAAGAAGTACAACCTTGCGCCTCATCCCGAGGGAGGATACTACCGTCAGGTTTTCCGCTCTGAAAATGAAACTAAATCTTTCGTGCACGGCGCTAATCGCCCCGCACTCACCCACATTTACTTTCTTTTATTGAAGGGACAAGTCAGTCGTTTTCATCGTGTATTACATGATGAAGTATGGAATCACTACGAAGGGGCACCTTTGCAGCTGTTTCAGCTACAAAAACAACAATTGTGGGAACGCCGTATCGGTGGCCAAAATAATGAATATGTCGAAGTAGTAAAAGCGGGAAATTTCCAAGCAGCTGCAACCATGGGTGACTATTCACTTGTGGGGTGTTCAGTGGCACCGGGGTTTGACTTTGAAGACTTTAGTTTCATTGAAGAGCCAGCTATGCAAGAGTGGATAAAAGTGGCTCATCCAGACCTTACCTGCTTTATTTAACCATTCTAAAATTATGACGATGTACAGACGTCTTACCTGCGATTTTGTACTAGCATAAACTGGATTTTTAAGCGCCGATCAAGGATGATAACAGCAGATTTTTAAATATACGTCTGAACGTCCAATTACTGGAAATATCTCAGACTATTTCACTCAAACGCCGCAGGTAACCCAACTATGTATAAATTGGTACTTATTCGTCATGGAGAAAGTCAGTGGAACTTGGAAAACCGTTTCACAGGCTGGCACGACGTTGACTTGACCGACACTGGTGTAGCACAAGCAAAGACCGCAGGTCAGCTTCTTAAAGATGCTGGATTTACATTCGATCAGGCGTATACGTCTGTACTTCTTCGCGCAATTAAAACACTTAACATTGCACTTGAAGAGATGGGTCAGCACTACCTTCCAGTAGAGCGTCACTGGCGCTTGAACGAACGTCATTACGGTGCACTTACTGGTTTAGACAAAGCTGAGACTGCAGCCAAGCACGGTGAAGAACAGGTAAAAATCTGGCGTCGTAGCTTCGACATTCCACCTCCAGCCGTAGAAGATGACAGCGAGCACTTCCCAGGCCACGATCCGCGTTACCACAATGTTGATTCAGATATCTTACCACGTGGTGAGAGTCTGAAGCTTACTATTGAACGTGTACTACCGTACTGGCATGACGTTATTCGTCCAGATATCCAAGCGGGCAAGCGCGTAATTATTGCTGCGCACGGCAACAGTCTTCGTGCCCTTGTTAAGTACCTTGATGGTATGTCAGACGAAGAAGTACTAGGTCTGAACATTCCTACAGGCGTACCACTTGTATACGAACTAGATGAAAACCTTAAGCCAATCTCTAAAGAGTATCTTGGCGATGCTGACGCTATCAAAGCAATGATGGATGCAGTCGCTAAGCAAGGCAAAGCGAAGTAATCGAGTACCCTTATAATACCAAAAAGCCTGCGTTAGCAGGCTTTTTTATGGGTGTCAGATTAGTTAGGTACTTTAACCAACCAGTTGTGCTTATCTTCGGCTTTACCCCATTGGATATCATTTAACGCTTGTCTAAGTTTCATCGTAACAGGGCCAGCTTCTCCGCTACCTACTTGATACTCTTTATCGTTGTGGATAAATGTACCTACTGGCGTAAGTACTGCAGCTGTACCAGACAGCGCCGCTTCAGTATTTGGCTTTGCCGAACGCTCTAGAAGCTCTTCTACCGTAATATCACGCTCGCTAACCTTCATGCCGTGGTCTTCGGCGATTTGAAGAATCGTTGCACGAGTTACGCCGTGTAAAAAGCTAGTGTCTAGGCCTTTGGTAATGATTTCATCACCATCGATAAGCAAGAAGTTCGCAGCACCTGTTTCTTGAACATCACCATTAGGGCAGAACAGAATTTGATCGGCCTGTACTTCAGCACGGGCTTTCAGAATAGGAGGCAACGCGCTGGCATAGTTACCACCACTTTTTACCATTCCCATATGCGGCGCACAGCGCATGCCTGTTTCGTCTAGCAACAAGCGAAGTGGTTTAAGGCCGCCAGCAAAGTAGTCACCAACTGGCGATAACAGGACGTATAACATAGAACTTGCCGATGGCGCTGCCGCTTTACCGATAGACGCTTCTGTGCCGATATGCGTAGGACGGATATACATAGAGCCCGGAGGCTCTGGTACTTCAGACGCATATTTAGCGACGATATCAATGATCATTTTCTCTACTTGCGATTTGTCTATTTCAGGCAAGTTGAGTAGACGGCTACTTTGAGCGAAGCGCTCAATATTCTTATCCATTCTGAAAATGTTGATGCTGCCATCTTCGTGCTTAAATGCTTTTAAGCCTTCAAAACATGTACTCGAGTAATGAAGTACATGTGCACCAGGATGAAGCTGAATACTATCAGAGCTGACAAATTCGGTGTCAGTCCACTTATCGTTGACAAAGGTAGCAAGTGCCATTTGTGGCATGAATACTGTACCGAATACGGCCATTAGTTCGTCCTATTTACTTCAACTAGAAAAATACCCGACAGAGTTTACCAAAAAACGCTCAGTTTGCTAAAAGTAAGTCAGATCTATTAAGGCTTTTATCGAATAAGAATGTCTACAAATACTGACAACACAAAAAATTATGGGGTCAGAGTACATTTTTACATATCTAACAAATGAGTCCGGAGCATATTTCAAGCTCATAAAAAGTTGAGACTTTAATTACTCTGCCCCTATTTAGAATCTTTAATACTTGTGCCTAATCTGCGAACAATAGTTTTCTAGTTCATATTCAAACTCGTTATTACACACACCACAGGCATAGAGAGCCGATCTATCTAAACCCATAAAAATGGGGTCAGAGTACATTTCTTCGTTTTAATAAGTGTGAATATTAAAAAGTACTCTGACCCCTTTATTATTTTAAGCTGTTCAATTGTGTAAGCTATTTATGCAATGCGGCCTGACACTGTCTAAACATTGAAAGCGGTCGAAGTGAAACTCGCCTCAATTTTGGGGTCAGAGTACATTTCTTTTGTTAACGAGAGTGAGAGCCAAAAAGTACTCTGACCCCTTTACTCCTGAGTGAAGAGACTGATGTTTGTGTTGGAGTTTGTGCGCCTTAAACTATTCGATAAATGAAACTTTCACAGTGACTTGAGCTGGTAAAGAGTGCAGTCGCGGAAAAACACATTTTAATGTTGGGGACGGAGTACATTTCTCTTATTTTTCTTCATTGGAGGATAAGGGTACTTTGGCTTGGTTCTTATGATTTGGGTAATAAAGTACTCTGACCCCATTTTGAGGTTTTGCTGGTAGGAATTGGCGGTTAATGTACTCTGACCCCATTTTTTTGTTTCTTCCAGACGCAAAAAACCCGCCGTTAGGCGGGTTTCTTTTAATGGGACCTGGCAGTGTCCTACTCTCACATGGGGAAACCCCACACTACCATCGGCGCTAATACGTTTCACTTCTGAGTTCGGAATGGAGTCAGGTGGTACCGTATC
>NZ_MEJH01000012.1 GCF_001953635.1 Alteromonas abrolhosensis | reverse complement strand
CGTGTGCTTCACGGTACGCTTATGTGTCGCTTTTATGCGTAAATGTCGACTCTCACAATGCATGCATTGCGGCTTTTTAGTGGGCTTTGCCCACACTTCAATAAAATCATGTCGATGAACACGTTCTATTTCTAACTCACTTATGCCTAAAATAGTACCTGCGTGGGACATCTGTACTCTCCATTAAATGATTCTTCGCAAAATCAGTTTAATGAATGCGGATGTCCCCCGTTAATGATGAAGAGCCAAACCAACTTTTCAGTTGGTTTTTTTGTGCCTGAATTTCAACAAATCGCCACGCGAGCGTGTCGGCCGAGTGTCGGTCCAATCAAAGTCCGCCCACTGGTACCATTTACTTCTGCTAGAAGTAGATACTGAAACCGACTTTTGAGTCGGTTTTTTTGTGCCTGAAGTTCAGCAAATCGCCACGCGAGTGTGTCGGCCGAGTGTCGGTCCAATCAAAGTCCTCTCACTGGTGTCATATCTCCTAGAAGTAGATACTTAAAGCGACCTTTGAGCTGTTTTTTTGTGTCTCGATTTCGGGATCTGCGCCGAATAAGTTACTAGTGGAACCTCCGAAAGGTGGGCACTACAGTAACGTAAGAGTTCGGAGTCGTGCTCGATAAAACTATGATTCACTGACTCATGTGATCCAGCACTAATAAAATTACACTTTACGAAATATCGGACGTTAAAAACCGGTTTGAAAACTATTTAGTGTTTATCTGTACATCATAGGTTTCAGACCACACTCTGAGTTCATCCAAAATGTGCAAAGCCGTTCGTCCGAACGCTGTCAGCTCATAGGTAACAGCAACAGGCCTGTCGCTTATCACCTTCCGCAACACCATACCTTCGTCTTCGAGCTCTTTGAGTCGCTGATCAACCATCTTTTTAGTTGCGCCACCAAGCATCCGTGCAAGATCGTTAAATCTGACAGGCTCATCTTTCAGATGATAAATAATCGATCCCTTCCATTTTCCGCCGATTAATCGCATTCCTTTTTCGATAGCACAGGGCTCCATGCAAGCATTGTAAACTTTTTTTCTTCCTTTACTGTCTGTTTTTATTGAACTTTCCAAATTATCCCCCTCATTTAAGCAAGGTTACTAAAAGTATACTAATTGATTTGGGTTTAAAGGTTACTAAAATATACCACATAACGTTAAGCGAGAAAATACACTTGCTTTCAATAACCTGTATAAAAGTAATCTTAGGAGTTATTTAATGAGCACAACGAGTTTAGGCAATGTTCTAATTATCAATGCACATCAGTATTACCCATTCTCAGAGGGCAAGCTGAATGCTGCCTTTGTTGATAAAGCCATCACTCTGCTTGAAGACAAAGGCTATAACACACGCTTGGTAACGATGGCAGAAGAATACGACGTGGATGAGCAGCTTGCACATCATCAATGGGCTGACTTTGTCATTCTTCAATCACCCATTAATTGGATGGGTGTGCCTTGGTCATTTAAAAAATATATGGACGAAGTGTATACCGCAGGAATGGGCGGCGCTTTGTGTGCAGGCGACGGACGAGTAGCAGAAGAACCTAAGAAAAATTATGGTACTGGCGGCACGCTTACTGATGTGAAGTACATGATGTCTTTGACCTTCAATGCTCCAGAAGAGTCGTTCAATGATAGTGAGGAGTTTTTTGACGGCAAGTCTGTTGACGACTTAATGCTCCCAATGCATATGAACTTCAAGTTTTTTGGCATGACGCCAATGGCAACCTTTGCCAGTTTCGACGTGATGAAAAATGCAGATGTTGAAAATGACTTTAAACGCTTTGAAACCCACATCAACAAGCACTTTTAATCCAGTTATAAAGCGACGCTTTTTGAAAAACGTCTGAGGAGTTTTTATGTCTTTTTTACGCTCTGTATTGAAATCCGGAATGTGCTTGTTGTTGGCAGCGACTGCTCATGCTCACGAGCAGCATGAGCCAGGACACATTGCTTCACCGGAACAGTACGAATTGTTGCTCGAAAGCGAGCACGCTCTTGTTTTAAAGATGGTATTAAGGCCGGGCGAAAGCGATTCTTTTCATCGTCACAACAACGAAACGGTTTACTTTGAAAAAGGCAGCAAGTTAAAAATTGAAGCGCATGGAAGCGAGCCGATTGTTGTTGATGTTCCAGACGGACATGTCATGTGGCATGAGGCGTGGATACACAAAGTGACAAACCTAGGTGAGCAGACAGCTATCGCAATTATTGTAGAAGAAAAATAGGAGAGGTTTTCAATGGTATTTACTGATAATCCAGAAGCTCTGCTTTGGCACGTTATTACTTATTGATACGCGAGGGAGAATACGGCAATGAGTTCACAAAAAGATATACACCTATACACAGCATCTACGATGAATGGCTGGAAACCTCTTGTTTTTCTTGAAGAAGCCGGTATCGAATACGATTTAACAACTATCGATTTTTCGAAGAACGAGCAAAAAGCGCCTAACTACGTGAAGCTCAATCCAAATGGCCGCATTCCTACCATAGTCGATCGCTCCAACAACGACTTTGTTGTTTTCGAATCTGGGGCCATTCTTTGGTACTTGGCTGAGAAGTACGGGAAATTTCTCCCATCCGCTCCTGATGAGAAGTCAAGAACACTACAGTGGCTGATGTTCCAAATGGGCGGCGTCGGGCCAATGATGGGTCAGGCAATGTATTTTCAGCGTATAGCGGCTAAAAACGGCAATGAAGATCCGTTCGCTATTAAACGTTACGTAGATGAAAGTCGCCGACTAATGGAAGTACTGAATACACATCTGAAAGGTAAAGACTTTCTCGTTAACAACGAGTACACCATTGCGGATATGGCTACCTACACGTGGGCAAGAGCCTATTATTGGGCGAATGTCAGTGTTGATGGTCTCCCTCACCTGCAAGCATGGTTCGACAGAATTGACGAAAGGCCTGCCACACAACGTGCTCTTGAAATTCCAAAACCATTTTGGGCTTTCTTCGGTAAAGGCGACGTTGAAGCTCAAGAACGTGAAAACGCCGAACGCTTCAAGAATGATGTGAGAAAGTAACCATAAAAAACTGTTTAAACATACAGTGCATTACTTTATCCTATCGAAGTGCTCTTCAATAGGATTTTTTATGCTCTCTCATTCTGAATTAAACCCACAACAGCAAGAAGCCGTGAATTACGGGTTAAGCGCCACCACAATGGGCCAAACAGAATTGAGTAATGCAAAGCACCACCCGCTATTAATTATTGCAGGGGCTGGCACAGGGAAAACCAACACCCTAGCCCACAAAACAGCACAATTAATATTGAATGGTGTGGCGCCAGAACGAATTTTATTGATGACGTTTGCTCGAAGAGCCTCGGCGGAATTGAGTTCTCGAGCGAACCGCATAATAGAGCGTACGTTACGTGAGAAACAAAAGGCGTATCATCCGGTCACACTTCCTTGGATGGGCACTTTTCATTCAATCGCATCGCGACTGCTACGAGAGCACGCTTCACTCATTGGGTTAGATCCTGACTTTACGGTCATGGATCGTAACGACAGCGCGGATATGCTTGATTTGATCCGTCACGAGCTTGGCTTTAGCGGGGTAAATCGACGCTTTCCTAAAAAGAAAACGTGTCTGGAAATTTATTCTCGTTGCGTGAACGCACAAGCACCGCTTATCGATATACTTGATACGCATTTTCCCTACTGTAGCGAGTGGGAAGAAGAGCTAAAAACGCTGTTTGCTCATTATGCGAAAACTAAAATTGAGCAAGTAAGTTTAGACTATGACGACTTGCTGCTTTACTGTTTTCATATGGCGCAGGTTGACACTATAGCCCAAAAAGTAAGAGAGCAATTTGATAATGTATTGGTAGACGAATATCAGGATACCAACGTACTTCAAGCAGGCATTCTAAAAGGTTTCTTCCCTACTGGTGAAGGTCTTACCGTTGTAGGCGATGACGCTCAATCAATTTATTCATTTCGCTCGGCCACGGTGGACAATATCCTTAACTTCCCCAATGCATTTTCCTTGCCTGGCAAAGTGATAACGTTACAACAGAATTATCGGTCACATCCGAACATATTGAACTTGTCTAATACCCTGCTTTCAGAAAGCGACGAAGGCTACAAGGTGTCGTTGTTTAGCAAACGTAACAACGGTCCAATGCCTAAGTGGGTAACTGTTGAAAATGACATGTTCCAAGCAGAATACATTGTTGAGCGAGTTTTGGCGGCTCGTGAAGAAGGGATTGATTTGAAACAGCAAGCCGTGCTGTTTCGTTCAAGTTATCACAGCGATCGTCTAGAGCTTGAACTTACTCGACGCAATATCCCTTTCGTTAAACACGGTGGCCTTAAATTTCTGGAAGCTTCGCATGTAAAAGATATGCTTTGCATTTTACGTTGGGCAGATAACCCTAAACATAAAATATCTGCCTTTCGAGTGCTTAAGTTATTGCCCGGCATAGGTCCAAAGATAGCTGAGAGAGTGTTTAACGATTTAGAAAAGCACGACTTTGCATTAGGTAAATTGCGCAGCTTCGCACTCTCAGAATCCGCGAAGCCTTCGTTCCTTTCTCTTATAGATTTGCTAGATAACGTGCACCACAACAATATTCCATGGACCGAGCAAGCAAGCGCCATTGCAGAGTTTTATAAAGATTTGTTGGAAGCTAATTATGACGATCATTTCACACGTTTCGGCGATATTGAACAGCTCATAATGATCTCTGGGCAGTATTCATCGAGAGAACGATTTTTAACTGAACTCACACTAGACCCACCGCAGAGCACAGGTGATCTGGCAGGCAAACCTTTGCTTGATGATGACTTTCTTATCTTGTCGACGGTGCATAGCGCTAAAGGGCAAGAGTGGAAACATGTGTTCGTACTGAATGTTGCCGATGGCAATTTTCCCAACGAGTACGCAGCGGGTGATAAACGTGCGCTTGAAGAGGAGCGACGCTTACTTTACGTTGCCATAACACGAGCGAAAGATGAGCTTAGCTTAATCCAGCCCCTGAAATATTGGGTGCCAGAGCAACAAAAGTTTGGTGACAAGCACGTATACGGCGCCAAGAGCCGTTTTTTTACCGACGCGGTTAGCGCTTGTATGGAACCGATTGCATATCCTAAGCGCACTGCTTCGGCCAGCGAAAAGAAAATTGCCAAAGGTGCGATTGCTGATATTAAGAAGAACATTCTTGGCATGTGGAATAATTAAAACGTTAACGCCGCAACAATTGGAAAAAGCGTTGCCCTAAAGCATTACAGTTTCACCCGTTTCCGCAGCTTTAAAGATTGCATTCACTATTCGAATGTCAGCAAGCCCTTCGCTACCCGTCACCATTGGCTTACGGCCGGTCAAAATCGCCAATGCGTCATTGTCCATTTGCAGCGTCTGCTGCATTCCTTTAATAGGAGCCAGCGTTTTTCCATCTGACGTTGTGCCCGTTACACCGTTGTAGCTTTGCATCGGCTTAAGCTGATACCAACCATTTTCACAGTCTGCTTTGAAGTGATTAAATCCTTCCACGACGCTGGTGCCGCAATCTGCCACCAGCCCATCGCCAAAATCCATAGTAAACAATGTGGTCTCATCAACCTCGGTGAATTTGTCAGGGAACCGCTTGGGAGGGTGGCTGCCAGTAACAGACACTGGTTCACGTCCTGTTAGAAAACGCGCCCCGTTTATGGCGTATACGCCCATATCGTAGAGTGCACCGCCCCCCATGTGCTTTTTCATACGCCAGTTGTCAGATGCTCTTCCCTGGCCGGCATAACCGGCAAAACTCGATACTGCAGTGATGTTCCCATAGGGTTTAGTTTCAAGGTATTGATGAAAGGTACGCGTGTTGGGTTCATGCTGCATGCGATAGCCAATAGACAATTGCACCCCATTTTTGTTGCAGGCATCGATAATGGCTTGGCATTCCTCACTATCCATCGCCATCGGTTTTTCACACCACACGTGCTTTCCAGTATTTGCAGCTTGCACCGCAAAATCTTTGTGTGTACCGGTCGGAGTAACAACATAAATAACATCAATGTCATCGTTATTCGCAATTTCAGCCATTGTGCTGTAGGTGTAAACATAACGGTCTTTAATGCCATACTGCTTTTGCCACTGCGGGATCTTATCTTCACTCCCTGTGATGATGCCTCGTAGCTCACAATGCTGCGTATGCTGTAAAGCAGGCGCCAGTAAGTTCGTGCTGTAATTACCCAAGCCCAGCAAGGCCACTCCTACTTTTCTCTTGCTAGGCTGAGCTATTAAATATGAGCTTTGTGCAATGAGCAAACCTGAGCCTGCCAACTGAAGAAATCGACGACGAGAAACGTGAGCCATTATTGCTCTCCACTAAGAAGTTAAACCGTACCTTGGTTTTAGTAGTGTCTTTTTTGCATTGGGAGATCACATGAGCGTGACGATTTTTTTAGAATGCGCTTTTTTGGAATGCGTAATAAAACATGCAGAGCCAGCCTCGCTAGATGGTTCCCTATAACACTTAAAAACGTTACTGCGAGGCTCTCTCAGCGTAAAGAGTTGTGCGCCACTAAAGACAATCCGCGAATTTAGTGCTTAATTCACAGCAATATTTATTTAATTTTCACGTTTCACTTTTGCTTGCCAAGCTTCAGCTACAATAGGTTCAAGATCGCTTAAATCCAACGGTTTAACAAGGTGATGGTCAAACCCAACTTCTTTGGAGCGCTGAATGTGCGATGGCTGTCCCCAGCCCGTTTGCGCTACAAAAATAGCGTTTGCTAAAGCCTTGTTTTTACGAAGTTCAGCACATAAATCGTAGCCATTCATTCCCGGCATACCAATATCCAACATCACCAAATCGGGTGTGAAAGATTCTACTGCCTTTAATGCTGATATTCCGTCTTCAACAACGTGTACTTCGCACCCTTTGGCCTCCAAAATCCAGCCCATAGTAATTGCAGCGTCCTGATTGTCATCTGCAATTAACACACTGAGCTTTTCTGGTGGTGTATCTACCAATTGTTCAACCTTTTTGCGCTTACTGGTTGCAATAGGGACATTGTTTAAAGTCGGAAGTATGACTTCGAATTTAGTACCTTTTCCTACACCATCACTAAAAACGTTCACTGTCCCATCGTGCAGCTCGGTGAGCCTTTTTACCAATGTAAGACCAATTCCAAGTCCACCTTGCGAACGTTCAAGAGCGCCTTCAACTTGGCTAAACATATCGAAAACAGTTTCTAGTTTATCAGGAGGGATCCCTTCCCCATTGTCTTTAACGGTTATAGTAACCTTGCCATCAAACGTACTTATACGAACTTCTATATTTCCGCCCGGCGGTGTGTACTTCGCTGCATTATTGATGATATTAGAAAAGATCTGAGACAATCGAATAAGATCGCCATTCACCCAAACGGGAATAGCCACTTTTTCGATGGATAAAGTATGCTGCTTTTCGTCAATCAAAGGCTGGATAGTTTCTATCGCTGTACCCAGTATTTCACATAAATTTGCCGGCTTGCGGTGAATTTTAATTTTCCCTCGTGTAATACGTGACACGTCCATCAGATCATCGACTAGCCTTATCATCTGATTCACTTGTCGTTCTACTCGACCAAATGCCTCGCATTTTTGGCTCTGGCTGTAATCGTTAGACTGTAAGATTTCTAACGCGTTACGAATGGGTGCCAACGGATTACGCAATTCGTGGGCTAATGTCGCGAGAAACTCATCTTTTCTTCGGTCTGCTTCTTGAAGCGCGTCTATAGCATTCCGCTCTCTTGTGGTATCAACACCTACCCCAGGAAAACGGTCCGGTTCTCCTTCACTGTCATAAATGACGCGACCTCTAAAAGATGCCCAGCGAATGGTGCCGTCTTTCTGCAAGATGCGATATTCCTGATTGTAGGGGGTACCATTATCAATACTTTCTTGTATGGCGGCGTTATTCGCTTCTAAATCATCTGGATGGATGTACTGCCGGGGTACTTCAATCGCTACGCCGTGCTCTGCCTGCTCACTGGTTAAGTTAAATAACTCCCCCAAGCGCTCATCTGCTGTAAAGATGTTTTGCTTAATGTCCCAGTCCCAAATACCAAAGCTATGTGAAGCTTCCAGCGCCAATCGCCTGCGAGACTCTGCACGCTTTGCCATTTCTTCAGCTTGCTGGCGTTCTGTTACATCTCTTGTCGAGCCTGCAATGGCTTCAACATTGCCGTCTTCACCTATAACCGGAACAAAAATATAATCATAAATACGTCGACCATTTGTGCCGGTAAAGGGAACATCCCCACGAATGGGTTGCTTGGTGTCTATAACTTGTCGAATCTCTTGCATGTGCATATCTGCATGCCAGGGTTCATACCCCAGTTCCAGACAGGTTTTGCCAATCGCTTCATCCCAACTCATGCCCCACATTTGCAGTAGTGCGTCATTAGCATAGGTAAAGCGCCCTTCAAGGTCGAAGATATAGAGTAAATCTGGCGTATTGGATAAGGCCGTTTCGTATAGCCTGCGCTGCTTATTAAAAGATTCTACGTTTTCTATTAATGCCGATTCTGCTGCACGTCGAGCGCGGTTTTCATTGTTGCGCTCGATGATTATTGCAGCCGTTTTCGACAGCGCATTAATAACATCAATGTCATCAGGTAAAGGGGTAAGCCGCTCGCGATGAAATAAACAGAACGTACCCAGAACCGTACGGCTTTCTGCAGATAAAATAGGACGACACCAAAATGATTGAAGCCCTAATGCCTGAGTGGACTTACAAAAATCGTTAAAGTCAGATGATGAGTTGATGTGAGCGCTAACTACATCTCGAGTTAAACAGCATTTACCAAGCGGCGTATCGCCATCAATTTTAATATTATCAAAATTTTGCCTAGTTTCTTTTGGCATAGAAGGTGCCGCGGCACAAACGAGTGACAGTTCATCTTCACTCACTAACGATATGCCACTAACAGCCTGAAAATCTGTGACCTTTTCTACCGCATTAACCAAAATAGTTAACACATCCTGTAGCTTAGCGCCTGACAGTGTCAGCCTCATGGCATCTCGTTGAGACTGAGAAATAATCTGTAACCTGCGTTTTGTTGAGAAGTCATGAAAAGAGAAACCGACAATACCAGCGATTACAGGAAAAACGGTAAGCTTGAACCAGGAAAGATCTACGCCAAAACGTATTTCAATAGGATCTCCGGTTTCTTGTTTAAGTGCGCGTTCAAATTGTAGAGAAATTTGTGGCACTTGCGCTTGAGGAAATAAACGAAACACAGAACTGTCAGAACCGTTTAGCGTCGACAGCCCGCAAATTGCGCGCGCCTGATGGTTTGCGTATATCACTTTGCCTTTAAGATTAGCCAGGATAACCGCATCAGTAATATTTTCTATCAGAGCTTGAAAAGGAATGCCGTCAGTACAGAAAGATGAGGCCTCACAAATTGGCTCGGACATAATGCTCTCAAATAATGCAGAAAAAATTATACTAAAGTAGAAAGTGCGATTTAGCTAATAATTTAGACCGAGTCTAACAAGTTATTCTTATTAAATTGTTCTGTATTGCACCTGAAACACAATAGTACTTGGGTTATTGTCGTAGGGTTTGTGTAAATACATCACTTAGGCCAAAATTGTGAAATATGACGTTCTGCTGTCTGTGTTACAACGTCTTGGTTCAACGCATATTGGTCACCTAAAAAAGTATGTGCTAACTCACTGCTAGCCAGTGCAGTAGATAATAATTCATATGCATCGTCGATAGAATTTCCTCCCTCGCAGTATTTCACGTGGTGGTCTACGCTGCCATAACAAGATAGCTGTTGGTTAAACCAGCGTTGAATAATCATTTTCCCTAATTGCTTATACCGCGCCTGATGGGAACCAAAAACGACGAAATATGTTTTATCAAGGGTTAAGCTACTCTCCTCTCGAAGGGTATTTAATACTTCAACGGTTTTTTCTACCTCATGTTGTGCAACCGTATCCATTGCCTTCGCAAATATAGGTTGCAACTCTTCTTTAAGAGAGGAGATATTTAACAAACCGCCTTCCTCAGTATTGTTTAGCCAACGCTCTATTGCATCAGTACATGACTTAAATAAGGGGTGAGCGTTCATTTTGGCAAAAGATTCTGCCAGCTCTCTCCTCTCACGTTGTTGAGAGGTATACATCATTAAAAGAGGGAGATGGGCTATAGCTTTGATATGATGGTAGTCTTCACTTACTACCGTAAAGTTGCGCTGCTGTTCACCAGTAACAAACATAATTCTGTCGTCTACCCTAATTACTACCTGATATTCACCACGAGTAAAGGCATCTTTAAAGGCACTTTTTCTTTCATGAAGTGCATCGTGAAAGCGTTTATTTACAGTGTGAAGAATTCCTTTCTCGGGAAGTGATATCGTGTCTTTAACAAAAGTCATTGCGCTAAGTTGTGGATGGACGTGGTTTACCTACGAGGAGATGATTAAGTTTGATCAATCTGGGTATTAGCAGAGAATTAAAACCATAACCGAAATCAGTCTAATTAATTGGGTTGCAAAATCACGCTGATTTTTTTGTGAAGCGCGGCCGTTTTAGTATATTTAGCAATGAACTTTAGGCGTAATATAGCCGTAAAACTTTCATGCTGAGATTCATGGAAACTACCCAAGGAATCACTCTCAACAAAGGCTGAGAAATGGATAACGCTGGCTCAAATCAAGATAAAGGGAACATTAAGTATGCTGGGAAGTTCCCCAAAATAGCCCAACAAACTAGGCTGCTTAATATCCTCGTGATTTTTGCAGTGATCTATACCTTGTATCTGGCTAAGTCCTTACTTGTTCCCCTTTTCTTTTCTGCCTTTGTTGCATTGCTTCTAAGCCCGCTAGTGGCGTTTGCTCGCAAGCTATTTGTGCCGCGCGCGCTGTCTGCCGGAGCGCTGATTGTGTTGCTGGTAGCGCCATTCACGTTTTTAGGTATAGAGCTTGCTGAGCCTGCCGAACGCTGGATGCAGTCACTCCCTAAAATTGCTGCCGAAATTTCCGAAGAAATTGAGGAAATAAGCAACAGTATTGATGCCCATGCAAACCCTCCTGCTCCTGCCCCCGTGAAGAAAGAGCGATCATTTTTTAGTTGGTTTAGCGATGATGAGGAGCCGGAAGAGCCTACTCCACCGCAAGATAAGACAAATTCTGTGACTGATAAAATTAAGCAGAGCGGTATTGATATAGGGTTAACACTTTTTAGCAATGCACCGTTTTTACTGGCACAAGTCCTTGCCTGCATAGTTTTAATATTTTTCTTATTAGTTTTCGGCCCTAACTTGTTCAACGTTTTTGTAAGAGACTTCCCAATTGTCACTAACAAACGGCGAACATTGGTATTGGTAGATCAAATTCAAAGAGAGCTGTCATCGTATATTGTTACAATCAGCATTATTAACTCCTGCTTGGGATTAGCCACAGCTGGTGTGTTTTATTACTTAGGAATAGAAGATGCGCTGCTTTGGGGAGCATTAGTAGCGCTGATGAACTTTGTACCTTACCTAGGTGGCGTTGCAAGCTGCGTTGTGTTGTTGGTAGTAGGGCTTGTGCAATTTGGGCTCACCAGCAGTGCCTTCTTACCCGCGGGCCTATTTTTAGTGTTGAACATAATAGAGTCTCAGTTAATTACGCCTGCTGTACTAGGAAGAAGTATGCAGCTTAACCCACTCATAATCATCGTTTGGATTGCAATAACTGGGTGGCTGTGGGGCGTAGTTGGCGTATTGCTGGCAGTGCCTCTTCTTATGTGTTTTAAAATTATTCTCGAAAATTTAGGCGTGTTTAATCATTGGATAAAGCTTCTAGAATCAAAATAGCTTCGCTTTAGCCCACTATGTTTTTGTTTTATTGATAGTGGCGCAGGCGGCAGTGGCCCTAATTGAGATACATAACAAGTGCTACGTCCCTTCTCATAATAGACAAAATGCGTATTTAAAAGGAATACGCCCTGCCTTTTTGAAATGAAAATAGTTATCATATTCGTTGTTTTTTTGAAGTTCCTGTGAATTTGCTACAGATTGTCCTCGCTGCGGTTACCTTTTTTATTGCTCGCAAAGCCAGGGCACTTTTGAACGGTCCAACACCGACTAGCAATGGTTAAGGCAACGTATTTGATATTCAAAAGGTTAGGTTATGCTACTGTCGATCGCTGCCTTTTTAGGTAGCGCACTGGCGATAGGTCTGTTTTACCGCGCATGGAAAAGCACACAGATCGCTGTTAAACGTTTAGCTAAGCTCTCAGCATTGCTGTTAATGCTGGCGAGTTTAAGCCTTTGGGTTACGGAATACGGCCCAGAATTAGGTACCTGCTACGCGGTAGTCGCCTTCTCTTTACAAGCATGGAGTTGGATATACCTTGCTCGTCGGCGAATTAGCAAAAACGTTAAACGTGTCGACTTACCGTTCGTAGCTTCAGTGAGCCCACCTTCTACCACTACTGTTTTAAAAGCCTCAGTCAAACTGCTTGGCGTTGTATTTTTGAGTGCTATATGCGCAATGTTAGTTACTGTTGTATGGACCACTGCGTTTAACATGAGCAAAGTAAATCAGATTGCACTGGGAATTTATACTATGCCTGTTTTATGGGGATGTAGTGCGTACTGGCTTTGTGCAGACAGCAAATTATGGCGCCCAGTGGGGGTGATAAGTGCACTTACCGCGGTAAGTTATTTCTACTTGTATAGTGTATAAAATGAGTATTTCTATTTCTCCCAGCGCAAATAAAAGCGCGTTAAAAAGTCATGCATGGCTAGGTTTAGCCGTTAGCGTATTAATGTATTGGGTGTGCTTTTCAGGCACTTTATCTGTGTTTTCTCAAGAACTTCTGCGATGGGAACAACCCCATATTGCAGATAATCTAGATTACACTCCTAGTAGCATCCAAAATGCTTATGAACGCTTTCTTTCGATGAAAGATGGTCAGACACAGGGAAATATTGTCATTCGATTGCCCACTCATGACTTGCCGCGAGCGCGCATTAGTGCAGATGACGAGTACTGGAATATTTCTCCAGCTGGCGAATTAAGTGAGCCTTCAACCACTCCAATCACCGATTTAATTGTTGATCTCCACACTGCTCTGCACTTACCAGAAGAATTAGGGATGATGGTGGTAAGTGTATTAGGCGCCATTTTAAGTGCGTTGATCATCTCTGGCATTGTTGCTCACAGACGTATTTTTAAAGATGCTTTTCGCCTGCGAACAGGTAACAACGAGCAGCTCACACAAGGCGACTTACACAACCGAATGAGTGTGTGGGGTTTACCTTTCCATTTAATGATTGCGCTAACCGGCGTTTATTTTGGTCTGGCGTCGTTTCTAACGTCCATATATGCAGATACTTTGTATGAAGGAAACGATCTCGATCTGTTTGCCGATATTTATGGTTCATCAATTCAACTGGAACACCAGCCAGCCATAGCTAACATCGAAAAGGCGCTGACCGACATAATGAAAATGGAGCCCAATACCCAGCCTATTTTTGTTACCTTGGAAAATGCGACAAAAGATAATCAGTACATTCTGCTTGGTTCTCAACATTTAGATAAGCTCATTTATTCTGAACAATACCGCTTCGATGCCAGTGGGCAATACATCGATAAGGTTGGTTATTCAGATGGAGAAGTCGGGCAACAAGCTATATTTTCTGTTTATCGCATACACTTCGGCCATTTTGGCCCTGAAGCGATGAAAATATTCTTTGGCCTTATGGGGTTTGCGTTAACTATTATCTCCGTTACCGGCATAAATTTATGGCTGGCGAAACGCTCACAACAAGATGCCTTGAACCAGCTTTGGCTGGGTTTCGTATGGGGTACGCCTATCGCATTTATTTGGGCAGCATTATTGGAACTAACCTTGGCGTTGCCGACAAAACCCGTTTTCTGGATAACCTTAGTGGCCATTCTCATAGGCTCGCTAATGCAAAAGGTGCTAACGAAAACCCACTTAATGCTGTTGAATTGTCTCGCCGCCTTGTTAGTTGTATTGGCAATTACTCACTTTGTTGTTCACTACCCCAGTTCACTAGTGATGAACTCGCTTATTATAGACAGTGCGTTCATCGTTTTTGCCCTATGCGTGTGGCGCTACCTATATTCTAGGTTGAAGAAAGGCTGGAATGTATAGAGCATCTAAAAAATGTCGGGCAAGATTAAGTAAGAATTGGTATGCTTACTTAATCTAAATCAGAACGTGTTTAGATTAAATATCAACACAAATCTTGCCGAAGTGTTTGCCATTAACCTCATATTCAAACGCTTTAGCGAGTTCATCGAGTGAAAAACTTGTATCAATTACAGGCTTTATTCCGCTTGCCTCTAGGGCATTTACGAAGTCTTTTTGGTGTTCCCTGCTCCCAACAATAATCCCTTTAAGATTGATCTGCTTTGCCATCATCGCTGCCGTTGGGATATCTCCTTTCACGCCGGTTAATACGCCAATGAGGACAATATTTCCATTCACACGACACGCATTGATTGACTGTGCTAGGGTAGCAGGCCCACCCACTTCCACGACGTGGTCTACACCTTTTTCTCCGCTCCACGCGTTAACCGCACTCCCCCACTCGGGTTCTGCTTTATAGTTAACGGTGAAATCAGCGCCAAGGGCTTTAGCCTTTTCAAGCTTTTCATCCGAGGAGGAAGTGATCGCAACGTATGCCCCCATCGCTTTGGCTATTTGAAGTGCGTATATTGAGACACCACCAGTACCTAGCAACAGCACCTTGTCGCCAGCTTTAAGCTTCCCCTCCACAACTAATGCTCTCCACGCTGTTAATCCTGCCGTTGTAATTGTGGCGGACTCTGCATGGCTCCATCCTTGTGGAGCTTTAGTAAACCATGTGGCTGGTCGAACGACATATTCTGTTGCGTATCCGTCAAGGCCATCACCAGGCGTTCGACTGAAATCGCTACACCTAGGTTCACCGTTCAGCCAATCCGGAAAAAATGTCGACACAACATGATCACCCTCCTTGAACTCATCAACGTCCTCACCAACTTGAGTAATGATGCCAGAGCAATCAGACAGAGGTACACGATTCTGCGCCGTAGGAATAGTGCCATTAGCAACACTAAGGTCATGGTAATTCAATGAACTCGCATGAACACGTACTTTAATTTCTTTACTTCCAACTGTTTGAGGCTCGTCAACGTCTGTCGTCTTTAATCTTTTAAGCCCTTCATCATGGGTTCCAATAACAACTTTTCTCATGTACGGATATCTCTTTTAATTTTGATTAGTAATATACGTAAACGATTCAAATGAGATTACTGAAGGTTTTTATCTGAGATAAATAGTAAATGTAGCTCCTGACTTAAGGGAACATTTTGTACTCATTGTTAATTCCGTCTCTCCCTTTATCTTCAATTGTCTAGCACCGTTTCTAATTGAGCTGTGGTCGGAAGCCCCATTTGTAATTTTACAGCACCAGACTCATCCCTAAAATAAATGGCAGGCGTAGCGGAAAGGCCCAGTCGTCGCATTAGTTTGTGGTTGTCATCAAGCTGCTTTTTCACCTGTGGTGTTGGGTTATTCAAAGGCTTAAGCGGCGCTAATTGACCAGCTTCATGGTTGTGAAGAATCTCACTAGGGTTTTCTGCGCTAAGAATGGCTGCAGATTTTCCATAACTATCAGCCTTCAATATACCGACCAGGATATGCCGAATTTGAACATTACCGGCGTCAACCCACGGTCGAGCCTGCTGCCAAAACTTTTGACAATAAGGGCAGTTCGGATCGGTAAAGACATAGACAACTCTACTAGCATTAGGGTTACCATCTAAAACCCAACTCGACTCACTCAACTGCTGCCATATTTTTTCGCTTTGCGCACCGTTTATGTAGTTATTTAATTCGTTAGCTCCAACATCTTGTCCGTTTGCGTCGAACATTTTTCCAGCCAACATATACTGACCATCTTCCGTGATATAAACCGTGATTGCATTACCTTTGAAGTCAATGACATAGCCTGTCATTTGGGATGGCGCATCAAAGCGACTTATCACCTCTCCGCCTTGCTTTTCAACGATGCTGAGAGGCTTTGGAAGCTCACTATCAGTGGCGAATGATGAGCTAGAGAAAGCTAACATCCAAGAGACTACTTTTAGCATTCTTATTCCTTGAAGTACTTAATTTATTTGAGAAGAGGACGGAGGTAATGCTGAAGGCTAGCCTCAGACAGCTCCCCCATGTGGCGGTCAACTAACTCGCCTTTTGCATTGAAAAATAACGTAGTTGGCAGGCCATATGCGCCAAAGCTTTTTGAGATATTGCCTGCAAAATCAAAGTAAGTATTTTCAAGGTCAACACCTTGGCTCATTAAGAAGCGTTCTGCTTTCGTGGGCGCTTCGCTTTGATTGATAAAAATAAATTTTACGTCTGAATGCGTTTGTTGTGCCCGCGCTAAAACGGGCATTTCACGGCGACACGGAGGGCACCATGAAGCCCAAAAGTTGATGACGACAGGTTTACCGATATTTAGCTCTAGTGATTGATACTCGCCACTTGAAGTCTGTGCATTGATATTTAGCGGACTTGGAGAGGTATTATACAAGGTTTGAATTACAACTAGTGGAAACAACGCAGCCGCGGTGATAGCCCCAGATTTAAGATAAAACGACATAAGCTGACGATGCTTTTTGGCTCTAACCAAAAGAACCGTTAAGCCCGCAAACCATCCAGAATAGCTGTTGAAACCACCATCTCTAATATTGAGTACGGAAAGCCAGTCTTTTTGATAAATCTCCCACAAATCTATGACGAAGATTAAACGTGCCACAACTAGCCCAGCTGCGATAGACCAGAATATAGTGTCAGTAGCTTCGTTCTTCTGCGTACTAGCTCTTGCCAAATAGCCGACAAGGCTCCAGAAAATAATTACACCCGCAATAATTAATGCGGTGCTGGTCATCATAGCGAAAGGGCCTAAATTGATCGTATTCACGTTAAATGCACTTAGTAAGTTTGAGCTGGTAAACTAATTACCAAAGATTAATTTAATATTAATGTTCACCCATTAGCTTCTACGCATCAAACCGCTTTGTGAAAAACTATGAATATTCTTCTCGTTGAAGACGACCTCGTTATTGCAGACGCAGTATGTGTTTACCTTCAAAGCAAACTCATGCAAGTCACCCACGCCGTCACGTTAAGTGAGGCTAAGCACTATTTATCAATTAACCAGTTTGACGTGTGCTTGTTAGATATCGCACTGCCCGATGGAAGCGGACTGGAATTGTTATCGTTAGTCAGGAAGAAAAAGCTGCCAATGGCAATCATTCTTTTAACGGCAAGAGATGCCATTGAAGATAAGGTAACGGGGCTGAATAAAGGTGCAGATGACTACGTGACAAAGCCTTTTGACTTTGAAGAGTTAATTGCGAGAATTTACAGCGTAACGAGAAGACAAGATCAGCATTTACACGAGATATTGAAGTTTGAAGAGCTTACGTTTGATGCTAAAGCCAAACGCGTAGAAGTGCGCGGCGAGCAGTTATCCTTATCTGCATGTGAACTGAAACTTCTGTATTTATTCTTATCAAACCCAGGCAGAATTTTAAGTGAAGCACAGCTTAAAGACTACTTATATGGCGTCAACGATGATGTGAATAGCAACGCCTTAAACGTGCATTTGTTTAATCTTAGAAAAAAAGTGGGTAAACATATCATTATCACGGAACGTGGTCTGGGCTACCGCCTCGCTCATCAGCAGGAATAAGAAACATGAGTCTTCGACTAAAGCTCATCGCAATTATTGCTCCTGTATTTTTTGTCTTGTGGCTGACAGCCAGTTATTTCTCTATTACCCAGCTGAAAAGCGAGATAAACCAAGCCATGGATAGCCGCCTTGCCTCCACAGCAAGAATGATGAATAACCTTATGCTGTCCGACCAAAACTCAGTGGGCAACTTGGGGCTTTCCCCAAACGGTACGTTCAACGATGCGGGCACCTTAAAAGGCCTTGCCTGTAAGATCAGCGCGTTAAATGGTGAAATTATTGCTAATAGCCACCCTCAAGAGCTAACACTACCTAATACGCTACCATCGGGACTTGATACCGTTATTGTTGAAAACATCGAGTGGCGGGTATTTTCTTTAAAAACAGAAAAGCACACCATTTCTATCGCTGAAAAGCTTTCTGAGCGACATGCAATATTTGTCCAGATGGTAATTGTCAGCGCCCTTCCAACACTCATTTCCCTCGTGGTTTCGGCGCTTGTGATCTGGTTTGCCTTAGGAAGAGAGTTGAGGCCGCTTCAGCGACTAAAAGACGCCATCACCAATCGCTCACCAAACGATTTAAATCCAATTCGGTTAAGGCATAACCTGCAAGAAATTACTCCCCTAATTGATAGCCAGAATCAGTTGTTCACCAAGCTTGAAAACGCTATTGAAAGGGAAAAAGCGTTTACCGATAACGCTGCTCATGAATTAAGAACACCTTTGACGGGCATTATTAGTCAACTACAGGTAGCAAAAGTCACGCAAGGAGAAACGCGACAGCGGGCTATTGAGAAGAGTTTATTTAGTGCAAGTCGCTTGCAAAGCTTATTAGAAAACTTGCTGTTGTTAGCAAGAATAGACAAAGCGCCAATTGAGCAGCATGTGCAACCGTGGGAACTATCTAAAGAACTTAATAACCTGCTGACAGAGTTAAGCTGTGAAAATAGCGACATTCAGGTTCACACCAATGCTTCAAAACGGCTATCACACATCCCCGTATTCGCATTCACTATTGTCATGAAAAATCTTATAGATAACGCCCGTCAACACGGTGTTAAAGGCATGCCGATTTCAATAGTCATTGAAGAAGACGACAACGTGTTTGTTATTCGCGTTTCCAATCATGCAACGCTTAAGACTGAAACGCTAGCGTACATGACAAGACGATTTTGGCGTGAAAGTCATTCACAAGGAAACGGGCTTGGATTAGCGATAGTGAACGCACTGGTAGAAGCGCTGAATGGAACATTTAACGTCAATTACGAAGGTGACCAGCTACACGTAATGATCACCTTTCCCACTTCGCCAAATACCGAGTAAGGCACACCGAATCAGTGCTTGAGCGAAAGCTTCTTTTTAGCTCAACGAGCCCCAAAAAAATTAGCCCATCTAGCCAAAACAGGGTTCGGCTACATTTTACTGCTGGGCATGTATTGTAAGCTAGTCGGCGCCAAGGATAGTCACTACCGCCGCGCCACCCAGACCAATGTTATGAGCCAGAGCAAGCTTTGCATTTTCTACCTGTCTCTGCCCTGCTCTGTTAGTTAAATGCCATGATAATTCCACACACTGCGCTATACCCGTCGCCCCTATGGGATGGCCTTTTGACATCAAACCACCTGACGGTCCAACAACGTATTTACCACCATAGGTATTGTCTCGGTCAATGACGAGCTTTTCAGCTTCACCTTCATGGCACAACCCAAGGGCTTCATAAGTGATAATCTCATTCGTTGTGAAGCAATCGTGCAGTTCTATTACATCTATATCGTGTGGAGAGACCGCTGCAGCCTCGTATGCCTTGTGAGATGCTATTTTTGTCATCTCACTCCCCACCGCTGAAATGGGGTCACGCCAAGAATCAACAGTGTCCGTAGCCATTCCTTGTCCAAGAATAGACACCGCATTTGTTATGCCGTGTTTCTTGGCAAATGTTTCACTACACAACACTACTGCTGCAGCGCCACAGGTAGGTGGACAAGCCATTGTTCGCGTTAAATAGCTATCGAAAATCACCTTGTCTGTTAGCACTTCTTGCACGCTAAGTGGAGAAGTAAACAAAGAAAAAGGGTTGTTGATAGCGTGCTGTCGAGACTTAACCGAAACTTCAGCAAAAAGATTTGGGCTTACACCGAATTTTTCCATGTAATGCTTGCCAGCTGAACCGAACGCTCTCAACGCAATAGGAGCTGGAGGCACATCAAACTCATCATAAACAGGCGTGAAACGGTCAAACGGACTTTCTCTGTCCTGCCAATGACTGCCCAAAGCTCCCGGCTGCATCTCCTCAAAACCAAAAGCTACAGCGCAGTCGACCTCTCCGGACAGAATTGCTTGCCGGGCAAGATAAATAGCACTGGCTCCGCTTGCGCAATTGTTATTTACATTGACAACCGGCACGCCAAGCTGTGCCACGTCGTAAAAAGCGTGTTGACCACAGGTGCTGTCACCATAGATATAAGATGCGAAAACTTGCTGAATATGCTTTTTATCAATATCTGCATCTTTAAGGGCTGATTCCACAGCATTCGAAGCCATAATGCGATAGGGTAACTGGCTACCTGGCTTAACAAACTTTGTCATGCCGGCACCTATAATTTTAACGTTATTCATGTCTGTCTCTGTCAATATTTGTCTCGGACGACGCTGATAATGAGACTTGAACAAATTAAAGCGTATTATTTCGTTCAACGTACTACCAGCGGACTTTGCTCAACACGTTAAGTATTGAGCACACGCCCTAAAAGTGCTCGCGATTCTCGTAATAATCTTTGCCGTTTAGGTCTTCAAAAAGTACGGTAATGTCCGTATGTTTTGCTACGAACGGACGAAGCGCTTCATCGATAAGGGTAGCCACCGCGGTTTTGGTATCTTGCCCGCGATCAAACCACAACACTTCTATGAAAGGATAGCCTGATGAGGCTCCACCAGCCGCAACAAACTGACTCGCAATATGCTCTACCGTGAAGTGATCGTTGGGGGTATCAGTGAGCTTCGCAAACTGCTCAACAATATCCCCTGCGACTTTCTCTAATACAGTTTGATCAATACCTCTTGCGCGAATATGTGGCATTTTCTTGGTCCTTTTTAAAGCGCTCAAATTGTTGTTTATCATGTCTTTACCGACATCATACCACGCATTTTAAATCGCTAAACTAAGGGCTTTTTTAAGCAAGCTTAAAGGCTCCGTAAAACATCGACAGATATATTATTTTGGGAATTACGGATAGTTAAACCGATATGGAATCGCGCACCACTACCTCGCGCCATAAGTGAGCGCAGTCTTCTATGAATTTTTTATGGATAGGATGAAGCTGATACTCATCTTGTGCTTCAACGCTTTCAAAAAACATAAGCTCAGAGACATCAAAGGAATTATCGATAACATCCCGCTTGAGTGTATTCGCAGGCATGCCTATGTGGAGCGAGTGAACCTGTGGAATGGCGCGCAACGATTGTAAGCCGTCAATGAGCTTTTGCTTATCTTCTGTCGACGCTGGGTCTTTAAGCCAGAAGTAAACCATGTGAAGGATAGGTGGTAACTCAGCGCTAGCACGGGGGGTTGCCTGTGCAGAAGCCGGCAATGCAGATAGTGAAGCTAGCGCTCCTGCGGTTGCTAAAAATTGTCTTCTTTTTGTGTCTGTCATTGCCTTCATCCTTTTTCATAACGGGTAAAAAAACTGAATTTCTACAATGACACTGGACGCGCATCGAAGCAATAAGAACCCGTTGAGGAGTCATCTGTCACCTAACATTGCGCAGCGACATAAATTGCCATCTATTAACAAGGCTTTTGGATTTAATAATTTGCATCTTGGCAAGCAACTTGAAAGACATTTAAAAGAAACGAAATTTAAACACGTAAACAACGAGATTTTGACGCTATGCGCTTACCTACTAAACAGCTTATCAATAAAATCGAGCACTTATCTAACGGCCTAACGCCAGAACAACTGTCGAGTTTCCTAGATATTATTGACGCCATGACGGCACTGGTTGAAGAGGCTGGTGAATTCAAAGACGATAAAAAATCAAAACCTACGCCGGCACCTGTAGTATCTAGCGCTGTTCACTAGCCTTATAAATTAAGGTTTAAACAAGCATTGGTTGATTAAAACGGCACATTGAAATACCTTAGCGCGCGTATTATTTTGAAGAAGAGAATCGCGTGCTTTACCTTGTTGCAGTTACTGTCCTATGGGCTTTTTCCTTTTCACTTATTGGTGAGTTTTTGGCGGGCGCAGTAGATAGCTACTTTTCGGTATTAACTCGCATTATTCTCGCTTCGGCTGTATTCCTTCCCTTCCTTAAACTGTCACTGTTAAGCACTAAACAAAAAGCGATTCTGGCAAGCTTAGGCGCTGTGCAGTTAGGGTTGATGTACATCTTCTTTTACCACGCGTTTTTGTTTTTAACCGTACCAGAAGTGCTACTTTTCACCATATTCACGCCGCTTTATGTAGCCATTTTAAATGACGCCCTGTTTAAGCGGTTTACCCCGTTTTATTTATTGTGTGCACTTATCGCCACCGCAGGTGCAGCAATAATTCGCTTCAATGGTGTTAGTGAAAATTTCTGGTTTGGTTTTGCTATTGTTCAAGGTGCTAACCTTTGTTTTGCTTTGGGACAAGTAGGTTATAAAAAGCTGACTTCAACGTTTGAAACCCAAATGCCCTATCACAATGTATTCGCGTGGTTTTATTTAGGTGCATTGGCCGTTGCCCTGCCAGCGTTTTTCCTATTCGGCAACACGAATCAACTGCCACAAAACCCTGAACAATGGGGCGTGTTGCTATGGTTGGGTGTTGTGGCGTCAGGGCTTGGGTATTATTTTTGGAATCAAGGTGCACTAAAAGTGTCTGGTGGTACCTTAGCCATTATGAATAACGCGCTTATTCCAGCAGGTCTTGTGGTTAATTTGCTGCTTTGGCAAAAAGACACTGACTTTTCTCGGTTGTTTCTTGGCGGCGCCATCATCGCTTTAGCGCTTTGGATGTCTCATCAACACACCAAAAAACAGGAACGCCCCTAAGCCTTAATAGAGCGTACACTACGCAGGGCTATACTCACTTATCATGGTGTAGTCTTTGCGAGGTCCAATGACCTTCCATGTTGAGCGCCATACAGGCCACGCGCTGAAGTCATAACGCACCACATAGTTGTCGTCACCACATAAGTGCTCAGCGTTTGGGTTAGTAGCGCTAAATGAGTGAAAATAGCGCTTATCGTCGAATAACACCTCAAATAAACCCGTTTGAAGCTGCTGCCAAAAATAGCGACGCTCGGCAGGCATTACGTGGCCGTTTGGCGCAGTAACCTCACCATTTTCATAATACGATAATGCGCGACTTTCTTCTTGCTCACTGCCTTCCAGCCAGCTAAATTCAGCCTCGCCCATAAAGGCGAATACATCGCCATTTCGCTGGATGATTTTGCGCGTTAGCGTCCATCGTCCAGCAAAATCGTCCAAGGTATGAGGAGAGTTAACTGTCATTGCGCCGTCCTTACCAAAAATAGGTCACGGTGGCAGAATATTGATCGCCACGGCCCGGTGTCCCGGGGATTTCTTCAAAGCGTTCATCCCACAAATTATCGACTGCCAACACCAGATTTAACCCTTCAATCTGCGCCGGTGAATACGTGAGGGCGACATGAGAAAAGAATGCAGAGTCACTGCCTTTTCTAAGGGCGTTGGTTTCTTGTTTTCTCCATTCATTATCCACGCGAATTTCAATCGTATCAGTTGCAAACCACACTACCCCTAGGGTTGCTCGATGCGGCGGATAGTTAAGCGCGTAAAAGCTCGCGTCTACTTCGTCAATTCGGTAGTCTTCAGACTTATCTAAATAGGTATAGCTGGCAACTACATCTGCGCTATCAAATCGTTTAATGGCAATCACCTCAACACCCAGGGTTTCGATATCAACGGGGTTTGCACTGCGTGCTGAAGTAGCGTCGAAGCTATATGTCCAATCTGTCAGCTCGTTATCCCAGCGATAGAATACGGCGGTATCGACCTTAAACGACAACTTATCGAATGATGCCCCTACTTCAAGATTTTTGCTTACTTCTCGCTGTAGCTGGTTGTTACTTCTAAATAGTCCGCTTGTGGTGCTACCGCCTACTGCCGTATAGCCAGCAACCTGCGTTGCTTCTGCATACGAAAGATATAGCGTCCGCGAGGCATTATTACCTGTTTGGGTAAGCCAGCTAATATCACCCACAAAAGACAGCCTGTCATCGTCGCGATTCGTATCGTCAAACGCGCCACCTAAACGAACGGTAAGCGATTCATTGCTGTTCAACTGCGTTCTATATTCTGGCACTACGCTTATTTTGTAGTAGTCGCGAGAGGTGAAGTTATTCTCTAGCGTGGTTGATGTAATGTCGTCTGCGGTAATTTGTGCAGCGTAGTTGATACCGAATTCTTGCGATACATTATGGGTACCAGAAAGCGCAAATGACTTCACTTGGGTTTCGTGAAATGCCTGAAACGCTTCAGGGTTTTCACGTGAAAATACGTAATGGTCGTCATTCTCTCTGTAGTAGGCAGAGACCTCAAAGGTATTTCCAATGCCCTCTTCGCCGTAGCGCTGTTTATGATTTAGCATGACTAAACGGGTTTGAATATCTTCCGTTTCGTTCACGTTAAATGGTGTATACAGGTTAGGCCAGCCAAAGAACTTTTGCTGATAGCCGTAAAACACGTCTGTTTGTGAGTCGTCACTTGCCAGCTGAAGGCGCCCCGATGCGCGCTCAAAATTGTGATCGCCATTAGCAATAGTGCCATCACTTTCAGAGCGAGAATACTCCCCTTCAATCCCCACAGACCAACCAGGTTGACTATCTAGAGCGTGCTTCACCGCGCCGTGTACGCGCTGCAAATTGAAACTGTTGTTACCCACACCCAATGACACACTGCCCGCTGTTTGGATGGGACGCCAGCCATAAGACACTGTGCCAACTGTGCTATTTACGCCGTATAGCGCGTTGTCGACACCTGTGAGAATACTTGGCTTAGTTAACATTTCTGGCGCAATGGGAATTTCAGCGAAATAGTGCCCCGTTTGCGGGTCGATAAGCGTAGCGCTTCCTATGCGAAAGCCCGTGTTTTCGAATATGCCGCCGCGAATAGTGACGTCGGCTTGAGCTTCAGCCATGTTTCTTGATTGCAAATCAACACGCGGATCGTACTCTAAATTTGATATAGGTGAATTAAACGTACCAACAGGCTTATCGTTAGCGGTTGCCGCGCCTTCAATCGTAATTTTTTCTACGCCTTTCTCATTACTTGCCATACTGCCACCAGCGTTTGCTGAGTCAGTGTTTACTGCGGCTGTGACAGCAAAAGGTAAAGCACAAAAGAAGAAAGAGAGGATGTTATGGCGCATTCAATGTCCTAGTTCAAAATTTTTTGGGGCAGCCAGTACAAGATTCATTTTAGCGCTTGGCGCTGCTGAAATTAAAGTTAAGCGTGTTCAAGGCTAATTGGGCTAGTGGCTGTGCGAATTAGCCCACACCTTAATAAAAGCGCGAAGTGTATAGCATTAGCTTGTTTAGGAAAACGTCTTGTAAGTGAGTTTGGACCAGTGAACAAATCCTAACCAGCTTTATTCTGGTTTCTACTTTTTGGCACTGACACGCCTCAACTTTTCATTAGGCTCTTCTGTCATAGCAATATTTCAAGCCCTCTCTTAACGTTTGTCATGCCCCTTGAAATCCTCTTATTTCATCACTCTTGACTATAGATATGTGATAACATAACATTAATTTACTTTAACCGTCTTTTTGAATCTACTCAGCCCTTACCTATGCAAAACCTTACAACACCATTTGTATTTTCCTTAATAGCCTTGTCTGTCAACGCCGCGGCGCAAAGCAATGAAACGCCCCTTCAAGGTGCTCATGATGAACTTGAACACATTGAGGTGAAAAGACACTTTCAGCCATACCGTGGTAATGTACCGCTAATAGACACACCCCAAGCAGTCGACCGAATTACTGCTGATACCTTAGCGAATGAAGGGATAACGCGCTTCATCGATGCGTTAGATTTTGCGCCCACCGTTGTTAGACAAAACAACTCTGGCGGCATGTTCGATAGCTTTGCGATCCGAGGCTTTTCTGGCGATGAAAATAATCCATCGGGTTATTTAATAAACGGCTTCAACGTGCGTGGCTATAGCGGCAATAGAAGCACCGTTAACGTTCAAACCATAGAAGTAATGAAGGGCCCAGGCTCTGCCTTATATGGTCAAGGGGAGCCTGGCGGTACCATAAACATAATTACCAAAAAACCTCAGTTTGAAGAGCAAGGCTACATCCAAGGTACCGTAGGTAATTTTGATAAAAAACAAGTAGAGTTCGATTACACGAACGGCATTAATTCAGACATGGCGTATCGCGTTAACGGTTCATACGAAGACTCTGATACTTATCGCGATAACGTGTTTTTCAAAAATTTGAATCTTAACCCTTCATTCATTTGGAACATTTCTGATCACACCAGCTTAAGCTATCAGATGGAAATATTGGATCAGGAAAAGCCGCTTGATCGCGGTGTGTTCATATTAAATAACGACTTTGACGCTGTAGAAGCCGAAGACTTTTACGGTGACATCAGAGACGGAGCACATGAAGTTAAAGCCTTCGGACATCAGCTAGTGTTAAATCACGAGTTGAGTCACAACTGGCATTTACTCAGTGGCTTCGCCTACAGAGACTCATCTTTTGAAGGACAGTCTTCAGATACTGAACTGTCAGAAGGCCGCCAGCTTTTGTATACCGACCCATCTATCCTCTCTCGGCAACGTAGAACCCGCGACTATCAAGCGCAAGATTTATCACTACGCTTTGAATTAAGTGGCGTGGTAGACGTGGCAGGCTTCGTAAATAATGTCTTGTTTGGTTTGGACTATTACAACTACCACATTGATACAGACTATCGTCGTTGGCGCACTGCGTGGGGTGCTGGTGATACCACTTATAGCATCAACCCTGAAAATCCAGACTACACCATTTTCAGACCTGACGTTACGCCCACTACACTCACAGCTGAAAAGCAAAAAGGGTTAGGTTTTTACGTACAAGATGTTGTTGAACTTAGCGAAGCAACCAAGCTTTTAGTTGGCTTTCGCGTGGACAAATTCGAGCAAGACATTCTTAATAAGTTAAGCAATGAAGGGCAAGAACAAGACCAAACGGAAGTGACGCCGCGCTTTGGCTTCGTTTATGAAATTAATGATTCTGTAAGCATTTACACTAGCTATGCAGAAGGTTTCAGACCCAACCCCGGGCTTGATTCTGACCGCAACGCGTTTGACCCAGAAGAGACCACCTCTTTTGAGGTAGGTGCTAAGTGGGAAAACATTGCTGATATGTTTTCTGGTAGCGTCGCTATTTTTGATGCTGAAAAGACCAACATGCTAACCGCTGAACCTAACACTGGCTTTTCAGCTACCCTCGGTGAAGTTGAAAGCCAAGGGGTTGAATTTCAGTTAACAACTGACATTACTTCAGACATTCGCCTTGATATGGCCTACGCATACATAGATGCTAAAACCGCTAACGAAGTCAATAACTTGGATTGGGGCGTGCCTATTCCTAAAGGGTCGCGATTAATCAATATTGCCAAGCATTCGGGGTATATCTCGCTTAACCATTTCACCAGCGTATTTGAAAAAGAAGCGTTCTTTGGTGTGACCATGCGTTACGTGGGCGATCGCTTAGGGCAAACCACCGATCCAACATTCATTTTGCCGTCTTATACCCTTGTGAACTTAGCAGGGTCAGTGAATATCAGCGATGCGCTTTCTATGAGATTTGACGTGAATAATCTGTTCGACAGAGATAATTTTGAGAACTCATACCATCAGCTTTGGACCATGCCGGGCTCGCCGACTAACTATACAGTGAGCGTTAAGTACCAGTTCTAATGCGCAGCTGAAAGCGCGTTGCACGCGCTATTATACGAGTGCGCTTATACAAAAAAGGCCAGAAAGATAATATCTTCTGGCCTTTTTAATTTACAAATTTAAGCTAAGAATTGTAGACGTATAGCCTATAAACTCTCTAAATCAAACACGCCTTGCTTTGAGAGCTTTTCGTTCAATGGTTTCACTTCTTCGCCAAATAAGGTTTCTAGCTGCACTTTATATTGCTGCCACTTTGCCTCTAAGTCTTCCAACCTTTTCAGTGCACCAGCTTGTGCAGGCGCCCCTGTTCTGTCGAAGTTGTCCATTAAGAAGCGTACTTGTCTGTCGAGCATATTCGGCCAGTTAATGTCATCTTCAAAAGTTTGATGTTTGGGCTGAATAACCAACGCTTCCCAGTCATCGATTGCACTAACAATGCGCTCGATTGAAGCCGACACATCGCTTGCCAGCATTACGTTATCTTCAGACACACCGTCTAATTGTGCTCGCACATCACGGGCGCCATTCCAGCCGCCAAACAGTTTTACATTCTCGATGCAGTTCAATGGCTCACGTCGAAGATCCCATTCAAATTCGTTGTAACCCGCTTTTGTTGCAGGGTGTTTGAATTTAACAGGGCTGCGAACGTCTTCGTTACCCTTCGCGCACTTCTCAAACGCACTAGGCGCAGATGACAGTGTGCGAACCAGCTCGTTATCGGCATTAAATACCGCACAAGAAATTTCTACAATCACAACTTGAAGATAAATGACTGTCCTTCCTCTTTTATGACTAGAGTGTGTGACTCACAAAGATCCAAGTACCAACCGAAACAAGTATAATGCCACCAAATGTCTCTGCTCGCTTACCTATCAGTGTTCCCATAACACTGCCCAACATAATGCCAATAGTTACCATAGAAAAAGTGGCTATCCCAATTAACGTCGCAGCAATAGCAATGTTCACGTCAATTAGCGCGAGACTTGCACCCACTGCCATTGCGTCGATGCTTGTGCCTAACGCAGTAATACACAACAAAATAAAGGATTGTTTTTGAGACGTTGTCTCTTCTTCGGCAGGTTTCAGGCTCTCGAGTACCATATGAACACCTAAACCAGAAAGAATGATTAGCGCAATCCAATGATCCCATGCTTCAACGTATGAAGACGCTGCGCGACCAATGAACCAGCCTATAAATGGGGTTGCTGCCTCTATTAGTCCGAACAAAAGGCCAATTTTAAGGGCAAAACTTAAACAAGGGCGGTTGATTTTGACACCTTTGCCTATCGCGGCGGCAAACGCATCTGTTGACATAGCAAAGGCTAGCAAGATAAGAGCGAAGATACTCACAGTTTTAGAACTCCGGTCAGGCTAATTGAGTCCACGACAAATCCACACACCTGACCTTTAAGCGTGGACTTATCGATGGTCTCGCCAACCAATAGGTGTTTGTACCATGGTAATGTGACCAATTATGTTGATACAAACTTTTCCATTTGAAACGGAAACAGGCTACTCCCCAACCGAGGGCGACACGGTAATACAGTCGCCATAAACTAATCAAGTTGATTGCGACAAACTGCCCAACTTGAGATATAAATGACGGCATGTTCACGCTCTTTCGATTGCGCATATACCATCAGTGGTCATGCGCTCTATTATACCAGTCCGCATAGATAATTACCCACTCAGCGAGAGTTAAAATGTTCGTAATCGCGGCGTGTTACCGCAGGTATAGTGGTTCTACATCAAGGTGACACAACAAAGAGTACGGACATTTTAAACTCGCCCTTCGGGAAGGTCTGGCAAGCTTCCTAGCTTCATTCTGGGAATTTGAAAGGGAACAGCCATTCCTGCATTCCCACGCTTCGCTAGGAAACTTGCCAGCGCCTTCTGAGTGGGCAATTATCTATGCGGATTGGTATTATTAAGTGTTGGCAACCCAGTATTTTTTAAGCGTTACGCTTCGCGCCTCTCTCCTACTTATGGATTCCCCGAATAAGCCGCTGTCTTGGCGGTTTAACGATTTCAGTGTTTATTCCTTACCTGAGCCCTTATAATACAAGCACTTCGTTGTTGCAGCATGAGTATTCAAGGCTCACGCTGTGTAAACCAACACCCTATTGCTTAAAGAGACATTGTATGAGATTTCTACTTTCTTTGGTTTTCGCTATAACTATCGCTGGATGCTCTACCCTTTCACAGCTTTCGGTGTATACCATTTCCAATGCAGAGTTAGAGCAAGTACTTGATAGCCAAGTAACCGAGTTACAAAAACGGACGTCACTTGCCGGTATTCCACTTTATTTAGACGTGGAAGATATGACAGCAACTATAGGTCCAGATGGCAGAGACGTGGTTCAGCTAGGCGCTATTGCCACAGCTCGTATAAGTGCTTTTGGTTTGAATTACCCTGCAAAGGTAAGTCTTGCATTAGAGGGTACGCCCTACTACGACAGTGAAGAAAAGGCGATATTTGTGCGTTCGCTGTCGCTGCTAGATAGCACTATTGATGCGGGTGGCTTTAGAGGTAACTTAGCGCCAGTTAGCAGTGAATTCATGCAGCTCATTAACGGTTACCTGGCGTCCAACCCTGTTTACCGATTAGATTCAACAAACAGGGCCGTCAGCCTGCTATCAAGCGTGCCTTTGCAGCTCACGGTTGAGCAAGGCCAACTGGCGCTTAGACCGAAGCAATAACACAGTGGCTGTTACTTTCAAGCCGGTTAAAAGCGTATTGTGTCGTTTAGTTGTGGAATAGTAACATTCCACCCTTTTTCTCTTATGGCGCTTTGCAATTCTTGTTTAGCGCCGTCCTCACCGTGAACTAGGTAAACTTTCGGTTGCTTAGTAAAATGCGATAGCCAGCCGATGAGCTGCTCTTGACTTGCGTGTGCTGAAAACCCGCCTAGCGTATGAATTTGGGCGCGAACTACAATGTCCTCGCCAGCCATTTTAATATGTGTAGCCCCGTCGATAATTTTTCGTCCGGGCGTACCCATTGCTTGAAAGCCTACGAATACCACGTGAGATTGTTTGCGCCATAGATTCTGTTTTAAGTGATGCCGTATTCTTCCTCCGTTACACATGCCACTACCAGCAATAATGATGGCGCCGCTAACAACTTTATTTAGGGCAATAGACTCTTCAGTTGACGTTGTGTAGCTTAAAATGGGCAGTAAGGAATGTAAGCTTTGATTGTGGCTATGCGCACGCTCAGCACTATCTTCAATAGCGTCTAAATCTTCCTCATTATAAACATCTTGGTAACGGTGATATATCTCGGTAACCGCGATGGCCATCGGGCTATCTAGAAATACTTTTTGATGACGCAATTTACCCTGTTGATAAAGTTCACCTAAGCGAAAAATGATTTCTTGGGTTCGCCCAACCGCAAATGACGGAATGAGGATGTTTCCGCCATTCTCACTGGCCTGCAAAATCACCTCTTCAAACTCATCGAGGGTGTCTTTCATTGAGCGGTGGTTGCGATCGCCATAGGTCGACTCTAAAAGCACGATATCAGCATCGGTGACTATGTCTGGGTCGCGGAGCAATGCAGCCTGCGAATTGCCAAGATCGCCAGAAAAGACCAGCTTTTTAGCCTGACCGTTTTCAGTAATAAATATTTCCACTATTGCTGAACCAAGAATGTGCCCAGCATCAGCGAAGTTAATTTCCACGTCTTGCGTGATTTTACGCTTGGTGTGGTAGCGAGTTGGTATGCATAGTTTCATCACACCGTCCACTTCCTCTTGGCGATACAGGGG
This sequence comes from Alteromonas abrolhosensis, assembly GCF_001953635.1. Classification (GTDB taxonomy): domain Bacteria; phylum Pseudomonadota; class Gammaproteobacteria; order Enterobacterales; family Alteromonadaceae; genus Alteromonas; species Alteromonas abrolhosensis. Next base: position 93,005 of record NZ_MEJH01000012.1, on the reverse strand, counting down.
TTCGATGAGCGGTTTGCCCGAACGCTGCCGCCGCTTGTTCTCCCACTCAGCATCCCGCTCCTGCAAAGAAGCGGCATCTTTTAGCAACACTTCAATGAGATCAACCGTTGGCCGTGTCATATAAATAGGCCCGCTATAGCCCTCTCTCAACAATATAGGTAATCGCCCGGAATGGTCTAAGTGGGCGTGTGACAGAATCACCGCATCAAGTTGACTGACATCCACTGGCAAGGGTTTATGGTTCTTCGCCTCTTCATCACGCCTGCCCTGGTACAGACCGCAATCTAAAAGCAAAGTACTGTGCGCAGTTTTGAGCAGGTGCATCGATCCTGTCACCCCCTCCACTGCACCTAAAAAAGTGAGTGTTGCCATATCAGGCTCCTTCAATTGTGTTCGAGTTATTCTGACTGTCGCCGTGTATTAAATTTGCTGTTGTTATACTGTCTTCAACTTGTTGAATACGCACAAAGACTTTGACCCACATTTGCACAATCTGCAGCAGGTACTCCATGCACTCAGTGGCATCTGTCATTTGGGTAACAGCAATGTCACCTTGTGTTGCCCCCATCACAAGTACTGATTTAACTTTGTGGTGTTCTTTGTCGAGTAAGTCAAACTGAAGACTTAACGCATCGCTGCTATCAAATTGTCTCCAGCGCACCATGCGCATGAACTCGTTAGTTACCGATAGGTAGTTAAGCAGTTGACCTTCCAGCTCAGCCTTGGTGAGGACATCCCGACGCCTGCTCAATGCAGAAATAGCGAGTGCCTTTTGCGCGCTAGATAGCATGTAGTGCTCTACTCGCATGAGCGAGGCCAATGCTTTTGTGGTTTCTTCACTTAAAGCTGCACGCTCTACGTCTACAATAAATTGCGATATGTGTTGGCATAGCGCCTCAACGCCATGTATGTCGTTTTCAACGGCAGTTATTTCACTACTTTGTTGAGAAAACAGTTTGGGGTAAACATGTAAAAAGCGGTCGGATACTGACAACAATTCTAAGATGAGTGCGTTTACTGCCAGGTCAGGGGTTTGAGCAATATTTTTGTCCAAATGCTTAGGTTTTGAGGCCTCTTCTTCAAGTGACACAAAGCGCTGCTCAAGAAAGCTTGCCAGTCTGTCATTCAAAGGAAAGATAAGTGCCACACCCAGTAAATTAAACAGTGTATGGAAAATGGCTAAGGTGATTCCTGGGTCAGCGTCTATTTCTGCAACCGCCGTTATCCAATGGATTAGCCCAAACAACAGAGGTAAAATAAGCGCAGCCACAACGGCGGTCACTACGTTAAACACAACTTGTGCAGCGGCAACGCGCTTCGCGCTAGAGGTAGCGCCAATTGAAGCAAACATAGCCGTAGAGGTTGTGCCTATATTTGCACCAATAACCATTGCGCCGGCGGCATAAATACCCACCATGCCTGAAGTTGCCGCGGTGATGGTAAGCGCGATAGATGCACTAGATGACTGGGTTAGCACTGTCATTACAAAGCCAATCACTAGGTACATAAGAAAACCTTCAACGCCTTCAGCTTTAAACTGACTAAGATCAAAGGTACTTACTATTCCTTCAAAGGCTGTTTTTAAACTGTCTATCCCTACAAAGAAAAGACCAAAGCCGGCGATGGCGATACCGACTGACGCTAAACGGCTATTGGGCTTTAATAATTTCAGGATCATGCCTACGCCTATCATAGGCAAAGCAACGGCCTGAATATTTAATTTAAAGCCTACCATTGCGACAAGCCAGCCTGTCATGGTGGTGCCGATGTTGGCGCCGTACACTATACCTAAGGCATGGCGCATACTCAGTAAACCGGCGTTAACAAAGCCTAAAGATGCCACGGTGACTGCACTTGAGGACTGCACCAAAGCGGTCATTGCCGCACCCGACACCACGCCTCTAAATGGCGTTTTGCTCCATTTAGCGAGCAATGTGCGCAGCGCATTACCTGCTGCCAATTTGAGCCCGTCAGTCATCATTCCGATGGCAAGTAAGAACAGACCTAACCCACCAATTATGCTACCCAGCAGTACGACACTTTCCATCTACCAGCCTCTTTGCTTTATTCATCGCCGACCATTCGCTATTTCTGATCATTTCTTCTGAGCACTTCGCCAATAAGTAAAAGTCGCGGTTGGCGCTTCATGCCTTCATAAAAGTATAGATAAGAGTACAATGCGCGTAAGTCTCATTGTTTGTTCTTGGTCAAACAATGAAGAAATACAGCAACGCAATGCACAACCGTTCAGGGGCTCAACTTGATGATTGAGCACTCGGCAAATGAGTAATAAACCACGGCTACGCAACAAAAGGTGATGGAAGTGACAGAACGTATCAAAACGCTAGATGAATTCGCAAAGCATGTAGATTACTCTTTGCTCGACACGCTCAGTCCAGATCCACAAGCAACCATTGACGGTAACGACCATGACCCGCGCCAAGTGTTCTCTGGTCACTATGTGCCGGTTACTCCGACCCCATTAAGTGCACCGACATACATTGCGCACAGCAAAACTCTGTTTGCCGAATTAGGCTTAGACGACAGCTTGGCTACATCGAAAGATTTCACCCAGCTTTTTTCAGGTGATATGTCGGGTGTACCCGCCCCAATGAAACCTTACGGCTGGGCAACTGGCTACGCACTTTCCATTTATGGGACGGAATACACACAGCAGTGCCCGTTTAGAACGGGGAACGGCTACGGTGACGGACGAGCAATCTCTATTGTTGAAGCAGTATTAAACGGCAAGCGTTGGGAAATGCAGTTAAAAGGCGCGGGTCGCACGCCTTACTGCCGTGGCGCCGATGGGCGCGCCGTATTGCGCTCTAGCGTGCGCGAATTTTTAGTGCAAGAGCACATGCACGCCCTTGGCGTTCCCACCTCACGCTCTCTTAGCTTGTTTATGTCTGAATCAGACACAGTAGACAGACCCTGGTATCGCGAAGGCTCTCATTCTTATGAGCCTGAAGTGATGGTCGAAAATATCACGGCAATCTCCACACGCGTTGCCCCTTCCTTCTTGCGCGTTGGGCAAATTGAGCTTTTTGCTAGGCGTGCTCGCTGCAACGAACACAGCGAAGCGCTAAACGAACTAAAAACCATTGTTAAGCACCTTATCGAGCGAGAGTACTCAAGTGAAATAGACACAACTGCGCCGTTTGAAGAGCAAGTGGTAACGCTGGCTAAGCTATTTAGAAGCCGGTTAACTCACCTTGTATCTGAGTGGGTTCGCGTGGGTTACTGTCAGGGCAATTTTAATAGCGACAACTGCGCCGCAGGAGGATTTACGCTGGATTACGGGCCATTCGGCTTTTGTGAATTTTTTGAAGCAGACTACCAACCTTGGACAGGCGGCGGTCGTCACTTCTCGTTTTTAAACCAGCCCATTGCCGCGCAAAAGAACTTTGACATGTTTTGCCGCACTCTGATGCCCCTACTTGAAGGCGACAGTGAACAGCTCTCTGAGCTTAACGAGGTCAACGACGGCTTTTCTGGCGTTATGGAGCGGGCTATGGAAAGCATGTGGGCAACGAAGCTTGGCATTGCCAGCTACGACCATGACTTGCTAATTAAGCTGCTGCAATTAATGCTGCGCACAGGCGTAGACTACAATATTTTTTTCCGAGAGCTATCGTCAATTCCTGAAGATATGGCGAGTTTGGCGAAAAGCTTTTACTACCCGCCTAAGGCTGAGGTCATGACAGAATGGGAAGCCTGGCTACAAACGTGGCGTAAGCGCGTTGAAAAAGACACTGAAGCACAAGGTGATGTAGCAAACCCTATTGCTGCTACCGCAGAGAATATGCGCCAAGCAAACCCTAAATTTACTTGGCGCGAGTGGCTAATTGTGCCTGCCTACAAAGCCGCAGAAAACGGTGACTTCACACAAATTCACGAACTTCAGAAGATACTTACTGCGCCTTATGATGAGCAATCAGAAGAGATAGCGAATAAGTATTACCAGCTACGGCCACTTGAATTTTTCAGCGCTGGCGGGGTCGCGCACTACAGCTGCTCTTCGTAACAAAGAGCAGCTTCATTTTAGTTTACTTACAAAGAGTCGATAGATTCACTTGGTTCAGTAAACCACACCGGGCTATCTTCGGTCATATAGAAGTGATCTTCTAAGCGAATACCGAACTCGTTTGGCACTACGATCATAGGTTCGTTACTAAAACACATGCCAGATGCCAGCGGATGAGGATTGTCTTTGACTAAATACGGCCATTCGTGAATATCCATGCCTATGCCGTGCCCTGTTCGATGAGGTAAGCCTGGTAAGTTATAGTCTGGCCCTAAGCCATCTTTTGCTAAGCTGTCTCGCGCGGCTTTATCAACATCGCCACAGGGAACACCAACTTTTGCAGCGGTAAATGCGGCAAGCTGCGCGCGCTTTTCGCTTTCCCATAATGCTCGTTGCTTATCGGTTGGCTCGCCAAAACAATAGGTTCTCGTGATATCAGAGAGGTAGCCGTGCACCTTACAGCCGGTATCAATTAATACTAAGTCGTTCTTCTTTAGTACTTGAGGGTCTTTAACGCCGTGGGGAAACGAGGTGGCTTTTCCAAAAAGTACAATGCAAAAATAGTTACCAGCGGCCCCCACTTTTTTATGTGCATCGTTAATAAATGCTTCAACTTCTGTGGTGGTAATACCTTCATAAAGCATACTGGCAGTCGCTTTGTGCACAGCTAGGGTCATGTCCATAGCGCGTTGAATAAGCGCTAGTTCACTTTTTGATTTGTGCATGCGACAGTGTGCGGTAACCTCAGCGCCATTGATAATTTGCCATGGCTTTTTAAGCACTTTATTCAGACCATCTACGATAAAAAACTGGGTCGACTCATCTACACCCAGTTTATCGCCACCAGCGGTATTTAGCTTATCTAACATAGCTATGACAAGCGCGTATGGGCTCTCGTGCTCTTGCCAGCCAATTATGTCGCCTTCCACTAATTTGCGTTCGTTTAAAGAGTCGATTTCAAACGTAGGAGCCAGATATACAACATCACCTTTTGCAGGCAAAAGCGCACCGACTAAACGCTCACTGGCGTACCACTGCATTCCGGTAAAATACGCTAAGTTAGTACCAGCGTTTAAGTAGAGCGCACCAATGTCATTTTCCTGCATATAATGCTGCGCCTTGGCAATGCGGGCGTTGTATTCAGAGAGTTCTATGGGGCGAAGGTCGCCTGTCATGTTGACGAGGCTATCTAAAGCCTGTTGTGGTGTTTTTGTGCCTATTATTCTGCCCATTTTTTATCCCTACACTGGCGCAAGGCTGATTGTCTATTGAAGTGCTTATCAGCCCGCCTTAACTATGAATTTATTAAAACGGGCTCACTGTACAACATTCAATAGGAATGTCGAGATAAGCAGAGGTGGCTAGACCTTTTGTACTGCGTACTTAAAGTTAAACACTCTCTTATGATTCGCAGCGCTTTAAAGTGCACTTTTCCACGCGGCCTCTGGCAACAAGTACAAGCCTTTTTCGCTTTTTGCACCTTCATTCACAATATAGCCGATGCCCGCAGCCATGACGGCCAAGGTTACGTCGAAAGCATTAATGCTGTCACCATAGCCCGCAGTTAAGTTAAACATAGAGCCATCGGCTAGAAGATACAGTGTTTTATCGCCCAGTTTATAAGCATTTACATAAGGCATTGGCTCACTGTGAGTAGCGTTGTTTTTAAGATACGGCACATCAATTTCTTGAGCTACATGGCCTACATTTAAAATAAACGTTCCGTCTTTCATGTTGTCTAGATGATTCGAATTCACCACGCCATATGCGCCAGTTGCAGTAGCAATAACGTCAGCTTGACTAGCAGCTTCATTTAAATCGACCACTGGCCAGCCGTCGTATTTCGCTTGAAGCGCTCTTGCTGGGTCAAGCTCTGCTACTTGAACCTGTGCTCCGAAGGCCTTTGCTGAAGCAGCAACACCCTGCCCCACCAAACCATAGCCAATTACAACCACTACTTTTTCGTGCAGGGTTAAGTGGGTGGTTTGGAAGAAGGTTTGCCATGCGCTTAAACCCACCATGTGCCTATTGTGAAGCCCTTCTTTTACTGGCAAATCATCCCAGTTAAAAATTGGGTAGTTTGGCGCCATACCGTTTAAGCGGTTGATGCCAGAACCCGTCGCTTCTAAGCCCGATATAATGCTTGGAACTGGCTTGTTTGCTTTTATATTTTCATGAAGTCGGGTAGTCAGGTCGGCGCCCATTTCACACAAATGGGTGGGTTGCCACGCCAGCGCTTTATCAAATGACTCAGACCAATCAGCATAGCTCATATCACGCCATGCATGAGCCGTTGCACCTTTGTCTACAAGGTAAGACACCACATCGTCTTGCACCGTGGTGGGGTTACACGTGGTGAGAAAGATATTGCATCCTTTTGAAAGCAGTCCCTCAACTAACGGCGCCATTTTCAAATCTAAATGCATGTTACATGCAAGTTTAACGTTAGACAGGTCAGGGAGTGTGTCGATAGCCTTACGAGTGCGGGGCATGTGCAGACTAGCCCACGCCAACTCTGCTTGAAAATCTTGGTACATGAAAAGCTTACTCTGAAAAAACCAAAACAGAATAATACGTGAGAATGCTGAATTTATAAATCAGCTATCAATGCCACCTTCATTCCACAGGACAACCTTATTACGGCCATTGGCTTTCGCTAAATACATGGCTTTATCAGACTCTTTAATTAAAGCCTCAATGTCTTCTTTATCTGGCGAGGTACCTGCTACCCCAATACTTACCGTTATCCGAATTGATTTATCCACTTGCAGGGCAAAAAGATGGGTACGGAGATTTTCCGCAATCTGCTTGGCGTACTTGGCGTGAGTATTTGGTAAAAACACCAAAAACTCTTCGCCGCCCCAGCGAAAGGTAATATCAGAGCCCCTCACTTGCCCCTTAATTTCTTGAGCAACTTTTTTCAGCACTTTATCACCCATATCGTGACCGTACTTGTCGTTGACACATTTAAACCAATCCAAATCAATCAGCATGACAGACATATGCTTGTGACTGCGCTTCCCCAACTCCCAAATAGGGTAAACTAAATCGTCAAATGCGCGTCGGTTATATAGAGAAGTTAAGGGGTCTAAGCGAGCATTTCGTTCGGCATTTTCACATGCTTGCTGAACTTGTTTATAGTTAAAAGCCAGAGAAATTGATAACAGAGACATCTCTATGATCATCCCTATTTCAATGCAGCGAAACGCCCAGTTAGAGTATGGGAGTAGCCCCCAAACAACCAGACTCGATACTATTGCTCCCCCCGTACCAAACATAAAAGCGGGCACAAATAACTTCGCTAATACATCTCCGCTGCGATACGCCAAAATGCCAATAATTAACATCCAAATGGCAATAATGGTAAGCACAATCAATTGTGACAAAACCGCAATATAGCGATTACCTAAAACAGCGGTAATCATAGCCAGAATCCACAGAGCACTGTAAATGTGTTTTCTTGAACGATAAAGCCTAGGAAAATGAACCGGTATGTTAAGGAAGCCAAGGGTGAACCTTATTGCGCTCAAGGTGAAGAGAAACATAAGCGTGGGAATAAGCCACTGTTGAAGAAATACTGATTCAGGCCATAACCACCAGAAACCATGCCCTGTATAAGTAAAATTGAACGCTAGAAAGGAAAGAAGATATAGGGAATAGAGAAGATAGCGGCGTTCTCTGATATATGAATATAGGACTAAGTTGTATACTAAAAGTATGATCAATGTGCCATATAAAGCACCATAGAAATAAGCATTATTAGAAGACTTGGTTGCTGCAGCCTCAGGCGTTCCTACATGAATTGGAATGAGCAAAGGCTCTTGTGAGGCAAATCGAAAGACCACTAGTGTGTCGGGCTGGGTAAAGCGATGTGAAACAGAAGGGAGCCTGCCATCTTCTAGCACTGTGCTGTGCGTCTGATTATCACCAAGTTTAACGTGGCGCTTTCTCTCTCCATTCTCAAAGAAATAAAGCTCAATATCATCTATCCAGGCGGTGCCTATTTCTATCGTAAGGGGTAGAAAGGAAGCATCTTGTGAGCTGTTGCTCCGATTATTTGGAACAAGAACCCCGTAAGTATTTAAATCAACGGCTAACACGCCCCAAATAGTATTGGGTGTAAAGCCATAGCTTACTTGACCAGCAGTATTTTGAATCAACGCGTTCTGCTTGTATTTAACAAGAATGTCTTCAGCAGTAAGCTGAGTACCTTCCTCGTGATACATCCACAGTTTGTCGTTTACTAACTGCATTTTAGCTAGTGGCGCTGTACTTTTAGCGAAAGCACACGAGAGCCCGCCCCAGAAGGAATTAATTAATACAAAACCAATAAAGAAAAGAAATGCTCTCATACATCAATTCTTTCGAATAGGGGCTTTTGAACACGGGGGTAGTACCGGCATTGACGACCCTCGCTTACATAAATATTAAGTTACGCTTATCAAAACCGTTTGTGAATAGGTTAAATTGATCTATGTTCGCAATAGTGCTTGTTTTACCTTTTTTCGTTGCCTTTATCTAGGAGATTAAGCGGTTGAAGTTGTGATACCTGCTTATCCCAATGCGGCAATTTGTTGCTTTTTTTGAAATACACACGTGAAGGCTTACGTATTTTTATGCTTAGTTTTATTACCAGCACGCTTATTCCTGTTTTAATCCTTCTATTAATGGGGTGGCTATTTTTTCGAATTAAATGGCTCAATGAGGGGTTTATTGAAGCAGGCTCTAAACTGGTATTTAACGTAGCGCTTCCCGCCCTTTTATTTTTATCAATAGCACGAGCTGATTTTTCTAAAGCAGCTAACTTCACGCTTATAAGCGTGGGTATAGTTGGTACCCTTGTGGTTTTCACGGGGTTAATGATTTTCTCCCATTTCGCGGTGAAGCCTTACAATGCAAGAGGTGTTGTGGTTCAAGGCGGCTTTCGGGCCAATATGGGCATTATTGGCTTAGCCTATTGTGCCAATACCTATGGGCAAGAAGGGCTTGCTGTAGCCTCTGTTTACATGGGATGTGTCACCATGTTGTTTAACGTGTTATCTGTATTTGTCCTTAATTACTATCAAGGTGCGTCGCGCTCTTTACTAGGACAGGTTACAGGGATGGCGAAAAACCCATTAATTCTAGCTATCGCAGCGGCGCTACCTTTTTCTTATTTTGAGTGGCAACTACCTACCACCATAATTAAAACTGGTGAATATTTCGCTCAACTGACTCTGCCGCTTGCACTTATTTGTACAGGCGCTTCATTGCAGTTCCGCTCTTTTTCCAGTGATTGGTTCAATATCGTCCTTAGCACAACAAGTAAATGCGTGATTTATCCAACTGTACTGGTTGCTCTTGCCTACGCTTTTGGCTTTAGAGGGATGGAGCTGGGCATCGTTTTACTTCTGTCAATTTCACCAACCGCGGCGGCAAGCTACGTCATGGTGAGAAACTTAGGTGGGGATTACCGTCTCGCCGCGAGCATTATCGCCGTGAGCACATTAGCGTCGCTGCCTATAACTGCCCTTGCTTTTGGCGTATTAAGTAAATTACAGCTGGTGTGATGAAGTGACGCTTTGTTAGACGCAGTAGGATAGCAAACGTTGCTTAGCAGAAAGATTAGAGCGATGAAGGAGAACGGGATAAAGAAAAGCACCGGGCAACTCGACGTTAACCCGGCGAAAAAGGCGTAATTAACGCCACCCTAATCGGCTTCGATTTCACCCTCTTCAATGGCAACAACGCGACGCGCTTCAACGTAAGTTTTTATAGCCCACAGTGTCTCTTGGTCTAAGATAGGATCGGTTTGTCCTTCAGGGATACCGCCAAGTGCGGGCATGCCTTTCGCCGAGCCAAACCGCAAGCGCTCAACAAACCATTCGTCGTCTTCAATGCTCTCTGGATCCAGTTCGCGAAGATCTGGGTTGATTCCACCTGATTGCGCGTGCAAGCCGTGACAGCCAGCACAATTATTTGCATAAGCTGATTCACCAAATTTGATAACTTTTGTTTTGGTATCGTCGTCTAGGCTTCGGTAAGGGTTGGTAAATACCCAGCCATTTTCAGACTCATCGCCATCAGTAATTGGCGGCATAGCAGAGCTATCTGCTCCTTGAGGGATAACATTTCCGTGTGCTAGCACGTGGCTAGAAAAGCCCGTTACCACGAGTGCAGCAAACAACATCGATATTTTTGTTTTCATAATTCATACATCCTCGAAAGACTATGGATTAAGTATACTTACGAGGAAATAAGGGGTAACTCTACTTTGGTTTTGAAAGGCTCCTCCTTTGGTAGGAGGCCACATTGATAGCCACTGAAAAGCGTTTGGCTTACATTTGTTGCTTCAAATGGTGACGGTATATTCAGCATCGAAATTGACGCTGATGAAAGTGGTGTAAAACTCGCCTTCTTTATGCTGCGAAGTACGTAAATAGCGGAAAAAGGCGATGAATAAAATGGCCAGCGCACGTTAGCGCTGGCCATGCAATTATCAGTGTTTTACGCTTGGGAATGTTAGTTTTTTGCCACCTGCTGATAGCGCTTCGGCAATTTAAACGTCCACACGGTGCCGCCTTGGTTGAAGTGCTTCACACGTTTAGCAACTTCACCGCCCCATAATGGCACTGCGCCGCCCCATCCTGATAGTACAGAGATGTACTGCTCACCATCCATCTCCCATGTCACTGGAGAGCCAACAATACCTGAGCCAGTTTGGAACTTGTAAACCATTTCGCCGGTTTTGTCGTCAAAGGCCATCAGATAACCTTCAGGGTTACCGGTCCAAACCAAACCACCACCTGTGGTTAACACGCCGCCCCAAAGTGGAGAGAAGTTGTTGTAGCGCCAAACGGTTTTACCTGTTTTAGGGTCAATCGCTTTAAGTACGCCGATAAAGTCCTCATTCACTGATTTGATGGTGAAACCAGCACCTAGGTACGCTGCACCTTTCTTGTAAGAGGTAGGCTCGTTCCAGATATCCATTTCCCATTCATTTGAAGGCACATAGAAGAGTTCAGTATCCTTTGAATAGGCCATTGGCATCCAGTTTTTACCACCTAAGAACGCAGGGCGAGCGACAACCTGTGCGCCTTGTTTACCATCAGCTGATTGCGCTGGGCTTCCTGGGCGATTTTCTTCAATGTAGATAGGTCGACCTTTTTCATCCAGCCCCTTTGCCCAGTTCAATTTGTCAACGAACGGGAAGCCGCGAATGAAGTCACCGTTTTCGCGGTTAAGGACGTAGAAAAAGCCGTTTCTGTCGGCGGTAGCCGCCGCTTTCACTGTCTTGCCGTTTTCCTGGTAGTCAAACGAGATAAGCTCGTTTACGCCATCGAAGTCCCAGCCATCGTGTGGCGTGGTTTGGAAGTGCCACACAATTTTTCCTGTATTAGGGTCGATAGCTAAGCGCGACGACGAGAAGTAGTTATCGCCCGGACGTAGGTGAGAGTTCCACGGTGCAGGGTTACCCGTACCGAAGAATAGCAAGCCCGTATCTGAGTCGTAAGTACCACCTAGCCACGTTGCTGCACCACCGGTTTTCCATAAATCAGCAGGCCATGTTTTACCTGGCGCGCCGCCTGAAATTCCATTTTCGGTTTTCTTACCGTCTTTCCATAAGTACCCCATGTGCCCTTCAACGGTAGGTCTAACCCATAGCTGTTTGCCAGACTTCGCGTCGTAAGCATACACTTTACCGACGATCCCGAACTCACCACCGGAGATGCCTGTAATGACTTTTCCGTCAACTACAATAGGCGCTGCAGTAATGGCGTAGCCCGCTCGATAGTCTTCAACCTTTTTCTTCCAAACGGTTTTGCCCGTGTCTTTATCCAGTGCTACTAGCTTGGCGTCCAAGGTGCCAAATATGACCAGATTATCGTAAAGCGCAACGCCACGGTTTATCACGTCACAGCAAGGCATAATGCCGTCGGGCAAACGCGCCTCATATTGCCATAGCTCTTCACCAGTTCTCGCATCAATGGCCCACACACGAGAGTAAGATCCGGTTACATACATCACGCCATCTTTTACCAGAGGCTGCGATTCTTGACCCCGCTGCTTTTCACCACCTAATGAAAACGCCCACACAGGACGTACTTCTTCTACTGTATCGCGGTTAATGGCGGTTAACGGGCTATAGCGCTGAGCTTTCAAGCCCATTCCATACGTCACTACGTCGTCAGTGGTAACGTGGTCATTTTGAATATCTTTGTCGGTGACAACAGCATGGACAGGAGTTAACGCACTTGCACAAACCAGCATAGATAGGGCAAGTTTTTTAATTGGCATATTATTATTCATAACGGTTCCTAGTTGCATGTAGGCCATAAATGGTCTGTTTCAGACTATTCGTTAGGATTAGCATAGCTAGGGGGGATGTCGATGCCTATGCAACAGCGGAGTGATTTGACTCCTCCTTTAGGAGGAGGAATGAAGGGCTATTTTCCCTTTTGTTTAACACCTTTACGCTTTCACGTCTTTTTAAAGTAATGCGTTCTTCCAATACTGATAGCAGTGCTTAAGATAATAAAGCTGATGGCCACAGAAGTATTGCCTAAAGTACTTTCGTTCTGAACGCTATTGTTCAGAGTGCGCTTATTCTGAAAGCTCTTGCCCCGCAAAATAGGGCGGCATCTCATAAATGGTTTTGTATTTCTCAAATAACCGTTGCATATCACCCTCTACCACCATTCGCGTAATTACATCACCAATTTCATAGCCAAGCGCGCGATAATTAGTATGAACAGCAAGTCCTATGTCCCACTTTTGCTTTCCAATGAGCGGAAACGCGTTGCTTGCAAGGCGATATTGCTCATTATCAACAAACTGACTGAGGTAGGATATTTGCGAGCGCAATCCCATTACCGCTTCGACGGTTCCCGCTTTCATTGCGTCAATCGCTTCTGCGTTTGAACCATAGTGCGATGTTTTTTCTCGCAATCGGCCGCCAAACGCTGACGTTAAGTAGAAGTGGGGGATACTGTCTATTTCCGCACCAATCGTGTGATACTGAAACATGCCCATGGTTTCCACTTCGGGCAAGGTGTGCGTGTTGTGAATGATTTGCCAGCTTTCACGCTGATAGGGGGCAAACATATGAACGAGCTCATTAACCAACAAGCCCACGTCGTCACGTTTTTGAGAAAAGCTTGGGTCGTAAGGCGCGCGCATCATCACATCGGCCTTAATGCGGTGAATTATATGGCCCTTCCATAGGTAATTTCTGAAATCGTCCTCTGTCGTTTCACCTGGTGTCATCCATATCAGTTCTAGCTCAACACCAAGGGCGCTCGCGATTTCACGGGCGATATCAATATCAATACCTGTGGGGCTGTCGTTTTCAAAAAATGAAAATGGAGGATAGTCGGTGTACACCGCAATTCTAATTAAACCGCTGTCTTTAATATCGTCTAACGATCTTGCTTGCACGAACGCAGAAAGCGCAGAAACCGTTATCAGGCAGAGTAAAATGAAAATAACTCGAAAAGGTTTAACTAACTGCACAGCTTACCCACTTATTCAATCGAACTTCGTAAGCATACTAAGGGGTTAGCGTGATTTTACTAATGCTACTTTAGCGCCATAGCATTCCTCCTTTAGGAGGATGTTCTTCGGGAAAATTGCCATATACCCTTATGTCAGACAAGCAGAAATCAGCAAAAGCATGCAGCTGAGCTCGGGGTGGTAAATGGCAAAGGGTTTAATAAAGACGGTTGAAGGACGATTAACCGATAAGAGCTATCAAAAATGTGTAGCGTCACTTTTTTGTTGCGTTCTGTTGTCGTTTTTAAACAGCGCGCTCGCATTTAATGAAGCGCAATCTTCACAGGCTCAACAAGCTGCACCACAGGCCTCTTTTGCCACTATTGTGGTCATTTACATAAAAGTTGCGGGCACATCTCCACCAGGCACACCAGACTATTTGAAGTCCCCCAGCAATGAGGGGACAGCTGGCGCAAGTGTGGCGATAAAGGATGCCAATATCACGGGAAAATTTCTTGGTTATCAGTTTGAGTTAACTGAAATCAGTGTGCCTTCTATCGGCGAACTGCAAGCTTCTTTAGCTAAAACACGTAAGCACTCTGGTTCAAGTGCTAAAGCAAATCACAAAGAAATAAGCAGCAATCAGCAAGGCGATATTGCACCTATTGTTCTACTGGATATGCAAAGCAGTGATGAGGTAAAGGCTGCCTCAATTGAGCAGTTGATTACCACTATTCAAAGCACGCTTCCTAATGCCGTATTTTTTAACGTAGCTAATAGCGATGATTTACTTAGACAGAATTCATGTCGCCTACCCTTGTTTCATACAATCCCCAGTTATCAGATGAAAGCCGACGCGCTAGCCCAGTGGTTTCGCACTAAGCGTATTGACGAGATATTTGCAGTTTACGGAAAAACCGCTGACGATACTGCATACCTAGCCGCGTTTAAACGCAGCGCTAAAAAATTTAAGCTTTCACTTGTTGAAACTAAACAGTGGCAGGACAGTTTTGATTTACGCAGGGCTGCCTTTGCTGAAATTCCTCAATTTACACGAACAACAGAAAACTATCAGGCTGTTTTTACCGCCGATAGCGCGGCGCAATTCGCGTATAGCCTACCCTTTAACACCTATTATCCCGTACCTGTGGTAGGCGCTGCCGGCCTGAAAGCGCTAGGTTGGCATTTTACCCACGAACAATGGGGCGCCCGTCAGCTTCAAAGCCGTTTTAACGACGGGTTTAACAGACACATGAATGAAGTCGACTTCGCCGCGTATCTTGCGGTAACGGCGGTGGCAAATACTGCGCAGCAAGGAAGCGATTTAACGCAGCAGGGAATACTTAAAACCTTGCTTAGCGACCACTATACGCTGGGTGCCTATAAAGGTCGTCCCCTTTCTATTCGCCCCTACACCCACCAATTTCGTCAGCCTATTGCGCTGGCCCACGAAGACGCACTGGTGACTCATGCGCCCCTTGAAGGCTTTCTACACCAAACCAACGAACTGGACACATTAGGCGCAACACACACTACCTGTAAGGACAAGTTATGAGCTATCGCTTTGCACTCTTGCTTGGCAGTTTAATGGCAACCTTTGCCTTAGCAGTTCCTCAAGCCTTTGCACTTCCTCAGGCGTATGTCACTAACGAAAAAGACAACACGCTATCTGTCATTGATATGACAACATTTGATGTGGTTGAAACTATCGAGGTTGGAGAGCGACCCCGAGGGTTTATTTTAAGTGCAGACCAGTCCCACGCGTATATCTGTGCCTCTGATGCTGATCGCATTCAAATTATGGATTTGTCTACCCATTCGATCGTAGGCGATCTTCCCTCAGGTGCAGATCCTGAAACCATAGCATTACATCCTAACGGCACCACTATTTACACAGCTAATGAAGACGATGCCCTTCTTACCGTTATCGACATTCCAACGGCTCAGGTCATTTCTCAGATAGATGTGGGCGTAGAGCCTGAGGGGCTGGCTGTGAGTCACGACGGCAGCATGATGGTCGTCACATCAGAAACCACTAACATGGTGCACTGGATAGATACCAAAACGCATGAAAATATTGCAAATAGCTTGGTTGATGCAAGACCCAGAGATGCTCACTTTACCAGAGATGACAAGTACCTTTGGGTAAGCTCGGAAATAGGTGGCACCGTCAGTATTTTCGATACTGCTACTAAGCAAAAAGTGAAGACCCTTTCCTTTGCTATTAAAGGCGTTTATCGCGACAAGGTTCAGCCAGTGGGTATTGTGCTTATGAAAGATAAGCCCTACGCCTTCGTGGCGCTTGGCCCAGCGAATCGCATAGCGGTCATCAATACCGATACCTTTGAAGTGGAAGACTACATTTTGGTTGGGCGACGAGTGTGGCAATTAGCGTTTAATCAAGATCAGTCTTTATTGCTGACCACTAACGGTGTGAGCGGTGATGTTTCTGTCATCAATACCCACACGTTAAACGTAGAGCATACGGTAAAAGTGGGGCGTTACCCTTGGGGCGTGGCGGTTAAATGGAAATAGCGGTTCAAGCGGTTTCACATCAGTACGGCAGCCATCACGCGCTGGACAATATGAGCCTTTGCCTAAAACCAGGCTTAACCATGCTGCTTGGGCCAAATGGCGCAGGTAAAAGTACCTTATTTGCGCTTATTACGGGCCTGCAAAAACTCACGCAAGGTAGTATTACCTTTGATGGTGCTACCCTGTCTCAATCTCGCACAAGTATTATGGCGAAAATGGGCGTGGTATTTCAGCAAAGTACCTTAGATATCGACCTGTCGGTAAAACAAAATTTGTCCTACTTTGCTTCGCTCCACGGCATAAGTAGCACTAGCGCGCTATCTCATATTCAAGGCCTGCTCGACGAGCTCGATCTTACGACCAAGCTCAACACAAAAATTCGCAACTTAAATGGCGGGCACAGACGTCGGGTCGAGTTAGCTCGCTGCCTTATTCACAAGCCATCCTTGCTGCTACTAGACGAGCCTACCGTTGGCTTAGATATAGAATCCCGTCATCTTATTTTGCGGGTAGTACAAGCACTCGCTCATTCGCAAAACGTAAGTGTACTGTGGGCCACGCATTTATTTGAAGAAGTGAAGCACAACAACAACTTGATAGTCTTATCAAAAGGACGAGTGTTAGCCCACGACCAATGTGAAGCCTTGTTAGCCAAGTATCATCAACAGGATATTGAGCACCTTTGGCAGCATTTGATGCAGGAAGGCTCCTGATGTATTGGCGCTGTTTTGTGGGCGTACTTACCCGAGAGATGCTGAAGTTCTGGCAGCAACGTACACGCCTGTTAAGTGCATTGGTGCGCCCGCTGCTTTGGCTATTTGTTTTTGCCGCAGGGTTTCGTTCGGCCCTGGGTCTTTCAATGACCGAGCCTTACCAGAGTTATATTTTGTACGAAGAGTATATTGTACCTGGGCTTGCCGCCATGATTGTGCTTTTTAATAGTATGCAAAGTTCATTGTCCATGGTATACGACAGAGAAATGGGCAGCATTAAAGTACTGCTGTTAAGCCCGGTTCCCCGCCCTTTTCTGCTAGGCAGCAAGCTTATAGCCAACACCTTGGTAAGCGCTATTCAGGTGTATATATTCTTTGCCTTTGCGCTTCTGCTGGATGTACGTCTATCTGCGTTGGGATACGTTTATGCGTTGCCTGTTATTGCGCTACTGTCATTGTTTTTAGGTTCGTTAGGATTATTACTGGCAAACTATATTAAGCAGCTAGAGAACTTTGCCGGGGTCATGAACTTTGTCATTTTCCCGTTGTTCTTTCTATCAAGCGCCCTATACCCGCTTTGGAAAATGCGTGAGGCCAGCGAATGGCTGTATCAGATTTGTGCCTTTAACCCCTTTAGTAGCGGCGTAGAATTACTGCGATTTGCGCTCTACGAAAAACTCGAACACAACGCGCTTGCCGTTGTACTTTGCCTTACGGCTATCACTTTTATTTTCGCTGTGAGAAGCTTTCGCCCCAAAGCCTCAAAAGGGCGCTCCTCGTGATAAAAGTAAACCTAATCTGGGCTAATGAAAGCAATAAAATTGAAACGTTAGAAGATAGTGACTGCTTACTAATTTTAACTACACCCACGTTATTGGCGAGCCAACTCTTTCACTTTTCAACACCCGCTAAGACATATATTGAGCAGATTTTTGACGATGAAGGTTTTGCAGGAAATAAAGGCGAATGTGTATTCGTACAAGGCCTTAAGGCGTTTAAAACAAGTTACATCCCAGACACTGAAAACAGCGGACAAAACAAAATTAGCCAACAATTAGCTGATGTAAAACGGGTACTGTTTTATGGTGTCGATTTTGCGCTTTTTGAAGCGTCAGATGCACCCAACGTCTCTAGCCGTGCCTCGACTTTATCTAAAACTAATGACCCTTCCATGGTTAACCGCTCAAGCTACGCTAGCGATTCAAACTCCGCGTTTAATTCGAAAAGCACCAGTGACTTGAAGCAAACTAACGCGCCAGCATTTCGCTACCTAGAACAGCAGTTCGATGCATTGTTTAAAAAGCTTAAAAGCGTGTCGGTAACCTTGGAAAAACTGTCGTTTATAGCGCTTTCTAACACTGAAACAGCAAGCAGTGACCCTGTTAACGTCGTTGCGAGCCACTCACAGTTTCTGAGTGCGCTACTTAGAAGCTATTTCAAGCACGGCTATCACTTTAAGGGCTATAAGACGAATAATCGTTCGGTTTCTGGCAGTCGAGCCCGCAATGACAACAACGACGCAAACTGTGCATTAAATAATGAAGCAATTAACCAAGCACTTGATATTAGGGGCACGTTGTCTCTTGCATTAGATGCCAAGCATTTTACTAACGCGCAAAAGCGTCTCGTTTCACACACTATGCGCTATGAAACAGCCCTTAATGACGCGATGACCTGGGCTAAAGATCTCGCCCACATGCCAGCCAACTTATGTACGCCAGATTATCTGGCCGAACAAGCTCAGAATCTGGCGCAAACCTTTAATACGGTGTCTTGCGATATCCTCAATGAAAGTGCGCTAAAGCAGTTAGGCATGAACGGGTATTTAGCAGTAAATGCAGGTTCACAGTTTGCTGCCACCATGCCTATTCTTCGCTATACAGCCAAAGGTTTAGAGAATTCACCGCCGGTAGTGTTAATTGGCAAAGGTGTAACCTTTGACAGCGGCGGCATAACGTTAAAACGCAGCCCTGATATGCGCCATATGATTTACGACATGGCAGGCGCTGGCTGTGTATTTGGCGTCATTCAGGCGGTTGCCACACTGGGGTTAAATATAAATATTATTGGTATTGTGGCGAGCGCCGACAATGCGATTGATGGCAAAGCCTATCGCCCGGGTGACATCATTACTATGCACTCAGGAAAAACCGTGGAAGTCATGAGCACCGATGCAGAGGGGCGTATGCTTATGGCCGATGCAATCAGCTACGCGAAACAGTTCTCCCCCTCGGTTATTATTGATATCGCAACCCTAACCGGCGCGGCTATTAGCGCACTGGGGCACAAAGCCACTGCGCTTTTTAGCAACGCTCCAGCGCTTGAAAATGCGTTGGTTGAAGCGGGTGAACAGGCTAACGACAGGTGCTGGCCTTTCCCACTTTGGCCAGAATATCAAGACGCCATTACCTCTCAACACGCGGATATGATGAATACGGGCATAAACTCTCCCGGTGCTATTTCGGCAGGCTGCTTTCTCTCTCGCTTTGCTGACGGCACCCCGTGGGCTCACCTCGATGTGGCAGGAACCGCTTTTACCTACACCAAATCGTTATCGGCGACCGGCCGCCCTATCCCTTTACTGTTATCTTACTTAAGCAGCTGCGCTACCAAAAATAATCAATAAATCATCAAAATTCATGACAGTTCTCCTCCCTTAGGAGGATATCTGTTAACACATATTCAACATATACTCAGTCATGCGTTTAATCATAAAGAAGAGGAACAATTATGTGGACTAAACCCCAATACACAGAAATGCGCCTTGGTTTTGAAGTAACTCTTTACATCAATAACCGCTAGGCAACGCCCTCTGGGATGATGAACAAAAAGGCTGCCGATGCAGCCTTTTTTTACTTGTAGTATGGAGTTGTTATGCACGTATTGATTCTTGGTGCTGCCGCCGGGGGTGGATTTCCGCAATGGAACTGCCACTGCCCAAATTGTAAGGGTTTACGCGAAGGTAAAATAAAGGCGAAAGGCAGAACACAGTCGAGCATTGCTGTCAGTAGCGATGGTAAAAATTGGGTTCTCATTAATGCCTCCCCCGATTTACGGGAGCAGATAAATGGCCACCCGCAGCTGTGGCCCGACGCCCATGTTTCTCGCGGCACACGCATAAGCGCAATTGTGCTTACCGACAGTCAAATAGACCATACTACAGGCCTGCTAACATTGCGCGAAGGCTTACCCCTTCCCGTTTATTGTACCGATGTTGTGGCCGAAGACCTAACCACCAGCTTCCCGCTTTTTACCGTATTAAAACACTGGCACGGCGGACTACAGCAGTATTCAATTAATACCGATTATCATCAACGCTTTGTACCAAAGGGGGCAGAAGGCCTGACATTCCAACCTGTGGTATTAGAGTCTAATGCGCCCCCTTATTCGACGTATCGCGACAACATTGTGCCGGGCAACAATATCGGCCTGAAGATAACTGACGACACCACGGGCAACGTGCTTTTTTACGCGCCGGGATGTATGCAGGCAAACGACACAGTAAAACAAGTAATGCGCGAATCTCACTGCGTGCTATTTGACGGTACGCTGTGGGCCAATGAAGAAATGATAGATCACGGCTTTAGCAACAAGCTGGGCACTGATATGGGACACATGCCGGTTAATGGAAAGGGCGGAGCCATTGCGCTGCTAAATGAATTTAACGTTGAGCGTAAAGTACTTATTCATATCAACAACACAAATCGCGTGCTTGACGAAGACTCCAGTGCTTATCAAAGCCTGTGTGAACAAGGTATTGAATTGGCTTACGACGGCATGGAAATTGAGGTGTAGTAATGACAGAACACGCATGGTCTAGACAAGAATTCGAACAAAAACTGAGAGAAAAAGGCGCTTACTATCATATTCATCACCCCTTTCATAAACGCATGAATGAAGGACACTGCAGCGTTGATGAGATTCAGGGCTGGGTGGCCAACCGACTGTATTATCAAATGGCAATACCGGTTAAAGATGCGGCAATTTTAGCGAATTGCGAAGATCAATCGGTACGCAGAACTTGGATCCAACGAATTATCGATCACGATGGACGGGAAGGTGAAGACGGACTGGGCGGCATAGAAGCCTGGTTGCGGTTAGGCGAAGCGGTAGGCTTGAACCGCAGTGAATTGCTTGATGAAACCCACCTGTTGCCAGCGGTTAAATTTGCAGTAAATGCCTATGTGAATTTTGCCCGCCGTGCGTCGTGGGAAGAGGCGGCCTGCTCATCGTTAACTGAAATGTTCGCCCCTGAAATACATCAAAGCCGATTAGATACCTGGCCTAGGCACTATACATGGATTGATAGTGAAGGCTTTACCTACTTTCAAATGCGGTTAAGTCAGGCGCGCCGTGATGTAGAGCATGGCCTGCAGATTACCCTTGACCACTTTGTTACCCGACAACAGCAAGAACATGCGCTCAATATACTGCAGTTCAAAATTGATATTTTGTGGAGCATTGCTGATGCCATTTGCTTTGCCTATGAATATAAGAGAAAGCCGTTTGATGGTATTGCCGACCAGCGGGTGTGCCATATAGGGAGGTTTTAATGATGTCGAATTTACAATCACAAACCGAGCACCACTTAGATGCTGATAGCGTCGGTGCTGATAACGTGGAAGATAACATTGAAAATAGCAGCAGTCACAACATCGAGGGCGGCCGCACAAGAGACAAAACAGCTTCTTTAAATCCGCTTTTTCGCATGCAGTACGAGAAAGCTCAGGGTTGTTATGTTTTGTTGTTCCCCGAAGGAATGATCAAACTTAATCCTTCTGCGGCAGAAATTCTTAAGCGCGTGGATGGCAGCAATACGGAAGGTGCCATTTGTGCTGAGCTTCGCCAAGCGTTCCCTGATGCACCTGAAGATTTAGAAGAAGATGTTCATGCATTTCTGGTCCATGCCGAGCAAAAGAAGTGGATCCGCTATGACGAATAATACAGACGTTGAATTAAAAACCGACGTACCAAATACCATAACGCCACCGCTATGGCTCCTAGCCGAAATTACTTATCAGTGCCCATTGCATTGCCCCTATTGCTCAAACCCAGTAAATATGGAAGAAACATTTAATGAGCTCTCTACTGAGCATTGGGAGCGTGTACTGCGTGAAGCGCGGGAAATGGGCGCCGTGCAATTGGGCTTTTCTGGCGGAGAGCCATTGCTTCGAAAAGACTTAGAGCACTTAGTCGCTTATGCGCGGGCGTTGGGTTTTTACACCAACTTGATCACCTCTGGCATTGGCATGACAGAAAAACGTATTGCCAAACTCAAAGAAGCCGGCCTTGACCACATTCAGCTGAGCTTTCAGGCAGCCAATGCCGAAGTCAACGACTTGATAGGCAACAAGCGCCACTCATTTGAACAAAAACTTAAAATTGCGAAGCTGGTAAAACAATACAACTACCCTATGGTGCTTAACTTCTGTATTACCGCGCAGAACATTCACGAAATAGAAGACGTGATGGCGCTCAGCGAGCAGCTGAACGCTGATTTTGTCGAGCTAGCTACCGTGCAGTATTACGGCTGGGCCTATGAAAATAGAGACCATTTGCTGCCTACGTCACAGCAGCTACAGGAAGCTGAGGCCGCAGTGAACCGCTACCGCGCGCAGCAAAACGGTAAAGGCCCAACCTTCATATTTGTGTCGCCCGACTACTACGAATCTCGCCCTAAAGCGTGCATGAATGGCTGGGGCACAACGTTTTTAACCGTAACGCCAGATGGCAGTGCCCTTCCGTGTCACAGTGCAAAGATATTGCCCCTTCGTTTTCCTAATGTGAAAGAACGCTCGTTGCACGATATTTGGCACCAAGACTTTAGCTT
Source organism: Alteromonas abrolhosensis (assembly GCF_001953635.1). Taxonomy (GTDB): domain Bacteria; phylum Pseudomonadota; class Gammaproteobacteria; order Enterobacterales; family Alteromonadaceae; genus Alteromonas; species Alteromonas abrolhosensis. The sequence continues at coordinate 70,429 of NZ_MEJH01000012.1, read as the reverse complement.
TAATCATTTTCGTGGCGATAGTTGGATGCCGTCTCCCTGTAGGGACTGCGATGAAAAAGATAAAGACTTTGGTGGCTGCCGATGTCAGGCGTACCTGCTAACAGGTGATATGTATAAGACGGATCCGGTTTGCAGCAAGTCGCCCGATCACCATTTGATGAAAGGCATTACCGATAAAGCAGGTACTGCACCGTCGAAGGCACTACAGTATCGGAAGGTGGAAAAGCCGATTCCCATCCTAGAAGTAAGTGCTACGAGGTAAGCGCTACGAGACAAGTAATACGAGATGAATGCGCTGCGATAAGTACGAAACAAAAAGAGATACCGTTAAACCGTAATGATAAAAGTGTATGTCTGAATTTCATTTCATTGATGCCGGCTCAGGGTCAAAAGTGCATAGCGTTGTTTTTGCGCTAAAAACCCCTGCAGCAGGCCACACTGGGTTGTCTCATTTAGCTGAGCACATGAGCTTTCGACGCTCTCACCAATACCCTGCTGCCCACGAGCTTTTTACGGCCAATACACTTCTGCCTGTCACTATTAACGCTACCACACTCGCCGAGTACACCTTCTTTTTCGCTTCGTCTGAAAAAGCAAACGTGCTGCTTGATGCTGTAAATTACCTGTACTGTGGCTTGCTTAACCGAGATTACGGTACCGATGAGGTTATCTTAGAGCGTGACGGGGTTATCTTTAACGAGCTCGCCATGCTAGAGGCAAACAGCGACTATGCATTAAGCGCCGCTATTCGATTAACCGACACCAATAAAAATGCCTATCAACACGCGGGTGGTTTTACCCAAACCATAGGCAGCAACAGCATTCAAGCGCTTCAAGACTACAAACGCCAGTGGTATCAGCCAAGCAATATCACCACGCTGGTTTACAGTGATTCAGCCCAATTTTTTGAACAGTGCAAGGAGGTTGTTACAGCCTTGAGCGCAATGAAAACCCTGAGCTCAATGAAAGCGCAGAGCGTGGAAACAGCCTTGAGCGCTGAAAAAACCTTGAGCGAGAAAGCAGCCCTGAGCGAGAAAGCAGCCTTGAGCGAGAAAGCAGCTTTGAGCGCGGAAGCAGCCTCGAGGGAAAAAAAAGCCTTGAGCACTGAAACAGCCTTGAGCGAGAGAGCTGCTTTGAGCGAAGAATCAACTCTGAATAGAGACGCCCCCCTGAGTCAGCACGCATCTCAACGCGAACACTCACATTTAGACAAAGAAGCCTCTCTTGATGCACAAACAATAAAAGGCGAAAACGAATCAATAAGGCATGTATTAACCTGGTGGTTTCCTCAGTGCTTTCTAAAGGGTTTACAACAGCAAGAAGCAACACTTAGCACCGCAGCAGGCCTTGAAAACACCTTATTTATCGACCCCGAAATCAATCAACAAGGTAACTTTGCAATTCGCCTCGTCACTAACGATGCGATGAAGGAAGTGGCGAGCGAGATTTCGATAGAAGCACTTCCAAAGCTTTCACAAAAACTGACACACAAGCTCGTGAGCGATGATAATGATAAAAGGCTGCGACAACTAAAACATGTGGTATCCGCGTGTCTTGCCTCATTTGATATTAGGCCTTCAAAGCCGATGCCAGACACTGATAAACACGCAGAAGGTGTGGGGGCGGCTATTCGCTATTTTGCACAACTAACAGATGCGTTGGGTTCGAACGAGCGTACTGCCAAAGATTGTGCCATCAAAAGCGCTTATTTGGCGAGTGCTAATAAGGTATCGCACTCCTATCTGGGGGCTCTACCTTTACCTGAAAAGTCAGTCGCTCTCGAGCGGATTAGAAAGGCACGTAAAGGCTTTTCTGCGCAGGCCAGCGCCTCCAATAGCGAACAGTTACGTTTAATACCGCGTCTTACCTCTAAATACCGACATTTTGTTGGATTAGAGCACTTGCCTGCACTTCCACGTTTATTGCGGCCTCTCGCCAACAAGACCACCAATTTAAAACGCTTTAACGCTGAACACATTGCTTCGCACTTAACGCCGTTTTCCATCCAATCGCCCTCAAAAACTCTAGAGTCGGCTTCTCCAAATTCGGCTTCTGGTTATTTGGCCTCACACTGGGTGTATCGCATCGCGTTCTATCAACAGTCAAGACTACAAGCGGTGCTGGCACACCACCTTTTCTGGCAACCAAGAACCTCGGGAGAATGCTACGCACTAGGCGCTGCAACCTATGAAAATAATCTTTTTCTGTTCGGCGCCAGCGATACAAATATCGAAGAGCGTGAAAACTGGTGCCATAAGGTTTTATCAATTGTCTCCTAGGGCAATTCGGGAAAATACACTGCTACCAATTTATGACACTTCCTCCCACTTAAGGAGGATATTTTTAGGGAATGGTTAGGGCAATACTTAAAACATAAATAATAACTACACAGCCAAGACCATGCCTACACGTAAATCTTTGCAATGCCCAATAGAAAAGCCTGCTGACAGCCCCTCGAAAAGCGAGTCACAATTTGAAGCTACGCCGGCTTTTACAACTAGAACGCCTTTGGTATTTACTGTCATTGCCAGCGCGGTAGCCGCTGTATGTAACACCGTTGCAGCAGCGAATAATGCATTCGAGCACTACGAGGTCATAGAGGTACAAGGAGTCACCTCCCTCAATGCCAATGGCAATAACTCTGCCGTATTTGGTAACGTTCAGACACTCACTCAAGACGACATTGAAGGGAGCGTCAACCGTTCACTCCCGGAGCTACTCAAAACTCAGCTGGCAAGCGTGAACCTAAACGATGTTCAAAACAATCCGTTCCAACCCGATCTGCAATACCGCGGGTTTACTGCTTCTCCGCTGCTTGGCCTACCTCAGGGCATTTCGGTGTACTTGAACGGCGGTCGGGTTAATGAAGCGTTTGGCGATACTGTGCATTGGGACCTCATGCCTCTAGATGCTATAGATACCGTTTCTTTGTACTCTGGTTCAAACCCTCTGTTTGGTCAAAACACGCTAGGCGGCGCCCTTGCGCTAAGAACGAAAACAGGGTTTAGCTTCAACGTCAATGAAATTGATTTACAGGCTGGACAATTCGGCCAGAAAACCGCGTCTGTGGAATCAGGTGGTCATAACGATCACTGGGCGTATTATGTGAACCTGAATCACTATGAGGAAGATGGCTGGCGCGACTATTCGCCATCTGAAGTGCAGCAAGTATTTACATCGCTTGCCTATAAAAGTGACAAAATGCACCTCGACATGAACCTGTTTATGGCCGATAACGAGTTACTCGGCAATGGTGCATCACCTATTGAACTGCTGGATATTGAAGGAAGAGAAGCGGTCTACACCCACCCCGATCAGACCAACAACGAACTTACGCACGTTAATATAACCGGTGATTTCGTTTTAACTGACACCTTATCTTTAACCGCCAATATGTTTTATCGCGACACACAAACTCAATCAATCAACGGCGATGACAGTGATTTTGGTGCCTGCCAGTTCGCTGATGGACGCGCAACACTGTGTGAATTTGAAGATGATGACGACGATGATGATGATCCGCTTGATAGTGATGATGATGGCGACGACGACGATGACGATGACGATGATTTGCCTGTTATAGGAGAAGGCGACGATATAGAAGCGGTTGAATTTATTGGCTTTGATGACGACACCGCGCTTGCCGAAATATCAGATGTGGACGCAGATGAGCTTGATGGTACATACAATACGGGCCGCACAGACGCCAAAGCTACTGGGTTATCTTTTCAGCTAGCAAAACAATATGCCTTAATCGGCTTCAGTTCAGAGTTAATTGTTGGTGCCAGCTACACCAAAGGAGATGTTAACTACGCCGCTGATACTACATTTGGTATTTTGGAAAACGAATCTGCACAAGACTCACGCACCGTTTTACCCATCAACGGGCTCATGGCACAAGAAGCCAGAGTCAGATTAGATATAGACACCACCGCATGGTCGCTATTTTTCATGAATAGTACACAGCTCTCTTCATCCGTATCACTCAATCTTGGTGGACGTTTTAACCGAGACCATATTGTTATGGAAGACCTGATTGATGACGGTGAAGGTTCATTGGACGGCAATCACCGTTTTACCCAGTTTAACCCAGCGGTAGGTGTAGACATTACTATTGATGAGCAAAGCCAGTTGAATCTTGCAATCAGCCAGTCTTCAAGAACGCCAAGCCCAGCAGAGTTAAGCTGTGCAGATGAAGACGCCCCGTGCCGCTTACCGAACGGTTTTGTGGCCGATCCTCCTCTTGATCAGGTGGTCACCCAAACTATTGAAGCGAACTACACCACACGCATTGATAACATCGACCTGATGCTAAATGTTTTTCACAGCAGAAGTAAGGACGACATTATCTTCCAACAAGCAGGCTCTGTTGCCTCTCGCGGATACTTTATTAACGTTGATGAAACCCAGCGTCAGGGCGTTGAATTCAGCGTAGGCTCAACGTGGGAAAAACTAATCTACCGGTTAAACTACAACTATCTTAACGCAACCTATGAATCGACATTCACGTCGTTTAGCCCCTTTAACCCTCAGGGTCCAGACAGACTCGTAACGCCAGGTGACAAAATTCCAGGACAGCCAGAGCATTTAGTCAAGCTCTACGCAGATTACGCCTTAACGGATAAAGCGCGTTTGGGGGCAGAAGTTATTTCAGCATCTAGTCAGTACTTTAGGGGCGATGAGGCTAACGAAAATGAAAAGATTGACGGATACGTTATTGCAAACATTTATGCATCGTACCGTTTCAACGACACATTTACCGCATCGCTACGTGTGAACAATGTGTTCGACAAAGACTATGAAACCTTTGGCACGTATGGCGAGGCTGATGAGGTATTAGAAGACATTTATCCCGACGTAGAAGGTGCAGAGTTCGTGGGCCCCGCACAACCGCGAATGGTCAGTGTAAATCTAAAAGCGAGATTCTAATCAGATAGCAGTTGTTACCACACGCGCTTTTATCCACACAAAAACTACAAAAAAATCAAAAAAACGCGACTTACTTTTTCACAGTAGTCGCGTTTTTTATGATTTATACATTTAATTTTCCCGCTACTAAAGAAGGAGATTAACACGCCTTACGGCCGATGGTTCAAAATTCAATAGAACCTATTATCAATTTACTGGACACCGAAAGTATTAAAACCAGTCAAAAATAAAAACAAAAAGCCACTGTAATTAATCAACACTACCAATATTGGGACAGTAAAATGAAAAAGAATACATTTACAAAAACCTGTTTATCTATTGCCATTTTAAGCACAGTCAGTAGCCATAGTTTTGCCCAGGACGAGCCCTATTCATGGAATATCTCTGGATGGATAAATGAAGGCTTAACCTATTACGACGACGGTGTGGGTAGTGATGTGGCACAACTTTCAGACAACGGTACAACGCTAGGCAGCCGTATTACGCTTTCAGGGAATTATAAACTGGAAGAACAAGGCATGGACGTGGGCTTTGAGGTCATTATTGAACCTCTTTCAGGCGCACCGAACTACGCCGGTGGTGGCCATCAAACGCCGCTTTTATTTGCAAACCAGGATAACTTAGACACCTTCAATGGCGGCGACATAGGCCTATTGGGCAGTAGCCTCTACTTTGGTGGCGACTGGGGTAAAATCACCATTGGTTTACAAAGCCTTCCCACCGATAACATTGCCGTTCTAGCTGATCCTTCTGGCACAATCTGGTCTGGAATTTCTCCATTATTTAGAGCAAATGGCTTCTTTATTCGAGGTGTAGAAGAAGGTTCAACCAATGTCGCGTGGGGTCAATTTGCTCAGTGCTTGGCTACGCCTGGCTTGGGTATTGGTATTGACTGTAACGGCATATATCGCAACGGCGTGCGCTACGATCTCCCTCAAATGGGTAACGTGAGTATTGCGGTCGGTTATGCAAACGACGAAATTTACGATATTGCGGTTAAGTATGCGGCTGAGCACGAAGGCTTTAAAACTAACCTTCACGCAGGTTACTCAGTGAATAAAGATGGCGGTAGCAATGTGGGTGGCAACAGTTCAACTACGCTACAACTGCAAGCTGGACTCATGCATATTGAGTCAGGTGTATTTGGGGTAGCCACTTATCAGATGGAAGAGGCTGACGACGCGATTGTTGGGTCGGGTGACGATACGGATGCCTATTACTTTAAAGCAGGCATTAGAAAACAGTTTAATCGCTTTGGTGATTCTGCTTTCTATGCTGAATATGCAAGTTATAACGACCAATACGGCATGGCTCATTTAGATGGCGTTACCGGCTCAGAGCTTAGTCAGTGGGGTGTTGCAGCAGAACAATATTTTGGCTCGCGCTTCTTGGTGTACGCGAAATACGAAAACCTAAGTTTAGATATTGATGGTTCAGAATCTGCGCAAGAAATTTATAACAGCGCAGAAGACTTAACCCTAATTCAACTAGGTGGCACTGTGTTCTTTTAATTGAGAACTAAAAAATCAGTCATATTTTAACATTGAACTTATATCTAATTACTCTTAAATTTAAAAATTACTCGATTCATTTAATTAATGATAAAAAACTGATTAATTTTACACTTAAATAAGAAATTAAAATTAAGCTAAAAGATATGACATAAAAAAGCGAGATTCACTCTCGCTTTTCCTATTGAAAAAGGAAAGATCATGAAAAATATATCTCTATTTTCATTACGTTCAGCTCAACCCATTCTGTTAGCCCTACTCTTCATAACGACAGTACATATCGCAGACGCACAGGTCATATTTCAGGAGGACAAAAACAATTTCATTCGTCTTGTTGAAAAGCCAAACGAGGCAGACAGTGACATGCGTGCCAACCAACACCCCTTTACGCTGCAACAGCAGGATGTATCCGCCATACTTAGCGCTATTCAGGTGGTTAAAAACAAAAATTCGTCAACACCGCTTTTTTCCAACGAACAAGTTACGCTACTTGCCGCCTATCTACCTGAGGCGCTGCGAACAGCGACTGCTCAGCAAGACGTAATTTTTGCCCTTAGTAAAGAGAAGCGCTATTTGGCAGGCCTTAAAACCCAAACGTATTACGTTGCAGGCAGTATTTTCGTTGCAGACGACCAGCTCAATATTCTTATTGGCGAGTTCGACAAAGTAGCCAATAAAGCCTTCGAAATGGCTTATGATCCTACTTCTCAGGGCTTGGTAAAATACGACTTTGATTTTGGTAACCGGAAACAAGCAAAGTTCTCATTCGATTCCCCACTCTCTTTTTCCGCACCTGGTATAGAACTAAAAACGGAAAATCGCTTCGATTGGGTGGTCGCACCGACTCAGCTGGCATTTGAAGCACCTTTAGAAAAGGAAACACTTTCCCCAGCGAATAGGGAAAACACACCCAGTAAGAAAGACGTAGCTGGCTCGGCCCCCTTACCAGCAGAAAACGATATCGTTGCTCGTTTTAAACGGTTAGACGTACTAAAAAAGGCGAACCTAATTAGCGAAACAGAATACGCCGAAAAAAGAAGGCAGTTACTTGACGAGTTATAGAACGAAAGTCCCGTCAGCACTGGTCTTACGTGCTTTTTTATTATAAGCCATTGGTCTTATTAGACCTGATTTAATGTTATATTAATGTTAACATTGTAAGCATGTGAAGTGACTGTTGAGCTTTCATAATTTCAGGGGATTTGGTCACTTTGAAGCGTTTCATTTTCGCCATAAGTTTGTCTTACTAGAAAGCTTATTTGCAAATAAAACGCCAGCCCAAACATGTCACAAGGCCAGCGGCACATGTCGCTTTTTTAGCTGAGGGAAAGACCATGCACCGTATCCTGATAATTGACGATCACCCTATTTTTCGTCACGCAATGATTACCATTTTAGGGAAAAAGTTTCCCGACTCAGAAACCCTAGAAGCGAATTCAATTTCTGAAGCGTTAACGTTACTTGAGCAAGACGCGAAGTTCGACTTAATCATGCTTGATTTAAATATGCCGGAAACCTGTGGCCTAAACGGACTTTTAGAAATTCGAAACCAACACCCTAATGTACCTGTAGTGATTATTTCCGCTGAAACGGAAAAGCAAAATATTCTGCAAACCATTTCTTATGGTGCCGTTGGCTTTATTTCAAAAAGCAGCAAGATTGAAGAAATTGCTACATCTGTCGAAAGTATTTTTGAAGGAAACGTGTGTTTACCATCAGAGATATTGAGAACGCCGTCTACTCGAACACGCATGACTAATGACAACGGTATTTCGCCGGAGCAAATTCGTTCATTAACACGAAAAGAGCTGACAGTACTGAAATATCTAACTCAAGGGTTAGCCAATAAAGTGATTGCTTACGAGCTTAATATTTCTGAAACTACGGTTAAGTCTCATGTCTCATCTATTCTTAAAAAATTAGGCGCCAGCAACCGAGTAAAGGTAGTGGCCAGTGCTGCGAATATCGACTTTAACCAATACGTATTTAATTAAGACCTGTTTACTTTTAGCCATTCAAACTTGAGACTAGCGCCGCCTTCAGCACCGCGGAATTAACAGGCTTGTGTAGCAGCTGTATGTCGGTGCCTTCCAGTTCATTCGCCAACGCTTTCGAATGATTAGCGGTGCAAATCATAATTGGCATTGAAGGCGCGATTTTTTTTACGCGTTTCGCAATGTCTAAACCGGTTTCTTCTTCATCTAGGTGGTAATCGACAATAAGCATGTCGCACTCGTCAAAGCTGCCATTATTTACCGCACTGCACTGTTCAAAACCTGAGAAAGTGTCTACTTCCATGTCCCAATTTGCGAACAACGTTTGCATAGCAATGCGCATATTGGCATCGTTATCAATATGCCATATGTGCTTATCCAAAACGTAAGCTGGTAACGATGGCTCCAAAGTATAAAGATAGTCCTGCTCTTGGCTCGTATCACACACTTCGGTAATAGGGATAGTCACCGTGAAGCACGCGCCAACGCCCTCTTTCGAGCGCACTCGAATATCGTGCTCTAGCAACTTACTCATTTTATCTACAATGTATAGTCCCAGACCCAAACTGTAAGAGTAGTTAAAATCGTTTTCTAATCTGGAAAACTCTTTAAAAATAACTTTCTGATCGTCTTCACTTATACCCACACCTTGATCATAGATGCTAATTTCTAGGTTCTCATTCACCTTTCGTGCTGCCAGCAACACCTTGCCGTTGGCACCGTATTTCATTGCATTTATTAATAAATTTCGCAATATTCGAGAAAGTAGATTCACGTCTGTCACCACAAAGGCTTCTTTCAATCGATAGCGAAAATCTACGCTGTAGTCTTTACTGATATGCGTAAACTCTTCGGCTAACTGCATAAGTAAGGGCAATACATTTTCTTGCTGCTTATCGGGCTGTAACACCCCAGCGTCTAATTTGGACGTTTCAATAAGTGTACGAATAAGGCTATGTAAATCAGACAGCGAGTTATCGAGGGCGGCAACAATAGGGCTGGATGAACTATCCACTTGATCTTTCAATGTTTCGTTGAACAAGATAGCAGCGCTAAGGGGCTGCATAAGATCGTGGCTAATAGCAGCCAAAAATTTACTTTTTGAATCAATGGCTTCTTGAAGGGCGATGTTGGCGTGGTTGAGTTCACGTGTACGCTTTTCCACATTCGATTCTAACTGATCCTTAGCCGCTTTAAGCTGAAGCTGGCTTTCTACCTGTTGCGAAACGTCTGTGGCCAGCACGAAATGCCCTGCAATATCACCAGACTCATTAAAATGAGGCAAATAGACTTTTTGTAAAAAGCCAACATCGCCATGAGCATTTTTTTCTTTGCTTTGAAAGCTCACCACTTCGCCTTGATTAACTCGGCGCAAGTACTGAATAAGATTGGGGTAAACCTCTTTCAGGTGGCTGCGATCCATAGGCATATCGTTGATATCTTGCTCACTAATGCCGTACCAATCGCGATAACCTTTGTTGGTGTATTGAAACTTTTTATCGGTACCAATATAAGCGATAAGTGCCGGCACATTATCGGTTATCATGCGGATCCAGCTTTCGTTTTGTTTCAGTGTTTCCGCGTAGTGATGCTGCGATGTAACATTGGTAAATGTGCACAGTGTATTGCCATCGGGCAGTGTAGTGATATTGCGTTCAACCACTAGGTGCTCGTGGATAATCTGGGTACTTGGCCCAACCGGATTTAAGTTGAGCCCGCTCCAGTGTCGGCTATTTTGAAGGGCATAAATATTCTTACTGTTTACCAGAACGTGCTGGGGCACGTTTGATTGAGTCAAAAATGTATTATTCCAAAACGCAATGCCACCTTCTTTATCAATAAGCAAAATTCCCACATCAATATTATCGATAAGGCTTTGCAGCAACTTGTTTTTCTCTTCAATAACTTGCTCGTAGCGATTCGACTCAAGCAGTTTCACTTCAGTGATGTCGTTAAACAGAATAACGTTCCCGCCTTCTTGTGTGGGTCGGTTGGTAAGCTGATACCATCGTCGGTTCGACAACTGGTAGATCATCCTGCCTTCGACATCAGCAGGCAGGGCGCGGCGAATAACCCCGGAGTGCTTGGCAGCTTGGGTAATATCGTAATAGTTGTCACCAATTTTTGGAGTAATGGAAAGGTCATCCCAAACAGTTTCAAAATGCCGATTAAAGAAGATGATCCCGCCCAGCCTATCTAGCAACACCATCGCCTGATTGGTACTTTCGATGGCATCGTGTAAACGCTGTTTTACCTGATTGGTTTCTTCGTGAGCGTGCACCAGTTCTGCGTTTGACTGCTCCAGCTTTTGCAGCACTGACTGTAGCTCTTCCGTTTTTTGACTCACTTTTTCAGAAAGTTGAACCGAATGTTCGAAGGCGCGATAACTGTGATGATTAAAACCGCCCTCTTCCATGCGATACATCAGCGCAGCATTTATTTTCTCAAGCTTTTCGTTTTCACGCCGTTGTTCATGCAGCGCCTTTTGAAGCGCCTCCACGTCGGTAAGTTGATTATTGGGCTGCAAAATACACCCCCGTAAACGTTTGGTTCAAGTGAACCGAATGAATATGCTCGCCATAGGCATTGAAGCCCGCGACATTGTATCTTTGCTGTAGCCGTCTTATTTCATGGTCGTTTTTGCCCTGTTGAATTTCGAGCCTTCGCAGAAAGCAGTCGCAAGCATAGACAAATTCGGGCTCGCCAAGCTGAGCGCGCAGTTTGTCCAATTTACTTTCTAATGCTTCAATGCAGTCACCCAGCTGAACAAATGTAAGAATAATGCCAATATCTACCGCGCAGTAAAAGGTAATGGCGTTAGTGGCCAAATCTACTTTTTGAATAGAGCGGATGAAATATTTGCCACCTACCATCACTGCAAGGGGAAACATGGAAAACACATCAGGCGTTAAGTCTTCAGCTTTCATTCCCAATAAACTGGCGTAATACTGCGCTGCAGGTTCACCGTTTATTTCATACACGGTTCGCGACTCAGGGTCGGCGTGGGTGACCACCAGCTTTGAAACGGGAGAGTTAATGTGATCAATGGAGAACACGGTGAAGGGCTTTCCCGTGCCAACAAGCAGCAGTACTGCTGCGTCTCGATGAAATTCACCGTTGTAAAACACATAGGTGGCTTCAAGCTTTAGATCGTCGCCAGCGCTGCCGCCTAAGTGTGGAATATTGCCAAATGCAGTCGCAAAGGTTTCTAGAAAATGTTCCTCATGGCGGGTAAGTCCATCGAGCACAGAAATAACGAAGTGCTGCTCTGTATCGTAACGACGCTCCCTCCCCTGTAAGGCTCGGCGCAAACCACTGGCAATATCGTGGGCTTCATCAAAGTTTACTTCGCCTAAATTAGGCACCAATGCTGTGGCAATAGAAAATTCGTTTTTCAAAAACGCGACGGCCAAGAGTTTTTCTGTTCCGTAGCCATTTTTATTAAATTCTCCAGCACTGGTGCAGCCAACAATGTTCACGTGCGGAAAACGTGCGGAGATTTCCTTTGCTACGGTGTCTAAGTCAAACAGCGTACTGGTATGAAAAAGTAATAGTTCTATTTCATCGCAATTAACGTTGGCTAAAATCTCATTGGCCACATCGCGGCAGGCTTCTTTAGCACCGTATAAACTAGCTTGGTTGTCAAATTTAACCTTGCTATTAGCAGGTTGACTAAGTGCGGACAGGATTGAGGTTTTTGACACGCGTTGGCACCTTTTTCTTTTTATATTTATCAATTTTGCACAAGTCAGGGTTATCTAACGTAACCACACACTCCAGGCACTGAATACATTCAGCATAGTCAATGCTGCCGTCTTGTTCTATAGCATCAATACCACATTTCTTTTGTTTGCACAGCTGACACGGATTACCACAGGCATCTTTACGTGTAAGCAATTTAACTAAAGGGAAACGCCCCAGAATGGCAAGCCCTGCTCCCAATGGACATAAATAGCGGCAGTACACTTTATGAATTTTTAAACTAAGTAGCAGCAATAAAACCGAATACAGTACAAAAGGCCAATATCGAACAAAGTGTAGGGTTATGGACGTTTTGAACGGCTCTATCTCAGCGAGCTTCTCTGCAAGGTTTAGCGAATAAAATGAGCACGCAACAAGCCCTATAAGCAACACATATTTAATTTTTTGTGCCCGTTTGTGGTGCTGTGGCTTAATTCTAATTTGTTTTATCCTGAGCTTTTCAGCCAGTATTCCCATCATTTCCTGGAGTGCTCCGAAGGGGCAAAGCCAGCCGCAAAATAGTCCCCGCCCAACGATAAACAACGAGACAAATACAAAGCTCCACAAAATAAAAATGACCGGGTCGAGAAGATATACCTCTAAGGAAAATCCGTCGACAATATCCAGTAGCAGCGTGTATATGTTGACGACAGACAGTTGCCCTTGAGCGTAAAAGCCAATAAAAAACAGCACGAACACAAGGGAAAATGCCCGCACTGTATGCACAAACTTGGTGTAAGGCGTTAGCCTTTGCTGGAATGCAAAAAACAACGACAGCGCTACAAGATAAAAAACGGTGATGCTTATCGTTAAGGTTCTGTCCCTCCAAATTTTCTGCCACAACGGAATGGGCTTCGCTAACTTAGCCTCAGGATTTTCCATAAATAGTTCACTAGGTAGTGTCACTTTCAAAGGGAACAGATGCTCATCTTGCTCGAAGAAACTTGGCTTAAACGGCACACTAATCGCTATTTCCATTTCTTGGTCAAGTGACAGCCCACCTTTCGATTTTACTCGAAGTACTTTGATCTCGTTGTAGTCGGGCAGTGCTTGTGAAAATGCTGGGTCATAGAAGCTATAAAAATCGATATCGCGGATAGCTGTGGGAAAGCCGCCTTGAGACACCCGTAAATGCTCAGGTGTGGTTTGGGGAATAAACTCATCGCTGATAAAACTGAAACCTTTCGTATTCAGCACCATCAGTGCCATTTCACCCGGATTTAGATTTTCCTGTAACCGAGCAAACTCCTCTTCATCCAGCAGGTTTTTCCCCACAATAGGAAGACTTAAAAACGCATAGTAGTGTTCGGCGATGATGTCACCATCAAGGGCAAACTCGCTTTGAATATCGTCAACCGCCCGAACCACTTCTCTCGGGAGGCCTTCGGTATTCTGTCGAGTAATCTGGTGTTTTTGAATGTAGCCCTTGTCCACCAACTCGCTAAAAGTAAGAGGTTCGTAAAAGTCTGGATTGATAATATTGTTGCTAGGCGCAACAAAGCCATCGAGCTTAGCTCTGGCAACGGCTAATGCAGATGTCACGATGGTATCGTTGATAACCAGCACCGATACGGTGGCTTTCGTAACTCCATCAAAGTAGGTAGCGTCTTTGCCTACATTGCTTTTCCCACCAATGATAAAACGTTCTTTGACACTGTGCCCTTGATATTGAGCAACGAAATCAAACATGGATTTCTCGCCAAGCCCGTGCAAAAAAATCGGCTCGCTATGCTGCTTGACGAAAAGATCGACCACATTGCCTTGAGTATCTAGCCCAATCACCACATTAACCGGTTTGCCTGAAAAGCCTATGAAGTCGACAAAGTCATTCGACTCAAAGACATATCCGAGTAGTTGCTGAAGCTGATAGACCGGGGTTACCTTGATATCTGTGTGCATCTCTCCCACGCGTGTAGCGTTGGGAAATATTTTGTAAATGTCTTGTGGAATGTCTGTCGCGTCAGACTGCGCCCACACATTGGTGCTGAGAAACAGCAAGAAAATGATTGAGGAAAATGCGATGCGCATAAAAGTAGCGGGCGGCGGTAGGCGCCGCCCTCAGGTTTACTTAGAAGAAACCAAGTGGGTTGATGTCGTAGCTTACCAATAGATTTTTTGTCTGCTGGTAGTGATCTAGCATCATCTTGTGGGTTTCGCGGCCAATGCCCGATTTCTTGTAGCCGCCAAACGCAGCGTGAGCTGGATACAAGTGATAGCAGTTTGTCCATACGCGACCTGCTTCAATCGCTCGACCTACGCGGAATGCTACATTCGCATCGCGGCTCCATACACCAGCGCCAAGTCCGAAACTTGTATTATTGGCAATCTCAATTGCCTCTTCTTCGGTCTTGAAGGTTTGAACAGCGATAACCGGACCAAAAATCTCTTCTTGGAACACACGCATGTGGTTTTCACCCTTCAAGATAGTCGGCTGAATGTAGTAGCCTCCATCAAAGCCAGGTAGCTGCTCTTTCTCACCACCAGTGACAACCTGAGCCCCTTCTGACTTACCGATATCGATGTATTTAAGGATCTTTTCGAACTGCTCGTTAGATGCCTGTGCGCCTACCATGGTGTCTGTGTCTAGTGGGTTACCACGTTTGATCTTCTGAATTTTTTCCAACACTTTTTCCATGAATGCATCATAGATGTCCTCGTGAATAATCGCTCGAGAAGGACACGTACATACTTCACCTTGGTTGAAATACCCAAGCACTAAACCTTCCGCACACTTATCAATAAATTCAGGCTCGTGATTCATGATGTCCGGGAAGAATAAGTTTGGCGATTTGCCGCCAAGCTCAACGGTAGATGGAATAAGGTTTTCAGCAGCACAACGAAGGATATGTCCGCCAACAGGTGTAGAGCCAGTAAATGCAATTTTTGCGATTCTTGTGCTTGTTGCAAGGGCCTGTCCTGCTTCTGCCCCGAACCCGTTAACGATGTTTAGTACACCCGGTGGTAGTAGGTCTTGGATTAGTTCGGCGAACAATAAGATAGATACTGGCGTTTGTTCTGCTGGCTTTAGCACCACCACGTTACCGGTAACAAGTGCTGGCGCAAGTTTCCACGCTGCCATAAGTAGCGGGAAGTTCCATGGAATGATTTGCCCAACTACACCATAAGGTTCATGGAAGTGATACGCCACCGTGTTTTTATCGATTTCACCGATGGTGCCTTCTTGGCTTCGAATACAGCCCGCGTAGTAACGGAAGTGGTCTGCGCACAGCGGAATGTCTGCATTAAGCGTTTCGCGAACGGCTTTACCATTGTCCCATGTTTCCGCAACGGCAAGTAGCTCTAGGTTTTCTTCAATGCGATCGGCAATTTTCAGAAGAATATTAGAACGCTCAGCTACTGACGTATCCGCCCAGCCCTTTTTCGCAGCGTGAGCTGCATCTAACGCAAGCTCAATGTCTTCAGATGTTGAGCGTGGGATTTGTGCGATGTCGCTGCCGTCTACTGGAGATGTTGCGGTGAAGTACTCACCTTTAACCGGTGCTACCCATTCGCCATTGATAAAATTACCGTAGCTTTCTTTGAAGCTTACGACCGAACCTTCACTACCTGGCTTTGCATAAATCATAAGAAATACCTTTTGATAACTTTGCGCGTACCACGCGCAGTAACTTGGTTTGTTGTGTAGTTTGATAATGGTACTTTTACGCTGTGCCTACCATGATGCGATAGACCGATTTGACTCCTACTTTAGGAGGGGAAACCTATGGCTACTTGTCACTTTTCTCGACAAAAGACACCGATTGAGGCGCTGAAAGTTCTGCATCGCCGATATAGCCGTGTTTGGCCGCAATGGCTGTAAACTGGGAAGGTACTGCATCAAGCTTTCTCTTAATAACTGTGAGCGCGTTAGAGACAGTCTTAGCCGATAGGCCCAACTCGTCAGCAACATCAAAGCGGGATTTATTCATCGCTATAGCAATAAATATTTCGAACTCACGTTTGGTTAATTTGGCAGCAATGTCCACATTGGTATCGAGAAGTTGATTGGCTAAATTTACCGCCAGGCCTCGCTCAATATACTTTTGCCCTTTTGCGACGACCTTAATTGCCGAGATCAATATTTCAGGCGAACTACTTTTACTGATGTACCCCATAGCACCGGTCTGCATTGCGCGGTGCAATATGACGCTGTCTTCGAACATACTGAAAAAGATAATTTTTAAATCTGGATGTCGCTTTAAAAAAATCTTGGCTAAAACAAGGCCACTTTCATTTGAAAGGTTTATGTCGAGGATTAGGATTTCAATGTCACTACTGGCTAATAAACGATAGGTTTGTGCACCGTTTTCAGCATCCCAAATACGGCAATCCGGCATCATAGCTTTGAGCAATGCTTTGTAACCTTCACGCACCACAGCGTGGTCGTCGACGATAAGAATATTCATGCGACGTTAGCGCCCATAAGAGGAGGCATTTTTTTAAGGGTAAGGGACAGCGATACAGCAACGCCGCCATCATCGGGTGACGTCACACTGCAATTTGCTCCTATACAACGCGCTCGGCTGCGCATTGATGACATGCCAATGTTTTCCACGATGTGATTTCCCAGCCCCCTGCCGTTGTCTTTGACCATCACAGAGACCCGGTGAGTATCGCCATAAATTTGAATGCTAACCTTGGTGGCCTTTGCATGCTTAATCACGTTGTTAATGGCTTCTTGAGCAAACCGATAAAGGTGAATATCTCGCTCGTTATCTTCTTGATAGCGCTTTAGATTAATTGACACGTCCCACTGCGTATCGGGCTGCGCCACTTCTTGTTCGTACACCAGTCTCTCAAGCGACGATTGCAAAGGTACTTTGTCTAGTATCAGGGGGTGAAGGTGAGCTGTAAGCTTTCTAATTGCATCACTTATTTGGTGTGACATGACCTGAACTTTTTGCGCAGAAAATTCAACAACCGAGCGCTCTTTTGCGTTAACCAATATATAGGCGTGGGCTTTTATCGTTGTCAGTAACTGCCCCACATTATCGTGAAGCTCTCTAGCAAGGTAATTTCGCTCTTGCTCTTGAAGAAGCGCTAATTGCTTATCTATTTTGATGAGCTGCTTCTCTTTTGATTTAAGCGCATTTTGCAGATGCTTAAATTGGTCCAACACCCTATTCATTTCGGTAATATCTGAATGTGGCAGGGGCTGTGATTCCTTGCCTTCTCGTAACTCAGATAGCGCGTCAGCGAGCTGATTTAGCGGCACTAACCTCTGTTTAACCGCCACTTTTAACGTAAACAACAGCAAAACGAATGTTGCGAAAAACAGTCCCGCCACCAAGGCAAAAAAAGTGAGATTCTGGGTGAGTTCAGTAGCATCGAAAGGCGTCACTATAAGATACTGGTTTTCCTGAATAGGGATAATAACTGGTGTGAGTGCAGTGCGTTCGGATATAGAATTCGCTGAAGCGTAGTCTGCCTGAAGACGGCCCGTGAAATAGTGAGCAGATAAGTGAGGGCTAGGCTCTACAATCGCTTCGATATCAGCAACAGGGATATTGAGGTTGACCATTTCTCGCACTTGATTAAGTGCACCTGTCATCTCCTCCTCAATATTATTTTGTATGTGGAAATAGACCAAACAGGTAAAGGCCAAAAAGCAGCCGATAAAAACGGCTACTATAGCTGTAGATATTTTTCTAAAACCCGACATAATCGCCCCTGCAAGCCTTTTATTACAGGGTTATGCTATACAGGCTGTGTTAAAAAGCACATCCTGCATTAGAGGTGAATTCATCCTACCAAGGTAGGATGAATTAAATTTTAAAGATGTGTTAATTGGTAAGAATGTAGACTGTTTTACACTTATTGGTAGGTCTGTTTCTGTGTGCTACTAGCTTCCCAGTCGACTGCTGAATTGGCCTACCGCATCAACCACTTCTTTCGCACCTTCTTGAATTTGCTCGATAACTTCACCCGCTTCTCTTGCGTAGTTAAGGCCTGATTGCGCTTTTTCGTCACCTTCGTTAACCAAGTTAACCGCGTCGGTTGCCAATGTCTGGTTGTGCTTAACTACGTTGATGATTTCTTCCGTCGCTTCGGTAGTACGCGATGCCAACTGACGTACCTCGTCAGCAACTACAGCGAAACCACGGCCTTGATCGCCGGCACGTGCCGCCTCAATGGCAGCATTTAGAGCAAGTAGGTTGGTTTGTTCAGCAATGGCACTGATACTTCCAATTATGGTGGCAATCTGCTGAGACTGGGCATCTAATGCATTGATCCCTTCCTTTGCTCTATCCATTTGCTGCGACAGGGAAGACATCTCAGAAAGCAGTTCACTAATGACTTCTTTGCCTCGTGACGCAATTTGATCCGTGGTATTAGAGGAGCGATAGGCGATATCAGCCGCGCTGGATACGGCGCTTTCTCGCGCCACCTGCTCGGTAATATCAGTAGCCAATTTAACTACTTTATACATGCGCCCGTGAGAGTCACAAATAGGGTTGTATGTGGCTTCAAGCCAAATAGAATTACCATGTGCGTCGAAGCGTTCAAACCTTCCTGCTACAAACTCGCCTTGAGCGAGTCGCTCCCAAAACGTTTTATATTCTCGTGAGTTCGCATACTCAGTGTCACAGAAAATTCTATGATGCTGACCTTTAATGTCGTTAAGGCTGTACTTGACCGTTTTAAGAAAAGCTTCGTTTGCGTCTTGAATATTGCCGTTCAAATCAAATTCTATCGCTGCATTTGACTTGTGTAACGCGGCAACTAAATCTTCGTGTTCTTTCGACTTAGCAATGGTTCGCGTAAGGTCATTCAGGTTTACCGAGTATTTATGAATATTGCCGTTAATGTCAAAAATCGGCTCAACCACACCCCTTAGCCACGCTTCATCACCGTTTTCACGAAGAAATTCAATCGCCCCCCAGTAATGGACGCGCTGCTCAATTGAATCTTTTAGTTTTTTGAAGTGTGGCGTGTTTCTGGCAATCTCTGGAACAAATTCAAAGAAGCGATGCCCTTTAACTTGAGAAAGTGAGTAACCAAGCTCTCTTTCAAACATCTCGTTGACGGCCTCAATCTCACCGCGCTCGTTAAGACGAAGAAAGATCATGTCTTCGCGCAAGCCGTCACGCACTTGCTTGAGTATGTGTAGCTCCTCGCGAAGCGCTTGATTTTCTTTCACTAAATGTTTATTGAACATAGGGCCTTCCCTGACAGAGAATTACAGTAATATGCCGTATATCGGCAGTAAACAACCTTGCCTTAACGATAAATTGATAAATGCATACAAGGTTAAGCAATCGTCACGCTAAAATGTGCCTGTTCGCTAGGGCGTGCTGTCCTAGTTTTGGTATGTGCTATGTAAAGCCTAGACCACATTCAGCCACTTGCAGTAAAGCGTAGAGAGTTTTTCGACGTCGCATTGCTATTTTTTACACATTTAATCGCTAAAAGACAGTAGATAAAGGTCTAATTTACTCATCGAGAAATTTTGAATGGTATTGCGCAACTTTATCTGTAAGCCATTGTGTAAACACCTGAAAGCGGGCTTGAGAATGGGTTTCCTTGTGTGTAGCAAGCCAGAACGTACGTTTAATATGAATCTCGTTTTCAATGAGCCTAACTAGGCCTGGCTGAGTTTCAGCCATAAACTTAGGCAAAATGCCTACCCCTGCGCCATTTACAAGCATTTGATACTGCGCATTAATACTGGTGCTGCGAAGGGCACTTAACTGTGACAGCGCGGTCTCTTCAATGAACTTCAACTGTGGGGCGTAAACCAAATCGGGCACATAGCTCACTAAATTAAACGCGGTGAGGTCTTTTAATGTTCTTGGTTTGTTGTCGCTGATAAGGGACTGATGGGTATAAAGATAAAGGTTATAGTCAGTTAGTTTCTGTGTAACCAGCAAACCTTTACTGGGCTTTTCAAGCAAGATAGCCATATCGGCTTCTCGTTTATTCAGATTTAAAAAGCCGCTGGTAGCAACAAGCTCAATACTTATTCCCGGATACTGCTTTTTGAAATCGGGTAATAACGGCGCCAAAAACCAACTGCCGAAACCTTCCGAAACACTCACCCTTATCGTACCTGCCAAGTGCGAGCGTTCATCACCTAATTCATTTTGTGCCTCTAAGAAATAATGTTCTGCTTTTTCGATATACGTGACTAACTCACTGCCATGTGTGGTTAGCACATACCCTTTTTTTGTTAGCTCGAACAACTTACAATTTAATGAGTCTTCCAGTTTTTTTACACGACGAATTAACGTCGTAGGGTCTACCTTCAAGCCTTTAGCTGCAATAGCTACACGACCATTTCTTGCCAAACCAAGAAACAAACGCATGTCGTCCCAATTCACTTAAACACCTGCATTTTTACAGCACCATACTGCAAGTATATGTATTGCCTTTGCAAACACAAGGTTTCAATATTGTTAAAAATTACAGGAGCTATGTCATGAGAAAGATTGTTCACTTTATTGCAGGTAAAGATTTTGAGGATAGCAGCGAAAATACCGCATCGGTATTTGCGCCTAACACCGGTGAAGTACAGGCTGAAGTAAGTTTAGCTAATACTTCAACCTTAGCCTATGCGATTGAAACAGCTCAAGCTGCACAGGTTGAGTGGGCAGCGACAAACCCTCAACGACGCGCTCGTGTTATGTTCAAGTTTAAAGAGCTAGTTGAAGCAAACCGCGATCGCCTAGCGGCACTATTATCAAGCGAGCACGGTAAAGTGTTGGTTGATGCGCAAGGTGATATTCAGCGCGGCCTTGAAGTGATTGAATTTGCCTGTGGTATTCCTCATGCGCAAAAAGGTGAATATACCGAAGGCGCAGGCCCGGGTATCGATGTTTATTCCATGCGCCAAGCACTCGGTGTAGTGGCAGGTATTACACCATTTAACTTCCCTGCCATGATCCCAATGTGGATGTTCGGCGTTGCCATTGCCTGCGGTAACGCGTTTATTCTAAAGCCATCAGAGCGCGATCCGTCAGTACCTGTTGAATTGGCAAAGCTTATGATTGAAGCAGGCCTTCCTGCAGGTGTGCTAAACGTTGTTCACGGTAATAAAGAAGTGGTTGATGGTATTTTGGATCATCAAACTATCAAGGCTGTGAGCTTTGTAGGCTCTTCTGATATTGCCAACTATGTTTATGAGCGCGGTGCTCGTGCTGGTAAGCGTGTTCAGGCTATGGGCGGCGCTAAAAACCATGGCATCGTGATGCCTGATGCTGATTTAGATCAGGTGGTAACAGACCTGGTAGGTGCTGCATACGGCAGTGCTGGTGAACGCTGTATGGCGCTGCCAGTTGTTGTTCCGGTGGGCGATGAAACCGCTGAAAAACTGAAAGCCAAGCTTATTCCGGCTATTAAAGACATTATGGTAAGCCATAGTGAAGATCCTAACGCCCATTATGGACCTGTGGTTACTGCTGCTCACAAAGAGCGCGTTGAAGGCTATATCGACCTTTGTATAGAAGAAGGCGCTGAGCTTGTTTACGATGGCCGAACCAGCCAAATTCCCAGCGACAGTCAGGGCTATTTCATCGGTCCAACCTTCTTCGACCACGTGACTAAGAACATGCGTTCATACCAAGAAGAGATTTTCGGTCCAGTACTGCAAATGGTACGCGCGAAAGATTTCAACGAAGCAGTTAACTTAGCAAGCGACCACCAATACGGTAATGGCGTTGCTATGTACACCCGTAATGGCCATGCAGCGCGCGAATTTGCTCAGCGTGTAAACGTAGGCATGGTGGGGATTAACGTGCCTATTCCTGTGCCAGTTGCCTACCATACGTTTGGGGGCTGGAAGCGCTCTGCATTTGGTGACACCAACCAGCACGGTATGGAAGGTGTGAAATTCTGGACCAAAGTTAAAACGATTACTCAGCGCTGGCCTGATGGCTCAGATACGAACGACAACGCTTTTGTTATTCCAACCATGGGCTAAGCGAGGAGACAATCATGACCACAGTTGCATTTATTGGCCTAGGTAATATGGGCTCAGGTATGGCAAATAACCTGGTTAAAAACGATTACAACGTATTGGCTTTCGACTTAAGCGAAGCGGCGCTGGCCAAAGCCAAAGAAGCCGGCTGTACCATTGCACAAAGTACTGAGCAAGCTGTTTCTGAAGCTGACATCGTTATTACAATGTTGCCTGCAGGCAAACACGTAAAAGATATCTATTCAAATCAGATCCTGTCTTCTGTACGCGAAGGCACTTTGCTTATTGATTGCTCTACTATTGACGTAGAAACGGCGAAGAGTGTGTCAGAACTGGCAGAGAAAAAAGGCCTTAAAATGCTCGATGCGCCGGTTTCTGGTGGTGTTGCAGCAGCTGCCGGCGGCACACTTACGTTTATGGTGGGTGGCGACGCTGACGCGTTTGACAAAGCTCACGGCGTGTTGAGCGCAATGGGCAAAAAAATTGTTCATGCGGGCGGCCATGGTGCAGGGCAAGCAGCGAAGATTTGTAACAATATGTTACTTGGCGCAACCATGATTGCGACGTGTGAAAGCTTTCAACTGGCCAAAAAGCTTGGTTTAGACGCGCAAGTATTCTTCGATATTGCGTCTAATGCATCAGGTCAAACGTGGTCAATGACCAGCTATTGTCCTGTAAAAGGTGTGGGGCCACAAAGCCCTGCTGATAACGATTTTGCTGGCGGCTTCGCCTCTGCACTTATGCTTAAAGACTTAGGTCTTGCCATGCAAGGCGCGAAGGGTGTCAATGCGCAAGTACCTATGGGTGAGCTTGCTGCAAAGTGGTTTGAAATGCATTGCGAAGAAGGTAATGCAGGAATGGATTTCTCCTCAATAATCAATAGATTAGCATAAGAGAACTCCCCATTTCTCCGACGGCTACTTTCCCTCAGAAGAGGTGGCCATCTTACTGAGCGAGTAAAGAATTTTACTCGCTCTTTTTTTATTTTGAGTTATACCAGTCCGCTCACAAGGCGTCATTGTTACCTTTAGCTGTTCCCCTGCCCGATTGAACTATTCCTTGTTTATCTGGGGCTCCCTCTTCATCACTCTGAAGCCCCTTATTCGTTCTCACAAACTTCATTAATTCGAACCTATTTGGCGCTCGGTCTACATCTTGCAAGCCCGTATTCCAGCAAAGAAATTTACACTGTAATAAAGGGCTAAATTTCATACACCCTTATGCAAAGCGATACTTTTATAATCAAAAAAATATTATACGTTTTAATGACTTACTTAATTCACTAAGCAATTTCACTAAACACAGTGGTTTTTCATATCGCTCATTTAGAGCGCGATTGAAGAAGCAGGGTGTCGCTAATTTCGAACGTTCAATTTCCTAAATTCAGTAAGTAAAAATAAAAGGAACACACTATGAAAAAGCGTATTGTTGCCGCGTCGACGGCAATTGTAGCTATTGGTTGTATTTTTGCCTTTGTCGGCACTTCCCCTTCTGACAAAAAGGAGGTGGCAGCAGCCAAAACTGAGACAAAATCTAATGGGAGCGAAGGTATTGTTGAAAAGCAACGAAACGGCAAGGTGCTGTCGACAGGTGTCGATAACTTCAAATCAAAAAATGAAGCTGAGCTAAAAGCTCAGGCTGAAAATACTACCAAAGGAAAATCCGAGAAAGACACCATCGTTTGGACAACGTCAGAAGAAGGCAAAAAGGTACTTGAAGCAGAAGGCCATATTCCCGCTGACGTGACCGATGAAGCCTATATTGAGCTCGATCGTGAAGAGCTAATGACGGTGGAAGTTGGAGAATACCTCGATCTGTACATTCCACAATTCGGTGGCAGTTACACCGGAGAAGTTGACCATATTGAAACACACCCAAATGGCGATCGTACCGTAGAGGCGCACATCCCGGGTGCGGGCTCTCTCTATGCTGCCGTGATTACCATTGGCGAGAATGCCACCTACGGAAATCTAGCCACACCTCGCGACGTGTTTGTGCTTGAAGGCAATGATAAATATGCGTGGATCGCACCAAAGTCTTCGATGATGCAAAACCATATTGAACGCCAACCCAATAGCGAACGTCCGCTCAGCGACGACAATGGTGAAGAAGTCTTCGACCTCGGCCAAAACTAATCCCCTAGTGCCTGTTGAGCTTCACAGGAAATTCAACAAGCTCAAATAAAACAACAAGAAGGAAATAAAAATGAAACACACATTTAAGTGTTTAACGGCAATGGCAGTTTCACTGCTTTGTGCAACAACAGCATCAGCTGCCACTATTGATGTGATGGTGCTTTATACCCAACCTGCTGCTAATAACGTGTCTAATATAGACACCAAAATTAACCAGTACATCTCACACGCAAACCGTGTTTATCGCAATAATGCGGTAGATTTACAGTTGCGCTTAGTGGGCGCTCAATCTTCTGCTGCCACATCTAGCGACCTGCAACCTACTGAAAGTGCGTTAGATTTATTAACAGATAGTAGCGGTGTGCAAAGCGCAAGAACGTCAAACGGCGCAGACATGGTGGTGCTTTTAGGTAACCGTGAAAACATTTATGAAGGCGGTCAGCTAGTGGGTTATGTGTGCGGTATTGGCTGGGTAGGTCAAGGCACCAACGGTACGTTGTATTCTAGCTCGCAAAGTCGTATGTACAGCATCAGTGCAGTTGACTGCGGGTTATCTACTTTCGTTCATGAGCTCGGTCACAACATGGGCTTAGGCCACTCTGTACGCCAGGGTTCAGTAGGTGGTGTATATAACGACGGTATTGGTCACGGCGTTGATAATAACTTCTCAACAATTATGGCTTACCCACAAGCATTTGGTAGCGCCACCCAGCTAGATTATTTCTCTGACCCTTACTGGTCAGGCTGTAATGGCCAAGCCTGTGGTGTTGAAAACGAGTCAAATGCTTACCGTGCGGTAAATGCGGTCATCAACCAGATTGCTAACTACTATTAAATAAGCTTTTAGGGGATACGAAGGGAAAGCGACGTTGCTTTCCCTTCCATTACTGCCAAACTCATCTACTTTTTCGACTGCGTTAGCATGTCGTCATAATCATCCATGTCCCAGGGAAGCTCACCCGGACTAGTATCAAGGAAGTGCAAATAGCTTTCGAACTGATCTAGGATATCCTTGGCAATACTTTCTTTATCGTAACCGTAAATATCATAAGCCTGACCACCGCGGCGCAGAAATACCTCAGCGCGAAAGTATTTTTCCGATTCATCGTCTTCTGAGCGTAATTCTGCATAGCTAAAGCCTGGGACTAAATACTCGGTCATACGAATATCGTAAATAAAGTCCATATGATCATGACGCTCAACGGTGAAAGTAGCCCTTCCCGTTTCATCATCCAGCTTAACGAACGCTTCCCATTCTCGCGCTTTAAGTGCAGCCTGCACGTCTTTCATCGCCGCAATCACGGTTTTATCAATAAACTCATGCACCTCGGTTCGACTGGGGTAATCCACCATGGCTGCGAGACGCCCTTTTAGGCTTGCAGAGCGACCGTGGTTTCGATTCAGTGTATTCGCCGTCAAACTATTATTTCGATAGCCTTCAATGACGAGCGCGCGCCATAGGCCCACTGCAGACGCCAACATAATAAAGGCGAAAGGTAAGGCGCTGGCAATCGTCATGGTTTGTAGGGCATTGAGTCCCCCTGCCAATAGCAGTACAGCAGCAACCGTGCCCTCCAAACACGCCCAGAAAATACGCTGCCATACCGGGCTTTCCTCTTTCCCACCAGAGGCAAGCGAGTCGATAACCAGCGACCCTGAGTCAGATGAGGTGACGAAAAAGGTAATGATCAACAGTACAGTTAAACCAGACATAATGGATGAGCCAGGAAGCAAATCATAAAGCTTAAATAAAGCAACGGCTTCGTTTTCCTGAACATCATTGATAAGCGTCGAGACGCCTTGGTTCATAATGGCATTTAAGGCTGTATCGCCAAATACTGAGAACCAAAGGAAAGTGAACATTGTCGGCACCAGCATCACACCAAACACGAATTGTCTGATAGTTCTGCCCCGACTTATCTTGGCGATAAACATGCCCACAAATGGCGCCCATGCGATAGTCCAACCAAAAATAAATAGCGTCCAGTTACCAATCCAGTCACTACGACTGTACGCCTGAAGGTTGAACGTGCGCTCGATAATACCGTTAACATAGCTTCCCGTGTTCTGCAGGAAGGTCTCCAATATGTGTACGGTTTCTCCCATGATAAAGACTGTGCCCATCAGCGATACCGCTAAAAGCATGTTCAGAATAGAAAGGCGCTTGATGCCTTTGTCCATACCAGCAATCACCGATATGGTTGCCGCTAAGGTTACAATAGCGATAGTGCCTACCTGCACCATAATGTCGATGGGGATGTCACCGGAAAGATAGTTAAGCCCAGCATTAATTTGGGTAACAGACAGACCAAGCGTGGTGGCGATGCCAAATAAGGTACCTAAAATCGCGAAAACATCTACCGCGTGACCAATAGGACCATATATTTTATCTCCGATGAGCGGATACAAAGCTGAGCGAATGGATAACGGAAGACCGTGTCGGAATGCGAAATAGGCAAGGACTAAGCCCACTAAGCCATAGATGGCCCAAATATGAAAACCCCAGTGAAAAAACGCAATTTGCATTGCCTGCTTTGCCGCATCAACAGTTTCAGCAGCCCCAGCAGGCGGCGACGAGTAATGCAGTACCGGCTCTGCTACACCAAAGTAAAGCAGCGCAACACCGTAACCTGCCGAAAACAACATGGAAAACCATTCCGGAAAACTGTATTGGGGTTCTGCGTGATCAGGGCCTAATTTTATGTTCCCCCAACTTGATGAGGCCACCGATACAATAAACACTAAAAAGATGGCCACTGACAACATGTAGAACCAGCCAAAACTTTCCGTTATCCAAGCCAACGTACTATCGAATGCCTCACCGGCAAGTTCTGGGTTACTTATTGTACCGATGACCAACAGCAAAATAATGGCAACGGCGGGGAGAAATACCGGAATAAGAATGGTTGAGTTGTTTTTTTGGCCTTTCATAGCAAATCCCTTTTCACTGACAGGTTAGCTGAGCCCCTGTAAAACTTAAAAGCTGATAGTTTCTACTAGTGTGATTTTGGTTTGGTTCAGATAAATCCGCGAACTACTGTGTTCTTGATGATGTATGCAAGGCAAAAAGTTAATAGTACAAGACAGTACAAGCACGCATTCTCGCTGAAACTAATAATAAAAGCGAAGGACTCTTCATTAGCCGCGAAAATATTGCCGTACGTGGATAAATTTCGCTAATTCCGTATATCCGTGTAGCAATAAACGTTATATTTTTATCAGGTTAATTAATATTGATTAAACATATGATCATTTCATCGCCGACTGATTATCGACGTGCTGCTAAAAAAATATTACCGCCGTTTCTGTTTCACTACATTGATGGTGGCGCCTATCGCGAGCAAACGCTTAAACGAAATGAATCAGATTTGGCTGATATTGCACTTAAGCAGCAAGTGTTGAGAAATATGTCGGCACTTGATCTTTCAACATCGGTTTTTGGCGAGAAGTTAGCACTCCCAATTGCCCTTGCTCCTGTAGGTCTAACCGGAATGTATGCACGACGTGGCGAAGTGCAAGCCGCTAAAGCAGCAGCAAATAAGGGCATCCCCTTTACCATGTCGACGGTGTCGGTATGTCCCATTGAAGAGGTCGCGCCAGCCATTGAACGCCCCATGTGGTTTCAGCTGTATGTACTTCGCGATCGTGGTTTTATGAAAAATGTTTTGGAGCGCGCGAAATCAGCAGGTGTAACAACATTGGTGTTTACCGTAGATATGCCTGTACCGGGTGCACGCTATCGGGATAAACACTCTGGTATGAGTGGCCCCTTTGCTGCAAGTCGCCGCGTGTTGCAAGCAATGACTCATCCTCGTTGGGCGTTTAATGTAGGGGTATTCGGCAAACCACACGACCTTGGAAATATTTCGGCCTATCGCGGCGAACCGACCAAATTGGAAGACTACATTGGCTGGCTAGGTGCCAATTTCGATCCGTCTATCAGTTGGAAAGACTTAGAATGGATCAGAGAGTTTTGGGACGGCCCAATGATTATCAAAGGCATTTTAACTGAACAAGATGCTAAAGATGCGCTGAGTTTTGGCGCAGAAGGCATTGTAGTATCCAATCACGGTGGTCGTCAGCTCGATGGCGTCCTTTCTACCGCTAGGGCCCTTCCCTCCATTGCTGATTGTGTGAAAGGCGACTTAAGTATTTTCGTTGATTCTGGAATACGTAATGGCTTAGACGTAGTGAGAATGCTGGCATTGGGTGCCGACTGTACATTACTGGGGCGCTCTTTTATTTATGCACTTGCCGCCGATGGACAACGTGGAGTGGAAAACTTACTGGATTTGTACAAACAGGAAATGCATGTAGCAATGACGCTTTGCGGCGCGAAATCAATCAAAGAACTCAGTCTTGAATCGCTTGCCTCTTAAATTTAAAACGTTACAAATTTGTCAACGAGCCATAAAATTTCATTTTTATGGCTCAGTTTTTTATTGTTCAAACACGGTGTTATTTGCGCTTAATGATGTCCACCGCAACAACCGCCATTGTGTTCTGCCCAGTTTTTAAGCTTGGTTGTTTTGCCGATTCCCGGGTTGAAGCTGTTGGTAGGGTCTAGCTCTCGATAGAAGTTTTTCAGCGCATCTTTAGCAAAGTATTCGTGACCCACATTATGTTCTGCCGGGTACTCAGCACTTCTTGCATCAAAGGTTTCCAAGATTTTGCCTTTTAGCAGTTTTGCATCTGCCCCTTTCTTCAGTACGTAGTTTTGGTGCATAACGTGGCAGAACAAATGGCCGTAATACAGTTTTGTGTCTATCTGGTCATCAATTTCTT
Organism: Alteromonas abrolhosensis; assembly: GCF_001953635.1. Taxonomy (GTDB): domain Bacteria; phylum Pseudomonadota; class Gammaproteobacteria; order Enterobacterales; family Alteromonadaceae; genus Alteromonas; species Alteromonas abrolhosensis. Next base: position 41,418 of record NZ_MEJH01000012.1, on the reverse strand, counting down.
TTGGCAATACTTCAAACCAATCTGGGTCGTTTCGACGAAGTGCCACGTCGATAGTCATCATGGCACCTACGTCTTTGCTGTGCATCACGTGATAACGACCAATTGCGCCACCAGCAACAAAGCGATGTAAAATTGCTTTGTCGGCTTCTTCCTCAGTACACTCAAAATAGCTACCTTCATTGGTTTTGAAGAACTCATCAAGGTAGGCCTTGGCTTCGTCTACCCCATCGTTGCTCATTTCCAAAATCCAGTGGTGCTGATACTTGTCTCTGTATTCTTCCATGCGCTTTGGCAAATGATTCGGGAAAACATAGCTCATGTACTGCATAACGCGATCTGACATTTTATTGGGTAAAAAACCTAACTTGTCGGTGAATGCGTCGAATTTACGTTTAAATGCAAACAGCTTAGGAATAAACTTCGCGCCAAGCTTACTGATCACAATGAACATATCTTTTCCGTATTTCTTTGATACGTCATAGCAATCGCGGTGAAGGTATTCACCGGAGTCTGGCAGGTTTTTAAAGGTAGAAAGGATGTCGCGACGTATTTTAGTGAAAACAGCAGCGTCGTTAGAGCCTACGTAAAATACCTGCTTTTTTTCAGGAATGGGAAAGGTATCTAACCTTACTGCAAACACGGCCAACTTACCCGCACAGCCAGAAGCATCGTGTAGCCTCCTGCCGTCATTGTTAAAGCGGGAAGGTGTGTCAGAATTAACGTCTCGTACCCGTTCATCATATTCATTGTCTGAAGCGCGGGCATCAGGGTGTTGAACATCGGCCTCGGTATAACGCTTATTCTCAAGGTTATTTAAAATTTCTTCTGGGTCGCTACCTAAATTAACCCCTAAGTTATTAATCAAAGATAGGTTGCCGTCGGCGTCTATCTGCGCAAACAGTGCAAGCTCGGTATAGGCTGGACCTCGTTTAACCAAAGCCCCTCCTGAGTTATTGCAAATACCGCCGACAATAGACGCGCCAATGCATGATGAACCGATAACTGAATGGGGTTCTCGGCCGTAAGGAGCTAACGTTTCTTCCAGTCCGAATAAGGTGCTGCCCGCTAAACCAATAATTTGTTTGCCGCTATCAACCAATTGGATGGCATCAATACGCATGGTGCTGATGATAACAAGAGGTCTATCGTAGTCTTTACCGTCTGGCGTCGAGCCGCCCGTTAACCCTGTATTGGCCGCCTGCATAATAACGGCTACATCAGCTTCAACACACAGTTTTAGCACACGCCAGATTTCGACAAGGGTGCCTGGTCGTACAACCGCAAGTGCCTCACCCGCACCAAAGCGGAACCCTTTGGTATAAGGCTGTTTCTTCGCTTTATCTGTTAACAAATAGGCCTGCCCTACTACATCGCGCATCGATGTAATCAAAGACTGAGTGTCAACGTTTACGGTCATTGGTTCTCTCTGTGTATTGAAGTTATGGAAGAATGGACTTGGTGATGAACTATACACTAACGCCATTTTTAACAAAGGGGGCAAGCGTTTTTTATAGAGATAATTTACTTATATTTAATTCATCGAGCGCTTAGAGCGCCACTGCTTTTAAGCAAATCTAATAAGCGTTTTTCACTGTTACATTTTGTTACGCTTTGGTCCTTTAAGTTATACCAGAGGAGTATTGTAAAGCATTTGTATAGTTCGTAAGGTTGATAGATACGAAAAGGAGCCTTCATGTCACATCAAGCGTTCGTTCTAACAAGAAATAGTTTCGGAGAAAACACGAAAAAGGATGGGGCTTACGAGAGGTTCCTTAGCATTTTACCGTCTTGTGGATTCACAGTAACAACGGGGGCAATTCACCCGCCCCGAAGCGTACTCAATAACACCTATACTTTCTTTATCGATGCACAATATTGCGATAACAGCGCGCTGCTCGATTTACCGGTTGTTAACGATTACCCAGAGTTGAACAAAGTCATTTTCAATGTGCCAGAGTCTGACGTCGGTTTTCATTATGCGGCACTGCAACACGGTATTAACGGTATTTTCCATATTGAAGATAGCTTAGAGTTGCTGGTTCGTGGCGTTCAGCAAGTACAGGCGGGCAATAAATGGTTTAGCCGCGAAATTATGAGCCGCTACATTGACGCAAACCTACTTCCGAAAACTAAGCCCGTGGCAGCCCTTCGGTCATCCACTACAGTGTTAACGAAAAGAGAACTTGCCATTACACGCAAGATTGCCGATGGCGCGCAAAATCAAGAAATTGCAGACTGTTTGCACATTAGCGTTAATACGGTGAAAACTCACGTATACAGCATTTTTAGAAAGACAGAATGTCGTAACCGCGTTGAGCTGATTAAGTGGTTCGATCATCAGTTTAGCCAGCCCCAACGGGTTAGTTACTAAACTGATAATCAATTCGAAGGGCGTTGCTTTTGGTTATGGCGCTTAGGTCTTGGCGCGCCATACTCCCTTGTCCATTCCTTGTAACACTAATTCGGTCACAGCCTTTTCGATACTTTGCTTAACACACTCAAACATGGGCTCGTTAGTGGTGTAGCCTGTTTCAGCTTCAAGTAAGCGCTTAAGGGAAACGTACCTAAACAAACCCGCTCTAACTTCCTGACTTAACACTTTCTTGGATGTTGAAACTGACACCAGCACTTGACCGGTTCTCACATCGACAGCGCGCATATAAATAGAAATCTGATCTTCTCTAAATAACTCACTCGCACCTATGCCAAAATACTCAACACCTGCCCCACCGGTACGAATATTGGTGTCGTAGCTAATGATGCCACCTTCAATAATGATTCGGGCAGTTGTGAGTGGCGGTAAGTCACCGCCATTGCCTTCATCGGCTCGAATTATTTTTCGCTCGGTAAGAATATTCTGTAGCCCTTCACGCTCAACGGGTAAAAACCACGACGTTTCACTTAAGGTTTGCACAAGAATAGACGTTGCACCCTGTGTCACTGCGGTTGAAAACGAGCTTGCCCCTGTGCTTGGTTTATACTGTCCAGTCTGATCTCTAAATGCATACACAGAAACAGGGATTTGCCCCATAGGTGCCGGTAAACTCTTTACTTCAGACAGCGTGGCACTGTCTTTGATGACATCGGCGACGGTAGTATCAGGCGGTAACGTATTGGTGATCGACTGACAGCCGGACAGCGCCATTGCCATTATTAAAAAAACGGTACTTCTCATGTGCTTCCCTACCCAAACCGTGGAATTTCTACGACAGTGACTTCACCTGTCAGTAAGTTAGTAATGTTTACGATTATGCTGTCAGGGTTGCTTGTTATGAGTTCTACCTGAAAGTCACCGCTTACAAAAATGCTATCTTGATTAAAAATACTGTCTATTGGATTTCCGTCTTCATCATACTCTTGTTCACCAAACGCAATATCTGTAATTTCTCTCACGATGCGATTGATGTAAGCACGCTCCAACGATTCCTGGAGACGTTCATCGTAGGAACGCTCATTGTAAGGTGCAGAGTGGGCATTTTGTGAGTTTGCCTTGCTGAGTAAAAAAGACCCGTTCAACGGGTTACCGCCAAATGACGGATTTATTGGTTCATAAACTAACTCTGTTGCATGAACACCCGCAGAATTCCACGATCCTGCTGTTATTAAGGCTGCTATTAATATCCCTTTTTTCATTACCATTCGTCCCCTGCTAAATCTGGGCTTCTACTGTCTATACTCGCATTTGCCACTGCGTCTAGCACTAACACAATGGCTTGCTGTACTTTCTCATCTAACGGCACTTGCCTACGCCCCATGTACGTTTGATAAACCACTTTATTGTCGTATATCACCGAAAGCAACGTCCCCGCTTGAGGCACAATAATTTCTTTTACAATTAGGTTTTTACCTGAACTATCCGGGACTTCTCGCCAGTACTGGCTAATTTTTGAGGCAAATTCGTGGCCTTGACGGCTAATACTGTTGTCAAGCAACAGCCCGCCCAACCGAATTTCTTCTGCGTGAATCGGAGAATTGAGCACACTGAAAAGTAGTGTGATAAGAGAGAAACGATACAAGTACTTCATTTGGCTAAGTTGAGCCGGGCTAAGCCCGGCTCATCATTGTTACATCTGAACAACAGTAGCCACGTTGTAATCACCAACCTGCGTTACACTTACTGTGCCGCCGTTGCCAGTTATACTTCCGGTTACTAAGTTATCGTTGCCCATTTGTGTTACTTCAAATGTATTCATATCACCTGAAATAACAAACTGACCACCCGCATCATCTGTAACCCAGTTTCCTGCGCCTTCTTGCATTACGCTAACTATGTTGTCACTTCCGTCAATAAGAAGATCTAGTAAGTTAAGCTCACCGGATTGCGAAACCATAATTTCGTTGTAGCCTGACGTAACATCTCTCGCCAGCTCTACCGATGCTGTGTTTTCAATACCTTCTTGTGACATTTCAATTAGGTTGCCGTCTGCGATATATGTCGAATCACCGATACCAGCTTGAGCTAGCGCAAGGTTAAAGTCGCCATCTTGTTCTATTTCAACTGTGTTGAACCAGCCGTCGAAATTCACAGTGCTGATTTGATTAGCATCACCTACTTGAGTTAGGTCAAATTCGTTGAATAAACCAATTACCCCTGCATAAGCCGTGTTGCTGTCGCCGATTTGGTTAATTTCAAACGTATTCGCTCCGCCCCCGAGGGTTTCAACAGTAGCCAAGTTGAAATCGCCGATTTGGTCAATATTTACTGCATTTTCAAAGCCTTCAAACACACCAGTGGTAATCTCGTTACCATCGCCGTCCTGTTCAAATTCAATTTCATTTGCATCGCCTACCATGCTCCAGCCAACCGTGTTTTGATCGCCATCTTGATCAATCTCAATGTCGTTTTCAAAACCTATAACTGTTAGGTCAGATACGTTGTAGAAACCGTCTTGAATAACGTCAATCACGTTTGCATCGCCACTCAACTCGCGAACATATGACTCATGCCAGTCGCCCGACTGTTCAACATTTACCGTGTTGTCGTTACCCGATATTGCATTATTGGCCCAGTTTCCACCATCGCCTTGGTATACCGACAATGTATTGCCACTACCTATGATGCTGTTAATTGAACGATTGAATATAAAACCGAATGGTCCGCCATCTCCCAGTTGAACAAGTGAAACTGTGTTATCGTCACCTTCAACAAAAAAGTCAGCTGTGCTATTTAAGCTATCTTGCTCTGATTCTAAGAAGTTGCCATTACCAGTGACAGTGGCATAAAAGGTATTGCCAGACTGCATTTGTGAAGCAAATACTTCGTTGGCATCACCGGTTACTTCCACAAAGATTGCATTCAAGTCACCTTCTTGACTTAAAACAGATTCGTTTCCTACTTCATTACCCTCAGGGGCCGTTTGAGTTAGTATAATTAGATTACCTTCTGCTGCGGCAATAAAATCAGCTGAAGCATTAAAATCAACTGTTTTACTCTCTGGAATTTCTTGAGCTGACGCCCAACCTGTCGCTACAACTAAAAGCAAAGCACTCGCTATTTTTGTTTTTTTCATTTTCACGTTTGTCTCCCTATGGCAATCACATCATTCTTGGTATTGCGTGATGTTAATTACCATTTCGTTCCCTATCTGATAAACAGTAAAAGACTGCTCACCTAATTGATTGACATTAGCAACATTGTCGAACCCATCTTGAATAATCTCGAAGTAGTTATTGTTGTTTTGCTGTAATAAGTTCACCACGTTTCCCTCACCCAACTGGGTGATCATGGCTTCGTTATTGCTGCCGTTTTGAACAACATTAGATAGATTAGCGCCGTTGCCGCTTTGGATAATGTTAGTTATGTTATTTAGCCCAAACTGACTGACAGCAATGAAGACCGTTTCATTGTCTATCGAAATAGCTTGTGCATTCAGACTCATTGAAAGAGAAGATTCCACCATGTCGGAGCTTGTTGATAAATCGGACTGTTGAGCATAAGCAGGAAGATTTACGGCTATAAGACTACATCCCGTAATGGCTACAAACGCAGCACTTTTTAATGCTTTTACGTTTTTAGCAAGCTGGCTCTTTTTAACCTTTAGCTTCTTGTCCATGAGAACGACTGCTTCCTTGATTAACAACAAAGGTGACTTTTCTATAACACTCCTTAAGTCGAAGAGAATCTATCACCAATAAGTTGTATTTATTTTCGTTAAAATAGGGGTACTACACGTTAAATCAGCGAGTTATTCATGCTGGGTCATACCATAGTACTAGATTTGCCCAAAAAACAACCAGAAAGGTGCTAATTGGTAAGACCACCTATTTTTTGTAAGGTCTTTATGTTTTGGGCGATAACTGACTGCAGAAAGGATGAGTTGCTTTTTGCGCTTAAATAAAACTAGTAAATAAGTACCACTTTAGGCTTTTCCAAAGGCCATTTACTAGTGGTTTAGTAGTATTTTTGAACAAATTTCAACGATAGGGGTAGCGGGTTTTAAATTTGCGTTATAAGTTTTAACCGTTAGTTATATCAGACCGAGCGAGAAGATTTCGTGATTTATGCATTATTGCTAATTATGGAATCTAATTATGAAAACAAAGCCTTTTAAAACAGGCCTTTCAGCATTGTCATTAGCACTTTTACCGCTAATGGTATCTAGCCATGCACACGCAGCGAAAGCCGAAATTTTCGATGACAGCGTGATTGTTGTGTACAAAGAAAACGTCAGTAAAGCTGAGAAAATGCGCGCGCGTTCATCAGTGGGAGCACGCATTAGCGATGTGAACCGCGATGAAGTAGATGACCGCTTCTCTAACCTTTTAAATGGCCGAATTGCCAAACTAGAACTTCGTGGCAAGTCTGTGAAAGACGCCATAGAAATCTTAAAGAAAAATCCTGCTGTTAAAATTGCAGAGCCAAACTTCCTTTACCGCAAAGCCTTAGTACCCAACGATCCTTCTTATGGTGATCTATGGGGTTTGAATAACACAGGTCAAGCCGGCGGTACTGCTGATGTAGATATCGACGCGCCTGAGGCGTGGGATATCACCACAGGTGATAGTGATGTGGTAATCGGCGTAATTGATACGGGTGTTGACTACAACCATGAAGACCTTGCAGCTAACGCTTGGATAAACCCAGGTGAAATTGCTGGCAATGGTATCGATGATGATGGCAATGGATATATCGATGACGTTTACGGTATCGATGCCTTCAACGGGGATTCCGACCCAATGGACGACGATTCTCACGGTACCCATGTGGCCGGGACTATTGGTGCTGTGGGCGGAAATGGTATTGGCGTAGTTGGTGTAAACCACGAAGTGTCAATTGCTGCATGTAAGTTCTTAGGTCCTGACGGCGGCTCAACCGCTGGCGCTATCGAGTGTATAGACTACTTCACTGACCTAAAACAAAACCGCGGCATAAATATTAAAGCAACCAATAACAGCTGGGGCGGTGGTGGCTACAGCGAAGCGCTAGAAACCGCCATCGAAGTTGCTGGCCAAGCGGGCATCTTGTTTGTAGCGGCAGCGGGTAACTCTGGTTCCAATAATGATAACGTAGATAACTATCCGTCAAACTACACCACTACAACAAATAGTTTAATGGCAGTAGCCAGTCATACCCGTACTGACGGGGACAGCGGATATTCATACGGCATCGAGACCGTAGATATCGCTGCACCAGGTTCTTCTATCCTATCTACCGTGCCGGGTAACGGCTATGCCACGTACTCAGGCACGTCGATGGCAACACCTCATGTGGTTGGCGCCGCTGCCCTAGTGTGGTCACTAAACCCTGAACTGACGCCGTCTGAAATGAAAGAGCTACTCATGGCTACGGGTGAAACTAGCTTATGGGCTGAAGGTCGCACTGTTTCTGGCAACCGTCTTAATGTACTCAATGCACTTGAAGAAGCCGATCCAACACCTGGCTTTAAACTAGGCATTACGCCAGGTTCAGCTGAAATTGAAGCGGGTGAGACCTATACCTTCACTATTGAAGTTGGCTCAATTGCTGGCTACGAAGAAGAAGTGCTGCTATCCCTTGCAGAGCCAAGTGATATCGCTTCTCTAAGTGCAAGCACAGCATTACCTGGCGATACGGTAACACTTACCGTTGAGACAACTGAAGATACGCCATGGGGCTCGTATAGCTTCACGGTTAACGGCGTTAGCGGTGAGATTGAAAAATCTAAGTCGGCGAATCTTTACGTTTACCCTCAAGGGCTAAACGAATTCCCATACGCTTATTCTGGCGATCCAGTCCCTACCTTACCGAATGAAGAAGATCCAGACGACGTGGGTGTAGATCTTGTGATCAATATTCCTGACGAGCTTACGGTGTTCGGTATGCAGGCGTCTGTTGACATCACGCACACCTACAGCGGTGACCTCGTACTATCACTGACTTCTCCGCAAGGCACGACTACTGTTCTACGTCAGAATCAAGGTGGCGGTACAGACGATATCGTTGAAAGCTATAACACTGCTGCTTTTAACGGTGAAGTTGCCACTGGCGACTGGACATTGAATGTACTCGACACTTTCAACGGTGACAACGGTACCGTAAACACGTGGAGCCTGGTAGTGACTGGTATTGGTGAAGTTGGACCAACACCACCTAACTCGGCCTTTACCTACGATGCCTCAGGCCTATCGGTAAGCTTTACTAACAACAGTAATGACGTCAATGACGATATTGTTAGCTATAGCTGGGACTTTGGTGATGGTTCTTCCTCAACTGAAGAAAACCCAACTCACGTTTACCCAAGCACTGGCGCTTATGATGTAACCCTTACGGTTACTGACTCAGAAGGCCAGACCGGCGTGTCTACACAAACCGTGTCTGTGTCGGACAGCAACATCGTTGCCGAAATTGATCGCGCGTTGCTGTCACGCTTTGGTTCACTGCGGGTAGATTTATCTTACAGCGGTTCAATGGCTGATACCGTTATGATTTATCGCAATGGTGAGCTACTCGAAGAGGTGAGCAACACCGGACGTTATCGCGACAGAAGTAGAGGCGTTCAACCTGGTGTGTACACTTATATGGTTTGTGATGAAACCTCTGCATGCTCTGCACCAGTGTCTGTGAGCCTTTAAGAGAGTTTACGTATCGCTAGCTCACACAATGTGAGTTATAGCGAATAACGCGTTGACGAATTAAAGTTAAGCAACTGCCGGCCAAGGATGGGCCGGCTTTTTTATGTCTGGGCAAAGTCAGATTTCGCTATCTAAGCCATCGGCTTATTCCCTATAAGCCAAATACAACGTACACTTGATTCATTAAGGAATAATTAGCATTTTTTCATGCACATACTCATCATTGACGATCACGAGATTGTAAGAGACGGCGTTAAAACCCTCATCGAGCAAGAATATGGCTGGCATGTGGCATATGCTGTAAATTCAATAGACGCTCTCCCTCCCTTCGCATCCCTAGACGAAATTGATGTTGCAATCTTGGATATCTCACTAGCCCAAGAAAGTGGTTTCGACACTTTAATTAAAATTAAGAAAGAAGCATCTTTTATTAAGTGCTTAATGCTGAGCATGTATGATCACGTAGGTTATATTAGCAAAGCCCTTGAGCTAGGTGCCGATGGTTACGTAACGAAGAATGCTGCCACCAAAGAGCTAATGGATGCACTAGAGTCTTTGGAAAAAGATGAAAACTACCTAAGCACAGATATCAGTAAGAAGTTAGCTTTTGGTGATAAGCAACTCACCGCTATTTTGACCGAAAGAGAAAAGGAAATTTTTTTACTGTTAGCAAAGGGTTTCCAACCCAAACAAATTGCCTATTACATAGACACTGCCCCTAAAACAGTAATGGTTCATAGAACCAATATTTACAGAAAGCTCAATGTAACATCTCAATTTGGTTTACTGAGAATTGCGTTAGAAACGGGGTATCTCGATGTGTCTGATGTCATCAATGAAGACACATTAGTCAAAACTGATTGATGAATTTAAAGCACTTTTTCTCTGCTAACTATCTGTTAATGGGGTTAGTTTATACCCTTCTATTTCATAGCGTTTGGTTGTTTAGCACACAATTTGAAATTGTTTCTGGTACGGTCAGTTGGTATTTGCCTGCCGGTATTCGCTTAGCCGCATTTCTATTGTTACCCATACGCAGCTGGCCAATGTTGCTCATTGCCGAGAAATCGGCGCACTTCATTTTATTCCATCCTGGCGGCATTCTAGACAACACTGCATTTTTAAGTGGAAGCTTTGGTTGGTATCTGGTGCATTTGCTAATCGCACCTGTGTTACTTTGCGCTTGCGTCTACGCGTTCAGACGCCGCTTCTTCGCCCCCTACTTTGATAATGTTCACAGTACTCTTGCCACTTTGGCGTTTGGATTACTAATTAGCGTTGCGCTTGGCGCTGTATTTCTAGGTAGAAGAGCTATCGAATTACAAACCGATCTAAGTGTTTTTCTGCCTGTTTTGTTCGACTTCTCGTTGGGTGATTTTGTAGGCATTATTGTTCTGTGCCCGTTGTTGTTTGCCCTTTATACAAATCAGTACGTCCTAAAAGGTAAACGCATTCTTTACTTAACTGTAAGCGGGTGGCTGTTGATCCTGGCTTTGAGCACCTATGCGCATTCTCTCGGTATTAATATTAGCTATCAAATAAAATATCTAGCTGTACTGCCCGCGCTCTTTTTATCTTATCGCTACGCCGTGTGGGGTAGCGCGCTTTCTTGTTTGCTCATTGGACTCACAGCGTTTGTGGTAGCAAGCCAGAGTGACCTGCCGCCTGTTGAACACCAGTTTTATATATTAGCATTATGTGTCAGTTGCCTTATCTTAGGAGCCTCTATCAATCAGTCTAACGAACTGAACAAAATGCTTGCTGAAAATAATGAAGAACTAGAAGCCTCGGTACAAAGCGCCCAAGCGCTTGCCAGTAAACTGGTCGCCGTACAAGAAGATGAAAGAAGACGTTTATCGCGAGATTTACACGACGATTTTGGCCATCGCATTGTGGACTTGAAGCTCCAGTTATCGCTAGATAGCCGAACTGGCGATAACGATATGATGCTTAATAAAATAGATTCTCTTTATCAAGCAATGAAGCGAAGCTTAGGGGGCTTGCGTCCGTCAGGCATCGATACGCTTCCCATTGAAAACGTAATTCAGCGATCTGAGATCATCACCACACTCAAGCACGCGAATATAAGCTACTCATTTGACGTTATCGGTAAGCCTGTGCCGTTTGATGCTGACCAAAAGATCCACATCTACCGCATAATTCAAGAGGCTGTCACTAATAGTATTAAGTACGCCAATGCGAAAACGCTATCAATTGAAGCTAATTATGAGCAACATCGTGCCTTATTTGTCGTCACTGATGATGGCGAAGGCATTTTTGAGCACCTTGCTCATGGAGGAAACGCTGCACCTTCAATGGGGCTGCTTTCGATGAAAGAACGCGCTAAGTTAATAAACGGTGTGCTTGATATATCTCAGATTAAACCATCGGGCACCCGAGTTTGTCTAACTCTGCCCTACAGTAGCTGTTAAAGCGGTAATATACTACGCTCAACAACCGCTTTTCCGCCCTATTTTTATGCTACATTGTTGTTGATTTAATTACTATTTTGACAACCGTATGCAAAACAATTTCATCGCGCGCCGAGCCCGCTTTTTTAAACAGTGCTTAAATATTGTCACTGTAATAGCCGTTCTTGCCACGTTAAATGGCTGTGTAAGCACTCAAAGTGAAAGTCCATACACTTACACTCCTTCTTCGTCACCTTTTCAAGATGTGGTTGATGCTCAGCAAAAAGCCGTGGAGCAAAACAAGCTGCTTTTGGTTGTATTAGGCGCGCAATGGTGCCACGACAGTACAGGCTTAGCTAAACGTTTTGCAACAAAGGAAATGGATCTCATTCTACGTGCCCATTACGAAACCGTATTTGTTGATGTGGGAACACTTGAAGACAGAAGAAATATCACCGAGCGGTTCGATTATCCTATTTACTATGCAACGCCAACAGTGATGGTGGTTGAGCCTAGAACCAGCGCATTGTTAAACCGAACAACTATGGATATGTGGGGGCGCGCAGATAGCATTCCCTTGTCAGATTACATTCAGTACTTCTCACGCTTTCCCGCTATGACAACTGCTCAAAAAGCCCCGTTTATTAACTGGGAAGCAACAGATGAAGAAGCAGCCTACAACAAAGAGCAAGCACTTAGACTACAAAGCGCTTATGACAAACTCGGTCCCATGCTTGAGCAAGACTTGAAAGGCAACACGCCAGATGGGCTCAATGAACTGTGGAAAGAAACGAAAGGCTTTCGCACTGAACTGCAAAAGACCCTAGTTAAACGCGCTGAACTCACCTTAGATGCTGAGAGCGGCAATGGAGTAAACACCAAGCCGGCACTGCGTCATTACAACCCGTTTTCGTGGGAACATAACTAAGACGGCTAGCATCTGCCCCTTAAAAACAAAACGCCCGATGAAAGACATCGGGCGTTTTAAGTCAAAAAGTGTCAACTTGTTCTAGAGCTAATCCAACATTAGGTTACTAGTGCTGCTTAACTATTTTAAGCTTTTGCGTTGTTTGAGACCTTGTTACCAGGCGTGCCATTAGAAGGGTTGCTTCTGCGTTTAGCTGGTCGTCTAGCGGCATTACCTTCGCTACCTGAACGTCTTTGACCTGCAGGCTTTCCACCATTATTGTTACGCGCATTCGATTTACCGGTACGCGAGTTCCCATTTCCGCCACGATTGCCTTGGCGTTGACCCGCTTTCTTATTATCGCCACTTCGTTTGCCTTCGCTAAGGTCCTCACCTTGTGGTGCTTTTGGCTTTTTGGGCTTTTTAGGTTTTTTCGGCTTAGACAGCGTGGTAGCAGGCACGGCCTGCTGTGGCTCAAAACCTTCCAACGTTTCACGCGGAAGCAGCTTTTGAATAAGCGTTTCAATATCTTTCAGGTTCTGTAGCTCTTCGGCACACACAAATGACCAAGCCTGTCCGCTAGCGCCGGCACGGCCTGTACGACCAATTCTGTGAACATAATCGGCCGGTGTATTAGGTAAGTCTAAGTTAACAACAATGGGGAGTTCACTGATGTCGATGCCGCGTGCAGCAATATCCGTTGCCACCAATACTTTAATAGCGCCACTTTTAAAATCAGCAAGGGCTTTGGTTCTCGCTCCCTGACTTTTATTACCGTGAATAGCGGCACTTGGAATTTTTGAGCGGCTTAATTTTTCTGCAATACGGTTAGCGCCATGTTTAGTACGGCTAAATACTAACACCTGCTCCCACTTTTGCTGTTTGATCAGGCAAATAAGCGCAGTTGTCTTTTTAGATTTATCTATAGTTACCAAATGCTGCTCAACAGCTTCTACCGTGGTATTGGCAGGCGCGGTTGAAATACTCACAGGGTTGCGCGTTATAGTTTTCGCCAGCGCAGTGATTTCATCAGAAAATGTGGCTGAGAAAAGTAAGCTTTGACGCTCTTGTGGCAATAGTTTCAGTACTCTTTTAATGTCGTGAATAAAGCCCATATCTAGCATTCTGTCGGCTTCATCCAATACCAACACTTCAAGCTGAGAAAACTTAACTGCGTTTTGCTGGTACAGATCGAGTAATCGACCAGGTGTAGCAATTAACACATCAACCCCTTTACGAAGCTTCATCATTTGAGGGTTAATGCCCACTCCACCAAAAACGACAGCGGTTTTTAACGGCAAAAACTCACTGAACGCGCTAATGCTTTCTTCTACCTGAGCAGCAAGCTCACGCGTGGGCGTTAAGATAAGTGCTCGAACATTATTGCCAGACACAGGTTGTCCTGACATCAGTCTCTGTAAAATAGGAAGTCCAAATCCCGCAGTTTTCCCTGTTCCCGTTTGCGCAGCTGCCAACACATCCTTTCCCTGCAATACTTCTGGTATCGCCTTTTCTTGGATAGGTGATGGTGTGCTAAATCCTCGTTTTTCAATAGCTTTTAACAAGGGTTCAGCGAGCCCTAATTGGGTAAATGACATTAACAAACTCCTGTCATAGGTATTTATAAAAAATTGCATACCGCAAAGGTATAAGCGCTAGTGCTTTATTGCTAACCGTGGGGTTATAGATTACTGGGAAAACCTAAAGAGACACGCCATTGCCAACTTGGCTTATTGGTGTTTGACATCAAGAAAAGAACGTAGGTGTTTACTCTTACAAATTGCGCGCGGAGTCTACCACTAAAAACAGAAAGCCACCAGCGCATTTTTTGTTCAAAATACAGTTAATACGCGCCCTTTATGGGCCCTGAAACATCACCTTTTTTGGATTAAAAGGTAAATTGATAGTCAATTTATGTTGGATAGGCAAAAAAAGCTTTACCATATTTGTTATAACAGATAAAAAGCGCGCAGTTATTCCACGCTTTAATTACATCCACGCTACTGCAGCGTGGTAAACAAGTGAAGTAGAAAACATGAATGTTGATAGTTTAACCCAGCACTTTGAAGAAAAGTTGGCGTTGGTCAAAGAATCGGTCATGTCCGATAGCTTTGTAATTCAGCTGATGACAATCGCAATTATTTATTGCGTTGCGTTTTTACTTGCCCGACAAGTAAAGAAGCCATTTAAGTTTACTCGGGAAAAGCCGCAGCAAGGCGCACATACCATGCACGGCTTTTTGTACAACCTTGGTCAAGCGTTATTCCCGCTTATCACCATTAGCCTGCTAAAGCTTACTACTGTGTTAGGCGCTCAGTTCCAATTTGATGCATGGCTGTTGGAAATAGCCGTGGTTGTTGCGCTCATGCTCTTTGTGAACTCTTTGATCTCTGGTTTCGTCGAAAACCACACCATCGCCGCATTTATGCGCTGGGTGGGGCTACCTATTTTGTTTTTACACCTTGTTGGTGTGCTTCCCCTTATCACTTCAGAATTGGAAGCAATGGCCATATCGGTAGGCAATGTCGAAATTTCGGCTTACGGCGTAACAAGGGTATTGCTATTCGGAGGACTGCTATTCTGGCTGGGTCGCAGCTCAAATGCTATTGGTCAGGATATTATCCGAAACCATAAGTCTCTGGATGTTTCTACAAAAGAGGTCTTTGCAAAGCTATTTGAAGTTGCCCTGTTCTGTGTGGTGTTCCTCTTATTGCTCAATGTGATGGGAATCAACCTTACCGCCCTAGCCGTATTCGGTGGCGCCGTCGGTGTAGGTTTAGGTCTAGGTCTTCAGTCTATTGCTTCGAACTTCATTTCGGGCATCATAATCTTACTAGATAAATCGCTAACCGTTGGTGATTACGTCGAGTTAGAAGATGGGCAAAAAGGTATCGTTAGAGAGTTTAAAATGCGCTACGCCGTGTTAGAGACTTACGACGGTAAAGATGTGCTTGTGCCAAACGAGAAGTTCATCAGCTCTTTGCTCATTAACTGGACACACAAAAATCAGAAGCAGCGTTATCGTATCGACTTTTCTGTTGCCTACAAAACAGATATCCGCGCCATGGTTGAAATCATTAAAGAAGCCGTTTCAGAGCATCCACAAGTGATCAGTGGCGAAGGTATCCCTTTTGAAGAACTGCCTGACTGCGAAATAGATAGCTTTGGCGATTCTGGCGTTAATATGTTTGTTGAGTTTTGGATGGAAGGTGTTGACGATGGTAAGAACCGCGTTGGTGGTGACCTACTGCTTATCGTTTTCGAAACGCTGCGCGAACACAACATTGAAATACCTTTCCCTCAACGCGAGGTACGGGTTATCAACGAACAAGGGATTGGTATTCGAAACACCACACCTTAATTAATCGGTCTCATCTTCGCGCTGGCTAAAATCTGGCGCGAAGTGTATCCCACTGCCACTCTTGGGTTGTTAGCCCCAGGATGTGGGTAAACTTCTCGTAATCCTCTTTCCCCATAGCTGTCGCCACTGTTTTCAACTGAGACTTAGCCCTAATCGCCTTTACCTGAAGAAGTTCTAGTCGCTTGTCGGCGCTTGAATCGAAGTTTTCACTAATGATTGCGCTAGCTTTATTAGAGGCTTCCCACGCAGTAATAACGTATTCAATCAGCTTTATATACACCCCAACCATCCGCTTTCGTTCAAAAACATTCTCAAATAGCGAGCCTAATAATGCTTTTTGAAAGCTCGCCTCTGTCTCAAGTGCAACAAATTGCTCGGCGCCTTTTAGCGCTTCTAATACATGGTGTAAAAGCTTTATGTGGGCGCGGGTATTAAGTGCATTAGCGTCTAATGCATTAATATCATCGCTTAGCATTTCTAAATTGACCAACGTTCGTTGAAGACTAGCCATTTTGGTTTATATCTGTAGCTTCGAAAAATAAAGGTTCAGTGTATCGAATTGCTGAAAGGTTTGCGATGTTCGAGCCACCGATTAATTGCTTATGAACTATGAAATGAAGTGTCGTTTGCAACAAAAAAGGGCGCCGAAGCGCCCTTTCAATCGTTATATTTGTTCACAACTCAATTGCTAAATTGAATCGCGATAGCACGTTAACCGCGCTTATTTACCTAAGTTAGCATTTAGATCGTGACGTAAATCAAAACGATCTAATGTCATCACTTTGGTCCAAGCGTCAACGAAGTCCTTCACGAAACGGTTTTTCGCGTTGTCGTAAGCGTAAACTTCAGCCACAGCACGTAGTTCGCTGTTAGAACCAAATACTAGGTCTACAGGCGTACCTGTGTACATTACTTCACCTGTACTTCTGTTTACCCCTTCGTACACCGATGGGTCATCCGTTTTTCTCCACTTCACGCCCATATCTAGTAGCGTTACGAAGAAGTCGTTATTAAGCGTTCCCACTTTATCGGTAAATACGCCATGTGTAGCGCCACCTGTGTTAGCGCCTAGCGAACGTAGACCACCTAGCAGAACGGTCATCTCTGGCACAGTTAGATTAAGCTGATCGGCTTTATCTACTAGCATGTCAGTAGGTGAACGATAGCTAGCTTCTGCGTTGTAATAATTTCTAAACGCGTCAGCTGTCGGCTCTAACAACGAGAACGAATTCACATCTGTTTGCTCTTGCGTTGCATCAGTTCGACCAGGAACCACTGGTACCGTTACCTTAACGCCTGCATCAGCCGCTGCTTTTTCAATCGCTGCAGCACCACCAATCACAATCAAGTCAGCAAGTGACACTTTCTTCTTAGACAGCATGCGAGAATTGTAATCTTCTTGGATTTGCTTAAGCTTAGACACGACTGCCTTAACCGTTTCTGGCTCGTTAGCTTCCCAGCTCATTTGTGGCTCTAATGCTATACGCGCACCGTTAGCACCACCACGCATATCAGATGAGCGGAAGCTTGATGCCGCGGCCCATGCAGTTTTCACAAGCTGCTGAACGGTCAGGCCACTGTCTAAGATGTCAGCTTTAAGCTTTTTGACGTCTTTATCAGAAATCATTTTATAATCGGCTTTAGGCACCGGATCTTGCCAGATGAAGTTTTCTTCTGGGATATCGTTACCTAAATAGCGCGCCTTCGGCCCCATATCACGGTGAGTTAGTTTGAACCACGCTTTAGCAAATGCAGTTTGGTACTCTTTAGGGTCAGCTAAGAAGCGCTCAGCAATTTTACGATACTCTGGGTCGTACTTAAGCGCCAAGTCAGCCGTTGTCATCACAGGTGGATTTGTCTTACCTTCCACGTGTGCATCTGGTACTGAGTTGTGAAGCGATTCATCTGTTGGAATCCACTGGATAGCACCTGCAGGGCTACGCGTTTGTTTCCACTCAAAACCTAATAAGTTTTGAAGATATAAGCTCGTCCATTTAGTAGGTAGTTGTGTCCACGCACCTTCTAAACCACTGGTCACGGTATCTTCTGCGTTGCCTTTGCCGCAGTTGTTTTTCCAACCAAGTCCCTGCTCTTCTAAGCCTGCACCACCTGGCTCAGCTTCTAAACAATCAGCTGGTTTGTGAGCACCGTGCATCTTACCGAAGGTGTGACCACCAGCGATCAGCGCAACAGTTTCTTCGTCGTTCATAGCCATACGGCCAAATGCGGTACGAATGTTTTTCGCCGATCCCATTGGATCTGGTACACCTTTAGGACCTTCAGGGTTAACATAAATTAAGCCCATATGCGTTGCACCTAACGGACGCTGAAGTTTGCCATCACGCTCTTCACGGTCACTAGCAAGCATTTCCACTTCCGGACCCCAGTACACCATGTCAGGCTCCCAGTCGTCAGTACGACCGCCCGCAAATCCATAGGTGTCAAAGCCCATGTTTTCCATACCTACGGTACCGGCTAGTATCATTAGGTCGCCCCACGATAAGCTCTCTCCGTACTTTTGCTTAATTGGCCAAAGCAAGCGACGCGCTTTATCAAGGTTTCCATTGTCTGGCCAGCTGTTTAGCGGGTCAAAACGCATTTGACCACCATCACCGCCGCCGCGGCCATCTAGCGTACGGTAAGTACCAGCACTGTGCCATGAAAGACGAATAAAGAAAGGACCGTAATTACCGAAGTCTGCAGGCCACCAATCTTGTGACGTGGTTAGTAATTCGTTGACATCTTTTTTCACTTGGTCAAGGTCGAGTTTTGCGAACGCTTTGGCGTAATTGAAGTTTTCACCAAGTGGGTTTGAGCGATTGTCATGGTCTCTCAGTGGAGAAAGGTCTAGCTGATCAGGCCACCAAAACTGATTGTTCTTGGCTTGAAACGCTTTAGCCGAGCCCGTGCCTTTAGCACCAGCAGGCTTACTAATTTGATCATTGGCAATAGCACCTGTAGCACCTAGCGATAGGGCAACAAATACTGATAATGTGGTTTTCTTAAACCTATTTATAGTCATGGTCTTTTCCCGTCTGAGTTTGTTTTAGCTATCAGGCAGTGAATGCACATTGCATCACTCACCTGTTAACATTTTGTTTACCTCATAAGCATTTAAAAGATAGACAGGCTTGCTCAATAATTACAGTTGATAAAATGAATTCAACTGATTAGAAATTCCAATCAATAAAAAAACAAATAATTTCAATTGGTTAACAGAAAGGTTCAGTGGGACAAATATAATCGTGGTGTTTTAGTCGAACTTGTATCGGTAATAAATAAGCAAGATCTGTGAATCTCTTTCAGGGAATGGGAAATTTTTTCGTTGCATCGCAAGTGACAATCGTGAACCTCACAATCAAGTGAATAAATAACCACCTAAAAACCACCGTTGTATGTAAAGTTTTCCCCTAATTGAAATGGAATCTGCAATTTCTACCATGGCACAGCAATTGATACAGAGGTAATGCAATTGAAAACGCATTAACTTCAGATGAGAAGTCGATGGAATGTTAAAGAAGTAATGAGGATGAACTTATGAAAAACACACTTAAGACACTTACCGGATTAGCAGCTGTTGCCTCTATTAGCGCTATGGCCTCGTTCGGTGCGCACGCTCAATCAAGCCAAATTGAAGCGAAAGACAGTGGTTTTTATGTAGGTGGTAATTACGGTTACCTACGCGTTGAAGGTGAAGACGACTTTGACGATGATAAAGACGTTTGGCAGGGCCTTGTCGGTTATAAATTCAACGAGTGGATCGCCATTGAAGGTGGTTACATTGATTTCGGTGACTACGGTAACGACATTGCTGGTGCGGAAACAGATGGTTACACAGCAGCAATCAAAGGTATTCTTCCACTAACCGAGCGCTTTTCTCTTTATGCTAAAGCCGGTCAGCTATGGTCTGAAACCGAATACAACTTCGCAGGTATTTCGCGCGATAATGACGACGAAAGCCTTTTTGTGGGCGCGGGTCTTAGCTACGCGATCACTAGTAACTTCCTAGTAAACGCTGAATATACTGTTTACGACACTGAACTAGACGCTGACGAAGCGTTTGATGACATCGACGATACTGATTTTGAAACCGATCTTAAGCAAGCCAGTATTGGTGTTGAGTATCGTTTCTAAGACATTTGTTGCCTCACGGTTAACAACGTGACTTAATGAGAATGCTAAAGCCTTGGCAACACAGCCAAGGCTGTTTACTTTTTGCTACCCATCTATTTTCTGGATGAGCTGCGCCAGTTCCTCAATTTTTGACACTGTCGTTTTAACTAAGTTGTCAATTTCATTGGATGAGGACTGGGAGTTACCTGCTAACGTTCGTACTTCATCAGCCACAACCGCAAACCCTCTTCCCATTTCACCTGCTCGTGCCGCTTCTATCGCTGCATTTAGCGCCAGCAAATTAGTTTGCTCAGAAATAGAATTAATTGTGCCCACTATATTACTTATAGTCTGGCTGGTAACCAGTAGCTCTTTCATAGAATCTTGAGTATCGTTCACCGCTTGTTTTCTAGAGGTGATATTAACGGCAAAAAAGACATAACGTGTTACTTGCCCGTTGAAGTTCTTAAGTGCGCTGATTCTCGCGTCAAAGGCAAGATAACGCCCAGCCACTTGAAACTCAGTAATTTTTGAAACAAAACCAGCGCTCTCTAAAGTAGACTTGTCCTCTGCAGAAAGACTATTCATTACTTCATTTGCAAATGATTCAGAGCTCATTACCCCGTTCAATGTGTCGCGTAGTAGTTTGTTTGCCTCAACGACTTCACCATTAGGCTTCATTTCAAGAAGGACAAGTGCACTGCCTATAGCTTTTAATTTGTTAGTAAAATCTAAAGCCATTTGCTTAACACGAGTAATATCAGCCTGAACCGCGATAAAGTTAACGAGTTTTTCTTCTTTGAAAACGGGGTTTATTGATAGTGAAGTCCAGTAAGGTGTACCGTCCTTTCTATAGTTAAGAATTTCATCATAAAACGCTTCGCGGTTTTTAATTTTTTGCCGTATCACATCCACAGTACGTTGATCGGTTTCCTCACCTTGTAAAAATGATCCAGGTTTCTTGCCTTTAACTTCGTCCAGCTCCCACCCCGTCAACCGGTAAAACCCGTTATTAACGTACTCTATGAGACCATCTGCATCAGATATAATAACGGCATTGTCTGTTTCATTGGCAACCAGCGAAAGCATACGTTGTAACTCTCGCTGCTCTACTTCTTCTGTTACATCTTTAATAAATGCTGTGTAGAGCGTTCGGTCAGCCAGCCTTACTTTAGACAATGACAGTCTGCCCCACAGGCTTTTACCGTCTTTCCGCTCCACTTTAACTTCGCGGCTGGTTCCGACAATTTTGTCTTGGCCTGTTTCTCTATTTGCGTTGACATAGTTATCGTGGTTCGCTTGAATCGCCTGAGGCACTAACATCTTCACATTTTGGCCAATTACTTCATCTCTTGTGTATCCCCATAGCTTCTCAGCGGATGCGTTGAACAAGGTTACGTTATTGTTTTCATCGATACACACCACAGCATCTAACGCTTGCTCTAATGTTTGCTCCACTATTTCGCGAGACTCTCGCTCTTCTGTAACGTCTCGAACGAAAGCGGTGTAGTGCTTCTTTCCTGCAACAATAACCTGAGATAAAGCAAGCTGAACCCAAATTCGCTCCCCACTTTTTGTTTCTAATTCGACTTCTCGCGAGCTGCCAACGATTTTATTAACATTTGTTTGTCGATGAAAATTAACATAATTATCGTGATTTGCTTTGTGTTCGTGGGGAACCAATAGTTTGATATTTTTGCCTAGTACCTCGTTTGGCGTATAGCCCCATAACTTTTGAGCGGCATCGTTGTAAAACGTAATGTTGTTTTTTTCATCTATGGTAACTACAGCCAAGATTGATTGAGCAAGCGCCTGTTTCGCCGCATTTTCCTTTGAAAAAAACTTCATTTATCTAGACCCTCTCGTTAAATTTTTTAAGTTATATAGAAGATCTTTCCCTGTTTTTCCAACTGTGAATATTAAACTCGTTTCACAGTGAAAATATTACACATTGCGAACTGATACATCTTACACACGAGCTCAAAAACAGTAATTATCAATAAAAAATCAATCACTTATATTTTTCGCTCTTACGTTTTATAGAGGTACAAATTCTGCAACAGAATACAAATAGTGAAAAATGAATAAATAGGAAACGTCACATGCAATCAGGAAAGAGTGTATTTCAACCCGGTCAGAACTGTTGGGTAGAGAGCAAGGCTCGCTTTTCTACACCTTTGATAGATTGCGGAAACTATTATAAAGCCTTGCACAGCTCTATCGTTAAAGCTAAGCACAGTATCTTCATTGTTGGATGGGATATAGATAGCCGCATTCGCTTGCTGAGAGGCGATGACGAAGCTAACAGCGAAGCACCCAGCGTTATCAGCGACCTATTAAAATGGAAAGCTGAGCAAAACCCTGATATCAAAATTTACCTGCTTCGTTGGGATTCGTCTCTCGCCTTTTTTGCGCAGCGTGAAATGTGGGCGAAAGAGGTGTGGGAAGAAAAGACTCCAGATAATGTTCAGACCGAGCTCGACGATACCATTCCGATGGGCGGAAGCCAGCACCAAAAAATTGTAGTTATTGACGACGAAGTAGTGTTCTCAGGTGGAATGGACGTATCCACAAATCGTTGGGATACACGAGATCATCCTGTTGTTTCAGAAGAGCGCGATGGCCCCGATGGAGAGTATGGCCCTCTTCACGACGTGCAAATGGTTTCAAGCGGGCCTGTGGTTGCCGACTTCTCGAAATTGGTAAGATGGAGATGGCAGCGAGTTGCAGAGAAGTCTCCCATCGATATTCGTGAAGATGCACGCGTTGATGAAAATGCACCGCTACCTGAAGCATGGCCTGATGACTACCCACCACTTTTTGAAGATGTAGAGTGTGCCCTTGCCAGAACCATCCCCTTTATGGATGAAGTGGAGCCTGCTCAAGAGGTGCGTCACATGTTGCTTGATCTTATTGGTGAAGCAGAGTCCGTTATCTATATCGAAAATCAATTTACAACTCGTCAAGAAATAGCTGAGGCGCTTAATAAGCAGCTAAAACTCAAGCCGAATCTCTCGGTTATTATCGTTAGTTCTTACGAGCCGAAAGGCAAGTTTGAGTGCGAAGCGTTCTGGGCCAGCCGCATCGAATTTAAAGCTATTTTAGAAAAGGGAATCGACCCTAAGCGGGTAAAACTCACTTACTCTTCAATTGAAGATATGCAGGGGCGTAAAGCATACAAACGCATCCACTCAAAAGTGATGACGATAGATAACAAATATTTAGTTATCGGATCATCGAATTTAAGTAACCGTTCAATGACCCTAGACACTGAAATTGATACGGTATTGTTTGGTAACACTAAAGATAATCAGGCGTGTATCGAGCAAGTAAGAAACGACCTATTGGCTGAACATACAGGTCGTGACATCGATGCGATGCCGCCAATATTTGACAGTGAATACCCTGTAGAAGCATTGATGCAAGATCAGATTGCGCATGGTTACGTGCTTACCGAAGTACGCGACGAAGTGTTTACTGAACACTCAGTTAAAAATGTGTTCCGTGCGTTATCTGACCCCGAAGAACCGCTTATTTCGGTGCCAACCTTGGATGGCGCGGCGTTACCAGCGCGCAATCCCAGACGTCGCAGTATCATGATTTTAATTGGGTTAGTCATAATTGCGGTTCTTGGCGGCCTTATGTATTGGGCAAGTCAGTCTATTCCGTGGTTAAGCTCTGACAGCATAAACGCGTTTCTAGAGAAGAGCCGTGGTACGTACTTTGCTCTTCCCACTGTTTTGCTGGTATATGTGGTTGGCGGTATTTTATTTTTCCCTGTCACCGTACTTTCCCTTGCGGTGGCCGCTATCTTCGGCCCTTTTTGGGGGCCTATTTACGGCATTATGGGAGCATTGATGAGCTCTGCAATTATGTTTGGTATAGGCAAACTATCGGGCAATGCAGGTCTAAGAAAAATTGGTGGTCCAAAAGTGGCAGCAGTTGACGAAAAGCTAAAGCGCAGCGGTATTGTTGGCGTAGCGGCTATCCGAATGTTACCTATCGCACCATTTAGTTTGGTGAATTTAGTGGCGGGCATTTCATCAATAAGTATTTTCCAATTCCTAATTGGTACGTTTTTAGGCATGTTTCCACCTATGATCGCAAAGGGACTTGTAGGTGACTCAATTGCGCAAATTTGGCAGAACCCTTCTGTGGAAACCATCAGCTATTTGGTTGGCGGCATCATTCTGTGGGGTCTCATGATTTGGGGTTCACAGAAGTTTGCTCGCTATTATCAAGCTCGAAAAGAGTCCAGCGCTCAGGATGCTGAGAGTGAAACCAGTAGTAAAGATGAGGTGGAGAAATGTGCCGCATAGTGACTTATAACATTCACAGCGGAATAGGCAGAGACAAAAAACACGACTACAAACGCATAGGTCAGTTTTTGGCAAACAGCGGCGCAGACGTTGTACTACTTCAGGAGATGGACACCCGTCCTTCTGAGAGGAATACTGCGCAGGACATAAAGGATATATGCGCTGACAATACGTTTGATCTTATTCCCTCACCAGCCATCAGAGAGCCTGAGGGCTGGTACGGGAATGCAATTCTTACCCGCTTTGATGTCTTAAATCATGACACAGTGGATGTTAGTCAACGTGGTCGACAGCCAAGAAATGTTCAGGTTGTTGAACTCAAGACTGAAAAGACCCCGTTAACGGTCGTTAATACCCACAAAGGCCTTAAGAAGCTTGAACGTCGCTCACAGTTTTCGTTACTTCACGAGCACCTTTCCCATCGATTAAAGGAAAGACAAACGCCTCTTGTGTTAGCTGGTGACTTCAATGAGTGGCAGTTTTTTTCAAAAGCATTTAAAGGGCTAAACGAACTCCTCTCGCAACAAAAGGTGGGAGCGACGTTTCCCAGTCACTTCCCGGTATTTGCCCTTGATAGGGTATGGGTATCAGACGATATCAAAGTAAAATCGTGCAGAAAGCTTAAAAATGCGAAAACCAGAATATATTCAGACCACTTACCCGTTCTTATTGATATAGCGTTACCTGAATATGACGATTAAAAAATAGGGTTAATTAGCGTTTGGTTTACCCCCCCCTTAGGATAGTCATATACTAAGGGGCACGTCTAGGCGGTTTGCACTACAAATGATGAAGCGGCAAACTCCAAAGTGCCACACCAATGTTTAAGCGCGTTTTCCTGTGCCACCACTTTCCTGACAATATCGATGATCTGTTGGTTATGTTGTAGTGCCTTGGCACTTTTATTTGTCGCGGCCAGCACCGTACGCTGCATTTCTGGTTGCGTAATTTTCAGTGAGGAAACTAAGCCGGACTCTTTCAAATGAAAAATGGCTGATGTGGGCAGAATCATTACGCCCTCTCCCTGCATAACTTGTCTAAGACCTGTCATGAGCTGGCCTGAGTAAGCTAAATCGTGTTGTAAGCTAACACCTGTAGCTTTTTCGTAATCAGCAATTAACTGACCCAGCGCGTCTTTGTTACCTGGTGAAAGCAAAGGTAATTCACTGATTTCCCAAAACCGGATGCTAGTTCTGTCTCGAAGCTTCGTATATTGTTTACATGCTGAAGAAGCAGTAAAAACCAAGTGAAGATCTTCTTGGATTAGCGGCGTCACTCGCATGAATTTAGGGTCAACAGCCTGCTGATAAGTGAGCGCAATATCCACCTGCTTTGACTCGAGCCAATCATTTATAGTGTAAGACGGACCTGTACTGATTTCGACTTTAAGCCCTTTGTGGTGCGTTGTAATTTCTGTGAGTAGCGGCAAAGAAAGTACATTTCCAATTGACGGTAACATACCTATTTTCACTACTCTCTTTTGACCAGCTTGAAAGGCTTCCAATGCAACTTTTGCGCTATCTATTTCGGTTAATAGTTTTACTGCGTGTTTATAAAAAATTTCGCCCGCTGGCGTTAAATTCACGCCAGAAAAGCTTCGTTCGAGCAGCGTAGCTTTCATTTCTCGCTCTAGGCTCGCTAACTGCTGACTAATGGCTGGCTGGGCGATATCCAAGGCTCTCGCTGCCGCCGCAATACTGCCCTTGCGCACCGTCATAACAAAATAATGAAGCTGCTTTGAATGCACTTGCCCTCCTTAGTAGAGTGGTGAGTTCGAGAACGGGAACCCTAGACGCTTTAGGTAGACGGCAGCAACGAATATGCCATTCCAATACACTATATGAAGCAGAATTGTAAAAATACGGCAATATCACAGAAGGTAAAAAATCTCATTTTTCCTTCCACTTAAGTCTAATAGCATGAAACTAGCGCCCTGTAAGACAGCTCAATATTTTTCTTATATCCCTGAATAATCTTCTTTCTTCCTGCAGAGCCAAAGAGTTTTTAGCCTTGTTCTTGTACACGAGCAGCTAGATAACAATAACAAGATGCTCCTCGCATCATAGTAGTGCTCGTGCGTGCCTAAAAAGAGTGCAGATTTCAATAATCCACACCCACAAAACTAAGCAGCAATAAGCACGATTGGGAACACAAATGAAACAGAAAAAGCTCCACACTGCAGTACGTTACGCACTTACCGGATTAACGCTTTTCACTACTTCATTGCTTGTACAGGCGCAAGAAGTGACTGAAGAAACCACAGAAGCCAAAGACCTAGAACGCATTGCCGTTGTTGGTGCCCGCGGTGCACCGCGCTCGGTGACTAGTTCGCCCGTACCGGTGGATGTACTCACCGCCGAAGATGTAGAAGCTGTCGCCTTTACCGATATGAATAATGTCCTTATGACACTGGTTCCCTCTTACTCTGTC
This sequence comes from Alteromonas abrolhosensis, assembly GCF_001953635.1. Lineage (GTDB taxonomy): Bacteria > Pseudomonadota > Gammaproteobacteria > Enterobacterales > Alteromonadaceae > Alteromonas > Alteromonas abrolhosensis. The sequence continues at coordinate 14,826 of NZ_MEJH01000012.1, read as the reverse complement.
GGCCGTCAGCCGATTTCCGATGGCGGAACCTTTATTCGACCTGCAACGCTTCGAGGTATGCCCACGGACAAAACGCTTGTTTTGGTTAACTCTAAACGTCGTCACAGGGCCGCACTTGTTTCAATTGGCGGTTCTGGCACACAGGGGCCAGACATCGCAACTATTCCAACCGCAGCAATTCAAAGTGTTGAAGTGTTGCGCGACGGTGCAGCTGCGCAATATGGCTCAGATGCCATTGCAGGTGTTATCAACTTTCAATTAAAAAATAACACCGAAGGCGGCTCGCTCACTGCCGACTACGGCAGCTACTACGAAGGAGATGGCGATCAAATTACCGTTACTGGGAATAAAGGTTTCGCGTTAGGCGACGATGGCTTTTTCAGTATTTCAGCCGAATACTCTGACAGCGAAGCCACCTTTCGTGGTGAGCAATATTGTGAGCCATGGTTTTGTGTGGATGACCAGTCAGAGCAATACATCGCTGATGCTACGGCCATGGCCAACAGCGTTCATGGTTCAGACGTAGTCCAACCATGGGGGCAACCAAATACAAGCGGGACGCGTATTTTCTTTAACGCAGGTTACGCACTATCCAGTGAACTTGAACTCTATGCATTTGGTAACTATTCAGAAAGTGAAGGCGACGGTTCGTTCTATTATCGTTACCCAGGCAATGGCACCATTGAAGATATTCGACTTGAAGATGGTTCAATCTGGAACCCGCTAGCGTTCTTCCCCGGTGGTTTCACGCCCCGTTTCTTCGGCGACGTCACTGATTACTCTTTTGTAGGCGGAGTTAAGGGTATGTCGGGCGACCTGACTTATGATATTAGCGGTCGTTACGGCAATAATGAAATCTCATACACGCTAGCCAATACGATTAACCCTTCGCTTGGCAACGAATCACCTACCTCGTTTAAACCTGGGGATCTAACTAACGAAGAAACGCAAATTCAAGCCGACTTCACCTACGACTTAAATAAGTATGTACTTGCTTTTGGTGCTAGCTACCTGGATGAGTCATACGAAATTTCAGAGGGCGAGCTAAGTTCCTATATCGCCGGCTCTTACGCCACATCTGATCCATGGGAGTTTTGTAACGATGATTACACTACAACGGCACTGGGCGCGGCGGTCATTGCCAACGGTTCTACTCTGAACTGTGCCAACTACACCAGTGCTGACAGCAATGAAGATGGTGTTGAAGATGATGGTTTTGCGGGAGTAGACGCCGTTTATACCGTTGTAGGCGTTGGTTCTAACGGCTTCCCTGGCTATTCACCAGACTATTCAGGTTCATACGATAGAGACTCATATGCAGTGTACACGGATATTTCTGGTGACATTACTGATGAGTTGTTTGCTCAGGCTGCACTGCGTTATGAAGACTATTCTGACTTTGGCTCAGAGGTTGTGTACAAAGTTGCAGGATTCTATCAGTTTAGTGATGAGGTGGGATTTAGGTCGTCATTCGGCACTGGCTTTAGAGCCCCTACCCCAGGTCAGCAAGGCACCACCAACGTATCTACACGTCTGCCCGATGGCTTCCCCGTAGCTACGGGTTTATTCCCTGCAGGCGGCGAGGTAGCACAAGCGCTTGGTGCCAACGAGCTTTCACCTGAAAAGTCGACTAACTTTACGCTGGGCATGACTGCGAACTATGGTGATTTAACGCTCACCGTTGATTACTACAACATCAAGCTTGAAGATCGTCTTTACTCTGTGTCTACCCGAGATGTGTCCACCACTGTCGTTACCGATCCGCAGGCAGACGGTTATGACGCATACCAAAACTACTTAGCCCTCGCAGGTGCCAATGTGTCTGGCGCCGAGTCCATTGGTGGTGTGTTCTTTTTCCAGAATGCTTTCGATACCGTAACCGAAGGTGTGGATGTTGTCGCTACTTACAAGATGGAATCGAAGTATGGCGCAACCGTGCTAACCGGCTCTGTGAATTACAACAAAACAGAATTTGATTCTGACCCTAGCGAGTATCTTGATCCCGAAGACCAATTTGACTTCGAAAATAGCCGGCCAGAAATGCGTGGCGTGTTCTCGGTTACTCACAGCTACGACGTGTGGTCTGCCGTCGCCCGACTTAGCTATTTCGGCGAGTATGAAAATGCTGGGAGCGATGACGGCGTGAATGCAACAAGCATTCAAACCTTCGGTGACGAATACATGTTCGATATAGAGGGCTCTTACCTAATTAACGAAAACCTCACGCTTTCAGTAGGTGTGAGAAATCTCTTCGACAACTATCCCGATGTTAGTACCAACGGAGACGCCTGTTGTGGCGAAGTTTATGACTCTGCTTCGGTAGTGGATTGGCAGGGGGGCTATTACTACACCCGACTGGCAGCCCGTTTTTAAACGGCGCTTTGCAAACACCGACTTATGTCGGTGTTTGTGTATTTACATAACTGTATATAAGAAAAACTTAAAAGGTCATTCATGTTTAAAGCTGTTTCATGCGGAGTAAAATGCAAATGGAAATAGAGCTACTGTGGTTTGTAGTTACTTTATGTATAACGGGTGCCATCGCAGGTATCACGGCAGGTCTATTTGGCAATGGCGGGGGGTTTGTTGTTGTACCTGCTCTTCTTGCTGTTTTTCCCTTTTTTACTCCACCTTCAGAAGCCCTTGTTAAGGTTGCCATCGGAACGTCGTTGGCATCAATTGTGGTATCAAGCGCTCGGTCAGTGATGGCGCATCGCGCTAAAGGTGCGGTGGATTTTGACATCCTCCGCTCGTGGAGTATTTGGCTTGTCCTCGGTGTTGGCGGCGGGCTGCTCATCGCAAACAACTCCAGCGCAAACGGATTAACGGTGGTGTTTGCTGCAGGTGTTCTACTTTACTCCGTGTATTTCCTCTTCCCTGAGTTTGTTGTAAGGCCCGGGCTTGTCTTCGATATGCCTAAAGGGATTGGCAAAGCAGTTTTAGCGTTTGTTCTTGGCGGCTTCTCTGCTCTGCTTGGCATAGGTGGTGGCACGCCAACCGTAATCACTATGGTGATGTGCCAGCGCACTATTCAACAGGCGGTCGCAACCGCAGCAGGCGTCGGCTTTCTGATTGGGCTTCCGGGTGCGATTGGCTTTTTGTTTATGAAGCATCCTGAAACCGCCTCGTTACCGGTAGGCACTATTGGCTACATCAATATTCCTGCACTTATCGCTATCAGTATTGGCGCAATTTTTACCGCTCCCATCGGAGCAAAAATGGCGCATAACTTCAGCGAAAAGAAGTTAAAGCGCTTATTTGGCATCTATCTCGTCATTGTTTCTAGCGCAATGTTCTACAAAGCCATTTAAAAGAAGAAGGAGACAACCCTTGAGTTATAACCGTTCAAGACGCTTATTTATTGGTGGCACAGTTGCAGCGTCAGCAATAGGCGCGAGTGGCATAAGTCACCTTGTGAGCGCCCAATCTGTCAGCGCAAGCGCTTCCCCATCGTCTGTTATGTATGGACCAACGCCTGGAGTTGCAAAGCTCAACGCCAATGAAAATCCATTTGGGCCGAGCGCGAAAGCTCTAGACGCTATCGCAAAAGCATCAGCGGAAGGTGGAGCCTACTATGCTTATCCTGCCGCTATGACACTATTGGATATGATTGCCGAGCGCCATGGCATTACCCGAAAGCACATTTCGTTGAGTGCCGGTTCAAGCCCTATTCTTTCCTATGCAGCCCTTGCGGCCAGTAAAAAAGGGAAGATTCTGGGCCCAGACCTATTTTGGGACACCACGTCTAAAGCACCTGAAAAACAAGGAGCGCCAGAAATAGTGAGAGTTGCTAATACGGCAGCGCTTGATATTGATCTTGATGCCATGTACGCCGCAATAGACGACTCGATTGGTATGGTGCACATTTGTAACCCGAACAATCCAACGGGAAAAGTGCTCGAGCCGAATAAGCTGCGCGAATTCTGTATAAAAGCATCTAAAAAGACGCTGGTCTTAGTTGATGAGGCATATAACGAACTTATCGATGAGCCACCTAAGCATTCCATGATCCCGCTCGTTAAAGCTGGCCATAATGTCATTGTAGCGAGAACCTTCTCAAAGATTTACGGCCTCGCGGGTATGCGCGTGGGCTATTTAATCGCATCAGAGGAAAACACTGAGTGGATTAATCGCTACGGCATGGGCGGCTATACATTGAATCAAGCAGGCCTTGCTGCTGCTATCGCCAGTTATAACGATGATGCCTTTTTAACATTTTCTAAAGATAAAATTTATGAGGGTAAATCCATGGTTATGGATGCACTAAAGGCAAATGGTTTGACAGCGCTCCCCTCTAGTACTAACTTTATCTTTGTTAATTTAGGGGACGGCAATGCTGAGTTCTTTCGTCAAGCCATGGCAGAACAGGACGTGCTAATCAGAGGTATTTACCGTACATACGATAACTGGTCTCGGGTGAGTATGGGCAAAATAGCCGATGTAAAACGCTATATTGATGCCATGCCCAGAGCACTTGATAAAATGTACGCTTTGCAGAATACTTAACGTTAAAGGTGTGTATTGTCTACCAGTGCACACCTCTCTACTTAAACCCTATATATTTTACTTCTTACTGTTTTCCACTCTTCTCGGCATTTTCAACTAAAAGTCTAATACGCATAAAAGTCACTTCTGTCATATACTCAAATTAAAGCGCCACTGCTCAAAGAATACGCTAATTGGAAAATTTTTACGGTATTGTTGCAGTAACGCTAAAGTTGCACATACTTTACTAAAAAGGCATCGCATTAAATGCCGTTCTAGGAGGCTGTAAATGTCAATTTCTGTATTAGTAGCTGATGATTCTAAGTTGTCGAGGCGCAGCGTGATTCGCTCACTTCCCCAAGACTTAGAGTATGACATCACCGAAGCGACAAACGGGCAAGAAGCCATAAATGCGCTGTCAGAAAGCGAATTTGCATTGGTTCTCTTAGACCTTACTATGCCAGAAGTTGACGGCGTTGGTGTGTTGGAATTCCTGCACGATAGGCCCGACGCCCCGAATGTTATTGTGATCAGCGCTGACTTTCAGCCAGAAAAACAAAAAATTGTTATGTCTCTCGGTGCAAAACGCTTTCTGCGCAAACCGCTAGATAAAGAAGAATTAGCAATGACGTTGTTTGAGTTGGGGTATCTATGAGCATTGTCCTACCACTAGACGAAGAGCAAAGAGACGCCCTTCAAGAACTCTTGAATATTTCCATGGGACAAGCGGCCAATTCTCTTGCCCAATTGATTGAAACCAAAATCGATATTTCTATTCCAAAAATTTCAGCGGTCACTCCCACCCAGCTCTATAGCCTCTTATTTGAAACCGAAGATGCCTTTTACACCCGTCAGTCATTTTTAGGTGACGTTCACGGCGAAGTGATGTCTGTGCTATCCCAAGCTGGATTGAGTGAAGTCGCCACTTTGATGGATTATGACGAACCGTTAAGTAAAGAAGACATTCAAGAGATTATCTTGGAGCTCTGTAACATTTTGGCAGGTGCGTGTTTAGCTGGTCTTTCTGACCAGTTGGAACTTACCACTAACTTGAATATGCCAACGTTATTCTTACCCGATAAAGCGAACTTCGATGAGTTGCAATGGCAGCACAGCTTAGTAATGGAGGTGCAGTTTGTTATCGCTATCTCTTCGTTTAGCATGCGCGTTGTTTTTTGCCTAGACGATGAATCTCTTGCACGTATGAAAGATACATTGGATGAGTTGCTCGCATAATGTTTGAACAACTGGTAGGTAAATTACCTGTCGGAATTGGTATAGTCGATGAGAGCTTTAAGGTCGTTTATCTGAACGACTTCTTTTTAGACCGGCTACCTCATAATATGCGCGACTGCTATAAAGAAACACCTGTCGTTGAGTTATTTCAAGGGCAAGGTAAGTTTCTTAAACGCAGGCTAAAGTCTGTATTCGTGTTGCAGCACCCAAGCTTTAGCTATTGGGAGCAGCGCCCCCACATATTTCCGTTTAAGAGTTCTCGCCCCATAACGGGTGAAGAAACACAGATGTATCAGAATATGGAAATATTGCCCATTAAAGACAAAAACACAGGGCAAAAATTGGCGTGTATATTTCTGCAAGATGTAACCGCCCAAGCCAGTTACTTCAGAGCGCAGCAAAAGCTTTCTGAAGCTTTGAAGAAAGAACACGAAGCGCAAAAAAAGTTAATTCGCAAACTCGATACCGCACAGAGCCAGCTAATTCAGGCTGAGAAAATGGCTTCTACTGGTCAGCTAGCAGCGGGGATCGCCCACGAAATTAATAACCCTATTGGTTTTGTGAACGCCAACCTCAATACACTTGGGCAATACGCAGCTCACCTTATTGCGATTTGTGATGGCGTCCAAGGGCAACTCGAACACTTCACCGACGAACTTAAAGAGCAGGTCGACGCGCTGTTTGAGACTAATCACTACGACCTATTAAAGGACGATATTACTGAGCTAATTGCCGAGTCTACAGACGGTCTTACCCGCGTGAAAGACATCGTCGAAAACCTCAAGAACTTTTCGCTGGAGACTACCGAAGGCGTGCAGATAGTAGATATCTGCGCCGTGTGTCACCAGCTGATCACGCTTATTTCCGCCCAGTACAGTGCGCCCCAATATAAATTTGAATGTGAATTAGAGAAAGTAGAGGTAATGGGAAACCCTGGGCCGCTGAAACAGGCGCTAATGAACGTCATGATAAATGCAGCGCAGGCCATAAAAGACAGGGGCTTCATTAAGCTTACTGTGCTTGATTCACCCAAGTCGGTGACTATCAAAATACTGGACTCAGGTTGCGGTATTCCTACAAAACATCTAAAGCGAGTCTTTGAACCCTTCTTTACTACAAAACCCGAAGGGCAAGGCCAAGGGCTGGGCCTTTCTGTGGCTTACACCGCCATTGAACAACATCAAGGTAAAATATCTATTAGCAGCAAAGAGGCAAAAGGAACCGTGGTAGAGATCACCATTCCGAAACAGCCTGCAGCACAGCCCCCGTCCAGTGAAGATAATGAAGAGAATAAAGAAAACGAAGCGGAAAACTCTCAAACGGCCTAGAAAACAGATAGCCCAGTACAGAGTAAGACGTTTGTAAATCCTCACTCTGTTTGCATGTCCTCTGACTGAACTAACAAGCAAGCTTTTTTACTTCACAGGCTTTAAATGTATACACACCCTTGCTGTTTAACGTCCGCGAAATGGCTCCTTCATTAAGCAAGTAATTAAGGTGAGACAAACACTCTGCAATTGCAAACACCATGTTTCGGCTTGAAAGCCTTCGCTTAAACATAACCGGTAATAGTTCTACTACGGTTTGAGGTTGCTCGCACGCATTTAATAGTGCCTTTAGGTGCTCGTGATGATGAGCAATAAGCGAATCCACTCGCTCATGTAGGCCGATAAAGGGTAGCTTGTGAGCAGGTAATACTGTCGCATCTTTGGGCAAAATCTTGAATTGCGGCAGTGTGGTAAGGTAGTCATCTAAAGTGTTGGCGTCAGGCTCTGTTGAGTAGGCGCCAATGTTTGGCGTGATAATCGGCAAAATATGATCGCCTGATATGAGAATATTTTTTTGCTTATTGTAAAGGCACGCATGCTCAGGAGAGTGGCCGCGGCCAATGATGATCTGCCATTCATTACCGCCAAGCGACAGCGTCATACCATGCTTTAGACGGGTGTAGCTAATGGGAAGTGGTGAAACGACGCTGCTGTAGCCATTGCCTTCACCAGAAGTAAGCTTTGCGATCATTGATTCGTCTAAACCTGCTCGCTGGTAATATTGCACATCCCGGTCATTCGTTGCGCCATTTCTTCCTGCCGCAAACGCTCGGGCAGTAAAATACTCAGTTTGAGACATATAAAAAGGGACGTTATACGTGTCGGCTATCCAACCCGCTAATCCCACATGATCAGGATGTAAGTGCGTAACGATGACACCAACTATCGGCCCGTCTAATTGCTTGAATATACGCTCCCACAGAGCTTTGGTGGTGGACGTTCCTATGCCAGTATCAATGACCACCCAACCGCCTTCACCGCGGATCAGATACAAATTTATGTGGTCAAGTTCAAATGGAAGCGGCATTGTTAGCCAAAGTACTCCATCGGCGACTTCTATTAGCTCGCCTGGCTCTACCTGTTTATCGAATAGATATTCCATATCGCCCTCACCTTTTCTATCGTGCATGGTCTAACCTGCACAAAGACTATACGTTTTCGTTTTAACTCGCGCTGCTTACAAAAACAAACATATCTGTCGAATAGAGATCTATAGGAGTCGGTGATAACAAACGTTATACTAAGCCTACTGCCGTTTCTCGTGCACAGTGGTAGCGCATTTTATTGTGCCTTTGTGCCAGTTATTAAACAGATAATGGTAATGCGAGTTTATAAAACGTACACGCCCATGAGGCTATTTAAAGAAATTAACGTCAACAAAGCCGGTTAGTAAATCAGATTCATGTCAGCCTCAACAATACAACAAGGGTTCATACTCAATAAAAGTACGTTTACCCGGCGAGGCAAAGTGTATGTTGAGCTATGGGTTAAAACGCCCAGTAGTACAGCTAGGTTAATTTCTTCAGCCCAATACCCCACTTGCTTTGTATCTGTTGATCACGCCAATGATTTACGCAATATAGCCGAGCGTATTTCAGCAAAAATCAGTATTTCAGATGACGGGTTTCACACGCTGGAACAAGTTCCTGTTGCGACGGTAAAAACCGCAACCGAATCACATATGCATCAGCTTCGCCAGCATGCGCAGGAAAGCAGTATTGTATTGTACGAAGCCGATATTCGCGTTGCCGATCGCTACTTAATGGAGCGCTTTGTGTATGGTGCGGTGGAATTTCTGGCTCCGCAAGATTTCGACGATACGTCTCAGATCGTTATAGAAAATGCGCAAATCAGACCCTGTCAATTCAGAACCACATTTACATCACTCAGCATAGACATCGAATGCAATGAGCATGAAGAACTCTTTAGCATTGCGTTAGCCGGCGAAGGACTCAACGTTGTGCTGCTTTTATGCCCGCCACGTTTTGTTGGGCAAACATTGCAGGGACGAAAAGACAGCGCGTACGAGCTCATTACCGTTGAATCAGAAAAAGCATTGCTTGAAGCATTTTTTTCATATCTTACATCCTACGACCCAGATATCATTTTAGGCTGGAATGTTAAACAGTTCGATATGGCGGTACTTGAACGCCGCGCTAGGGCTAACTCGCTAAAGTATGCTATCGGCCGCCACAGCCGAGAGGCTTCTGTAAGACAGTGGGAGGATCAAACCCTCGTTGATGTGCCAGGACGATGCGTCATTGATGGTATCGAAGCGCTAAAAACAATGACTTATCAATTCGAGTCGTTCTCGCTCGATCACGTTTCTGAAGAACTGCTTGGAGAAAATAAGCTTATTCAAGCCGCCGACAAGCTTGAAGCGATAAAAAGTCTTTATCATAGCGACCCTGTTGCACTCGCTAACTATAACTTTAAAGACACGGAGCTGGTCAACCGCATTCAGGATAAGACTCAATTTATCGATTTTCTGGCGCTGCGCAGTATTCTTACCGGCCTAGATATGAGTCGCCCCGGAGGCTCAGTGGCTGCGTTTTTAAATGTGTACTTGCCTAAGCTTCACCGCAAGTCTTATGTCGCGGGGGTAAGACCTGAAAATGGAGGCTTGGCTAGTCCAGGTGGTTATGTCATGCGTTCCCAGCCAGGTTTATACAAGGACGTTTTAGTCCTCGATTTTAAGAGCCTGTATCCTTCCATCATTCGTACATTTAAAATCGATCCGCTGGGACTTGCAGAAGGGCTTAAATCTCCAGACACGGCGATAGAAGGGTTTAAAGGCGCAGTATTTAGTCGTGAGTCTCATTTTCTGCCTTCCATCATTGAAAACCTATGGCTTCAGCGCGACGAGGCGAAAAAACAGAAAGACGCACCGCGCTCTCAGGCCATCAAAATATTAATGAACTCATTCTATGGTGTGCTTGGTAGTGGCGGTTGCCCTTTCTACGATCCTCGCCTAGCTAGCTCAATCACATTGAGGGGTCACGAGATCATGCAAACCACTGCGGGTTGGATTGAAGAACTGGGCTATACGGTTATTTACGGCGATACCGACTCAACATTTGTTCATGTAGAAGGGAATGATGCACTGGGTACGCCCTCAGAGACTGGACTTGAGCTCGCTAGCATTATTAATCGAAAGTGGACTGAGTTACTAAAAAGTCAGTTCGACATTGAATGCCACTTAGAAATTGAGTTTGAATCTCACTTTTCTACGTTCTTTATGCCGACGATCAGAGGCTCTTCCGAAGGCAGCAAAAAACGTTACGCAGGAATGAAGGGCGGTGAACTTGTCTTCAAAGGCTTAGAAAATGTCCGTTCTGATTGGACGGTACTAGCTAAAACCTTCCAGTACGAGCTGTACAAAAAAGTGTTTACTGGACAGCCTGTTGAAGATTACATAAATAGCACGATAGCAGCGATAAAATCCGGTGAAATGGATCACGCTTTGGTCTATAAAAAGCGGCTGCGAAAGCCTTTGTCGTCGTATACAAAGTCGCTGCCTCCCCACGTAAAGGCAGCGCGATTAGCCGACGAATACTATAAAGAACAGGGGTTGCCACTTCGCTATCAGTTTAATACGACCATTGCCTATGTCATTACAGTACAGGGCCCTCAAACCGTAGAAACCGCCACGGCTCCCCTTCAATATGACCACTATATTGAGAAGCAAATCCAGCCCATTGCCGATAGCATCTTGCCTCTTATCGGCCTGAATTTTGAGACAATAGCAAACGATCAACTCTCACTGTTTTAATCTCATTAATGGAGTTCTATCTATATCTGAGATCAGCTTAAGTTTGACGTATGAAGATCTTGCAAACACTGCGACAATTTAACATAGCAATAACATTAAAATCCTCGCCTTATATTTTTATTACCTCACTAAATCAGTTAGTTATGCATTTGGCACATTCAATGAATAATGAATTACGTAAGTCATTAGCGGTGTCAGATTGAAACTTATTTCCAATCTGCACCTATGTTGAGGTCTGTGGACCTAGTGGTTAGGGCAATTGAACGCCCAAGTTCACTGTAAAAGCCAGAAGGAATTTGATTATGAAGATCACAAAACTAAGTATGATTACCAGTGCAGTTATTGCTGCAACACTATCTGCTTCAGCAGTAGCAGGCCACCACGAAGAGAAGATCTCGATGGGATTTAACGCAATGGATAAGGATGGAAACGGCTATATCGTCGGTTCTGAGTCTTCAGGCGTTATTGACAGTAAGCTTCTTGCAAAAATGGATACCGATGGTGACAGCATGATTAGCCGTGTTGAATTCAACAAGTTTGTTGATGAAAAACCATCAATGTTTAGCGACGACATCATTACTCAAGTGAAAACTGAAGGCACCAATGACGCTTTGCTCTCGGAAAAAGGCAATCCTGAATTATTCTCTAAAGCTGACGGTGAAATGATTTCTGAGAAGAATAAGGAGCTTCGTACTGAAATGTCAGCCACAGCCGACAATAAGTTTACTGAAATTGATGTAGACAGCGACGGTAAGCTTACAGCCGAGGAGTTAAAGGTTGCGCATGTCGAAGGTGACTTTGAGATGATGGATGAAAATGGCGATTCTTTCGTTACCCGTATGGAATACCGTGCATACTTCGAAGGTATTGAGTCTGAATAACTCACCCTTGCAAGTAAACTCAAAAATATTAGAAAGCTTCCCTCGTTGGGAAGCTTTTTTTTAACTTTTTCAAACACACCGATCCTCTTAAGAAAACAAACACTTCCATTCCCAATTCTGTCGATACAGCTACAGCCCTCACGATGAAAGGCAGAATTTTATCGGTGAGCTGCACCATATACGACTAACATCTTGTCGACAAAACTAGTTTGCAACAATATTGTTAATAAAGATTAAATGAGTTGTTTTATTGGATGAGCATTTAGCATTCACTGCAATTTCTGCCATTGAGTATGCAGAAATAAAGATTGTAATGGCAAACCCTACTATTTACATATAAATCAGATGCGTACGCGCATGGAGGCATAATATGATGGAATCAAAAAGTCAGCAGAGCACTATCCCCCCTCTTTATAAAAGTGAGTTTACGGGCCCTAACGACGCTGAGTTAACGTCACTTACAATTGGTCAGTATTTTAAAAAGGTTGTCGACAATCAAGGCGAAAAACCGGCCATCATTGTAAAACACCAGAGTGTTGACTGGACGTATCAACAATACTGGGATGAAGTTGAACGTGTGGCCTGTGGCTTACTAGGGAATGGCGTGGAGCCAGGCGACCGTGTTGGCATATGGTCTCCGAATAATATTGAATGGTCTATTGTACAGATGGCGACAGCGAGAATCGGCGCTATCATGGTATGCCTCAACCCAGCTTACCGACCCGATGAATTAGCATTCGCCATTAATAATGTAGCTGTTAAATACTTAGTTATGGCGCAGTCTTTCAAACAGTCAAACTACGTTGCAATGTTGAAAGAGCTTGCGCCAGAAATAGACGGGAAAGATGATACCGCTTCAAGTACTCCCCTATCGCTTTCTAAGTTACCTTCTCTTAAGCATGTATATACTATTGGCGATAAGCCTGTGGAAGGATTGAAGGCGTTTTCCGCATTACAAATAGAACCAACGGAAGCGCTTAAATCTCAGCTGTTAGCGATTGAATCGAAACTTAGCCCGGATGATAACATCAACATTCAGTTCACCTCCGGTACCACTGGTAACCCGAAAGGTGCAACGTTAACGCACCGAAATATTCTAAATAATGGTTTGTTAGTGTCACAAGCAATGAGGTTTACGGACAAAGACAAGCTATGCATCCCCGTACCGCTATATCACTGTTTTGGAATGGTGTTGGGCAACTTAGTCTGCTTAGCATCGGGAGCGTGTGCGGTATTTCCTGGAGAATCATTCGACCCTGAAACAACGCTTCGCACGGTAGAAGAAGAAAAGTGTACGGGCTTACATGGCGTACCTACCATGTTCATTGCCGAGCTCGAACTTCCTAACTTCAGAGACTTTGATTTATCAACGTTAAGAACCGGCGTCATGGCGGGTAGTACCTGCCCTGAAGAGCTAATGCGAAAGGTTCACAGTGAATTTCATATGACCGAGGTCGTTATAGGTTATGGCCAGACAGAGTGTAGCCCTATCAATCATATTACTGACATTGACTCGCCATTTGAAAAGCAGGTCAAAACCGTAGGACGCGCTATGCCTCACACAGAGGTTAAGATCATAGATGCCCAAGGTAATACTGTGTCTATTGGAGAACCTGGCGAAATCTGCGCGAGAGGCTACTGTGTAATGAAAGGTTATTGGGGTGATGAGGTTAAGACAAAAGCCACCATAGACGATGAAGGTTGGCTCCATTCTGGCGATCTCGGAGAAATGGATGAAGAAGGCTACGTCACAATAGTTGGTAGAATAAAGGACATGATTATTCGCGGCGGCGAGAACATTTATCCACGAGAAATTGAAGAAGTTTTATATCAACATCAAGACGTGTCAGACGCCGCTGTATTCGGCATTCCTGACAACAAATATGGCGAGCAAGTATGCCTATGGATTAAGGCAAAGGAAAATCGACATATAGACGAAGAGCAAATACGCGACTACCTTAAATCTAAACTAGCCTACTTTAAAGTACCCAAATACATCAGCGTAGTGAAAGAGTACCCCATGACAGTAACAGGGAAGCTTCAGAAGTTTAAAATGCGCGAATACATGATAGAAACACTGAAGAAGCAATCCCTACAAACCGAAGCATAACCCCAGCAAATAGTGGGGTAAAATTGGGGTCAGAGTACATTTTAAAAGGTAGCGATCTAAAGTACTCTGACCCTACATTCGTATCTTCCACGCTTGCACCTCAGCTACAGTCTGTACCTATCTACCATATTTTCAAACTGCTTGTTACATGCCCTAGAGAGTTAAAGAGCCCGGATTATTTAGGCAGCCCACAATAATGGGGTCGGAGTACATTTCTACGTTTTAATAAGTGTGAATGTTAAAAAAGTACTCTGACCCCTTTACTCCTGAGTGAGTAGACTGATGGTCTGTGTTGGAGTTTGTGCGCCTTAAACTATTCGATAAATGAAACTTTCACAGCGACTTGAGCTGGTAAAGAGTGCAGTCGCAGGGAAACACATTTTAATGTTGGGGACGGAGTACATTTCTCTTGTTTTTCTTCATTGGAGGATAAGGGTACTTTGACTTGGTTCTTATGATTTGGGTAATAAAGTACTCTGACCCCTTTACTCCTGAGTGAGTAGACTGATGGTCTGTGTTGGAGTTTGTGCGCCTTAAACTATTCGATAAATGAAACTTTCACAGCGACTTGAGCTGGTAAAGAGTGCAGTCGCAGGGAAACACATTTTAATGTTGGGGACGGAGTACATTTCTCTTGTTTTTCTTCATTGGAGGATAAGGGTACTTTGACTTGGTTCTTATGATTTGGGTAATAAAGTACTCTGACCCCAATTTGAGGTTTTGCTGGTAGGAATTGGGGATTAATGTACTCTGACCCCATTTTTTGTTTCTTCCAAACGCAAAAAACCCGCCGTTAGGCGGGTTTCTTTTAATGGGACCTGGCAGTGTCCTACTCTCACATGGGGAAACCCCACACTACCATCGGCGCTAATACGTTTCACTTCTGAGTTCGGAATGGAGTCAGGTGGTACCGTATCGCTATGGCTGCCAGGAAAAACTGGTAACAATCTAGAAAACTGGATATCAATTCAATCAGTGAGTAACTACTTTTCACTCTACTTACTTTAGCTTGTC
>NZ_MEJH01000011.1 GCF_001953635.1 Alteromonas abrolhosensis | reverse complement strand
AGTGCTCAATGACAGATGGCTACGACTGCTATCAAAACGCCCTTGCAGAGCGGATAAACGGTATTCTTAAAAATGAATACTTACTCCATAAGCCAAGAGATTTAGAAGAAGCGAGAAAGATGGTTGCAGAGTCAGTAGCTATCTATAATGGTAGGAGGCCACATCTGGCCCTTAAATACAAAACGCCCGATGAAATACATCGGGCGTTTTAACCGAAATAAGTGTCAACCTATTTCAGGACTAGTCATAAACCTGTCAGGCTGATTATTCTTGAGGCACCTTGCGCGGTTCGTTTTCTGCTTTTCGGTTTTCGAACGCTTCGCCTAGGCTGCAGGTAAACTCTGCGCCAAACAGCACAATTATCCATGACAAATACACCCATAAAAACAAAATGGGTACTACAGCAAGCGCGCCGTAAATAAGCTCGTAAGACGGAAAGTTAGTCACATATAGCGCGAAGCCCGATTTAGTGATTTCAAAGGCTATGGTCGCCACGATAGCCCCCACTAGAGCATGACGTGCGAACACTCTTCTGTTGGGCACTACCATGTACAAAATGGTGAAAGCTATCATAGCGGCACCACTTGGCACGAGGCTGAGCAAAAATGTACCTAGTCCCGGTGTATATTCTTCGGTGAACGCCGCTAGACCAGTCAAATAAGAACTTACCACCACACTAGAGCCAATAAGTAAGGGCCCTAAAGTAATTACCATCCAATAGATAGCAAAAGTATAAACAATTGGTCTGTCACTTTGTGTTCGCCAAATTCTGTTCAGGGTTTTATCTACGTTGGATATCAGCATTAACGCAACGACCAAGAGCGACAGAATACCAATGGCACTCATCTGTGATGCGTTGCCGACGAAATCGGTCATGTATTTGTGAACCACATCACTAGCGGTAGGAACAAAGTTGCTAAATACGAAATGCTCGAGTTTGCTCCTAACTGACGCGAATGCTGGAAAGGCAGACATTATGGTAAAGGTCACCATGATAAACGGTACCAAAGATAACAAGGTTACATAGGCTAAGTGCCCAGCAGAGATGGTAATATTGTCTTCTTTGCAGCGCTTTATGAAGATACTAAAAAGATCTCTAATCTGAGGGGTAACATTGTTATATAAGGCTTTGACCTTGTTTAAATCCACTCAACTTCTCCTGACGATACCGTGCAAAAATAAAATGCTTAACCTACAGATGCGAGGTAAAAGGGGTATCGGTAGTTCATTACTTGTTATATCAGATGGTAACTGCGGTCGGCCTTGGTGGCAAAGTTTAATGCAGTCTTTATACAAGAAAGGCGCATAACCTGCGCCTTATTAGTGTGCTTCAACGAAGGTTGCCAGCACGCTGTATTCATTGTTATTAGTTAAGCGCCAGAACGCACGCCTAACATGTGGCAGATGGCGTAACTTAGCTCACTACGATTCAGAGTATAGAAGTGGAAGTGTTTCACCCCTTCTTTCGCCAGTACTTTCACCTGATCCATGGCAATATTAGCACCTATCAAGTTGCGGGTAGCTTGGTCATCTGCATCAAGACCGTCAAACATTTTGTGCAGCCACCCCGGCACGTGCACGTTTGTGAACCCAGCAAACTTCACCAGTGTTTGATAGTTGGTTACCGGCAAAATACCCGGAACGATATCTAAGTCTACACCTGCTGCGGCCGCACGGTCTCTAAATCGAAGGTAAACACTGGTATCGAAGAAGAATTGGGTTATCGCTTCTGTAGCGCCTGCTTCTGCTTTGCGCTTAAGGTTTAGCAAATCAAACTGGGCATTTGGCGCTTCAGGGTGCTTCTCTGGGTAGGCAGCAACAGAAATATCAAAATCAGCAACGTCTTTTAACAAAGCAACAAGATCAGAGGCATACATTTCTGTCTTTTCTACTCCTGGCGGTAAATCGCCGCGAAGCGCAACAATACGGCGAATGCCTGAGTCCCAGTAGTCTTTTGCAATTTGCTTAAGTTCATCACGGCTAGCATCAACACAGGTTAAGTGAGGAACCGCTGCTACACCGGTCTGCTGCTGAATACGCTTAACTACGTCATGAGTTCTGTCGCGCTCACCGCTATTGGCGCCGTAGGTTACCGACATATAGCTAGGCTTCAACGGTGCTAGACGTTCAACTGACTTCCACAGGGTCTGTTCCATGGCTTCCGTTTTAGGCGGAAAGAATTCAAAAGATACATCAATATCACGCAGTTCCGACAGGGACTGGTTTAATGCATCGATACCTTGTGCGTAAGAAACCATGGCTTTTTCTCTCAAAAATGTATTCTTATAGACGTTTAGACGTCTAAATTAAAGAATATATGTCTAGACGTCAAGAGGTTTACACTGCTCAATTGACCTTTTCGTGAACTTGTTTAGAATTTCTCTTCATAACATAAAAAAGAGTAGACCGAGTTAGTACAATGGCAGAATGGAACGGTAAATATATTCACCCCTACGCAGAGCATGGCAAAAAAAGCGAACAGGTAAAGAAAGTCACTGTCTCTATACCTATTAATGTGCTTAAAGCACTTACCGATGAGCGTACCCGCCGCCAAATCAATAATTTGCGTCACGCCACTAATTCGGAACTGCTGTGCGAAGCATTTTTACACGCGTTTACCGGACAGCCACTGCCTAACGATGATGACTTGCGAAAAGATAACCCCAATCGCGTACCCGCAGAAGCAAGACGCATAATGGAAGAAATGGGAATTGACCCAAGTTTCGAAAACGATGTGTCGGAAGACGATTAATACTTAGCTTTTAAACGAAAATAGCGGTTGAGTGTTATCTCAACCGCTATGTTTTTTTAGTCGTACTTTACTCGTCTGCACTTTCAGGTAAACGAGCTACGCCAGATTCAATAGCCGCTTTTGATACCGCAGAGGCAATGCGCTCGCACAAGCGTGGGTCCATAGGTTTAGGAATTATATATTCCTTGCCAAATGTGAGACTGGCACTTTTACTGGCAGCTAATACTTCCTCTGGTACGGGCTCTTTCGTAATAGCACGAAGGGCTTCTACTGCCGCTACTTTCATTTCATCGTTGATGGCCGTTGCACGAACGTCTAGTGCTCCACGGAAAATAAACGGGAAACACAATACGTTGTTAACCTGGTTAGGGTAGTCGGAACGTCCGGTCGCCATGATAAGATCTTTACGTACTTCGTGAGCAAGTTCAGGTTTTATCTCAGGATCTGGGTTAGAGCATGCAAATACAATCGGGTTTTCAGCCATTAACGCCAGCGTTTCTGGTGGTAAGACATCAGGACCAGATACACCTACGAAGATGTCAGCCCCTTCCATTACGTCTTCCAGCGTGCGCTTGTCCGTATTGTTAGCGAATAGCTTTTTGTGCTCGGTTAAGTCTTCGCGACGCGTATGGATCACGCCTTTTCTGTCTAGCATATAAATACGCTCACGCTGGGCACCGCATTTAATAAGCAGCTCCATACAAGCAACTGCTGCTGCACCGGCTCCCATACAAACTATTTTGGCGCTCTCTATGCTTTTACCCTGAATTTCCAAGGCATTAAGCATACCGGCTGCAGTTACTATCGCGGTACCATGCTGGTCGTCGTGAAACACCGGAATGTTACAGCGTTTAATCAGCTCTTGTTCAATCTCAAAACATTCAGGTGCTTTGATGTCTTCTAAGTTAATACCGCCAAATGTATCAGCAATATTGGCAACCGTATTAATGAACTCTTCAGTTGTACGATGTTTTACTTCAATATCAATGGCATCAAGCCCAGCAAAGCGCTTAAACAGAAGTGCTTTACCTTCCATAACGGGTTTCGATGCCAGTGGGCCTAGATTTCCCAAGCCTAAAATTGCAGTTCCGTTACTGATAACAGCAACCAGGTTACCTTTACCCGTATACTTATAGGCATTGTCTGCATCTTCAGCAATTTCTCTCACCGGCTCGGCAACACCTGGGCTATAAGCAAGAGCAAGGTCATCTACGCTATCGGCAGGTTTAGATAGCTCTACGCGGATTTTTCCCGGAGTGGGTTTGGCGTGATAATCAAGTGCGCGTTGTCTAAAATCTGACATGTAAAAGGGTTTCCTTAGATGTAGGGTTCATCGGTGTTTTCGTTCACGCTCTGTAGCTATTTTATTATCGTTATAGTTATAGGTAGATAAACGTAAGCGCGTTACAACCAAGTAATGATAAAAATGATTATAAATAGTTGTTAGCACTGGGCCGGTACGGGGAAAGAAGCCAACTTGGAGTAAAGCTTTGCTAATCTCGCATACATACCTAAATAGATACCGAATCTGATATCTTCGTTCAAATTTCGTACCTAAAAGCAGCACAAGCCTTGATAATAAAGCATTATTCACAGTATTAATGCCCACTATCAAAGTGCCAATCGCAACTCTAACACAGCCAATCACTGTGTACATATCTGATCAGAATTCTCATGTACCAATGTAGGTTAGGCATACTAATTAGACCAGTAAAATAGGGCTATAATTGTCATTCATATTATTTATTTTGACTGGGTTAAGTATTCCTTGTGTCTATTGCGTGTTGAATTAATGTGCAGTTATGCAGCAAGTAGCAGCCTGCTCCCTTTATTTCTAGCAAACGCCCTTCTCAAAAATATAAAACGCATAAGGTTATCTATTAATTTCAGGTTTCATATTTCTGATAAAATGCTGTGAATGCACATCCTAAATTCGCACTGAAGGCGAGGAAATGACTGAAAGAAAATTAATTGCAGTGCTAACCGATGTTTGCGAAGACGTAAAATCTGACAACAACGGTTTTGTTTGGCTAACTCATTTGGGGCATTGGAGAGCACCTCAGGTAATCGCCGTTTTCGACTCAGAGCAGGAAAAACAACGGGCACTCAGTAATGGGTGGGATATGGACTTCATAAACAAGGTGAATATTGCACTCGCATCAATTAAGTCAACGCCTACTGCTATTTATTTTGATAGCGAGGAAGCATGTAAGAAAGCCAGTGGTGGTGATTGGGATAAGCACCTATCTAACGCAAAAAAATTCCATTAATCATATGTGTGCGATAGCCTCACAATTGCTGTGATTCGGTCATGTTTTTTTAGAGTCTTAGAGGATTAGCGACACCACTTTAAGGTTTTGTTATTAGAGTGACAGTAATGAGGTAGGAGAAGCATTATCTAGTGCAGCTGTCTACCGCAAAGCGCAGATTTAGGGCAATAAAAAAGCGCCATAAAGGCGCTTTTTTCGAACTCGATATCAGGCTTACTTTTTGCCCAATGCACCGAAACGCTTCTTGAAGCGATCAACACGACCACCAGTGTCAACGTTACGTTGCTTACCAGTGTAGAATGGGTGACATGAAGAACATACGTCTAGGTTGATGTCTTTACCAAGAGTAGAACGAATGTTCATTACGTTACCACATGAGCAAGTTGCTGTGATTGCTTCGTATTTAGGGTGGATATCTTGTTTCATGGGATTACCTCACATAATAAGGCCGTATCGCTATACAACCCGAAGTCGCACACCATACGTTACTTAATTCAAATGATAAGTCGTTCAAAGAACAGCCTATCGCAAAAAGAGCGGCGCATAATAAAGGATGGCAGGGGCTTGATCAAGCGGTTTTTGTATGGTTTTTGTATAACTGTTAGGCACGACAGCTAAACAAAAAACATTCCTTTTATGCTTAACAGCAAAGTATGTTTAAATATTTGGCTTTCAAGGCTCGGCCAATACTCGCTAATAGTAAAATGTACTGTTAACTGCAAAAATTGCTGTAACGTGTGGCTAAAAGAATAGTCTCGATATGAGTAGTTTCAATATATGACGTTTAGTACGCGCATTGTGCGCGGTAAAAGTCATCAAACAAGGTAGGACGTTCGCAATGGCCTTTATCCAAGTTGCCGTGCCAGTGCCACTGCGCCAACTTTTCACATATACCCACGATAACGCACTTAGTGCGGGTGTTAGAGTGGTTGTGCCTTTTGGCCCGCGCAAACTCGTGGGCGTTGTCGTTGAAACACTACATAAAGCTGAAAGCGAAATTGACAATGCCAACAAGCTAAAAGCCATTGAGTCAGTTCTAGACGATACCCCAATTATTGACAATGTATTGCTGAAAATGGCTCAGTGGTTGTGGCAGTATTATCATCATGCGCCAGGTGAGGTACTGCACGCCATGCTGCCTGTTTTATTGCGCAAAGGCGAGTCAGCAGCGCCAACACCCCAAGACATGCTAATGCTTTCCGAAGAAGGCAAACAAACGACTGCAGACACGTTATCGCGGGCGCCTAAACAGCAAGCGTGTTTTACTGCACTGGCCAGTGGTGCCTTATTAGCATCCCAAGCGCGCAAGCAGTATGGCGCACCTGCGGTCAAAGCACTTGTCGAAAAGTCATTGATAAGCATTGAAGAAGTCGCGCCTGAATTTAAGTCAGGCAGTTGGCTTGCCTCGTTATCGGTGTCTGAAAAGCCAATTCCAGATACTGAGCAATCGGTTGCCATTGCCGCACTTAATCGTCAGCAGGGCAATTTCGCTGTAAGTTTGCTTGAAGGGGTTACCGGTAGCGGTAAAACGGAAGTGTATCTTCAAGCTATCGAACCCTTGCTGCGTGAAGGGAAGCAAGTGCTTATACTTGTGCCAGAAATTGGGCTTACGCCGCAAACGGTGTCACGCTTTGAAAAGCGCTTTGGTATTGCAGTGGGCGTTTTACACTCTCAGCTTTCTGATAAAGAACGGCTACAGGTGTGGCAGCGAGCAAGAGCTGGTGAACTCGGTATTATCATTGGTACCCGCTCGGCTATTTTCACCCCGCTGCACAACCCCGGCATGCTGATTGTGGATGAAGAGCACGACGAGTCTTTTAAACAGCAAGATGGACTTCGCTATCATGCTCGTGATCTGGCGGCCATGCGTGCCAAGCAGCACAATATTCCTCTTTTATTAGGTAGCGCCACGCCCGCACTTGAAACACTTAATAATGCGCTAAGCGGTCGCTATGCCCATTTGCAGTTAACTAAGCGAGCAGGAGGTGCAAAAAGCACGCATCAGCATGTGCTAGACGCGCGCGATCAACCTATTCACTATGGTATTTCGCAAGGCCTGTTAACGATAATGCGCCAGCATATTAGCGCGGGTAATCAGGTATTGGTGTTTGTGAATCGCAGAGGCTATGCGCCAGCGCTGCTTTGCCATCACTGCGGCGAAACCGTCATGTGTAAGCGCTGTGACCGTCCTTATACTGTGCATAAAGCGCAGAACCGTTTACAGTGTCATCAATGCGGCGGCATGCGCTCAATGCCATCTAACTGCGAAGCGTGCCATCACAATGAGTTAGTTACAGCGGGCACAGGGACCGAGCAAGTCGAGCAAGGGCTTGCAAGCTTATTTCCCGGTGTTAAGCAGGTACGAATAGACAGTGATACCGTGAGGGGCAAAGACAAACTGCACCAAACACTGGATGCAATAAACCGCCAAGAGTACCAGCTGCTAGTAGGTACTCAGATACTGTCAAAAGGTCACCATTTCCCGCATGTAACCTTAGTGGCGGTGCTAGATTGTGATGGTGCACTTTTTAGTGCCGATTTTAGAGCACCAGAAAAGCTTGCTCAGCTTGTTACTCAGCTTGCAGGAAGAGCAGGGCGCGCCAGTAAACCAGGGGAAATGTGGTTGCAAACTCACAATCCCCACCATCCTTTGCTGCAAGATTTAGTACATAACGGCTATGGGCATTTCGCCAGACACGCTTTAATGGAGCGTAAAGCGGCAGGGCTTCCGCCTTTTATTAGTCAATTTGTGATCCGCGCTGAGGCGACCGACAGCAGCTTGGCCTATCGCTTTTTACAAGACAGTAAGCAAGTATTTCACCAGCAGCATGCCATTGAGTTAAATGGCCCGTTTCCTTGTTTGATTGAAAAGCGGCAAGGCAGGTTTCGATTTATGCTGGTTTGCAGTCATGAAAAGCGTGCGCCGCTTCACAATGCGCTGCGCTTGGCACTGCCATTTTTACAGGCGTTGCCACAGGCGATGAAAGTAAGGTGGTCGATAGATATTGATCCTACCGATTTCAGTTAGCTTGTTGGGTGGCAATACGTTAAAATTTCCGCAGGATTGAAGGTGCAGGAAAGCTGCTCCTTCATATAGATTTGGTATATGACGTTTTCTTACGCATACAAACAACGATAACAAGTAGGAATATTGCCGACTATGGCTCAACGCGATTATGTCTCCCGTGGACGCTCTCCTCAAAAAAAGAAGCCGGCTGGTAACGGTAGAAAGCCGGCCAGAAACGCGCAATCTAATGCCCCAGTGTCTGGAAAACTTCCTATTGTTCGCCTTGTCGGCGTATTTGCACTGGTGATTGGCTTTGGCGCATTTTTGTGGTCAATAAAAGATAACGTAGAAGACGACGTAGATACACAAGCTTCACGACCTGTGGCTCCTACAGAAGAGACGTTACCTGAGCTTCCTGAAGAAGAATGGGAGTACATTAAGACCCTTCCAGGATACGAAGTAGAAGTTGAGGTCAAAGAGCAAGAAAAATCTGACAAACGCTATTTAATGCAGTGCGCTTCGTTTAGAACCCGCGCCCAGGCTGAAGAGATGAAAGCCAAAATAGCATTCCAAGGCTTAGAGGCGCTTATCAGACACAGCACTGGCAGTAACGGCGATTGGTTCCGCGTTATACTGGGCCCTTACGAGTCCAAGCGTGATGCTGAAAAAGCCAAGCACAGTCTGCGTAAAGTGAACATTGCGACATGCCAAATTTGGTACTGGAATTTGTAGCAGTTTTTTGTAGGTAACACTTAATGCGGTGCATACGGCGCTGAAATAGCGCGTAGAGAAAGGATGCGTTTACAAGGAAGTATCAATGAGTATTGCCATCACCGAACAACCAAATTACGCCGCTTATAGCATAGAAGAGCTTGAGGACGTTCTGGAAAATATCGACAAGCAGGCCTTCCCAGAACGCTATCAGGCAGCAAAGAATGAGCTCGCTACTAATCTAGGTACGCTTGCTTCAAGTGCAATTAGCCCAAGCAAAAAAAGGTTAACTAAAACCGTTACCCAATAAACCTTCATAAATGCCGGCTTCCTAGCTTCATTCTGGGAATTTGAAAGGGAACAGCCATTCCTGCATTCCCACGCTTTGCTAGGAAACTTGCCAGCGCCTTCTGAGTGGGCAATTATCTATGCGGATTGGTATTGACATCTGCTGGGCAAGCAATGCGCCAGGCCAACCTCCCAATAGGCTTAATATATGAAGTTTTGCTTCTGAAACTCGCCACTTGTCTTTTTTTGCGGACGATTTATCAATACCGTAGAAAAGCACGGCAAAGAGGCTTAGTGCGCCATAACCCACGGGGACTATGATTGGCAAACGGTCCAGCAAAACGAATAAGGTTAGTACGCCACAAAATAGGGTAAGTAAGGCAAAGGAAAGACTTCTTCGATACTTCATTGATAATCCATTAAATAAGCATGCCATCAAATAACCATGGGCTTCATTGGCGAGAGTATGCACCCGATAAATGGCGTATTCAATAAGCACCGTATGCGCTAAGCCCATATAGTAGGCAGCTCTGAGCGCACATTCTTTTGTCTTACCCTTGAAATTAAAAAGCCTTCCCCCACTTATTTGTTATTGAATTTGAACGCTGCTGCCTTTGCTAAGCTAAAAACGCAGCAGCGCCCAGCTAAACGGGGAATTAACGTGACAACGATTGTATCTGTACGACGTGGGAATCAAGTGGTAATGGCCGGTGACGGACAGGTATCACTGGGCAATACCGTAATGAAAGGTAATGCGCGCAAAGTGCGCCGTTTATACCACGATAAAATTTTAGCGGGCTTTGCTGGTGGCACGGCCGACGCGTTTACGCTATTTGAGCGCTTTGAAGCAAAGCTTGAAGCCCACCAAGGCCATTTGACCAAAGCGGCGGTAGAGCTTGCTAAAGACTGGCGAACTGACAGGGCGCTTCGCAAACTAGAGGCATTGCTTGCCGTAGCCGACGAAACCGCATCGTTTATTATTACCGGTAACGGTGATGTGGTGCAGCCAGAACAAGATCTTATCGCGATTGGTTCTGGTGGTAACTACGCACAAGCTGCAGCTACGGCACTACTTGAAAATACAGAGCTAAGCGCAAAAGAAATTGCTGAAAAAGCGTTGACCATAGCGGGTGATATTTGCGTATTCACTAACCATAGCCAAACGGTTGATGTACTAGATTACTAAGTAATAGCTGAATGCTGTTATCGGCTTGCTGTTGCTCATCTGAATTCGAGTACAGCAAGTCCTGTTAGAAAAGGGTTTATTCATGTCTGAAATGACACCAAGAGAAATTGTTCACGAGTTAGACCGTCATATTATCGGTCAACAAGATGCCAAGCGCGCTGTATCTATTGCACTTCGAAATCGCTGGCGTCGTATGCAGCTTGAGCCTGAGCTGCGCCAAGAAGTTACGCCAAAAAATATTTTGATGATTGGTCCTACGGGTGTGGGTAAAACTGAAATTGCTCGCCGTTTAGCAAAACTTGCTAACGCGCCGTTCATTAAAGTTGAAGCGACTAAGTTCACCGAAGTGGGCTATGTAGGTAAAGAAGTTGAAACTATCATTCGTGATCTTGCTGATATTGCAGTGAAGATGACGAAAGAAAACGAAATGAAAAAAGTGAAATTCCGCGCAGAAGAAGCAGCGGAAGAGCGCATCTTAGACGTTTTACTTCCTCCACCAGAAGATGCGTGGGGCAATAAAGAAAACGTTGAAGATCGCGGCACGCGCCAAGCATTTCGCAAAAAGCTTCGTCAAGGCGACCTCGACGACAAAGAGATTGAAATTGATGTAGCACTTCCGCAGGTGGGCGTAGAAATTATGGCGCCTCCAGGTATGGAAGAAATGACCAACCAACTTCAAGGCATGTTCCAGAACTTGTCGGGTTCGCAGAAGAAAAAGAAGAAGCTGAAAATTAAAGAGGCGTTCAAACTACTTATTGAAGAAGAGGCGGCACGCCTTGTGAATCAAGAAGATTTGAAGGAGAAAGCCATTGAGTCGGTAGAACAGCACGGTATTGTGTTTATCGACGAAATTGACAAAATTTGTAAGCGAGAAGGCAACTCGTCGGCAGATGTATCTCGCGAAGGTGTTCAACGTGACCTGCTTCCACTGGTGGAAGGTTCAACGGTATCGACAAAACACGGTATGGTTAAAACCGACCATATCTTGTTTATCGCCTCGGGCGCATTCCAAATGAGCAAGCCGTCGGATCTTATTCCTGAACTTCAGGGTCGTCTTCCAATTCGCGTTGAGCTATCTGCCCTTAAAGTAGGTGACTTTAAACGTATTCTTACCGAGCCAAATGCGTCGTTAACGCACCAGTACATCGCACTAATGAAGACAGAAGGCGTGGATATTACGTTCGATGATTCTGGTATTCAGCGCATTGCTGAAGCGGCATGGCAGGTGAATGAGCGTACTGAAAACATTGGTGCCCGCCGTCTGCACACCGTGCTTGAGCGTCTTATGGAAGACATCTCGTTCGACGCCTCCGAGAAAAGCGGGGAGTCGTTCGTGATTGATGCAGATTACGTTAACAGCCACCTAGAAACCTTGGTAGATAACGAAGATCTGTCGCGTTTTATCTTGTAATTTAGCGCTAAGTAGAAGTTTCCTCGTTAGTTGGCATGCCAACTAACGGGGATATTTTATCAACTTTTTCAATAGCTACGGTTTCACGCCAATATCTGACTAACCTTAAAATACACACCGGATTACTCTTTAAAAGAAAAAGCAGACGGCTTACAGAGGGAGTAATTTATTTTGGGCTGCTTTCAAAAGATCGTCCCATTCTTTTGGTGGATGACCAGATTTCACCATTTTCTCAAAAATTCTGTAAGCGTCCGTCTTACTTCCATATGCACGTTTGTTTTTCTCATCATTTACCCATGCATATACGATAACCTTAGACTCAAGATGGTAGCGGAAAAAAAGGCGATACTGCTGGAAAAACTTTGCACGGAACCAATGCTTATTGTCTTCACCTAACGTGTTTCCTTGACGAAAGTCAGCGTGAGTAGGATCATGCGGAATTAGTTCAAAGGTGAGTCTTTGAATAGCAGCTAAACGCTTAGCTGCATTTTTCTTAGTGTAATTCTCTGGATCTTTTTCCCGTAAAGCTTCAACCTGCGATTTGAGATTGAGATATTGCTCTATAAATAATGGGTGAGCGTAAAGTGTCCATCCGTTTACAACAGCTGGTATCGTTTTCTGCAAACTTATTCGTCCTCATCCAGCAAAGGAGCATCGAGATCAATTTCGACACCATCTACCAGTGCGTTAACGCTTACACGCATACTTTCTGATAAGGGCTCAATGTTTTCTGGATGGGCCTGAATGTCATGTGCAATAAATGATAGAAATTCGCCAATAATAGGATCGCTCTCTTGCGCTTCTAATCTGGATATAACAACGCTACCGTCAGATTGAATGGCATATTTAATTTTGTCTTTTTTACCTAAACGTAATGCCTTACGGACAGAACTTGGCACTGTGGTTTGAAAACGTTCTGTAAGTGTTGATTCAGTTTCTAAAGCAACGCGTGGCATAACGACCTCTATGTTTTGCGGGTTTGCAAGCCTTGATTTTAGTACGGTAAAACAGGTAATGCAAATGCATTACTTTACGATAGAAGGTTATAAAATGCGTTAAATTGACTAAAGGTCGTAAAAGTATAAGGTGGACAATCGCCTAACTTCGTTGAATTTTTAGCACCCAACTTAAGATCAGTGTCTAATCTACTAAAAGCTCATTTCACCTAACAGTCAAGTCTTCACCAACAGCGCTACCAGCTTTTCCGTGATATTCAGGCCAGTATCGTTTTCTATTTTCAAAAAATATGGGCTGGGGTTTGCCTCTAGAAAAAAGTACTTTCCCTTCGCACTTTTACGCCAGTCGATTGCGCACCAATGCATGCCTAAAGCTTGGCAAATTCTGATAGCTAACTGCTTGACTTCGCCAGGGACTATGGTCACCGATACGCTCGCATTGTCGTCATTCCTGTAATCTAATTCACTTGAGTCAATTTGTACGCTGAGCACGTCATTGCCCAGCACATAGCTTCGTACATTTACGCCGGCAATATATTTTTGAAAGGTAACAGGGCGTTCACCTAAAAGTGTATTGAGTAGTGGGCGCATGTTTGGTTGTTTATTCACATACTGTGCGGTACGACCGCCGCGTACGGGCTTGTAAATAACGTCTCGCATATTGCTACAAAACTGAGAGGCAACTTCGGATGCATTGCCTACAAAGGTGTAGGGAATATGTGCTCCTAATTTGCCAGCAATGCGCGATTGATAAGGTTTACACTGGTGGCTTCGAACAGCGTCGATAGAGTTCACCCATTTAATGTCGCTATAGCTGAACCAGCAAAGTAGCGTACTTGCTCGCTCTTGCTCAACCCACCCCGCGTTTTCTAACAAACTAGAGTCTCTATCATCAGATTTATCACGCTGTGCTTGAGCGTCTGTGCTGCTATCATTTCTAGCGTTTTCACTTGGGGACTTAGGTGGCAATCCTGGCAAGTACTCGTGCCAATAAGCAGCTTTAGTATTCGAGAACGTAACTCTAGATTGGTCGCAAAGTGAAGGCGAATTGAAATGAATTAGCCCGTCATCAAAGTCAGGGTCATAGCTGATGGTCCAGGTAGAGCCAAAATGCTGTGTATTGGCGAAGTAAAAGGGCGTGTTACTTTGGCGAAGTGCCATGGCTATATGTTGAATTTGTGGGTCTTGTTCACTGCCTAGTAGAGCTACGTGCATTTGCGTTCCTTGCTAGCATTTTTGCGTATTGATAGAAGTTGATAGTTTTTGAAGCAACACAGGGATATTGCGTAGGCCCTATCCCTGTGTTGACTTTGTTCGGGTAAGTGAAAGTTACGATAAAATATCTGGTAGTTTGCCGCCGCCTTCACCAATAGCCATGGTTATGTAAACCGGCTCTTTAGGAGTTGGGCCGACTACCGGCACACCCCCACTTAGGCGAGCCCGCAGGCCACCTGATACTTCAAATAGCTGAGATTCAGCAACGGTAGTAAGCTGAGTATTTGCCGGTTGGTTTTGAGTTAATGGATGGTT
Organism: Alteromonas abrolhosensis; assembly: GCF_001953635.1. GTDB lineage: Bacteria > Pseudomonadota > Gammaproteobacteria > Enterobacterales > Alteromonadaceae > Alteromonas > Alteromonas abrolhosensis. The sequence goes on along the minus strand of NZ_MEJH01000011.1, from coordinate 114,930 downwards.
TTTCATAATGTACGCTCCTTGTAGTGGCGTGTTGAGTAATGAAGTGGATGCGCTTAAAGCGAAGCCACTTCTTGGTAAAGGGTTCTGAAACAGCAGGCGATAAGCACTGAACGGTTACTAATGTTGAGCTTTTTATAAATATTGGCGCAGTGAAATTTGACAGTTCTTTCACTGATGAACAGCTCTGAAGCAATAACCTTATTCGAGCGTCCTTCCATTATTTTGTGTGCTACCTGTAGTTCGCGTTTTGATAAACAGTCAATGGGGATAACGCTGTCACGAGCGGTAATGCCATTTGCATCTATTTGCATGCGTTCAGCTGCTGTCATCAATACTGCGGGTTCTCTTATTTCATGTGTTTTCATAGTGTTTCTCCGTGTTTACCTGATGTTGCGCTTCCTGTTATTTCAGTGGGAGGGCATAGATGTAATGCGCCGTTTGCCAGACGATAAACCTTGTCTGCCATGGCAATAGATTGGGGTCGATGTGCCACAATAATGCGGGTCATATTAAGAGACTTAAGGTGGTGATTTATCTGAGCCTCGTTCTCCATATCTAGATGGCTACTTGCTTCGTCTAGAAATAAAATGTCTGGTTCTTGGTAAAGCGCTCTTGCAAGCAGCAGACGCTGTTTTTGCCCGCCACTTAAGCTGCTACCCATATCACCGACCAAGGAGTGGTATTGCATGGGCATGTGCATGATGTCTTGATGAATACAGGCAAGTTGAGCGACGTAAACCATTTTCTTAAGGTTCGGTGCTTCTTCGAAACAGCAGATATTTTGGGCGATAGTGCCGCTTAAACAGGCATCCTCCTGAAGCACTGATGCGATGACCGGCTTTTTAATACCAGGATGCTCAATGACACCCTCTGAAATGGGATAAAGTCCCATCAGGCATTTTAGTAAAGTGCTTTTTCCACAACCGCTGTCACCTATAATCGCTACGATCTCACCGTTATTCACGCTGAGGGTTAGGTTCTTAAACACCCACGCATTCGTTTCACTGTAGCGATAGCTAAGTGCTGTAGCTTTAATTGCAATAGCGTCTTCTTGGGTACCGGTGCATGAGACCGTACTTGCGTTATCAGGCGCTGAAACCTTGGGTGAAAGTGAGTTGGTTGTGAACGAGTTAGGTAAGTCTAATTTAGCGAAGAGAGTACCTTGTGCACCAAAAGAACCCTCACTGCTATTTCCCAACCGGGGCTGTTGCTGCGCTGGGGTAAGCAAAATATCGCTCAAACGATTGAAGTGAACGCCCAGCATTTTGAGCTCTATCACTTTATTCACCACGCCGTCTAACGCATTAACAAAGCGCGTTTTGTACGCCATAAATGCGAGTAACATACCGATGGAAAGCGCACCTTCCATAACCAGGCTTGCACCTATGTAAACCACCACCAAGTTTTCGGCGCCAAATAAAAACTGATTGGCCAGCGCACTGCCAATGTTAATTTTGCCAAGAGTGATATCTTTATTTAGTGTGGCGACCAGCTTGTTTTGCCATTGACCGTGACGCTGTACTTCCTGGCCATATACGCGAATGGGTAGGATAGCGCGCACACTTTCCATGAAATGGCTTTGTTCAGACGCGGCAAGTGAGATTCGTTCAGTTGTTAGTCGTTTAGTAACCGGCAGCAGCCCAAAACGAATGGCAAGGTAAGCGAGCATGATTGCCACTACAACAAGGGTAAGCTTAGGTGAATATAGAATCATTACAGCAAGGGTGATGATAGCCATCAGCCCGTCTAGTAACGCAGTCACCACACCGGTAGTTAAAAACTCTCGAATACTCGCCAGCGAACCAAAACGGGACACCACATCGCCAATATGCCGTTTATCAAAATAATCCAGAGGGAGCGAAAGTAAGTGCTTAAATACCGATGCTGACATTTGAAGCTGAAGGCGGGACGATACAGATAAAACAACGAACTTTCTTATCCCACTGGTAAAAGTCTCTATTACCAATAGCAGGGCAAAACCTATGGCTAGCGCTTTAAGCAGAGCATCGTTGCTGTAGATTAATACGTCGTCTACCACTGTTTGCATGTAATACGGCGAAGCGAGGGCAAACAGCTGTAAAACAATTGATAATGAGAAAAGGGTCAGTAGATTACGTTTAAATCCTGTGGTGCGAGTGAAAAATTGACTAAGGCCAAAGCGTGGCGAGGATTTCTTTGGGCTGAAGGTATCACTGGGTGTAACTTCAAGCGCAATACCCGTGATGCACTTTGACGCCTCAGCAAAGGTAAGCTTTCTTTCTCCAAGCGCGGGGTCGTGAATAGTGAGAGTTTTGCCCTTCACCTTGGTTAACACAACGAAGTGATTCATATTCCAATGCAGAATTGCAGGGCAGGATAGTTGTGCTAGATGCTCCATTTCTATCTTGATGGCGCGGGTTTGAAAGCCTAAATCACTGGCAATACGCATTACATCTTTCAACGTGGTGCCTCGTAGCGAGACTGACATGGTCTGGCGTAGAGCGTTAAGGTCCCGTTTATCAGAATAGTACTGCGCAATCATGGTCATACACGCGAGGCCACATTCAGCTGCTTCGCTTTGAAGTACAACGGGTACGCGCTTCTTTGTATAAAGGCTTTGCGTTGGAAGTGGGTGTGTAATACTCATCATGATCACAGCTTCCCAGTTATGCTATACAGTGGCTCCATTAGCCACTCCATCAACGTACGTTGGCTTAAATCCACGTCTGCAGAAAATGTCATTCCAGCTTTCAATGAAATACTATTTCCATATGCCATAATTTCATTGGTGGTGAGCGTTGCAGTAACAAGATAGGCAGGTTCGCTTATTGAAATGGGCACATCCGTAAGCTCGCCGGGTAGCACAAGCGAAGGAGAAATTTTTACTATCTCGCCAGACTGCACACCAAACTTTTGATAGGGAAAAGCGTCATATCGAATATGTAAGGCCTGTCCCTTGCGTAAAAATCCTGAAGAACGCACGGGAACGGCGATGCGCGCTTGAATGTCGGCGTTTTTAGGAAGCAAAGTAAGAAGCGGGCGAGAACTATCAATGGTATATCCCGTCTTTACATGAAGACCCGATATCACGCCACTATGAGGCGCATAAATTGTTTCCTCTGCGTTACTTTTATGGCTTACGATTTGTTGAGTAAGGTCGCTATACGTGTTCTCCACGTTCGCCATTTCGTTGGCCTGCTGCTTAGGCAAGGTGACAAGCTCATGATTAAGTGCTGTTATCTTTGCCCGTTCGTCATTTTGATCTTTTTGGGCTAACGTGAGTTGTTGCTCAGCGGTCAATCGCTGGAGTGTACGGTTTTCAAAGTCTGCTTGGCTTATGTGCCCTTGGCTTAATAAGGCTTGTGCTTTTTCCCATTGCTTAAAAGCCAATGCCCACTGAGTTTGAGACAGTTTAACGATCGCGTCTAAAGCTGATAATGTTTGCTTGGCTTGGACTAGCTGCTCTTCTAAGCGTTGTTGCTGTGCATGATGTAACGCGCGAAGGCGCTGAATACTTTGATGCGTTCGACTTTGCTTCGCTTCAAGTTCCATAAGCAGTTGCGTACTAACTCTGTTACCTAATGCATCATCGCTGCTGTAGTTAATCTTTATTAACGGTGTTCCCTTATTAACTAACTGCCCTTCGCTGACTAACACCTCCAGCACTTTTCCACGTCTTGCATCCGCATAAAGCTTAAACACGCCATGGCTTGGTTCTAGCCATCCGCTTACTGACGTCTTGCGTGAATAGCTCTCGGTATTTAAATAAATTATCAGCGCCACAATCCAAACAACAAGCAATCCAGCAATGGCAGAATAAACAGGCTTCGGTGTCATCAAAAAACGTCCTTCAACTGCATTTGATTGCTCATCAATGACTTCCTTTCTAAACAGTCCTGTTCTCATTTCCATTCCTTGTGTTAGTGATTTTTTTGTATTTGTCTCGCTTTTGGTTAAACCACGTTAAAGGTATCTGGCTGCCGCTTCCGTTTAGGCTTTTTCTCCTTGGCATCACAGTCCCTGACGCCTCCTTTTTGTTACTACCAGATACCTTGTGGTCAACATAACTGCGGTGACGGTGTTCACTGTAGGCAGGTTGGGAACTTGATGAATTACTGCTAAGGTCTATATTTCTGTAGCACACAATTTCATTGGGGTTGGCGCATTTTTGAAAGTGGTTGGCTCAAAATTGAAGATGAAAATGACGCGATTATTTAGCAAGCAAATATAAAGAAGTCATAGAACTGTATAAAGAATGTGCTATAAAAAACAAAGGAATATGAAAATAACACAGTAAGAACACACAGAAGGAAGCCTCATGTTTGTGCCTAGCATACTTTTAAAGCAACTCTATACTCGCGCAAGTCTTACAAAGACAGATAAAGGCTTATCTTTTTCTCTGAAAAACAGATTGAAAGACGCAACCATTAAAGAAGTAAAATGGATATCGCTAGATGGCGAAAAAATTCCAGAACATAAGATTTCACTTCAACTCTCTGCCGACTCCTGCATTTCTGTAGAAGCACTAAACAAGTCAGATGGGGAACCCTTCGGTTTACGTCAAACCATTACTGTGCATTTGGATATCGACGAAGCGCCTTGCCCTGAAAAAAGAAAACTGGGGATTTGTTTCTCTGCCTCACCGTTTGGAAAACTCAAATTCGAAGTGGAAGATAATATTACGGCGCCGGGGCAACGCAGTGCATTTATTCCTCGTGACGACATGGATGACTACGGCGAAAGCATTATAAAAACACGCCAAGAATATTTCGAAAGCGCCACGGGAAAGAAAATTAATCACGTGGGTAAGTACTCTATCGATCCACAGCAGCTTAAAGGTAACATTGAGCATTTTATTGGTGTAGCGCAGGTTCCTATTGGAATTGCAGGGCCTTTGAAGATAAACGGAGAGCACGCACAAGGTGAGTTTGTGGTTCCACTCGCGACGACCGAGGGTACTTTGGTGGCTTCGTATAATCGGGGTATGAAATTGCTCAACATGAGTGGTGGCGTAACGGCAACGGTCGTCGATGATGCCATGCAGCGCGCACCGGTTTTTATCTTCGAAAATGCCCGGGGTGCCAGGGACTTCGTGAAGTGGATAAAAGAGAATTTTGAGAAGATTAAAGAAGAAGCAGAAGCGACTTCAAGCGTTGCCAAGTTGACTTATATCGACCACTTTCTATCGAATAAATTTGCGTTCTTACGATTTAACTTTAGGACCGGCGATGCCGCAGGTCAGAACATGGTGGGCCGCGCTACGTTCGCGGCATGCGGGTGGATACTCGATCACTACGAGGGGATAGAAAACTTCTATCTAGAATCTAACTTTGCCACCGACAAGAAAGCCTCTCAAATAAACATTATGCGTACCCGTGGTAAACGAGTGACAGCTGAAGCCACTATTAAACGAGAGCATTTGTTAGAAGTAATGCGCGTTGACCCTAAACAAATTGACTACCACGGCCGTGTGGCTGGTGTAGGCTCTTTCTTGTCTGGTGTGAATAACACGGGTCTGCATTCACCAAATGGTATCACTGCCATGTTTATCGCCACAGGACAAGATGTTGCAAACGTATCTGAATCGTCGGCGGCAATGATGTATTCGGAACTAACTGACGACGGCGACTTATACGTGTCTATCACCATACCATCGCTTATTGTGGCTACTTATGGCGGCGGTACCGGCATTGGCACACAGCGAGAGTGCTTAGAATTGCTCGACTGCTATGGGCGAGACCGGGTGTATAAATTTGCAGAAATCGTGGCGTCGGTTGTATTGGCCGGTGAGATATCGCTAGCGTCAGCCATTAGTTCTTCAGACTGGGTCTCGTCGCACGAACAGTATGGCCGAAACCGATAGAAAGACCAGATTTACTGACTGAAAGTAAAAGGGGCTTCACATAATGTGAAGCCCCGTTTTGTTTAGCGCTTTCTTGATTAATGTTCCCAATGATAGTGGTGCGCTTTCGCTTCCACATCATCTGCCGTTTGTTGCGGCATAAAGGTAGCATTGTCTTGTTCAAAGAAGAACGGCTTGCGTTTTTTCTTACTGCCTACTTCGTTCATGGTGGCCGACTCGTATACGCGTCCATTTAGTACAGTGTATTCTACGAATTCACTCTTTCTAATGTCGCTTAATACGTCGCCATCAATCACTACAAGGTCAGCAAGTTTACCTTTTTCGATACTGCCAAGATCTTTGCCCATACCTAGGTGTTTCGCGCCATCAATAGTACCACCGCGTAGCGCTTCCCAAGGCGTAAAGCCGCCTTGTTCCATGATCCACAGTTCCCAGTGCGCCGCTAAGCCTTCACGCTGTCCGTGAGCGCCAATATGTACACTGACCCCATTATCTCGAAGCTCTTTGGCGTAGCTTGCTACGTTTTGGTGGTTGTACTGATTTTCTGGCGCAGTAGGTCTGCGGATCGCACGGCTATCTAGAATAGTCGACGGGGTGTAGCGAAGAAGACGCGGGTTCTTCCACACTTCAGTTTTGTCGTACCAGTACTCTTCACCCATCATGCCGCCGTACGACACAACAAAGGTCGGCGTATAGCCAAACTCTGTGGCTTTCCATAGTTGAGTAACATCACTGTAGCCTTTTTCAACAGGAATGCTGTGCTCAAGACCCGTATGGCCATCTACCAACATAGTCAGGTTCTGCTGAAGCTTACCGCCTCCTTCAGGCACTACCATCATCTCTTGATTTTTTGCTGCCCACAGCACTTGCTGACGCTGGTCACGACGCGGCTGATTGTAGCTTTTCACTGAAATAGCACCGGCTTCTTTCAAGCGCTCTACGTGGAAATAGGCATCTTCATAATTGTTGATAATCGCTTTATAACCTAGTCCTTCTGCACCATATAAAATAGTGCCGGTAGAGTAGATACGCGGCGCAACAATATCGCCTCTACGCTGTAATTCAGCCGCAGCAAAAATTTCTGTCGTGTCGTTTGAAGGGTCATGAATGGTCGTTACACCAAACGACACATTAGAGTACTGACTCCAGTTTTGCTGAGGAATAATCTCATTACGACCCTGTGAGCCGTGAGCGTGCGCATCAACAAGCCCTGGGATAATGGTTTTACCTGTGGTGTCTATTTGCATGGCATCATCAGGAATGGTCACATCGCCACGTTTACCCACTGCTTCAATGCGGTTGTCTTTAATCAGCACAACGCCATCTTCAATCACCTCTTGGGTATTGTCGGCATCGCGCATGGTTACCACTTTACCGCCAACCAAGGCTTTGTAACCAGATGGCTTATCAGCTTTAGTGGTGAACGACAAATCCATACCTTCAGCTACCGGCTCAGGCAGCGTTTCCGCAGCGCCATCAACAAAGGCAAAAGCTTCATCAAGTGAACGGCTAAATAGCGTAGGGCCGTTAAACCAGCTTAGGGTTTTATTGTCAGGCGACCACGTTAAATATTCACCCGCGCGGCTTGAAAGCTGCGTTACCGGCAGTGAGGTCATGTTCGGGCCTATGGTAATGCGCTTGCCATTTTCAACAAACGGCGCAACGTACGTTTTGAACTGGTAAACAAACGCAACCCATTTCTTATCATGTGAAAGTTTGTACTCACTTACCTTATCTGCACCGTAAAGGTGAGTTCGCTTGTCGTTACCTTTAAGGTTGACGCTTGAAAGCTGGGTCTCGTAGTAAGCTTCGCCGCCTGCTGATTCGGTGAAATACACTCGATCATCGTTACCCGCGAAATGCGCGTTATAGCCGCCTTCAGAGACTTTTTCTACCGTGTCGTCTTCAAGGTCCGCTACATAAATACCTGGCTCAACCGAGTATTTGGGGTCTAGTAAGTAGCCGCCTGTAAATTTGCGGAAAACCACTTTCTCGCCATCGGCAGAGAACGACGGTTCAATGTAGTGACCTGGCTGCTGGGTAATAACCTTTCCTTTACCACCGCGAGCAGAAACCACGCGAACGGTACCTAGGTCTTGGTCATTCCAAGTCGTATAAACAATCGACTTTCCGTCGTTAGAAAAACGCGGATAGTATTCGTCGTGATCGTTTTGTTTAGTTAATCGTTTAATTTTGCCTGACTTCACATCGCGCACATAAAGTTTACCTAGCGCTTGGAAGAGAACGGTTTTTCCGTCGGGCGACATTTGAGACCAGCGAATCATACGAACGTCAAATTCATCTGGCGCTACATCAACGTCAAAGCGAAGCGCATCTGCGAATTTCACCGTGCCTTCAACGGTTACGTTCATTGTGCTTGTGGTTTTATCTTTCACGTCGATGGTGTGGAACTTACCACCTGTCCAATATACGATTTTGCTGCTGTCCGGCATCCAGTCGAAGTAGGCAAAGTAACCTTCCGAGCCAAAGCCTTCTTGCATATCTCGCTCTAGTTCCAACGTCAGTGGTGTTTCTACGCCTGTCTTAATGTCTTTAATGAAAAGCGCGGTTCTATCTTTAACACGACGCACAAAAGCGATGTATTTACCGTCAGGTGAAGGTGTAGGGACTACAGCGCCGCCCGTACCGCTAATATAGCGACTTTCTTCACCGGTTTCGCGGTCGTAGCGAGTGATAGCAAAAATGCCTTCTAACGGGTCGCGGTTATATTCAAAGCGGGCACCCGGAACGGTATTTTCGGTAAAGTAAATGTACTTGCCGTCATGAGAGAATACAGGGTCGGCAATGTTTTGTTGGTCGCGCTTTCCGCTATTGCGGGCTTTAATTTGTAGGCCGTCACCACCTGATTTGTGGTACATCCAAATCTCGCCAGCCGGAATACTACGGCTAGACATAATGCCCTTGGTAACCACTAGGTATTCGCCGTCTGGGCTCCACTTAGGAGAGTGGATAAGATTGTTTTTCTCTTTGGTTACCTGACGTAGATTACTGCCGTCAATGTCCATAACCCATACGTTGCTTAATCCATCTTTATCCGAGATAAATGCGATTTGCTTGCCGTCTGGAGAAATTGAAGGGTGAATATTCCATGCGAAGTCTTGCGTAAGCGGCGTCGCATCGCCGCCACTCATGCTAACTTTGTACAAGTCGCCCAACATGTCAAAAACCATGAACTCGCCGTTTGGAGCAATATCTAAGCTAGACCACGTCGTTTCACTGGTTTTAATTGTAACTTCATTAAGGGCGTAAGGTGGGTTATTCACGTCCCACTTTTCAATGTCAGATTCTGTTTTTTCTTCACTGTCGTTCTGGGCGAATGTGGTAGGTACTGCACCTAAGCCCAAAGCACTTACTAGCGTGATGGCCAGTAAACTTTTCTTTGTCTTTATCATAATTGTGTTTCCAACCGCTTGTTATTTATTTTCTGTCTACATCAGAGTACATGAGTTAGCCTTAAATGACGCACTCTTGAATTGTAAAGCTAAGGTTAATCTTACTTCAAAGTGGGAGAGATTCATTTACCTAATGCGATTGTAAGTCTGATTTTAGCGTTTAACTTTCATTGAACTATTCTCGATAATCGTTACTATTCGCATTTATTTCGCAATATGTGAGCGCTGTTTTGAAACTTTGGGTACGACGACTGCATCTTATTTTAGCGCTGGCGTGTGGGTTATTTATTATTTGCCTTAGTATCACCGGTGCGCTGCTCATCTATGCAAAAGATATCCAAACCTTGGTCCAGCCAGAAAAGTGGACCATAAAACCTCAAGGCTCGCCGCTACCGCTTTCCAGTATTGTGAACTCGTTAGAAAACCAGACGGGTAAGAAAATTGAGCTCTTAATGCCCGAGTCAGACCCTGAACTTGCTTGGCAAGCGAAGCTCAACAACAGCGAATACATGAGCGTTAACCCTAACTCTGCCGAAATACTTCATAGATACGATTATTACAGCACGTTTTATGGGTTCACCATGGCTATCCATCGATGGCTGTTGTATCAAGATGGTGACAACGAAAGGCCACTTCGAAATTGGGTGTCTGTTAGTGCCTTAGTTCTACTTCTTGAAGTAATTGTGGGTTTTTACCTTTGGGTCAAGCCAAAAAATAGAATAAAACGCCTTGCGATTAAACGCCGCGCCAAGTTTCGAATTCTCATGTATCAACTTCATACAGTGCTGGGCGTTTATTTAGCTATACCGCTCATACTTATCGCGTTTAGCGGTATGGCGTTTAATTGGAAAGGCGCTACGCAGCAGGTGGTGGAAGCTGTTACTTTTTCAGAGGTCGAGACTAGGCCAGTTCCAGAGCCGTTAACTTACGACACGAATATCACTCTAGTGGCGATTGATGACGCCTACCAAAATGCCATGGAAGTTTTTCCCAATGCGTCATTATTTCGCATTTATTTCCCTAAAAAGCCGAGTGAACACCTAGGGTTTAGAATGCAAAACCCAGGTGAAAGCCACGCCTATAGTTGGGTATGGGCAAACCCTTTGAATGGGAAAGTAACGGGCTATTACGATGCGTCAAAAGCGAACGTGGCGACGCAGGTGTGGAACTTCAAATACAAATTTCACATAGGCGATTTCGCAGGCCCATTGCTCGAATTCATCTGGTTATTTATCGCATTACTTCCAGCGTTTTTTACAATTACAGGGTTTTATTTTTGGTATAAACGCCATTACAAATGACGCGCTTTTATAGCTGAGCGAAGGGCTTCAAATTCATCTCATCTTATTTTCATTATCTAACGCTCATTATTAAAACCGTTCAAGATAATGAGAATAATTTTCATTAGCTTTACATTGTGCATCTACACCTTTAGTATAACGCGCCTTTCCTAAACCTATTTTCTAAAAAGAGTTTTCATGTTTAAACCATCGCTTACGCTTATTGCCCTAGCTGTTAGTGCACCTTCTCTCGCGAATGATGCTCCAAACGATATGGAACGCATTATTGTTTCTGGAAGTCGTGTTATCGAAAGTATTGATGAAGTACCCGCATCGATCACCGTTATTTCCAGAAAACAGATTGAGGATCACCTGAAGGTGAACCCTGAACTACAAAGCTTGTTAGCGCAGATGGTACCGGGCTTAGCTCCTGATACGGGTAGTTCGAGCAATACTGGCCAGTCGTTGCGCGGACGAGCTCCGCTTGTGATGATTGACGGCGTGCCTCAGTCTACGCCGCTTAGAAATGGCTCGTTAGGTGTGAAAACGATTGATCCTAGCGCGCTTGCTAGAATTGAGGTAATTAAGGGCGCCACGTCTGTTTATGGTAACGGGGCGTCGGGCGGAATTATCAACTACATTACCAAACAAGCAACGGCGCAAGACACGCATGAGGGGCAAGTGAGTTTGTCCTCACGTTTTAGCGCAGTGAAGCTTGAAGAGTCAGCCGGTGCACGTATTTCAGCTGCGATTAACGGCAAGGTGGAGAATTTTGATTACCTTGTTACCGCCAGCTACGAAGAAAACGGCGTTCAGCGCGATGCTGAAGGCGATATTCTAGGTTTGCAGTACGGTTTGTCAGATGCTGAAACACAGAATTACTTTACCAAATTAGGTTACGACTTCGACCAAGAAAAACGTCTTCAGTTCAGCTACAACTACTTTAGCTCTCAACAAAAAACTGACTTGGCGGATGTTCCCGGAGACATCAACGAAGGTGTTAAAACCTACGCTATTCACGTACCTGAAGCTCTGCAAAAACGCGGTAAACCTCAGGGACCTGACGGTAATGAGAACATCACTCTGAAATACACAGACAGCAATATCTTTGCAAACAGCGAAATGACGCTTGATGTGTACACACAGGATATTGAGAACGTATTTTTCTTTTCACCTAACTTAGCTAATCCTGATGAAGGCTACGACGGTGGTCAGTCTATTATTCGCTCTGAAAAGCGCGGCGCTCGCGCGACGTTTAATACTGCGGTTGATTTTGATGGTGTTGAAGCTACGTTCATTTATGGTATCGACGCACTGAAAGACACCACCTCACAGCCGCTGGTTGATGGGCGAGTGTGGGTACCTGAGATGGAAATGGACAGCTTAGCTGGCTTTTTACAAACGAAATGGGTAATTAGCGACGACGTTATCGTAAAGGCTGGTGTGAGAAGGGAAAGCATCGACTTATCGGTTGATGACTACGAAACACTGAAGCTGTGTCGCTCAGAAACCCAATGTTCTGTTCCTCTTCAGGTTACGGGTGACACCATAGATTACGACGCCACTACTTATAATATTGCGATAAAGTACAACTGGAGCGACAGCTTTAGCCCGTTCTTCAATTACTCGCAAGGTTCAGACATCGCTGACATTGGCCGCCTACTGCGCGCTGCAACGGTAGATGATATTGGTCTTATTCAAACGGAAGCTTCTATCATCGATAACTACGAAGTGGGTTTCACTTCTCTTTTCGACCAGATACGCCTTGAAGTTGCGGCTTACAGAAGTACATCTGAACTCGGTACGACCAATAGTTTCAACGAGGTGACAGGTGTATATGAGCCTGTACGCGCACCACAGGAAATTTGGGGTTACGAAGGCTTAGTAGACTATCGAATCTCTGAAACGCTCAACGTGGTAGCCACATATAGTTACGTTGAAGGGAAAAATACCGAAGCTGACGTGTACCTTGGCTCTCGCCAAATTAGCCCACCCAAAGCAACAGCAAACGTAAATTGGAAGCCATCAGACACTTTATCACTAACAGTTAGCTATCTGTATGTGGGTGATCGTAAACGCTTCTCGCCAAATGCTGACGGCGACTATGTGGGCGATCAAGGACCTATATCGAGCTACAATATTGTTAACCTAAGTGGACAATACCAGTTCGCTGAAAACTGGAATGCGTTTATGGGTGTCGAGAACCTGTTTAACAGCGACTACTATCCTGCGCGCGCTCAGTCGTATACTTACGGTGGCTACAATATTAAAGGGTTAGGCACCACGGCAACCCTTGGTGTGACTTACTCATTCTAACTAATACCACCTCGCCTAATACGGGCGAGGTGTCTTTTCCTTCCCCATTACTTTCAGTGATGCTTGTCTATTACAGCAATAATCGCTAATTTCGTAACAAGTCATTAACAGTGAATTGTGTAGGAATTACCGTGAGCAACGCTGAACAACAATTGCATTATTCTACTTGTACGCTTTGTGAAGCAATGTGTGGTATTGAGGTAGCGACGGAAGGCCGTCAAATACTGTCAATTAAAGGAGATAAAGATAACCCCTTTAGCCAAGGACATATTTGCCCGAAAGCGAGTGCGTTAAAAGACTTGTACGATGATCCTGACCGCTTGAAGCGCCCTGTAAAAAGGGTACGAATTGACGGCGAAGACAGCGCCTGGGAAGAGATCGGGTGGGATGAAGCCTTTGATTTGGTCGCAAGCAAGTTACACCACATCCAGCAGGCACACGGCAATAATGCGGTTGGTGTGTATTTAGGTAATCCCAATGCGCACAATATGGGCTCAATATTATTCGGGCCGTATTTCTATCGTGCTCTCAAGTCGCACAACCGCTATTCCGCTACCTCCGTTGACCAGTTGCCACATCACATTGTTAGTCGACGACTGTTTGGTCATATCTCCCAAATTCCCATTCCTGACATTGATCACACGCAGCACTTTATGATCATCGGCGGAAATCCACTGGCCTCTAATGGCAGTATTATGACCGTGCCAAATGTGAAAAAGCGTTTAAAGGGTATTCAAAAACGCGGTGGGAAAGTCGTCGTTATCGACCCTAAACGCAGTGAAACCGCCGATATCAGCTGTGAACATCACTTTATTCGTCCAGGCAGTGACGCGCTGTTACTGCTAGCTATGCTGCATGTATTGTTCGAAAAGCAGTTATGCAAGGCGGATGAAATTTTACCTTATGCCGAGGACATAAAAGCGGTCGAAAAATACGTTCGCGACTATTCACCACAAAAGGTGAGCGAGTTTACCGGTATTTCGGCTTCACAAATCACTCAGCTTGTTTTGGACTTCTGCAATGCTGAGTCTGCAGTTTGTTATGGAAGGATGGGGGCTAGTGTACAATCGTTTGGTACGCTCACTCAGTATCTCATCATGCTGTTTAACATGCTTACCGGAAACTTAGATAAGCGAGGTGGCATGATGTTCACTCAGCCAGCCGCTGACGTACTACCTGTATCAGGCAAGGGCAGCATGGGCGGATTTACCTCTCGCGTAAGAGGGCTCCCTGCGTTTGCTGGTGAGTATCCGGTAGCGTGTTTAGCCGAGGAAATTTTAACCCCGGGAGAAGGACAAATTAAGGCCATGGTAATTGGTGCAGGTAATCCCGTGGTCACTACGCCAAATGCAGAGCAGCTTGATAAGGCATTTGAAGAACTCGACTTTATGGTTGCGGTAGACTTTTACGTTACCGAAACCTCCCGTCATGCTGATGTGATTCTTCCTCCGGTAACCGCGCTAGAACGTGACCATTACGATATTGTTTTTCACAACTTTGCCGTGCGAAATTTTGCTAAGTACTCCGAAGCGGTGGTAGACATTGACGAAGACCAGCTTAGCGACTGGCAAATATACCTTTCGTTAGCCGAAAGGCTCGATGCGCTAAACGGAAAAAGCACCGCACACTATGCTGCGCTTTGGGACAAGCAGCCTAAAGGTGTGGTCGACGATTTGTTGCAAGCAGGTCTTTATGGTCGAGCAGCAAGTAAAAAAGAAGTCACCGACGCTAACTTAAACGAAACTCCAACCGCTATTCCGGAAGGCGGGTTGTCGATTGATACGCTTAAAGCACACCCACATGGTATCGATTTGGGGCCGCTGCAACCGTCCTTGCCTCACGCCTTGTTCCATGAAGATAAGAAAATTCACTTAGATTTTGAGTACTTCATGGCTGATTTAGACAGGGTTAACACTCATTTTTTTGGAAAAGCGAACCATGTTGCGCAGCAAAATCAGTCCGTTGTTTTAATAGGGCGGCGGCATATTAAAACCAATAACTCGTGGCTGCATAACAGCCCTCGTATGGTGAAAGGCAACAACCGCTGTACGCTGCAGCTTCATCCTGATGACGGGGCTAAATATGGCATTACAGATGGCGATGAAGTAAGTGTGAAATCGCGAGTCGGCCAACTAACCATAGAGGCTGAAATCACAGATGCAATAATGCCCGGTGTGGTGTCTATTCCACATGGATGGGGACACAACAAGAAAGGCATAAAGCTGTCTGTGGCAAGTCAGCACCCTGGGGTAAACACTAACATTCTTACAGACGATTTACAGGTAGACGAGCTATCGGGAAATGCGGTGCTAAATGGTGTGCCCGTCGAGCTAGAAAAGGTAAGTTAAGAACATAAAAAACCGGCATTTAGCTGTAAGCTAATGCCGGTTTTTAAAAGAAAGCACTCAATTAAGCGCATATTCCTAGGTCATCGTAACAAACTCTTCTGCACTGGTAGGGTGAATAGCTACACACGCATCAAAGTCAGCTTTAGTCGCGCCCATCTTTATGGCAACGGCGAAGCCTTGCAGAATTTCGTCCATGCCGTGCCCAATACCGTGAAGGCCTACCACTTTTTCGTCTTTACCCGCGCATACAAGTTTCATCTTGGTCATTTGACGGTGGCGGGTTACCGCGGTGTACATAGACGCAAAACTAGAGGTGTACACTTTAATGTTATCTTCACCGTATTCTTCAATGGCTTCTGGCTCGGTTAAGCCAATAGTGCCAATGGGTGGGTGGCTAAACACTACGGTTGGAATCATTGAATAATCCATGTGAGCGTCTTTTTGGCCGTTGAATAAGCGTTCGCTTAGCAAGCGACCCGCTTTAACTGCCACCGGAGTAAGCTCTGCTTCACCGGTAATATCGCCTACCGCATAAACGTTCTTTGCCGTAGTGTTTTGATATTTATCTACCTTAACCGTGCCGTTGTCGTTCAGTTCAACGTCGGTATTTTCAATATCAATTTTATCGGTAGAGGGTTTTCTGCCAATCGCCCAAATCAGGCAGTCAGCTTTTAGCACTTCGCCATTGGTTAAGTGTACTGATAGCTCGCCATCGTCAGCTTTTTCCACTTTCTCTACGCTAGCATGGTCGTGCAATTTGCAGCCTTCAGCGTGGATCATGTCAACCAGGGTTTCATGAATAATAGGGTCGAAATTTCTAAGCGGGGCGTGTTTGCGAACTACCAGGTGCGATTCTGTGCCAAGAGCGTGAAGTACGCCTGCCAGTTCAACCCCAATATAGCCTGCGCCAACCACGACAGCGCGCTTTGGCTGCTCTTTTAGGGCAAAGAAACCATCAGAATCAATACCGTACTGCGCACCTTCGATATCTGGGATGATTGGGCGGCCGCCTACAGCAATCGTAATATGATCAGCCGTGTACTTTTCGCCGTTTACTTCAACCGTGTTGTTATCAATAAACTTCGCAAAACCGCGAATTAAGGTAACGTCGTTTGCAGTAAGAACGCGGTCGTACGAGGCATGAATTCGCTCAATATAAGCCTGGCGGCTGGCAATAAGACTGTCCCAACTAAAGTGATTCACCGACAAATCGAACCCGTATTCAGGCGCATAGCGGTGGATGGCTTCAGCAACCTGCGCTCCGTACCACATGGCTTTTTTAGGTACACAGCCCACGTTTACGCACGTACCGCCGATATCTTTCGCCTCAATAATCGCGGCCTTTTTTCCGTGCTTAGCAGCTCGATTCGCCGATGCGATACCGCCACTACCGCCGCCAATACAAATATAATCAAAATGTGTCATACAAAAAGCCTTCTTTGTCGGTTAGGCGAACTCGCGCCATAAGCATAAAGCGCATTTAATCTGTTCGCACAGCAAATCATTCCGTACCGGTTTTGACTCAAAGAGTACTCAAAAGACCGAGATTTGCTTCAGGGAATTTCACTTAGTTTATCAATGGGGATAGTGCAGCCTAAATAAAAGACCAAGACAAAGCGAGACATGATTAATGAAACGCCCGCCTTTTTCTAAGCACATAGCCTTCAGAACTTACTCACTTATAGTAGCAGAAAGCTCTTCTGGTTCTATTTGAATACTAAACGCTTTTCCACGTTCCTCTTCAAAATGCACTAATTTTTGAATGGTGGCATCACTAAAAACATGACCCTCTGGAAGGATCAGAATGTGGCTGTCGTTGTACAAATTCTGGGCAAGTACCATGCCTGCTTTGAGCTGGGTGGCTTTTAATGATGTAGAAAGCAGCTTAGACGTGGTTACATCTTCTGCTTCAAGTAACAGATCCAAAAACTCACCGTCGTAGCGGGTGTTTCTGTGCTTTTTCATTTCTAGTTTGGCATCGCGAGGGCTCATCTCTATACCGCTCATGCGCCCAGTTACTAACCGCCAGTAATCTCGGGCAATGGCCAAGATGCGCGCGCCTGCAGGAATTTCCTTTGCAACCTTATTATACAAGCCAGAGCCATTATAGTGCTCGAACTGAAATTCAATAATGTCGGATACTTGATGAAGCTCATGAGCCGGTGCAAGTATTAACGCCGCTTGCTTGGTTTGCGATAAATAATTTTGCTGCTGCTGGTATTTGAGCTTGGAAAACGGCGCGTTGAAGTCTTCGGTTTCAAGCCCCAGCAGACCTAGTTCACAAATAAGACCGGCGTAGCGAACCTGTTTAATCTCTTCTTTCTCTAGGCGGGCAATGCGTGCAAGCTTCGACGCCAACTCGCTAACTTCGATGGCGAATTTACCATTGATATTAGGGTTAATGCTTATCACGTTAAAGAGCACTTGCTCCATGGCAATATTGTGCTTTTCTATTTTATGTAGTGCAGCCTTTATTTGACGAGTACGCTTTTGAACAACTTGTTCTAGTGAAGCATTTACGTCGCGTAACTTCCTATTTTGAAGCCGAGTTAATTTTTGAAGGCGAAGGTTTTCTGCCTTTAGCTTTACTCGCTCAAGGCCTTCTTCAACCACAGCAATAAGCTCTTGATTGTCCCATGGCTTTTGCAGGTAGCGGTGAATCTTGCCTTGGTTTACAGCCTTAATAGTCGATTCAATGTCGGCATAGCCCGTTAGTACAACTCTAAAGGTTTCAGGATAATTGATAGCAACCTGCTCGAGTAATTCCGCTCCTGACATCTGCGGCATTTTCATGTCCGAAATCACCACATGAACATCATTATTACTCATTAACTCCAACGCCTTTGCGCCACTATCAGCTAGCAGTAACGTAATATCCATAGTAAACAGCGCACGCTTAATAGCCCGAAGAATATTCGGTTCGTCGTCAACAAATAGTACCGTATAGGTCGTGGTTTGTTCTGTAGTAGGCTCTGTCATAAATTATTATCCTTATACGCGACGTTACAACTATTACACGCAATGCTGCTTGATAACACTAATACTTGCTTCATCCTTCGCTCTCTGACTTTTTATCTGAGTCTGAATCAATGGGGAGCGCTAAGGTGAATACGCTTCCTTCTCCCTCTTTGCTGGTGGCTGAGAGCGTGCCGCCATGCTCTTGAGCAATGCCAAACGAAATTGAAAGACCTAGGCCTGTGCCTTGCCCTTCAGGTTTAGTTGTAAAAAATGGGTTGAAGAGTTTGTCTAAATGACTCGATGGAATACCACAACCCGTATCTTCTATACGAAGCTCGACAAACTTGCCTACGGTACAGGTCGTAATGGTTACTTTGCCGTTTTTACCTGTGCTTTCGATAGCTTGCCCCGCGTTTATAAGCAAGTTGGTTACAACCTGTGAAATCTTGCCTACGTTCATGGCAACATCAGGAACTCTACCTAAATGAGTTTCAACGGTGCAGATGTACTTTAACTGGTTGTTCACCATCGCAAGGGTAGTGCGTACGCAATCATTAATGTTGTGTTGTTGCATATGATCGCTATCCACACGAGAGAACAGCTTCAACCCCTTCACAATTTCTGCAACCCGATGCAACCCGTCTCTCGAATCACTCAGAAGGTCGGTAATGTCTTCGTTAATAAATGCCATGTCTTGATTGGCTAGCATTTTCTCCAAATCCGCTAAGGCAGAAGCGCGCTTAGTCTCATCTTGTGCATCAAGCACCACATTAATTTGGGAGAAAATCATTTGGTAAGTAGCGACGTATTCGCTGAGTGTCGAGATATTGCTACTAACAAAGCCCACAGGATTATTAATCTCATGAGCGACACCTGCAGCCAGTTGCCCCACTGACGCCATTTTTTCAGCTTGTAGTAGCTGAACCTGCGTTTCTTTTAAGTCCTTATTAGCTTCTTGAAGTTGATAGTTTTTCTGATGCAGCAACGCAGTCCTGTCCTGAACCTTTTCTTCAAGTAGCGTATTAAGCTCTTTTAACTCATCTTGGGCGTTCTGGCGTTGGGCATGTTCCTCTTTCAGGCGTTCAACAAGTTGGTTAAAAGCTTCTGCCAGCTCGCTTAACTCATCTGTACCGCGCACGGGGATGAAGACATCTTGATAGCTGTTGTGCTTAACTGCATCACCCAACCGCTTCGCCCCTTCGTGTAACTGACGAAGTTGCGACATTAGGTAAGAGCCAAGCAAATAAGAGCACAAGCCAACTAGAATAAACTCTAATAAAGCCAGCGTTACGGTCCAGCTTCTTACCCTTGATACTGATTCAGTGACCGAGGCAATGTTAAGGCCAATCTCTACATAACCGTACAAGGTGCTGTTTACCATGATAGGCGCACGGGTATCGTAAATGCCGTCATCGGCTTTTGACACACTTGTATCGGCAACGAAGGGGCGGCTCAGGGCTTCGGCGCTGCCTTTTTCAACGAAAACTCTATCCAGCTTGTCCTTAACTTTGACATACGCAATATTGGGGTTTGTGAGTATCTCAGAGACATCAGCATCAAGTGCTGCTAAATCGTAGCTTAAAAACGCATTTTTAGTTGTAGACACAAAAAGGGCAACCGTCGTGTCGGCTGATTTTTTCACGTTACTGTCGACAAGGTCGTTAAGCAACTGAAAAACAGTCACAATGAGCACTAGCAGCAAAAGCGCTGCTATTGATGCTATGCCTGTTATTGTCTTTACACGTAACGACAGTTTCATACGACTATACTCATAAATGCGGCCTCGAAAGCGACGCTATTCCCAATGCTCTCACGTCGTCCCAATCGCTGTCGTTTGACGCCATAAAGCCATTAAACCCAATACCGTTTAAAATCCATGACTTGCTTGAGTCATTTGATAAAGCAAGTAATGCATTAAGAATAGCTTGTCTGTCAGCGTGTGCCATATTTGGGTGGGTCGCAATGGCGTGGGGCGTAAAATCTTTGCTTTTCCACAAAACGCGCAATTCGTCTTTTACATCGTCAGGTGAGCTATTGAGTGTACGTACAATGCCGCCCCCAGCATTGAAAAAGCCGCGTTGAACGGCGAGATACACCGAGTCATGAGAATTGACGTAGCGCGGCACAAAAGCAATATTGTTCATGCGTAGGTGAGCGCTGGTAATGATGGTGGCGGCAAACGCGGCTGGCGCTGGGAACGCAACTTCAGTTCCACTTAGCTCTTCAAGAGTATTTATAGGGCTGTCTTTGTGCACGACAATCAACCCACGAATTTTCTTGTCGCGTTGGCGCGCTAATGCCTTATAACCCACAGAATCGTTAAAAACCACGAAATGGTAGGGGTTCATATAGGCAATATCGTAATTGCCGTCGGCTAGATTAGCCTCGAACGTGGGAATATCTTTTGCTGTTTTGAAATTGACTTCGAACCCGGTGTAATTACTGAGGTAGTCGATTAAGGGTTGCCAGTTTTCAGCCATTTTCTTGGCTGACTGCTGGGGCACTACAGCAAAATTGAACGTTTTGCCATTCGCTGACATCGCAGCAGTGCTAATGAATAAACTTAAAAGAGCGAATCGCGATAACCAAGCCATAATGTCACTCCTTTTACATCGATTTACATCGACATAAACTGCTCAAGGACCATTGTTAAATCATGATTTGAGAAAGGTTTTTGCAAGGTGGCGTCAGCCCCAATCTCAAGCGCTCGCTCTAAGCTCACCTCGTCCAGGGCGGATATCACCACGATTTTAAGGTCTTTGTATTTGCTCTGGTCACGCGTGAACTCAATAACACTGTAACCATCCATCCCAGGCATGCTTAGATCGAGCGTCATTACTTTTGGTTCGTATTGGCTAAGCATAATCCCAGCCTGGAAGCCGCCGGTAGCGATATACGACTCATAGCCCGCCCGTCTGGCTACACGCTGAATAGATTTGGCGACAGGCATTTCATCGTCAACAATTAATATCGACGGCGTGGCAATGCCTTTCAATGAATCGGGAATTGGCATGTCGTGCCTTTCTAAAAAGGCTACGAAATCTTCTACCAATACTCTGTTGTTTCCGCGCCCAGGAAGTTTGAAGCCTTTAAGCTTACCGCTTTCAATCCATCGAATTACGGTGCGCAGATTTACATCGCAATACGAGGCTATTTCACCCGAGGTCAACGTTTTCATATCTATGCCTTGTAGAATTATTAATCGAAATTATAGACCCTGAACAGGGAAGGGACAAAGTAGACAAAAGGATGAAATGTGACATTTGTGACAGCGGCTTGATGGCTATTGCTGTACAGCGGATTTGCAAGGCTTTGATAAGATAGGCGAGGTAAAACACAAACGCCTCATCTACATCGGTGGACCGTTGTCGTGATCCGTACACCTAATCTAGAAGTAAGTTCAAAATAGGTCAACTGCGGCTGAAACAATAGCTTGCTTTTAATCAGCGAAGCCCCATCATTATTCTATCATTGAGTTAAGAGTGAAAAAGATTATGACAACCCCTGCAATTGAAATGGTAGATGGCCTACCAATTTTTTCTGCTATTGAACCTGCTTCTATAAAGCCTGCAATTGAAAAAGCCATTGCAGCGTGCAAAAGCGAAATAGAAGAGGTCGTGGCGTCGAAAGATTACTCTTACAAGAATTTGGTATTGCGCCTTGAAGAGGTGGATGACCGTTTAAGTAAAATGTTTTCGCCGGTCTCGCATATGAATAGCGTAGTGAGCAGCGATGAATTACGTGAAGCCCACGATGCGTGTTTGCCATTATTATCTGAATACGGCACCTGGGTAGGACAGCACGAAGGTCTTTACAACGCTTATGCCTCTCTTAAAGCGTCTGACGAGTTTGAAACCCTAAGCGAAGAGCAACAGAAAGTTATTGAAAACGCCGTTCGTGATTTCACATTGTCAGGTGTAGCGCTTCCCGCTGAGCAAAAGAAACGTTTTGCAGAGATTCAGGCAAAGCTCAGCGAATTATCGTCAACCTTTTCTAATAATGTGATGGATGCCACCATGGGCTGGACCAAGCACATTACCGATGAAGCTGATCTCGCCGGTATGCCGGAATCTGCCCTTGAAGCGGCGGCGCAGGCTGCCCACCAGAAAGATTTACAAGGGTGGCTATTCACTCTAGATATTCCTTCTTATTTACCCGTAATGCTGTATGCCGATAATCGCGAACTACGTGAAGAAATGTATCGTGCCTACGCGACGAAAGCGTCAGAGCAGGGCCCAAATGCCGGTAAATGGGATAACACTGAAATCATTAAAGAAACCCTGGTTCTTCGTACCGAATTGGCCGAATTACTAGGTTTTTCGAGTTACGCAGAGCGTTCGCTTGCGACTAAAATGGCTGACTCTACCGATCAGGTTATTGGGTTCTTACGCGATTTAGCGGCGAAATCTAAACCTCAAGCAGAAAAAGAGCTTGAAGAAGTTAGAGCATACGCTAAAGACAAGCACGGTGTTACTGAGCTTGCAGCATGGGACCTTCCTTATTACAGCGAAAAATTGAAGCAGGAAAAGTACACGATTTCTGATGAAATGCTGCGCCCATACTTCCCTGAAGATAAGGTATTGTCTGGTTTATTCGAAGTAGTACATCGCCTGTACGGCTTAAAAATTATTGAGCAGCCTGGAATCGACACATGGCATAAGGATGTACGTTACTTTACCATCACTGACGATGCCGATGTTATGCGCGGTAGTTTTTACTTAGACCTATACGCCCGAGCTAAAAAACGTGGCGGCGCGTGGATGGATGAATGCCGAGTACGTCGTGAAAAAATGGATGGAGAACTACAGCTTCCTGTGGCTTACCTTACTTGTAACTTCAACGCACCGGTAGGCGATAAACCAGCGCTATTTACCCACGATGAAGTGGTAACCATGTTCCATGAGTTTGGCCATGGTATTCACCATATGCTTACTAAAATGAGCGTAGCTGGTGTGTCTGGTATTAATGGTGTGCCATGGGATGCCGTTGAATTGCCAAGCCAGTTTTTAGAGAACTGGTGCTGGGAAGAAGATGCACTTAACTTTATCTCTGGTCATTATGAGACCGGCGAACCACTGCCCGCTGATTTACTAGAACGCATGCTTGCAGCACGGGATTATCAATCTGCGATGCAAATGGTGCGTCAGCTTGAATTCAGTCTTTTTGACTTCTTACTTCATAGTGAAAAGGGCAGCGATGTCGATGTACAAGGCACTTTGGATAAAGTGCGTGAAGAAGTGGCTGTGGTCATTCCTCCATCGTTTAACCGCTTCCAAAATAGCTTTGGGCATATTTTTGCTGGTGGCTATGCAGCAGGTTATTACAGCTACAAATGGGCGGAAGTGCTTTCAGCCGATGCGTACAGTAAGTTTGAAGAGGATGGAATCTTCAATCGTGACACGGGCAAAGCGTTCTTAGAAAACATTCTAGAAATGGGCGGCAGTAAGCCTCCTATGGACTTGTTTGTTGCCTTTAGAGGGCGCGAGCCTAAAGTGGACGCTTTACTCCGTCATAGCGGCATAAAAGGCTAAGCGCCCATGGCAGGACATGCGACAGAAGCTAAGCTCGAGTCTTTCCAGTCTATCTATCGCCGAGCGTGTGAGCGTAAAGGCGGCGAAAAGGTGCTTGAAGCTATGCTCCAAGCACCGCTTTCTAAAGCGCAAATTGAGGCCATAAGTGACGACCGCTTTTTAGCGGCGATGACCAAAAAAGTGTTTCAATCAGGCTTTGTATGGCGAGTTATTGAGCAAAAGTGGCCCGACTTTGAAACCGTATTTTTCGGTTTCGACGTTGATAAAGTGTTGTTGATGCCCGATGAAATGCTAGAGCAGAAAGCGTCAGACAAGCGCATTGTTCGCAACTATAAAAAAGTCATGACGGTACGCGACAATGCCATGATGATTAAAGACGTGTCTTTGGAGCACGGTAGCTTTGGCAAATTCGTAGCAGGATTCAATAAAGACAACATTACCGAACTTTGGGAGTTTTTAAAGAAGCGCGGAGCGCGATTAGGTGGTAACACTGGTCCCTACATGCTTCGAGCACTTGGCATAGACACGTTTTTGTTCTCTCGTGACGTAGAAGATTACTTGCGTAAGAATGAAATTATTGACGGTGGCTTAACCTCGAAAAAAACGCTGGCCGCGGCCAACGCTGCATTTGCCCAATGGCATGAAGAAAGTGGCCGTTCGCTACAAGAGATAAGCGCTATAGTTGCCTTCAGCTGGGGCACGAATAATAGAACTGCGTAGGTCAAGGTAGTTTAGTATACGAAATATGCCAGCCTGCACTTCGCCGGCGTGGTTTATGTTCGGGCTAATAAGCTGATTTACGTCAGGAGACTGTCGGGCATAAAGCTTTTGCTTGAGCACACAATCCTATACACTTCGGCATTAATAAAAATATTCAAATTACAGGACTGTCATGAGCGACAATCAAACTCCCGCTACGCAAGCAGACTCTGCAATCGACAATGCTACCGAGCATACGACACACTTCGGTTTCAAACAGGTAGATAAAGGGCAAAAAGCCTCTTTAGTTGCCAATGTTTTTGACTCTGTCGCAGCGAAGTACGACGTAATGAACGATCTTATGTCGATGGGAGTGCATCGTTTATGGAAGCGTTTCACAATAGACTGCAGCGGTGTGCGCGCGGGCAATAAAGTCTTGGATATTGCCGGTGGTACTGGCGATTTAACCGCTAAGTTCTCGCGCTTGGTAGGCCCGACAGGGCGCGTAATACTTGCCGATATCAATTTGTCTATGCTGAAAGTAGGCCGTGATAAGCTTCGCGACCGTGGCTTGGTTAGCAATATTGACTATGTACAGGCGGACGCAGAAGCCTTGCCGTTCCCTGACAACCATTTTGATGTGGTGACCATGGCATTCGGTCTTAGAAACGTAACGGAAAAGCAAAACGCGCTTAATTCTATTTATCGCGTACTTAAGCCGGGCGGGCGCTTGCTTGTTCTAGAGTTCTCAAAACCTACCTCAGAGCAGCTAAGTAAGCTTTACGACATGTATTCGTTCCATATCCTACCGAAAATGGGGCAGCTGGTGGCAAACGATGCAGAAAGCTACCAATACCTTGCGGAAAGTATTCGCATGCACCCTGATCAAGAAACATTAAAAGGCATGTTTGAGCAAGCGGGTTTTGAACAATGTGATTACCAGAATCTAACTGGCGGTATTGTTGCGCTGCATAGAGGTTACAAGTTTTAATGCCTACCTCTGCGCTGATTACTGCAACAGTTGAATCGGTTATAAATAAGTTGCTGTCTTTAGATGAAGACAGCGAAACAAGGCTAAAGGCGCTTAATGGCGCCAGGCTTACTGCATTTGTCTCGCCGCTTCCTTACGGTATTACACTGTCTTTTTCCGACCGTGTCGACGTACTAAGCGAACAAGGTTCATTTGACGACGTCGTTGCATCCCTTGGACCGAAAGACTGTTGTATTAAAACATCGCTACAGACTTTGCCAGAGCTAAAAGAAACCAGTCAACTTACCCGCCTCATTCAACAAAAAGCATTGTTTTTGGAAGGGGAGCTAAATGTTGCTCAGCAAGTGAGCGCGCTGTTTCAGCAGTTGGATATCGACATTGAAGAGTTGCTCGCGCAAAAGACCAACGATGTTATCGCACATCAAACCGTGAAAACGGTAAAGACAGTGCATGAAAAATCGATGGCAGTACTGGCGTCGATGGCGAAAGTATTAGGCAACGCTGTGGTAGAAGAAAAGCAGCTTGCAGCGCATAAGCTGGCAGTTATGCACTTTAGCGATGAGGTGAGTGCACTTCGCGACAGAGCAGAAAGCGCCGACGCGAGACTGCGCCGTCTAGAAGAAAAAATTAAGTAATATTGAGAGAAACAGGCTCATAAATGCGTATTGTTAGGTTATACCGAATTAACAAGGTATTGTTGGAACACGGCTTAGATGAACTTATTCCAGCAAAGTGGTTACCCTGGTACGCGCGGGCTATGCGTCATACCATCTTCTGGGTGCGAAATAAGCACAAGGGCAAGTCTGCCGGCGAGCGTATTACCCTTGCGCTTCAAAGCTTGGGGCCTGTTTTTATTAAATTCGGGCAAATGCTCTCTACCCGCAGAGACTTACTTCCCCCAGCTATCGCTAACGAGCTGGCTCGATTACAAGACAAAGTTCCGCCGTTTTCATCAGACGCTGCGCAAGAGATCATTAAACAGGCGCTAGGGCTGTCAGATTTAAGCGAACTATTCAGCGAATTTGAAAAAGCGCCGCTAGCGTCAGCGTCTATTGCTCAAGTTCATGCCGCAAAACTAAAGCATAGCAACGAAGATGTTGTAGTGAAGGTACTGCGACCCGATATACGCGATACCATCGTAGCCGATATGGAGCTGTTATTTAGTCTGGCTAATGTGCTTCAGCGCTGGTTACCTGACGGTAAACGTCTACGCCCTGTAGAAGTGGTAGTGGAATATCGAAGAACCATTGTTGATGAACTTAATCTGCTACGTGAATCGGCAAACGGTATTCAGTTAGGGCGTAACTTTGAAGGTTCCGACGCACTCTATGTTCCCAAAATTTACAGCGATTACTGTCGCAGCAATGTACTGGTGATGGAGCGTATTTATGGCCTGCCTATTTCCAATATCGACGCACTGCTAACGCAAAATACCAACATGAAAAAATTGGCTGAGCGCGGGGTTGAAGTATTCTTTACCCAAGTATTTCGCGACAGTTTTTTCCATGCAGACATGCACCCTGGCAATATCTTTGTATCTACCGAACACCCTGAAAACCCAAAATATATCGCCATAGATTTTGGCATAGTAGGTACGCTCAATCGTGAAGATAAACGTTATTTGGCGGAAAACTTTATTGCTTTTTTCAACCGCGATTATCGCAAGGTTGCCCAGCTTCACGCCGATTCTGGTTGGGTGCCGCAAGACACAAATATTGACGAATTTGAGATGGCTATCCGCACAGTGTGCGAACCTATTTTCCAAAAGCCGCTAGCGGAAATATCTTTTGGTAATGTGTTATTGCAGCTATTTAATACGGCACGTCGTTTCAATATGGTGGTTCAGCCTCAGCTTGTGCTATTGCAAAAAACACTGCTGTACATAGAGGGCTTGGGCCGTCAGCTTTATCCTCAACTCGATTTATGGAAAACCGCTAAGCCTTTCCTTGAAAACTGGATGAAAGAGCAGGTTGGCTTCACGGCAATGATGGGGAAAGTGAAAGACAACTTACCTTTCTGGTCGGAAAAACTGCCTGAAATGCCGGACCTGTTGTATGACAGTTTACAGCAGATGAAACGTTTGCCGTTACAGCAACAAAGAACTCATTTGGCTCTGCTTCAAGAGCAAAAGAAAACAACTCAGACCACTCATTTAAGCGTAGTGGGTGCCACTTTCGTGTTAATGTCGGCGATATTGCCGATGTACGATTTATCTTGGTATTTCCCTGCAAGTACGGGCGTAATTGGCGCAATTTGCTGGTATTTGGCGTGGCGAAAAGGGCTTTGATTATTGTTACGCTGCGGTGAATTATTTATGAAATCCGTAGTTTATCAATTAATTTGTATATTAATCGTCCCGAAGAGTGTTATAGTGGTTGTGGCTTTTGGCCAATGTCTTTAAATAGACGCGATTTTGTATTATTTGCTATATGTTAAACCACTCGAGTTACCCGGTAATTTGTTGTAAGTTGTTTGTCCATTCGTAAGTAAGACCCAATACTCCGCCAATTTAAAGACTCTAAAGAACTTAGTTACACGCGCTTATGCGCAATTTAATACGATATTTGAGGTCTATACGACATGTCTAAAGTTACAGGCACAGTTAAGTGGTTCAACGCTGATAAAGGTTACGGTTTTCTAACTCAAGATAACGGCGGTAAGGACGTATTCGTTCATTTCCGTGCGATCATCTCTGACGGTTACAAAACGCTTCCAGAAGGTCAGCGAGTAGAATTTGAAGTTGAAGAAGGTCAAAAAGGTCTTCAAGCTGCTAACGTGCAAGCTATCTAAGAATTCAAAAACGGCGGTCATTTGACCGCCGTTTTTCTTTCTGTTATTTACATTCCTCACGCTTACTCAAAATGAGCATATAAGCGTCCAGTCATTGGCGCGCCTTTTAAACACCACTTTCATTGAATTATTCACATAACTCATAGCTACAGCTATCTTTTCTCCCCTTTACAGCACCGCCATTTGATAACCCCAATACATTTGTTACTCGCAGCTTATTCTTAATATCAGCCTGCCTCGGTATTGCGTAGTCATAGCGTTTAATGCTTTACTCATCACAACGCCCATCTTGGTGAATCTATTTACAGGGAGTGCAATATGCGCATGACATCAACTATTCTTTCTTCATTGGCCACTGCGCTGTTTCTTCTATATTCAAACCTTGTCTATGCTGCCCAGGCAAATGAGCAAATTACTGATCAGAATGTATTGGCTACGGTTCTCAACGTCGATATTACGATGGCCGATGTGATGCCCAATGAAGATGAGCGTAGAAACATAAAACAGCAGGCGAAAGATAGTTATGCCGATATGGTAGATTATGTGGCTCGTGTAAACGCGTCTAACAGAATTTATGACCTTGTATTAAAAGATTACGCAAAGCAAAAAGGCATCTCTCTGAATCAGACACTGGTGAGCAAGTTTACCGAAAAATTTGAAAATCAGGTTACGAGTGAATCTGCCACTAAGCCCATAGGTGAGATTGCTGCCAAGCAGGTTATGCAGTACCAAACAGAAAAGGCGATGTTTGAGGAGTTTGGAGGTCGCGTTATTTTTCGACAGTCTAATCCGCAAATGCCAATTGATGCCTACAATACCTTGTTAACTCGTTACCGCGATGAAGGCAAGCTCACAATTTTGGACGAAGAATTACGTGATGCATTTTGGGATGTCTTCGCACCACCATTTCAATACGAAATTGCGCCGGAAAACATCGATTTCACGCAGCCTTGGTGGCTTTAAACAATATGGAAATGTGTATCAAGCAATTCAATATGGGTTAACAATAGACTTTGATATTCAAAGGTCGTATCTAACTATACATGGTGATACTGCAAGCACAATGGATGTAATAGACAAGGCAATACTTAGCATGCTTCAGAGTAATACCGACACACCTGTTGCGGATATTGCTGAGCATATAGGGCTGACGGTTACTCCCTGTTGGCGGCGAATTCAAAAACTTGAAGAAAAAGGTATCATTTCTAAGCGGGTCGCGCTGCTAAGTGCCAAGCAGCTAGGGCTTGCAATGACAGTTTTTGTGCAAGTGAAAGCGGGCAGGCACGATGGGAAGTGGCTGGCTAGTTTCGCCAAACATGCGTCTTCATTTGATGAGGTAGTAGAGTGTTACCGTATGTCAGGAGAGTACGACTACTTACTTAAAGTGCTTGTCACCGATATGGATTGCTTTGACCATTTTTACAAACGACTGGTTAACGGTATAGAGTTTTCAGACGTAACGTCAAGTTTTGCTATGGAACAGATTAAGTACACTACTTCAGTTCCTCTTACTCACCTTTAATGACAGAAGTTTCAGCCCGAGTTAGTGAGCAAAAAAATGGGGCCGGTTTGACGGGCCCCATATAAATTAATTATTTTGGTCTTCAACGTGCTGGTCGGCGAATATCTTGGATTTCTTTTTAATTTTACATCCTAAGATACGCTGCGCATTTTTACGGCCGATGTAGTGAGCGACTGTATAGGGGTGCGCGCGCTTGAAGAACCGTGAGAACGAATGGAAAACATTTTCCATAGTATTGGCTCCTTCTATTAAAAATTGCCCCAAATAAAATATAGTAATATTACAGTTTGATGTCAACAAAATATTTGGTACTAAATAGTGATTAAATTTCGCTCGTGGATTGAGTGCAGACTAGCCAAATTTAAACACTACTAGTTATTGGTATAGATTGATCGCCGGAAAGGATCATATTTTTATATGCAAATAACTTACCTTTCTTTTAAAAGGAATTTAAAAGAAATTGCAAAGAGATAAAAGCCTGGAACCGTGCAGATGTTGGGAAGTATAGCGCCGAACAGAAAGTGAACACCACTGATTTTCAATGATGTTCACTATTGTCTTAGTTAATTGGGGTATGAAGTAATTGTGATCTGTTGCGATCCCGTAATTCAACCTAGTAGTAAGAAAGTTTTTCTGACTTACCAGAGAAAATTTTATATACCATAGCCGTGTAAGCCAAAATAATAGGCACTACTATCACCACACCCACAAGTAAAAAGCGCAAAGAGCTTGCATCACTTAGTGCGTCCATAACCGTCATTTGCCCGGGAATGATAAACGGGTAGTAGCTAATGCCAAACGCGCTGAAGCAAAGCAAAAATACGAGTAAGGCGATGAAGAAGGGGAGCCATTCTCCTTTACCCTGTGCGTCAGGTAATTTCTTTAGCAATATGCCGCACAACCCTAAAAGTGCAAAACACGCAACAGGAATAGCAAATAGAACGTAGCCCCAAGGTGCTGAGAGCCATAAATCTCTAACATCATCGTGCAAGGTGAGATTAGCGATACTTACAGCGACAATACCTACAGCTAATACGCCTAATCCTCTGCGTGCCCAATAATATGCTTTTTGTTGAAGCTCGCCTTCAGTTTTGAGTATCAACCAACAAGCACCAATAAACGCATAAGCCGCAGTCACACCAAATGCAGCAAGAAGTGCGAACCCCTGCGCCCATATGTCGGTACGAAGCCCTGTTACATATATGCCCAACATATATCCCTGAGCTAAAGTGGTCAAAAGAGAACCGTACTTAAACACTAAATCCCATTTGCGTTTCTTCACCTGTACAACCTTGGCTCGAAAATCAAATGCTACGCCGCGAAGAATAAGCCCTAGCAACATGAAAGTGGCTGGTAAATACAGGGTCTGCAAAAACTCACTATGTGCTTCAGGAAAAGCGATAAGCAGTAAGCCTATGGCAAGCACAAGCCAAGTCTCATTGGCATCCCAGTAAGGGCCAATAGAGGCGATCATATCATCGCGGAAGCCCTCTGTTCTTGGTGGTATAAGTACGCCTACGCCTAAGTCATAACCGTCTAAAATGGCATACAGTAATACAGATAGACCAAGTAGACCCACATAAATATTTCCGAGCATTTCTGCTGATACGTTTTCAAACATGTTTGCTCTCCTTAAACCGTACTTGGATCGGGGTCGGTAGGTTGCATTTTTGCCTTAGCAATTTCTCGCTCTTCTGTCGTTATTTCTTCAATTTCCACCGCTCTTCTGCACATCAACATCAGGGTTCCCATGTATGCGATTAGAAGCACCGTGTAAATGACAAGGTAAAGCGTGAATGACAAAGCGATATTAGCCGGTGGCAATTGGGTAACGGCGTCTGCGGTTCTTAACACGCCACTTACCAAATAGGGCTGACGGCCTATTTCAGTGACGTACCAACCTGCCAAAGTCGCAATCCAACCGCTGAACGCCATGCCAGCGAAAGTGCGCTTAAGCCATATAGGAAACGTTTTATTGCGCACAAGGTAAAGACTGCCAAGCCATGAAACTGCAAGCATTAACATGCCCATTCCCACCATAACTCTAAAACCAAAGAATACAGGGGCAACTGGCGGATGTTCTCCCTCGAACTCATTAAGCCCTTTTATCTCGCCTTTAAGCTCGTGAGTAAGAATTAAACTTGCGCCATAAGGAATGGGTATCTCAAAATGATTTTCTTTAGTTTCTTCATCTGGAATGGCGAACAGCAACAAAGGCGCACCTTCTGTGGTTTCCCAAAGTCCTTCCATCGCCGCTACTTTTTGAGGCTGATGTTCAAGCGTGTTCAAACCGTGCATATCGCCTGCAAAAATTTGAAGGGGGATTAATACAGCTGCCGTATAGGTGGCTGTTTTTAGCGCTAGTTTGGGAGCAAGCTTATCGTCGCCTTTCAACATGCGGTAGGCTGACAGCCCGGCAATGAGGAAACTGGCGGTCAGTCCTGAAGCCAACATCATGTGTACAAAGCGATAGGGGAAAGAAGGGTTGAAGATTATCTCTTTCCAATTGGTGGCATATACCACACCATCAACCATTTCAAAACCCTGAGGTGTTTGCATCCAGCTATTTAACGCCAAAATCCAGAAGGCGGAAGTAGTAGTGCCAAGTGCTACAATAAGCGTAGAGGCGGTATGCAGCCAATTTGGAACTCGGCGTATACCAAACAACATAATGCCAAGGAAAGTGGCTTCCAAGAAGAAGGCGGTAAGTACCTCGTAACCTAGCAGTGGCCCTGCCACATTTCCCACTTTTTCCATAAAGCCTGGCCAGTTAGTACCAAATTGGAACGACATGGTTACGCCGCTTACTACACCCAGCGCGAAGCTTAGCGCAAAAACACGCACCCAAAAACGATACATACGCATCCAAACAGGATGCCCTGAAATGTTAGAGCGCAGCTTAAAATAGAATAAAAACCACCCCATCGCCATGGTGATGGTTGGAAACAGAATATGAAAACTAATATTTAACGCAAATTGTAAACGAGACAGCAAGAATGCATCCACAGAAGGCCCCCTTAGTTAACGCTATTTTTCCCCGGAAGTAGCTTATCCTTAAGCTCAAGCATACGACCCACACCCGAACCTAACTTCATCAACGTATTTAACTTTTCAGGCCCAAGATTCTGAAGTTCTTCAGACCATGCCGTAATTGATTCGAGTAAATCATGGATTTCGTTCAGTTTGTGTTGTGCATTTGCTTCTTTTTCGTTGGCTGGTGCATCAAGAAGCAAATCCCGTAGAAGGCTCATGGTTGGGTCTATTTCACGCTTTCTACGCTCTTCAAATACTCTGTTTGCCAGAGTCCAAATATCGCCGGCAGGAATGAAAAACTCTTTTCTTTCACCAGGCACAAGGTGCTGCTTAACTAAGCGCCAAGACTGAAGTTCCTTCAAGCCCATACTGGTATTGCCTCTGGAAATATTGAGTGCATCAGCAATTTCCTGAGCTGAAATTGGCTCTTCATTTAACACGATGAGTGCAAGAATTTGCCCAACGGTTCTATTGAAGCCCCAGCGACTTCCCATTTCGCCAAAGTGCATAACCGCAGATGTAATTAAAGGCGTCATTTTCATTTTTACATTCCAGAAGTTTCAGAAATTACTGAAAGTTTATTGTGGTAGATCAAAAAAAGCAATAATAAAGTGATGTAGTAGAGACTTTTAACTAATAATTTAATGAAAATTAATTAGGCGGCCCAGTGCAATTAAAAATGCTTTCCAAGCGATAAGTTGTTATTGTGAAAAAGTTAACAAGATCCTCATGAAAGTTCGCTTTCTTTATTTCTCGGCCAAGGCAATGCAATACGTTACGGATTCAAAGACAAATACGCTTCAAAACTGTGAAGACGAAGCTATCCACTTGCTCGAAAGCGTACAGAGTTTCGGGTATGTAATAGCTATCAACCCCAGCACCAAAAAAATTCAGGTAGTGAGCGAGAACATTAACGATATGTTCAGCGTAGCAGTTATCCCCGGTGAGACGCTCATCACCGAACTTATCGAAATTCCTTCTCCAGAAGCGCACACCTTTCAAACTATTTACGATGCAGTGAAAGGCGGAGATATCCGTCATGCTTACCAGTGGAAATTTACAGAAAACGCTTTACGCGTAAAAGACTGGGAAAAAGAGGGAAGCGGGGTCGTTTTTGATTCCAACGGTTTGTTGGTTATCGAATTAGAGCCTACGCCTCAATTGAGTTTTGAAGCTGCGCAGCAGTGGGTGCCCATGGATGTGGATATTCGTGCATTGTTGCCGAATGTCGATGACAGGGATACTATCGGTGACGTTGCTGACGCCATCGCCCGGGTATTTAAGCAATACATCGGCTTTGACTCTGTAATGGTTTATAAGTTTGATAAGGCCTACTGTGGTGAAGTAATTGGTGAAGCCACCAACCCGAACTCACGCTCGTTTAAAGGGCTGAAATTTCCAGCCTCAGATATCCCAAAACAAGCGCGTGAGCTCTATCTTAAAAACCGAGTTCGTTGCGTATTTGATGTCGAAGAACCCGTTATTGGTCTTAAACCTTCGGTTAAAGAGGCCGAGCGCCCGCCGTTGGACTTGTCAATGTCGATGGTGCGCTCGGTATCACAGATGCATATTGCTTACCTTAAAAATATGGGCATCCGCTCTTCGTTTTCGGTGTCGCTTGTTTTCGAGGGACGACTGTGGGGGTTATTAGCTTGCCACAATAGTAAACCTGCCTATATTGATCAGAAGAAACGTTTGGTTTGTGAATCGTTAGGTCACCTTTATGCGTGGCAACTTCACACAAAAGCGTTGCACAAAAAGAAAGAACAATTTCAAATACGTCAGCGTAAGCTGAATATTATCGTTCACCAACTTACTTCATACACGAACCCGCTCGAAGCTATTAAGCAAAAAGAAAGAGAGCTACTCGATGTTGCTGATGCTTGCGGCATGGCGGTGGTTACCCCTTCAGGCAATTATTTGGTAGGCAGCACACCAACAGAGAAAAGCCTTGCAACACTACTTGATAAATTTGCTATAAGCGATTCTGAGCAATCGATTGCTGTTAATCGGCTAGCCAATGAAGTGTCTGATAGTTGTGAGCTAAACGGTATTCGAGGAATGTATATTTCCTGCGTGTCCTCAAAATTAGGCTACTACACGGTTTGGTTTAGAGAGCAAAAAGATAAAACAATACGCTGGGCCGGTCGCGATGCAGCCAAAAAAGATATTGGTAAGTCGCTTACACCACGTAACTCGTTCGATTTGTACCTACAAAGTGTAGCTGATGAGTCGGTGGAATGGACCGAAGATGACCAGCTGATTATCGAAGGTTTCGACCACTTATTTATACCCTACGCACTTAGCTTAAAAGCGTCGCTCGATAAGCAAATTAGTAAGTTAGAAGAGTTGGATAAGGCCAAAGATCAGTTTCTTGCCAGTATTTCTCACGAATTGCGTTCACCACTGAACTCAATTGTTGGCTGGACCGATCTAGCCCTAATGGATATTCGCAACGTTGACAGAATGTCTGATGCGCTTGGCGTGATAAAGCGTGCAGCATCTACTCAGGCAGCTTTAATAAACGATATTCTCGATTTGTCGCGCATCATTTCTGGCACTATGAAACTTAGCACACATTCGCTCAATATTGCCGGGTCGATATCGGAGGTGGCAAGGTCATTTGAAGCGGGGTTTGCGAGTAAGAATATTCAGCTATCGATAAATTGTGAGGATGAACATACCCAAATTCTTGGTGACAACTTGCGTATAAAACAAGTGATCAACAACTTGTTGAGCAATGCGCTTAAGTTCACTTCTAAAGGGGGCACAGTGCACATCAGAGGACGAAGAGAGCACTCTAACTATCTGATACGCGTTAAAGATAACGGTAAAGGAATGACACAAGAGCAGTTAGCTCACGTTTTCGAGCGCTTTTATCAAAGCAAAAGCGAGCATAATAAACATGGGTTAGGTTTAGGCTTGTCTATTGTGAAAAGCTTGGTCGAAATGCACGGCGGCGAGATCTATGCAGAAAGTGACGGCCCTAACTCGGGATCAACGTTTTACGTAACGCTGCCAATTGCACCGTTGAATTTGCACGATGACATAATAGAAACTAAGCGCTCTGAAATTAGCGACCTAACTGAATCGCTACGTTTAAATGGATTACGGATACTGGTGGCAGAAGACGAGCCTGACGCCCGTGATTTCATAAAGCTATTTTTAGAATCGAACGGTGCGCGAGTTAACGTAGTGAAAAATGGTTTACTGGCATGGAAAGAAATCAATGATATGCCTGAGGCCTTTGACCTACTGCTTTCTGACATTGGAATGCCGGAAATGGACGGGTTAGGTTTGGTGACGAAAATACGAGGCAGTGAAATCCCTGAAATTTCGAAACTTAATGCTGTTGCACTGACCGCCTATGCGTACACGGCAGACCGTGTTAAAGCGCTTAAAGCTGGTTTTAACAACTATGTGTCAAAACCAGTAGATGGCGAAGAACTACTGACTATTTTAGAAATGTATCTTCCTGAAACTGCGCATTAACAAATGGCTGTTTAAGAGGCGAACGCGAAGGAGTATCCAGTTAAGCCTCTAGCCTTACAAAAACCAGTCTACCAGCGGCGAAGCAGTTGTTGGTAGGTGGTCTTATCTAAAAGCGATTCGCGAGGCTGCGTACTGTCTTTAGACGGAAGCGCTGCGCGAGCATCCTCAAGTGAGTCATAGCGCTCCCCATCTATATAAAAAGCAC
The DNA here is from genome assembly GCF_001953635.1 of Alteromonas abrolhosensis. GTDB lineage: Bacteria > Pseudomonadota > Gammaproteobacteria > Enterobacterales > Alteromonadaceae > Alteromonas > Alteromonas abrolhosensis. The sequence goes on along the minus strand of NZ_MEJH01000011.1, from coordinate 78,510 downwards.
TGCTTTCAGAGGTGGGTTTACCGTCAAGAGAGTAAGCTGTGGTTAGCAAGTCAGATGCATTGGTTATACTGCTGTGCCCAACAAAGTCAGCCACCCCATCGCCATTTACATCCTTGGTTAACCAAGCTAATGCGAGTGGTTGGTTAAATTCGCCCGTGTTCTGCATAATAGATACAGCTTGGTTGAATTGCGCGATAATGTTTTTTGCATTCGCCACATTTTTACTAATAGCTATTTGAAACCCTGTTTTTGCTAACGGCTTTGCCGCAAAGTGCAGTGTTTCTTCATTATCATTAGCCAATAGAATGTTTAACTCGCGCGCCAGTAGCTGTGTGGTTATTAAATAAGGTGCTCTATCGTCGGCAAGTTGGCGAAAGGCATCAAAAGTGGTTGGGTTACGCGACCATTTGATGTTTTTGAGTAGCCTGAATGAAGGCGTATTCGCAAAGCGATTTTCAATGGCGACGCGATTATCTTTTAAATGGGGAAATAGTTTCACTTCCTGCACTTCGGCGTCTTTACTAACTGCGTAAAGATAAATGGGTAAGTAGATATCAGATAGCACATAGTTGCTGCTGTCTTCACCCAAGTTGATATAGGCAAATTCACCATCTAGTTTACCTGTCAGTACAGAACTGCCCAAAAAAGCTTGGCGCATAACCTGCAGTTGGATATCCAGCTCCGCCGTTTGAAACACCTTTTCAAGTAGCGCATTAATGCGAGCAGGCTCACCATCATCACTGATATAGGTTTCAAAAGAAGCGGCGCCAAGCTGTGTAGGGGCGGCATGTATTTTGACAGTACCCAAAATAAGAAGGGCAAAGCTTATGCCTAATAAACAAAGGCGCCGAGTGAAAAAAGAAAGCGAGAAAGCGCTAAATCTTACCAAAAGTGAACTCCGAACTGCCGACATGCATTTACTACACTGTAATGCAGTTAGCGTCTTAATTCCAATAATCACGTGACGGCTTAAATTACCAAAATGTAAGCGACATCAATATATTGAGTGCTAGCTTGAACGTTAGTTACCAAAGCTTCCGGCTGGACCCGGATACACTACAACGCTTTCCACGCCATCGTTGTTCACGCTAGCTACGCCAAAGAAATAATTGTCGATAACCACGTTCTCAAGCGTCGCTTCGGTTACATTTCCTACATATTTACTGTATTCCCATTGCGGTGCATCGGTATGACGCCAATACACTTTGTAACCTTTAAGCTGCGGGTTTTGTTCAGCATCCAGCGCATCCCACTTTAACGTTGTGGAAGGTTGAACAGCGCCAGCAATTTCTACATTAGCGGGTGGGTTTGGCGCCCACGCCATGGCGGCTAGTGAGACAGCATTCAGGCCAGTAAGCTTTGCTGCATAATCAAAGTCGACGCCATCCAACGTGTCTCCGTATGCAATGCCATCTTCTACGCGCAGATCCTGATGCTGACGGGTGTAATTTTCGTTGGTTTCCATAATACGAATACCCGGGTAGCCCAGGTCATTGAACGGACGATGGTGGCCGCCACGACCAAAGCGGTCTAAGCGATAAATCACCATAGTGTCTAAGTTCTCAATATACTGATCGGCAATTTTATCAATATAGCGAGCAAGGTTACGGCTTGGTGAGTCGACCTCACCACCAGTGAAACGACGCATACGAGCTTCATCATCTGTTTCTGTTACGCGAGTTCCTTCTGCAAACAAACGGGCGGTGGTGTTATTAATTACACCGTTTACCCCTTCGATATTGCCAATCATATCGTTGTTCAGCACGGCTTTAATTCGCCAGCCATCCTTCTTGGCTTGGTTTGCCATAATACGTCCGCCGAAAAGACCCTGCTCTTCGCCAGATAGCGCGGCATAAACAATACTGCCGTTAAATTTATATTTTGATAATACTCGTGCTGCTTCAAGGGTACCGGCAACACCAGAAGCGTTGTCGTTTGCCCCCGGTGAATCAGAGGTGAAGTCCATTACATCAGACACCCGTGAATCGATGTCACCCGACATGATCACGTAACGGTCTGGATCGGTAGTACCGCGTTGTATCGCGATAACGCTAACCACTTCTACTGGGTCGGGAATACGTTTTTCACCGCTAATTACCTCTGACTGATAATACACCTCTAAACAGCCACCGCACTCGGCTGAAATTTTATCAAATTCAGATTTTATCCAGCGCCGCGCAGCACCAATACCGCGGGTATCGGACTCGGTTTCAGAAAGGGTATGGCGTGTACCAAAGTTCACTAGCGTAGTAATGTCTTTTTCAATATTTTCGGCGGAGACATTTTTAGCAATATCGTAAAGTGCTTGCTGCTGCTCGGTATCAGCAAAAGCTGTACTAGATAATGTTAGCGCTATTGCGGGAGCAATTTTGCGTAATATAAGGTTTGTAAGATAACAGGGCTGTAATTTATTCATTGTTTTCTCCATGTTCTGCAAAGACCATACTGAATACGGTGAAAATGGACAATGAATATCGATGTAATTAACTTTATTTAAGAGGAATACAATATATCGGCACGTAGCACTACATGCCGATATATATTTACAACTTACAAGACCTAAGCCTGTTTAAAAGTCGAAGTAAACAATACCATAGGCGGTAACATCATCATTTTTAAGCGACTCAAGATAATCATTCGTGCTTTGCACATCATAAGCTTCCAATCCTATATAACCCGACGCTGGCTCTTCATCGAAGTTAAAGTTTGCCGACAGGGGAAAATCGACACCTTCAATTTCTAAGTTATCTAAAATAGCAAGAGAACCCTGACTGGGTGTGGTTAGTTGGAAGTAATAAAGAATATTACCGAAAGAATCATTACCAGACAAAGTAACGGTTACAGAGTCCGCTCCCACTGCAGACAGGTCGTAACTATCATCATTAAAGAATGTTAAAACTTGTTGAGAAAATAAGTCGTAAGACATCAATGATAAGTCCAATGACTCAGTGTGGGTTGATGGTAGTGTTACCTGAGCCCCCGTATAAATGGAAACTTGTACATCTGTGCCTTCGGAGCTGAAGCTGTCGAACTCGAAATTGTAAGCATCGATATAGGTTTCAGGTGTGTCAAAGATTGGAACTGAAGGTGAAAGTTCCGCAGTCTCCCAAACTCGTACATTATCAGCATAATGTAGCCAGCCATCTTTTAGGCCGCGCAGTGAAACATACAGGCTTGAGTTACTGTTAACGTTATTATTGAGCACCGAAAAAGGTACTTTTCTTACAAGCTCTGCATTACTTACTACATTTGTTTCATCAAAACTGTAGTCACTAAGAACAGCAGTGTAATAAGTTTCAACAGGATATTCTTGTGCACTGGTCAGCGTGAGGGCAATGTCTGGCCACTCGCCGCCAATAGGCCGACAAACATTAGCTTCAGCCAACCAGTCTGTGTCATTGACATCGAAAATATTAGACGATGTTGTGGTAGAGAAAACGACGCTGGCCATAGGCGAGGCAACAGGAACTTGACTAATATCGAATGTTACGTTGTTACATTCGCACGTGTCTTCATTGGCGAAGCCTTCAGCGATAATGCGTGTGTTTTTTATTTTATCGGCGGTAATGTCTACGTAGGTATGTACGCGAGGATAGGGAGTTTCTCCCCAATAACCTACACTTAGCATTGTGTACGTTGCTACACCGGCATAATCGATAGCGATATTTCCGTCATCATCAGCTTCATAGACAGCAGCTACTGCACCGCTGTTGTCATGACGAACGACCATAGCATCAGTTTGAGGCGTTATCTCACCGCATGAACTAAAGTAATCTGCAGTAACCACATGCTCATAGTTTGAAGTAGGCGGTGTACTTCCGTTGTCGTTAGTAGGAGGTTGAGAGGAGCTACCACCGCCACATCCGGCAATAGCGGCCGCTAGGCCTGTTATTAGCAGTTGTTTGTTGTACTTCATATATTTTGCTGAAAGGCATAATAGTAGGCTGACGCATGTCTAAACAGCGCGGAGTGCCGAAATCAAACTGGTTGCCCTACCAATGCTTCCAATTCCTTTTGTTTTACTATTTGATTTGTTAGTTGAGTTTTGATGTTAGCAGCTTTTTAGAAGTGAAAATAGTCGGTGTTTATCAGATTTAATTTATGTAAGAAGATGAGGTTTGTGTATGAAATGCCATGTTGACCATATGTAGTTTTGTATGGTCAACATGACGGGCTAGAGGTAGATTTAATGCTCACGACATGAGCATGCTTTGCTACTACTTACCTTGCACAGTTAAATAAATGCAAACGCGTCGCCAAACAGGTTCTCAACTTTCAATCCGCGTTGAGTAAAATCGTCGCGTACGACTTTGGCCATTTCAAAGCGACCTGCTACGTACACCTGAATATTTGCAAAGTCAGCATGATCTGCCAATACTGCATGATGCACCCAGCCAGTTCTGCCTTTCCACTCGTCGCAAGCAAACTCGACAACCGGCACAAAAGTGAAGTGGTCGTTAGCTTCAGCGAGCTCAGTTAGCTTGTCGGCCAAATACAAGTCAGCCGCATGCTTACCACCCCAGTAGAGTGTAACTGGCGTCTTGTCGCCGCTATTAAGGTGCTCTTGCAGAATTGAATAGGTATACGAGAAGCCTGTACCACCTGCAATAAGTACCATAGGCAGGCCATTACTTTGCAAAAAGGCATTGCCATTACCTACGATTACGATAATTTCGCCATCCGCACGCATTCGCTCTAGCACTTCACCGGCGTAGCTGTTGCCAGGCTCTGCGCCAATGTGTAATTCAATGCGGCCATTATCAAACGCGGCATTGGCAATAGAAAATGGACGCATATCTTTTTCGCCCATTACTACCATGGCGTACTGACCCGCTTTAAACTCAACAGGGGTTTCAGGCGTTAATTCAACTTTTTGTACCACTTCGGTTAAAGGCGTGATGCTTGCAACCTTACACTTAATTTCTGACATGTATTCTCTTTAAACCTTCTTGCTTAGCGTGTCGCCTTTTCATGCGCTTAAAGAAAAGCACATGCTTTAATACAAAATAAATAGCGCTAGTATTTGTCGCTACATAATACCAAGACTGTCCCAAATATCATCAACGCGTTTTTTAACGTCTTCGTCCATCACAATAGGTACGCCCCATTCTCGGTCGGTTTCACCAGGCATCTTGTTGGTGGCGTCCATTCCCATTTTAGACCCTAGCCCTGAAACGGGTGACGCAAAATCCAGATAATCGATAGGTGTATTTTCTATCATTACCGTATCGCGGGCTGGGTCCATGCGAGTTGTGATGGCCCAAATAACATCGTTCCAGTCGCGTGCATTAACGTCGTCATCGCACACTATCACAAATTTGGTGTACATGAACTGACGTAAGAACGACCATACCCCCATCATTACGCGCTTAGCGTGACCGGGGTATTGTTTCTTCATGGTAACTACCGCCATACGATAGGAGCACCCTTCAGGCGGTAAGTAGAAGTCGACAATTTCAGGGAACTGTTTTTGCAAGATAGGTACAAACACTTCGTTTAGCGCAACACCTAAAATAGCTGGCTCATCTGGTGGACGGCCCGTGTAGGTCGAATGATAGATTGGATCTTTGCGATGGGTTATATGCGTAACGGTAAATACAGGGAAGTCATCGACTTCATTGTAGTAACCGGTGTGATCGCCATAAGGGCCTTCAGGTGCAGTTTCATCCTGAGCAATATAGCCCTCAAGTACAATCTCAGCACTGGCAGGTACTTGTAAGTCGTTACTAATAGATTTAACCACTTCGGTTTTATCGCCGCGAAGTAAGCCCGCAAAAGCATATTCAGAAAGGGTGTCTGGAACAGGAGTAACCGCACCTAGTATGGTAGCGGGGTCTGCGCCCAATGCCACAGATACAGGGTAAGGTTCGCCCGGATGGGTTTGACACCACTCACGGAAATCAAGTGCGCCACCACGGTGTGACAGCCAGCGCATAATAAGTTTGTTTTTGCCGATAACCTGCTGACGGTAAATGCCCAAATTCTGACGCTTCTTATGCGGCCCTTTAGTAACACTCAAACCCCACGTTACCAAAGGCGCAGCGTCACCCGGCCAACAGCGCTGTACCGGAATTTTAGATAAGTCTACATCGTCACCGGTAAGCACCACTTCCTGACAAGGGGCTTTTTTAAGTACTTTGGCAGGCATATTAAGCACTTGCTTAAATACTGGAAGTTTCTCCCAAAGATCTTTTAGCCCTTTTGGGGGCTCTGGCTCTTTTAAGTAAGCCAGTAGCTTACCTACTTCGCGAAGTGCTTCAACAGACTCTTGACCCATGCCCATAGCTACGCGCTCTGGCGTACCAAACAAATTAGCCAATACGGGCATGTCGTGATTTTTAGGGTTTTCAAATAACAGCGCAGGGCCGCCAGCACGCAACGTCCTGTCGGCAATTTCTGTCATTTCAAGGTCGGTATCAATGGGCTGGGTAATGCGTACCAATTCACCTTTAGCTTCTAGCTGGCGAATAAAGTCGCGTAAATCTTTGTACTTCATCAGTGCAGGTGTATCCACAAACTCAATTTATGGCAAGAATATACTATTTAGCGCCAAAGTCCGATCAGTAAGCGCCGTGTTTACACGATTAAACGTTTTACAGATAAATTACGCTTTACAGAGGTGCCATTTGGGTGTGATATAAGAAAGCGTTAACAATATTAATAAATCTAGGGCGAATAGCGCGTTGGTGTTTGCACTTCGATATACGAGCTTTGGTATAGCTTTTCAGTTTAAGCACTTTTACATTAAGTGTTTGGGTGTAAAATTCTTTACCAAAGTTCGATGGGACAGAGCTTTCAACTGGCACCGTGCTAAAACCCTAATAACCCTTTTGCCTAAGGTGGTTACATGAGTTCATTCGATCAGGACATGCTAGACGAATTAAATTTGTTACTGAAGTTTCCAACAGACAGTCTACTTCAAGGTCTGAAAATTCATCACGATGCAAGCCAAAGCATGGTGAACGCAGCATCCAGGCTGTATTCTAAAGGCCTAATCACTTTGCCTGACGGCGGTTACCTTACTGATCTAGGTATTGACCTTGCTGACCACGCCCGCCATATCCAATCGGCCATGTGCCCACGAAAAAGTAGCCATTAACCGCAAGGTATAATAGTAAAGTGGCGTGCTAGTAACGATGTTAAGGTTTTGAAAAACTGCCATTTCCTTAGCACGCTCGCGCTTCATTTCGTAAAGATAGGCGTGTCTTAGTTAAGATAATCTATAATTAGTCGATACCTTAACTAAGACACTGTAATCAACACATACTCTTTTGCTATGAAACGTATTCTAACCACAGCCTTACTTATGTGCGCTTCTGTCACTGGCATTTCCGTTCATGCTTTTGAAGGGGAAACCATCGAAGAGCTTCGCGCAGTTCAGCTTTACAGCCAAGACGCTTTAATCGACATGATTAATGCTAATACGCATTTAGATAAAGTCGTGGCTGACCGATGCCAGTTAGTACAAGACATTGAAGCACGTGCGAACGTGCTTAAAGTGCCGGCCTACCAATTTTTATGGGGGGATATGCTGGCATGGGGTGTTTGTGTAGATGCTGAACCTGCCCGTGGTATTGGCTATATGGAAGATGCTGCGAATCAAGGTTTGCCTGCAGCACTTGAGCAGCTTGGACGTTATTACGCAAAAGGCACACTGGTACAGCAAGATAAATCTCGTGCAGTTGTTTACTTACGAGAAGCCGCCGCGCTTAAAAACCTGAAAGCGCAAATTCATTTGGTTGAGTTGTTTTTGGAAGGTTATGGAAGCCCATACGACTACGAGGATGCTTACCACTGGCTTTATAACTCGGTAACCAACGATAAAAAACAGCATCAGCAAATTTCGTCTTATTTGGCTCGATTAGAGAAACTGATGCACCCAAAAGCCGTGCGCGAGGCAAAACGTCCGCTAGATAGTTAAAAGCCACACGCGGCTACTTGGTAACGAAAGACAGCAGGCGAACAAAAGCTACAGTAACGAAAGGCTGAAATATCAAAGGCCAGCTTAGGCAATAACCCAGCTATGGTTTTAGCGCATTTATGGCCTTACGGGGCTTAACGCTTTCGCCAGCCTGTGAGCATGGGCCGAACAAGTTGAATATTACTCACATATTGCACAATAAACACAGCAGCGATATGCACTATTACACAGCCGTACAGCACATCAGCCATAATACTGTGGGTCCATTCCAGCGTACTGTTACCAAACATTGCGTCTATCTCTTCCATCATAAAACCGGTAACACCTAACCCAAGTAAAAGAGCAATTACCGCCATTACCATCAGCCAGCCGAAAGGGTTGTGGCCATGGCTAGTTGGCACTTGCCTATGTTTTAAGTGTTGAATATGTTCTGAAAATGCCTGCTTATTTAGTGCAATGTTGGAAAAGCTCGCGTATTGAGTACTCGCCCGTTTATGAGTAGTGTTTTTGGTTGAATAAAAGCCCCAAGCAACGCGAATGGATATTAGTAGTGTGGCGGTATAGCCCGCTATTTCGTGATAAAGGCGGCCCGGCTCTACAATAAAGTAGTTGGTAGTGAAAGCAGCAACAATTCCCCAGTGGCAAACGCGAACAATCCAGTCCCATATATAAACATCTGATGGCGTGTCTTTAGCTTTAAACATTACGTGACTTTCTCAAGGTTAAACAAAAACGCTGCAATAGTTTGCAGCGTTTTTATTAAGTATTAAAGCAAGCGTACGATGTACCGATTGCCTAAACGAGCTTAATGCATTTCTTTCTTAACAATGCTGCCATCAACAGGGTTAAAGTAAATTTCTACTTTGTTTTCTTCCTTATCGAAGCCGTAAATTTCGTAGCAGTTGCCGTCAGTTACTTTAAACTCATTAATTTTGTAGCCTTGCGCTAACAGCTGAGCTTGAAATGCATCTTGGTTTTGCCATTCAGCTTCCGGGGCAGTGGTACATTGAGTTGTACCGTGCTCAGCGCTACAAGCACTCAATAAGGTTGCAGCGCCAATAGCAGTAGCCATCATTAGTTTTTTCATTGCAGTCTCCATTTCGCTTTTTATTTAAAAGTTCTTTCTATCCTACTTAAATAGTGTACTAATATTGTTCTTTTGTGCATAGAGGTTGCACAACTTTGTTGTACAGAATTGAGTTCTGTTTGGTTTTATAACGGGGCACAGAATACTTGTCACAAAATTGCCTCTGACATGTCACGGATAGTTCATCGAACCGTCTCAAAAGCATTCTACATTTTTGTGCTTTGATATTTCTAAACGCTAGGCAATGTCGCCAATCTGTCGGCGAAATGTTTAAAAAATACATAAAACACCCAATAAGCACACAAAAGGAATGATTTGATGCGTCCTCTGTACCCACGATCGGTTTATCCACGCTCTCTGCTTGCCACAACAATTGCATTTGCGCTATCAAGCGCCGCAATTGCACAAGAACTAGCGCCCGACACAGAAAACGAACATAACTACATAGAAGAGATTACGGTAACCGCACAAATGCGTGAGCAGTCCGTTATGGATGTGCCTGTTACTATGGATGTAATAGGTAGCGAGTTCTTAGAGCGCACCAATATCATGGAACTTGATGAGCTTTCTCGAATTTTACCTAACGTTCAAATTCAAGAGCAGGCCGTAAGCCTACCGTCTTTTAATATTCGGGGCGTGACTGACGACGTATCTTCGGTATCGGCAACGCCTCGCATCTCTGTATATCAAGATGGCTTTGATATCAGTAAAAAGACGGTAGCCAGCGTCGCGCTTTTTGATATTGCGCGCGTAGAGGTTTTAAAAGGCCCCCAGCCAACCTTGTTTGGTGTGGCGGCAGCCAATGGTGCGGTGAGTATTCATTCTAATCTTCCCACCTTCGAACAAGAAGGCAAGGTACAGGTTGGCTATAACTCAGAGCAAGGGCAAGAACTTGAATTCATGTATAACCAACCTATTAACGACAACCACAGTTTTCGTATAGCAGGTCTTTATCGCGAAATGGACGGCATTGTAGAAAACAATGCCTGTAGCGCTGACTCCTATTACGGTAATGCAAATATGTACAACCATCTTGGTGAAGAAGTGCCGTGCAACAGCGAAGATCTTCAGGGTGTTTCAGTACAAGCACTACGTGCAACATGGCGAGCGAATTACGATCAGCTTGAAATCATTGCGCGCGCAGCCATGGAGTATAACGACCAGCCGGGCATTGCCTTCAAATCAGGCTCTATCGCCCCCAATGGCGGAGATATTAGCCCTTTTACTGATGCCGAATTTAGCTTAGGCAGTGAACTAGGCATTGAACGAACGCTTCAAGCTTATGACCTAACCGTAAACTACGATTTCAACCAAATGCTCAGTCTGCATGCCGACGCATACTATAAAGATGTAGAAGTAAGCGAAAGTTTCGATGCTGATGGATCAGCACTTAGAATTCAAGATGCCTATTTCGATAACGATGCTACGCTTAAAGGTGCGTCAATGCGTTTAGTGTATGACTCGGGTGATAAATTGGCCGCGTTTGTAGGTGCGTCTATTACTCAAGACGACTCTATTTTGCCCTATTATGTAATGGTCGACCCATTTATACGGGGTACCTTCGATGCGGTAAAAGCACAGCTTGAGGCCACCTCAAACATTCCGCTAAATCAGAATATCGCTACCGGCGCATCGTTAGAAGAAATAGAAGCACTGCGTGCGATGTTAGTGTCGCAACTGTTTAATGAAGATGGCTCTCCTATTTCTAACCCTGCACTGCCGCCTATTATGATACAAGGGCCGTTTATATTTGAAGCTGAGCTTGATATTGCGTCTTATGTTGCTGAGGTGTCGTATTTTGTTACCGACGACATCAACATTACTGCTGGCGTGCGCTATATCGACGAAACACGTTATACCCGTAATACTTATACTACTGCAGACGGTGCATTTACGTTCGATGCCGAGCGCGACTTTGACGATACCCTGCCGCGCTTTGCCGTAAGCTATGATGTTAATAACAACTGGAACGTATACGCGAATTACGCTAGGGGACGACGTTCACCAGTTGTGGATGCTAACGCAGGTGGCGTTAATGTGACTAAACCTGAAATAGTAGACAGTTACGATTTAGGTATTAAATACCAAAGCGCGAACTTCCTGTTCTCAGGTGCCATTTTCACCTACGAATACAGCGATTATCAGCAAAGCTTTACCGACGCAGAAACCTTACAGTCTATTACTGTAACGGTAGGCGACTCGACCATGTCGGGTATTGAAGGCATGGCGACCTATAACTATAGCGAGACGCTGACGCTAACAGCAAGCCTTGGTTTCCTTGATGCTGAATTTGCAGACAATACTGCTGATGGATCTGAGTTCCAGTACGGTGGCAATAAGTTTCGCTTAGCGCCAGAAGTTAGCGGCGCAATAAACATCAACAAAGTATTCAATATGGACAGTTTTGACATTGATGTTAACTGGCTTACCAGCTTCCAGTCAGAAGTGTTTTTTGAAAGCAGCAATTACCCTGGTCTTTCTCAGGATACTTACTCACTGACTGATGTATCGGTGAAGCTGCTTCAAGACAACAGCAAGTTTGCCTATGAGTTTTACATGAACAACCTGTTTGATAAAGAATTCTTGATTGATGCTGGTAATACAGGCGGTGGATTGGGTATTCCTACTTTCGTACGCGGGATGCCACGCATTGCTGGTGTGCGTGTTTATTACGAGTTCTAGAAGTAAAGAATAGAGAGTACCTATTCCCGTCATTATGCCCCTATTTTGATGGGAATAGGACGTAATTTAAATTATATGGATTACAATAAGGAGTATCAGAGGCTCTGTTTTTAATTGGTGCAATTTAACTAAAATGTCTTGCACTCAGTCTTTGTAGATGAAAAGCAAAAGAAGACATTTAATGCTAGTGCAGTTACAATAAAGATTCTTTAAGAACCTCGGAGAATCTGCATGCCTTTAAAAGCTACCTCAGTGAGATTAGATGATGAAACACTTGCACGTGTAGGCGAAATGGCTAAAGCAATGGATAGACCTAGGGCGTGGCTGATGGCCGAAGCCATCAAGCAGTTTGTTGCTCGCGAAGAGTGGTTTATCCAAGAGGTGGAAAAAGGAGTGAAAGCCGCTGATGAGGGACGTTTGACCGACCATACTGGTGTCAAAGCTAAGTGGGAGGCTAAGCGTGCAGCTCAAATGGACTGATCTTGCAGGCACCGATTTAGAGAAAATTGAAGCTCATATTGCTCAAGAAAATAGCCCCTCTGTAGCTATTGACGTTGTCATGAACATTATTGATAGTTCGCACCTAGTCTTATCAGAACATCCTAGAGCAGGCCGTCATGGCCGATTGAAGAATACGCGGGAACTTGTGATTAATGGCCTGCCGTTTATCGTAATATATCGAGAAAACATCATTACAAATTGCATCGAAATACTACGTGTTCTTCATGATGCTCAGCAATGGCCGAGCGCAGATTAAAAACAAACTATTTGTGGAAAGCACTAAGCTCATTGTGCGAGGTGTAAAACAGCGTTTATAGTTTCTTCTCGTACAAATAACGTGTATAGACTCAAGCCTATACACGCTTATAAAATTTTAGAAAGCTATGCCTTAATCTCAAAGCTATGCGTGTTAACCACCTTTCCAGCTTTGGTTAAAATTACATCCACATAGTGCCAAGTGGCTATTGCGCTGTCTTCGCTAACGCTCAATGTCATAAAGCCCCTCTGGTGAAGGTTACAGTACTGCAAGTCTTCTATAAGAAGCGGTAGGTCATCGGCGAGGTTTTCTGCCATTTCATCATCCATGCTTAAGTAATGTTCCATACCCGGCGATGTTACCCCAGGTGTCGCAAGCTCAACCCCTACTTCTGAACCATCGTTAAGGGTTAATTTATTGTGCCATGCGTTATGTGTATCGCCTGCAAGGGCAATAACTGGTTTGCCGATAGACTTAAGCTGCATCAGCACCTGTTCCCGTTCAATAGGGTAGCCATCCCATGCGTCTAAGTTGTAAGGCATTACCGTATTAATAAGCGCTAGTTCTTGTTCACTAAGTGCGCCACCTTGCATTTGTTTGCGTTTAATATTCGCAAGTTTGTGTACGTGGGCAGGTATTGCTTTGCGTTCAACGCCGTTAAAGATCGATACAGGGAAAAGCATGCGGCCTATTAATAGCTGTTGCCCTAACACCTGCCATTTAGCCTGGCTTTGCTGCATAGACGAATGGAGCCAGTTGCGTTGGGTTTCACCGAGTAAACCGCGGTTCGGGTTGCCGATGTCTTTCATAAAGCGTGCTTGGTCAAACGCTTTAGTTTCAGCATCGCGATAGTTGGCGTATTCAAGCTGTTTGTCGCGGGCAAGAACGCGGGTGTCGAGCATGTATAAATCAAGAAGCTTACCAAAGGTAAACTGGCGATAAATTTCTAAGCGCTCGGTGCCAAAGGGTGGGCGAATGGGTAACCACTCGTAATAAGCTTGCACTGCCGCAGCCCGACGGGCATAAAAATCTCCTTCATCCGTTTGGTGATTCTCAGCGCCATCTTTATAGGTGTCATTGGTAATCTCATGATCATCCCACACAACGATAAAGGGCTTACGTTGGTGTAGTGAAAGTAAACCTTCATCCGTTCGGTATAGAGCATAGCGGTTGCGATAGTCAGTGAGAGTGTAAAGCTCGGTGTCGTTATCAGGCGCATAGGTCCTGCCAATTTCCTTGGCGTGCTCAGTTGCGTAACCTTCGCCATCGTATTCATATATGTAGTCACCAAGGTGCAATACATAATCGATGTTGTCGTCTTTCGCTGCTTCCATGTAAGGCGTGAAAAAGCCAGCGGGGTAGTTGGAACAAGAAAATATGCCGAACGTGACGTTAGACACATCGGCTTTAGGCAGCGTACGGGTTTCACCCACAGGGCTTGTGTTATTAGCGCTTTTGAAACGGTAAAAGTAACGACGAGCTGGACTAAGTCCTGCTACATCCACTTTTACGGTAAAATCATGAGTTGCTTTCGCTTCAACAATACCGCTACTTATCACATTGGCAAAATCCGCATCGCTTGCCATTTCCCATAAAATATCGGCCTTGGCTAAACCTGACTTTGAGCCCGAGCCTGGGCCTGCACCCGAGCCTGGGCCTGCACCCGAGTCTGGCACGGCGCGTGTCCAGATAATAACAGCGTCTTTTAATGGGTCGCCACTGGCCACACCATGAGTAAAAGTGGCATCCGTTTGTGGTTGGTTATTTGCCGAAGAGTTAACAGTGCAGCCCGCTAGCCCAGTAGACACTGCCACGCTCGCGCCTGCGAGTGACGACAGCTTTATAAACGATCTTCTATCCATATGCCTGCTCTTTATAAAGTTCGTAAGGTGATTCGTTATGTGGTTGTTTTGTTGAACGCACATGCAACAAAAACGAAAACCCATTTTTATACTGAGTGTTTGTGACATACAGATGTCAGGTTGAGATTCCGTAATAACAGTCAATGTTTTACCGCAAATACTGTTATACTGTGCAGCAAATAACCACATGAACCAAATATGGTTTGTGTGTCTAAGAAATCATATCCAAGTTTTCTATAGCGCTTTGAGTAACTAAGCCACGAACGAAAACATTGTGAACAAAATACGAAAGGTAAATTTAAAATACATGAGTGATGATCCGCATTATCAGCGCGAGAAAGAGAAGTACGAAAATCCGGTAGCCAGCCGTGAATATTTGATGAGCTTATTAAAAGAGCACGACAAGCCGTTGTCGTTTCTTGATATCTGCAACTTGGTGAACGCCTTCGACGAAGAAGCGCGAATTGGAATTCAGCGCCGACTGCGTGCTATGGAGCGCGAAGGGCAGGTGCAATTCACCAAACAGAAAAAATACATACTTCAAAACCGTGAAGAGCTCATTAAAGGCCGAATTATTGGTCACCGTGACGGTTACGGCTTCTTGCGTCCTGAAGACAAAAGCGGTGACTTATTTATCAGTGCAGGGCAAATGAATCTGTTCCTTCACGACGATGTGGTAGAAGCGCGTATCAGTGGTACCGATCGCCGAGGAAGAAAAGAAGCATTTGTAACACAAGTCATTGAGCCTCGCAGCGAGCCTATTGTTGGACGCTACTTTGTTGAACAAGGTTTTGGCATGGTCGTGCCAGATGACAGCCGTTTGCAGCACGAAATTGTCATTCCACCAGAAAGCACGCACGGTGCCCGAATGGGGCAGGTGGTCGTGGTAGAGCTTACCCAGCGTCCGCGCCGTAAAATGAGCCCGGTGGGTAAAATTGTTGAAGTACTTGGCGAGCACATGGCACCAGGTATGGAAATAGAAATGGCGCTTCGTACGTTTGATATTCCACATCAGTGGCCTAAAGGCGTAACCAAGCAAGTGGAAAAGCTAACTGACCAAGTGCCCGAAGAAGCCAAAGAAGGTCGTATAGACTTGCGCCAGCTTCCGCTTGTTACCATTGACGGTGAAGACGCCCGCGACTTCGACGACGCGGTATATTGCGAACCGCTCGACGATGGTGGCTGGCAGCTATGGGTAGCCATTGCCGATGTAAGTCACTATGTAAGAACAGGCTCCGCTCTTGATGATGAAGCACAGCAGCGCGGTAACTCGGTCTATTTCCCTGACCAAGTAATTCCTATGTTGCCAGAAGTACTGTCAAACGGCTTGTGTTCACTAAACCCTGAAGTCGACCGCCTATGTATGGTGTGTGAAATGACCATCAGTGCAAATGGTGAACTAGAAGAATTCCAGTTTTACGAAGCGGTAATGAACTCGCACGCCCGTTTAACCTACACCAAAGTGTGGAATATTCTGCAGGGCGACAAAGAACTTCATCAGCGTTACGAGCCTCATGTACCTCATCTACGCAATCTTCACGACTTGTACCGTGCGCTTAAAAAAGCCCGTGCCAAGCGCGGAGCCATTGAGTTTGAAACCCAAGAAGTGAAGTTCGTATTCAACGCCCAGCGCAAGATTGAAAATATTGTGCCGCTGGTGCGTAACGATGCGCATAAGCTTATTGAAGAGTGCATGATCATGGCAAACGTGAGTGCGGCGTTGATGTTAGAAAAGCATGAAGCGCCAGCGCTATATCGTGTGCACGACAAACCAGACGCCGACAGGCTTACTGCATTTACCAGCTACTTAAGTGAGATTGGCATTCCTCATCGCATTGTTGAAGATGCTGAGCCAGCCGCATTTACCGATGTGGTGCTTAAAACTCGCGGTCGAGTAGACGAAGAGCTTATTCAAACCATGCTGCTGCGCTCCATGAAACAAGCGGTGTACGATGGTGACAACGTAGGTCACTTTGGTTTGGCGCTAGAAGCCTATGCGCACTTCACGTCACCGATACGTCGTTATCCAGACTTAGTGGTGCACCGTGCATTGAAAGGCATTATTGCCAAACAGCAAGGTAAAAAAGCGGTAAGTGGCGCGAAAAATTACACCGTTGAAGAAATTGAACAGTTAGGCGAACAGTGTTCTATGACAGAACGTCGCGCGGACGACGCAACCCGTGACGTGGCCGATTGGCTTAAGTGTGAGTTTATGCTCGACCACGTCGGCGACACTTTTGAAGGTGTGGTCAGCTCGGTGACAAACTTTGGTTTATTTATACGCCTTACCGAATACCACATCGACGGCTTGGTACACATTACATCCCTAGATGATGACTATTATCACTATGACGACGTTAAACAAGCGTTGGTCGGTGAGTCGGGTCATCGCCAGTTTAGGCTTGGCGATACGGTAGAAGTGACTGTAGCGGCAGTAAATCTGGATGAAAGAAAGATTGATTTATTACTCGATAAGTCTATGCTGCGCGGCACTAAGGGTAAGAAGGTAAAGGTGAGGTCGGCTAAAAAGGCTTCAGATAAACCTACTCGTTTTGATAACAAATCACGCACAGGCAAAGGCTCGCGTTCTGACAAGAAAGGGAGCAAAGGTAAAGGCGGCTCAAGCTCGTCTAGTCGTAGCGGTGGAAAATCGTCAAGTCGCGGCAGCGCAAAAGGCGGTAGCAGCGGCAAAACACTGTCATTGAATAAAAGAGGTAAGCGTTAAATGGCGCAGCAAGAATGGTTATACGGTTTACATGCCATGCAGTCGGTACTTGAAAAAGAGCCCGAGCGTGTAATGGAAGTGTTAGTGTTAAAAGGTCGCAATGACGAGCGCTTAACCAACATTGTTAACCAAGCCCGTCGTTTCGGTATTTCAGTTCAGTTTTGTCAGCGCAAAGCGCTAGATGACAAAGTAAGCGGTGAGCAACACCAAGGCGTGGTAGCAAGAGCAAAACCCGCACGCGTGCTAGATGAAGCCGATTTGGACAAAATTTTAGAAAGCGAAGCGCAGCCTTTAATTTTGGTATTAGACGGTGTAACCGACCCGCATAATCTAGGTGCGTGCTTGCGTACTGCCGATGGAGCAGGGGTGCACGCGGTAGTAGTACCGAAGGATAAATCAGCAAGCTTAAACGGCACAGTTAGAAAGGTGGCCTGTGGCGCAGCTGAAGTGGTTCCACTTATTCAAATCACTAACCTGGCCAGAACCTTAAAGCACCTTCAAGATAAAGGGCTATGGATTGTAGGCACCGCCGGTGAAACCGACAAAACCCTTTACGATGTAGATCTAAAAGGCCCAACTGCATTAGTTATGGGGGCTGAAGGTAAAGGCATGCGTAGGCTTACTAAAGAAACGTGTGATGAGTTGGTGAAGCTTCCTATGGCTGGCAGCGTGACAAGTTTGAACGTGTCGGTAGCTACGGGTGTTTGCTTGTACGAGATTGTGAGACAAAGAAGTTTGTAATTTCATATTGTTCGGGTTGATGCGCTAAGCGTGTAAACCCTAGTTAGTTTTTAACAAAGCGCGTGCTATTTAGTACGCGCTTTTTTATTTTTAAGCATTGCTATAAAGCGCTTAATATTTTGTTACATTTGAATTTGTAAAATTAATGTTAATTATAGTTTTTTATTCCTACCATGAATTGGCTCATAGCATACATTGTGCGCGGCTTTCGTAAGTTGTGTTGCTTTTTTGTGCATTTTTAAAGGTATTAAAAATGCTCACCAGGGTTAGGGCAATATACTCAACTGCCTGATTCGCCGCCTAATATGAGCTTTGTAGATAATTTGGTAATACCATTTGTCTATATACCTGACAAACGGGTAGGTCGTTGCAACGCAGTTGCGTCGGTTGTCATGGATGAGCTTTTCGTATGAGGTAATGGTTATACCTGTATGTCACTTAATAACAAATAGCTTCAAAAGCACGGAATAAAACAGTGTTGAAGTTAATAAGACAGATAAAACAGGAAATAAATTTTGAACTCAAAATTAAATAAGAAACACACATGTCTAACAGCAGCTGCTCTAGCTGTATCACTTGGCTTAATGGGTAATTCTGCATTGGCAGCGGGCGAAGGCCTGGTTAAAATTGAAGAAAAACCTCAAACCCTTAAACAAGCACTAGGTAAGCGATTGACTGTCGATCGTCTTGTTACTGCTGACCAAGAGCGTTATATCATCAAATTTAAAGATGAGATGACCACTGAAACGGTTGAAGTGAGTGCATTGAAAGGGAAAGGTCAAATTGCAAGTGCTAACTCAAAAGGTAAAAAGCCTTTCGATATCGCATCTGCTAAATCTGAAGTTATTAAAGCCGGCGGTGCAATCAAGAAAGAGCTTAAAAAGCACAAAATGGTTGCGGCTACCATGAGCAAGTCTGCACTAAACAAACTTCGCAAAAACCCTAACGTAGAAAGCATCGAGGTGGATGTTCGTCGTAAGCCTATGGCGCAAACTACACCTTACGGCTACACCATGGTTCAGGCGAATCAGTTTGCACAGTCAGATACCACGGCTCGCAAAGTATGTATCATTGATACTGGTTACAACCTAGGTCACCCAGATCTGCCTGGCACAAACGACGGCGTTACCGGTCAAGCGAACAACAGCGCTGTGGGTAACTGGTATAACGATGGTAACGGCCACGGTACTCACGTAGCGGGTACTATTGCGGCATACGATAACAACGAAGGGGTTGTTGGTGTATATCCTGGTGTGAACATGCATATCGTTAAAATCTTTAACGACAGCGGCCAGTGGACTTATGCGTCTGACCTTATCGATGCTATCACGCAGTGTCAGGACGCCGGTTCAAACGTAGTTAACATGAGCTTAGGTGGCGGCAGTTCATCTGCCACCGAGCGTAATGCAATGCAAAGCTTCACTGATGCAGGCATGTTGTTAGTTGCGGCGGCTGGTAACGACGGTAACAGCGCCAAATCCTACCCAGCTTCATACGATGCGGTAATGTCGGTAGCAGCGGTAGATTCAAGCGAAAACCGTGCAAGCTACAGCCAGTACAACGATCAAGTTGAAATTGCGGCGCCAGGTAGTGCAGTTCAGTCTACTTATCCGACTAACACCTATGCATCGCTAAGCGGTACCTCAATGGCTACTCCGCACGTTGCTGGTGGTGCAGCGCTGGTATGGAGCTACTTCCCGCAGTGTTCAAATAACCAAATTCGTAGTGCACTTAACGCAACGGCTAAAGATAAAGGTAGCGCAGGTCGCGATAACTTCTATGGCTACGGTTTAATGCAGCTGGCTGATGCTTACAACTACCTTAACACCAACGGATGTGCGGGTGGTGGCACTGGTGGCGGTGGCGGTTCTGAGCCAGGCGTAGAGCCAGTATCAGGTCAGCTAACTGGTCTTTCAGGTTCTCGTGGTAGCTGGGATCGTTACACATGGACTATCCCAGAGGGCGTAACGCAAATGACCATCAGTACTGCGGGTGGTTCAGGCGACGCAGACCTTTATGTGAAGTTTGGCTCTCAACCTCAGACTAATAGCTACGACTGTCGCCCTTATCAAAATGGCAACAACGAAGTATGTACATTTGACGCGCCAGCGGCAGGTACATGGCACATTGGTATTCGTGCATATTCGACCTACAGCGGTGTGACATTGTCTTATTCGTACGAATAAGTTGTCCCGGCTTTAGACATTGTTAAAGCCTGCTTGTGCAGGCTTTTTCTATTTCCTTGACCCGTCCTAAATAACGTTGCACGTTTCAAACTCATTTTGGAGAGTGTAATGCAATCAACAAGTAAACGTACTCCAACGTGATTATGCCAACCGCACAGCAGCAATTTATACCCGCTTCGTTTCTTCCCTTGAATGTCAATTTTCTATAAAGAAAGGTCAGCTTTGCAAAGATGGCGTAAAGCCCTGAACTAAGCGCTATTCACGTAGCCATATCGCTGTATTGTGCGTGCCAAGACAGCACACTGTACATGTGCCTAATAGCTTAAGTGCAGGCTTTATCCAACTAAAAACAACGTCAAAGGACATTCAATTTATGCAATTGACCTCTCAATCTTTGCTTAACGGAACAGGGTTTCGAGCAATAGTTATAGGGCTTATTGCACTGCTTGGGCTCACCGCTTGCGGTGGCTCAGACAGCAGTAGCTCAGACTATTCATATGCTTACATACAGTTTTACAACGCTTCACCTAACGGGGCCAACGTAGAAATGCGCGAAGTTGATGGCGATAGCTTTGGCTCTGCCCAATTTGGCGACACAACATCAATGTACTCTATGGAGGATGGTGATCTAGAGCTTGAGTTCATACGCACTGATTCAGACGACCAAGAAGTATTAATTGACGAAATTAGCGTTAATTTACGAGATGGCTATAAAACCATAGTGGTTATGAGTGGGGACTTTAGTAACCCTGTATTTACCACCTATTCGTATCAGCGCGAAACCATGGAAGATCACTTTCGGCTATTCGCTTTGTCAGTAGCGGTAGATGAGTCGTCTTATGATTTCTACATGAGTGAGTCTGGCGACCCGTTTGAAGCTGCTAATTTTCTCGGCACGGTTACAACGGGAGACATGATTGAATTTGATTACTGGGACGCGGATGACGACAGCGACTATTTCGATGAAGGTGAGTACACGATTTACCTGACCGAACCTGGAAGTGACGAAGTTGTGTTCGAGTCACAAACTATCGATTTTGTGTACGAAACTGAATACTTGATGACACTTCGTGACGTAAGTGGGGCAATCCAAGATGGGCTGGTGGTAGACACAATCTTAAACTCCTCTTCAGTAACGGCGCTTACCGATGTGGAAGCAGATTCTCAATATCGTATTTATAACTCAACCAATCTTGACGCAGAACTTCAGGTTACTTTTGGCGGAAATACTAACGAAGAAGACGTAAGTTTTACCCTCGCTGCCGGTGAATTATCGCAATTCAGCACTATCCGCTATGGCGATTATCGCGTAACGGTAACGGATCCATCAGGAACAGTTACGTCACTAAGCAACAAGCTAATTACGCTTAATCAGGGCGAGAGTAAAGCTATTCTCATATACAACACCAACAATAAACTTGGTGCAGCGACCTTCGTGGAAAGCGGTTTGCCTCAGGCCTACGATAAAACGGTTAACTTCATTAACCTGGTTAGTGATTTTGATGATGTGGACTTCTATTTAGTTAGAAATGACGAAACTATCGATACTGCAGAGTACGATGTGCAGAACCTAGAGTTTGCTGAAAGTACCAGTGAAGTATTGCCTTCGGATTACTATGAAGTGATAGCCGTATACGAAGATGACAACGAAGAACAAGTGCTACTTGATAGAACGGCGTTATTCGGTTTTACAGAGGAAGAAAACTACATAGTTACGGTTGAACCGGCAGATACACCAACAGGTTATGAAATTAATGTGCTTTATTAATCGCTTAGTCTATTTATTAGACTAATTGATAAGAGTGAAAACTTCCATCTGCGAATATTTCACTTAAGTTTAAAAGGTCAACGTTAATAACGTTGGCCTTTTTACTTGCTGTCTGGGAGGCCGAAAATCCTCATGAGTATCATTAAAGATTTACAAACCATATCAAATGATAAAGCTCTTCCATTTGATAAAAAGCTCGAGAGCTTGCTAAGCATAGGCACGGAGATACTCGGGTTGGAAACAGGGATTGTAAGTAATGTTCAGGGCGATAGTTACCGTGTTCTTAGTGTTGTTACACCTGACAATGACATATCACTAGAAGCCACATTTGCACTGCCTGATACCTATTGTGCAGATGTCGTTAAAAATGATGCTGTGGTGGCGTATCACAATATAAACACATCACCGGGGGCGTCCCATCCATGCTTTGAAAAATATACGTTGAAAAGCTACCTCGCTTCCCCAGTGAGAGTGCATGGTGAATTCTTCGGAACAGTCAACTTCTCATCTCTCAAGCCACGAGAGGCGCCTTTCACGCCCTTAGAAATGGATTATCTACTGTTGGTCGCTTCCTGGATCGGCAACGAGTTAGAGCGACAACAAGCGATAAATAATCTCAATGCGCAAAAAGCGATATTAGAAGAAAGAAATTCATTACTGCACCAGGTAACCAATCTAGCTGGAGTGGGTACATGGGAGCTGAACTTAGATACCGGAGCATTAATTTGGTCAGGTGCCTTAAAGCGCATGTTGCATATACACGGGGAAAAGGTGGTTAAGCCAGAAGACGTGATCAGATTCATCGTAGATGACGAACAGCGCGCCGCCTATGTAGAACGATTTAATAAAATAATTAAAACGGGTGAAGACTTTTCCTATGAACTGGAAGTTCGCACCGATGCAGGAGAAACCCGTTGGTTACAAAGTAGAGCTCATCCGGTCATGGAAAATGACCGTTGCATTAAGGTCATTGGTGCCACCGTTGATATTACGCAGCTGTACTTAGATAAAGCGGTGTTACAACAAAAAACTGATTTGGCAGAAAGTGCCTTGAAGGCACGAAGTGAATTTCTCGCGAATATGAGCCATGAGATTAGAACGCCTATTCATGGCGTGCAAGGCATGCTTGAGGCACTGATGAGTACATCTCTTAACTCCAAACAGTTCGAGCATGCGAGTATTGCAATGCGAAGCGCTGAGTCATTGCTCAACATTGTTAACGATATCCTCGATTTCTCTAAAATCGACTCTGGCAACATGTCGTTTGAAGAATCACCTACCAACCTTGCTGACACAATAGAAGAGCAAGTGCCTATGTTTAATAGACTAGCTTACGAAAAAGGTCTCGAGCTTTTCGTGAGCACAAAGGGAATTGAAGGAAAGACATTTATTGCGGACAAACTAAGAATTGGACAAATTCTTATCAATTTATTGAACAATGCGATTAAATTTACGAAAGAAGGTAAGGTAACGGTAGATACTCAATGTACACCGTATGGTAAAGGGCGGTTTAAAGTTAAATTAATTGTTACTGACACAGGTGTTGGCATCAGCAAGCAACAACAACAGTTAATCTTTTCGCCGTTTGTTCAAGCGGAGAGCTCAATACAGCGTAGATACGGTGGCACAGGCTTAGGTTTAGCAATTGTTAGTCAGATTGTTAAGCACTATGACGGCAAGATAGAAGTTAGCAGTGAAATTGGTGTGGGGTCGCGATTCATTGTTAGTTTAATGCTAGACAATGCAAATGCGGGGGCGGTCGCTGAAAAAGCTTGTGGTTTTGACCCTGTCTACATTCCTTCAAGAAAAGAGTTGAGTGCATTTAAAGCACTAATCGTAGAAGACAATGAAATAAACCAGCTGGTAATTAAAGAGCAGCTAAAAGAGGTGGGGCTATCTGCCGACTTAGCCGAAAACGGCGAAGAGGCGGTAAATAAAGTTAAAGCTTCTTTAAAAGAAAATTCGCCCTACGCTATTATTTTAATGGACTGTCATATGCCTGTTATGGACGGGCTGGAGGCGACGCGACATATAAGAGCAATGGGAGAAGAGACTCGCGACGTCCCCATTATAGCGTTAACCGCCAACGCATTAACTGGTGACAAAGAAAAATGCTTGAAATCGGGCATGGACGACTTCATATCAAAACCTGTTGGTGTAAGTCGGTTGAAAGAATGTATTTATAAGCATTTGAGTAAGCAGCTTGTTAGCAATGAAAATCGCCTAAAAGATCCTGCTTGATAACCTATGACGTGGTTATCAGCCCCGGCTTTTAGTCGGGGCTTTTTTATTGCCCACATAGTTTAAAAATAATTCAATTTACCGCTATCACTTCGAAAAGTTTTCTGTTATTATTTCGCGCCCTTTTTATGGGGGTATGTACATAAAAGCAACGATATCCAGTTGTTTTTTAGCAGCACTAACGACTCGGGAGAGTCTTAATTTAAGAGCGGAGCACTAACATGATCCAAATGCAAACTAACCTGGACGTTGCAGATAACAGCGGCGCTCGCAGGGTTCAGTGTATTAAGGTTCTTGGTGGCTCGCATCGCCGTTATGCAGGTATCGGTGACATCATCAAAGTTACTGTTAAGGAAGCAATTCCTCGCGGTAAAGTTAAAAAAGGTGACGTACTGAACGCAGTGGTGGTGCGTACTAGAAAAGGCGTTCGTCGTGCAGATGGTTCTACCATCCGTTTTGACGGTAACGCGGCTGTTATGCTTAATGCAAACAAGCAACCAATTGGTACGCGTATCTTTGGCCCGGTTACCCGTGAGTTGAGAAGTGAAAACTTCATGAAAATCATCTCATTGGCCCCAGAGGTACTATAAGGAGTCACGATAATGGCTAATAAAATTCGTCGTGATGATGAAGTAGTCGTATTAGCGGGTAAAGACAAAGGCAAACAAGGCAAAGTCCTTAAAGTGCTTATTGCTGATAACCGTGTAATTGTAGAAGGTGTAAATCTTGTCAAGAAGCACACTAAGCCAAACCCACAATTGGGCGTAGCTGGTGGCATCGTTGAGAAAGAAGCTTCTATTCACGTTTCTAATGTTGCGATTGTTAACCCGGCAACGGGCAAAGCAGATCGCGTTGGTTTCCGTTTCGAAGATGAGAAGAAAGTACGTTTCTTCAAGTCTAACGGCGAACTTGTTTAATTATATTGGAGAGTACGATGGCGAAACTGCATGATTTCTATAAAGAAACAGTAGTAGCTGAACTTGCTAAGCAGTTCGGATACAAAAGCGTCATGCAAGTCCCTCGGATTGAAAAAATCACTCTAAACATGGGTTTAGGTGAAGCAGTTGCTGACAAAAAGGTACTTGAGAATGCTCAAGCTGACATGACGGCTATCGCCGGTCAGAAGCCTGTTGTTACAGTTGCTAGAAAATCAGTAGCGGGTTTTAAAATCCGTGAAGGTTATCCGATTGGCTGTAAAGTAACCCTACGCGGCGAGCGTATGTGGGAATTCCTAGAGCGTTTGATTTCAATCGCTATCCCACGTGTTCGCGACTTCCGTGGTTTGAATCCTAAATCATTCGACGGACGTGGTAACTACAGCATGGGCGTGCGTGAGCAAATCATTTTCCCTGAAATCGATTTCGATAAAGTGGATAAGGTTCGCGGTATGGATATCACTATCACTACCAGTGCGAATACAAATGAAGAAGCACGTGCTCTGCTGGACGCGTTTAACTTCCCATTCAAAAAGTAGGGGTGTAGGGTTATGGCAAAAGAATCAATGAAGGCACGTGAAGCTAAGCGTACTAAGCTAGTAGCTAAGTATGCTGAAAAGCGCGCCGCACTTAAAGCGATTATCAGCGATGTTAACGCTTCTGAAGATGAGCGTTGGGACGCTGTTCTGAAGCTACAACAACTGCCACGTGACTCTAGTAAGTCTCGTCAACGTAACCGTTGCCGTGTTACTGGTCGTCCACATGGTTACCTACGCAAATTCGGTCTTAGCCGTATTAAGCTTCGCGAAGCAGCGATGCGCGGTGAAGTCCCTGGCCTTAAGAAAGCCAGCTGGTAAGGAGTAGCTGATAATGAGCATGCAAGATCCTATCGCGGATATGTTTACCCGCATCCGTAACGGCCAGATGGCACAGAAAGTTTCTGTAACTATGCCTTCTTCAAAACTTCGCGTTGCAATCTGTGAAGTATTGAAAGCTGAAGGTTATATTACTGACTTCGCTGCTTCTGGTGACGTTAAGCCTGTTTTAGAAGTTACGCTTAAGTACTTCGAAGGCAAGCAAGTAATTGACACTATCGAACGTGTAAGCCGTCCTGGTCTGCGCATCTATAAGAAAAAAGATGAGCTTCCAAAGGTTATGGGTGGTTTAGGCGTAGCTATCGTGTCGACTTCTAAAGGTGTGATGACTGACCGTGCAGCGCGTAACGCTGGCATGGGCGGTGAGATCATCGGTTATGTAGCATAACGGAGGAGTTGAAATGTCACGTATAGCAAAAGCCCCAGTAGACGTTGTATCAGGTGTAGAAGTTTCTATCTCTGGTCAAGAAGTTACTGTTAAAGGTAGTAAAGGCACTTTGACCCGCGTTTTCAACGACGCTGTAGAAGTTGCACAGGAAGAGAACCAACTTAAAGCACTTCCACGTGAAGGCTTTGTTGACGGTTGGGCACAGGCTGGTACTGCGCGCTCTATCCTTAACGCAATGGTTCAAGGTGTTTCAGAAGGTTTTGAGAAAAAACTTCAGTTGTTAGGTGTTGGTTACCGTGCACAAGCACAAGGTAACAAACTAAACCTTACACTAGGTTTCTCTCACCCTGTAGCATACGAAATGCCTGAAGGCATTACGGTTGAAACTCCTAGCCAAACTGAAATCGTCGTTAAAGGCGCCGATAAGCAGGTGGTTGGTCAGGTTGCGGCGAACATTCGCGGTTACCGTCCACCAGAGCCTTACAAAGGTAAAGGTGTACGTTACGCTGACGAACACGTACGTCGTAAAGAAGCTAAGAAAAAGTAGGTGGGTGATACGATGGATAAGAAAACAGCTCGCATTCGTCGCGCAACTCGCGCACGAGCAAAAATTCGTGAACTGGCCGCGCATCGCTTGGTAGTTAACCGTACACCTCGCCACATCTACGCTCAGCTAATCGCTCCATGCGGTTCTGAAGTGTTGGCAGCGGCTTCAACTGTTGAGAAAGATCTTGCAAAAGGTCTTAAGTCTACAGGTAACGCTGAAGCAGCGACGGTAGTCGGTAAAGCAATCGCAGAGCGCGCTCTTGAGAAAGGCATTAAAACAGTGGCTTTCGATCGCAGTGGTTTCCAATACCACGGTCGCGTTAAAGCATTAGCTGATGCAGCTCGCGAAGCTGGTCTTCAGTTCTAGGAGTTTATAATGGCTAAACAAGACGTTCAAAATGGTGAATTTCTAGAGAAATTGATCGCCGTAAACCGCGTATCTAAAGTGGTTAAAGGTGGTCGTATCTTTAGTTTCACTGCATTGACAGTAGTGGGTGACGGTAACGGTCGCGTTGGTTTTGGTTACGGTAAGGCACGTGAAGTACCTGCTGCAATCCAAAAAGCAATGGAAAAGGCACGTCGCAACATGGTTGACGTAGACCTTAACGGTCACACGTTACAGCACCCGATTAAAGGTCGTCACTCTGGCTCTAAAGTTTACATGCAGCCAGCATCTGAAGGTACCGGTATTATTGCCGGTGGTGCGATGCGTGCAGTACTTGAAGTAGCTGGCGTACAAAACGTACTTTCAAAATGTTACGGCTCTACAAACCCAATCAACGTTGTACGTGCAACAATCAACGCGCTGACAGAAATGAACAGCCCGGCGAAAGTTGCTGCGAAGCGTGGATTGTCTGTAGAAGAAATTTTGGGGTAATCAGACATGGCAACGATTAAAGTAAAGCAAACTAAAAGTGCAATTGGCCGTCTGCCAAAGCACAAAGCTACGCTTAAAGGTTTAGGCCTTCGTAAAATCAACCATGTTCGTGAACTGGAAGATACCCCAGCCGTTCGTGGCATGATCAACCGTGTATATTACATGGTTGAGATAGTGGAGGAGTAAGACATGCGTTTAAACACAATTTCTCCAGCCGAAGGTTCAAAGCCTACTGGTAAGCGTTCTGGTCGTGGTATCGGCTCAGGTCTTGGTAAAACGAGTGGCCACGGTCACAAAGGTCAAAAAAGCCGTTCAGGTGGCCGCGTTAAGCCAGGATTCGAAGGTGGTCAGATGCCTATCCAGCGTCGTCTTCCTAAGTTCGGTTTCACTTCACGCAAGAGCTTTGTTACTGATCAAGTAACTCTTGCTGAAATCGCGAAGGTTGATGGTGATACTGCATCTCTTGAGACTTTAAAAGCAGCTGGTATCGTTAAGAAAGAAATCCAGTTCGTTAAAGTTGTTAAGAGCGGTGAAGTTTCACGCGCTGTTACAGTAAGCGGGTTAAAGGTTACTAAAGGCGCTAAAGAAGCGATTGAAGCTGCTGGCGGTAAAGTAGAGGAATAAGCTAGATGGCTAAACCAGGATTGGATTCAGGCGCTAAAAGCGGCTTGAGTGAGCTTAAGGCAAGATTGTTGTTCGTACTTGGTGCGATTGTTGTATTCAGACTAGGTTCTTACGTTCCTATCCCTGGCATCGATCCAGCTGTACTTGCTGACTTGTTCGAGCAACAAAAAGGCACCATTGTAGAAATGTTTAACATGTTCTCTGGTGGTGCGCTTGAGCGTGCATCCGTTCTGGCTTTGGGCATTATGCCATACATTACTGCATCCATTATCATGCAGTTGCTCTCGGTGGTTCACCCACCGATGGTGGAGCTTAAAAAAGAAGGCGAAGCAGGCCGTCGTAAAATTAGTCAGTACACGCGTTACCTAACGCTTGTATTGGCTATCTTCCAATCAATTGGAATTTCGACTGGTTTGCCTAACCTGATTAATGGATTGGTGATAAACCCTGGCTTCGGATTCTACTTTACGGCAGTAGTGAGCCTAGTCACAGGAACTATGTTCCTTATGTGGTTAGGTGAGCAAATTACCGAACGAGGTATTGGTAACGGTATCTCTATATTGATTTTTGCTGGTATTGTTGCCGGTCTGCCAACAGCGATAGGTCAGACTGCGGAACAAGCAAGGCAGGGCGACATTAACTTGTTGTTCCTACTGTTGATTGGCGCAATTGTTATTGCTCTTACATACCTAGTTGTATTTGTAGAGCGCGGACAGCGCAGAATTGTGGTAAACTACGCAAAACGTCAGCAAGGCCGTCAGGTTTTTGCTGCGCAAAGCACCCATTTACCGCTGAAAGTCAACATTGCTGGTGTAATTCCACCAATCTTTGCTTCTAGCATTATTCTGTTCCCGGGTACCATCGCAGGATGGTTCGGACAGAATGAATCAACAGCGTGGTTGCAAGATGTAGCGCTTATGCTATCTCCTGGTCAACCGCTGTACGTGATGTTATACGCAGCTGCGATTATCTTCTTCTGCTTCTTCTACACGGCGTTGGTTTTCAACCCGCGTGATACAGCAGATAACTTGAAGAAGTCTGGCGCGTTCATCCCAGGCATCCGCCCGGGTGAGCAAACGTCACGATACATTGACAAGGTAATGACTCGCCTTACACTGGCTGGCGCACTGTACATAACCTTTATTTGTTTAGTGCCTGAATTCATGCTAATTGCTTGGAATGTGCCGTTCTACTTCGGTGGTACGTCGCTTCTCATTATCGTAGTAGTTATCATGGACTTTATGGCACAAGTACAGACGCATTTGATGTCTAGTCAATATGAGTCTGTGCTGAAGAAAGCTAACCTTAAAGGCTACGGCCGATAAGTTAGCCCCTTAATATTGATAGAAAGGGGAAAGATGTAATGAAAGTTCGTGCATCAGTAAAAAAGATTTGCCGTAACTGTAAAGTTATCAAGCGCAACGGTGTTGTGCGTGTAATTTGCAGTTCTGACCCAAAGCATAAGCAGCGTCAGGGCTAATCAAAGCGGAACAGAATATTTGCAAGACTAAGTGAGCAGAACCTGGATTATACTTGTCAGGTTCTGCTAGTTTTGTTTAAAAGTATTTTGAACCTTAATTTGCAATTTAGTCGACGGGTAAGTATCCTATCGGGCTTTTTAGGTCGTCGACAAATAAACAAGAGGAGTGCTGTTAATGGCCCGTATCGCTGGCATTAACATTCCTGAGCACAAGCATGCTGTAATCGCTATCCAAGCGATCTATGGCGTTGGTCCCACACGTGCGAAAAGCATTTGTGCGGGTGCTGGTGTTGCAGAAAATACAAAAATCAAAGAGCTAGACGAAGCTACTATTGATAAGCTTCGTGACGAAGTGGCTAAATTCACCGTTGAAGGTGACCTACGCCGTGAAGTCTCTATGAGCATCAAACGTTTAATGGACCTGGGTTGCTTCCGTGGTATTCGCCACCGTCGTAGCTTGCCTCTACGTGGTCAGCGCACTAAAACTAATGCGCGTACCCGTAAAGGTCCTCGTAAGCCAATTAAGAAGTAAACGGGGAGTAAGTTATGGCTAAAGCACCAGCTCGTAGCACGCGTAAGCGCGCTAAACGTCAGGTTGCAGACGGTATGGCTCATATCCATGCGTCTTTCAACAACACAATTGTGACTATTACAGACCGTTCAGGCAATGCACTAGCATGGGCGACATCTGGTGGTTCAGGTTTCCGTGGTTCACGTAAATCTACCCCATTTGCTGCACAGGTAGCTGCTGAGCGTGCAGGTGTTGCTGCACAAGAATACGGTCTTAAGAACCTTGAAGTTTTCGTTAAAGGTCCAGGTCCAGGCCGTGAGTCTGCGATCCGTGCTCTTAACGCTACAGGTTATAAGATCACAAACATTACCGATGTGACCCCTATTCCTCACAACGGTTGTCGTCCACCGAAAAAACGTCGCGTTTAATCGACGGACAGTTGGAGAAAGATCATGGCAAGATATTTGGGTCCAAAACTCAAACTTAGCCGTCGCGAAGGAACAGACCTGTTCCTAAAAAGCGGCGTTCGCGCAATCGATTCTAAATGTAAAATCGATACAGCGCCTGGTCAGCACGGTGCCCGTCGTGGCCGTCTGTCTGACTACGGTGTTCAGCTGCGTGAAAAACAAAAAGTTCGTCGTATGTACGGCGTTCTGGAAAAGCAATTCCGCAACTACTATAAAGAAGCTGCACGTCTAAAAGGCAACACAGGTGAAAACTTGCTACAGCTTTTAGAACAGCGTCTTGATAACGTAGTTTACCGTATGGGTTTCGCTAGCACTCGTGCAGAAGCACGTCAGCTAGTTAGCCACAAGGCGATCATGGTAAATGGTCAAGTTGTGAACATCCCATCGTTTAACGTTTCTGCCGAAGACGTGGTTTCTGTTCGTGAAAAGGCTAAGAAGCAAGCGCGTATCGTTGCTGCTTTGGAACTGGCTGACCAACGTGAGAAGCCAACCTGGATTGAAGTAGACAGCAGCAAAATGGAAGGCACTTTCAAGCGCGTTCCTGAAAGAACTGACCTGTCTGCGGAAATTAACGAACAGTTGATCGTCGAACTTTACTCTAAGTAAAGCTAACTAAAGAGGAAGCATTGTGGGTTCTGTGACTGAATTCCTAAAACCGAGATTAGTTGAGATCGAAAACGTTTCTCCTACTCGTGCCAAAGTAACTTTGGAACCACTAGAGCGCGGCTTTGGCCATACTCTAGGTAACGCCCTACGTCGTATTTTACTGTCATCTATGCCAGGATGTGCAGTTACCGAGGTAGAAATTGACGGCGTTCTTCACGAGTACAGCACCAAAGAAGGTGTTCAGGAAGACGTAATTGAAATCTTGCTAAATCTTAAAGGTTTAGCGGTTCGCCTTGAAGGTAAAACTGAGGCAACCCTAACTCTAGTGAAATCTGGCGCTGGCCCTGTTGTTGCTGGTGATATTCAGCATGATGGCGACGTAGAAATTACAAACCCTGACCACGTTATTTGTACTTTAACTGGCGAAGCTGAAATCAGCATGCGCATTAAAGTAGAAATGGGTCGCGGTTATGTACCAGCTTCTACCCGTCGCTCCTCTGAAGAAGATGATCGTCCAATTGGTCGTTTGTTAGTAGACGCTTCATACAGCCCAGTTGAACGTATTGCTTACAGTGTAGAGTCTGCTCGTGTTGAACAACGCACAGACCTAGACAAACTAATCATCGACATGGAGACGAACGGTACTTTGGATCCTGAAGAAGCGATCCGCCGTTCTGCTACTATCCTAGCTGAACAGCTAGATGCATTCGTAGACTTACGTGATGTGTCTGAGCCAGAAGCGAAAGAAGAGAAGCCAGAATTCGATCCGATTCTGCTTCGTCCAGTAGATGACCTAGAGCTGACAGTACGTTCTGCAAACTGTTTGAAAGCAGAAGCTATCCAGTACATTGGTGACCTGGTACAGCGCACTGAGGTTGAGCTACTTAAAACGCCAAACCTTGGTAAGAAATCGCTAACTGAAATCAAAGATGTTCTAGCATCTCGTGGTCTTTCTCTAGGTATGCGCCTAGAAAACTGGCCGCCAGAGAGCATCGCTGAAAAAGATTAATCAGGTTTTTATCAAACTGATTTGTAGAGAAGGATAAAACTATGCGCCATCGTAAGAGTGGTCGTCAGTTGAATCGCAACAGCAGCCATCGTCAAGCTATGTTCAAAAACATGGCCGGTTCTTTGGTCAAGCACGAAGTGATCAAAACTACGTTACCAAAAGCGAAAGAATTACGTCGCGTAATCGAGCCTCTAATCACTATGGCTAAAGAAGACAGCGTTGCAAACCGCCGTCTAGCTTTCGCCCGCACTGGTGACAAAGAGGTTGTAGGTAAACTATTCAACGAGCTTGGTCCTCGTTACGAAGCTCGTCCAGGCGGTTACACTCGCATTCTTAAATGCGGTTTCCGTGCTGGCGACAATGCCCCAATGGCATATGTTGAGCTAGTTGACCGTCCAGTTGTAGAAGCTGAAGAAGAAGCAGTAGAAGCAACTGAAGAGTAATTAATACTCGATTAGAAAAAGGGGCCTGAGTGAAAACTCAGGCCCCTTTTTTTGTATGTACAACTCAAAGTGCGAGATACGTTCCATACACTTCCCCATACACAGGAGGGACTAAAAGAACGTCTAACTATTCCATTGTTCTAATAGTTCTCGGCAAGTTCAGAATACCGCTGACAAGCAGCTGTCTCTTCATCAGAGTTGAGAAGCGCATCGCAACTTTGATTGGCCATTGAACTAAGACAATCTGTGGCGGGCTCAATAAGCTCATGTTCATCACCTAAATTAGCAATGCTCATATACTGACCACATATCTCATCTATCATATTTGACATCATGGCTTTCATCTCAGGTGGAAATTCGTCATTAGCACTCATCTCCTTGCCAATACACATTTTACTCTTATCACATAACTTTATGGCCGCATCGTTTAATGCCGCAGTATCCGCAAAAGCACATAACGAATATCCAGTTAAAGCTAGGGCCAAAATAATTTCCTTCTTATTCACCATAAGGTGTGACTCCATAGTATTTATTGGGTTGTACTAAATTTGTACAGCTATATCACATTACCGAACATACATTTAAAGTCTAGCGTTGAACGTGCTGTTTTAGGTAAGTGCCGGAAGTTATTTGGAATAAAGTTAGATTACCGTTCTTAGCGCGCGTAAGGGGTTTATTGGCGTGCTTATTGCTGAAACATACATATAAACTATGCCAATTTAATTTAACTAAGATAAAAGCGTAAAGGAAATAACGTGCTATCGGTTTCAGGAAATTACCAGTCTCTAGGTCTTTCAACTTTACAAAATACGGCACTATCCACCCGTCTAGAGCGCTTGAGCTCTGGGTTAAGAATAAACAGTGCTGCTGACGACAGTGCAGGCCTTCAGATATCCAATAGACTTGCTTCCGAGAAAAAGGCGTATACCCAGCTCAATCGAAACCTAAATGACGGTATCAGCTACGCACAAATTGCTGAGGGTGGGCTGCAAGAGTCTGCCGCTATACTGCAACGAATGCGGCAATTGGCAATACAATCGCAAAACGGCGTAAATGCGGTAAATGACCGTGCAACTCTGGATAAAGAATTCCAACAACTTAAAAATGCACTTAATGGCATTGCCTACAACACGGAAGCTTTTAACCACTTGCCGCTGGTAGGTGACACTGATTTGCTTTCAGCGAACGTACCCTCAATTAGTGACACGTTTACTAACGGTGTGGCTCAAAGTATGACAAGTGGACTGCGCTCTATTGCATACATACCGGCTGGCTCTTCAAACATTCAAATAGACTTACATGACAATGGCGCTAACGACGATATTCAGGTATTTACCGTAGACGGAAAACATTTAGCAGGTACGCCGCTTTCGGCAGCTACGTGGGGGGCTTACGGCGTAGTGAATTCATCAGCCATTGAGGGGACATTCTTTCTACCGACAAACGGCTATAGCCCTTCGGCATCCTACGACGATAGTGATTTATTAACCGTCGGAAGCGCTACTATAGACGGCAATACCATTTCATTCACCGGGGATCAGAACGCCAGCGGTAACCTAAATGAAAACCTTACAATTACGAGCAATGCACAACCGCTCATTATTTCTGTTATCGGCACAGGCTCTTTTAGTGTAACAGCCTCGTGGACATCGCTTGGGGACGGAGACAGTCAAAATTTCAGCTTAGGGCCCGTTGATATTACTTCAACCAATCAATTAGGTGTTGGTACTGACTTCATTGAACTTACCAAAACACCCGCTACATTAACAGACCTCGGGCTAGGCGGCACTTCTTTGCAAAGTGAAAGTGAAGCTGAAAACGCGCTTACACAGATAGATAGTGCGCTTGAGATAGTCGGAGAAAGTAGAGCTTTCTACGGTGCTAAAATTAATCAGATGTCATCCGCTATTAGAAACAACGCAATTGGCCTTGAGAATATAAGCAACGCTCACTCTCGAATAACTGACGCTGACTTCGCTTCAGAAACTGCATTACTTACGCAAGCACAAATAGTTGAACAGGCAAGTATTTCTGTTCGAGCTCAAGCTAAGTCTAGTGATGAGCAGGTATTGGGGTTGTTAAAGGAGACGCTTAGTTAAAGCTAATAGTTGTAGGAACTAATCATGTGTCGTTCGAGTAAGATATAAAATTTAATAAGTTTTGACTAAAAGTATAACTTATTAGGTGATAGTATTACTCTGGTCAAATCCTTGGGCGACTGCGCGGTTAACTCTAGCGATACGAACTAGAGTGCATACGTCAGACAAAAGATGAAAATAAATACAAGCACAAAACAGGAAGCGAATGTGTTTTACTTCTACTATCCAGCCGAACTAGAAAGTTCATTAGGTCCAGCTAGTGTTTCCATAAAAACAAGTGACGAAAACATAACAAATGTTGAGCTATTGAGAAGACTCTCAATTGAGCCCAGCCAAGATAATTGCTATCTCTTTTATCCAACTCTTAGTTCTTTGTTATCTCAGTGCCTATTAAATTTAGATGTGCGTTCCAAGGTTGTTTCATACTATGAAACTATGTCTAACGAACTATTTGAACTAAAAAAGAAGAATAGAAATTCTCTTACTTGTGTTGGTATATCCATAGTTGGAAATAAAGAATTTAATACGGCGTTAAATGGAATAGCTTATAAAGTTACATATTCTCATAAGAATAGTAGTTTGGAAGGCATGTTAGCTGACTTTTTTATTCATAAAAATAAAGAGCTGAAGAAAAAGGTGGGGAGTCTTTCTGCAATTTCACAATTTGTAGAGGAAATTCACATATCAGAAAGCGACATGCAATCAGAGTTAGAATTTGTTAAAGATTCCCTTTTTATCAAGACATCCTTTGGCAAATCTTCCGATATAGCGTCATCAATAGATCTTCTTCACGAGAAATCAGAATATATAGCGCAATTGAAAAAGAATTATGAAGAGCTAAAAACAGAAAATTTTAATGTAACTGCCGAGTTGAAAGCACATGTAGCGGAACAGGAAAGCCTTAAAAAAGACCGTGAGCGTGCAATTCATCAAATACAGGTTCTTCAAGAGTCGCTCGTTGAGAAGCATCAGGAAATTTCAATAAAAGAATCGGAATTCGAAAATAAGTATTCGAAGCAACTAGCCGAACTAAATAAAGAAAATGACGAACTCTTGGCTGCGTTAAAGGTAGCTGAAGCTGAACAAATATCAGCTCAAGAGTCGTTGGATAATTCGATAAAAGAAATTCAAAACTTGCAGGAGCTTTACGAAGTAAAGTCGATAGATGCAAATAGATTAGCGACATTGAACAGTGAGCTTGAAAAAGAAAACAGAGTATTAGCTACAAAAATTTTAGATGTAAATGAAGAACAGATGAATTTGTCTCTTTTATATAGTTCAGCTACCGAACGAGCAGAAAAGGACAGAAAGCAGGCTATAGCAAAGCAGAAAGTTCTAGAGCGAGAGCTAACAAGATTCAAAACGCGAAATGCTGAGATAACGCACAAATATAGCTCGCTACGGTATAAAATGTTTTGTATCAATAGGGAGCTAGAATTAATTCAATCTTCCCCATTTTGGAAAGGCAGTAGGCTCTTAAAAAATCTGAAGTCAAAGCTCAATAAAAATAAAATATCAGAATCTGTAAAGGCGGATATAGCACTTATAGCAACGAGCGAATACTTCGATTTTGATTGGTACCTTGAAACGTATAGTGATGTGCAAGAAGCTAATGTAGATCCAGCCCAACATTATTTGATTGCTGGAGCAGAAGAAGGGCGCTTACCTGGGCCCAATTTTGACGGGAACTGGTATCTTGAGCGATATCCTGACGTCGCAGAGGCAGAAATAAACCCCTTATTGCACTTTATAAAGTGTGGTAAGAGAGAAGGTCGTGTGCCATCGCCAAAGATGCTAGCTGACAAAAGAAAAGGCTGAGGGGAGTATTATGTCAGTAAATAAGCTTTTATGGCTTGGTTGCGGAGATTGCGAAGGTTTAAAGTATTTCCATTCCCAATTTGATGAAATGCTGCTCATCGATGCGAGGCATTTAGATGAGTTAGCAATTCCAGAAAATTTTAAGGGTTCTTTTAAACAATTAGTTGTCTCGACTGAAGAAAGTCTATCTACTTTTAAAGAAACCAACATCCCTGAATTATCTTCACTTAATAGCATCGGTTGCTTTCTGTCAAATTTTCCTGGCTTGAAAGTCGAAAATGAACGAGAAGTTCACACAAAAAATGTGTTTGATATTGTTCACGACTTTTTTACTGGTGCTGATAAAAAAACACTTGTTTTGGATATACCTGATTCTCAATTTGAACTGCTTAGCGTTCTTTCCGGTGAAAACGCCTTAAACGTTATTGATGAAATAATAGTCTGGAGTGTACCTCAAGATTCTGAATGGCAAGAAACGGAAGACTCGATAAAGCTCTATTTAGAAAATAACGGTTTTGTCTCTTTTACAAGAGGGGAGAATTTTAGTGGATACAATTGGGTGCACTTTATTCCAAATCCACTATTTTTCAAGTTGAGTGCGTTAAGTGAAAAGTCAAGCGAGCTGGAAAATAAGTTGAAAGAAGAAAATAAAAAAAATAAAGAACTTCAAGAGAAGTACGAATTGCTCAAGCGAACCAGTACTCGACTCGAGTCACAAATAGAGCTAATTCAGAAGCTTATGTCATTTGACTCTTAGTAAAAAGATTTAGGTAGTTTACTAAAATGGAAAAAAATATATTACGCGAAGCGAACATTCTTTTTCACAAGGGTGACTTCGACGAAGCAGTGGCACTTTACAAACAAGCTCAGCAAACTTATTCGGACCTCTACGAGAGTTTAGAATTAGTAATTGAATATACAGAACGCCTAAGCTCAAAAAGCTTGCCCGTTAAAGTTTTGAAACAGGCAGTAAATAAAGATCGATTTGGTAATACGATTAGAGAAAAAGTCGTCATAGATAAAAAAGATCCTCGTTTAGCGTTAGTAAAGCCAGCCTCTTTGGAAGATTATTATTTCGATCAGATAGTAGAATCAAAACTCTTTGACCCAGAATATTATCTTTCTCGATATTACGATGAATTAACTGGTGTTGATAATCTTCTTGATAATTTCCTCAAAGAAGGGATTGAACAGAAGCGCAACCCTTCAAGTATGTTTGATACAGAATTCTACTTAAAACATAATCCAGATGTTGCACAAGCTGATGTTAATCCATTTTTACATTACGTAGGAAATGGTAGATTTGAAGGAAGAGAGGCAATCCCTAAGCCATATGATTCACCTTATGAAGTGGCGCCAATTGAGTATATTGAACGTTTACCATTAGATGAGTCTTGTATTTCTCAAGCAGTAAGAACTATCTGTTTTTACTTACCTCAGTTTCACGCAATCCCTGAAAACGATGAATGGTGGGGCAAGGGATTTACAGAGTGGACCAACGTCAAGCCTGCTAAGCCTCAATTTGAAGGACATTATCAACCGCATGTACCAGATGACTTTCTTGGATACTACAATTTATTAGAGAAAGAAACTCAACGAAAACAAATTGAACTTGCCAAGCAATATGGCA
This sequence comes from Alteromonas abrolhosensis, assembly GCF_001953635.1. Taxonomy (GTDB): domain Bacteria; phylum Pseudomonadota; class Gammaproteobacteria; order Enterobacterales; family Alteromonadaceae; genus Alteromonas; species Alteromonas abrolhosensis. The sequence continues at coordinate 40,232 of NZ_MEJH01000011.1, read as the reverse complement.
TTGGAGGCTTTTGTTATTATCTCTATTGGTTTTCGGGCCAAAGACTCTTGGAACAACCATTGGATAACATGCTAGCAGATAAGTCGTTAGACTTTCCGTTTTGTGTGTGTTGGGCAAATGAGAACTGGAGTCGGCGTTGGGATGGTTTAGATAATGATCTTCTTATGGTGCAAGACTATTCTGCGGAAGATGACATTGCGTTTATAGAAAACACTGCGAAATATCTAAAAGACGAGCGGTACATTAAAATAAACGGTAAGCCCCTTCTAATGATTTATCGACCAAATCTATTCCCAGATATGAGAGCCACTGCAAAACGTTGGCGTAACTGGTGTAGAGAAAATGGAGTCGGTGAAATTTACTTGGCTTACCCACAGTCTTTTGAGTCAGTTCCGCCGGAAGAATATGACTTTGATGCGGCAGTTGAGTTTCCGCCAAATAAAAGCAACCCTCCAAATATTACAGAGTTTCAAACCCCTGTAGTTGAGGACTTTCAGTCAACAGTATATGACTGGAGAGTGTTTGTCGAAAGAAGTAAAAGCTATAAGGATGTTGATTATACTCTCTTTAGAGGACTCACTCCGTCTTGGGACAATACTGCGCGTAAAAAGAACAAAGGCACTGTTTTCCAAAACAGTTGCCCAAAGCTTTTTGAGCAAAATGCGGTTGATGCCTTCAATGAAACAAAAAGAACGGCCAAAACTAATGATGAGCAGATTGTTTTCATAAACGCATGGAATGAGTGGGCGGAGGGTGCCCACCTAGAACCTGACCAAAGGTATGGTTATGCGTGGCTTCAAGCAATTAAGAATGCCCATGAACTTATAAATAAAAAAAAAAATAAGATAATAATAGTTAGTCATGACGCTCATCCTCATGGAGCCCAGATTCTCTGCTTAAATATGGCAAAAGAGTTTAAGCAGAAGCTAGGTATTGATGTAGAACTCATAGTGCTCGGTGAAGGCGTTATGCTTAAAAAGTATGCACAATATGCAGCAGTTCATCAATTTAATCTAGAAAGCATGAGCGAGCGTGATATTTCAGAGAGATTAAAACGCATCAAGGATAGCTCTTTAGGCGTAGCGATTGTCAATACTACTGTATCCGGCACCATTACCCCCTATCTAAAGAAAGAAGGGTTTAATGTCGTTTCTTTGATTCATGAGCTTCCGAATGTCCTAAAAGATATGCATCTAGAAAAGCATGCAGAACTCATTGCACAGAATGCTGATCAGATCATATTTCCTGCTCATCAAGTACTTGATGGATTTGAACACTTTATTGGGAAAAAGCTAGCCAATACTCAGATTAGACCCCAAGGAATTTACTTGCCTAGTATTTTGCGAGATGGTCAAGATAAAGAGCGGGTCAAGAGCGAGGTTAGAAAAGAACTTAACATTCCATCAACTTCACAAATAATCATGTGTGCCGGATATGCAGACCATAGGAAAGGCTTTGACATTTTTGTTGAATCTGCAATGGCTGTAATGTCAAGAAACGAAAATGTTTACGCATTATGGTTGGGGCATTGGGACAAACCTTTTGTAACTGAGATCTTAACTAGCGTTACAGACAAAAAGCTTAGAGATAGATTTATTTTACCCGGTATTGTCGATGATCCTCGCCGATATTATGTTGCAGCTGATGTTTATGCTTTAACATCAAGAGAAGATCCATTTCCCTCTGTTGTATTAGAGGCTTTAGATGCGTTAACCCCTGTTGTAGCATTTAAAAACAGCGGCGGATTCGAAAATCTTTTGTCACGGGATTGTGGACTATTGGTAGAAAAAGGAAACGTCAGTGCCTACTCAAATGCATTGGCACAAATAATCGATGATGTTGAGCTATCTCTATCTCTAGCAAAGCAAGGTCAGGCAATAGTAAAGGAAGAATTAAGTTTTTATCATTACTTGTTTGATTTAATGCAGTTTGGTGGAGCTTTCCTCCCAAAAGTATCTGTAGTAATCCCTAACTACAATTATGAAAAATACATCGAAAGCAGGTTAACGTCAGTATTTTCTCAAACATACCCTATTTTTGAAATTATTGTGTTAGATGACAAATCTACTGACAATAGCGTCAAAAAAATCGAGGAAGTTCTGAAACGAACAAATATCCCATCAAAACTTATTGTTAACGAAACAAATTCAGGCTCCGTTTTTAAGCAATGGCAAAAAGGAGCGGAGATTGCCAATGGAGATTATCTTTGGATTGCAGAAGCCGATGATTTAGCAGAACCTAAATTCCTTGAAAAACTGGTTCTATTTTTCAAGAATCCAGAATTGGTACTTGCATTCAGTCAGTCAAAACAAATAGACCAAGATTCGAACCTCTTAGCAAATGATTACTTAGATTACACAAAAGATGTAGGTATTTATTGGCAAGAAGACTATGTGGTTGATGGTAAAGAAGAAGTTCAAAGAGCCTTATGTATAAAAAATACTATTCCGAATGTGAGTGGTGCTTTATTTAGGAAGGAAAGCTTTTTGAAAACAATTCAGAATTTGGAATACGAATTACTTAACTACAAAGTAGCTGGTGATTGGTTAGTCTATCTGAAATTAGCCCAATTAGGAAAGGTTGGATTTTGTAAAGACTCTTTAAATTTACACAGAAGACATGTGACTAGTGTTACAAAAAAACATGACCATCTTAATGAAATTATATCTATACAAGATATCTCTTTGGAGAAATATAATATAAACAAAAATATTCAAGAGAAAATTATTTCTGTTAGAGAAGATTTGTCAAAACATTTTAAGAGAGAGTCGTTTGTAATAGAAAAAAAATCAAAGTTTTTAAATGAGGATTATGAGTATTATGAAAGTGAATTGGGCGGAAATTTAATTGTAGGAGAGATATCAGCTTGTAAAACTGTAATTATAGGAAAAGACCAAGTTTTTCTATACCAGGGAGGAAATAATTACTCAGAATGGTATAAGCCTGTAGATAAAGAATCATTCCAAATTGCTTCAGCGTGGAGTTCAATTTTTAGTACTAGAGATAAGAGACTTAAAGATTTAGGAATAAAGTTTTTACAAGTAATAGTTCCAAATAAGGCTTCCATTTTACCTGGTTGCTATCCAGACGGAATCTTGAAAGAAACCATGACATGTTTGATGCGGCAGTTGCTTTTAAAAGAAGATAGCTCTTTACTTATTCCTCTATATGATATGAGGAATGCACCATTTAAAAAGTCGATATTTAGAAAGAGTGATTCACACCTTACTTTAGCGGGTAACGCATTCTTAGTCGAACTGATTTTAAAAAAACTATCTCTCAATTTTTCAGGTGTTCGAAAAATAACGACTAAAGTGGCAAAACATACAGGAGATCTTGGCTCAAAGCTAAAGGGAATAGAAGAGCAGCTCCATATCCCTGTCTGGACGGAAGGGCTTTTAGATCAAAGTAGTATCGTTCTCCTTAATCAAGTGATGGTTAAAGGCTTTAACGGGACAAAACAAGCTTTCCAGAATAAAAATGCAATAATAAATAAAAAAATAATTATTTTTGGCAACTCATTTTTTGAAAAGAATCCATCATGGGGAATGTTACCGTTCTTCGTTGCTATATTTGAAGAGGTACACTTTATTTGGAGTTCAGATATTGACTATGAATATATTACGATGGAGTCTCCAGATTTTGTTATATGTCAAACAGTGGAAAGATTTTTGCCTAAAATACCAGATAGATAATTAACGAATTATCATTTTTGACTTTATACGGAGCTTTGGTTGTTACTACTTTTTTGAAAAAATAATTAAATAGTGAGAAAAAATGAGCGATTTCTATCATGAAATTCAAAAAAATATAAAAGAAGAGTTTTCTACCAATGTTGGGAGGTTCGATTTTACAAGCGGGAATCTTTTACTTGAATTAAATTCTAATAAGCTTGTTGATACAGTCCAACTTAATTTTGATAACAATAAAGGAGCATTAAATCCAGAATTATTCGAAGTATTAGGTGTTTCTGAAGATAAGACCTTATATAAATTCAAACTTAACTCAAGTGCAGAAAATGACTACACTTATGCATCTTCAAAAGATGTAGCAGTTCATAAGCTATTAATAAAGAGTAAAGTTCTGAGGTGGCATGCTTGGCAAGCTTATTATCCAGAGATATGTTTATTGAGAAAAAACGAATTGGTGGAGCATATTGTTTGTTCTGATTTTGTGCTGAATTTAAAAAGAAATATTGATAGTCACGTCTTAAGGAATAATCTGAATGAGCAAGAAGCGGAAAACTTACGCTTAATCATAGATAGTGGCCTTTTCAAAACCGATTGGACAAATCAAGAGATAAAAAGTATCGAGTTGTTTAATTCTGTAGCAGATGTAATGAGTCCGTATTGTATCGGTTCTCATGGAATTACGATTCCATTGAAAAGTTTAGACAATGACTTATTGATTTCTCGTTTAGAACAAATTACTTCTTATTTAAACTCTCTTGGCCGTCCCTGGTTTTGTACTTCAGGAACTTTGCTGGGTCTAGCGCGTGAAGGTGAACTAATTGGCTTCGATGATGACCTAGACTTTGTCGCTTATCTAGGTGAAGTGAATGATATTGCTGAGTTAGAGGGGGTCGTTCAAGATTTTTATAATGCCAATTGTTCTTTTCTAGAACAAGGTATGAATGCCCTGCAATTCAAAATGAAAGGGAATGTGGGAGCTGTCGATGTATTTCTTTCATGGAGTATAGGGGGTAAAGTTTGGATTTACCCTTGGTGTGGTGGTGAATTAGAATATGATAATGTCTTCCCCGTCGCACAAAAATCTTTTTATTCTCAGAAGCTTTGTTTTCCAAACAATATTGATATGTGTTTATCTCTAAACTACGGCAACCAGTGGATTAAGCCAGATCCTTTGTGGAGATTTAATTGGGATAAATCAAACATTATTTTCAAAGACTATTTGTTGAGTATTCGCTTATGAAGACAATTATAACTTACGGTACATTTGATCTGTTCCATGTCGGTCATGTGAAGCTTTTAAAACGCTTATCTCAACTCGGAGACCGTTTAGTTATTGGCCTCTCTTCAGATGATTTTAACCAGATAAAAGGTAAACAGGTTGTTATTCCATACGAACAAAGGAAAGAAGTTCTATTGGCGTGTAGATATGTCGATGATGTTTTTGCCGAAAATAGCTGGGAGCAGAAAAGAGAAGATATCATAAGGGAAAAAGCGGATATATTCGCGATGGGAGATGACTGGTCCGGTCATTTTGATTATTTATCAGAAATTGTAGATGTTATTTATTTATCACGTACTGATAATATTTCTACAACGGATCTTAAAACAGTTTTGTCAAATCTAGAGAAAGAGAAAATCAGTGAGATTAAAAATACTTGCCAGAATCTTTATGATCTCATTAAAAACCTTTCTTAGCTTGATAGAAACTTGGGACTGTAGTAGCAGACTTTTAAATTTAGTGATTTTATGAGTCAATTCAGTTCATAGATAGGTGATGCCAAAAGCCCAATATATCGTTGCGTTTATTAAATTGAGTATGAAAAAAGAGATCTTAAATGAGTGTAGAGCGTCAACTGAAAAAAGAGTATTGGATAAATAAAGCCACTCAAAAAGTTCAAGACTGGGCTTCCAAAAATGACCAAATGTTGGCGCAGGCACTTGAAGATATCCACGGAAACTCTGACTTTTCTCTATCTGAAAATACTTTACTTCAACTGCTATTGTATATACTAGATTCCGACACGGCAGAACTTGGAATGCTTATAGGTGCTCAGAACAGTGTATCGTCGCAATTTTCAAATCAGTCTAAATATCTAAACTTGGTCAAGCGAGTTCTTAGCGAAAAAAATATAGTAAAAATGCCCCTCGGTCTTGAAGAACTTTACGTATTCAATGAATATTTACGAATATGGCAAAAGCATGAAATTAAACAGCATACATACTCTGATGGTAGTCTAATCGAAGAGGAAATTTTTGCTATCGTTAAAGCTGCGAGTGATACTTCACTCTATTCAGCTGAACTAATATCAGCAGCAGATAGTTGGGCAAAGGTTTATCACTTCTTACCCGATAGACACAACTTGTTGAAACCTCTAGAAGGCTTGCTCAAGAATAAAAAGACACTTGAACTCGGGTGCGGTTGTGGTGCAATTACTCGTTATTTGGGGGAAATATCCAATCAAGTAGTGGCTGTCGAAGGAAGCGTCAATAGAGGAAAAGTTGCAGCAGAGCGATGCAGAGACTTACCTAATGTAAATATTGTTATCGACTTAATTCAAGACCTTGAGTTTGAAGAGCAATTTGATGTTGTAACTTTAATCGGGGTTTTGGAATACTCACAGATTTACGTTGATAGCGACGATCCAATAGGCCATGTTATTCAGAAAGCTAAACAATATCTGAAGCCTAACGGTATCTTAATTGTGGCTATTGAGAACCAGTTAGGATTGAAGTACTTTGCTGGCGCGCCAGAAGACCATGGTGTTGGAATAATGGCTGGTATTAATGACATTTATACGAATAAAGATCCTATAACATTTGGTAAAAAAGAGCTTGAAAATAAGTTCATAAGCGAAGGTTTTAAAAAGGTAGATACTTATCTAGCGTTTCCCGATTATAAGTTACCCTCATTGATTGTTCACCCTCGATACACACGCTCCCCTAATAAGTTCGATTTATCAGATATTGTAGCTGGCACTGCTATCCACGACGGACAACCGATTGCCAAACCTACTTTTTCTCTAGAATCTACTTTAAGGTTAATAGAAAGAAATGGTTTATTACCTGATATGGCGAACTCGCACTTATATGTATGCCATAAAGCGCCACCTATTCTCGAATACAAGCCTCAAGTCATAGCTTCTTATTTTTCTCCAAAGAGAAATATAACCACAAGACAATATATTGAGTTTATAGATAGTGACGGTACGACTACGGTTAGTAGAACTCATTTTGATGAAAGTGGGTCATCAATAGTTACCGAAGAGCAATGGGTAGAAGGAAGTATTTATCGATTTTCTTTGCACAAAATTGTTCAAAGAGATAACTGGAAAGTAGAGGAATTAGTTCCTTGGTTTAAAGTATGGTTGAGTCAACTTAGAAAGTTTCAGATTGACGAAGGCTCAACAGGAAACCAACTATGTCAAATTCCCGGGAAATACTTAGATGCACTACCTCGAAATATGATAGTGAGTGCAACCAATGACATCGAGTTTATTGATTTAGAGTGGAATTACCCAGGTAACGTATATTTCGATTTAGTAGCATTTAGGGGTGTAGTTGTAACTTTAGGAGGTATTACCTCTGTCGCCCAACCCAACGATGCATCTTTTGTTTCTAGGATAAATCTAGTCAAATATTTACTACGCGAGCTTTCCATATCTGTCGATATCAATCAATTTCAGGGCGCGTTCAGAGAAATTAACTCCTATTTTTCCGCTTCATTTAATACAGGTAGTCTTAACGAGAATGCGTCATTAGAAGAGTTTATTAATCTGCCCCATTTTACTGTAAGAGGTTCCAAAGAGGCGCAACAGACAAGGTTAGCAGAATTGTGTCTTTACTGGGCAGAAGAACCAAATGCCTTCTCTGAAGAAAAGACGGTAAAACAGAGCTTCCAAGCCTCTGCCTCTGAGCAAATATTTAACATCCAAATTCCGAACAAGCGAATTAATTCGCTAAGATTGGATATCTCAAATAAAGAAGGAATGTTCCTTCTGGGTGAATGTAAAATTCAAGCAAAGGATGGTAGCGTTGTTTGGGACTTAAATACTGAAGAACCAAACTATTCTGGGGTTGGGGAAATGGAGTTCTTAAGTCTTCAAGGGGGGAAGCAGATAGCTATTAAGAGCACCGGAAAAGATCCAAAGTTCACTTTAGATTTGTCTAATGTGGAAGAAGATGTTTTCGGCTCTGGTGCAGTATTATTATTGCGAATGAGTAGCTTTTTTTAGACTGACATGGAGCCAAGGAAAGTGCTAAGACATGCCGTTGTTTGTCATATATATTATCAAAACCACGTAGAAAAAGCGCTCGAATACCTAGAAGAGAGCGCCGACCTAGCCGACATTTTTATAACGTGTAATCAAACGCTTTCAAGGAATGTGATAAGAGCAGCAAACAAAAAGGGCTTATCTGTTCAATTGAGGGTTTTCGAAAATAGGGGAATGGATATCTTACCGTTCCTTAAACTTCTTCCTGAGCTTAAGGCTTCATACGATATCGTAACAAAATTCCATCTTAAAAAAGAAATTGATGATGTCGACATTGCCTGGAATAAATACGCTGGTGAGGCATTAGTTTCAAGAAGGGTCTTACAGCATATTGAACACGTGTTTGAAAAAAGAGAAGAGGTCTCGTTTGCTGGCATGGCACCCTTTTATTTGTCATGCAAGAACCTAATGTTAGGCAATGAAACGAATTTCACTAACTTATTAGAAAGTACACCGAAATTAGACCAAGATTGGCACTCATATGGTTTTTTTGCTGGAACTAACTTTAGTCTGAGGCCAGCTGTTCTGAGTTTTTTGTCTGAATGGGCCATCAAAAATGAACATTTATTTGTTCAATCTTATTCCCAAGATGGGGCTTGGGCAAATGCTTTAGAAAGAGTGTTTCTTTTAGCTTGTGATCGAACAGATAAAATTGCTTTGATTTTTTCTTATGAAGGCAGTGTGTTTTCACAGATATGTAGACCTACTGAATTCGTATCCCAAGCTTCTACACGAGAGGTTGGTAATACACTTAATTTTATTGCTGAAGATAGTAGGGATCTGTCCGCGCTTCTCGAACACACCCCACGCGACTTTGGCAAACATGACTTTGTAGGCACTGTAGATTACATACCATATTATCTTTTCCTAGAGCAGTTTTTATTAAATTCCAAGCAGATAGAGTCATTTAGGATACTGAAACATCAAAGAGCTGTAATTAATTGGAAGGCGCTAAAAGAAAAGACACGAAAAAAAGAAAAAGTTTCTATTGTCATTCCTGTTTATAACCAAGCTGAGTTGACAGAAGCGTGTGTTCGCTCGATTTTTGAATATGATGACGATCAAATCCTAGAGGTTATCGCTGTAGATAATGGTTCTGACAACCAGACTAAAACAGTTCTCAAGAAGCTTACTAGCCTTTTTAAAAGCTTTTCGGTTATATCACTCAATAAAAATATGAATTTTTCTTTTGGATGTAATGTAGGATTTAGCAAGAGTGAAGGTGATTATATTGTTTTCCTAAATAACGACATTGAAGTATCTGAAGGTTGGCTTTCCCCTTTAGTCGCTCCAGTGAAATGTGAAAAATATTTTGCATCCCAACCCTTGCTTCTGTACCCAGATAATACGATACAAAGTGTTGGTATCACTTTTAACGAAAACAGCTGTATAGGCTATGGAATATACAATGGCAAACCGAAAAGTTTTGTAGAGCGTATAAAAAATACTGATTTTTCAGCCGTTACAGCTGCTTGCATTTGTGTGAAGGCAACAAGTTTTGCAGAGGTTGAAGGCTTTTCTCCCATCTACATTAATGGGCAAGAAGACATCGATCTGTGTTTAAAGCTTAAAAGATATACCTCTTTAATGGCTAAAGTCGTAACTACAAGTGTTCTGGTTCACCATGAATCAAAGTCTGAAGGTCGTTTTGATAATGTTAAACCTAACAGACACGTTTTTGTAAAACGATGGGCATCGTATATAAGCTCGGATGACACGAATCACTATAAGGACGATGGCGTTTTAATTAGTTCTGCAAAGCTCGATAAAAGTAATATTCCTTTCTGGATAAAGTCTTCTACGTTTGAAGTTAAAGCGAAAGTAAATACTGAGACGAATTCTTTAGTAAGACAGTTATATCAAAAACAATTCAGCGCTTATGAGGCATTGTCATCGTTAATGTCTTTAACACAAGAAAACCCTTCGCTAGCTTCCTCTTTCCAATTCACATTCGAAAAATTAAGAGAAAGTTTGTGCATGGAGCAGCGTGTCACACGTACGATGATAATTGCCAAAGGCGCATTTACAGAAAGTCATTTCATAGCAGACAGTCTTTACGATTTTTATAAAAGCCAAAAAAGTAGCGTTGGGATTACAGTAATTTCTAGAAGGGAGCGGATAGCGTTAAGTTCCTACCAAAACATGCCTCAAGAACAGAGGCAAACGGATTGTTTATACGTAAATGCAGGTGAAATGCGACTTGGCTCTTTAATTCAATATGCACTTAATCACAGAGCAGACAATATTCATCTTGTTGATTTATCGCGCGAGTCTTTAATTCTTGCTGCGGTGTATAAGTCATTATACAACTGCAAGATTTACGCTGAACGATTAGCATCGCTAGGACTTTTATCATCTTTGTGCGGAAACCCTAGCGATCAATTAACGGCTCTTAAACTAGCTGAACTAGTGGTAACAAAAGACTTCGAACGTGAGTACCTTGATGTCAGAACCAGTCTGTGCTCCAACTTCGAAAGCGTTTATTCAATGATTTTTGTCTATGAAGAAGAAAATTTTATTGAATTAGCTTGGTTCGTTAATTATGTACAGCGTTTTTTCCGGGCAGAGCTAAGTATTTATGTGTTAGTTTTAGGAGACATGAAGCAATCACATAAAATGTTAAGCATTGGTGAAAATGTGAGCTTAATCTTTTTAGATGAACAACGTGAGGCTTTTACGATTGCTAGCAGAAAGACCATTTTGTTTGCTCCGCAACATGTACGGATACCAACAGAACGAATTTCAAACATAATGTCCGTGAGCCATTCTATGTATTTGCTACCCATTGAAGAAAGTTTCGTCAACTATGGGGCCTTCTCTCAAAAAAACAATAGCTTTAACAGCTGGTTGGAAGCAAATAGTTTTAACCATGAGCTTGAACGTTTTAGAGAGCGGAGAGTGGATCAGATAAGAGATTGTAAACGAGAAGCTTATAGCCCCCTGAAAAATCAGCATAGTCTGGCATTGCTTCAAGGGAAAATGAGAAAATTTCTTGAGAGTAGTTGATATGAAGGCTCGATTGTAAGCGCCTGACGCAGTGTGATATTCTCAAACCTTGTATTTTTATCTTAACTACCAACCAAACTCCCACCTACTGATAAGCAACAATGACTGAAAAATATCAACAAAAGCTAGAACTCGCTCGTAAAGCCTTGATTCACAATGACTATGAATCAGCTAATTTATATCTTAAGGAATTGTCGAATCAATTTCCCAACCAGGCTCCTATTTTTAGCTTTCTTGTTGAATACACAGATGTAAAGTCAAGAGGCGGAAACATCCTTGATAAAATAGCGCAACCAGTTAAGCAACCCATAGAACAATACAAAAGTAAAAGAGTTGAGAGAAGAGACATAACTTTATCTCAGGATTTGAAAAAACTCCCTATTACAGTACTTGTCATTAGCTGGGATATTGGGCACAACCCTCTAGGTAGGGCTTATATGCTTGCAGAGGCAGTTCAAAGAGTCGCAGGTAATGTTTTGCTTGCTGGTTATCAGTTCGAGCGGTACGGAAAAGATATATGGGAGCCAGTTAGAGAGTCGAAGATTCCGATAATTTCCTTGAAGGGTAAACTTCTCCCTGAGTTATTGGAAGAGGCAGAACAAATCGTAAAACGCTATACCCCAGATGTTGTTATTGCGTGTAAACCGAGGTTACCGTCCGTAAATTTAGGAATGCTTTTCAAAGCACACAAAGGTATTCCGCTTGTAATTGATGTAGACGACCACGAATTGTCTTTTACGAAAGGAAAGTCAGATATACCTTTAGCGGAGTTGAATGAATTCCCCGAAAAATTCAGCAACATCACAGAGCCTTACGAGAGTGAATGGACACAACTTAGCCACAATTTAGTCGACTTTGCTGACGAGGTCATTGTTTCAAACGTCGCATTGGAAAAAGAATTTGGTGGTCACCAAATTCCACACGTTAGGGACGAAACCACGTTTGACCCATCTAGGTTTGATAGTGCTAAGGTGCGACGCCAATATGGAGTTCCCGAGAAAGCCAGAGTGGTTATGTTTTTTGGAACTCCTCGAGTTCATAAAGGAATAGGTAAAGTTGCACAGGCTGTTGCTCAAATTGATGATGACAACTTTCTTTTCATAGTTGTTGGAACCTCACCTGATAAAAGAGTTACTAGTGAATTAGAGAGATTAAGTAACGGCAGGCTTCTCAACATTCCAAACCAGCCTTTTTCGTCCATTCCAGAGATTCTATCGATGGCCGACTTAGTCTGTTTGCCTCAAGATGTTACACACGAAACATCGAAATACCAATTACCAGCTAAAGCGATGGATGCAATAGCTATGTGCAAGCCCTTGCTTGTATCCAATACAGTTCCACTGAAACAGCTAGTTGATGATGGTGTTGCAGAACTCATAGATGAGCATGACTTGGCTTCCCAAATTTATTCAGTTGCAAATCGGAAACCGAGCGCCGAAAAACTTAAGAAACGTAAAGAGAAATTTTTATCAAACTATAGCTACAAATCTGCAGAATCAACCTTACGTGAAATATTTAGGTCAGTTTTAAATAAGAAGGGTAATATCGACATTACTGAACAGGAGATATTTTGGGAGAGTTTACGAAATGCGTTTGTTCCCAAAGTTCGCTCTAATAGCCTAAGTGGAATAGATGTGGTGTTATTCTGGAAACAGAATGATTCAGGGCTGTATGGACGTCGGCACGATATGGTCGCTAAATTGCTATCAGAGCGTGATGATGTCAGAAAAGTTCTAGTCATCGATGCACCCATATCAACATTTGATTTAAACAAGAAAATCAGTGAGCAAGCAACGCTAACTCAAGAGCGCGCTGTCTACATTAAGACATATGAAAAAAAGCTTGGTCAGCATGACACTGAAAAGCTCTCTTATGATGTTTTCATTCATCAGCCAGGTATTTATTACTCTGATACTCCAATACCGGGACGAGTTTCACTGTTAGAGGACTACAGTGAATTCTTGACTAAAGTATTCGAACGAGAGGGAATTGTTCCGAAAGACTCTGTCTTCTGGTTTTATCCTAAAAACTATTTAGCGGAAGACTTGATCGAAATATTCGAGCCGAAGTCTGTAGTTGTGGATGTTGTCGATGATCACAGAACATGGCCAAATGTGAGCAGTAATGAAATTACCCGACTCACTAAGCATTATGAGGGTATATTAAACAAAGCTGACTTGGCTTTTGCTAATTGTAAATCAGTATATGACTCAATGGCAGGCTATACCCCTTTTCTGAAGTTAGTACCCAACGGCTGCGAGAGGAGCCCAAACCAAGTCAATTTTCAAACTGAATTCATTAAAAGTATTCGTGCTCATGCAGGGCCGGTAATTGGTTTTGTTGGTAACCTTGAATCAAAAATAGATGACAAATTGATAGAGAAGTTAGCGAATGAAATGCCTGAGGCATTAATCGTTCTTGTCGGCTCAACACATGCGAACCCTGATATTAAGCGACTAAGTGAAATTTCAAACATTCTCATGCCTGGGGTAGTCGAAAACCGCTATGTTAATACAGTTATTAGGGAGTTTGATGTATGTATTGTTCCTCACAAAAAAACAGCATTAACGACCAATATGAACCCTCTTAAGGTCTTTGTTTATTTAAGCAATCAACGTCCTGTGGTTACAACTAACATTGACAATCTGCCTACTTGCGATGCTGTCTTAGTTTCGAATGATTCAGAAGAGTTTGTCAAAAATGTGAGGTATGCTATCGCACATCAATTTGATATTGATATCTATCAAAAGTTTATCGACGAAAACTGTTGGGAAAGCCGATTCAATTTGCTTGACCACTTTTTAGAAAGGGTCAACGAAACCTGAAAAAGACTTACCCAAAAGTAATTTCTAACACTGAGGGGCAACTTCAGATAACTCAAAGAGTTCGCCTCTGGTCTCCTTGCTGCGCTTATTAGATAAGAATTTGACGCTGTTGAAAAAGTTCTGAGTTAGTAATCGAGTCGATTGACAACTCAGGTTCAGCGCCAGCTCCACCTCTATTTACTGCAAGGAGAGATTTATTAGAAAGCTGCGATATCAAAAATGAACTATGCGTTTTATAGGCTTAATTTAACAAAATTTTTGTACTAAATTAAATTCAGCTTTTAATAAGCTTTTAGCTTTTAAGTAAGTTTCTGGGTATTTCATTACTAAGCTTTCTGAGTCAGGAGCTGTATTTTCTCTGAGGCTTTCAAGCGGTAGATTTATCAAGTTTTCCAGTTCGGATAAGCCGTCTTCGTACCTATGTATAGAACCGACAAAATCAAATTCTTGTAGAGAAATATGGTGAAAATATCTTTGATAGTCATTCCGAATGACTTCAAACTCCGGTTTCAGCAAAACGAGAGTAAAGGCTTTTTCAACTGATAACTCATCCTCATTTTTGGCATAATTTAATAGGCTTTGGTAATGCGTAATAGGCTGTTTGTTTCTTAAAATATGTTTGGTTAGTGACCATAGTCTTTCTGCAGGGTCTCTTATCCAGCAAATCCTTTTAGCATTAGGAAACATTGTCTTATGATTTACATGGCTAGCAAAATGACCGTGTAAAACACAAACATCTTTTGGCAAACTTATATCTTGTCCGTTCGTTAATAAACTTGCCCCAGTATCTTTATAAACACCAAATATACATTCTCTACCATATGCTTGGGTGAGTGCTTTACCAAACGAGCTACCAGCCGTTTTAGGTATATGGTGAGAGATCAGTTTAATATTCTCATGTGTAGATGAAATTGACTCAACTGTTAACTGTTGATGCTTTGTTGGAAGCTCTAAATTTATTTGGTCAATTTCGGTAGAACGATTCAGGCGTCCCAAGCTAAAAGCTTTATGAATAATGTTCGTGAAAGACATATGCCGCTCATTTTGGATAGCACTTTCAATTGTCTGAATGACATTTTCTTGGTAGCGCTCGAGGTTAGTCTCCTTTGCAAATTTGCAAAGCTCTTTAAGTTCGTTATAGCTATTCGGATGAAAACTTAACCATCCTTTTACTATATTCTTCACATCGCGTGAATGAATAAACTGCGGAACTCTGTCCGCTTGTACGGTATTTTTACAGATTTCAATGAAATCTTCTCCGCCTTCTTGTGGAAACGCATTTAAAAACTCTTTAATTTGCTCTAAGTATCCATTTTTAGCGTGATTATAGCCTGCCTTAGATAGTAATGAGTACTTAGGAGTATTTTCGGAAATCCATTGTAAGTATTCGTCTAAAGCATTGTGAAACTCACGTTTCCTATAAAAATTCACAGCTCGTTTAAACTCTAAGGCTTTGTGACTATATGAAGAATTAACTGTTTTACTTCGAATAGTTAACCACGATGTATCTAACCCGATTGTGTCGAGGAGGTCTGATAGTATATTACCCCCTACAAACATTTCTTTTGCATAAAAGCGCAACAAAAATTTATCAGACCTATGCGATTGAAAGTGCCTAAGTATTTTTCTTAAACTTGTCGAAATTGGTTGATTGATATCCTGAAAAAGTGAAGTTTTAAAATGACGCTTCACACTTTGGTTGTGCGACGATTCGACTACTTCTAGCTCATTCCGAAGGTATAGAACTATTTTGGCTTCGGGTATTTTTTCTATTAGCTTGTCTATATGTTCAAAGAAGTACTCTGATGAAAAAAGAAGTTTCTTAGCCTTTAATTCTGTAGCTTCCTTTTTTAAGACTTCTAGCTTCTTAATTGAAAAAGTTAAATCATCATCATTTTTAAGTTCGAATAGACTTAAAAGATTGCCACTGCTTATGAGATTTTTATCTAAATGATGTTCTGGGTAGTACACCCCTTTTATTAAAAGCCATTCTCTGTGGCGTGAGCACCATTGCTGTATAAACGAAGTCCCGGTCTTAGGAGGACCTACATGAATAAAGATTTCCATTGACTAGCTTCTACTACCTCTTAACGCATTATTTGGTCATAAACTTCAGTGTATTGGTAGGACATTTCTTTTAAATTTTGCTTGGCTCCTTCATGGTTCTGCCATTGCATTACATTGTTAGCGTATTCTTGCCAAAATGTTACTTTTGTTACCTCGCCCAACACTTTAAATAGGTCATCTAAGTCGGAACTTTTAACAAGTACACCACATTTGTTAGCACAAATCCTCTCTTTAACCGCTCCATTGTCGAAAGCTACTACTGGAATGCCACTTGCCCACATTTCCGTTAATGTGTGACACCATGTTTCGGGCCAGATAGACAAAAGTAAGCCCCAGCTAGGTTTGATTTTCGCAATTTCAAGCGAAAGCTCGTCTCTTTTATAATTGCCGTATTCATAATATCTTGGGTGCGTGATGTCACATCCCTCTAGTTTGCCTAGCAGGTGAATTTCAAAGTTAGGGAATTTCTCTAAGATTGGCAGAATAAAGTTACTACCTTTACTTCTAACTATAGTGCCTAACATTAGTAACCTTATATTTTCTCCTTCTCTTGGTCTCTGTGAAGAAGATGCAAAGTAAGTAAAGTCACGACCATGAGGTATGACATGGAAAGGTTTATCTAATGCAACTGGCAAATTTTTTATTGTGACGTATTTAGCAAATTCGGATGTAGTAATTATTGAGTGTACATGCGTTAGCATCGTATTAAACATTTGACGCCATTTCTTAATTTCGCAGTGCTTTAAGTTCGTGAAATGTTCTTTGGGCCACAGTTCAATATTGCACATGCCTAAGCCCGCCGTACACATACCACCGCAATAGTTATCATGATTGTCTAGCAACTTAACTGAAGGGCAAATGGGGTAAAAGTCGTGAATTGAATAAATAGTAGGTATACCTAGCTGTAGCGCTTTCTTAACAATACTTAGGCTGTGCCATGCAATTTGTCTAATGTGAATTAATTCTATTGACCATAAATGAAGCATATGAAGAAGAAGGTTATCGTATTCACAACTATTATGAGGAAACGGTGTTATTGGCGATTTAAGGTAAAAAGTTTGTAGATGAACCTCTTCCTTTCCCGTGACCACGTATAGACTAATCCTCCTTGAGTTACTCTTAAGAAGGAAGGTTTCGTACCTATCCTGGATAGATTTCATAAGGTCGTTATTGGTCTTTGCAGTTCCCCCATCTTCTGTCGCAATAATATACAATATTCTAGGTCTGCTTTGAGATTCAAGGCTCTCAAAGTTATCGATCAGAGTCGAAACGCGCTTCTTCATAAATAGATATGATTTTGACGAGAAGCCGTTTTGAATATGGGAGTTGTAACCCTCGTAGCGCTCATTTAATTTTGTTATACCAGTTTCAACTAGGCTCAGTTTTTCCTTCTTAAATGATTTTGCACCTTCATGATAAACGAATGTGCACGGGTCGACTACATTCCTCCAGCCTATCAATCTAGCTTTAAAGCATAAGTCATTTTCTTCACCATATCCTCTAGGGAACGCTTCTTCATCAAAATAACCAGCTGACACAAATACGCTGGACTTAATATACATGCAAAAGCCGTGTCCAGTAGGAACATCTATAGGATCAAGGTGTATACCTTGTGACAAAAGGCGTGTTAATTTGTTCGGGTTGGCGCTTACATATTCTGTTGGGATCGAGAATGGCCCAGCGGAATTCGATAGCGGGGTAACAGTGCCAATTCGTTCATCACTGTACGCAGCATATTTCAAATTTATAATTAGAGCTTTAGGTACTATTGTATCGGAGTTGAGAATTATAATGTCATTGCCAGAGGCCTCTTTAACTCCTCTGTTAACGGTCTTAGTAAAACCTAGGTTTTCAGAGTTTCTTAAAACTGAAATATTATTAAAATTAGAATACCCGCGCAGCAAGTCAGATATCTCAATTTCATCGCTACAGTCATCAATTATGATTACCTCAAAAGCGCCTTTGAGTTGACACACACTATCAAGGCATTTTTTGACAAATTGAGCACCATTAAAAATAGGAATAACGATGGTTACGCCCCTTGAGCTTAACCTGTCGATTATTTGCTCCTCTTTTTCGGGCACACTCGGTTCTTTTAGGCTTTTCCACCAGATGTTGGCATTTAACTTCCGCTCTGGCTCAATACCGTAGTGTCGACCGTGTAATTCATAATGGATAACCGGTGGTATATCGCGCTTAATGGGAGTAGGTATTTGACTCAGGTAAAACTCTTCGTCGAATAAAGGTCCTGGAAGTCGACCTTCTCTGTAACCGCTTCTTATGTAATGTTCTTCAGCTTTTACTCCCGCTCTCGCGATATCTGGGTATTCGCTCAAGTACCATTTAGCGTCAAAATACAATGAGTGTTGTAGTAAGTTTGAATAGTGGCATTCACGTCTATATCTCTTAGATAATAAAAGACGAAAAAACTTCTTCAAATGTGTAATCAGGCTATCCACAAATCGATTCGTTACTCAAGTGGTGTTAAATAAGCTCATAAGGGTAGCAAAGAGCTGAAGCTTTGAAAAAGCTTTCCTCAGGACTTAGCGTCTTAAGTGTACTCCTTTACCTAAAAATGCTAACATTTTTAGCAGAACAGACGTCTTTTTAAAAAGGCTCATGCTCACTTGATAAGGCTATCGAGAGTATTGGTTAAATTATGTTGAACCTTGAGAGCATTCTTTATTATCAGATTTTTGACTCGAATGCAGTTTCACTAGGGAATTAAATGAAATTAGAGATATTACGCAGTACTCCAGTAGATAATATAGACTCTATTGAGATCGCGTCGGATTATATACTGAACCTTTTTAGAGATATTGCAAACAAGGAAGGAATAGAAGGCGAATTCGCGACTTTTAAGAAAGCTAGAGAAAAAAAGTTATCAGCAATCGAAGCGTTAAGCGACGAAGAACTGCTGGGGTGTTTCCAAAGAGCATTTGATGTCAAGCTACCGAACTCACCGCTTTCAAGAGAGCGAGATTCAAGTAAAGCACATTCATTCGTTAAGGTTAATCACGGTTTTTGGGAGATGTTTGCCTTCGTATTATCAGATAATGCTTCTCTTTATCGTCCCAGAAATATAAACGTACTTAGGGAGCAGTTGGAGTCCAGCAATCTACTACCCTTTTTGATCGCTTCTATCAAACGGTGTATGAATAGCCCAAATACTCTATTTATGCAGAGCTTGACCTCCGGCATTGGAAAATCAGAAGATCTTATTGTAGGTTGTTTAAAAAATGGGCTGGATCCGATTCGCAGGGGAGTATTTACCGGAAATTTGCTTCAGTCGGATTTATCGAATGCTGAGCGAGACTCGTTCATAGACTCTTACCCTCTTAATTATGCTTATCAACAAAAAGAGCTTGATAATGTACTTCGGCAATTACCGAAGCAATCAGCAATTTTACTTGTAGCCCCTCCTCACTTGTCCGGAATAGGCATAAGGCCTGAGTACCTTCCACACAGTGATATAAAACAATATTACTTGGCTGTTTCTCCAACACAGGCTATGCAAAAGTGGGAACTTCAATTAAATAATATGAAGTTGGCACTTGACGAATTAGTTGAAAAGCACCAAAGCGTGACAATTCTTTTCCAAGGAGTAGTACTCGGGCCGATGTTAGCCTCCCTTATAGAGCACGCTTTTGTAAATCTAGATATCTTGTTCTTTGATTTTGGAAGGTTGTTAGATATAGAAGTTACACAGCACACGTTATCACATACCGGTAGCCCGTTGCCTAACAGATCAGTGGAACCAACAGGATTCTTTAAGCAATTTAAAACGAACGGCTGTTGTTTTGAGGTTTTAAATATAAATGATTAACGTTACTCGTTCGTATCTCCCCCAACGCGAAAAGTTTGATGCTTACATTGATAAATTGTTTGAGAGCAGATGGCTAACAAACAAAGGTGAATTAGTGCAAGAATTGGAAAAGCGTCTTGCGCAGCATTTGGGAGTAAAAAATGTTATCGCCGTAGCTAACGGCTCGCTTGCATTACAAGTTTGTTATAAAGCTCTGAACTTAAAGGGACGAGTCCTTACAACTCCTTTTAGCTTTGCTGCTACAGCGAGTACTTTAAATTGGGAAGGGCTAACTCCGGATTTCGTTGATATATGTCCTAAGAGCTTTAACATGTGTATCAAAAAAGCTAGTGAGCAGCAGCTTAAAGAAGCTTCAGCAGTCGTTCCTGTTCACGTTTTTGGTAACCCGTGCGATGTCGAATTAATAGAGCAGAAAGCCAAGGACTTTGATTTAAAAGTTGTCTACGATGCAGCGCATGCTTTCGGCGTCGACTTTAAAGATAAGAGTTTATTTTCGTATGGTGATTTAAGTACGGTTAGCTTTCACTCCACTAAGTTGTTCCATACAATTGAAGGGGGGGCGATAATAACCGATAACGATGAACTGGCAGAAAAATGTAGGAAACTAATAAATTTCGGAATTACTGGTCCAACGACTATAGAAGGGCAAGGGACCAACGCTAAAATGAACGAATTTGAAGCGGCAATGGGCCTTTGCGTATTGGACGATATTGACGTTATTTATAAAGCGCGAGCTGACATTTGGAATGTGTATCAAAATTATCTTTCAGGAGCAGTAGAATTTCAGTCGTGGGCTAGCTACAGCGAGAACCGTCATTCATACGCACCCATTATCCTTGAGTCGGAAGAACAGCTCTTACACGTTGAAAAG
Source organism: Alteromonas abrolhosensis (assembly GCF_001953635.1). Taxonomy (GTDB): domain Bacteria; phylum Pseudomonadota; class Gammaproteobacteria; order Enterobacterales; family Alteromonadaceae; genus Alteromonas; species Alteromonas abrolhosensis. Next base: position 19,674 of record NZ_MEJH01000011.1, on the reverse strand, counting down.
TCACTCCATGAAGGTGGAGTTATCCCTAGACGATATTTTTACCCTAGCCTTAATACATGTGGATATACACAGGTCGAGCAGAAGTGTCCTGCTTCGGAGAGTCTTGCAAGTCGTATATTATGCCTTCCGATTTATCCAGGGTTAGAAATCGAACAGGCTACAATGATTGCAAAAATTGTAAGAGCAGCACTATAAATCATGAGCGAATTTTATATTTTTGGAGCGGGGGGGCATGCTGCTAGCATAGCTGATGCAATAATTTCTAACGGTTGGAAAATCAAAGCTTTTATAGATGAGACTGATAGTAAGACAACATTCTTGAACTTTCCAGTTGTAAATAGCATTGAAAAAGTTTCTTTAGAGAATTCTAATATAGCAATTGCAATCGGCGATAATGCTCAACGAAAAAAAGTGGTTAATAGGCTTAAGAAAACAGGAAGCTTTAGATTTCCGCCAGTTGTTCATAAAACTGCTTATACTGGACTGTGTTCGACGTACGGTGAAGGTACAGTAATCCTGGCGGGGGCAAACTTAGGAGCTAACTCTCACTTAGGGGACTTTGTGATATTAAACTCAGGAAGTTCACTGGACCATGACAGTCTGATGGGAGACTTTAGCTCTTTAGCACCATCAGCGGTCACAGGGGGCCACGTAAAAATTGGTAGCTACTCTGCTATTGGAATTGGTGCGGTCTTGCGCCATAGTATTTCCATAGGTGAGCACACTGTGATTGGAAGTGCCTCCTTAGTAAACGAATCTATACCCCAGGAAGTAGTTGCATTCGGGGCGCCTTGTAAAATAATTCGATCTAGGGCGATAGGCGCCCCATATCTTTAAGATACAAAAATAGGTAATTTATAATGAGAAAAGGAATTATTCTGGCTGGTGGTTCAGGCACACGTTTGCATCCCTTGACTAAAGTTGTAAGCAAACAGCTCATGCCAATCTACGACAAGCCAATGATTTATTATCCACTAACAACATTAATGATGTCGGGTATTCGAGATGTTCTTATCATAACTACTCCTGAAGAACAGCAGCGATTTATCGACCTCATTGGTGATGGTTCCTCGTTGGGAATGAATATTCAATATGCAGTGCAACCATCACCAGATGGTTTGGCTCAAGCATTTTTAATTGGCGAAGACTTCATTGGAAACGACAGTTGTTCATTAGTGCTTGGTGATAACATATATTATGGTCACGACTTAAAACTGTCATTGCAAAATGCGTTTAAACAAGAGCATGGAGCTACAGTGTTCGGTTATCATGTTCACGATCCAGAACGTTACGGCGTAGTAGATTTCGATGAAAACTGGAATGCACTTTCCATTGAAGAAAAACCAGTTGCTCCTAAGTCGAACTATGCGGTTACTGGCTTGTATTATTATGATAATCGAGTAGTGGACTTCGCGAGAGAAGTAAAGCCGTCACACCGTGGCGAGCTTGAAATTACGGACCTAAATAACTTATACCTTCAAGACGGCTCTCTTAAAGTCGAATTGATGGGGCGTGGTTCAGCATGGTTGGATACAGGTACGCTTGATTCTTTGCTCGATGCTGCGAACTTTGTGGCGGCTATCGAAAAACGCCAAGGCTTAAAAGTATGTTGCCCTGAGGAAGTCGCTTTCAGAATGGGCTATATCAACGCTGAACAACTTGAAAAGCTAGCAGCACCACTTAAGAAGAGTGGTTATGGCGATTACTTGCTTAAAGTTATTCACGACCGCGTAAAATAATTGGTAAGAAATGGATAAGTTTTTATATGCAAGCAATTAGTACAGATATCCCCGACGTTAAAATTATTGAGCCGAAAGTGTTTGGCGATGAGCGCGGCTTCTTTCTAGAAACCTTTCGTGCCGATTGGTTTAAAAAAGAATGCGCAGATGTAGATTTTGTTCAAGATAACCATTCTAAATCACGCCAAGGTATTCTTCGTGGCCTTCATTACCAAATGGAGCAAACCCAAGGTAAGTTAGTACGAGTGGTTAGCGGCGAAGTGTACGATGTAGCCGTAGATATGCGCAAAGACTCACCAACTTATGGCAAATGGGTTGGGGTAATACTTTCTGCCGAAAACAAGCGCCAGCTTTGGGTGCCTGCCGGATTTGCGCATGGCTTTTATGTCACCAGTGAATCAGCAGAGTTCGTGTACAAGTGTACTGATTACTACCACCCAGAGTCTGAGGTGTCGGTTAAGTATGACGATCCTACATTAAATATCGCTTGGCCGTTGGTAAACGGTGAGAAACCTTCGCTGTCTGGTAAGGACGAAGCGGGTTTAGCATTTGTAGACGCTCCCACATTCTAATTGTTATTGGGGCTTTTTTTGGGTAATAGCAATTAATGAATATTATAATTATAGGCAAGTCTGGTCAGCTAGCATTTGAGCTTTCTCGTGAACTAAAAAATAGCGATCATCAAGTTACACTGCTGGGGCGCGATGATATTGATATTACAAATAGCGATATCATTGAAGCTTCTTTAGCCCCTCTATCACCAGATGTTTTGATTAACGCGTCAGCGTACACCGCTGTTGATAAAGCTGAAGAAGACACTGAAGCGTGTAATGCCATTAATGCCATTGCCGTTAAGAATTTGGCAACTTTCTGTAAAGCACGTGGCGTTTTTATGGTGCATGTGTCGACCGACTATGTGTTTAACGGTCACAAAGGTTCGCCTTATTTAACAGACGACCCTATTGAACCTCAAGGTGCATATGGCAAATCAAAAGCAGAAGGTGAAAAAGCCCTGCTTGAAATTTTACCAGAGGCTAGCTGCTTAATTCGAACCGCTTGGGTTTATTCATCTCATGGCAATAACTTTGTGAAAACCATGCTGCGCCTAATGGCAGATAAACCACAGCTTTCTGTTATAGACGATCAAATTGGTACACCTACCTGGGCTAAAGGGTTGGCCGAAGTGTGTGTATCGGCTGCTGAAAATAAAGCAGTGGGTGTCTATCATTGGACCGACGAGGGCGTAGCAAGCTGGTACGATTTTGCTATGGCTATTCAAGAGCTTGGAATTGCAAAAGGGTTACTCAGTAGTGCTATTACAGTATTACCAATTCCTTCTAGCCAGTACCCAACCCCAGCGAAGCGCCCGCACTATAGCGTGTTGGATAAACAAACTGCACGCGAAGCATTTGCTTCGTGCAAGCCCACTCACTGGCGAAAGCAGTTGTCCATTATGCTCGATGAATTGAAGGCCTAGATGGCACGAACACAATTATATTATTTTGGTTAATAAAAAATGAGTAAAACAATTTTAGTAACAGGTGGTGCAGGATTCATTGGCTCTGCAGTAGTACGCCATCTTATAAACGATACAGACCATACTGTAGTCAATTTGGATAAATTGACCTATGCGGGCAATTTAGAGTCATTAACATCAGTTTCAAATAGCGACCGCTATAGCTTTGAGCATGTTGATATTTGTGATGCTGAAGAAGTAAAGCGCGTGTTCAACACGCACAAGCCCGATATTATTATGCACTTAGCGGCCGAGTCACATGTAGACCGTTCTATCGACGGCCCAGGCGAATTTATTCAGACTAATGTAGTTGGCACGTACACCTTACTTGAACAAGCAAGAGCGTATTGGTCTGCACTAGAAGGCGATAAGAAAGCAGGCTTTAAGTTCCATCATATCTCTACCGATGAAGTATATGGTGACCTTCCTCACCCAGATGAGGTTGCACCAGGAACAGAGCTTCCACTCTTTACAGAAACTACCCCTTATGCACCTAGCTCCCCGTATTCAGCAAGTAAAGCGAGCTCAGATCAGCTAGTGCGTTCGTGGCTTCGTACATATAAGTTACCCACACTAGTTACTAACTGCTCGAATAACTACGGGCCGTATCACTTCCCAGAGAAGCTTATTCCGTTGGTTATTCTAAATGCGCTAGCTGGAAAGCCACTTCCTGTATATGGTAAAGGTAATCAAATTCGCGATTGGTTGTATGTTGAAGACCACGCACGTGCATTGGTGGTGGTCGCGCTTAATGGTGAGATTGGTGAAACCTATAATATTGGTGGCCACAACGAAAAGCAGAACATTGAAGTGGTGCAAACTATTTGCTCAATCTTGGATGAAGTTAAGCCAAAAGAGACTAAATACGCAGATCAAATTACTTATGTGCAAGACCGCCCTGGCCACGATATGCGCTATGCCATTGATGCTAGTAAAATTGAGCGTGAATTAGGGTGGAAACCTCAAGAAACTTTCGAAAGCGGTATTCGTAAAACTGTTGAATGGTATTTGGCGAACGAAGGCTGGTGGAAAGCGGTATTAGATGGAAGCTATCAAGGTGAACGCTTAGGGACTGGTAGCTAATACCGTTACAAGTTTACAAGTGTTAAACTAAAAAGCCGCTTTATATAAAGCGGCTTTCTTTATTTTTAAGGCCTAAATCGTCTACATGAAAAAAATAGCAATGCGGTCTGTTCGCGCCGCTCTTCAATTAATTCCTAAAACTCTGAAAGATAAGCTTAAACAAAATGAACGCTTAACTAGCTTCTACATTAGCTCAGTTCGTCGGTCAGGGTTGTTTTTCGACGCCCCCACGCCAAAGCAAACTCAACAATTATATAACCAGTGGTTAAAGCGGGATGTGAAGGCATCAAAACAAAAATCTACAAAAAAGTTGGACTGGCAAGCAGTTATTTTTGGTGGGGAGTGCAGTGATAAAACGTTAGCAAACTTAACTTCACTTGGAGCACACAAAGTATTGATGCTAGGTTCAGAAGTTGGCTCAACTAGTACAGAGATTCTTGGCGAGTTAGACAATACACTGCCTACCTTACTACTTAACAATGGTGATACCTTATCGCCCACTGCCATTATTGAGTTGTTAGAAGCATTAAAGGGTCACAATATGGTGTATTGTGATACCGATCTGGTTAATGAGCTTGGGGAAAGGTCAAATCCACGGTTTTTACCTGAATGGAGCCCAGAGCTGCATTTTTCTACAGCCTACATTGATAGTGGTGTGATGATCGAAACAGCATTGCTTAAATCCGTAGAAGTAACAGCTGAGTCAAGCATAGCAGAAGTTATCACCCGAGCGACTCTTTTAATCCCAAACCTGAGCATAGGCCACATTCCGAACATCCTGCTGCACGTTAATCATCCATGTGGAAATAACGAAAGAGCCGTGAAAACTGTTAGGAGAGAACTAGAGAAGCACTACGATGTTTCTGTTTTTTTCGACGAACAGCATATGTTAAACCGTTTGCTTTGGAAAAATACAAACCCGTTTATTAGTTTAATTATTCCTACCAAGAACGGACGAGCCCTGGTTCAAGCTTGTGTGGAATCTATTCTAGAGAAAACAACTTACCAAAACTTTGAAATCTTACTTATAGATAACGGCTCTGATGAAGAGGAGAGTGTAACCTACTTCGAGTATCTGAATAGTTTAGAGAAAGTTTCTGTGCTCAAATATCCACAACCTTTCAACTATTCAGCAATAAATAATTTTGGCGTAAAGCACGCTAAAGGAAGTGTTATTGGCCTTATCAATAATGACATTGAAGTAATAACACCAGAATGGTTAACCTATATGGTTGGGCACGTTCAGCGTGAAAGTGTTGGCTGCGTTGGTGCAAAGCTGCTTTATTCTGATACGCGTATTCAACATGCTGGAGTAGTTTTAGGGTATGGTGGTGGTGCTGGGCACGCGCATAAAAATTTTCCTAGGCACTATTCAGGCTATCTAAAGAGAATAGCGGCTACCAATAATTTCAGTGCTGTTACAGCAGCTTGTTTGTTGGTAAAACGTGAGCACTTTGAGGCTGTGGCAGGGCTAAACGAGAATGATTTGTCTGTTGCGTTTAATGATGTGGACTTTTGTTTAAGAGTGAAGGAGCTAGGTGTTAACAATATCTATTGTGCAGAAGCAGAGCTATATCATCACGAGTCGGTGAGCAGAGGGTTAGATATTTCTCCAGAGAAGGCGGCTAGATTTAATAAAGAGTTAACCTATTTACAAACCAAATGGTCTCGAGTAATAAATAATGACCCCTTTTATAGCCCACACTTGACCCTTAAAAAAGAGAACTTCTCAATAAAAAGTAACGATGAGCTTAGTAACTCATAAGCGGCGCATATTATGCATAGTGGATTTGAAGCGATACTAGTTAGTTGATAATCGAAAATTACGTAAAATAATGTATTTCATTTTTGTTTAAAATTGTTATGCAAAAATTAATTAGTTAGTTGCAGAAATTAAATCGTATAAAATTGGAGAAAAGTTAAATGGATAGTACGATGCAGAAGCTTAAAATAGCGGTTGCCGGAACAGGCTATGTAGGGCTTTCTAATGCGGTGCTACTTGCGCAGCACAATGAAGTGAAAGCTGTCGACTTGGTTCCCGAAAAAGTCGAGATGCTGAATAACAAAAAGTCTCCAATTGAAGACAAAGAGATATCGGAATATCTTTCGACAAAAGAATTGAACCTTGAAGCTACATTGGATGCGCAACTAGCATACAAAGATGCTGACTACGTAGTAATTGCTACACCAACTGACTACGACCCGCAAACAAATTACTTCAATACGGGTAGTGTAGAATCGGTTATCAAAACAGTCATGGAAATAAACCCTGATGCAGTGATGATTATTAAGTCTACTGTGCCTGTAGGTTTCACAAAGGACGCAAAAGCACGCTTCGGTTCTGACAATATTATCTTTTCTCCGGAGTTCTTGCGAGAAGGTAAAGCACTGTATGACAACCTACATCCAAGCCGTATCATTGTCGGGGAGCGTAGTGAGCGCGCAGAAGTTTTCGCGAAGCTTTTACAGCAAGGTGCAATAAAGGAAAATATTGATATCTTATTTACCGACAGTACTGAAGCAGAAGCCATTAAGCTATTTGCTAACACATACTTAGCAATGCGCGTTGCTTACTTTAACGAGCTTGATAGTTATGCAGAACGTAATGGCTTAGATACTAAACAAATCATCGAAGGTGTCGGTCTAGACCCACGTATTGGTAATCATTACAACAACCCAAGCTTTGGTTATGGTGGTTATTGCTTACCTAAAGATACTAAGCAATTACTTGCTAACTACAGTGAAGTGCCTAATAACATGATTCAGGCAATTGTTGATGCGAACCGTACGCGTAAAGACTTCATTGCTGATTCAATTGTTAGCCGCCAGCCTAAAATTGTGGGTATCTATCGCCTCATAATGAAGTCAGGTTCAGACAACTTCCGCGCAAGTGCTATTCAGGGCATTATGAAGCGTATCAAAGCAAAAGGTATCGAAGTGGTAGTTTACGAGCCGGTACTTAAAGAAGAAGAGTTTTTCCGTTCTCGCGTCGTAAATGATTTAGAAGAGTTCAAGAAAATTTCCGATGTCATCGTAGCTAACCGCGTAACAAATGATATCGAAGATGTGTTAGATAAGGTCTATAGCCGCGATCTTTTCAACGCAGACTAAATTCAACTATGGGGTCAGAGTACTTTTCTCCCCCATAAAATACAAAAGGCCAGATTTATAATCTGGCCTTTGTTCGTTTTTAGTGATTGATATTATTTATCAGACCGTCCATACCTGTCAGAAAAGCGAACAATGTCATCCTCTCCTAGGTAGGCGCCTGATTGCACTTCAATTAGCTCTAGTGGAATTTTCCCAGGGTTCTCTAAGGCATGTACCGCACCAATAGGAATATAAACTGACTCGTTTTCTGTGAGCATCTGCGTTTCTTCACCTATTGTGACGTTAGCGGTTCCAGATACTACTACCCAATGCTCAGCTCTGTGATGGTGCATTTGAACCGATAATTTTTCACCGGGCTTTACGGTAATACGCTTAACTTTGAAACGTTCACCGTTGTCTATTGAGTCGTAACTGCCCCAAGGCCTGAAAACTTCGCGGTGGAACTCAAATTCAGGGCGCTTTTCTGCTTTTAGTCGGTTCACCACCGTCTTAATGTGTTCAGCATCCTTTTTATTCGCCACCATAACGGCATCTTTGGTTTCAACTACAACAACATCTTCTAAACCAATAACGGCGACTAGGCTGTGTTCGGCGTTCACATAGCTGTTAGTAGTACCCTCTAATAATGTATCTCCGACAGACACATTGCCATTTGCGTCTTTCTCTCCCGTTTCCCAAAGAGATGACCAGCTTCCTACATCTGACCAACCAGCGTCTAGCGTTACCATTGCGGCTTCGGAAGTTTTCTCCATTACTGCATAGTCGATGGAATCACTGGGGCAGGAAGAAAAGATGTCCTTGTCTATTCGAACAAAGTCGAGATCCTTTTCCGTCTTTTCAATCGCCTTTTCACATACTGAATATATATCTGGCGCGTGTGTCTCTAGCGCTCTAAGAAATACACTGGCTTTAAACATAAACATGCCGCTGTTCCAAAAATACTCGCCAGAACTAACGTATTTGGCTGCGGTTGGCATGTCTGGTTTCTCAACAAACTCACTTACATCAAAGCCAATATTTAGCTTACTTCCAGCTTTTATATAGCCATAGCCAGTATGAGGCTGCGTGGGAACAATGCCGAATGTGACAAGCTTGCCCTGCTCAGCTAAAGCCTGTGCTTCTTTTATTTTTGTACGGAATGTATTGCTATCTTTTATCAAATGGTCTGCAGCTAACACTAGAAGAACTGGGTCATCTCCATCTTCGCACGCTTGGAATGCCGCAAGCGCAATGGCCGGAGCAGTATTACGCCCAACAGGCTCTAAAAGAATATCGCTATTGACCACATTTATTTGGCGCATTTGCTCTGCAACTAGAAAGCGGTGTTCCTCATTGCAGATAATAGATGGGGGCAGAGACTCTATGCCATTAAGTCTTAGCACAGTATCTTGAATCATCGTCTTATTAGAAGTAAGAGATAGAAACTGTTTTGGTAAAGCGGCGCGAGACTTTGGCCATAAGCGGCTTCCAGTACCGCCTGCAAGAATAACTGGCTTCATTAGCGTTCCTTGATTTTGGTATGCTTTTTCTCGGCTCAGTATACTAAGTTATTTAGATATTTAAACGTGCGAATGCTTTAGTGGCGCTATTTTAGCTGGGCAACTGAAGTACTTATCAACGTTGTCTTCTCTTTCGAAAATGCAGAAGAAAAAGTTGATTCTCATAGTTCTAGTATTGGTGCTAGAGGTCGGTATCGCTAGATGAACAAGTCTAAGACATTAAACCTTTAGTTGGGCGGTTTATCCAAAAGTCTAACTACAAATGAGCGGAGCATTGATTTAAGGTAGAAAAAAATCTTTAATAAAGTCGCAAAAAATTCAATAAAAAATAGGGACATTAAAAATGAAAAAAAGCCTAATTGCGCTTATAGTAAGTGCAACCTTCCTTGCCGCGTGTGGCGGTTCTGACAACAAAAATGAAACTCCCGATCTTAATGAATCTCCCGTTCTCACAGCTGACACAGCTTCAACCCTTAATGGTGAAAGCATCACAATTGATGTTTTAGCGAATGATTCTGATCCAGACGGTGACACGTTAACTATTTCAGCTGTAGGTACGCCAAGCACTGGTGACGTCACAATTGTTGATAATGCATTAGTTTATTCGCCGACAGCTCAAGCTATGGGAGAAATTACCTTTTCTTACGACGTAACAGACGGAGAAAGAACGGTTAGTTCGTCCGTAACTATTACAAATGAACAGCAAATTACTATTGCGGGAATAGCAACAGATGCGCCTTTGTCTAATAGTACAGTAACAGCTACGAATAACGATGGTGAAGTTTTAGCAACTGTAACTGCAGACGCGTCGGGAGAGTACTCTCTACCAATAAAAGTTAGTGCTGATCCGGGTAATCTTGTACTGAACGCCATGGGGGTAGAGGCTCAAAGCCATGTTAGTTTGATGTCTCGCGTAGGAGATTTCACTGATTTATTGTCTGTTGCGTCTGAGAATCAAACTTCAGAGTTGACCGATGAACTTTTACCTGACAGTAAAATTACCCACATCAGTACCGCCAAAGCTGTGCTTTATGATCAATACCTCGCAGAAGGAGGAGACGAGAACTTCAACGTATTCGCGACTCAAGTCGATTTTGACGAAGTGATTGGTTTGGCAAGTTTCATAAAACTTTTGGCTGATAATGAAGATTTCCCACTTGATGATGGTGTTAATACTCTAACTTTCTTTACGCAAAGTGAAGACGATGTACTTGGTAGTATCAGGGAATATTTAGATGGTTTGGGCTTAATAGAAGAGGACGGTTCCTTCTCTGAGTCTTACATAGAGGCAGTTAATACCGCTCGAGCAGAAACCCTAGAAGATGAGACATTAAAAATTTCCTATACCAACGCGGACGTCGCAGGCAGCGAGTTTGTTATTTATGACGGAGGAAATTTTCAGGCGGTCAAAGGGGAAAAAGTATTAACGTTCAACCCTGAAGGCAATGGCGTTTTAACGTCATCAAATAGATCTGCAAACAATATTGTAGATGCCTTCAGTTGGGAAATTGAAAACGGCAAAATTAAACTGACTTTTCCTGATGCTACTGGAACTGTGACATATCCTTTCCTTTCAGATGAGCTTCTCGCACATTTTGACGAGGACACACAAGCAGAGTTACTTGAACTCGAGAGTATAGGTTTTGTTGATCAGTGGCAGCTAACCCGACGAATAGTTAGTTCAGAAGTTAGTCTTGTTGCAGTCAACGACAGTAACGCTTTTGCATCAGAGGTGAATACTTATAATCTATCTCTGACTGCTGCTTCAGGAGGCTACACGCAGACTTTTGAAGCGTCTTTAACCGAAACAGGTGAGATGTCTTATCACAACGGCAGCTACATTCAACTGACCAACGAGGACGTAACAAATAGTCCTTGGGTTCTAAATATTCAAGATGTTTTGACTGTAGACCATCCGTTTGATGAGAGCGGTACGATTACTGGTCATGGCATGATTGCTGATAGTTTTACCTTCAATGCAAACGGTACCTACGAAACGTTGGTAACAGGTGAGACTGGAATGTGGACCGTTGACGAAGGTGCACTGCAGTTTCAATATGGAGACACCACTTTCAAACTTAGTCCTTTCAAAGAGCACAATGATTATCTTTTGGCGTTACTGGAATTTGCTGATGAAGGTAATACTGTAAAGTACTCAGTAGATATGCATAAGGTTCGAGGCACTGTAGATACAACACAGCTAGTTAGTGAGCTCCCTGTTGCGTGGCTGTCTCACATTTTCGATCATGACGGACCAGACGGGTTACCACTTTACAACGATGTTTTCGGCTATTATTTCTTACAAGATGGTACAGCAGGAAGAATCTATCCTAACAGTGACGAAGAAGAAGCATCGTTCACGACTGACTATGACACATACAATTGGCAATGGGCGGTTGTAGATAATGTTGTAATCATCGAAGGGCAGATTGGTGGTGATGACTGGATGCTTAGAAGAAAACGTCAGTGGCACGTATTGGGGGAAACCGAAGACGGGCGTATGATGGTTATCGAAAATTTCATTTTGTATTGGGATGAGCAAAACCCATATGCCGACTTCATATTGCCACGATTAAATTTCTACAAGAAGCTTGATTTAGAAACACTGTATCCTGAGCAGTGGGGTAGATTTTCAGCATCAGGTGGTATGGGAAATAACGAAAGTACACCAGTGTCGATTAGTTACTCTTCTCAATCACTTACTCTTTAATGTGTAAAGGTAGCGAGCCAGATTGAAATGGCTCGCTACGCTCTTATATTTCTATATTCATCCTGATTTTAATATCAAATAAGTTAGTGAATTTCAGTACAAAAAACTTCCCAATCCCCTAATTTCAAAATAAAATCCGCAACAATTCAACCCCTGCCATTAAGCCTCACGCTTATTCACACCCGGCGGGGAAGAAGCATGCTTTAAAATATTGGGGTCAGAGTACATTTCCGCTCCCAATGCGATCTGTCCAACTGGTTCTTAAACCCAGTAAGCAGAATGTTGAGTTCATGCTACCTATTACATTACGCCAGCATGAACATGTATTTGTTTTAGTTTGCTTTTATTAGCGGAGTCGTTATGAATAGGCTGCGTGAGCTGTCCAGCCAAGTGATGGATGTTTACCAATCTCTTTCCCAAGAATTCAGCGCATACCAATCCAGTCAATCATTAAACTGTGTTGAGAAATGTGGTGCATGTTGCAATAAACCTGACATCGAAGTGTCGCCATTAGAAATGCTGCCTTTTGCGCTGCACCTTTTTGATACCGGGCAAGCTGAACAGGCGTTCGATGAACTAGACAACTACAGCGGCTTCGCTTGCAAGCAATACGAACGCATAAGTTTGGACGGTACAGAGGGCTACTGCGGAATTTACGAGTACCGGCCTGGTATTTGCCGCATGTTTGGCGCCGCAGGTTATAAAACAAAATCTGGCGAAGCCACACTTTCGGTGTGCAAACCAATTAAGCAAGCTGCACCAGAAAAGTACGCGGCAGCGCTAATTGCTATACAGCCACAGCGCTTTGATGTCTCTGAACAGCCAGTGATTGATGATATTGCTGCAAACAGTGAGATTGAAATTACCTCGACAAAGCCGCCTATGATTGCAGAAGGCAGACAAAAACTTGCTCAGTTAGACTATGAACTGGGCGAAAAGCTTATGCCGATTAACGACGCCTTGCGCTTTGTGTTAGAGAAAATTCTTACGCTAAGTTTTTATGCACAAGATGTAGATGATGGTGTTGCTGCTTAAACTAAGTGGGGGCAGAAAATGTACTCTGACCCCGCCATTTAGTGCACTACGCTAAAATTTCACGAGCGGCTTCTACAATTGCTTCACTGATGGTGTAGTCAGCTCTACTCTTGCCAGTAATGGCATAGTATCTCTCATTTAAAGTACTTGCGTTACCAATACAGTACACACCGTATTGCTCTTCCACGTGCTTTGAAATTGCGGATGGTGCGCAGAAAACGCCGAAGTCTTCGCTGCCAAATAGTTTCAGTAAAGCTGTATCATCGAATTCGGCCACGATTTTTGGATAAAGCTGTTCGGTTTCAAGCCAGCTTGTAAGTGCTTGCCGTATTCCTGAAGTATTACCCTGAATAAGTAAGGGCATTTGATTTAAACACTCAGGGAAGGTTTGACTTTCATTAAGCGGTGCTTTGGCAAAGAAGCTGAGTGAACTTTCACCCAAGAAAAAGCTATTGGCACTAATTTGTGTACCAGGAGCTATCCCCCTGTCTGCCACGATAAAGTCGATTGCGTTAATGGCGAGTTCTTTTAATAAGCCGTCAAAGCTGTCTTCTTTAATAACGTATCTTACCTGTGAAAATTTGCGCATTGTGGAGTGAACAAAGTCATAAAATAAGACCTTTGGAATGCCATTTGTAATACCTATCACGAATTCTTTCGTATTCACTTCATCGCTATTGTTAAGTATTTCAGCTAGTTGATTACCTTTGTGAAATATTTCGCTGGCATACTGGTAACTTACTTTACCCCTCGCGTTTAAGTATAAGCGTTTGTTTATTCTGTCGAAGAGGGAGTAGCCCAGTTGAGTTTCAAAGGTGCTTAGTTGCCCGCTCACGGTTTGAGGGGTAACGTGAAGTAACTTAGCAGCTTTAGCGATGCTACCTTCACGAGCAACAAGATAAAAATAGTATAAATGATGGTAGTTTAGATGATGCATACTGTTACTAGATTTTGATTGGTCAAGATATGAGAAGACAGAAAATGTACTCTGACCCCATTTTTTTCGATGAACTATTAAGAATATAACAGATTTATTCTGACTAACTATTGCAATACACTATTTGGCGTTGCTTTTATTGTTATAAAGCAGCGCGTCACTGATTTATAAGCTAGCGGTATATTGAAGACATAACTATGGCTAAACCAATTGATTTACGTAAAACGCGAAAAACCTTATTTTCGTTACTAAAACCCGAGGCTGGCTTTTTTTGGGTTGCTATCGCCTATGGCGTAGCAATTAGTTTAATGACACTTGCGGTGCCTATTGCGGTACAAACGTTAATTAATAGTATCGCTAATATCGGCTCTACCCGCGCGGTTATCATTCTTGCCGTTATTCTGTTTCTTACATTATTTATATCGGGTGTATTCAGCGCACTGCGTATGCGAGTAATGGAGTTCTACGAGCGTAAAGTGTATGCCAGGCTTACTGCTGACTTAGGGCTAAAAACCATTCTTGCGCCCCATAGTTTCTTTGAAGGTCGCCAAAACGTTAGTATTACTCAGCGTTATTTCGACATTATGACTTTTCAAAAGAACATGCCTTCCTTGATGATAGATGGCTTCGCATTGGTATTACAGATGCTGGTGGGTTTCACTTTGGTGTCATTTTATCACCCAGCGCTTTTCGCTTTTAACATGGTGCTTTTACTTACCATGTATGCAGTATGGAAAATTTGGGGGCGTGGTGCCAAGCGCACGGCCATAGAACTGTCTAACGCGAAATATGAGTCGGCAAAATGGTTACACGATATTGCAATTGCCCACGAGTTCTTTAAGTCGGCCGACCACGTTGAATACGCGGGTCGTAGCACCGAAGGGTATATCAGCAACTATGTGCAAAAGCACAAAAGCCATTTCCATTACACGTTTTCGCAGGTGGTAATGTTCTTATTGATGTATGCCGTAGCGAGCGCGTCGCTCCTTGGCATTGGTGGTGTTCTGGTTGTACAAGGCGAGCTTTCGATTGGTCAACTGGTGGCTGCTGAGCTTGTTATGTCTGCCGTTTTCTTTGGGCTTTCCCGTTTTACCCAATACCTTAAACTTTACTATGAACTTTATGGTGCTGCTGAAAAGCTGGGCGGTGCGCTAGCTATGCCGCAAGAAGAGCTTAATAGCTCAGAGCAAATTCCTGCGTCGTCAAAGTTGGTGTTTAACGACGTAGAGCTGAAACATGGTAATGATACATGCAACCTCAACGTGATCTTCGAGCCAGGTACCAAGTACTTTGTTACAACGGATAAAAGTTGGGTACAGAAGCAACTTTTAGGGTTGTTAAAGCAATACGATCGCGTAAAAACTGGCGACATTTTGTTGGGCGAGCTCAGTCTTAACGATTATGACACACACGAACTAAGACAAGCCGTTACCATTCTCGACCGCTCACTCATTATTGAAGTATCTGTAGAGCGCTATTTAAAGTTAGCGCACCCACAGGCGACCATTGCTGATATCCGCGCGGCCCTTGAGGAAGTTGAAATGACGAAAGTCATTGATAGCTTACCAGAAGGGTTACAGACAAAAGTGTCGGTGTTGGGCGCGCCGTTGCAGCCGTTAGAGTTCTTATTGCTTAAACTTGCCGCTGCAATCATCGGTAAACCTAAACTATTAATATTAAATCAGCATTTCGACGCTATCCCAGTAGAGCTACGAGCTCGGCTATTAAGGCGCTTAAGCAAGCATGATTTTACCGTAATGTATTTTACCAATATGCCCTTACCAGATTGTTTTGAAGGTGTCTTACATCTCCATGACAACGCAACGGCTATGCTAAATGAATATTCAAACGGTGAGTCACCAATATCTTCTTGCAAAGAAGGTGCTAGCAGTACGGCTTCAACAAATAATAAGGAGGGTGAGTAAGTGAATAACGCAGAACGTCGCTTTTTAGACAACATAACTTCATTGCCTTCTTTGAACGTGCCCAAACTTCATCGTGTTATTACTGGCATTATTATTTTCTTAGTGTTAGCTGCTGGGCTAATTTTGTATTTTACCCCTTGGATCCAAACTGCCTACGGAACAGGCATGGTTGACTCTCTTGACCCTAAAGATAGAACTCAGCCAATTAACGCATTGGTTGATGGACAGGTTAAGCAATGGCATGTAAGGGAAGGGCAGCAAGTAAAAGCGGGAGAGCCTATTGTTACCCTAATTGATATTGATGCGCAGCGCCTTGAGAAGTTGCGTTCTCAACTCTCAGCAGCCAACTTGAAAAATCAAGCGAACGAAACAGCAGTAAGAAATGCCGAAAACAATTTGGCGCGCCAAAAGTCGCTACAAGAACAGGGGTTGGTTTCCCGAAAGGAAGTTGAGCAAGCTGAAATTAAAGTACAGGAGCTAAGAGCAAAAGCTGCAGCCTCAGTATCAGAAATTAATGAAGTAAGCATGATCTTATCTCGTCAGTCTACGCAAACTAAGTACGCTCCCGTTGATGGAACCGTTGTTCGATTGCTCTCTGGAGGTGTTTCTACCTTCGTAAAATCGGGAGATATTCTTGGGCAGTTTATTCCAGCAGATGCGAAGCGTAGTGTACGTGTTACCGTAAGAGGGTTAGATGCTCCGCTGGTTAAGCCAGGCGCAAAAGCGCGCTTGCAGTTTGATGGTTGGCCGGTTTTCCAATTTAGCGGGTGGCCTGGCAGTGCAATAGGTACCTTCGGTGGTGAAGTGGTTTACGTAGAACCTGTGGCGAATGCTACAGGCGACTTTAACGTTTGGATAAAACCAGACGAGTCAGATATTCCGTGGCCGGCGGAGAGCTCTGCGCGATTAGGAAGCCGAGTAAAAGCATGGGTGTTATTGGAAGAGGTACGTTTAGGTTATGAAATGTGGCGACAGTTAAATAACTTCCCGCCGCTACCCACGCAAGAGCCTACTACTGGCGGAGCCAAAGGTTCTGGAGCGTCAATATGGTAGTGCGAACGATGATAAAATCGCTAATAGCAACGGCTGTGTTTGCTAGCGTTAACGTGTCAGTCGCGGCTACGCAAGGTGAAGCATCCAGGCAAGCACCATCAATCGATGCTCTAATACAAAGTATGGTGAATTATCACCCTTACGTATTGGCAATCAATGAGGGAAATTATCAAGCTGCAGCCGAACTTGAAATAGCAAGAAGTAGCTTTGATCCGTTCATAGAGCAGAAAACTAGTAGCCGCGTCAGTGGATATTACGATGGTACTAATTTAACGCAGCGCTTTTCCAATCCGTTCGAAGACTTTAACGGCTCGGTTTACACCGAGTATCGTATATCAGACGGTGATTTTCCTGTGTACGAAGCCGACTACGAAACATTGTCTGGTGGCGAGGCGAGTGTCGGCATCGCTATTTCGCTGCTTAAAAACAGAGAGTTGGATAAGCGCAGAACAGAATTGGCTAATGCTGGGTTAGCCACTTCACAATGGCAGGCGTTAGCAACCAGCTTAATCAATGACTTTGTTTATAAAGGCGTTAGCGAATATATCGCGTGGTACGAAAGTGCATTACAGGTTAAAGCTGTCACAGAACTGCTAAATACAGCCGCGGAACGTGAAAAAGCGTTGGTAACGCGTGTAGAGAAAGGCGACCTTGCGAATGTGGTATTAACCGAATTTAAAGCCAACATTTTGCAGCAGCGCCTTTTACTCGCAGAACTCAAACAAAAACGAGACGCCCATGCCCAGATGCTTTCTTTTTACTGGCGCTCACCCCAAGGCGATATGCTGGCTTTAGATCAGGTAAACCCACCTAACGATATTAATTGGCCTTTCTGGGTTGGAAACGGTCAATTAATGACCCTTCGAAATGCTCTTCGCAGTCACCCTGAGCTTGATGTTATGAAATTAGAGCAGCAGGTGGTAAAGAATAAGGCTGCATTAGCAAGTAACGCGTTATTGCCCAAATTAGATTTAAATGCCTCGGTTGCAAGAGATATAGGTTCTGGTCCGTCGAATTTAGAGGGAACAGAAACAAAAGTGGGTTTGTCATTTTCTTACCCGTTAGGAAACAGAAAGGCAAAAGCTGAACAAGCCCAACTGCAATCAAAACAAAGAGAGCTGGAACACAAGTTAAGCTCAACTGAGCAGGCCATAGCTCAGCGCTTTGAACAAGCTCTAGTTTACTGGGAGCAGGCGAAAGACATTGTTGAACTGCAAAGTGAAAATGCGGCGTTAGCGAAAACTCTTTCTAAGGTCGAGAAAACACGCTTCGATGCGGGTGACAGTGACATGTTTGTATTGAACGCACGTGCTCAAAATGAAATTAAGGCACAGATAAAAGAAATAAAGGCGAGAGTAGATTTATTGAAGGCAGAGCTAACCCTTTATAAAGAAGCCGCCATGTTGTACTCATTCAACAATTAACTTTCATTGAACATATCAGTCTAGGTGTGGTGTGCGTCTGATCACTTGCTTGGAGTCAGTCGTTAGAAAGCTGATAACCTTTGTAGAAAATCATAAAGCAATAAAAAAACGGCGTATTGAACAAATCAATACGCCGTTTTATAAATCAGTCTAAAAGTAATTAATTGCCCAATGCGCTATTAAAGTCTTCTTCGCTTAGTCCAGCTGACATCGCGTATTCTTTTAACTTGTCCTGAGACACACCCGCGTGTTGCGCAGTATTTAAAATACGCATGACTTGTTCACGCTGCTGCGCCGACTCTCTTACTGCTGTTTCAACTACCGTTTCCGCTTCGTTAGGAAACACGGCCAAAAGCGCATCCACCACATACTCACCAACAAAAGGTACAGCGTTCAATGCACTTGTCATGATATCGACAATCTTGTTTGGATGTTCTTGCGACAATGTCTGAACGATACTGTCTGCCGCGTCCGGTTGAGTAAGGACAGCAACGCGTACAATCTCGTCTAGCTCTTCTGGTGTTGATACCGCAGCAGCGTGTACAACAAAGTCGACATAAGTAGGCTCTGCTTTTATCGCTAACTGAACAATGTTAGGGCAGCTACTTACTTCTTTCTTAATAGCTAGCTGTACAATCTCTTCAGTAGAAGCGGGTTGCGCAGAAATAGCAGCAAAAATAATTTCCCTGTATTTGTCAGGGTAAGTATCTAACGCAATATCTACAATAGACACTATCTCTTGCGGATAATGACCAGCAATTGAACTGATTGCTCTGCCAACAGACATTGTCTGATCGACCTGGCGTCGTAAAAAAGCAGTTTGGAAATGGTTTGAATCGTCAACGACTTCAACACTCGTTGAAACAGGGGGCTGAATGGCTTCATCTGAAGAAGCGTCTTGTGCCAATGCTGAATAACTAACCTGGGTAGTTAGTAATGCCACTGACAACAGTGTAAGAGTTTTAAACATAAACCCACCTTTATAATTATTGCGTAGTCAATTTCTGACACTACCAGTATTAATGCACTTACAAAGAACGCAAAGCGTGAATTGATTACGCTTATATACATTCTTATACGCATTCCCTTACGCAAGCTTGAATATCTATATCTGATATTAAGCATTAATATAATAACGGCAGGATCAAATACTACTTTAAGAACTACTACTTTATAGGATCTGAATTCCTATCCTATTAGTAATTAGTCCATATTGTCTACTAATTATCACATTTGAACGAAAAATGGACGGTTAGTTCAGTTTTTTCAACTTTTTCAAAATAAGTGTTGACGTGAGCGCTCATTTCCCTAAAATGCGCATCCGCTTCGGGGGAAAAGCAAAACAGCAAGCCTCCTGAAGTAAGTCTCTACTACCTTTATAGGCCAGTAAAGACGGGAGTTTAGAAGAAACGCTTCAGAAAATAAATTTTCAAAAAGTGTTGACAACGAAAACTTCCAGCGTATAATGCGCACCTCACTCGAACAGGGTGAGTCACTAAGAAGCAACGGCTTTTGGTGAATGTTCTTTAAAAATTTAGACAAGACAATCTGTGTGGGCACTCGTTAAGAGTGTCACAACGACGATTCATATTTCGATATATTTAATTGAAGAGTTTGATCATGGCTCAGATTGAACGCTGGC
>NZ_MEJH01000002.1:0-502500 GCF_001953635.1 Alteromonas abrolhosensis | reverse complement strand
GGCAAGTTCCCAAGCATTACTCACCCGTCCGCCACTCGTCATCTTCTAGCAAGCTAGAAATGTTACCGTTCGACTTGCATGTGTTAGGCCTGCCGCCAGCGTTCAATCTGAGCCATGATCAAACTCTTCAATTAAATATATCGAAATATGAATCGTCGTTGCTCGCAAAGGCAAGTTCCCAAGCATTACTCACCCGTCCGCCACTCGTCATCTTCTAGCAAGCTAGAAATGTTACCGTTCGACTTGCATGTGTTAGGCCTGCCGCCAGCGTTCAATCTGAGCCATGATCAAACTCTTCAATTAAATATATCGAAATATGAATCGTCGTTGTGACACTCTTAACGAGTGCCCACACAGATTGTCTTGTCTAAATTTTTAAAGAACATTCACYAAAAGCCGTTGCTTCTTAGTGACTCACCCTGTTCGAGTGAGGTGCGCATTATACGCTGGAAGTTTTCGTTGTCAACACTTTTTGAAAATTTATTTTCTGAAGCGCTTCTTCTAAACTCCCGTCTTTACTGGCCTATAAAGGTAGTAGAGACTTACTTCAGGAGGCTTGCTGTTTTGCTTTTCCCCCGAAGCGGATGCGCATTTTAGGGAAATGAGCGCTCACGTCAACACTTATTTTAAAAAAAGTGTCATATTCGTTTTGAACGCTCAAAATACCAACTATTTCCAGTATTTCAGCTTATTCCTTAACCTGAACTTGCGCCACAGGTTAAGCGGCTTAGCTTTTATCTTACCTTTATAGTTACTATTAAAGTCATCGACTGCATCTAAAATACGTTCGCAATTACGTCCATCTCTATAGGCTTCATGATAATGGGCAAAGTCATTAACCTCTTTCATTAATGATGCTGGTCGCGTTAATGCAGTTTCAATGGCGTTTTCTACTTCGCTTACTTCTGTGACATTAAGTAAATGTTGTCCAGGGTTTGTATTGCGATAAGTGACAACAGGTTTGTTCATCATCATAAACTCTAAAATTATAGAGCTGCTGTCACACAACATGACATCTGATTGCTGAAAGTCTTCAAGACGAACATTATCGACAAACGTAACGTTACTATATTCATCTGCCAGCGCACGATATCTATCTAATAGTGCTTGATCGTTGAGTTTAGGATGAAATGTTAAACGCCAATTCCATTTCTTTTCTTTAACTAACCTACTTATTGTGTCGACAAGTACAGGAGCAGAGGTAATGCCTTTGGAAAAAGTGGTGGCGTAGAGAATAGTGGGAACATCGTTTTCCTTCTTATATGAAGAAAAGTAGTCATCCACTTTAGCCCAACCTGTTTGATACACTTTAAAAAACTGATGCTTTGCTTCAAGCTGCTTAAAATACTCTGTGCTACTTGGCCCCTGAGTACAGTACATATCAAACCACCCGCGAATAGAGAAGTGATCATCTGTAGCGCTAGTCTTCTCCCCTCGCTTACCAATCGGGTAACCGTGGAATACTGATACCTTTATACCTGGCAAAAAGTGATAGATGATATTTCCACACGCAAATATGGCTAAGGGATTGTATTCAATAACATCATTAATAGTATGAAGGCGAATTTCATCAGGCTTCAAAAGATCGGGACATTCTCCTTCCAAAAACCACGCTACTTCGTCACCTCTAGCCCTAATGGCCTCTTGTAGTGGTCTATAAATAGGATACGCATAGGAAAGGGCAGTGAAAAATACATAGCGCTTGGGCATTACAACGTCTCGATAAATTCTATTAGCAAACTACATTATCATTTTTCTCCTTGTGATTTACTACCCTCCTCTTCGCGTGTTGCAACGGAGGATAGATATCTGATGCTTAAAGCATTACAGGTATGCTCTGTAATTACCCTACTAGTACCAACTCATCGGCATTGCTGTTAGAGTTTGCGTAATTCACTTTCTGCGCAATTTATATGAGTGTGTAATGCATAAATCGATTGATAGTTTTAAAGGTGTTTCTCCTACATTAGGAAAGAATGTCTATGTTGATGGCTCGGCAAGAATCGTCGGTGATGTAGTTTTAGAAGATGATGCGAGTATTTGGCCGATGGTTGCAGCCCGTGGCGACGTGAACAAAATTCGTATTGGCGCCCGTTCTAATATTCAAGATGGCAGTGTTTTACACGTTACCCGTAAATCTGAGAAAAACCCCGACGGCTTCCCACTTATTATTGGTGAGGACGTTACTGTTGGGCATAAGTGTATGCTGCACGGCTGCCAGTTGGGTAATCGAATTCTCGTTGGCATGGGCGCTATTGTAATGGATGGAGTTGTTGTTGAAGACGATGTGTTTATTGGTGCAGGTACATTAGTGCCGCCGAACAAAAGGTTAGAAAGCGGATTTCTTTACGTTGGAAACCCCATGCAAAAGAAAAGACCGCTCAACGACGCTGAAATGGCATTCCTGAAACAGTCTGCCGTTAACTATGTTGTATTGAAAGATGAGTACCTTGAAGAAGCGAACTAGTTTCGCTTCTCACCTTGCTCAACGATAGCCCTGACACGTTTTACAATATCTGAAGTATCAGGGCGCTTTTGTGTCCATATGTAGAATGCTTCAGCCGCTTGCTCAACCAGCATCCCTAACCCATCGATTTGTGTCTTAACACCAAGTTCGGCCGCATCTCTCATAAAGCGCGTGGGTGAGTTTTTATAAACCATGTCGTACACCACTTCACAATTTTGTAAAACACCATCATTTAAACGGCACGGCAATTCATTGCTTAAACTGGCGGCTGTTGAATTAATAATAATATGAGGCGCAACATCTGCGATATCTTCAAGAGCGACCACCTGCACTTTAGCGTTAGAGGCAGCATTTACTACTTCCTCAGCTTTTGCTTTGGTTCTATTTGCAATGGTTAAAGAAGCGGCCCCTGCTTTTATTAACGGGGAGATTACGCCACGGGCTGCGCCGCCGGCACCAATAAGCAACACTCGCTTACCCTTAATTTCCACACCGCTGTTAAGCAAGTCGTTTACCAGCCCTACACCATCAGTGTTGAATCCCCATATTTCACCGCTGTCACCATTCATTAGCGTATTAACAGCTTGTGCATCTTTGGCTGCTTGGTCATCTACCTTTGCCATGTTGAATGCATCAAGCTTAAAAGGCATGGTGACGTTACAACCTACAGCGCCTTCCTGAGCTAAAAACGCGTTGGCGGCATCTACAAAACCGTCTACTGGCGCAAGTATCTTTTCATAAGAAATCTTTTCTCCCACTTGTTCAGCAAACATTTGATGGATAGTTGGTGATAAACTCTGTGCAATAGGATTTCCGAATACAGCGAATTTTTTCATGGGAATACGAGACTTATTTAATATAAAGAAGAAAAGCGATAATCGTGCTTCGCAGAGTACACCATATGAACGTATAGGTGGAGAGGAGAAAGTACGGGAATTAGCAAATACGTTTTACGACATAATGGAAACCGATCCCCTAGCCAATGAACTGCTAGCTATTCACCCCCAGCCATTAGACAGAATTCGCCACGTGTTCTTTCTCTATTTAAGTTTATGGCTTGGTGGTCCTGATGATTATCAGCAGCAGTATGGCCACCCGCGTCTGCGTGCACGCCACCTACCTTATACCGTAACACCAGAGTTAAAAGCTCAGTGGATGTATTGCATGCGAAAAGCCATGTTTAAAACGGTTGAAGATATCGCCTTAGCTCAACAGTTAATAGACGCACTTGATCAGCTCGCCAATCACATGGTGAATACGAAATAAAAAAGCGCGTTGAAAGGGTTAACCTTTTAACGCGCAACTCCCCTGTTACTGTCTACGCTCTTTATGGCGCATAAAGTAGTGCAATTGTGAAAGCCTAATAGTTAATAAGGCGTGAGACTAATAATTAGAATGTGTAACCCACCGATAAGGTATACACCCAAGGATCTATTTCAATATCACTTACCTTTCCAGCAGCATCACCCACTTTGAAGGTTGCTTCGGTATCTATATCAATGAATCGAACCGATGCATTGACATGCCATTTGGTATCAATTTGGTAATCCATTCCCACCTGTGCTGACAAGCCAAATGAATTATCAAGCGAAAGGTCGCTTAAGCCAGCTGTTTCATTCGCACCTGTAAACTCTTCATCAAATATAAAGGTATAGTTGATACCTGCACCAATGTACGGCTGAAACGCAGAGCTGGCATCATTAAAATAGTAGTTTGCGGTAAGCGTAGGAGGAAGATGCGTGACTTCACCAAGCTGATTACCCGTCCCTAACGGATCAGCAACAGAAAAATTAACGTCGTGCTTAAAGGGCGTTGCGGCAAGCAGCTCAATATTAATGTTGTCAGTAATAAAGTACGCTACATTTAAACCTAGCTGAGTATCGTTATCGATATTAAGGCCAACGCCAAGATCAGTTCCACCCGCGACGATGTTAGAAGTAGATTCGTCAGGAGCAACGGTAGTAAGACCGCCACGAACAATCCAGTCGCCCTGCTGGTGAGCGCTAGCTAAAGGTGAGAGTGCAGCAAGTGTAAGGCAAAGTGCAGATGCAGATAAAAAGTGTTTGCGCATAATATGTCTCATTTGTGGTTAACTAAGATAGGGCTACTTTACGCCTGTAGTTATGAGAAACATTGATCCAGCGCAAGCTTGATAACTCACTGAAACACTGAAGATATTCGACCTTGATATAGATCAAAAAAAACGCCGCATTAACGTCAATACGGCGTTTTTTAGTCATTAAAGATGAAAGCTGCTATCGGCGGTCCGCTTAAGGATTTAAGCGCAGCCTTATTTAATAATTAATCACCAATCAGTAGGTTTTAACCAGTCTGTCAGCTTGGCTTCGGCGCTACCCGGTGCAGGTGTATAACAATACTCCCAGCGCGCTAGCGGCGGCATCGACATTAAGATAGATTCGGTGCGCCCGCCGGTTTGCAGTCCAAATAAAGTGCCTCGGTCGAATACAAGGTTAAACTCAACGTAGCGGCCCCGGCGATAAAGTTGGAAATCACGCTCTCTTTCGCCGAAATCGGTTTGCTTACGGCGCTCAACAATAGGAACGTAAGCATCGATGAAGCCATTACCAACAGCCTGCATAAATGCAAATGATTGTTCAAAGCCCCATTCATTAAGATCATCAAAGAATAAACCGCCCACTCCGCGGGTTTCATTGCGATGCTTTAAGTAAAAGTAGTCGTCGCACCACTTTTTGTACTTAGGGTAGACATCATCGCCAAACGGCTTACATAATTTTTTAGCAGTATCATGCCAGTGTACAACGTCATCTTTAAACGGATAAAATGGCGTTAAGTCGAAGCCACCGCCAAACCACCAGATAGGTGCTTCGCCCTCTTTTTCTGCAATAAAAAAGCGAACATTAGCGTGTGACGTTGGGATATACGGGTTATGTGGATGAATAACGAGTGATACACCCATAGCCTGAAAGTTTCTTCCTGCTAATTCAGGCCGATTAGCCGTTGCTGATGCCGGCATTTGACTGCCAAACACATGGGAAAAGTTAACGCCGCCCTGTTCAATCACCGCACCATTTTTTAGTACTCGAGAACGGCCACCGCCACCTTCTTCTCGCTGCCAGCTGTCTTCAACAAACTGGCCCTTACCATCGGCAAGTTCAAGGGTTTGGCAAATGGTGTCTTGCAGCCCTAGTAAATAGCTTTTTACTTGTTCTATTACTTCAGCGGCATTTTTACCGTCCAGTAATTCTGCTGATGTCATGCTCTTATTACCTCTGCTGTGTCACCATCGCGAATGGTACTGGGTTTAGTTGCACCGCCTACTTCCCCTTCGACATAGAAAACGGAATCAGCGAATACGGCTTTTGCTTCTTCAGTGGTGATGGCTGGCGGTTGGCCGGTCAGGTTAGCGCTTGTAGAAACTAACGGTTTACCTAACTTGTTGCACAATTCCACTACTACAGGGTGATTAGTTACGCGCACCGCTATTTTACTGTGCTTGCCCGTTAACCATGCAGGAGCCGACGCAGACTTAGGTAATAACCAAGTGTTAGGGCCGGGCCAACTTGAAAAAATCTCAGTACGTCTGTCAAGGCGAATGGCATTGTCATTAACATAAGGCAGTAGCTGGCTATAGTTTGCTGCAATTAAAATCACGCCCTTTTCTACCGGTCGCTGTTTTATCTCTAACAGCGCATTTACAGCGGCTTCATTGTCGGGGTCACATCCGATGCCCATTACCGCTTCGGTTGGATAAACGATTAAACTGCCAGCTTGGAATGCGGCAACAACAGGGTCTACTTCAGGTGAGTTAGCCTCAACGGGGGTAAACGTGTTTACGTGCCCATTTTGGATATCAGACATGGTTTTAATCTCTACGTATAGTTCTTCGTTTAGTTGTTCGTATAATTACTTTTTAAAGCCACAACTAGGCTGAGGACACTGTAACTGCCCCTTTTTATCTATCAATACTCCCCAACCGCAGTCTGGGCAGCTTTCATTGACCGGCGTGAAATTTAGCACATATCGACATTGTGGATAATGGTTGCACGCAAAAAACTGTTTGCCGTATTTGTTAGTACGCGAGATTAGATGCCCTTTCTTACACTTTGGACAATCCACCAAAGTATCTTCTTTTTCTTTAATGGGCTCTATGTGATGGCATGAAGGAAAATTGGTACAGCCGATAAACATGCCAAACCGCCCTTTCTTTATGGCTAAGTCGGATGCGCATTCAGGGCAGGCTACACCGTCTAAGGTTTTCAGTATGGTGGTTTGTTTATCGTGAAGTGGCTTACTAAAGCTACATTCCGGATAGCCCGTACACCCGATAAAAGGGCCAGATTTACTGTTCTTTATATGAAGAGGTTTACCGCACTCGGGGCAATCTCCGAAATTATCATCGAGAGCATGCTCGTGCGCTGAAAAGAGTGAATGGTCTATTTTAGACATGTATTGGACGTTAAGGCCTTAAACGCGCTGTAATTTCACAGCGCATTTTTAAGTAAAGATTCAAATACCAGTGACTACAACTGCATTAATGCAGAACACCATCTGGCTCTTCGAACAAAAGATCTTCCATTTGTGCGTAGGCTTTCTCTTTGCCAGGTACGTTGAATAGTACCATTAGCACCACCCACTTCAGGTCTTCCAAGCAAAATTCATTGGAATCAATTTCCATAACGCGATCTATAACCATTTCGCGTGTGGAGGCATCCAACACATTAACCTGTTCTAAGAACATAAGAAAACCGCGACATTCCACATCTAAACGCATTTGTTCTTCGTGCGTGTAAATACGACTTAAGCTAGTGCTAATGCCTTTACAAAAATACGGTTTGATATCCGTCTCTTGCAGTGCCGCTAACTTTTCTAACCATGCGAGGGCTTTATAAATCTCATCGTGATGAAATCCTGCGCGCACAAGCTCTTCCGTTAACTCGTCTTGGTCAACACGAATTTCCGTTTCACTGTGAATGAAGTTTTCAAACAGATACATGAGGATATCGAACATATTATTTTCCCCTCAATTTAACGTAACCACCAGGGACAGCGGCCACTAAACCACGCAACTCATATTCTAATAATGATGCCATTGCTTGCGATACAGATAAGGCATTGCGCTGGGCTATGACATCAATAGCGGTGATGTCATAATCCACACTAGCTAATAATTTATCGGTTGCCAAGCTATTCGCTGTACTTTTTTCGTTTTGCTCGTCAACATTCAAGCCCAATTGTTCAGGCTGAACCCCAACTTCATCAAGAATATCGTTTATATTAGTTACTAATTTTGCGCCCTGTTGGATTAACCAGTGGCAACCTTCAGAGTACTCGTGAAAGATATTACCCGGCACAGCGAATACTTCCCGCCCCATATCTGCGGCCAAATTCGCAGTTATCAAGGTGCCACTTTTAATTTTTGCTTCTACCACAAGGGTCCCAAGGGATAACGCTGCGATAATTCGGTTTCTTCTAGGAAAGTGCCAGGGTTTGGGCCCCTGCCCTGGAAAAAATTCCGTTACGCTAACGCCGCCGTCATTATTAATAGCTTCATAGAGCTTACTGTTTTTCGCGGGGTATACTTTTTCAGGCCCCGTGCCCATTACCGCAATGGTTCCGGTACTACCAGAAAGTGCGCCTTGGTGCGCGGCACTATCAATACCCATAGCAAGCCCGCTAGTGACCACTACACCGTTATTGGATAACCCAAAAGCAATGTCGTTGGCGATTCGCTTTCCTTGAAGGCTGGCCCTTCTGCTTCCCACTATGGCAATCTGTGGTTTTTGCAAATGTGCTTTATTTCCTGTAGCAAATAGCACAAGGGGTGGACTGTCTAATTGCTTAAGTGATTCAGGGTAGGAAGACGATGTCAGTGGAATAATGTGTCTATTACCACTCCCGCGCAGCCAATTCTGGGCAGCATCTACAAGAGACGGTGATATTTGGCTAGTGAGCTGTTTAACATTGTCAGGGAGTGTTGATGTATTGCTGGCTAGATCTACAGAAGAAAGTTGATACTTTTCAAGAGCCTCTAGCCAAAGTTTAGGTGACACACGCTGAGCGGAAGCCAACGCAATCCATGCTAATGCTTCGCTGTCTAACTGAGATGATTGTTGGGCCATTGTCGCTCCTGATACGAGCGACAATGAACCATGCATCGCTTAGGGCTTTGCGACAATAAAGCCGCGCTTTATCCCTTTGTTCGCTCGCGTTATTAATCCGTAACTTGCCGCATCAAATGTTTTGAACACAACAACTTCACCCACTTTAAGTGCGGGTTGCGATACCGTATCGATAAACCACTCACCACTATTATTAGCGCCGGGCTCATCAACGTAACGGGGGTTATCTTCATCAATAATGGCAGGGCCTTGTGAATAAAGACCTAAGACCGTGCCTGGCGCCACGTCCATGTTACCTAGATCAAGGATAACAATGTCGTACTTGCCAAGTAAATCATGATCGTGCAGGTCTCCAACAACTGCGCCTCGTTGCGAAGTGGCGGGAACAAGTTCGAAGTCTTCAGGGTGCTCAAACCCACCCGCCATCAATTTATCGCCACGCTTTGCCTCTTGGTTCGCATCATCAATGAAAAGCAACATAGTGTCGCCAGCTTGGTCTTTTTCCACTACCGAAGCTGTTGAAACATGGGTAACCTGAATGCCAAGGGTCTCCCCGTCGAGGTTTTTAATGGTAGCGTGCTTTCTTATCACTCTATACTGATCGTCAGAACTGAATTGTTGCTGGCTTAACACAAAATCATCAGACGCAAACCTCACATTTCCGTCTTGATTCCCTAACAATTTAGGCAGAGACTCGTAACTTTCCTCATTCATCAACATATGCTGTTTTATGAAGGGCGAGATAGATGTCCACGACAATACATCGACAGGCTTTGGTTTTACTCGTTTATCGGTAGACGGAGACAGCTTATAGGAAGGCTTATCGCGTTTTACGCTTAAAACTGGCTGTCCGTCGACGTACCCTACTATGATTACGTCGCCCGGGTAAATAAGGTGTGGGTTGTCAATTTGGGTGTTAGTTCGCCACAATTCAGGCCAAAGCCAAGGCTCGTTAAGAAAGATATTGGCAATTGCCCAGAGCGTATCACCACGCTTAACCGTGTAGGTTTCTGGCGCGCTTTCTTTAAGTTGCAGCGCGAAGGTAGGCAACGAAAGCAGTGCGCCTAAGAGAAGTATTGCTACACGACGCCCATAAATTAATCGCTTTTTCAAATTAACCACCTGCAAATTATTCATTGTCGCTTATTGTTGATTTTTCAGACAATAGCACTATATCGGCATAACTAGTTATTCTAATAGGGTTTCGGTAAAAAACTGCACGAAACAGCCCGATATACGTTAGAATAGTAACTTAATAAGCACTGTAAAGTGTGCTGGCAATTAGATCGTATATGAATTTATACAGCGAAAAGGTGAAGTAAGCGAGAAATGGCAATTTTAGACGTATTAAGTTTTCCTGATGAACGTCTTCGCACGGTAGCTAAGCCGGTTGAAGAGGTTAACGACGAAATTAAACAATTGGTATCGGACATGTTCGAAACCATGAAAGACGAGAACGGTATTGGCCTTGCCGCAACGCAAGTTAACCGCCACGTTCAAGTTGTTGTAATGGACGTATCGGAAGATCAAAACGAGCCACGCGTATTTATTAACCCTGAAATCATTCGTAAAGATGGCTCCACAATTAGCGAAGAAGGCTGTTTATCAGTACCGGGTAATTACGCGAAAGTTGAGCGCGCCGAAGCAATTACAGTAAAAGCGCTAGATCAAAACGGCGAAAGCTTTGAGTTGGATGCAGAAGGTTTGTTAGCGATCTGTATTCAGCACGAGCTCGACCATTTAAAAGGTAAACTGTTTATTGATTACCTTTCACCGCTTAAGCGCCAACGTATTCGTAAAAAGCTTGAGAAAGAAGCGCGTCTTGCGGCAAAAGCCTAAGGAATAACGTGACAACTCCATTGAAAGTGATTTTTGCCGGTACTCCGGATTTTGCAGCTAAACATCTATCAGCGTTACTCGAGAGCGAGCACGAAGTCATTGCTGTTTACACCCAGCCTGATAGACCTGCAGGGCGAGGTAAGAAACTTACGGCTAGCCCGGTTAAAGTATTAGCAGAAGAAAACGCCATTCCTGTATACCAGCCTCAATCGCTTAAAGCTCAAGACGCTCAGGAAGAATTAGCCTCGCTCAATGCCGATTTAATGGTAGTTGTTGCTTATGGACTGATACTGCCTACAGCAGTGTTAAACGCACCTAAGCTAGGTTGCATTAACGTGCACGGCTCTATTTTGCCCAAGTGGCGAGGCGCCGCTCCAATCCAGCGTTCAATCTGGGCTGGTGACGCTGAAACTGGCGTAACCATAATGCAAATGGACGAAGGCTTAGATACGGGTGATATGCTGCATATTGCAACATTACCTATTACACCTGAAGACACCAGCGCCACCTTATATGAAAAGCTTGCAGAGCTGGGACCACAAGCGTTGGTCGAGGTCGTTAATGAATTTGATCATTACACACCCACCAAACAAGATGATTCTCAAGCCACCTATGCGAAAAAGCTATCTAAAGAAGAAGCCCTTATTAATTGGGCAGACGATGCAGAACAAATAGAGCGTAATATCCGCGCCTTCAATCCTTGGCCTGTAGCGTGGATGCAGGTCGAAGATCAGAATATAAAGGTATGGTCTGCTAACGTTGTTCCGTTAAATAAAGATGTAACGCCAGGTACGGTAATCGGTGCCAATAAAAAAGGCATTACTATCGCTACAGGGCGCGATGCGCTTTGCATTACATCACTTCAAATTCCAGGTAAAAAGGCGCTTCCAGCGTCAGACGTTATCAATGCTCGCCAAACGTGGTTTGAAGTGGGTCGTTGTCTGACACAAGCGGACTAAACGTGAAACCATTACCCCTTCCAAAACAAAAGAACCTGCGCGCAGATTGCGCGTGGGTCATCTATCAAATTTTAGAACAAGGCAAGTCATCTCGTGAGTGCTTAGAGCGCGTTCAGCGCAGACACAACGCTAGAGATAACGCATGGCTTCAAGAGATGTCGTTAGGCGTGATGCGTCGCCTGCCCCTTTTACAACACTGGCTACGCTCTTTGTTGGATAGACCTCTAAAAGGCAATAAGAAGGTCATAGAACATCTTATTCTTCTTGGTTTGTACCAGCTCAGTTTTTCCCGCGTTAGCAATCACGCCGCCGTAGGTGAAACCGTCGCCGCCGCCTCTTATTTAAATGCTGCAGGGCTAAAAGGGTTAGTTAATGCAGTACTGCGTAATTTTCAGCGTGAGAACCTTGCTGACAAACCGGTAGACGACGCCATCATAAACAGCGGCTTACCAAAGTGGTTATTTAAGGCAATTGAGAACGCCTACGGTGACGACGCCGAGCAGGTACGTAGTGAAACGAATGCCATGGCCCCCATCTGGCTTCGCGTGAATAAATTGCAAACATCGTTGGCGGCATTTACTCAGGCGCTAGATAAAGCAGGGGTTGAATATACCCTTAGTGAAAACCACGCTGAGGCGGTAATTCTGACTAAGCGAGAAGATATTACTGCCCTGCCTGGTTTTGAAAAGGGTCATTTTGCGGTACAAGATGGGGCAGCGCAATTAGCTGCACATTACTTAAAGCCTCAAGCAAAAGAACGCATTCTAGACTGTTGCGCCGCACCAGGCGGAAAAACAGGGCACATTGTTGAGTGTGCACCTGATACAGAGTACGTGTTAGCGCTTGATGCCGACGCTACACGCCTAAAACGCGTAGAAGAAAACATGACTCGCCTTAAGCATACGGTCGATATTAAGCAGGGTGATGCAGCTAATCCTGAGACCTGGTGGGACGGAAAGCCCTTCGACAGAATATTGCTGGATGCCCCCTGCTCTGCAACTGGTGTTATTCGACGTCACCCAGATATTCGATGGCTTCGAAAAGCCAATGACATAGACAATTTAGCGCAGCTACAACGGCGCATATTAGATACATTGTGGGGTCTATTAAAACCGGGTGGCACACTACTATATGCAACATGTTCTATTTTGCCGAAAGAGAACATGGCGCAAATAAAGCAGTTTTTAGCCGACACACCTGACGCTACCTTATCGCCCTTAGTAAAAACGGAGACTGTCGACAAACCCGGACGTCAGATAACGCCTGGTGAGCAACAAATGGATGGTTTCTACTATGCGAGGCTGGTAAAGTCATCAGACTGAGTTCAATAGTTGTGCAACGTCACACGGTTAAGACCTGCACGAATATGAAGGCAAAATAATAACGATGAAGATCATCATTTTAGGGGCCGGCCAAGTAGGCGGAACACTTGCTGAAAACCTAGTAGGTGAAAATAACGAAATAACGGTTATTGACTCTGACCCCACTATATTGCGCGCACTTCAAGACCGCCTTGATTTACAAGTAGTAACCGGCGTGGGTTCACACCCTGACGTGTTGCGTAAGGCCGGTGCGGAAGATGCCGACATGCTGATAGCCGTAACCAACAGTGATGAAAGCAATATGCTGGCCTGTCAGGTGGCCTACAGCTTATTTAAAACTCCCACTAAAATTGCCCGCGTGCGCTCTGAACAATATATTATTTATCAAGAGCAGCTATATAAGCAGCAGGACATTCCCGTTGACCACATTATCGCTCCTGAGCAGTTGGTAACTAAGGCCATTAAACGCCTTATCGATTACCCGGGCGCACTGCAAGTTGTAGAGTTTGCCGAAGGTAAAGCCAGTCTTGTGGCAGTTAAAGCTTATTACGGCGGTTTATTGGTAGGACACGCGTTGTCTGCACTTAAAGACCACATGCCTAACGTTGAAACCCGGGTTGCTGCCATTTACCGACGCGGCCGCCCTATTCGACCGTTAGGTACAACGGTTATTGAGGCCGATGATGAAGTGTTCTTTATTGCCGCTACTAAGCACATCCGTGCAGTAATGAGTGAGCTTCAAAAGCTCGAATCCAGTTACAAGCGAATAATGATAGCCGGTGGTGGTTTGATTGGCGCAGGTTTAGCTAAACAGCTGGAGCACAATCACAATGTTAAGCTTATTGAATACAGCCCAGAACGAGCAAAGTATCTTTCTGCCAACTTAGATAAAACCATTGTTTTCAGCGGTGACGCATCTGATCCTGAGTTACTTAGCGAAGAAAATATCGAGCAAGTCGACGCCTTTATTGCTGTTACCAACGACGATGAAGCGAATATCATGTCAGCCATGCTGGCCAAGCGTATGGGTGCACAAAAAGCCATGGTGCTTATCCAGCGCAGTGCTTATGTGGACTTGGTGCAAGGCGGTGAGATAGACATCGCGTTTTCACCTCAACAAGCCACTATCTCGGCGCTACTGACTCACGTACGTCGCGGTGACATTGTAAACGTGTATTCCTTACGCCGAGGTGCTGCAGAAGCTATCGAAGCGATTGCTCATGGCGATGAAACTACATCAAAAGTAGTTGGCAAACAGATAGGTGATATTAAACTTCCTCCAGGCACCACAATTGGTGCTATTGTTCGCGACGATCAGGTGATTATTGCCCACAGCGATACCAAGATTGAAGCTGACGATCACGTTATTTTGTTCTTGGTTGATAAAAAGTATATTAACGACGTTGAAAAGCTGTTTCAGCCTAGCGCGTTTTTCTTCGGCTAGCTTTTACGGTTTAGCGCAAACATTGATAAACAATGCAGTTATGAAAGGTAAAGGGCGATTATCTTCGCCCTTTGTTTTTTTGTATTCGCAATTCAAACCTGTTGGCTTAGCAAATGGGTTCCTACTTAAATTAGCTTCGCCAGAATGTGGGAGAAAATAACACCAGTAAAGAGAAGACTTCTAGTCGACCAAACACCATGGCTATCACCAGTATCCACTTACCTGCATCTGTAACATCAGCATAGTTAGCCGCTACGCTTCCCAAGCCTGGGCCCAAATTATTCAGCATAGCTGCAGTAGCGGTAAAGGCACTAAGGTTATCTAGCCCTGTAGCAATAAGCCCTATCATAATGATCACGAAGACTACTGCATAGGCCGAAAAGAACCCCCATACAGCCTCTACGACTCTATCAGGCATGGCGCGGTCGCCAAACTTTACGCTGTATACCGCCTTAGGATGAATAAGCCTATCAACTTCTCGCTTACCTTGTAAGAACAGCAAGCACACCCGTACCACTTTTAAGCCGCCACCTGTAGAACTTGCACACCCACCAATAAAGCTTGAGAAGATAAGCATAATGGGCAGAAATGTAGGCCAGACCGAAAAGTCTGTAGTAGCAAAACCGGCAGTCGTGCTGATTGATACAGCTTGAATCATAGCTTGATCTAAGGCCTGCTCTGCGGAGCTGTAATAACCTGAAAGGGTCAGCACTAAGAAGCAAATTCCAATTAGTGACGCTTGAATAATAAAGAAGGCCTTGAACTCTGGGTCTTTAAAATAGCCTTTGACCGAACGAGAGCTCACCGCCGCATAGTGTAATGAGAAGTTCAATGCAGCAATGAGCAGGAAAACAGTACATACCACGTTGACCATGGGGCTATTAAAGTAGCCTAAGCTTGCGTCGTGATTTGAAAAGCCACCAATAGCTACGGTAGAAAAAGAGTGGCAAATAGCGTCAAAAACACTCATTCCTGCAAGCCAGTACGCGCCGGCACATGCAATCGTTATCGACAGGTAGATGTACCACAAATGCTTTGCCGTATCGGCAATACGCGGCGTCATCTTGTTATCTTTGACGGGGCCTGGTGTCTCTGCTCGATACAGCTGCATGCCTCCAACGCCAAGAATAGGCAGTATGGCAACGGCAAGTACGATGATACCCATACCACCTAACCACTGAAGCTGCTGACGGTAAAACTGCACAGAATGAGGAAGAAAGTCTATTCCCTCAATAACCGTGGCCCCCGTTGTAGTCAAACCAGAAAATGACTCAAAAAAAGCGTCGGTCACCGTCATGCTCGGTTGCTCTAGCAAGATAAGCGGGATTGCCCCCACGCTTGCCAGCACCGACCAAAACAGCGCAACAATCAGAAAGCCTTCTCGTGCTCTTAAGTCATTTTTCTGCTGACGATTGGGATACCACAGCGCCATACCGCCAATAACGCATAATATAAAGGCAAGGGTAAAAGGTAGGCCGCTGCCATCTTGATAAATCAACGACACGATAGCTGGCGGGATCATTGTGACGCTAAAAAGCGCGATTAATAACCCAAGTATTCGTATGATGGCACGGTAGTGCATTGTTTTTTATGCCTTTATTTTTATAGTGCGCATAAGGACAGATAAGCCCTAGTTAAAATGTGCTTTTTTTGAATTAAATTCAAAAATTAAAACGCTCTACATTACGTATAGGGTTTTGATTATAGGACTATAATGAACAAGGGGAAACCTTTGTCTCCCCACAATGTTACGTCTAATTAGACATTAGGGCGCAGTAATGTTTGCTATACGGAACAAATCGACAACGCCTAGTTATGTTGGCGTAATTACTTCATGGCGAGCACAGTCTTGACCATTTTAGTGATACTCGCGTTAGCCTCACTGATATTTTGCGCCAGCATGTACGCAGGAGTAGTAACCAACTTAGCATCATTATCAACTACCACCTCGTCTACAGCGCAATTAACGTGAGTTGCTCCTAAGGCATTTAAGCCGCTAGCAGTCGCTTCGTCATTACCAATGGTCAGTTTAGTTTTATTGCCATATACCTTTGCTGCTAGTGCAGGCGCGATACACGCATACGCAGCCGGCTTTTTAGCTTGTGCAAAAGCCTTGCAAACAGCAAGAACATCTTCATTGAATGAGCAATTTTCTCCTTCTACAGCAAACGTGCACAGGTTCTTTGCAGCGCCAAAACCACCGGGCAAAATAAGGGTCTCGAAGGTATCAACATCGCACTCGGTCACCGGCTTTATGTCACCGCGCGCTATGCGGGCCGACTCTACTAACACGTTACGGGTTTCGCCTTCTGACACTTCACCCGTTAAGTGATTCACCACATGCAGCTGGTTTACATCTGGAGCAAAACATTGATAGGACGCCCCTTCTTGCTCAATAGCTAAAAGCGTTAATACTGCTTCGTGTAACTCTGCCCCGTCGAACACACCACTACCACTTAAAATAACGGCTACTTGTTTCATATTGTCCTCCTAGACGGTATGCCATCTACTTATTCAAAATTTGGCTATTAAACACACAACTGTACAAAAAAAGTTCTTAATAATACGTGTATACAATGTTAATGGTTATGCTACATTACTTGACCGACTTGGTTAAACCAAAAATAAACGTACACCAAGTTATCCACATAAAATGGAATGGTAAGTAGCAGGTATGCTGTTTTCACACCTTAGTCTCATTCCCTTATTTTTCTTGATTTGAAAGGTGATCTTTAACTTGACAAAGATCGCCCAGATCACTGCGTCCAAATTTTTAGATCACAAAGTTATCCACAGGCGAAGTGCGATCTACTATCGACCTTAATGTTCCTTCATGATATGGCGATCTGCCCTAGCCTGTGGCATCCTTGCGCTCATATTGTATATTGGAAAATCGCCATCTATGCCTGATTCTAAAAAGCCTCCATTTATTCTTGTCGATGGATCGTCGTATCTTTTTCGTGCCTTTCACGGGTTGCCGCCGCTGACCAATTCAAAAGGCCAAGACACCGGTGCTATCTATGGTGTTGTAAACATGCTTAAAAGCTTGATTAAGCAATACAACCCTACGCACATGGCGGTGATTTTTGATGCCAAGGGCAAGACCTTTCGCGACGACATCTATAAAGAGTACAAAGCGAACCGTCCGCCAATGCCAGATGAGCTAAGAAGCCAGATCGAACCTTTACATGCCATCATCAAAGCGATGGGTTTACCCGTTATTGTTGAGCCAGGAGTAGAGGCGGATGACGTAATTGGTACGTTGGCCAAGCACGCCACAGAGAAAGGTATTGATACCCTTATCAGCACCGGCGATAAGGACATGGCGCAGCTGGTAAATGAACATGTCACCTTGATCAACACCATGACGAATCAATTGATGGACGTTGAGGGTGTAAATACTAAGTTTGGTATTCCACCAGAGCTTGTGATCGATTTTCTTGCGCTTAAGGGCGATAAAGTAGACAACATCCCGGGCGTGCCAGGTGTGGGTGATAAGAGTGCCCAAGCCTTGTTAAATGGTATTGGCGGCATTGACGACATTTATAAAAATCTAGATAAAATTGCTGAGTTGTCGTTTAGGGGCAGTAAATCGATGGCAGCTAAAATGCAAGAGTATGAAGAGCAAGCTCGTCTTTCTCATACACTTGCTACCATCAGTATAGATCTCGATCTGGACTATGATGTTGAAGAATTAATGCCATGTCAGGCCGACAATGAGCAGCTGCGAGATCTGTTTGCCGAGTTCGAGTTTAAACGTTGGCACGCAGAAGTAAGTGCCCTTTTAGCTGGCGGTGATACAACAACTGCCGTCGCCGCAAGCGAAGACGCTGATGATAGCGAGCAAGATAGCTCATCAGGTTCATCCGTAGATATTGATAAATCGAAATACGAAACCGTACTTGACGAGGAACGATTTAACGCTTGGGTCGAGAAGCTAGTAAACGCAGAGTTATTCGCATTTGATACCGAGACTACTAGCCTTAATTACATGGATGCAGAATTAGTTGGCGTTTCATTTTGTATAGAAGAAGGTGAAGCCGCTTACGTGCCTGTTGCTCACGATTACCCAGATGCCCCCGCCCAGCTATCGCGAGAGTTTGTATTAGACGCGTTAAAACCTATTTTGGAATCAGACAAAGTGATCAAAGTAGGCCAGCATATTAAGTACGACAAGAATGTACTAGCTAACTACGATATCACCTTAAACGGTATTGGCTTTGACACCATGCTTGAAAGCTATGTGCTAAACAGTACTGCACAGCGCCACGATATGGACTCACTTGCCCTAGCCTATTTAGGTCATAAGACGATTCACTTTGAAGAGATAGCAGGCAAAGGCGCTAAACAGCTTACGTTTAATCAAATTAGTCTTGAAGAAGCTGGTCCGTACGCTGCGGAAGATGCTGATATCACGCTACGCTTACACAATGCAATTTGGACTAAGTTAAAAGATATCCCTGAGCTTAAAAACTTGCTGATAGATGTTGAAGTACCCCTTGCTTGTGTTCTTTCCCGTATGGAGCAAGAGGGGGTGTTGATTGACAGTCAAAAGCTACGTCAACAAAGTCAGGACCTTGCTACGCGTATTGCGGAACTTGAGAAAGAAGTTCACGAAGAAGCCGGCGAACCCTTTAACCTTGGCTCAACCAAGCAACTTCAGCAAATTTTGTTTGAAAAGATGTCGCTGCCAATCATAAAGAAGACGCCTAAAGGTGCGCCATCTACTTCTGAGGACGTACTGCAAGAACTTGCGCTTGAGTATCCGTTACCGAAGAAGATCATGGAATACCGAGGCTTAACCAAGCTTAAGAATACCTACACGGATAAACTTCCTAAGATGATCAATCATCGCACGGGCCGGGTACACACGTCCTATCACCAAGCGGTAACAGCAACTGGACGCCTATCTTCAACGGATCCTAATTTACAGAACATCCCTATTCGAAACGAAGAAGGACGTCGTGTGCGTCAGGCATTTATACCAAGAGAAGGGAATAAATTCGTTGCTGCCGACTACTCGCAAATTGAATTGCGAATAATGGCTCACCTTTCGGGTGATAAGGGTCTATTAGACGCCTTTGCACATGGCAAAGATATTCATAAAGCTACAGCCTCTGAAGTATTTGGTGTTCCATTAGATGAAGTAACCACTGAACAGCGTCGCAGTGCAAAAGCGATTAACTTTGGTCTTATCTACGGTATGAGTGCATTTGGATTGTCAAAGCAACTTAATATTCCGCGCAACGAAGCACAAAAGTACATGGATCTTTACTTTGAACGCTACCCTGGCGTGCTTGAATATATGGACTCTACACGTGAGAGCGCCAAGGACAAAGGGTATGTAGAGACTGTATTCGGGCGCAGACTTTATTTGCCAGACATTAAAGCTAGTAATGGAGCACGTCGAAAAGGTGCAGAACGCGCGGCGATTAATGCGCCTATGCAAGGCACGGCTGCAGACATCATTAAGATGGCAATGATCAAAGTTGATGACTGGATCAGGAAAAATGCATCTGATGACGTGACCATGATGATGCAAGTACACGATGAATTGGTTTTTGAGATAAAAGAAGACAAGGTTGAAACCTATGTCTCTACTATTACTGCTCTTATGGAAAGCGCAGCCACCCTTAACGTTCCGTTAGTCGTCGAGGCTGGTGTGGGCGATAACTGGGATGAAGCGCACTAGTTTGGTAATTAGATTACAGTTTTTACATGAAATGGCGTGTTATCTTCGTTAAATTTGGTAATTTAATTACATAACACCCTTGCCTTTTCTGTGCTTTGTTGTAATATTACGCATGTAGGGTACAGAGGTGAGAAAGCTGTTTTCAAACCTTTGCTTTGACCCCGACAGTTTTGTCGGGGTTTTTTTATGCCCGTATAAAATAATTAATCTATAAATATCAAATAGTTAAAAATAAAAAACGGCTTTCCGCTAAATTTTTCTGAACTTCTTTATTTATAGCTACTCTATATCTTCGGTTTTTATGTGTTTTCTCTCAGTTTACGCCTCGCACTATGCGGGGCGTTCTTTTTTCTAGCACCCCACATCGTCTTATCAAGTACACCAAGTCAGTGTAAGTGAGACTCACTATTTAGATTATTGAGCTTCGCTATCTGGTTCTTCAGCTTCATCCTGTTTACCTAAGCCGAACCACGTATCCAAGATACGCTCTAACTCAGGCAAACCATGCTTATTTAGTGACGAAAAGGTTTGTACCGTTACATCGCCCATAAAGGCCATAGCAGCTTCACGCGCCATCAGCAATTGTGCTTTGCGCTTACCGCTTTTCAATTTGTCGGCCTTAGTAAGTAATGCAAGTACAGGAATATTTGACGCTACAGCCCAATGAATAAGATCTTGGTCTAAATCTTTAAATGGATGACGAATATCCATTAAAACGACTAATCCTTTAAGGGACTTGCGCTTTTGAAGATATTCACCGAGTGACGCCTGCCACTTCTTTTTCATGGCTACCGGCACTTTTGCGAAGCCGTATCCTGGCAAATCAACCAAACGTAAGTCTTCTTCTAATTCAAAGACGTTGATCAACTGGGTGCGCCCCGGCGTTTTACTTGTTCTAGCCAAGTTTTTCTGGCGAGTTAACGTGTTAAGTGCACTCGATTTACCTGCATTTGAGCGACCAGCAAAGGCAACTTCAATTCCGGTATCATTTTTTAAATGACGAATGTCTGGTGCACTCGTAAAGAATTTTGC
This sequence comes from Alteromonas abrolhosensis, assembly GCF_001953635.1. GTDB lineage: Bacteria > Pseudomonadota > Gammaproteobacteria > Enterobacterales > Alteromonadaceae > Alteromonas > Alteromonas abrolhosensis. The sequence goes on along the minus strand of NZ_MEJH01000002.1, from coordinate 481,644 downwards.
TTTGGTGTAATACGACATCTAGACTTACCTCCACATGCGTCACAACCTTCGGTTTACAGTTTTTTAATGAATAAACCAACTAAAAACCATAGTTTTATCATGGAATAGGTTTTTCTGACGCGTTAAATGTGTAAAATACGCATGATATCACGTATATCACGCGAGCCGTTGGATCCATTTAAGAGATTTATTATGAAAAAACTGTGTTTGTTGGTATGTATGTCTTTAGGTTTAAGCGCAACTGCTATGGCAGAAGGCGACGCCGAGGCAGGTAAAGCGAAATCTGCAGTATGTGCAGCCTGTCATGGCCCTGATGGCAACAGCATGATTGACATGAACCCAAAACTTGCTGGCCAGCATGAGAAGTACATTGTTAAGCAATTAACCGAATTTAAACTTGCCTCTCAAACAGGTGGCGAGGAAGGTCGTAACAATGCTGTGATGAACGGCATGGCTGCCCCACTTTCAGAGCAAGACATGAAAGACTTAGCGGCTTATTTCTCAAGCCAAGAGCCAAAAGCAGGCGAAACACCTGAGCAGTATGTTGAAGCTGGGCGTGCACTTTACCAAGGTGGCGACGAGTCTCGTGGCGTAACTGCATGTATCGCATGTCACGGTCCTAAAGGTAACGGCATGGGCTTAGCAGGTTTCCCTGACATCAGTGGTCAACATGCAACTTACACTGCAGCTCAATTGAAAGCATTCCGTTCAGGCCAGCGTCACAATGACATGAATGGCATGATGCGTGATATTGCGATGAAATTAACTGACGAAGATATTGAGATTTTATCTAACTATATCGCGGGCTTACACTAAACATTACCGTTTTTGCACATTGTTGTTAAAAATTTGTTACCGAAAAAGTTGTATTTTGAAATTATTCGTGTAATCTAACGGCGTAGTTTGTAGGTGCCTTTGAAAAGCTACAAGCTAAATAACAAGAATAATAATAAAAATGCAGCATGGAAGACGGGATAAAGAGCCACGAGGGCCAAAAACAACAATACAGCTCTGCTAACAATAAAAATAAGGGGAGCAAAGCTAGGGAAGCAAAATACACATAGAGGTGTATAACGGGAGAGGTGTCATCTGACACTCATACAATGTAAGGTGATGGTGCAAACCATCACCTTTTTCTTTTTTAAGCCCCTTATTATTGTTTACTTTCCTATGTACTGTCCTTTATGCAAAAGCGCTAACACGTCATCTCACTACCACACTGATAATAGACGCGACTACCTGCAGTGTAGTCAGTGTGAACTTGTGTACGTATCTCCTGAATTTCTGCCTTCAAAACAAATAGAAAAGCAGGAATATGATCTTCATGAAAATAGTTTCGAAGACGAAGGTTATCGAAAGTTTTTAAGAAAGGTTTTAACACCACTTACACCTTTTATAGAAAGTGCAAAAGACGGTGAGCTTGTAGGATTGGATTTTGGTTGTGGTCCCGCGCCAGTTTTAGCCAGTATGCTGGAAGAAGAAGGAGTCAAGATGAAAACCTACGACCCCTTCTATGCAAATGATTTACAGGTGCTAGTGCAAAGCTACGACATTGTGACGTGTACTGAGGCTATTGAACATTTTCACTCCCCTCACGTCGAGTGGGCATTATTCAATAAACTCGTGGCTTCTGGTGGTGTGCTAGCCATCATGACAAAGCGCGTACTCGATAAGGCCAGGTTTGTTAATTGGCACTACAAAAATGATATCACCCACGTGAGTTTTTTCAGCGAAGCAACCTTTCATTTTCTAGCACAAAGGGACGGCTATGATGTCACTTTCCCCGCTAATGACGTTGTTTTGATGAGAAAGCGCTGAAGTAAATTTGCGTGATACTTTAAGTGTGCCGTATTGATTTTACACAGCACACCCAAAGATCAATACGTACACGCTAATTCGCGCTATAATAGCGTTGTTTTTTCACTCTCTTTGTTTATTTGGAAATTATGGCACGTTCAAAGAAATCACGTAAAGTCGGCCTAATCGGCGTTCGTAAAGATCCTGACTTTAAACCTAGCGAAAACCGTAAATCAGACTCACCTCGCCCTAAAAAGCATAAAGGTAAGCCCGCCGGTAGTCGCCACAATGTTGAACAGAAAAAAGTGACGAGCAAAAAGAGTGCTGAAAATAAAGATCCGCGCCACGGCAGTAAAAAGCCTATTCAGCTTGTGAAAGCGGTCACGCCTACACCAGCTCAAAAGAAGAAGTACGCGACACCAGCGCAAGAATTAGCTGCACTCGAGGCAGACCAACGCTTATCTGATTTGCTCGATAAGCTTGACGATGACAAGCCGCTTACCCGTGAGCAACAAGCTTATGTAGATGAAAAGATGGCTCGACATCGCATTCTTTGTGACCTGCTGGGAATAGTAGAAGAAGATGATGAAGACGACGATATGGATCCGTTTAATGATTTAGACGCTATCAATATCGACGACTTTAAGCATTAATAAAAACGGGAAAGAGTCATGCTTTGGGCAGTACTTTCAGGCATAGCGCTACTCATCATTGTTGGTCTTGGTTTTTACGCAGGCAAACTGCTGTTTATGTTAAAGCAGCAAAAGGAACGACAAGAAGCAGCGAGGCAATCACGCATTGCGACTATTACCGACAGTATTATAGTGATAGCAAAAGCTATGGAGCAGCAGCAGTGTGATTTGTCAGAAGGTGTTATTCGCATCGTCAACTTGTTGAATGCGCTTCCGCTGAACACGCCTCCTGATTTTAAAGCACAGTACCCCCACGTTCATGCGCTTTTTACCGAGGTAAGTGGTTTCGCTATTTTAGAAGCAAGGCAACAGCTACCAAAGAGTGAGCGAAGAAAGCAAGACATAGCTCGCGAGCAAATTGAATCCGAATACGAGTCTAAGGTCTTGGATGAGTTGCCGCCGCTGAAAATATATTGCGAAACCCTCTTAGCCACTAAATAATTGGTGAGCATGGGATTTAGGAAAGCATAAAATAGTGCTATCAAAATAAAAAAATGGCCGATTACAATGTGTAATCGGCCATTTTTTTGAGGGGTTAAAGCTAGTTCTTTATGGTCATTTTATAGCGAGTTCACAGGTACGCTGGTAACAATGACACCCTACTTCGTGATCGTTAACCATTCCCACCGCTTGCATAAAAGCATAACAAATCGTTTCACCAACAAAATTAAATCCGCGCTTTTTTAAGGCTTTTGACATCGCTTTTGAGGCATCGGTTGATGTGGGTGCTTGCCTGAAGTCATCCCACGCATTAATAACCGTACGTCCATCTGTAAATTGCCAAATGAACTCACTGAATGGCTGCGACGCTTCGATAGATAAAAAGCCCTTGGCATTTTTGATAACCGACTCTATTTTGAGTTTGTTTCTGATTATGCCGCTGTTCTGCATCAGCCTGTCGACATCCGCGGGACCCATCGTCGCAATTTTTTCAGGGTCGAACTGGTAGAATGCTTGTTCAAAATTCTGCTGTTTTTTTAAAATCGTCAGCCAAGATAAACCGGCTTGTTGTCCATCTAAGCATAATTTCGCAAATAGCGCGCGACTATCTAACTCGGGTACACCCCATTCGTTATCATGATACGCTAAATAAATAGGGTCGCTGCTCACCCAACCACATCTATGTAAAGGCGCATTTTTCTCTATTTTTGTTTGATTGGGCATGGCTTAAGATTAAATCCTTGTTGTGAAGTGGCATATTGGCTTTATTCGTGACGTTTTTTCACCCTTTACACCTACATACTATGCCTCACAAATTGTATACTATCCCACCTTTATTTTAAGTCAGATAACTAATAAGCAGCGGATGTATGCAGAAATACGATATTAAGACCTTTCAAGGGTTGATCCTTGCGCTTCAAGATTATTGGGCGCGTCAGGGCTGCGTTATTATTCAGCCTCTGGATATGGAAGTGGGTGCAGGTACTTTTCACCCTATGACGTTCCTACGTTCTTTAGGTCCAGAGCCAATGAGTAGCGCCTATGTTCAACCGTGCCGTAGACCAACTGATGGTCGTTACGGTGAGAACCCAAACCGCTTACAACATTACTATCAGTTCCAAGTAATGCTTAAGCCTTCACCTGATAATATTCAGGAGTTGTATTTGGGCTCTTTGAAAGAGTTAGGTTTCGATCCGCTAGTTCACGACATTCGCTTCGTAGAAGACAACTGGGAATCACCAACGCTTGGAGCGTGGGGTCTAGGTTGGGAAGTGTGGCTAAACGGTATGGAAGTAACACAGTTTACGTACTTCCAGCAGGTAGGCGGTCTAGAGTGTAAGCCTGTTACCGGCGAAATTACCTACGGCTTAGAGCGACTAGCCATGTACGTTCAAGGTGTAGATAGTATCTACGATTTGGTTTGGACGGACGGCCCTATGGGTAAGGTCACCTATGGCGATGTGTTCCATCAAAACGAAGTGGAACAGTCGACGTATAACTTCGAACACGCCAACGTTGAAGCCTTGTTTAGAACCTTTGACGAATGTGAAGCAGAAAGCCAAAAGCTTATCGAAAACAACCTTCCACTTCCTGCCTACGAGCAGGTGATGAAGGCGTCTCACGCTTTTAACTTACTTGATGCACGTCACGCGATTTCAGTGACAGAACGCCAGCGCTATATTCTTCGCGTTCGAACGCTTGCCAAAGCATGTGCAGAGAGCTATTACCAAGCACGTGAAGCACTAGGCTTCCCGCTATGTAACAAGGAGGCATAAGCGTGCGTACAGAAAATTGTCTAGTTGAATTAGGTACTGAAGAGTTACCACCAAAAGCGCTTAAGTCTTTGGGTGAAGCCTTCGCCACACAGTTTGAAGCAGCGCTAACGCAAGCTGACTTAAGCTTTGACTCAGTTAGCTGGTTTGCAGCCCCTCGTCGTCTAGCCGTTTATGTTTCAGGCCTAGCTGAAGGCCAGGCTGACAAAGTGGTAGAGAAGCGCGGCCCAGCAGTATCCGCTGCATTTGACGCCGACGGTAACCCTACCAAAGCAGCGCAAGGTTGGGCTCGCGGTAACGGCATTGACGTTGCTGACGCAGAGCGCCTTGTAACAGACAAAGGTGAATGGTTACTTCACAACGCCCACGTGCCTGGTCAGTCTGTTGCAGAGCTATTAGAAGGGCTGATTAACCAAGCAGTAAGTAAATTACCTATTCCAAAGCCAATGCGTTGGGGTAATTACAATACTCAGTTTATACGCCCTGTTCATACCCTATGCGTACTTTACGGTAGCGAAGTGGTTAACGTTTCAGTATTGGGCTTAACCAGTGGCCGTGTTATTCAAGGTCACCGTTTTCACGGTGAAGGTCGTTTTGAACTTGACCATGCTGATAATTACGCCTCTGCCCTAGAGCAACAATATGTGCTGGCAGATTTCGAAGCACGTAAAGATAAAGTGCGTCAGCAGCTTGAAGACGCAGCGCAAAGCTTGTCGCTTAAGCCAGACTATAATGAAGACTTACTTGAAGAGATTGCGTCACTTGTAGAGTGGCCTGTTGTGCTTCAAGCTGGTTTTGATAAGGCTTTCTTAGCGGTACCGAAAGAAGCCCTTATTTATACCATGAAAGACGACCAGAAATATGTGCCACTACTAGATAGCAACGGTGCTCTTTCAAACACTTTCTTGTTCGTAACGAACATCGAAAGTCGCGATGCGTCTCAAGTAATTTCTGGTAACGAAAAGGTTATCCGCCCTCGTCTGGCAGACGCCGAGTTTTTCTTTAACAGCGATAAAAAGACAACATTAGAAAGCCGCCTTGAAAGCTTAGAAACCGTGTTGTTTCAAAAACAGCTTGGTACGCTAAAAGAAAAGTCTGAGCGTATATCTGCCCTATCGGCGTTTATCGCTTCGCAAATAGATGCGAATGAATCACAAGCTGCACGAGCAGGTCTTCTAGCTAAAACCGATTTAATGTCGAACATGGTTATGGAGTTCCCAGACGTTCAAGGTGTTATGGGTAAATACTATGCACTAAACGACGGTGAAGATGCGCCTGTTGCTGAAGCGCTTTATGAACAGTATATGCCGCGTTTTGCTGGTGACGCACTTCCTAGTTCAGGCGTTAGCGCATCGGTCGCGCTTGCTGACAAACTAGATACCCTAGTGGGTATTTTTGGTATTGGCCAGTTACCTAAGGGTGATAAAGACCCGTTTGCACTTCGTCGTGCAGCTATAGGCGTTTTACGTATAGTTACTGAGCTGTCACTGCCACTAGATCTTGAAACGTTAGTGAGCAAAGCTATCAATGTATATGGCGATAAGTTAACGAATGCTGAAACCCAATCTCAGGTGGTTGATTTTGTATTAGGTCGATTTACTGCGCTTTTACAAGATCAAGCTATCGCCATTGATGTTATTCAGGCCGTTGCTGCTCGTCGCCCTACTAAACCAGCTGACTACTTAGCCCGTGTTCATGCGGTAGATAAGTTTAGAGCACTGGAAGAAGCCGAGGCGTTGGCTGCCGCTAACAAGCGTGTAGCGAACATCCTTGCTAAGCAAAACGTAGAAGTGACAGACACCGTTAATATTAATGAGTCACTATTAGCTGAAGATGCTGAAAAGGCGCTGTATGCTGAACTAAAGGTCGCGCAAAAGGAAGTGGATATCGCACTACCTTCACAAGACTACACACGCATTTTAACCGCGCTTGCAACCTTACGTAATGTAATCGATAACTTCTTCGATAACGTAATGGTTATGGCTGATGACGAAGCGGTTAAGAATAACCGACTTGCTTTGCTGTCGCTTTTAAGGCAACTTTTCCTTACTACCGCGGATATTTCAATTCTCGCGAAGTCGTAGGCTAGTTAAAGTTAATGCGGTTTTAGGCCGCAAAAACAAAAAGCCCAGCCTCAATGTTGGGCTTTTTTATAAATGGAGACGCTGTGAAAAAGTTTTTAACTATTGCTTCTATATGCATGGCACTTTCAGCATGCTCTAGCAGTGGAAGCTTTAAAATTCCAGAAATAGCACCGGACGTGCCTCGCATTCAATTCGAAAACATGTTCCTTAGAGGCGTATTTAACTGGTGGGAAGCTGACCCTAGTTACAAGTTCAAACGTTCAAATTCAGGCTGGACAGTTGATGTTGAACTCATTGCCGACGGACAACCCTATGACTTTAGGTTATCTGACGCAAAATGGACGCCCTCACAGAGCTGTGGCGGTAAATATAAGGGTCAGCCTGTAATGTTAGGCTCAACTGTTTATTTAGTCTGTGAGCAGGGATCAGAGAACTTGCAATTCACCCCCTCCTCAACAGGCACCTATCGCTTTACAGCAACATCAGCAAGTGCGGGGGAAGTCGCCCTAGTTGTTTCAAAAGTTTAAATCTGATGCCGTATCTTTACGGCATCACTTAGCTTTTATCGTTTAATAAACTCTTCAACCACGTTTATTCTCAGTAATACCCTCCCTGTCTATACGAAAAATTCGCCTTAGCGTTAGCAAAAAAAAAGCGACCCATTGGTCGCTTTTTTCAAATAGCTAAAAACGCTACACGTCTAAGTTTTCCACTTTAAGTGCATTAGCTTCGATAAACTCTCGACGAGGCTCAACTTGATCACCCATCAGTGTGGTGAACAGCTGATCACAGCCAATAGCATCTTCAATGGTAACTTGAAGCATACGGCGGCTTTCTGGGTCCATGGTAGTTTCCCATAATTGCTCTGGGTTCATCTCACCTAGCCCTTTATAGCGCTGAATGTATTGGCCACGTTTCGCTTCGTTCATTAGCCACTCTAGTGCTTCTTTGAAAGACTCAACTTGCTGTCTACGCTCGCCACGCTGAATGTAAGCGTCTTTGCCCATCATGTCGTTAATGGCAAGGTTAAGCTCTTTAAGACGCTGGTATTCAGACGACTCGATGAACTCGTGATCGATAATGTACTCGTAATCGATACCGTGCATACGCATAATGATTGTGATGTAGTACTCGCTAAGTTCAGCATCAGTGCGAATTTCATAACGGTATGTAGCTCCGTCGTTTTCGCGCTCTGTAAGCTGCTCTACGAAGTGTTTCGCCACATGCTCTAGTGCAGATTCATCTTTAAGGTCTTCAAGGTTTAGCGTAGGCGTGTAAAGCATTCTGTAAAGGATAGATGCAGGCATAAGACGTTTCATACGTGCAATCATCTTCTCTACCGATTGGTACTGCTTAACAAGGTTTTCAAGGCCTACACCACTAATACCTGGGTCTTCATCGCTGGTGTGCAAGGACGCACCGTCAATTGCGATTGATGTTAGGTAGTTAGTTAACGCATCGTCATCTTTAAGATACTGCTCTTGTTTACCCTTCTTCACTTTGTAAAGCGGAGGCTGTGCAATATATACATATCCACGCTCAATGATTTCAGGCATTTGACGATAGAAAAATGTTAGTAGAAGCGTACGAATGTGAGAACCATCTACGTCAGCATCGGTCATGATGATGATGCTGTGATAGCGTAGTTTTTCAGGGTCATACTCGTCACGACCAATACCACAACCTAGTGCCGTGATAAGTGTCGCAACTTCTTGCGAAGAAAGCATCTTATCGAAACGCGCTTTCTCAACGTTTAGAATTTTACCTTTAAGCGGCAGAATAGCTTGGTTCTTACGGTTACGACCCTGCTTAGCTGAACCGCCCGCAGAGTCACCCTCCACTATGTACAGTTCACTAAGTGCAGGATCTTTTTCCTGACAGTCAGCTAGCTTACCCGGCAGACCAGCCAAGTCGAGCGCACCTTTACGGCGTGTCATTTCACGGGCCTTTCGTGCAGCTTCACGAGCACGAGCAGCATCAATAATCTTACCCGCAATGATTTTACTTTCTGCAGGGTTTTCTAATAAGAACTCTGCTAGCTTTTCATTCATTGCCGATTCAACAGCTGGACGAACTTCAGAAGATACAAGCTTATCTTTAGTCTGTGAGCTGAATTTTGGATCTGGTACTTTAACGGAAATAACCGCGGTTAGACCTTCACGCGCGTCGTCACCACTGGCATTCGTTTTAGCCTTTTTGTTCAGGCCTTCCTTTTCCATGTAGTTATTCAATGTACGTGTCAACGCTCCACGGAAGCCCGCCAAGTGAGTACCACCATCGCGCTGAGGAATGTTGTTGGTGAAACAGAACACGTTCTCTTGGAAGCTATCGTTCCATTGCATCGCAACTTCTACTGCAATACCGTCTTCTTGTTCACTGCAGAAATGAAACACTTTCTGGTGAACAGGTGTTTTCTTTTCATTTAGGTACTCAACGAACGCTTTAATACCACCTTCGTACATGAAGTGGTCTTCTTTTCCATCGCGTTCGTCTTTCAAGCGAATCGACACACCAGAGTTCAAAAATGATAGTTCACGAAGACGTTTAGCAAGGATATCATAGTGGTAAAGCGTATCTGTGAATGTGTCTGAACTTGGCCAGAAACGAATCATAGTTCCCGTTTTGTCTGTATCGCCTGTTACCGCTAGTGGCGCTTGTGGAACACCATGATGATATTCTTGTTCGTGCGCTTTACCACCGCGACGTATACGAAGCTTAAGTCGGCTTGAAAGTGCGTTTACTACTGATACACCTACACCGTGCAGACCGCCCGATACTTTATATGAGTTATCGTCAAACTTACCGCCGGCGTGAAGAACTGTCATGATAACTTCAGCTGCAGATACACCCTCTTCTGGGTGCAATTCAGTTGGTATACCACGCCCATCGTCAGACACAGATACTGAGCCATCGCTGTGAATGAGCACAGTAATCTCAGAACAATGTCCAGCAAGTGCTTCATCGATAGAGTTATCGACCACCTCGAAAACCATATGGTGTAATCCGGTACCATCATCAGTATCACCGATATACATACCAGGACGCTTTCTTACGGCATCTAATCCTTTAAGTACTTTAATACTGGACGAGTCGTAGTTGTTCTCTGCTGACATACTAGCTTTTACTCCTCTTTCACGCTTCCATGTTCCACGTGAAACATTTTCTTTTCGTTGTATTTTTGTATAAAAGCGAGTTGCGTGGATTCTATTGCAGTAACGAAAACCTGCGTATCCATTTTGAGCAACCCATCAATAAATTGTTCTCTTTTATCGGCATCTAGTTCGGCACCAACGTCATCAAGTAAAAAGATACTTTTACGCTGCGTTGCCGTGTTAAATAGCTTAGTCTGTGACATTTGAAGCGCTGCCACAGCCATTCTAAGCTGCCCTCTCGATAAAAGCTCCTGAGCATTAACACCATTCACTTTAAGCCTTAAATCGGCTTTATGGGGCCCAGAAGAGGTGTGCCCTATTTTACCATCATACTCACGTTTTTTAACTAGGCTTTCTGATAAACCGACATCTTTTTCCCACCCTTTATAGTAACTCAATTCCACATCGAAGTTCGGAAGAAATTCTTGCGAGTACCGCTTAAAAATAGGCGTCAGGGTATCCACATATCCCTGACGCGTAGCCGATAAAGACTCACCTAGTTCTGAGAACTGAGACTCCCAATATTGATTTTGTGGTGCGCTTAAATTTGCCTGCTGTTTCAGCAACGCATTTCTATGCTTTAGGAATTTACCGTACTGATTTGCAAGCGATTGAAACTGATGTTCCACGTGAAACAATCCCCAATCACAAAACCGGCGGCGCTCGGATGGCGAACCAATAATAAGGTCAGTACTCTGCGGAGTAAAAAGTTGAAGCGGTACCAGGCTGACTAAATCTGATAACTTATTTGAATGCTCACCGTTAATACTACAGGTGAATGTCTCGTTTCGACTTCGTTGAAAGCCTAGCTTTAATTTATCCCCTTCTTCAGTTTTGCATGACGCAAAAACACTGAAGCTGTCTTTCTCATTTTGAATAACCGAGCTGTGTTTATTTGTTCTAAAAGAACGCCCAAAACCAAGGTAGTAAAGTGCTTCGATTAACGAGGATTTCCCACTCCCATTTACCCCTTTAATGATGGTTAAAGCTGGTGAAGGAGAGAGTGATACGGAAGTAAGATTACGAAACTGTGTAATCTGGACGCGGTCCAGTTTCATGAGGTCACACTGATGAAAGAAAAGAAGCGAGGAGTATCAGTACTCATCGCTTCTTGAATTGATAATTTAAATAACAAAATAACGTGAATTATGCGAAACGCTGCAAACACTTAATGTAGTAGTGACTACAGTCGCATCGGCATAATAACGTATAACGCGGCGTCATCGGCATCATCTTCGATAAGCGCACTTGCGTTTGAATCTGACAGGCTCACTTTAACACCGTCAGACCCTAACGCATTTAATACGTCAATCAGATAGGCAACGTTAAAGCCTATTTCTAAATCGTCACCTTGATATTGAACATCAACGATTTCTTCTGCTTCTTCTTGCTCTGGGTTGTTAGCCGTTATTTTAAGCTCGCCGGAAGACAGGTTTAATCGTACGCCTCTAAACTTTTCGTTAGATAGAATGGCCGCACGTGAAAATGCTTCTTTGAGTACAGCCTTACTCGCAATTATTTCCTTGTCACCATTTTGAGGTAACACACGGCGATAATCAGGAAACCTACCATCAACTAGCTTCGAGGTGAAAATAAAATCATTTGAAAATATACGAAGGTGGTTAGCACCAATTTGCACCTTGAGAGACTTGTCGTCTTCGCTAATAAGACGAGAAATTTCTAAAACACCTTTGCGGGGAATAATTACCTGTCGAGACGGTAATGCTGTTTCGTAGTTTAAGCGACAAAGTGCTAGGCGGTGGCCGTCTGTTGCAACGGTACGAATGATATTCTCTTCCGTTTCAAGGGACATACCATTTAAGTAATAACGTACGTCTTGTTGAGCCATTGAGAAGCTCGTTGCATCGATAAGACGCTTTAGATCACTGCACGATAGTTCAAATTCAACTTCGCCTTCCCAGTCTTCTAGATTGGGGTAGTCGTTGGCAGATAAAGTAGAAAGGGTATAACGACCTCGACCGGCCCGAATAAGTGCTTTACTGCCGTCTAAAGAGAAATGAATATCTGTTCCTTCAGAAATACCGCGAATAATATCAAAGAGTTTTTTAGCAGGAACGGTAATCTCACCTTCGGTGAATTCACCTTCTAATTTCACGCTAGAAATTAGTTCTACCTCTAAATCTGTACCAGTAAGCCAAAGTGCGTCCTCACTTACTTTAATGAGAACATTAGAAAGAATTGGCAATGTGTGTCTACGCTCTACAGCACCAGATACCAACTGTAGGGGTTGTAAAAATTGTTCGCGGCTTATAGTAAATTTCATCGCAGTGCTATCTCGCCTCTAAGGTCGTGGTGTTAGGAAGATAAAGTCCTAATGAGGTTCTTATAGTCCTCTTTTATATCATGACTTTCTTCTCTTAGCTGCTCTATTTTTCTACATGCGTGTAAAACGGTAGTATGGTCTCGTCCACCAAATGCGTTTCCTAACTCAGGTAAACTGTGGTTGGTAAGTTCTTTGGCCAGCGCCATTGCTACCTGGCGAGGGCGCGCCACACTACGACTACGTCGTTTAGACAAAATATCAGCTACTTTTATCTTATAATAATCTGCGACGGTTTTCTGAATATTATCAACGGTTACTAATTTTTCTTGAAGCGCAAGAAGATCTCGCAGCGCTTCGCGAACGAAATCAATAGTGATAGGGCGACCGGTAAAGTTTGCGTTAGCAATAACACGGTTAAGTGCACCCTCGAGCTCACGTACGTTTGAACGTAAGCGCTTGGCAATAAAGAACGCTACTTCATTGGGTAAGTGAATCCGGTTTTCTGCCGCTTTACGCATCAAAATAGCCACTCGGGTTTCAAGTTCAGGCGGCTCGATAGCGATAGTTAAACCCCATCCAAAGCGCGATTTTAATCGGTCCTCTACCCCATCAATCTCTTTAGGATATCTATCAGAAGTAAGGATGATTTGTTGGTTACCTTCAAGGAGCGCATTGAACGTATGGAAAAACTCTTCTTGTGACCGCTCTTTATTAGCAAAGAATTGAATATCATCGATAAGTAACGCATCAACACTGCGATAGAAGCGCTTAAAGTCCTCTATAGCGTTATTTTGTAGCGCCTTAACCATATCCTGTACAAAGCGCTCAGAATGCATGTATACAATTTTAGCGTCGCCATTATTTGCTACGATGCCATTACCCACAGCATGTAATAAGTGAGTTTTACCTAAGCCCGTTCCGCCATAAATAAATAATGGGTTGTAAGAACCGCCTGGGTTATTTGCAACTTGAGTCGCAGCCGCACGTGCAAGCTGGTTAGATTTACCTTCAACGAAGTTATCGAACTGGTAAGTTGGATTGATATTACTTTTATGCTTCATCGCTTCAGGGATCGGGATCACTTTAGGCGGAGTGGAAGACCTTGGCGCTTGATCTGCATAAGCATTATATCCATTGCGATCAGGATGTTGCGTAGCACGATCATTTTGATCCGTATTCTGTGAGTAAGACGACGATTGTGAAAATTGATTGTTTTGCCCCTGACCACCAGTATTACCGGCCGTTGAAGGCATACCATTATTCGGCATTGGTGAATAAGAGGATGGATGCTGACCGTTGCTACCACTTTGAGCAGACTGATTGCCGGTATTATAGCCCTGATACCCTTGACCGCCTGAAGGCGTAATTGGCTTACTTAATTGATTATTCGGCGCACTTGAAGCAGCCGCTGAACCACTAGTACCCATAGGAGTTTGGCTACGACTTACGCTGTGACGATTCATCACTTCTAAACGCAATTGTGGTGCATCATTCCCAGCGAACTCTTTAAGTAGCGCAGTAATGTTATTTAGGTACTTATCTCTCACCCAATCAAGTACAAAACGATTAGGAGCATAGAGCGCTACCACACCTTCTTGTTCTTCACAAACAAGCGGTCGTATCCACATACTAAATTGCTGCGTCGGTAATTCTTGACGCAATCTTTCAAGGCATTGGTTCCACAAGGACATGGTACGTAAGTAGCTCCCGTAACTCGCTAGAAAAACCAACTCCTGAAAAGCCAAGCATAGAAAAGCAGGCACTAAAAAGCGCCATTAGAAGAAAATAGCGTTGGAAGTGTTGGGTAGCAGCGAGAAATTAAGTTATCGTTTTAATCGCTGTGGATTATCTTACGTTATCAACACAATGTAAATGGCGATCCGGATCGATCTTTTCGATCAAACATTTATATAATTGATTTTAAAGAACTTATCTTTTAGATCAAAACAAACTATAACGAGAAAGATTCATTCTAAATTTGTACTAGAAAACCGTTAGATCATCTTGCAATTTATAACTCCGCCTAGGTTTTTCACAATCCATTGTGGATAACCTAACTAGATTTTATGCGTTATTCACAGACGATTTGTACGGAAACTGCGTTATCGATTAAGCTATCGATTAGGAAAAGCAAAAATTGTTCACTTATTCGTCCGAAAAGCGAGAATATGCATTGACAGCACGCCCCGAGATCTCTAGAATTCAGCGTCCTTTTTCGATGGGCTTTTCTGGTGAAAACACCACATTGTTCTGGCAACAGCATAATGTGTTACCAAAAACGCCTATGTTTAACTAAATATAAGTGAGACTTTGGTCATGAAAAGAACATTTCAACCGAGCAATCTAAAGCGCAAGCGTTCTCACGGTTTTCGTGCTCGTATGGCGACTAAAAATGGTCGTAAAGTACTAGCAGCTCGCCGTGCAAAAGGCCGCGCACGTCTTTCAGCTTAATTAGAAAGACGCCAAAGTGGGCGAGAATAATTTTTCTAGGGAGTTACGTCTGTTAACTCCCACCCACTTTACCTATGTGTTTGATAACGCAACCCCAGCTGTATCTCCCTCTTTTACTGTTCTAGCCAGAAAAAATACACTTTCAACTCCTCGTTTAGGCATTACGCTTGCGAAAAAACGTATTCGTAAAGCTCACGATAGAAATCGTTTGAAACGATTAGTCAGAGAAAGTTTTAGGCATAAACAGCACAACTTACCCAATGTCGATATTATCGTTATTGGCAAGTCTGGCGCTGACAACCTTAGCAACCAAGAAGTTTTCGCTACATTGGACAAGCTATGGAAAAAATTAAACAAGCGTTGCGGCAACTCTTAATTGCAGTGCCTTTGGCCTTGATAAAATTTTATCAATGGTTCATTTCCCCTATGTTAGGGCAACGATGTCGTTTCCATCCTTCTTGTTCTTGGTATGCTATAGATGCATTAAAAACGCACGGATTAGTAAAAGGCGGTTGGTTATCTATTAAACGCATATTAAAATGCCACCCTTTGCATGCCGGCGGATATGATCCAGTGCCGGAAAAACAACAAGATAAACACTCAAAATAAAGAGACCTCTATGGAATCGCAACGTAGTTTTCTGATAATTGGCCTTGCGCTAGTTAGCTTTTTGCTTTGGCAATCATGGCAAAAAGATTATGGGCCACAGCCAGTTGTGCCTGTTGAGCAACAACAAACGCAAGAGACATCACAAGGCGTACCGTCATTTAATGAAAATGGCAGCGAAGATGTACCTAGTAGTGATAGCGTTCCGGCTGCACAGCCTATCGCAGCGGCGCAAAGCTCAAACCGCATTGTAGAAGTTAAAACCGATACGCTAGATTTACGCATCGATTTGCTAGGCGGTGATGTAGTATCAGCAGACTTACTTAAGTTTCCAGTAGAGCAAGGTTCGGATATTCCTTACAGCCTACTCCGCTCTGGCAACGGTCTTTATGTAGCGCAAAGTGGCCTAATCGGTGCTCAAGGGCCTGATGCAAGCAGCAGTGGCCGCCCTGTGTACAATGCACAAAGTGACTATTATGAAATGACTGGCGACACCCTTGTTATTCCTCTTACATGGAAAAACAACCAAGGTTTGTCAGTTACCAAAACCTTCACTTTTACTAAAGGCCAGTACGACGTAAACGTAAGCTATAGCGTTGAAAATGGTACCGGTAGTGCAGCAACGGTTCAGCCGTATGCACAGCTTAAACAAGTGATGGAGTTTGAAGACGACAGCAACATGTTTATGCCAACGTACCGTGGTGCTGCATATTCAACAGAAGATGACCGCTACCAGAAGTACTCGTTTGACGAGATTGAAGATGAAGCGCTTCGCGAAACCACGAAAGCGGGTTGGGTTGGCATGCTTGAACATTACTTTGTGTCAGCATGGGTGCCTTCACAAGAGCAAACGAACACGCTTTATTCTCGCAACCTGAAAAATCAGTATGCGGTAATTGGTGTATTGTCTCCGTCTGAAAGCGTAGCGCCTGGTGAAACCAAAACTCTTGCGTCTACCCTTTATATGGGCCCTAAGGACCAAGAAAGCCTAGCGAAGATTGCGCGCGGATTAGACCTAACCGTTGATTACGGTATTCTTTTCTGGATTTCACAGCCGCTGTTCGCCCTTCTTACATTCCTTCATAGCCTAGTTAATAACTGGGGTGTGGCAATTATCCTTATCACTATTGTAGTAAAAGGTGCCATGTACTGGCTAACTAAGAAGCAATACGAGTCAATGGCACGTATGCGCAACTTAGCACCTAAGATGCAGCAGCTAAAAGACCGTTTTGGCGACGACAGACAAAAAATGTCTCAAGCTATGATGGAGCTTTACCGCAAAGAGAAAGTAAACCCAATGGGCGGTTGCTTACCTCTTCTTCTGCAAATGCCTATCTTCCTTGCGCTTTACTGGGTACTGATGGAAAGTGTTGAACTACGCCATGCAGACTTTGTGCTTTGGATCACTGACCTTTCTACAAAAGACCCATACTTTGTGCTGCCAATTCTAACTGGCGCGAGTATGTACCTATTGCAAAAACTTCAGCCAACCACCATTACTGATCCAATGCAGCAGAAAATCATGCAATGGATGCCGGTAGCAATGAGTGTATTCTTCCTGTGGTTCCCTGCAGGTCTGGTACTATACTGGCTAGTCAGTAACGTGATTACCTTGGTTCAAGCCAAAATGATTTATGCTTCAATGGAGAAGCGGGGCATCAGCAGTAAATAACACGCTGATCAATGAATTATACAGCCCGCCTATGCGGGCTGTTTTGTCTTAAGAGGAATAACCTGTGCCATCATTTGATATTGTTTCTGAAATCAACATGGAAGAAGTACGTAACGCCACTGAAAACGCAAGCCGTGAGCTATCAACGCGTTTCGACTTTCGCGGGATTGACGCGAGCTTTGAGTACAAAGATAAAACCGTGGTCATGAAGGCCGAAGCTGAATTCCAACTTCAGCAAATGGAAAGCATGTTTAGAACGGCGATGTCTAAACGTAACGTAGACACCTCATCTATGGATGTTAAACCCTACGATGCACACGGTAGAACTTACCGTCAGACCATTACCTTTAAAGAAGGTATTGAACAGCCGATGGCGAAGAAGATTGTGAAGCTGGTGAAAGACGCCAAAATCAAAGTGCAAACGGCAATTCAAGGCGAAGAACTTCGCGTAACAGGTAAAAAGCGTGATGATTTGCAGCAAGTGATTTCGCTGGTTAAAGAGTCGAACTTAGGCCAACCTTTCCAATTTAAGAACTTCCGCGACTAATTATGGAATCACTCACCCTTTCTACCGACACTATTACCGCACAAGCGACAGCGCCCGGTCGTGGCGGCGTAGGTATTGTGCGTGTTTCAGGTCCTAAGGCCAAAGCTATCGCAGAGGCGTTAGTACCAAGCGCACTAACACCACGTCTTGCGACCTATACGCCGTTTGTTGATGCCAACAACAGCGTAATAGACCAGGGCATAGCACTGTTTTTTAAAGGGCCTAACTCATTTACCGGTGAAGATGTACTTGAACTGCAGGGCCACGGCGGTCAAGTTGTCATGGACATGCTGATTGATGCCGTGCTTGCAACAGGCCATGCCCGGCTTGCCAATCCAGGTGAATTCAGTGAACAGGCCTTTTTAAATGATAAGTTAGACCTTGCGCAAGCAGAGGCGATTGCCGACTTGATTGATGCAAGCTCTAAACAGGCAGCCAAAAGTGCGCTGCGCTCGCTACAGGGTGAGTTTTCTACACAAATTCAAACGCTATCTGACCAAATCGTGCACCTTCGTATGTACGTAGAAGCGGCCATCGATTTTCCTGAAGAAGAAATTGATTTCTTATCTGATGGGAAAGTATCAGGTGACTTAAGCGCAATCATGCAAAGCTTAACCAAAGTACGCGAACAGGCTAAACAAGGTACCTTGTTGCGCGAAGGTATGCAGGTGGTGATTGCGGGGAGACCTAACGCCGGTAAATCGAGCTTATTAAACGCCCTGGCAGGACGAGATAGCGCCATTGTTACTGATATCGCTGGTACCACGCGAGACGTGCTTAAAGAGCATATACACATTGATGGTATGCCGGTGCACATTATCGACACTGCTGGACTTCGAGAAAGCCCAGATAAAGTGGAACAAATTGGTATTGAGCGCGCGTGGCAAGCCATTAATGAAGCTGATCATGTGTTATTTGTTGTGGACTCTACCGCAACCGCAGTGATCGACCCTTATGAAATATGGCCAGAATTTATGGCCCGATTGCCACAAGGTATCCCCGTTACCGTAGTTCGTAACAAGGCCGACCTTAGTACCTTAGATATTGGACAAAGCACAGTTGCCACCGAGCAAGGTGAAATCTCAGTCATTAATCTATCAGCCAAAGAAGGTAGCGGCGTCGACACGCTAAAAGCACATCTGGCAAAAACCATGGGCTTCGATACTACAACTGAAGGTCAATTTATCGCGCGCAGACGACACATAGACGCACTCGACCAAGCCTACAGTTATGTAAGCACAGGCGAACAACAACTGCATGACGCTATGGCGGGTGAGTTGCTTGCTGAAGAATTGCGCTTGGCTCACCAGGCACTATGTGAGATAACCGGTGAATTCACGTCAGACGACCTACTTGGTAAAATTTTTTCATCGTTCTGTATTGGTAAGTAGCGCAACCAATAAAGTTATAAGTAAGATGGTGAATAACGTAACGGATAAGCCGTACTTACGTTAAGACGACAATTGTAAATAGAGAAGCGACCCAGTAATGAGCAAGCATTTTGAAATCATCGTCGGCACCATGTTAGGTGCCGCAGAATATGTGGCTGATGCCATTGCGGAAAAACTTGATGCGAGCGGGCACACCCACACTATTCACGCTGAACCAAATTTAGATGAGATTAAAACAGAATCAACATGGATCGTGTGTACATCAACACACGGTGCTGGCGAATTACCTGACAACATCCAGCCGTTCGCAAAGCAGTTAGAGGGCGCGGATTTAAGCGCAGTAAACGCCTACGTTATTGGGCTAGGTGACACCAGTTACGACACCTTTTGTTTCGGCGCAAAAGAAATGGAAAAACACATTAAAAATGCAGGTGGCACGTTAATTACCGACGCGCTATACATTGATGTACTAGAACACCCTATCCCTGAAGATGCCGCCGTAGAATGGTTTGACGAAAAGCTGGCCAATGCTTAACAAGCGTTTTTACGTGGAACCAATGCGATGAACAGCAACCTTACCCAAGCTGAACTAGCGGCGTTGCAATCTCCCCTTTCTAACGATTGCCGGGTACTGTATTTACTTGGGCTTCGAACAGGTGCAAATTCGGCAACGACATCGTCAGCACCTATTGATTATAAGCAATTATTGAATTTGCTAAACGGCGACAGCAAAGACGAGCCTTACCAACGCGGTCGTCAAATCAATAGCTTGGTGAAGCAGCTTGAACAAGTGGGTTTGGTTGCCCTGCCCCTTGAACTTGATCTTGAGCATACAATCAACGGGAAAACCCTACTTCTTCCGCTTCTAAGCGAGCCACAATCGGACTTCGACCAACTACATGCCCGTCATAGCGCCATGACCGCTAATTGGACGCCCAATAAAGCGTTGTTTGAAGAAATGGCCTCGCTACTTGGTATTATCGATAAAACATTTGATGACAACGAGGTGGGTGAATTCATTGCCTATTGGTTGGGAAGACCAAGTTCAGTGTTTAGCGAATTTCAATGGACACAAAAGTTTGCCAACAATATCAAGCGCAAGCGTCTCGCTTCAGGCTACGCCCCAACAAAAGTGGTGGGAACGCAACAAGTGAAAGTTGCAGCCGGCATAGAAGCAGATGATAATGCTAGAAAGCTGGTGGAAAAGTATGCCGCAACTAAGAAGAGTTAATTCGTTATGGATCGTATAACCGACAAAATTGCTAATTTAGCGAGAGCGCTCAACAAAGACGTCGATCCCAATCGTGAATACATCGACTATAAAACGCTGCGTAAGCAGTACGAGGCGAAAGCGAACGAAGAAGTATCACAACTACAGCAGCGTAGTAAAAAAGCGCGTGTAGAGGCTATTCATGGCCGTTCTGATCTAAATCCTAAATGGACCTTCGCCAACTTAGTTGAAGACAGTGACGATGTGATTGAAGCCGTATCTATAGCTCAGTCTTTCATTGCTGCCCATGACGACCCTGCATGGCGTCAAAGCGGCTCGCATATGATGCTGTTTTACGGCGATTACGGACGTGGTAAATCACATATCGCCGGCGCCATAGCCCATCAACTTATAGAGCAGTACGAAATTTCAGTGCTTTATCGTCAACTGTCTACACTGCTTGAAATGCGCAATTTCTCGTTTGATTTTGGGGCTTCGGACAACGCGGGGCAGCGCTTCAGGGAGATCAATCAGGAACTGCTAGACGTTGATCTGCTTATTCTTGATGAGGTGTGTGTAAACGAAAGCGTGTTAAAGAAAAATGCGCAGAGCTGGTTTGGTAACCTGCTAAGACAGCGCTTAGTAAACAAGAAAAACTGTATTTTGATCACCAATCACAATTTAGCCGAACTTGAAAATGCCCTTGGTCCTTACTGTTTTGAGTCGATTAAAGAGTACGATACCTATAAGGTTAGGTTCCAAGGCCCAAGCCGCCGTGAAGGCTTAACCATTGAACAAGAAGACATGCAAGGCTCTGTTTCACAGCCACGCTATCAACCCAACCAGGTGCGCTAATAGCACCTGGTTTCCTATCTCTCTCAAAACCTTGCCCTTACTCTGCTAGGTCTTTTCCTTAATTAAATCTTATTGCATGTTCCTGTTGTGTTAAGTAATAGCGAATTACTTAGCCTGTTGATCCCGCTTTTTACCAAAACGATACGGTTTCAATTCATAGATACACTCAACGATCTCCTTCAGTTAAACAAATAACCATTCTTTCAGACCCACTTCTTCCTTATAAAAGTGACTGTATTTTGGTCAGCTCCTATGTTTTTCTCCTGAAAAATGGGCTGTTTTGAAAAAATAATCTTGTCGTTCATAAAAGCCTGCACTTTTTTTGAAGATGTTGATAAATGCGATCGGGCGATCTAATCACAGCTTTTAGAAAAGATCTCCTCCACAATGAGATCACGCTATAACGCACGTAACTACACGATCTTTTGATCGCGATACATAAATAGCAAACATTTTATCCCCAGCTGGATCACATCTTGATCACCCCTGTGGATAGGATCCTACAAACCACTGTGCATAAGCTTTGATCGAAAAAAGAATAACTTTTCAAACGATTCGGGGTGTGGATAAAAAGGCCATTTATACACAAGTTTGAGGTAGGGTTATGGATCGGGGTTTCCCAATGTTATTGATCGCGTAACTTGATGATCTTTATGTGCTTTGATCGGTTACCCACAGATCTTGATGATCCTAATAAAAGTAAAAATAAACAGATCTAAAAGAGATCTTAAGATCTTATAATTCGATCACACCTTTTCAAAAACAGGTTTTGAGGAAAATTTAATCATTTTCTTTATCCAATAAGTCAGATAAAATACGCGCCCTTTTTTCAGCAGTCTCTGCGTGAGAAAAATTAGTTTTTAATCGGCTTATCGTAAGTTAAAAGTGAGGTTTAACCATGTTTTATGCTGAAGCATTTGATGTCATCGTTGTAGGTGGTGGACATGCAGGTACAGAAGCGGCACTTGCAGCTGCTCGCATGGGTGCAAATACGCTGTTGCTCACTCACAATATTGAGACGATAGGCCAGATGTCGTGTAACCCTGCAATTGGTGGGATCGGTAAAGGCCATCTTGTAAAAGAGATCGATGCGTTAGGTGGTGCAATGGCACTGGCTATCGACAAAGGGGGTATTCAGTTTAGAACATTGAATTCTTCTAAAGGCCCAGCTGTTCGTGCAACGCGTGCGCAAGCGGACCGTACGCTTTACAAAAACGCTATTCGCGACATTGTTGAAAATCAAGAAAACCTAACCTTGTTCCAACAGAGCGTTGACGATCTGATTGTTGAAAACGATCAGGTATGCGGTGTTGTTACGCAAATGGGCTTGAAGTTTAAAGCCAAGTCAGTGGTACTGACAGTGGGTACTTTCCTTGGCGGAACCATACACATTGGCCTTGAAAACTATCGCGGCGGTCGTGCCGGCGATCCACCGTCTATCGCACTTGCAGATAGACTACGTGCCCTTCCGTTTCGTGTTGACCGTTTAAAAACTGGGACACCAGCAAGACTTGATGCTCGCTCGTTAGATTTTTCTGTAATGCAGCCTCAACCTGGTGACAATCCTACGCCGGTATTTTCATTCATGGGTGATAGAACCATGCACCCTACCCAGATTCCGTGCTATATCACCCACACTAACGAAAAAACCCACGATATCATTCGCGGGGGATTAGATCGCTCACCCATGTTTACTGGGGTTATCGAAGGTATCGGACCGCGCTATTGCCCAAGTATCGAAGATAAGATCACCCGTTTTGCAGACAAGACATCGCATCAAATTTTTGTTGAGCCAGAAGGTTTAAACAGCATTGAAGTTTATCCAAATGGTATTTCAACCAGTTTGCCATTTGACGTACAGATGAACCTTGTCCGCTCGATCAAAGGTTTTGAAAATGCGCACATTGTTCGCCCGGGCTATGCGATTGAATATGATTTCTTTGACCCACGCGATCTGAAACAAACACTGGAAACGAAGTTTATTCGAGGTTTGTTCTTTGCTGGCCAAATAAACGGTACCACTGGCTATGAAGAAGCGGGTGCGCAAGGGTTAGTAGCAGGCGCAAACGCAGCGCTACAAGTTCAAGAAAAAGACCCGATGATTTTACGCCGCGATCAGGCATACATGGGTGTACTTATCGACGACTTGGCTACCATGGGTACGAAAGAGCCGTACCGCATGTTCACTAGCCGTGCAGAATACAGACTACTGCTTCGTGAAGACAATGCCGATAGCCGTTTAACTGCGATGGGCCGAGAGGTTGGTCTTGTTGATGATGCGCGCTGGGCGAAATTTAACGACAAGATGGAAGCGGTAGAAAGTGAGCTACAGCGTTTACGCGGTCAGTGGATCCACCCTGATCACGCGGCAACGCCAGAACTCAATACCATGCTGAAAAATCCGGTGAGTCGTGAACATTCTCTTGAAGAGCTGATCCGTCGACCTGAAATGACTTACGGTCAGTTAATGGAAATTGAAAGTGTTGGCCCAGGTCTTGAAGATCCTATTGCTGCAGAGCAAGTGGAAATTCAAATTAAGTACGCCGGCTACATTGCTCGTCAAATGGATGAAATCGCGAAAACGCAGCGACACGAAAATACCCTGTTGCCAGTTGATATGGACTTCAGCAAGATTTCTGGACTATCGAACGAGGTTGTTGCTAAATTAACCGAAGCCAGACCGGAAACAATCGGTAAAGCATCGCGTATTTCGGGCATTACCCCGGCGGCCATCTCTTTACTGCTGGTCTACCTTAAAAAACACGGCATGTTGCGCAAGCAAGAGAAAATTAGTGCGTAAAACACGCGCTTAACTCAACGCATTACTCGCAGCGCTTAGTTTTTCCTATTTATTCGCGTATTATGATAATCATAATCGCTTAAACTATGCGAAAACTAGAAAAACTCGGCGCTTTTCACACCGTCCCAATACACCAATTTACGTTCGTTGTGCGGCTTTGATGAATTCAGGTGCATTTTTCAAGCGCACTTGTATCGAGTTAAAGAGCTGCAGTAACAAACGGCTGCAAATGAGCGGCAAATCACGATTCGCCGCGCGTGTTTATGGTATGGACTGTGTAGAGCAAAAAACATTAAAGCGAACAGACAGATTTTTCGATGACGATACAGCAAGAATTGCACACCATTTTGGTGTCTGGACTCGATGCCCTTTCACTAGATTTAAGTGATAAGCAACAGCAGCAGTTGGTTGACTATGTGCTGCTTATGGACAAATGGAATAAGGCGTACAACCTGACTTCTGTGCGCGATCCTAAGCAAATGATGGTCAAACACATTCTAGACTCGCTGGCTATTGTGCCCTTTCTTGATGGTGACAATATCATTGATGTTGGTACGGGCCCTGGCCTTCCTGGTATGCCGTTAGCTATCGCGTTTCCAGATAAATCATTCACATTGCTTGACTCATTGGGCAAGCGTGTACGGTTTATGACCCAATGTGTGCACACACTTGGATTAACAAACGTTACTCCTGTGCAAAGCCGCGTTGAAGAGCACAATGGCGATACGCCTTACGATATTGTGCTAAGCCGAGCTTTCGCTTCGCTAAAAGATATGTTGCACTGGTGTCAGCATCTGGTAGATTCAGAAGGTCAATTTTTGGCGCTTAAAGGTCAGTTTCCACAAGATGAGATAGACGAAGTGAGTGATCACTTCCATGTGAGCAAAACGGAAAACCTCACTGTGCCAAATTTGGTAGGCGAACGACATCTGGTTTGGCTAAAAAAGAAATAGCCGGAAAATAGAAATAGACGAGAACAGGATCAAACGTGGCTAAGGTAATCGCGATCGCGAATCAAAAAGGTGGTGTTGGAAAGACAACCACTGCAGTTAACGTGGCAGCGTCAATGGCAGCAACCAAACGTAAGGTGTTGCTCATTGATCTCGATCCACAAGGTAATGCGACCATGGGAAGCGGCGTTGATAAATACGACGTTGAATCTACGGCATTTGAATTGTTGATTGAAGAAAAGCCAATTAACGATGTTATCGTTAAAGCGACAAGCGGCAAGTATGACCTCATCGCAGCGAACGGTGACGTAACCGCAGCAGAAATTAAGCTGATGGAAATGTTTGCCCGTGAAGTAAGGCTTCGCAACGCGCTGAAGCCCGTTATGGATTACTACGATTTTGTCTTTATCGACTGCCCGCCTTCACTCAACCAGTTAACTGTAAACGCCTTGGCGGCTGCCGATTCGGTAATGGTGCCTATGCAGTGCGAATATTATGCGCTAGAAGGCCTTACTGCCCTGATGGATACCATTCAAAAGTTGGCATCTGTAGTGAATCCAGAATTGAAGATTGAAGGCGTATTGCGTACTATGTACGACCCGCGCAACCGCCTTGCTAACGACGTTTCAGAACAGTTGAAGCGCCATTTTGGTGAGCAGGTTTATCGCACGGTTATTCCGCGCAATGTTCGCCTAGCTGAAGCACCAAGCTTCGGTACGCCAGCGATGTACTATGATAAGTCATCTACAGGGGCTAAAGCCTACCTGGCACTGGCGGGTGAAATACTGCGTCGTAGGGATAAAACAACGCCTGCACAGGCAAAAGCAAGTTAAACGACAATAAGCTGAACACTATCAGCACATGCCATAGAGGACACTATGTCAGCACGTAAAAGAGGCCTTGGCCGCGGTTTAGATGCGCTACTCGCAACCAGCCAATCATCTGCTCAAAAAGAACAAGATGCCGCCGAGGTAAATTCAACTAACGGTGAGTTAAGCAAGCTCCCTATTGAATACTTAGTGCCGGGCAAGTATCAGCCTCGAAAAGACATGTCACCTGAGGCATTAGAAGAATTGGCATCGTCTATTCGTGCGCAAGGTATCATTCAGCCTATCGTAGTGAGAAAAGTCGACGAGCACCGCTATGAAATCATTGCTGGTGAACGTCGCTGGCGAGCTTCACAACTAGCACAGCTAGACGAAGTGCCTTGTTTGGTTAAGAACGTGCCTGACGAAGCGGCAGTGGCCATTGCCCTTATCGAAAATATCCAGCGTGAAGATTTAAATGCTATGGAAGAGGCACAAGCCCTTGACCGTTTAATGAATGAGTTCGCGCTTACCCATCAAGAAGTGGCCGAAGCTGTGGGCAAATCACGCACCACGGTGACAAATTTACTTCGTCTGAATAATTTGAACGACGACGTAAAACTGTTAGTCGAGCATGGCGATATTGAAATGGGTCACGCTAGAGCGCTGTTAGCGCTAGAAGGTGAAACTCAGTCAGAAACTGCGCAAGTAGTATCGGGCAAGGGTCTTACCGTGCGCGATACAGAAAAGCTTGTTAAAAAGCTTTTGGAGCCAGCTAAACCTAAGCCTGAGAAGAAAGTTGATCCCGATGTGCAAAACCTTATGACACGACTTTCAGAAAATTTAGGCACTCCTGTGAGCATTGACCACAATGCGAAAGGCAAAGGCAAGCTGACGATTAGCTTTAGCGACCTTGAACAATTAGATGGAATTATCTCTAAAATTCAATAGGTTATAACAAAAAGAATTAAGGTGGTTCCTTTGCCTACCCGCAATTGATACGCTGTTCGGTGCTAACACCGGACACTCTCCTTTCCGGTTATAGCAATAGAAAATTTTCAGAATAACTTTCAAAAAGCGTTGTACTGTTGAAAATTGTCGGTAAAACAGTATACTTCTGACGCTTTTTGTAAGACGTGAACAAGCTGCGAGTAAAAGTGACGAACAAGTTAGCAAAACGCGGGTTAGAACTCGCCAAGAAAGGGCTACTTTTTCAGGCAGTCACGGCCCTATTCGTTACCGCTTTCGCAGCTGCCGCAGGAGGAAGTCATTCCGCCATGTCGGCAGCGGCAGGTGCTTTAATTAGTATACTGCCTAACAGTGTTTTTATGGCTTTCGCGTTTCGCTACGCAGGTGCCAGTAAAAACGACCTTGTTGCACGGAGTTTTAGCCAAGGCTTAAAATTGAAGCTGGCACTGACAATCATTTTATTTGTAATTGCTTTTAAAGGCTTAAATGCCGCGCCATTAGAAATTTTCATGGCATTCGTGATTACAACCGCTAGCCACGGGCTAGCCATGTTTCACTACGGTACGAAAGAATAAAGACAACGCGAGGCGTTGCGATAACGAAAACAACGTAATCGACCGATTGAGACTAAAGAACCAGTCACCAAATTTTTACACTTTACAACTTGGGTTAAACAATGGCATCTGAATACACTACCTCAGAATACATCAAGCACCACTTGACCAATGCCACCATGTGCTCAACTGACAACGGAATTGCTTTTAACAAAGCGTGTTCTGACGCCGGTTTTTGGGCATGGCATGTTGATACACTGGCATGGTCTATCGGTCTTGGTCTTCTTTTCCTAATCATCTTTAGAAGCGTTGCTTCAAAAGCGACAACCGGCGTACCTGGCAAAATGCAGGCGTTTGTTGAGCTAGTTGTTGAATTCGTTGACGACAACGTTAAAAGCACTTTCCATGGTAAGAGCGCACTTATTGCGCCATTAGCGCTAACTATCTTTGTATGGGTATTGCTAATGAACCTTATGGACTTGGTGCCAGTTGATCTAATTCCATGGGTGTCTGGTCTTATCGGCCAAGCGGCTTTTGGCATGGATCCACACGACGTTTACAATAAGGCAGTTCCAACCACTGACCTTAACTTAACGTTCGCACTGGCTTCAGGCGTGTTTATTCTTATTCTTTTCTATTCAATCAAGATGAAAGGCATTGGCGGTTTTGCAAAAGAACTGACTATGCAGCCTTTCGGTCACCCTATCTTTATTCCGGTGAACTTTATTCTTGAAACCGTTACTTTGCTTGCGCGTCCGCTTTCACTAGCACTGCGTTTGTTCGGTAACTTGTATGCCAGTGAGCTAATCTTCATTTTGATTGCTACAATTGGTTATTTCCAGCTTCCACTGCACTTCATGTGGGCTGTGTTCCATATTCTGGTACTTCCGCTTCAAGCGTTTATTTTCATGATGCTTACCATCGTGTACTTAAGCCTGGCGTGTGAAGACCACTAAGCATTAACGGGTGTCGGTTTTGATTTTTAATCGACACCGTTTTTACAGAGTTTGACTTTTAAACATTAACTTTAAATTTAACTTAAATCGGAGACGTAAATGTTATACATCGCTGTTGCACTACTGATTGGTCTTGGTGCCCTAGGTACCGCTATTGGTTTCGGTCTACTAGGTGGTAAATTCCTTGAATCTGCTGCTCGTCAACCTGAACTAGCACCTCAACTACAAGTTAAGATGTTCATCGTAGCGGGTCTTATCGACGCCATCGCGATGATCGGTGTTGGTATCGCTCTATACCTATTGTTCGCTGTTGGTGCCTAATTCTACTAAACACTTTTTTAGCGAACTTTAAGAGGAGGGGCGATTGTGAATTTTAACGCCACTTTTATTGGTCAATTAATCGCCTTCGCTGTGTTCGTGGTGTTCTGCATGAAATATGTATGGCCTCCACTAATGGCAGCGATTGAAGAACGTCAGAAGAAGATTGCCGATGGGCTTGAAGCTTCTGAGCGTGCAGAGAAAGACCTAGAGCTTGCTCAAGTGAAAGCTACTGAGCAATTGAAAGATGCGAAAGCGCAAGCAGCTGAAATTATCGAGCAGGCTAAAAAGCGTGCCAACCAATTGGTTGACGAAGAAACGCAAAAAGGCCATGCGGAACGCGAGAAGATTATCGCTTCTGGTTATGCCGAGATTGAAGCTGAACGCAATCGTGCCAAAGAAGATTTGCGCAAGCAGGTTTCTGCACTTGCAGTAGCTGGCGCACAGCAAATCTTACAACGTGAAATCGATGCAAACGCACAAAACGACATTGTTGAAAAACTTGTCGCTGAGCTTTAATAGGGAGATGAGCCATGTCTGAATTGACAACCGTTGCTCGTCCTTATGCTAAAGCTGCTTTCGATTTTGCTGTCGAGAAAGATGCCGTTGCAAAATGGCAAGAAATGCTCGCCTTTGCAGGCGCTGTAGCAGCGAACGATGACATGCACCAGCTTTTGTCTGGTGCGGTTGCCGCTGACACGCTTGCCGACATTTTTAACAATGTTTGTGGTGAGCAACTCGACGAACACGGCCAAAACCTAGTTAAGGTTTTGGCTGAAAATAAACGTTTAGCCGCGTTGCCTGAAATTTCTACTTTGTTTGATGCATTTAAAGCAGATTACGACAAAGAAATAGAAGTGGACGTAACCTCAGCAACTACGCTGACCGATGCACAACAAAATGAGTTGGTTGCATCTTTGGAAAAACGTTTGGCACGTAAAGTGAAGCTTAATTGTAACGTGGACCCTGCCCTGATCGCTGGAATGGTAATTAATGCCGGCGATACAGTTATTGATGGTTCCGTAAAGTCGAAATTGAACCGTCTAGCAGACGCGTTGCAAGCATAACGGGGATAAGAGCATGCAACTTAATTCCACTGAAATTGCTGAACTGATCAAGAAAAGAATTGAACAGTTCAATGTAAGCAGTGAAGCACGTAATGAAGGTACTATCGTCGCAGTAACAGACGGTATTATCCGCATTCATGGCCTTGCCGATGTAATGCAAGGTGAAATGATCGAGCTTCCTGGAAGCCGTTACGCAATTGCACTAAACCTTGAGCGAGACTCTGTAGGTGCAGTTGTTATGGGTCCTTATGCGGACCTTAAAGAAGGCGATAAAGTACAATCTACTGGTCGTATTCTTGAAGTACCAGTAGGTAACGCACTACTAGGTCGTGTTGTAAACACACTAGGTGAGCCTATCGATGGTAAAGGCGCAATCGATGCAGCTGGTTTCGAACCAGTTGAAAAAATTGCACCTGGCGTAATCGAGCGTCAATCGGTAGACCAGCCAGTACAAACTGGTTATAAGTCAGTTGATGCCATGATCCCAGTAGGTCGTGGTCAGCGTGAGCTTATCATCGGTGACCGTCAGTGTGGTAAAACAGCAATGGCTGTTGACGCTATCATCAACCAAAAAGGTACAGGCATTAAGTGTGTGTACGTAGCGGTTGGTCAGAAAGCATCTACTATCGCTAACGTAGTACGTAAACTAGAAGAGCACGGTGCACTTGACCACACTATCGTGGTTGCAGCATCTGCATCTGAGTCTGCTGCGCTTCAATACCTAGCGCCTTACTCTGGTTGTACTATGGGTGAATTCTTCCGTGACCGCGGTGAAGACGCGCTAATCGTATATGATGATTTGTCTAAGCAAGCTGTTGCTTACCGTCAAATCTCACTACTACTTAAGCGTCCACCAGGCCGTGAAGCTTACCCAGGTGACGTATTCTACCTTCACTCACGTCTACTAGAACGTGCTGCACGTGTAAACGAACAATACGTTGAGCGTTACACAAACGGCGAAGTGAAAGGTAAGACAGGTTCATTGACTGCGCTTCCAATTATCGAAACGCAAGCTGGTGACGTATCTGCATTCGTACCAACTAACGTAATCTCAATTACCGACGGTCAGATCTTCCTAGAAACTGACTTGTTTAACGCAGGTATCCGTCCAGCGGTTAACGCTGGTATCTCGGTATCTCGTGTTGGTGGTGCTGCACAGACTAAAATCATCAAGAAGTTGGGTGGCGGTATCCGTCTAGCCCTAGCTCAGTATCGTGAACTTGCGGCATTCTCGCAGTTTGCTTCTGACCTTGATGACGCAACTCGTGAGCAACTTGAGCACGGTGAGCGCGTAACTGAGCTAATGAAGCAGAAGCAGTACGCACCACTTTCAATTGCTGATATGGGTGTATCACTGTTCGCGGTAGAAAAAGGTTTCCTTAAGGGTATCGAGCTTAACAAAATCCTAGATTTTGAAGCTGCTCTTCACTCTTACATGAACAGCGAACACGCTGACCTTATGAAGACTATCAACGAATCAGGTAACTACAACGACGAGATTGCCTCTAAGTTGAACGACGCTTTAACAAACTTTAAAGCGACACAAACTTGGTAATCAATGGTGCTGGTGTTTAACCACCAGCGCAATTCGTTGAGTAATCGGAGAGATAGTCATGGCCAGCGGTAAAGAAATAAAAGGTAAGATTGGGAGTATCAAAAATACTCAGAAGATTACCAGTGCGATGGAAATGGTTGCTGCGTCTAAAATGAAAAAGGCGCAGGAACGCATGGCTTCTGGCCGTCCATATGCACAAAATATGCTTAAAGTGATTGGTCACATTGCAAACGGTAACCTTGAATATCGCCATCCTTATTTGGAAGAGCGTGAAGTCAAGCGAGTCGGTTACATTGTGATTTCCACTGACCGAGGCTTATGTGGTGGCTTGAACACCAATGAATTTAAGCTCGTCACTCAAGACGTCAAAAAATGGCGTGAACAGGGTGTAGAAGTGGATTTCGCTGCATTAGGTTCTAAAGCGTGCAGTTTCTTCAACCGCTTTGGTGGCAAGTTGCTTGCTGCTGAATCTGGTTTAGGTGACAAGCCGTCTGTGAGCGATGTAGTGGGTGTTGTACGCGTTATGCTTAAAGCGTACGACGAAGGACAAATTGACCGAGTATTCTTGGTATTCAATGACTTCGTTAACACCATGACACAGAAACCTGTGATCAATCAGTTATTGCCTTTGCCAAAGTCAGAAGACGAAGAATATCAACATCGTTGGGACTACATCTACGAGCCAGATCCAAAAGAAATTTTGGAAGCACTAATGGTTCGTTACATTGAGTCTCAGGTGTATCAGGGTGTTGTAGAAAACGCGGCGTCAGAACAAGCTGCGCGAATGGTTGCCATGAAGGCAGCAACCGACAACGCCGGTAACCTCATTGATGAGTTACAACTGGTATATAACAAAGCGCGTCAGGCTGCAATCACACAAGAAATCAGTGAGATTGTGAGCGGTGCCGCAGCGGTGTAGGCAAAGGTTTAAAAGAGATAACGAGGACAAATTATGAGTCAAGGTAAGGTCGTCCAAATCATTGGCGCCGTTGTGGATATTGAATTTCCACAAGATGCGGTACCAAGAGTTTATGACGCACTACAAGTTACCGAAGGTGACTTGTCAGGTCTAACCCTGGAAGTGCAACAGCAATTAGGTGGTGGTGTTGTTCGTGGCATCGCACTAGGTACTACTGATGGACTAAAACGTGGTCTTGCAGTAGAAAATACCGGTAACCCAATCATGGTTCCAGTTGGTACGAAGACACTTGGTCGTATCATGGACGTATTGGGTAATCCAATCGACGAAGCAGGCCCAATTGGTGAAGAAGAGCGTATGTCTATTCACCGTGAAGCGCCTAGCTACGAAGATCAGTCTAGCTCGGTAGAACTACTAGAAACTGGTATCAAAGTAATCGACTTGGTTTGTCCATTCGCTAAGGGTGGTAAAGTTGGTCTATTCGGTGGTGCGGGTGTAGGTAAAACCGTAAACATGATGGAACTTATCCGTAACATCGCAATCGAGCACAGCGGTTTCTCAGTATTCGCTGGTGTTGGTGAGCGTACGCGTGAGGGTAACGACTTCTATCACGAAATGAACGAATCAAACGTACTTGATAAAGTATCGCTTGTATACGGTCAGATGAACGAGCCACCGGGCAACCGTCTACGTGTTGCACTTACCGGTCTAACAATGGCTGAGAAGTTCCGTGACGAAGGCCGTGACGTTCTATTCTTCGTAGATAACATCTATCGTTATACCCTAGCAGGTACTGAAGTATCAGCACTTCTAGGTCGTATGCCATCTGCGGTAGGTTACCAGCCTACTCTTGCAGAAGAGATGGGTGTACTTCAGGAACGTATTACGTCAACGAAGACTGGTTCAATCACTTCAATCCAAGCGGTATACGTACCTGCGGATGACTTGACTGACCCATCTCCAGCGACAACCTTTGCTCACTTGGATGCAACGGTAGTACTTTCTCGTGATATCGCGTCTCTTGGTATCTACCCTGCGGTAGACCCACTAGATTCAACGTCTCGTCAGCTAGACCCGCTAGTAATTGGTCAAGAGCACTATGACGTAGCACGTGGCGTACAGACTGTTCTTCAGCGCTACAAAGAGCTGAAAGACATCATCGCGATCCTAGGTATGGACGAACTATCTGAAGAAGACAAGCAAGTGGTATCACGTGCTCGTAAGATTCAGCGTTTCCTATCTCAGCCGTTCTTCGTAGCAGAAGTATTTACTGGTGCACCTGGTAAATATGTATCGCTAAAAGACACAATCAGTGGCTTTAAAGGCATTCTAGAAGGTGAATACGATCACCTACCAGAGCAAGCCTTCTACATGGTTGGTTCTATCGAAGAAGCGTTAGAGAAAGCCAAGAAAGCATAATGACGGGGCTAGCAACAGCTAGCCTAGCATCATGCTAACGTACCTAATCAGGAGGTTCACATGGCAATGACAGTACATTTGGACGTAGTAAGCGCCGAGAAAGCGATTTTCTCAGGTCGCGTTGAAACGATTCAGGTGACAGGTAGCGAAGGTGAGCTGGGTATTCACCCAGGGCACGCGCCACTTATCTCTGCTATTAAACCTGGTATGGTGCGTTTGGTTAAACAGCACGGTGAAGAAGAAGTAATTTATGTTGCTGGTGGTGTACTAGAAGTACAGCCTGGCAACGTTACCGTACTGGCTGATACCGCGGTTCGAGCTGAAGATCTTGACGAGCAGGCAGCAGAAGAAGCCAAACGACGTGCAGAAGAGCACATCGCCAACCCAGGCGCTGACTTTAATTATGCTGAAGCAGCTCACGAGCTTGCAGAAGCTATTGCTCAACTTCGTCTTATTCAGAAGTTACGCAAGTAAAAAGCACAGCTTTGAAAAAACCCGCCTTTTGGCGGGTTTTTTATTGCCGAACGAAAAGTGGTCGTTCACGTTCCATTGCGTTTATTTTTATTGCTTACATTGTTATTAGCGCTTAAGGTTGTGAGGTTATCTTTGATCAAAAGTACACTAGTACACTGAGTTAGAAATACGGCTTAGGTGCGTTACTTTATCTGCTAGTAAAAAAATATTATTAATGAAGCTCAATCCCTACGCTAATGTACACAACGGTGCATTTATAGGACTGTATCCAGCATTGTTGGTTGCTGCGCTCCTTATGGTGCATTACTTCTCGGGAGCATTAGCTTTACCTATTAAAGAGAGCGGCCTAAGAGACTTCAACACAGCAATAGGTATGAGTTTACTATCAGGCTATTTTTGGTTTTGTATTCAGCTAAATCACAAAAATGTAGTAAGTACTTTGATCTCAATCCTTGTAAAAACAAGTCAGTTGAGTCATTTGAATCAGCACAGGCAAAAGTTATCAAGCAAGTTCCAACTACAATCCGCTAATTGCCTATTTATCGCCATCTTAAATACTGTTGTATATGTCCTTGTAGAGAACCTTCTTCTTAACGATGTAAAGTTTTACCAATATGTAATAACGATCTGCGCCGTTTTATTTTGGTTTTTGTTCTTTCTTTTTCTAGCGCAATCTTCATCGAATGTTAGCTACCTAAAAGATCACGTACTTAGCCAAACCGAGAACTATTACGATCACTTAAACTCACTTTCTTCTTTAGCAAGACTTTCCTTTGTGAATGCTACCCTCTCGTTAGGCGCTATTTCACTGTTCCCCATTTTTTGGTTAGGAAAAAATATTCCAATCTACGACATTTTGATGACGCTTTTATTTTCGGTAGTAATCGGTGTTTATCTCTTTTTTCCTGTTGTGAGGTTAAAGTCTCAATGGGTAAAGGAGAAGTCGAACGTAAGCGGTAAACTTGTAGAGGAAATGGAATGTAAGATTTCGTCTGACAAGCTAAAGCAATATGAAAGATGTGAGCAAGAGTTGGAAAGGTTAAGTGTTCTTTCAATGAGACTATTCGAGAGAAGGGATAAGGTAAGGTTAATCGCTTGCCTGTCTTTCATAACAATAATGTGGAGTTTAGCGCTCTTTGTTTCCTAAGTTTGATAGGTAACAACGAGCCAGCTAATACGATTAAGCATATGAAACGCACTGTTTTATTCGACAACCTAATGTACCCAATACTGCTAATCCTATTTATGGTTGGTTTGCATTACATTTCTGGAACTATTAAATTTCCAGTGGAATCAAGTGATGCACAACGAGACTTTAATACAGCTATGGGAACATCACTGCTCAGTGGAGTGTTCCTGTTATCAATCAGAATACTTCAACAAAAAGTGGCTAATAACCTTCTTTTAGCTTTGCATGTTATTAAAAAGCACAATGATTTTGGGTTACACCGAAGAATATTATCAGAACGATTTAAAAAGCAACTCATATGGGCGATATCAATAGGTTTTATAATGCCTCTGCTATACATGATATCGGAAGGTGTTATAGAGCGAATACACGAAAAGGAAGTGTTTATTGTTGCAATGAGCGCGATACCCTTTTGGTTGCTTCTGTCTCTTTTTATTATGCAACTGACAACAGTTAACAGGTACTTATGGAAGTTTTTGTCCGATGATACTGTTGATGCTATGGGGAAATTAAAGCTTTATAAGTACGTAATAAGCCTTACCGTAACAACAGTAATAACGACGTCGATGGTATTTTTGGTCATTCCCGTTTTTTGGATAAATCAGCCAATTCACCTCTTTGATGCAATTTTTATTTCCTGCTTGTTTGCGTTTTTTGTAGTATTTCTGTTCACTCCTCTTATATATTTTCACCATCAAGTTAAAAAGATAAAACTAGCTGTGGCGAAAGAAATTGATAAGACAATAGCGCAGCTAATAAAACAAAGCTTGGTTGAAGAGAAAAGTAAAGAAATAGAGCACTTATTGCATGTAAAAGAAACGCTCTGCGACCCAAAGTCTTCATGGAAATTATAATAAGTGTAATGAATTTTGCTGTTTTGCTAGTTTGTATTACACCAACGTGGTGAAAGGCTATGGCTGTTTAAATTTCTACATTTAAGGAACTTACCTTATGCGAATATACGGCGACAAGCGTTCTGGAAATTGCTACAAGCTTCAGTTACTCCTTTCATTACTGGGTAAGACTTGCGAATGGGTTGATGTAGATATAATGAAAGGAGAAACAAGAAGTCCTTCTTTTCTTGAGAAATCTCCGAACGGGAAAATACCGCTACTTGAGTTAGACGATGGAAGAGTACTTTCAGAGTCCAATGCCATCATGCACTACCTCGCATCAAATACGCCTTTCGTGCCTTCTTCGCCTTATCATTTTGCACAGCTTTTACAATGGCAGTTTTTCGAACAGTACAGCCACGAACCCTATATTGCCGTTGCTCGTTATATTAACGTGTATTTAGGGCTGCCAGATGACAGAAAAGCAGAATATGAATCAAAACAAGCGGGTGGCTATCGCGCGCTGGCGGTGATGGAGCAACAACTTAAAAAAATGCCATTTCTAACGGGTGATACCATTACCCTTGCAGATATCTCTCTGTTTGCTTATACCCACGTTGCGCATGAAGGTGGATTTGACCTGTCAGCTTATCCTTCGATACGAAATTGGATTAATTTAATTAAAAACCAGAATGGTTATATTCCGATGAAGGCGTAGCGGGTTCTAGGTAGGGCTTAGCGCTATAATTGTCTTCTATGAGACGTTGGCCCCTGCCATAGATTCTGCAAGGCTCTCTGTGCGTTATGGAGCCCTGAAACATCGGTTTTTTCTATGCACTGTATTGCATAAGCGGTTGCTTCGAGGGTAGAAAGCGCCTTATTTAATGTGGTGTGACGAATCGAGTAGTTAGAAGGTGGCGCAGAAGTGAAGTGAAAGTTCTGCAATTCTGTAAGCCATGGGTTTTGTTTAACTAATCCAAACGCTTGTTTCCAACTGCCATCCAGAAGTATTAACGTATCGATTTGACTGAGCACGGTGGGGGCAGTTTTTTCAATAGGAGTACTTTCTTCACTTGGATAAATTAACGCGGTGCGCTTAAGCAAGCATTGTTCAGATAGTGATTGCATAGCAATGCTATCATTAGCGAGAACTATTCGTGTGGTCGGTATACACAAAGTGATCAGGCGGGCAGTATTTTTTGCATGACTAGCCTCCTTTTCATGTTGGATAATCACGATCTCTAACGATGTGCTCACGGCATTAATGTCCGAACATATACACGTTTTTTGAGGGTATCCACAGTGGTCACAATAAAGGCGCATTACCCAACTTCTCAATTCTTTTCTTTAGCGTTTATATCACTTACTGAATAAGTAACTTAACAGATAGGATAATATACAATATGCCAGAGGTCGCAGTACAATTTAGAGTTGAGAAAACGCTTTCTTTTGTGCCTGAAGGGTGTGTGGTAAGTTACGCCCTGCTCGCAGATCTATGCGGATTACCTGGCAGAGCTAGAATGATGGGTAAGTGTCTTAGAGAAATTAATAGCAATTGCAATTGGCACCGCGTATTGCGTTCAGATGGTAAGATTGCATTTCCCGCAGGCTCTGACAAGGCAAACGAGCAGCGAGAGCGTTTAATAGAAGAAGGTGTCGTAGTAAAAAACTACCGTGTTAATATGACACAGTTTGGTTGGAAGCCAGATTTACACACTTTGCTTATAGAGTTAGAGTACTGAAGCCTCTCTTATCTAAATTGAGAGTAGTTAGCGAATAAATGGCGATTAAAATAGTGCAGTGCGAATAACATGATAAAAAAGATTACTATTGATCAGCTAGTGCCAGGAATGTTTGTTCATCAAATATTAGAGCAGAAAGGTGCTCTTAAGGTAAAAAGCCAAGGACGTGTTACGTCAGATGATGTGATAACTGCACTTAAAAAACGCGGTGTAAAAACGCTGGCAATTGATACGGATAAAGCATTTAACGTTGGAGAACGAGAGTCTTCTTCTGCGGCTGAAACGTGCCCTACTCCGACTTCTACTGATTCAGTAAAATCAAAAAAAGTGTCGCTTGAAAATGAGCTTGTTAGAGCTGAAAAACTGCATAAACAAGGGAAAGCTATCCAGAAGCTGCTGCTTGCCAGTGTTCAAAAAGAGATGCCGTTTGATGCAAGTATTCCTAAAGCATTTTCAAGCAAACTAGTCGCCTCGGTAGATAGAAACCCCGATGCATTACTTTGTTTGACCAAAATTCGTGAAAAAGACGACTATTTACTAGAGCACTCACTCAATGTCGCTATTCTGCTGGCAAACTTTGCTAACTATCTAGGGATGTCAGAAGACGAGGTACAAGACCTCTCTTATGCTGGTTTTCTTCATGACTTAGGCAAAATAAAGATCCCAGATGAGATTCTCCATAAGCCCGGCCGCCTTACAGATAGTGAGATGGAGGTCATGAAGGGACATGTAAAACACGGTGTAGACTACTTAAAAAGTACTGAAATTGCGCCCCCACTCATTCAGGCAATAAGCGAGCACCACGAGCGACTAGACGGCCTAGGTTATCCTGCCGGAACCAAAGGGGACGATATAAGCCAAGCTGGCCGAATGCTGGCCATTGCAGATATGTACGACGCACTAACTGCAGATCGGGTATACAAACCGGGTATGTCGAGTCAGAGGGCGTTCTCTATTTTAATGAGTGATGCGCCAACGCGTCTAGACCAGTCTCTCGTCCAACAGTTTATTAAGTGCTTAGGTGTTTATCCGGTAGGGAGCCTGGTTCTACTGTCGAATGATAGACTAGCTATGGTACTTGAGCAGAAAGACTCGCCCCTCACACCCCTTGTGAAAGTCTTTTATTCGGTCCGCAACAACCATTACCTGACACCCAAGGATATTGACCTATCTTCGGATAAAACCGTTAATATTACTAAGGCTGTGGTTGCCTCTGATTACAAAATAGATGTAAATACATTTTTTGAACGCTCCGTTTCTATTGGCTAAAATGTTACTTTTTAGCAACACAGTGTATTATTTACACTGTATAACAGCGTCTTTTTTCTACTGCCTAGTATCTTTTCCTCACTGATTTAGCTTACGTTCAGTTTTGATCTCCTACACTATATTAAGCTTAGCGTGGTGTCCGCGCCTCTACTATTGGCCTTGCCGGCGAGGTAGGTTAGAGGTAGCTGGGCTCTCATCAGAGAGCGACCATTACCTAAACAGAAGATATTTACTGATGGAACGTTAATTGCTATCACTGTAATTGTTCAATAAAAATTAACACAAAGCTTGTTGAGGGTGGCAATGGAAAAATGCAACTCGTCAATATTGAGCTTTTAATTTAAATAAGAGGAAGTTATGAAAAAGACTCTTGCTGTAAGTTTAATTGCTGCGTCATTAACGGTAGCAGGTTGCGCAACTGATCCGAACAATACGCAAAAAGGTGCCGCAATAGGTGCTGTGGTAGGTGCATTGCTGGGTAAGGCAACGGGCGATCACGATAAAAGTCGATATGCGTGGGGCGCAGCGGTAGGCGCAATCGCAGGTGGTGCGATTGGTAATTACATGGACAAACAGGAAGAAGAGCTTCGAAATGAACTTTCTGACACAGGTGTTCAAGTGGTTCGTGAGGGAGATAACCTACGCTTAATTATGCCTGGCGACATTACTTTTGCTACCGACAGCTCTAGTATCAGCCCCAACTTTAATCCGGTGCTTCAAGACGTCGCTAAAGTCGTAAACAATTACGAAAAAACCGTACTGATGATTAAAGGTCACACTGATGATACTGGTTCAGAGCAGTACAATCAGTCGCTATCTGAGCGTCGTGCAGGTGCGGTTAAGAACTTGCTTATTAACTACTCAGTTAACCCTACGCGTATCACTACGGTAGGCATGGGTGAATATGCACCTAAAGTACCTAATAACAGTGCTGCGAACCGCTCGATGAACCGTCGTGTTGAAATGGAAATACAGCCTCTTACTCAGTCTAATACCTAAACGTTGATAAGGCTGTAAGAGCAGAGAAGCCCCGTTTTATCGGGGCTTTTTTTATTGCGCAGCCTTGATTTGTTTTGCAACGCTATCTGCCAGTGCATTGGGAATAGGGATAGTTAGATGGTATTGGGTTATCTTCCACCGCCCTTCTTCTTTTATTAATACCCCAGTACCGCGGGTTTCGCCCAGGCTTTCGTTATCAAGCAACTCATCGAACCAAGCTACGTCTTGATTAGGAGAGAAATAAACGTTTCTGGTTTTCGGGTGATATGTCCATCCTTTGCCCTTGTCAAAATGAGGTTTAGCATAGGCTTTAAACGCTTCTTTATTCCATACCTCAGATGCGTCGGTGCCAATGAAAACAGCGGTATCATGGTACAAATTGAAATACTCGTCCATGTCGGCAATAGATGCATTGTGATGCAAGGCATCTAGCGTTTGATTAACTCGTTCGCGATTGTCGTTAGCATAGGTGAATGAGGCAGCGGACATTAAGATTAAAACTATTATTAGCTGTTTCATAGGGGCTCCAATTTGTTCTTAAGCTATACCATATGCTATCTGACGAGTTATTAGTACATTCTAACCAAAGCTTTGTTATTTTTACGTGTTATGTTATATCATAAGTTTGGTTGTGTAGCCCATACTCAGACTAGCGTTGGTAGCTATTTAGCATTTTCATTGCCGTTACGCTTATAACAATTATTTCTGCCAAAAATAGTAAATACAATGCCTTCAAATATTCAACGAAACCGTATTCGAAGTATCGATATGATGCGTGGTTTAGTCATGCTCATAATGCTAGTTGACCACGTGCGAGAACGCTTTTTTCTGCATATGCAGGTAACGGATCCTATGGATATTGATACAACGTCACCTGCGCTATTTTTCACGCGGCTGGCCGCACACTATTGCGCACCCACTTTCGTGTTTTTGACAGGCCTATCAGCGTGGCTATACGCCAATCCAGTAGATAACGCTAATAGTCCCAAGCCAAAACGCAACGTTAGAGAATTTCTGATTAAACGTGGGTTGTTTATTTTATTTTTAGAGATCACGCTAATTTCCTTTAGTTGGGGAGCGAGTTTTCAGACCATTTATCTCCAAGTAATGTGGGCTATCGGCGTCAGTATGATCTCACTGGCTATATTAAGTTACCTGCCTAGACCAGTGTTACTTGTAATCGGTCTTATCATCGTGTTTGGTCATAATGCGCTAACGTCAATTACCTATGTTCCACATGAAACAGGCTACACACTGTGGACGATGTTGCACGACAGGGGGTATATACTCCAGTCGGCCTCACTAAATATTAAAGTAAGCTATCCCGTGCTTCCCTGGATTGGCGTAATCCTGCTTGGTTATGCTTGTGGGCCTCTTTATAACCCGCGCATTGATATGGAAGTTCGAGGTCGATGGTTAATTGGCTTATGCGGAGTTTCGCTTGTTTTATTCCTTGTGTTACGTGGTTTAAATATTTACGGCGAAACTTTACCTTGGACGTTTCAGGACAAGGTGATTGCCACATTTATGTCGATATTTAACTTAACAAAATATCCCCCATCCCTGGCATTCCTGCTCCTTACTTTGGCAGGCATGTTTATATTGCTTTTTGCTTTCGAGAGAGTGAAAGACAATCAACTTAGATTCTTAGACACATTCGGCTCGGTGCCAATGTTTTTCTATATCCTTCATCTGTACACGCTTCTTTTGATGTACGGTATTGCGTTCATTACGTGGGGAGCGAACAAAGGGAAATATGTGGGTGTAGATAATATCTTTCAGATTTGGGCGATTTCTGCTGGTCTTAGTTTGGTGCTTTACTTCCCTGTTAAGTGGTTTAGTACCTATAAGGCGAAACACCATTCTCCATGGCTAAAGTACCTGTAGGTTTAACTTTAGTAGCAATTGTTTGTCGTGTTATGAAGTAAACATTGTTCGCTGAATATATAACCATAATCGCCCTGAGTTTAGATAATGGGGCGATTTGCGTTTGTATCTATCAGCCTTCGTGCTTCTCAGTCGATTCTCGCAGAACCAAAGAAGGCTCAAAATAAAGTTGTACGTCATTCGTCTGACCATACACTTTGTTTAATATGTACTTGGCTGACATTTCGGCCATTTCTGCAATTGGGTTGCTTACCGTGGTAAGGCGGGGAAAAACATGGTGGGCAAATACTACATCATCGAAGCCCACGACAGATAAATCATGGGGAAGACTCATTCCTAAATCTCTCGCGCAGCTTATTGCTCCTGATGCCATCCAGTCATTAGCACATACCAACGCGGTAAAAGGCACATCGCGAGCCAACAACTCTAATAGACCCACTTTCCCATCTTCTTCAGAATAATCACCGTTGAAAATAAGTTGTGGATTTGCAAGTATCCCCGCTTCTGATAGGGCGCGTTTGTGGCCTTCAAGGCGCAAGCTAGCATCGCGTTTATCAGTAGGCCCTGAAATATATGCAATATCCTTATGACCTAATTCAAGTAAATGGCGGGTGGCGAGATAACCGCCTTTTTCATTGTCTAGGCTGGTACACGCATCGGGTAAACCTTCTACCTGTCTATTGACCAAAGCAACAGGGAGTTTTGACTGATTTAGCTCTAGCAAATATTCATCAGACAAGGCTTCTGCGTGCATTATAAGCGCATCGCAGTTTCGGCTTATTAGAAACTCGACTGCATCTTTTTCCGTCTCAAGACAGTTCCTTCCTACGGTGATAATAACGTGCTTATCAGCAGCCCTTAGTGTTGACTCTACTGCTTGCATCAAATCGCCAAAAAACGGCGCATTTAGTTCGGGTACAAGCACCCCAACACTGTCGGTGCGATTATTTGCAAGTGAGCGCGCAACTGAGTTTGGGCGGTAATTTAGTTCCTTAACCGCTTTCTCTACTCGCTCCTTTAATACTTTGTTTACCGAAGCCTTACCGTTTAATACGCGGGAAACTGTGGATAAAGAAACACCTGCACGTTCGGCAACTTGGTAAATAGTAGGCACGTGATAAAACCTCGTTTTTTAAAACAATCACTCTAACTGATTGTATTATGCCGTTATCGGCGCCTGTGCGCTACGTCGAGTGAGCAATGCTTGCGTGACTTCTCTTTGTTTTTCGTCATTTAAAGGGTACAGACAGATAAGCGCCGCACCCGCAAAGCCAAATAACGCAGGAATCCAACTCATTAAGGATTTCATACCGGGAAGGGTCTGGTTAATGGTATTGAGATCAAGGCCATTGTAGCCATAACTTCCTAAGACCAATAGCACTAACGCCCCTGCAAAGCCGCCTCCGGTTTTCTGAACAAACGAGCCTGCAGAATAGACAAGCCCTGTTGCTCTTCGACCTGTTTTATATTCGCTGTAATCCGCCGAGTCACCAAGCATAGAGAAAAACAACGTAGGTAAAATAGCTGCAAAAAATTCGGCGCTACATCCTAATATGAATATCCCACTTATATTTCCTTGAGGAACAAAGTAAATACCAGACGTCAACACGCTACTTGCTAGCAGTGCGATGATAAAGAGCCTCTTGCGGCCAAACATACTTGCTAATTTCGACGTGGCTAGTGCCCCAAAAATGGAGACCACCAGCAGAGCTATGAAAAAGTAGCCTGTGAGCAACTCATTTCCCATGTAATACTTAAAATAATAAGCAATAACGCCATATTTAATACCGTTAAACATCATAGTTAAAAAGCCCATTCCTAATAAAATAAGCCAGGGCTTGTTTGAAAGCAGGTCGATAATATCCTGCTGGGAGCGAGAATTTTGGGATTCTGGTCGGCGCGTTAGCCGCCTTATTGCTAACGTAGTAAATACCATAACAGCAATGAAGATTGCCCCTGTTAGTAGGTCTCGATAGTAAAAAAAGGCGGTTATCGCTGACAGAGGTACCAGTATTAACGGTAGCTGTTTTCCTAAATCGATAAGCTCAGATGACAACGAACGACGTCCAGTTAATTGCTGATTCTCTGATCCGTTGTGCGTTATACCATTTAACGTGTTACAAGACTGGGGTATTTGTTGGAATGTCACGCGCTCTTTCGTAGTAAATACGGTAACGCACATCAACACGACAAGTAGTGTGGCAAAAAGCCACATAGTGTACTGGTATCCAACGGCATTATTTCCCTGACCTAGCGAGTCCACCAGCATAGGCAAGCATCCCATAACCAGAAGTCCTCCAAAGAATGCTCCCGCAAAGCGAAATCCTGACAGGCTTGTACGCTCTCTGTC
The DNA here is from genome assembly GCF_001953635.1 of Alteromonas abrolhosensis. Taxonomy (GTDB): domain Bacteria; phylum Pseudomonadota; class Gammaproteobacteria; order Enterobacterales; family Alteromonadaceae; genus Alteromonas; species Alteromonas abrolhosensis. The sequence continues at coordinate 437,634 of NZ_MEJH01000002.1, read as the reverse complement.
ATCACTGGTCATCACACCCATTAACGCGGAATAAGGCACATTGTTAACCGTATACGCCAAGGTTAACCCAATATAGGTTAGATAGGCGTAAATGAGCTTGCCTGAATATGAGAGCTCTGGTGTAGTGAAGCAAAGGACCATAAATAGCCCTAGAAACGGTGTAGAGCCTAAAATCCAAGGGCGAAACTTACCCATTTTGGTTTGAGTTCTATCCGCAATCATCCCCATGATGATATCGGTGACTCCGTCTGAAAGGCGCACTACAAGAAACAACATGGCTGCGGCAGCGGCTGTTATCCCAAATGTATCGGTGTAAAATACCGCCAAATAGGCCAGTGCGCCCCGCCACACTAAATTGGCCGCTGCGTCACCCATCCCATAACCTACTTTTTCTTTTAATGTCAGCTTATGGTTCATTGCTCGTCCTACCATTGTTATTTTCGACTTGCTATAAGTGCCTTATAGGCATTGGCGCTGAGTTTAAGGGTACGCTCTTGCGTATCAAAATCCACATAAACTAATCCGAAACGTTTTGCATAACCTTCAGCCCATTCAAAGTTATCAAGAAGGCTCCAAGCGAAGTAACCGCTCACTTTCACGCCGGCTAATACGGCGTCATGCACCATGTTTAAATGGGTATGGTAGTAAGAAACGCGGTCGACGTCGTTAACTTCACCATCGATAAGCTTATCCGCCATCGCTGCGCCATTTTCAGTAATAAAAATGGGTGGTAACGTATAGCGCTCATTCAGCGACGTAAGCAAATCGTAAAGCGCCTTGGGATAAATTTCCCAGCCAATATCAGTAAGTGGCCCTTGATGGGAATGCTCATAATACAGTGCGTTTTTCTCTCGAGGGGCTGAATAATGTAACCGAGTGTAGAAATTAACACCCAGATAGTCGAGCGGCTGGCATATTATCTCCATATCTCCATCTTCGACTGGCGGCCTGTCTGCTTCGTCTAGATCAAATAATACTTCAGGGTAGCGCCCTTCCATTACCGGCTGTATATACCATTGATTTATATATTCGTCTGCTTTGCGGGTGGCTAACAGGTCATCTGTTTTCTGCGTCGCGGAGTAGCATGGCGTAAAATTCAACACTATGCCCGCTTCACTGTTTGGTACATTTTTTCTGAGCACCTGCATACCCAGTCCATGCGCTAGCAGTATGTGATGAGCTGCAGTACGCCCATATTTTCTACCCGTTTTGCCAGGGGCATGTACGCCTATTTCATACCCAAGATAAGCGCTGCAGAAAGGCTCATTGAATGTCGCGTAAGAATATACGTCTTCTCCGAGCGCCTGACTGATTTTGTCTACATAGTCTTCAAATGCATAAGCGGTTTGTCGGTTAAGCCATCCACCTTTATCTTCTAGGTGTTGAGGGAGATCCCAATGATAAAGCGTTGCAAACGCCTTAATCCCTTTTTCATTTAAAGCTTTAACTAACGTCTTATAAAAGGCAACGCCTTGCGGATTCAACTCACCCTCTTGTGTCATGACCCGCGGCCAAGAAATTGAGAAGCGATAGGCATCCACATCTAAATCTAACAATATGTCGAAATCTTCTTTCCACCGAACAATATGCTCACAAGCAATATCGCCATTTGAGTGATCTGCAATAGCAGAAGGCTGTTTACAAAACCTATCCCAAATACATTCGAGACGGTTATCCACATCCCCTTCTATTTGAAAACTTGATGTGGCAGTTCCATAAAGGAATGACTTCTTAAGCAAGGGACTGCCAGCAGGTAGCGAAATGCTGTTCATAGTAGATAACCTTTTTTCTAACTGTGCGTAGTTTCCGTGTTTGTCGTGTCGCATGTGAAATCTGAAATAACAGAGCGGTTATAGCACAAATAAAAAACAATTAGAAAGCGCTTTCTCAAATAAATGTCATTTTATCGTTAATGAAAATAGAGGTTGATCAATTCTTTAGGCATTCGAATAAAAAGTTATCCTTTTACTCTTATATTCATATCTTTATGAAATTAATAAATAAAATGTATTTTTTGACGCGATTCATTCCGTTCTTAAAATAAAGTGCTGTGAATTAATTGTAAAAAATGTGTTGATATTAAACTTTTGTTGAATTAATGTTCGGAAAGCGCTTTCTTTTGTGCGGGTTTTCTAGCTTCTCTTTGGGAAAGCCCTTTCTGATGGCGCCTAAGGTTCACAACACACATAAAAGCCACTAATAAAGAGAGATAGACCGTGACACAGACAACACCACGTAAAAGCAAAATCGCAGCAAGCTTGTCATTAATACTCGGGACCGCATTAAGCAGTGGCGTTATGTCACCTGCGGCGGCACAGGAAGCAGAAAAAGACATAGAAGTTATTCAGGTATCAGGCATTCGAAGCAGTGTGCAAAAGTCGATGGGGATTAAGCGAGACTCAGCAGGTGTTGTCGATGCCATTTCAGCGGAAGATATAGGTAAATTTCCAGATACCAACTTAGCGGAATCGCTCCAGCGTATCACTGGTATTTCGATAAACCGAAACAATGGTGAAGGTAACCAGGTTACCGCTCGTGGATTCGGTCCTGATTACAATATGGTTACCTTAAATGGTCGTACGATGCCTGGCTCCGCATTACCTGGTGGTGGCGGTGTCGCGAACTCTAGAGCTTACGACTTTTCTGATCTAGCTTCTGAAAGTGTAAGAGCAGTAGAAGTCTACAAGACTGGCAGAGCGAGCATCGCGACAGGCGGGATTGGCGCTTCAATTAATATTAAAACAGCCAGACCCTTCGATTCAGCAGACAACGGTTTTACTGCAAGCGTTGGCGCTAAGGCACTGCATGATACTACTAACCGCGTGGGTGATGACGTAACGCCAGAAGTATCGGGCTTTATCAATTACCTCAATGACGACAATACCTTTGGTGTCACGTTTACTGGTTCATTCCAACAACGGGATAGTGCTGCGCAAGGTGCGTTTGTTAACCAGTGGAGAGTCAATCCATTTGATGGCACGGTACCGCAATCTCCTGATCCGTCGAATCCAAATAGTGGCGACCCTGTTGTGTTGAACAACGCACCCGCTATTGGGCAGCTTTACGGCATTCCATCTGATTTACGTTACTACATGGCAGACCGCGAGCGTGATAGAACCAATGCACAGCTAACATTCCAGTTTGCCCCGTCGGAAAAGATGACGGCCACGCTAGATTACACGTATTCAAGGCAGGACCTGTTTGAAGCGCGAGCTGAACAGTCAATTTGGATGGATGACCGGTACTTTGCGGAACTGACCTTTGACGACGAAGCAGTAAAGACACCGGTATTAATCACTCAGGAACGTAGAGATTTACTGCCTCGTGACCTAGGTTTAGCACTTCAGGAACTAAACCAAGTTAATGAAAATAAATCGATTGGTTTGAATTTAGAATACTTAGTTAACGATGAATTGACGTTAATCTTTGACCTTCACAACTCTACGGCGGAAGGCCGTCCCGATGCGCCCTATGGAACGTGGACAAACCTTGGTTTAGGTGCAAACGTGGTCAGAGGGCAAGGTGTCGATTTTAGAGGCGACTTCCCTATTATGTTCGTCGATTTCGACGATGCCGCTCGAGACAACCTAAACGGTAATGGCGTACTTGACCAAGATGATGTAGGTACGTCAATACTAGACATGAATTTTTCGTCGCAAGATACCGAGATTACCCAAGCTCGTCTTGATGGGTCTTACGTTATGGATACTGGAACCATAAACTTTGGTATTGAGTCACGTTCAATGGAGAGTACATCGCTCCAATCCCTAACCCGTCACACCATGGGCAACTGGGGAATAGAGAACCCGGGTGAGCTGCCTGCTGGTTCTTTAACACCACTGGATTTGGCGAGTGAGTTTAGCGATTTCAATACTGAGGGGATGTTCTCTCAGGGCTTCACCGGGAGCGTGGCTGAAATAGGCGCATTTGCAGCACAGCAGTATGGTTTTGACTTAGTTGCTAACAACCCGTTTGCTACGAATCGCACCATTGAAGAAGATATAACCGCTGTTTACTTTGAGTTCGATTTATCGGGCGAGTTGAATGGCATGGAGTATAACCTTCTTACTGGCGTGCGCTATGAAAATACAGATGTTACATCAATTGCGAACATAAGTTTGCCTAGCGGTATTGCATGGGAAGGTAACAACGATTTCAACGTGCGCTTTGGTAGCGAAATGGAAGACGTGGAAGTTAAATCTAGTTACGATCACGTATTACCTGCGTTCGATTTTGACATAGAGCTTGTGGAAAACATGATTGCTCGTTTCTCTTACAGCAAAACTATCGCTCGACCAACTTATAATAGGTTAAGCGCTGCATCGACCGTGTCGCCGCAGAGCTTCCCTACCCTTATAGGTACTGCCACTACGGCGACGGCAAGTTCAGGTAATCCAACACTTATTCCACTTGAGTCCGATAACCTAGATCTATCGTTTGAGTACTACTTCGAAGAAACAAGCTATGTGTCGATTGGTTTCTATGACAAGCGAGTGAAAAACTTCATTGGTGATGAGCAGGTAGAAGAAAATGTATTTGGCTTGCGTGATGTAACCAATGGACCACGAGCACAAGAAGCGTTGGCCGAATTGGAAGCTCGTGGTATTCCAGTAAGCGACACATCTTTATTTAACATGGTTGCCGCCTTAGAAAATGGCATTGACTATGATTCACTCACCGATGAACAGTTTGAGCAGCAATTCGATATATTGCCAAACAGCGATGATCCGTTGCTGACTTTCATCAACTCTAAACCCGTAAACAATAAAGCTGCAAATATTTATGGTTTCGAGCTAGCTGCACAGCACTTCTTTGGTGAAAGTGGCTTTGGTGTACAGGCAAACTATACAACGGTTACTGGGGATATCGGTTTTGATAACAATGCGAACCCATCTATTACACAATTCGCATTGGTTGGCTTAAGTGATACTGCAAACCTTGTATTAATGTACGAAAAAGACGCCTTACAGGCACGTATTGCATACAACTGGCGAGACAAGTTCTTAGACACTACTTCTCAGTACATCAATGAGCCGGGTTATACCGAAGCGTACTCACAAATTGATTTGAGTATTTCCTACGACATAACCGAAGACTTAACGGTGGCCTTTGAAGGTATCAATATCACGGAAGAGAATATTCGCCGACATGGAAGAACCAGCGCTATGCTGTGGAACTTAGATGAATATGGCGCAAGATATGCGTTAAGCGCCAGATATACATTCTAAAGATTGGGGTGTGTTTACCCGCTAAAGCGCTTAGGGTTGCGCTTTAGCGGGTTTTTTTGTCATAGTGCTGTGTGAATAGTAAACAGTAATCAGATTAAATAATTTAGTGGTAGTGCTTTGGAAATTATCGTGGTTTTAGCGTATGAGTGATAAAGACAGTCATGGCAATATGCACAGGGTTGTCATTGTCGGTGGCGGCACCGCAGGATGGCTTGCAGCTGGAGTGCTAGCCGCAAAACTAAGCGCGAAACACACCATTACCCTTATCGAATCTCCTAATATTCCCTCCATAGGTGTTGGTGAAGGCTCTTGGCCATCACTGCGCGACACCCTTCTTGATATCGGCATTAGTGAAACTGAATTCTTAACCCTTTGTCAGGGCGCGTTCAAGCAAGGCTCCAGCTTTGTTAATTGGCGTAAAGGCGGGCACTGCTATCACCATCCATTTACCGTTCCAACAGGGTACAACGAACTTGATACTCATACTTGTTGGCAAGAACTCGCGCCCAATACGTCATACGAAGATGCGTTTTCATTACAAGCTGTGATGTGTAGAGCGGATAAAGCGCCAAAACAAGTAGCAACGCCCGACTACGCTCATGTGCTCAATTACGGATATCACTTCGACGCTACAAAGCTTGCCGAATTGTTGAAAAAACATTGTGTAAGCAAGTTAAATGTTGCTTACCTTGTTGGCCATATTGCCCGTGTTAATCCACACCCTAATGGCGACATTGAGAGCGTTTTAACTGAAGACGGGCAAAAAGTAGTTGGCGACCTATTTATCGACTGCTCTGGCAGCAGCGGCTTGCTTATCAAGGAACACTTTAATATTCCCTGGGTACCGGTTAAGCAGACTATGCTCAATGATCGCGCGGTTGCGCTGCAGGTGCCGTATTCAGATAATGACAGTGTAATAAAAAGCACCACAGTGGCTACTGCGCAAACCTGCGGATGGACTTGGGATATTGCGTTACAGCATCGACGTGGTGTTGGGTTAGTTTACTCGTCTGAATATGCAAGTGAAGAGCAGGCAAAACAGACGCTTATCGACTATGTTAGTGAACGCTATCCTGGCGCACGAGATGCACAGTTTTCATGCCGTACACTCTCTTTTGATCCTGGCTACAGAGCACAGTTTTGGGTTAGAAACTGTTTAAGCTTAGGCATGTCTTCGGGGTTCGTTGAGCCGCTAGAAGCATCAGCTATTGCGATGGTCGAACTTGGCTTACGCATGCTGTGTGAAGCCTATCCGCAAAATAAAGCACATATGGAAATAGTCAGTAAACGCTACAACAAGCGCTTTGAATATCGCTGGCAGCGAGTTATCGACTTTTTAAAACTGCACTATGTACTAAGCGATAGGGAAGAGGCGTATTGGTTAGCGCAAAGAAACGAGGCTTCAATTCCTGACTCCCTTTCTGAGCTGCTTGAACTGTGGAAGTATCAAAGCCCTTCTCGGCTAGATCTCATTGAGAATGAGGAGATTTTCCCCTCTGCCAGTTATCAATTTGTGCTATACGGTATGGGCTTTTCTACTTCGTCATCGGCACTTCGCCTAAGCGAAGAAGATAAGCGTAAAGTCTTGCACATTCGCGAATCGCTACAGCAAACAAAGCAACAATATTTACACGGCCTACCGTCCAACAACGCATTGCTCAACGATATTGCAAGACGTTACAACGAGTTAACCAATCAGCATAAACATCATCCACATTCGCCCTCTGAAAGCCAGACTGATCAACCTGTATCTTCCTCAACTAATAATGATTCCGAGGTAAGTAAAAACAGCACTTCACAAAAAAAGGACGCTTCTTATGACCGTATCGGGTTTAGATAGCAGTAATAGTCAAACGCCCGTTAAAAACGTAGTCATTGCTGGTGGCGGTACTGCAGGGTGGATGGCGGCTACGGCGCTGTCACGACTTCTGGGTAAATCAATAAACGTTACGCTAGTCGAGTCAAAAGATATTGGAATTGTAGGCGTAGGCGAAGCGACTATTCCCCCTATAAGAACATTTCACAAGTTACTGGGCATCGACGAAAAAGCATTTATGCGCGCTACACAAGCTACGTTTAAACTTGGCATTGAGTTTGAGAATTGGCGCGAACAAGGTCATAGCTATATCCATTCCTTTGGAATTACCGGAAGAGAATGCTGGGCAGGAGAGTTTCACCATTTTTGGCTAAGGGCAAAAGAGTACGGGTTTGGTGGTGAATTCGGTGACTATTGCCCTGAACTTATTGCCGCTAAGCAGAGCAAGTTCGCTACATCAGAATCCATGCCGCTTAACTTTGCCTATCACTTTGATGCCGTCGCCTATGGACGATTTTTAAAGTCTTTGGCGTGCGACGCTGGCGTAATGCATAGGGAAGGTGACATAGAAAATGTGGTTGTTTGCCCGCAAACAGGCAATATCCAGAGTCTTCAACTAGCAAGCGGTGAAGCCATAGATGGTGATTTCTTTATAGACTGTACCGGCTTTAAAGGTCTGCTTATTGAGCAAGCCCTTCACACCGGATACGACGATTGGCAACACTATCTATTTTGCGATAGGGCTGTAGCCATGCAAACTGAGCTTACTGCTCCGCCCGTGCCATACACCAAAAGTGTGGTACATCAGGCCGGTTGGCGCTGGCAAATACCTCTTCAAGAAAGAATGGGAAATGGATTGGTATTTTGTAGCCGATTTATGAGCGATGAAGACGCCATAGATACGCTTAAATCGCAGGTGACAGGCGCCCCCATTAATGAGCCTAGAGTGATTCGTTTTACTCCTGGAAAACGCAGGCGCGGTTGGAATAAAAACTGCGTGGCGCTAGGGCTATCCAGTGGTTTTATTGAGCCTTTAGAGTCGACCAGTATTCATCTTATCATGACAGGCCTTATACGCTTAATGCGCCTATTCCCTTTCGATGGCATAACCCAAAGCGCAATCGACGAATACAATAATAAGTTTGATAGCGAAATGTCGGCGATACTCGACTTCATTGTTATGCATTACAAAGTGACACAGCGTGAGGACAGCCCTTTTTGGCAGCAGTGTCAACGCATGGACATCCCGTCTTCTCTTAAGCATAAACTGGATTTGTTTGCTGAATCTGGCCGTGTATTTTTAGATGACGGAGATATTTTTCGCGTCGATTCTTGGACCCAGGTGCTAATGGGTCAAGGTATGACACCAAAACAGTATCATCGCGTTGCCGACGAAATGAGTGAACAGTCTCTTAGGCAGTTTATGGCAGGACTCAAGCAACAAGTGGATAACCACGTAGCTAATCTCCCTCCACACCAGTCATTCTTAACGCAGTATTTAAGGTAATGACATAAGACGTTGCTATACAAAACTGTTGTTTAAACGTTTTGTCTGGCAGCTCTTATTTCCCTGTTTTCTTTTCGGTTTCACGCAAATTAATATATTTTTATCTGTATTATGTGTTTTTGATTTATGTGAATCTGACATAAAAAGCTGGTATCTCTGCGCAATTGAGATAGTTATTCCGGTATTAATAAGCTCGGAAGGAGAATCGACACTACTAACCCCTAATTTGCACACTAAGCGACCATTTAAAACAGGTTTACCCGATGGATAATCTAAATAGCAGTTATGTTCACAAACCTTTCATCCTTAGCAAAGGAAGTTTATGCCTTTTTCTTGTTCTCGCCAGTGCAAATGTTAAGGCCGACGCTGAAAGTAACTCGCCGGTAAAACGAACGCTAAATGGCGATATGACGTTGAATTGGCATGTTAACCCGAAACCAGCGACTAATTTCTCTGAAGTATTCACTAACGGGGTAGCTTATGGTCGTTTGCGGTCGAACACATTTTATTGGGACCAAAAAAACGAGACGGCATCTCGACAAGACAACCGCGCTAATGGCTTTGGAGGTAGCGTTATTTTTAAGACCGCACCGTTCAATGGCTTGAGTGCAACGCTTGGTCTTTACACAACTCAGAGTCCTGATTTGTTCAGAGAAGATAGGGATGATGTAACCTTGGTTCGAGCGGGAAAGGATACTTTCGATCGCAACAAAGTCATTGGTGGGGGGGATTTCGGGATAAGTAAAATTGGGGAAGCTTATTTGCAGTATGATGTCGCAGACACGTCAATTTCAGCAGGTAGGCAGTTATTTGAGAGTATGCTGACTGCATCAAATGATACAAAAATGATCCCTAATGTTTTTGATGGCATTAGTATCACCCATTGGGGAATTAGCGATACAACGCTCAAGCTAGGATATTTTACTCGTCAGTCACTGCGTGATCACACAAGCAGTCATGATGTTATAGCGTGGGATGGCTTTAAGCAAAACGACGACTCCGGCGCCAACCGAAGTTTGACTTCAGACTTGGTGGGTACAGATAACGAGTTAATTGTTGCTGAGGTCGATAACCGTTCATTCGATAATTGGAATTTACGCTTAAACTACACCGCAGTACCGGATGTGTTTTATACCATTGGCGCTGAGGCGAACTATACTTTCAAACTTGCGAATAAATGGTCGATTATTCCGGGTGTTCGCTATATCAATCAATATGATGATTTGAATACCAACATGGACGTAGCTAGCCTAAGCGGCGAAGGTCGAGCTGGTGGATTCGGATACCAGAACCCTGCTAGTCTGGACAGCGGTTTGTTTAACGCACGGGTAGATTTTAAGAAAAGCGCTTTTAAACTGCGTTTGGGATTCTCTAAAGTGGCAGACGAAGCAGATATTATCGCACCATTTAGAGGGTTTCCTACCGGTGGATACAGCCGTGCTATGGGGCAGGTCAACTGGTGGGCTAACACCAAAACGTTTATGGTAAGAATTGACTATCAGTTTACGACACCAGGGCCATTAAACAATGTGAAAGTATTGGCGCGTTACGCAATCCAAGACTTTGATGATAGTAAAGACTATGTTCCTGCCGACAGTGACGTCATTCATATTGATTTAGTAAAACAACTAACTGAAAAGCTTCACGCGCGATTTAGATTTGGATTCGTTGATGCACAAGGTGACATTCAACGCGCGAACTTAGGTGGAGTTAAGTACGACGGCTCGTACAACGAGTATCGTTTCGAGCTAAATTACTTATTTTAAGCATTTCAAACAATTCGCAAAAAATAGGTTTGAATAAAGCAGGAAGTAAGTGGTGACAGCAGTCACCACTTAGGGGCTATTTTGCTACCTCTCAAAAGCTGCACGCAACATTTGAAGGCACCAGCCTTTTAGGTAGATAAAAAACTGTTAAAGGCTAACTTATTCAATATTCTGAATTTGTTCGCGCATTTGCTCAATCAACACCTTAAGTTCAACGGCTGATTGGGTGATGTCCGTATTAATAGATTTTGAGCCTAAGGTGTTCGACTCACGATTGAACTCCTGCATCATAAAGTCTAAGCGACGACCTACAGCCCCACCCTTTTTAAGTATGTTGCGGGTTTCTTTTACGTGAGCATTTAGGCGATCTAATTCTTCGGCAACATCGACTTTTTGCGCAAGCATGATCATTTCTTGTTCGAAGCGACCCGGATCTAGCTCTACTTTTGCTTCTTCAAAGCGCGCCTGCACTTTTTCTCGCTGCCACACCATAATTTCAGGCATACGCGCGGCTACTTTTTCTGCTTCAACTTCAATGGCATCAAGGCGCTGCGTAATCATACCTTTAAGAGCTTCACCCTCGGTAGCACGGGCACTGATAAAGTCGTTTAATGCTTGGTCGAACGCCGCCATAACATCACCGTGAATAGTATCCATGTCGGCTTCTTCAGCGGCAATTACGCCAGGCCAGCGCAAAACGTCTAGTGGGTTTACACCCGTGGATTGGCCATGGGATTGTACCCAGTCAGCGGCGTGAAGCACTTGTTTCGCCAACTCTTCGTTTAAGCTTAGCTTGGTTACAGCAGCATCGTTCGCGGTAAAACGTAGCGCACATTCCACCTTGCCTCGCGCCAGCTTCTTGCGGAAACGTTCACGTAAAACTGGTTCCAATGACCGGAATTGTTCCGGAAGGCGAAAGTAGGTTTCTAAAAATCGTTGGTTGACCGAGCGTATTTCCCATACGGCTGAGCCCCACTCTTTTTTCGTTTCTACGCGTGCAAACGCTGTCATGCTGTAAATCATACATATCCTTTAAATTTAACTGAAAGCCTGCAAAAACAACCCGAACGTCGTGTTGTATACGTTAATATCCCCGGCAGGATTTCTTGTAATTTGTATATTAGCGCACATTTACGTAATTCGATAAGCAAACATGTAAAGTTCGTTTTTAACGGCTACGGGTATTGCGTTATACTTAGGCGCAATTTCGTAGCTTCATCGAATCGATAGGTTTTCACAGCGTATTGGGCTATTTGCTCACACATCGCCAGAAAAACCTGTAAACGCTACTCTTTTTTAAGCACTTACGTTGTGGAGAACACTATGCGTCCAAGCGGCAGAACCGCCAGTCAAATTCGCCCTGTTACTATTACTCGCCAATATACTTGTCACGCAGAAGGCTCTGTTCTTGTAGAGTTCGGTAACACTAAGGTGTTATGCAATGCGACGGTAGAAGAGGGTGTGCCTCGTTTTATGAAGGGACAAGGTAAGGGCTGGATTACGGCTGAGTACAGCATGTTGCCACGTGCTACTCATACGCGAAGCGGCCGTGAAGCCGCGCGCGGTAAACAAGGCGGCCGCACGCTGGAAATTCAGCGTCTAATTGCTCGTTCACTACGCGCGGCGGTCGATTTGAAGCTACTAGGTGAAAACACCATTACGTTAGACTGCGACGTAATTCAGGCTGATGGCGGTACGCGCACAGCGTCAATCACCGGTGCGTGTGTGGCTCTTGTTGATGCACTTACTTATATGCGTGCAAAAGGCATTATCAAAACTAACCCGCTTAAGCATATGATTGCTGCCCTATCTGTGGGTATTTACGAAGGTACGCCAATCGCTGACCTTGAGTACACCGAAGACTCTGAGGCAGAAACAGACATGAACATCGTAATGACCGAAACCGGTAAGCTGATTGAAGTTCAAGGTACTGCAGAGGGCGAACCGTTCTCGTTTGAAGAGCTCGACGAAATGCTTAAAATTGGTAAGCACGGCTTACGTGAATTGTTCGACATTCAAAAAGCGGCGCTAGCGTAAGCGAGTCATCGAAACGTAATTAGAAGCAACGCGTAAATTAGAAATTAAGAGGTCATCATGAAAGCGTTTCAGCGTGATTTTATCGAGTTTGCCATTGAGCGTGGCGTACTGAAATTTGGCGAATTTACTTTAAAGTCAGGCCGCGTTAGCCCGTACTTTTTCAATGCAGGCTTGTTTAATCGCGGCGGCGATTTGGCTAAGTTAGGGCGTTTTTACGCTGACGCGCTAATGGACGCAGGCGTCGAGTTCGATGTACTTTTCGGTCCAGCTTATAAGGGCATTCCTATTGCTACAACTACCGCTGTAGCGCTTGCCGATAGCCACAACCTAGACGTGCCTTATTGCTTCAATCGCAAAGAAGCGAAAACCCACGGAGAAGGCGGCAATCTGGTTGGCAGCCCGCTAGAAGGTAAGGTTATGCTGGTGGATGACGTGATCACGGCGGGTACGGCAATTCGCGAGTCGATGACCTTAATCGAGCAGCAGCAGGCTAGCTTGTCTGGCGTACTGATTGCGCTAGACAGACAAGAGCGCGGTAATGGCGAACTGTCAGCCATTCAAGAAGTGGAGCGCGATTTTGGCACTCAGGTTATCTCTATTGTATCGCTTGCCGATGTGGTAGCTTATCTGACTGAGAAAGGCGGTTTTGAAAGCGAAATTGGCGCCATTAACACCTACCGTGAAAACTATGGCATCTGATTTTGAGAGCGTATTCAGCGCAGCCAGTCAGCATTTAGATGCACTAGGACTTCGTTGCCCTGAGCCTGTAATGATGGTGCGTCTGAATATTCGAAAGCTGGCCGATGGAGAGACTCTGTCGGTGACAGCCGATGACCCTTCCACGGCCAGAGATATTCCTAGCTTTTGCCGCTTTATGGAGCATACGCTGGTTGCGTCTCAAACTGAGACTATGCCTTACCAATACGTTATTAAGAAAGGGCGCGCTTAAGCGCCTTTTTATCTTTCAAATTTAGGCTGTTAGCGCCTTTCATTTAAGTTTCTACTCTACGTTTCTGTATTTCGCTTCTAGCGCACAATAAAGACCGAACATAACAAAGCCTGCGCCTACGGCGGCAATGAGATAAGGGCCGAAGGGCTGCTCCATTAGAGTTTCTAGTGCTTTTTGTAATCCACCTGCTTGCGATGGGTTACTTAATATGGCAGCAAGAATAAAAAAACCACCTACTAAGAAATAAACGACCCCTCTTGCGGTATACCCCAGGCGACCAGTTATTTTCACACTCTTGCTAATACGCTGATTTAAAGCGTGTAGTGAAAACTTCTGTAAAAAGTCTGCAGTGTAAGCATGTTTGAACTGGACAACGGCAAATATAATGATGCAAAGCCCGATTGCGGCCACAAGCAATAGCCCCCATTCGTATTGCATTAGAAATTCACTCACCTTCTTTCCACTACCTTGGGATGAAGAGCTACTTTGTACTTCTAATAAGGTTTTACCCCCTGCGTAAGCAGCAACAAAATAGAACGCGCCTGATATCAAGAAGAACAGCTTATTTATAATGTGAATGAACAAACTGTCGTCGTCTGATTTGTCGGCAATAAAAATCTGTAGCCAACGCCAGCAGGCATAACACACTAGGCCGAAAACAAGAACTCCTAGAAAAATTTGCCCGAGTGGTTGCTCTTTAAGTGTAATAAAGACATTGGACTGAGAGGCTTTTTCACGGTTTAGCGCTGTAAATACAGATGTAAGAATGAAGACACCAAGCATAACGTACATGACTGTTTTGGCGCTATATCCCGCTCTAGCGGTTATCTCTTTCCATTTAGACGAAAGTTCCACGGTGCCCTCTCATAGCTTAATTGCAAAACAAAAACGATATAGTGACTTATCCTGTATCAAGTTATGTTCCGTTTTGCGCCTGTCTGTATTCTGCGCTTACAAGCTAGCGTTTCAGATTAACGTTCTGAACTGTCTGCAACGGCTTGTAAAAGCAAGCTTTGAAGCGTACGTTTGCTATGCGCACAATTGCAGTGAACGTCTGTCATGTGGAGAACTTCACCTTTAAGCATTTCTTGAAGTACAGATGCTCTTACGCTTAAAGAGACAAAGCCGTCTTCGTTTGAGATTTGTTTCGACATCATCATTCGCTCCTTCAACTGTTTGATTTAATGCAGGGCAGCAGACGCGAGCTGCCTGCTATTTTGAGGTTCATAGGTTTGCTCAACCGTGTGCTGAATGGCGGCTATCAGCTTACATACAGACGGATTAGTGGCATGCAAAGGTAATATGGCAATTAACTGCTGTTGGCACTCCTGCAAAATTGCATGAGACTCTTGTTTTTTGTGCTCTTGAGCTAGCAAAGAAGATAAGTACATGCCCATAGTGCCAAACGCGAGTACGTCCTCTTGTACCACGCTAACCTTTTGCGATGATGTGGGCTGCAGCGCGTTAAGGATAACCTTCGCCGCTTCAAAGGTCTGATAACCTAATTCTCTAGCGTAATCCAATTTACCCTGTTGATGGGCCTGCTGCGTCTGCGCTTGCATAGCATAGCGATGCTGTCTCGCATTTGAAGGGTTTAGCTGTAGCCACTTTCTGTAAACCGGGCACAGTCGCTGAACATTCATATAAGCACCTCCTGTTTTTTTATAACACTAGTGCAAATAAGAATCATTATCAAATGTAAAGTTCAAAAAATCTATCATGTTAATTTAAAATTTGGGTTCCATTTATTATGAATTGCCGCCTACCCCATTGGTAAGCGTATATAAAGCAAGGGAATTTAGGTTTACTGGCTGAGTAAATTTGACAGCCACCATATTAGAAGCACCGCAGCTGTGATAGCGATAACCGCTCTCATTTTGTAGCGTTTAATTAACTGTTCTGCCTTGTCTCCTGTGTAATAGACCACAACTGCAAGGCCAAAATAGCGAATTGAACGTGCGATGACAGTGGCTAAAAGAAAAAGCGGGAGTGAATATTGGGTAGCCCCTGCTGCAAGCATAGCAACCTGAAACGGAATTGGGGCAATACCTAGAGTCATTACAAACCAAAATCCTTGGTTTTGCATTTGCTGTTTAACATTATCAAATTGTTCCTGGCTGAAAAAAGTATCTATAAGCCACTGACCAACCATATCGAAAAGATAATAGCCAAGAGCATAGCCGAAGACTGCGCCAATCACGCAGCCTATGGTGGCCATCAATGCAATTTGCCAAAGCGACTCTCGTCTTGCTTGCATTAGTGGCACCATTACGGCTTCTAGTGGTATGGGAACAATGGTTGATTCTAAAAATGAGGCAAGAGTGATGCCCTTTAACATATGCTTAGAATCGACAAGTTTTTTGGTTTTGTGCTTAACCTTTTTACCTAGTTCCATGTAATCCCTACCACTTTATTTTCTCTACTGCTTGTAAACGACTCCGTCTTTCATCACAAAAGACACGCTTTCCATAAGCGATATATCGTCAAGCGGATTGCCTTGAACCGCGACAATATCAGCCAACTTACCCTCTTCCAGCGTGCCAAGAATATCGCTGATACCTAGTAAATTCGCGCTATTCACGGTGGCACTTAGCAGCGCGTCGGCAGGCTTCATACCGGCTTCAACCATTAATGAGAACTCTTGCGCATTGTCGCCGTGGGCTGATACACCACTGTCTGTACCAAAAGCAATTTTTACGCCTGCTTTATGTGCTTGTTCAAAGGTATTTTGGATAAGCGGGCCAATGGCTGCAGCTTTCGGGCGCACCAATTCCGGAAAGAAGCCATCAATTTTGGCTTTGTCTGCTACGAACTTTCCTGCCAGTATCGTTGGTACATAGTAGGTGCCGTGCTTCTTCATTAATTTGCGGATTTCGTCATCCATATAAGTACCGTGTTCGATAGAATCTACACCGGCTTCAATAGCCCGCTTCATGCCCTCTTTCCCATGCGCGTGCACCGCCACTGTCATACCGTAGTCTTTTGCAGTTTCAACAATTGCTTCTAATTCATCGGTCATGAATTGTGGGTTTTGGCCGCTTTTAGCAACGCTCAATACGCCGCCGGTTGCGGTGATCTTGATTAAGTCCGCACCATCTTGGTAGCGAGTTCTTACTGCTTCACGGGCTTCAGCTTCGCCATTAACCACACCTTGCTTAGGGCCTACGTCTGGGCGAAGTAAATGAGATAAGCCATTACTTGGATCGGCGTGTCCGCCTGTAGTGGCAATAGATTTGGCAACGGTATAGATTCGCGGACCTGTAGCATAGCCTTTACTAATAGCATTCCTTAGCGCAACCGTTTCGTTGTAACCATCCCCTAAATTACGAACCGTGGTGAAACCTGAATCCAGCGTAATCTTAGCGTAGTTCGCCGCACGTAATGCATAGTCGGCTTCATTAAGTGAAAAGCGCTCCAGATACGTTTGTGGCCCACCGTGCTGCGACGATAAATGAACGTGCATGTCCATCAGTCCAGGCATAACGGTTGACGACCTTAAATCGATGACAGTGTCGCCTTCTTGGGCTTCAGCAAACCCTTTTTTAACCGCCTTGATTTTATTGTCTTCCACCACAATGGTGACATTTTCCTGTAGGTTTTTTGATGTACCAGTAAACACTTTCCCGGCATGTATAAGCGTGTCGGCTTTAGTAGAAAAGGGTGATGAAAGTAAGGCACTGGCAATAGCCAGCGTAATCAACGGCTTGTTCATGATATAGGTCTTCTTGTTGGTTGTTTTATAGACTATATCGAATGTAATGCAGTCAGTCACAGAACGCAAAATAAAGCGCCGTCAACGGCAAATTATTAGTGATGAATAACATTTATTCGCCGAATACTTAAAAATATAAAGGAAAGAGCCCTAGTTGGACTGGTGATCAACTTCCCCTAGTACAAACGTTACGCCGTTTGATTGAATGGTAAATTGCGTACCTGATTTACTTGGTTGCTCTTCGGCTTGTTCAAGTAGTTGATAGTAGGCGTTTTGATGCAGCCTCGCCCACAGGTTTGTGCGAACGCGTAGATAGGGAATGGCGGTGGCCTGAGGATCTTGGATTGCTTTGGGGGGAACGCGAAGCTCAAGCTGATCCGAATGTTCTAATCGTACGATGTCGTCTGTTTGGGTGGTGAATATATAGGTATCACCGCTCGCCGTGTCGTCTTTTTCTTTTCGCCATTGGGTAACAATAAATGGCGTGTCTTCGACAGTTATTCCCACTTTTTCAACGGGGGTGACTAAGAAGTACTTGTCGTCTTCACGCTTCAACACAGAGGCAAATAGCTGAACAAGGCTTGCGCGTCCAATAGGACTACCTTCGTAAAACCATCTGCCATCGAGAGCTATGGTTAGATTTATGTCGCCGCAAAAATCAGGGTTCCACTTATCAACCGGAGGCAAAGGGCGCGTTTTTGACGACGTGCCCTTTAGCTGTTGTTGGAATCTAGTTAGATCCACGCTCTTCAACCAATACTTTTAGTTCGCGAAGTTTCGCTTTAATGCGGCGCATATTGTCTGGACCTGTGCGAAGCAATTGTTTTTGTGGCTCACTAAGGTTTTCCAAACGATCATCAGCATATTTATACGCTACAGAGTCGGTGTACACTTCAACAGGAACTGGTACTTCAGGTGTATCAAGAAGCTGATCAATAGCTTCTAACAAAACGCTGTTGAAGTCTTGGTCTGGATTTCCAATCTCTGCATATTTAGCTTGAATGTCGCCTTTATAAATACCGTAGATGTTAAGTAGCGCTTCATTATTGAATGATTCCAGCATATCCACATACGGTGTATAGCGCTTATAACTTGCAGCATCTATCCACTGTTTACCCGCTTGAGAGTATACGCGGAAACTCTGCTCTGGAGGCGTAAGTAACTGATGGTTAGGTGCCATCTCGTCATTCGCTAGATTAGTAACTGAAACCACAAAACGTTGGATAAGGCCTTCATCTACCAGCATTCGGTTTACGGTTTCTTCGCCTGCAGACGAGCTTTCAATAAGTGAGGCTTTTACAGCTGGGTCACTAGTATCAAGTAGCTCCGGATCAGGCTCAACTTGCTCTGGAAGCGGTTCTACATCGTCCTTCTCTTCAAGCTCTACAGTCGGTGCGGGTTGCGTAGGCTCAAATACTTCAGGTTCTTCTGGCGCCGTTACTTCTGGTTCTGTCACTTCGGCTTCGGGATTAACTACAGGCTCGGGTTCTTCGTCGCTGGGCCAAAACACTACAGCCAGAATAACAACAAGAAGAATGCCTACAATAATGAAGTGTGGGCCTAACGATTTCTTTTCCGACGATTCGCTCATAATGACTCCGCTACAAAAATATCCATAAGATAATACTACCAGAGATAACACCCAATATTAGAAAATCAATCAAGAGAAATGTTCCCTTTGAGTGTAAATTCCTTATTTAAAACACCTTTTTAACGATAAAAGGCCACTTTTCGATTTCTTTTTATCCAAAATTTAGTGGAAAACCCTTATTTTTCCACTATCACTCCATCAGTTATCATGAATTCTAAAAATAATAATAAACAATTGTTTAACAATTAGAGGTTTGTGTACTAATGTGTTGATCAACGACTCAGAAAAAACAAACTAGCTCGTTGTTATTTATAAAAATTAGAAAAAAATCGGGCTTCACAAACGAGTCTTTTCGTTGAATGTACCCTTACAGGATAGTTAGCGTGAGCAAATTTAGACAATACCATCCCAAATTGCACAAAGCGGTTAAACGCTACAGCATTATGCAGCACGCAATAATGCTAGGTGTAATACTTTATCTACTTTTAAATATTAATGTTCTATCAACCCAGCACCAGCTCATTGCTGTGGCGACTGTGGTTGTTATGAGTATACAAAATGGTTTTATACTTTCTAAAGCGAAAGTAGCCCTTGCGGTTGAAGGCCCTAGGTTGCTTGTATTTCCTTTACTTTGGATAGCATCTGGCATGGGTACGGCAGCATTTTTTTACAGCGCCTTCTCTTTTGCGTCTTTGTTTGTTCTTGCCAATGCAGTGAGACACAAAAATCATCGCCCGCCTCTTGCCCTAACTAATGAACCTGAAAACCTCGCCTAGCGTATACATTCTACTTTCTCGCCCCTCCTACTGTTTATAAGAAAATTGCGGGGCGTGAAATGTATGCAGGTTCATGAGGTAGAAGATGCAAAAGTTTTATTTTCGGGATATTGAAGATAAGCCTACAACGATTGATTACTTAGAAGTTCAGTCTTACGAGATGAATGTCTATTTAGTTTATCTCACCGTCGGTAATCACAGTGGAATGCTCTACGATAACAAAGACAAGCCCATGCGCTTTTTCAGTGCGGGACATATTCGAGAGGCGTTTGCACATTGTAACGTGAGCCGGGCGGTGATGAAGCACGATACGCCTTACGATGAAATGATTGGAAACCCACCGAAAAGCAAAGAGCAAATGGCGTTACCTTTTAGCATGGATTTGCCTTATTAAGGGCACTAGTGTGGGTAGTGTCAGCTTTTTAGCGTGTAAGCCACGGGGCGGCTGCTTTTCGCATATCTACTTTGGCTTTCAGTCGTTTTGCTAAAAGAAACAATCCCCCTAGCTTCCTGTGTATAAATAAGGCATCAACTGGCGGCGTATGCCAGAAGTTGTGCTCCATTGTAAGCGCCATCCCTTTCTCGTGAAGCCTTGCAATAAGATCACTCTCTCCAAAGTCATAAGCACCGTTGCAGCGAATGGCTTCACAGGCTTCCATACCAATATCCACGACCATTTCAATTTGCATTTCAGAGTGGCTTTCATCAATTAGCCCAATTTTCAATGCCGCCTGTTGCATCATCTCTTTATTGCGGGTTGCTGCGCTGTTCAATAACGCTTGGTACTGCGTTGCAATGGTGTCAGGTATTTCCCGTGTTGCACCAAAATCTAATAGTACAATTTCTTTCGTATCGGGTTTGAATTTGTAGTTGGCTAAGTTCGGATCGCTTTGCAGCAGTTTGAAGTTAAAAACCTCATTGAAAAATAGGGCCATTAACGCGCTCATCACGGCGTCTCTGACTTCTTGAGGCTCGTCCAACAATACATCTAAATTTTGTGCTTCAATGAAGTCCATCGCTAGCACTGTGCTGGTGGTAAGCGGCGCATAGGTTTGCGGAATAACGAATGCAGAGTGCCCTTCAAATTGAATATCAGTACCTTCAACCAATGCGTGATAGCGATTAAGCATGTCAGCTTCGCGGACATAATCGGCTTCTTGGTGAAGCTGCGCTTTCGCTTCCTGTAAAAGCGGATCAATGGCTAATGACTTAGGTACTAGACCGGTTATCTTGATAAGCGTCCCTACATTATCCACATCACTATCAATACTTTTCTTCACACCGGGATATTGTACTTTGACTGCTAACATCCTCCCGTCCATAGTAATGACTTTGTGTACTTGACCAATAGAAGCTGCGGCAATTGGCGCGAAGGAAAAGTAGAGCAAATCGTCTTGCCATTTTTCACCCCAAGACTGATTCAGCGTGGCTATTAACTGATCTTTAGGCATAGGGTCTGCGTCATCCCGTAAGCGCCCCAAAATTGCAGCAAGCTCTTCGGGGAGAAAATCTCCCGCATCCATTGAAATAAGCTGTCCAAGTTTCATGGCTGCGCCACGCATACTGGCAAGTTGATCTGCAATATTGGTGATGTTCTTTGGTGTTAAAAGCAAAGAGGACAATACGGGCTTTTCACCTTTTAGCAGTTGCCCCGCACCTTGCGACACTACATTTCCTGCAATTTTGCCCGCCAAGGAGCCTAAGCGCCCTATACGTGATAAGCGTGATGACGGCACCGCTTTACTAGAACGCTGTGGTGATTCAGCTGACTTGTTGGGCTTATCTGCCATAGACTCACTCTGTTTTATTGACGACCGAGGGGGCAATGCTTTGTTGTCTAGCGCTTAAACAATAACCTAAAAAAGTATTTGGTGTTTTGCTAGTTATACTTTCAGGCAGCGCATCTGGATCGGCTGCATATGCAAAGTAACTTGTTTTTCATTAGGAATATTTATCTAAAGAAAGCGCCATAAATCAGACCCTTACTTGACAAGATCTGATTTAAGAGGGGGGTGAGGCTGTAATTTACGAACACTGGAAAGAAATGGTTAAATCCCAGGGATCTTGGCGCTTTCTTTACCGATTTTTAAACAAGTTGTTGTTAAGCCGTCTATGCAACTTAACTGGGTAAAATAGTCGGCTCAATCTATATTAGTTGTGAAATAAATTGAATCACTAGCCCAACTACGCTTCCATAAGCAAACCCTGCCCAACCACTTGCCGCTCTGTAACGCCAAAGCGCAGCACCAAAGAATCCACACCAAAGCATGGCAGAGTAGGTGGATATAAGTCCGCTGCCCATTCCTGTATCTGGCAAAAACAGCATAACAACAAAGGTCAGAGCCATAGCGCCACTTAAGAGCACCCACATGATGTTCTTCTTATCAGCGAACGCATTGTTTGGCTTGATGTTCGGTGCATCGGCGTTTTGCGATTGTTCTGCATTCTCCGCTTGCTCAGCGCTCTGAGCTGCGTTTCTTGCACGTATCTTTTGTTCGCTACGCTCGCTTCTTGATTGTGATTTATTGACCTTTGATGGCAACGGTGTTGCAGCGCTATTGGTCATGATGTACCTCATTAACTGGTTTTCAGTAACGTTTCTATCCACAGTTAAAGTAGTGCATGCATGCAAAAATGACTATAAGACTTCGGTCTCACACCACGAGCAAAAAAGCCCACCCGCAATCACTGCCGTTTGACAAGGAATGCGGGTGGGCTTTCATAAACTTATACCGTTAGGTATTAGTGATGGTCGCTATTTTGGCTTTTGAAGCTTACTTCCAGCAAATTTACGCTATCAGCAAAGGTCAGGGTTTTGATATCACCCTTGCCTTCTACATTTAGCGTATTCACCTGTTTCGGCCACAAGTCACGCAATGCATCGTGGCGAATTTTAATGCCTTCAAGCACAGGCGGTTCTGCAGTTTCCTGATAAACCCAAAAGTGTTTACCTTCAACTTCAAAACCTACATCAGCAAGCTCTAGCGGCTCGCCTGCCGCATTTAAAATCGCAAAGTGATGGGCGACGTAATCAGCGAATTGTTGCTGCGTTTCTACGTCGTCCATAATATCTGCGTGCTTGTCGAACAACGCCTTAACCGCGTGTTCAGCATCGTGCAAATTAAAGCGGTGCATCACTTCAATATTTTCTGTTCTAGGGTTGAACAGCACTGTAGTAATTGCGGCTTTTATTTGATGTGCCTGTGCGGCAGTGCTGTACGACATTGCGCTAACTAGTAGCGCAGCCGTAATAGCGAATGCACTTACGCTGGCAAGCAGAGCGTGGGCGCTCTGCTGCAAGCGGGTCAAAGATAACTTATTCGTCATCTTTTTCCTCATCGTCGGTTTTTAGCTCGGTCTTTGAGTCGTGCATAAGGTCGCGGTACTCGTAAGTGTTACGCGGTTTATTCTTATACGCTTCAATACGCGAAGGAATGATACGACGTGGGTAGTGGTTATTTTCCACATCTACGTCTGCAGTTTCCCAATGCGGGTCAACCGTTACGCTTACCAACTCTTTGTCTTTGTCGGTAACAATAAGCTTGCTTACGGCTTTAGGTGTACGACGCCAGATTTCCGCAGGAATGCGCATTTCTTCTTTTGTGCCGTCTTCAAACGTTAGCTCAAGAATGATCGGCATTACCAAACCACCCTTGTTGCTGAAATCTAGCACGTAGTAGTTTTTATCTTCTTTCACCGCGCGTTCGAACGCTTTACGCTCCCAAGGCTCAAGATCTTTCAAGAATTTCTTGTACTTGTTACGCTCTTTGTTAGTTACGGTGTAACGATCGTTTTCGTCGTAGAAGTCACTGATATCTTCAAAGCGATCTACCCAAAGTTTTTTACCTTCTTCTTTGTTTCGAATATCGGTAAGTGACTTTGGTTTTTCCATTTCTGCTTCGCGTTCGCGAGCAAAATCGATATCTGGATCTTCAGTGTCTAAACGCAGCTTGTATACGCTGTCCAGACTAATGTCTACATGGTCTGTAGTGTAAAACCAACCACGCCAGAACCAGTCTAGATCAACGCCCGACGCTTCTTCCATAGTGCGGAAGAAATCTGATGGTGTAGGACGCTTAAACATCCAACGCTGCGCGTATTCTTTAAATGCGAAGTCAAAAAGCTCGCGTCCAAGGATAGTTTCGCGAAGAATATTCAGTGCTACTGCTGGCTTAGTGTAAGCATTTGGGCCAAGGCGAAGTACAGAGTCAGACTGCGTCATAATTGGCACCTGTGTCTGAGACTTCATATAGCCTGTGATATCACGTGGCTCTACGCCCCATGGAATCGTTGGATCCCACTCGCGGCCAGCAACACCATCTAGGAAGCTGTTAAGACCTTCATCCATCCACGTCCACTGACGCTCGTCAGAGTTAACCGTCATTGGGAAATAGATATGACCTACTTCGTGAATAACCACGCCAATAAGGAAGCGTTTTTCAGCAAGCGAGTACGTGCGCGAACCATCGTCACGAAGTTCTGTGCGCGGGCCGTTGAAGGTGATCATGGGATATTCCATGCCGCCAACCGGGCCATTTACTGATTGGGCTACCGGGTAGGGGTAATCGAAGCTAAAGCGGCTGTAAACATCCATGGTGTGGATGATTGATTCTGTTGAATACTTCTGCCAAAGCTCACCACCTTCTTTCGGGTAGAAAGACATAGCCATAACTAATGGCTGGGTGTCACCGCCTTGCTGATAACCACGTGCGTCCCACGCGAACTTACGTGAAGATGCCCAAGCAAAATCACGAACGTTATCAGCTTTAAAGGTCCAGGTCTTAAGTTCAGTGGTACCTTCTTTTTCGTTCTCAATGGCTTCTTCTGGTGAAACGATGAACACGATGCGGTCAGCTTTTTCTGCCTTCTTCAGGCGGTCGCGCTGTGTCTTAGTTAACACGTCTTTCGGGTTTTGAAGCACACCTGTAGACGATACGATGTGGTCAGCAGGAACGGTAATATCTACTTCGTAGTTACCGAACTCTAGTGTGAACTCGCCACGGCCAATAAACTCTTTATTGGTCCATGCTTCGTAGTCAGTGTAGGCAGCCAGACGTGGGAACCACTGTGCTAGCAAGAAGATGTCGTTACCACCTTCACGCTCATCATCTGGGAAGTGCTCGTAACCTGCACGTGCTGAAACGGCGTCTTCTTCTACAATATTGAATGCAAAATCGATATCGAATGTAACTTTGCTACCCGGCTTTAACGGCTTTGCTAAGTCAACTCGCATTAAGGTACCGACCACTGTGTGACGTAGGTCATTACCTGCTTTATCTTCAACGCGAGAGATTGTATAGCCCAGTTCGTTGTCATCAACAAACTGCTGACGGCGCAATGCACCCATGCTTAGCTTAGCAGGAGAGTCTCCGCTAGCGGCTTGCGTACCTGGCCCACGGTTACCGATACCGCCAAACGTAGTTGTAAGGGCTGACATTGAGTCGTCGCGGAATTTGTTTTGGTCTAGCTGGATCCACAAGTACTTAAGCGTATCTGGCGAATTGTTGTGGTAGGTAATTGTTTCGCTTGCTTCAATGCGGCGCTTGTCTTCAAGTAGTTTTACGTCAATGTCGTAATCTACTTGCTGTTGCCAGTATTGATGACCCGGCTCACCGGCGGCGTTGCGGTAAACGTTTGGAGTAGGAAGAACTTCGTCCAGCTGACGGAATTTATCTTCGAAATCGCCTTTAGTTTGTTTAATAGCGGCGGCACTAGGAAGAGAAATCAGCATAGACAACACTGGCGCTAGCCAGAAAAAGTGTCGTTTTGCGGTGCTCATGCAGTTTCCTTGCAACTTGTAAGTTAGTATTGTTATAAGATAACACCGCCTAGTATATAAGTATGGCTGTCACAATCCAATTTTTTGACCGTAAACTAGCCATGTTTTAACGCAAAAAAACTGTAACAGATCGTTTTGTTTCGTGCCTCAACTGTCGTATTCTTAAGCTCTTGTTTTCTTTTTTCTTCCCCCTATGAACCGTTTTAATTGGCAACGTGCCGTTATAAAAGTTGGCAGTGCGCTTATTGCTCCTGAAGGCAATGAATGTAGTGGCCGCTATCTGTTGTCTCTTGCACGATTTATCACTGCAAGCCGCGACGCTGGAAAAGAAATTATTCTTGTCTCATCAGGCAGTGTTGCTGCAGGCCGCAGCAAGGTAAAGGTGCGCCACAATGCGTCTATTGCCGAGAAGCAGGCCATGGCTGCAATTGGCCAAAATCTAATGATGGCCAACTGGCAGCGCTTTTTCGACTTTCCCTGTGCGCAAGTTTTACTGACCGCGGATGATTTGCGTGATAGAACCCGCTACGTAAATATCAAAAATACCTTACGTGAAATATTGAATCATCAGGCTTTGCCTATTGTGAATGAAAATGACACGGTAGCCGTTAATGAACTTAAAGTCGGAGACAATGACAACTTAGGCGCCTATACGGCATTAGTTGCCCAAGCTGATACCTTGATTATTTGTTCTGATATCGACGGCTTGTTTACCGCTGACCCAAGAAAAGATGCCAACGCCACACTCATTCCACAGGTGGATAAAATAGACAGCACCATTTACAACCTTGCAGGTGGCGCGGGAACTGCGGTAGGAACTGGGGGTATGCGCACAAAAATTGAAGCGGCAGATAAGTGCACCAGCAGCGGTATTCAAACCCTTATTGTAAACGGACGCAAAGGCGAAACCTTCGATACCTTACTTGAAGGTAAAGTGCCGGGAACATTATTCAATGCAAGTAGCACTCCCGCCAGTGCGCGCAGATTGTGGCTTACCCATACGCTTAAAACTGCCGGACAAATAGAAGTTGATAGCGGTGCAAAAGACGCCTTAGTGCGAAAAGGCGCGTCATTACTGCCTTCGGGTATTGTTGATGTTACCGGTTTGTTTGAACAAGGTGACGCTGTTGAAGTGGTGTGCCAAGGGGAAATTATTGCCAAGGGGCTTTGCTTGTATAACGCAAAAGACTTACGCCTTATAAAAGGGAAAAAGTCGAAAGAGATAGCCAATGTGTTAGGTTATGAAACCACTGACGTTGCTGTTCACCGAGACGATATGGTGCTTTATTCATAGGCGCAGTGGCGACTAGAACTGCAACTCACTAACGGCTTTGCCGCACTTATGTGAGTATTCGTTTATCGATACTTTTTTTGCGTTAGCTACACCGTCGAATTTAGATAAGCCAAGGAATGATCATGACTGATATTACCCCGACACTTGCCGATTACCCTTACAAAGTCACTATCGCCACCCGTTGGCAAGACAATGATGCGTACGGACATATCAACAATGTTGTGTACTACGGTTTCTTTGATACCGCGGTGAATCGCTTTTTAATTGAAGAAGGTGGACTGGATATACACAACGGACAAACCGTGGCGTATGTGGTGAGCAGTCAGTGTCAGTACATCGCACCAGCGGCTTACCCTGAAGACATTTTTGTGGGCTTACGCGTTATCAAAATAGGTCGAAGCTCGGTAACTTATGGGTTGTCGGTTTATGCCGGAGAGAACAAGCGACGCGTGGCTCATGGTCAGTTTGTGCATGTGTTTGTAGATAGGAAAACGGACAAGGCTATTCCCATTCCAGTCAACATCAAAACGGCGTTAGAATCGATTGTGGAAGTGATGTAGGGCGTGGCAAAAATGACAAAACACAATGCATCACAAGCGATGAGCAACGGCAAACAAAAGCAGGTTGTCTTTCTAGACGCCGAAACCATGGATTTGCCCAGTCTTGATACCTCGTCACTAGATGACTTACGAACTAATTTTGACGCCGAGATTACGCTTCATCAACAAACTCAAGCCGAAGACGTTGCCGAGCGCATTAAAAATGCCGATGCTGTGTTGGTTAACAAAGTCGTGCTACAAGCCAAAGATTTACAGCAGGCCAGTCAGCTTCGCTATATTGGCGTAACTGCGACCGGCATGAACAATATCGACCGTGATTACTGCGAACAAGCCGGTATTATCGTTCAAAATGTGGAGGGCTACGGCACAGACAGCGTCGCTCAACATACCTTGACCTTGGCACTAAATTTGGCCACCAATTTCGTGGCGTATCAGCGCGATGTGAGCAATCAGGCATGGTCTGCTTCTTCTCATTTCTGCTTACTCAATCACCCCGTGGTGGAATTGGCGGGCAAACATGCCGTGATTGTAGGTCATGGAGAGCTTGGAAAGCGTGTAGAGGCATTGTTTAAGGCTATGGGTATGCAGGTGAGTATCGCTGCTCGCCCAGGTAAACAAGACGACCCTCGTCCAAGCCTTGAAGCGCTATTACCTGATGCTGATTTGATAAGTCTTCATTGCCCGCTTACTGAAGCCACCGATAAACTTATTAACGCCGATACATTGTCGTTGATGAAGCCAAGTGCTTTTCTAATTAATACGGCTCGCGGCGGATTGATTGATGAGGAGGCACTCTATCATGCGCTTAAAAACAACCAAATTGGTGGCGCGGGATTAGATGTTCTAAGTGTCGAGCCCCCGCCTGTTGACCATATATTGCTTAAAGAGGCGTTACCTAACTTGCTGGTTACGCCGCATAATGCGTGGATTGGTAATGGCGCTAGGCAAAAATTGCTCAATAGCGCTATCGCCCATTTATCTGCCCACTTATCTTCTTGTTCATCAGATCCTCAGGGTTAGAGCGCCGGTATGAATAACGCGACCTTATTTGCCCTGTGCTGCTTGATTTGGGGCTCAACCTGGATAGCGATCACTTATCAAATAGGGCATACCTCTGAAACCTTTGCCATTGCGCTACGTTATTTATTGGCGTCGGCTTGCTTGGGGGCTTATTGTATTATTAGACGTTTGCCGCTTAAGCTACCAGTACATGTTCATGTGAAAATGGCCGCAGTCGGCCTCTTTTTATATAGCTTAAATTACACGCTGCTGTATATGGCGCAAGCGCACATTATTAGTGCGCTGCTAGCCCTCATGAGCTCTTGTATTATCTACATTAACGTTGTGCTTCGGCGCTGGTGGCTGAAAGAGCCGATAAGAAAAGAAGTGGTTATAGGCGCGACGTTTGGCTTGCTGGGCATTGTGTGTTTGTTTGTACCTGAGTTTTCCAAAGTATCCATGGATGCGGCGCTTGCCACCGGCCTCGCCATTGCGTTTGTCAGCTTTTTTTGCGCCTCAACAGGTAACGTTATCTCCGAGCGTATATTGACCTCGGGTACGCCTGTTATCCAAATGAATTTCTATGCCATGAGCTACGCCATGGTGCTGCTTTTCATCACTTCACTGGCAATGCCGGGTAAGTTGGTCATTCCTACTCACACCGAGTTCTACCTGTCGCTGCTTTATCTGGCTATCTTTGGCTCTGTGTTCGCGTTTGGCGCGTACATGAAACTGATAAAGCAAATGGGGGCTGACAAGGCTGCGTATGTGGTCTTGGTATACCCCATGGTTGCACTGGTTATTTCCACGTTTTTTGAAGGCTATACTTGGAGCGTGCTATCTGTAGTTGGGGTGGTGATTGTGCTGGTAGGCAACGCTATTGCAATGGGGAAAGTTCCCCGCTTTATGCGTCGCCCACCGGTGTCGAGCTAGGGTCTGGTCAAACCGTTTATTTGAGCGCGTTGATTTTCTTATTCAGTTCATAAGCAGGCTCGGTAACAATGGTTTCAAGGGTTTCGATTCGCGCCATCAAAGTTTTAATCTGCGCATCTTTTTCCTCTAAACGCTGCTGCTGTTTGTCGGTCACGCTTTTAACGAAAGGGTTGCTGCACTCGCCGTTCATCCAGTCGTTTAATCGCCACTGAAATTTTGCGTCTAGGTAGCTTGCCAAAAGCACAAGCGACGTAAGGCTGCCAATTAACAAAACTAAACTTAATGTAGACATAGTGTTTTCCTAATCCAAATTTCAAGGTTGAAGGCTTTTAGGGAAAATGCCCTAAACGCACGTTACTGCACTTACTGTTTTCACTAGTCATTTGTTGCTTAAAAAAATTACAGCATTGATGAAAAAAGTTTGTAATAAAAATTTCTATGGGCAGACTGATAGAAGTAACACAATAAAATAACAATAGTTTTTGTGATTAGGGATGTGACGTTGGGGCAGGGTTTTGAAGATGTTTTTGCGCAATACGGGGCAATACTAAGCCGTGTAGCCAACAGCTATGAAGCAAACGAGGCGATGCAGCAAGAATTATTGCAAGAAATTGCTATTGCCGTCTGGCAGGGACTGTCTCGCTTTAAGGGCGATAGCAGCGTGAAAACCTATATTTTGAAGATAGCTCACAACCGCGCAGTTACTCACGTAGCAAGTCAAGTGAAGCGTCTCGATACCCATCAATATGACCACGATGATCTTGGTTCTGACGGGTTCGCGAGTAATACCCACTCACCAGAAGAAATGTCTAGTCAGCACCAATCGCTAGAGCGCCTATTATGCGCGGTACGGGCGCTACCACTTCAATCAAGACAAGTGCTTACACTTTCTCTTGAAGGCTTAAGTTACGATGAAATTGCAGACGTATGTGGTCTGACTAAAAACCATGTTGGCGTGATATTAAAACGCGCCAAGCAAAGTATCATGCAGGAGCAACCGCATGCATAACTCAGATAAAGAGAATCAAACGAACCCGCCCGTATCAGTAGACGATGAGCAAAACGATGCCCTATCTGCACTATGGCAAGCTCAGCCAGTTACGACTATTAACCTTGAAGAAGTAAAAGCCAGTTTAAGCAGTGAGCGGACAAAGCAACGCTGGTATATGTTAGTAGACTCTTTAGCGTTTATCCCAGCGGTCTACGTACTAGTTATTACCTGGGAAGAATTCACTTTTGTCGCTCAGGCAATGTTTATCTTTATGCTGATTACTGCTCTTCCCCTGCTTGTGTACCAGCTATGGCTAAGAAGAGTGGCTGCGTTCTCAAAAGACACTCAAACCGCTGACCATCTGATGCAGCTTACAAAGCAAATTAAGAATAACGTAAAGATTGCGGTTATCACTAAACACTCGACATGGACTGCAGTGTTATTTGGGTGTGGTTTTTTGTTGGAACGCTATTTCTATGGAGAGCTTACGCCAGAGAAAATTGTGAAAATGGCCATAGTCATGACTTCCATAAGCATTGTGATGCTGGTGTGGTATGTATGGGCGAGCAAAAGACAAAAGCGCTTTGAGCGTCAACTCGAAACGCTTCAGAAGATGGCGCAGCAGCGCTAAGGAAGCAAGGGTGCACCAATGCGACGTTTTGAGTTTGGGCGCTTAGTTTTTACTAGAAGTGTCAGAAGCGCCCACATTATCATTCCGCGCTTTTGGTGAGCTTTCACTACTGTCGTTAGATTCACCGTCGTCTTCATCTTCATCACTATCTTTACGGGTTCTGTTATCGCCCAAGAAGAATTCGTAATAAAGATCTAACGCAAACTCCGACTGGTCTTCAAGCGTAGTTTGAATGGCCTCTAAATATAAACTTGGTAAAAGCTGATATTTTACCGCTAAGTCAGGCGGTAGTTGTCTGCGTCTTAGTGTACTACTGGCATCGTTTTGCCTTAATCCAACATCTACGTTGTATTCCACAGATAGTCGTTCGTTAATTTGCCCTGTTACTGACAGTAAGTCTTCGTTAGTGCTTAAACTAAAATCATCTATTCCCAGCGCGCTTCCCACCTGCCCTGTTAAGGTCTTGGTATTTGACAAGCCAAAGCCTAATAACAGTGAAGCATAGTTTGGATCTTGTGTTCCCGAGTTCGGACCTGAACCAGTGAGCAAGTACGACAGCACGCCCTGCTGATCCATTGCAGGCTCTGAAAACAGATTGATGCTCGGTGAATCGGCTGCCCCGTCAATGCGAATACCCGCAATTACGTCGTCATCGGTTTTAGCCGGGTCGCGGATGGCTTCAACCAGTAACAATGGCTGGTCGATAGGGCCGTTGAACTGCACCTCACCGGTTTGGATAATTAACTGTTGTCCGTAAGCACTGTAGCGCCCATTTAAAATTTGGAGGTCACCATAACCCACGAGTGCAGGTTGGGTGTTCACACGGATACCGCCATAAAGACTGGCGGTAAGACCAAACGCTTCCAGCTTCACCTCTTGGGTTTTGTTTTTGTCGATGTTAACCAGTACTGAGGCATGAATAATATCTAAAGGCTCTTCTCTATCGGGTTCGCCTCGAAGGTGTACGTCTTTCGATGGAGAAACTGCGCTCTCAGGAAGCGATTCTATTTCGATGCGCGCCCACGGAATATTCACCTCACCATTTACATCCACTTTTTCTTTTGTGGCGGCTATATCGATATTGGGCGACACCTTGAGTCGGATATTAGGCTGACGAATTTCGAAACCATTTCCTTTTAAATTGAAAGTAGCGCTGGGGTTAGATGACCAGTCAAGCTCGCCTTTAAGTGCGCCTTTCCCACCGCCTAATACAAAGGTGCCGTCTAACGCGGCAGTTTGACCATTAAGCATGACTTTTTGATTCCAGTCGGCAAGCGTAACAGGCGTATCCTGTATATCGATAGCGCCGTTGGAAATACTCAGTTCGCCGTTAAGTGCAGGGTCATCTACATAACCACTTAACGACACATCGCCGTTTAGCATGCCGGTAAGTGTTCTTATAGCTGGGGAAAGCGGTTTAAAGGGGGCAACGTTAAGTCCTTGCATTACCAGCTTTCCATCAAGCGGAATACGTTCATCAAAGGGACGAGTACTCAATGTCAGCGTTGCATCTCCCACATCTTGGCTTGAAATGACTGAGGTTGACGTTAGCTGCCCTTGTTTAATGGTTCCATTAGTTTCAATGGAATTGATAGTGAGTGTTAGCGGTCTTGTTTCCCCAAGCTGCCATGGCGCAGCGCTTACCGAAGCGGTAAAAGTGGCATCGATAGGGTCTTTGGGTGAGTAGCTCCCTTTCGTCTTGACCGTTAACGTGGCGTCTGAGGGACTCGAAATAGCGATAGGCGCAAGTTCATTTGCCCATAAACCAATGGGCAACGCTGTGGCGCTGATATCCCAGCTCGCTTTATCTCCTTGATAGTTTACGTTTGATATACACAGTTCACCCTCTTTTCTGGAGGTCCAACAATGTTGCCCTATTCTAGCCGTGACAGGTTCAGTACCGATGTCTACGCTAAATGGGCTGGATAGTGACCACTGCATATTGGCAAGCTTTAATGCGGTATCGCTAATTTCGCCCACCCAGTGATTGTTTGTCCATGCGCCTTTTAGCGACAGTGCAATATTGTTGTTGGGCACATTGAGGTCGATATCTGCGGTGTGATCGCGATAGGTACCGTTAACTTTTATCTCGCCGTTCAATGGTCCTTGCTGTGCGGCAGACGCATTTAAATTCGGTGATACAACGATATCAGACAGAGTAATTGTGCCGTTAGCGCTCGGATTTTGCCAAGGGCCAGTTGCGGTGATGTTTCCGCTCACCGCCCCCATTACTTCTGGATACAAGCTAGAAATAGCATTAACGTTAATTGCAATGTTTGCGTTTAAATGGCGCTTATTTAGCACTTGAGCGATAGCACGAATAGTGTTTTTCTCCTGCTCGTGCTCTTGAATAATATTGACGTTAGTCACGAATAAATCACTGGGGCCGGCGTAAACCGCGTTCCCTTTTATTTGAAACGGTTTGTTTTGAAGCACGCCAGAGACTGACATGTCTCTAAGGCTCATATGTAATCCGCCGCGTTCAGAGTATTGCAAAATACTGTCGATTTCCCCCGAAATCTTTTCAGGCGCATAAATACTGAATTGCTTTCCTGACACGCTCTTAAGCTTTGTTTTTCCTTCCCAGGCAATGCTTTCATTGAGATAAAGTGTACCCGTGTTGGTTAAGCTACCTTCCAAGGCTTTAATGTTGGCTTGGTTCACAAAAATGTTGTTCTTTTTTAATACCACATCAAGAGATACCGGCACGTTGCCAATATCAGGTAATGTCGCGGCGCCAGCCCCTTTAAGTATGTAGTCACCCATGGTGCCGTTAAGCGTTAACTGACCTTCTTTAAGGGTGGCATTGTCCATAGTGGGTATGGCTTGGTCTTGCCAGTGTGCTGTGAACTGTATGGGAAGATTACTATCTAAAATGTCGGCATTTAGATTGGCGTTTGCGCTCACAGCACCTTTAGCTGTGACTGACATTGTAAGTTCGTCCAGCGCCCCTGAAGCCGTTAGGTTCACTTCTTGTTGTGCGTCGCTAAACATTGTTTTGGCGTTAATAACCACATTTAGCGGAAAGTTACCGTCAAGCGTAGCGCTTGCCTTTCCCTGCACCTCACCTTGTTCATGCACAATGGCCATCTCCTCAATCGCGACATTGCTGCCTTTAAATTGAGTTTCCAATAGTGAAATGAGCGAAAAACGTTGTTTAGTGTTCCCCTGAATTATCTGTAAATCTTCTATTAACAGGGTACCAAGGGAGAATGGAATAGGCGCAGTGATCGTAGGAAGTTCAGGTACGTCGTAACTGAGTGAGTACGATGTAGGTAATGCGCGATCAGATTTTGGCGTCTCTTTTTCTACGGCTTGTTCTGTTTCCTGTTCTGGGTCGTTTCCTGATAGCTCTTGGTCTGATTGCGGCGGGGTTGTCGTGGATACGTGCGACGCACTTGTAGTCGTATCTTCGAGTAGAGCAACGCGAACCCCTTTAGCAGCAAAGCTGTCAAGCGCAAGGCTTTGATTACCCTCAAAATCAGACAGTTCTAGTTCATCAACTTCAACGGTTGTCGTAAGCAGTGCTAGTTTGATATTGGTTAAATTTAAATATCCCACATCAATGGGAAACGGTAATTCAATCTTGTTAGAGGTTGGTTCGTCTTCCAACGTTTCTGGCGTGCTTGAAAGTTGCGTTAGCGTGGCGTTTTCTAACGTTAGTTCGTTAACGCATACTCTGGGTTCAAACAAACAACGCCACGTAATATCAATATAAGCGTATTGCGCAGATACTTTCCATTGTGGATTTTCCCACGTAACGTTATGCACTTCTAAAGTGTCAGCAAACCCGCCGTCGATGGCATCAATGGAAAGGTTTTCAACAAAAGCGTTGGCTAGGAATTTAACGGTAGGCCCACCTAACGGGCTTATTAATACTGCGTATATGCCCACCAGTATAAACACCGGTGAAAGTAAAATAGCCGAAAGCGTACGTTTCCTCATAGCTCTGGCCCCAGCATTATGTGAATGTCCCACGTATTTTGGTCAGGGGAAAAGCCTCTTGCAATATAAAACCTTACAGGTCCAATAGGTGAAAGCCAATGAACGCCTGGACCAATACCGTATGTCAACGTTGTGCTGGTATCGTTTGTTGCTGTACCCGCATCAAAAAAGGCAGCCACTCGCCAGTTGTCAGCCACCTGGTAAGCGTATTCCACACTTGATGTAAGTAAGTACTTTCCACCTATTGAGTCTGTTGTCAGCTTACCGGTTTCTGGGGAAATAACTTCGGCTTTAGGTGATATTTCGCGGTACTCAAAGCCTCTAATACTCTTATCGCCACCGGCATAGAAGCGTAGTGAGGTAGGTACTTCGTCAAAACTATTCGTTTTGATCGCCCCTGCCTCACCGCGGATCGTGATTCTGTGTACATCATTAAAAGTGCGGATTACTAACCCTTCAACAACGGCTTTAGCAAAATCGATATCAGAACCATAACCTTCTCTGCCAACTTGAGTGAGCATTTGAAGATAAGTACCATTATTAATGTTTAGTTCACTGTCCTTATCGCGATAAGTCAACGAGTATCCGGGTAACACTAACGACGTGGTGTTCGTACTTAATTCCCCTTGGTCATAGGTCTCACGTAGATAGGTTACCGAGCCATCGTGCTGCCACGGCGACTTGTCATGTTGCCAATATCTATGTGCCGACAGTGATAAGGTTTCACTCTCAAAGGAGGTGTTACTGTATTCAATAAACTGGTATCCGGCCTCAATACTGGCGTAGTCCCGCGTAATATTTCTCATAGGAATTCGGTAGTCGGCGGTCACGGATTGTTCAGGCGCAGAAATGAAAATATCAGATGACACAGAGTGCCCCTTACTATTCACCCAAGGGCGTTCCCAGCCTAAGCGAACGCGTGGACCCGTGTCAGTAGCAGCACCAACGGAGACGTTAAAAGCATCGGTAGGTCTGTGAAGGAGTGAAACCTCAACCGGTACCAGCAAGCCATCGGCCTCACTCACAACCGGGCGAGCAATAACGCGAGTAAAGTACCCAGATTGGTTCAGACTTCTATTGAAGTCGGCAAGTATCGCTGAAGAGTAAGCGTCACCGGCCTTAAATGGTTTAAGCCGCTCAATGATGGCTTTTGCCTTGTCATCGCCTATGAATTTAAGCTCTCCAAATTGATACTGCGGACCGCTTTGCGCAATCAAAAGTACGTTTGCTTGTTTTTCCTCCCGCACTAAATCGAGCCGAGTAGCTTGCCAATGATAATCAAAGTACCCATTAGATAAGGCGTAGTTAAACATGGACGACTTAAACGACTCGTAAATGGTTTGGTTTAACACGTCGCCTTCTTTAAGCTTTAGCGAATTAAAGCGCTCTCTGAAAGCCTTATCTTCACGCCCTGCTCCTATAATCTCGCGGGTAACCTTATTAATGGTAAGCGGTGTATTTAAAGCAACATTTACCGTAACCTTGTCGCCTTCTTCAATGCGAACTCTCGTTTCGCTATTGTAATAGCCATAAGGTTGAACAGCCGTGGCTACCGTTTCGCCAACCTCATCTTGCCAATAAGGGTCAGTAAGCAACGATTTTTCCACATCGAGACTGTTTAAATGCAGGCGGATATTATTACGCAGCTTGTCGTCCTCTACCCCTTGGATATCGTATGAAATAGACTCTTGCGCGTGGGAAAAGGTAAAGAGTGCACTGACTAATGAGCACAATATACCACGCACCAAAAGAGAGGCTGCTTTGGATGCTCTAAACATAAATTGTCGGAAAAGTTGGTCTTGCAAACTGGCAAGCCCGCTCCAAATTGAAGGCATGAAAAGGCTAAATCCTTAAGGTAACGCTGGGCTGTGAAGCTTACCGCTTGATGGTAAAATCCATATTATGTCTGTGGTTAATGATACCACATTTGGAATTTGTATCCGCAAAGTACGACGAGAGATCAAATTATTACGCTGACGTCGTGGAAGAAAGCAGATTCCGTATACTTTCTTCTTCTAAACGTGCCCGGCTATCACTTAATGCAGCAAACTGCTGAACATTACACTATATGTCGGCTTATTTTTGTACATCTGGGCGCGAATTTGTATACTCGATATAACTTAACTTCGAGTTTCTTGCCTAAGCTAAGTTCCACTAACAATAAAAAACAACAAGGGAATGTTATGTCTTCTAAAAAGGCTTTCTCACCTACGTCACTGTTCATCTTAATGCTGTTGGTTTGTTCCTTCTCTACGCTGGGCGCAGAGCAAGCGGAGACAAAACCTAACTACGAAAATTTCAGTGCCTTACCAACCTATTGGACACCCTCGCTGTCACCCGATGGTTCAAAAATCGCGTTTGTTCAGAATGTTGAACAGGAAGAGGCGTTTGCCATGCTTGCGACCTACGACCTAAAGGAAGGTAAAAAGCACTTTCTGCTGCGTTCAGACAATGAACGAGTAAAAATTAATTGGTACAACTGGGTTAACAATGAGCGCTTAGTCGTTAGCGCGCGCTACGAAACTCGCCGAGGCACTACCAAAGTTCACGATACACGCCTGTTAAGTGTCAAGTTTGATGGTGATGGTGGCGCATTCAATCTGATTGAATGGGAAAGAATAAAACGTCGTGCAGGTAATCCAAACCATATACCTCAGTTTCACGATGAGGTCATAGATTGGCTACCTGACGATCCCGAACATATTTTGATTGCTTTAGATGCTGAGGTACTAGGGTTGCCGTCGGTTTACAAAATCAATGTTAATGATGGCGGTATAAGCCGAATTATCCGCGGGAAAAAACGCATTAGAGATTGGATGACGGACCAACAAAATAATGTGCGCATCGGCATTTCCCTTGACTATGACACCGGTGAGCGAGAAGTTTTCCTAAAAGAGGGTGACGATTGGCGTACCTTATTTGCTTACAACGCCATGACAGATAAGGGCGAATACCCTGTTGGCTTCGCTAAAGACCCAAATATTCTTTATTTTAAAGGTTACAAAGGTGATTATCGTGCGCTGTATACCTTGAATTTAACGACTAACGAGCGAACAGAGATCTACGCTGATGAAGGGTACGATGTAAACGGTAGCCTTATTTATTCACCTGTTACGCGAGATGCTATTGGTGTGCGTCATGACGGTCGGTATTACTGGGATGAGCGCTACGTTGCACTTCAAAACGGCATTGATGCGGGATTACCTGACTACGACAATACCTTGGTGAGTTTTAGTGACGACGAGCAGACATACATTGTCTATTCAGAGTCTGATATTTTGCCTGGCGTTTATTTGCTGGGTGACCGCAAAGCGGGTTCGTTAGTGATGCTATTTGAACAATATGCTCAAATAGATCCTGCAAAGTTATCTGAACATACGCTAATTGAGTATGAGGCCAGAGATGGTATTAAGATTGAAGCATATCTAACATTACCAAAAGGCGAAGGCCCGTTCCCAACGATAATTCATCCCCACGGCGGCCCTGGAGCAAGAGATTTCAGTGGTTTCGATTACTGGACTGCGTATTTTACGTCGAAGGGCTATGCGGTGCTAAGGCCTAACTTCAGAGGCTCACGAGGATATGGTTATAGCTTTGCGCAAAGCCAAATGAAAGGGTGGGGCTTGGCAATGCAAGATGACATCACCGATGCGGCTAACTGGATGGTAAAGCAGGGTTACGCTGAGCAAGATAACATGTGTATTGTTGGCGCCAGTTACGGAGGCTACGCAGCTTTAATGGCGACTGTCAAAACCCCTGATCTGTTTAAGTGTGCGGTGAGCTTCGCAGGCGTAAGTTCACTTAAACATGTCATCATCCATTCTCGCCGCTTCCTAAACAATGAGTTTGTGAAGAACCAAATCGGAGATGATTATGATGATCTTGAAGCGCGTTCGCCTTACTACAATGCGAAAGAGATAAAGACGCCAATTTTGCTGGTACACGGTGACGAAGATAGAATTGTCCCGCCACTTCATAGCCGATATATGGCGGATGAATTAGACGACTACGATAAAGTCTTTAAATATGTTGAGCTTGAAAGTGGTGATCACAGTTTGTCTATTCAGCGAAATCGTCACATTTTCTTTAAGGAAATGGATGCGTTTTTGGACCAATACCTTAGACCAGCCAGTAAAGGGAGTGCTGCAACGGCAAACGTTTCAGCTTCCGAGTAACACCCGTTAAAAGCACCACTATTTACGATAAGCTTTATAAGTACTGACGGCTTTTTAACCAAGTTTCAGGTATACTAATCAAGGCGCGTTAATTTCGCGCCTTTTTAATTTTCCCCACTTAATTTCATTTTCGAGACTTTATGCCCCAGACTTCTAATGGTGTTTCTGAAGATACTGCCGTTGTGCAAAAGCCCGCGCTTGGCCTTGTTGAATTTGTTGCCTTAATGGCAACAATGACATCGCTGGTGGCGCTTAGCATCGACGCGATGTTGCCCGCGCTTATACAAATTGGCGAGTCGCTACAGGTTGCCGAGGCTCACCACACTCATTTGATTGTTACCGTGTTCTTTGTGGGCATGGCGTTTGGACAAATGTTCTTTGGCCCATTTTCAGATAGCCGTGGACGTCGTCTCACCATTCTTGTGGGTCTATGTATTTTCGCCCTAGGCACGTTTGTCTGCATGATCGCCACCAACTTGGAAACCATGCTGGTGGGGCGGGTTATTCAGGCATTTGGGGTATCTGGGCCACGAATAGCTTCTATGGCAATTATTCGCGACCTTTATGTGGGAGATGCCATGGCAAAAGTCATGTCGTTTATCATGATGGTGTTTATTCTAGTGCCAATGTTGGCACCTATCATTGGGCAAACGGTAATGGAGTTGACCTCGTGGTTCCATATCTTCACCCTCTTTCTTATTGTCGCCACTATGGCTGGAATATGGTTTTTTTCCCGCCAAGGGGAAACCTTGCCTAGAGCGAAGCGCAAAAAGTTCTCGTGGGCGCAGTTTTTTATATCGTCAAAGTTCATTCTAACTAACCCAGCGGTAATGGGTTACACCTTTGCTATGGGCTGTATCTTTGGGGCATTCCTGGCGTATTTAAGCGCATCGCAAACCATATTTACGGTGTTTTACAACGTAGGCGAATGGTTTCCA
The DNA here is from genome assembly GCF_001953635.1 of Alteromonas abrolhosensis. GTDB lineage: Bacteria > Pseudomonadota > Gammaproteobacteria > Enterobacterales > Alteromonadaceae > Alteromonas > Alteromonas abrolhosensis. The sequence continues at coordinate 398,007 of NZ_MEJH01000002.1, read as the reverse complement.
TACATTTTTGCAACGCTCGCTTTTTCCATTGGCCTTGCCTCATACTTTAACGGAAAAATGGTGATGCGCTTTGGCATGCGCAAGCTTTGTCGTTTTGCACTTAAAGGCGTAAACGGGTTTGCCGTAGTGTATTTGGCGCTGCTGTTGGCGTACGACGGTTTGCCACCGTTAATACCCACCGTTACAGTTATGTTTATCGGCTTTTTCTTTGTTGGCATTTTATTTGGTAATTTGAATGCCATGGCGATGCAACCGCTTGGCGATATGGCAGGATTAGGCGCAGCAATTATCGGTTCGTTCTCTAGCCTATTCTCGGTGCCCGTTGCACTTTTTGTCGACAGTTTTTTAAATGGGAATTTAATGCCTATCGGCTGGGGGTTCCTCGTTTTCTTTGCCTTATCTTATGCATCAGTACGCTATGCTGAGCGCGTTCGTGAAGGTTCTATTTAGAAGGTGTATTCCAAGGCGTGTCGCAATGGTTAGTTGCTTAAGAAAGTGATGACGACTTACTTATTAGCAGGCTTGCAGGCATAAAAAAGCCCGACCAAAATGGTCGGGCAAGAGGGCTTAGTTAAGCACCTAACGACAGAAACTGTCTTAACCACTGCTCTTACACTACTATGGCTTTCATGTCAGTCATGTAGCCACGCAAGGTTTTACCTACTGATTCCACACCGTGTGAGCGGATAGCTTCGTTAATTTCAACAAGGCGTTTGTTCTCTACTTGGTTAGAAGTAACATTCAAACCCTTACCGATAACGCTGGTATCAATGGTAGGCATAAATTTCTCACGCAAAATCGGAATAGCTGCGTTAGCAAATAAATAGTTTCCGTATTCCGCTGTGTCTGAAATAACCACGTTCATTTCATACAAACGCTTACGCGCGATTGTGTTAGAAATAAGCGGTGTTTCATGTAGTGATTCATAGTACGCAGACTCAGGAAGAATACCGGCTTCAACCATTACGTCGAACGCAACTTCAACACCACACTTGATCATGGCAACCAATAGAATGCCGTGGTCAAAGAATTCTTGTTCACTGATTTCTCCTTCATAAGCCGGTGCGTTTTCAAACGCGGTTTCACCGGTTTCTTCACGCCACTTAAGTAGGTTTGCATCGCCGTTCGCCCAGTCTTCCATCATGGTACGAGAGAACTCACCGCTGATGATGTCGTCTTGGTGCTTTTCAAATAGCGGACGAAGTAGATCAGTTAACTGCTCAGAAAGCTCAAACGCTTTCACTTTCGCAGGGTTTGAAAGACGGTCCATCATGTTAGTAACGCCGCCAATCTTAAGTGCTTCAGTGATAGCTTCTAGGCCGTACTGAATAAGTGCACCTGCGTAGCCTGGGTCGATACCATCATCAACCATTTTCTCAAACGCAAGTACTGCTGCAACTTGCTGCATACCACACAAAATGGTTTGCTCGCCCATTAGGTCAGATTTAACTTCAGCCACAAATGATGACTCAAGTACACCTGCGCGGTCACCGCCTGTTGCACTTGCTAGTGCTTTGGCCTGATCCCACCCTTTACCTTCAGGGTCGTTTTCTGGGTGCACGGCAATAAGTGTTGGTACACCAAAACCACGCTTATATTCTTCACGTACTTCAGAACCCGGGCTTTTCGGCGCGCACATAATTACTGTGATATCACTACGAATTTGCTGACCTTCTTCAACAATGTTGAAACCGTGAGAGTAACCTAATGTTGCACCTTCTTTCATAAGCGGCATAACGGCTTCTACTACGCTAGCGTGCTGCTTATCGGGCGTTAGGTTATAAACCAAATCTGCTTCTGGAATGAGCTGTTGGTATGTACCAACGGTAAATCCATTACTGGTCGCACGCTTGTATGAGTCGCGTTGCTCATCAATGGCTGCTTGACGCAGCGCATAAGAAACATCTAACCCTGAATCACGCATATTCAGACCTTGGTTAAGGCCCTGCGCGCCGCAGCCTACAATGACAATTTTCTTGCCTTTTAAGAACTGACAACCGTCAGCGAATTCATCGCGTGCCATGAAACGGCAGCGGCCAAGCTGATCTAACTGCTGGCGAAGTGACAGGGTGTTGAAATAATTAGCCATAAAAATTTCCGAACAACATTCATTTTTGTCAATATCAAACACCGACCTTGGCGTTGACAGACCTCGTCTATGACGACTTGATATTGAGACTAAAAGATTTCTTTTGTTTTGGAAAATGATATATTTGCAAGATAATATTGCATAAAGTGAAATGTTTATGGATTTTCGTAGCCTTCAGCTCTTCAATCATTTAGCAACCAGTCTGCATTTTGGTATTACTGCCGAGGCCATGTATGTGTCGCCTTCTACGTTAAGCCGGGTGATTCAACGCCTTGAGGACGAGCTAGGCTGTACGTTGTTCAAACGTGATAACCGCAAAGTGGCACTAACCCACAGTGGTCACAAGCTGCTGTCTTTTTCAAAGCAAGCGCTGAAAGATTGGCAGCAGTTAAAGGTCGACTTAAAAGAAGATAACGACGCATTGCAGGGAGAGCTCAGCGTATTTTGCTCGGTAACCGCCAGTCAAAGCCACTTACCCGCTATGCTTAGACAGTTCAGGCAGCAGCACCCGGGTGTGGATATACGCCTTATCACAGGCGATCCTGCCCTTGCGATAGAAAAAGTCAAAGGCAAGCAGTGTGACTTATCTATTGCTATTTACACCCCTGATATGCCGACAGATTTGCATTTCACCGCCCTTGATAATGTGCCTTTGGTACTTATTGCCCCAAGAGAATGGCGACTCACCCAACTAAGCCAGTTAGACTGGACCAAACATCAGGTGATTATGCCTGAAACTGGACCAACCCGTCGTACCGCCTATCATTGGTTTGCTGAACACGGTATTCGCCCTAATGTGTATGCCTACGTAGGCGGTAACGAGGCCATCGTGAGCATGGTGGCACTTGAATGTGGCGTGGGTTTTGTGCCAAAAGTGGTACTTGATCACTCTAGCATGGCCAATGCGGTAACCCAGATTCAGGTAGACGATATTGAGCCTTATGCCCTTGGATTGTGCTGCTTGCAGGATAAGCAAAACGAGCCGCTTATTAACGCCTTTATGCAGCTAAACTTGCAATCTCGTGCGTAATTGTAAGGCAAAAGCAGTACTCAACTAGTGCTCAACTGCTTAATGAGGTTATCGAGGGCGCGATAGCCCAATGCTTCTGCAATATGTGCCCGCGATACGGCGTGCTCATCTTCAAGGTCAGCAATGGTTCTTGCCACTTTTAACGTGCGATGAAACACCCGCATAGACAAATTAAGCTGTTTGGCAGCGGCTTGTAGAAACTGCAAATCAGCGTCATCAAGTAAGCATATATCGGCAAGCTCGCCCGCATGCAGCGCCCCATTTGGCTTGCCTTGTCGTAATTCTTGTTTGTGACGAGCTGCAATGACCCGCTCTCGCGTTGCGTGCAAAGAGTCGTTAGGTCTATTGGCGCGCTCTGGCAGGTCGTAGTCAGGTAGCCGAGGCACTTCGACTTGTATATCAATTCTATCAAGCAGTGGCCCCGATAATCGATTTAAGTAGTTGAGCTGTTGCTGCGGTGTCAGTCGGTTATCATCAATATCACCCGTCGGACTTGGGTTCATTGCCGCGACTAGTTGAAAGTTGGCGGGGTATGTTGCGCTTCCTGAAGCGCGAGACAAATGCACATCGCCGGTTTCAAGTGGTTCGCGCAATACATCCAGTGCTTTTCGCCCAAATTCAGGCAATTCGTCAAGAAACAAAATACCGTTGTGGGCCAGCGATATTTCGCCCGGAACAGGGTTTGAGCCACCGCCAGTAAGCGCTACGGCTGAGCTTGTATGGTGGGGCGAACGCAAGTGGCGGGTTAGAAAACGTTCTGCATGCAGCTTTTCGCCTTTCACCGAGTGAATAGCGGCAACTTCCAACGCTTCTTCCTCACTCATATCGGGGAGTAGCGACAGCATTCGGCTGGCAAGTAAGCTCTTACCTGTACCTTGAGGGCCCACCATCAAAAGATTATGTGCTCCACTTGCCGCGATGATCAACGCTCGTTTGGCTTGCTCCTGGCCGATAATGTCATCCCACCCTGTTAAGGTTTTGTTAGGCGCCCGCGAAGTAAATGGCTGGCCTTTAGCGAGCTTTTTGTTCCCGGTTAGGTGTTCATAAACAGACAGTAAATCGAAAGCGGGATATGGCGTTGCATGAGAAACCAATGCGGCTTCTACGTCATTATCTCCTGGGTACACGAGCGCAATGTCTTCGTTTGCGGCTGTCATTACAACAGGAATAAGCCCGTTAACCGGCTTTATTTCACCGTTTAATGCAAGCTCGCCCACAAAAGCAATGTTGAGAAGGCTAATGTCTGATATGTAGCCCGACGCCGCTAAGATACCTACGGCAATAGGTAAGTCGAATCGCCCGCCAAATTTTGGAATATCTGCCGGCGCTAAATTAACCGTTATTCGTTTTGCTGGAAATTCAAAGCCACTATTAATAAGCGCGCTGCGTACCCGCTCTCGCGCTTCTTTAACGCTGGTTTCTGCCATGCCGACCAGTTGAAAAGCAGGTAAACCATTAGCTAAGTGAATTTCTACACTTACCTCTGGCGCTGACACGCCCTGCCCTGCGAAGGTTTTAACCACAGCCATTCCCATAATGTACTCAGCTCCTCTTCCTGCTCGTCCTTGCTTCTGTGTTGCAAAAGCAAACAAAGGCAAAATTAATGCATTTAGCCCCGTCTTAGGGCGTAAACTCTAATGAGGCTAGAAAGAAGATGTAACTGTACTAACGATGGGATTTACTTATAGCGCGCACGGCGAGTACTACCTCTGCTAGGCACAGACCGGTAGCACTAATGATGGTCGTTATAAAAAACGGGTAGCTGCCAGTGCCATCGCATGGCGCCAAGTCTAAACAATACGGTTGTGACTAGAGCTGCAATACCGCACCACTGAGTAGCAAGTTCCATCTCCATACCTATGCCGTATGCCACACCTCCTGCGATACAAGTCATCGCATAGAGCTCGCCGTTTAATACCAGAGGTACTTCTCTACAAATTACGTCTCGTAACAGTCCGCCAAATACACCTGTAATGGTGCCCATGGCCACAGCCACTGCCATGCCTGTGTCGTTTGCTAGGGCTTTCTCTATGCCTACTACATTAAACAGCGCCAGACCGAAGGCATCGGCGACTAATAAGTAGTGAAAGGGAAAGCGCGGGCTTATACGCAGCCAAATTATAGGGATAAAAGCGGCAATGAGAGTGGTGTATAAATAATCGGTATCGGCAATCCAGAATACGGGAACATCTAGCATGACATCACGCAGTGTGCCGCCTCCAATAGCGGTCGCACTGGCAAGTACTACCACACCAAATCCGTCCATACGTTTCTGATAGGCCATAAGGGTGCCGGAAATTGCACATACCGCAACCCCTGCAAGGTTTAACCAATGAAACCAATCAAACATGTTCTTCTGCCCTTTTACTGCCTGCACTAACTCGCTATTTCTACCGCAAAATACTTGATCAGGTCTTGCGTTTCATGCTATTTCTTTGTTCAATATCGATACGTGCTGCTTGTTACGCTGTTCGTGATATTAAGTGATGAGGTAAAGCCATAACCTCTAACGAACAACATTTCATTATTACAATGCCAATGGATATAGGTATTGTAAGTCAAATATATCATATAAAACAAAGCGCTACTGATGTGTTAGCGGTCAAGCTTTGTTGTCCCTCGCTTTGAACGACTTTAGATGTTGTGATACATCATCAGTATGACATGCAATTTTTTGTAAAACAGCGTATTGGAAGTTGAGCCAAAGTACTACTGGTTTACCACTGTTTTTAAGTTTCATAAAGAAGGACTAGCGCTCAGCCCTAGTACCTTAATTTAACGGGAAGGATTTATGCCCAAGTTACGTTCAGCAACTACCACCCAAGGTAGAAATATGGCGGGAGCTCGCGCGTTATGGCGAGCAACTGGAATGAAAGACTCTGATTTCGGCAAGCCTATTATTGCTATTGCGAACTCATTTACGCAGTTCGTACCTGGGCACGTTCACCTAAAAGATCTCGGCCAGTTAGTGGCGCGCAGCGTTGAAGAAGCGGGTGGTGTTGCAAAAGAGTTTAACACTATCGCCGTGGATGACGGTATCGCCATGGGTCACAGCGGCATGCTGTATAGCTTGCCTTCTCGAGAAATCATTGCCGATGCGGTGGAATATATGGTTAACGCGCACTGCGCCGATGCTATCGTCTGTATTTCTAACTGCGACAAGATCACGCCGGGAATGTTAATGGCATCTATGCGCCTAAATGTGCCGGTTATTTTCGTATCCGGTGGTCCAATGGAGGCGGGGAAAACCAAGCTTTCAGACCAGCTTATAAAGTTAGATTTAGTTGATGCCATGGTGGCAGCTGCGGACGACAAAGTTAGCGATGCTGATACCGACGAAATTGAGCGCTCAGCCTGTCCTACCTGCGGCTCATGTTCAGGGATGTTCACTGCGAACTCCATGAACTGCTTAACAGAAGCGTTAGGTTTATCCTTGCCGGGAAATGGTTCAATGCTGGCTACTCACGCCGACCGTGAGGGCTTATTCAAACAGGCGGGTAAACAAATTGTTGAGCTTTGTAAGCGTTACTACGGCGACGATGATGAAAGTGTGTTGCCTCGCAATATCGCCAACTTTAAGGCTTTCGAAAATGCCATGAGCCTGGATATTGCCATGGGTGGGTCGACCAATACCATCTTGCACTTGTTAGCGGCAGCTATGGAAGGCGAAGTGCCATTTACTATGGCAGACATCGACAGATTGTCGCGCAAAGTGCCTCACCTATGTAAAGTGGCGCCTTCTACCCCGAAGTACCATATGGAAGATGTTCATCGAGCGGGCGGCGTGTTGGGCATTTTAAACGAACTGAACAAGGCGGGCCTACTCAATACCGATGTTAACCATGTTTTAGGTAAGCCGCTTACCGACGTAATCAGCGAGTGGGACATTACCAACCCAGAAAACAAAGACGCAATCACGTTTTATCGCGCAGGCCCTGCGGGTATTCGTACTACCAAAGCGTTTAGCCAAGATTGCCGTTGGGATGAAGCCGATGACGACCGTGAAAATGGCTGTATTCGCTCTATCGAGCATGCGTTTAGTCAAGAAGGTGGTCTAGCGGTGCTTTACGGTAATGTGGCTGAAGATGGTTGCATTGTGAAAACCGCTGGTGTGGATGAGTCTATTTTAAAATTCAACGGTACTGCGCGAATTTACGAAAGCCAAGATGATGCAGTGGCAGGCATTTTAGGTAATGAAGTTAAAGCCGGCGACGTGGTATTTATTCGCTATGAAGGACCTCGCGGCGGCCCTGGTATGCAAGAAATGCTGTACCCAACGTCGTACCTAAAGTCGAAGGGGTTAGGTAAGCACTGCGCGCTGGTCACCGACGGGCGTTTCAGTGGCGGTACCAGTGGGTTGTCTATTGGTCACTGCTCACCCGAAGCGGCAAGTGGCGGCGGCATTGGCCTAGTGGAAGATGGAGATAAAATTGAAATAGATATCCCCAACAGAAGTATCAATATTGCTATTAGCGATGAAGAACTTGCAGAGCGCCGCGCGAAAATGGAAGCCAGTGACAAACCTTGGAAGCCGAAAAATCGCGTTCGTGAAGTCTCCACATCACTTAAAACTTTTGCGGCGCTAGCAACTAGTGCCGATAAAGGAGCAGTACGTGATGTCAGTAAGCTGGAAAATTTATAATGGCAGCCGAACACGTTAGCGACCACGAATACTTAAAGAAAATCCTACTTGCCCCCGTTTACGATGTAGCCGTAGCAAGCGAGCTTTCTTATATGTCTCTGCTTTCGGCAGAGCTGGGAAATGAGATATTTCTGAAACGCGAAGACCAGCAGCCGGTAAAAAGCTTTAAGCTGCGCGGTGCTTACAATCGCATTTGCTCGCTAAGCGACGAACAATTGCAGGCCGGCGTAATTGGTGCATCGGCGGGTAATCATGCGCAAGGCTTAGCGTACAGTGCAAAAATGAAAGGTATTCAGGCGACTATCGTTATGCCTGAAACCACGCCTGATATTAAGGTTGATGCAGTACGCCGCTTTGGCGGTGAAAATGTAAATGTAGTATTGCATGGAACAAGCTTTGATCAGGCAAGTAACCATGCCAAAGCATTGTGTGAGACCCACGGGTATACCTTTGTTCCACCGTTTGATGACCCCGATGTCATCGCTGGGCAAGGTACGGTCGCCCGCGAGTTATTAGAGCAAAACCCACACCTCGATATCTTATTTATTGCTGTGGGCGGCGGTGGTTTAGCTGCAGGCATTGCGGTGTACCTAAAGCAATTAAAGCCAAGCATAAAAATTGTTGCAGTAGAGTCGGAAGAGTCTGCCTGTTTCATTAAAGCAAAAGCTCAGGGCGCGCCTACTGAACTTGAAAGCGTAGGTATTTTTGCCGACGGCGTGGCCGTCAAAATCATGGGGCAAGAAACCTTCCGACTGTGTAATCGCTTGGTTGATGAAACCATTACCGTTACCAATGATGAAATATGTGGAGCGATCAAAGATATCTTTGATGACACTCGAGTTATTGCTGAGCCAGCGGGCGCTTTGTCAGTAGCTGCAATTCGCAAGTATGCCAAGCAGCATGACCTCAAAGGCAAAAAACTTGGTGGTATTCTTTGTGGTGCGAACATTAATTTTCATACGCTGCGCTATGTGTCTGAGCGCTGTGAATTAGGTGAGCAAAAAGAAGCGGTATTTGCAGTCAAAATTCCTGAGACCAAAGGCGCGTTTAAACAGTTTTGTGAGTGCGTTGGGGCAAAAGCTATTACCGAATTTAATTATCGTTATGCGAGCGAGAGCGAAGCACATATCTTTGTGGGCGTGAAACTTAAGGGCGGTCAGCAAGAGTTCACTGCGCTTCAAAGCGACCTAGAGAACAAGGGGTATGACTGTTTCAACTTAACCGACAACGAATTGGCGAAGCTGCACGTACGTCACATGGTAGGCGGACGTCCACCGTCCATACTCAACGAGCAGGTCTTCAGCTTTGAGTTTCCAGAACGCCCGGGCGCACTTTTAAACTTTCTCAATACATTAGGCGAGCAGTGGAATATAACGCTATTTCATTACCGTAACCACGGTGCCGCGGAAGGCTTGGTATTGGCTGGCTTTGACATTGCGCCAGACAGCCGCGAGGACTTCAATCAACATGTTGCTGAGTTAGGATATAAAGTGGAAGAAGTGACCGATAACCCTGCTTATCGTTTCTTCCTATCGCAGCCGGCGTAGGCAGTTATAAAAACACAAAACGAAAACTAGCCATTTTTTTGTTTTCGCTTTGTATTGCTTCACGTTAAGCGCAGGTTTACCGGGGAGCGATACGAAGCGGCACTAACTAGCGTCTATCTAATAAGGGAGTATTGGCATTGCCAGTGGCCGAAATAATAGATAGACGCGCAATAAAAAGCCCATGCTATGGCATGGGCTTTCTCTTTTTATCACGACGCTTACGTTTGGCATTTTCAGCCAGCTAGCACATTGTCTTAATTTGATGTGTTTAGCGTAACGTTCTCCAAATGCTGCATCATTTCAGGCCATATCAACGCCATTACATCAGCGCGCAGAGCTTCACACTCTTCTGAGTACTTCAAACTGCCATCTTTCTCAGAGTCCAACCAATGGTTGTCTTTCAATGCACTAATGAAGCTAGACAGTACGTTTTTATCATAAAACTCAGGGGAGCTTAGTCCGTAAAGTGTAGATAGGCGTTCAGCCACTTGCTTACTCTCCCGCTCAAGGGCACCACGGCTAATGACTTTTTCTTTATCAAGAATTGTCAGTACTACGGCATAACGCTGAAGTGTTTCCTGCATGCATCGGCTTAATAGCCACGCCGAGTGGAATTGCTTGCAGTGCGCATCAGGTGGTAATAGCTCGTCGCCTTCTTGTCGTAACAAACCGTTATTGAGCAATGCGGTTATCAAAGCATCAGTATGCGCAAGCGCCTCATCTTGGGTAAGGTGCAAGAACAGCTCTTTTTGCAGCAACGGATAAAGTGCAGCAATCAGCTGAAGAATACTGTTCTTTGTGGTGCCTTTTTTCGCAAAGATAGACGCCATGATAAGACCAGGGATCGCGAACAAATGTAGAATGTTGTTACGATAATAAGTCAGATATACCGCTGACTGAGGCTGTGGGCTGATCAAACGTCCGTAATCGTCCTCTTTAATATCGAAGCGACCTAATTTCAGCGTATCGCGCAGCAATTCTTCGGCTGATGATTCTGGAATAGTGGCGTCATCACTAAAAGGCACCGCTTTGAACAAGTCCATGAAATCACCCATCGCTTGTCTTAATTCGACTTCGCTCATGGTTTGTCTTTTAGAAGACAAAAGACACAGAGACGCTAATGCCATTCCGTTTAATGCCGCGGCACGGTTAATGCGCGTCATAACATTATTGGCAAGCTCGTTAACCGCTGGTGTTAGCCACGCAGGCTTCTTCTCTGGCTCGGCATCGCGACAATCGCGCCAGTTAGGTACATGACTTTCAAGGAACTGGTTAAGCGCAATGGGCTCACCAAAGTTTACGTAGCCGTGGCCGTAATTTTTAAGCTTACGAATAGCCGAGAACACCTGAAGATTAGATTCTTTTTTCTTTTTAGAGCCTTTCAGCTCGTTCAAATAGCTCTTCACTTCCATTACGTTTTCATAGCCGATGTAAACAGGCACTATGCTTACAGGGCGGTTAACCCCTTTGAGCATGGCTTGAATGGTCATGGCTAGCATACCGGTTTTAGGCGGGATCAAACGACCAGTACGGCTACGGCCACCTTCCGGGTAGTATTTTACCGAGTAGCCTTTGTTGAACAGCAGTTCTAAATATTCTCTGAAAACGGCGGTGTATAGTTTATTGCCTGCAAAACTGCGGCGTAGGAAGAATGCACCGCCACGGCGGAACATTTTGCCCACAGGCCAAAAGTTAAGGTTGATACCCGCTGCAATATGCGGCGTCACCATGCCTTCGTGATAAATCACGTAGGTCAGTAACAAATAGTCCATGTGACTACGGTGACAAGGTACGTAAATGATTTCATGACCATTAGCGGCCAACTCACGAATACGATCGGCATGTCCTACACTTATACCGTTGTATATCTTGTTCCAGATACGGGTAAGTAGTCTGTCGCCAAAACGAATTAGACCCTCACGATAATCTGCCGCAATTTCTGTTATATAACTTTGTGCGGTTTCCTTTGCTTTTTCATGTGAGACTTTTTTGCTTCTCGACTCTTCCGCGATGGCACGGCGCACGGCGTCTGAACCCAATACACTGTTGTTGAGCTCTTGACGCTCTAACAATGTAGGGCCGGTCATACTTTGACGTTTGCGCTGAAAGTGAGTACTTGCTACACGTACTAGCTTGTGTGCGATGCTCTGGTCGCTGCCATGTTGGTTGGACATTGCGCGTGCAGAAACGGCCTTAGAATAGTTAATAAAATTGTCGCGGCCCAAAAACAACACAATGAACAACTTGCGTAGCCAACTTGGCGCCGCTTTATCAGCAATAAGGTCACTTAAACCTGGCTTTCCACGGCCGGGGGCACGGCCCCACGTTACATAAACCGGAACTACCTGCAAATCGAGGTTTTCATGGTCTCTATGTAAGTGAAAGAGGTCGGTGAAAACGTCTTCAATTCCCGTATCCTTCGCCGACGAGCGGAAAAGAGGCTGGGTTTTACGTAAAAACAAAGTCGACGAATACTCTCGCCCTGCCAAAGTCAGGGTTTCTGTTGGGCTAGGCAATCCTAAAGCTTTGGTCGACATTCTCAGTGCAAGCTGGTCTGTCACTGAGTTGGTTGGAAGTAGATAAACAATCGGTTTGCTTTTATCTATTCCTAATTCGGTTTCAACGTTAACTGGAATGCTGTGAGCTTTTACCAGTAACTTAACAGGATAATGAAATACCGACAGAAGGGCTTTTCGCATCCACGACATGAATTATGTGATCCTATGAAATAAAAACGGGTGAAGTGTAACACAAACGCGTCACAATCTCGCGATAAGCCAATATCATCGCTTCTTATGCTGTAATGACTTCTTCCAGTTATGGAAGTTCAAATGCCCACTGGCTTTTTCCCCTAAGTTTCACGGCCCATACTGATTTCTTTTACGGCGCTTCAACATTAGCAATGTTTAATTGCGATTCTGCATGACTATTACTACTTTTATAAGGGTAAATGAATATGAGCAAGTAGTAGTGGATGATCAAAGCCGATTAAAGACAATTGATGATTTTATGCTCAACAGTGAGGTGCCGTTAGATCTTGATGATTTAATGATGGTGTTAGCTGAGGCATATAAGGTGCCTATCGCCCTTATTGGCGTAGTTGGAGAGTTTGAAGAAACCTTTAAAGCTCGTTATGGAACCACCCTCTCTAAAGTCAGTCGCGAACATGCGTTTTGCAGTCATGTGGTTGATGAGCGGAAGCAAGTGGTTGTATGCAATGCGCATGAAGACCCTCGTTTTATGCACAACCCGTTGGTAACGGGTGAACCCCATATTTGCTTTTACGCAGGTACGCCCATCGAGATTAATGAACAGGTTATCGGTGCGGTATGCTTAATTGATACTGTGCCTAGAGAAATAGACTCAAAACACCTAGAGGTACTAAATCGAATTGGTGTCTTAGTGAGTCAGCATATCTCGCTTTCAAGAGAGCACGAAGCGCTAAAGCGAGAGCATGGCTTAATCGAAAAATCGCCGATTGTTTTGGCAACCTGGCGCTACGATACGTCGCTAAGACTGGTTTATATTTCGAAAAATAGTGAGCGCGTATTGGGGGTGTCATCTCAAGATTTGCTTACGGGTTCTGTAGCACTAAGCGAAGTGTTGACCCAAGACGCTGAAAGTGATTTTACCTTCGCGATGCAGGCTCATATGGAAGGGGTAGAAACTCATACTTGTCGCCTTCAGATAGTCACTCCCACCCGTACTATTTGGGTAAGCATGATATCTACCGCTAATTTCCGCGATGACGGTATGCTGTATTCAGTTCAAGCCTTTTTATTTGATACCAGCGACCAAAAATACGTGGAAGATAAGCTCAATAAAACCAATCAACGAATGCGTTTATTACTTGAAGCTTCTGAGTTAGGAACATGGGATTGGAACTTGGCTGCAGACGTTAATCAGGTCAATAAGCGCTGGTGTGACATCGTTGGTCTGGAATATGAGTTCTACGATAGCGGCTCGCGCTTTTTTAGGCAGCTGATTCACCCTGCCGATTATGTCAAAGTAGAAAAGCAGCTCCACATGCATTTAGTTGGTAAAAGCAAAGTCTTTAATACCACATTTCGTATGAAACACGCTGATGGCTCTTGGGTTTGGGTAGAAAGCTATGGGAAAACGGTTGAGACAGACGCCCAGGGCAAACCCGTTCGAGTTGCAGGCATTCATCGCGATATCACACAGCGAATGGAAAGGGAGCTGCACGAAAAAAAGAAAACCCAGCTGCTTCAGTTTATCAATAAAACGCGTGCCTCATACCTTCAAAACAATGACCTTACAATGGCGTGCCAATCCGTGCTGGCCGAACTCATTGACATCTCAGATAGCCAGTTCGCTTTTGTGGGGCAAATGAAAGATGACGGGAACAAATCGAGACTTTTTATACATGCCATTTCCGAGATAGTGTGGGACAACAGTAGCTTTTCTCAATACGCTGAATATAAAAAGCGCAATCTCTATTTTAGTAATTTCGATAACCTCTTTGGCACCACAATTCTAACCGGGGAAGTTACCATAAGTAATGCGCCTAGCAGTCACCCTAATTCCAAAGGCGTGCCGCCGGGGCACCCCCGTATTAGTCGGTTCTTAGGTCTGCCCATAAAGGTGAAAGACAAAGTGGTTGGGATGGTAGGCTTAGCGAATAAGTTTGATGTTTATACCGACGAAGATGCAAAGTTTCTACAGCCATTCTTAGACGCACTGGCTGGCCTCTTCTACGCAGTAGAGCTTGAAGAAGCCCGGGCAGTTGCTGAAGAAAAACTGCGGCAACTGGCCATGACAGATTCACTCACTGGTCTCTACAACCGTCGCGCGTTCTTAGATGAATGTATCGCATTTTCGAAACAGCATTGCCGTGGATGTGTGGCTATCGTAGATATTGATCACTTCAAAAAAGTGAATGATACCTACGGTCATGATGCTGGCGATCAGGCACTCATTGCTGTCGCACGAAAAATCGCTAAACATAACCAAGCGCCAAACGTTGTGGCGCGGCTAGGTGGAGAAGAGTTTGCTATCGTCATGCTGGGAGATAGTAAAGACAATATAAACAAGCAATTAGAGGCGTTGCGCATCTCTGTCGAAGAAGGGATTGTCACTTATAAAACAGACACCATGAATTTATCCATCAGTATTGGTGCCACATTTGTTGAAGATACTTATGACGCAGATTTTAGCGCACTACTGTCACTTGCAGATAAGTCGCTTTATAAGGCTAAAGAGCAAGGTAGAAATCAAGTGGTGTGGGGAGAGTAGCGCAAAGGTTGCTAGCAAAAGACGCGGCTAGTGCTTGTTATTTACTTTTAGGTGTATATACTTACAGGAACTGTATGAACAGACAGGTCTTTTATGCGCCCACTCACAGCTCGACAAACTGAAGTTTTAGAACTTATTAAAACCACCATGCAAGAGACGGGAATGCCGCCCACTCGTGCGGAAATAGCTCGTCAACTTGGTTTTCGTTCTGCCAATGCGGCAGAAGAACATTTGAAGGCACTGGCGCGTAAAGGTGTAATTGAAATTTTGCCTGGTACGTCACGTGGCATTAAGCTCAACATCCCACTTGATAACGACGCACAAGAAGAAGAAGGGCTTCCATTAATTGGGCGTGTCGCGGCGGGCGAGCCAATCTTGGCGCAAGAACATGTTGAATCGCACTACAAAGTAGATCCTGCACTTTTTCAACCTCACGCCGACTTTTTATTGCGCGTTAACGGCATGAGTATGAAAGACATTGGAATTTTAGACGGTGATCTTCTTGCTGTTCATCGCACCACTGATGTACACAATGGACAGGTGGTAGTGGCGCGTGTAGATGAAGATGTGACTGTAAAGCGTCTAGAGAAACGTGGGCGTGAAGTATTACTACATGCCGAAAACGATGAATTTGCACCCATTAAGGTAGATTTGGCGACCGAACACTTTGCGATTGAAGGCATTGCAGTGGGTGTGATCAGAAACGCTGACTGGATGTAGTATTTTAGCTTGTTTGCACAAAAGCGGCGCATTAGCCGCTTTTTTTATGCCTTTTGTTCCTGCTTTTTTCTTGAATTCGGCAACTTAGCTCTTGTCATCGGAGACAGACTTTTGGACTTTCAGCGCGCGTATTTTTATCTGCCGGAGCTCTATTTTTTCTGTGAATACCCAAAGCTCAGACCATTTTTTATTTTAAAATTTGTTTAAAACCGCCAGCTGTTTATAAATTACTTGTAGATTTCTTAGCTAGTTAGCTGACCTGTCAAACACACTGTGTGTTCCAAATGCCCGTTTGATTTCTATGAGAACCCACAACGCCATCGCTTCCCTTTTACATTAAATAAGATCAAAGATTTTTCACTAAATGATTAAAAATTAACCACTTCGTTAAATTTTTAATAGAAAAGACTAGACGGCACGACATTATTGCGCAATTCTTATACAAAGATTAACAAAATAATAACAATGACTCTAAATTTGTTTTACAAGTTGAAGTAGTGGGTCAATCGTTCGCTAACCATTTGGTAGGGCATTGCGCAAACAAATCAGCGTCTTTGACCTCGCCATTACGGAGGTGCTGAGTGAAACAACTAATGACCGTATTCGCAAAATGGTGTTCTAGTATACCCATTTTGCTTTTTTCCCCATTGCTTTTTGCGCAAGAAGTAGGTGAAGAAGCCTCTTCCCTTAATTTAAGACGCGGTGCAACCGACATTAGCGGTCAGGTCTACGACCTCCACATGCTAATGTTCTTCATATGCGTAGGCATCGCGGTTGTAGTTTTTGGCGTGATGTTCGCCTCAATGTATCTACATAGAAAGTCCCGTGGTGCCAAGCCAGCCAATTTTCACGAGAATGTAAAGGTTGAAATCGCCTGGACTGTTATTCCCTTTCTTATTCTTATTTTCATGGCAGTGCCCGCAGCGAACACCCTTATCGCTATGGAAGACACGTCCAAACCTGATATGACAGTGTTAGTCACAGGTTCGCAGTGGAAGTGGCACTATAAGTACATGGACAGCGACGTAGAGTTTTACTCGCTGCTTGCCACTCAGCGTGAGCAAATAGAGAACAAATTCCAGAAAACAGATAACTACCTGCTTGAAGTTGACCGCCCTCTGGTTATTCCCACAGGTAAAAAAGTACGTTTTCTTATTACCTCTGATGACGTTATTCATTCTTGGTGGGTTCCCGATTTTGCGGTGAAGAAAGATGCAAACCCAGGCTTTATCAATGAATCTTGGGCCAAGGTTAATGAGCCAGGGATCTACCGTGGGCAATGCGCTGAGTTATGTGGAAAAGACCACGGTTACATGCCCGTTGTGGTTATCGCGAAAGAGCCTGCCGAATTTGACAAGTGGATGAACGAGCAAGAAGAAATTGTTCGCAAAGCTAAAGAAGAAGAACAGCGTTTGCTTTCTATGAATATGTCTATGGACGAATTGATGAAAGAAGGCGAGCGAGTCTACAACACAACTTGTGCAGCGTGTCATATGCCAAATGGCGAAGGGTTACCTGGCGTATTCCCAGCATTGAAAGGCAGCAAGATGGCGCTGGAGGATCAGCAGGGTCACATTGACATTGTGCTTCATGGTAAGTCAGGTACGGCCATGCAAGCGTTTGGAAAAATGCTAAGTCTTAAGGAAATTGCCGCGGTTGTTACCTACGAGCGAAATGCTTGGGGAAATAAAACTGGCGATATGGTTCAAGCCAAAGACGTCAACGCAGTGGCTAACGGAAACTAGGAGCAGACAATGAGCAAAGCAACAGAAGTTATTTCGCCAGATACCTCTGCGCCTCATGATGACCAAGCGCATGGACACCACGATCATGAGCATCACGATCACATTCCAAAGGGCATAACGCGCTGGCTATTTACCACCAACCATAAAGACATAGGCACACTTTATTTGTGGTTTGCCTTTATCATGTTTTTAGTTGGTGGTGCGATGGCCATGGTCATTCGCGCAGAATTGTTCCAACCTGGCTTGCAAATTGTAGAGCCAAATTTCTTTAACCAAATGACCACAGTGCATGGGCTTATCATGGTATTTGGTGCGGTTATGCCAGCCTTTACAGGGCTCGCAAACTGGCTGATTCCAATGATGATTGGCGCCCCTGATATGGCATTGCCGCGCATGAATAACTGGAGCTTCTGGATTTTACCTGGCGCCTTTTTAATTCTGCTAAGTTCCCTATTTATGGAAGGCGGCGGTCCTGCTTTTGGTTGGACTTTCTACGCGCCCCTTTCAACAACCTACAGTGGTGATTCCACCGCATTGTTTGTGTTCTCTGTACACATTATGGGTATTTCATCCATTATGGGCGCGATTAACGTGATCGTGACCATCTTTAATATGCGTGCACCAGGCATGACCTGGATGAAAATGCCGTTATTCGTATGGACATGGCTAATCACAGCATTCTTGCTTATTGCCGTAATGCCAGTGCTCGCCGGTGCGGTCACCATGGTGTTAACCGATAAATTCTTTGGAACCAGTTTCTTTGATGCTGCTGGTGGCGGCGACCCAGTTATGTTCCAGCATATTTTCTGGTTCTTCGGGCACCCTGAAGTGTACATAATGATCTTGCCCGCTTTTGGCATTATCTCGCAAATTGTTCCTACCTTTTCAAGAAAGCAGTTATTTGGTTATGCGTCTATGGTGTACGCCACGGCGTCTATTGCCTTACTGTCCTTTGTAGTTTGGGCCCACCATATGTTTACCACGGGTATGCCGGTGTACATGGAGATGTTCTTTATGTTTGCCACCATGCTTATCTCGGTGCCTACTGGCGTTAAAGTCTTTAACTGGGTGGCAACTATGTGGCGTGGATCGCTCAGCTTCGAAATGCCAATGATGTTCGCCATTGCCTTTATTGTGCTATTTACCATTGGCGGGCTATCGGGGCTAATGTTGGCGATCACCCCTGTGGACTTCCAGTACCACGACACGTATTTCGTGGTAGCCCACTTCCACTATGTTCTGGTGACAGGGGCTGTCTTCTCCATTATGGCGGCAGTGTATTACTGGTTGCCTAAATGGACGGGAAAAATGTATGACACAACCTTAGCTAAATGGCATTTCTGGTGCTCACTGGTGTCGGTCAATGTGTTGTTCTTCCCTATGCACTTTGTCGGTTTGGCTGGCATGCCACGCCGTATTCCTGACTACGCATTGCAGTTCGCTGATTTCAATAAATGGATAAGCTTAGGTGGTTTTGCGTTCGGTTTATCTCAGCTCATCTTTCTTGCTCTGCTTATTAAAGCATGCAAGAAGCAAGGTGACGCTGTATCAGCTCAGGTTTGGGACGGCGCTGAAGGGTTGGAATGGGAAATTCCTTCACCTGCCCCTTATCACACATTTGAAACGCCACCTGTCGTTAAGTAACGGCAGGTGGAGTTGTGAGTAGGTCATTCCTTTCAACCTGCAAAAGCTGACGGGAATGACATTCACACATTGCAGGTGGTGAGGGAGATAAGCAGCTTATTTAAGTGTTTAGCTATCCTCACCTTTGGATTTACCCGGAGGTCGCGTGATGTCACAGCAAAGTGCAAACAACAAGATGGTTATTAAGCTTGTTGCTATTGTTATTGGCATGTTTGGCTTCGGCTTTGCTCTTGTTCCCTTATACGACGTGTTTTGTGATGTCACGGGAATTAACGGCAAAACTGAGGGTACGGCTGCGGTTTATCAATCGGTTGAGATTGATGAGTCGCGCGAAGTGACGGTCGAGTTTATTACCCGCACAAATACCGGTATGCCCTGGGAGTTTCGCGCAGAAACGAAGCGCGTGAAAGTGCACCCTGGCGAACTAAATACGGTGTCGTTTTATGTGAGAAACCCCGCCTCAAGCAATATTGTGGCTCAGGCAATCCCTTCTGTATCTCCCGGCACGGCTGCGCTCTATCTAAATAAGACAGAGTGCTTTTGTTTCAACCAGCAGCCGTTAGATGCGGGTAGTGAAGCCTATATGCCCATGCAATTTTATGTAGATCCACAACTACCTAAAGAAATTACGTTTTTTACCTTGCAGTACACACTCTATGACGTCACAGCGCGAGCAAGTGACCTAACGACAACACCGAATCCCTTTATGGCTTCAACACCATCAAATGGCGAATAGGCCGAAGGGGTAAGGAGAAGAAAATGCAACCCGAAGTACAGAATCACGAATACCAAAAATATTATGTACCCGCACAAAGTCCATGGCCCATTGTTGGCGCTGTCGCACTATTTCTCATTGCCGTCGGTGCAGGAAATTTTGTGGTGCAAGCAACAAAAGGCGAATCCGGCTACGGAGGTCACATCCTTCTTGTCGGCGTAGCCGTGTTGCTCGTTATGCTAGTAGGCTGGTTTAAAAACCAAATTGACGAGTCGATGTCAGGGCTTTATAGCGATCAATTAGGGCGCTCATATCGACAAGGTATGAGCTGGTTCATCTTTTCAGAAGTGATGTTTTTCGCGGCGTTTTTCGGCGCGCTCTACTACGCAAGATTTATCTCTGTTCCTTGGCTAGGCGGTGCATCGAACAATGCCATGACCAATGAAGTCTTATGGCCGACCTTTGAGGCTATGTGGCCATTGGTGTCAACGCCAGGCGGTATTACTACACAGGAAATGAGCGCTGCGGGTTTGCCGACAATCAATACGGTTATTCTGCTTGTTTCTTCAATCACGTTGCACTTTGCCCACGTAGGGTTAGAGCAGAATAAGCGCAAGCAGCTTACGCTAATGCTGGGTATCACTATTTTACTCGGGTGTGGGTTCCTGTTTTTGCAGGTAGAGGAATATATCCATGCCTATCGCGACCTGGGACTAACCCTCCAATCGGGTATTTATGGAAACACCTTCTTTATGCTCACCGGTTTTCACGGCATGCATGTCACTCTTGGGACAATCATTCTGATAGTGATGTTTTTCAGAGTATTGAAAGGCCACTTTACGCCAGACAACCACTTCGCATTTCAGGCGGGTAGCTGGTACTGGCACTTTGTAGATGTAGTGTGGGTCATGCTCTACATCTTTGTTTACGTACTTTAAAAGGAAGCCCCAAACTCAATAGGGCCTTGGGTTTGGGGTAATTAAGCCAGTACCAATAGCGATAAGAATAATAATAACGATGATGGCAGAAGTGAGCACGCGTCGACCAATATACTTACTCATAGGCCCTTTTGATGTGTCGTTTTTCATCATGATACGCATCGCCATGAACAAATTAACGATCATGTACAACACTAATGCAACAAGGACTAATTTTATCAACATACTCACCTCTGTTTTTATTTTAATTTTGCATGGGGCGAGATAATCATGTTTTCTCGCACAAGCCACGTTATTCCTTGGTTACTCACGGGTGTCAGTGTGGCGATTATGTGCGGTTTAGGGTACTGGCAACTTGATCGCATGGTCCAAAAGCAACAACGCTTAGCTAGCATAGCGCAAAAGCAAAGTAATGGAACCTTGAGTTTAGAAGAGGCGTTGAATGTTGATGACCCTCGGGACATTACCGTGTCATTCAGTGGAACATTGGATGCTAATCACGTACTGCTTTTAGATAATCAGATTTACAATCAGCGGGTGGGGTTTGACGTTATAGCACCAGTTCGCACCAATTTTGGGTGGCTCTTAGTGAATTTTGGGTGGGTACCCGCGCCAGATCTTACGCGTTCTTTACCGGACATAAGTTTTGAAAGCGAAACGCGCGAGTTCACCGGTGTGCTCAGTGTACCGGGTAACAACCCATTAGTTAAAGAAACCAACGTGGCTTTGTCTCAAAGCCCAGCACTTATACAACATATCGAATTCTCTACGCTGAGCAACGCCTTAGAGCGCAAGTTTTTACCTTTTATTCTTCAACTTACCACGCCTGACCCTGCGTTTATTCGCGAACATCAGGCCGTTGTAATGTCTCCCGAAAAGCACCTAGGTTACGCAATTCAGTGGTTTGGTTTAGCCATTGCTGCAGCGGCAATAGGCGGCTTTGCCATTAGTAAGAAAGGACGTAGTTATGAGTAATGTGGCTTCAAAGAAAACATTAATAATTATGGTAGCGGTGTTTGTTTTGCCTGTGGTCTTGGCGAAGCTTGCGCTTGATAACGACTGGTTTACGAAAGGTGCTACCAATAAGGGTCAGTTACTCGCTCCGACTATCGACATGAGCGCGCTACTCAAAGACGCCGAGCCTAAGTGGCGGTTACTATATGTAATGCCCAATAAATGCGATGCCGTGTGCGAAAACGCGCTTTTTAGTATTAATCAGGTGTGGCTGGCACTCGGTAAAGAATCTGACCGCGCCCAAGCCTTGGTGGTCACCACTCCTTCAAGTGATCAGGCGGCGATAGACGCACTTACTGACTACCCCTTTGTAGAAACGTTGTCTGTCACTTCGCCAACCGCGCTCGCCTCTAGCAGTGTGTATATTGTTGATACACAGAATAACGCCATGCTGTTTTATGAAATTAAGGACGATAGAAAAGACGCTGTAATGGAAAGCCGCAACATGCTGGCGGACATGAGAAAACTACTAAAGCTATCGCGCATAGGATAACAGCCATGAAAAAGTTAACCTTATTCAGTATCTTTTTAGCCGCGGTGGTCATTATTCTAGGTGCCTATACGCGTTTGACCGACGCCGGGCTGGGTTGTCCAGATTGGCCTGGGTGCTATGGCCATATGACCGTGCCCTTAAGTGAGGAGAAAGTGGCTCAGGCTAATGCCGCTTTTCCTGAGCGTCCGGTTGAAGCTTCTAAAGCGTGGAACGAAATGATTCACCGCTATTTTGCAGGCACGCTCGGGCTATGCGTATTGGCTATTGCCATTATCGCTGTTAAACAGCGCAAAACAGGCGTACCTGTTAGGCTACCGCTATTGCTACTGGGACTCATTATATTTCAGG
This sequence comes from Alteromonas abrolhosensis, assembly GCF_001953635.1. Taxonomy (GTDB): domain Bacteria; phylum Pseudomonadota; class Gammaproteobacteria; order Enterobacterales; family Alteromonadaceae; genus Alteromonas; species Alteromonas abrolhosensis. The sequence goes on along the minus strand of NZ_MEJH01000002.1, from coordinate 375,826 downwards.
CTGCACTTGGCATGTGGACAGTAACGCTTAATTTGCTGCCTGTAGTGGTGATGGGGCATTTGTTGGGGGGATTCTCTGTACTCTCCTGCTTGTTTATTCTTTATCTTCGTTTGCGAAATACCGCTTATAAATTACCGAAAAATAACGACACACCTTCAGCGTCTGAAATGCATGACAATGCAATTGGCGACTTACCCCAAGCTAAGGTATTTCAGCGAAACCTTAAGCGCTTCGCGTTTATTGGTTTAGTTGTGCTTGTAACGCAAATTGCGCTGGGTGGATGGACTTCTGCAAATTATGCTGCGCTGGCCTGTACAGAAATGCCAGTTTGCGAGAGTGGTTGGCAGGAAAGAATAGATATCGCAGGCGCATTTAGCGTACCCGATGCGGATAACTATGAATTTGGTGCTCATGATTACGGTGAGCGAGTCACTATGCACATTGTCCATCGGTTTGGCGCCGTTGTGACGTTTTTATATTTGCTGGCGCTGGGAATTTGCGTCTTGGTAAGCCGTCATGCCACCGATAAGCAGAAATATGTCGGAGCGTTTATGTTGGTAGCGTTGTGCACACAAGTGGCACTCGGGCTTAGCAACATCATCTTTATGCTGCCGCTTGCCGTCGCGGTAATGCATAACGCCGTCGCAGCGGTATTATTGCTTTCCCTACTCAATCTTATTTTTACCGTTTTTCTAAGTTTAGAAAACGACCAGGCTTACAGTAAAGAAAAGCCACATACAGTTTCATTCTCAGGAACTAAATCACTGCAGGATGTGGGTGCTTATAGAATTCACAAGGCGCCCTTGTCCGCTCCTTTTAGTGAGTCTACTTCTTCTCATATTCTTCCTAAAGCTCCAGGAGGTTTCCATGGCTAAATCGGTCTCTTTACACGCACGTAGTTCACGTCAGCATAATGTAGTCTCGTGGCGAGATTATTATGAAATGACAAAGCCTAATGTGGTCATGTTACTACTGTTAACCGCATTAGTTGGGATGTGTTTAGCCACCCCCACGTGGGTGAACGCAACCGTGCTTATCTGTGGTTTACTGGGTATAGGTATGCTGTCCGCTTCTGCTGCTGTTATTAACCATGTTGTCGACCATAAAATAGATAGTGTGATGGCGCGTACATTTAACCGACCCGTCGCAAAAGGCAAAGTAAGCGTGAATAACGCCCTGTGGTTTGCTGGCATATTAGGGGTTGTTGGATTTGTAGTACTCGCCCTTTTTGTGAATATGCTTACTGCGTGGTTAACCCTAGCTAGCTTGGTGGGGTATGCGTTTATCTACACCATGTATCTAAAACGTGCGACACCGCAAAATATCGTGATTGGTGGTTTAGCAGGCGCTGCACCGCCGCTTCTTGGATGGACCGCGGTAACCGGAGAAATTCATGCGCATGCCCTGCTGTTAGTGCTGATTATCTTTACCTGGACCCCACCACATTTTTGGGCGCTCGCCATTCATAGAGAGAAAGACTATGCAAAAGCGAAAGTGCCTATGTTGCCGGTAACCCATGGCGTGTCATTTACCAAAACTTCAGTGTTGCTGTATACGGTATTGCTGGGACTTGTGTGTTTGCTTCCCTATCTTACTGGCATGAGCGATCTTATTTATCTGATTGGCTCAAGCGTGCTTAATATCGGATTTTTATATTATGCATTGAAGTTAAAATTTGATGCTCAGCCTCAAACTGCAATGAAAACTTTTAGGTTTTCAATTATTCATCTCATGGTATTGTTTGTCGTATTACTCTTAGATCACTACATACCACTGAGTTTATGAATCAACGAACTGTCGTCGGCCTTGTTGCATTTTTAGCGTTATGCGCGGGCATTGTAGGGGCGTTGTATATTGCGCCCCCAAGTGTTGAAAGTCAGCCGGAATACTTTCAAACGTACCCTGAACCAAGAGCCTTATCACCGTTTTCACTAACGTCTCATGAAGGCAAAGTGTTCGATAATTCATCGTTAAAAGGGCAGTGGAGTTTATTATTTGTGGGCTATACGTTTTGCCCTGATATTTGCCCTACTACCATGGCCGAACTAAACGGTATATATCCTGAACTAAAAGCATTAAACAGTGTCCAACCCATTCGAGTTGTTTTTGTGTCGGTTGACCCAAATCGCGACTCGATTGAAAGACTTTCAGAGTATGTGAGCTATTTTAATGAGGAGTTCATTGCCGTTACTGGAGAGCATAAGGCGCTATTTCCATTTGTACGCAATTTAGGAATGATGTATGCCATTGCCGAAAGTACCGATAATCCTAATTATTTAGTCGATCACAGTGCATCTGTCGTACTTGTCGACCCTGAAGCTAGGGTGATAGGAAGATTCAAACCAAAAAGAGAGCCAGGAAAGCTATCGATAAGTGATTCCCAGCAAATATTAGCAGACATGCCAATAATAATCTCGAAGCAGTAATATGGATATCAAAATAAGGCAAGGTGTGGCATCTGACGCCGCACATACTACGCCACTCATATTAAATGCGGCGCAGTCGTTGTTAACGTCTATTTTTGGACACAATAAGAATAAAACGGCCGATGGCTACCTCTCTCATGCTTGGGAACTCGGTGGCGGTCAGTATGGTTATAAGAATCATTGGGTTGCGTGTTGCGGTGATGAAGTGCTTGGTGTCGTGACGTCATGGCATAGCAAATTAGGCGCGGCGTTCGACCGAGCTACCCTTGATAGCATCACCTCGTACTTTACCCTCGACGAAGCAATGACAGTGCTGATGCGTAACCAGACGGTGGCTATCAACCTTACGCCGCCTACCAATACCGAGCTCATGATAGGGCACCTCTCAGTAGAGGAAAGTGCCCGTCGTACTGGTGTGGGGTCGATGCTAGTCGATGCCATGCAGGCGCGAGCGGAGAAGTTGAAGAAGCGCAAACTGGTGTTAGATGTTGAAGTGTCGAATGTGCCCGCTATTCGCTTTTATCAGCGCCACAATTTCGTAGAAGAGTCGATAAACAAAGGCTTTATTCGCTTTGCTAAACCTGTATAGGTGAATGCTTTTTTTAAATAAGAGCGAGCGGAAACACAAAAAACTCGCTCTTATTTAAATACTCAGTCAGGGTAATTTCCCTTTTCATCTGCCACGAAGAAAGGCGTTGAGTACCAATAATAACGACCCGCGTGTGTATTGGACGGTGCTGTACAGTTCACACGTGAACGTCCCACAGGAAGTGTTTTTGAAAGACGAAACGTAAGCACGTTATCTTGAACACTGGTCTTAATGGGGTCACCGCCAAAAAAGCAATTTACTTGGGTAAGGCGAACATCGTCACTGCCTATCGTTAAGCTTATGGGCGATGATAGGGTTCTAGTTTTCATACGAGGGTTGTCGTGTGAACTGTGTGTAACTGGCATGGCAAGGCTATTTAATTTGGTCTTTAGCGTTGCTAAATTGGCGTAAGGTCCTGCCGCTGGGAAGCGCGGTAGTGCCTGCATATCACTAGTTGGCCCTACAGCCCCCGAGTGCTGACCGAATCCTATGTAACCTTCCTCTTTGAGCTTGTTAGCGAGCGCCGTATTGTACTCACCAAATGGGTAGGCTAAATATTTAAGACTGATATCTAATTTATCTTCTATCTTCTTTTCAGCACGTTCTACGTTTTGCCATACTTTTTCTAACCATGTGCGCTCTCCCATTTCCTGCTCACCGTTTAGCATGTGCAGGTGGTCTAGCGTGTGATTGGCAAAGACGACGCCATCGTTTTGCATTGCTATCACCTGTTCCCAGGTTAGCTGCTGGGGGCCCACACCTATTTCATCAGGATTAATGAACACAGTATAAGGAAAACCGAATTCGGCGAGAATTGGGTGAGCATTGTCTAAAATGTTTGCGTAGCCATCGTCAAACGTAATCGCGACCGAATTTTCTGGCAGTGTGGTGTTGTGCTGTATAGCTGAAACAACGTCCTGTAGCGAAACCACAGTGTGGTGTGCGTCCAAGTATTCCATGTGCGATTTAAAGGCTTCAGGCGAAATACTGGTGCTGGCTGGCGTAGAAGACGAAACATGATGATAAAGCAAAATAGCCGCGTTGGGAGTGGTACTTACTTTGGCTTTAATGTTGTCTTGGCTTTGTTCCTTCGTGTTGGACGTCGCATCAGCAGCAGAACCTGCTGCAAGGCTAGGCGCAACCAACACTACACTGAAAACCGCCAAGAACATTGCAGTTAAGGCTTTTAAGCGAGCGCGATTCATCGCTCTGTTTTGAATTACATTGTTGGTTTTCATATCATCATCCACTGAGTGCCTAATCAAATTCAATAGCATGGTAAACTCCAAATAATGCGACTTGGCCAATCTTATACATGGTCAAGCTGGTACGCATTTCACTTATGCCGTTGCATAGGTTGATAGTATATAGCGAAATTAACCCCTACTGAGATCATTTATGTCCCCTGCCCAACTAACCCAGCGCTCCTTTTTTGACGACCATTCCCGTCTGTTGGCATTAGCGCTTCCTATGATCTTAGCGAATATTACTACGCCTCTATTAGGTTTGGTGGATACCGCGGTTTTGGGGCACATGTCTTTACCTGCCATGCTAGCAGGGGCATCGGTGGGAGCACTTATCTTAACGCAAATATACTGGGTGTGCGGGTTTCTTCGCATGTCGTCAACAGGCTTAAGTGCACAAGCTAAAGGGTCGACAAACAATACATTAGAGTCAGCAAAAGTATTGTGGCAAACGGTTGCGGTTGCCTTGGTATTAGGGGGCGCAGTGCTTGCGCTGCAATCTCCTATTTTGTCTATAGGTTTAGCATTAACCCAGCCAAACAGTGACGTTGCCCTTCACCTTCAAAATTACTTTTCGACCCGGGTGTGGGGCGCACCAGCTGCCATGCTTAATCTGGCATTAGTTGGATGGTTAGTAGGGCAGCAAAAAACGCGCAGCGTCATGGCTATTCAAATTGTGGGAAATTTATTGAATGCGGGACTCGATGTAGTGTTTGTGTTCGGGCTTGGTTTGTCTGTCGCTGGCGTGGCGCTGGCCAGTGTATTCGCTGAGTATACCATGGCTATAATGGCGCTAGCGGTGGCGTTTAAGCGCGTTGGCGGTGTCGCGGTGAGTGCATCGTGGTTTAACCGTGCAGCTCGGAAGGTACTGATGAAGCTTAACGGTGACATGCTATTACGTAACTTAGCATTACAGGGCTGCTTAGCGTTTCTCACCATTCAAGGTGCCCGTTACGGCGAAACGTCGGCGGCCGTCAATGCCATACTCATGCAGTTCTTTGTTCTTATTGCATTGGGACTTGATGGCATTGCGTATGGTGTGGAAGCGCTGGTGGGTGAAGCCAAGGGGGCGTCTGACAGCAGCGAAGTGAAACGACGCACCTACCAAGGGTTAGTCTGGTCCAGTGTTTTTGCCCTTATTTACAGCCTGATTTTTTTTGCGGGGGGCGATGCTATTATCAAGCTGCTTACCGAGCACGCAAATATAGTAAAAGCTGCGCTACCTTATCTTGGTCTAATGGTATTACTTCCTCTACTAGCGCATTGGTGTTTTTTGTACGATGGCGTATTTGTTGGTCTTACCCGAGCCAGCGCAATGAGAAATACCATGATAATAAGTGCGTTAGGGGTGTATTTCCCCGTTTGGTACCTCACGCAAGATCAGGGTAACGTCAGCCTTTGGTATGCTCTACTTGCCTTTTTACTTGCTCGCGGTGTGACATTGGCTTGGAGCTTTTATCGGTTAGATAAACGCGGTGAGTTAGCGATACCGCAAAGCTAGTGTTTTATAACGCTTCGCTGACCTTACGTAGGGAAGGCGTGCTGAGCACGCTGCCTCTCTCAGTTTTTCTAGGGCATCATTCAGTATTATTTTTTTTGCTACTGTGTTTTTTGCGCGGTTCTTTTTTGCACAATGATAATAGTGTGTAGTTCAGGGTGCTGATCGAATTCAACGTGACGAACAAACCCGCCTGCTTCTATCAATATTTCTATGTATCTATGTAGCCCCAGAGAGGCGTAGTAGATTTCTGGGCCCATCACTTCGTTTGTGTGTTGGCCGCTTTCATCTGTACCCCCACAGCTAAAAAGCAACACTCCGTCATCGTCTAAGTGATCCACTAGCTTCTTAAGCAAAGGCTCTTGCTGCGTTAGGGAATATGCCAAAAGCTATCCCAAGCGCTAATAAACGAATAGTGCTTGGGGATAGTGAATGTACACACGTCAGCGCAATAGAAGGTATGAGCCGGTAACTGGGACGTCGCAATAGCCAGCATATCTTTGGAAACATCAATGCCTTCGTAAGTTAGCCCTGCGCGTTCGATAACCGGGACAAAACGATTGGTGCATCCGCAACCTATGTCTAGTGCGTAGCCTCGTTTCTTTGGTTTGTCTTTATTGCTCGCTTCTCCCTTACTAAGCGCTTCTCCCTTATCAAGCGCTTCGCTGGGCACCGTATCAGGCTCTTGTGATGGGGTGTCCGCTAAAAATGACAATGCTTTTTGGTAGGCGGTTATACCATTTTTCTGATTAAATTCAGGACGAGTCCAAAGGTGTGTAATGGTGTCGTAGGCCTTGCCAGTTTCTTCAGGTGTCATATTCCCTCTGTTAGCTGAGCTTTTTCTGGTTCAAGGTTAATTCATCTAGCAACAATGTATAGTGCAAAGTGAAAAGACGAGAAAAGGCGAAACCCGTTTAGGATATTGAGCGGCCAAACAGTAACACCTATGCAGTTTCGTTTGGTTAGGGCTTATATGTAGACTTAACTAGGCATTATCCAAAACGCTATTACTCAAAGTGCTATTATTCAAAGGGCTTTGGGCCAAATAGACAGCTAAAAGCAAATAGCCTGCAAAAAGAGCGTGATCATTTAAGCAGGCCGCACTACAGCTATTTTCTTACGATGTGCGTTGCACAGAGCTTGTTGCCCGCTGGGTCTCGCAAATAGGCAAGGTAAAGTTGGCGTTCACCGGTACCGCGAATTCCTGGTGGATCCTCGCATGGCACGCCCCCATTTTCGCTACCTACTTTATGCCACTCATCTACCAGTTCAGGTGTACGCGCGGCAAGACCAAGAGTAGTGCCATTGCCATGGGTGGCTGCCTCGCCATTAATTGGCTTCGTTAGCGCTAAAATGCCTTTAGGCGTATAGTAAAATACCCGTCCGTATTCATCAAAAACGCCTGGTTCGTATCCTAAAACCCCTAAAATGGCGTCGTAAAACTTCTTTGACGCTTCAAGATCGTTTGCACCTAACATAACGTGGCTAAACATAGTTGTGTCCTCTGAAAATAGCAGGGGAAATCCCCTCTTATCAAAATGGGGTTATTCGCGCTTTATTACTAACGCCCCGATTTTACCCCTCCGTCATACCTCATTGGGGGCTTAAAGCAAAATCCACCGCGGCTGCAGCATGGATAGCGGTAGTATCGTATAACCTCACTTTGGTGTGATGTTGCTGAACTAGTAACGCAATTTCTGTGCAGCCTAGAATAATGCCTTCAGCACCCTCGGCCGCTAGCGCGTTAATAATTTCAATATACGCGTTACGGGATTCAATACAAATCACGCCCTTGCATAATTCTTCATAAATAATGTTATGGACTATGTCTCGTTGCTGGGCATTGGGAGTAACAACCTCAATATTAAAAACATCTTCAAGGCGCGATGTATAAAAGGTTTGCTCCATGGTAAAACGGGTACCAAGCAGCCCAACTTTTTTAACCTTATTGTGCTGTAACTTTCGTCCTGTGGCGTCGGCAATGTGAATGAGGGGAATAGTAATATTTTGTTCAATGCTAGCCGCAACCTTGTGCATGGTATTGGTACAAATCAATACGGCTTTAGCTCCCGCAGCCTCTAAGTGCTTGGCCTCGCGGATGAGTATATCGGCGGTTTTATCCCATTCACCTTTATGCTGAAGCTGCTCTATGTGGGCAAAGTCAACGCTGCTTATTATCAGCGGTGCGCTGTGAAGGCCGCCAAGTCGAGCATTTACACCACGGTTTATGGCTTGATAGTAACTGACCGTTGATTCCCAACTCATTCCGCCAAGCAGGCCCAGCTTCTTTGTTGTATTCACCACAGCTCCCTTTTATTTTGTTAGGCACTTTGCGCAACCTCTAATCTACCTACAAAATGAACTCCCGACCAGTGGCAGAGTGAATGAAGTATAAGCCTCAAAAAATTAAGAATAACAGTGTTATGCGTGATTGATATGAATAGAAAGTTTGGAATGTCTGATGATGCTGCAGGGGTAATTGCTGGAACTAAATGGCAAAGTTCGTTGGCTAAAACTTGGGGGGCGGCTTTTTATTTTTAATAAACGAGAAACGCTGAATAAAAATACCCCAATAGCCCAACATGGCTATGGTAAAGCCGATAAACAAAATGATAAGGCTTAGATAATGAAGCGCAATATGCAGTTCGCTTAAAGTAAATAACAGCAAGACGCCGACAACGAAAATAGATAAACCTATTTTGAATCGTTGCCAGCTTTTGTGGATATCTTGCTCTAGCATAAGTTCGGTATCGAGATATGTACTTTAAAAAGTACAAAATTACTCTTAATAGTAAGAGTGCTCGCCTGCTTGGTGCTCAGTTGCATCGCGCACGCCCTTAAGCTCGCCAGCAAACTGCTCTACCATTTGTTTCTCTATACCCTCTTTAAGCGTTACGTCTACCATCGAGCAACCATTACAACCACCACCAAACTGAAGTATGGCGTAGCCATCATCAGTTAGTTCAGTCAGTACAACATTACCTCCGTGGCTGGCCAGCTGAGGGTTGATTTCTGACTCAATCATGTAGTTGATTCGCTCAATCAAAGGCGCATCGTCAGACACCTTACGCGCTTTAGCGTTAGGTGCTTTAAGGGTTAACTGCGAGCCCATTTGATCGGTCACGTAGTCAATTTCCGCTTCATCTAAATACGGTGCGCTTTCTTCGTCAACGACCGCATCGAAACCGTTAAATGGCAAACGGGTATCCGTCTCTTCAACAGCGTCTGGTGGGCAATAGGACACGCCACACTCAGCCGACGAAGTGCCTGGATTTACGACGAATACACGAATATTCGTGCCAGACTCTTGTTTACTCAACAGTTTTACGAAGTGAGCCTGGGCTTCTTCTGATATAGTTATCATCAGCAAGTCCTACATATTTTGAAATTTGGATTATTGTATCAAATTTACCTGAGTAAAACAGTCAGGTATTAATTAAATAAATTATTCCAGTGAATCGAATTTGTTGAGAGGCGCACAGGTCGCCGCTACTCTCAGCCATAACAACAAGACGGGAAGCGCTATGTTCGCGAATTTGCATTACACCGCCAGAAAGAACTCCTTATCACTTGCTTCACTATTAGCTCTTGGCACTATTGCTTTTGGAGCAACCAGCAGTCAGCAAGTGTCAGCACAGCCAGCCTTATCATCAGCCGTTACTATTACACCTGATGTGGGCGGTCAGCCGGTAACGGCATACTTACCTGACACAGTATCTTACAACCCTGCCATCCCTACACCTGAATCGTTACTGGGCGCTAACATTGGTGAGTGGCACGTACGTCACGACCAAGTTGTCAATTATATGAAGCTATTGGCCGAAAAGTCTGACCGTATCACCATTGAAGAAACCGGTCGTACTCACGAAAATCGCCCACTACTGTTAATGACAATCACTGCGCCTTCAAATAGAAATAATATTGAAGCCATGAGGCAGCAACACATCGATGCCATGGAAAGCGGTAATAAAGTGGGTAGCGATGCCCCCCTTATCTTTTACATGGGCTACAGTATTCACGGTAACGAGCCTTCCGGTACTAATGCTTCACTTGCGCTGGCTTACTATCTAGCCGCTGCTGAAGGTGAAGAAATTGATGCCTTGTTGAACGATAATATTGTGTTGTTTGATCCGTCTTTCAACCCTGATGGGCTTTCTCGGTTTGCTCAATGGGCAAATATGCATAAGGGCAAGCAGTTGGTTTCTGACAGCCGCCATCGTGAGCACGATGAAGGGTGGCCGTCAGGTCGCACAAACCACTACTGGTTTGATTTAAATCGCGATTGGCTGTTGCTGGCGCACCCTGAGTCGCAAGCGCGTATTAAGCAATTCCATAAATGGCGTCCGCATATACTGACCGATTTTCACGAAATGGGGACGGACAGTACCTACTTCTTCCAACCTGGTGTACGTTCGCGTAAAAACCCGCTAACCCCAGATGAGAACGTCACGTTAACTGAAGCGCTTGCGCAATATCATGCTGATGCGTTTGATGAGCAGGGCGAGTTGTATTTTACCCAAGAGGCATTTGACGACTTCTACGCAGGGAAAGGATCGACTTATCCAGACTTGCACGGCAGTGTGGGTATTCTGTTTGAGCAAGCCAGTTCACGTGGGCATCTTCAGGATTCAATAAACGGCAAGCTTGCTTTCAAAGACACCATAGCAAATCAAATAACCACATCACTAAGTACCTTTAAAGGCGCATTGGCAAACAAGGCTGCTATTCTCGATTATCAATCGGGTTTCGTGAAGAGCACACAGTCACTGGCTAAAAAGGACAATCAGGTAGGCTTTGTAGTTAGCGCATCTAATGATACAGCTCGTCTTAATGCCTTTGTCGCTTTACTGGAACAGCACCACATTAAGTACGATGTATTAACAAAAGATTTCGAGGCTAGCAAGGTTCGCTATGGTGCGGGAGAAGCAATCTATATTCCTACCAACCAAGCTCAATACCGCTTAGTAAAGTCTATTTTCTCTACTCAAACCTCGTTTGAAAACAATACATTCTACGATGTTTCTACATGGAATTTAGCCTTGGCGTTTAATTTAGATTATGCGCCGTTAGATAAGGGTGATGCGAGAAGTCTCGAGCTAAATGACAACACCGCACTTCAGCAATTACCGTTCAATGATATTCAACCTAGCGCTTATGCTTACGCGTTCTCATGGCAGCACTATTATGCACCTGCCATGCTTCAAACATTGCTTGAAGCAGGCGTGAAGGTACGCAGCAGTGAAGAAGCGTTCTCTGCTATTAAATATGATGGGAAAAACATTGAGCTTCAGCCTGGCAGTATTATTGTGCCTAAAGGTTTGGGACAGCCTGAAAATCTGGCGGCTATTTTGCGTGAAGCGCAACAGCAACTTAAGGTGCCTGTCTTTAGCCTGCGTAGTGGATTAACGCCAACAGGACACGACCTGGGTAGCCGAAGCATGGCACCTGTAACCTTGCCTCAAGTATTAATTGTCGGCGGTGAAGGTACCAGCGAATACGAAGCGGGTGAAATGTGGCATTATTTCGATACGAAAGTGGGGCTAGCGCCTAGTATCGTTGAGCAACAACACCTGACAAGGGCGCTAAATGATCCAAGCGTAACTTACACTCATCTACTATTTCCCAGCGGAAGCTATCGATTTACAGAAAGCGAAAGAGCACAAATTGAAGATTGGGTGAAAGCTGGTGGCGTGATTGTAGGGCAAAAGTCGGCATTGCGTTACTTCGCTCAACATAAATGGCTTGATGTGGAAGTGGTTAGCCGAGAAAGCATTGACAATGCGTTTGATGAAAGCGAACTAAGCTATAAAGATGGCGCATCGTTATACGCTAGAAAGTTGGTAGCAGGTGCCGTGTTTGAAGCGAAAATCGACAAAACACACCCACTATTTTACGGCTATGATGACGACACGCTGCCTATGTTCAAAACTAACAACATGATAGTAGAGGCAAGCAGCTCCCCTTTTATTACCCCCGCGCGTTACACAGAAGAGCCACTTATGGCCGGGTTTAGCGATAATGCAATGGTTGCGCTAATGGCAGATTCAACCGCTGTTACTACTCAGAAGATGGGACGTGGTGTGGTGATTGGCTTTACTGATAATACCCAGTTTAGAGGGTATTGGTACGGCACAAATAAAATGATGGCAAACGCGATTTACCAGTCTCATTTTATCCGTTAATGTGGTTTAAGGGGCGCGGTGGATATCGCGCTCCTAGATAAAATCTTCTCTCAAAGGGCCTTAGGTTTTTTGAAATAGGCTACTTTTCGGCGGTGGAGTAAACGCCGCCACCCACACTTGAATGTATATCTTCGGATAGCGCTGTTTAAGTCTTTTACTTAGAGTATTTACAGTCACGCCAGTGGTGAGCACGTCATCGATAATCGCGACAGTGAAATCGCCGCCATTGGTTTTCTTTTGCACTGATACTATCTCATCATCGATGCACTGTTTCGATAGACTAAATACACGGTTTGCGTTTTCCGCTCTCGCCAGTTTAGACAGGCGATGCTGCACACTAAAGCCACGTCGCCTTGCCCATGACTGGTTTACGGGAATTCTTAGTTCTCTGCTTATGCTCTCACACAACAGGGTTGCTTGATTATAGTGTCGCGTTGCAAGACGCCATGCACTAATTGGAACAGGCAGCAGTACGTGTGGCACTGATAAAGTGCACTGTCGCTTTTTATGGACAAACCAGTCACTTAATACTTTTCCTGCCGTGAGGGAATGCGTAAACTTCAACTGGTGAACCAGCGAGGACATTGGCCACGTATGAAGTCCCAAAATGCTTAACGCGTCATAGTGGCTATGCTTGACGTGGCCTGCCACAGGGCCGTATTGAAGTAGATTGCTTCCCTGCACTCTGGGATCGAAAAAAAACATGTCATCTTCACACCAGTGACATACTGGCGTAGGACTTGCCTGATAACATAGCAAGCATGAAAGGTTCATAGTGTTGATTCCATCAACTTCCTTGAATTGTCGATTGTCGACCTGTTTTCATTATTTTGTGTTGCCTCAAAAACACGTGACTGCCTAAGGAGGTGTAAATGGAAAGTTTGCATATAAACGGCGAGCTTGTCACCCGTACTCAGGGTACAGGCGTAGATGTGGTTTTTCTTCATGGATGGGGTATGAACAGCGGGGCGTTCACGTCCTTTATTCCTTATCTAAGTGACAACTTTCGCGTCACCACGATTGACCTTCCTGGGTTTGGGGAAAACGCGGAATTCGTGCCATCACCTTATAATGTGGAAACGCTGGCCAAGGCTATTGCGAACGAATTACCCGATCAGTGTGTATTGGTTGGATGGTCGTTAGGTGGTCTTGTTGCGCAAAAAGTAGCGCTGCTCGCGCCAGAAAAACTAACAGGGCTGGTGACAATTGCCTCGACGCCGCGTTTTATAGCAGGCCCTTGCTGGCCGGGAATTGCAGCCGACTTACTCGCCATGTTTGAAACTCAGCTTGAGAAGAATTATCAGAAAACATTGGAACGCTTTTTGGCAATTCAAGCTATGGGTAGCGAAACGGCAAAGCAGGACATTAAGGCTATCAGAGAACAGGTAACCCAATTTCCTGATCCTGCTGAAGAAGCGCTTAAGAAAGGCTTACGTATTTTGTCTACCGAAGACATGCGCCAGGATGTGGGGCGGATAACCACACCTACTTTAAGACTGTATGGCAGATTAGATAGCCTAGTGCCAACCAGTGGAATAGATAGAATTTGCGAGCTCCATCCACAGGCTGACACTGTTGTTCTACCTCATGCATCCCATGCACCGTTTATTTCCCACCCTCAGCAAACCGCCGACATTCTGTTCCGTTTTGCCGCGGGTGTTTATCAGAAAAAGGCATCTTAACCCTGTGCTAATTATCAAGCTTCAATCGCAGCATTGCTGTTAGATTGAAGCTTTTTACAATTTTTACTTTGGTTAAAAATCACCTGCTTACAAGAAGTTAATGCCAAGGTGTTGTACACGTCTTTCCATTTGCGCGAAATTGGTTAATAATTGCACACGAGAGGTTAGAGGTAGAATATGGCAAGTATTGACGGTATCGGGGCAGGCTCTGCATTTACGGCAGCTCAATATGGTTTACAAAATGCAAGTGAAGGTATTTCGCAGGCAGCGTCGAGCATTGCTCAACGTTCGGTTGAGGATACGGCGTCGCCGGCTCAACCTATAACACCCAATACTGACACCAATAGTACTTCTCCCACTTCGTCTACTACATCCCGTCTGACTGACGATCTAATCGCGCTTAATGTAAACGAGCGAAATGCCCAAGCCTCGGCTAAAGTGCTGGGCGTAGCTGACGAAATGCTCGGCTCCATTATAGACGTAATGGCTTAGGTGAGGCGGTTAGGGTGAATATTGTCACGCCAATCCTCAACGCCATAGCTTATCCTACGGCTAACATAAATACTGAATCTGCGCGTAGGGATAACGTACAGCGAGAAACTATTCCTCAAGCGTCAGATTCCCAGCAAGGCGCTTCTCAAAAGGGCTTAGGGTCTGAAGCCGATAAGGCAAAAAGTCCAGGCCAGCCGCCAGCACCTGTTACCTATGAACGGCCTCAGGTACAAACTGAGCTTCAAGCAGCTTTTCAGAACGTTTTTGGGCAAGAGAAAGACAACGGGCAAGATGAGAGCGCAGGCAAACAGGACGCGCAAGACAGGCAGCAAAAGCAACAAGAGAAACAAGACGCCGCAGAAATTGAACAGTTAAAAGCTCGCGATCAAGAGGTGAGAGTTCACGAGCAAGCGCATGCGTCAACGGGCGGTCAATATGCAGGGGCGCCACAGTATGAATACACTACCGGCCCAGACAATAAGCGCTACGTTACCGATGGCGAAGTGTCTATTGATGTTTCAGAAGCCAAAACGCCTGAAGAAACTCTGAAAAAAATGGAGCAGGTACGTGCAGCCGCCCTCGCGCCAGCTGAACCCTCATCACAAGATTTAAAAGTCGCCGCTGAGGCATCTCAGAAAGCCACCGAGGCTCGTAGCGAGATTGCCAAAGGCCAAGCTGAAGTTGATTCAACCGAGTCAACACAAGGCAGCGTTAATGAAGCTGCTAACCCCCAAGAAGTTGGCACTGTTGCAGGCACAGGTACAAACCCGCAATCTGAAACAAGTGTGGACAGAGCCACCGACTCGGTAGCAGATATGGTTTTGGATGCGCAGCCAACATTTGCAGATGTGACTTCTGCGCAGGGTCTAGAGGCGAGTGAGTCTGAATTT
This sequence comes from Alteromonas abrolhosensis, assembly GCF_001953635.1. GTDB lineage: Bacteria > Pseudomonadota > Gammaproteobacteria > Enterobacterales > Alteromonadaceae > Alteromonas > Alteromonas abrolhosensis. Next base: position 360,823 of record NZ_MEJH01000002.1, on the reverse strand, counting down.
ATGCAGGCACGTATAGGTCGCATTCAAAACGCTTATTTACAGTCTTACACACCATCAAGAGAAGGTTTATCGCTTCAAGCATAGTGCCTGAAAGTGGACTTAGCTGTGACAACCAGGCTAACTCTATTTGCGCCTACCGCCGCTGTTAATATTTATCTTTACTCAAGCAACAGTTGCCTATCATCAGTCGTGTTTACTTACGTGCGCGCGACATACCGATTTGGTATTTCTACGGTCTAGCCCACGGCAATTGTGAGCTAAACCGAGAGAAACAACGTCTATTTATCCAGAAGGTTCTTAAATACAGTAGACATTAATAATCTAAAATTGCCTTGGTAAATGGGTATTTAGGTGAATCGCCAGTAATGTCTGAAAGCACCGAGTTCATGGTGTCTACATCGCTATCGAAGCCCCCGTGAGAGGTGGCGGCAGTGGCGTCGCCTTCTTGCCCTTCGCTGTATTTAAATGTCAGGTTAGAAAGGGGGTGATTAAATATGGCCATTCCTAACAGTGGCATCTCAGGTTTAGACTCAAATGCGTTTGAAACTAAATAAAGCAACGATTTTTGATAAATGCGCGCCACGTGATCGTCTTTTTCCAATGCTTCAGATAAGTTATATACCGTGGTCGACTCAATGTGTTTCCCTTTTATAAGCTCAGAGAGCGTGTCGTTAAATAAAGGGTAGCTAATGGCCGGCGCCAGTAGGTGCAGACTTTTAATCTTTATGCTTTCATCCACTTTAAACAGTCTAGATAAGCTGTGCGCATGAAAAATAGAACCTGCAGAGTGACCCACGACGTGCAATTTAATATCTGGATTGTCTTTCAGGTAGGCGGCTAATTGCGTTAAGAAGTAAGTACCATCGGAAGTGGTACGGGTAAAAGGTGTACAGGCATCTGATTTCATTTCACGCCACAGTGCGCCGCCTACTTTACGTGTCGCCCATTCCAGAATTCGGTCGGTATAATCAGTGAAAGCTCCGACTTTGTTGCTAATTTCTTCATTTTTAAAGCCTAAAATATCCTTAAGTTCTTCTAGCATGCCCGTGTCATACATAAAATGAATGGGGTACACTCCGTTTTTAAGGAACGTATCCTTCATGGCGGCAATGCGTTTGGCAGAGGCTTTTATGCTATTTAAACCTCCATGTGCATATAGCATCACGTGCCGATGGTTACTGTCAGCAAGCTTTTCAATAATGGCATCAACATGATTTTTGTTGCTCCAGTATTTGCTTCTTGTATCAAAGTGACCATCGTCGAAGTGGACGAAGTGATCTTGAATACTCACTCGTGGTGTAGAGCGGGAAAATAACCCCTGTGCAATAGAGCGGGTAGCTTGGTGATAGGTCCCTGTACCTGAAATAGGAAGCGCAAGCTGAACGACCCAAGCATCCATAACATTTAACGCCCAGTCATCGTAACGCCAAAGTGCCAGACCTGACTTTTTCCAATCCGTCCCCCAGGAGTTTTGGATCCAGAACCCTTCATCGTTGTAGCCTACAATGGCAAACGCATGACCACCTATAGGCTCCGGTCTTAACTCTATGACATCGCCTTCACGGTCTTGCCAGCCTTCGTGAATTCTTGCAGACACAAAAATAACGCCCACTTCATTAAGCGCGGCGTGAAAATCGCTGATTTCCCGTTCAATGCGATAATAAGCCCCTAACCGGTGGTTGCTGGCATTATTAGCAATGGCTAGGGTCATTTCAAACTCGTTGCTGTGCTTTATATCTTCAGTTAGTGAGTAGTTACATACTCCGCTGTTATACCAGCCTTTAATCGCACCGCGGCAGCTTGAGCCCTCATAGGCTTCGCCTAACCACTCATCGTGACGTTTGGCCATGGCATAAAGCATCCACGGGCTAACAGTATGTTTTCGGCCCTGCTGACGGTAAATGAAATTAATGGTAGCGGCCAATGCAAAGCCGGTGCACGCTCCATCTTTACCTTGGTCTAAAATAACCAAATTGCCTGGCGGGTCGATAAAAGGTTTAAGAGGAGTAAGATTTGGCTGGTAATAACGATCCCGAAGGTCGGGGTAATCGGCGCTGACATTCAGCATATTTTTTGAGACAGGCGAGTTCATAAAATCATCCTTTGATTAGGGCAAATGAACCTTGCTGTACAGACAGGTGAAACGTTCGTACACCAAAGGTCGAAAGCCCTTAGCTCATTACGGTTGTCCGAAAGTGCTGCCTTGAAAAAGGCTGTGGTCAAATGAGCGACATTACCTTCGTCAAACGTGAAGGCATTTACAGCATGTCAACGGCCTCGCTAAACGCTAACAACATACGAACTTCGGTTTCGGTGTGACCCACACCTTTTCATTGTTTCGGTATTTTGTAGTTTGACACTCTTTATTTAAGAGTTTCAGGGCGCATGAATTTCCATGCGTCCCATCTAATGTAACACAAACTAATGTAGCAAAAGCGGCAAGGCAAAGGGAAGTGAGATAAAAGAGCTGCCTTATTTAGTTAACTATTGGCTTGCTAAGCCAACACTTACCGTTTTTCAACGCTGCTAGCGCAACATCAACGAAGAAGGGGAAGAGACAAAGCTTTCAATACGACGTCGCCATTACGAAACAACATAAATTGGATCGTAAATGTCGTTATAAATTTTTAGAAAAGTTACTTGTATTATCAATGTTGTTTTTGGTATTGAGGCGAGACTTAAATGTTTAAAATAAAGCCATTGCTATTTTATTGTTTTTCTATACTAGCGACACCGACGGTGGCCATTGCCGCTGACGTAAAGTTAAATATTGATGTCGAAAGCTCTGGTCCGATATTGAATAAAAATATTTATGGCCAGTTTATGGAGCATTTAGGCAGAGGCATTTATGAAGGCATTTGGGTAGGTGAAGACTCAGGCATACCTAATGAAGATGGCTTCCGATTAGATGTACTACAAGCATTACGCGATTTAAAGGTACCTTTATTGCGCTGGCCAGGGGGCTGCTTTGCAGATGAGTATCATTGGCGAGATGGTATAGGTCCGCGAGATAAACGCCCAAGAACAATCAATAGTAATTGGGGAGGGGTTATTGAAGATAATGCGTTTGGCACCCATGAATTTTTCCAATTTGCAGAGTTATTAGGCGCACAAACTTACGTCAACGGCAATCTGGGAACAGGCAATCCCCGGGAAATGGTAGAGTGGCTGCACTATATGACCTCTGATGCAGATACGACGGTTGTTCGTGAACGTAAAAGAAACGGCCGAGATAAGCCGTTTAAAGTGGACTACTTCGCCATTGGCAATGAAAGCTGGGGATGTGGTGGTAACATGACACCAGAATATTACGCTGATCTTTACAAGCAATATTCTGCATTCCTCAAAGCCCCAGAAGGAAACCAACCTAAGTTTATTGCCAGCGGTGGTACTGACGATCAAACAGAGTGGACAAAAGTACTCACCGAGAAAATTAACTCTTCATGGAGTTTAAAAATGGACGCGATAAGCCATCATTACTACACACTTCCGACCGGAGATTGGAGTAATAAAGGAAGCGCCACAGGTTTCCCCGAAGATCAATGGTATTCAGCGATACATCGCACTTTGCAAATTGAAGCATTTATTGAGAAGAACCTCGCTGTTCTTAAAGAAATGGATCCTGAAAACAAAATCGGTTTTTATGTCGACGAATGGGGATCCTGGTACGACGTTGATGAGGGGACTAACCCTGGTTTTTTGTATCAGCAAAATACGTTGAGAGATGCGATTATAGCTGCACTGAATATTCACGTTTTCAATCGTCACGCCGAACGCGTACAAATGACGGTAATTGCTCAGATGGTTAACGTATTGCAAGCCATGATACTCACAGATAACGAAAGAATGCTTTTAACGCCCACATATCACGTATTTAAGATGCACATACCGTTTCAAAACGCGACCTACCTTCCAGTTAGCCTAAGTAAGCCACTATTAAATAAACACGCAGAGATAAGCATTCCAAGTATCAGTGCTTCAGCAGCCAAGGCACAGGACGGTAACACCTATATTTCTATAGTGAATACGCAGTTGAATAATGCAATTGAAGTAGAGCTTAATCAGATAAAAAAGGTCAAAGGGGAAGTATTAACCAGCGATAAAATGGACGAGCACAATACCTTTGATGACCCGAACAATATTCAACCTTATGAGTACTCTACTGGCGTTAAAGATGGTAAGGCCGTCATAGTCGTCCCAGCAAAGTCGCTGATGGTGCTTAATTTAGGCCAGCTTTAATCAAAAAGTATGGTGTGAACAGACCCGCAAAAGCAGTGGGGCGTAATATAATTTAAGCGTTCAGTTTGCGCTTTTATTTAACATTAGTGTTTTTTATAAGAATAGAAAGAATTATGCAGATATTACTTATTAGACAAATTGCGATGACTGTAGCGAGTATTGCTCTTCTTATTGGCTGCTCACCTCATCAAGGTGACGGAATAAGTCTTGATAATGACTCTGAAGCTTTCAAGCCGCAAGGTATTACTAAATTTAAAGCCTATACTAAGCAATTCGACGATGACATACACATGTCTAAAAACCACGCAACAGGACATGTTGGGGATCTCTTTTTTACCCACTGGAAAGACGGTGGCGAAGCCTCTCTCAAACTAAGTCAAAGCGGAGAATTTGAAGTGAGTTGGGAGGGCGGCGGATATAATTATGTTGGGGGCCCCGGGTGGCATTACGGAGATGTGAGCCGCGAAATTGGCTATCGCTTTGAACAGGAGAGTGGCGCTAGTTATATTGCACTCTATGGATGGGGATACGACAGCAACATGTCTAAAGACAATCCTGCTCACTTAGTTGAATATTATGTTCTTCAGCGCTGGACCTATGATCCTAGCCAAAACGGCATTTTCGGTAAGACCTTTGTGAGTAACGGCGTTGAATACTCAACTTATCGAACTATACGAGAGCGAAAGCCCTCTATAAATAATACGGCCACGTTTTATCAGTATTGGAGTAAACCGTCTAAACCCATGCCTCTAGGCGAAGATCATAAAATTATCTTTGCCGATCACGTGGCAGCTTGGGCTGACACAGGCTGGATTCTTCCTGATATGAATAATTTTGACGCAAGCGACGACCCTACATATCAAGTTATGGCAGTAGAAGTATTTAATCCTGCAAAGGACGGTAAGGCGACTGGTAAAGTGTGGGATGCTAGTGCTCAATTTTAACTCAGTTACCTAACCGGCGCAGTTGTAATCTTGTGTTAATTATCGACTTTGATTATCCGATGCCGACGGTAACGCACCAATATTTTCAAAAGCGTTCGTTACCTTCTCTGGCAAGACTATATTCACTTTTTTGGAAATATGGCGCTGTAGTTCAAACCGCTTTAAGTCAGGGGAGACAAAGACTGTTCTGGGATGTCCGTTAATCAGTTGACCATTGGTTTCATATTGAGCTGTGCTGTCTTGCAATTTATCGAGTGTATTTATTTCACGATTGCAGGGCTCTGAACTACTTGTAGATAATGTTATCAGCGGCTGTTGATTTTCAGGTTTTACATAAGCGTTTCCGTCCAGTTCAGCAAGTTGAGCTTTCTTGTATTGGGCGCATAAAGCGTCCTCTTGATCCACACTTAGTAAAGGACCGTGATGTTGCTCATCTGCCGTCAACAAATTACTTTTTACTGTATGACCATCTCGCTCAAATACATCAGGCCCTGTCTCGGGGTGCCAACCAAAGTGGTCATCTGTGGCACTTCGAGCAGTTCTTGTAAATCGCAGCGTACTGTTAACAAACGTATTATGCGCAATATTGGCGTTCGCTGAGTTGAGCACCCACACACCTAAGTCGTTATTTACAAATACGTTACCCACAGCCGTAATGCCATCCGATATCTCAAAAAATAACCCAGCCTGCGTGTTTTCGACATAGTTATTGATAAACAGGCCTTCACGGTTTCCCACGTCGTACCATACACCCTTTGATGTTGGATGATTAATAAACAAGTTATCCCGTACTGTTACTCTGTACGTTTGATTAATGATTTTCACTGCGGAAACATAATAACCAGTGATGTTCTCAATATCGTTACGCTGAATGATGTTTTTTTCGAGTAACACGTCTGAAGAACCAATAATATAGATACCTTCAGTACTGGTATCAGAAATCAGGGAGTGTCTTATTATTAAACCGTCACCGCGAAAATAGCCTGCGACACGCGAGCAATATGTGATGGTGACATTTTCAAGTAGCGTGTTTATGACCTCTTTACCATAGGTTAAAGGATCGGCAACGCCAACAGGTTCATCTACTGGCTCGTCTTCTGGTAAAAAGGTTCGTTTACCTTCTATACCGATAGCCCGCCAAGCGTATTGAGTAAACGTAACCCCATAGATTTTAGGGCCAATCTTGTCACTTCGTTTATTGTGGACGTCGTTCGATGTACGCAACAGCGCTGTGTCGTAAGCGGTGATTTCGATTAATTTATTATTTGGATCAGTACCGATGTAAACCTGCTGCTTCTCATAATCAACAAAAAATGTATTAGGCGTTAACTCTTCGATACTGCCAGCCGACTGTAAAAACTCACCATCAATAAAAACCATGTCATTATTAAATCGATGTAGCGGCGTTTTATCAATGTGGCGCTCCTGACGCCACCAAAACATAGGTTTAGAAGGAAACAAGGTTTTCCAATTTGTAACCCACACATTGTCTTGTTTTTGTTCCCAGGTCGAGGCTACTTGAGTTCCTTTCAAAATGGGTTTTTCGTCTTTATAGGGTTGTAAAGTTATCCCTTGATTAAGTATTAAATTGCCAGTGCGATAAGTACCACCTCTTAAAACTATTGCATCTCCCGATGTTACTTTACTTATAGCAGAGCTAAGCGAAGTGGGATTATCAAGTGTGAGTCCATCTGCCCGAGGTTGTCCCTCTGGAGATACATAATATATTGTCTTAGCGTTTGGCTGCGCATAGCTTTTTGAGATTGGCCCATAAGGTCCACCAGAAAATTGCGCCTTTACAGGTGTGACTGAACTGAGTCCAAAAGTCATCACGATGAGTCCGAAACGGAGCCAAATGTTCATGATTACTGTTCCTTTAATATTCACAAGTTAAAGAAAGTCAGTATAGAGGTTAGTGAGCGGTGATGAATCTATATTCATCCTATTAACAAATAATCGAAATGAGGTTAACAAATTCAGTAATATGTGTTGCTCCGCTTTCTACTAGCATAATGAAAAATCAATTCACAAGTAGCAAGAAAGGAACAAACATGAGGTTAAAACTCTTGTGCGGCAGTGTTTTTTTAATCAGTGCTTTAACAGTTAAGGGGCAAACTTCCCCCCCTATGAAAGTTAATGATTCAGAGTATTTTGAGGCTCCAGGAGCCAATGTATTGGTATATAGCAACTGGTACGATGGGCTGTTCAGCGATTCAAAGATTAGTGGCATTGAAATTATTCAGCACGGCAAGCGTATCGCCACTAATGGTGACGTTAGGCTAAATGATACTCCCGAACAGTGGGATAGTATTCCGACTTTCATCAAACGCGATGTTGATGCCGAAAAAGGTGCCATTAGAGCTTCACTACATTATCCAGAACACAAATTTAATTTCAGCGTCAAAGTTACTTCGACGAAAGAGCATCTCAACATTAGCGTACACACCGATGCCCCTTTACCCGAAGAGCTAGTGAACAAGGCGGGGTTTAACCTCGAATTTATGCCTTCAGCATATTTTAATAAGTCTTTTATCGCCGATGACGCAACCGGTACGTTTCCTCTTTACCCTTCTGGGCCAAAAGAACAAAATGATTTACAAGCACCAACGCCGCTTGCCACCGCGTACCATTTAGTCCTAGCACCAGAAGACGCAGAGCGCAGAATAAGTATTGAGTCGAAACAGCAACCTATCTATCTGTATGATGGAAGAACAAAGGCCCAAAACGGGTGGTTTGTAGCGCGCTCCATGATCCCGGCAAATAAAAGCGGTAAAGTGCTGGAATGGTCTCTAAACGTTAGCAGTATAAAGGATTGGCAACGGTCGCCAATAATTGCGCACTCTCAGGTAGGCTACCACCCTAATCAAAACAAAATAGCGGTACTGGAACTCGACCCGAAGCACGTCATAGGCGAAAACCTAGTTTCCTTACTTAAAATAATGCCGTCGGGTGAAAAGAACGCGGTCTTGTCTAAAAAACCAATGGATTGGGGGAAATATAAACGATATCAATATGCAAAATTCGACTTTTCAGCGGTACGTGAAAGTGGCCTTTATCAGCTTAAGTACAATGACACCATCACCGCGCCGTTCAGAATAAGTAAAGATATTTTCAGCAAAGCCTGGCATCCGACCTTAGACGTTTTTTTTCCGGTTCAAATGGACCATGTTTTAGTAAACGAAGCCTACAGAGTTTGGCATGGTGCTTCCCACTTAGATGATGCTTTGCAGGCACCGATCAACCAAAAACATTTTGATTTATATGCCCAGGGGCCGACAACCGATACTCAATTCGCGCCTTTAGAGCATGTACCGGGGTTAAATATTGGTGGATGGTATGATGCGGGAGATTACGACATTCGTACTCAGTCGCAATACAGAGCCGTTCTAGGTCTTGTTGAAGTATGGGATCAGTTTGCGCCAAAACGCGATACTACCCTTGTTGACTACGACCGAAAGTTTGTTGATATTCATGTGCCAGATGGTAAACCCGACATACTCCAGCAAATTGAGCACGGCACTTTAGCACTAATTGCACAACACCGAGCATTTGGCAGAGCAATAAACGGTATCATTGTGCCTAACATATCCCAGTATACGCACTTGGGTGATGGCATCACCATGACCGACAATCTGGTATACAACCCTACAATGACACCTTTACAAGCAGATGGAAAACACAGCGGGGTCCCTGATGATAGATGGGTATTTACCAGTCGCTCCTCAGCCGTTAACTTTGGCTCCATCGCCGCTTTAAGTGCTGCTGCCCGTGCACTACGGGATCATAATCCTGAGCTCGCTACAGAAGCGCTCAATACAGCCGAGTTAGCTTGGCAAGAAGAGCGATCTCACCCTCCCTTTTTGTTTCATCATGGGAATACAACAGGAGGACGACTTGACGCAGAAAAGCTTTCGGCGGCAGCAGAACTATTGATGAGCACGGGGGACGAGCAGTATAAGCAGGCAATTAATACCCTTTGGCCCGAAGTCGAGGCACATTTTGCGCAGCACATTGGTACTCTAGTTCGCTTAATTCCTTTAATGGGCGATAAATATAAGCACAAAATTGAATTGCTAGCTAAGGACTATGTGAATGAAGGTAGGCACATTACGCAAGCTAACCCGTTTAATGTCACAATTACAGAAGGTGGATGGGCAGGAAATGGACGGATAATACGCGATGCTATTCATCATTACTATTTGGTCAAGGCGTTTCCTGGGCTACTCGAACCAGACGCTGTTTATGATGGGCTGCATTATCTCTACGGGACGCATCCAGATTCAGATATCTCCCTCGTATCAAATGTCGGCACCGTATCAAAACGCGTAGCCTACGGTATGAATCGCGCAGATTTTTCATTTATTTCTGGTGGGGTTGTCCCGGGTATTTTAATAATTAAACCTGACCTGCCAGAAAATAATGAAGAATGGCCATTTTTCTGGGGCCAAAATGAATACGTAATAAATATCGCAGCGTCTTATATCATGCTTGTACATGCCGCTAACGACTTACTAAATAGCTCTGCTGAATAGCCCAAATAGGGCTATTCTCCCTTACAGATTAGCCCTGCATTTGTTCGAGCTCGTTCCCTGCAGTTTCGCGAACAAATTTAAACACGAAAAAGACTGAAAGAAGCGCGCACGTAGTATAGATACTGTAAGCGCCTGCCAATCCAATCCCAGTTAGCATGAGTGGGAAAGTCATGGTGACTGCAAAGTTAGCTAGCCATTGTGCTAAGCCACTTACAGCGAGACCAGAGCCTCTGATTTGGTTAGGAAACATCTCACCTAGTAAAACCCACATTACAGGCCCCCAGGATAAATTGAAAAAGAAAACGTAAGCATTGGCGGAAATAAGCGCCACACTACCTAATCCGCCAAGAATCAAATTTCCGTTGATGTCGCTCGATGAGTTGACGAAGGTGAATACCATGAATGCGAGAGAAATAGACATTCCTATTGAACCAATAATCAGAAAAGGTTTACGCCCTAATCGGTCAATGAGAAACATGGTGATAACACAACCAGCGATACTTACAGCGCCTGAGATAACGTTAATTAAAAGTGCATCAGCCTCTGAAAATCCCACAGCTTGCCATAGCACCGCTCCGTAATAAAAAACCACGTTTATTCCTACAAGCTGCTGAAATGTAGCCAATCCGACACCTACCCATACAATGGGACGTAGACGGTTTCTCGTTTTGTCGATTAAATCTGAAAACTTTGGTTTTCGGTCTTTTTTGACTAAAGATGCTTCAATCTCCAAAAGTTTTCTTTGTCCTGCTTCTTGACCATACAACTTCTGTAAAATGGCCAGCGCTCGTTTACTGCTTTGCTTCATAACTAAAAAACGTGGGCTTTCAGGAATGAAAAATAAGCTTGCAAGAAATAGTGCGGCTGGAAACAATTCTATCCAGAACATCCACCTCCATGCTTCATATCCCCACCAAAAAGGAGCTGTTGATACCCCCGCCATATTGGCTACAACATAATTACTGACGAATGCGCTAAATAAGCCGAAAATGATGGCTACTTGTTGAATAGTGATAAGCTTACCCCGTATGTTTGCTGGAGCAATTTCACTAATATAAGCAGGTGCAATCACTGAGGCAGCTCCGACTGCCAACCCGCCAATAACGCGATAAACCACAAATTCGGTAGAGCTTATTGCTATACCTGACCCCCATGCACTAGCAATAAACAATGAAGACGATAACAAAAGAACGGTTTTACGCCCTACTATGTCCGAGAGCCTTCCTGCGATGAAGGCACCAACTCCACACCCAAGCAGCATACTGGCAACATTGAACCCGGTGCCAACAGAGTCAGAACTAAAAGCCAGTTTCAGCCCGTCGACAGTGCCGTTAATTACCCCGCTATCGAAGCCAAACAAAAAGCCACCGATAGTAGCCACCACACTAATAAGGAAAATAAAAATAAGATTTTCTTTTTCTTTGCTATCTTTCACAAAACTACCACCTAAAAGATTAATATAAGAGCACTACAACTGGCAGCTCGCCTGACCCTGATTTGCCACTAATTTAATTGTGTTTAGTTGAATGGACGCAGTGCCAATTACCTCTAACTCAAAAGGAACTTTTATGTTTTTCATATCAGCGCCTGTATCAGCAAAACAACTGAGTTTCAAAAAGCCTTGCTGCCATCCCCCGCCTGCTTTTGCTTGTATTGTTGTCGTCACGTCCAGGTTGGACTTGCATTGACTTTCGCACCCCAGCTTTATTGAGGCGCGCTGTATGTCTGCTGATAACACCTGGTAGTCTATCTGTAGAGCCATATCACCATTCGACTGACGTTCAAGGTCAATCGGTTCTCCCTCTATTAAAAAGCTTCCTCTATCTAACCAGTTCACAATAACCGAATCTTCTTGGGCGAGATAATCAGCCGATTCAACATTCATGTTGCCACCCGCACTGCTGCTTTTTCCCTGTAGGTACTGATTGCGACCTTTGACATCGCTCAACACTAATCGCCATGGTGATACCGCTGCTCCAGCAATCAAAAAGTTTGATATGTGATAGTCGGTTATTGTCTCTGCTTGGGTTTCATCTAGCTGTTCAACGCTGACACCGTCCGTTACAGAGAGTCCATATCCCAAAGCGAATAAGGGGTCATAGTTGGCATTTTCACCACTCAAAACATCATGGTCGGCTTTTTTGGGCCACGAGAAACTTAGGCGCCCAATGAAGTCATGGTTAATTTTTTCTTGCTCATTACGCATTATTACGTCTGCAATTCCGCCGCCTTCAGTTCCAGGCAACCAAGCTGCAACAAACGCATCGGATGCGTTTATTTCTGGATTCACCCATAAAGGTCGTCCGGAAATAAATATCGAGACAGTGGGGATATTTAACGCCTTGAATTTTTGAAGAAGTTCTAATCCAGTGTTATCGGTGAAATCTACGTGGGGTCTATCTCCTTGGAACTCTGCGTAAGGTTGTTCACCGAAAACGATGATCGCTACATCCGGTCGTACTTCAAATTCACCCTCTGGATGATAATCGACTGTACCCTCACTACCGGCTACCGCCGATCTAATGCCGGCAAGAATTGACTCTCCGTTGGGAAAGTCGCTATTGGCATTACCTGTACCCTGCCAGCTTAACGTCCACCCGCCACTAGCTTGGCCAATATTGTCAGCGGCTGTACCCGCCACAAGAATACGTTGATTCGGGCTAAGCGGTATTAATTGCTGGTTATTCTTTAATAATACCAGTGATTTTCTGACCGCCTCTCGCGCCACGGCTCGATGAGATTCGGAACCCAAACGCTTATAGTCACCCGCTAGTGGCCGTGATGATGGTAATCCTGCATCGAACAGACCTGCTCGCAGTTTTACTCTTAGTATTCGGGCCACAGCCTGATCTAAACGAGCTAACGTAATTTCTCCTGACTTTACTTGCTCAAGTGTATTTTGATAGAGCTTCTTCCAGCTATCTGGCGCCATAAACATATCAAGACCTGCGTTAAACGCATTAGCACAAGACACATTAGTGCAGCCTTCAACTTGTCCGTGCCCATTCCAGTCGCCCACTACAAAGCCATCAAACCCCATTTGAGCTACCAATACATCGGAGAGCATGGTCTTGTGTCCATGCATTTTTATACCGTGCCAGCTATTAAATGACGCCATTATTACCTGCACACCGGCTTGTATTGCGGGTGGATACCCAGCGCCGTGGACATCGCGCATTGTTATCTGATCATCTACGTTGTCACCTTGGTCTTGACCATTACGCGTACCCCCATCACCAATAAAGTGTTTAGCGGTTGATATAATATGATGTGAATTTAAAAACTGGTCCGTGTTCACTTTTCCCTGAATACCGGAAACGAGTGGTTCAGCATAGCTCGCAACAATGGCCGGATCTTCAGAAAAACTTTCGTAGGTTCTTCCCCATCTGCTATTTCGTGCCACAGCCAAGGTTGGAGCAAATGTCCAGTCTAACCCCGTTACTCGCATTTCAGTGGCGGTTACCTTTCCTATTTTTGCCATTAGTGCAGGGTCGTTGGCCGCTCCTAGTCCAATGTTGTGAGGGAAAATAGTTGCTCCTACAATATTATTATGTCCGTGAACAGCGTCACTTCCCCACAGCAAAGGAATGCCGACTCTGCCGTTAGATTTATCAGTAGAGGCCAGCCAAAATTCATCAGCTAGCGCCAGCCACATGTCCGCTTCTGCACGATTATTTTTCTCTGGCGCAGAGTTTCCACCATTCAATACCGCGCCAAGATAAAATTCTCTAGCTTCTTCAGGGGTGACAGAATTGATGTCAGCTTGAATAATCTGCCCCACCTTCTCTTCCACAGTCATTGCATTAAGTAACGTAGCGATTTTCTTTTCGTGTTCACGGTTTACCGTTATTGGAGATTGCTGTGAAGGCCACGCCTTAGGTTCTATTTTAGGAACGTCTTCTCGATAAATAGTTGTGTTCTTTTTTTCCATACCCGTGCAAGAAGAAGCCAAAAATACAAAAGCTAACGCAGAAAAATAATGAACCTTTGACATCTCTTTAAACCATCAAAAATTGTTGATGGTGTAATACTGCCAGAAAAAATAATCACCACTACGCGATGCATAAAAAACACAAACGACTTACAACAATTCATAAACAGATTATTTACATCCTGCGCTAACATGTTGTTGTCCTGTTGAAAAGGCATCTATCCCACGTTTGCTACTTCCCTTGTGCTAAGTAGGTTTATTTGCAGGGCGCGGTTGAAATACCGGAAGTCCCTGCGTTAGCTCCGAGCGGGATTTTGAATCCGGTTGAGGAAAAAGGCGTCGTCAACCAATTGCCCGATAAATTCACTGTTACTTTCAAGTAATTGGTATACGTGGAAACAACGCTTGGTATATACGCTGACAGAGAGCAAAAAATAATAGTTTATGAAAATCATCGAACTTAAATCTGATGCAATGCGTGTCACTATAAGTGATTTTGGTGCTCGCATCCTCGATTGGCAGGTACAAGTAAACGGCAGCTATCGGTCGATTGTGCTTAAGTACAATAACGAAGAAGATTATTTATCCGACCAATTTTACCTAGGTGCAATTGTTGGCCCATTTGCAAACAGAATTAAAGATGGGAGGGTAGATATTAGAGAAAGCCAAGTATTGCACCTTGACCGCAACGAAGGCCTTAATCATTTGCACGGAGGGGAAAATGCAATAGATAAACAGGTATGGCAAATCACTCGTTGTTCACAGAGCGCTGTACGGCTGGAATTAGTTATTCAGGATATGTGGAATGGTTACCCTGGAGCACTAGAACTTACAGCTGAATACACATTAGAGAATAACCGGCTTCGACTTCGCGTAAGTGCACTCTCGGAGAAAGACACAGTCGCGGGAATGTCAGCCCATAGTTACTTCAATCTTAACGGAGTTAATAGCCATCGAGGTGGCTTAGAGCAGTGGCTTACCACATGTGCAACTCACGTAAATATTAACGATTCGAACGGCCTACCAATCCGCCCTCCTCAGTCAGTAAAACATACGCAATATGACTATTCAAAGCGGTATCTTTTAACTCAACAAAGGGGGTCTGAGGTTCTCGATAACAATTTCATTTTTTCCAATTCGTGCTCCAAAGCTATTTTGGAAAGTTTCGATAGATATTTGAAGCTGGAAGTATCTTCAGACTACCCTGCCATGCAGCTTTATACCGGAGGTCATTTAAGTGAGCCTTTTTGTAAAAACCAGAGCGTTTGTATAGAACCGCAGTTCGGCCCTGACATGCCTAATTGTAAAAATCATCCCTTGGGGTTACTTCCAGCAAATACGCTTCAACAACACATAATCGACTATACAATTACCACAGAATGATAGTTCCCAGTTTCAACATTGTTGCAATATCGCTTTAAACACTTGGGGAACTATCAATGGTAACACCTAGATGAGGGCGTTATCTCACAGTATTTCCTATAGTCTGTCAGCAAGCATGTTTTCCAGCTTTTGTTGATCGATAGCAAAGTTGCGTATGCCTTCAGCAAGCTTTTCTGTCGCCATTGCGTTTTGGTTCATTTCCCAGCGAAAGGTTGCCTCATCTAGTGGTGCAGGGGGAACTTGGTACTCATTTGTATCACAAAGCATACGAGGTAGCGGATCTGAACAGTTTGCCAGTGCCTCCAGAAGCTCTGGACTAATAGTTAATCTGTCACACCCAGCCAAAGCCTGAATCTCACCGATATTTCTAAAGCTCGCTCCCATAACAACGGTTTTATAACCATGAACTTTATAATAATTATAGATTTCGGTGACCGATTTAACTCCAGGGTCATCGTTAGGTAAGTACTCAGCAATATTGTGATGAGACTTGTACCAGTCTAATATTCTGCCGACGAACGGGGATATCAAAAACACATTTGCTTCGGCACACGCTCGTGCCTGCGCAAAGTTAAACAAAAGCGTAAGGTTACAATTAATGCCTTCTCGCTCTAACTGCTCAGCGGCTTTAATTCCCTCCCATGTCGAGGCTATCTTTATAAGAATACGAGATTTGTCGACGCCTTCTTCCTCATATAGTTTTACGAGTTGTTTAGCCTTATCTATAGTGGAAAATGTATTGAAGGACAGTCTAGCATCTACTTCCGTAGATACTCTTCCAGGTACAAACTCGCTTATTTCTTTACCAATAAGTACACAGAGCATGTCGTTGGCGTGCAGAATTTGCTGTTCCTTATTATTAGCCTGTGCCCTTGCCCAGCTAACTGATTTATCTATCAAATGCTGATATTGAGGCAAAGTAGTGGCTTTTAAAATTAAGGATGGGTTGGTAGTGGCATCATAAGGTCGATACGTTTTAATTGCTTCCACGTTTCCTGTATCTGCAACTACGGTAGTCATATCCCTCAATGCATCTAACTGATTTTTCATTTCTTTACTCTGTGATTATTTAAAAGGACTTTAGGTCAGTTCGGAAGAACTTTGAGTATTAATGTAAATCGCAAATACAGGGCGCAGATATTATGATTTTGGATATTGGTGTTGCGAAAAATCTGACTGAAAAAACATAGCCTATACCTTTTCCAAAAAAGTGAAATAACCACTAAATAACAAATAAATTACAAAATTAAAGAATTTCATTTCCACATTTCATAATTGCGATAGCCGATAAAAAGAATGACCATTTCGGCCTGGTTATGTTCTGGAATGTAGTTATGTATTTAGGGATCGATTTAGGAACATCTGGTTTAAAAGCGGCACTTATGGACGACGCAGGTAATATCATCGACACGAAATCTGCGGCGTTGTCTGTGAACAGTCCCAACCCCCTATGGTCTGAGCAAAACCCACTTGATTGGTGGTCAGCAGTAGAGTCGGTTATTGACCAGCTTTCACAGTCTCATATCGTTTCACAGATAAAAGCGATAGGGCTCTCTGGGCAAATGCACGGCGCTACTTTATTAGATGAAGCTGGAAGCGTAATAAGGCCCGCAATTTTATGGAACGATGGGCGATGCCAAGCGGAGTGTTTGGAAATTGAAGGGGTTGTTTCAGACAGCCGAAGACTGACTGGCAATATTATGATGCCAGGGTTTACTGCACCCAAGTTGCTGTGGGTCAAGAATAATGAACCTAAGCATTTTGAGAGAATTCATAAAGTGCTTTTGCCCAAAGACTATTTGAGATTTCGGCTGTGCGGCACGTTCTTTTCTGATATGTCAGATGCGTCAGGCACAATGTGGATGAACACCCGAGAACGCTGTTGGGATGAATCGCTTTTGGCTGCATGTGGGCTTACGAAAAAGCACATGCCAGAGTTGGTCGAGGGGCCCAAAGTAACGGGGACATTATTACCCGAGCTAGCCCGGAAGTGGGGAATGGACGAAATCCCAATTGTGGCCGGTGCAGGAGACAATGCAGCCGGCGCAATAGGCGTTGGGTTGACTGAGCCTGGTCAAGGCATGATTTCACTGGGCACCTCTGGCGTCTACTTTGTCGTAGCTGATCAATTCAGCAGCTTCCCTGAGAAAGCAGTACATAGCTTTTGTCATGCCTTACCTGACCGCTGGCATTTAATGTCGGTAATGCTAAGTGCCGCCAGCTGCCTTGACTGGTTCGCCAAATCAGTAGTTGGAAAAGATGTTCCAGCTGTACTTTCTTTGCTAGAAAATGAAGACGGCCCGTCGGAAAATGCGCCGTTTTTCCTTCCATATTTAAGTGGTGAACGTACGCCGCACAACGACCCTAATGCATCTGGCGCCTTTATTGGTCTTACACACCAACATTCCACAAAAGATATGGCTTACGCTGTTTTGGAGGGGGTTTGTTTTGCTATGGCTGATGGTGTAGATGCTGTTCATGCCTCAGGTACCTCTGCGAATGACATTTGTTTAATTGGCGGTGGCACTAAAAGCGCCTATTGGCGACAAATGATGGCGGATATCTTAAACCTAAAACTTTCTTACAAGCAGGGAGGAGATGTCGGCCCAGCACTAGGAGCTGCAAGGTTGGCTCAACTGGGAACCTGCGAAAACAGTCAAGTGCAAAATGTGTGTGGATCGCCACCTCTGGTTGATACCCACAACCCAAATGCAGAGCATCATCAAATTTATCAGCGAAGACGAAACCTATTCGTTTCGCTTTATCCCGCTATTCAGCAAGCGGTATCGCCTTTATCTCAAACGTCAACGGAGCGCTAAATTATGTCAGCTTATTTTGAAAATATTAAACCTATTCAATATGAAGGACCTGAATCAGACAACGATTTAGCTTTTCATTACTATAACCCCGAAGAGGTTATTTTGGGAAAAACCATGGCAGAACACCTGCGTTTTGCAGCGTGTTACTGGCATAACTTTTGTTGGGATGGCGCTGATGTGTTTGGTCAAGGCACCTTTGGCAGACCGTGGTTGAAAGACGGCGACCCCATGAAACGCGCAGTTGAAAAAGCTGATGTCGCATTTGATTTTTTCAGTAAATTGAATGTTCCTTATTATTGTTTCCATGACACCGATGTGGCGCCTGGCGGAGACAGCATTAATGAGTATGTCAGCAACTTTTCATCTATGGTCGATGTGCTTGAAGAGAAGCAAGCACAAACAGGACTGAAGCTTTTATGGGGTACAGCGAACTTATTTAGCCACCCAAGATATTGTGCTGGCGGTGCCTCAAACCCCAATCCTGAAGTTTTTACTTTTGGCGCAACACAAGTTTTCCATGCTATGAACGCTACCAAACGGTTGGGTGGTGAGAATTATGTACTATGGGGCGGAAGAGAAGGTTATGAAAGTCTCCTTAACACCAACCTTAAAAAGGAAGATGAACAGTTGGGGCGCTTCTTTACCATGGTCGCAGAGCACAAGCATAAGATTGGCTTTAAAGGAACGCTACTCATCGAACCTAAGCCTCAGGAGCCTACAAAACATCAGTATGACTACGACTCGGCCACTGTGTATGGTTTTCTAAAACGTTATGGGCTAGAGGACGAGTTCAAAGTCAATATCGAAGCGAATCACGCTACGCTTGCTGGCCACTCTTTTCACCATGAAATAGCAACAGCAATAGCATTAGGTATTTTTGGCAGCATTGATGCTAATCGTGGTGATGCACAAAACGGCTGGGATACTGACCAGTTTCCAAATGCTGTTGATGAGTTAACGTTGGTCATGTATGAAATCTTAAAAAATGGTGGCTTTACTACTGGCGGACTGAATTTTGACTGTAAACTTCGTCGCCAGAGCTGCGCCCCGGCAGATTTATTCCATGGTCATATAGGGGGCATGGACCATATGGCCTTAGCGTTACGAAAAGCTGCAAAAATCATCGAGAACGACTTTCTGGCGCAAGCTAAAGAAGCAAGATATAAAGGCTGGCAGAGTGATTTAGGTAAAGCAATTGATAGTGGTAAACACAGCTTAGAATCATTAGCAGAGCATTGTGTATCGAATAACTTAGCGCCCAAAGCCGTGAGTGGTCAACAAGAGCTACTCGAAAATAAACTAAACCGCGCACTATTTGGCTAATTTTGCCTACATCGCGGGCCGGAAGAATTTCTAGCCCGCTTTTTACCTTTAGTCTTCTCACTCGATTTTCATCAACATCACTTCATTATCTTTTTGGAATAATTATGAAATTTTCGAACCCTATGGCTAATGCTGTACGTGCTTTATGCATGGATGCGGTAGAAAAAGCTCAGTCTGGTCATCCCGGAGCTCCTCTGGGAATGGCGGATATCGCCTATACGCTCTGGACAAAACATCTCAGACATAACCCATCTAACCCTGACTGGTTCAACCGCGATAGATTTGTTTTGTCAAACGGTCATGGTTCTATGTTGCTCTATGCACTGCTTCATCTAACTGGCTATGACCTTTCTATCGACGACCTAAAGCGATTTCGTCAGCTACACTCTAAAACGCCAGGGCATCCTGAATATAGCTACACCCCGGGGGTAGAAACCACCACTGGGCCGCTAGGTCAAGGACTTGCCAATGCTGTGGGGATGGCTATTGCTGAAAAAGTTTTGGCCGCACAGTTTAATAAACCTGAATATGCGGTAGTTGACCATTATACCTATTGTTTTGCTGGCGACGGTTGCTTGATGGAAGGCATTTCCCACGAGGCTTGTTCTTTGGCAGGGACGCTGGGATTGGAAAAGCTTATAGTATTTTGGGACGACAATGGTATTTCAATAGATGGCGAAGTGAAAGGCTGGTTCACTGACGATACGCAAGCCCGATTCCAAGCTTATGGCTGGCAAGTTATCGCTAACGTTGATGGTCACGACCATGAGGCTATCGACAATGCTATTTTAGAAGCGAAAAAGTGCGCGGGCAAACCCACGTTAATTTGCTGTAAAACGGTGATTGGTGCTGGGTCGCCAAATAAGGCTGGTAAAAACAGTAGCCACGGTTCACCGCTCGGAGAAAGTGAAATTCGGGCTACGAGAAAAGCCCTCAACTGGCATCATGAGCCTTTTGATATCCCTAGTGATATCTGTAATGAGTGGGACGCCAGAGAGGCCGGCGCAGCGTGGGAGAATGAGTGGAATACCTTATTCAAGAGGTTTAATGAAGCGCATCCTAGACTAGCGAGCGAATTTACACGACGCACTGTTGGCCAGTTGCCAGAAGACTTTTCACAAAGCGCCAATAGTTTCATCCACTCAGCGCAAGCTGAAATGCAACCTATGGCAACACGTAAAGCGTCCCAAAACGCTATTGAATTTTATGCGAATCTTTTACCTGAAATAATCGGAGGCTCAGCTGACTTGTCGGGGTCCAATTTAACCATGTGGAACTCATCTCAACCGATAACCGCAGAAAATGCTTCAGGAAACTATCTGTTTTACGGAGTGCGAGAATTTGGAATGACTGCTATTGCTAATGGAATTAGCATCCACAGTGGTCTTAAACCATTTTGTGCTACCTTTCTAATTTTCATGGAGTATGCTCGAAATGCTGTACGAATGGCAGCATTAATGGGCCTTCCTAATATTTTCGTTTATACCCATGACTCAATCGGTCAAGGCGAAGACGGCCCTACTCACCAGCCAATTGAGCAACTTGCCACGCTGCGTATGACGCCTAATTTGGATACATGGCGGCCCTGCGACGCTGCGGAGACGGCGGTAGCATGGAAGATAGCACTTATGCGCTCAAACGGCCCCACCGCTTTAGTTTTTAGTAGGCAAAGTGTGAAGCCCCAAGCAAGAACCGATGACCAATTACACAAGATTGAAAGAGGTGGCTATACTCTTCGCCCTTGCGAGGGCGAACCTGACATTATCCTCATTGCCACTGGTTCAGAAGTCCCACTTGCTGTTGAAGCCGCTGAACAACTAATCAACTTGCACGATATTAAAGCCAGTGTCGTATCCTTACCCAGCCCAAGTGTATTTCTGCGTCAAGAATCTACTTACCAAGAACAGGTATTGCCCCCTCACGTAACATGTAGGCTAGCCATAGAGGCCGCACATGTCGATTACTGGCACAAGTTCGTGGGGCCTGCGGGGGAAATTCTTGGCCTGGACAGCTTTGGGGAATCGGCACCAGGCGAGGTTCTGTTCTCACACTTTGGCATTACCGTGGACAATGTGATTGCAAAAGCTCGAAAAGCTCTCGCAAAACGGAACACTTTTTAAGGGGCTGAAAGGGCGGACACCACTTTAATTAACCGGTGAAGACGATATCTAAAGGGAAAAATATGAAACAACGAAAACTTGGCAAATCTTCTATTTTCGCGAGCGAAGTTGGTCTGGGATGCTGGCAATTGGGAGGAGATTTTGGTCCAATCGCTATAGAAGATGCTATTCATATCATAGAAGCTGCCTTAGAAAACGGTATTACTTTTTTCGATACCGCTGATGTATACGGAGCGGGGCGAAGCGAGTCTATTCTTGGTGAACGGCTGGAGCAAACAAAAGCAGACGTAAAAATAGCCACTAAATACGGCCGTGGTGAAGGCACCTACCCCAGTGGTTATACGCTTCAAGATATGCGCGACGCTATTCAACGCTCTCGTGATCGGCTGCGTCGCGATAAAATTGATCTTCTTCAACTTCACTGCATACCACCTTCGGTTTTAGAAAAAGGTCACATTTTTGATTTCTTAAGACAAATGCAACAAGAAGGCCTTATCGATTATTTTGGCGCTAGTGTTGAAACCATTGATGAAGCGATGATGTGTGTAGCACACCCAGACCTAACTTCTCTGCAAATTATTTTTAACCTATTTAGACAGGCTCCTAAAGATGCTTTATTCAAAGTAGCCAAAGAAAACCAAGTTGGTATTATTGCGCGCCTTCCCCTTGCCAGCGGTTTATTAAGTGGCAAGTATAACGCTTCAACGTCATTCGCTGAATCCGACCATAGAAACTACAATAAAGATGGCGAAGCTTTCAGTGTTGGCGAAACCTTTTCTGGAATTGATTTTAATGAAGGTCTTAAATTGGTAGAGGCGTTGCAGCAGATAAAGCCCACTGAAATAACGATGGCAAACTTCGCTATGCGGTGGATTTTAGACCATGAAGAAGTAACAACTGTAATTCCAGGAGCCAGCTCTGCACAACAGGTTATGCAAAACGTAAACGCTTCTACTATCGCTCCTCTTTCAAGCGAAAGTCACAAATTACTGTATGAACTATACCAGTCTAAAATAGCGAATCTAATTAGGTGCCCAGTGTAATATAAAACCTTTGTATTTTAAGTCATTAGTTCAATAATAAACCCCTCTTTTGTCAGAGGGGTTTACTTTTTCTAGTAGCCGGGGCTACATCATTCTTTAAGGAAATGTCACTAGCACGTTATCAAGCAACACAGTATCCTCACTTGCGCCTGAAAACGATCCATTAATTTGAAATGCTATCCTTTCAACGTTTGCGATGTCGCCATTACCATTGTCAACGGGAGTGAAAGTAAAGACGTTTTCACCTGGCACCACATTTTGAATATTTCCGTACAGTCGTGTGTAACTAGGCGCTCCTGTCTGAACATAGCCCTGCACAGTCAATCCATTGTTGGCCTGCTCCTCGGTTACTGTAACCGTATATTTTAGACTTGCACCTGTATAATCAGTAGGGGAAAACTGGACTATATAGTTATGTGAAGCACTTGAACCGTTTGGAAGTAATTCAGCCGATTCGCGCAGCGCGTTGTGCACCACATTTGCAGTTGTGCCGTATTCGCCTTGCCAGCCTTCAACAGTTTCTTCAAAATCATATTCAACTACATTACTCGCCGGAACCGTTACAGGAATAGTAACAATCACATTATTTAACAATACGTTTTCGTCTAACGCCCCGGTTAAAGGCCCGTTAAGTTGAAAACCTATTCGTTCAATAATTTCAATGTCACCATTACCATTATCCAGCGGGCTTATTCTGAACGTATTCTCGCCCGCCACTGGCGTAAACGCCTCACCATACATACGCGTATAGTTTGGCGCTCCGGTTTGGATAAAGCCTTGAATCGTTAGACCTGCGTCCGCAAGCGTTTGAGAAACCGTTACGGAATAGTCCACGGTTGCATCGGTTAGGTCAGTTAATGCTATCTCGCGAATATACACCTGCTCATTCGCGTTACCGGCCCAGTCTGGTATCATTACAGCCGCCTGTGCCGCCTCATCATAATCTACAGACGCTCCAGTACCATAATCACCGCGCCAGCCTTGAACATCATTCAGAAAATCGTACTCAATCACAACGGGCTCTAAGTCGTCACCTGGAATGAAGATTTGTAGATCCAAGACCAAGCTGGTGTAGCCGTCCTGCTCAACTTGTACGTAAAGATTTCTCAATGCAGAACGTAAATTTTCAGTAGTGGTAATTTCACCCGTTTCACTGTCGATAGTGAATTCCCCCTCACCCGAGCCACCTAAGATTGACCAAGTGACGGGTTCACCTTCGGTGTTAACCACGCCGTCAAATGTTTTAGACTCAAGTACTATAACAGAGGTCCCGATTGGTGCATCTGCGCTAACCTCCAGCAGACCCGGATTTGTGATGGTAGGAGAGAGGCCTCGCATGTAACTGCGTAACCACTTCAGAGCAGGTTTTTCCGAACCGTTTTCCAATGCTAATATAGCACCTTGATTTTCGCGCCAGTGACCCGGTAAATACCCCCACATAGTTATCCCTTTAACTGCCGGATGTTCCCAAAATAGGGGGAATATTCTTTGATAATCCAGTAATTGAATAAGCTCGGTCGGGCCATCGATATCAAGCTCAGTAACGTAAACATCTAATCCTGTTTCTGACGCGATTCTATCGAGATTTTCTAACATAGCTTCGTTAGGACCAGTTGTAGAAAAAGCATGGCCTTGAAAGCCAAAGTCATCAAGTAGTCCACGTGCTTGAAGTAACTTCGCTAATTCAATAGCAAGGTCAGTACGAGAGGCAGAGTTGATTAAATTATACTCATTAAACATCAAGCGGGTAGTTGAAGGGAAAATATTTCGTGCCATCTGGAATGCATTGATGATCCAGTCGAACTTAGCGGCCTTATTTGTGGCTTCGGGCGTTGATAAGCCATTATTTTCAAATTGGCTAATTAATTCCGAAGTGGTTTGCGGATCAAATAAACGCAACGCATCAATATAGCCTGGGCCATCATTGGCCAGATTTGGCGGATCATTATCAAATTCATTTACCACCTCAATAAAGTCGATAGCTTCATATCTTGCGTTTACGGCATTAAACCATTCCAGAATTTCTTCAAGTTGTTCCTCTGCAGGCAAATCTGTTATCCATTCAGGCTGTTGATTCCCCCATACGAGAACGTGATGCTTATAAGGGAAGTTGTTGGCTTTGGCGAGCTCATAGGCTTCATCAAGCTCAGCCCAGTTCATTACATCTCTGGTACCTTCCACTGATCCCCATTTGCCTGCATTTTCGGGCGTAACCTGATTCCAGTAAGCTTCGAAGTTAGGTCGCTGTCGTCCACAGCAAACTCCCCCGAGGAATTTCTCTTGCCCTGTAGCAAGTGGAGGTCCAGCGGGAACGAAAGGTGGAGGCGGTTCAATAAGGTTACCAGCACGGCCATTTTCTAAAGCTTCTATAGTGAACAGAAGATCTTCTTTGGCAAATGCAAACTTATCAATGGCTAAACCATCTTCGCGACCAGCAAATCGAAACACCTGATCTAAGCTATTATCAGGTACCGTATAGGTCGGGCCTGCTATCCGTGTCCATTTCCACACGTTGCCTGCGGCTGAACCTCCCGAGATAACTAAACTGTTCGCTTCATAGCCCGGCTCTCCAGGCACCACAAATCCTGTAATATTATTAAGCGTTTCCCAGCCATTATTTCTACCAAACTCAGTAGGGAGAAAGAAGCTGTCGTCTTCAACTGTATTTGGGCCAACACGCACTCTCGCATATAGCGTATATTCTCCGGCATCAGGGAATGCGACTTCAAGTTCGATAACACGAGCATCATCGGTTGGCGCATTAGTGTCTGTTTCATTGATGGTCACGAAACTAGGGTCGCCCTCAATAACACTAAAGGCGTTACCTTTAAACAGTAGCGTGCCGGCACTCCCGCCCTCTGCCTCTGCATAAATTGCAACGTTAGGATCTGCCTTTTGAATAACAGCATCAAAGGCGAGCCTCGCTCGATTCGGTTCAAACGTCGTTTTAACCGAGACGCTTTGACCAGCAGGTAATGATGCTTCACTAACTACAAAATATGGCGCACCACTTTCGCTTAGACCATCCTCGCCCGTCACCCCAATGGTAGCGTTTTTAACAAGCATTCTTAGAGGGCCTTGAATGTCCTCATCACTATCATTTTGTATTTGTACATTAACAACGTAGACTCTGTTCGTTCTGTCAAATAAAGGTCGAGATTTGCTAATCGATATTTCTTCAATATCAGTCCAGTCGGCGAAAACGGGTGAAGCTAGCCAAGTTAAAGAAGTAACTATAATTAGTTTCAGTAAAAATTTTTTCATTGTACTAGCTCCTCTGCCAACATAACTGCTTTGCTCGCGACGTTCGCGCGCCTAAAGCAGCCAAACTAATCATCATAAGTATTACTCCACTAGGCGCTGGAACCGGCACACTGTTTTCAGTAATGGATACGTTATCTATTCGAAGAGTAGAACCACCTAAATCGGTAAAACCATCATCATCTGCACCTAACAGAAGCTGAAAATCTAGGGACAAATTCGAGATTGATGTAAGCGATGGCTCAAGCAGAAAAGAAAGAGTGTAACTGGTCAAGCCGTTAATATCGGCTTCAAAAAGGCTCCCGGTAGAGCCCGTATTACTATAAAAATTGATGCCATCAAAAAAGCTAATAACAAAATAATCGGCAATAAAGCTATTATCGATGTCTGATAATTCACTATTTACCTCAATATCCATGCTCAGAGTGAGTGGTCCACTTCCCGCTGATCTGAAATCTAAAAACTGAAATAATGTGTTTGCAAAAAAGGCTTCTGTATCTGTGTAGTCAACACTAATTACAGCCTCACAACTGGGGGCGGTGCCATTTATGGAAAAGTCATTTCCCGACGCTATAATGCCAGCGCCATCTGTATCTCGTTCCCATCCTGCAAAATTACACGTTGAGAAATCGCCGTTTTCAAGAATTGCTGCGTTCACAGCGGGCAAATAGAGCATTAATAAGCTTAATAAAATACTTCGATAAACCAACATAGCTATATTCCTAATTTATTTATTGGGGGGCACTCCGTCATTACTAAAAAACGAAATTTAACTTAGTAATAACGTAATAAGGCCAAACGTGACGTTTGGTTATAGTGGAGAATAGAGAATTGTCAGTAACATTTTCATAACAAAAAACGGTATTGCATTTACAATTTTTGGTTTTTTATTTCTCGGATAGTTTACTGCTAATAAGTAGCATTAGAATGAAAGGAGTATCGGATGAAACAAGTAGTGTTTAGGTGCACCATAATATTACTCATATTCAGTAGCCGTTGGGCCCACGCTGAGGTAAAGCTTCCCTCAGTGCTGTCCGACCACGCCGTACTTCAGCGCGATATACCAGTTTCTCTTTGGGGATGGTCTAGCCCTGAGGAAAAAGTAACCATTTTCCTAAATGGTGAAACATTGGCTGTTACAAAAGCTGACAAAGAAGACGGCATTTGGCGCACCTCACTACCCAAACAACCTGCGGGCGGACCTCATACCCTGAGATTTGTTGGCAACAATACTGTTGAAGTCAAAGACGTATATTTTGGGGACCTGTGGCTGGCGTCTGGGCAATCTAACATGGTGTTACCGCTAGCCAGAATAAAGGAAAAGTTTCCGGACATTGTAGCAAATGAAAGCAGACCGTTGATCCGCGAGTTTAGTGTACCTATGCAGTACAATTTCAAGCAGCCAAATATCGAAGTAAAGGACGCACAATGGAAATCGGCCGATAAACTTATAGAGCGAGAATCGTTTTCAGCCGTTAGTTTTTTCTTTGCACGCGCAATTCAGGACGATGTGAATGTACCAGTAGGTATTGTTCTAAGTGCAGTGGGGGGAACGCCAATACAGTCGTGGATGAGTGAAGATGCATTAGCCTCATTTCCCGAGGATTTGAAAGAAGCGAAGTACTTCCAAAATGATAATGTCATTAACTCAATTATATCCCAAGATGCTGAGCGACAACGACAATGGGAAGATTACATATCAACTCACGATAAAGGTAATGTATCGCCCTATTGGTGGTCAAACAACATTGACGAAAGTGACTGGACTTTATTTTCGGTGCCTGGTTTTCTAACCGACGCGGAGCAAAAGCCTATTAATGGCGTGCATTGGTTCAGAAAACGCTTTCAGTGGCCTCATCACCTTGTAGGTGAACAAGCGACACTTGTGCTTGGAGCACTTGTCGATGCGGACACTACTTATGTAAATGGTACCAAAGTGGGGCAAACTACCTATAAGTATCCTCCCCGCCGTTACACGGTGCCCGCTGACGTGCTTAAACCTGGAAGCAATACTATTACTATTCGCTTAGAAAGTCATAGGGGCCACAGCGGGTTCGTTTCTGACAAGGAATACTGGATTGGCGCAGGTGAAACTCGCGTAGATTTAAACGGAGAATGGCACTACAAACTTGGCGTTGTCCATGAACATCTTCAGCAAACCACCTTCATTCAATACAAACCCATGGGCCTGTTCAACGCCATGCTCAACCCACTAACGTCTTTACCAATCAAAGGAGTTATTTGGTATCAGGGGGAGTCAAATACAGCTAATCCAGATAATTATGGTGATATGTTTAAAACCATGATTGAAGACTGGCGAAATAAATGGAACAACCCCACGCTACCATTTTTATTTGTTCAGTTGGCTAACTTTAACCCGCGTTTGTCAACGCCAGCCCAAAGCGGTTGGGCTGAGTTAAGAGAACAGCAAGCATCCGCATTGTCTTTGCCCAACACGGGCATGGCGGTGGCCATCGACGTAGGTGAATGGAATGATATACATCCTTTAGATAAAGAATCTGTTGGTGAGCGACTCGCTAAAAATGCGCTCCATAAAGTTTATGGTAAAGATATTGTGTACAGTGGCCCTATGGCAACAAAGGTAACTCTAAAAGGAAGCCATGTGTGGATTAACTTTAAGTATCAAGGTGGTGGCTTGTTCACTTCGGGTACTAATTTGACAGGGTTTGAAATCGCGGATGAAAGTGGAGTGTTTCACTGGGCAAAAGCAGAGATTAAGGGGGAGCGTGTTCAGGTTTGGCACCCCGATGTAAAGCACCCTTCGGCCGTCCGTTATGCTTGGGCAGACAACCCAGCCGCGAATCTATATAACAAAGATGGGCTACCTGCCGCTCCATTTCGTTTTAATTTGGATTAGTACCAGGCATTAGCCTTTGCTTATAGGAAACACGTAACTGTTAAATTCTGCATGGAAGAAAACATGCAGATTTAACAAGTGCATTTGGCTTGCGTGTAACCTGGTCATTATCACTTTATACAGTGTGTACTATTGTCCTAAACCTCACTCTTACCCCCTCCTTTTAACCGTTTTTTATTGTCTTGGGCTTAGTTTTACAAAGTTTTATAAGAGGAAACTCAAAAAAAACAAAAAATTAACATACTCGCCTGCCTTAAGATTGCGCGAGCATCTTAGAGGTGTGAGTAAATTAATGTCCAAGTTAGGTGGGCAGCTTTCGGAGGAAACATGACTGATTTGATACGAACATTTGCTTTATTGATCGTGTTCTGGGTAGGGATAAATAGTCCAGTAATTGCAGCTGAGTCATTTGTGCACTTTGAGCGCGATAGCGGTGATTTACCTTTCGCAGTCGATGGCCAGCCAGCTCCACTGATCTTCGACAATGGTGAACCTAAAGGCGTAATCATGGCGATTGAACAGCTCAAAGGTGACATTAAGAAAGTAACAGGAAATAGTCCATCTATCGCCGAGCCACAAGTTAAACAATCGGCTGTTGTCATTATCGGGACATTGGATAACAGCCCCGAATTACAAATGCTTGAACGGCAAGGGAAAGTCGACTTCTCGCGTATTAGGGGTGAATGGGAGGCATATCATATTGAGGTAATTCCCTCCCCCATGCCAAACATAGCACAAGCGTTAGTGATCGCCGGTAGTGACCGCAGGGGGACGATTTATGGCATTTACGAACTCGCACGGCAACTTGGCGTTTCACCTTGGTATTGGTGGGCCGATGTTCCCGTCAGCACTCATAATAATATCTATATACATCATAAAACTCAGATCATAGACCAGCCAAAAGTAAAGTACCGGGGCATTTTTTTAAATGACGAAGCACCTGCGTTAACGGGGTACGTGAAAGACAAATTTGGCAACTACAACAATGAATTTTACCAGCATGTATTCGAACTACTCCTACGTTTAAAAGCCAACTTTCTCTGGCCAGCTATGTGGAACAATGCGTTTAGCGTTGACGATCCAATGAATGCTCAACTGGCACATGATATGGGCATTGTAATGAGCACCTCCCATCATGAACCGATGATGCGGGCAGATAAAGAATGGAACAGGTTCGGGGAGGGAAAATGGGATTATGCGGTAAATCAAGACAATCTATATCAGTTTTGGACGGAAGGAGCAAAACGTCATAAAAGTTTCGATAGTGTGTTCACATTAGGTATGCGTGGCCAAGAAGACACGCCGATGAGTGAAACTCAAAATATCGCACTTTTAGAAAAGGTGGTCACCGACCAAAGAAAGATATTATCCGATGTTTTTACTGAAAAGGATGTGTCTGACATACCACAGGTGTGGACCCTTTATAAAGAAGTTCAAGGCTATTATGAAAATGGAATGCGAGTGCCCGACGATGTCACACTCCTATGGGCTGATGATAACTGGGGCAATATTCGACGTTTACCTACACCAGAAGAGCGCCAACGAAAAGGTGGAGCTGGCGTATATTATCATTTTGACTATGTGGGGGGGCCGCGTTCCTATCGCTGGATTAATACCGTTCCTATCGCCAAAATATGGGAACAGATGCAGTTGGCTTATCAATTCGAAGCACGAGAAATATGGATAACCAATGTGGGGGACCTGAAACCCATGGAGTATCCAATTGATTTCTTTTTGAACATGGCGTGGGATCCAACACTTATGGATACCGAAGCGCTTGCAAACTTTGGATTAAATTGGGCTAGCCAACAATTTGGTAAAAAACACGCAAAGGAAATTGCAGATATCGTTGAAGGTTATACGCGCCATAATGGCAGGCGTAAACCTGAGCTTGTTGCGCCCTCTACATATAGTATATATGTATACGACGAAGCTCACCGTATTTCTGAAGAACTTGCTGCACTAGAGCTAAAGGCAGAATCGATTTACCAAGACTTACAAACATCCTATCAAGATGCCTTTTTTCAGCTTGTCCTTCATCCAATTAAAGCTGTGCGCATTGTCTACGAATTAAACCACAACCTTGCGAAAAACAGACTGTACGCCCTGCAAGAACGTGCGAGTGCGAATGATTATGCCCTAAAAGCGCGAAAGTGGTTTGCACAAGATGCTGCTCTAGAAAGAAGGTACCACGAGCTAAATAATGGGCGCTGGAACCATTTTATGTCTCAACCCCATATTGGTTATACCAACTGGAACAACCCACCAGAAGACACCATGCCGGTGTTACATATCAACAAACCAAATGCTGTGTCTGATATGGGCGTGTCTATTGAAGGCAGTGCCGCAGCTTGGCCACAGGATAGCGGTACATCATGGCCTCATAATAGCAATATGAAACTAACGTTCGAATCTTTCGGCCAATCCCAACGCTACATTGAAATATATAACAAAGGTACTGTTCCCTTTGATTTTACCGCAGAGGTCTCTGCTCCTTGGATACGTCTAAGCCAGCAAGAAGGAAAAGTAAAAGATGATAAACGCGTATTAGTCAGTATAGATTGGGAAAATTTAACGATAGGCCACCATGCCGGTCATATTGTGATCTCAGGAGCAGCTTGGGGTGAAGCAAAAATCAGTATATCGGCAATTAAACGACAACAAGAAAGTATCAAAGGTTTTGTGGAAGCTGACGGATATATCTCAATAGAGGCAGCCAATACACAACGACGGCACAGCACCGATAGCGGCTTATGGTACGAAATTCCACTACATGGCCGCACCCGCTCATCTATGGCAGTATCAATGCCTATCGATGAAACATTTGTAGAAGATTTAACTGCTTCGCCAGTCATTGAATACGACCTTCATCTGTTTAGCAGCGGCGACATAAGCATTCAAACAATTGTAGCGCCAAGTCTAAACTTTGTTCCTGATCGGGGACTGCGCTACGCAATTTCACTGGGTGAAGAGCCTCCTCAGATCATCGATATTCTAGAGGATAACAGTGACAAAGCATGGCAGGATTCAGTTAAAAAGGGCGTTCGCTATGCGATAAGTCACCATACTTTAAAGACACCCGGAGCGAAAACCCTAAAGATCTACGCCATTGACCCTGGTGTAGTGATTCAAAAAATAATTGTGGACACAGGTCGCTTAAAACCGAGTTATCTTGGCCCAGAGCAGAGTGTTTTTATCGAGTGACTAGGAGCGGGTGGCTAGCCTGCTACGGACACTAATGATATTTGAAGTCCTCTGGCTTTATGAATATGAATATCGGTGTGCTGGCCGGCTTTTCGGTCCAGCGCATTTCCTTTTTCTTGATAAATTTCTCGGGGCCAATTTGTAATTTATCCAAGATTAATTGACAGGGCTTAGTGTGGAGGAGGTAACTATGAGGAGACACGAGAGCTCGTTGAACACATATCATTCTGATGCCTGAAGAGAGCGAACTGTCGGTAGTGAACTTTTAATAAAATTAGTGTATCGCCTTAACAGACCGACGTATAAAGCCTTAAAACATAAGGCGAAAACGTACAATGTGATATGGACGATACACTAGCTCTCACGAAGAGGTTTTAACGAAACCTCTTTAAAGGCATTACACTTGTAATATGTTAAACCGCTTTCGGTTGAATGCCGCTTTAACCCTACTTTTCTTCTACATTACTCGACGCGTACATCGCCGTAAGGGGAGAGCGTTATAATTTTTCCATCATCGTCATATTCTATCGGTGCCACCTTAACGGAACGCAAATGAGTTACGCCACCCGAGAGTGTACTATCGTGGTAAAACAAATAGTGTTTACCTTCAAACTCACAAATTGAATGGTGCGTTGTCCAACCGACCACGGGCTCAAGAATTCGTCCAGCATAAACGAATGGCCCGTAAGGACTATCGCCAATTGCATAGCAAAGATAGTGGGTATTACCTGTCGAATAGGAGAAGTAATACTTCCCTTTATGTTTGTGCATCCACGATGCCTCAAAGAAGCGACGCTCATGGTCACCCGCTAATAAAGGTTTGCCACCTTCGTCTACAATCAGTATCTCTCTGGGCGTATGGTCAAATTCCAGCATGTCACCGCTCATCTTGGCCACTATTGGACCAAGCGCAGGCTCGCCGTCTTGGGGTTCTGCAAAAGAAGCGTTGTACTTGTTATCTCTATAGTTCTGCAGTTGTCCACCCCATATACCACCGAAATACATGTAATGTGTTCCGTCGTCGTCTTCAAACACGGCTGGGTCAATAGAATAACTTCCGCCGATAGGTTCAGGCTGTGCCATGAATGGACCATGAGGAGTATTGCTTACAGCAACGCCAATTTGAAAGATTCCATCGCTTTTCTTCGCAGGAAAATAAAGAAAATATTTACCATTTTTAGTCGCGGCATCTGGTGCCCACATTTGGCGCTCTGCCCATTTCACATTATCCACGTGCAATGCTACACCATGATCTTGCACCGGTGATGTTAGCGAGTCCATGGAAAGTACATGATAGTCGCACATAGCAAAGTGATCGCCATTGTCGTTAAAAGGTATTCCCGCTTCAATATCGTGAGAGGGATAAATGTAAATTTTTCCTTCAAATACGTGTGCAGAAGGGTCTGCGGTGTAGATGTGCTCTACAAGAGGCTTGGATATCGCAGACTCTTTATATGTTTCGATCTCATTTTCATATTGTTTCTCTGGCATTTTATACTCCTTAAAGCTCTACCTTCACAGCCCGCCTTACCATTAATTCCTTTTCAATTTGAGTCTCTTTACTCTTGTCTATGCTATACAAGAACAGCACAGCAATAACACAAAGTAAAAAAGGTATAGCAGCATAGACACTCACCGATAATTTAATTCCTTCAACCGCGGCTACGGTTTGCGATGACAATTCTGCATCATATCCATAGGTAGCCAGTATGCCCGCGACTAACGCTCCCCCTATGCTTAGGCCAGATTTAAGCCCAAATATCATTGCGGAAAATATAATCGCGGTGGCTCTACGGTTATTTTTCCACTCTGAATAGTCCGCAACATCCGCCACCATTGCCCAAAGTAAGGGGATCGTAATGCCATAAAAGAAGCCATGCATAATTTGACTCAAAAACACCCAACCTATTTCTGTAGGAGGTATAATGTAGAAAGCGAGTATAAAAAGTGTTGAGACAAATAGAGCGCATCCAAATACATCTCTTTTGCCAAATTTATCAGCTAAAGGTTTGCAAAACCCTATCCCAACAATCATAAAAATAATGCCGCCAGCATTAAACAAACTAAAGCCAGATGTCGCCGCATCTTCAGGCCAGCGAAATTCGGTCAGGCCAGCATTAACGAGTATTTTGTTGAGTGCATTTATAGACGCGTTGAATTGAATATCATTTAGGAATATTTGAATGTGAGCTGCACTTAAATAATTCTCGAAATAATAGATATACATACCGCCTTTTAAAGCAAGCGTGACGAAAACTAAAATAGTGACGCAAAGAATAATTAACCAAGGCCGATTGCCCATCAAATCTGTTATGTCATCCTTGATACTCGAAGACATTCCTGGTGAAGGGATCACTCTTTCTTTCGTAGTTATAAAAGTAATCAGAAAGAAAATAATACCCACAACAGAAAATATCATTATGGTATTTTGAAAGCCTGCTGCTTTATCCCCGTCTCCTAAAATCAACACAAGAGGTAGCAACAAAACCTGAATAATAAATTGAGCAATCATTACCGCGACGAAACGGTAGGCCGATAGACTGTTTCGATCTTTCATGTTGCCAGTCAACACGCCGCTTAGGGCTGAATACGGAAGGTTGTTCGCAGAATAAATCACGACCAACAATACATATGTGGTAAAAGCGTATATTAACTTTCCTTGGTCACTCAACGCGGGTGTACTAAAGGCAAGTAAGGAGATTATACCTAAAGGAACTGAAGTCCATAGTATCCATGGCCTAAACTTGCCCCAGCGTGTATGAGTACGGTCTGCTATCACACCCATCACAGGATTAAAAAAAGCACCTATCATGCCGCCAACAAAAATTATTGTTGCAGCCGTGGCCGGCGGGATTTTATAAACATCTGTGTAAAAAAAAGCCAGAAAAGTCATCAGTGTTTGAAATATAAGGTTGGCGCCTAAGTCACCGAGGCTATAGCCTATTTTTTCTGTGATAGATATGGAATTGGTTTGTGCATTCATTTACTGCGTCTACTTACATATAGAAAAGAAAAGTGGAATAAGTGTAATAAAAATTTGTTATCATCATGTTGCAACTTGCCGCTATTATTAACAATTATGTTTTTTAAGATACTTGTTCTCGTTTTGCATTTTTAACGAGATTACGGCTTTCAACTAGGCTTGAAATGTATTCAAATTCAGAGTATCAAGTAATACTACATTTGGTCGATTAACAGGTTCAGGTCCGAGTATGTATGAATCAAAACACAGCATTTCGCTGCTTTTTAATGCTAATAACGTGTATGATCGACAAATTCTAGAGGGTATCGGACACTACCTGCATACCACTAAAGTCGATTGGGACGTCTTTTTAGAAGAGGACTTTAGGTTTCACGGTGATGATGTTAGTGAATGGCGCTGTGATGGATTAATAGCTAACTATGATGACCTAGAAATCAAGAAAATTGTAGACAACATATCTGAACCGGTTATCGGTGTAGGATGCTCCTATTCTGACCTAGAACAATACCCGAATATTCCTTACGTGGCATCAGACAATTTCGCGCTGGTTGAATCTGCGTTTAAACACCTAAAAGAGAAAGGATTAAAACGTTTTGCGATGTATAGCGTACCCCTCGATGAACATCATCGGTGGGTTATCGAGCGTGAGCGCGCATTCGCGAAGTTGGCAAGTAAAGAAGAATATAGCTACCAAATTTATAAAGGCCATGCCACAAACCGTAAAACATGGCATTCCACGTTTAAGCAATTAAGCGATTGGATAGAGAATCTGCCAAAGCCTATAGGGATTATTGCGGTAAACGATGCCCGAGCACGGCACCTACTCCAAGCATGTGATCACTTAGGGGTAGAGGTTCCTGAAAGAGTATCAATTATTGGCATTGATAATGACGACTTAGCAAGAAACCTAAGCCGGATTAGCTTGAGTTCAGTGACACAAGGTTGTTTCGAAATGGGGTACAAAGCCGCGAAACTTCTTCACAAGCGGTTAGAAGGTAAAAAGGTGCCTGAAAGTCAGGTATTAGTGGGTCCAGTAGGCGTTGAAGCACGTCAATCGACAGAATTTAAAGCATTGTCTGACCCTTATGTAATTCAAGCCGTTCACTTTATACGACAGTTTGCCACTAAAGGTATCAAGGTTGATCAGGTAACAGACTTCGTAGGTATTTCCAGGTCTAATCTCGAAAACCGTTTTCAACAAGAACATGGCTACAGTGTTCATACAGCAATTCATAACGAGAAACTTGTTCGCGCGTGTAAGCTACTCGCCGAATCAGAGATGTCAATTAATGACATTGCCGAAAAATGCGGTTATCCCTCACTCCAATATATGTATTCTGTTTTCAACAAGCACTTTAATTCAACGCCATCAGCTTATAGAAGCGAAAATCAAAAGGGTAAGGAAAGTAAAGTGGCTAGTTTTTAAGTTGCAACAATGGCACTACCTATCCTCAGCTAAAAAGAGTTCGGTTCAAGCCCTTTGGTAATCACTATAGGATTTTATTTAATGCTCATACTTGTCGAACTAATCCTACTTAGAACAGTAAAAACTCACGCCTGTTAAAATTTAGTTAACGGTTTGATAAATTACATAAAGGCTTTTGTCTTATCTCGAGCGCTATTATTGAGGCGTTAAACAATCATCGGTGTAATTTGAAAATAACGAATAGCGGTACAGATGATGTTAACGAATTAATACACTCATTAATGCGGGATCTGGAGAAGGCACATGTCGAAAAGAAAGTTTGCCAAAACACAGTTGGCAACAAGTTTATCCTTAATTTTGGGAGTTACAATTTCAACTCCCGTACTTGCTCAGGAACAAGATGATCAAGAAACAGAGATTATCGAAGTAACAGGTATAAGAGGTAGTTTGCAAGAAGCCGCATCTATTAAGCGTTATTCTGCTGGTATCGTAGATGCAATTTCAGCTGAAGATATTGGTAAGTTCCCAGATACTAACCTCGCAGAATCGTTACAGCGTATTACCGGTGTTTCAATCAGCCGGACTAACGGCGAAGGTTCAGAAGTGACTGTTCGCGGTTTCGCGGGTGGTAATAATATGATTACACTCAATGGTCGTACAATGCCTGCGGCTATTACTTATGGTGCGGGTTCTGGTGCTGACGGAACAACTCGTGGGGGTAACACCCGTTCATTTGATTTCCAAAATTTGGCTTCAGAGGCCGTTAGAGCGGTAGAAGTATATAAAACAGGTAAGGCCAATATTGCAACGGGCGGCATTGGTGCAACCATTAATATCGTGACAGCTAAACCCTTAGACAATGAAGGTTTTACGGCTACTGCGGGTGTAAAAGCGGTACATGACACGACAAATAGAACGGGAGACGATGTAACTCCAGAGGCCTCGGCGATTGTTAGTTACGCTAACGATGACGCGACCTGGGGCGTTAGCGTAGCTGCGATCCACCAAGAGCGTGACTCAGGTTACACCGGTGCGACGGTAAATGACTGGAATATCGATTATTGGGACGATCTTGCTGATCCAGATAGGCTGTGGAATACGACAAGTGCTGAATATATCAATGCTCCCCAGCAAGGCCAGTTATACGCTCGCCCAAATGACATTCGTTACGCATTCTCAAATACTCAGCGCGTTCGCGATAATGTGCAGTTAACTCTTCAGTTTGCTCCTACAGAGCAGTTCACAGCCTCCGTTGACTACACCTTTGCTGAAAACGAAATAGTTGAACAACGTGGCGAAATTACTAACTGGGTGCAAACTGGCAGCAATACACAGGTTGTGGAATTCGATAACAGCACTGTAAAAACTCCTATCTATATGAGAGAGACCTATGCTGGCGGAACAGATGAAGGCTATGAGCAACAGTGGCGAGAGCAAACTAATACGCTAGACTCAATAGGTGTAAACTTTAAATATTTAGTAAATAACGACTTTTCACTTACGTTTGATGCGCATGACTCGGAGATGCACAGTCGTGGTACCGGCCCACGTGGCTCGGGAGAAATTGCGGTGGGCTTAGGCGCCCCTACTGTAGTAGAGAGGGAGTGGTTCTACGATTCGGAGCTACCTACTTATCTAAATGTTTACGACGACAGTATTCGTGGTGCCAATAATAACGGAGTAGTTGATGCCGGTGATGTAGGTTCGTCAATTGCGCGTATTCGTAACGCAGCTCAGCGCTCGAAGATCACACAGTTTAAATTAGACGGCGAATATGTGTTAGATAATGGTCGATTCGACTTTGGTGTTGAAGCTCGGGAAATGGAATCTCGTTCGTTCCAAACCGCAGGCAACAACATTGCCTTAGGTAACTGGGGGGTTGCTAATCCTGGCGAGTTTGGTGACTTAATTCAACCTTTCGATCTACCTGGTGAATTTGACGATTACGGTGTACTACCGGGTGGCTTTGGCTTTATTGCTGACGCTCGTGAACTTTATACAGCCGCTGAATCTTTATATCCAGGCATTCCATCGTCAACCGAGCAAGCCTTGTCGTTTGACGATACAATTCAAGAGGACACTTTAGCGGCGTATGCACAAGTTTCATTAGATGGAGAACTTGGCGGCATGTATTTCAGCGTGCTAACCGGGCTTCGTTACGAAGAAACAGATGTGAAATCAACCTCTCTAGTAGGTCAAACTTTATTCCGTTGGGAAGATAATAACGATATCGTTCCCTTTGTAAATTCTGATGTCCCCCCAACGCCAGCATCAGCTGAGAACAGCTATGATTATTTACTACCTAGCTTAGATTTGAAACTGGAAATTAGCGAAGATTTGATTGGTCGCTTCTCTTATAGCAAAACTATTGCTCGTGCAGGACTTGGTAGCCTCGGTGTGTCGGCGAGCAACTTCGGTGGTGGCGGCGGTTCTACGTTATTAGGTGCAATACCTACGGCGAACGCCTCAAACCCAGGCTTGTTGCCACTTGAGTCGTCGAATACAGATGTGTCGCTAGAATGGTACTACGATTCTACGAGCTATGTTTCTGCAGGATTCTTTCAAAAAGATGTGGCTAATTTCTTAGGCAGCCGTCAAGTAGACCAGACCATTCTAGGTATACGCAACCCAACCGCGGGTCCTCGTGCTCTGGAAGCCGCCGCCGCTCTCCAAGATTTGGGTATCGCTGTAGATGATACATCTTTATACGCAATGACCGTATTGCTAAGCCAGCCAGAAGCCTTTCCTAACGGAGCGGCTGACTACACTGGCACGCCCGAACAGATACAGCAACTCGCAGAAACTCCAGGATGGGATATTCTCGCCGATGAGTCAGACCCAGAGTATGTGTTTAGGACTAACACTCCTGATAACAACCGCTCTGCGAAAATCTACGGGGCAGAGTTTGCTGTTCAGCATTTCTTTGGCGAGACAGGCTTTGGCGTTCAGGCCAACTATACCTTCGTAAACGGTGATGTAGGCTTTGATAACAACGCAGATCCTAATACGTCACAGTTTGCTTTAATTGGGCTAAGCGATACGGCTAACCTAGTGGGCTTGTACGAAGATGACAAATTCCAAGCGCGAATAGCTGTTAACTGGCGCGATGAATTTTTAGCTGAAGCTAACCGAGGTGGCTCAAATAACCCCCGGTATACCGAAGCTTACACACAAGTTGATGTAAACCTTAGCTATAACATAAATGAGCAATTCAGTGTTTTCGTCGAGGGTATAAATGTAACGGGCGAGAACGCACGAGACTTTGCACGAAACAAAACGCAAATGTGGTTCTTGACGGAGCTTGGAGCGCGTTACAACCTTGGTGCCCGCTATAAGTTCTAAGTGAGTTGTTTCAAGCGCTGGCAACAATAGCTTGCCAGCGCAAATAGCTATTTATAGCCGCGGTACAGCGGCCTTTTTAATTGTCTGAATGTGTGTATTACATGTTTTATTTTAGTGTTGTTGTGGGCAATATAAAAGGCTTTCACAGCAATCACATTGGGTGCATTCAGACCATGTGATTAAGGGGAGACAGATGACAAAACACGTGCTGTTAAACAACGTCAATCACAAAGATACAAAAGTTATTACTCACTACGCCGCACGGTATGGTGATGATCAGGCTAGTGTTTTAGCTTTCCCATCTGAATTCATTGAACTACAAAAACACTATCCTATTTTTTTCCGTCGAGATGGCGAATTCGACGGTTATCAATGTGTAGTATTACTGGGTCTGGAAAAAAACGAAAACTTGTTTTTAGACGCCTCTTATCCATCGGGGTGGAAGGCTGATTACGTACCCGCAGTCCTTAATAAAGGGCCTTTTCTAATTGGCTTTCAACAATCAAGTCACAGCGAAGAAAAAAATGCTGTTATACACATTGATATGGATCACCCTAAAGTGAGTAACAGTGAAGGACAATCGCTTTTCCTAACTCATGGAGGAAATAGCCCATATTTGAACCATATATCATCGTGTTTGTCGGTTATAGATAGTGGTTTGGAAATCCAAAGCGATATGTTTAAACAATTTTTAGCGTTAGATCTTATAGAGCCTGTCAATATTGAATTTGAATTAAACAATGGTGAAAAGCGAAGGTTAAGTGGTAACTATACTATTCATGAAGAAAGACTCGCAGCATTGACAGGTAGCGAATTGCAGGCGTTAAGTAAATCCGGTTACTTACAACTTGCCTTCGCAGTGGTGGCATCTATGACAAATGTAAGAAAGCTTATAAACCTCAAAAATCTTCATCTCTCACAATAGTATTTTAAAAGATGAGACCTATTACTCGAAAAGCGAGAGAACTTCGTCCCAGCAAATCGGGAAACATACCAGACGATTTGAATAGTTACGACGAACCTATAGTCCTCAGGGGGCTTGTTAATCACTGGGAACTTGTAAAAAAAAGCCTACACTCCGATATCGCCGCCGCGGAGTACCTGAAAGCTTTCTACAATGGTCGGCCTACCCTGACCTACTTTGGGGAAGCTGGGCTCGCTGGGCAGTACGGGTATAACGACAATGCAACCCAACTCAATTTCAAAAAAGAAAAAGCTCATATAGGCGATGTCTTAGACCTAATTATAACTTATCTTGAGGATTCAGCGCCGCCAAGCGTGTATATCGCTTCAAACGTTATAGATTCTAGTTTCCCCGGCCTTCGCCAAAAAAATTATCTCGATATGTCGTTTGCGAAACTAGCACCTAATTCTGAATCTCCGATTCCGAGCATTTGGATAGGCAATAAGTCTATCGCCAAATGTCATTACGATGCATCAGATAACATGGCATGTGTAGTAAAAGGCCGGCGCAAGTTCATATTGTTTCCACCAGATCAAATCGAAAATCTGTATCCTGGACCCTTATCGCCTACGCCAGGAGGACAAGCAATCTCTATGGTAAATTTTTGCGACCCTGATTATCAAAAACACCCTAAGTTTAAACAGGCTGAAGAAAAAGGTATCACTGCCGAATTAGAGCCTGGTGACGCCATTTTTATCCCCAGCATGTGGTGGCATCAAGTGGAAGGATTGGATAAATTTAATATTTTAGTTAACTACTGGTGGAGCAATGCTGAGCGATTTATGGGCTCAGCAATGAACGCTTTATACCATTCTATCTTGAGCCTTCGAGACAAACCTGCTCACGAAAAAGCTGCTTGGAAACACGTGTTCGACTATTATATTTTTAACGATGAATTATTACCTACTCAGCACCTACCTCCTGAATCACACGGACTTCTTTCTCCATTAGATGAACTAAAATCCCGCCAACTGCGAGCTATGCTGGTAAACAAACTGAATAGATAAGAAAAGAGAGACAATAGTGAATAAAAGCGTGAAAAAGATCGTCATTGCTGGAGGCGGGACTGCGGGTTGGACAGCGGCGGCAGCAATTGCTAAGCAAATGGGTCCTACAATTAGCATCACGTTGGTCGAATCTGACGAAATTGGAACAGTTGGTGTTGGCGAAGCCACTATCCCTCCTATGCGCGTATTCCACAAATTGCTGGGTATTGACGAAAAGGAATTTATGCAGGCGACGTCGGCCACCTTTAAGCTTGGCATACAGTTTGAAAACTGGGGCCAAAATGGTGATGCTTATATTCACTCATTTGGCGTTACTGGGCGAGAGAGTTTTGTCGCACCCTTCCATCACTTCTGGCTGTATGGCAAAGAACAAGGAGTGGTTAAAGATTTTGGCAACTATTGTTTTGAGCTTCAAGCTGCTAAGCAAGATAAATTCGCCACTTCTCAGAATTCAAATACTCAGTATGCTTATCACCTGGATTCCAGCCTATATGCCCAGATGCTCCACGATTACTGTGAAACAAGAGGTGTTGTTCGAAAAGAAGGAAAGATCGAATACGTTCACCAAAATAAGGAAACGGGCTATATAGAGTATCTTCAACTCGCTTCGGGCGAAGTAATACATGGTGACTTCTTTATCGATTGCACCGGATTCAAAGGTTTACTCATCGAGGAAACGTTGAAAACAGGCTACGAAGATTGGTCACAATGGCTGCCCTGTGACAGGGCTATAGCCGTGCAAACTGAATCTGTCGGCGCCCCACGCCCTATTACAATGGCCATAGCGCATGACAGTGGTTGGCAATGGAAGATTCCTCTGCAACACCGGACTGGTAATGGACTGGTTTATTGCAGTCAATATTTGTCAGATGATGATGCTAAACAACGTCTTCTCGATAACGTAATAGGTAAAACGATCACCACACCTAGAGTGATAAAGTTTAAAACTGGCCGACGCCTTCAGGCGTGGAATAAGAATTGTCTAGCGCTTGGGTTGTCGAGTGGTTTTGTAGAGCCTCTGGAGTCCACCAGTATTCATCTGATCATAATGGGCGTCATTCGCTTTTTAAAACTCTTTCCTAATAGTGGAGTCAGCGAACGTATTGCCAAGGAATATAATCGTCAAACACTTGATGAAATTGTTAAAATTAGGGACTTCATTATTCTCCATTATCACGCTACGCATCGTAAGGACAGCCCATTCTGGCAGTATTGCCATGACATGGAAGTGCCCGAAACATTGAAGCACCGTATGCAGTTGTTTGAAGAGTTTGGCCATGCCTTTCAGGAAGACGGAGAGCTTTTCAGAGTCGATTCATGGACGCAAGTTATGCTGGGGCAGGGAATAATACCTAAAAGTTATCACTCCAGTGTAAGAGGTATGCCCGTACACGAACTGCAAAGATTCTTACAAGGCATAGAGATGGCAGTACAGAAGGGGCTGCAAAATATGCCATCTCACGAAGCTTTTTTGCAGCATTATTGTTCTAGCTCCTAGGGCGGAACGATCATTCGGCTTTTCAATTGCTCTCCAAACTGCTCTGAGATAAGAAAAAGGCCCACTTTAAAAAAGAGGGCCTTGTTGCTTCAAAGTCACGGTTAAGCGCTACCGTTTACTTTTTCGCTTTAGCAAAGGCATCGGCAAAGGCGTTGCCCATAGCGCTATTTTGAGGTTGGCTATTGCGATTGCCGCCACCCTGATTTGAACGAGGGTTTGCTTTTGCGTTAGCACGCCCAGCCCCTTTACTTTGTGGCTTTCCTGCTGCTGGTTTGCCGCCTGCATTATTGCTTTGACTCGGTGTATCGTCTAAGCGCATGGTGAAGGAGATACGCTTGCGCGGT
The DNA here is from genome assembly GCF_001953635.1 of Alteromonas abrolhosensis. Classification (GTDB taxonomy): domain Bacteria; phylum Pseudomonadota; class Gammaproteobacteria; order Enterobacterales; family Alteromonadaceae; genus Alteromonas; species Alteromonas abrolhosensis. Next base: position 317,582 of record NZ_MEJH01000002.1, on the reverse strand, counting down.
ACGTCTACTTCAAGCACTTTTACTTTAACGATATCGCCCGCTTTAACCACCTCGCGAGGGTCTGAGATAAACTTGTTAGTTAGTGCTGAAATATGCACTAGTCCATCTTGATGTACACCTACATCAACGAATGCGCCAAAATTCGCCACGTTGCTCACTACGCCCTCTAAAATCATGCCTGGTTTAAGGTCATTGATGGTTTCAACGCCTTCTTTAAACGCAGCAGTCTTAAACTCTGGACGGGGATCGCGGCCTGGTTTATCCAGCTCTTTTAGAATGTCCTTAACAGTTGGTAAACCGAATGCATCGCTGGTAAAGGTATCTGGCGACAGGCTTTTTAGCAGCTCGGTATTGCCGATGATGTCGTTAACTGCAACAGCGGTAGTATCAACAATCTTATCTACCACTGGGTATGCTTCTGGGTGAACCGCAGAGGCATCAAGTGGGTTGGTGCCGTTTACAATGCGAAGGAAGCCCGCCGCTTGCTCAAAGGCTTTAGGCCCTAAACGTTCTACTTTCAATAGCGCTTTACGGTCTGGGAAAGCACCGTTGGTGTCTCTGAAATTAACAATGTTATGCGCTAGAGTTTTATTCAAGCCCGATACGTAGCTCAATAGCGCGGGCGAAGCAGTGTTCAAGTCAACCCCGACAGCGTTTACACAGTCTTCAATAACACGGTCTAGCGACTTGCCCAACTGGCTTTGGCTTACGTCATGCTGATATTGGCCAACACCAATGGCTTTTGGCTCAATTTTTACCAGTTCCGCTAACGGGTCTTGCAGGCGTCGAGCAATAGACACCGCACCGCGAATTGACACATCAAGGTCAGGTAACTCTTTTGAAGCAAGCTCAGACGCTGAATACACCGATGCACCTGCTTCACTGACCATAATTTTTTGTGCGGTAAGCTCGCTGTTGTTCTTGAGCATTTCGCCAACAAGCTTGTCGGTTTCGCGCGAACCTGTACCGTTGCCAATGCTGATCAAATCTACCTTGTACTGCTTGCACAACGTGGTGAGCGTACGAATAGACTTATCCCATTGATTTTGTGGTGCATGTGGGAAAATTGTGTTGGTTGCGACCACCTTACCCGTGCTGTCTACTACCGCTACCTTAACGCCGGTTCTCAAACCAGGATCTAGGCCCATAGTCGTTTTCGCACCAGCAGGCGCAGCCATCAACAGGTCGTTTAAGTTTTTAGCAAATACTTCAATGGCTTCTTCTTCTGCACGCTCTCTAAGGGCGCTGAATAGCTCAGTTTCCATGTGTAAACCAATTTTGATTTTCCACGTCCACTGTACAACCTGTGCCAAGAAGTCATCTGCGCCACGGCCGCGGTGCATGATATCGTAGTGGCTGGCAATAATGTGTTCGCAATGCGACGGGCCGTTGTCTTCTGACTGCGGATCGGCATCTAGCTGAATGTGAAGCATGCCTTCGTTGCGGCCTCTGAACATTGCCAGCGCGCGGTGAGACGGCACGTTCTTGTACTTCTCACTGTGTTCAAAATAGTCTTTATATTTGGCGGCTTCTTGTTCTTTACCTGGCACTACGGTGCTTTTTACATAGGCGTTTTCAGTTAGGTACTTACGCACCTTTGCTAATAGCGCAGCGTCTTCGGCGAAGCGCTCCATTAAAATATAGCGGGCGCCTTCTAATGCTGCTTTAGTATCAGCAATGCCATTTTCTGCATTAACGTATTCGCTTGCTGCACTTTCAGCATCGGCATCAGGATGAGTAAATAAAGCATCAGCTAAAGGTTCGAGGCCTGCTTCAATAGCAATCTGGCCTTTAGTGCGCCTGCGAGGTTTGTACGGTAAGTACAAATCTTCCAGGGTAGTTTTGCTGTCTGCACTGGTGATGCTGCTTTTAAGCTCGTCGGTCAGTTTGCCCTGTTCCTCAATCGATTTAAGAATAACATCGCGGCGCTCTTCAAGCTCTCGCAAGTAAGTTAAGCGCTGCTCTAGGGTACGCAGCTGCGTGTCATCAAGGCCTTGTGTCACTTCTTTTCTATAACGCGCGATAAAAGGTACGGTAGCCCCTTCATCAAGAAGTTTAACGGCGGCAGTTACTTGCGATGGTTGAACGCTAAGTTCATCTGCAATTTTATTGATAATCATAAGTCGCTCTAAGATACTAAAAATTCGCGTTAGGCAATGGCGAATAAACGGTGTGCGAAAGGCTTATATACACAGCGTTCGTAGTGAAAATATGAGCGGTGAGTATATCACCGCGGTGTAGGGGAAGTCGTCTGATCATTGCGTCATCAACGAGTAATTTATTGGCGCATATCACGGTTCACAATTTGTCTGTTGAATCGTACCAAATACGGTTTATCCACCACTCTTTGGTGCCCGTTTCGGTCTTCACAACAAACTCATCGTCTTCTTCTTTGCCCAGCAATGCTCTCGCCATAGGAGAGTCGATAGAAATGTAGTCTTTTCGGCCGAAAATTTCATCGTAGCCTACGAGCCTTAGTTCCATTACTTTGCCCGCGTCATTTTCAATTTCGACCCAGGCGCCAAAGAAGACTTTTCCCTCTTGCTGTGGGTCGTAGTCCACAACCTTGAGATTTTCCAAGCATTTGCGAAGATAGCGTACGCGGCGGTCTATTTCTCGCAGCTTCTTCTTATTGTACTGATAGTCGGCATTCTCGCTTCGATCGCCAAGACTTGCAGCCCAGGTTACTTTGCGAGTTATTTCTGGCCGTTCTTCACGCCACAAGAAATCCAGTTCCTGCTTTAACTTTAAATAGCCCTTTCGAGTGATAAGCGGTGTTTTCACAATGTCCTATAAATAATCCAGCTAATTACCCTTACTTTATGTGGGTAATAAGGCAAAACGCAATCTTTCTGTATGTCAAAAAGTGACAAAGTGAGTAGATTGAATAATTATTGAACATAAACCTTTCACGTAGTGTCGTAGTATAAATAGTATTCTAATTATTAGGGGATATGAATGCGTAACAGGATACCTGTGTTGAACCGTCGAAGGTCGGGGAACGACCCGTTCCAAACCAGCGGTACTATCATTGGTTTCATGCTGTTTTTAAGCGGTGGGCTGTTATTACTCTATGCCTTACTTGATATTGTTGTTCGCTTAAAGAGTATGCAAACAGTGGTATATTTAATTTTGGGCTGTGCCATGTATAAAGTTGGGCAGTCGCTTTTAAATCACTTTGCTACGTTCAAAGTACACACTGAAAGACGACGCGCGCCACAGCGTTAAAACCTTTAGTTTTAAGACGCTATTTTTAAGGCTAAATTGTTACAAGAAAATGCTGTTTCTACCGTGAAATTTTACCACTTTAGACTAAGCTTAATAATGTAATTCGAGGCACCAAGCATATTGAATAACCCATTTTATTATCTGGGTACGCGCGTGGTGAAAATCCACTGGCTCGTAGGGAAAAGGTAAGCAAGGATCACGCTGACTCACTAAAACAAAAAAGCCGACGCTATGCGTCGGCTTTCTCTTTTTCTAAAAGCACTGACTTATTCTTCTGATGCTTCAGCTTCAGGCTTAACCACTTCTAGTAGCTCAACGTCAAAAATAAGCGTTGAGTTAGGCGTGATAGCACCCGTTGAACGTGCACCGTATGCAAGCTCAGATGGAATGTGGAAGCGGTATTTCGCGCCTTCCTTCATTAGCTGAACACCTTCCGTCCAACCTGCAATAACGCGGTTAAGAGGAAACTCTGCTGGCTCGCCACGCTTGTATGATGAGTCGAACTCTGTGCCATCTAACAAGGTGCCACGGTAGTGAACTTTAACCATGTCTGTCGCTTCTGGGCTTGCACCCTCGCCTTCTTCAAGTACTTCGTACTGAAGACCAGACTCTGTCGTTACCACACCTTCTTTCTTACCGTTTTCTTCTAGGTACGCTAGGCCTGCTTCAATGTTTTTCTCAGCGGCTTGTTCCGCCATTTCCTGCTGCTTAGCACGAAGCACTTCTTCGCCCTGTTGAGCGATTTGCTGAATCTGCTCTGGCGTAAACTTAAGGGTGTCGTTTAGACCGTCTTTAAAGCCTTGTTGTAGCGCATCTTGGTCTAGTGTTAAGCCTAGTTGCTCTTGTTGCTCTGCACGGTTGCTAACAAACAAACCCATGCTTGCGCCCATGGCGTAAGCTTGCTTTTGCGTATCTGTCATTTCTTCTGCTGAAACAGAAGTTGTTTTTGCACTATCAGCGCTTGTAGAAGCGGCCTCATCAGATGTATTTGGCTGGCAAGCGAAAAGGCCTAGCGCAGCGATAGTAGATAAGGCAACGAGCGACTTCTGCATAAAAACGTCTCCATAAATTTTTATCATCATGCGTCTATGTCTATACTGCTGCATCCAAGGCAGTGTGCACGATAGTTAAAGATGCGTGATCCATGCTATGTTAAACCTAGCATTTACAAAGCGAAACCCATTTGATTATGTTTAGGTCTCAAATGTTCCATAGAATAGCGTTACTCATCGTACTTATAAGTAATTCCATGGGATGCTCTGTCCCTGATACTACGCCAATACAACAGTGGCGTCATGTAGAAGAAGGCGCTTATGCCGCAGATATTTCTACTGATGGTACGTTAGCGGTTGTCTCTGGCGTAAATAATGGAATAAATGTGTGGCGTATAGGGCAAAGTGAACCACTCTATCATTGGAGCCACCAAGGTGAAGGCGATAACCTCGTTATGTCAGTGCACATAGGCGCTGACAAACGCTACGTTGTTACCGCTGACCGAGAGGCTTTCGCCTTATGGAGTTTAGAGACCGGCGAGCCTGAAGGTTTTTGGCGTATTGACGAGTCATCTATCCGAGATGTTGTAGTTACCAATAATGGTAATGGTATTTTGGTGGCGCGTTCAAATGGTAAAGTCATGTACTTTGAACCCCGAACCTCTCGCCGACTGGAGTTTTTAGGGCATCAGGAAAAGGTCAACTCTATAGATATATCACCAAATGGTAAGTTTGCACTTACTGGTGGTAATGACTACATTGCCTATTTGTGGAGCACTGATACAGGGCAAATAATTCATACCTTCACGCACCCAACACGAGTCACGAAAGTGGCGCTCGATGACGAAGGACGCTTTGCTTTTACTGCTGACAGCCAAAGTAAGTCGCAAGTTTGGAATGTGCAAACCGGGCAGCCTGTGGCATCCCTCAAATATGCAGCGCGTCAGAAAATCTTCACAGACGTTGAGTTTTCCAAAGATGGTCAGTTTTTACTAACAGGCTCTCCCGCCCGAAAAGTGTACCTATGGGATTTGAAAACTGGCGAGCAAGTGCAGTCCATACAGGTTGCATCAAGAGAGACAGTTTCACCGCCGACCGCAGTCGTGTATGGCGTCGCCTTCCTTCCTAATGATAATATATTGTCTATAAGCAGTAGTGGCCTTGCCGAAGAATGGCAACGAGAGAGATAGAGAATTTACATGACAGATAAAAGCGCTGAGCATTTACAACAGCAAATAGATAGCGCGAATAGCTATATAGAAGAGCTTCAAACCAAAGTTGCATTTCAAGAGCACACCATTGAGGCGCTAAACGATGCGCTGTCTTCGCAACAAAAGCAGCTTGATGATTTAGCTTTTAAAGTACGCCATGTGGTTGACCGCGTGAAGTCTATCGAGCCGTCTAACATTGCTAAGCAGTCAGAAGAAACCCCGCCTCCACACTATTAATCAAAGTGACGCGCAACGGTAATTAAGCCGCCCCACTCATTGTGGCAACCTTAAGGGCGGTTTGTCTGTTTTACGGTTGCGTATAAATAAAACATCGCGCGCTAGTTTATCTTGTTATGACTTAGGCGAAGTCTTCATTTAGCCTGAAAATGCAATTGAATTACACTTGCGCCCCGATACAAAGGCTTCTGCAAAGAGAAGCCTTTTTTACTATTTAAGAGAGTGAATTATGAGCGATTTTGATATGGATGCGTTTGACAGCATCGACTTTGACTCTGTTGAGCAGTCAGTAGCAGAAAAGCAAGCTGAAAAAGATAAGCAAGAAAGCCAAGAAATAGAGGGCATGCGCGACGGTGCCAACGATTGTGGCGATAGCTGCACTATCTAGCATTGATAGAGCTTAACAGCTAGGGCTCTCAACGAGCGGAGCCCTCAGATGCTTTCAATTTATCCAGCTCAAGTCTATCCAACTCTACACTTTTCTCCACATCGCCCTTAAAAGCTTTAACAAAGGCGTTTTTTAAGATGGCAACAAATGCTTCCCACGTTTGCGTATCCGGATTTGAGAGGTCACCCTCAATAGGAATGCGTGTAGCAATTTGGTCTTCGCTCTGGTTTTCAAACAACTCGGTAATAAATGCAGAAATGGCTTCAATGCTACCTTCAATAAAACCGTCGCCGTCACGTTCAATATCACCTTTCCAAGAGAACACTTCTACATTGTGCAAAATGGGTTTGATATAGCCTTTTACTCTCCCTTCATTAGACGCCACTTCAGCGGCGAGGGTAAGTGTGCCGGCTTCTAAGTCAAACGGCGCGTAAGTATCGAGCAGGTTCTTAAAGTTAACCAAGCCTACATTGTCAGCTTGAATATCAACATCGAAGGTCGGATTTTGGGTTGAAGGATTTAGCTTGGCATTTAAGGAAATCGTACCTTGCTCAGCAGTTTGTCCTTGCGCTTTAGCGGTGGCTACGCGTGAGTCTGACAAGTTATCGCTATTAACCAAGTTATTCACTTCAAGCTGAATATCGTGAAGCGCTATATCGATTGCCGGTGATGTATCAGGGTTGTGAAAAGCTATTTTTCCATTGTTAATAGTGAGTTTGTCAATGCGTAAAGGGAAAAGTTGATTGGCGATATATAGCCAATTTTCATTCTTGCCTGACTGGCTTTTTTCTTCCGTGTTACCGTCTACAAAGTTAATTTCGGGGGAGTTAACATTAACTACGCCTACTGCAGCGCCTTTGAAAAGTTGTGACCAAGAAAGCGTAAACTCCACATATTCTGCCTTGAAAAGGGGGCGGTCTACCTGTCCGTTCGCCTTATGAAGCAATACATGCTCTAAACTATATGCGCCACGCCATAGCATCAAATCTACATCGCCTACGCGGCCGTTGTACTCTTTTGACTGACTCAGCGTTGTGTTGATGTAAGACGCGGCGGCATAAGGCAGGTAAAGCCTTATGGCTATAAGCACAACTAACAAGCCTAGAAGCACATAGCAGATACGTTTTTTAGCATGTTTCATATTTCACTCCTTTACGTAGGAAATACAAAAATTATGCCTGTGGAACCTTTTCCGCTAGGTGCCGGGGAGAGCCACTGCTGGCGGGGGATGTGGAGAATACTTGAAAAAGCCTGAGAACAATATCGTGAGGAGTTACACAGGCTTAATGGTAAGATTTACTGAGGCGTGGGTAGGAATGCTAGTGAGGTTTGAAGATACCAATCACATTCTCGTTAGTTCGCGTGGCGGCACTAACTTTCTCGTCAGTTTGCGCTTCGTTATAACCACACGCTACGCACTCCAGCTTTTCTACGTTATTTTCAAAATACAACGAAATCGTATCTAGCTCTTGGCATTTCGGGCACGTAGCCCCTGCAACAAAGCGGCGTTTTACACGTTTTGACATACATACACCTTTGGGGAATTTCGCGATTATTATACCTTGAAATGGTAAGTGTTGATCAGCTTTTACCTTAAGTTTTTGATATTATACGCGCCCTAGTTTGTTCCATCACAGGTTACTCATGATAAAGCTTTCAAATGTATCGCTACTTCGCGGCCGCAAAATGCTGCTAGAAGAGGCGTCGGCGCAGGTTTTTCCAGGCCACAAAGTGGCACTGATCGGCAGTAATGGCTGCGGAAAGTCCACGCTATTTGCCTTGCTGAGAAGTGAATTGAGTGTCGATGCCGGCGACTGCAGTGTACCGAGTGATTGGAGAATAGTAAGCGTGGCGCAGGAAACGCCAGCAACCAACCGAACAGCATTAGACTACGTGGTGGACGGTGACAAACATTTACGGGAGTTACAGGCTCAATTAGAAGCCGCAGAACACAGCGGTGATGGCGTCAAAATTGGCCAAATTCACGGTCAACTAGAACAAGCTGGGGCGTACGATGTGGAATCCCGTGCAGCGACCATTCTGTCAGGTCTTGGTTTTACAAATACGCAGCTAAGTGCGCCAGTTAGCGATTTTTCAGGTGGTTGGCGAATGCGCCTAAACCTAGCTCAAGCGCTGCTTTGCCCTTCAGACTTACTGCTCCTTGATGAACCTACTAACCACTTAGACTTAGATGCGGTCATATGGCTAGAGAAATGGCTTCAACGCTATGCTGGAACGCTATTGCTGATTTCTCACGATAAAGCCTTTATCGACAATACCGTTGCGCAAATTATCAGTGTTGAGCAACAAAAGCTTATCACTTACACAGGTAATTACTCGGCCTACGAAACCCAGCGTGCTGAACGTATTCGCTTACAGAACATTGAATATGAGAAGCAACAGCAAAAAGTGGCGCACCTCAACTCGTTTATTACCCGTTTTAAAGCTAAAGCGAGTAAAGCTAAGCAAGCGCAAAGCCGTATTAAACAGTTAGAGAAAATGGAAACCTTACTGCCAGCGCATATGGCTAGTCCGTTTAGCTTTTCCTTCGCACCACCATCTGCGCTACCTAACCCGCTTGTGCAAATGGAAAAGATTCAGCTGGGTTACGACGACCATATTGTGCTGCAACAGGTGAAACTCAATTTAGTACCTGGCAGCAGAATAGGTCTTCTAGGTAGAAACGGACAGGGTAAGTCTACGCTAATCAAACTATTGGCGGGTGTGCATGCGCCAAAGCAAGGTATTTTTAATACGGCTAAAGGTCTGAAGATTGGTTACTTTGCTCAGCATCAGTTAGAAACATTAGACGCTAACGCTACCCCGCTTCTTCACTTGCAGCGCATTGACGAAAAAGCTACAGAACAGCAGCTTCGCGACTATCTTGGTGGTTTTGGGTTTAACGGCGATGAAGCGCTTGCTCCTGTTGCGCCTATGTCGGGTGGTGAAAAGGCGCGCTTAGTATTGGCGTTAATCGTTTACCAAAAGCCTAACCTACTGCTGCTGGATGAGCCTACCAACCACTTAGATTTAGAAATGCGCCATGCGCTTAATATTGCGCTTCAAGGTTTTGAGGGGGCAATGGTGCTGGTATCGCACGACCGCTTCTTACTTTCCTCGGTATGTGAAGACTTCTATCTGGTAGACAGTGGTGAAGTTGAGCCATTTAAAGGTGACTTAGACGACTATCGCGACTGGATTCTAAAGCAGCAGGCTGCGGAAAAGGCCAAGGCTAATAGCGATGCTAAAAGTGCCAACAGCGATGCCAAAAATGAAGCGCAGCAAGAAGCGGGGATGCAGGGTAAAGCAGAGCGCAAAATAGATCGAAAAGAGGAAAAACGCCGCGAAGCCGAATTCAGGCAAAGCGTAGCGCCGCTTAAAAAAGCCATTGAAAAACACGAAAAAGCGATGGACAAATTAAGCGCTGCCTTGGCAGAAGTGGAAGCGTCTCTTGCTGATACATCTCTTTACAGCGAAGACAAAAAAGCAGAGCTTATGAGTTTGCTCGACAAGCAAACCCAGTTCAAGCAACAGCTTGAAGAAGAAGAGATGGCATGGCTAGATGCCCAAGAGCAGATTGAGTTAAAACGAGAGGAATACGACAATGCCAACGCCTAACATCGATAGCAGTGCGTTTTGGGAATACAGTGTTTCTCGTTATAGCAAAGGCGATATGGCCCCCCTTGCACTTCTACTGCAAGACAATCACAGCGTAAATGTAAACGTTCTCTTGCTGGTTTGCTGGTGTTTGGAGAATAATGTCATTATTAATCTTCCCCAGCTTAATGCAGTTATCGCGGCATCAAAGGCAACGGAAGAAAAACTAAAGCACCACCGCGCGAAACGCAAAGCGGCACACCCTGAAAAAGGGGGAGACCAAGCGGATTATGACGCGCTCAAAGCGCAAGAATTAGAGCTTGAAAGACAGCAGCAGCACGATATTGTTGCGTCGTTCAATGAGCAGCCGGTCACGCATCTGGGCCTGGGTCAATCAGTATCGTCTAATGTATTTAACGCGTCTATTGCTGCGTTTATTAACGCATACGGACTGCGTGACAGCAGCGAGGCGCGACAATTAGTAAGCCTCGTGGTTAATCAATTATCGTAAAAACACAATAAGAAAATACAATGAGTAAATCAGCGCTATCGCATGGAAAAATAATAAAAAGTAGCTTTAAGGTGCCAGGGTGGGCAAAGAACCGTCATGTGCAAACCATATGGCCGCGTTTTATTCAAAAGCGTTTACCACTGTCTTATGACATGGAGCGACTAACCTTACCAGACGACGACTTCGTAGACGTGGCATGGGGGCCGAAACCACAGGAAACGTCAGGGATTGTGGTGATGTTTCATGGTTTAGAGGGCAGCATTAAGTCCCATTATGCAAACGATATGATGGCGCAACTTTCGGTAAACGGCTGGCAGGTAGTGATGATGCACTATCGCGGCTGTAGCGGTGTACCCAACCTTAAAGCGCGCGCATACCACAGCGGGGAAACAGAAGATCCCAGCTTTTTTCTAGAATGGCTACACGATAAATTCCCCCGCATCCCTAAGGTTGCGATTGGCTTCTCTCTTGGCGGTAACATGTTGTTGAAACTGTTAGGCGAAAACCCTGCACAAAAGTGGCTTAAAGCGGCGATTGCCATTTCTTCGCCTCTTAAACTTTCCGAGTGCGCTAAATCAATTAATCAGGGCTTTTCCCGCGTCTACCAAAAGTATTTACTTACTAGCATGAAAGATACGCTGCGTAAAAAGATGGAGTACATTGATTATCGCAAGCTTATACAGCTAACAAAAAGTGACGTGGAAGAGATTACCAGTTTTACTCAATTTGACGAGAAGATCACAGCGCCCCTACATGGCTTTGCAGATGCACAAGATTACTATGAAAAGTGCAGTGCCTACCATTTCTTAAGCGCGATCCACTGCCCTACGCTAGTGCTGCATAGCATCGATGATCCCTTTATGAATCACTTAATTGTGCCTAAGGAAGAGGAGCTTGCGCGGAATGTTACTGTAGAGCTAAGTGAGCGAGGTGGACACGTTGGGTTTATGCAGGGCTCTATATTAAATCCGAAAGTGTGGCTGCATGAGCGCGTGAAGCGCTTTGTCAGTGAAGCTTTACCTGTTGATGCGACGTGTAGCTATATTAGTCGTTAATTCAACGCTAACGCTTACGTCATCTAAACTCATCTAATCGCTTTTTTAATCAGGAGAGTGAATGATAATCCCCATTGATGCATTAGAAGCCGATACCCTTTATAGCTTGGCAGAGTCCTTCGTATTGCGTGAAGGCACTGACTATGGCGAAGAAGAGGTTGCGCTTGATGTAAAAGTTCAGCAGGTGCTAGACAGGCTTAAATCTGGCGATGCGGTGTTGGTATACTCTGAGCTTCACGAGAGTGTGGATATAAAACGAAAAGAAGATATTCAGCCGAGCGACACGACGGAATAAAAGGCTTCACGGAAAAGTAGCAGTCACTTTGGTGATACAGATACAAAAAAGCCGGGTCGAGCAACCCGGCAACCTACCTGAGGAGAGGGAGGCTTAGAACGCGTATCGAGCAGTAACCTGCATAATGTCTAAATCATCAATGACTTTGTAGTTAGCACCTACAGCCCACTGTGGCGTGATGTAATAGTTAGCGCCTACTTTAAATGTCGCTTCACCATCGTCTACGTCGTAATAGCCGATTTCACCAGCCAGCTCTACTTGCTCTGTAATCATAGAGCGAAGACCCGCATTGATGCTGTAACCTGTTTCGTCATTAACGTCACCGTCAATACGCTCTAGATTCGCGCCAAAATATGCATCTGTCGTAGCATTCACTGGTAAACGGTAACCAGCACCTAGTGTTAGCATGTCAAAGTCAAAGCTGCCTTCTTCAAAGAAGCTATATTCGCCGTTTAGGTACCAGTTACTATTCAAAAGGTACTTACCGTTAACCGTCAAACCATCTGGTTCAAATGACTCATTATCGTCAAAGTCCATTTTTGTGTAACCACCTTCTACGTAACGCCAGTCTGGCTTGTCAGCCATTGCTGAAAGAGGAAGTGCCGCTGCAGTCAAAGCAGCAATAAGTGTGATTGATTTACGCATGTGATAACTCCTTAGTATGTTCAGTAACCCCCTTACGTTGCTTCCGTCCATTTCAGACTTTCTGCAAAAATTGTTGTAAGGCGGCGCGTTTATAGCGCGCAACAAAGTGTTACTGGGTTGATGGTCAAAGAAACGAAAACCGTCTTCATGCCATCGTTTATTTCCGTTAAGAAATGTTGTCCAACTTATTTATCAATAGGATGAATAGCAAAGCGTTTGCCAACTTCGTTTAAATCCACTAAAAACTGCCGTGAATTATTGCCTATACAATTGATATTTAAAGATTATATTTTTATCTGGCGATTGGTTCTTCACGCCATCAATTTTTGCTAAGCGCTTATTTTTAAACTTTGCGGTCGAATTGGCACGGACAACTGTCTCTAAAAAACAACAGTTATCCTTTTGTCTAACTCACTGGACATTTTTACAACGAAATAAATAGCAAGAAGCCTAAATAAGAGTTTGTTTAAGTTGTTGTATTTAATAATAAAAGAAAAAATTGGCAGCTGGTTTTTCGTATTGGAACACCTTTTGCTGAAGCCCTTGTGTGTTATCCAACATTCACTTAAGCCTATCGGCAGGGAATTCGGTTGTTCACCATATCAGTGAATTGGAAAGGAATAGAGCGCCTTTCCCGTGTGGTTTCTATCAGTACGGCTTTTCGCAACTAGCACCGCTTAACAGCGGAGGCGGGTAAACGAGGTACTGGTGACCATCTGGATAACCATTGTTTTCATAAGGAGAGGACAAATGGCTAAGCCAGTTTCAATTTTCGGTAAAGAATCACAAGCAACTGCAATACAGCATCGCAAGCCGATGCTGTCACGTGTTTTTATCGCGATTAGCAGTATCATCGCATTAGTTACCTTTCAACATGCTGTTGCCACCGAGGTTAATGACACCAATCAACCTCAAAAAGCGTCGCCCGTTCTTCAATCTATTATTGATGCTGCGCGCACCTCGGCGACAGAAAGCTATGAGCAGGACGACCACGGATTAAACAGCAAGCTTAAAGAAATTGATTATACAACCTATCGATCAATTCGCTTTAAACCCGAACAGAGTTTGTGGCATGGCGAAAATGACTACGAACTGCAGTTTTTTCACCCCGGCTTTCTATATGAATATCCCGTTACTATTCACACCATTGGTGAAAGTAATAAGCCTAAGCGCTTAGCATTTAACAGTGACATGTTTAACTACGATGGGTCCGCATCGGGTTTAGCAGGGTTGACGGATGAAAAGTCAGGGTTCGCTGGATTTCGTGTCCACTATCCTATTAAGAACGAAGAGTACAAAGATGAGTTCGCTGTATTTCTTGGCGCATCTTACTTCCGTCTTGTGGGAAAAAATCAAGTTTACGGCATTTCCGCACGTGGATTGGCCATTGATACCGCACTTGCGAAGGGCGAGGAATTTCCTCACTTTACAGAGTTTTGGATTATTGAGCCTAGCAAAGGCAAACCCATCACAATTTATGCGCGCTTGGAAAGCCCTTCTGTGGCGGGGGCGTACAAATTTGTGATTCAGCCTGATGTCGACACCAGCGTTAAGGTAGAAAGCTGGCTGTTCGCCAGAGACGATGTAAATAAGCTGGGCATCGCACCATTTACCAGCATGTTTTTGTATGGCGAGAACACGGAAAAGCGCCATGACGACTACCGCCCAGAAGTGCACGACAGTGATGGTGTACTAATGGTGACGCACGCCGATGAAGAAATTTGGCGTCCTTTGACTAATCCTGCTCGCCTTCAAGTAACGTCGCTAAGCGACGCTAATCCAAAAGGATTCGGCATGCTTCAACGCGACGGAAAGTGGGATAATTACTTAGATGCAGAGGCCAATTACCACCTTCGTCCAGGGCTATGGGTTACCCCTGAAGCAGGCTTCGAGAAAGGCCGTTTAGAAGTAGTGGAAATTCCCACAAAGTCTGAGATTCACGACAACATAGTGGCGTTTTGGACTCCTGAGAAGCCGTTTAAAGCTGGCGAGTCATTGTACTTTGCTTACGAACTTAAAACCGTAGAGCAGAACCCTTTTGTCAGCGAACTGGCCTCTGTAGTGCGTACCCGTCAGGGCAAAGCCGTGTTGCCGGGTGATGAGTTCAAAGACGACGCTTTAAGTACTACTAGGCAGTTCAGCGTGGATTTTAGTGCACCCTCTGACATCGCTTTTGATAACGATTCGATGAAGCTAGTAGTGCAAGGCACTAACGGCACGATGTCCCAGCAACGTCTTTATCCCGTTGCTAATGGGCAAGAGTGGCGCGCAACCTTTTTTGTAAAGCCGAAAGAGAAGCAAACGGTAGATATGCGCGCTTACATTGAAAAAGACGGTAAACGTGTGAGTGAGGTTTGGAATTATGTCTACCAACCAAAATAGTCGCGCAAATACATCGGTAATCAATGAGGCTAAAGCCGTGCCTCAGGTTAAAAGTGATGCCACTACCCGTGGGTCACATTTCATCTTAAAAGGAGAGCATATGCGTTTGTTTATCATGGCAATGCTAGTGATTCCAAGCACGGCACTGGCCGGTTGGAGTTTATACGAGATATTTTTACCTAACGGCCTGACTAATTTAGAGATTGCTCAGTTAGGTTTGGGGCTAACCCTGTTCGCCTGGTTATGCATGGCGTTTTGGACAGGCATTATTGGCTTCTTCTTACAGCTATTTAATATTGATCCGCTAAGCCTGCGCAGAAATCAAGCGCAGCCGGATGTTTCTGCTCCATTAACGCAAAAGCACGCTGTGGTCATGCCGGTTTATAACGAAGATACCCGCCGTATTATGGTGGGTTTTGAGGCGTGTATTCGCGAGCTTATGGAAAGTGAGAACCGCGCCAAGTTTGATTTTTTCATGCTTAGCGACACACGCGATATGGAAAAAGCAGATGCAGAGTTACGCGCTTTTAGCCGATTGAAGAAACGTTTGGGTGCCTTCTCTAGTCAAGTGTTTTATCGTCGTCGCGAACAAAACCTGCACAGAAAAGTAGGTAACCTTAAAGAGTTTTGTGAACGCTGGGGAGCAAACTACGAGTCGATGATTGTGTTAGATGCCGACAGCGTAATGAGCGGCGAACGTACGCAAGACTTAGCCCGACGTATCGAGCAAAACCCTGATACGGCGTTAGTGCAGACCATTCCAATGCCGGTGCGTCAAAACACCTTCTTTGGCCGTTTTGTTCAGTTTGCTGCTCACCTGTACAGCCCAATGTTGGCAACAGGTCTATCGTTTTGGCAAACGGACAGCGCGAACTATTGGGGTCACAACGCGATCATTCGTATTGCTCCATTTATGCAGCACTGCGGGCTGCCAACCCTTGAAGGGCGCGCTCCCTTTGGCGGCGAAATACTAAGCCATGACTTTGTTGAGGCCGCGCTGCTGCGCCGTGCTGGCTGGCAGGCATACTTGCTTACCGACACTACGGGCAGCTATGAAGAAGTGCCAAGTAATATTGTTGACTATGCTATTCGCGACCGCCGTTGGGTGCAGGGCAACATACAGCATTTAGGGCTACTGAATGTAAAAGGCCTTAAAATGGCAAACCGCCTGCACTTCTTGTTTGGCGCGTTTGCGTACATTTCCTCACTCATACTGTTTTGTATGTTGGCGCTAGGCACGGCAGATGCGCTGATACGAGCCACTTCAGTGCCGGAGTTCTTCGTATCTGAATATCAGCTATTCCCTAGTTGGCAGGTAGCGCGCCAAGACATGATGATGGTAACCATGTGGGGTACGGCTGCCCTATTGTTCTTACCTAAAATTTTGGGCATCACATTGGCCTTAATGAAACGTCGTAGCGAGTTCGGTGGTGCGTGGTCTTTGCTTAAAGGGGCAACGATAGAACTCGCCATGGCCGTGCTAATTGCGCCACTAATGATGTTCTATCACAGTTATTTTGTTATCAGCGTCTTTATTGGCCATTCAGTCAAGTGGGAAGCGCAAGAGCGCGAAGGGCGCAAAGTGCCATGGAAAGTTGCAATCAAACATACGCAGATCATGAGCTGTCTAGCGGTAGCCTGGGGCGTAACTACCTTTTACTTCACTCCGTCACTATTTATGTGGCTGCTACCAGTGCTGGTAGGCATGGTGTTGGCCGCGCCGGTTATCCGCTTAACAAGTAGCGACAAACTGGGCATGGCAATGCGCAGATGGGGAGTATTTGTAATTGATCAGGAAATAAATGAATGCAAAGCGCTTAAGCGTTTACGTGTGGCGATGGGGTATTTTGCTATCTCTCAGCATAAGGCAGAAGTACCTGCATTACCTGAAAACGTGTGGCAAAGCATGCCTGAGCAAGTGTTAAGTCAAAAGCCTCTACCAATGCGTCATGGTCTTCCTAACAATGCCCATTAAATAAAGGACAGTATAGCAGGCATTAAAAAACCGCACTTCAATGAAGTGCGGTTTTTTATTTACTTAAGTTAACAGCCGCTCTTTACTGAAAAGCGGCGAAAAGCCACACTACCTTACTGTGTGAACGTGACGGAAAACGTCACGGGCACCGTAGTCGTAATGCTTTTAAGCCCTGCAATCTTCTGAAGTGCTGTTACGCCTTCAGCAAGACCAAATGACTCAGCTTTAATGAGCGTAGGAGACGTAGTTGAAACAGTAAGAGTATCTTCGTCTACTTTGCTTGCCTTAACAGAAAATGACGTAGGAACGGCCTTGCCATGCAGCATCAAAATACCATCTACTTTACCGTCAACGACCTGCCCCGCTTTCAAATTCATCATCGACTCAGGTAAGTTGGCTTCAAATGTAGCCTGAGCAAACTTGGTTACATTAAACAGCATCTCTTGCATTCGCTTGTTGCGAATATCAATTGCTGTATTCACTGACGATAAGTCCACCGCCACGTTAAGTTTGCCACTGTCAGACAGCGTACCATCAAAGCTATCAAACTTATGTACTTCTGTGACTTGTGCATTCTTAGTTGATAAGAAATGTAGTGCACTTGTTTCGCCGTCTATTGACCAATCAGCTGCGGCAGGGAATGCTAGCCCACATGCGAGCAATGCTGCAGACAACGTGCGAATACGTGTAGTCATCATAGGTTACTCCTTTTACTTTTTGGTTCCATCTGGCTTGATTTAACCACTACCAGAGTAATGTGGCCCAGCAACATTACTACGCTATTATACGTAGGTTAATACACTGCGCTATCTAATTTATTACGCGCTAATGCTGATGTGGGTTTACGAAGTCATCATACTGGACAACATCTTGCCATGGCACGCGTTGATCGCCCATTACCACAAAATCTGGGTTCTCTAACGAATGACGCTGATTGTAAGTAAGGGGTTCAAAGTTGGCAGCGGCAATGCTTCCGCCCGCCTCAGAAACAATGCATTGCGACGCGCCAGTATCCCATTCGCCAGTAATGCCAATGCGCATGAATACATCGGCCTTTCCTTCTGCGATAAAACACGCTTTTAGTGAACAGCTACCCAGCGGAAGGGTTTGGTAAACGCGCTTGGAGCACATTCTGCTTAATACTTTTTCTCTAGACTGGCGGCGGCTAATCGCAATCATCACAACACTATTTTTAGGGTCGTCTAATTTGCGCACGCTAATTGGATGATCTCCATCAGGTGATGACTTAAACGCCCCTTTGCCCTTCTGTGCGTAATAGAGTGACTGCCCTGGAGGCCAAAATATAACGCCTATTGTGGGTTCGTTATTTTCAATAAGAGCAATGTTAACCGCAAAGTCACCGCTTCTGGCAATAAACTCTTGGGTTCCGTCGATAGGATCAATCAGCCAATATCGAGGCCAATGCTTTCGCTCTTCTAAACTCGCGTGTTTATTCTCTTCCGAGAGAATAGGGATATCAGGTGTAGCCGCTTTTAAACGCTTATTAATGATATCATTTGCCAAATAATCTGCGCTGGTGACAGGAGACTCATCGTCTTTTTGATACGCGTCAAATTCACCTTTATCGTACACTTCTAATACGGCTTCACCAGCTTCAATGGCAATTTCTTTCGCAAGTTCTAGTAGGTCGGCATGGGCGTCATCGGGCATTGTTTATTGTTCCTTAAACCACTTTTGAGCTAAAAACAGCGCAGCTATGCAGCGTGCTTCTACAAAGTCTTCTCGTGCAAGTAAAGCATCTGCTTCATCTAAAGGCCAGTGAATCACCTCAAGAGGCTCAGGCTCATCGCCTTCAAGCTGTTTTGGATACAAGTCGCGGGCCAATACGATAGTCATGTTGGCGTTAAAAAAGGTAGGAGCCATGCTCACTTTGTGAAGCTCTACAAGGTCGTTAGCCGCGAAGCCAGCTTCTTCCTGCAGTTCGCGGTTAGCGGCTTCAATAGCAGTTTCGCCAGGGTCTATTAGGCCCTTTGGGAAACCTAGTTGATACGAGTGTGTACCGGCAGCATATTCGCGAATTAACACCATGGTGTTTTCATCTAGCATGGGCACTATCATCACCGCGCCCCTATTGCCGCCGGCCATCCGTTCGAATTCACGGGTAGCGCCGTTTGAAAACTCAAGGTCCAAGCGTTCTACCCTAAAAAGTTTGCTTTGCGCAACGATTTCACGAGAATGAATTTGTGGTAACGGTTTGTTCGGATCAATTTTTGGCATGTCTATCGCTACAACTTTGTTATCATACTTGTATACAATTTCTTAGCTTACTTCATTATAAGGAAAATCGCTTGCCCTTTCTGCCCTGGAATGAAATAGAAACTGTACTGCTCGATATGGACGGCACCTTGTTAGACCTGCATTACGATAACCAGTTCTGGCTGCATCATTTGCCTAAACGGTTAGCGCAAATAAGAGGGATTTCAGAGGCGCAGAGTCAACGTGAAATGAAAGCGCGATATGAGTCAGTATTTGGGCAAATTCAGTGGTATTGCTTAGACTACTGGGCTGAGTCGTTAGAAATGGACTTAGAAAACGAGTTTATGCCGCTAAAGCGGGAATTGGCGCATTTGTTAGCACTTCGTGACGACACAATTCCATTTCTCGATGCGCTTCACGACTCTGGCAGACAGGTAGTGTTAGTGACCAATGCTCACCCCAACAGCCTGGCACTGAAAATAGAGCATACTCAACTTGACGCACATATTGATAATCTTATCTCTACGCACGAATTTGGGGTAACTAAAGAATCTCAGTTACTGTGGGAGCGGCTACAGGCGCGTTTGCAGTTTGATGCCAGCCGCACATTGTTTGTCGATGACTCGCTGCCAATCCTAAACGCCGCAAAGACATTCGGTATTAAGCACTTACTCGCAGTTGATAATCCCGATAGTACGTTGCCAAATCGCGATATTAATGAGTTTCCTGCGGTACGCGATTATCGTTTAATGCTCGACGACATTAAGCAGAACCCTATGGATGCTGCTGCAAAAGGACGTTTTTAAAGGACGAAAGAAAATGGTCTCTGATACAATTTTCGTGGGGTCGCTAAACCCAGTAAAAATTAACGCTGCGCTCAATACGCTCTCCGACACACTAGAGCACGATTTTGACGCCCAAGGTATGTCGGTGCCAAGCGGCGTTCCCGATCAGCCTATGAATGAAGATGAGACACGCTTAGGCGCTATTAATCGCGTGAAGGCCATGCTGGCTCATCATCAAGGCGGATTAACAGATGCATGGTATGTAGCGATTGAAGGTGGTGTGGATGTATTTGAAGATGGCCCCGCAACCTTCGCCTATGTGGCGATTTACCACGAAGGTCACTGGTCTGTAACAAGAAGCGCAAGTCTTCCCCTTCCTGTGAGTGTCTATCAGGCACTGCAGCGTGGCGAAGAGCTAGGGCCGGTTATGGACAAACTCTTTGATACGGTGAATATCAAACAAAAGGGCGGAGCTATTGGTTTGCTTACCTTGAATCACGCATCGCGACAAAGCGTTTATGAGGTGGCCTTAACCCTTGCAATGGCGAAATTTCACTTTCCAGACCTGTACACTGATTAAGGCAAAATAACCCTGCGTTTTTCAGCGGTCTTATAGAGATCTTCACACTTACGTAAAACGCATTAGGGCGATTGTAGTGGTCGCCCTGAAATCTTTACTGCGATAGGTAATCTTTTCTGATTCTCATTCTTTAGTCTAATCTGCATTCACACCGTAGATTTCGTATCGTATTGAATAATAAATAAAAAATATTTTTTGGCACCTTGGCTTTCTAGTTGCACTTCTTTCTGACCAAACGGAATAAGGAGAGTGACAATGAGTGAGACAATCAATACCTACAACCCTGCTACAGGTGAAAAGATCGATCATTATCATTTGATGTCAGCCGAGGATGCCGAACAAGCCGTAACCCGTTCACAAGAAGCCTATTTGAACTGGCGCCGTACCTCATTTGAAACTCGCGCTGATTTATTTAAAAACCTTGCCAATTTAATGGAAGAGCGAATTGATGATCTCGCCAGCCTAATGACCCGTGAGATGGGAAAAGTCACCGCACAAGGCAAGCAAGAAGTGCAGTTATGCGCAGAAATATGTCGTTATACGGCTGAGCATGGCGCTTCAATCCTTGAAGATGAACATCGTATTTTCGAAGGCGGTCGTGCAATCATTACCTATCAGCCAATTGGCGTCATTCTTGGCATCCAGCCATGGAACTTTCCGTTATACCAAGTAATTCGTTACAGCGCCTCAAACATAATGGCGGGTAACACCACAGTGCTTAAGCACGCAAAAAACGTGTTTGGTATGGCGCAAGCTATTCAGCAAATGTATGAAGATGCTGGTTTTCCGAAAAATGTTTATCAGTCGCTGTTAATTGACGGCGGCACAGCAAGCGACCTAATTAAACACAAGTATGTGCGCGGCGTTACATTTACCGGTAGTGACGAGGTAGGTAAAGAAGTGGCTAAAGTTGCTGCAAGCCTGTCTAAGAAAACCGTAATGGAGCTGGGCAGTAATGATGCTTTCCTTGTATTAGAAGATGCAGACATAGACCACGCTGTAGAAATGTGTATTCAGGGTCGTGTAATCAATAACGGCGAAACCTGCGTTGCAGCTAAACGTTTTGTTATTGTTGATAGCGTTTATGATGAGTTCAGAGACAAGTTTGTGGCTCAGTGCAAAAAACTGAAAGTGGGCGATCCTACGAACGAGAATACGGACTTAGGCCCAATGGCGAGAGAAGACTTGCGCGATGAACTTCACGATCAGGTTAAAAAGTCGTTAGAAGCCGGCGCTACGCTATCGCTAGGTGGGGAAATTCCAGACTCAGATGGCTATTTCTATCCAATAACCGTACTTGAAAATGTATCGCCAGGCATGCCAGCCTATGATGACGAACTATTTGGGCCGGTTGCTTCACTCATTCGCGTTCGCGATGACAAACAAGCAATGGAAGTAGCCAACGACTCACGCTATGGCTTAGGTGGCGGTATTTTTAGTGCTGATACAGATAAAGCGATATCGCTAGCGAAGGACGAGTTTGATACCGGCATGGTTAATATTAATGGCTACTCGTTAGCGCAGCCTAACCTCCCTTTTGGTGGTGTAAAAGACAGTGGCTATGGCCGCGAGCACGGTGGTTACGGTATGCGTGAGTTTGTGAATATTAAAACCATCATGGTAGCTGAAAAATCAGCTGAGTAATGTGCTGTTGTTCAGTTCAATAAGAAGAGAGGCGGGCTTTATGCTCGCCTTTTTTTGTTCAACCCCGTTCTGTGGTGGCTTCACGCTGTTGTAACCACGAAGCCACCCAGGGCGAGGTTAGTGACTGCCGGACGACTTTTTTTGGGGATGTTGAGAAAAAAGACTTAAGGACTCACCAACAAATTGAACGGTTTTTGCGCAGTAAACGGTCTTTTGTTCAGGCACCCATGTATAAAGTGTAGCGAATAACATAAGGCGATAGTTATGACGGACTTAAAAGGAAAACTAGGCAGTTTAGGATTAGGTGTTGATTACAAAAAGCATGAAGAGCACGTTCATAAAACGCATGTAACATCACTGATTACAACGACAATCACTGCCATATTGTCGTTTTCGTCCTTAGCGCATGCATCGTCTCAACAAGCTGTCGCAGCCGAAAACGCGGTTCAAAGCGCTACGCAACTTGCCTGTCACAATGTCTCTGTGCAAGTACTAGGGTCGGGTGGACCTGAACTGGATGATGGCAGAGCCTCTAGTGCCTATGTGGTATGGGTAGATGACAAAGCTCGAGTATTGGTAGATGCCGGGAGTGGCAGCAGTATTCAGTTTGGCGCCGCGGGAGCGTCGTTTGAATCATTGGAAGTGATTTTGCTTTCTCACTTGCATACCGATCACGCGGTGGATTTACCGAGTTTTGTGAAGGGAAGTTACTTCACTAAACGCACGGAGAATCTGACGATAATGGGGCCGGACGGCAACGACATTATGCCTTCCACGAAAGCCTATGTATCTTCGTTAATTGGTAAAGAAGGTGCGTTTAAATATCTGTCTTCTTACACCATAGAAGGTCACGACGACTATACGATATCCACCGAAAGCATAGGAACGGCATCTTTTGAGCAATCGTTTAAGAAGAGTGTGAGCGATAACATTAATGTTGAGGCAATGGCAGTAAATCACGGCCCCATACCTGCACTAGCATGGAAGATAAGCGCCAATGGTTGCGAGGTGGTTTTCTCTGGCGATACCAACGATAAGCAGGGAAACCTTGCTCGTTTTGCCGCAAATGTCGATCTCTTGGTTCTGCATAACGCCATCGATGATGACGCAAACCAAAATGCAAAGAACCTGCATATGACACCCCAACAAATTATCGACATTGCAGAGCAGTCTAAGGCCAAACAGATACTCCTATCTCATATTATGAAGCGCAGCGAGGCGGGTCTTGACGCGCTTACCGAGGCGATTACTGTTGTGGCTGAAGGTCGTGTATATGCCGCTGAGGATTTAATGAATATCAGCCTGTCTGAGAGGTCGGGAGATTAGGTTCAATAGAGATAGGCTAGGTATTTCAGTCAGTCAAATTGACCAGTTAATCGAAAGGGCTGAGGTGGTAGTCACCTTAATTGCAGGAATAAAAATGCAGAGCGCACTGCTCTGCATTTTCAATTACGCTCTGCATCTTCAACCATGCCCAATATTTTCAATCATGGATGACCAAAAATAAGATTTGGCGCGCCTAGGATTGGCGTAAAGCGTTTGCGATGCTAGGTTTACGCTTTTCTCGCTTGCACTGACAATTATTGAGGGGCAAAAGGCAGCGGAATAGGCGTACCGTTTACACTGGCTTTGCCATCTTTTAGCTCGAGCTTAGTTTCGTAGCCTTTCTCTGTTTCTTTTATCAAACCTTGCTGAGCAAAGGTACTTAGCATCATCGGTGTCTGTTGTTCTACCGCAGCTTGAATCTCTTCTGCCGTCATATTTTGCGCGTGTGGCGTCGCCATGAGTTGGCCCATCATATAGCCAGATGCCATACTCTGTGCAAGGGCTTTATCGGCGGTGATTTGTGCATCAGCCAGCAAATGCGTGACCCAATAAGCGGCGTCTTCCAACGTACCGGGAAGTGCATCTATACCCACTAGT
This sequence comes from Alteromonas abrolhosensis, assembly GCF_001953635.1. GTDB lineage: Bacteria > Pseudomonadota > Gammaproteobacteria > Enterobacterales > Alteromonadaceae > Alteromonas > Alteromonas abrolhosensis. The sequence continues at coordinate 293,917 of NZ_MEJH01000002.1, read as the reverse complement.
TTCGTATTTGCGTAAGCGTTAAACGACCCTTCAGGCAACGTTGCTTTCAGCTTCGTTATATTAATCTCTGGCTCAGCTTTAAGCTGTGTTAGCAAGTTAGCTTCAACGAACTCCATCATTTTGGCTGGCACTTCTTCAGAAGGCACTAATAATGAATTGTTACTAAAGTCTTGATAGGCCTTAATGAAGTCGATATCTAAGTTATTGATGGCTACACCTAACACCATGTCTGTAGCATCAAGTTCAGGGCCCACAGCTTTGTCGACAGCGTATTCAACGTAGATATTGGCGGTGTGGTTGTCTTCGTTAATTTTGACGTCGGTAGCAAAAGCTAGGTTCTCTATTTTAACTGCCGCACCGGGCTCAATGTTAGATATTTCTATGCTTTCTATACGCGCCTTACCTTGCGATTCAAATAAGTCACCCTTGAACGCCGCTACCATATCGCCATCATAGCTCATATCCATAGACAGATTTTTCATCTCTATGGAAAATTCATCTGCACTTATGCTTAGCGATTCACCCGATGACATATAAAAAGTTTGGTCACCATCAGGCTCAGCTTTACCCGAATAACCAGAGAAAAGCAGCGTGAACCCTTCTTCTTCGGCCGTTGCGCTAAGCGCTGGAATAACGTCTGCGTAGCTTAGTCCACCAAACAAACCAACCACGCCTTCGTTGCGATAAATTGGCTGTTGGCCATCCCACTGAACGTATTCTCTTAACTCATCACCATCAATAGACACCGTATAGTGAACGCGGCCTAATCCTAAGCCATCGCCAAAGTACACTGGGCCGTGATGAGCTACTAGCGTAGCGGTTAGGCTAGGGTTTTCTTCCATTGGTATATCAGCGGGGTCAACATTCTGTGCATTGACTAGTGCTTGAAAATCGAAAGCAAGTTTGATTTCTGCTGTTGTCGAAAACCAGCCTTTGTCATACGAGAGTACCTCGGCCGAATAAACGGCTTGTTGGTTAATTTCGTTTACGGCGGCGTTAACATTTTCGTGGACGCTAGTACCAATAAAATAAGGAGCAACGCCAAGTGCAACCAAAGTTACGCCCGCGCCAGCTAGAAGAGGTTTGTTCATGATTACAATCCTTTGTTAAAAAGTATTTCCAGTCCTTTAGTCACAAGCATTAAGTACGTTTGTGACCTAGATATTTTAAACTATCTGCGCTTTGCGTAGCGCGTTAGATTTTAATAGCAATATAGCCGCTATTGTCAGGTGTGCCAAACAGGCGTGCAGCTTGATGGACTTCTTGCGGCAGGCTATCGTCAGGCTTAAATTTACCACTTACGCGAATATTTTTCATCGTCGTAGGCACAACCGCGTCCATAGACAGACTCAGTAAATTTGGCTCATTCACCAATATACCGATGTCATCGCCTTCGCAACGGAGCTTCGCAGAATATGTACCAAAATCTATAGGTCCCTGAGTTCCTGCTACGGTGGCGTTTAACCAGTCTCCGGTACCGTTTAGCGACTGACACGTTGGGCCAAACGTTAAATCATTTAGCGATACTTTAAAGCGCCCACCAGCGTTTACTGGCAGCGGTAGGCGAACTTGAGCAAGCACGCGATCTACCGGCAAATACAAGGTAAAGTTTTCGGTATTTACCGTCTCTTGACTGAAAAGCCCCGTAGTAATTGGCCCCTCAAACGCTATATCGTTTTTATCGCGGATGTTACCTGCCTTCAGGTCGACCTTTATTTTACCTAGCAACAGGTGTAAGGGGCTAAGTTCCCATTTAACATTGTTAATTGGCAGACTATTGACCACCACGGTCTGCGCTTTGCCTGAGAACAAGGTACCGCTAACACCACTTACTGCCACATTATTCGGTAATGCCAAGCGCCCTATAACGTGAACAGCAGGCATGTAAGCAATGGCAAACAACAAGAAGGCAATTATGCCCCCTATAATCCAACTAACTTTCGACTTCATGCTTTACCTAATTGTAGTCGGCGAATTTTGATATAGCCTGGCGCATCTGCCTCGGCAATATCGGCTTGAAGAATAATTACGCCCATGTTTTCCATGGCTTTTAGCCATTCTAAAACGCTGTTAAACGGCGCCTGATCAACCCACACTTGAAGCTCGTCGCCCTGCGGCTGCATGCGGGAAATAGCGATATCATATTGAGCTGTAGTGCGGTTTACCGCTTGTGGTAGAGAGCCTGAGAATGTGCGCTTACTTCCGCTACTACGGCGTAATTGCTGTGCTCTTGCTGCACTGTCTTTTACCCATACCAACAAAGATTGCTGGTTGTCGAGAAGCTGTTTTTGTTTGTCTAATGCAGCGTTAAGCGGCGACCAAACGGCAAAATAAAACAGCGCAATGACCATCAACACAGCAGACACTAACACGAGCTTTTGCTCTCGCTCGGTGAGCGCTTTGTACTTTTCTAAAAGTGCATTCATGAGGTACTCCTTACTGACACTGTACCCACAACACCGTTATCACGGTTATTAATGGCTCCCTGTTCAACCACAAAACCAGCGCCTTCCGCCGTGCGCTTAAACTGTTCTAGCGCTTCAAAGTTCTTGCCCAGCGCTTGAATACGAATTTCGGTGCGGGTGGAATCAAAGCGCAGTGTTTGTGGTTTCACATCGGTCGCTGAGAAAGCCGGAGCGAGTTGATCTAGCATTATGAGCATAGAGGCACTACCGCCGCCTTGCTCAAGCTTGGCAAGTTCGCTTTGTAGCTTTAAACGCACGTTGCGATAGGCACCGATATTGGGAAAGCCAGCCTTTACTGCAGAATTGATTTCGCTGCTTAGGGCTTGATTTTGCGCTTTCAGTTGGTAAAGGGAAACGCCTTTGTCGATAAGACTGGTGCATAACGCCAGCACGGCTAATACTGCTGCAACGCGCCATTGATTCAGTACTCCGCTGCGTTTGCGTTTTACTTTGTACTCGCCTTGGCACAGGTTAAAGTTGCTTTGTAGAGCCTCCTTTGCTAATACCTGCATGGGCAATTCCAGCGGAGCCTGTGCTTCTTCAATGTTCGGCAAACTGCTTAAATCGATACCCGCATAGTTGGTAATAGTAACCGGGTTTTCCTGCTGTGCCGTAAAATGAACAAGGGTTGGCAGTAACCATGTCAACTCGCCCTGCACCCCTTTGAAGGTGTCTTGGCGAACGAGAAGCTGTTCACCTAACGTAAGCACTGACCAACCGTTTTCGGTGACTGGTACTGCGAGTACATCAGGAATAATGGTGTCGCAGAATAACCCTGCAGCGCTTAACCAAGATTGCCACAACTCCATTTTTTCATGGCTAACAACTGCAACGGCCTGTTCATCTCCCCGTCTTGGTCCAATAGCAAAAAACTGCTGGCTGATGTCGGTAGCAAGCTCGTCTTCTAGCATAAATGGAATGGCAGAAATGATTTTGCGGCCGGCTTTAGGCGGCAGCTCAACCCATTTTAGTAAAATTTCGCTGCTGGGCGCTAACGCAATGACGCTACGTTGGCCTGCGCGCTCAGTAAGCGACGATAAGGCGTCGGCATTAGGCAGTTCACCTGATGCAATGATTTCATCTTCTGTTCGCGAATAAACGAGCCAGCTAATTGGATCTGTATGGTTGGCGCCTAAACGCACCAAAAGTTGTTCCATCAATAGGTTCCCCCAAACTCGCGATTCACAATACTAACGCCGGTATCGGCATTAACGTGAAACACGGTGGAAAGCTTAAAAGTTGCTTTGTTGTACTGTGTTTTTGTGTGCAACATAAAATATTCAGTTTTTACCGCAAACCAATCTTGTCGAGTACTTGTTAAGTTAAGCGCTTGAATAGAGGGCTCGCTTAAAAAATCATTGATTTCGTCCCAGCCGTTTTGCGGGCGACTGCTAATCAAACTTGTGGCCTGCTGAATGTCTAAGCCCGTTAGGCCTGCAAGCAATGGTGCATCTTCTTGTTCTAATGTGTTGACGTTAATTTTCAACTCGTCGTAATCCGGGATCACACAAACTAAAGGCATTAATGCGCCTAGCCACTGTGGTGATACACCGTTAATAATACGCAATTCACTTTTTGATGCCAGTGGTCCGTTAGCCGCAAGATAAGGAAATTCTCTGGACTCGTATTCACTGTCTTCTGCACCGTAGGGGCGCATTCTGTCATCTTCGTCTACCCAATCGGCTAAACTGTCCCGTAAGGTATCTGCGGTGTAGTTGTCTAGCCCATCAACACTGAGTGATAACAACATAGTATGAAAAGCGTCCATGGCTTCTGTAGTATTGCTCGCCCCTATGTTGCCTGAACCGCCTGTATTGCCTGCGCCCGATGCGCTACCTGATGTAATAGCGTTCAAGTTAAAGCAGGCTTGTAAGTCTTCTAAGTTAGCGGTTAAGCCACCGTTTTCTAACGGATAGCTGAATTCCTGCGCCCAAGCCTGATCAATGGAGATAACGTCCGGGCTCTCTTCTATTAAAGACTGTATAGATTTTCGAGCGAATGCCTCGGCTCCCATCGCATACCAATAAGCCTGATTGTTGTCTTTTAAGTTCATGGTGCGCTGCACCTGAAGCTGTAAGCGGGTACCCATCTCTGTGGCTAATACCGCTACCAAAGCTACTATCATGAGCACAATCATTAATGCCACGCCTTGCTGCTTAGCAGGAGGTGTAATCGTCTTGCGCTGAGTATTTTTTATTGTCATGACGATTCACCTGTAGTTAAGGTGAATTCTCTGCGAATTTTCCCGAAATCTTTGCTTACAAACTCAATGGCAACAGCGCGCGGAAGTGCAGCACCTTTGTAGCTCTCGCTCCAAGACATATCTTCGTCTTCATCCAATGAATTGCTGTTGGTGGTAGCAAGAAATTCAATTTTTAAGCTCTCTACGTTTTCTAGCAGAACACGTACTTTTGGCTCGTAGCCGATAACGTTATCTACATAGTTGCTGTAAAGGCGCTCTAGCTTGTTCTCACGTAATCGATACGCAACAAATTGCAAGGTACTTCGTGGCAACATCAATTGAGGGTTGTGCCAGCCTCCGCGTACAAAGCCAATTCCATCGTCGTCACTGTCTTCGGTTTCACCGCCTACCATGACCACGTCTTGTTTTTCTCCATTAACCCTTGCTGCGCGAGGCACAGCTTGTTGTAGGTCTCGTTCAATGGTGATCATGGCACGTTGTAATAATTGGAGCTTGGAGAAACGCTCTTCAGAAATATCGTTGCTGTCGATAACTGTGGTAAGTAAGCCGGTTGACGCCAGCCCAATAAGGGTGAATATGGCCATGGCAATCAGTATTTCAATAAGCGTAAACCCGCGCTGCATACTAATTTCTCGCCGTTGGCTTAGCGACGAAGGTGGTTACCGACGTTACTGAGCTGCTGTAGCTTTCATCTTCACCTACCGAAACGGTTACCGCACGCAAATCATTGTCGTTGGTTTTGGTCACCGTTTGCTGCCAGTACCAAGTGCGATCGGCCATTTCCATGGTACCTTTCAAATTGTTTTTAGGTGGCCATGTGGTATCTAACTGAAGCTGGTTTAAACGATTGCTTGCCACCCAATTGGCGAAGGTGACAGATTCTATCTGCCCAACACTCGATAAATGCTCGCCTGCAGCTTTGAGCACCGCGGTACCTGTCAGTGCGAAAATAAGTAGTGCGACCATTACTTCAAGTAGCGTTAAACCGCTTTGCTGACGTGGGGTTTTCGCTCTCACCTTCTTTGCTGAAGCTTTAACAGTTGGGGCACTCATAGTGGTCTCTCCAAGGGCCCTTCAAGCACTAAAGGCGGAAGATCTTGGTTTTGCAGGCTGTAGTAAACAGGGGCGTCGCCGTCGTCACCTTCGTAATTAAACGATAACGTAAAAGGGGTAATCTCACCGCTCGACATAATGAGCACTTGAGGTGGCGGCAGCTTTTTCTCTTCTTCGTTTCCTATTTCAACCCCTTCATCAGAAACGCTAAGATTTTCATCGAATAGTTCTCTATCAAAGAGTCTGTCTTCAACGTCCCATGGTAAGTCGTCTAAATTTAGGGTGAAAGTAAAAGGCTCAGGCAACGTATAAGGTTCGTAGGTTTTTTCGCCTTCAATACGCTGCCACTCATCATCGTCATCTAAATAAACAAAATAGTATTCGTTTTTGTCGTCCTCAAAACGCACACCAAGCTGTTGTTGATTTAACACCGCAAAGTCGCTGGCCATATCAACTATCACCTGCAGGCGTTGCGCTTGGGTTTTTAGCAGGTCTGATTTACTTGCGCCAAAGGCGTTGAACATAACGTAACCGGCCGCTAGGCCCATAAGCAGCAGTACTAGCATGACTTCTAAAAGGGTGAAGCCTGCTTTTTTAAACGTTGTACTGCCGCTGTAGCGCATAAAGACTAGTTCAGATATTCGTTAATGTTCCAGTTACCGATGTCATCATCAGTACCCGGCTCACCGTCTGGGCCATTAGAGAAAATATCAACCACGCCAAGCTCTCCCGGGCTGATTAATGAATATGGGTTGCCCCACGGATCTTCAGGTAGACGCTTAATAAATCCCCCTTCAGGGTAGTTACGTGGAATAGGGTCAATGGTTGGAGCGGTAACTAGCGCCTCTAGCCCCTGCTCTGTGGTCGGAAAGCGATTGTTGCGTAGCTTGTACATCTCAAGTGCACTTTCCATTTGCTGAATGTCCACAGCGGCTTTTTTAAGCTGCGCTTCTTCTTGGTTGCCCAAGATTTGCGGAGCCACCATAGACGCCATAATACCGATGATTAGAAGTACGACCATGACTTCAATCAAACTGAAACCAGAACTGCGATTAAGTGTTTTCATTAAATATTCACCATGTTGTTCAATGCTAAAATTGGTTGCAATATTGCCATAACGATAAACAGAACAATGCCCGCCATCGATACAATAAGTAAGGGTTCAAATACCTTAAGTGAGACACCAATAAGCGCTTCAAATTCCCTATCTTGATTATCTGCTGCTCGGGATAGCATTTGCTGTAGCTCCCCCGACTTTTCACCGGACGCAATCATATGCATCATCATTGGTGGAAACATTTTCGTGTTATCCAACGCTGCCCGTAAGCTGCTGCCTTCTTTAACGTTAATGGCTGCTTCAGCTACTTGGTTCTTAATATGTTGATTTTCCAGTACGTCACCCGATATACGCATGGCTTCAAGCAAGGGTACTGCGCTGGCGCTCAGAATACTTAAGGTGCGAGCAAAACGCGCGGTATTAAGACCGCGAGATACCCGGCCAATTAATGGTAGGGTTAGAAGCGCTCTGTGGTAGCGCAGCTTCATGTGCTTTTGTTGTAACACACGCTGAATAATGACAATGAGCACACCAATACCAATAAGCATGAACAGGCCGTAATTTTGCAGCCACGTGCTTACGGATATAAGAAATTGGGTAATGGCAGGAAGGTCTTGCCCCATGTGATCGAACTGCCCAACTATCTTTGGCACTACTACGGTCAACAGCAGCAACACGATACCCATTGCAAAAAATAGCATTAGCGATGGATAAATCATTGCTTGCGTGATTTGGCTACGGGTTTGTTGCCTGCGTTCAGTGTAGTCTGCAAGGCGATTCAGCACGGTATCAAGGTGGCCCGATTTTTCCCCTGCCGCGACCATTGCGCGGTACAGCTCGTCAAATACACTAGGGAACTGCCCTAGAGCATCGGCAAGCCCATGACCTTCCACCACTTTACTGCGCACCGCCATCATCATGTTTTTCTGACGAGGCTTTTCACACTGTTCGGCTACGGCAAGTAATGCTTCTTCAACAGGAAGGGCCGATTCGACAAGGGTAGCAAGTTGACGCGTGAGTAGCGCTAAATCTGATGCAGAAATTCGCGGTTTGAATAAAGAAAACGACAGGCCTTTGCCTTCGCTTTGTGTGCGCTCTGCGACCTGCTCTACTTCTAAGGGAATTAAGCCTTTTTCACGCAGCTGCTGACGAACCTGACGTGCATTATCGCCTTCAAGCACACCGTTTGTATTTTTACCGCGGGCATTAACCGCCTTAAAAGCGAATGCCGCCATTTAGTCTTCCCTCGTAACTCGAAGCACTTCTTCAAGTGAGGTAGCACCAGCAAGCACTTTGCTACAGCCGTCTTCACGAATACTTGGTGTCGTTTTTCTGATATAGCGCTCAATGGCTTGTTCACCCACACCTTCGTGCATCATTTCACGCACTTTTTCATCTACCAACAATAGCTCGTGAATACCGGTACGACCGCGGTATCCCGTTTGGTTACACGCGGCGCAGCCGTGCGGCTTAAAGATAGTGGTGTCGCTTGTGGCATTCTGCCCAAGTATTTCCAGCTCAGAGGCGTCAGGTGTATGTGGCTTTTTGCAATCTGGGCACAGGGTACGAACGAGTCGCTGTGACAATACGGCCAATAAGCTCGAAGACAACAGAAATGGCTCAATGCCCATGTCTTCTAAACGGGTAATCGCGCCCGCTGCCGTATTGGTATGCAGGGTAGAAAGTACCAAGTGACCAGTTAAACTGGCTTGAACAGCAATTTGCGCGGTTTCTATATCACGAATCTCACCCACCATGACTACATCGGGGTCTTGACGCAAAATAGCGCGAAGGCCGCGGGCGAAGGTCATATCTACGCGAGGGTTAACCTGCGTTTGTCCAATACCAGGAAGGTCAAATTCGATAGGATCTTCAACCGTTAAGATGTTTCTGTCTCGCGAGTTTATCTCGGTTAACCCTGCATACAGGGTGGTACTTTTACCCGAGCCCGTGGGGCCGGTAACCAAAATAATGCCGTGAGGTTTTCGAATAAGAGATGAAAAGTGATTACGGTTTTGCAGCGTCATGCCTAAATCTTCTAGATTTAAGCGCGCATTGTTTTTATCCAGTAGACGCAATACCACACGCTCGCCGTGGCTTGAAGGCATGGTCGAAACACGCACATCTACTGCTCGCCCAGCAATACGCAATGTAATACGGCCATCCTGGGGCACGCGTTTCTCGGCGATATCTAACTTCGCCATAACTTTAATACGCGATACCAGCATGGAAGAAAGTTTGCGATTCGGGCGCAAAATTTCGCGTAATACGCCGTCTACCCTGAAGCGAACCACAAGCTGGTTTTCAAAGGTTTCAATGTGAATGTCTGACGCGCCTTCTTTAATCGCCTCGCCCAACATGGCGTTGATAAGCTTGATAATAGGCGCATCGTCTTCACTGTCTAACAGGTCTTCAGTGTCAGGCAAGTCTTCAGCAAGAGCGAACAAATCACTCTCGTTGCCAAGGTCTTCCATTAGCTGTTTAGCCGCAGAGCTATCGCGCTGAAACGCACTGGTAAGCAGGCTTTCAAATTCGTTCGCAGGAATAGTTTTCGGTACAAAGGGCTCGCCGTAGAAACGTCGCACTTCGGCGAATACATCAAACGGCGTATTCTCTGTAAAATATAAAACCGCAGGGGTTTCATTGGTTTCCAGCAATACCTGATTGCGCTTCGCAAAGCTAAAAGAAAGCTGTCTTGGACCGGCCTCCTCTTCAGGCAAACCTGCGTCTTCACCCATGGCTTCTAAGGCTTCTTCTTGCGCCTCTAATGCCTGAGTAATTTGTTCGTCCTGCCCTGCCATGCTAGTCGTTACCTTCTTCTTGTTTCTGCTTCTCTTTCTCAGAAAGGTACTCTTCGAATGAAGGTGGCAACGCTAGCGCATCATCCCATTGTGGAATAGTCGGGGTTTCTTCGTAAGGCATTAGCGAAACACCTTCTTGCTGGCGTTTTAGCTGCAGTGCACGAATGTAATTGTATTTGCGATGGCTGATTGTATTCATGGTTGCACCGTCACGGACAATGGTCGGTTTCAAGAACACCATCAAGTTACGCTTACGCTTGCTGGTTGATGTAGATTTGAATAAATGGCCTAGAATTGGAATATCACCCAGTAGTGGTACCTTAGATTCACTCTCTTGAACGTCTTCGTCGATAAGGCCGCCAAGAACAATAGTACCGCCATCATCAACAATAACCGTGGTCTTAATTTCACGCTTGTTAATTGAAATATCTACTGACGTTGCGCCGCTCACGCTAGACACTTCCTGTTCAATAAGCAGTTGTACCGCATCGCCTTCATTGATTTGTGGCGTCACTTTAAGTTTGATACCCACTTCTTGGCGGTCAACAGTTTGGAAAGGGTTAGAGTTATTCGCGCCCGTTGTTGTACCTGTAATAATAGGCACTTCCTGACCCACGATGAAAAACGCTTCTTCGTTATCCATAGTCGTTAAGTGAGGCGTGGCAAGAATATTTGAGTTGGTATCTGTGCTGACCGCTTGTACCACAGCACCCCAGCCATTTTCGATAACGCCCGCAATTAAGCCATTAGCACCGCCTAAAAGGCTCGCCAATGCAGTGTAATCGCCTTCTCGCGTGTTTGTTACCGTATAAGGAGAGCCGTCATCAGACACATAGGTTTCAGTATTAGTATCTTCTTCAGCTTGTTTTAGCGCAACCGCTAGGCTTCCCACTGGTACAACACCATTATTAAACTGGGTACCACCACCTTGTTCTGACACCCACTGCACACCCAAAGTAGTGCCGTCACCTTCAAAGACCTCAACAATGATGGCTTCAACTTGTACTTGCGCGCGGCGAATATCAAGTTGACGTACAACCTCTTCTAATGAGCGCATCATGTCCGGCTCTGCGGTAATAACAATGGCATTAGAATCTTCGTGCGCATCAATGCTGATTTCACGGTTAGAGCCAGCTCGACGTGACGTAGTACCGCCGCCTTGCTCTTCAGCTTGAATGCTTGCAGATACGCCCTGTAATACTTTTACTAAATCTTCCGCTTTGGCGTAATTAAGAAACAGCACGCGGGTATTACCGTTTGATTCAAGCTCTTGGTCCATGCGCTGAATAAGGTTAATAAGACGCTGACGCGCTTTAATATCGCCGCTTACAATAACTGAGTTAGTTCTGTCGTCTGCCACTACGCGAGGCTCAGACTTAGTACCAGTATTGGCTTTGCCTTGTGACTTATTAATGCTGTCAATAATGCGCACCATTTCTGATGCTGACGCATAGCGAAGCTTAACAATTTCAACTTCTTCGTCACCGGCACGGTCCACGCGCTCGATAATTTCTACCAGTCGATTAACTACCGCAGCACGGCCGGTTAGCATCATCACATTTGATGGGTCGTGGCTAACTACGTTACCGCCGCCCGCTTGGTCATTTAGCTGGCGTAAAATAGGCGCAAGTTCACGTACCGGTACGTTATACACGGGAACAACGCGAGTGATCATTTCGTCGCCGTCGCGGTTAGCGCCTTCCACTACTGGAATGTTCGATGTTTTGGCGTCTTTAGAGCGAACCACTTTCAAAATACCGCTAGGCATTTCTACAACGGCGAAGTCATACACTTGAAGTACGTTTAGGAAAAACTGGTAATACTGATCTTCATCGAGCATGTCGTAGCTGCGTACGCTTATTTTCCCACGTACGTTGGGGTCGACAATAATAGTGCGCTCTAGATTTTTACCAACGATATTAATGAACTCGTTAATGTCGGTATCTTTGAAATTAGGCATGTACTCAGCGGCTGTCACCGAGAAACACAGAAGCGCCGTGCACATGGCTGTGCTCAAGCGAGATAATAGTTTTTGGCTAGTGCGCCTTTTCATTCTAACGTCCTTCATTTCCTAACTTGTCGATGACCGATTTGCTTTAATTGTTCTTCTGCTTACCTAGCAACAAAATAGCGCTGTTACCGCTGCTGTCACGATTCAGGTAAATCTAGGTAAAGCGTGGTTAAGCTGCCATCTCGAATAATCGTTAATTCTATTGTTTGTGCATTGCGTAGCTCAGACAGTGCCTCTTGCGATTGCTGCAAGTCGGTAAGGTCTAGCCCGTTAATTTGTGTAATGACATCGCCAGCCTGAAGCCCTGCCGATTTAAATAATTCAGGTTCTTTGCCAGGACTTACTTGATAACCAATAAGCTGGCCTTCTTCGGTTTTTGGCGATATTGAAATAAAGTCTGTGAAGTTAGCGGGGCGTTCTCGCAGAGCAGCGGTTGCTTCTAGCGCTTCTTCGCTAAGCTCAACTGTATCTTCTTCCTCTTCCTGCGGCTCAGGTCGGTTTCTCGCTTGCATTTCACGGCGACGATTAGCTTCATCGTAATCAATTCCGTCAAGCATCAGGGTTTCGTTTCTTACCCCGTTCTTAATAATAACGCGATCGTTATACACCTTTTGCAACGTGGCGTTGGTGTCTTCAATCTTTTCACCTAAACCATATACTGCTTGGCTGCCGCGATTTTCTATAATAGCGGTGCCCGCTTCCTGCTCTGAACTGGCAACAACGCCGGTCAGGGTCAAATTTAAGCGTGTCTCTGGCGCGTCAGTAACTTCGGCTACCGGTTCCGCGGGTTTAGCCGCTGCATTACCAAACAGATTCAACTGTTGTATTTTGGCAATGTTGACCCCATTTTGGCCTGACGACGAAGAAATAACCGGAGCACGGCTTACTGTGGGTGTCGCAGATAGTTGAGGTTCGGGTATAATTCGCCACACGAGTTTGGCAGCAAATGCAATTAAATACAGGCTGAGCAGAACCACTACGATGGTATGTAGCTGTTTTTGATGCTGGTTCAGATAAACAACCAGAGATTGTGGGTTGGGTTTATTGAATGTCATGCTGCCACTGATGGTACTGCTTTATTATAATATAGTGAATTTTTGGTTAACCGCGCTTTAGCAAACCCATAATAGCCTAGTAAAGGTGAGGGTCACAACACTAAAGCCACACCATTACGAAAATATTACATGAGCCAATCGGATAGCAACAATACAACACAAAATGTCAGGCTGGACAAGTGGCTATGGGCTGCAAGGTTCTTTAAGACCCGCGCAATAGCAAGAGACATGGTGCAGTCGGGAAAAGTCCAGTACAACGGGCAAAGAGCCAAACCTGGCAAGCATGTAGAGCTTGGCGCCATGATTAAAGTTCCCTCAGGATGGGATAATCGTGAAATTAAGGTGCTAGGCTTAAGCGACAAGCGATTGAGCGCGCCTTTGGCGCAAGCGCTGTTCGAAGAGACGGTTGAAAGTGTAACAAAACGTGAAGAAAACCAAGCTGCGCGCAAAATGAACGCATTTCACAGCCCTAAACCAGATCATAGACCTGATAAAAAGCAGCGACGACAGATTATTAAATTTAAGCAGCAATAGTGAGCTGCTCAACAGGATTACTTATGAGCGATTTCGATAAATTACACCGCTTCTTATTTACCCAAGCTAACGTCCGTGGCGAATTAGTTCGTCTTGATGAGAGCTTAACGCAAATTGTGCACAGCTATGAATACCCTGTGCAAATTCAAACATTGTTAAGTGAAATGGCGGCAGCGACGTCATTGTTAACGGCAACGCTTAAGTTTAAAGGTGAAATTTCACTTCAAATTCAAAGTAAAGGCCCGGTAAGTTACGCGGTATTAAACGCCACTCACGAACAAACGCTTCGCGGTGTAGCTCGCTGGGACGAGACATTAGAAACATTACCTGAAACGTTCTCAGAGCTTTTGTCTCAGGCGGTATTGGTCATTACTATCACTCCAGATGAAGGCGAACGTTACCAGGGCGTTGTAGCATTGGATAAACCTTCACTTTCAGAATGTATTGAGAGTTACTTTGCTCAGTCAGAGCAGCTAGCAACTAGCGTTCACTTGATGACAGATCTAAGCGATCCAGAACACGCAAAAGCGTCGGGTGTGTTGCTTCAGGTATTACCTACCGATGCCAGCGCTACCGATGTGTCGCAAGCCAATGAGTTTGCTCATATCACTAAGCTTACTCAAACATTGACCAAAGAAGAGATGTTTTCTTTGTCGGTTGAAGACATTTTATATCGTCTTTACCACCAAGAAGATGTGGAAGTGTACCCAGCTAAAGACGTAACCTTCGCTTGCTCATGCTCAAAGGAGCGCAGCGCAGAAGCACTTCGTCATGTTGAGAAGTCTGAACTTCATGCAATTATTGCTGAAGAAGGCGCGATCAAAATGAATTGTCAGTATTGTCATACCGAATATTGCTTCGATAGTATCGACGTAGAGGCCATTCACAGCGGCAACTTCGACGCACCGTCTTCAAATCAGTAACTACATATTTACTGCTTTATTAAAGCGCCTTCATTCGAAGGTGCTTTTTTGTATCTGAGCTCCTCAAAACATACATCGACGGGTTTGTTCAACACTTCACTTGTGGTTAAAAATTGCTCATCTGTAAGTGTTTAACTTTTCTACACAGTTCAATCTTTCTTTTATTCCTGTACTAGTGAAAGTTTTCATCTCTTCTTTCGAAAGAAAACTGTCATGTTTTATTTTGAAATTCATCGATCAATATAGGTTTTCTACGCCTTATTTTTGCATTTATATCCAAGGAAAAGGCTTTCCTTGTAATTAATTTACAATATTTATGAAATTCCGTTGTAAGAAATAGTGAGTATGTGTTTTATAAATGCTTGCTAGGCCTTGTTTACATTACACTCTAAGAGGTGATACTTTTTTGAAAGTGCTTTTGAAAAATTACATATAGGGTAACAGCCATGACCGCAGCAGCCTCAATTCAAACGGATCTGAAAGTAACGCCACTCACCGACCTGCCAAATGCAGAACTTATCGAGCGCGCCGTAAAGCGCGGCGAAGGTGTCCTCGATAAAAACGGTGCGCTAGTCGTTGAAACCGGAAAACGTACAGGTCGCTCTCCAAACGATAGATTCATCGTTAAAGAGCCTACGACAGAAAACGACATTGATTGGGGCAAGGTAAACAAGCCTTTTGATTCTGATAAATTCGATGCGCTGTGGGATCGCGTTGAAGCTTACCTGTCTACCCAAGAACACTTTCTTTCACACCTTCAAGTGGGCTCAGACCCTGAACATGCCTTGTGGCTAGAAGTAAGAACGCAAACTGCGTGGCAGCATGTTTTTGCTCGTAACCTTTTTATTATCCCAGAGCAGTGGAATGTTAAAGGCGACCAGCCTTGGCAAATTCTGAATGTACCTGGTTTCACCTGTGAGCCAGAGCGTGACGGTACAAACAGCGACGGCACAGTTATCATCAACTTCGCGAAAAAACGCGTATTGCTTGCGGGCATGCGTTACGCGGGTGAAATGAAAAAAGCCATGTTCTCAGTGCAAAACTTCCTGCTTCCGGCAAAAGACGTGCTACCTATGCACTGTTCAGCCAACGTGGGTGAAGAAGGCGATGTGACCTTGTTCTTTGGTCTTTCAGGTACTGGCAAAACAACACTTTCAGCCGATCCTAAGCGTTTCTTGATTGGTGATGACGAGCACGGCTGGGCACCAGGTAGCGTATTTAATATCGAAGGCGGTTGTTACGCTAAATGTATCGACCTATCTCAAAAGAACGAGCCTGTAATTTGGAATGCTATCAAGTTTGGTACCATCCTAGAAAACGTAGTGCTTGATGAAACACGCACGCCAGATTATACCGACACGTCGTTAACCCAAAACTCACGTGCGGCCTACCCGCTTTCGCACATTGAAAAGCGCGTTGCTGAAAACCGAGGTGGTGAACCTCGCTCAGTCGTATTTTTGACCTGCGACGTAAGTGGCGTATTGCCTCCTGTTTCAGTGCTAAGTGAAGAAGCTGCGGCGTATCACTTCCTAAGCGGTTACACAGCGAAAGTAGGCTCTACTGAAATTGGTTCTACTAGCGATATCGAGTCAACCTTCTCAACGTGTTTTGGTGCGCCTTTCTTCCCGCGTCCAGCAGGCGTGTATGCAGAGCTTCTGATTAAACGTGTTAAAGCGTTCGGCGCTAAGGTTTACTTGGTTAATACCGGTTGGACAGGCGGCCCTTACGGCACAGGTAGCCGTTTTGATATCCCCACTACGCGCGCTATCATCGATGCGATTGTATCGGGTAACTTGGCTGATGTTGAAACCCAGCACATTGACGCGTTAAACCTAGATGTGCCAGTGGCGGTAGACGGTGTAGACAGCAATTTGCTTGTGCCTCAGAACACGTGGGCTGACAAAGAGAAGTACAACGAATACGCCGCTAACTTAGTTAACGACTTTAAACAGAATTTTGAAAAGTATGACGTTAGCGACGCTATCGTTAAAGCCGGACCGGGTAACTAATACCCCGTTCGCCCCTTCCCAACGTTCATCACACTCAACGTGATTGATGTTTTGCCCGCACCGTGTTGCGGGCTTTTTTATGCCTGAACACTAATAGCGCCCTGCCTGTTAACATTTTTCACACAATGAATACGTATGTTTATTTAAGTCGTTACTGCCTGCCGTTATCATTTACTTAACATAATTAGGTTTTCAGTGTGTGCATGGGCTGTACAAAGCTGAAACGAAAAGAAAGGTTTTAGCATGACGAAAAGGCACAAGCGATTTACTCTACCAGCCACTTTATTATCTGCTTTGGCGCTAACCTCAGGCGGTGTTTTTGCCGATGTTGAAAAGTTCTCGTTACAAGGCAATGCCCTTCACATTGATACCAACACTAATGATTTCACGGTAACGGTGATAGGAAACAACAGCTTTCAGGTTACTTTTTTAACGAATGACAGCGGTAAGCCTTATGTAAATTTACCGTCTATGGCATTACCTGACGATGCTGCTTCCAATAAGCTTGATATAAACGTGTCAGAAACCCCAAACTCCATCACGCTAACTTACAAGGATATTTCTGCAAGCATTGATAAGCAAAGTCACCTAATAAGCTATGCACTTAACAGTGAAGTTGTTGCTAAAGAACGCGGTGGCCTTTCTATATCCGATGAAGGTGTGCGTTTGTCGTTCACGCTTGATGAAAAAGAAAAACTCTACGGTGGCGGCCAGCGCGTTTTAGGTATGGATCGTCGTGGTCATAGCATGCCGCTATATAACAAAGCACACTATGGCTACACCACGTCTTCAAATCAGATGTACTTTGGCTTGTCGGCTGTGATGTCGTCAAAAAATTACAGCGTATTGTTCGATAACACCGCTTCTGGTGAACTAGATATTGGCAAAACGAACGGCGACGAGTTGCTATTTAAGGCACAAGGCGGCCGTGCTAGCTACATCATGGTGTTGGGTGAAAATTTAGAAGACACGGTTACGAATACCGTAGCAGTTACGGGAAAACAGCCGCTTCCTCCACGCTGGCTATTAGGTAACTTTGCGTCTCGATTTGGCTATAAATCTCAAAATGAAGTTATGGATGTCATCGATGCCTTTAATACGCAAGATATTCCCGTTGATGCCGTAGTGCTCGATTTATATTGGTTTGGCAAAGACATTAAGGGGCACATGGGGAATCTAAGCTGGGACGCCGGCACTTTCCCTGAGCCCGAGAAAATGATTAGTGAGCTACGCGCTCAAGACGTGAAAACCGTGCTGATAACAGAGCCTTTTATTCTTACGACGTCAAAACAATGGGAAAGCGCCGTTGCCAATAATGCCCTTGCTCAAAACGATAACGGTGCGCCGTATACCTTCGATTTTTATTTTGGCAATACCGGCATTGTTGATGTGTTCAGTGAAGCGGGTCAAGATTGGTTTTGGCAATACTATGAAAAGCTTGCTGCACAGGGCGTTGCTGGCTGGTGGGGCGACTTGGGCGAGCCTGAAGTGCACCCTGATGATATTCAGCACATGTGGCAGTCTACAAAAGTAAGCGGCGCAGAAGTGCACAATGCTTACGGTCATCAGTGGGCGAAAACCCTGTATAACAATTTAACTGCGCTACAACCCGACACGCGTCCGTTCGTGCTGATGCGTTCAGGCTTTTTGGGCAGTCAACGATACGGCATGGTGCCGTGGACAGGCGATGTGAGTCGAAGTTGGGGCGGACTTAAACCTCAGGTAGAGTTGGCACTTCAAATGAGTGTTTTTGGAATGGCGTATACCCATTCCGACTTAGGTGGGTTTGCTGGAGGCGAAATCTTTGATCCTGAGCTTTATACAAGATGGCTTCAGTTCGGTACCTTTTCACCGGTATTTAGGCCTCATGCTCAAGATAATATTGCGCCAGAGCCAATTTTCCACGCCGATCCCGTAAAGTCTATTGCGCGCAAGTTTATCCAACTTCGCTACGACATGCTGCCTTACAACTATTCACTTGCCTTTGAAAATGCGCTTTACGGCACGCCATTAATGCGCCCGTTAGCTATGGCGTATGGTGAACGCGATTGGTTTGAAAATGCAGACAGTTATCTGTGGGGCGATGGTCTGTTAGTTTCGCCTGTGACTAGCGCTAACCAAACGGTGTGGCCGACCAAGTTGCCTGAAGGCGTATGGTTTGATTTTTTCTCTGATACGAAATACCAAGGTGGTCAAACCGTTAACTACCCGCTAAGCCAAGATAATTTCCCGGTGTGGGTAAAAGCAGGAAGCTTTATGCCAATGGCTGACGGGCTTAGCCGCACAGAGCAGTTTGATGCCCGTAAAATAGAAATGCATTACTGGCATGACAATTCAGTGAATTCATCTTCATATACTTATTACGAGGATGACGGCAAAAATCCAGCGCCTGTCAAAAAAGGCTTATATACAAAGCTACTTCTTAATGCGTCAGTAGACGATAAGGCCGCATTAACCCTGACGCTTGATAGTGAAGGCAGCTATATAGGTATGCCTAAGCAGCGAGATATCACTTACATCGTGCATGGTTTAAGCGAAAAACCACAGAGCGTTTCACTTGATGGCAGGAGCGTGCCTGTAATGTGGGATGAAAAAGGGAAAACGCTTTCACTTGCAATTTCTTGCGATTATCAGCAATCTGTAAAGGTAGTGATTATGTGATAATTAAGGGCTGCTGTTCTTTCTTGCACAGTAAAAGTCAGCGCCCTCAAAAGGTTCACTTTGTGGTCAAGGGCATAACTACGCTGTGCCCTCACGCCTAAATCGGATGTCTTTCTAATGATATCAGCCATGGAGCCTAAATGAGCCGACTTCCTGCCACCATCGTTATTTTCGCTGGTTTTTTTCTAATTGGTAAATTGTTTCTCTTGTGGGGAATATTACTGCCAGATATTGCAGCCGATTTGCAAATGTCTGAAGTAGTCAGTGGCGCACTTTTTTCGCTTTTCTCTGTAGGCATGATGTTAGGCGCTGTGATTGGTGGCAAGTATGCCAGTCGCTTCGAATATATGCCGCTATTAGCCTCGTTATTCAGTATGAATACGGCGTTGTTGCTGCTTGTGTCAGTGCTTACCGCTTGGCAATGGTTTTTGGTGTTAGCGGTATTAATAGGTGTGGTGAGCTCAACAATATTTACTATTGGCCACACGCTTATTGCACGAATGTACGCAGAAAAGCGCTTTACTATGATGGGCTTAATGGACTTTATGTTCAGTTTAGGAACGTTTGCGGCGTCGTTCTTTGTAACACTGTTATACCTTGTTGAGCACAACTGGCGCTTACCTATTCAGGTGTTGGCAGGCGTTATGATTTTGCTTTCGTGCTACGCATTTATTGCGGCGCGCTCTCAGGCAAAAGTACTTAAAGGTCAGCCAAAAGCACCTAAAAAGACCTTGGCATTTGGGGTCATTATCAAGCAGCCCGTTTTCATATTTCTAACTTTGCTAACCTTTGGCTATGGTGCCGTAGAGTTCGGTAACGCGAACTGGTTTGTAAGCTATGCGCAAAACGGCTTAGGCTTTACTGGTGAGCAGTCGAGAAACTTATTGGCGTTCTTTACCGCTGGTATGGTGATAAGCCGCCTTACCTTCCCCTTTTTACTGCGATTTGTATCGGTGCACCGCATGATTGTGCTTATGGCAACAGCATCGCTAGCGGGTGTATTCGCACTGAAGTTAATGCCTTCATTTTACGGGATTGGTGCTGGTAATTTACTGCTTGGCTTAGGGCTAGGTGGGCTCTTCCCACTAGCACTTTCTGCTGCAATGAATATCGACAGTGACAACGGCCCCGTACTTTCTGGTATTTCAATTATCGGTAACTCTACAGGTGTTCAAGTGGCATCGTTTTCTACCGGACTATGGGCGAACTTCGCGCCACTTACTACAGCGTTTTGGGTGATCCCGCTTGGCGGCTGCGTGCTGTGGTTGGCATCATATGGATACAGCCGAAAAATTAAGTACCACAGAAGTTAAGGTTATTGAATTACGCGCAGAGTTTGTAAGCGACTACTTTGATATTAGGAAAAGTCAGATGTTGTTGGGGCAGGCGGAACGGAATACGCACAAGTCCCCAATTCAAATCACCTGAGTAAGCTGTATTTAATCTTTTTGGTGTAGGTGGGGCAGATAAGGTAGATAAAACTCTGCGACTAAGCCTTGTTGAGGATGATTTCTTAATGTCACCTCGCCGTCGTGAGCTTCAACAATACGCCTTATTATGGCAAGACCTAAGCCTGAGCCTGACGAGTTACGCGCCTTATCCCCCTGTGCAAACGGCATAAATACACTGTCGAGTTCCGCTTCCGGTATACCCGGGCCGAAGTCACGTACCTTGCAATACACGCGCTTTTCGTGGCGATTGTAAAAGCTGCTAATCGCAATATCGTCCGAGCCGTATTTGAAGGCGTTTTCGATGAGATTATCGATCACGCGTTTCATTGCAATTCGTCGTAGCGACAACGGAGGAATGGCGTTAAGTTTAAGTTCAATGTGGTGCTTATCGTCTAAATGTCTGGCTTGTACCAGTTCTGCAATAATCGCGTTTAAATCGGTTTCTTGAGTGACTTCTTCGGTGTCGTAGCGCGCATAGTCAATGAACTGGTCGATGATGGCGTTCATGTCTTCTATGTCATTTACAATGCCATCTTTAATCCAGTCTTGATCTTCTGGCAGCATTTCTGAGGCAAGGCGAATACGGGTAAGCGGTGTGCGCAAGTCGTGAGAAATACCTGCTGTCATGATATTTCGGTCATTCTCAAGCTGCTTTATACCTTGATTCATGCGGTTAAACGCCCGAGTAACCTGAATCATTTCGGTGCTGCCTTGTTCGCGAAGCGGCGCCGGGTGCTCGCCTTTACCCACCGCTATTGCTGCTTTTTGCAGGGCTGACAACGGGCGAGTCATGCGTCTTACAAACAACCAGCCGCCGGCCACACTTAATATACCAATTACCATCAAGTACATAGTGAGAGGGGATATATTCGCTTCGTTAAGTCCTGAAATAGGAATAGAGATCCACGTGTCTGGGTAGCGGTTCAGGGATATCCACACAATGTAAGGTGCATTTTCATCACTGGCCTGCGTGGTAGTGCTAATACGTACATCAGCAAGTTGCCTGAGTTGCTCGCTAACCTGAGAAGAAATATAGCTATAGTATACGGCGCTTTCTAATCCATTCTGTTTGGCAACGCTTTCGTCAAAGACCTGCACCTGTGTTTTTTGAAAATAGCGGTCTCGGGTCTCTTGGTTAGTCACCAGCAAGTCGTTGGCGAGCACAGATTTAACTTGGGTGGCCAATAAGCTGTTAATTTGTTGGTAACTGGGCTGAATAAAGTAATAGGTAACAGAGATGTAGGACACAATCTGATTAATAAGCAACAACACGCCAATAAGCATGACGGTTTGGCCAAATGCACTTTTGGGAATTAAACGCATAACATGCCGTCGCTTTGAATCATAAGCCAGTGTTTGGAATGGCAGTAGGTAAACGCATAATTAGGAGTCATGAGTAAACATACTTCATTTGCGCACTGGCAAAGACGGGAAGAGCCCGCCGTATCAGCCATAGGTGCTAAACTTGTTCGCCATCAGGCACGAATACGTACCCCAATCCCCATACTGTTTGAATATAGCGAGGGTTGGCAGGGTCTTCTTCAAGCATTCTTCGTAAGCGCGAAACCTGAACGTCAATACTGCGCTCTAGTGCACTGTAGTCGCGACCACGCGCTAGGTTCATCAGTTTGTCTCGCGACAATGGCTCGCGGGGGTGAGTAACCAGAGATTTTAATACTGCAAACTCGCCGCTTGTCAGTGTTAAAGGTGTATCGCCAGCTGTCATCTCACGGGTGGCGAGGTTCAGCTTGTAATTGCCAAATTCCACAATTTGCACATCTTTAGACGGCGCGCCCGGCGCTTCGCTGCTGCGTCTGCGCAATACCGCTTTAGCACGCGCTAGTAGCTCGCGTGGGTTAAATGGCTTAGGCAAATAATCGTCTGCACCCATTTCAAGGCCGATAATACGGTCAACTTCATCGCCTTTTGCAGTAAGCATAATAATGGGCATGTCGTTTTCTTGCTGGCGCAATCGGCGGCAAATAGACAAGCCGTCTTCACCAGGTAGCATAAGGTCCAAAACCATAAGGTGAAAATTCTCGCGCTCTAGCAGTCTGTCCATTTGTTCTGCGTTAGCCGCACTGCGTACTTGATAGCCCTGTTCGAGTAAATAGCGCTCTAATAGGCTGCGCAGACGCATGTCATCATCAACAACGAGAATTTTAGAGGTTTCCTGACCCATACTCATACCTTTCGTTTTACTTTTGTTTCACTATAACCACAAGATGTGAAATACAAAAGCGAGAAAATCGTAAAAGGCAGGGGATGTTTGTTACAAATAGTGTCTAGGTCTGTCGAACTTGCATGTAAAGAAAGTTCCAGAAAGAGCCAGCAAAGGCCCAGTAAAAGCCCAGTAAAAGCCCAGCAGACTCCAACGAGGAGGAAGCCATTACGCTTTTCTCCCCACTGAGCTTATAGTGAACTGCGTATTGGTAAGAAGCTTTATAACGTAGGCGCTGTTACAACCCTCCATCAGCTAAAGTCGTATCCCTAAAGAGGCACTAATCAAAGGTGACGACGTTAAGCGCTTTCGTGGGCGCCGACCCGTTAAGGGTTTCTAAATATAACTGTGTTATAGCATCAGTCCCGCTGTGCGACTGCTCGTAGAACTGATCGCTCACTTTCTCTGCGAAGCGTTTCCATGCACTGGCGTATTTTGCTAAGAATGCCTCGTGCCCCCATTCTTGCTGTCGCAGTTTCACGCGCGCTGGTGCGAAAAAGATCTCTGCATTGAGCAGTTTTGGATTGGGTTTCTCTTGGGCTTTCCAGTCTGTCGCACCAATGAGTGTAACGTCGCCTAAGCTATCGCCAAGTTGCTTGATAAGGTTATTAATCAGTGTCCCGTTGGCGGCGAAATCAAGCAGCCAGTAGCGCGCATCGCTGCTATTACCTTCGCTACTTAGGGCTGAAAGTTCGTCATAACTATACACTTCGTCGTAGCAGCCAGAGGCTTTTACCATATCCACATTCTGTTTCGAGGTTAACCCAACCACCTTATAGCTTGCGTCTCGTGACGCTTTTTGGTCTTTAAGCAGTTGCGCCGTACCCAACGCGGTTTTACTCGAAGCGCTCGACAACAGTAAGGTTTCATTGTTTGCTTTCTCTGCCACATAGTCATCGAGCACAAACGAAGTCATATAAAGGGGTCTAAAATTAAGTTGCCATGCTTCGCGGTTTTTGTCGTAGCCGGGGTCGGCGGCACAGCGAAGATATTGATCGTAAACAGGGCTAATGCTCTTCCGTTTTTCGTGGATGTCTGAAAAACCGTGAGGGGCAACTTTTCCAGCTTTTATCACCCAATGGCTAGCCATAGGCAGGTAGCCGAACACCTTTTCACCTACCTTGATATCCCTATGACAAGACGCCTTAACGGTAGCGAAGCCCCAAACGGGCACAATACCGAAGCCATGTGCTTCATCAACGTCTTTATCACTTTTTGCTGGGAAAAAGCCCCAATAGCCCATTTTAAAGCCCAGCGCGGCATACGTGATGTTGTTAGCAGAAAAGCCAAAGCTGTCCGTTTCAAGCAATACTTCGTCTTGCTGTAAGTCGCTGATGCTTATATCGCGGGTAACAACGTTAGTGTTGGCAAGGTTTTGCTGGTCTACCCAAATCTGTTGGCTTTTAATTGTGGTCATAATAGGGGCCTGCTGTGTCAAAAACTAAATCAAGAATGATTCCGAATAGAACCTAGATTGACGCAGGGCATGAGCCATTACGACTTACTGTTTTAAATATATGCCTATAGAAGCGGTGTATATTGGGTTTACTCGTCGCTACTTAGCCAGTCCATTTGATGACCAGCTCTGCGCTTTTTATTCAATATGTCTTCAAGGAGAGGAGTCAAAATGAGTTCCATGGCTAAGCCCATCTTTCCGCCGGGTACAACCAAGGTGTTGATGCGAGACATAAACGCGCCGTCGATCATTTGAAGTAGATAGGGGTAATCGACAGTCTTCATTTCGCGCCTAAAGCGCACTACCACGAAACTCTCATCTTGGGTCGGAATTTCCCGGGCGCTGAATGGGTTCGAGGTATCAACGGTGGGCACGCGCTGAAAGTTAACGTGAGTGCGTGAAAATTGCGGCGTGATGTAGTGGAAGTAGTCGTCTAGGCCTCGCACGATACTGCTCATTACCGCTTCACGAGAGTGCCCTCGGTCAGTGGTATCGCGAACAATTTTTTGGATCCATTCTAAGTTTACAATCGGCACCATGCCGACCAATAAATCTACGTGCTTAGCAACGTCATTTTCTTCCGTTTTGACGCCGCCGTGCAGGCCCTCATAGAACAGTAAATCGGTGTTTTGGGGTAAATCTTGCCAAGGTGTAAAGGTGCCGGGCATTTGGTTAAACGGTACGGCTTCATCAAAGGTGTGAAGATATTGCCTGAACTGGCCTGTACCTGAGCTGCCGTATTCCCTAAACAGGGATTCCAAGAGTTCGAAGTCGTTGGCTTTAGGGCCAAAGTAGCTGATATGTCTGCCTTGTTCTTGGGCTTTGCGAATTTCTACTTCCATTTCAGGGCGGGTAAAACGGTGAAAACTATCGCCTCCCACCACTGCAGCATTAACACTTAAGTTCCTGAAAATATGGCGAATAGCATTGGTCGTGGTAGTAGTACCCGCGCCAGAAGAACCTGTTATAGCAATAATAGGATGTTTGACAGACATAGGAATTCTTTTTGGAAATGACGGGTACTAGTTATAAGCTGATGCGCGCTAAGAATCAAGGGGACGTACGCGAGTTCAGTGCTCAGTTCATAATAAGAATTTGTATTTGAACCTACGCCAAATCAATCGTCTAGCCCTTTGTGATGGTGCTGTAATAGACGCACAATTAACTTTGCTTCTTCCTCGTCTAAATCTAGTAGCGCTCGCACGTGCTCTAAGTGGTGCACATCATGCTCACTTAGCTTCCCATCGTCCAAAACGCTACGCACTGTATCTTTAAATCGATCGCGTTTTAGTTGCATTTGTGCGGTATAGCTCGATGACAAAATACCCGCTGGTAGGGCGTAGAAACAAATGCCCATAATGGTAATAAGTCCACCAAATACTTTACCTAGCGCAGTAACGGGAACGGCGTCGCCATAACCTACTGTCGTTAGCGTAACCAGGGCCCACCATAGCGAAGCGGGAATACTACTGAAGACGTTGGGTTGTGCGGCGTGTTCGATATAGTAAATGCAGGTAGCCGCAATAACGGTAAACAGAATCAGCACGCTTAACGCAGCAACAAGACTATGAGCTTCATTGCGTAAAACCGTGGCAAGGGTTTGTATTGAGCGTGAGTAACGGCCAATTTTTAAGATTCGCATTACCCGAAAAACTCGCAATATGCGCAAATCAAACGCTACAAATACGCTTAAGTAAAAAGGCAAAATAGCCATTAAGTCGATTAAAGCCATGGGGCTTTTAATGTAGGCCCAGCGCTTTTGCCATGTTGATGTTTGGGCACGGGTAGGGCGGTTAGGGGCTGATGCGCTACTGTATACGCGAAGGAAGTACTCTGCGGTAAAAATAAGTACAGAAGCCACTTCGATAATATGAAGTTCGTATCGCCAAATAGCAGGGATACCCGGTACCGTTTCCAGCATCATGGCAACGACATTTACAATAATTAACGCGATCAGGAATATATCAAACAGCTTGCTAAGCTTTTTGTATTCGTGGGCTTCGCTAGCGGGAGTCAGGATGTGATAGCACGCGTTTCTAAATGACATAGCCAAAATGGTAAGAGAACGAATGACCTTTTTATACCAATTACTGCACCAAATTGGTAATGCTTCTAACTAAGGTGCGTTGCATCGTACTATTTCAAGCGCAGCTGGGCGCGAAACGTGGTAATTTAAATCGCAAGTAACCTAACAAAGAGCGTATTCAATTGAAAAGTAAACAACCCCTAGTTACTTCACTGACTTTAGCACTGTTTATGACGTCATCTATTCCCGCGGCATTAGCGAAGTCTGATAGCGTACGCTTTATTTCAACGCCCCCCGTAATCGATGGCGTAGCCAACGACGCAGCATGGGAAGAGGGCGACTGGCAGGAAATGACGTCTCTTATGTGGGGCACAGCACCTGAGCCCAGCGATTTTTCTGGTAGATATAAGCTCCGCTGGAACAAGGATGCGTTATACCTGCTGGCAGAAATACAAGACGATCACCTTTCCGACACCTACGCTAACCCGCTTGAGCGTTACTGGGATGATGATTGTTTAGAGATTTTTATTGATGCTGATGCTTCTGGTGGCGATCATCTCAATAACTACAACGCGTTTGCCTATCACCTGGCGCTAGACAATCAGGTTGTTGATATCGGCCCCAATAAGGCGGGAGAGGCGGTACCGCAGTTATACAACGACCATGTTGAAAATAAGTGGCAACGTGATACTCAAGCGCCTTACAAGGTTTATTGGGAAGCGGCGGTGCGTGTATATGATGACAGTTATCAGCATGGAAACGATAATTCGCCAGTAGCCTTAAAAGAAGGCATGACACTGGGCTTTATGTTGGCCTACTGTGATGCTGATGGCGGAGACAGAGAGCATTTCTTAGGTTCCCATGAGATTACGCCAATAAGTGGTGATAAAAACCTGGGGTACAAAGATGCGTCTGTGTTTGGGAAAGTGACTTTAACTAAATAGTGATGGCGTTATATTCGCCACTATTTTTTTAGAAAATTAACGAGTATTAAAAAAACGCGGCATCATGCCGCGTTTTTTATACTTTATGTTTCGATTACTTCGCTTCAGCTTCGCGCGCAATTGCACGGTGTGCAATATCAGTACGATAGTACACATCTTTAAACCGAATGGTCTTAAGCAATTCATACGCTTTTTGCTGAGCTTCGGTAACATTGTTACCCAAAGCAGTAGCACAGAGCACACGGCCACCTGCGGTAACCACATCACCGTCTTGAAGGGCGGTACCTGCGTGGAAAACCTTTCCGTCTAATTTAGCGGCGTCTTCGAAACCGGTAATCACGTCACCCTTATCATAGCTGCCTGGATAGCCGCCAGCGGCAAGCACAACACCTACCGACGCGCGCTCATCAAACTCAATCGTTTTACCAGCAAGTTCGCCTTTGCATGCAGCTTGGCAAAGTGGAACCAAATCAGACTTTAAGCGCAGCATGATCGGCTGGGTTTCCGGGTCGCCAAAGCGGCAGTTGTACTCGATTACCTTTGGAGTGCCATCAGCCATAATCATAAGGCCAGCATATAAAAAGCCTACGTAGTCGTTACCTTCAGCAGCCATGCCATTAACCGTTGGCATAATCACTTCTTGCATAATACGGTCGTGAATATCTGGCGTTACCACCGGAGCTGGTGAATAAGCACCCATACCGCCTGTGTTTGGCCCTTTGTCACCGTCAGCAGCACGCTTGTGGTCTTGGCTGGTGGCAAAAGGTAGTACGTTCTTACCGTCTACCATAACAATAAACGATGCTTCTTCACCGTCTAAGAACTCTTCAATAACCACGCGGCTACCCGCTTCGCCAAACGCATTGCCTGCCAGCATGTCGCGAATAGCGTCTTCAGCTTCTTCAAGGGTCATCGCAACAATAACGCCTTTACCGGCAGCCAAGCCGTCAGCTTTTACTACAATTGGCGCACCTTTCTCGCGCACATAGGCAATGGCTGGGTCAATTTCTGTGAAATTTTGATACTCAGCAGTAGGAATATTGTGACGAGCCAAGAAGTCTTTGGTAAATGCCTTTGAACCCTCTAGCTGCGCAGCAGCTTGAGTGGGACCAAAAATCATTAAACCTGCGTTAGTGAACGCATCTACAACACCTGCAACTAGCGGCGCTTCTGGGCCTACGATAGTAAGCTCAACATCATTGCCTTGTGCAAAAGAAACCAAGCCAGCAATATCGTTAACATCAATAGCCACGTTCTCAAGCTTAGGCTCTGTAGCCGTACCGGCATTACCAGGCGCTACAAATACTGTTGAAACATCAGAAGACTGCGCTGCTTTAAACGCTAACGCGTGTTCGCGGCCACCGCCGCCAATTACAAGTACGTTCATTAATTGTTCCGTTTTGAGTGTTTAATTTTATGATTTTGGTTTGGTGAATTTTAGCGTCATGCGATTGCTCTCGCCAATCGCCATGTATTTTTCACGATCTTGATCATCTAGCGCCAAACGTGGAGGTAGCGTCCACACACCTTTCGGGTGGTCTGCTGTATCCAGTGGGTTTGCGTTAACATCGCTGCTTGCTTCGAGCACAAAGCCTGCTTTTTCAGCGGCAGCTACTACGTAAGAGCGCTTCATATAGCCGCTTTTCTTCATAGCTTCATCATCTGCGCTTTCCGGTAGTTCATGTTCAACTACGCCCAGTACGCCACCTGGCTTAAGCGCTTTGAAAAATGCGCCAAATGCATTGTCGATACCCTCGTCACCGTGACGCATGTACCAATTGTGAACATTGCGAAAGGTTAGCACCATGTCCGCGCTACCTGCTTCGCTAATATCTAATGCTTTAATTGGGTCGAATGCAGTAAGCTCGGCACCTTCGTACTTCATGCCAGGCTTCATGTTTTCTTTAAAGCCTTCTACTGATTTCTTATAGTAGCCGCTGGTTTCATGATCGACGTAGAAATGGGCGGCAACGTATTTACCATTGTCTTTTACCACAGAATAAAGGATATCGGCATACCAACCACCACCAGGTGAAACTTCTACCACGGTCATGTCTGGAGTAAGGCCAAAGAAGCGCAGTGTTTGTTGAGGGTTACGGTACTCATCGCGTACTTTTGCGCTAGCAGAGCGAATATCGCTCATTGCGGCATCAGAAATGGCATCTGCGCTGGCATAGGTAGCAGTCACTCCGAGGGTTGCGGCTAACACATATTGGGCTAACTTTTTCATTCTTATTTCCTTTTTCTGTCGAGGGTAATTATCTGTGCGGACTGGTATAACATATCATTTATTGGTAACACTATTACTACAAATTACCACAAGTCAGATCACGCTTATCAGCTAACCCTTAATTGCATGTACGCCTTAACAGAATAGCTCGTAACTATTTCGCAACTATGTCGCTTAGCTATAGTGTCCACTATGGCGATGCAAATTCGCTAGAACATGCGTAATAGAAGGATTAAAGGAAAACGACAAGCACGCAGCAAAGTCACAAAATGCTCCTTTGCTGCGTGATTAACTTAGTTGTTGGTGTCCCTCACTAAGCCTGCACTAATAGATATTGCGTAAATACCTATTAGTGGCGGAAGTGACGCATGCCGGTGAACACCATGGCAATGCCGTGTTCGTCAGCGGCGTCAATGACTTCCTGGTCGCGCATAGAGCCGCCTGGCTGAATTACTGCTTTAATACCTGCTTCAGCCGCAGCGTCGATACCGTCGCGGAATGGGAAGAAAGCGTCAGATGCCATGACAGAGCCTGCTACTTCAAGGTTCTCGTCGGCAGCTTTAATACCCGCAATTTTCGCAGAATAAACGCGGCTCATTTGGCCTGCGCCTACGCCCACTGTCATGCCGTCTTTGCAGTAAACAATTGCGTTAGACTTCACGTACTTTGCTACCTTCCAGCAGAACATAAGGTCGCGTAGTTCTTCTTCGCTTGGCTTACGCTTAGTCACAACTTCTAGGTCTTCCATTTCAACCATGCCGAAGTCGCGCTCTTGTACTAATAAACCGCCGTTTACGCGCTTAAAGTCATAACCTTCAGTTAGCTGACCAGCCCAATCGCCACACGCTAGAAGACGTACGTTTTTCTTCGCACTTACTACTTCTTTCGCTTCATCGCTTACTGTCGGCGCAATAATTACTTCCACAAATTGACGGTCGACAATCGCTTGCGCTGTTTTCGCATCAAGCTCGCGGTTAAATGCGATAATGCCGCCAAATGCAGACGTAGGGTCAGTTTTAAACGCGCGGTCATAGGCACTTAAAATATCTTCGCCAATCGCTACACCACATGGGTTAGCGTGCTTAACGATTACACATGCTGGCTCTTCGAATTCTTTCACGCACTCAAGGGCTGCATCGGTATCAGCGATATTGTTAAACGAAAGCTCTTTACCTTGAAGCTGGGTAGCAGTGGCAACAGACGCCTCTTGAATGTTGTTTTCAACATAGAAAGCCGCTTCCTGGTGGCTGTTTTCACCGTAGCGAAGGTCTTGCTTCTTGGTCAGCTGCATGTTGTAGGTACGTGGGAATTCACTGTGCTGATGATCACAGTCTGCTTCACAACCTGTGCTATCTAAACGGGCACCAAAGTAGTTTGCAATCATGCCGTCGTATTCAGCTGTGTGTTCAAACGCCTTAATAGCAAGGTCAAAACGGGTGTTGTACGTTAATGAACCGTTGTTGTCGTTCATTTCAGCAAGTACGCGAGAGTAGTCAGACGCATTAACCACAATAGTCACATCTTTATGGTTTTTCGCTGCAGCGCGCACCATGGTTGGCCCACCGATATCGATATTTTCAATCGCATCTTCCAGTGTACAGTCTTCGTTTGCCACGGTAGCAGCAAACGGGTAAAGGTTAACCACCACAAGATCGATAGGCGCAATGTTGTGTTCTTCCATCACCGCTTCATCGGTACCGCGACGACCAAGGATACCGCCATGAATTTTCGGGTGAAGAGTTTTAACGCGGCCAGCCATAATTTCTGGGTGACCTGTGTGATCAGACACTTCTTTCACAGGTAAGCCAGCGTCGGCGAGTAGTTTCGCAGTACCGCCCGTCGACAGAAGTTCTACGCCAGCGTTATGCAGCGCTGTCGCGAAATCGAGGATACCGGTTTTATCAGAGACACTAAGGAGAGCACGTTTAATTGGTTTTGGTGTTTGCATAAATTTTAAGTTTCTAATGTTGTAGTGTTGAAACAAAAAGAGCACCGATTGGTGCTCTTTGGTGGGCAAAGCCCTTGGAATCTTAGTTCATGCCGTATTGCTTAAGCTTCTTGCGAAGTGTGCCACGGTTGATGCCCATCATGATGGCAGCGCGGGTTTGATTGCCGCGTGTGTAAGTCATGACTTCTTCTAGCAGCGGCGCTTCAACTTCAGCCAGTACCATTTCGTACAGGTTATCGATGTTTGCGTTATCCAATTGCTTAAGGTACTTGTTAACCGCTTGCTTTACAGAGTCACGCAGTGGCTTTTGAGCTTGCGTTTGTGAAGGCGTAGTTACTGTAGTAGTAAAAGGTGAAGTCACGTTTTGATCGAACATAATACTGTGTTGCTCTTAAGTTAGTCATCACTATGCTGCGGGAGAAATCTGTCGGGTTTCTCGTGTCTGCAGCGCTTGAAAATATGCATTTAGTGCATCGAGTTGCTCAGTCGCATCATCGATAGCGTTAAACGTTTTACGAAACTGACGATCCGTATCGTGCTCCGCGAGATACCAGCCCACGTGCTTACGGGCAATTCTTACACCGGCTATGTCGCCATAAAAGTCTTGCACATTAGTTACGTGCTCATGCAAGAGTTTATATAGCTCTGACAGCGGCGGTGCCGGTAGGTTCTCGCCCGTTTCAAGATAATGTTGGATTTGCTTAAATATCCAAGGCTTACCTTGCGCGCCGCGACCTATCATTACGCCATCTGCACCAGTGTAATTCAGCACCTCTTGTGCTTTCTCAGGAGAAGTAATATCACCATTTGCAATAACAGGAATTGAAATTGCCGCCTTTATTTGACGTATGGTGCTGTATTCCGCTTCTCCTTTATACATACAAGCTCGGGTTCTGCCGTGAACAGCAAGCGACTGTATGCCGTTTTGCTCTGCAATGCGGGCAATCTCTACCCCATTGCGATTTTCTGGGTTCCAGCCGGTACGAATTTTCAGTGTCACGGGTACATCAACAGCATTAACTACTGCTTTAATAATCGCTTCCACTGTGTCTGGGTATTGAAGCAGCGCAGAACCTGCAAGCTTCTTATTGACCTTCTTAGCAGGACAACCCATATTGATGTCGATGATTTGCGCACCGTTCTCAACATTAAATTGTGCTGCTTGAGCCATAAGCTCAGGATCAGCCCCAGCTATCTGTACAGAGCGAATGCCTTCTTCACCCTCATGATTCATACGCGCCTGTGATTTGGCTGTGTTCCAAACTTTCGGATTACTTGAAAGCATTTCTGAAACAACAAGGCCTGCACCTAAGCGCTTACAAAGTTGGCGAAACGGTCTGTCTGTTACGCCAGCCATGGGGGCCAACATCAAATTGTTTTCTAACTCGTAAGGTCCAATTCGCATTGTAAAATGTATAGCTCGCCATCTAAAACTGCACAGAAAATATACACCCGGCTAAAACGGGGCGCTAAGTGTACGTGTTTTCGCAAGGCTTGAAAAGGCTAAAAATCGCACAAAATTTCACTTCGTGGTCTTGACAGTGAAAAAAATCTGTCACATTAGTAAGCTAACGTCGTTTTTTAGTTTAAATATTGTACGAAAGTCTTACAGCCCCCGATTTGAAAGGGCTGTAATGTGAAAAAAATTAACAATTAATTAGGCGGTGACGTTCTTCGTCGTACAAAATTTCGTCGCAAATTTGAGGTGGTTTACCGTGAACGCACCGATCTGACTAGGTGTAATTTTCACCACCTAGTTAGTTTATCGCTCAATCTTAACGTTTTTTGCCCGACACTCTCGCCCATTCACCATCTATAGCGCTGGGTTCAAGAGTAATATCGTTTGCATAAGCTTCTTCAATTCGCGTGACTTGTTCAGCCAATATGCCGGAAAGGACTAACAAACCGCCTGATTTGCAGTAGTTTGTAATAACGCTTTGAAGTTCTAGTAATGGACCTGACAAGATATTCGCCATCACCACATCGGCTTCAAGCTCAGGTTGGTCTTCAGGAAGGTATACATCCAAACGGTCTTCAACACCGTTGCGGCGCGCATTTTCTTTCGTCGCTTGAAGGGCTTGTGGGTCGATATCAATACCGATAACGCGCTTCGCACCCAATTTCAACGCAGCAAGCGCTAATATTCCTGAGCCACAGCCAAAATCGACAACGGTTTTATCTGTCATTTCTATGCCGTCTAGCCAGCGCAAGCAAAGCGCTGTGGTAGGGTGAGTGCCGGTACCAAAAGCAAGCCCAGGATCTAGCATTACGTTAACGGCGTTTGGATCGGGAACATCGCGCCAGCTTGGGCATATCCACAAGCGCTCGCCAAACTGCATAGGATGGAAGTTATCCATCCACTCTCGCTCCCAGTCTTTGTCCTCAAGTGGCTCAAGCTTATATTTAAAATCTGGACCAAGGACTTTGGCTTTACCCAAGCGCTGCAGGATGCCTTTCATATCGGCATCAGCTTCAAATAAGCCGACTACTTGTGTATCGGGCCACAGTAACACTTCACCCGGCTTGGGCTCGTACATGGGAGTGTCTTTCGCATCCACATAGGTAACTGCTTGTGAGCCGTTTGCTGTAAGCATGTCACCTATTGATTCTGCATGTTCAGAAGAGGTATTAATTCGAAGTTGTAGCCAAGCCATATTTATCAATCGTTGAGACCTTTAACCATTATTGTACCTTTGCTTGGCAGTAAACAAAATGCAGGCAGGCGAAAAGCTTTAAGTAAATCAGAACGGCGGCGCTCTTAAAGGCATGGTCAAATCGTATAGCTTTGGTCCGCAACAGGCTTACAGATACCAAATATAGCTAGGTGCTTACTTAATTACGTCAACCACAACAAAAACTAACCTTTTGTCGACTGGTGAAATTCTAATATAAGTTTATATTATGAAGTGAGTATCGTTTAATTTATGGTCTGGTTCATCTGTCGTATGCGCGCACTTTTATCTGCTGTTTGTTTACTGTGTTTTATCATACCGCTTAGCGCGAAAGAGCTAGATGTTGTGGTTGGCTGGAACAAGCCGCCTTATGTTATTTCACAAGAACACACCGGCTTTGAAGTCGATTTGGTGCGGGCGATCCTTGCTGAAATGGGATATGGGTTATCGCCTATCTATGTTCCTTTCGGGCGTACGGCTAGACTATTGAAAGACAATGCCGTAGATATAGGATTGACCCTTAACCCTGCCCATAATGTCGAAGTAGCAATTCTCTCTGAGCCATACATTATTTACCAAAATGTGGCTGTGACGCGTGCTGATAGAGAACTGACTATAAATAGTATCGACGATTTAAAAGATAAGAGCGTTATCGCTTTTCAAACCGCCCAGTCGGTTCTTGGAGAGGATTTCGGCCAAACACTGGCGTCGCAACCTACCTATATAGAAATGGCACGTCAAGACCGCCAAGTGGATATGCTTATGCGTGGTAGCGTTGATGTAGCTATCCTAGATAGAAACATTTTTAATTATTTCAAATCTGAAAATGGCACTTACTCTCAAGATAAGACCGTCTTTCATGAGTTATTTCCCATCTCAGCGTACAGTGCGGCGATCCCTGACCCAGAGCTAAGAGCTAAATTTAACGCTACGCTTCGTCTTTTTATTGAAGATGGGCGGTATCAATTACTACTTGATGAGTACAAGCTCGACAATCTCCTTCACAAGCTTCCCAATGCAAATGTTGCTAACTAGATATTAACTTTATTGTCTAGACAGTGAACTATTTCTGATTCAACGTATAAGAAACTAACACTACATTGGTGCGAGTTTTGTTCTGTAGCAAAGTTAATCTTCGCTAAAACAAGCACTAGAACTATGCGTTAAGGAAGAACCTATGCTCAAACGGTGGTATTTACTGGCTATTGTTGTGCTATGCACTGCATGCGCGTCACAAGCAAATCTTAATAATGACATCGAACA
Source organism: Alteromonas abrolhosensis (assembly GCF_001953635.1). GTDB lineage: Bacteria > Pseudomonadota > Gammaproteobacteria > Enterobacterales > Alteromonadaceae > Alteromonas > Alteromonas abrolhosensis. The sequence continues at coordinate 258,934 of NZ_MEJH01000002.1, read as the reverse complement.
ATGGCTGGATAAGCCTGCCCATATTCAAGCGCAAGCCATTGCAAGTGGTCATACTACCTCTGCTGAAATCGTCAGCGGTTATCTTGCCCGCATTAAACAGCTAGATACAAAGGTTAATAGCATCTTAGCGCTTAACCCTAACGCGCTGACCGAAGCGAAAGCCATCGACAAAAAAATAGCGAGCGGTGAAACACTTGGCCCTCTGGCTGGCATCCCAGTTCTGTTGAAAGATAATATCGAAAGTACAGAAATGCCCACCACTGCAGGCTCAATGGCGCTGCTCAATAACGATACCGGTCGCAATGCGTTTATTGTGGAAAAACTGAAAGCAGCTGGGGCAATTATATTGGGTAAAACCAACTTGTCTGAGTGGGCTAACTTTCGTTCAGAGTCGTCGGTGAGTGGCTGGAGCGCTGTGGGTGGGCTTACCCGAAACCCACATATACTATCAAGAAGTGCGTGTGGCTCGTCATCGGGTTCAGGGGCGGCAATGTCGCTTCGTTTTGCGTCTCTTGCTGTGGGCACTGAAACCAATGGTTCTATTATATGTCCCGCGTCTATAAACGGTGTAGTAGGCTTTAAACCAACAGTGGGTTTACTTTCTAGAACTCACATAGTGCCTATATCTTTCAGTCAAGACACCGCGGGACCAATGACATCTAACGTTCAAGATGCCTGGCTGATGACGTCAATTATGGCAGGCACAGATGCAAGCGATAACGCTACGCTAGATGCAGACTCTCATCGTCCAGCTATGCCCGCATCGTCCATGCTTGCTACCGATTTAAAAGGTAAGCGAATTGGTGTGGTTAGGTACCGCCAAGGCGATAATCCTCATGTACTCGCCGTATATGAAAAGGCGTTGAACCAGCTAAAAGCATCGGGCGCTACGTTGGTGGACATCAGTGACTTCTCTCAGCCAGATTCTTTTTGGGCCGACTCTTATAATGTTTTGCTTAGCGAGTTTCATCATAGCATCAACGAATACTTGTCGACGTCGCCAGCAGAGCTTCCTGCCAGGAACTTATCAGAGCTCATCGCGTTTAATAATAAAACAGAACGCGAGTTAGCGTTATTCGACCAAGATATATTCGAGAAGTCGCTCGCGTCGGCAGCCATTGACAGTGAAAAGTATCAAAATGCGCTGCGCCTTATTCAAGACACTGCAGGCAAGAACGGTATCGATACATTATTAGCAAAACACAACGTTGATATATTGGTTGCGCCCTCGAACAGTCCATCATTTCTTATTGACGGAGTATACGGCGATCATTCGCCAGCCGGCTTTATTGGTATAGGGTATTTGGCCGCCATCGCTGGTTATCCGCATCTCACAGTGCCCGCCGGACAAGTAAAAGATCTTCCTGTGGGAATTAGCTTTATTGGTGGTAAGTGGCAAGACGAAAGTGTTTTGAAAATAGGTCGAGTCTTTGAAGCAAAACACGGCTTCTTCATTAAGCCAGGTCTCCTGCCTACACGTTTTGACAACCCAGCGTTAAAAGGTATTGAAGATGGTCTTGGTGATGACCGCTAGTGGCAATTTTAAGCCCCAACTGAAACAAAAAAGCCCTTGATTGAACTCAAGGGCTTTAAATGTTGTTTACTTCTTTTCATGCGTAGACTGCAACTTAGATTACTCTCATTGCTTACATCACTTTGCACCACGCAAAAGAAGATATACCTCTGCTGGGTTAGCCTGGCTTTTTAACCCAAGCGCTACACCAGCCATCGGCATTAACCAGTTTGTTAGGGAAAATGTTACAAGGGCGGTGTTGTTCGCCATCGGCGCCTTGCACGTACATGCAGTTAGCACATTTTGCACCTTCAACAGTTGACGACGGTGTGTAGTTCAGAGCTTTTGCAGTTGGATCATCTGCACTCAACTGTTCTTGAGCCTGCGCACGTAACGCTACACCACCTAATGTAAGGCCGATAACCGTAGAGCCTGATAGCTTTAAAAAGTCACGGCGATTTACAGATTTCATAACATTCTCCTTAAGAGATAGAAACGATAATGATTCTTTTTTATTCAGTGCCTTAAACGCAAAAACCTGCCCAAAGAGGCAGGTTTTGTTTCATGTTTAAATACTATCTCTTTTTGAAAAAAGATCGAACGAAATGTCGCAAATTCGCTTGATCCAGATTAAATAAACGTCAGAGTACTGATGCTTGTCATTAAAAATAAGACCACTGAAGGGTTAACTGGTTCACTTTGTTGCTAATTCGACGTCTGGTTTTGCATAAGCGAATTGCGCAATGCGTTGGGTGCTGTGGTAGCTATCTAACCCAGAAATACAGGCTGTTCGTGCTTGCTCAATATCTGCATAGCCGTCCTCACCAATAATATGCTCGGGAACATATAGCTCTTGGATTTCACCAATAACCATTTCTGTCTCATTGAGCAGAGTAAAGTGTTGCGCGACCTTTAAGCCCATTTTAATTTCGCTTTCTCCGACAAAAGGCGCACTAAACGACTCACTAAACTGCGCTGTTAGTCCTACCGCTTTGAATTCACTCTCATCTGGTGCATAGCGGGCTGATGTTTGATGGGCTTTGTCGACCCAGTCTACAGACACATGATTAAGCGTATAAAAACCCTGCTGTTTTATATTGCTAAGGGTATCTCGCACAACGGTGTGCGGGCGCATTATCATGCCAATGAGCGGCGGGTTAGCACCCACATGAACAATAGAGCTCACAATAGCCAAATTGTTTGTAACGCCGTTTGTTGTACCCACCAAAGTCGCCGATTTAAAACCAGACAAACTATTAACTAGGTTTGCGCGGTAGCGCTGGGCAAGGCCATCAATGTCACCGCGGGTAAACTGCTTAGTCATTCTCTCTTTCTGCCTCTATCTGAATGTCATCACCGTGCTGATAAGCAGTAAGCTCAATGGGCTGACAACACACTTGGCAGTCGAGCACCTGTACTTGGCCAACATCGTTAATTTCATCTATTTCTACATCGTTAGGAGCCATACAGTAAGGACAGGAAAAGCCCATGGAACGAGTTAAACTCATATTTAAATGCCTTTGTAATCACTAATGCTATTTGTTACGTAATGCAAAGACGAGTGGATTTTCTTTTAGACACGCCCCTTGTATCTGATTTTAAGAGAAAAGGGCAAGACTGCTATTTGACGCTTATGAATAATCAGAAAATTGGGTTCACAAATAATAGATGTGATAGACGGAAAAGGTGACTTTGTGGCAAATAAAGTTGGTCAATGCCCGTGCTGTAATAGAGAAACTCGCCTTACTTACCATCATCTTATTCCGCGAAAAATGCACAGGCGTACCTATTTTAAAAAGCACTTTAGCAAAGCGGAGCTTCAGGGCGGCATTTACATTTGCAGACAATGTCATAGCGGTATACATCGGTTTTATGATGAGATGACGTTGGCCAAACACTACTTCAATTTGCAGCGTTTATTGGCAGATGCGCAGCTTTCTTCGTTCTTTCATTGGGTATCCAAACAGCGCGTACGCGTGTAAAAGTACACGCTGTGCACTATTGGCAGCAGATGTGAAACCCAATCGCGGAGGATTTAATTTGATTCGCGAGGCTGTATAAATATACACTATTGGTGTTTTCATAGCCAAAGATACCTCATGCGAAAAGATTTACCGCCACGTTATTACTTAACACACTTTCATGAATTTCTTGCATTCTTTGAAGGTGCTAGCAAAGGGCTTTTAAATGATGAAGCCACTGACTTTGTTACACGCTTTAAAGCGTTAGATGATGACAAGCAGTGTATTGTTGTGCGCGCTGCAAATCGCAAGTACGCGGTGATCGACAGAACGCAGTTCAATTATAGCGAAATTACCATGCCGCAAGTGCAGTTAGACTGGCTCGTTGAAAACGGGTGGTTCGGCGACCTTACCCACGCTACGCTGAACGACATTGCTGGTGTCTTGACCAAAGATGCTCTGCTTGCGCTACTTGCCGAATACGGCGGTACTCAAGGGCTTGCGTCTTTGACCAAGCCGAAACTCGTCACGTTACTTAATGAGCATATTGGTGCTAAGGGCTGGCCCGAGAGCTTTTCGCTAGATAACTACTTAGTGTGCTTGTTTGACAATGCACTTCGCTATTTGCTGTTTATCTATTTTGGTAACACCAAAAGCCGTCTAAATCAGTTTTCTATGCGTGATTTGGGCGTAATGAGAACCCGCTCTGATTCTGTAACCGATACGGCGCGTTTTGACACTAAAAGCGATGCCCAAGCTTCATGGTTTTACGCTAACCATTACAGTCAATTAGCCTTTTATAACGATGATATGATGCTTGCCATAGCCGAAGGTGAACTCCCAGCGACTGAGGGTGTGTCGGCCAGCTTTTATCGCGACCAGTTACTGTATGCGTTAGGCCTTAAAGTGTTGGCTTTTGATAGACCGAAAGGACTAGAGGTGTTGAAGCTGGCGCAAAGCGATAAGGCAAAAGAGAAGTGGCTAAGAGAGAGCTACAAAGACGGAGATGAAGATGGCGTTAAGCAAGCACTTGAAGAAATAATTGATAATCCGCCATCGGATACACTGTTAGCTTTTGCGGAAGATTTTTACGCCCGCAAATACCATAAAAAGCGCACCAGTACGGTTACCGATATGCTTCGTAATGCGAGTCGAACTTTGGAAATCGACGTTAGCCAAAATCAGCAGGTAGAGCGTGGGGTATTGGCGCACTATGCTCGGCACGGCATTGAAGGCTGGCGCACGGAAAATCGACTATGGCGTAGTTTGTTCGGCCTTACTTTCTGGAAGCAGCTTTACGAAGAAGATACGCTGGTTACAGAGTTTGATCGCAGGCCGTTGTCGCTTAAGCAAAATAACTTTTACGCAAAGTTTGAGCACAGTATTGAGGCATTGTTACAGGCGCTTGATAGCAAAGAGAAGCTGCGTTTCCATATTCATAAAATGGCCACGATGCATTACGGTAAAGTGAACAGCTTGTTTATGTGGTCTAGCCATTTACTTACTCCTATAGAAGCACTGATTGAGCACGCTTCGCTAGAGCAAATCTACGCTTTACTTCGCATGATGTGTAAAGACTTTGAGAGTCTTCGAGATGGCTTCCCCGATATTATGGTGTTTGACGGTGCCCTGCGCTTCGAAGAAGTCAAAGCTCCAGGTGATCAGCTTCGCCGAAATCAGCTAGTTTCAATTCAACGACTGCAGCAAGCTGGATTTGATGTTGCAGTCACAACGGTGAAATGGGTACGTGACCCGGCGCAGCCCTATGTTGTGGTAGATATAGAAACCACTGGTGGCAACAATAGCTACAACCGAATTACCGAAATAGGCATGGTTAAACTTGTTGGCGGTAAAGAGGTAGACAGGTTTCAAACCCTATTAAACCCGCAGCGCCGTATTCCAAGCAATATTACCCGTCTTACCGGAATTTCGGATGACATGGTGGCAGATGCCCCCATTTTTGCCGAAGTCGCGGAACACGTGGCCAGCTTTACCGAAGATGCCGTGTTTGTCGCGCATAACGTGAATTTCGACTATGGGTTCATTAAGCAAGAGTTCGCAAGATTAGAGCAAACTTTTAGGCGACCGAAAATGTGCACCGTGCGCGAAATGCGCCGCACTTATCCGGGGCTACAATCTTACTCTTTGGCAAACCTGACGCGGCACTTTCACATTGATATGGAGCAGCATCACCGTGCGCTGAGCGATGCCAAAGCAGCCGCCGAGCTGTTAAAGCTAGCGTTTGAAAAAGACGATGAGCTGGTGGGGATTTCGTCAAATACGTAATTGTCCTCGTGTGATTTTAGACTGGTGTACTGAACAAAATGCGCGTTAGCTTAGTATCTAAAGGGTTAAAAATGCATATTGAGAAGTAAGAGATGGCATTAACTGAAGAACAAGAATCACGAATAATTGAAATGGCGTGGGAAGACCGCACGCCGTTTGAAGCCATTGAGCGTTTATACGGGCTGCCAGAAAAAGACGTAATAAAGCTTATGCGCAAAAACCTCAAACAGAAAACCTTCAAAAACTGGCGAGAGCGTGTATCGGGCAGAAAAACAAAGCACGCTAGCTTGCGACCTGAAGGTGTAGACAGAGGGTATTGTCCTTCACAGTATAAATACAAAAGTGCCAATAAGTAGTGTACCCAATCAGCGCGTGGGGGCGGTAGAGCCCCTTTAGCGAAGGCTGCTCTACATTACTTCTTAGGATGCGTCATTGTTGTTATCGGTAAGAGGAATGCGGTTAGCTGCTGACGTAACGGAGTAGGGAATATGATGGTATTACTAGATTGGGTAATGCTTTTTGCGTGATGGACTTGGCGCAGTAAATTCTGATAGGTTTCATCACTTTGCTGAACGGCTTCCACTTTTTTCATCATTAATTCAATGAATTCTGCTGGTGAAAGGTCATTATGCTGCCTTATTTCAAAGGCCAGCGCCTTGATCACGTACGCTTCCCATTCTTTCCTGTAACTGTCTTTCAGGCGTTCAGGGTAGAGCGTTAAGTCAGATATATCCTGAGCTAAGTCTACTATATCTAGGGGATCATCAAAGAGGACACGAAACGCTAGAAGCGCTTCATCTGAGAGTCGAGAAATGGGAAGTTTTTCTTTGAACTGAGCGTAGCGGCTTGGCACAAAAACACCTTTTCTTAACGGGTAAAACACTTAAAATAAAATGAAGATAATTCCTATCAACACCGCCAAATTGTAATAAAACCTAAATATCGTTGAAAGTTGTTAAGATTAAAAATACGTAATCTGCGATAACTGAACTCTGTTTGTCGATAAACCGTAATTCACTATGCACTGTTAAAGTGTGTACGCGTTCTTGCTGTTTGGCCCACCCATTGGTGGGCCTTTTTTATTATGGTCCACCAATTCGGTTCTGCTCAACTTTCGAAAGAAAGTTTTACCCCTGCCAGTAACCGGCTGACGCTATCAACCACATCAGCCCTTATAAACCACTCGATGTTCCGCTTTTCTGAAAGCACTCCACCAAACTCTACTGAGCCACCGTGGCCTGTTCCAAGGAAATCTTCAATTAATTCGGCGCGTTCGCCAAAGCTACTGTCTATATATGAGTAATACGCAAAATACTCGACGGGATATGCCGTATTAAACGCGTTCATAGTAAACTCGCCGCTAGTACCCACTACTATTTTCGCAGCACTCTCGTCGGTGCGCTGAACCAGTTCAACAAAAGCAGTGTCTTCTTCATTTATTCGGAATCGATATTCAGCGCGGGCGAATGTGCCGTTTAGCATTCGCTCAAAACTGGCTTCATAGCTATGTCGTTCCCCCATCTTTGCCGAATATTCAATCTCAAAGTATTCATCTTCTTCACCAACGTTAAACGCCTCGGAAGCTTCGGCATTCGCCAGTTGTCCCACCACTATTTCAAGAGCAGTGTTGTTTTGCAGCTTTCTCACGTGACGAATGCCAGTAATCCATCCATCTTTCGACAAGCCTGTTGAAGAAACTCGCCCTTTATAAGTGGGAATAATGCCTAGTTCAGTTTTGCCCGCATTTGTTTCATGCCTGAGGTACAGTCGTCTTGCATAAAGATAATCGGTTGTGTCGCTACCAAACGTATTGTGGCTAGATGAAAAGTCATCGCCAGTAACAATAAAACTGTTTACCGACCATGTAGAAGTGAGGGCGAGCGATGGATAGTAACGCAATCGATATTGTTCACGGCTAGGGCGATTGGAGCGATTATCGTAACGCACTTGGATATCGAGTTTCTGTGAGAACGAAGGCGTGGTCTTTTCAGCACAAGCCTCGGAGAGCGAGCCGCATAAGAATACACAAATAAAAATAGAGATTACCCGCACGCAATTTCCCTTCTCGTTTCCAGTCAATCAGTTTATACATCAATCATAACTTTTTCGGACAGATAAATTTTGCTATGTAGATAAAAAGCGAAAAAAAAGCCGGCAAGGTTGCCGGCAATAAGTGGAGTGGGACTCCAATGAGTGGTAAAACACACAAAAAAGGGAGTGGTCTTAAGGGAGATGTCTTAAAACTTGTACGCAGTATAGAGTGGGCGTTTAAATAAAAAAATCGTTAAAAACTGATTGTGGTAATCGGAAAATTAGAATTTGCTGAATAGCGAATAGCGAATAGCGAATAGCGAATAGCGAATAGCGAATAGCGAATAGCGAATAGCGAATAGCGAATAGCGAATAGCGAATAGAGAAAAGCGAATAGCGACAAGAAAGTAGTAGCGAACTATAAGAAAATTGGGCTACACAAAAATACAGCGTGTAGCCCAAAGGGGGATTAGGCTAAACCTAGTTTCTTCTCTAAGTAGTGGATGTTGGTTCCACCAGCGAAGAAGTTTTCGTCGGCCATAATGGCGCGTTGAAGTGGAATATTCGTTTTAATACCCTCAACCACAATTTCTTCAAGAGCATGGCGCATACGAGCAATCGCTTCGTCGCGGCTTTCACCGTAAGTGATAAGCTTACCAATCATTGAATCGTAGTATGGTGGTACGTGGTAACCCGCGTAAATATGCGACTCCCAACGAATACCCAAACCACCTGGCGCATGGAACATGTCAATCTGACCAGGGCTAGGAATAAAGGTTTTAGGGTCTTCTGCGTTAATTCGACATTCAATGGCGTGGCCACGAATTTGAATTTGCGACTGATCAATTGATAGTGGCTGACCCGCTGCAATGCGAAGCTGTTCTTTAATAAGATCAACGCCAGTGATCATTTCAGATACAGGGTGCTCTACCTGAATACGGGTATTCATTTCTATGAAATAGAATTCGCCGTTTTCATATAGGAACTCGAACGTACCTGCTCCGCGGTAGCCAATTTCAATACAGGCTTTGCGGCAACGATCGCCAATCTTGGTACGCATTTGCTCAGAAATACCCGGTGCTGGGGCTTCTTCCACTACTTTCTGGTGGCGACGCTGCATTGAACAGTCACGCTCACCTAAGTGAATGGCGTTACCTTGGCCATCAGCAAGTACCTGAATTTCAACGTGACGTGGGTTTTCAAGGAATTTTTCCATGTAAACCGTTGAGTTGCCAAAGGCAGCACCCGCTTCCGCTTGTGTTGTTTCGATGGCTTTAATCAACTCAGCTTCGCTGCGAACCACGCGCATACCACGACCACCACCGCCGCCTGCAGCTTTAACGATGATTGGGTAACCAATGCGCTTAGCTATAGCTTTGTTGCGCTCAATGTCATCAGTAAGCGGGCCATCAGAGCCAGGTACACACGGCACGCCTGCTTTTTTCATGGCGTTGATAGCAGAAACTTTGTCACCCATAAGGTTGATAGTTTCAGCTTTAGGGCCAATGAAAATAAAGCCGCTCTTTTCTACTGCTTCCGCAAAGTCTGCGTTTTCCGCTAGAAAACCGTAACCTGGGTGAATAGCAATAGAGTTAGTGACTTCTGCCGCAGCAATAATGCGTGGAATGTTCAGGTAGCTTTCGGTTGCTGATGCTTTACCAATACAAATTGATTCGTCAGCCAGCAACACGTGCTTCAAGTTTTTATCCGCAGTAGAGTGCACGGCTACGGTTTTGATGCCTAGTTCTTTACAGGCTCTCAAAATACGCAGGGCAATCTCACCACGGTTAGCAATAAGTACTTTATCTAGCATAGTTAAGCACTCGCTTATTCAATGATGAACATTGGCTGGTCGAACTCTACAGGGTCTTGGTTTTCAACCAAGATTGCCTTAACCACGCCTGCTTTATCTGCTTCAATTTGGTTCATCATCTTCATCGCTTCAACGATACAAAGCGTGTCGCCAACTTTTACTTGCTGACCAACTTCTGCAAACGGTTTTGCAGTTGGTGAAGAAGCACGGTAGAAAGTACCTACCATTGGAGACTTAACAACGTGACCCTCTGGCTGTGCTGGCTCAGCTGGCGCTTCAGACGCAGTGGTAGCTGCCGCTGCTGGAGCAGGTGCCATTTGCGGTGCCGCTGGTGCTGCAAAGCTGTAGTTCATTGGCGCTTGAACACCCGTTGGACCACGGTGGATGCGTACAGACTCTTCGCCTTCAGTGATCTCTAGCTCGGCAATGCCAGATTCTTCCACTAGTTCGATGAGTTTTTTAATCTTTCTAATATCCATGTTCTGTCTCTGCTTTATTTTTGCGATTTCGGTAAATTGATTGCTGCAGTAAGCGCGAGCGAGTAGCCCATGGCACCAAGGCCAACAATGACGCCAGCTGCAACATCAGAAAAATAGGAATGGTGACGAAACGGTTCACGGGCATGAACGTTCGACAAATGCACCTCAATAAACGGGATATTGACACTTAATAATGCATCGCGAAGAGCGACGCTGGTGTGCGTGAAGGCAGCAGGATTAATAATAATGGCATCAACAGTACCCATAGCAGCGTGCACGCGATCGATCAGTTCAAACTCCGCGTTTGACTGAAAATGCGTTAAGGTCACGTTGCTCGACGCAGCCTGCGCCTGCAAATCATCAACGATGTCTTGCAAGGTTTGCGTGCCGTATTTGTCGGGTTCTCTTTGGCCTAACATATTTAAGTTAGGGCCATTCAATAACAAAATATTCATCTAGTTTGCTGCTATCTTCGGGAAAAAGTCACTGTTATTGCCATTTCAACAAAATTTTGTGACAGTTGCACGAAAAAAAGCCAATTAATTTTCTCGTCTACTGTGTTAATTGTTGATTATAGTGATAGATAAAGATTTCGCAGCAAAATACTGGTCTAATCAGGTGTTTTCGGCGCAAAGTTTGAGGTGTGTTTTTACGTAAAACCGCCACATGCTGCGTTCTTTAGAGGTATCAGCGTGTGTTGCCAGCAGACGTCTTGGTGAGAGAAAAAGGTACACTTACATATTTGCCATGGAACTTAGCCACATAAATACCAAAGTGAAGGTGGGGCAAAGAAGAAAACCCCGTGTTGCCGCTATAACCAATAAGTTGCCCTTGCTGTACGCTTTGACCTCTTGAGACCGCAACGCCTTTATATTTTAAGTGATAGTACTCGCCGGTAGTGCCGTCGCTATGCAAAATGACAACATAATTAGCGTGTTTAGCAAAACGCGTAGAGGGGCCGCCTTGGTTACCGTCATCTTTGGTATCTATCACTACGCCATCGCGCGCCGCAAGAACCGGTGTGCCGACAGGGGCGGCAAAATCCAACGCATACCGTGACGCCCCTGAATGGCTATAGCTTCCATTAAAGCCCTGAACAATGCGGTATTCACCAGCAGGTTGTAGGGGAGATAGATAGGTGTAAGCGTTATCGTGCGTAGCATCTATGCGCCCTACCGTCCATTTCACACGCATTGATTGCCAAAATGCGTGGGTGTCTTTTACTACACCAAGCGGTATTGCCTCATCAGTACTTAAAAACGCATTGACGTGCGCTTTTGACTGTAACGCATCTTTGCCCGTTGGTATTTGAAACAGCGTATCTGAATACAACGTTAGGGCCACAGGCAGTGCCACTTTTCTTTGCACTGTCACCAGATAAAGTGAAGAAGACGAAGGGGTAAGCTCAAAGCAAAAGCGTTTGTTATCAAAGCAGCCTGATGTTTTTGCTGCCACCGAAAGAGAAAAAGAAAAGGAAATAGCAAAGAAGGTTAGTAAACACGCTAACCTTCTCATTAGTGACTGGCTCCAACTCGAAACTAAGATGGGCGCGCCTTGCGACGCTCGCCATGTAAGGGGGAGAAATGCCGCGGAATTAGGCTCCTTAGTTGGAGCCATTATTTTGGACGTTACTGGTGTTAGACCCATCGTTAAGCCATTCGTTAACGTGACCGGCAAATGCGTTTGCTTTCATAAATCCAGTAACGCGGGCTTTGGTTAACTCGTCGCCGTTTTTGTCAAAGAACAAAATAGTCGGCAAGCCTAGCACCGTAAAGGTGTCGAAAATCTCCTGACGTTCTGGTGTGTTATCGGTAAGGTCCATTTGCATCCATACCGTATTGCTAAGGGCAGCCACAACATTTTCGTCTGGGAACGTGTACTTCTCGAACTCTTTACACGCCACGCACCAGTCGGCGTACAAATCGACCATCACCGTTTTACCTTCAGCGTTAGCGGCGGCTATTTTATTGCGTAGATCTGCTAAGTCACGGGCAACAACAAATTCTGGATGACCCACGTTAACACCATGAGCATGCTCGCCCCACAGGCCTGTGTTTAGCCCTGCTTGATAAGTAAGGCCTGCACTGCCCATGATGCCTATCGCAACTAAAACAGCACGCACAAGCTTCATGAGCGAGTTTTTGCTGGCGCGATTGAGTACCCAGTAATAACCGAATAAACCAAAGCCAAGCAATGCCCATAAGAAGCCAGTAGCAGGACTGTTGTATAGACGCTCAATAAACACAATGGCCACGGCAAGCATCATAAAGCCGAAGGTCACTTTAACCACATTCATCCAGTTACCTGCTTTAGGTAGCAGTTTTCCACCTGTCATGCCGAACAGGATAAGTGGAACGCCCATACCAATACTTAACAGGTAAAGAGAGATAAAGCCCAGCGTCATGTCGCCAGTTTGGGCAATAAATAGCAATATGCCGGTGAGCGGCGCAGTAGTACAGGGCGAAGCGATAAGGCCAGACAGTACACCCATAACAAACACACCTGCGAAACTGCCGGGCGTTTGGTTGTTACTCATGTGAGTGAGCTTTTCTTGATACTTTGCTGGCAGCTGAATTTCAAAACCACCAAACAGAGCAACGGCGAGCGCCACAAACAGCACAATGAATACGCCCAGCACAACTGGATGTTGCAAAGCAGCCTGAAATTGCGCCCCTGCCACCGCGACTACCAAGCCAAGCAACGAGTAAGTAATCGCCATACCTTGTACATAAACAAAGGTTAGCCAGAATGAATGAGATGCGGTTTTAGGCTTGCCCTGACCAATCACAATGCCCGACACAATGGGGTACATAGGAAACACGCAAGGCGTAAAGGCGAGGCCTACGCCTAGGGCAAAAAATAGAGCTAGAGTGAGAGCAAGGTTATCTTTATCGATTAGCCTTTGCGCTAAATCGAACTGCTCGCTTTGTGAAGACGACGAGGTGGAAGCGCTATTTGATCCTGTTGTCGCATCAGCGTTTGCTGCCGTATTGCTTCCGACTTCATTTAAATACACCACTTTTACTGTGGGCGGGTAGCAAAGGCCGGCATCAGCGCACCCTTGATAGCGAATTTTAACTACGCCGTCACTGAGTGCTGACTCAATGGGTAGGGTAATAGATACGCCGTTGAAAAATACTTCAGACTCACCAAAGAACTCATCTTCAATCATCACCCCGCTTGGGTAAACAGGCTCGCCAATTTCGGCTTGTTTAGCCACAAACTTAAACTGTTTAAGGTATAAGTAGTAGCCGTCAGCAATGTCGAAATTTAAAGTAAGAACGTTATCTTTTTGACTAAAGTCAAAAGCAAACGCTTGGTCAACATCGAGAAATTGGGGCTCATTTGCAAATGGGTCGTCAAAAGCACTTGGCACTTGTGCGAACGCAGACGTAACTAACAGCGACATCAAACAAAGCACTGACAATACGGACGCAATAAAGCGACGAAACAGCGAAGCCAACGATAGGCAAGGCGAAGGCAAAAGGGTAGTCATAAGGTTGTCATTCATTTTAATCTATTTTTACGTCTTAGTTATTCTTGTTCAGAAAATACGGGTTCAGTTAGCGCTGCAGTGTGTTTTGTAGCCAATGCCCATAAGCGCTGCTGGCTTCAGCGTTAAGTTCTAACCATTCTGGTACGTCATAGGGGTGAAGTTCACTTACCTTATCAAACGCCTGCAAAACGTATTGTGTATTTGTTTTAATGAGTAACTGACATTCGGTGTCGGTTTCTATTTTTCCCTGCCACTCATACACAGACTCAATACCTTTAATAATGTTAACGCAGGCAGCAAGCTTATCTTCAACAAGCGTACTGGCAATTAATTGCGCTGTCTTTTCATCTGGCGTGGTACATAATACAAGCTTTATTGTCATAAACTTTTCCTACTTATCTCGCGCCTGTTACTTTTCTAATGGGTCGATGTGTAATAGACCTGAAAGCCCGCACTATTCTTTCACAGCGAAAGTATATCACGGTCGTTATCGGTCGCTTTACGTGGCTATTTAAGCGAAAGGGTGGGCACCTTTTCTTGTTATTACGTACAAAGACCCTATAACAGGTTAGGAATACATGAAAGAGGAAGCATTTTGCGGGTTTTATTTATACTGTTTGCCCTATTACCTATTTTAGAGATTGCGTTGCTGATTAATGTGGGCAGCGTGATAGGTGGTTGGAATACCGTTGGCTTGGTGATTCTCTCTGCCTTTATCGGTGCTTACTTTGTTAAGCGCGAAGGCGTAAGTACGCTGCAGACGGCGCAAGAAAAAATGCAGCGAAATGAAGTGCCAGGAAAAGAGTTGGTTGAAGGTTTGATGCTGGTGGTTGCGGGTATTCTTCTGGTTACCCCAGGGTTCATTACCGATATCTTTGGCTTTTTGCTAGCAATGCCAGGCTCTCGCCACTTTTTTGCAGCTCAAGTTAGTAAGCACATGAAAATGCGCATCGTCACACCTGGTATGGGAGGGGGCGCAGCTGGCTTTGGGCAAAGTCCTTTTGGTGATCGCCCTAACTCGCCCAATAGTGATGGTGATGTGTTCGAAGGCGAATACACCGATCACACCACCAACGACCCGGATAAGCGCTTAAAATAACTATCGACCGTTGATCTTTGATGTATAGCAAAGGTCAACAGGCTCTAGCCTCACTACAGATCCCATCAGGTTATGAGCGCCGATTACGACGATAAACGGCGTTTACATATTTAATAAAAATAAGTATTTAGCGAAAAAATCAATTTTTTTACATTTTTTTGCTTAAAAACCCTTGAAGTTATCTGGGTACTACCCCATCTATCCGTGCAGAAACGATTTTAACAGCTCAGTAATGAGCAACCTTAAACACGCGACGTTTAGATAGTCTGAATGTCGATAATTACATTCATTTGAATAGTGGAATTTTCAGGAGACTTGAAAATGGCAATTCGTCCTTTACACGACCGCGTAATCCTTAAGCGCGCAGAGCAAGAAAGCAAATCTGCAGGCGGTATCGTTCTGACTGGTTCTGCAGCAGAAAAATCTACACGCGGCGAAGTAATCGCAGTAGGTAACGGTCGCATTCTTGAGAACGGCGAAGTTAAAGCGCTAGACGTTAAAGTAGGCGACACCGTTATTTTCAACGACGGTTACGGCGTTAAAACAGAAAAGCTGGATGGTGAAGAAGTACTTATCCTAAGCGAAAGCGACATTCTAGCGATTGTTGAGTAATTACAACTAACGTTAAAACGAATTTTAGAGGAATTTAATCATGGCAGCTAAAGAAGTACGTTTTGGTGATGACGCTCGCAGCAAAATGCTAAAAGGCGTAAACACACTAGCTAACGCAGTTAAAGTAACACTAGGTCCAAAAGGCCGTAACGTTGTTCTAGACAAGTCTTTCGGTGCACCGACTATCACTAAAGATGGTGTGTCTGTAGCGAAAGAAATCGAGCTTGAAGACAAGTTCGAGAACATGGGCGCGCAGATGGTAAAAGAAGTTGCGTCTAAAGCGAACGACGAAGCAGGTGACGGTACAACTACTGCTACTGTACTTGCTCAAGCAATCGTTACTGAAGGTCTTAAGAGCGTTGCAGCGGGTATGAACCCAATGGATCTTAAGCGCGGTATCGACAAAGCGGTTGCGGCAGCAGTTGAAGAGCTTAAAGCTCTGTCTACTGACTGTGCTGACAGCAAGTCTATTGCTCAAGTAGGTACTATCTCTGCAAACTCTGATTCAGAAGTTGGCGATATCATTGCTCAAGCAATGGAAAAAGTTGGTAAAGAAGGTGTTATCACTGTAGAAGAAGGTCAGGCACTTCAAAACGAATTAGAAGTTGTTGAAGGTATGCAGTTCGACCGCGGTTATCTATCTCCATACTTCATCAACAACCAAGAAAACGGTACTGTTGAACTAGACAACCCGTTCATCCTATTGGTTGATAAGAAGATCTCTAACATCCGCGAACTACTTCCTACCCTTGAAGGCGTAGCGAAAGCTGGTAAGCCGCTAATGATCATCGCTGAAGATGTTGAAGGCGAAGCGCTTGCTACACTAGTAGTTAACAACATGCGCGGTATTGTTAAAGTTGCAGCGGTTAAAGCACCTGGTTTTGGTGACCGTCGTAAAGCAATGCTTCAAGACATCGCTATCCTAACTGGCGGTACAGTAATCTCTGAAGAAATTGGTCTAGACCTTGAAAAAGTTCAGCTTGAAGACCTAGGTACTGCTAAGCGCGTAGTTATCAACAAAGACAACACAACTGTTGTTGACGGTAACGGCGACCAAGAAGCGATTGAAGGCCGTTGTGCTCAAATCAAAGGTCAAATTGAAGAGTCTACGTCTGACTACGACAAAGAGAAGCTTCAAGAGCGTCTAGCTAAGCTTTCAGGCGGTGTTGCAGTAATTAAAGTTGGTGCAGCAACTGAAGTTGAAATGAAAGAGAAGAAAGACCGCGTAGAAGATGCACTACATGCAACTCGCGCAGCGGTTGAAGAAGGTGTGGTACCTGGTGGTGGTGTAGCACTAGTTCGTGCGGCAGCTAAACTTGCTGACCTTACTGGCGACAACGAAGACCAAACCGTAGGTATTAAGCTTGCACTACGTGCAATGGAAGCGCCTCTACGTCAAATCTCTATCAACTCAGGTGCAGAAGCATCTGTAGTAGTTAACGCAGTGAAGAACGGCGAAGGTAACTACGGTTACAACGCAGGTAACGACACTTACGGCGACATGCTAGAGATGGGTATCCTTGACCCAACTAAAGTAACGCGCTCTGCACTTCAGTTCGCATCTTCAATTGCTTCACTAATGATCACAACTGAAGCAATGGTAGCTGAACTACCTAAAGACGACGCACCAGCAATGCCTGACATGGGCGGCATGGGCGGAATGGGCGGCATGATGTAAGAATCGCCCTGCTTTCTAGGCCCTTATAAATCAAGGGCTTACAAGCCTTCTGAGACTAACTGTGGTACGTTTTGTATCACGGTTAGTTTCACACCATTTCCTTAATCTCCTTTTACAATATTTCATCAGCTTCTCAATAGCTACTCTTAAATTACCTTCAATAAAATAAGCTCTGTAAGCGTCTCTACGATCTCGTAATGGGTCGGGTGTGCCTATGGTCTGGTCACTCTCAAAGTCTTCTCACAGATCTTCTCAGGATCTTCTGTAAGGTACAGGGGGGAGGGGGCGAGGTAATGACCCTTAGTGACGATTGCGTCGTTCCATGATACTTAAGAAAAACGTGTTTTACTTTTGGTCATTTTTTTAAATAGCCTCTACAAAACCCAAACCATAAGTTTTGGGGCGTATATTGACTGTATAAACTGGGACGTTTAGGTTTTTGCTACGGACGATTTCCTTTACAGTTTGAAGCAGAGCCTTGTTTTTGTGTCCTACAAATATCCTTTTTACTGCTGAAGTATCATAGTTTACTAAGCCATGTTTCGAGCCTAAGAATCTAAGTTCGTTTTCATAATTCCAGCCACTGTGTTTCGTACAGAAGGCATTAATCATTTCGAGTCCAGCTTTTCCATTGTCCTTTATGAAGTCCTCAATTACAGTTCTAGCGCATACACGAGGTAAATGCTTGTTTGAATAACTTACGAGACGGGTACTAACATCAAGCTCATTGAGTGTTTGAATGCTATCTAACAACTTTTGATAGTCAAACTCTACACAAAGCCCCCTCATTCCTTTCGCATAGTGGGACCACATCATCATACTTGTTAAGGGAGCTGGGAATAAGTCGTCTTCTTTTTGTATTGCTACAGACAAAACAAAGCGGTTTTCCAAATGAAAGTTCTTGTAGTCCTCAAATGCTATTTCAGTCCATTCATTTACTATTTCCCTAACCTTTTCTATGCCTTCTTTTTGTCGAAGTCGCTCCGCTTTTTTTCTGCCTTCAGAAAGGCTTATGTTTCCTTCCTTTGCAAGTCCATTAGCATACAGCGTCATTCTTATTGAGTCTGTGACGTTCTTATAGCTGAAGTGCAGAAGACCTTCATACGGGTCATTGAGGTCTGTAAACTTAGAGAAATAGACATTATCGTTCTTCAACGCTTCGATATGATAGTCCTCTCCTGACATGAACTTAAAGATACTACTCACATTTCACTCCCTTGAACGATAGGTTACATACACTACGATATAGGGCTTCTACTGTAAAATGTCACTTCGTTTACATGTCAAAAACTCAAGAGCTTAATTTGACACTGTCACTAACCTATTATTGAAAGATATTGACACCTCATCACTTCACTGTAAGAATCTCTTAAGCTTCTAAAGGTTGGTGGTTAAAAGTTTGATTTTAAAAGGAATTTAACTAAATGCTTAATGTAAAGCGACGTAAGTTCTTCAACCAATTTTCAACGTTTGATGAGCAGAAAAAACCAAAGTTTGACACTCAAACCGTGCGCCTACTTGACGAGTATCTCGAATTTGTAAGTAACGTAGCTTTCATTGAGAAAGATAGACTAAGTGAAGAATTCACTGATGAGAACGGGAAGAGCATCTGTGTTGACCTGATAGAAGATAGTGGCCCCGTATTCCATAGGTTATTCACTAACATAAAACAATTCCCTATCATAGAAAAAAGAGTCGAATATCTAAAGACAACTAATGGCTTCCTTAGACAGGCTCAAGTTCCTCTTCACCTAAAAGTACAGTTACTAGCTTTCGAATGTTCAAGCCTTGATACAAGTTTGCAAACATACTTTAAAGAGCCTGACGAGGGAGTCAAAAGCTTGGAATTGAGGTTGGCGATAATAGCTGAATGCTTTAAAAGTCGAATTAAGCATAGTTGTATACCTGCCAATTTAGTTGGAGCTATTCACGATAGGTTACTTTCTTTGTATCAGAACACCTTAACCTTAAGAGGCCAACTGATACAGTGTTTGAATTTTTTAGATAAGAGGCTTAAAAGTTCTGAGATTTCAATTGAAAAGCAATCGCTAATCAAACATTTCATCGGCTATGCCACTTCATATCACCTATTAAGTAAAAATGAACTTCTGGAGCGACTCGATGAGTTTCGCGATTGTTTAGCCGACGAAGAGGTTGAGTTTCTTAGACTCGATATAGAAGCGGAAGTCAATTCTACCGTATATGCATTCAAAATGTCGTCAGGAAATTTGTCACATTCAACTACGCGCGATAAGAATATTGTGACGCTCATACGCTTTTCTCTACCATTCAAAAGTACTTATGAACAGCCTGTAACAATTGATAATGACGAGGGAAAGCCCCTTATAAATGTCTCTCCGGTTAGGACTTTTTGGGAAGACCCCATGTTCGAGGTCTTCATGGACTTGAAAGTGGTGAATATAAATTGGAGTTATTTTTCCGACCTCACTATCGATCATGAAGGTAGATGCTGCCATGTAACGATTAAAATAGATGGTTTGTTTACTCCCGATGTTGAACTTTCAGAGTCAACGCATGAGGCCATTGATTTTTCTGAGAAGGAACAAATCGAGGGGAAAAAATATTACCCCCATAAAGAGTTTGCTCTTAAAACAATGTTGGAGGCGTACGATGTGCTGAGTTCAGCTATATCATTGGGGAGTAAGAAAGACCTCAGCGCTAACATGTTTTCAAACTATCTTGTTCAGTACGTTGATAATGACACGAGAACTACATTATGTAGCAAGCTATATGCTTTAACGTGCCATGATTCATTTGACAGAGTGAGGTCTAAGTTTGTAGACAAACTTTCAAGTATAAATTTGAATGACAGTTACATTGGTGTGAGGGAACTATTGTATGAGACCAAAATTGAGTCTGCTCGGAACCTAAAGGAATTTGTGCATCGTAGTATTGAATTGATAGTAAAAAACAATATTGAGTTTGATGGAGGTTATAGTTTCCTTTGGGAAGACGTTTCAACAACTGAAAAAAAACCAAAAACAGAACCTCAGATGCAACCTTATATATTTGCTCTTCTAAAGACTATTTATGAGTTTGTAGGGATACAGATTTCTAGAGAAACGGTGTGTGCTAATGGACAAATTGACTTTTTGGTCACTTTTACCAATTCTAAAAAAGTAGCGTTACAAACATGTGTAGAGCTAAAACTGGCACACGCTACCAAAGTAGAAGATGGTATAACTAAACAACTGCCCAAGTACATGAGATCTCTGCGGACTAAACAGGGTGTTTTTATCGCTTTATGGTTCAAGTCTTTTTCTCCTCCCTATGTTTTTGATAAGCCGGCAAATATCGAAACATCTAATGACTTAGAAGAAAAATTAGCGCGCATAAACCCAGACAAAAATATATCGGTTATTGTTATTGATTGCTCTAAACCAACCCCTCCTTCAAAGATTTGATGAGTAAAGGCAGAGCACTTTTTGATGACAAGAGTTCTGCGTTTTTTTCAAAAGTCGGTTACCATTATTTCTCAATTTGTAGGACGATCTTATCTACTCTCTCCTTCAGTCTCTTCTCGTCATGTCTAGCATAGTGACCAAAGCTCATAGTTGTGCCTGTCTTGAGCCCCGCAACATATGCAACATCAAATTCACTAAACCCTTTATCTCGCTGACCTGCTTTTATGAAATTGTTGCGCAGAGAATGGAAAGACCTAGTTGAATTACGAGTGACCTCTAGAGTCTTAAAGCGCGAAAACAGGTGGCCCGCTGCCTTGGTTTCCAAATTTAGAAGTAAATAAATTTATGACTTGTTCGGCAAATGTTTTGCGTAACAGGGCTATGCGCCCTGTTTTTCTGCAATATACTCGTCCACCAATTCTTCAAGAATGGCAAGTGGCACAGCACCATTTTTAAGTACCACGTCATGGAAATCGCGTATGTCGAACTTATCGCCTAGGGCTTGTTTCGCTTTTTCACGAATTTCTAAAATCTTAATCATGCCTACTTTGTAAGAGGTGGCCTGACCCGGCATAACAATATAGCGCTCAATTTCAGACGTAACGTCGCTAAGCGCCATACCTGTGTTGCGTACCATATAGTCAATTGCTTCTTCTCGGGTCCAACGTTTATCGTGAATGCCCGTATCTACCACCAAGCGCACGGCTCTGAATAGCTCAGCTTGAAGACGACCTAGGTTATCTAGGGGATTGTCCTGAAAGCCCATCTCCCATGCTAGGTATTCTGAATACAAAGCCCAGCCTTCAGTGTAGGCGGTAAAAGGCGACATTTTGCGAATAAAGGGCATGCCTTCAAGTTCCATCGCTAAGGCTACCTGGAAATGGTGGCCCGGAATGCCTTCGTGATAGGCCAATGTGCGCATGCTGTACTTAGGCGTCGCTTTAATATCATATAAGTTGGCATAAAATCGTCCCGGACGAGAGCCGTCAATAGCGGGCTGCTGGTAGTAGGCGCCTGGCGCGGTTTTCTCTTTGAACTCAGGAATACGAACCACTTCCATGCCGGCCTCAGGGCGAATTCTAAATGCATCGCTAATACCCGCATCAATCTCATCAAGTATGGTTTGGTAATCTTTTAGAATTTGCTCGCGCCCTTCATCACTGTCTTCGTAATAGTGAGACGGATCGGCGGCTAACGCGTCCATCGCGTTAGAGAAGCCTTGGCTAACGTCATAGCCTTCACCAGCAAGAATAGCTAACATTTCGCCCTGAATTCTCTCTACCTCTTTTAAGCCTAGGTTGTGAATTTCATCGGCAGTCATATCGGTGGTTGTGAAAAAGCGCAGCGCATTAGCGTACACCTTGTCGCCATCGGGTAAATGCCAATAGCCGTGATCGTTTCCTGCTTTCGCTTGAAGCGTGGTGAAGTAATCGATAAACAGTTTGTAGGCGCGGTTTACATCATCACCTATAACCGTCTGGGCTTCAGCTAAATATGCGTCTTGCTGCTCTGAAGAGATATCTTCCGCCTTAGACATCTTCTCTTTCAGCGAGCTATAAAGAATATTTTCCTCTACAGGTGAAGAGATAAAGCCATTCATTTCGTCTAGTACACGGTCTATCACGAAGCGCGGAGGAATAATGCCTTTTTCCTCACGCAATTTAAGCCCTTCAAGTACTTGCGCAAATTTTTCATCTACAGCACGTAAACGACTTAAGTAATTTTCTACGTCAGTGGCATCATTAATTTGATGCTGACCTTCCATAAAGCTTGGGAAGCCGTTTTGTACACCGAAAAGTTGGTTTACTGGGTAGCCGTGATACTGAAACGCTTCGTTACTAATGAGGTAATCAAGCAAGTACAGAGTGATCTCTTTGGAAAGCTGCTCGTCTTTGCTTAAGTCTTCGTCGTCATACGCTAAAACTCTTTCGCGTATGTGGCGCGCTTTGTCGAACAAAGCTGCGTTTTTCTCTATGCTAGCGTCATCAAGTTCGGCGTTATGACCTTTAATACCCACTGATTCTAAGAAACCGAGAGAGGTTAAGGTTTCAGGGCTATCAAAAGCTACTTTCACCATTTCACGGTTTAGTAGGTTATTAAAGTAAAAGGGTTTATCCGCATACCACTCGTGCGCAGCAAATGCACCGCCTGCTAATAAAATTATCAGTAAGCCGGTACCAATCCATTTAAAAAATCGTTTCATCGTTATTGTTGTCCGAATTTTGTCCAATGTTTACGTTAACGGAAAAAGTTAATAAAAGTAAATGGTAATAATGAACTCGATATAAAAAGAAAGGCGCTGCTTATACAGCAGCGCCTTTGTTATTGTTGTTAAACGTTTTTAGGCTTAATTTAACGGAGGAATGTCATCGGCATTCTGGTTAATTTTACCTACGCCCGAGTAGTTGATAACTCGCTGCTTAACGACTTCGGCATCATCTAGTACGTAGTCGTACGGCACTTCGTAGCTGGATGTTGGCGTGGCGTCAGGTCCTGCAACAACGTCACCATCAGCTGGCGTTGTCCAGGTTACGCCTTCGCCAAACAGGTTGCCTGACGTGTTCCAGTATCCAATAACGTCTGAGTAGAAAGAAACAATTGGGTTTTGCGTGTTCTCAAACACATTGTTTTCTACCTGTAGCTCTGCACCAATTCTTGAATTGATTGCCGTAGAGGATATTTGATTGTAGTAGTTGTTATACAAGTGACCGTGACCGTAGCGGAATAACGGTAAACGTGACTCAATATTCTCAAACCGGTTGTGATGGAAGGTAATTAAACGCTCGGTATTATCACTGTCTACATCATTCTCCGTGTGGCCGTGTAACGAGGCTTTCCAATGATCATGAAGGTAGTTGTAAGAGATAGTGATGTTTTTCGCGCCGCGTTTACTATCTACTAATCCATCGTAGAAATCCTTGTCCACAGACAATGTGCTGTAAAGCTCATTGTGGTCAATCCAAATGTTGCTGGTGGTAGAGCCGTCGTTATCACCTTCAATAGAGATAGCGTCTTTTCCATCAGTAAGCACGTGATGGATTTTCAGGTTTTGAATAATCACGTTATTTGCGCGTCTGATTAAGATGCCAATACCGTCGAATTCGCCCCTGTCTGCAACCCCAATAATTGACACATCGTTCATGTCTTTTATTTCAATCGGTGAGCCCGTACCGCCATTGTTTGCGTCGGTAATGGTGCCATCTACATAAACCGTTACTGGGGTGTTGCTGTTCGCCGCGCTGTCGAGTGCCGCCTGCAGGTCAGCGCCGTTATCTACGGTTACTACTGTACCGCCAGCACCGCCGGTTAATGCATAGTTGTATTGTGCAAAACCGTAAGCATCAAGCGTTGGAGCAGGTGCTACATTCGGTAAGTTAGGCTCACTTGGCACCCAGCCTTCACCGTTATTAAAGTGAGAGAATATCGCCGTTCTGCTGGTAAGTTCAGTCACTTCGCTGTCGGCAAGAATGTGGGCAAACTGACGGCTTGAAAGATCAAGCGGGTTACCCTGCATATCCATGCTGCCGTACTCACGCCATCCTGCTGCTGCGGTTGCAGGGCTAGGGTTTGGTGCCGGTTGGTCGCGTACTCCTTCACCCGCCCAGCCGATAGTGGCAATGTGTGTGTCGAAACGGTTATTAATAAGCGTAATATTGTCGAAGTAGCTCGCGCTGCCGCCACTTCTTGCAATATACGTAGAGTCGTCGAGTACACCGTTACCAATAGGGCCTGGGCCATTGGTGAAGCTGCTGTTTAAGAAGATAAACCCTTTATAAGAAATATCAGGTACGCGAGCTTGTAGAATGTAGCCGCCCGCTGTGTCTTCGTCAGGGTTGCCATTTTTAGAGTCGCCAATGGTGCGAATTTCGCTGTTTTCAAACAGTGCAGTATTTACGTAACCCCAAATGAAATCAACGTTGCCGGCAATCAATGAGTTGTAGAACCAACTGAAGCCTTTTAACAGCAGTGTATCTTGTTCACTCACAAAGTTCATATCAACGGCAGTTAGACGACCTGAATCACTGTTAAAGTAAATCGTCTCAGCTTGGTTAGAGTAGTCGTTGCTTCTGATGTGTGAGTTTTTCAAAGTGAAGTTCGTTAGCGTCAGGTTATCTACGCCTTCCACTAAAAACACGCTTCTTCCGCCAGATGGTGTGCCCGCGGCAGGTGCTTCGCTCTTGCCGCTACCGCTGTTAAAGCTTTCAAAGTTATCGTAGTACACCACGGTATTGTCTCGGCTCTCGCCTTGAAGCGTGACATTGTTGTTACCGCGAAGGAACAGCATTTCCTGATACTCGCCGTCACGAATCGTAATGCGAGATGGCGTATCGCTGCTTACGTTTTGCATCACGTAATTAAGCGCACCTTGCACCGTGCGGAAATCCGCTTCGCCGTCATCATCTACGGTAACATTCGCGCCAGAAGGTGCGGCAGCTCTTGTTGCAAAGCGCCAGTTCGCACTCTTGCCAATACCACTAAAGCTTTCACCATTTAGCGTTGCGCCGGTTACCGCACCATCGCTAATGGCTACGTAATATGACTGACCATATTGAAGGGCATTTGTATGAGGCTTAATCACTAATTTGTTGCCTACAACTGATGCAGGGCGGTAAGCCACTTTGCGCTGTCTGTCTTGGCCTTCAAAGCCAATAAAGTCTTCATCAGCTGCAATATTGATAACGTCTACCAGGGTGTCGTCTGTCGCATTGTAAATGCGCACTTCACCGCTACTTCCTAAGGTGGGTTCGCTGTCGAAGGTTAACGAGAGTAGGGTATCGGGATACGCATTGTTATTGCCCGAATACGGTGTGGTATCTGGGAATAAGTCGCCATAGGTGGCGGTAGGCATTGTGAAGCCTTCGCCAACATTAACGGCAATGTGTTTGCTTAACGTAGGATCAGAGCCAGAGGTAAAAGTTACTATTGCGCTGCCGGCAGCGCGAGGGGTAATAGTAACTTGTGGGCCTTGCTGCTCTACGCTAACCACACTCGCATCACTGCTGGTTACGGTAAATGTGTCTTCAGTTATACCGTCGTTTTGTACTGCGGTAACGTAAACGAATAACGGATCGCTACTGGTGGTGGTCTCCCACTCTGTTTCTTTGAAATCCAGAGTAAGTTGAACAGGTTTAACAGCGGGGTCACCCACTTTTAAATCGTCCAGCTCGAACGAACGGTTATTAGTGAAAAGGCCAATAAGTCCCGCAGCGCTATAGGTTGTATCTTCTGCTGTACCCATGTTCTCACCGTCTAAATAAACGGTGAGTTTCTCGTTTTCCATTTCAAAACGTACGCGATACCACGTGCCGTCTGTACCGTCTTTTTCACCCAGTACAATAGGTGACTTAGCTTGGACAGGGCGAGAAATACTGCCTTCGGTACTTACCGCTACTTCCACTTGTGTACTGCTCGATGAGTTTTGTACATTCAAACCTCCGCCGTACCAGTTTCCAGCGCTATCATAACGACCTAGAAGGAAGATCTGTTTGTTTCGCGTGGTGCTGTTTTGTCTTGGACGAATGCGCGCTTCAACAAAGTAATTTCCATTTTCTGGCAGGTTGCTTAGCGCCGACTCTTTAACCAAGAAAATCTCGCCACCTTCACCGCCAGCGGTGTAGCGCATCACTTTGTTGCCTTCATCTTCTACAATGTCAAATGTGCCTTGTGGGCCGTTTGAGCCTGCGTCGTCTGAAATAAGCGTGAAGTTATCTAAAGAGCCCGATGCAAAGTCGTCACAGAAGTAAAGCTGTGGTTCATTTTCACAGCTAAACTTGCTGTCATCTGGCGCTTCACCCACATACGATATAACAAAGTTATCGATAACCACTTTGCCGCCACTTTCAGTACGAAGCTGTAAAAACGAGGTGGGTGTACCAATAAATCCATCGATAGTTAGGCGTTGTCCCGGCACAAGGTTATTAACCAATTCACTGTAGAATTTAGAGTCGCCACCATGTATCGATTTGCTGCTACTGCTGGTGTTGTTATCTACATATATCTGGAAGTTGTTGTCGCCTTCACTGTCTTCAACGGCAATGATGTCCATACTAATGGTATATTCACGGCTTAAATCTAATATACCTGTGGTTACAGTGTCATCAGCGGTTGTGTCTATATCAGGGGTACTGTTGCCCATGGTAAAGCGTGCACTGTCGATGGCTAGTTGGCCTTCGGAGATCACTAAACCTGAACCGCCGCCCGTTACGCTATAAAACGGTGTCGCACCACCATCGGTTGACTTGTATTCAGGGCTGAAGAAGGTGTCAGCGTCTGTTTCAAACGTTTCCTCTAATAGGGTGTTTTCATCAATATATTCAATGCGAATATTGTCGATGACCACAATAGAGCCACTTTCCGTTCTAAATTGAAGGTACGAGTTAGGCGTTGCTATCTGTCCTTCTATTGTCATGGTGGTTCCCGGTACTAAATCGAGCACAGGCTCATTAAAGAAACGGGAATCTGAACCTAGGTGTGAGTTGGCGCTGCCAGAAGTATTGTTATCCACGTAAATCTGGAATTTGTTGTCGCCTTCGGAATCTTCAGCAGAAATAACATCAAAGATAACCTTGTAAGGACGGCTCAAATCCAGTGCACCGGTTGATGAGGTATCGTCAGACGAACTTTGGGTATCTGGCTCAGTATTACCAAGGGTAAAACGTCCGCCGTCAAGCTGAATACCAGTGTCAATTTGCGTTACCGAACCACCGGTAATGGTAAACATGGCGACTTGCTCACCCGCTGCATTTTCAATCGCGGCAAAGTTTGTCGAGAAAATATCCTCGCTTTCACCTGCAAAGGTATAGGAAAGCGGCAGCGGTACACTTGGAATAACTTCTGGCTCTTCAGGTTCGGTAGGCTCAGGCTCAACCGGAGGCACTGGGTCAACTGCGTCAGCTACCGTCTCAATTTTTAAGTTATCGATGGTGATAGTGGCACTAGAGTCTGTGCGCAATTGAAAGAAACTATTGGTTACCGAGCTATCGAGAATTTTAGCGTCAGGTGCACTAGGATCGCCGCCACCAATATCGTCACCTGGCTCATAGGTATAGGTAAATCGCGTGCCGGGTACCATCGTGCCGTCTGCTAACCCTATGCTCACGAACTTAGAAGCAGCACCGTGTACTGAGTTATCTTGCCCTGTGGTGTTGTTATCTACATAAAGGCTGAACGTACCGCCGCCATTATGAGAAATAACGTCGAAGCTAATGGTAAAACCTTCACTAAGGTTATAAATACCCATGCCTACCGTATCTGATGCCGACGTATTAGCACCTGGGTTGGCTGCAGCATTACCTATACTGAATCGATCGCCTTCAAGGGTAAGTTGACCTGTGGTGGCGTCGACTAGCGGGCTGCCACCCGTTACATAATAAAGCGCACCGGCGTCTGGCTCTTCACTTAAACGCTTGTACGACGATGAGAAAAACGTATCGGTGTCGGTATCGAAGTTTTCTTCAAGCGCCGCCTGGATAGAATTCGCGGCTTCTTCTAGCTTTGCCAGTTCAACATCTGCTTGTTCTTGGGTAAAAGCAAACAGGTAGTTTTGCGGGTCTTCGTTGGCAAGACAGCTTTCAACATGCAGCACTAACGGCATAGACTGAGCGTTATCTGGAGATACAACGCACAGGCTGTATACCTCGTTAACCGTGTTGAAAGCACGGGAAATAAGATACTCAGTTTGCTCATCGTAGCTAAGGGCAATAACTTTTCGTCCAAAAGAGAATTCATAGCTACCTGTTGTGCTTTCCTCACCGTGCACTCTTACAAAAGTACCTGACAAGTTCGTTTCGTCGTCTGGCGTAAAGGTGTAAGTGGCTTGAGATACACTTCTGCCTTCCAGTGTTGGTGCGTAAATGTCGCCTGTGAAGCGGGTTACATCAAAGGTGTTAGGGAAGAGCGTACCTAATTCGGCTTCAAGATAATTCACGAAATGACTGATAGCCTGTGCTTTATCCACAAGCGTAGCACTGGCTCCGCCAGCGGAACCAAGCCACACCTCTACATCGGCTGCAAAATCAGCATCAGATTGATTAAAGAAATCTTCAATGGTTTGCCCTTCGTCGAGGGTTGCCACTGCTACATCGCCGGCACTGGCGCTTAGTGTTATACCGTTACTTGGATCGCCATCGGTATCAAGAGATTGTAAAAGTCGAAGGGTGTTTACGACCGACTGGTTAAAAGGGTTGTCGGTTGCGAATAGGTCAAGAGGAGAGATAACGCTCGATGCCGGGGTTTCTGGAAACGCCAGCTGACCTATGCTGAAAGCGAGCTGTTCGCCTCTGAAGTAAGAGTATTCACCCTGCGCATTAGTGGTGCCGTTTTCCACAGAAGCAGAAGAATAATTAATTCCTTCAACGGGGCTATCAACAAATACGCCAGTCAGTGCTGGATCGGGGGGGAGTGTTACGTTGGTAGAGCTTTTCTCGCCGCAGGCAGTAACGAGAATAACACCACCCATCAGGGCAGCAATTTTCGTGAGTTTCATGGTACTCAATCTCCATATTTTACTGGGCGTACTACCGCACTACATGTCCGCTCCAGCTTTATTATGTGGAAAAGGCCGGGTTTCCCCGGCGCAGACAATTAGTAGAACTTAATGTTTACACCCAGCTGATAGCTGCGGCCGTACTCTTCTTTCTGGTACAGAATATTACCGCCGCTTAACGCGTTACCTTGGAAGTAGCGAAGGTCTGACTCCTCGGTAAGGTTGATGGCGTCAAAGTACAATTGTGCGTACTCGGTAATGTCGTACTGAAGTTTAAAGTCTAAGCTTTTAACCGAATCTTGATATTGGTCACCCCAAATCTTGCAGGACTTAGGATCGTTAAGATCGGCAGTAATTGGGCAAGAGCCAATTTGTTCAAGAACTTCAGAACGCACGTTACCAATTAAGCGAGCTGAGAACGTTTCACTTTCCCAACCAAATACAAGGTTGAAGGTGGTATCAGCTTGATCAGGCAGTGCCACTTTACCTTGACGAATACTGCCATCAAGCGTGGCTTCACTATCTAGGATGGTGGCATTACTTTGAATGAATAAACCATTCTCGAAGTACTGGTTGTAGCTCAGCTCTAACCCGATAACCGAGGCCTTATTACCGTTTACGGTAATATTAATCTCGTTTAGGTATAAGTCCTGCGGAATAACAAACTCAGTAACCTGGTTTACCGGAAGCGTAAGTGGCAGGTCGTTAAGCGCCATGCCAATTCCGTTTACATCCACAATAAAGTTGTCGATGTCTTTATAGAAAATAGCCGCTTCCATAAAGAGGTTTTCGCTTGGATACCAGCCAATTGACGCATCGTAGTTAATAGATGTCATTGCAACGAGATTAGGGTTACCCACATCTAGTGCATTATCGGAACCCAGCACATATTGGCTTAACTGTTGAAGCGATGCGCCACCTTGACTGTCATCACAATCGTCCGAACCTGGAGGGCAAAGCTCGATATCGCTGTCAAATACGGCAAATGCGCGAGCTTGTTTAAACGATGGGCGAGTAAAGCTGGTCCACGCCGCTGCACGCACTAGGAAGTTTTCACTGGGCTCCCATTTAATGTGCGCACTAGGGAAAAACTCGCTGTATTTAATAGATGCTTCCGGTAACGGGATGGCGATATCCAGTGCGCCCGCACCTGCGCCATTAAATTCAAAGTCATCGTTTTCTAGCGAAAGAAAACCGGTGGAAGAGAACTCGGTTTGAGCCCAACGAACACCTGTTATTAACGTGGCATCAGGCCCCAGAGGTAACTCTGCCATAGCATACACCGCCTGCGTATCTTCGGTGATGCTGTAGTCGCCCTTAGTGCTTTCAATGGACACTTCGCCATTTGTGGCAGGTACCACCGTTTGACGGGTTGCATTAACAATTTGGTCCACTACACCGCGACTTTCAAAAGGCAACTGGAATGCACTGTTTGAAGGAATCTGGGTGTCGTAGTCGGCAAGAGTAGAGTTGACTGCGGCAATACATGCGTCGTCGCTACAGTCACTGGCAGAAGGGTCAAAGCTCCAACGGTCTTTATCGCGTACATGGTCGCGTTCACTTACCTGCACACCGAACTTAATGGTGTTTAACCAGTCATTAAAAATGTCGGTTCGCAGATTAAGGTTTACCGTCTTAATTTCGTCAATTCGGGTTCCGCCTTCTAAAAACAGATTATCAAATTGATAATTTGAAAGGTCAGAGCCATCGCCGCTGCCCGACGTGCCAAAAATGCTGTTTTCCGGGTCGTAGGTTAGACCTGCGATTTCCGCAGCTTCCTGCGGGCTTAAAATACGAGCATTAATGTTGTCTCGACCACCTTGGCCATAAACAATCAGGTCTCGTTCACGAAACTGAACGCGGCGGTCACCGGTTGAGTCTTCTTCTGAGCGAGATTGAGCATATTCGTAGTCAAACACGAAACGTTCAGCAATACGGTTTTCACCCCCTAAGCTGAACGTTATGGTTTTGTTTTTACTTTCTTGCAAGAAGTGCTGGTGGAACACATCTATATCGCTAAGAATAAACTCTTTAGTAGCGCCGTTTACGTAAACGATTTCATCGTTTCCTACAGAGCCTGCATCTTGAAAGTCGTAAAATTCACGCTGCGCGCGGTCGTCATCTTCAAATTGTGTGAACGTGCCTTTGGCATAATAGTACGCATCGGCAGAGGGCTTATACTCTAAGTTAAGCGCAGCAGCTTGGCGGGTTCTGCCAGCAATCTCACGACGAATTTCCAACTGAGAAGGCGCGAGAATTTCGTCACCTTGAGCAATTTCTTCTTCCGTTTTACCCAAGTCAGCGGTGTAAAACTTCATTTCGTTGGTGCTGTGGTGGCGCGTTTCGTCTATCTGGGTTTTTCGGTCTTCGTGAGATATCGCAAAACCAATACCAAACGTGTTGTCGAGGAAAAACTGGGTGCCGTCTAAGCTAAATTTTGGAGAGTGCTCTTCGCGGGCTTCTGAGTACGCGTCCTGAATACGCATTTTTAAGGTGTTTTTACCGCGATCAAACGCTGAAATTGCTTTTACGTTTACTGTGCCGCCAATGGAATTCAGGTTTTGGTCTGGTGTGAGGGTTTTAAGCACCTCAATGGTTCCTAGCAGGTCAGCAGGAAGTGCGTCTAAGCCCACTTTCCGCTCTTCGCCTGCACCAGACATTTGTGCGCCGTTCATATTTATTGATACGAAGCCGGGCCCTAAGCCTCGAACGGTAACAAACTTACCTTCGCCTTCTGAGCGCTGTAGCGTTACACCTGGCAATCTTCGAAGAGACTCCGCTACGTTTTGATCGACAAAGTTGCCTAAGTCATCGGTAGAGATAACAGAGCTAAAGCCATTCTTCATGCGTTCTAAGTCACGCGCTTTTAGGTCTGCCTGTTTAACACCCTTTACTTCAACTACTTCAATTTCGCTAGGGGTTTCATTTGTTTCAGTTTGCTCGGTATTTTCCTGAGCCGGTGCAGTACTTTGCGCCATGGTGGAAAACGCCGTGGACACGGCTAGAGCGAGGGCTGTCCATTGAAACACTTTCATGTTTTGAACTCCTAAATTCCAAAATCGACATAGCTGTAGTATTTGTAGTTTGCTATGCCACCGGTGGCAGTATTGATCTTGTAGTTTAGGAATGCATTATTATTTAACGTTTATTTCACAAATTATTAATATATGAATATTTAGCCGTCACAATGTGGGAATTCCAGCAAGTACGCGCCATGAATTCTCTTCGTGGAAAGTAAGTGGAGGAACAGTGTCGGCGGTAAAATAGTTGCGGTAATTCGTCCAGTCAATTACATCTAATTCGCTGTCTATAATCCCATTTTTGCTGTTGTATTGATTGTGTTGTATTTGCGTAATTATGCGCTCATCCACGGGGTCTAGCCCTTTTCCAGCGCGAGTAAGGTTAGCACCGACCTGTTTGCTTTCGATCAGGCTTGCCCACGTCTGCTGTGTTGTTAGCTGTGTATCGCCAAGCTCATCTATTTTGTCTTGATGAAAAGGCACGTTTGAAAGGGAACGAGCAAGTACAGCTTTTTCTTTTTCCGAGCCAGCTTTGGCACTTTTAACATCTATACCTTTGCTATTGTCTGAAGACATATCGCTATGGCCCTTCATCAGGTTTTCAGCAACGTACAGTCGAGTGAGTGATTCCTTATCGTCCCATAGTTGAAAAAACCATATTTTCTTTGTTGCGGACCCAGGCGCGTAGACATTCCCCACCAGATTCGCAATGCCGTTTTCGCCGCCATAGGCTGAGTTCTTTTGCCAGTTAGCAATGACATTGTTTCGAATATCAACGAACTCTTGCTGTTGGGGGTAAGGCGGGTTCAGTCGCCATCCATTAATGCGAGGGTTTCTGCTGGTATGATTGACTAAAATATTACGTAAAAAGCTAGCGTTGCTGCCGCCCCAAATACCGCCATAACCGTGGCTGCCTTTATGGTGTCCGGCGTTGTTTAAACTCTCTGAGAGAATGCTGTTTTGTAGTGTAAAGCGCTGATTATTGTAGAACGAACCTACCTCGTCTTTTGACCAACTGAGCGAGCAGTGATCGATGATGACGTCAGTAGTGTTTCTTACAGTGACCGCGTCGCCTTCTTTACTGTCTTTCCCTGGCCTAAAACGCATGTGACGAATAATAACCTGGTTAGCTTCAACGCTTGTGGAAGCACCGGAAACCACAATTCCGTGAGGAGAAGTTTGGCCTGCAATCGTGACATTGTCGTGCTTTATCTCTAAGTCTTTTTCAAGGACGATAACACCAGATACATTAAAAACAATTAGTCTCGGGTAGTCTTGCGCCACCGCCCAACGCAACGTCCCTTCTTGTGGGCTTTTCGCATTGTCAGACAACGAGTTAACAACTAACACTCTACCTTGGTTTCCACCTTGCGTGTATTTACCAAAGCCCAGCGCTCCTTCAAACGCTAAGGGTTGAGCGTGACAATTAGTCAGTACAAAAAGCAAGACGATTGCGACAAGAAATTGGATGGATTTATGTTTCATTACTGCATGTCCTGCTCAAAAGGTTGGGCACTGATGGTTGGAAGACGAGCGATATCTTTAAGTTTTGTGCTCCATGCCTGCAAAATCTTAAAGTCGTGGATCACGCCGTCTAGTTCTATCGCTAAAATTGATACAAGCTCACCGTCTCGCATAAAGACCGGCACGGCAACCAGCGTTACATTTCGCGGTAAATAGTGGCTAACGGCAAAGCCTCTAGTGCAGGTTGTTGCTCGTAGTTTCGCGGCTTGATGTTCATCAAAATAAGCAGGGTGATTACTGTCGTCCATGTTTTGATACTTTGGGTGGTAAGCCAACATGACGTGGCCCGCAGCAGATTCAAATAGGGGCAGCTTTGTTCCTGGTCTAATCGTTGTTATTTGTTTGTCTCTGGCGTCTAAAACATCGATAACAAACGCACAATAGTCACCAAGCGTACAGATAATGGCGCTAGCGTTAGTTGGCGCAATAAGTTTTGAAAGCTCGGGCGCAACTATTCTCTGAACGTATCGGCTGCGTGAGTTTGCTGCGCTAATTTCGTAAATACGCGTTCCATAGAAATATTTTGTGCCACGCTTTTCTACTACACGTTCACTGGTTAACGTTCTAAGTAATCTAAAAACTGATGTGCGGGGAAGATTGAGCGCAGACTCGATTTCAGAGGCACTTAAACCTGAGCGAGACTCGGCGATAGCTTGACATAGCTGCAGCGCCTGCATAACACTGGGAATTACATACCTTTCCATCTTTTTGCGGTCCCAAAATCAAGATAATACTGCCTGATATTAACACGAATTAAACAAAATGCTACCGGTGGCATTTTAAAATAATGATGATTTTTAGAACAGTTGCGTTGTGAAACGAGGACACGTTAATGTGCGATTCATCGCATTAATAAGACGCCTGGCGATTTATGAATTGCTTAGAAAGCATCACAGAAATTCGGATTGTTAAAACAAATAATTAACAACTACAGATGGCGACAGGAATTATTAGAAGCGTTGTTTAGCCTAGAGAAACCAAAAGATGCGCTGTTTATGTGTCAGTGACAGAAGCGTCTTAGTACAGTGTGAGACTTTCATTAAATGTTAATGAATTGGTTATCAATGCGTTGTACTTCAAATCACAGGCCTTGAAAGCCCTAAGGTGGGTGGCTTGTGCTTGCTTTCAATTATGATTACCCTGCCACGCCTGCACCTAATCAGGTGGAGTTGCATAAATACTTGTGTATTTTTCATAAGGCATAACGTTCTATATGGCACCACGTCCTTTCAGTTTCTTAAACGAACTGAATTCACTAATTAGACCCGCAGTAAACTACACCAATGGTGTGGGCGCTATGCTGTGGTTGGCTAATATGGTGTTATTGCTGAACATTACGCTAGTTATCAGTGGTACTTTGGCTGACTCAGCAGAGTTCGTCAGTGCATTTAATGAAAGTTTGGTTGTAGAGCCTTTTTTCATTGCCCTCGCTAATCACACACTTTCACAATTTATCGTTCCTACCATAGCACTGGTATTAGTGGGCCTTTTGGTAAAAGCCACGGCGATAGCAAAGGCGCAAATAACAAAACAGCGCCGACCTCTTCCTTATCTTTGCCCTACATTTCCCCAACCTTTTGTTCAAACGGTTGGCAGTAGAGCGCCCCCACTTTTTAGTTAAACGTCTCCGATTTAATTATTTAACGCCGAAAGCATTGCGCAGTAAGTGCGACAAAGCTTTACCGGTGTGTTTTTCGATGCTGTAACGCTGCCATTCTCTATTAAGCGGCTCAGTCATCGCCGTTTAACTTGTGGGTTATAGGAACTTGTTTTGTCTATTCGTAACCTTTTTACTTTAATTGTTGCTGGTGCAGGGCTGACGTTGGCCGGTTGCAGCGGTGGCGTGCTTGACCCTAAAGGGCAAGTGGGCATGGATGAAAAGAATCTAATTATTCTTTGCACCATCCTAATGCTAATAGTTGTTGTTCCCGTCATTTTTCTTACGCTTTACTTTGCGTGGAAGTATCGCGCTAGTCGCGATTTCGAAATTTATACCCCTAAGTGGGCACACTCAACCAAAATTGAAGCGGTGGTGTGGTCCATTCCAATTCTCATTGTCGTGTCGTTGAGTGTGATCACCTGGCGCTCTACTCACGCACTCGACCCTTATGCGCCGCTAGAAGGTCAAGGAGAGCATCTTACTGTTGAAGTAGTCTCGCTCAACTGGAAGTGGCTGTTTATTTATCCTGAACAGGGTATCGCAACGGTCAATGAATTGGTGTTTCCTGCCAATAAACCCGTTGCGTTTAAGATTACTTCTGAAAGCACCATGAACTCGTTTTTTATTCCTCAGCTAGGAAGCCAGATTTACTCTATGGCGGGAATGGAAACCAAGCTTCATCTTATTGCCGACGAGCCAGGTACGTACAAAGGCATTTCTTCAAATTATAGCGGTGCGGGATTCACTGGCATGAAGTTTAACGCTATTGCCACACCTACCGAAGATGACTTCGAGGCGTGGGTTGCCAGCGTTAAGCAGTCGCAAACATCGTTAACTTCAGGTGCCTACAAGCAGCTTGCTGAGCCAAGCGAAAACAATCCGGTGACCTATTTCAGCAAGGTCGATGACGGCTTATTTCATAACATTGTTATGAAATACATGAAAGATCACGGCTCTATGGATTTCTACAACAAGCCGGAAAACGCCGTCATGGGCGAACATCACGCCATGCCTGAAATGCAACACAGCCATCACCAAGAGGATGCACAATAACCATGTCTTTATTAGGTAAATTATCTATTGAGGCCGTGCCCTATCACGAGCCGATTATTATGGTGACACTTGCTGTTGTGGCAGTGGTGGGTGTGGTCATTGCCATGCTTATCACCAAGCACAAACAGTGGGGAACCCTGTGGTTTGATTGGATAACGTCTGTCGACCACAAACGTCTTGGAATTATGTACATTGTGTTGGCTATGATCATGCTGCTGCGTGGCTTCGCCGACGCCATTATGATGCGTACTCAGCTTGCAATGGCAACCAATGGTGCGCCCGGGTATCTTCCGCCAGAGCACTACGACCAAATCTTCACAGCCCATGGCGTTATCATGATTATCTTTATGGCGATGCCGTTTATGATTGGGTTGATGAATATCATTTTGCCACTACAAATTGGTGCTCGCGATGTGGCGTTTCCATTTTTAAATAACTTAAGTTTTTGGCTGACCGCAGGTGGCGCAATTCTAGTAAATGTGTCTTTGGGGTTAGGTGAATTCGCAAAAACAGGGTGGGTTGCTTATCCGCCGCTAGCCGGGTTGGAGTTTAGTCCCGGGGTTGGCGTCGACTATTATATTTGGGCCCTGCAGATATCCGGGCTCGGTACGCTGCTAACCGCCGTAAACTTCTTAGTTACCGTGTTTAAAATGCGTGCGCCCGGCATGAAGTTAATGCAAATGCCTATATTCACATGGACCTGTACGTGGGCGAACATTCTGATTGCTGCTTCGTTCCCTATTCTTACGGCTGTGTTGGCTATGCTAACCCTAGACCGCTACATGGACTTCCACTTCTTCACGAATGAAGCCGGTGGTAATTCGATGATGTATATCAACCTATTCTGGGCGTGGGGACACCCTGAGGTTTATATTCTGGTACTGCCTGCATTTGGTATTTTTTCAGAAGTTATATCTACGTTTACCGCTAAGCGCCTGTTTGGCTACAAGTCGATGGTTTATGCGTCCGGTGCCATTGCTATTCTCGGTTTTATTGTCTGGCTACATCACTTCTTTACCATGGGTTCAAGCGCCAATGTGAATGCCTTCTTCGGCATTATGACCATGGTTATTGCCGTACCCACGGGCGTGAAACTGTTTAACTGGCTATTCACCATGTATCGCGGTCGCTTAATTTTGAGTGTGCCAGTGCTGTGGACGTTAGGCTTTATGGTGACCTTCACCATTGGGGGCATGACAGGGGTGTTACTTGCCATTCCAGGTGCTGACTATGTGCTTCACAATAGCTTGTTCTTAATTGCACACTTTCAT
This sequence comes from Alteromonas abrolhosensis, assembly GCF_001953635.1. Taxonomy (GTDB): domain Bacteria; phylum Pseudomonadota; class Gammaproteobacteria; order Enterobacterales; family Alteromonadaceae; genus Alteromonas; species Alteromonas abrolhosensis. The sequence goes on along the minus strand of NZ_MEJH01000002.1, from coordinate 221,528 downwards.
AACACCATTATTGGTGGTGCGGTATTTGGCTATCTGGCTGGCTTTGCTTTTTGGTTCCCGAAAGCCATGGGCTTTAAGCTTGACGAAAAAACCGGAAAAGCAGCCTTTTGGTGCTGGCAAATTGGTTTCCTTTTGGCGTTCATGCCCCTGTACGTGCTTGGCTTTTTGGGTATGACACGCCGCTTAAATCACACCGACAATCCTGACTGGAATATCTGGTTATACATTGCTGCATTTGGTGCGTTTGTTATAGCAATTGGTATTTTCTTCCAGCTACTTCAGCTGTTTGTAAGCTTCAAAAACAAAGAAAAGCTTAACGATACAACGGGCGACCCGTGGAATGGTCACACGCTAGAGTGGTCAACGGCGTCACCGCCTCAGTTTTACAACTTTGCCAAGATACCTCACATCAAAGACATTGATGCGTGGACGGATATGAAGGAACGTGGCGAGTCGTATCAACGCCCTGAAAATTACGCGCCTATTCATATGCCAAAAAATACTTCAGCAGGTGTGTTTATGAGTATGAGCTTTACTCTAATGGGCTTTGCCCTTATCTGGCATATCTGGTGGCTTGCTGTTGTCGGTTTAGTGGCTGGAGTAGGAGTATTTATTAAGCGTTGCTATACCTCGGATGTTGATTACTACGTGCAGGTAGATGAGGTCGAACGAGTTGAAGCTACGCACTTAAGTGCCAATACAGTGGGAGGTCGCTCATGAGTACTATTGCAACATCAAGTTCAGCGTCAATGCCGCATGAACACGCACACGAAGAACATCATGAAAACAACACCGTGTTTGGTTTCTGGCTGTATTTAATGACCGACTGTTTGTTGTTTGCTTCTTTCTTTGCCACCTATGCCGTGCTGTTTATGAATACGGCAGGCGGTGTGTCTGGCAAAGATATTTTCGAGCTCAACTTTGTTGCAGTTGAAACCGCCGCACTGCTTTTAAGCAGCATTACCTTTGGCTTTGCCATGATATGCGCTCACCGACAAAATAAGTCTGGCGCCCTTGCTTGGCTGTCTGTGACATGGGCACTGGGTGCGTGTTTTATTGGTATGGAAGTGTACGAATTCCACCATCTTATTGAGCATGGTAACGGGCCGCAGCAAAGTGCGTTTTTAACGGCGTTTTTCTCGCTAGTGGGACTGCACGGAATGCACGTTACAGCGGGTCTTATTTGGATGACGATCATGTTTATCGAAGTAACCCGCCGAGGTCTAGGTGAGCAAACCGTTACCCGACTTAGCTGCTTAAGCTTGTTTTGGCACTTCCTCGATATCGTATGGATATGTGTATTTACCGTAGTGTACTTAATGGGGGCAATGTAATGGCGTTACACGATGCAAAATTAGCTTCAAATACGGACGGTCACGCTTCATCGACCCACAATAGTGATGACGTACATGGCGATGTAAAGTCTTATGTTATTGGTTTCATTCTATCTGTGGTGCTCACCGCTATTCCGTTCACTCTAGTGATGAATGGCGACCTATCTAAAGTTACCACGATTTGGAGCGTGGTAACCTTGGGCTTGGTTCAAATTTGGGTGCACCTTAAATACTTTTTGCACCTTAACTTTGTTACCGAAGAAGGCAGAGCCAATACGTTTTCGTTCTTATTTAGTGCGCTTATTATTTTCATGGTGGTTGGGTTATCCGTTTGGATTATCTACGAATCAAATGCCATGATGATGTATTAGCAAGTCTCTGTATATGCGTGGTCTAGCCTGACGATCATGTCAGGCTTTTCAATGTGTTTACTTCATCGCGGTCAGTACGATAAGCCCTCATGTTTTGCCCTTCTATTGGGGCAACCTATTTTGGGGGCAACATTGGGGCTTCTCAGTACACCTTGATACGCGTCTAAATGGGCGCGTTTTAAATTTGGATTTTACCCATGACCTCTACTTATAAACGTTACCTGTCAGTAACCAAGCCCGGCATTATTATGGGCAATGCTATTTCGGTAACGGGCGGTTTCTTGCTCGCGTCCCGTGGCGATATAGATTACTGGCTATTGCTCGCAACGCTCATCGGTTTATCGCTGGTGGTGGCTTCAGGTTGTGTCATTAATAACTGCATTGACCGAGATATCGACAGCAAAATGCAGCGCACGGCTAATCGGGTGACAGTAACAGGCGAGTTGCCATTACGTACTGCGATGTTGCACGGTGCTGTGCTAGGCATTGCAGGGTTTGGCTTGTTAGCGCTTTACACCAACCTTACTGCCGTATTTTTTGCTGTTTTTGGCTACGTTATTTATGTGGGTGTGTACAGCCTGTATATGAAGCGAAACTCGGTGTATGGCACCTTCGTTGGCAGTTTGTCGGGGGCCGTTCCGCCCGTAGTCGGTTATTGCGCGGCGAGCGGTCAGTTTGATATGGCTGCAGCTATTTTGCTGGGTATGTTCAGCATTTGGCAAATGCCCCATTCCTATGCCATCGCTATCTTTAGATATAACGACTATAAGGCGGCTGGCATTCCCGTATTGCCTGTTTCGCAAGGTATCGCGAAAGCAAAACGCCATATTGTTCTTCATATTGCGTTATTTGCTTTAGTTGTAATGCTGCTTCCACTTAACGGTTATACGGGTATTGGCTTTTTAACAGTAGCTTTCGCAACAAGCCTTTGGTGGCTGTTGATGGCACTGCGCGGATACAGACCCGACATCAACGTAGAAGGCTGGGCAAAACGAGTATTTGGTTTTTCCATTGTGAATATAACGCTGTTATCTATCGCTATGTCACTGGACTATCACACGTCAGTAACGAGTCTGTTTGCACTTTCGTTTTGAATAAGGCGTTTCTAGTCATTCGGTAATATTTGCTTGAAAGCTTCCAATACAGTGTGCGTATAGCAATTCATTCACTTTGGGCAATCAAGGCGTGTAGATTGGGAGCATAGTCTGGCATAGATTGGGAATCAGGCCTGAGCGAGTGCTTTTTGCCCTCTGTACAAGCGAATAATGGTGAAGCTATTAACTGCCAGTAACGTAGCTTCAAGCAAGGTGCCGCCAATAGAGCCGACAATAATATTGTTGGTTAGCCAACATATTGCACCGCACAAAAACGCTAAACGCATGCGGATCCCCGATAAACAAAACAAGGCATAAGTGCCTATACACGTTCCCAAAATAGGGAATAAATCGTACCAAACTTCGGCCAAATACAGCCCGGCTGCTAGCGATATTAATATAAATAGATAGGCGACACTGCGAGAACGGGTTTTAATCGAAATGCCTGTTCTTACCACTGAAAGCAAGGCACTTAAGCATGCGGTTACGGCACCAAGTAGCGCAAAATGCAGGGCGTGATTTAAATTCATCACCACCATCATTATTCGCAGGTGCTGATCATCACGCTGATAAAAGCACAAAATGCCAAGCGCAAAACTCAGCATTCCTATCGCTTGGGCCAAGTCAAATTCTGGTAACAAAAGGGAAGGCTCGTCAATGATTGATAAAGGTTAACGATACGCAGTTTTTAAACAGCAGAGTAGCCTTTACATCGCTTTTTTAACCCAACACATCACATTGACTAATGGCAGGCGGGTTGTTCACTAGGGTATACTTAGCGTGCACGATATTATTCTTAAACCCCCGATACAAATTAGGTCCTTTCCATGGCAACGGCATCCGCACTTCACATTTTGGTTAAAACAGAGAAAGAAGCGCTTTCTATTTTAGAGCAGCTCAAAAAGGGTAAGGATTTTGCGACGTTAGCAAAGCGTCATTCCAAATGCCCGTCGGGCAAGCGTGGCGGCGACCTTGGTGAATTTCGCCGAGGCCAAATGGTAAAAGCCTTCGACGATGTGGTATTTAAAAAAGACGTGCTAAAAGTACACGGGCCGGTGAAGACCCGTTTCGGCTACCACCTTATTAAAACGCTCTATCGTAGTAATTAAAACCAGAGCCTTTTATAATCAAAGCCGCTAAAGCCGAAGTAAGCCCGGTCCATTCAACAAGCGTTTAAACTATGTCTTGGCTAATTACCTTGTTAATTGCCGGGCTCCCACTTTTCACCGCATACTGAATTTTTGGTAAATATGGCGTACGGGCTGTTGGTGTCGTGCAGTGAATTGCGTAGCGCTGCGCCGTGATCTACCGTAATAAAAGGTGTGTCAGAGGCCTTACCTTGTTCATCCAGTATAAAGTAGTCGCTGGAGTAGCTTGTCAGCATCATGCGATTGTCGTAACCCGTATCGCTTAAGCGCACCCGGGTTATGGCTTTAAATTTAGCGTCGGGGTTAGAAAGGCCTACGATTTTCTTAAAAAAGTAGCCTTTATCAGACTGCAGCTGGGAAAAACCATTTAACGTGTTTATTAAGGTCTTTAAATCTATTGCTTCGCGCTGTAGCATGAAGTCGTGCTGGATGGCATTGCCATCTTTTCTAAGGCTGTCTTTCGAAGGTGCTTTGCCAGCAGTATAGGCCTGCTCTGCTTCCAATGAAGAAAGGTGCGCTTGCCCTTCCTCTGTATAGTGAACCAGTGCGCTTGTATTCATGTTTACGTAGTAGTCGCTGATCCCCGCAGGTACCACTTCAAATAGCATAACATCTGGGGTTACGGCGCCTCGCTCTTCGGGCGTTTGAGGGCCTTTAGCGACGCACTTGTCAGAGATGAAATAATAATATTGGCCAGCTTCAATGGCGAAAGCTGTATTAGATAGCACCGCGCAGGTGGTCAGAAGTAGTAGGCTGGAAGTGAGCTGCCTAATTGCCGTTAAAGCACTGCCTATTTGCATATCAAAGAAGCCTTATTGTTTGATGCATTTATATATAATACCAATGCATGCGAACTGGTATAAGGCGTCATTGTAAGGGGTAGTGGGTAAAAGCGCGAGTTAAGCTTTAGAACGCGCTTTCGATTTAGTTTGTAGCCCAATAAAGCTAAATAAGAACCTATGAGCCAAGCGCACCGTTAACGGGGGCGAAGGACAATAGTGTCGCTAGAGTAGTCTGTAGATATCTGTAAATTGTCGGCAAGGGCTGCAATAAGCGCATCTACGTCGTTGGTATTGAATAGCCCTGCTACTTGCATATTGGCAAGCGCTGCATCACCTAAAACAACCGTTTTATCCGTATATCGGCTTACTTCTTCAATCACGTCAATTAATGGCTCGCCGCGAAATACAATCTTGCCTTCCCGCCAGCTTAAATCATTCGCGATATCTTCATCTGACACAGTCTCGATGGTGCTGTTGGGTAAAGATAAAAGCGACTTTTCACCTTGAACTAACGTCAGTGGCTGAGCCTGCGGTTTAATAATTGGATCAATAATGCTTTCGCCATTCGCTTTGTTAAGTGTATAGCTGGCGACTTCTACCACGCCTTCGGTAACTACCAGTTCAAGGTCGCCGCGATGATATTGCACATTAAATGCAGTACCAACCGCCTGTATAGCTTTACCGGCTGCAAGTACATTGAGCGGGCGGGATTTGTCTTTTGCCACTTCGATATGAAGCTCACCTTTGACAAGCTGAATAACCCGTGAGGTCTCAGTAAAGGCAATGTTCACTTGAGAGTTGGTATTAAGCCATAGTGTACTGCCGTCTTCTAAGCTAATACTTTTGTGCTCGCCTGCTTTGGTCGAGGCTTGTAACGAGTAGTTTGCTACTTGTAAAGCAGGTTCGGTTTGATTAGACGACGAGAATAAATTTAGACCCTGATAACTTAACAATCCAACCATTAAGAACGAGGCTGCAATAGCCAGCGGGCGCTTCCAAGCCACGGTGCTGTTTGTTTTGTGTTTGGCGTTAGGCTCAGGTGTATGAGGTACGATATCAGCCAATTCGCTAAGCACAGACATTTTGTCCCATAACGCTACCATCTCTAGGAAAGTGTCTCGATGCAATGGCGTTGCAAGCCATTTTTTTAGCGCTTGCATTTCCTCGTCATCAAGTCCCTCGTCTAGCTTCACAAGCCATTCGCTAGCAACATCAAGCACACGATCATCGCTATTAAATTGAACAACGTTGCTTTGGGTGGCTGATTTGTCGGTTTTAGTTTCGTTTTTAGAACTATTCATGGGCGTCTCTCTTTACATCCGCCGAGCTGTGTTGCCCACCATTTTGAAAAGCGTTCGGCCGTGTATACGACGTTGTTTGTCGTCGCATAAATAAGGTGCATCTTTTTATCCCTTCAGCAATATGCTTTTCCACGGTTTTTTCGCTTATCTCTAATTCCTGGGCAATCTCTTTAAGAGAGTAGCCATACACTTTCTTCAACACAAATGCGCGCCTGCATTGTTTGGGTAGGGCGCGCACTGCATCACAAAACAACTTAAACTCTTGCTGGGTAGCGTTGTTGTGAAATGTTTCATCTTCAACACCGCTAATTGCACTTTCCAGCGCTGCCGCAACCTCTACGCTGTCGTCTACCATGCGCGTATCAGCACGCTTTAAATGATCGTAAGCCAAGTTTTTTGCGGTCTTAAACAAAAACGACTTAGGCTCTTTAATATGCTCAGTAGATTTAGCCTGACACAAGCGGACGTACGTATCCTGTAGTATGTCGTCGACTTCTTTAGGCGGCACAAGGCGCGATAGCATTTTGGCCATCGAGCCGCGCGCCGACATATAGGCATTATGTATGGCTGTTTCTATGGGCATATTGTTATTTTTTATCGTTGTTACTTACTAAGACGACAGCCACGCTATTTTCCCCCAGTATTTTCAACATTATCGCTCAAAAATTAAATTTGTTAATGGGTTGTATATAATGCGGCGCTAGTTTAAAACAACACCAACAATAAAGAGGAGGGTGACGCGTAGGCATTTCCCCTTCATAAATTAATAATAACAATAGCGTAAATACAAATATGCCTGTGGCAAATAACCCATTCGACACACAACCCAAGCTGCCTTTTAAGCCTAAAGCTTTAACGGTTGCGCTGTGTATGGTGTCGTTCGGCGCAAGTCACACCGCTATTGCTCAATCGGTGCTTCCTCACCAACAAGCCGAAGTAATTGCTCAAAATAAGTCACCGCTTTCAGCGATAAATTTCGCTATTCCCGCACAAAGCGCAGATGAGGCGATCATCGCGTTTGCAAACCAGGCCGAGCTGACCGTAGTCTTTCCCTTCAATAAAGTCAGACATGTCTTTGCCAACGAAGTAAGTGGTAACTATACGCCGCAGGAGGCAATTAAAAAGCTTTTAGCTGGTACGGGTCTGAGTGCTCACATTGTTGATAACACACGCATAAAAATAGTGCCTGCTAGCGATGGCGATGAAAACAATCACTTGCTAGGTCGCCTGTTTAACGCCATTACCGCACAAGACGATAGCTTGGTGACCGTACCGGATGAGCAAGGTAGTTACGACATTGAATACATTGAAGTAAGGGGCTTGCGAGCGCGTGTTGCTCAATCGGTGGGGATTAAACGCAACGCGAACGTCATCATTGATACAATCCAGTCGGTGGATATGGGTAAGTTCCCCGATCAAAACCTCGCAGAAGCGCTGCAGCGTGTGTCTGGCGTATCTATCGACCGCGCAGAAGGGGAAGGGCAACTTGTTACGGTGAGGGGCTTTGGGCCGGAATTTAATCGGGTTTTATTAAACGGCAGGCCCATGGCAACCGATAAGCTCGGGCGCGAATTCAGTTTTGATACACTGGCTTCTGAGATTGTCAGCAGTGTAACCGTACACAAACAAAGTCAGGCGACCATGCAGTCGGGTGGCATTGGCGCTACGATTGATGTTCAAACTGCTAAACCTTTATCCTTCAAGGGAATGCGGGCGGCTGGCAGCGTCAAAATGCAGTACGACACCAACTCGCAACAATACGCGCCTTCTACCTCTGCTATGTTCAGCAACACCTATTTAAATAACTCGTTTGGTATTCTAGCCTCTTTTACTCAGCACAAGCGCCAAGCGCGGTTAGAAGAAGCGCAAATTGATGGCTGGTTGGTAAATACTAACGTACCTGAAAGTGAGCTTTCTGAATACGTTCCTACGTTATACGTTCCCAGAAATTACGATCAAAGAGTGCGTTTTGACGATAGAACCCGCACGGGGTCTGCACTCGTTTTACAGTATAGACCTAACAACAAGCTAGAGCTTACTGCCGACTATTTGGGGTCAACATTTGATGTGGAGACCTCGGCAACCTCAATGGGGCATTGGTTTACATCGAGTAACCTTGAAGATGTTACGGTTGATAAAAACGGCACAGCGGTGTCTTTTTCACAAAACAGTGGGCACGCCACAGACTTTCACGCTCGCACTTTTAACCGTTCGTCGACCTTGAAAAGCTTCGGTTTTGCAGCAAACTATATCGCGAGCGATAGCGTAATTGTTGATGCTGATCTGTCTTATTCAATGGCTAATGTCGATGACAATAACGGAGAGGGCAATTCACTCTCTCTTATCGGCTATTTAAATCGCTCTTCATTTGACCATACTCAATCAAACATATTGCCGGCTATATCGGGCTTTGAACAAGCCAACCCTCGTCAAGTTAACGCTTTGGGTGAGCCAGTGGGGGTATCCCATTACTTAGACCCAGCTAACGGCCGTTCTCATGTGATGCTGCGCAGAGGATGGAGTGTTGACGACGATATAGGGCAAGCAAAAATCAATGTAAGCGTGCTTGGCGACGATAACTGGTTTAGCAAAATTGACGTTGGCGGAGCATTAACTCAGCGAGAAAAAGCCAACGAAAGAAGAGACAACGAAGCTGACGCACGACACTGCAGTTTTTGTGGCTATTTTGATGCACCAGATATTCCCGATAGCTTCCAAACCATATTTGACGCAGGTGACGATTTTCTTGGGTCGATTAGTGGGCATGAGAACATACCTCATCAGTGGCTGCGTCACGACGGCGATACATTATTTCGTTACTTGGAGAACGCTGGTGATGTCAGTTTAGCCGCTGAAACTCGGGGGAGTTCTTTCGCGGTTAAGGAAACGGTGTATGCGGGGTATGTTCAAGCCGCTATTGAAAAGGATTTTGCGCCTTGGTTTATCGATATGCATGCAGGGCTACGGGCTGAGTATACTGACGTAAAAGTAAGTGGTGTCGACGAACAGTTGTCGGCGTTAGTTATTTTAGACCAAACCGAACTTGGGCAAGAATTCGGCGCCTCGGTAAGTATTGATGAATCGTCAAACTACACCAATGTTTTACCTAGCGTAAGTTTTAAAGCCAGCTGGTTAGATAGCTGGGTATTTCGCGCGGCTTACAATCACAGTATTACCCGTCCAACCTTAGAGCAGATGGCGCCGGGTGTAACCTATACCACAACGCGACAAGGTGGCGATTTGCGGGCGCGTATCGGAAACGCACAGCTATTGCCCTTTGAGGCAAAAAACATTGATGTGGCTGTGGAGCATTACTACCAGGAAAATAGCTATATATCGGCAGGTTACTTTAGAAAAACGGTAGACAATTTCATTGTTAATGAAAGCAGTACGCAAACCTTTAATAACGTGACCGACCCTAGTACCGGCACAAATCCAAACGCGGCTGACGATGCCGATGCGTTAGCGCAGTTTTCCGTAATATCTCCAAGCAATGGCGAGTCAGCAACGGTCGAAGGGGTCGAGATAGCAGTGCAGCATTTGTTTGGCGACTCAGGGTGGGGAATTCAGGCCAATGCGAGCTTTGTAGACAGTAACGCTGAATTAGACACTGCCAATATTCGCTCAACCTTTGCGCTTACGGGGTTGTCAGGTGCCAAAAACATGGTGCTGTTTTATGAAAAAAATGCGCTGCAATGGCGGGTGGCTTGGAACCAGCGAGAAGGCTTTTTGCAGTCACTAAACCAAACCCAAAGCACCGAGCCTACCTTTGTTAGCCCTTACCAGCAGTGGGATATGAGCCTTTCATATCAGTTCAGCCCTAGGGTTTCTGTATTTTTTGAAGGTATCAACATTACCAACGAAACCGTGCATAAGCGCGGCCGATTCAGCAATCATCTTTTACTTGTGCAAGATGCAGGAGCGCGCTACGCCTTGGGTGTGAACATCACGTATTAGTATGCGGTAGCACGCAACCTACAAGCGCTTAGTTTCATGCCCCTTGCGTGTTCTTCTCAATTGTTTCAATTTCTTTCCATAGCTTTTCTGATTGAGCGGTAAGCAATGAATAAGTCTTTATGTCACCGTTTCTTTGCGCGTGCATGGCTTTTTCAAGAAGGGTGTCATACTGCTTTCGCATCTTTTTGGTTGGATTGCTTTTAAAAAGTCCAAACATAGTGAAAGTCCTGAATAAAGAGATAGCAAGAAAACGTTTAAACAGGAACTTTCGATCACCCATTTTCGTGAACAAACTTTCATAAAGATTCATGGGAGAATACTTGAGTGAATGGCAGGCCATTTGGCTAAGTTGAGCTAAGTATGGCCTGCACTTTGGTTACATTAGAACTGGTAAGTGACGTAGGCACTAATACTTCTACCTGGCTCTGAGTAGCGCTGGTATCCATTGCCGCTCACACCACCAAAGAAACCACCAGTACCGTCTCTTACGCTATTAAGCACTTCCCAGCGGTAATATTCTTTGTCTGTAAGGTTGTAAATTGCCGTGGTGAAACGCAGGTTTTCAGTAATGTCGTAGTAGGCGAGCAGGTCGAAAACAGCATAGCCTGCAGGCGTATGCGATGGACCTGCGCCATTGTTCAACGAGGTGTAGCTAAGTTGGGTACTTTCTTCTACACCTTTACTCAATATTGCGACGAGCTCTGCGCCCCAGTCACCTTCATCAGATACGTAGCCTAGTCCAACTGTTGCGGTATCTGGTGATACGGTTTCTAAGTCGTCGCCCGCATTGTTAAAAGCAGATGCGGTGTCGTAGGTACCGTCCAATGCCGTATAAGCCAAACGACCTGATACATTATCGGTAAAATGGTAATTGGCCGTAACTTCAAAACCGTCAACAGTCAGTTCGCCCGTATTTTGTGGCTGTGTGAATACATCATCAGTATTCACTACGGTTTCACAACCGAAGCGACCGCACTGCACGGTAGTTACTTCAGTGCCATAAGGCGTTGAATAAGTCTCGTCCTGGATCATGTTGGTGTACTCAGTTCTAAACACCGACACGCTGACATTCCCGTTCTCGAAATCACCAATATAAGTGAGTTCATAATTAGTCGACTCTTGAGCATCAAGCTCACTGTTGGCTATACGATCAAGATCAATAAAGGTGTCACCAGTTATAATATCGGTAACTTCATCCCCTGAGTTCGTGCCAAAATATAAGCTTTGTAGCGTAGGGGCTTGGTAGCCCTGAGCAACACGGACATTTATAGAATGACCTTTTACGAATTCGTAGGTAGCACCAATCTCTCCTACCACCGCACTAAATTCGCTGTCTGTGATACTTAACCCTGTGGGGTCTGAAAATGTGCTGTCTACAGTAGGCGTGTATTCGGTTGAATCGTAACGAAGTCCAAGGTTCACGCTTAATTGCTCGCTAAGTTCAACCGTGTCAGCTAGGTAGGCTGTAATTAACGTTTTTTCGGTTTCTGGAACAAAGCTTTGGTCGCGAATAGGGTAGCCGTCTAATATAGGCGAGTCCGCGGTTTGTCCAGCGAACCTGCGGTCGAACATCACCGCTTCTGCGTCCACCTGTTGATAACTAAAGCCATAAATAATCTCATGGTTAAATTCTCCGGTGATTGATTTGGCTAAATCAACATTGAAACTCAATGAGTCCTGGCTGAAATTGCGGTCTTCGGTACGCAATATAGCGTCGCCGTCTGCACTGCCGTAAAGAAAGCTGGTTACACCCGATGAAAACAGCTCTTGATAGTTCAATGTCACATCTATGCTGTCAGCAAACGCTAGGCCTAGATTTTTGTTGTTAAAGAAAAGCCCAATTCGCTCGCGGTTATTTTCATCCGCTGAGGTGAAGTCAAAATAAGTGTCACTTTGGCGAGAAAGAGGTACGCCGTTCGTTTCTCTGTCCGTTTTTTCGTAAACAACGCCTAGTTGCTGGTGCTCGGAAAAGTTATAAGCAAATTTAAGTAAAACTGCATCAACTTGATTATCCATTGGGTCTGCCTGACCACGTCCTGAGCCTGAGATATTCTCACCATGGCTGTGGGCTTCTGTTTCACTACTGTCGCGCATTGTGTATTGCAATAGCGAGTCGAAGTTACCCGTTCTATTAGCGACGGTGCCGTGTACTAGCCATTCGTCAGAGCGTGCATCAAAACCGGTTTTCAATTTAACGCCTGTGGCATCACCTGTGGCAGGTAAAAAGTCGCTCGCTTCATTGGTCACGTAGGTAACTGAGCCAGCAAGTGCGCCTGGTCCTTGCGCGACAGCGCTCGGGCCTTTAGTGATATTGACGGCTTTTACGTGTTCCAATTCAATTTCGCCGCGGCTCGATCCATACATTCCATAAGCGGCAAATGAGCTTGGGTTTAGCGTTTCGCCTTGACCTACGCCATCTACAGTTACTGCTACAGCGTCCCCTTCTAACCCGCGAATATTGAAGCCATCGTTACCGAAACGGTTACCCGTATCATTAGTTTGTACTCCTGGAATATAACGAGCAGTATCTTCAATATTCGTGATTGAGCGCTTTGACAGGGTTTGTGCATCCAGCACGGTTTCGACAGTCGTTGTAAGTGTTTCTTCACTTTTGGCTTTTGTTACTGCCAATTCAGACTGTTGAGCTAAGGCAGGGAGTGTTAGCGCACAGCCAAGCGAAATAGCTACCGTTGAGCGTTTAAATTTCATTGTTCTTTTCCAAATTTTAATAAAAGTGCAAATGATTAGTATTTCGTATCAACACTTAGCCTCCAGTTTGCGTCGGTTGATATCATTTTTATTTTTTCTAAATCGCGCCTGTCAGAACGATTTTTTGACACCTCGTGCGTCAAAAATCGATCGTAATACTATTGATAACAATTATCATTTGCAATAGTATGATTCCACTTTTACACAACTAGCAAACAAAAAAACCATGAAAAAACACACGCTCATCAGTTTACCCTTGCTTATTGCAAGCTGCTTCAGTGGCGCTGCTTTAGCCCACGTGGCTTACCTAAAACCGCTTCAGTTTGAACCGGTTAGAGGCGGTAAAGTCACGCTGGATGCATCTTTCGCAGAACAGTTTTTTGTTCCTGAAGCGGCGATTACAAATGCATCGTTTGAAGTAATAACCCCTGACGGAAAGTTAGTGAGCGTGGAAAAGGTTGTGGATCTTTCTACCCGCAATGTACTTGAGCACACTTTAGAAGAAGAAGGGACTTACCAGTTTTCAACGGGTAAACGCATGGGGGCAATTTTTCGCGTGTATGAAAAGGACGGTGAGCGTGGCTCTATGCGAGGTAATGACAAGCCTCTTCCCGAAGGTGCGGTGTTAAAAGAGCACTTTCAGTCGGTAACGTTTGCTACGACATATGTTACGAAGAAAGGACCGACTGAACAGGCGCTAGCGCCAAGAAACGAAGGCTTAGAGATTGTTGCAATTAACCACCCTAACAGTTTGTTCGCTAACGAGAGCTTTAATTTCAAAGTTCTGTTCAATGGTAAGCCTGTAACCGATCACGAAGTATCGGTTTACCAAGGAAAAGATCAGTTCGCCGAAGAATCTGATGTAGAAAAATTAACGACAAATGCAAAAGGGCAAGCGTCGTTTACTCCCTCAGCTCAAGATGTCTATTTGATGCAAGTAAGGCTGCGTACCGATGCGCCTGAAGGTGCAGAAGTGCCTACCTACAGTTACACCACCACACTTTCGTTCGAAGCCTATTAATTAACAAGGGTACAAGGAGATAATTATGTTGAAAACAGTAAGTTTAGCCGTTGTATCTGCGCTTTGTATTAGCGCTTCGGCGGTAGCTGCACCGCATAGTGCCAGCGGTATTATATTGACCTATGACTTAAACAAGGACGAGTCACTTCCGTTAGAAGAGTTTGTTGATGCAAGACGCGCTCGCTTCAATGCTTCTGATTCCAATAAAGACGGTGTACTTGATGAAAGCGAATACGTTTATGAGTGGGAAGGCAAAGTAGAGAAACGGTTAGCTGAAGACAGAAAAGCATCGGTAAAACAAACTCACATACGTTTCCATGCTGTCGATAGTAACGATGACGAGTTCATTACTATTGATGAAGTCAATGCGGTGGGTGAGCGAAGTTTCTCGCGTATGGACAGTGATAATGATGGTGTTGTTGCACTTGGCGACCCTGAGCCTGCATCCCGTCGCTCGGCGTCACAGGAAAAAGATGACAAACCTGAGCTAGTACAGCGCCCTATGTTGCGCATGCCGACCAGTCACAATATTGAAGGCTTTGTCACCTTGTACGACCAAAACGGTGACGAAAAGGTAACAAAGGAGGAGTTTCACGCCGTTCGCAAAGCGCAGTTCCAGCGCACAGACGAAAACAGTGACGACAAACTCACAGAGCAAGAATATGTACTTGAGTTTGAAGACAGACTGGATGCACAGATTGAGAAAACCCATGAAGGACAAATTAAGCAAACTTACGTTCGCTTTGAAGTTCTAGATACAGACGAGAACGGCAAAATGACATTTTCAGAGTACATGGTGTCTGGGTTTAATGCTTTTCATCGCTACGACACTAATGGTGATGGCTACTTAACGTTAGCTGATCCAGCGCCTGCGCTACGTCAGCAGGAGCAAAGTGACACCACCACTGCACAAGTCAGCGAATAATGGTTGGGCGTTTCCTTTTATATCTGGCGGTGGTTACCGCCAGCTATACCGTTAAGGCCGAGTTGTATGTGTTTCCCGCACCATCACCAGAAGCAACCACCCACACGCTTAACACAGAAATAACCCTGTACGAAGAGCAGACTCTTAGCGCCATTGAGCAAAAGAATATTGATCTACTGATTAAAGACACCTATCAAACGTTAGACAAATCAAACACAACGAGTGCGCTTAGCGAAATTAATCGACGTTTCGAAGGTACACTTCCGGCATGGCTGTACAGTGCCATTAAGCGGTGTGAAGCTTGGTTTAACCGAACTGAGGGTAACATAAGCTGCCGTAACGGTGAGCTGTACAACTATTGGGAAGAATATATTCAGGGTAAGCATGACCTTTCACGTCGCGAAGTGAGACGTCTTGCTCGTGTGGCGCGCATTGCTGAGGTCAATTTTAACGACGATAACAGCGTGACGTTTGCGTCACCTATCCAGTGGGATTTGTCTGAGTTCGCAGCGTCCCTTGCCGTAGAACGCATTGCTAACTACCTGACATCACTTAATATTCGCTCTTACCACATTAGCGCGCAAGGGCTAGAAACCCACGCCTCGAACCAAGATTTTAGTTGGCAGGGAACTGTGGCTCAAGAAGCTGTTACCCAAACTGGCCGCACACCGGATGCTGTTAGTATTCAAAGTACCATCGCATACATCAGACCGTGGCAGCGCCCAGTACTTTCCACTTCGAAGCTGGTGTCTTTAGAAAAAGGCGTGTTAAGCCACAGTGACGGTTGGCCTAGCGCCAAGTTTCAAGCCATATCAGTGGCGGATAACGCATTTGAAGCGATGTTGTTAGCACACTTTTCGGCAACCAAAACAGCGCAGCAAGCCATGGAGTTAGTTAACGCGAACCCATCACTAGCGCTGAAGTTAATTGATGAAAATGGCAGGGTATTTACCAGCAACACCTATACGGTTCGCACGTCGGGTGACAACTCGGGGGAAAACAAGGCTGAAAAAAATGGCCACGCCATCTCAATTGATATCACCTTACCGCTATTTGACATTGCAGATTATCGCGGTCCTTACGTAAGCGTGTGGGTAAGCGATGAAAAGAACCGGCTAGTAAAAAGTTTAGCGCTTCGCGGTACCAGCGAAAGATGGCTAGCTGAGCTTCGCACATGGTGGCGAAGAGTGGGCCGAAAAAATGAAGGCTTAGTCGATGGGTTTGCCGGGGCTACTAAGAAAAACGCGCCGTTACACATAAAGTGGGATGGTTTGGATGATTTTGGAAAAAGCGCTAACTCAGCCTCGTTAATACTTCACGTAGAAGTAGCTAGAGAGCATGGTGGTCGAAGCTACGAAAAAATTCCATTTACCTTTGATAGCCTGAGTTCACCAATAACCGTAACGGGCACGGATGAAATCGCGTCTATTACACTTTCACTAATGAACTAGGCGTCGATCTTAAAATTGCAGTAACGTAACGAGCACTACCAAAGGCAGCTATCGCAAATCGCTATCTTATAGTTACATAGCCACATCGTTAGGGGTGAGAGTTTTTACTCTTTAAAGATGATACTGGCGTTTGCGGTTAGCCTGCCTTCTTTCACATCAACAGAATCCGAAATATCGTTAGGTAAACAGCCGCTGTGCAGCAAGTTGGCTGGATATAACACGGCACGATTAAACATAGGCTCAATGCGGGCGATTTGGGTGAACATGGAGGTATCACCGTTTATGTACGCTTTAGGAGGTAACCCTACGCTGGTGGCCTGACGTTTTAAGGTTTTAAAATAGCCTTCGTACTGCGCTGCATTAACCCGTTCTAACCCCGTTTCAATATGTCGATAGAAAGCAGTACCACCCAAAGGAGCGCTAAACAGATAGTGCACTAATGCCCATTCATTATCCTTTTGCGTATCGATGTGCGGAATACATTGAATGGGGGATAAACTTTTCGGCGCTTGATTGGCTATGGAAAGTTGCACTAGGGGCATATGAAGAGGCTTTTCCAAGCCAAAATTTTGTAGCCCATTATGCGTAGCAAGTTGGCTAAAAAGTTGGGGAAGCGAGGTATGTAGGTGTTCGACATACTCCTGGGGCGGGTGACTTCTCACCCCCGGATAAAAGTCGCCATCTCGTTTTGTAAACGGGTGGTGTTGCGCAATTGTTTCTACTAAACTCAGCGGGTTTGGTATGAAATTATCGATTATGATAATCGGTGTGGCTTGCTCACCAACCTTAATTAATTCGTAGTTTGAAACCATGCGTCTGCGTTTTTATTCGCCTTGTTCTTTTTGTCGATAAGGGCATAGATTTTTGCGTTTGACGCTATGAGCGTGTAAATGCTTTGCAGCATGTGTTGTGCATGCAAATCAGCAATTGCGTCAGCGCTAAGCGCCGCTAGCTTATCTTCGTCAATGGTATATAACCCTGTTATAGACGTTTTGCTTTCGTTTTCAAAGGTAATATCTAGAGTGAATGGTGTAATAAGGTTGTACTGTTGTAGGGCGGCAATAAAACGCTGATTTTGCTTTTCACCATCAAGAAGCTGAGCAAGGATCTGCTGCTTCTCTAACAGGTAGTTGCTAGGCTCTCCTGTGTTATCAAAGAGCGGCGTTCCTTTTTCTTCGCTTACTGAGGCGTTATCCATATCAATGCACAGCACCCGGTTACTGCTGTCAGCGCTTTGCGCTTCCGTCCCTACATAAAAAGGCAAGCGTTCAAACTGTGCCGGAATATAAACCGCATCCCATTCACCTTGCTGCCAAAATAGGTTTTCCTTTTCTTCAAAACCTAACAAGGCAGATAAGCCAAATTGTCCTGAGTCGTCAAACTTGGTGATCACCACGGGATAATGCACCACTAGCTTGTTTAGCTCAGAGACCACCACAGGAACAAGGTGCTGATTGGCACTGAGTGACAATGCATCGTCGGTTACTTTCAAATCTGCATGCTGATTATTATTAATGGCAACCATATGAGTCATACGTAGGTCCTGCTTATTGATTTGCTGTTAAACGGCCTGCAGGCCGAATTGGTGAATTTTATTAATAAGTTCGCGATGTTTAGGCAGTTTCTCCACCGCCATGTCGCGTGCTTTCCTGTTCTGCATCAATTGCTGCTTGGCAAAGTCGGCGTTCACCCATTGCTGATGTGTAGCTAAATCTGAGGTAAACCCCATTCCGTACAGCACATATTGATAGCTTGCCGCGGGGAATACTTCATTATTGCTGGTGAAGTCTTTGTCACTAGGCGGGTGGTATTGCCAAAGTGCGAGTAATTCTTTTAATGAGTCTGGAATACTATGACTATCGCGATTGTCCCGCCAAAATGCGCTGTCTTCTCGCTTACTTAGCATGTAATGAAGCTTTAAGAAGTCGATAATTCGCTGCCAACGGTAGGAAAAAGTTTCATTGAAGCGCTTCGCCACAATATCCATCACGGCTCGGTTTGCGGGTAACTGTTCGGCAATCATTGAGGCAGACAGCTCAACCAGTACAAGCGCTGAGGCTTCTAAAGGCTCTAGAAAGCCCGCCGCTAGCCCAACAGCCACGCAGTTATTTTGCCAAAAGTGCTGCCTGTGTCCGCTTTGAATAGTAATGTCTTTTACGTTTATCCCACCTATGCCGTTTAACGTGCTGGTTTGGCGTACGTATGAGTCTAAGCGAGCATAGGCTTCATCTTTACTTTGATGCCTACTGGAATAGACGTGGCCTACACCTCGGCGTGACTGCAAACCGATGTCCCAAATCCAACCGGCGTCTTGTGCGGTGGAGATAGTGTGGGAGGCAATAGGACTTTGCGGAGTGTCATAAGGCACGTGTACTGCTAATGCTCGGTCGATAAAAAGTACATCGTCACAGGGAATAAACGGCACTTTGTAATGCTCACCAAGCAGCATAGATTTGAAGCCGGTACAGTCAACAAAAAGGTCGCCCTCTACTATTACCCCTTGCTCGGTATGAAGGGCTTTAATATCGCCGTTATCGCTGCTTTCGACGCGGTTAACGTCTGCTAACACATGGTGTACACCTAGTTTTTCAGTACAGTGTTTGGTTAAAAAGGCGGTAAATTTCCCTGCATCTAGGTGATAAGCATAATTTGCGGTGCCTGCAAACTCTGCGTGACGTATGCTTTTAGGTGCACAGCCTGCTTCGCATATAGCTTCCTGAACACATACTGCATGGGAAAAAGATTCGTTTAATTCGGGTGCAACAGACTGCCAATAAGGGCCTAAATTTGTTTGCGAAAACCCTTGGGGCAGCATGAGAGGGTGGTAGTAAAAATCGTGCTCTTCACCTGTAGTCCATTTAGCGAACTTTGCCCCTTGCTTGAATGTGGCGTCACATTCCTTAATGAAGGTGGTTTCACTAATACCCAACGCAATCAACGTAGATCGCATGGTAGGCCAGGTGCCTTCCCCCACGCCAATAATAGGCACATTGGGGCTTTCTACTAAAGTTACTTTAATGTCTTTGCGGATAGCGCATTGATGTTGCGCTGCAATACGACCAGCCGTAAGCCACCCTGCGCTGCCGCCACCGACTACTACAATGTGCGTTATGGGAGTTGCTGTTGTCATACTGTGTTCCTGAATAAAAACTGTGGCTACCAAAGGGTAGCCACGAATGTGGGGCCAACAAACGCCGGCCCCAATTACGCGAAACTAAAAGTTTCCGCGCACACCGAAGGCCCAACGTCTGCCGCTGTCTTCAACCAACAGCAAGTGATTAGAGAAGCGACCGCGCTTATGTACGAACTCTTCTGTAAGGTTAATACCTTCAAAGAAGATTTCTACATTGTCTGTCACGCTGTAGCTACCGCTAATGTCAAGCTGTTGATAAGACTCAACAATGGTTGGGCCGTCACCCTGCCCTTGTGTTAACGACTGAACAAATGCGTCACGCCAGTTATAGGCAAGACGAATTTGATAGTCGTCAGTTTCATAAAATGCCACTAGGTTGTAAGAATCGCTTAACCCAGTTAGCGCAAATACTTGGTTAATATCGAATGGATCGAGTTCGGCATCACTATCAACAATGGTTCCATTGGCAAGTACACCAAAGCCGTTGTCAAAAGTGTGCTGAAGCGCAATCTCGAAGCCGTCTACCGTCGCGTCTTCACCGTTATTTGGCAGTGTATTGGTAAACACAGCTACGTCGTCACCCGCATCTGGGGCGCTAGCGTTAGTGCCTGTAGAAGGGTCGGTTAGCAGGCTGCCGTCAGCAAGCTCGAAGGTTTTGTCTTCTTGACTATTAACAATAAAGTTCGATACCAGCTTTCTGAAGTAACCAATCGATGCATAGCTTGCTTCGTCATAGTAATACTCTAGTGACAGGTCCAAGTTATCCGATTTGAATGGCTCTAACGCAGGGTTACCACTGGTAGACGTTAAGTCACCACCTTGGCGGGTGGTTGTAATTACCGTTACCGGCGACATGCTGTTAAGCGTAGGGCGAGTAATAGTTGAACTCGCCGCAAAGCGCGCAATTAAATCGTCGGTAATTTCCAAACGTACGCTGAAGTTTGGCAAAAGCACGTCGTAATCAGACTCAGTGGCAATACTTTGCGCATCACCAAAACCAGCCAGCATTTCGGTCTGATCCAAAATCGTTAAGCCTGTTATTGGCGCTTGCGTTCCGTTAACTGTCACATCCGTCATTTCATAACGCACACCTGCGGTTGCGCTTAAGAACATGTCTGCAACTTCGCCTTCAAAGTCGAATTCCATATAGGTAGAGATAATATCTTCTTCAACTTCAAAGCTGTTATTACGACGCACCGCATCAAAACTAATCGACTCACCGTTGACGCTTTGATAGTAAGACTCTAAAAACGCAAAGTTGGCTTCGCCATCATGGGCAAGCCAAGAGGTGGGCATGCGACCGCTACCACTCACATCAGAGAGGAAGTCGCTGCCCGCGTCAAAAACGTATTGGCTGCCTGCTGGGATCTCAGGTAAGTCGGGGTAACCACAGTAAGTACAGTGAATCCCTACACCTTCATTGTCCCAACGGGTAAGTGATTTGGTTTCGGTGCTGTACTGTGCGCCAAAGCGAATTTCAGTTAGGCCGCTGCCATCTGTTACGTATTCGCCGTCAAAGCGCAATTGGCTGACTTCGTCTTCTACCGCCCAGCCTCGACGCAGCATTACGTGAGCTCGGCTATTAGCCTCATCTAAGTGATTGCTTACTCCATCAGGTGTAAGTGCCGGGTTGTATATAGGGAAACCGTCAGGACCTGTAACAATCGCGCCATCCAGTTCTTGTTGGCCACTGTAAATATTGGCATTAGGCGAGGCGAACATGCTGGCAACAGGTAATATGTTGTCATCTACTTGGAACCGTACGCGGTTGGCATAACCGATAAGTGAAAGCTGGTCGCCGCCACCGTTATTGGCTTCGCGCTCGGCTTCTGAATGACTCAAATCGAAAGACAGGTTTAGATTCTCTGAGTACTGATAATCAAAGTTAAGACCTACCGCATAGGTGTCGGTTAAACGGTCGAACGTTTTGGCGTGCATATCTGTCGCCAAACCGACTTCTTGGTATAAGTCTACAATAGTACCGTTCGCATCAACCGTTGGGCTGCGGCGATTGCCATTTTCATCAAACAGGCTGCCGTCATCACCTACACCCTGAATGTTAGGTGCGGTAAACCAGTGGCCGTACGACGTTGCTTCAGACTCTACGTCAAAATCTGAATACAATGCGTCAGCGGTTACTACCAGTTTGTCGTTAGGCGCATATTGAAATACAAGGTTAGCGTTAGTACGCGTACGCTCTTCAAAGGTCACTTTGTGATCGTAGTTTCGCGGTGAAAATACATTGCCTGTCCAAGCATCGCCTGACTGCGTAACAGGGTTTGGCACGCCAACGTTCTCTAGCCAACCGTCCATCTGAGCTTGGTTTAAGCGAGTCTCACGCTCTTGATGTGAAACGGCAAGCAATACACCGAAAGTGTCATCATTAAACGTGTTGCTAATAAGGCCAGAAAATTGTGGTGTTGTTTCTTCGCTATTTTCGTCATATACGCCTTTAACTGAGCCCGCCATTTTGAAACCGTTTAACGCAAACGGGCGTGCGGTATTAATGTTAATAGTAGAGCCTACACCACCAGACTGCATTGTGGCCGTTGACGTTTTATGCACATCAAGGCTGCTTACTAACTCAGAAGCAATGGTGTCGAAACTGAACGCACGCGAATCGTTTTCAGACGCCATTTGACGACCGTTCACCAACACGGTGTTAAATTGTGGACCAAAACCACGCACCGTAATCAACTGACCTTCACCGCCTGAACGGTCGATAGATACGCCGGTAATACGCTGTAGTGATTCAGCTAAGTTGGTATCGGGGAAGTCGCCAATGTCTTCTGCGCTAATGGCGTCGACTACGCCAGCAGAGCTGCGTTTAACATCCATCGACTTTGCAACCGATGAACGAATACCACTTACCTCAATCACTTCTACGTCTTTATTGGGTTGCGCGTCTTGGGCAAATGCACTATTTGCAGAAATAGCTGACGCTAAAACTGCAGCCACTGAGCATGCAAGCTTGGTTTTCCTATACATGATGGTGTGTGTCCTAATCGTTAATTTTAATGTGCCTTGTGGTGTGCACCCCACTTGGCTTTCTCTCACAGCTTTTCGCTGTTAATTCATCAAGACGACACGGTTTGTAAAATCCCCCAAATTTATTTAACAATTTTTTAAATTAGTTAAATCGTCATGCTCAAGAGACATTATTTTTCTCAACAACGCTAGCCGCTTTTCACCTTTACGGCTGTGCAAAAAATGCGCAATAAATAATGTATTCACGGAATAAATGCTTAACCATCTAGTTCATTTATCTTCTGTATGCCATTTCTATATAAATATTAGTTATGACTCGTAAGTAAATGATACTAGTGATGTATGCCCATATAGCGTAGCTTTGCCGCAGTTTCGCTTGAAAAATAAGCGAAATGAGGAGTGCTATTCGAAGCAAAATAAATACAGAAATTGCCTGTGCTGTTTTTGATTTCGCTAGAGAATGCTAGGCATAAGTGAATAAAATGGCTTGGTACTGTTTAAAGAGTGTCATTCTCGGATAGCCGGAATGTGAGGAGAAGCGTGTGAAAATCATAATATTAAATGAGTCAAAAGCGCCAGATCCGCTAAATAATGTGGAGAAGCGATGTGCGGCTACACCAAGTAGTGCACAGCGTCTGGTGAAAAAAGGGGCGACCTTACTGCTTGAAGCAGGAGCAGGCGTACATTCAGGGTATTCAGATAAAGAATACGAAGATGTAGGCGTTACTGTCATCGATGATGTGAATGATGCATTATCAACGGTAGATATGCTGGTAGCGGTGAATAAGCCCACCGATGCGCAGCTAGCGTTGATGAAAAAAGGGGCCATTGTGGTAGGCCATCTCGACCCTTTCTTTCAGCAACCGCTTATTGAATCTATTGCAGAAAAAGGGCTGACCGCTATTTCTGTAGAGATGATCCCTCGTTCTTCTCGTGCACAAAAAATGGACGCGCTGAGTTCGCAAGCAAGTCTTGCGGGTTATGTAATGGTGATGCAGGCGGCGAACAAATTGCCCTCAATATTACCTATGATGATGACACCGTCAGGAACTATAAAACCAGCGAAGGTGTTTATTATTGGAGCAGGCGTAGCGGGTCTTCAAGCTATAGCAACCGCGAAACGCTTAGGTGCAAACGTGCTTGCTTATGACACCCGCCCTGTGGTGGCTGAGCAAGTCGAATCGCTAGGTGGCAAGTTCCTTAAAATCGACATTGGGGAAACAGGCCAAACGAAGGACGGTTACGCAAAAGAACTGACCGAAGAACAAAAAGCGAAGCAGCAGGAAGCGCAACGCGACGCGATTGCAGACTCTGACATTGTTATTACGACAGCGCAGTTATTTGGTCGCAAACCACCAGTGCTTATCTCAAAAGATACATTAGCACTTATGAAGCCGGGCAGTGTGGTAGTAGATATGGCCGCAACATCAGGTGGCAATGTTGAAGGCTCAGTTGCTGGCGAAACCGTTGAAGTTAACGGTGTTAAGGTAATCGGTAACGGAAACTGGAGCCAGTATGTGGCTAAAGCAGCCACCGACATGTACGCCAATAACATCTACAACCTTGTTGATGAATTCTTTGATGATGAAACCAAAACCTTTGGGCTGAATCTAGAAGATGACATTTTGGCCGGCTGTGTTATTACCCACGACGGTAACATTACCAACGACATGCTTATCAACGCATACAAAGGAGCCTAATCATGGAAATCATTTACTTACTTTTCATCGTGTTACTGGCTGCTTTTTTAGGTTTTGAGCTAATTCGAAAAGTGCCAGCAACCTTACATACACCCTTAATGTC
Source organism: Alteromonas abrolhosensis (assembly GCF_001953635.1). GTDB lineage: Bacteria > Pseudomonadota > Gammaproteobacteria > Enterobacterales > Alteromonadaceae > Alteromonas > Alteromonas abrolhosensis. The sequence goes on along the minus strand of NZ_MEJH01000002.1, from coordinate 197,511 downwards.
AGGCTCTAACGCGATATCGGGTATTACGCTAGTGGGTGCATTGGTTGCCTCTGGCAGCGACAACAATTTGCTAACGACCATTCTTGGTACTGCAGCGGTAGCGCTGGCCAGCATCAACGTGGTGGGTGGCTATCTTGTTACCGATCGCATGCTTGGCATGTTCAAGAAAAAAGATAAATAAGGAGTACGCAAGTGAGTGATATCGTAACCGTAATAAACCTTGCGTACGTAGTAGCTGCGGCTCTATTTATACTTGGACTTAAATTACTCAGTCATCCAGATACCGCTAAAAAAGGTAACTTTATTTCTGCCATTGGTATGTTGGTTGCTGTCGTCGTTACCCTGCTTGACCAGCAGATTATTAGCTATCATTACATTCTGTTGGGCTTTGTAATTGGCGGTGCCTTTGGTGCGTGGAAGGCCAAGACCGTTGAAATGACAGCAATGCCTGAAATGGTGTCATTGTTTAATGGCTTTGGTGGTGCAGCGTCATTGCTTCTGGGGTGGGCAACGCTAGCCGGAATGAGCCTAATTAGCCTTAAAACTGAAAGCGCGTTTACTTTTATTACCCTGTTTTTCACTATTTTAGTTGGGGGCATTACGTTCTCGGGCTCGGTAGTGGCGTGGGGTAAGTTGTCTGGGAAAATGAGCTCTAAAGCCGTTATTTTTACAGGACTTCGTGAGCTGAGCATCTTGCACCTAATTGGCATGGTGGTGATTGGTTATTTCTTTACTACCGACCCAAGCAACCCACTTTGGATTTACTGTGCTATTGCGTTATCACTAAGCTTCGGCTTGTGGGCGACTATTTCAATTGGTGGCGCAGATATGCCGGTGGTAATCGCGCTATTAAATAGCTACTCAGGTGTAGCAGCGTCGGCGGCAGGTCTTGCTACTGGCAACACAATATTAATTGTTACCGGCTTGTTAGTAGGCGCGTCAGGCTTAATTCTTACCAATATCATGTGTAAGGCAATGAACCGCTCGCTGATGAATGTGCTGTTATCTGGCTTTGCCAAACCAGTAGAAGCCGGCGAGAAAATTGAAGGTGAGATTAAAGTACTGTCAGCGCAAGATGCATTTTATGTATTAGAAGCAGCGCAAGCAGTGCTGGTGGTGCCTGGTTATGGTATGGCGGTTGCGCAAGCGCAGCACGCGGTACGTGAACTTCAGTCGTTGCTAGAGGAAAATGGCTGTACGGTTGATTACGCCATTCACGCTGTAGCGGGGCGTATGCCGGGCCATATGAACGTGTTATTGGCAGAAGCTGACGTGCCTTATGACCAACTATACGAGATGGATGACGTTAACCCTCGTATGGAAAACTATGACGTGGTTATTGTTATCGGTGCAAACGATGTAGTTAACCCAGCAGCCAAAGAGATGAAAGGCAGCCCTATTTACGGCATGCCAGTTATCGAAGCACATCGTGCGAAAACGGTCTTTGTACTTAAGCGTTCTGCGAATGCCGGTTTTGCCGGTGTAGACAACCCGCTGTTTTTCAAAGACAACACGCGCATGGTTCTGGGTGACGCTAAAGACACTATTAACAGTATTATCCGTGAGTTCGGAGACGACTAATTCAAAGCACTTTGTTTGCTAGAATGTTTGAAGGGCCTGTGTGATAGCAGGCCTTTTTCTTTTAGGGTATTAAACTTAATTACAAAGTATTCAACTATAGTTGTAGTTGCCGCTTTTCAGCTCTACTATGTGAATGCTATAGAAGTTGAGTTCACTATTCATATAGTCGCATAGAGATGTACGAGTAAATGTCTACGACCCCTTTTCATATTGAGCCGTTTAGAAATTGTATTCTGGTCACGCTTCGCGGTAAGTGGGATATGTCCACGAACATTCAGTATCTCGCTAAACTTTCCGATTGCTTGAAAACCCGTAAAGGCAGGCCATTCCACTTATTTGTCGACATGCGCGGTTGGCAAATCCCCAAATCTGATACCTTCAATCAAATAAAAGCGCCTATAAAGCTAGACAGGCGAAGCCAACTTAGCGAAACGTGGTTGGAAGATAACGCAACTGATGCTGATCATATCGCTCAGAAGTTTTTTACAACGCCATCGGGTAAACTAGGATTTGAACTAGAACGTACTCAAAGCATCTCAGAGTTTATAACGCACTGTGAAGAAAAAGCAGATAAGATTGTGTTGGACTACGTTCGAACATGGATTGCATCTTAAAAAAAATGTTCGATAAACAAAATTAGTCGCGACAATAGATATTTTATATCGCAACAACTATCGCGTTCAGTCTTGCGTTGACTATAATACGCTGCTTATTTTCGCACTTTCTATGCTAGGTATTGGCCTAGCCCACTTACAAATAGGTGAATAAATTGTCAGATTGGAGCATCGAAGAAGCGGAGCGCGTCTATGGCGTGTCTCAATGGGGTGGTGGCTATTTTCAAATAGGTGAAAACGGCAACGTCCATATTACCCCTGTTCCTGAAGATCCTAGCATTCAAATCGACTTTAATTCGGTAATTGAAGATATCCGCAAAGAAGGCGTGCAATTTCCTGTCGTCGTTCGTTTCCACGATATTTTGCGTTCGCAAGTTGCTGGTTTGAACAAAGCATTTAGAAGCTCCATCCAAGAAGCCGAATACCAAGGCCAATACCAAGGCGTGTATCCGGTAAAAGTTAACCAAATGCGCGAAGTGGTTGAGGAAATTGTCGATGCGGGCAAGCCTTTTAACTACGGTTTAGAAGCAGGCTCAAAAGCCGAACTTCTTACTGTGCTTGCCATGAATACCAACGAAGAGTCGCTGACTATTCTAAATGGTTATAAAGACGACGAAGTTATGCGTCTAGCACTGCTAGGCAGAAAGCTGGGTCGCCGCGTTGTGGTAGTGGTTGAAAAATACACCGAGCTTCTTCTTCTTGTGAAAATAGCTAAAGAGCTGGATATCGATCCTATTATTGGTGTGCGCTCAAAAATGACCGTGAAAGGTCGCGGCAAGTGGGAAAGCTCTGGTGGTGAACGTGCGAAATTCGGTTTAACCATTACTGAAATCATTAATGCAGCCCGCTACCTTGAAGAGCAAGGTATGGCGCATTGCTTGAAGCTACTTCATTTCCATATTGGTAGCCAGTTAACTGACATTCGAGCAGTTAAAGAAGCGGTAACCGAAGGTGCGCGTATTTATGCTGACCTTCATAAAATGGGCTTCGAGTTAGATTACGTTGATGTTGGTGGTGGTCTAGGTATCGACTATGACGGCAGTAATTCAACCAATGAGTCGTCGCGTAACTACAGCATGCAAGAGTATGTGGCTGACGTTGTCTATGGCATGAAAGAAATGTGCGACCTTGAAGGCGTACCGCACCCGCATTTAGTGAGTGAAAGTGGACGTGCAATTACAGCACACCACAGCTGCGTGATCACAGAAATTGTGGGCGAAATTAAGTCGAATGCATCACAAATGGATACGTCGGCGAAAGCGGGTGAGCACTTCTTTTTAAAGAACATGCGAGAACTTGCAGACACGTTTGATGAACAAACGAACATGCATGAAATCTACAATGATGCGTCACAATACAAAGAGCAGGCACTAGATGCGTTCAAACTACGCGTGTTGTCTCTAGAAGAACTAGGCAAAATAGAAACGCTTTACTGGCAAATTATGGGCCGCTTACAGCAGTGGTATCGCAACGAAGAATATGTGCCAGAAGAGCTTCAAGAGCTAGATTACAGCTTGTCGTCTCAGTATCTGTGTAACTTCTCAGTGTTTCAGTCGGCGGCTGACACATGGGCAATTGACCAGCTTCTGCCGGTAGTACCGCTTATTCGTATGAACGAAGAGCCAACGGTGAATTGCTCGTTAGTGGATATTACCTGTGATAGCGACGGTAAAATTGACCAGTTCACTATTGGCCGTGAAATTACTGACGTATTGCCAATGCACCCGCTGAAAAAAGACGAGCCGTATTACATTGGATTGTTCTTAACGGGTGCGTATCAAGACGTGATGGGCGACATGCACAACTTGTTTGGCCGTTTAAACGAAGTACATATTTATAGCTATGACGACGATCCTGAAGACTTCTACATTGAAGAAGTTGTGAAAGGGTCATCGGTAGAAGATGTACTTAACGTTATGCAGTACAACCCACGTGCAATGGCATCAGATGTAAAACGCATGATAGACAAGCAAGTGTGGGACGGTAAGTTAAACCCTCGTGAAGGGGTTCGCTGGACCGATTTCTACGAAAACTGTTTGGCAGGTTATACATACTTAAAACAGTAGTGTGTAAGCACACAAACTGCTGAAAATACCGAAAAGCCGATGCTGATATTACTTATCTGCGTCGGCTTTTTCTAAATAGCGCTTCCATAGTTCAGCCGTTGTTGAATTAATCATGTTCGACTCTGCATTCATCAGCATGACGTAACCCACTTTGCGTTCAGGTATAAACGCCACGTCAGCGCGATAGCCTTTCACCCATCCTCCGTGGTAGTTCATCTGTAGTCCATTTAAGTCGTAAATACGCCAACCCAAGCCATAGTGAGCATCACTTATCATTCCGCGCCAACCTCTGCGGTAAGTTTCGCGCTTTGTCTTCACTCGCTCTGTAGTGACATAGTCCACCATCTCTTTGGAGATCACCGTAGGAAACTCGCCTAGTAAAGCTTGCAGATAAATCGTCATATCTGAAATGCTTGCGTTAACGCCCGCTGCTGGCGAGAAGCGGTAGTAGTTACTTTCTACTTGTCCTTCACGCCATTTATTTCTGGCAATAGCGATGTGAGGCTGTGCCCACGATTCTGAAGCGAGCAGCCCGCCTTTTCCAACACTCGCGGTTTTCATTCCTAGTGGTGCAAAAAGGTTAGCCTGAAGCTGTCGGGAGTAAGACGTATTGTTATTGCTAAAGTAGTATTCCAGCGCGCCAAAGAGCGCATTTTGATAGGTATAACAATCGCCTGGGGCACACAGAGGTTCAAGTTCACCAAGCGATTTAAGCACGCGCTCTAGCGAGTAGTCTGCTTCGATAAGGTTGTCGTAGGCATTAGGCATAAAGCCACTCGATTGACCTACAATATGTTGCAGCTGCAGTGCGCCCATTCCTTTACCTTTGAAGGGAATATCGGGCAGTAGGGTAGATATCGGGGTTTCCCAACTAAGCTGTTTTTTTTCTACGAGTTTAGCCGACAGTAACGCGGTAAAGGTTTTTGAAACTGAGGCCAGCCTAAATACAGTGTTCTCTGTTACCTTTTCTCCGCCGCGTTTGCGGGTGCTGCCATATACGTAAACTCTTGGCGCTTTGCCCTGCTCATAAAACACAAATGCATAACCGGGCACGTTGTATTTTGAAGCTTCTTTTTGAACGTAACTTGCATAGTCATCAAGCCAATCCGCAGAAGCGCTTTGTGTAACAGCCACTAGCATTGCCATTAGCCAGATTTGAGACAGGCGCAGCTTGATGGTGCGCAAAGTGTTCAGCATACAGTCCGCTCGTTAAGCCTGGGGTTACTACTGTGTCCATCAGGCGTTCATTATTATTATCGCATTATTATGCGTTTAGCCGCTCCAATGATCAAATGTCGCTAATTATGCTCACTATGTCTTCAATGATTTGATTTATTTTAACTGTATGTGAACCGTCTTGAGAATATACAAAAATGGGCGATAGGCTCGACTAGAAAGGTTTATAACTATTGAGTTCCGATTTTGTCGCACGATTAGGGCAAATGCACGATACACTAGATAAAGGTAATACACGACGGGTGGGTAGCGCATACTAATGCCGGATAATCAATTTGTGCCAGATGAGAGTGGTTCAGGAAACTCGACATTCGCTAAGTCAATGCTTGCGAAGGCAAGATTGAGTAGAGATCCGCGCTTTGACGGACGATTTTTTGTGGCGGTAAAAACAACCGGTATTTTTTGCAGACCAATTTGCCCAGCGAGACTTCCGAAAGAAGAAAATGTTACTTACTTTCAACACGCTACACAGGCGATGGCACAAGGTTATCGCCCGTGTTTTCGCTGCAGACCCGACAGTGCCCCTCGCTCTGCTGCGTGGAAGGGCGTGGGCGCAACGATAAATCGAGCGTTGTCGCTGCTATCTGTTATTCCCATTGAGCGCGTAGCAGATATTGCCGCTCGGTTGGGTATTAGTGAGCGTTACTTAAATAAGCTGGTTGTTAATGCAGTCGGCATACCGCCTAAACAGTTTCAAAATATGCAGCGCGCTTTGTTTGCAAAGCAGCTTATTCAACAAACCCATTTATCTATGACAGATGTGGCAATAACAGCAGGCTATCAATCACTGAGACAATTGCAGCGGGCCATCGAGCAATATTGCGCTACCTCTCCTACCCAGCTTAGAAAAAAAGAGCCGGTTCAACAAAAGACTATTTCTTTGTTTCTGTCTTATCGGCCGCCGTACAACTGGCCCTACGTACGAGATTTCTTGGCAACCCGTGCAATTGAAGGCATGGAGCGAGTAACACAAGAGAGCTACGAGCGTTACTTTTCATACAAAGAGAACATAGGCTTTTTTAAAGCCGTGCATGATGACGTACGCCATGGGTTTAAACTTTTCATCGACCTGTCTGATTTAAGCAGTCTTCATACAACCATTGAAAACATAAAGCAGGTATTGGACCTTCACGCCGACCCGCTTTTAATTGAACAGAGCTTAGTTCAGTCTGGATTACCGCCCGAAAAGTTAACACCTGGCCTACGCCTTCCCAGCGCATGGAGTGTATTTGAAAGTGGCTGTCGCGCTATTGTAGGTCAGCAGGTAAGTGTGAAAGCGGCTATTGGGCAGGTTACTTTGCTTGTGCATCAGCTAGGCAAAGCGGTCTCAGAAGAGACCCCATCTAAAAGCGATAAACGTCACACCAGCGAATGCTATAGCTTTCCTGCGCCTGAAGATGTCGCCGAAAACAACCTTGAGTTTTTACGCATGCCACAGGCGAGGAAAGAAGCCGTACGTCATTTTGCTCGTTTATTCATAAACGGTAACATGCCAAGCCATGAAGACATACTCGCCATTAAAGGCGTTGGCCCGTGGACGCTCGACTATTTAAAAATGCGGGGGGAGAGAAATCCTGACGTCTACCTTGGCGGTGATTTAATCGTTCGTAAAATGGCGCAGCAGTACCCCATAGCGCCCGAAAAAGCGGCACCTTGGCGCAGCTATTTAACCCTTCAATTGTGGCAGTTAAGCAGTCAATAAAGAGAATCGCAAGCATGATATATACAGGTTTTGTAAACAGTATGCAGGGTCTTGTTAAAGTCGAAGCTACCAATGAAGGCGTTACTGCTATCAAGTTTGTAACCGCCGCTGCATCAGAGATAGCTAGCGACGTAAACCACGGCGGCGCAAGTAAAAAAGATGCCGCTCACGATAATGCTATTGAAGATGGCTTGTGCGTGCGTAACAACGCTATTACCGATGCAGCATGCAGTCAGTTACAGGCATACTTCGACGGTACGCTACGGGAGTTTGACCTACCGCTTTGCCCAAGCGGTACGGCGTTTCAGAATCAGGTATGGGATGCCTTGCAGCAAGTAAAGTACGGTGAAACGGCTAGCTACTTAGATATTGCAAAGGCAATAGGTAATCCAAAAGCTGTCCGCGCCGTGGGTATGGCAAATGGTCGTAACCCTATTGCTATTGTAGTGCCTTGCCATCGTATAATTGGCAGTAATAAAACCCTAACGGGCTACGCAGGTGGTTTACCGCGTAAGCAATATTTACTTAATTTAGAAGGAGCCCAAGGGGTGCTGTGGTGATAAGAGAATGGCAATAAGAGACATTATCTCGCTGCTGGTGTTAGCGGGTATTTGGGGCGGTTCGTTTATTTTTATGCGTGTTGCTGCGCCAGAGTTTGGCATTTATGTGTTAGTAGCCATTCGTACCGTGCTTGCTACAGCGGTATTGCTACCTTTGTTGTTAATACGAGGGTCGGTAAAAGACATAAAGCGCCACTGGTTGGCTATTGCGCTGGTGGGTATGGCTAATACGGCGGTTCCATTTGTTCTTTTTAATTACAGCAGTCTGCATTTAGAGGCAGGAGTTAATGCCATTCTAAATGCCACAGCTCCCATGTTCGGCGCTATTGTTGCCTGGCTGTGGTTAGGTGACAAACTAACGAAATCTGCAGTAGCTGGGTTGTTTGTTGGCTTTGTTGGCGTAACGGTTATTAGTCAGCAAAAGCTCGGCGAGGGAGATATTAGCTTTCTTCCCATCCTCACTGCGCTTTTAGCAACAACAGGTTATGGCATTGCGGCGTGTATGATGAAGAAATGGCTGCAGGGAGTAAAACCCTTAGTTGTTGCAACAGGTAGCCAGGCCATGGCCAGCGTGATGCTAGCGCCGTTTGCACTTGCAACCTTGCCAGATGCCATGCCAAGCGTGAATGCATGGATAAATGCAGTGGCACTCGCCGTTGGCGGCACGGGAATAGCGTATATTCTATATTTCAAACTGATTGCCGATATCGGCCCGGCAAAGGCTATTACGGTAGCCTACTTAGTGCCATTGTTTGGCATTATTTGGGGAGTATTGTTCTTGCAAGAGCACTTATCAATTCAAACCATTGTGGGTGGTTTAATGATTCTCTTCGGAGTGGCACTAACCACAGGCGTTCTCAAACGAAAACGCCTTAAGGTTAAACCCGCTTAAGATACGGCTGATAGACGCTAGTCTATCAGCTGCATTCTTACTAAATTGCTGCCGTCGCGCTTGGCTTGATAAAGCGCATCTTCCGCGTGCGCTGTTACTTCGTGCATAGCACGTGGGGACGCGGTGTAAGATATACCAATAGACGCCGTGATAAGCAGTTCTGGTAACTCTTGTAGCGGCGGTAAGGTCGCAATGCCGTGGCGAAGGTTTTGCGCCATATCAAATGCTACATGTGGGCCAGTATGCGGCAGTAAAATAATGAATTCGGCGCTGCTCCATCTGCCCAGAACGTCTTGCTCTCGCAAGTGCTCAGCCAAATATGCCACAACTTTATCTAACAAGTCGTCACCGGTGTTTCTGCCGTGGGCGTCGACAATGTCAGAAAAATCATCAACGCTTATTAGCATCACACTTAATGACTTATGTTCAGCTAGCAAGGTTTTGTAAATAAGCTGCAGGTTCTCTTTTTCTGGCAGACGATTAGTGTGTCGAACAACTAAATCGGGCTGCATGTCCTTTCTGAAGTAGTACAGCAAATTGTAGATAAGTAAAAACAGCGAAAATACAACAACCAGTAAAGTAACTACACTGAAGATAAATGCCTGTGAAATTTCCGCCTGACGCTCTTCAAGAGGGCTGAGTAAGAACACCGTCCAGCCAAATTGATTTAGCTTTACTTCGGCAATAAGGTAATCGTTCTGATCAATAGTGACTAATTTATTGTTGAGTGCCTGCTCGTTCTGGATAGTCAACGGAAGGCTGGCGTACCACGGAAGTTCAGACAAATTAGTGAACTCAGAGTAAGACGCGATAAGGTTAGGGTCGGAAGACAACATAATGTCACCTTCACCGTCTACAAATAGAAAATCGTAGCCGTACTCTTGTTTGTAGGTATCAAACACCTCGATAAAGCTACGCAAGCTTTTGCCAACACCAAAGAAGCCTAAGAAGCGGCCATCTTCATCGTGAATTTTTATATCAATATAAAAATGGGTATCCTCCCATTTACCGATATCTGCTACGGCATCGGTAGGGGAGTCCTTGAACTTGAAATACCAGCTTACTTCCCCTTCAATAAGGTTAATAATGCTGCCATCTGAATTATATTGTTTTCTATCTGCCTCGCTGGCAATAAAGAAAGATAACCCGAACTCATTTTCAAGACGATCCAATGTCTTAAAAACAGCCTCTTGGTCAATCGTTTCTCCATCCATCAAGTCTACCAGTTCAGTAGAGTGCCCCAAGGCTTCAGAGATATGTAATGGTTTGAGAAGTTGCTCCACAATAAGCGATATCGCGGGCGAAAGTGACTGTTGTTGCGCTCGACTCTGCTCGGCAACAATCTTGGAAATACTAAAGTGCACCAGTGTAACGATAGCGACAACCACTACCGCAAATAACACTAAAATGCTTCTATGCAGTGTTCTAAATGTGTTCACAGACTACGCATGCTCCCTTGCCTGACTGAACTTTACCTATGTCGGTAAGTATACCTGTTGCAATAATGAACTACTAGGTGACTATCCTCAACTTTAGACTAAATGACAATGAAGGAAAACACCTAGATTTTACACTTTTTTGCTGTCGTTTTAACCCCAATCAATCGCTGACATATGGCGGTCCCTTGGTTACACTATGCGACAATTTTCATTCTCTTTGCGAAATAAAGGAATTATATGGCTTTCTCAGTGGTTGTTTTAGCAGCGGGTAAAGGTACTCGTATGAAATCGTCGTTGCCAAAGGTGTTACACAAAGTAGGTGGCGTACCTATGGTGCAGCGTATTATCAACACAGTAAAATCACTGGGTGCTGACAATATTCACTTGGTCTATGGTCACGGAGGCGACCAGCTTAAGGCAACGATTATTGAAGATAATCTAAACTGGTGTCTACAGGCCGAGCAACTAGGCACAGGTCACGCCGTTCAGCAAGCGGCTCCTCACATTAAAGATAATGAAGACGTACTTGTTCTGGTTGGCGATGCTCCGCTTATTCGAGAAGAAACGTTAAGTGCGCTGAAAACGGCAAAAGAAAGCTGCGACTTAGCATTGTTGACCGTTAACCTAGATGACCCAACAGGTATGGGGCGCATTATTCGTGAAAATGACAATATTACTGCAATTGTTGAACACAAAGATGCCACTGATGCACAGCGTGAGATTAAAGAAATTAACACCGGCATGATGATGATGTCTGGTGCAGATCTTAAGCGCTGGTTGGGCGAGCTAAGCAATGATAACGCGCAAGGTGAGTATTATCTTACCGACGTTATTGCCATGGCTGCGGCTGAAGGCAAGCGAATTCAGTCTGCACAGCCACAGTCTGCGGTAGAGGTTGAAGGGGTTAACAACCGTTTGCAGTTGGCTAACCTTGAGCGTGCGCTTCAGCGTCGCCAAGCTGATGAGCTAATGACTAATGGTGTAACTCTGTTAGACCCAGCAAGGTTTGATTTGCGTGGGCAGCTCGAAAACGGTAACGACGTAGTGATAGACGTAAACGTTATTGTTGAAGGGAAGGTTACCCTGGGTAACAACGTTTCAATTGGCGCTAACTGTATCTTGCGCAACTGTACCATTGCCGATAACGCCGTAATTGAAGCAAATTCTATTGTTGAAGAGGCTAGTGTAGGTGAAGGCTGTACGGTTGGGCCTTTCGCGCGACTACGCCCTGGTGCAGTAATGCAGAAAAATGCCAAGGTGGGTAACTTCGTAGAAATGAAGAAAACCATTTTGGGTGAAGGGGCGAAAGCAAATCACCTAACCTACTTGGGCGACGCTGAAGTGGGCGCCAAAGCGAACATTGGCGCAGGTACAATTACCTGTAACTATGACGGTGTGAACAAGTCCAAAACCGTCATTGGCGAAAATGCCTTTATCGGCTCAAACTCATCGCTTGTAGCACCGGTAAATATCGGCAAAGGCGCTACCGTAGGTGCTGGCTCAGTGATCACTTCGACAGTAGACGAAGACGCATTAGCCGTTGCGCGAGGAAAGCAGCGCAACATTCCTAATTGGCCTCGTCCGACTAAGAAATAAAGACGTTCCCCCGCAAGGCTACTTAAGCTTTAACTCAAGAATTAGGGCTGGCAAACAAAAGCTATGATTTGCTGGCCCGATGTCTTCTTCGGTTCTATCCAAAATAGCGCCTAATTAAATGAACGAGCAAAACAAAAGGCTCAAGTAGGCGGCTGGAATAAACGATTAAAGCAAGCGTCTAGAACTAGCGTTTGGTATGTGGACGTACAATAAACTATTCCAGCTTTCCACCTTCTTATGTCTTTCAAATAATGAACCTTTCCGGGTTCTCACTATCTACTATTACTGATAGTGTGTGTTCACTTACCTCAAGATTTACGTAATACAAGGAGCTGCAATGATATCTACACTACTAGTGGGCTTTGGGTTTTCCGCTACAACCTTTCATTTACCGTTTCTAAATTATCTGCCGCAGTTCTCTGTCGATGTAGTTATCTCTTCAAAGCCCGATGCGGTTAAAGCAGTCTTGCCCCACGCCGAAGTGTATGGCTCGTTGGAAGAAGCGCTTAAAATTCACGATGTAGACTTAGTGGTTATTACCACTCCAAACCACCTTCACGGGCCACAGGCGAAACTGGCATTAGAGCACAGTTGTCACGTATTAGTAGAAAAGCCATTTACATTAGATAGTGAAGAAGCAGAAGCGCTAGTAGAGCTCGCACAAGCGCAAAATAGACAGCTTTGTGTTTATCACAACCGACGTTTTGATGGCGATTTTCTTACGATTAAGCAGCTAATTAACGATGGAAAACTTGGCGAGATTAAACGCTTGGAAAGCCGATTCGACCGGTTTCGTCCAGTACCTCGGGATAGATGGCGTGAAAATGCAGGGCCAGGTAGCGGCATCTTTTGGGATTTAGGCCCGCATTTAGTAGACCAAGCGATACAGCTATTCGGCGAGCCACAAGAAGTGTCGGCTAACATTGTGGCTCTTCGAGAGAACGGGCAGTCAGACGACACGTTCGCTATTACGCTGCACTACAGCGACAAAGTAGTAAAGCTTGGCAGCTCCGCCTTTCAGGCCAGCGCGACATTGCGCTACGACTTGCAAGGTACTAAGGGCAGCTACCGTAAATTTTATTTAGACCCTCAGGAAGATCAGCTTCGTGCAGAGCTATCGTTTGACGACGAAAACTGGGCAAATACAAACGAAGAACAGCATGGCGTACTAGCTGTGGTTAACGAAAGTGGTGAGCTAGTTGAAGAGACGGTCAAAACGTTGAAAGGTGAATACCTGACATTCTTCAATCGTCTTGCCCATGCCATTGAAGACGGTAATTTCTCACCAGCAGACGCGAGCACTGTTGTACCTGTTATTAAAGTCATTGAGTTAGCCATAAAAGCGAGCGATCAAAAGAAAACATTGACGTTTAATTAAACAATTAGCTTGATCGCCATTTCAATTTAACTTACGATGCTTTCACTTTAAAATTTATAGCTTTCGTTTTGAAAGTTATGGGTTTGTTTGTGGATTGGTTCTAGGGCTTTTCTTCAGCTCATTTACTATGGCTATCGCTATAAGCGAAGCTTAGTAAAACATCCACAAAAGCATCGAGGTTGTATTGAAAAGTAGTAAATCAGTTGAACATCGCCGCCAACAAATAGTGGCGTGGGTGAAAGCACATGGTCAATCACAAGTTGAAGATTTGGCCGTGCGTTTTGCTACGTCTGAAGTCACGATAAGAAAAGATCTTGCAGCGCTATCACAGCAAGGTTTGCTAATTCGACAGTTTGGTGGCGCAGTGCCTGTACCCGATACAGGTGCAATTTCTGACCTCTCACAACCTATTACCAGTGACCCTTTCGCGAATTCAACTACTAGCCCATCAATTAACGCTATAGGGCAACTCGCAGCGAGCTTGGTTAAACCAGGCAGTAAGCTAGTTATAGATTGCGGCTCTACCACCGCATCAGTCTTGCCCCATCTGGCAAAAATCGACGATTTAGTGGTAATGACCAACACGTTATCCACTGCCAATTATCTTACCCAAAGTGATAAAGAGCCTACAGTATTAATGGTGGGAGGCACATGGGATGCGCAATCTCAGTCATTTCAAGGCGCGATGGCTGAACAGTTGGTTAGTGCCTATAGTTTTGATATTGCATTTATTGGTGCCGCGGGCATAGATGTGAACAGGGGCACCACTACCTTTAACGAACTTATTGGGGTAACCCGTGCTATGGCCGAAGCGGCCAGTAAGGTCGTGGTATTAGCTAGTTCAAAGAAATTGACGCATAAAATGCCTAATCTTGAGCTGAGCTGGAAAAACATTTCTGTTTTGATCACTGATGAAGGCATTAGTGATGAAGACAAATTTAATATTGAAAATCAGGGCGTGACAGTACTTATTGCTGCGCCGAGTGGAGAATAATTATGTGTGGAATTGTTGGCGCTGTAGCTGAGCGTAACGTGGTTGAAATCCTATTAGAAGGTTTAAAAAGACTAGAGTATCGCGGCTATGATTCAGCTGGAGTGGCGCTATTGCAAGGCGACGGAACGCTAACTCGTATTCGCCGTACAGGTAAAGTACAAGAGCTTGCTGATGCGGTTGCAGAAGGTGATGCTTTGGGCACAACCGGTATTGCTCATACCCGTTGGGCAACGCACGGTGGTGTGACCGAAGCGAACGCGCACCCTCACTTTTCAACTGAACGTGTAGCTGTTGTTCACAACGGTATTATTGAAAACTACGTTAACTTAAAAGCGCAGTTAAAAGAGCAGGGCTATACCTTTACCAGCGACACCGACACAGAAACCATTGCACATACCGTTCACGAAGAGCTTAAGTCAGGTAAGACTTTACTAGACGCTGTGCAAAGTGCCGTTAAAACATTCCACGGTGCGTATGGCACCGTCATCATGGATAAAGAAGATCCTAGCCGCGTAGTCGTTGCGCGTTCAGGCAGCCCGCTTGTAATTGGTTTAGGTCTTGGCGAAAACTTTATTGCTTCGGACCAAATGGCATTATTGCCGGTAACACGCCGCTTCATCTTTTTAGAAGAAGGCGATGTGGCAGAGATTACGCGTCGCGACGTTAAAATCTTCGATAAAGAAGGTAACGCTGTTGAACGCGAAGTGATTGAGTCGAATATCGAGCACGATGCCGGTGACAAAGCGGGTTACCGCCACTACATGCTTAAGGAAATTCACGAGCAGCCAACTGTTGTGCGCAACGCGCTTAAAGATCGTATTGACGAAAACGGACTAACCGCTGATGTATTTGGTCAAGGTGCTGACGAGATATTCAAAAAAGTACAGCATGTACAAATTATTGCCTGTGGTACCAGCTACCATGCGGGTATGACGGCGCGCTACTGGCTAGAGCAATATGCAAATGTGTCGTGCAATGTAGAGATTGCATCAGAGTTCCGTTACCGCAAGTCAGTTGTGCATCCAAACAGCCTGCTTATTACTATCTCTCAATCAGGTGAGACAGCCGATACGTTGGCTGCACTTCGCTTGGCAAAAGAGCTGGGCTATATGTCGAGTTTGACCATTTGTAACGTTCAGGGCTCGTCATTGGTACGCGAGTCAGACCTTGCATTTATGACCCGTGCTGGCGCGGAAATTGGCGTAGCATCTACTAAAGCGTTCACTACTCAGCTAACTGCGTTCTTAATGCTAACTCTTGCGCTAGGCAAAGAAAACGGCATGACAGATGCTGATAGCAAAGCTATTGTCTCTGCACTTCACAGCCTACCTGCCAAGCTTGAAGAAACGCTAGCTATCACAGGCGGAATCGAAGATTTAGCTGAAGAATTCGCAGATAAAAACCATAGTTTATTCCTAGGTCGTGGCGATCAATACCCTATCGCTATGGAAGGGGCGCTTAAGCTTAAAGAGATTTCCTACATTCACGCTGAAGCGTATGCGTCAGGTGAGCTGAAGCACGGCCCACTTGCGCTAATTGATGACGAAATGCCAGTAATTGTGGTTGCACCGAATAATGAACTGCTTGAAAAATTGAAGTCGAACGTTGAAGAAGTGCGTGCCCGTGGCGGTATTATGTACGTTTTTGCTGATAAGGATGCCGCGTTTGAGGGTGATGAAACCATGCGTGTTATTGACGTACCGCACTGTGAAGCGCCAATTGCACCTATCATCTATACCTTACCGCTACAGCTATTAAGCTACTACGTAGCGCTAATTAAGGGCACAGACGTTGACCAGCCGCGTAACTTGGCGAAGTCGGTGACGGTAGAGTAAAGCCCGCTGCTAACACACTTAGTAACGCTCACATACAAAGCCTGCGATTGACTAAATCGCAGGCTTTCTTATTTAACTAAGGTGAATATTGGCCTGCAGTCAAACAGCGTGCCCCAGGTTTAAGCCTCACTGCTTTTTAAACAACCTTCACTTCATCGATAAACCCTCTCCATCCGTCTTACTTTGCTATGCAGCGCCGTTGTAAAACAGGAAGTAAGGTCATACTTATGAGTAATTACACGGTTTAAACATTGCGAGGCAACATGGCGATACCTTATTCACTGCTAGATTTAGCGCCGATATCGGAAGGGTTTGGCGTAAAAGACGCGCTGAAGAATTCAAAGCTAATGGCTATGGAAGCAGAGCGCAGTGGCTATGAGCGCGTGTGGTTGGCTGAACACCACGGTATGCATGGCGTAGCCAGTTCCGCCACTTCGGTAGTGTTAGCGCACATTGCCAATGCCACCTCTACGATTAAAGTTGGTGCGGGCGGTATTATGCTGCCTAATCATGCACCTTTGGTCATTGCTGAACAATTTGGCACCTTGGCTGAATTATTCCCTAATCGCATTGAGCTCGGTCTTGGTCGTGCACCAGGCACGGATATGGCGACTGCAAGGGCGCTTCGTCGTAATTTACAAAGCGATGTAGACAGTTATCCAGAAGATATTCGAGAACTTCAGCATTACTTGGGTACACCGCAAGAGGGTCAGCCAATTGTTGCGGTACCTGGGGCAAATACTCATGTGCCGCTGTGGTTGCTGGGCTCTAGCTTGTACAGCGCCCAAGTGGCAGCAAAAATGGGGCTGCCATATTCGTTCGCTTCGCACTTTGCGCCCGATGCGCTATTTGATGCGCTTCATGTTTATCGCAATATGTTTAAACCCTCATCGCAATTGTCAGCGCCGAAAGCGATGGCGGGTGTTATGGTGGTGATTGCCGAAACCGACGAAGACGCAAAATATTTGTTCACTTCGGTTCAGCAACAATTTATGAACATGCGCCGTGGACTAAATAAACCTTTCGCCAAGCCTATGCGTAACTTTGATGAGTATTGCACCGCGACAGATGAAGCAATGCTATCGAATGTGCTTAGGTATGCGCTGGTGGGCTCCAAAGAAACAGTGCAAAACAAGTTGCATCATTTTGTTGAAGCAACAGGCATTGATGAAATTATCGTGTCGATGCCAATTTATGATATTGAGGCGCGCTTATTCAGCGTCAATGCATTTGCAGAAATCGCCTCTTAGACTGCAGGAGGTTATTACCTGTGTTGACTGTATGGTTATAACTTCCTCTATGAATGCCCATCGAATAACCTTATGATACGTCCATATGTGCGTAATTTCAGTTAGTTGTGGTAGGACTACATTCATGACAAAGGTCTGGTTTTCCTTATGCTTTGCCTTCTTTTCGCTGGTGTCGGAGGTAAGCGCTGCGTCTGAGAAAGAAGCTTTAGACCTTATTGTTCTTGAAACGCTGCCCGTTCCGGTGGTTTCCGAGTCTCGTGCTGAGTTCGAAAAAGAGCTAGTACGAATTATGCCGGAATACGAGATAAGCGTAACCACGTACAACGCAGAAGGCTCTGAAGTCCGCGCCAAGGAGATCCTTGTCGAACTTGCGCAGAACCCTGCTCCTGACCTGATCGTATCCGTGGCCACACTCGCCACACGTGCGCTAAACGCGTCAGAAGAATTTCTCGATACACCCAAGCTTTTTATGGTGGTTTCTGCTCCTGTGGAGGAGGGAATTGTGCCTGCTATCGGCGCAGTTAGTGAGCGTAATATGACAGGCGAGTCACACGTGCTAGATGCTAAGGTGAAACTAGACATGTTAGAGGGCGTCTTGAGAGCCTCTAAACCCTCATCTCCCTTTACTATTGGGCTAGTCCATTCTACGTACCCATCTTCTAGCAACTTGGTGAATCAATTGCTGGCACTTAATGATGACTATGAGAATATCAATCTCGTTGCTGTTAGTACGCCCTATTTAGAAGGCGATGACGGTCTGCTTGAAATGACTGACAGTATTATTAGCAGCTTGCAGCAAAAAGCAGGTGAATTAGATGGTTATTGGCTTTCATCAGGCCCGCTAGCTGAATCAAAAGGTTTAGTCACGAAAGTAAAAGAAAAAACCGGCTTACTCCCATTATTTGCGGAAAGCATTTCTTCGGTGAAAGAAGGAGCGCTTCTTGGCGTTGTGTCTGAGCCTGCAAGTATCGGAAAATCAGCAGCACGGAAGGCAAAACTCATTCTTGAGAAAAAATCGGCGAGAGACATTCCCGTCGATAAGATGGATACGTACACTGTAGCGGTTAATGTATCAACGGCAATAAAACTACAGTTGCCCATCCCTTCAAGTTATCTGAAGTTATCTAAAAAACATGTGTATCAATAAGGCCTGATTAGAAGTAAGTATGCGGATTAAAACGAAACTGCTGGTTATATACATTCCAATATTACTTATTGGAATGACGCTCACAGGATATTGGGCTTATTTAACAGCGTACGATTCAGTGCGCGAGAGGGAATATCAGCTTCTTACTCAAACGCTTACTCTAAATGTTTTAGAAATTATCGACGAACGGCGAGAGCTGCTTATTGAATCAGGTCTAGAGAATGTGCCGGTGTTTCGCGAGGCTTATCAAAAGGAAGTGTTTGAAGAGTTAAAGTCGTTACAGCAAGCCACTGACCGTCACTTTGCTATAAGTGATAAAAGTACTGATACGGTTGTGTTTAGTACAATGGAGCATACGCTTGTGCCCAGTGCCGAGAATGCAACGATAGCGACCATTGCCCGCAGGCAGGTGGCGTTTGGCGAGTCAACCATCAATGACGCTGACGTGTTATTTGCGTGTTCTGAATTTGCACCGTGGAATTGGAAAGTCACCGTTTTACAACCCGCAGATTCATTGCAGTCGTCGTTATCTACTATTGCTTGGCTAACGTCGTTAGTGACGCTGTTCGCAGTCGTTATCGTTAGCTTATTAATGGGAAGAGTTACGCAAGTATTCGTTGTATCTCCTATCGAAAAAATAAAATCTGCAGCGAGCCGTATTGCCGTTGATCACAAGAAGGTCAACATCGATTTACAGCAAAATGATGAACTAGGGAGTTTGGCGCGAGATGTAGAGGCAATGTCTGGCGAAATCGAGCAATATGTTGACGAAGCGCAACAGGCCAACCGGGCAAAAACAGATTTCCTCGCGGTTATGAGCCACGAAATTCGTACCCCGCTAAACGGCATCCAGGGGCTAGCAACGCTACTTCTTGATACACCGCTATCAGATAAGCAGCACCAATACGCCAGTGATTTGAAGTCATCGGCGTCTATCCTAGCTACTGTCATTAACGACGTTCTGGACCTCTCAAAAATTGAATCGGGTATGACAGAGGTCGATGTAACAGAGTTTGACCTCGACGCTATGCTAAACGACCTCATTACGTTGCTGGGCACGAATGCCAGCGCCAACAGTACCCGGTTGATCTACAGCAGTAAGAACATGGAGTCTGTGGCTGTAATCAGTGACATCACTAAGCTTCGCCAAATCATTATTAACTTGGTCAGCAACGCCATTAAATTTACTCACAAAGGGACTGTGAGTATCACTGCCAAACTTAAGCAGCCATCAACAGACACCGTGAGTGATAACCGTTTGGTGATTGCAGTTAAAGATACCGGCATTGGTATTGAGCCAGACAGGCTTGAGCATATTTTTGATAAATTTACTCAATCCGATTCGTCTATAACGCGAAAGTATGGCGGTACGGGATTGGGCTTAGCGATTGCTAAGCAGCTAGCCCAGATACTAGGCGGCGACATTAAAGTAGTAAGTAAAGTCGGGGAAGGCTCATGCTTTACGGTTACCGCAAGCGTGCAGTCGCGACGCAAGGTGGAGTCGGCAGCTGATTCAGATTCCGCCCGACAAGCGGAGCGCGCTAGTTTGCCCGCGGGTATTAAAGTTCTATTGGCAGAAGATAATGCGATTAACGCCGTCGTTGCGCAGGCGCTTTTAGAGCAGCTCAACTGTGATGTTGAGCATGTGGATAATGGGTTAAAAGCCGCCGCGCGAGTTGAAGAAGGTGGAATTGATGTTGTTTTCATGGATGTACACATGCCGGTAATGGATGGTATTGAAGCAACGAAGCGCATACGCAAATTAGAAGGGGAGCTTAGTAAGACCCCTGTCATAGGGCTGACCGCAGAAGCGTTTAAAGAGCGTCACGTATCCTTCAAGGAAGCAGGTATGGACGACATTGTCACTAAGCCAGTTACCGTTGAAGCGTTACAAGAAAGTTTGCTAAAACTGGCGCTTAGCCAAGATGTCACTGATAATAGTTAAAGCAAAGCAACTTCAGTGAGCTGAAGTTGAAATAACCGGTGTTTACTTCCATCACTGGCGTTTCTTCAAATGGTAAACGGTAATTTATTGCTTAAGGTGGCGTGTGCAAATCAATAAACCCAGCGAGTTACTTCGGCTGCGAATAGCGCTGATCATTGGTGCTGTACTCGTGCTAGCCTTTATGGCCGCCGACTTAATGTTAATCCCTCATAGTATGTATGAGCTGTATGTATTTGACCGCTTACTTCTTCAGCTTCCCATTGTACTTGTCGTGGTTGTCCTTTCCTTCTGGCGCAAGTTTATTCAATATCGAGCATGCATTTTCGCCGCTTTACTCATCGCTCTTACTTACAGTAACTACTGGCTGATATGGGTTTGCTGGGAAGAACACAACTTCATTTTCCCTTACGAAGGTACCATTTTATATGCCTTTTTTTGTGTCTTTGCGCTGGGTATCACGTTTAAATTAGCGCTTGCCGCCAATGTCATCAATATATTGGGTTTCTTTGGTTTAATGTGGGTTGCGCCGGTGTACGGTGACAGAGTGCTAATTTCAATGGCATTTGTTTTAGGGTCTTTATTTATCTGTGTTTATGCGCGTTATCGACTAGACCGCAGCGTGCACATGATTAAAGAAACTAACGACAGACTACTTAAGCTTAGCAAGTACGACCCATTATCTGATTTATTAAATCGACGCGCCCTTAGGGAACAAAGTGAAAAGCTGTTGGCATTCAGCAAGCGTCACAAGGTGTCGATGGCGGTAATGATGCTCGATTTAGATGACTTCAAAAAATACAACGACAGTTTTGGTCATCAGCAGGGTGATGAAGCAATAAAAGTGCAAGCCCGCATTATGAAGCAGGTGTTTAAGCGCGAAACAGATATATTAGGTCGATACGGCGGAGAAGAATTTATTGTTGTATTGAGCGACATTGAGCAGTCCCAAGTAGAAAAGCACTGTGATGCACTGTTAGACAAGTGGAAAGAGGCGGCTTTAGAACATGCGAAAGAGGCGAAGCACCCGCTAATGAGTTGTTCAATTGGTGTGGTATTCGCGAATTCGGTCGATAAAATGACCATAGATTGTCTTATCGACGAGGCCGACAAAGCGCTTTATGACGCCAAGGAAAAGGGTAAAGCGCAATATGTATTAGTAAAGGCGCAGTGTACAAGCTAACACTGCGCCTCATTCTGATAGATTTAGAGCTTAGACAGATTTAGAGCTTTATTAGCATCTTTCCGGTGTTCTTGCCTTCAAACAACATATTTAGGGCTTTTTCAGCGTTCTCCAAACCTTCCACCGTATGTGCGCGGTATTTGATTTTGCCTCGTTGAACATAAGGTGAAAGTTTTTGTAACAACTTAGGAATTTCACCCCAGTGATCCGGCATAGCGAAGCCACGAATGTTTATGCGCTTTTTAATCAGTGGGATCCAGTTCGGGCCCGGTGACGGCGTTTCTGACTGGTAGTCGGCAATCATTCCACACACCACAATACGACCATGGGCATTCATTCTATTAAAAATGTGCTGCTGAATAGGACCGCCCGTATTTTCAAAGAAGACGTCTATTTTGTTTGGTGTAAGCTCCGCCAACTTTTCTTCTAAATTATCGGTTTTGTAATTTATGGCACCGTCAAACCCAAGTTCGTTCACAATCCAGTCGGCTTTTTCGTCGCTACCTACGACCCCAATTACGCGAAGGCCGTCTGCTTTCGCAAGTTGCCCCACAATGGAACCTACCGAGCCTGCTGCGCCCGTAACAATAAGCGTTTCACCTGCTTTTGGGTCGCCAAAATTGTACAAACCCGTTGTGGCTGTCAAACCTGGTAGTGCGAAAACGCACAGAGCCATTTCTTCGGTAACACCAGGCTGAAGTTTGTTAAACCCAGTGCCATCACTTAGCACATATTCACTCCAGCCGGTCATGCCCATCACTTTGTCGCCAACTGAAAATTTAGGGTTGTTCGACTCCACCACTTCGCCCACACCGCTTGAGCGCATCACATCCCCAAGCTCGACAGGTGGGATGTAGCTTTCTCTGTCTTCGCTCATCCACCCCAACATGGCAGGGTCTAAAGACATATAGGTTTGTTTTATCAAAATTTGCCCATCTTTAGGCGTAGGAATTTCAAGCTCTTTGCTTTCAAAAAGGTGCGGACCAATTTTTCTATCATGGGGACGCTTAACAAGCGTAATAGCTTTGTATGTTGACATGGTATCCTCCGGCAACAAGTAAATGGGAACGGCGTTTTTCGAACGGTGAAGCGCGTTGTTTAACACGGGCGCGTCCAAACATTGAAAAGAGGGTGGGGTTTATGGGCTTAAACACAACCTCTAACGCTGACTGTTTATAAATTTGAGTGAAACGTTTTTACATTTCCAATAGTTGTTAGTGATAGTCAATTAAATTGGCGTTAACAATATTGAGATCTTTCATTAACCGTGCATTATCAAATTTGCTTATAAATGCATCGAAGTTGTCGCTATAATTGTAAAAAATGCGATAAAAGAGCGTAAATGGCGTTTACTTGCATTGAACAAAAGTACTCAGATCCGTAGAATGCGCTGTGCAATTTTCCCCTATTACAATGAGTATTTTATGAAGCAACAGTTTTCTCTACGTGCCTCAGTTTGCTTAGCGCTTGCTACCTTAGCCTCTTCTTCTGCGCTGGCAGCTGGTTTCCAAGTTAATGAACACAGTGCAAACGGCCTGGGCCGCGCTATGGCTGGTCAAGCAGCTAAGCCAGAGAATGCCTCTATTCTAGCGACTAACCCAGCAGCAATTGGTGTATTTAAAGAAGCTGAGTTCAGCGCGTCAGTAAGTTTTATCGATCCTAACGTCGACATTGATGGTGATGTAAGCTTTGCATTAGGCGAAAGCCCAGTTGGCCAGCCTATGCCAGCGGCAGAAGACAACATTGCTGATACTGCTTTTGTTCCAGGGTTCTTTTATGTAAGGCCAATTAATGAAAAGCTATCTGCTGGCGTGGGTGTATTTACAACCTATGGTCTTCGTTCAGATTACTCTGATGATTTCGGCGCGCTGCACTTTGCTGACACGGCTGAAGTGAAAACGGTAACTCTTAACCCAGCTGTTTCTTACAAAGTAAATAAACAGCTTATGGTTGGTTTTGGCTTGAACATTACTTATGCAGAAGCTGAAATTGGCTCTGGTGTATCAAACACCCTTGCAGGTACGGTTGCTGCCCTAGCGCCAACAGCAGAAGCTTTAGGTATTACTTTACCTACCCTTACTCCTGGCAACTCACTGTTTAGCATGGAAGGCGACGATATAGGCTATGGTTGGAATGCAGGTATTTTCTGGCAGCCAACTGATATGACCAATGTTGCGCTTTCATATCGCGCGGAAACCAAACTAGAGCTGGAAGGCGCAGTATCTTCACAGACGCCTGTGTTTCCTATCAACTTAAATCAGCCTGGTAGCCTAGATTTGAATCTTGCAGCCATTACAGAGCTAGCGGTTGATCAGAAAATTGATAACCAGTGGTCAGTGCAAGCAAGTGTTACCTTCACTGACTGGAGCACGTTTGAGAAGCTTGAAGCTAACCTAGAAGATGGTATCGATTTCCTAATTAAAGAAGAGAATTTCGATGACTCTTGGAGAGCGGCACTTGGTGTAACTTACATCCTAAATGACGAAATCACTCTACGCGCTGGCTATGCTTATGACGATGGTGTGGTATCGGTAGAGAATCGTTCACTAAGTATCCCTGATACGGATCGCCACTGGTTCTCTGGTGGTATGACTTACACATTGAGCAAAGACACATCAATTGATGTAGCGTATGTATTCATTGATGGACGTGAAGCGAATATCAACAAAGACAGAACTATTCTAAGAAACGTTCTGCCAGGTACTGATTTCACTACTAACTTCACTGGTACTCAGTCAGCTACTGCGCACATTCTAAGTGTTCAAATGAACACTCGCTTCTAAAAATAAAGAAGCCAAGGCAAATAAGAAAGGCAGCGTATTTACGCTGCCTTTTTATTTGCGATGGAACTCTTGCGCAATATTTTACGGCTAAATTTGCGCGAACAAATCTTGCAAACAGGTAATTGCTGCACTGATTTTGGCTGGCATGAGCTCGCGCTTTGGGGTTACCGCATATACCGTGTAATCAGGTAGTTGCCAGTTGGTAAAGAGCTGTTTCATTTCACCAGACTTTAATAGATGTCTCACTTCAGGCTCCGGAAGAACAGCGTAGCCAACACTATCTTGGGTAAGCTTAATGAGCGTCTGCATAGAGTTGACGTCAATGCGTTGAGTGTCCAGTTCATACTCGCCCCCGTCTGCATGTTTCATCACATAGTCGTCGATATGCCTGTGAGCAATATATGCATGTGCACTAAGTGCGTCAGGTGAAGTAAGCTTTTCGCTAGCAAGTGGATGGTCTGCAGAGACACACAAAATACGCTTCCACGTCGCAAGTACTAAGCTGCTGAAGTTGGTATCGGAAACCGGGGCGAAACAAAGAACAAGATCTGCACTAGAAGCGATAATGTCTTTAGGCTCGTCAGTCACGGTTAAAGAAATTGTTATTTTAGGAAATTCTTCACAAAGCTTTTTCAGCGGCTCGCTTAACAGTCCTCCGCCAAACCCCTCAGGTGCGATGATATTTATTTTACCAGTGGGATCGTCCTGTAGACTTTCAATTTTCTGCTGGGCGAGTTCTGCTGTTTGCAGCATTTGCTTACTGGTTTCGTAGTAGATGCGGCCTGCTTCCGTTAGGCTCAAGCTTCGGGTGTTTCGATTAAAAAGGCTAAGGCCGATATCATGCTCTAGCTTTCTTAACTGCTGGCTAATAGCTGAGACAGTCATATGAAGCTCTCGGGCGGCTACACTCATGCTGCCGCTATCAGTTACTGCAACAAAAACCTGAAGAGAGCGAAGTAATTTAGTGTTCATGGCGCTTGGTTAATCCTTTTTATTGGCCGCAGCATTTTGACTGTTCATTTGTAGCAAATTAACGACGGAAATGGTCGAATTCTACCGTATTTTAACGTTGATGAACGCTTTTGAAGCGGGTCTTTACGCAATGCTTACATTAGAAATGTTATGCAGCCCCATTGCATTAGTAGTTAAAAGTAACAAGAGAGTTCACCTTGTTTTAAAGATGTTTTCTTTCTGTTTTTAAATAGTAAATTATTGAAATGCAGCGTTTCTTTATTTGATTAAAGTGCTAGTTTAATTACTCACTAACTATGCAGCTGAGAATCGCGAATGAAACGATTTACTTTGATGATTATCGTTCTGCTCTCCACGTCGTGGGTGGGCGGATGTGCTTCTACCCAAACATCCGTTAACTCCTCATATGGACCCGCCGCGTTCTCACAACCGGCATTTACAGCAGTCACCGTGGCGTATGCACCAGAAATGCAGGGTATTCTTAATCGTATTGAACAAGACCCCAATGCATCCATTCATACCACCACAACAATTAAGGGCGTTACATATCGCATTGGTACCTATCACGACGAGCCAATATTGATATTTGCTACCGGAATGAGTATTGCCAACGCTGCAATGACTATGCAGATGGCGCTTGATTACTTTCCGGTTAAGCAGGTGGTTTACATGGGGATTGCGGGAGCGGTTAACCCAAAATGGCAACCGGGTGACGTAATTGTTCCCGCGCGTTGGTATTATCATGACGAAAGCGTGTATACCAATGAAGACCCAAATGCGCCAGGCGAATACATACTTCCTGAATATTATGCAAAGTTCATCGAAGAGCAAGATGAACGCCGCGCTAAAGATCCTCACACACCAAAATATAAGCCCTTTCACTTCATTCATCCTGACGAAGTGCTTATTGTGAAAGAGGGGATGGATACACCACAAGACACCGCCTATTTCAGCGCGACACCACGCCTTTTAGCCGCTGCAAAACAGGCTATAAGCTCCATGCCAACGCAGCGCGTGCTAGAAGAACGGGACGCTGAACTCTTCGTTGGCGGAAACGGTATTACCGGGTCTGTGTTTATGGATAACCGCGAGTATCGAAAGTGGACAAGAGACGTATTTGATGCCGAATTAACTGAGATGGAGTCAGCCGCGATTGGTCAGGTGTGTACGGTTAATGATGTCGATTGGGTGATTGTGCGGGCCATTAGCGATTTAGCGGGTGGACAAGAGGGGGTTAACGTAGAAAACAAGTACGACCAAGAAGTCTCTAGAATTGGCGCTAACGTTTTGTTTTCTGTGTTAGACACATTAGCTGAGGACGAGTAGCGGTTAGCATGATATGCATCGATAACGCATTTGCTTCTTTGCATATATCAGAGCGTTTCAAAGTGAAGCCAATAGCGACTACCTAAAACGAAAAAGGCGGATAGGGAAGGTTAACAATACGCTCTATCCGCCTTTCTTAGGTGCTTCTAACGTTATCAACTGAACGTCAGCGAGCAAACCGTTGACGTGGTGGGACTAGCGAATGGTTCTGACCATATTTATGGTGTTAGTCGCAAGTTTTACTTCAACCAGAAAGACAATAAGCGCACTAATCAAAAACATCATAGCCAGTATGAACAACACGATGACAGGTGTTTTTAAATCGACAACCCACAGCGACCCAGAGAACAGCGCCATAATGACAGTACACACCATTAGTCCAGCGGCGACACACAGCCCAATCGCCCAGTTAATCACTTTTACCCTGCGCCATAGCACCTTAATTTCTTTCTTTGAGCGATCGACAATATGCGGGTCTGATAGAGTATGAATCTGTCTTTCCGCCACCCTCACCCTGTCTGATATTCGGCCCAGCCGAGATGACATAACATTGAGAAAGCCCGCAATACCGGTAAGTAAAAATACGGGGGCAACAGCGAATTCGATAAGCTGTGAAAGACTAGGAATAAGTGTGTCCAATGGTTCCTCCAGCGAACAAAGTTTGGTGTTCTAACTTCAGGCAAAGGGTGATTAACCCGTTGCTGCAATCTATTTACGTACTGCCAGTCTATTTACGTTAAATACACGTAACATAGAAACAGTGTATAGAACTAAGACATGTGTTGTGACAGTAAAGTCTGCGAACTGCAAAGTCTACGCCAACGCTTAAAACAGTGATATGACGCAATTGTCGAAAAGCCGCAATAGTTTAGCGGTTTTTTAACCCATTCTTACCTAAATTAACGGTAAACTAGCACCCATTGCTAAAAAAACATTTTGTCATCATAAGGATAGATAATGCGCTTTGCCCCATGCCTTCCTCTGTCGTTAATCACCGTGTCTTTGCTGTCACATACAGCTACTGCCCAAGAAAAAAATGAAATAGAAACAAACGAAATAGAAAGAATTGAAACCACGTCTTCTCGTATACAGGGTAGCATGAATGCTTCTGCCTACGCGGTGTCGTCTATTTCAGAAGAAACGCTTTCGCTGCTTTCATTTCAACATATCCAAGAGTCGCTGAATTACATTGCGGGCGCCGGTGTACAGCGGGGCAACGGACAAGAGTATTTGCCTGCCCTTCGTTCGCCAGTGTTAACTGGAGCCGGTGCATGCGGCGGAATTTTAGCGGCCGAAGACGGTATTGCGTTGCGCGCAGCAGGGTTTTGCAATATCAACGAGCTGTTTGAAGCGCACGGTGAAATAGCACAGCGTATTGACGTGATAAAAGGCCCTGCGTCAGCGCTTTATGGCTCTAATGCGATACACGGTGTGATTAATGTGATTACGCCTGACACAACACAAGGAGACGGGGAATTCAGCGTTGATTATGGGTCTTATGGCTTTCATCGCGTAAAGCTTAAAGAAGGTAAAGACTTTGGTCGCAGCGGCGTGGGTATTGCTGCTAGTGTTACCAGAGATACAGGATATCGAAATGAAGAGGGCGTTGACCAAGAGAAAGTCTCGCTTCGCC
Source organism: Alteromonas abrolhosensis (assembly GCF_001953635.1). Classification (GTDB taxonomy): domain Bacteria; phylum Pseudomonadota; class Gammaproteobacteria; order Enterobacterales; family Alteromonadaceae; genus Alteromonas; species Alteromonas abrolhosensis. Next base: position 169,382 of record NZ_MEJH01000002.1, on the reverse strand, counting down.
ACAGGCTAGAGTGGGATAACACGGTTATCACGAGTGGCCTTACTTATACCCATTTAGACCAAGAAACTGCCGGCTACATAGAAGGGTTTGAAAGCTACAAAAATACACAAATAGCCAAGAGCAACCCGAACCCAGAAGCGTTTCGAAAAGCAGAAAGTCTTAGGTTATGGAGCAAGTTCGATACAAACTTTAACGGCGGTCATGCACTGTCGATTACACCTTACTTACGCAACCAGGACATGCGTTTTAGAATGCATTTTCTTCCAGGCAAACCCCTTGAAACGAATGCCCAAAAAGGCGTTGGTGTGCTTTCTCAGTTCAATTATGTCTTCAATGACAGCTTGAGTGCGGATATAGGGCTAGACGTAGAATACACCAAAGGTGAATTAACCCAGTCACAAGACAGCGCCACAGAAGGGTCTGCCTTTTTAGTTGAAACCATTCCTGTAGGCAAACACTATGATTATGATGTAGATGCAAAGCTATTTGCGCCTTTCTTTTCGTTTAACTGGCAAGCTGAGCGTTGGGCTATTTCTGTGGGCGGACGCTTTGAATCTATGCAATACGACTACACCAACAATATGAATGTCGGTCGTTTACGCGAAGATGGCACAGAATGCGGTTTTGGTGGATGCAGATACTCCAGACCAGCAAACAGCGAAAATGATTTTGATAACTTTAGTCCGAAGCTTTCACTTCGTTATCAACTAAACCCACAAACCCAGTTATTTGGCGGCATCGCAAGAGGCTATCGCGCACCTCAGGCAACAGAGCTGTATCGTTTGCAGCGTGCACAAACAGTAACTGATCTTGACTCGGTAACCGCCGATAATATCGAAGTGGGAGTTACAGGCACGCTACTTGAAGGTAGCTATACACTTAGCCTTTACAGCCTACAAAAAGATAATGTGATTTACCGCGACAGCGACTTTTTTAACGTGAGCAACGGTGAAACGTGGCATAGAGGTATAGAGCTTTCTCTTGATCAGCAGCTTAATGACGCATTGCGTTTAGACTTTGCTGGCACGTATGCAAGACATACCTACGAGCACAGCCAACTTTCAGGTGAACAAGACATTAAAGGTAATGATATTGATACCGCGCCAAAGCTTCAGTTTAACGCGCGTTTAAGCTTTGATATGTCGAGAAAGGTACAAACGCAGCTAGAGTGGCAACATGTTTCGAGCTATTTCACTGACGCTGAAAATCTCAACGAATACGAAGGGCATGATTTAGTTCATGGGCGTGTTCGTTATAGCGTGAACGAAGACGTTACGCTATACGCACGAATTAACAATATATTTGATACGGACTACGCTGAACGTGCCGATTTTACTAGCTTTACAGGCCCTCGTTACTTTCCCGGTCGTCCTCGAAACTTCATGATAACGGCGTCGTTTTCATTATAGTTTCAAATAAATAGGTGTAATAGATAACTATTAATCCTGAAAATGCAGACTATTGCCGTGATTTGCTTGTACCCCATCGGCTTCAGGCGTAGTCTGTAGACATCAGCATGGGTTTCAGTCACGCCATGTATAGCGCTTTTTAAGGTCAGGCGACATACGTGGAATGATTGTTAATAGGTATACCCATGCAAAAAATAGTAATTGTTGGTGGCGGTGCTGGTGGTCTTGAATTAGCCAGTCGCTTAAGCCGCACCCTCGGGAGAAAGAAACAAGCCGAAATTACCCTTGTCGACCGCAGTCGAACCCATATCTGGAAGCCGCTATTACACGAAGTGGCCGCTGGCGTCATTGATAAACATTCAGACGGTGTGGACTACGCTATTCACGCTGCCGCTCATCATTACCGCTTCCAATTAGGTGAAATGTGCTCGCTTAACGCGCAGGCGCAAACTATAACCTTGTCGCCTCTAATCGATGAGGAAGGGACACAGGTTTTGCCTGAGCGCGAGATTCATTACGACCAGTTAGTGCTGGCGGTTGGCAGCGTGAGTAACGACTTCGGTACGCCAGGGGTTGCTGAGCATTGCTACTTCCTCGACTCGTTAAAGCAAGCTGAACGCTTTCACCGAGCGCTCCTTAATCAGCTTATCCGCATTAATCAGCAAGAAGACAAAGACGCCAGAATTGATGTCGCCATCGTCGGGGCAGGAGCAACAGGTACTGAGCTCGCCGCTCAACTTCACCATGTGGCTAATTTGTCTAAGGCTTACGGTATGCCAGATATGTCGGCTTCTCGTCTTAAAATTACTATTGTGGAAGCCGGAGAGCGCATATTACCGGCGCTTCCTGAGCGCATAGCAAACTCTGCAAGAAAAGCACTGCATAAGTTGGGCGTAGACATTAAAGAGCAAACCATGGTGGCCGAAGCCGACGCGACAGGGTTGATCACCAAAGACGGTGGCCGGATTGACGCTGATTTAATGGTGTGGGCTGCAGGGGTAAAAGCACCTGACTTCATAACAAAGCTAGAACTTTTTGAAACGAACAGAGCCAATCAAATTCTTGTTGATAAGCAGCTTCGCAGCACTACGCACAAAAATATCTGGGTATTAGGTGACTGCTGTGGCTTCCAGCAGGAAAATGGAAAGTGGGTGCCACCTCGGGCGCAATCTGCTCACCAAATGGCTGACATCGTTGCGCACAATATAACGTCGTTATTTACCCAAAAAGGTACAAAGGACTTCACTTATAAAGACTATGGTTCGCTGGTTCACTTGAGTAAATACAGCACAGTGGGAAGTTTGATGGGCTCACTATCAAACAGCAGTATGTTTATTGAAGGGCGTCTAGCTAAGTTGGTTTATGTTTCTTTGTATAATATGCATCAGTTTGCGGTACACGGAAAAATTAAAGGTGCACTTAAACTACTAGTGAAGAAGTTAAGTCAGGCCATTAGCCCTAAGCTGAAACTTCACTAACCACATATAAAAAAAGAAAGCCCCGTGTTCGGGGCTTTTTTAAATCATAAATTTAGCTCGCTGGAACTAAATGGAAATAGCTATTGCTTTACGCCTTCAACGTGAAGCTCTAGTTCTACTGTTTGCGACGCTGGGCCTAAATCATAGTCGATACCATAATCTTTAAGTGCAATAGTCGTCGTGCCCATAAAGCCTGCGCGGTAGCCGCCCCATGGATCTTTACCTTCGCCAATTTTCTTGGCTTCAATAGTAATAGGCTTTGTCACACCGTGAAGCGTGAAGTCACCCGTTACATCCATCGAGCCATTGCCTTTATCGACAATTTTGGTGCTGACAAACTTCGCTTCTGGAAATTCGTCAACATTTAAGAAGTCGTCGCTTTTAAGGTGCTTGTCACGCTCAGCGTGGTTTGAATCGATACTGTCTGTATCGATAGTCACCATTATCTTGGCTGCACTTGGTGCTGCATCGTCGTAACTAAAGGTACCTTTGAAATCGTTGAAGCGACCAGTAAGCCACGAGTAGCCCAAGTGTTGAATTTTGAAGTTGATAGACGCGTGAGCGCCTTTGCTATCAATCACATAATCTGCGGCGTTAGCGGTGCTCAAAGACAGCGCTGCGGCCAAGGCAAGTGTTAACTTCTTCATCATTTCTCCTTTATCCTGAATATTATCGAAGCCGTAACATCTGCTTCAGTGTGTCGTCGTTGCTAAAACGTACAGCAAAAGTCATGCGACCTAGTGTATTTCCAATTACACCGGCTAAACATCATATTTAATGAGAGTATTCATTCTTGTTTTTAGAATGAAGACATAGCCAACGGCCTGTAAAACCACGTTAATAGTTAGCGTCTTTAATCTAGTGTCGTTTAATGGTCGATAAAATGCGCCAAACACCTCTATTAAACGCGCCAAATACTCTTATAGTTTAAATAAGAAGTAACAAAAGTGGCTTCTTGGCTTCAACGTTGTTTAGTTCAGTAGAGGTTGTACGCTTTGCGCGTTTCATACGTTTTGTTGGCTGTCATTCTGCCAGCGCTATTTTCATCACTGGTTTCCGTCTCTGTATTGGGAGAGGGAAGAAGTGTGCAAAATATGACGGGGCAATCGAACAGTGCTACTGCGCTTTCAACCCTTATAAGTGAGTGGGAAAGCTCGGCTTTTGAGGTATCTGACGACGACATTGATGACGGCATTCCGTTTGTTAACATTGCCAATGGTGTAGAGCAGTATTGGCTTTCTGCTGGAAAAGCAGCTGATGCGAAAATTTTCACCAAACTACGCGCAAACATCATACGAGGGCCCCCTACTTTCGCTTAATCATTTAAAAAAACGCATTTTTTATTTTTGATTAGGAGAAAGGTATGCACGCCTTAAATCTATATAAAACCGAAGCTATCGATACCTTGGCATGGCCGGTTGTTGAAAACACTATTACTGTCAATTCATCTGCTATGGCGGTCTTCACAGACTTTAAGCAGCACTTACCCCATGTTATTGACGCTCGAACTCCGGCAACGAAAGTAGAGTCGATTATGCGTCAGTCTCATGTTCGTATGATGCTGGTGGTAAACAGTGAAAACCGTTTCATAGGCATTGTTACCAGTCACGATGTGGGTGAACAGCAAATCATTCAGCGTGTGAGCGAGCTTAAGGTTAAGCGAGAAGAACTCACCGTTCATGACTTCATGCGCCCTAAAACCTCGCTTATGTCTTTCGACTTCAGTGAACTAATGCGTTCGTCTGTAGGTGACGTAATAGAAACACTTAAAGACTACGGACAGCACCATTGTCTTGTCATGGACAGAGACAGTCATGAAATTCGCGGAGTGATTAGCGTTAGCGACATTGCCAGAGAACTGCGCTTGCCGCTGGATATACAAGGCCGCCCTACGTTTGCTGAGTTAATTAATATCCTCGCAGCTTAATTTTCAATTTTTTCAATACTGGACCATACTTTAACTACGCGTTGCTTTTAAACAACGCGTAGTCAAAGGCATATATCGCATTAACGGTATTTGCTAACTCAACATTTTATTGAAGTAGTTAGGTGGTTATATGCAGTATGCTCATGGCGAATTCATCATTACACGCTGTGGTGATGCGGTGCTAACGCAAGCCTATGGGCCTTGGAACAAAGAGTGTGTGAATAGTTTTGCTGGTGAATATCGCACTCACTCTGAGAGTCTACATGGGCAGACCTGGTGCGATATTGTTTGTGTCATCGGAGAATCCCTGCTTATCCCAGATGCTGAAACGCTCCTTCATGAGCGTGTTGCTTCAGTAAACCCCATAGGGCTTACACATGTTGCCTTAGTGATGGGGGAGTCATCCGTGCGAGCAACCACACAGGCGCAGCTCAAACGCGTGTATCGCGATACCAATATAGAATATGTTTTCGTGGATTCAGTAGAGGACGCCGTTGAATGGTTATCTTCAAAAGGGTTTACGGTTGACCAAGAAGGTATTGATGCACACCGCGAGAAGGTTTCTATGAAGCTTTAGGGCAAACTTGGTACGCATTTCGCAACGTCTTATAACATCTATATAACATTGTTCGATAAGACGAGGCGATACTATGAATAGATCATTATTTCCTACTAGTGTTGTTACCAAAGCGTTTACTTGGGCGTACCAAGAACTGGGTCTAAATATCAAGCAAGCTTCTGAAATACTGGGTATTTCTCCATCTTCGTTGGCGCAGACCACGCTACTTGGCTTTGAAAGTGGTACCACAGAATATAGAAAGCAGTTGGCGTTTATTCGTATGTATCATTTACTCATCTCATTGTCAGATGGGGACACTGAGCAGATGAAAGTGTGGTTTAGCAGCTACAACGTCACGCTTGAAATGACCCCATTCGAAATGTGTAAAGAGCACGATGGTATTGAACGCGTAGCTGACCAGCTTCGTAAATTGAAGCAGTCGTCATGTGGCAGAGAGCGCTCGCTGGCCGTTATCGAGTATTCCCATAAGGAGCAGGTAGAAAAAGTCGGCGCGACCCTTCATTAATCAATCGGCTTTGCTCTTGTCGTCTATCGATACAATGAAATCTGCACATGCTTGTACCTGTGTAACGGGGATCATATGACCGGTGTTAGCAATGACTTCGTGTACAGCAGAGTCAATCGCTTTAGTCACTGCCGCGATGTGCTCATCTGGTTTTAAAATGGTATCTTTTTCGCCATACAACACGCCTACCGGGCATTGAATTTCTCCGTAGCGTGCTTGTTGTCTGTGCAGACTACCTTGAGCTGAAACAGTATCTCGGCTCCCCTCATAAAAGCTTCGAGAGTGAAGCGCCAATAAGCCCCCTCCAGCCGTTGAAAAAGAAGCCGGTACCAGTTCGGGGTGAAAAATTTGGGCGACTTGTTTTCTGCCTAACCGTGCTCTTAACGGACTGGCGATTGTTTTTGCCACACTACTGCGTACCCACTCATTAGGAATGTAGAGAACCGACAAAGGGCCAGCACCACCTTTAAGAGGCGTAGTCAGCGGGCATAAGAGCGAAACTGACTTAATTTTTTCAGGGGCGTCAATTGCCATCCTTAACGCAATGCCTCCTCCCATTGAGTGCCCAGCAATGCTTGCCTTTTCAATACCCTCTTTTTCCATCCATTCGAGAATCATTTTACTTTGCTGCTCAAAGTTTGCTGGTGTTCCTTTGTAACGGCTCGAAAACCCGCTTCCTGGCCGGTCAATTGAGTAAACCGTGTAACGGGGTGCAAGGGTTTTGGCTAATTCATTAAAATTGTTACTATTGCCCAATAAACCGTGAATAAGAATAAGCGCCGGCCCGTTTCCTTGCTTTTGCCAATGTATTACTCCTCCTTCAACAGGGGTGAGTTTACCTGACGGAGAGAATGCGCTTTCGATGCTGCTGTCCATTTTGGCAGTAAACCAAATAAGAGCCACGAAGATACAAATAAAAATAAGCAAAGCAATGAACATGTTGTACTTCCTAAATAAGGGTGAAAATTAACCTATCGGTTAACCCTAACGTGGTCAAGTAAGCAGTAGTGATAGTGCCCTATAGATGCAGCGGTGCTATTGATGCAAAGTTAACGTGGCTAAGCCATGAACAAATAGGATTCGAGATGGAATTAATGATAACCCCTTCTATCGCTATAGATGAGGGCGAAGCGGAATTGCAAGCCATTCGGGCCCAGGGCAGTGGAGGGCAGAATGTCAACAAAGTAAGTAGCGCTATCCATTTGCGTTTCGATATCAATGGGTCATCGTTACCTGAAAAGCTGAAGCAAAAGCTGCTTCAACTAAATGACAGTAGGGTGACAAATGACGGCGTTTTTGTGCTTAAAGCACAGAATTTTAGGACTCAGGAGCAAAACAGAGAAGATGCGTTAGCGCGTCTGGTTGAGTGGATAAAAGCTGCTACGGTTGAACAAAAACCGCGCATAAAGACCAAGGTGAGCCGTGCGGCAAAAGCACGTCGTGTCGATGTAAAAAAACAACAAAGTGCTAAAAAATCTATGCGTAAGAAAGTGGAATTTTAAACAAAACTCGTCTAAAGTATTAAGCCTTATAGATGTCATTTCGCAAGACAACGGAAAATTCTTAAAATAATAAACGAATGTGTCTTGTGCTTATGCTAATTATTGGAACTTAGGGAAGCATACAAAGTGACGCGTTCGAACGTTATTCCTATGGTGCTATTTGCAGCCATAGTAGTTTCGCTTGGGATTAATACACCACAAGCCGCAAACGAGATAATTGCTCGTTTGTTCAATAAATCCATTTCTAGTACCGAACTGCAGCCTTCACAGGCTGATGTAGACCGTTTTCAATCTATTTTGACCGACAAGTCAGAGAAAGAAGTGCGAGCCATTTTGGCTCACCGTGCCCTTGGTAATAAAATTACCGAGTCTGTACTTTCTGACTTTGCCGATAAAAATGCGATCGAGCCCAATGAAAGCGAAATTCAATCTGCGTACTCGGTAATAAAACTATGGACCGTAGATTTAGACAGTGATGGCGCCTATCAAGATGAAGAACTAGAGCGTTATCGTTTAGCTATGGCTGAAGGCATGGCAAAAAGCTGGAAAGTATCGAAGGCACTTTACGAAGCGTATGGTGGTGATGTGGTTTTCCAACAAGATAACCCACTAACGCCTGTTGGTGCTTATCAAAAACTGTTCGAACAATATCGCGAAAAAGGTGAATTCGTTATTTATGACCCTGCTTTTAAAGCCGCGTTTTGGAGTTCAGTTAAAATGAAATACGCCAAAACCTATGACCCAGAGAACATAGATTTCTCGCTTCCCTGGTGGGAAAAGAGCATGACTGCTTCAGAAAAATAGTTCGAAAATGCCCTGTTTTTACAGGGCTTTTTTAATTCTTTTTAAAAAATCTATTTTTGCGCGGAATAAAAGATCTTCTTCAATCGTTATCTCAGTGTCCTTTATGAAAAACGGAGATAAACGGATGAAAAAGTTAAATACTGCAATTGCACTGGCTTTAGGTATCGCTTCAACATCAGTGTTGGCTCAAGAAACTGCATTTTCTTCGAATACTTCAGCTAATGCATCGACTTCTGCATCGCTTTCAATTACAAACGGTGCAAACTCACAATCTGCTACTCAAGCTAATACGCAGACTTCTGCTGAAGGTGAAGCCTTTACGCAAAGCCAAGCGTCTACCAAAAATTCAGCTAACGCTAGCGGACAATTTTCGGCAAGCCAGTCAGGTAATGACCTCTCTACCGTTCAGGGATCGAACCAAGTGTCTGAGCTAGCCCCTGAAGAAGAGGGTGAAGAGAACGCTGACCAAGCATCACCAAACGAAGTGGCGCAAACGTCTACGTCAAACGCCAGTTTGTTAGCAAATAGCACTCAGCAGCTTTCGACAGCAGCAGCGGCATCTTTGTTATCAACTTCGCAAGCTTCGGTTGATGGTGCGGTGTCTGCAGCATCAGAAACAGCAAATACCATGACAGCGTCGGTGTCAGGAACGGTGTCAAACAGTTTGTCTGGTTCTTTATCTGCGCTTTCATCAACTTCGGCAAACACAGACCCAAGCGGTGAAGCAGAAAGCGCTACACAAACTGCGACACAGGGTGCGGAATTAAACCAAATAAGCACGCTAGCTAACGTTAACGCGGTAAATACCGCAGGTGGCTCGCTAACGGGAGATGTAAGTGGCGCGCTCAGTAATACTTCCCAGGCCGCCGCAGGCAATAGTGTATCAAGTGCGGCAGAGAGCACGGGTGCAGGCACCATTGAAAGTGCAGTAGACGGCGGCGTAACTAATACAGTGACTAGTGCTGTAACTGGAACGGTTGGCACCGCTGTCGAAGGAACGGTTACTGATACGGTAGCAAGCTCTGTCGAAGGTGCAGTTTCAGGGACTGTTGAGCAAACTGTGTCAGCAACAGTTGGAAATACTGTAGCAAATACGGTGGAAAGCTCAGTAAATAATACAGTGACGAGCTCGGTAGAAAGCGCCGTAACAAGCACGGTAAACGACAACGTTACATCAAGTATCTCTGGCGCTCTAGGCCTTTAACATCTTGGCCAAAACCAATAGGTGGGAGCCGAGCAATCTTGAGCTAGCGCTTTAGATAGCCACCTTAAAATCTGAGAGCGGCTTGCCTAAGTAGAAAGGCAAGCCGCAATCTAAGGTTCTGGCTATACGTACGGACGCGCTATCTGGTTATTCCACATTTCCAGTCAAACCGAACGTCTCAAGTCAATTCTCATGTCTCCCCTTATTTAAATAGAGCAAAACAGTAATCGCTAAGACTTATTTTCTCTGTGGTAGGTAAAAACAATGAACACGAAAATATCTCAACATTCACTCACGACATTTATTTCTACCTTTGGTAGCTACCAACGCCTTTCTTTTGCCGTTACCGCTGCTTTACTCGGCTGTAGTGCTGCCTATGCGGGCGCTGAAAGTCAGTCAAACGCTGCTGAAGGTGCAAGCAATACAAGTGATAAGCACCAAACAGTTTCATTCTCAGGTTCTACTTACATTGGCTATCGCAATGATAGTAATGTGAGTGTAAGCGAGTTAGATACGAACTCAGATGTGGCAGACGATGCGATACAGTCAGAAGCGCAGCTAAAGGTGTCAGTGAAGCCCACTGAGAAGTGGGAAAATGTACTGTCGGTAAGTCAGGCTAATACCAACTATCAAACACTAAGCGAGTTTGACCTTGGCCTTACCACTTTGTCTGCAAGCACTAGCTATGCGTTTGATTTCGCGAAGCTAGGTACGCACTACTATCACGCTAGCGCAGAACTTGAGGGACGCGATTTTCTCACTTATCAACAATATGGGCTATCTGCGGGAAAACTACTGGGCCAGCGCACGTATTTGCGCGTTAGTAGTGACCTTATCGACAAACAGTTCGAAAACACACCTGAGGATGCGCCGATTAGAGATAGCGACGCTATCGCCGTACGCAGTGATCTATTCTACTTTTTTGAAGGAGACGACTTTTTTCAAATCGCACTTAAGTATCAAAACGAAGATGCTCAAAACAATGTGTTCGACTACACAGGTAAGGGGGTAAATCTTGCGTACACCTATCCCATAGCGATGTTCAGTAAACCTCTGAAGCTTAAGGTTGCCTATCAACTTGATGTAAGGGATTACGCTTCAGAACAAGATGGAGGCATTGATAGGGAAGACGACAGGCATATTGTTGAGTTAAGTGCAGACTACGCTGTTCACAGCAATGTCGATATAAAACTGTCTACCCAATACGGCGACTATGCGTCTAGTGTAGATGGTGCAAACTACCAAGAAACCATTGCTGAGCTAGGCATTAACGTTCATTTTTAGTGAACGTTAATGTAAATCATATTATGAAGGGTGTTTTTAACTTAAGGCAATATGCCAAAACCAAACACGCTGTCCCGCCCAGGCGTTCCTGCGTCTATGGCTAATTGTTGCAGCTTTATCAGGGCAGCGTTTCTTGCTTTCTCTTTGCGTAAATAGCACGCATATAAAGCGGTGACACGAGGTGATGCCATAGAGGTTCCCGTCTGCCTAACTGTTTTCCCATTGGGGTGTGCTGCATCTACCGACACGCCAAATGCAGCAAAATCCACATAATCACCTTGATTCGCCCATCGGTAAATTACATTAGACTTATCAACGGCCGTAATGCCCAACGTTTCTGAATAAGCGGCGGGGTACAAGGGCAAAGAGGCTGGGCCTTCATTGCCCACGGCTGCAATGACTTGAATACCACTTTCATCAAGCTGTTTTATCACCCGCGCTAAAACCGGGTTGTCAGGCCCTGCTAAACTCATATTTATGGCGTCTACGTGCTGTGACGCAAGAAAGTTTAGACCTTCAATCAACGACATCAGCGTGGCGCCTTGGCTAACACTATTACGTGAATAAAAAACACTGGCATTAAACACCTGACTTGAATCGGGCAATGATGCCGCCAACAAGCTAGCTACCGCAGTACCGTGGTCAAACGAAAACGCCACGGTATTTTCTTGGGGATCCGCAGGCTTTTTACCTGTTTTTTCAGCTGTACCCTCGTCATCTGCGTTGCTATCTTGATCTTGATTCTGACCAGCGATGAAAGACGCTTGTGTTAAATCAATGTGTGAGAGCAATGGATGAGTGGGCGCTACATGGGTATCAACCATTCCAATGCGCAGCGGTATGGAACAGGTTTCCAGTTCGTTGGCCTCATTTTTAGTTTCAAACTCTTGAGTCAATTCATTTGTTGGGGACCTGCTCTGCGATAGATAGATATGGTTCCGGCCTATTTGAGACCGTAGATTGTGTGGCAAACTGTTGCGAATATACGACACTTCATCTTCATTTCCCGTGACTTTAACTTGATAAAGCCACTGGGAGAGCGCGGGTAAATACTGAGCCTTTTGAATCGCTATATTTGCGCCTTGGAAGTGCACTCTGTCGGTTTCTTCACCTAAAAAAAGCCATTCTTTTTCAACAGCAAGAAAGCCACCTTCAACGGTTACTTCCTTAACAACCACTTGGCCAGACGCTGATAAAATGTTTGTCGCAGCGGGTGGAGTAAATTGGGGTGTTGGTATGCCGCTAATAACGTCTGAAGCCAGCGTAGACACGTTGCTTACACCTTCTACAGATGATTGCACTTTCCGTCTTGCTTCCTCACGAATAGCTTTTAAATCAGAGGGCGTTCTATCTATTACAGGACGCACGGGAGGAACCACTTGATTCAATGTTCCCGCTAGTTGGGCTTGCGATATTGAAGCCGCAAACAAACCAACAAATCCCATAATAATTGTGTACTTCATTTTGCTACCTTTACTTTAACGTTGGCGCAGTTTGATGTTGTAAGAAGGAATGGCATAAATTGTGCCATGCCTCTTATCACTGCCTAATAGTGTAGTGACGAATAGATAGAAAAAAAATTCCAATACGAGTCCGAAGATCTACGCGTTTTAACTTAATAAAAAAATACTTAATACGTGGAATAAAAATAGTTGTGGCTCGTTAACAGAATATAGACAACGGAAATCCTCACAAAGGTACATGAAAATGAAAGATGAGTTGACTGAACTCGTCCCGTCGTTGCGAAAATTCGCATACTCGTTGACGGGTAACATGCATGATGCTGATGATTTACTTCAGAACACCCTTGAACGGCTATTGAGTAAGCCGCTTCCTGAACAAGTTACGCTAATGGCGTGGGCATTTAGAGTGTGCCGAAATTGTTGGATAGACGAATATAGAGCGAAGAAAGTGAGAACCAACGCAACCGATGCACTTTCTTACGAAACGCAATCAGCAAATAGCAATACTAATTTGGATGACGCGGTCACTCAGACTATTACGCTAAAACAGGTATCAAGTGCCATGGACGAATTACCCTGTGAGCAAAGAGAAACCCTTTCCTTAGTTGCAGTACAGGGAATGAGTTACGCTGATGCTTCGGAAGTGTTACAGGTTCCTACTGGGACCATCATGAGTCGGCTTGCCAGAGCGAGAGCAAAAATATCAAATTTACTTAATGGCCAAAACGAGGTGTTATCGTGATCTTAACTGACGAAAAACTCTCTGCATTTTTAGATGGCGAGCTAGACATTGCTGAGATGGACCTGGTTCGTGAAGCGATAGCGCATGACGTTGCCATTTCTGACCGGCTCGCCGCGCTTGCTGAGGTCGATAGAGTGGTAAAAGCGGCGGCAGAAAAAGCGACGGCAGTGGCGTTACCTAAAGAAATAGTGGCACTTTTGAGCGATGAAAACCGCCAAAGCGATAAAAGTGAAGCACAGGCAACAGATGTGAGCTTAGAGCGCGAAAGTACAACAGAGCAACATTCAGCGGAAAATGTAACGCCGTTTCCGCAGAAGGCGAGTTCGATTAACAGTGCGCAGCAAAATCAGACAAAGTGGAAGGGACCCTTCGCCATTGCTGCAAGTGTGGCGGTATTAGCGGGCCTAGTTTTCTTTAATCAGCAGGGCGCTGAAACAACGCAGCCTACACATTGGGAAAACGTATCGTCGGTGCTGGACAGCAACCTAACTGGTGAAGCAACCACCTTTGACACAGGTGTTACGGTTACACCCCAGTTGTCTTTTGTAAATACGGATTTTAATTACTGCCGACAGGCTGAAGTGGCATCTCAAGATGAACTAAATGTAATGATCGCTTGTAAAGATAAACAAGGCGTCTGGCAGCTTGCTGCTAGCAAACTGGATGAGCTAGGTGAAAGTACAGGGCAATATCAAACAGCCACTAGCGCCAAATTAATGGAAGACGAACTGGATAACATGATGGCGTCTGCGCCATTAAACCGAGAGCAAGAGAAGAACGCAATTGAAGCAACTTGGCTAACTGACAAGGCCAAAGGAGTAAATGATGAAAACTAAAATTATGTTAGTACTTGCGGTGTTAATCATGGCGGGCTGTGCGAGTCAGCCTGATTACAGAGAGGCTAAAAAAGGTGGTTTTGGCTATACAGAAAGCAAACTAAGCGATACACAATATCGTGTGCACTTCAAAGCTAAAGGCTCAGACAAAGGCAAAGCGATGGATTACGCCATGCTGCGTGCAGCGGAGCTTACGTTACTGGAAGGCTACGACTGGTTTGTAGTGACTGACCGCGAAACCTTGGTAGACAAAGAGACGGTACAAGCCACACCTACCGCAGGGTTTAGCCAGCGCTATGCACGAGTAACAGAATGTGGCGTACTTACTTGCCGTACGTCGTATCATCCTACAACGCAATTCGAAACGGGCGTGTTTGTGGGAGGTTCACAACAAAGTGAGATAGAAAGTATCTTGAGTATTGAGATGGGTAAAGGTACTCGCCCCACTTCGGCAACCAGCTTTGATGCGAGGGAAGTCCGCGATAACTTACAGCCGAAAACAGAAGAATAATGCCGGGCTAGAGGGAATGACTGTTCCTGCTTTGGTATTAGGATAATTAAAAAGGGCCGCAGCATGATGCTGCGGCCCTTTTGGTAGGAGTAGAAGCTAGCAACTTCAGTGGTATCACATAGAGTTACTAGCGTCTTAACTTACAAAGCTAAGCGGCAATTAGTTAAAATAACCGTCTACTTCTTTTTCAGCTTCGTCACGGCTTTTGCCATAAGCTTGTTGAATCTTACCTACTAATTCTTCACGGCGACCATCAATTACATCAAGGTCGTCATCGGTAAGTTTGCCCCATTTCTGTTGCACCTTACCTTTCATTTCTTTCCAATTACCTTCAATACGATCACTGTTCATAACTTGCTCTCCTTATCCAAACAATTGGCTGAAAAAACTGGCGAAAAACATTGACCAGTTATTCTTCTAGCAGCAAATGGTGTTCCATTGCGTAGGTGTATGAAAATAATAGGATTTTACAATTAAGTGCCCAAATGAAAACTCAATTCTCATGCAGAATTTACAAGCCCTTGCAAACCCTACATAAAGGCTGGATAGACGCTATGCCAACGTTTTAATAAATGCTTCGTTATCCCGCCTTTTTTCAATTTTATGTTGATCTTCACTACGGCCTTTCTTCCAGTAGCTACTAATATAAATATTCTCATGGGCAACAGCCTTTTCACCCTTTAGCCATGCCCTAATTTCTCGCATATCAGAGAATTCACACGCCACCCAGACATTGGGTATGCCTTCATGCCATGCTAGTTGAGCGAGACGCACAGGTAAGGGGTGCTCATATTCCCATATCACAGTGACTCCTTCGGGTTTTTTCAATGCCACCGCATCTTTTGCATCTTCAATTTGAATGACAGCATACCCCTTGGTTTGTTGAGGAAGTTCCGCGAGATGATTTCTAATACTGGGTAACGCTGTCATGTCCCCCGCCAATAACACCCAGTCGTATTGCTCGCTTAGCCCTTTACTTGAGCCTGGGCCCGCAATTGTGATGATGTCACCGGGTTGAGTGCTCGTTGCCCATGCCGATGCAGGGCCAGTTTTACCGCCATCGGTGTGAACAACCATATCAAGAACTAATTCGGGCTTGGCAGCGTCAAACTGCGCAACGGTATAGGTACGCATTGCTACTTGGTCTGTGTCTGTAGGGCGCTGGAGCGGATTTCCGTTTAGGTCGAACAACAGCTTCACGTACGCGCCAGCCTTAACAACAGGAAAGTTAAGCAGATCGTCACCACTAAGATAAATGCGTTGCATGGTTGGGGTAATACGGACTGATTGGGTCACAACAGCTTGGCGAAGTTGCGGTTTGGGCATTAGCTTACTCCTGTAATATGGAGCTACTATCTTATTTGTTAATAATTCTCATTACCATTTCTAAAGGTGAAACAAAAAAGATTATTTAATTCTAATTTTTAGATTAACCGGAAGAGCCTAAAGAAAGCGTGAGCAGATTCAACAAGTTGATACAGAATGGAGAATTTCAAAAAGGGTAAATGTGACAGCTTGTAATAAAAGAAAAAGTATAAGCAAAAGAAAAGGGGCTAAAAAGCCCCTTAAAAAACCACAACATAACTTGGAAAACACATTTACACACCACAAAGACGCACACTCAACGACTTCATGTATAAGTTAAGATAGCTCAATTTAAAAAAGGTTCCGCTTATTTAAAAATAAAAGGTAAAAAAATAAATACCTTTAAAAAAACGCTTTCAAACGTTGTGGTTGGGTACTGTAAAAGATGGCACCAGTATTCAATTAATGCGACTTGCTCTTCGCAACGTTATGTAGACAACACACGTAATGATTGTGATTAACGTAGCCGCTACAGCAAAGGGAAGGGCGATATTTACTTGATAAATAAAAGCAGCCAATGGTGGGCCAATTACGTACCCCATGGCAGTGGTGGCAGTGATTAGTCCAGTAACAGTAGCTTGTTGAGATGGTGCGCAATAGGTTGTCGCCGCCGCTGCTAACGAAGGGTAAGCCATACCCATGCCTAAACCCATCAGTGTCATGGCAGTGTAAAGCACCGCCAATGAGTGTTGAAGGTAGAGCAGTAAATATGCAACTCCAAGTAAGGGGAGTGCGATTGTTATCATGGCTTCTTTACTGACGCGCCCCTTTTGAACCCACCCGAATTGTGCAGTAAGCGAAGCGGCTGCACTGACCATCATGGCAAAGCCTACTTGTCGGGCGGCTTCTACAGGGGAATAGTGGTAAAAATCTATAAAAAAGAAACCTAAGGACTGCTGCATCATCGCCATCGCGCAAAATACACAAATGCATGCTGCAACAAAGATATACGGCACCTTAGTTGATGCTTGGCCTTTGTCGCTCGTCTGCTGTGTGCTTTGTTGCTGGGACAAAGGTGGCAGAACAGGTAGCTTAAAATACACCAATGCCAGCGCCAGTAGAGTTAATAAAACAATGCTGTACAACGGAGCTAATAAGCCAAAACCAACTAATAAACCGGCGTAAGCGGGCCCAACGATTTGCCCTACATTGCTTGCAGAGGTCACTTTGCTGATTGCACTTACTCTACTTTGGGGCGTACTTATGGCGACGGCGTAACCCACGGCAGAGGGCGGAGTTGCGGACATAATAGTTGATTGCAAACTACGGCTTATCAACAATGCCAGAAATAAATTGGTTCCGCTTATAATGCCAGAAAACCCTGCCATCCATGCGCTTGCAAAGGCAAAAGTACCCAAGCTATAACCCGTTAACCCTACCATTAAAATTCGTTTAAAGCCTGCACGCCTCGCAACCTTACTCCACACGTTTGTACCAAACGCAAAAATAAGCGCAGAACTAGACATAATGGTGGCAATGTGGAATTCAGAAAGGTTTGCTTCCCGACCCATAGAAGGAAGTGTGGTGAGCATAACGCTTTGGCCAACAGACGTAGCGAGCAGCGCACAAAAAAGTACTCTAAAAACAATGCTTGATGCAGACGGCGATAACACGCAGGTAGCCCTTTTAGTAGGCGGCAAAATTCCTGGTAATTTTATCACAATTGAAGATAAAAAAATGCCCGCCAAAGGCGGGCCAAAATCAGAGGTATGTAAAGGCCGGGATGGGCCTTTGAGGGGAGAGGGTAGTCGTCGGATGACAACTCACTAATAACATCGACGACATTACCAGTGTCCTCACAATGGCTTCGCTGAAGCAACACACACGTACATTCAACGAATCCAAATTGGGTCAACAATCCCTTGCTGCACGAGACATCACTGTCGGTGCTTGCGATGTAGGTACTCAGAGCTTGTTTGCAATCCCTATGAAACAAGTGCCTTGCGTCCTGCGAGTTTAATTAGGTTGTCTTTTACCTAACCTCATCATCGACCAGCAATTTAACGAATCTTCTACAGTCATCCATTAGTTCTGATACTGACACTTCCATCTTTCCTTGGTGACACACTCCTTGAACTTCCCATGTCGTCACCTTCAGTACCTTTCATCTACGCAATTTGGCCTCTCCGTCGCTAAAGCTGTCCTAGCTACAAACTGCGTTCTGTATTTATCCGTTAGTCTAATGTATGCGTGATCTGTGCCAAACCTTAAAAACAATTTAGGAATATTATATATGATTGATTTGTATGGTTTATTTTTTGGTTCATTAGCTCTTTCTATCCGTTTTGTAAAACTGTCGTGAAACGACTCTGTAGTTTTTTCTCGGTAGTGTGTAGCGTTTTACAAACACATTTAACACTCATATGTCGCTTGTCGCATTACCCTTGATCTTTTCTGAAAATACATTAAATTGTTTATATAAGATTTATCTTATTTAAAGTTGTTAGTCTCGCGTATAACTTTAATTAAGTTGCAGCTCTTATTAAGAAGCAGTCTTCGAATCTATTTCAGTGCAGCAGGATGATGCATGGGAAAAGCCAAATTTTTCTAAGCATTAATGAATGCACTTAAGCGCAGTCCAACTAGGAGTTCATTGTTATGTTTACGGCAGTTATTGAAAGATTACTGTTTTTGTCTACCCACAAAGGAAAGTGGGTGTATGCCGTCTTATTGTTGGCTGTCTTATTTTGTGCTTATCAAATGCGGTTAATTACGATAGACACCGATCCGGAGAATATGCTTGAAGCCAATCATCCTGCCCGCGTGTTTCATAACGATGTGAAACATACTTTTGCTATGCATGACGCGATTGTGGTCGGGGTTATAGCATCATCGGCGAATGACACTGCTACTGAGAATGCCGATAGGACTACCAATAAAGGCATCTACACACCAGAGAATCTAAGTGCAATAGACAAGGTTACTCAACATATATTGAACACTGAGGGTGTAATTGCTCAAGATGTCATGTCGTTTTCAACGGTTGACAACATCACTCAGGGCGACAGTGGCGAGCTTAAGTTTTCTTGGATGATGCCAAACGCTCCAGCGTCTCAAGAGGAAGCGGGGAAAATTGCTGAGGCAATAGCACGTCTTCCGATGTTGCAAGGTACCCTAGCCTCTTCTTCTAAAAATGCAGCAGCTATTTATGTGCCAATTAAAGACAAAAATGAAAGCTTTCGAATTGCAGAAGACATTCGCGCATTTATCGGCGCGAATACAACAAACGAAACATTGCAGTGGCACATAACAGGGCTGCCCGTTGCTGAAGATCAGTTCGGCGTTGAAATGTTTATTCAAATGGCAATTTCAGCGCCAGCTGCGGGATTGATGATTTTTATTCTCCTATTTGTCTTCTTCCGTAATTTCACGTTGATTACTGCCCCAATGGTGGTAGCAATGGCAACGGTAATTATCACAATGGGTGCCTTAATCGGCTTAGGTTTCACTGTGCACATCATGTCATCCATGATTGCCATATTTTTGATGCCCATAGCTGTTGTCGATTCGGTGCATATACTGTCTGAGTTTTCAGACCGCTATAAACCAGGTCAAAAGGCCGATGATGTGATTACCACTGTGGTTGAACACTTATTTCAACCGATGCTGTATACGTCGCTGACCTCCGCAGCCGGTTTCTACTCACTTATGCTTACACCGATCCCGCCGGTGCAAATCTTCGGCGCCTTCATTGGCTCAGGTATCCTGTTGGCTTTCGTTATTACGCTCACTTTTATTCCTGCTTATATATCAAGAATGTCCCCAGAAGCGCTGGCTAAGTTGCAGGCTGCGTTACATACCGATGCCAACTCATCTTCAGTAAAGGCTACGTATCTA
Source organism: Alteromonas abrolhosensis (assembly GCF_001953635.1). Classification (GTDB taxonomy): domain Bacteria; phylum Pseudomonadota; class Gammaproteobacteria; order Enterobacterales; family Alteromonadaceae; genus Alteromonas; species Alteromonas abrolhosensis. The sequence continues at coordinate 149,935 of NZ_MEJH01000002.1, read as the reverse complement.
CAGCGATTTGTATACGGTATTCGAAATGTTGCGCTGAATTACAAAGGTGCGTTACTCGTAGCGTTCATGGTGATTTCAGCGGTGTCAGTGTGGGGTATTTTCCAAATACAAATTAACGACAACCCTGTGCGCTGGTTTAAAGAAAATCATGAAATTCGTGTAGCAGATAAGGCGCTTAACAAGGAGTTTGCGGGTACGTACAACGCGTACATTGTTATTGAAGATACCCGCAAGCTGAAAAGTGCAAGTGAAATACTACAAAGTGCAGTGTTGCCCTCTTCGTTAGATGAATGGCGCAAAACAACCCTCGATGCACTAAACAATGAAAATGCCGGTAATAATTATGAGACTCTCGCATTTGCCGTCGATGATGCATTGTTCGGTGATCTAGACAGCAACGAATATGACGCTTTAAATCGCTTGCTTTCAAGTATTGATGTAATTAAAGGCACAAGCAAAACGTTTCAACAGCCCGATAATGTAGCGTTGCTTTCAGACCTGCAAAGTTACTTAAGCACTCAAACGCTGGTGGGTAAAACTCAGTCCCTCAGTGATGTGGTTAAAGTAGTCAACCGAGAGCTGCACTCGGGCAATGATAGTGACTACGTGTTACCTAATACTCAGCCAGCGATAGCACAGACGCTTTTACAGTATCAGTCCTCTCATAGACCGCAAGACTTGTGGCATTTCGTGACACCAGACTATCGTAAAACCTTGGTGTGGCTGCAGCTATCAAGTGGTGATAACCAAGATATGACAGAGGTAATTGAGTTAGTAGATAACTACTTTGCTCAACATCCACTGCCTGACGGCCTAACTTATCAATGGGCAGGTAAAGCGTACCTAAATGTGGTGTGGCAGGACAATATGGTTGCGGGCATGTTAGACAGCTTACTTAGCGCCTTCATTATTGTTTTCGTGATGATGGTGTTGCTGCTGCGTTCGCTGGTGTTTGGCCTATTAGCTATGCTGCCTCTTACCATAACTATCACCTTTATTTACGGCGCTATTGGCATTGTAGGTAAAGATTACGACATGCCAATTGCCGTGCTTTCGGCCCTTACATTGGGTTTGTCGGTAGACTTTGCCATTCACTTCTTGGCTAGAGCTAAAGAGATCTACAAGCAAACTGGTGATGTGAATGCCACACTAAGTGCTATGTTTGAAGAGCCTGCTAGCGCTATAACTCGTAATGCGCTGGTTATTGCGCTTGGCTTTACGCCGCTGCTTTTAGCGCCACTCGTGCCTTACATCACCGTGGGTATTTTTCTGGCAAGTATCATGTTTATTTCGGCACTCGTTACGCTGCTGGTGTTGCCAGCTGCTATGACTTTGCTTAAACGTTGGGTTTTCAAGGAGGCCTAAAATGCGTATTTCCCTATTATCAACTCTAAGGTTGCGTCGACCAACAAAGTTAAATCTACGCAGCTCATTCACCGGGCTTGTTGCGCTATTACTTATATCAGGTAATGGTTTCGCTCAAACCTCGGCAAACCAAAGCGGTAGTAATATAGATGTTGGCGAAATCGTCAATAAGGCCGAGCAAGCAGCGTATTACGCAGGCAATGACGGTCGTTCAATGGCGAGAATGCTGATTGTAGATGAGCAAGGTCGAAAGCAAATGCGTCAATTTACTATTCTGCGCAAAGATGTGCTGAATGAGGCAGGCGCCGACACCGGCGATCAACGTATGCTGGTTTTCTTTAGCCGTCCTACTGAAGTTGAAGGTACGGTATTTCGCGTTGAAAAGCATGCGTCGCTTAATTCTGATGACGACCGTTGGTTATATTTGCCGGCTTTAGATTTAGTAAAGCGAATCGCAGCAGGCGATAAACGTACATCGTTTGTTGGTTCTCATTTCTTCTATGAAGATGTTTCAGGCCGCGCAACGGCGCAAGACAGTTTTGAGTTGCTTGAACAAACCCAAACTCATTATCGCTTAAAAGCGACGCCTAAGGACACAGTGCTCGTAGAGTTCAGTCACTATGTAGTAGAGATAGACAAAGACACTTACTTGCCCACCTTAATTAACTTTTATAAGGGTGACAATAACTACCGTCGTGTTGAAGCTGTGACCATTGAGACTATACAGGGCAACCCTACTGTGGTGAGAAGTAAGGTGACGGACCTTACATCAGGTGGCTATACCCTTATGGAATTCAGAGGGATTGAGTACGACATAGGTCTTCCAGATAGCATATTTAGTGAGCGTAGCCTACGTGTGCCACCACAAAACTATATTAAATAACACTATCCCTAAAAAGGAGGGCAGCACTGTGCGCTTGTCTAAATTACTAGCTCCATCCATGCGGATAACGCTGCCTAGCCAAGCCTATGGTCTTTCTGAGCGGGTTAAAAAGCAATGGAGGGCGCACGTTTTGCTCGCGCCTTTTATTTTCACTTTTGCGTTCACGGCTGTAGTTAGTTTACCGCTAAACGCCCAGACAGTGAGTGTTGAAAACCAGAATCAGAAAGACCCAGTGAAAAGGGGCGCTCAAGAACAGGAAGCTAGCGCAAACGACGAGTGGGACAGCGTGTGGCCTGGGGACGACAATGTCGAATCAGGTGATGATTGGAATGATGAGTGGGATGACGAATGGGGCACTGACAGCAAAAGTAAACTTCGTATTTCTGGCTTTGCCGAGCTCGTCGTAGGAAACCGTTTTTCCCGTGACATGGCTACTGCGTTTGGCAGTCAGAATTCACAAATGAACGAGAGTTTCCAAGCTGCTAACGCGCCATCCGTGCTAAATAACAGCACATTGCGCGACGCCAGAGTTCAACTTCGCGCAGACTATGCATTAGACAGTTCTTCCATTTCCAGTAAAGCCGATGTTTGGTATGACGGCGTAACGTCGTCGTGGGAATCACAACTTCGCGAGCTGGCATGGCAAGGTAGCTTAAGCAGTATTCTACCCAGCGCTTTAGTCGGCACGGGGGACTGGGCAAGTGCATTTGACATCAAAGTCGGTAAGCAAGTACTGACCTGGGGGACAGGGGATTACTTGTTCTTAAATGATCTCTTCCCTAAAGATTATCAGTCGTTCTTTGCAGGAAGAGAAGACGAATACCTTAAAGCGCCGAGTAATGCATTAAAGGTGTCGGGCTACACGGATTTTGCCAATGTAGATTTAGTCGTCACACCTGAATTTGAGCCTGATATTGGTATTACAGGCGAAATATTTTCTTTTTACAGCCCGCAATTGGATGAAAACATTGCCCCTTCGTTTTCTGTTGAGCGCGAAAATCGCCCACGAGGAAGTGAGCTTGCCTTAAGGGTGTATAAATCCGTTAAGGGGATAGAGATCGCAGGCTATGGTTACACCGGTTATACAAGGCAGCCCACCGCGACAGATTCTCTTGGAAGGCCTCGCTACAGTAAAATGAATGCCTATGGCGCAAGTGTTGTTACGCCTCTGGGGCGGGGGATAGCAAATGCAGAATACGTTTTCTACAACAGCCTTGAAGACATAGATGGAACTGACGGGCAAATAGCGAATGATCAAAGTCGTTTCTTACTAGGCTATAGCCAAGAAATTGCCGCAAATCTTACCGGTGGTTTCCAGTGGTACACCGAGTATTTACACAATGCAGATGGCCTAGATAGAACAGTCTCGTCTTCTGAGCGAGTTCAGGAGAAATATCGCCATTGGGTGACGACCCGTTTAACGTGGTTAGCACTTCGTCAAACACTGACATTAAATACTTTTCTGTTTTATTCACCCAGCGATAGCGACGGATACCTAAAGACTACAGTGGCTTATTCGCCCACCGATAAGTGGCAAGTGCGAGCGGGCGTAAATGTGTTTTCAGGTAAGGATAACTATACGTTTTGGGGGCAGTTTGAGGACGCAAGTAATGCGTTTGTTGCCTATCGATTTTATTTTTAATCTTCTTCAATATTTAAGGATTTCGTTATGTCACAGGAAAAAGCATTAACTGCATTTGCAGGGTTCATGGTGTTGTTATCTGTAGTCCTAACCCAGTTTGTTCATGCAAATTTTATGTGGTTCACCGTGTTTATCGGCGCAAACTTGTTTCAACAAAGCTTCACTGGCTTTTGCCCAGCAACGCTATTCTTTAAACACGTGCTTGGCCTTAAAAGTGAACGGGAGCTAGCGTGTTCTGCAGACACTCCTACTTCTCGATAGAAAGGGGCTAACTTCTATAATCAGCTGAGCGAACTGGGTTTACTAGCTTATTCAACAGTGTTGAATAAGCTAGCGCTATTCGTGGAGTAGCTAAGATGAACACGCGAGTTGCCCCGGCTACTCTAGCTTCGCTCTCTACCAAGACCCATACATTGGATTAGGCAGAATAAAAATCTCTGTGCCCACTCGTGGCATGAGTGACTGAACGTTGGCAGATTCTTGGGTTACGCCGCCCACATCTTCAATGTTGTCACCAATTTGCATGATAATAGTGTGAGGCGCACCCCAGGTTGATGCCGTGTCGTCAGATGTATTTGAACATGCGAGCTTGCCTTGGGTAAGCTGCATTCTGCGCAAGTCTTTGTCATTAACCATACCTTCCTGGCCTACCGCTTCTTTATCTTCTGTAGTGCGGCCAACCACGCAGGTATTGCTGGTGGTAAGCGGTAAACCTTGCGCCAAGAGGTTATTCCACGTGTGACTATCAAGTGTTTTATCGCGATTCGTAATAAGCGCCACCTTGCCATTTCGTGCAACAACTTCATCGAGGAAAGCGGCTACACCAGGCACCAGTGTGGCCTCTTCACGCTTTACCCAATCAGCCCAGCTTTTTGACGAGTAGCCCAAACCTACGCTTTCGCGCTCTTTCTGGTATGTGCTGTTATCTAATACAGTTTCATCAACATCCATAACCACAACGTCGCCATCGGCAAAGCGCGTAGGTAGTGCTGCAATAGCTTGGTTATACACAAAGCTGGAAAGAACAGGGTACTCTTTGCTGCTGGTTTGATACACCACGGCATTTGAAAGGGTATGCGTTTTTTCACCAGCAAGCGGGGTTGATGCTGTAGACGAGCATGCAGCAATGGTCGACACCGCAGCGCAGATGCAAACAACTTTGCTGATATCAGAGAGTTTGTTAAGAGATAACAATGTTATTTTCCTTTTATCGTTTCTTCTGCCTACGGGTTTCAACACCATAATTACCCCTGATCTTATCGATAAACTGGGCCGGATATTTCAGCAATGGCGTCGTGTGCATGCAGACTTTCTTGATGTTCTACTTTTACACGAAAATAGGTAGCTTGGTAATACGTACTTAACGCTTCATGCAGTCGCCTTACCGAATCTTCTACAAACATTAGGTTTTTAGCATTGCGCTTGGCAAACGCCTGTTCATCTTCACGCTTAACTGCTGTTTGAAGCGGTGTGCCTAACGCGTTTTCTATCAGATCAATAATACCAACAAAATCGGGAATTTCGTTGTCGCTTAAGTCTAGGGTTATATCGGCAAAGGAACGCTGCGCATGCGCCGTGGCGATGCTGGCTTGTTTGGAAGCCAGCCAAGCCCCCATTTCTTCTAGGGATAAATCTTTTCCTTCGAATTTCTGTACAAATGCATCTGACAACGCCTGGCGGGAAAGTGAGGCGGAACAAGGACAAGTACTAGAGTACGGTACTGTTAGCTTTAACTGTGCCTTATGACCGGTTGGTGAACGCCTTACGCAAAGTGAAGCAGGGTACGATTGATATCCTGACATCTTACTTGTAAGCGCCGGGCGTGACACGGTGAGGTCAAAGTGTAAATTAAGCTGAGCGCTGTTACTCAGTCCATCTTGCGACTCGATAAGCGAGTTCATTAACGATACAAGCGCCGACTTATGCAAGTCTTGGTTGCTCAAATACCGCTGCAGCAGATTGTACAAACGAGACATGTGAATACCTTTGGCATTGGGATGATCTAAACTTACTGTTACATCAACCGTAGCCTTACTGGCTAAGCGCTCACCGCGTTTACCTAAGATGTGTAGCGGTATGGCAATGCCCTGCATACCAACTTTATCAATAACAGGAACTTGCGCAGTAGGTTGCTCGGTGGTGACATCGGGAAGTACCGTATTGGGAGAATTGAAACTGGCCAAAATTACCTCTGAATGAGACCTTAAGAACGACTTACATCACTATCTTTTAAAAAGCAGCTCGCTTTTGATGAAGTAATGAAACAATAGGTGATGGGGTTGTGCTGTGCTTTGCGCAAATAGCAATTCGCACTTTTGATGCTACAAAGCATTTGTTAGATATTTAATTCACAGCGCTACTGACCCTGCCACACCCTTTGAGTGTTATAACATAACATTTAAAGGATTTAATTGATACATTATCACACTTTAAGTTTGCAAAGAGCCTGACAATAGCGCTGTTTTAAAGCGCCATTGGCGTAATGACGTTAATCGCCGGAAAAGCTGAAGCTCAGATTCTGTAATGGGCATCAGGCTCAACTTTTAAAGTTACGCAAAATCCAGTAAGTCAGTACCAAAAAAGTTATCAATAACACAGCGCCATTCACCACTTGCATCCCTTTGCAGAACGTAAACGGCGCGCTTACCCTCGCAGGGTAGGGCGTTGGGTGTTGCTTTGGGGACAAGGTAAAGCTTAGCGACGACTAGCGCTACGTCACCGGCTTGTATAACCCGTTCATCTCCGGTTGTAACAAAATGATCGGGCATGAATTTCTTTTGAAATTTAAGCAGAGCTTCAACGCAGTCGCGCTGCGTGGCATGTTCTTTAGCGGCTTGGTTTTGCGTTGAGCTGGACATAGGGGTCGCGACCACTGTTGCATCGCTAGCATAACATTGGGCTAAAGCGTCTTGATCGCCTCGATTTACTGCGTCGTGCAACTGCTGTAAGACGTGAGATATTGGGTTGTTCATGGCTGTCGTTCCGTTATTTTTACCGCAAGACGAGCCAATAAAAAACCCGCCTTTGTGGCGGGTTTAGTGAATTCTATTTACGCACTAGCAAACCCGCCCATTCCGTAGAATAGCGAGAATAATAATCAGCGCAGACGCTGAGTAAGCAGTATGTGTATTCGTGTTTTTAGGCATAGTATTTAAAAACAGTGCGCTGCTAGTGAGTATTTAATGACCTGAGTATCCTGTGCACAATAAAGAAAGTCAATGGGTTTTTTAAGTGTAGAAATTAGACCCATGGGGATGAGTGGGCAAGCGGTGAGTGTAAGGTATAAGATGTAAGGTGTAACGCTACCCTAGGCTTCAAATATGGTAATGCGAATAATCGAGCCCTGCTTTAAACAATCATTAATATCTCTATCAGTGAACCCGCTATTGCGGAGAAGTTGCCTGGCAACAAGCTTAGCGCCTTTTGTACATTGCTTGTCGCATATTATTCGAAGTGCTTTGTTTAAATAACTAATAGACGGCATGATAAATAACCTTACGCGCTAGGCGTGACTCTTGTATGATATTTAAACGATGTGTTTCGGTGTAATGATCACCAAAACCACGCAAACTGTGTTACGAATTTAAAGTGGAATTTGACCCTTGGAGTTACTTTATAGCTGGTTAACGGCCAATGATGCGCTGTCGATATCATCATCAGTTGTACTTGTTGTTACATCCTTCTTTACGTCGATGATGACAGCAACGATGGGTATTGGTGGCGGGGTCTTATTACTGGCAGTAATGGCCGGTATTATGCCGGTTAGTGCGCTAATTCCAGTTCACGGGTTAGTTCAGCTTGGTTCAAATGGAAATCGTGCACTGATGACGGCAAAGCATATCGACTGGAGTATGCTGAAGTATTTTTCTTTAGGCGCAATCGTTGGCGCGTTCTTGGCGTCGTTTATTGTGGTTCAGTTGCCGTTGGTTATTATACAATTTGCGGTTGCCGCATTTATTTTATTCCTGGTGTGGGGGAGCAAACCCAGAGCACAAGAAATGAAACCCGCGGGTAGAACGTTGGCCGGAGTGGTGACCACGTTGGTATCAATGTTTGTAGGTGCCACAGGGCCTTTGGTTGCGGCATTTGTTCATCGAAATAATTACAGCAAAATGCAGATAACCGGCACGTTTGCCAGCTGTATGACACTGCAACACGGCCTTAAAGCGTTTGTTTTTACCTTTGTAGGATTTTCCTTTGCCCAGTGGGCGGGGCTTATCATTATTATGATTGCCAGCGGTGCGCTCGGCACATTCATCGGCTTGAAAGTATTAAAGCGTGTCCCAGCTGAAAAGTTTATGCTGGCGTTCAAGATAGTGGTGACACTGTTGGCCCTGCGCCTCTTGTGGCAGGCATTTTCAGCTTTATTTCCCGCTGTAATCTGACACAGTTCTTTACCTTCAAAATACTTACGTTAGTGCACAAGTTTTCATTTCTAGCGTTTAAGCTCTGCGGCTTAACGGCATGTGTATCAAACATTAAGAGAAGATAAACCAGCGGAGGCAGACCACTGGTTTATCTTTTTGCCTTTCGCTTTTACTCAGGGCTGAACCTACATATTACGTATGGGGTTTGAGTTTTAAACAATTAGAACCTGTAGCTTAGCGATAGATGCCACTCTCGTCCCGCAGCGGGTACTCGCTTACCTACTGCAACATCAGTATTCCTCACGCGGTTAATTCCCGCTGTGTGTGGGGCGTAGTGTTTATCAAACAGGTTATGAATGGTGACCGTAATCTGAAGATTTGACTGCGCATTATCTAAAAGGGTGAAAAGCCCCGTAATGTGCACTAATCCATATCCAGCGGTAGTGTTTTCACTTTGTAGCGCTGAAACGTGGTTTTGTGCTCCTGCCAATTCTGACGTTAGTTGCAGCGCCATTGGCGCATTGAGTAGCTGTGTATCCCACTGAATGGTGGTGATTAGCTGTTCGGGGGCAATACGAAACAACGCATCGTCGATATCGTCGCGATTACCGTGCTGAACACTTGCTACTGCGTTAAGCCTCACGTTATCAAGCAGGTTACCCGAAACAGTCAGATCTGCCCCTTTGATTACGGCGTCTGTATTAGTCCATTGAAATGGAGTTGTGCCTGCCATCATGGTAGAGACCATATTGGCCGCCATATTCGTGCTGGGAGAACCAGTAATATAGTCTTCAATATCTTGATAAAAGAGACGAGGAGAAACTGACCAGCTTTTGAAACGGTAATCAATACCCACATCTATCTGGCGTGCGGTTTCGTTGTCTAAAGCCAGGTTACCAATGTAGTTAAACCCGTCTGCCATTCCCCCGGAAATGCCAAGAGGTAGCCACGTATAGCGTTCGAAGTACGTAGGGGCACGGTTTTTCTGCGATACCCCAAGGACAACATCGACATTGTCGCTGGCGTGATATCGCGTGCTGGCGGCAACGTCCAACATGTTGTAGCTTTTATCGCGCTCTGCGGCGTTAAAATCATCAACGAGTTTGGCAATGGCAGGGTTCATCATAACCATGTTAGAACCAGCTAGCCCGGCATCCATGTCAACACGTGTATATCGCACGCCAATCGTTGTAGAGAAAGACGCTTTATCCTGCTGCCATTCGGTGAACACACTGGCCGTGCCTTTTTCTACATTGGTAAAGTTATCAACGAAGAACATGCCGTTATTAGGGTTCGTGATGGTTGAGTTGTTCCTGCTGTGGTGCAGATAGGCACCCAGTTTGAGGTCACCTTCATAAAATGGCACAACATAGGTGGCATCTACACCTTGAGCAATAGCATCAGCGTTATTCTCTCTCGCCATGTCGGCAGACATCACCATGCGCTGTGAGAAATTGTCCATGGCATGTTGGTTGCTGTTGCCAAACCAGCTTAACGTAAAGAACTCGCTATCGTTTGCGCTATAGCGATAGCCCAGTCGATACCAAGCGGCATCAATAAAGCCAATGTCCATGGCTAAAGCCGACGTGCCGCTTTCATTAGTATTAAGTTGCTGATAACTCACATCAACTTGGTGGTTACCCCACTCATAGCCCGCCCTAATCTTACCGCCATTTCTATGGTAATGGCTGTTCGGTATAACGCTGTTATCTGCTGACTCTCGTTCGTCACGCTGTTGATGAGTGAAGGCGCCGCTAACAAAAGCTTGCTCACTTTTATAAAACACGTTGCCCTGATATTGCTGTCCGCTTCCCGGAGATATTGCGCTGGCACTTGCGCTACCGCTAAAGCCTGTATTCAAGTCAAAAAGTGCTGAGGCATCAGAGTGAATACGAAGCTTTCCGCCTAACGTTTGCACACCTGCACTTACAGGTACAATTCCTCGGTAAAGGGTGGCAGTCAGCCCTGGTTCTGGCAGTACATGAGAAAGGGGCGAGTCCATGGCGTTTGGCCCGGCACCAGTTATATCGACGCCGTCAATGCTCACACCAACTCTGTCACCATAAAGTCCTCGATACTGAATAAGCCCTGTCACCGGGCCATTTCGAGATATCGATACGCCAGGTAATGTGGCGAGCTGATCGCCGAAGTCAGCGTCAATATTGCTGGTAGCATTAACAGACTCTTGTTCGATATTTTGCGTGCTAAGGGAAAGCGGTGTGCCAATAACGGTGACCACTTCTGTTGAAGTGTTATCGGCCAAGTTGGTGGTGTTTGCGAAAATGTGTACGGGTGCGCACGCAGTAAATACTGCAAGCGCAATGATAGATTGCTTCATAACAATTCCATTTTAAAAAACGAGTGTTGTGCATGGTTAAAGCATGCATGTTCAGTGTGTTTTGGAGGTTGTTATGCGTGCGGTGGGGCGCGGCTTAGCGGCGCCGCGTAGGCGAAATCTGTAAAGGGTTTAGCCGCTAAACGCGCCACTAAAGCACGATAGCGAACTAGCGACAGCAAAGGTAATGTGGCATGTAGTGGCTCGTCAACCTGAGGTAGGTCGGCTAACGTGCCATTGGTACAGTCAACGTGCTCGGCGGGAGCTTTAAGTAGTTCAGGGCTTACAAAAACGAACTCACCTTCAAACTCTGTGGCGCTGACTGAAATGTAGCGCATGGTTTTGCCAGTACAGATAAGTTCTATATCTTCACCTACAAGCCCACGTGCTTGCTGCATAGTATGGGCAGCAAGGCCAAGTGCTAATGCATTTTGCAAAAGCATACAAAGGCACAGTGTTAGTGTAAGTAGGCGCTTTAAAGTCATTTTTTATTAATCTGGTGAGCACTTTTTTATCATAGCCTGCAGCTAAATACTTTTTCTACCAAATATTTTTCAATTACTTCCAATCCCTGCCTTTTTTAGCTTTCTGTAAAGTGTACGGGTACTCACTCCCAGCGCTAGTGCAAGTTGCTGGGTATCGCCTTCAAAAGAAGAGTGAACCTGACGTAAATATTGGCTTTCCATTTCGTCTAAGGTCACAACGTTACCGTTGAATGACGAAGTATCATTGATAGCATCAGAGCTAATGTTATCGAGGTCGGGCAAGTCTGCCTCGTAAATAGTCGTCTCATTAGCCAGTAAAATAGCCTGGTCTACAATATTTTTGAGTTCGCGAATATTGCCTGGGAACTGATAGTTAGTGAGTTTTTCAAGCGCGTTTTTATGAAACCGTTTTTTCTCTTTGGACATTGCTAGAAAGTGGGCTGCTATTAGCGCGATATCTGACTTTCTTTGTCTTAAAGAAGGCAGATTGATAGGAAAGCCGGCAATGCGGTAGTACAGGTCCTGTCTGAATTCGCCCGTTTCCACCATATGCTTTAGATTTTTGTGTGTTGCACACACTAAACGAAAGTTAGCCTTTTTAGAGACTACACTTCCTACTGGACGATAAGTTTGCGACTCGAACAACCTCAGTAGCTTTACCTGTGTTGAAAGTGGAATATCACCCACTTCATCAAAAAATAATGTGCCGCCTTCCGCTGCTTCTATGAGTCCTTTCTTGTTCGTTGTTGCGCCAGTAAACGCACCTTTTTCATAACCGAATAGCTCGCTCTCAAGTAGGGTGTCAGACATGCCGGTACACTCGATGACAATAAACGGTTTGTTTGCGCGGTGGCTACTAGAGTGGAGTGCTTGGGACACCAACTCTTTGCCTGTACCGGTTTCCCCAAACAGAAGCACTGAGATATCTGAGTTAGCAGCGCGATTTATTTTGTTAAGCATTGCTTTGAATGCTTCTGACTCACCCACCATTTTCCCTATTGAAGGTTGGTTTGAGGCAAACGACAGCTTATCAAGTATTTCCAAGTAGCCTAATAACTCTCCGCTACCGTCGAAGATTGGGCGCATGAGAATGTCACAGTAGCTTTGACCTTCACTGGTAGTGTGAACGTGCACTACGCTAGCAGCTCGCCCCGTGGTTTTACTCTCTTGCATGGGGCAATGCTCGCCGCACTTATCGCAAGGCTTGTTGTTGCGGTGAGAGACTTGATAGCAGGTACTAAAGCCAAGCTTTATATCCACAGGGTAGGTGTCTCTGTATGGCTGGTTGACAGCCTCAATAACGTAGCTTGGGTTAATGAAGATTGCGGGTTTATCTATCGCATCTATCATCGCTTGTACTATGGATATATTCATGGGCGGCTGAATATTAGTTTGTTCTAATTTAATTCTGGCAATTTATCATATTGGCATAGAGCTTGTTCACTGTTTGAGATAAATGGCAGCACTTCAATAGAAGTCCATCTAATTCCTAGGAGAGCTTTATAATGAAAAATGGCGTAATGCTGGTAGTGATAAGCCTATTGGCAAGTAGTGCTCATTCCTTGGCAGACACTACAACTGCTAATGAGCAACAAAGTGAAAATAGTGTACAGGAAAAAGTTAAAGAAGCGCGATTACATGCAAAAGCACTGGGAGGCGCACTAAAGTCACGATTACAGCAAGCAATTCAATCCGGAGGACTTGAGGCTGGCGTTAACGAATGTCAGATGGCAGCGGCTCCTATTGCTCAAGCGCTTAGTCAAAATGGTTGGGAGGTCGGGCGTACCGCGCTAAAAGTAAGGAACCCAAACAATGCGGCAGATCGTTGGGAGCGTGAGCAGCTAGCGTGGTTTTCACAATTACTGACCAAAGCTAAGCAAGACAATTTGACCCCTAAAAGACCTATTGAAACTTATCAATACGATAGCGAAAGTGGTGAGTTTAGGTACATGATGGCGATTGAACAAGGGCAAGTATGTATGGCCTGCCACGGAGCCAATGTGGCACCGTCAGTAAAGCACGCCATTTTAGAACACTATCCCAATGATCAAGCTACAGGGTTTGAATTGGGTGATCTACGGGGTGCATTCACAATCACATATACACCCTAACGCGCCCTATTCTCTACCTCTCAATGTTCACCTACGTGACCTTTCTTTTGTGTCATATTTGTCATTTTAGTGACAAATATGGCGCACTGTTCACCATTAATTGTTGCGTTGGATCAATAAGCCAAACTCCCGGTCGTGGAATAATTTATCCGCACAGTACGAAAATACCGCCATTCATCGGTAATTGGGCTTAAGCAGCCAAATCACAGATGTATGGCATAAACCGTGCTCTTGCCATGCGGCATATTCATGTGTTCATCACTGAATTTTAAACCACTTTTTCTGCTAAGCGTTTAACGCGCACACGAAATACAAGGGAGATAACCCATGAGCGATACGTTAATAGAACTATCGCGGTGGCAATTTGCATTAACTGCAATGTTCCACTTTATATTTGTACCCTTAACTTTGGGGCTTAGTTTCTTACTTGCCATTATGGAATCGGTATACGTAATGACGGGTAAAGAAATTTATAAGCAGATGACCCAGTTCTGGGGAAAGCTGTTTGGAATTAACTTTGCCATTGGTGTAGCCACAGGCTTAACCATGGAATTCCAGTTTGGAATGAACTGGTCGTATTATTCTCACTACGTAGGCGATATCTTCGGCGCGCCACTTGCCATCGAAGGCCTAATGGCCTTTTTCCTGGAATCTACCTTTGTGGGGTTGTTCTTCTTTGGCTGGGACAAAATGTCAAAGGTGAAGCATCTTATGGCGACTTGGCTGGTGGCCATTGGTTCAAACTTCTCTGCACTGTGGATCCTGATTGCCAACGGCTGGATGCAATACCCGGTAGGTGCTGAATTTAATTTTGAAGCCATGCGTATGGAAATGACCAGCTTTGCTGAGGTTATTTTTAACCCCGTAGCACAGGTCAAATTTGTTCACACAGTGTCAGCAGGCTACGTTACCGGCGCAATGTTTGTGTTGGCAATTTCAAGCTATTACTTACTTAATCACAAGCACATCGCCTTTGCGCGCCGTTCGTTCGCCATAGCTGCTAGCTTTGGCTTGGCCTCAACGCTTTCAGTGATTGTGCTGGGTGATGAAAGTGGTTACGAACTTGGTGATGTACAAAAAGTGAAGCTGGCAGCGGTTGAAGCTGAGTACGAAACCCATCCTGCACCTGCGCCGTTTACCGTGTTTGGTATTCCAAACGACGAGAAGCAGGAAACCGAGTACGCCCTTCAGATTCCATGGGCGATGGGCATAATTGCTACCCGCTCGTTAACTGAAGAAGTGAAAGGCATTAAGGATCTCAAAGAAGATAACCGCGAGCGTATTTTAAGCGGAATTAAAGCTTATGAAGTACTTGATGATGTAAGAAATGGCACCGCGACAGCTGAACAGCGTGCTGCATTCGATGCAAATAAAGATAGTTTAGGCTATGCCATGCTGCTAGAGCCTTTTACTGAGAACGTTTCAAATCCTTCTGATACCGCACTCCAACAGGCTGTAGATTACAGCATTCCGCCAGTTGCTCCTTTGTTTTGGAGTTTCCGTTTGATGGTTGCGGCTGGCTTTATCATGCTTGCGCTATTTGTGTGTGCCTTTTACTACAGCACTAAGCACAAAATTACTAAGCCACGCTGGCTATTAAAAAGCGCGCTCTATGGCTTGCCGCTTCCTTGGATTGCTTGTGAGGCTGGCTGGTTCGTCGCTGAATATGGCCGCCAACCATGGTCAATTGCAGAAGTACTTCCGGTGCATACGTCTGTTTCAAACCTCGCGGTAAGCGATGTGGTGATAACCCTTGTGGCGTACAGCGCCTTCTACACCGGCATGTTCATTATTGGTTTTTACTTAATGAAGAAGTTTGCCAAAAAAGGGCCGGTTCCCCCTGCAGATAAACAGCCTGACACTGAATTTGATCTTATTGACCTTGATGAGCAAGGAGCAAAAGCATGATTGATTATGAACTACTAAGAGTCATTTGGTGGTGCTTGGTTGGCGTTCTGCTAATTGGCTTCGCGGTTACTGATGGCTTCGATTTGGGCGTTGGAGCTCTGCTCACGCTTATTGGTAAAAATGACAAAGAGCGTCGTGTAATGATAAACACGGTAGGACCGCATTGGGATGGCAACCAAGTTTGGTTTATCACCGCAGGTGGCGCTATTTTCGCTGCGTGGCCGATGATTTACGCCACCGCGTTTTCTGGGTTTTACCTAGCATTGGCCCTTACCTTAATTGCCCTTTGGATGCGCCCGATAGGCTTTGATTACCGCAGTAAATTACCTAACCCGCAGTGGCGTAAAGCGTGGGATTGGGCGTTATTTGCTGGCGGTATTATCCCAGCCCTTATCTTTGGTGTGGCGTTTGGTAACCTGCTGTTGGGCGTACCGTTTGAAATGGATAGCACGCTTAAATCAACCTACACAGGCTCGTTTTTTGGCCTTTTAACACCGTTTGCGCTGGTGGCAGGATTGCTTTCTGTGGCTATGTTGCTGAACCACGGTGCAACCTGGCTACAAATGAAAACCGATGGCTTCATTGAAGTTCGCGCACGTGCAGTATCGGTTGTGTTAAGCCTGACTGGTGTAACGCTATTTGTACTTGCAGGCCTGTGGGTAGCATTTGGATTAGATGGCTTCGTGATTACCTCGGCAATTGACACCATTGCTACGTCAAATCCACTTAAGAAAGAGGTTGCCATTGAAGCTGGGGCTTGGATGAGCAACTACAGCAAATACCCCTTTATGATTGCAGCACCTGTGCTGGGCATTATTGCGGGTTTGGCCTGTGCGCTTTTCTCTAAGAAGGGTAATGCAGGTATGGCGTTTGTATCGAGTGCGCTATTTATAGCAGGCGTTATTTTAACGGCAGGCTTTTCAATGTTCCCATTTCTAATGCCAAGCATCACTATGCCAGAGGCGAGCTTAACGGTTTGGGACGCTACGTCTAGCCATATGACGCTCAACGTAATGTTTATCGTTGCCTGTATCTTTGTGCCTATTGTACTCAGCTACACGGCTTATAGCTTTTACGTAATGCGCGGACGTATTAAAAATGAAGACCTTGACCAGTCTCACACCATATATTAAGGAGAACGCTATGTGGTATTTCGCTTGGATTTTAGGAGTTTTACTGGCGTGCTCTTTTGGCATTATCAACGCCATGTGGTTGGAGTCGACGGAAAATATGGATAGACCCGAAGACCAAGAGTAGAAGCGGAGGTAGGCTGGCCGCCAGAACATGCCGTGAGCCCGTCCTTGGGGGCTCTTCAGCAGCGTCCCTGCTGCTGAAGGTTTGAAAACGGGTGAACACCGAGTCATCAGTTCAGTTGGCAGGTGTTAGAGCGTTCTTGCAGCCAGCCCACCACCACTTCGAAAGAATGAAAAAGAAATGCGAGATTTGCTCTCGTTACTAAGTAACGAAAAAGATGAGTCAAAACCACAGTGATCAAAGAAAAAGTTCCCAACCGGCAAACGCTCAACACGTGGTCCAATAAGATAGATAAGGCGCAGTCGCTTGGCTTGCGTACCTCTCTTACGGCCCAAGTAATGGTTAAGTGTTTGTCGCTTTTTTCTTTGATTATTGGGTTCTATTATTTTTCACATATTGCTCATGACTGGGTAGTAAACCAGACTCCTGCAACAGCGAGTGATGTCACAGGACTTGCCGTTTCTCTGGGGCTTAGCTGGCTGCTACAAGGCGCATTCAATGCCTTATCTAGTAGTGCAAGAATGCAGGTGTTAAACAAGCTCGAACAGCATCTACAACACGTATTCATTGAGCGTCAACATGCGCTTATTCGACAGCACTCGGTTTACTATTGGCAAACGTTGTGGCTACAGCACTTACAGGCTTTTGCCGACTGGGCACTTGAATATCGAGTGCAGCAATTGATTGCAGTTGTTGTCCCATTATTTGCTTTAGCCGTTATCTTTTATGTGAACCCCGTTATAGGGATTGGCCTACTGCTTACATTGCCAGTAGTGCCACTTTTTATGATTATTGTGGGTAAAGGGGCGGCAGCTCTTCATCGAAAGCACTTTATCGCCCTTGAACGTTTGGGAAGTTTATTTACTGATAGGTTAGCTGCATTGCCTATGCTGACTAGCTATCAGGCGCATCAAAAGCAAACTGCCCTGCTAAAAGATGCCAGTGAAAACTTGAATGCGCGTACTATGAAAGTAGTGAGCGTAGCCTTTTTGTCCAACAGCGTGCTCGACTTCTTCGCAACACTCGCGGTTGCACTTACGGCAGTATTTATTGGTTTTTCACTGTTAGGAGAATTGAGTATTGGGCCGGAAATAACGCTCCAGCAAGGCTTATGGATATTGCTGACCGTACCTTTGCTGCTAAGTGAAATGAAAAAGTTAGGGCAGGTATACCATCAGAAGGCGCAAGCAGAAGCAGCCACAACTGAACTCGCGCCGTTATTCTCGTGCTTCACGCAAAATCTTGATGGTAGTGCAGTGAACGCGGTTAACATTGCCACATCCCACTATCATTTTTCAGAACACGGTGTATTGCTAACGGCTAACAATCTTAAGGTCTATGACATTAACGCCGGGCAAACTCACTCGCAAAGCTCTTGCGCTACAACGGATGTTGATGAGCCGTCTGTGCATTTGCACGCTGAATCTCTAGAAGTATCAAAGGGCGACAAAATACTTATTAGCGGGCGCTCAGGTTCGGGTAAAACACTGTTATTAGAAGCCCTAGGTGGTCAAAGACCTAGCACACATACATTCAGTGAACCGGTAATTTGGATAACCCAGCACCCCGTGATCACGCCAGGTACCGTGCGTGAAAATTTGTGCTTAAACGACACCTATACAGACGACGCGCTTATGAAAGCGCTAGAAGCAGTAGAACTTGACTTGTGGCTGTCGTTATTGCCTTTGGGGCTTGATACGGTAATGACGGATTATCCGCTGCTTTCAGGTGGAGAAGCGCAAAGGCTGTCGCTTGCGAGAGCGCTGTTGCGCAAAGACAATATATGGTTGCTTGATGAACCCACGGCCCATTTACCTGATGCTCAGCACACAAGATTGGCACAGCTAATTGAACGATTGGGCAAAGATAAAACACTGATTTGGGCTTCTCACAAAGCCCTCCCTGCAAACTGGTTTAACCGCTTTTGGACGGTATCGCGAAGCACGCCTGAACAAGACGTTCTCTTAAAGTCAAAGGCAGGACTTAAAAGCAAGCTGGGCGCAAAACATGAAGGGCACCAACAAGGTTGTAGTAGCGTTGTAGAAACAAGTTTCAAGACGAATGCCAATCAAAAGGAGCGTAGCCTTGATGAAAAGTAAACCGGCTTATCTCACGCTACTGCTTGCTCTTCTACACGGTGCGGCAGGAATAACCATTCTCGTTATTTCTTCGTGGTTCATCGCTATCAGTGCTATTGCACCTGTAGGTTTTAACTACGTTATTCCGGCGGTGGTCATTCGCGCGCTAGCGCTACTTCGCATAGCATCTGGGTATGCCAGTATGTGGGTGGGGCACAACGATTTACTTGCGCGTATCGCAGGGGTGCGACTACGTGTTTTTAGGCAACTTGAAAACAGTAAAATTACCGACAAAGCCTTCACCACAGAAGCGTTAGCACAGCACACCGAAGAGCTTGCCAGCCGTTGGATTGCATGGATAGCTCCGCTTTCTAACATTACATTTATATTCACAAATCTTTGCGTTGTTGCAGTATGGTTTGACCTTCCCGGTACCTCATTTTTAATTACGCTTTTTGCTATTTGGTTAGTGGCAGTGGTGGTACAAGGCTTAGGTGCACTAAATATTGCCAAACGAGTAACGAAAGAAAATAAGGCATTTCGCCAGCAATCGGCCGACTTTCTTAATTGCAGCGCTATATGGCACTTAAATAAAGCAATGAACAACATGCCAAAGGAAGAGGGAAGGCATGTGATCAACAGCGCTCCGAGTGCTCATAGTGTTTGGCAACAACAAACTGCGCAGAAAGACAAAGCGCAACGCGCGAATTGGTGGTTTCAGGGGGCTGCATTTTCTACCGTTGTATTAGTCATGTCGGGCGTATTAAGCTCGCCATCTGAGATGTCGTATATGCCCATCGCTATTGTAGTACCTATGATACTTCTGGCTGCCCCTGATTGGGCTGGCGCGGCGTTTCACAGTATCTCCAAGTTTGCACAGCACAAACAAAGCGTGAAGGCCCTTAAAAAGCTCAAAACCACACCCATTCAGGTAATCGAAAATACCGAACTGCAGCATTCACTTACATTGTTTGATTTTGCAACTAAAAACAGGCGTCTACCCTTGGTGAGCGCAACATTTCCAGCCTCAGGGATCGTATCTGTATCTGGGCCCTCAGGCTGTGGTAAGTCATCCTTGCTTCAGTCAATTGCTGGAGTGCTGCCATCTACAGGCATTAAAGAGGTGGATGGCATGCGTATACCCGATGGCTTAATTACAAACTGGCGCTATGTGGAACAAGAGCCAATAGTACTTTCTGGCAGTGTCTCTTCAAATTTAGACCCTGCCGGAGTGGGTATTCCCCTTGATGACATGAGTAATCTGTTGGCTCAATTAGGGCTAGAGGCACTGATGCCACTGTCGATTTGGGTTGGCAAGGCGGGAAGGGCGCTTTCTGGTGGGGAGCGTAAACGGCTTGCGTTAGCGCGCGCTATTCTATCTCACGCCAATGTGTTGCTTGTTGATGAACCCTTCGAGGGCTTGGATGTAACTACTCAACATAAAGTGTGTGAGGTATTAAATCGCTACGCTGCCAACCACCTCATCCTTGTTGCTTCTCACGTTACGCCAAGCGCGTTGAATGTGTCATCAATACTATCACTAGATGAAGGGAGTGTTGGTAGCCTGAGTAAAGGTCAGCGCTTTAACATGGTCACTTGAACATCAGTGCAGTTTTAAATTATGCACATTGCTCAAATTCTTCCGTGATTTCTTCCAACGTTCTTCCTTTTGTTTCTGGGAAGAACTTAGCAACTAATATCAGGCTGACTAAGGCAAACCCGCCGTAGATTGCAAACGTGGCCGCGGCTCCCAAGTTAGCCAACTCCCAAGGAAAGATGACCTGAACAAGAAAGCTGGTGAGTGAATTCACCATGCCCACTAATGAAATAGCCAAAGCGCGAGTTTGATTCGGAAAAATTTCAGCAAGCATTGCCCACATCACAGGGCCAAGGGACATCGCAAACGAAGCAACGAACGCAATAATGCCAAACAAAACTAGAGGCGCATTCATGTTAATACTGCTTGTAAGCAATGGTTGCTGGTAAGTATCGTATTCTTCGCTGGTAAGTGCGGTTTTAAGCGCGCGCTTAAACTCGACGTCTGAATAATAAGTATCGTTGGTTAATGATGTTAGCTTTATTGCCACACTCGGCGCGTCTAGCTGTATTTCGCTTATGGCGGTTTGCTGCACTTGGTACGTTGCTTGTTTAAAGCCATAGGTACAAATAGACATGCTGATCACTACGCCAGTTAAGCCAATAAGTAGCAGCGGTTTTCTACCCCATCTATCAATAGTTAGCATAGCAACCACAGTAAATGCCACGTTAACCAAGCCAATCCATACAGCCTGCATAAATGCCGCATTGGTACCTACACCGCTTTGTTCAAAAATAGTGGGCGCGTAAAAAAAGATAACGTTAATGCCTGTAATTTGCTGTGCAATGGCAATGATAATGCCCACCATTAACGGAAATCGCATGGCTTTGGCTTTTAGAAAGCCGAGCCGCTCGCGAAAAGGCCACGACTTTTCTTTAAGTGAAGACGCTATATCTTCAACAAGAGCGCTGGCTTGGGCTCTGTCGAACAAGCGATTTATTACCTGCTCCGCCTCTTTGTTTTGGCCTTTCAATACCAGCCACCTAGGGCTACGTGGAATAGTAAACAGTAAACCAAACCATAGTGCTGCGGGGATAACCTCCAAGCCCAGCATGTAGCGCCACAAATGCGTATCTATACCCCATTCAGCAACCCAACCTGCACCGCTGTTACTCAGCTGCAACAGGTAATAGTTGGTGAAATAGGATAGGGCGAAGCCAAATACAATGTTTAGCTGGTTCACCGACACCATTTTGCCTCGGTTTTCAGGGGCGCTTATTTCCGAGATATACAGCGGGGCAATGATCAGCGAACAAAAGGCAATGCCGCCAATAAAGCGAGAGAGCACTAATAGTTCGAAGTTAGGGGCTAAGGCAGAGCCGACAGAAGAAAGCAGGTAAAGGAAAGCGACAAGAATGAGTGCTTTGCGTCTGCCAATAGCGTCGCTAACGCCGCCTGCAAATAGCATGGCTATAAGCGCACCTAGTGTCGGAGAGCTTACGACGAAGCCTTGCTGCCAGTCGCTTAAGTTAAATTCAGCATCGATAAAGCCATTGGCTCCTGCTATCACACTGGCATCAAAGCCAAAAATGAACCCTCCAAGAGAGACAATGAGAGTGTAATACAGCGACGGAGACAGGGCTTTATTCATTTTATAATTTGCCTAATGTGTCCCTATTTATTACTTCGGGTTCAAATAGGTGCTCAATAGGAATGGGGCTTTTTATGTCATAAACATGTTGTAGCACCCAATAAGCAGCCATTTCGCCCATAGCGTGAATAGGGTTATTAATGGTAGTGAGTTTTGGATAAAGGTAGCGCGAAAACAGCACATTATCGAAACCGATTATGGATAGCTGTGAAGGGATATCAAAACCCGATTCTCGTGCAGCGGTCATTGCGCCAGACGCCATTTCGTCGTTAGCACATACCAAAGCTGTAAAATGAGGGAATACCTTTTGAAGATGCTGCATACCTTCTTGGCCTGATGACTCGTGGAAATCGCCTTCAAAGACGCTCGTTTCATCAAAAGTTAGCCCTGCTTCTTGTAGCGCTCTTTTGTGACCTTCCAGACGATCGCTCGCATCCTTTTTAAATAGCGGGCCGCTAATGTACGCAATCTTTTTGTGGCCTGCATCAATAGCAGCTTTCGTTGCCATGTAACCGCCTCTTTCGTTGTCCACAACAAAGCAGTTTTCGTCGAGTTCTTCCACTTTACGGTTTATGACAACAACGGGGATTTTACTGTCTACTAATGTTTTTAAGTACTCATCAGATACCGCTTCAGCGTGCAGAATTAACGCATCGCAACGGCGGCTTTTTAAAAATTCAATGGCTTCGTGTTCGCGTTTTTCATCCACGTGACCGGCGGTAATAATAACGTGCTTACCATTTTGTTTTAGCACATGTTCTACCGTACTCATCAGGTCGCCAAAGTAAGAGCCGTGAAGTTCTGATACGAGCAGACCTACGCTGTTAGTGCGGTTTGACGCAAGAGATTGAGCAATGGCATTGGGCTGATATCCCAACGACGCCATAGCATCCTCTACTTTTTTGCGGGTGCGTTCACTTACCTTCGCGTTGCCATTCATAACGCGAGAAACGGTAGCTAACGAAACACCAGCAGCCTCTGATACTTGGTAAATTGTTGCCATACGGTTTGGTACTTGTCCTTATTTGATACCGCTAATGTACCCATTTATCCGGCTCTTAACCAGTTCTGAATAAGCCAAAGCACTTTGTTTTAGCGTACGTTTTTGGGTTTCGTAGTCAACATAAACTATGCCGAAACGCTTTGAATAGCCCAGTGCCCATTCAAAGTTATCCATTAGGCTCCAGGCAAAATATCCGCGTATATCTACGCCTTTTTCTATTGCCTCATTTACCGCATTTAAATGTGTGTGAAAGTAGGCGGTACGCCCGTCGTCTAACACTTCACCGTCTACGAGCTCATCATCCATTGCGGCTCCGTTTTCAGTAATATAAATAGGCGGTAAATCGTAGCGCTGGTGTAAATCAACAAGCAGTTCGGTAAAGGCATCTGGGGTAATTTCCCAGCCCATTGCGGTTAATTCGGTTGTGGCTGGTGGTACAATTTCAAACCAACCGTTGCCATCGCTTTGATACACAGTGCGGGTGTAGTAATTAATGCCTAAGTAATCGATTGGTTGGCAAATAAGAGCCATATCACCGTCCAATATGTCAGGTTTTGCGTCGGCATCAAGCTTATCGATAATGTTTGGGTACTTACCTTCTATAATAGGCTTTAGATACCATTGATTGTGGTAGTCATCGGCCAGCTTGGCGGCGTGAATGTCTTCCTGTGAATCACTTCTTGTATGGCAATTACTAAAGTTAAGTACGATACCGTTTTGGCTATTTGGACAAACTCGGTTAAGCACCTTCAACGCTAAACCGTGGGCAAGTAATAAATGGTGCGCTGCCTTTCGACCATTTGCCATGCCTGTCTTTCCAGGTGCATGAATGCCTGCCTCATAACCCAAATAGGCTGAACAAAATGGCTCATTTAATGTAGCGTAGGAGTGGACTTTTTCGCCCAACGCGTTTGCTACGGCTTCAGCATATTTTTCGAATTCATAGGCTGTATTGCGATTAAGCCAGCCACCGTTATCTTCAAGATGTTGCGGTAAATCCCAGTGATAAAGCGTCACGAACACTTTCATGCCGCGCTTGATAACTTCATTGACTAAGTTTACGTAAAAGCGCATGCCAACTTCGTTTACGCTACCGTCTTGTTTCATTACTCGCGGCCACGAAATGGATAGGCGGTAAGCGTCTACACCAAGGGAGTCAATTAGCTCTACATCTTGTTTCCACAAATCAACGTGATTACATGCAATATCGCCATTAGTGGCGTCAGTAATCGCCCCTTTCTTTTCACAGAACGTGTCCCAGATACAATCCAATCTACCCTTACGGTCTCCCTCTATTTGGAAGCTCGATGTAGCCACACCAAACAAAAAGTCTTTCGACAACATCATTGAGTTGGATGGAAGGTTAATTTCTTGCATCGTGGAAATGTCCTGACTATAACAATTTCTTCATATTAACCCTGCGTTAGACAGAGCAAATAACATCATATTTACATTGAATTCGATTACGCTTCGTGTAATTATCTCTTCAATGTAAGCGCTTACAAAATTGCTTGTAGCTAGATGTAAGCGCTTTCAAATGTAAATTTATCATTAAATAGAAAAATAGCAACAGAGGTTATTCGTGGACACACCAGTGCAGCCTAATATTTCAAGCGCCCAAGAGGCAGAGGCAAACGGTGGATACCGTTTTGCGCTTATCTCACTCACCACGCTGTTCTTCATGTGGGGTTTTATTACCTGTTTGAATGACATCCTTATTCCTTACTTAAAAGGTGCATTTAACCTTAGCTTCACTCAAGCAATGCTGATTCAGTTTTGCTTTTTTAGTGCCTATTTCATTGTTTCACTGCCTGCAGGCATGGTGGTCTCGCGCATTGGCTACCAAAAAGGGATTGTACTTGGGCTCGCCATAGCCTGCGCGGGGTGCTTGTTGTTCTTCCCTGCTGCCTCAAGTCAAATATACGGTATCTTTCTGTTAGCTCTTTTTGTCTTAGCGTCTGGAATCACTGTACTTCAGGTCTCTGCCAACCCTTATGTAACGGCGCTTGGTGACCCTAAAACTGCCTCGTCACGGCTAACTATGACCCAAGCATTTAACGCTTTTGGTACAACTGTGGCTCCCTTTTTCGGCTCTTATCTTATTTACGGCGCAACGGGCGAGCACGGGGGCGGTACGCCAAGCGCATCAGACGTTCAAGTGCCTTACCTAATTCTTGCTGCATCACTGCTTCTTCTGGCTCTTATTTTTATGTATTTAAAGCTGCCGAAGTTAAATCACACCAGCGCAAGCACTGGAGTGTTTAAAGGCGGAGCATGGCACCACAAGCACCTTGTTTTAGGCGCGGTTGGCATTTTTATGTATGTCGGCGCGGAAGTAGCTATTGGCAGTATGCTGGTGAACTATCTAGCGAGTCCGGCGGTTGGCGGATTAAGCGAGGCAGGGGCGGCCAAGCTACTTGCCTACTACTGGGGAGGCGCGATGGTAGGGCGCTTTATCGGTGCTGTTGTTATGCAAAAAATCTCGGGCGGTTATGTACTGGCGTTTAACGCTTGTATGGCTATTGCGCTTATTTTGCTATCACTTTCAAGCACAGGTGATATAGCGCTATGGAGTATTTTGGGAGTAGGTTTGTTTAACTCAATCATGTTCCCCACCATTTTTAGCCTTGCACTTCACCAGCTAGGAAAAGACACCCCACAAGGTTCTGGCATTCTTTGTTTAGCCATAGTTGGCGGCGCCATTATTCCACTTCTACAGGGAATGCTGGCAGACACTATCGGCGTTACGCTGTCATTTTTACTACCCGCTTCTTGCTACCTTTACATTGCCTACTATGGCCTTGTAGGAAGTCGCGTATCTCAAATTAATACCACTGAAAAGTAACGAGGATTAAAAATGCGAAAAAGTATAATCGCGAAAGTTGTTACCGGTGCATTGGTTGGCGTTTTAGTTAGTGCATGTTCTGCTGAAAAAGATGCTGCTTCAGTTGAAAGCGTTGAGCCGACGCCAAGCAAAGCGAGCGCTGTGTGGCCTAAGCTTGATATTGAAGTTAAATCAAATCCTGCTGTCGAAACCAAGGTTGAAGAAATTCTGTCTACCATGACTGTCGAGCAAAAAATTGCGCAGATGATCCAGCCTGAAATTCGCAATATCACGGTAGAAGATATGCGCAAATACGGATTTGGTTCTTATCTTAATGGCGGTGGTGCATTCCCTAATAACGACAAGCACGCCACACCAGAAGACTGGGTAGCGCTTGCAGAAAAGCTCTATCAAGCTTCCATTGACGACAGTTTGGACGGCTCGACAATTCCTACAATGTGGGGGACAGACGCTGTTCATGGTCACAACAATGTTATAGGCGCAACCTTGTTTCCTCACAACATTGGATTAGGCGCGGCGAATAACCCTGAACTGGTAGAGAAGATTGCGCACATTACAGCTAAAGAGGTCATGGCGACAGGTATCGATTGGGTATTTGCGCCTACCGTTGCTGTGGTTCGCGATGACCGATGGGGCAGAACCTACGAGAGCTATTCTGAAGACCCAGCCATTGTTAGAGAGTATGCTGCTTCAGTGGTTAAAGGTCTTCAAGGCGCAGCGGACAAAGACTTCTTAAGCGATCAGCGTGTAATTAGCACAGTAAAGCACTTTGTAGGTGACGGCGGTACGGTTGGCGGTGATGACCAAGGTGACAATGTTGCCAGCGAACAAGAGTTATTTGATATTCACGCCCAAGGCTATGTGGGCGGACTAACGGCGGGCGCACAGTCTGTTATGGCGTCGTTCAATAGCTGGAATGGCGAGAAGCTTCACGGTCATAAATACTTACTAACCGACGTACTTAAAGAGCAAATGGGCTTTGACGGGTTTGTTGTTGGTGACTGGAACGGTCATGGGCAAGTTAAAGGTTGCAACAACGAAGATTGTGCGCAGGCCATTAACGCAGGCTTGGATATCTTCATGGTGCCCAACGATTGGAAGGTGCTGTATGACAACACTCTTGCTCAAGTAAACGACGGCACCATCCCTATGTCGCGTATTGACGATGCGGTACGCCGAATTCTTCGAGTCAAAGTACGCGCTGGGCTTTTCGAAAAGCCAAGCCCGGCAAACCGCCCGTTATCTGGTGACCGTTCGCTTATCGGTAAGGCAGAGCATAGAGAAGTGGCGGCGCAAGCGGTGCGCGAGTCTCTGGTGCTGCTGAAAAATAAGAATAAAACTCTCCCGATTTCTGCAAGCAAACGCATACTGGTAGCGGGCGATGGTGCGGATAACATCGGCAAGCAATCAGGTGGTTGGAGTATTACGTGGCAAGGCACAAATAATACCAACGATGATTTCCCTGGCGGCAGCTCTATTTATGACGGTATTAAAGCACATGTAGACAATGCTGGTGGTAACGTACAGCTATCGGTTGACGGTAGCTTTGAAACTAAACCTGATGTAGCCATTGTGGTGTTCGGTGAAGAGCCTTATGCAGAAGGTCATGGCGATAGAGAAACCTTAATTTATCAACACGGTAGCAAGACAGATCTAGCGTTGCTCGAAAAATTGAAATCTCAGGGCATTCCCGTGGTGTCGGTATTTATCAGCGGCCGTCCGATGTGGGTTAATGCAGAGCTAAATGCATCTGATGCATTTGTTGCAGCTTGGCTTCCTGGCTCTGAAGGTGCAGCGGTGGCAGACGTGCTGTTTGGTGAGCAGGACTTTAAAGGCAAGCTGTCTTTCTCTTGGCCATCAGAACCCCAGCAAATCGTTAACAAAGGGGATGAAACCTATGAACCTTTGCTGCCTTATGGCTTCGGCTTAACGTACAGCGATGACAACGTTCTAAGCGATACGCTAAATACTGAAATTAAGGTGAGTACGGACAGTAACAAGCCGATGGAAATTCTGAAGGGCTCGGTTGAGGCACCTTGGGTTTTATGGCTTTACTCTGGTGATGATTCTCTGGCAGTGAACGCAAGCACGCATACTGTTGGAGCAATTACTTATCGTACAGTTGATAAAGAAGTGCAGGAAGATGCGCGTAAAATAACCTTCGATGGCACTGAGTTCGCCGCTATGCGTTTTGCAAGCAAGAGCTTTTTCCGTGAAGATTTAAGTGCGCAACTACTTACGCATGGTGCCTTAAGCTTTAACGTTAGTCGTCACTCAGACATAAATGCACCTGTAACGGTAGGCATGAACTGTGAAGGCGAGGGAGACGCAGCGGGCAGCTGCTCAACTCAAATTGATATTAGCGAGCAGCTAAAGGCAATGCCAGCTGACACATGGACAAACGTAAGTATTGACCTACAGTG
Source organism: Alteromonas abrolhosensis (assembly GCF_001953635.1). Lineage (GTDB taxonomy): Bacteria > Pseudomonadota > Gammaproteobacteria > Enterobacterales > Alteromonadaceae > Alteromonas > Alteromonas abrolhosensis. The sequence continues at coordinate 122,048 of NZ_MEJH01000002.1, read as the reverse complement.
CTTTGTAAATGAAGGTATCGACTTTACCGGTCTTGTGGTGCCGTTTGAGCTGGGAAGTTCAGGGAAGGCTAGCTTGAGTGTGGCAGATATTCAGTTTACGCCCGAGGCTGGCAAATCGGCGAGTATAAATTGCCAAAACTGAGTTACAGACAAGTGACGAGTTGAGTGAAAAAATACCGCCATGATTACCTAATCATGGCGGTATTAACCAACGATAAACGCTCTTATTTTTGCTTTTCGCTAGGTACAGGTTGCCCGTACTTCGGAGAGCGAGGGCCATATAACAGGCCGTTATAGCTTTCAGCAGAAAGAAGTCGCGCAGAGGTTATAGCTGCAATATCAAAACCTCTATCTGTGACGGTTTCAAAAATTTGATTTACCGCTGCTTGTACTAGCATACCCACTAAACCGCCGCTGTTGGCGTTTTGCTGTTCTGCACTCGATGCGGTAGCCGCTCCGGTCCAAAGCATGTTTCCAGTCTCAAGATCTACGAGAGATGCTGTTACTGTTACTCGTGTTTCACTTGAAATAACCACATAGCTTGTGCCGTAGTCATCGATAGTGACGTAAAGTGCCGTGTCTGCACCGAATATCTCTTTTAGCTTAGTCGTCGGAACTGCTTGAATATCGGCGGCTTGCGTCAAACCATTATTGTTAAAGGTTTGATTAACCATAGCGACAGGAAATACATAAAAACCTGATTCGGCAATTGGGGTAGCAAGCTGTGTCATAACACTATATGGCGCAATCACTTCAGGGGTATTATTCAACGGAGGTAAAATAATAACCGACGCAGGATTGGCAGCTTTAAATGCTGTGTAGTCGTGAGCAGGCGGCATGCTTACGCATGCAGACAAAGAGGTAATTAAAACAAGTGCACTAAGGATTCTAGCAAACATCAATTACGCTCCTTTAGCTGAATTAAGAAGGAAATCGATGTATTGCTTTGATTCTGGAAATAATTGCTTTTCTGTTTCGAAATGCGCTTCGCCTTGCAGAATATTTCCACTTTCGAAATACAGCATTCCAAGATGTGCATGTACACCAGGTGCAATATTTTTTCCGTTTGCCGCAGCGAGTTCAATAGTCTCTTCTAGAACCATAATTTGTTCTTCGACGGTCGTTTCTTCGCCTTTCAGGTAACTGTAAACGGCTTTATTATATTCACCGTAATAGTAAAGCGGCTCGGTAGTTTTACACCCTACAATTCCTAATGTTAGGGCTGTAAGTATTATTAACTTTTTCATTCTTAAATTTTCCATGCCCCTGATTCGATACCGTTAACTAAATTGTTAACCGATTCGCGGATGGCTAAATCAAGAACCTTTCCATTTAACGTGGCATCGTAGCTTGCTGTGCTGCCAAAGCCGATAACCTCTCTTTCTGAAAGACTGTATTCACCTGCGCCTGCGACAGAATAAACCACTTCTGACGTGGTAACATCGACCACGTTTAACGTTACTTTGGCATAAGCAATTTGCGATTTACCTTTACCGAGAATACCGAAAAGCTGCTTATCACCAATTGCTTTACGACCGAACTCAGTAACGTCACCTGTGATAACAAACTTTGCGCCAGAAATTTTTTGTTCTGTACCAGTACGCTGAGCTTCTTCAGCTAAGAGATTCATATTATCTCTATCTAAAACGCTGAAACGATTGGTTTGTTGTAAGTGGCTCATCAACGTGGTCTTCGCTTGGCTACCCAGACGGTCTTGGCCATTTGAGAAAATGCCGTTTTGGAAGCTAGAGCGATTTACGAACTGGCCGACAACGAGTTTTTTCTTTTCGCCTGTATACTGAGTGTTATAGCTATTTACTTTCGGTGTTTCAACTACTTGAGAAGATGTTGTTGCACATCCTGATGTGACGCCGATGATGGCTAGAAGTGATACCGCTGATATAAACGTTTTATTATTAATCATATTCACATTAATCCCTTTATCCTTTGTGAAATAGTGAGGCGTGTGTTCCTCAATAGAGATTCTATATCACAAACACGTATCGTTGGAGCTAAATTACAAAAAGCTTTCACGTTCAAGTCCAATGCTGAAAAACCACAATGCGAGGAGCCAACAAAGGTGATCGTATGCTCATGATTAAATGAAATTTCATTTGTTCTCGATAGATGAGAACGGTACCAACTGTCTCTTAACCTGCTATTTATCGATCTATTATGCAATTCATCCCGTAGCCAATCTGTAACATTAACAATAATCAGTGTTTGAATGAAAGCTGGTTTAGGTGTTTGTCGACTGTGCATTCATTCTTATCACTCATTGAATTACAGGGTAGTAAAATGACAGATGAACAGCGTGCTACACCAAGTCTCTTACTTGCGTTAACACCTGTTGTATTAACGCTTTTAATCCTTGGCACCCAGATATTTTACTTTGGTGTGTTTGAGCCTCATATACCTCTAGCCATTGGCATTGCGTTGACAAGCTTTGTAGGTACCTATCTTGGCCTTACATGGGAAGAAGTGCGGGCTGGAATCTTTAAAGTTATCCATGTCGCCTTGCCGTCGGTAAGCGTACTTATTGTCGTAGGAATGATTATCGGTATATGGATAGCAAGCGGGACAGTCCCGACTATTATTTACTACGGCTTGAAAACCCTGTCTCCTCAGATATTTCTTGCGGCAGGAATGGTTATCTGTGCAGTGGTATCCGTTTCACTAGGCACAAGTTGGGGAAGTGTAGGTACCGTTGGTCTTGCCTTGATGGGTATCGGCGAAGGATTTGATATTCCTATGTATTGGACGGCGGGCGCAGTAGTTTCCGGCGCATTTTTCGGCGATAAAGTGTCGCCCCTGTCTGATACCACTAACCTTGCCCCAGCTGTTACCGGCACGGATGTGTTTTCACATATCAAAAATATGATGGCCACCACAATTCCAGCCATGGTTATCGCATTTTTAATTTATCTTGGCGTTGGCTTTTTCGTCATTGACGCTCAGAGTGTTTCGTTTGCAAAAATTGCAGGTATTACTGCAGCATTAGAAGACAACTTTACCATTTCCGGCTGGGCATTATTGCCAGCGCTTGTTGTTATGGGGCTGGCGTTAAAGAAAATTCCGCCCCTACCTGCACTATTCGCTGGGGCTGTAGTTGGAGGCGTGTTCGCCATGTTTATGCAGGGACAAAGCCTACAAGCCGTCTTCGACTATGCAAATAACGGCTATTCAATTCAAACTAATATCGTTGAAATAGATAGTTTGCTTAACCGTGGTGGTGTTCAGTCTATGATGTGGACCATTTCGTTGGTACTCATTGCGCTTGGTTTTGGCGGTGCGCTAGAAACGACGGGCTGCCTAAGAAGCATTATTAACGCTATTAAAAGCAAAGCGAAAACCTTCGCTGGTACTCAGGTTGCAGCGGTAGGAACGGCCTTTGCCACTAACTTAGTAGCTGGCGACCCATATTTATCAGTTGCCTTACCGGGAAGAATGTATTCACCCGTTTACCGTGGTATGGGTTATTCCACACTTAATCTGTCTCGTGGAATTGAAGAGGGCGGCACCTTAATGTCACCACTTATTCCCTGGAATGCTGGTGGTGCGTTTGTGATATCTGCACTTGGTCTTGGAATATCGGGCGCAAGCCTGGAAAACTTACTGTATATCCCCTTTGCATTTGCATGTTGGACTGCTCCATTGATAGGCATATTGTACGCCTATCTTGGCTGGTTCTCGCCAAAAGCTACCAAAGCGGAGCAGGAAGAATGGAAGTCTTCAGGCGCTGATATTGCGAAATTTAACAAGGATGGAACGCCAGTTACTGATTAATGGTAATCGACTTGCTAGGTAGCTTGGCGCCTAGGCGATATGTAAAAAAAAGGGCCTGGAAAGGCCCTTAATAATATTGCTTGCTGAACTTAGAAAGTATATCTAGCGCCCAGCGTATAGCGTGGTCCGTATTGACGAGCAAATAAGAATTGCTCTTCGAAGCGACCATAGCCACGTTCTGTTTCATCGTTGATGTTCACGCCTTCTAAGAACACGGTTAGGTGTTCGTTAACGTCGTAGTTGATGCTGGCATCAATTTGACCGAAAGTGTCGAACTGAGTAGCTGGGTTATCTGATGACCCTTGTGCTTGACCAATTCCAACAACGTAGTCTGAGCGCCATGCATAGGTGACTTTTACAGATAGGCCTTCTTTCTCATAAAACACCTGGAAGTTAGCAGAGTCGCTGATGCCTACAAGCGGGTCTTGCTCGTTCAGGTTGTAAGGGTCGTATTCAACGTCGCCGTCAACCAACGTCGCGTTCGCGCCGAAGCCAAAGCCAGTGTCGCCAAACGTATGCTGAATAGCTAACTCAATACCTTCAACGGTTTTTGAATCGCTAGAGTTACCAGGCTGTGTGGTGCGCCACGTGATTAACGGGTCGTCCGCATTAGGGGTTACCACACCGTTTTCGTCAGCATAACCGTTATCAATGAAGTAGTTATAAATAGCACTATCGGTTGCCTGCTCACCGGCTGCCGTTAATGCAGTCACTGCTTCGTTCCAGCGTGGTCCTTGGTAGATGTCGCGTAAACCTTCAAACTGCTGGTCTTGACCTGTGGTCGTAATATAGTTTTCTACCGACTTTCTGAATAAGCCAACGGCAAGCATGCTCGACTCGTCGTAGTACCACTCAAATGAAAGGTCTAAGTTAGTTGACTCGAACGGTAACAAGCTTGTGTTACCCGCCGATGCGGTTCTTGCACCAATTTTAGGGCTGCCACTAAATGCTAGGCCACCTTGTAGCAAGCCAATAGGAGCTCGGGTAATTGACTTACCCCATGAGAAACGCGCAACAATGTCGTCCGTGAGATCCACTTTCACATCGAACATAGGCAGAAGAACATCATATTCGCCGGTAAAATCTTGTACTTGTAGCTCATCTTCAAATTGTGTGATCCACTCAGAAGCGGCTACCCAATTTACCTGCACCGGAACGCGCACTTCCGCAGAGCTTGGTACTTCTGTTTCTTCATAGCGCACACCTGCGTTAATTTGAACGAAGTAATCACCTACTTCGAAGTCCCACTCTGATTGAACATAAATCGAGTCGGTAATCTCTTCTACGTTACTTACAGAAGGTGCGCCACTAAAATAAGGGTCGATAGAGTAGGCGTTACTTTCGCCGACCACATCGCCTGTGATAAAGGCAAGCTGTCGGGCAATCGCTTCATCAAAATCATAGGTGTAGTAATAGCCTGGATTCATGCTTGCGCCACCGCCATCAAAAGCGTCTAAGAAGCCAGAGGTATCATGGCGAACAAACATACTGTCAGGGAAAATTTCGGTAAACGATGGGCTAAACCCTGGGCCACCGCGTAGTCCACTCCACGCACTAAAGCCGGATAGCGCTTGCTCTGTGCGAGCGTAACCAAAATCGATTTTTACAAGTGGAATCTCGAACGCTGAGTTGTACCAAGTGCCGTCTAGTTGAAGCTGCTCGATATCAGAACGACCAGGCGAGTAAATGAACTGACTGAAGTTTGAGTCAATTTCACTAGGCAGAATTTCATTGGTGCCATTATTCCAGTTCACATAAACCTGCGGAATCTCACCTTCGCGGAAATCATAAACCTTTGAATCAAGTTGGTTTGAGCCTAAGATGATTTGGCCAGAGCTACCTAAGCCTTTGTCGTAGCCGTTGTCTATTTCGTTGTACGAGTCGTGGTAATCAAGGCTGACGTGCCAGTCGTCGTTAATCATCCAGTCAAAGTTAACACCTAGCGAGCGGGCATCAACACGAGTGGTATTTCTACTAGCAGTAAATGAACCATCATCACCGCTAATGTCAGCGTATACCGCCGTACCATTCTCATCTAATTCATACGCATTAATGTTAGCGCCGAAGTTGTTCCATATTCCCCAACCCACGGAATTTGTGCCAGTTGTGGCGCGCGAAGCGGTATAGTCTACTGTCGCTGTAAAAGCATCAACCGGGCGGAATTGCAGTGTGACTTGTCCGTTCTGGCGCTCACGCTGAACATCATTGATGCCGTAGTTCATATCTTTCGGGAAGAAAGCTACGTCGGTAATGTTCGTGCGGTTGTCTACCACATTCGCAGGGTCAAGATCAGGCAGAGCTGCATTTTCTTGAAGCTGCCACCCTTGGATATTTGCAGACTGCTGTTGGAAATCACGCTCTTGGTGCGAGAACGAAACACCGAAACCGAACATTTCATCCGCAAAAGTATTGCTATATACACCTGCAATTTCAGGCGTGAGGTCATCGCCTTCCTCAACAGAGGTGTCATGAATGCCTTTCACCGAGATTGTGGCATTTTGTCCCGGCTGAGACAGAGGCTTCATAGTAATAATATTTACTGTCGCGCCTAGACCACCACTAGGGTTTTCTGCGCGTGCAGTTTTTTGTAGTTCAAGCGTACTTACACCTTCAGAAGACAAATTCGCTAGGTCGAATGAGCGAGTGAATCCGGTGCCCGGCATTTGACGTCCGTTTAGTGTAACCAAGTTAAATTCTGGTCCAAAACCACGCACCGTAATCTGACTACCTTCACCGTTATTTCGGCTGATAGTTACACCGGTAATACGCTGAAGTGCTTCCGCCAAGTTAGTGTCTGGAAATTTACCTAACTCCTCGGCAGAAATGGCATCTACAACGCCATTGGAACTGCGTTTCAAGTCCATGGAGCGGATCATACTGCCGCGAATACCGCTTACTTGAATAACTTCAACTTCATCTTCTGCCGGAGTAACGGCTTCTGATTCTTGCGCGTAAGAGGGAAAAGCTAGGGTAGAGCCCATCAACAAAGCCATTGATGTGGCAAGCTGGGTCTTTTTAAATGGTGTGTTTTTCATAATTGCCCTACTAATTCTTATCAATTGGTAACTGCCGCTTTAAAAGATAAAGCGGCATTTGCTTTGTTACTGTGCAGCTATTTCTACATTATCTATGCGATACACCGCGCCTTCACCTTGACCCCATGCAGGGAACATCATGATGACGTTAATGGCGCTGATATCTAAGCCAGCATCAAATAGTGTTTGTAATGGAAAAGTGTAGGTTTGCCATTCGCCTTGAACGGGATCGGCCCCTTCTAGACTTGCCGAAATAGGTAACTCAACAGCGGTTGATGCGCCTATTGACTCTATTTTGAATAGCCAAGGTGCTGTCGAATCATTTGGCATTGAGCTTACTTTCATCTCAAAGCGCACTGCACCATTGGTTAGCAGAGCAGATGCATCATATGAGTGACCGTCGTCAGCGATAATCCCCATAACAGTTGGTGTCGCGCCAATGCGGAACTCGGCAACCGTACCATGCTCAGTATCATCCACTTCTTCTGTTGGTGTTGAACCGCCACAGCAATCCCAAATACGCCATTGGTCCGCTGCTGTGTCTGCAAAAAGCGTAATGCCGCCTGCAGGTGCTTCAGCGCCGCTATCAGGGTGGTAGAACTTCACATTGTCTAAACGATAAACCGCACCTTCACCTGTGCCCCAGGCTGGGAATACCATGATTACGTCAATGGCACTCACGTCTAAGCCGCGTGCTTGGAGGTCAGAAATAGGGAATGTGTAAGTTTGCCATTCGCCTTCTACAGGCGCTTGACCTTCAACACTTTCAGAAAGTGGCAGTTCAACAGCGGTAGCGGCACCATTAGATTCGATTTTGAATAACCAAGACGCATCGGCGTTATTAGGCGCACTTACTACGCGCATATCAAATTGCAACAGGCCGCCATCGGTAAGTGCAGTAGCATCAAATGGTGTGTCACCGCCGCCAGATTCCGGACGTGTTATAAAGCCCATTACCGTTGGATCCGCTCCAATGCGGAATTCAGCAGTTAGACCATGCTCTTCGTCGTCCATTTCTTCAGTAGGGGTAGAGCCACCACAGCAGTCCCACATTGGCCAGTTAGGGTTTTGTCCTTCTTCGAAGATGACTAGTTCTGGATAGGTAACGCCGCCTTCCTGAGAAATTTCAACATTAGCCATGCGATAAACCGCACCATTACCGGTATCCCACGCAGGGAAAACCATGATGACATCAATAGCGCTTGTGTCTAAACCTGCTGCTGCAAGCGTGCTAAGCGGAAATTCATAAGACTCCCATACACCTTGTTCAGGAGTGGCTCCTGCGGTATCAGCTGGCCCAACGTAGCCATCCATTAATGGAAGTTCAGCGGCAGTCGATCCTTCAGAGCTTTCAATTTTGAACAACCAATTGGTAGTTGCATTCGCAGGTAGTGAGGTTACTTTCAAATCGAACTTAACACTGCCCGTTTCTTCCATAGGAGAAGCATCAAACGGTGCAGCTTCGCCTTCTGGGTCTGTGATAAATTGAGCTCGACTAATAAAGCCCATTACGGTTGGTGCTTCATTTATAGCAAATTCGTAAACTTGACCTTGCTCAGCATCTTCTACAAGCGCTGGCGTTGAACCTCCGCAGCAATCCCACGCTGGCCAGTTTGGATTAGGCGTTCCGTCAAAAATGGTAAGGTTTTGTGCAACACCAGTAGACGGTGGAGCTGGAATAGGTGCTGCACCTTCCACTAACGCATCATCTAGCGAGTTGTAACCTGGACGAACAGTTTCGCAGCCTTTACCTGTGTCAGGGTTTGAAGCACATTCGTAGACACGAACATAATCAATCTCGTAAGTCTGACCTTCTGCAAATGCATCAGCGTCAATACCTGTTTCGTTTACATTAGCTGGCCAGTCGCCACCTACAGCAAAGTTAAGAATAAGATAAAACTCTTGGTCAAAAGGCGCATTATCCCAATGCGTGGTTAATTCGCCCGTGCCTTGTTCGTAGTATTCTGCATACCAACCACGGTGTGATAGCCCGGTTGCATCGCCGTTTGCGTTATAGCGAACTTGTGAACGACGCTGTGTCGCATAGAGGTAATCATCCATGTACCAGCGAATTTCGCCTTCTTGCCATTCAACTGCGTAAGTGTGGAAATCGTCTGCCGGATTTGCACCATTAGGTAGTGAATAAGCCTTACCTGAACTATCGTTGTTTGGCCATTCTTGACCGTAATGAAGTGTGCCGTAGATATGGCTTTCAGGGTTGCCGTCGGCATCTGATGCCTTAAGATTAACGGCTTCCATAATGTCGATTTCGCCAGAACGAGGCCAGCCGCCATATACTTCGTCAGTAGGCATCATCCAAAACGCTGGCCAACTGCCTTGGCCTGAAGGTAACTTGGCACGCATTTCAATACGGCCGTATTTAAAATCTGCTTTGTAGCGGGTATTGAGACGGGCTGATGTGTACGGCTTTTGCGCTCCCTCTTCCGCGGGTAGTGCAACAATTTTTAAGCTACCGTCAGAAACGAATGAGTTATCTTCACTGTCGGTATAACACTGTGCTTCGTTATTGCCGCCACCGTCACAGTTAACTTCGTGCGTCCAGTTGTCATCGTCAATACTGTTCCCATCGAATTCGTCGCTCCATACCAGTTCCCAGTCAGAAACGGGTGTAGCTGGATCAACAACGTCGATGTCTGTAGATGTGGTTGCCCCGCCTCCACAGCCAAATAGGGTTGCGACTGAGATCGCGGCAGCTATCCGCGAAAGTTGAGATGCTTTTTTCGTCATTGTTTTCAGCCCTGATCTAAAGAAATTGGGTTTTTATGTAGTGGCAAATGCCACGTAAAAAGCTTTTTGTAAGCGCTTACAATTTAGGTCAAATAAAAATGGCTGTTTGAAAGCGCTTACATTACATTAAGCGACTGACACGTAAAGATCAATACTGTTCTCAAAAAATTAACATTTGGGTTTTTCATACATTTCCTCCATTTTAAATTTATTTCTTTTGTAATTAATATCTTATGGTTGTTTTGGGGGAAGGTTAAAAAAAGAGAGACGATTGCTTCACCCACTATTTACAAATTATCTTGAGAACATGTTAACAACCTGTGCTCGATATTTTATTCGCACCTATCAACACATCACGTTAAGCTCAGCATATCTTCTTATGTGAGTTGTCATCATGCATCACCATAATCACAACACAAGCGTTTCCAATCAGCACAAAGGTCATCATCACGGTCACCACCACGGCGCACATACTGAGGCACTAGGTACAGACTCCACACGGATAGGATGGGCGTTCTGGCTGAACTTTATTTTCACCATCATTGAATTTATCGGTGGTTGGCTTACAAACAGTGTCGCCATTATGGCGGACGCGGTTCACGATTTAGGAGACTCTCTCTCTATAGGCCTTGCGTGGTATTTAAGTAAGTTAGGAAACAAAGCTTCAACCGAAAAGTATACTTATGGCTTCAAACGGTTAAGCCTGATGGGCGCCATGATCAATGGCGTTATATTGGTCATTGGCTCAATTTGGGTATTGTCTGAGGCCATTCCCCGTCTATCTAACCCAGAAATGCCCGTTACAGAGGGTATGATTGGATTGGCGATTCTCGGTATTTTCGTGAATGGCTTTGCTGCGTATAAGCTCCACGGCGGTCATTCGATGAATGAAAAAGTGCTTAACTGGCATTTAATAGAAGATACCATGGGGTGGGTTGCGGTACTGGTAGTAGCCATCGTTCTCCACTTTGTCGATTGGCCCATACTCGACCCTATCTTATCTATTGGTTTTACGCTTTTCATTTTGGTGAATGTTGTTCGATATGTAGTGCAGACCATGTCGTTGTTTCTACAGGGTGTACCTGATTTGGCAACAAGGAATGCTATTAGCAGTACGCTATTAAATATGGAGCACGTCGAAGAAATACATCACGTACATTTTTGGTCGCTAGACGGTGAGCAGCATGTGCTTACTGCACATGTGGTAATAAACTGTGCGATAGACAATGACAAGTTACGACTGCTTAAAGAAGAAGTGCACGAAAGGTTAGCGCCATTTGGGCTTGCTCACACAACCATAGAGTTCGAGTTGCCGGGTGAGCCATGTCGTGACGATAATGATCATTTACACGCTCACTCTCACGAACATCAGCATGAAGAACTATAAGTTGCGTTAAACTCTGGCGAGAGTAGGGAATCGTTTTCTAAAGGCCAACGAAAATCAAGCTTTTGTAGTGATAGGCCTTTTAAACAATAACTATAATTAATAAACAAAAGTATGAATATTAGATATCAAGCGATTCTCCCGGGAGTAAGCGTTTCCGTCATTACCGGCTTGGCGGCTCTTTTTCTCAGCGAGCACTACGGTTCCCCTGCCATGCTGTTTGCTCTTCTGATAGGAATGGCTGTTTCTTTTCTCTATCGAGCTGATTCACCAAGTACCGAAGGCATTGATTTTTGTGCCAGTACTTTATTGCGTACAGGTGTTGTACTCCTTGGTTTAAGACTCGCACTTGAAGATTTAACCGCACTGGGCTGGGATACGCTGGGCTTATTGTGCATTGCCATTTTATCGACCATCTTGCTTGGTATTGGCCTCGCTAGAATTTTGGGGTTAAAAGGGCAACTAGGGGCCTTAACAGGAGGCGCAGTTGCTATCTGTGGCGCGTCCGCTGCATTGGCTATATCTACCATTCTACCCAAAGGCCAGCACCACGAGCGAGATACACTAGTTACCGTTATTGGCGTTACCGCTATGTCTACAATCGCAATGGTACTTTATCCTATTATCGCTGTTCAGCTAAACCTGTCAGACAGTGAAGCTGGCATATTTCTAGGTGGCACTATTCATGATGTTGCGCAAGTTGTAGGGGCAGGCTACTCGATTTCTCAGGAAGTAGGCGACATGGCAACGCTAACGAAACTTGTTAGGGTGGCCATGCTAGTTCCAGTAGTTATGATTATGGTGTTAGTAGTAGCAAAAACCTTATCTGCTGGTATCAAAAGCCGTCAAACAAACAGTCCTAAGATACCACTCTTCTTAGTCGGCTTCGTGATGATGATGCTACTGAACAGTTTCTTTGTTTTACCTGAAAGCGTTGTAGAGATGGGGAGTCAAATCTCACGCTTTTTCCTCATCGTTTCCATAGCCGCGATTGGAATGAAATCAAACTTGGGTCAGCTCATCAATGTTGGTGTGCGACCAATAATTATGATTTTCGCAGAAACCCTATGGTTAGCACTCATCATTTTAGGGTACTTACACTTTTCGTAACGTTAGATAAGAAACTGGGCGCGGCGTTTTAAATGTATCGAATTTAGAAAATCTGCCGATATTCAATGTATAACGCTACTTCAGACTAATAGTTAATTAGTCTAAATATCTGTTAATCTGAACAAAATAACTCTATAAAAAACATATCGGTAACCACACATGTTTGTATCTCGCAGTAAATACGAAGAAAAAGAAGCGCAAGTACGTAAACTAGAAGCAAGAGTGCAAGAAGCCTTAGACAAAATTGACGTTTTAGAGGCAGAAAATAGTGAACTCATTAATGCCATTGAGGCTGCAAACGGCCAGCATGCATCGTCGAACGATTCCGTTGTAATGAAGTGCATTGTTGATGCAATGCGTCAATTAGAAGGTATTCGTGAAACGGTGTTGGCTACTTATCAGCGAATCGATGCTGAGAACCAGTCTGTAGCTAATATTAATGAGTTGTTTAGTGATTCTGCGACTACGTTGAGCAAAATTGTTACCGACATGAGCGGGCTTAATGTCCAAATGGGCAGTATGAGCGAACGTATTTCGGGGTTATCGACAACAGCAGATAACATTAATAAATTTGTTACTACTATTACGAGTATTTCCGACCAGACCAACTTGCTCGCGCTAAACGCCGCGATTGAAGCGGCTCGAGCGGGCGATGCAGGTCGAGGGTTTAGTGTTGTTGCTGATGAAGTACGTGCACTGGCAACAGAAACCAATAAATCTGCAACGGAAGTTTCAGAGTTGGTTAATGGCATTATTCAATCAACATCCAAAGCGGTGTCGGGAGTGAATGAGCTGCGTGGAAACAACGAACAGCTTGAGACAGGCATTAATCAACTTAATAGTAGCTATGAAGTCATGGTGAAGCACTGTGACAGCATGAAATCTACTATTAGTGAAGGCACCATTGCTACATTTATCCAAACAGTAAAGCTGGATCATGTAGTGTGGAAAGCAGAAGTATATGCGGTGCTATGTGGTTACAGTAACAAATCGGTGGCGGACTTTGGCGATCACAAAAACTGTCGCCTAGGGCAATGGTATAGTGATAATGCTAACAAAGCGGTAGGCCAAACAACGGCATTCAGAGAGATTGAAGCTCCGCATGCAAGAGTACATAGCAGCGGAATAGCCGCAGTGCTAGCTAAACAAAATGGCGACAACGCTGAAGCTGATGCTAAGCTTATAGAGATGGAACAAGCCAGTGAGAGAGTAATGACACTCCTTGATAGGCTAGTTAGCTAGCGGCCGCAGAACTCTATGGTTCTATAGGCCCCATTGAAAAGTACGGCGCTCTGAAATTTTATCGGCGACCTAAATGGAGGGCTTCTTGGTGAGTGAAACATCGTATTCCACCGACCACGAGCGCATTCTTGCGCTGGAAGCCCGCGTTAACTCGTTAGAACGACAACTTAAGCGTCAAAAAATTGCGCGTAAAAACGCAGAATCTTTCTTAGAAACCTATTCTCAAGATGCTTATCTAGCAAACCAAGCGCTTAGAAAAGCACTAAATGATTCAAAGCAGCGGGAGCGAGAGCTGCTCTACCTCAACAGAACTGCATCGCAGCTTTCCAACGCCCAGCCAGGAAAAAGTTTTATATTTTCTGCCCTAGAATCAGCGGTGGAATTTAGCAATGCCCATTGTGGAAAAGCGTTCATTGTGAAAAATGACGAGCTCGTAGTGGGTGATGATAACCAAGTACTTACTTTTGACGAGGGGTGGTGTAGCTCACCGGAACTTGCTGAATTAATTAAAATTGAAACACCACTCTCCTTAAGGGACAGTTATTCCCATTGGTGTGTTAATGCAGTTCAGCGACCCGACACTCAAAAAGAAGCGCGCTTACTTCACTTCATGCATAAAATGGCTGACGGCGAATACGCCTGGCTAGTGTTGCTTACCAAAGATGACAACCTAGAAGAAGAAACGCTTTATGTTTTGGATACAACTAAGCATTACTTAGACATAACATCACGCTACGAAAGTAAAACGACGGAACTTAACAGTCGAAAAATTGAATTAAAGACGGTTAAAAAAGACAGGGACTTTTTAGAAGAGAGGTTGGTCAGCGCAGATAAAATGGCGATGTTAGGCCAACTTGCGGCGGGCATAGCTCATGAAATTAATAACCCAATCGGGTATGTTCGAAGTAATACCGTTGTCGCGAAAGAAATCTTTAATGACTATCAACATGCGTTAGATGAAATAGGGCTACTGTGTCGTACTGCTGGTGGAGAGATTGAAGCGCAATTCGAAGCGCTGGAGAAGCGTTTTTCTCTGCGAGAAAGTGCAAGCGAGATTTTAGAAATGTTCAACGAATCTCATGAGGGCATTGAACGCATTATTGAGATAGTAAAAGCGTTGCGAAGTTTTTCGTATCCAGGCTCAGGAAAGCACACGCAAATAAGCGCTGTAGAAGCTATGAATACGGTAATCAAGCTAACGAACAACCTGCACAGGTACAAAAACAAAGTTAATTTAGAAGTACCGGATAAAGATGTTTATTTCCTTGGTAACGCGGGGCAAATTCAGCAGGTATTGGTTAATTTCGTAACCAACGCTATCTATGCTACGCCAGAAGGAAAGTCTATCACCCTAAAAGTACAGAAAGATGAAAAGAACGCCATGCTTATCGTAGAAGATGAAGGTATCGGTATGTCGAAAGAAACACTGGATAGAATATTCACGCCCTTCTTTACCACTAAGCCTCCTGGTGAAGGAACAGGGTTAGGCATGTCTATTTCCATGACCATTGTCGAAGAACACAACGGAAAAATAAATATCACCAGTGAAGAGGGTAAAGGAACATGCGTTGCGGTTTTATTGCCTTTATTCTAAAGTATAAAGTGCTTTCCTAAACTGCTGATAAAATATAGAATTTCTCTAATTTTTTCTTCCAGCTAGACAGAAAATATTTATGTTCTAGTCTTAGGAGATAAGCAAAATTTCCTACTGTTCACGGATGATTGCTTTGTTACATGGAGAAAGCACCCAATGAGAAATAATCAGCCAGTTACCCAAAAAGAATATAAATTCCCATCACATCACCGTCTTATTTCCTCCACTGATAAACGTGGTGTAATCCAGCATTGCAACAGCGCATTCGTAGAGGCGAGCGGTTATACTCGTGAAGAACTCATTGGTAAAAACCACAATATTATCCGTCATCCAGATATGCCAGCCCCCGTATTCAAAGAGATGTGGCGTACTTTGGAATCTGGGCAGAGCTGGTTAGGTCTGGTTAAAAACAGAAGAAAAAATGGCGATCATTATTGGGTTTCGGCGTTCGTAACGCCTGTGTACGAGGGGAAAGCCGTTGTAGGCTATGAGTCCGTTCGAGTTCCAGCGTTGAGTGACGAAATAACCCGTGCTTCCAGTGTTTATGCAAGAATGCAGCAGGGAAAGTCAGCGGTATCACCGATGTCGCGCTTAGCTCAAAACCTAATGCATCTGGCGCCTACGTTGCTGATAAGTGCTGTCTTAGTACTAGCTCTTGCATTTACCCACGGCGCCGCTGCGGCTGGTATTGCGCTAGCAGGGGCAATTATTTTAATGATTGCCCAAGAAGCCAAAACGAGAAAAGATTGGGGCGCGCTGCTTTCGCTTAGCCCGGAAAGCTATGCAAACGAAACGGTGGCGCAAACCTACTTCCCGGACCCTATTCACATTAGCCAAGCTAAGCTCGCACTGGGGTGTGAACTTGCCAGAAATCGCACGGCGTTAACCCGTATTAAAGATGCATCAGCGGGCCTTGAGTCAATCGCTAACACAACGCATCAGCAAGCTGAAAGTACAAGTGCTGCGGTGGTCCAACAAAACCAAGCAACCCAGCAAATCGCGTCTGCGGTGACGCAAATGAGTCAGGCCATTCAAGAAGTTGCAGAACGAGTAGAGAGCAACGCAAAGAGCGCAAGGACTGCAGCGGCAAACGTTGAAACGGGTAATCAAAAGGCAGAACAAGCCATGCAGGCGATTGTCGCCTTACGCGAGGCGGTTGAGTCAATCTCTACCACGGTAACAGAGCTGGCTCAGTCAACCAGCGATATTGGTGAAGCGGCCAATATTATTTCTACTATTGCGGAGCAAACTAACCTGCTAGCACTTAACGCTGCGATTGAAGCTGCAAGAGCTGGCGAACAAGGAAGAGGTTTTGCGGTTGTTGCCGATGAGGTTCGTACTTTAGCTTCGAAAACTCGCGAATCGACCGATAAAATCCACAACATCATTAATGAATTGGCTGAGCGTTCTGACCGAGCTGTAAGGGTATCGACGGAAGGGCTAGCTTCAGCAGAGCACGGCAGCGCTATAGTAGAAGAAACCCGAGGTGCATTGTTTGAAATTAATAACGCCGTAAAAGGTATTGCCGATGCCACGGTAGAGATGTCTTCAGCGGTAGAAGAACAAAGCACGGTGGCAGAGCATATTAACCAGCAGTTAGTAGAAGTCGCTGACGGCGCGTCTGAAACCCAGCGTTCATCTGAAGCATCGTTAGCAGCGAGTCACGATTTACGCGCAACGGTTAATCAGGTTCACGAGCTAATATTGCGTTTCAGCACAGATAAGCGAGTGGGAGAGTAATACTCTCCCCAGCTCTCTTACGCTCACTCCACTAAAAGGCCTATTGCCTATTGGCGTAAAGATGTGGCGCTAAATAAAAGCCTATAAAACTCGAAACAACGTTTTAGGCATAGGTATTTATTAATTCGCATTAAGCCCTGCATGTAGGCCGCGTCTGTAGGCCGCCACAGCTGGAAACAGCGAAACCAAATATGTGCACCCTAGTATAAGCAAAATAATAACAACACTGCTTTGACTGAATAGTGGGCCGCTTAAGAAGAGTCCATAAGCACTGCTTAACCAAGGTTTTAGTGCGCTCATAAGCCCAGCTACCAAGCCTAAACTCAGTGTGGCACTCACAATCGTAAGCACCATCGCTTCAATCTGTATGAGTAGCAGTAAGGTAAACGGTCCTGCGCCTATAGTTCGTAAAACCGCGATTTCTTGATAACGCTCCCTCATCGTTGCTAGCAGCATAGTCGCAAGCCCAATTAGCGCGCAGATGACGATAAGACCGGAAAGGCCAAGCAATAGCGATTCTACATTTCCCATAATTTGCCAAAGTTCAGCGAGTGCCATGCCCGGTAGAATAGCCATTAGCGGCTCATTCTTACTTTGATTAATTTGATATTGAAGCTGCAGTGCAGTTACCCGATGTTTAAGCCCCAGCATCACCACGGATACTGACTCAGGCGTAAATGCTTCGCTATGGTAAGCCGCATGTTCTTCGGTATGCTCGTCATGCTCATGCTCATGCTCATGCTCATGCTCATGCTCATGCTCATGCTCGTTTTCCTTGTCAGCAGATTTGCGGCCTAACATTGAGGTGGGCGAATGTTTAGGCCCAGTGTGAGCTTCTTCAAGTCCTTGCAAGGTAACGTATACGGCTTTATCTACGGGAGTGCCAGTTTTCTTAAGAATGCCCGAGATAGTAAAAGGATGTGCATCATGATTGTTAAATGAGACATTCCCTAAACCGTGGGAAATAATGATTTCATCCCCTACCTTGTAGCCCAATGACGTGGCAATGTCAGCACCGACAACAGTAGACAGTGGCTGCGTAAACGCAGTGCCTTCCGACATTTCAAGTGACTGCATATCTCCGTATTTAAAGTGGTCGAAAAAACTACTGGTAGTACCTACTACTCTAAAACCTCTGTGAGTATCACCTAAAGATAGCGGGATAAGCCACGATACCTGTTTGTTAGATTGAAGCGCCGCAATACTTTTATATTCAATACCTTTGGTGGGAGTGCCTATATTAAACACTGACGACAGGAGTAAATTAAGCTGTCCACTTGGTGCGCCAACAATAAGATCAACACCAGACACGGTGCGCGTAAAACTGGTTTTTACTTGGCTGCGAATAATGTCCACGCACAAAAGTAAACTAATGCTGATGGTAATGCTTAAAAGTGTGAGGATTGCCGTTGTTTTCCTGCGCTTTAAGCTTTCAATAGCAATAGTACTTAGCATTACGCACGCTCCTGTGCTTTTTTGGTCTCACCGCCTAACGCCTTTATGTGGTTTGTACTTGGGCTTAATTCACTTATGCTGCAGTGGCGGTCAAAATAATTTTCCATGGCTTTGTCGTGACTCACGAAAATCATGGTACTTTCACCTGCAACATCTTTTAGCAGTGACATAAAACTATCTCTGGCATCGGTATCTAGGGCAGAGGTAGGTTCATCAACAATCAATAATTGAGGGTCGTTTATCAGTGCTCTGGCTATGGCAACGCGCTGCTGCTGACCTATACTCAATGCGTCAGCTTTCGCATGCAGCACGTGAGAAGGCAGCTGTAGCTTGTCCATCAAATGACGAAGCTTTGCGTCTTCTGTTTTTTTACTAGGTTTCGTACTTGCAAAGTACACCGCTGCACGAATATTCTGCGCCACCGAAAGGTAGGGAATAAGGTTAAACTGCTGAAAAACAACGCCGATATGACGTGCTCTAAACTTGTCCCGCTGTCGGTTAGATAACGAGGAAAAAGGCTGTTCGAGTAAAGCGATGTCGCCCCGAGTAGGGGTCAACGTACCACATAGCAAATTGAGCAATGTGCTTTTGCCACTCCCCGAAGGCCCTGAAAGAAAAACGTGTTCACCTTGGGAAACCTGCCACGCTTTAATATCAATGACGGGCGCATTTTTTTTGGTGTACGAAAACTGTAAATTGCTAACTTCAATCGCTGTGTTGCGCTCTTCAGTCACTGCGCTGCGGCCTTCAACTACTACATTGCGCTGGGGTTGAGTGCTATTGTTTTTATTAATTATATTCACGCTAAGCCCGAACTATATTTATGTCTTATATTCACATTAGCAAAAGCGACACATCTGTTCACCCAGTCAAGGCCGAGTAAAAAACTTTCACCGCTTTGTGCCAATGTTATTAAATAACATTGCCTCTGACAGCTATGCTATCAGATCTTATTAGGACAAAGCGGCAGTTGCTCTTATTAATTGCTCTTCATAACGACATAAAGGAGAGGCGCGCTGAAATTATCAGCCATTAGCTTGTAGCTTTACCACTTCCGCGCTTTCATCTTCCAATACGCTTTCTGCTGTAGCGCCTTTGAAAATCTTGCTGATTTTATCTTTGTTTTTAGACAGCATAATGGTGAGTTCTTCCACAACACTATCGTCTAGCTTGATGCCCTTCGCATGAATGTAATCAGCAAGGTTATCTGCCGCATCGAGCATTTTGTCAAACTGATCGGCTTCTTTTTTGTCGGTAGTTACCAATTTTTCTACCCCTTTGTGCGTAACAACATACTGTGTGGTAATGGCCATGGTAGGTCCCCTGTTTATTAAAGATACAAAAACTGTACAGTATTTTACTGTATAAATAAACAGTGTTGTTGATTTATTATTGCTGGATTTGCGAAAGTTATTGAGTATTATACATTGGTATACATTAGCATCTCTATTCAGTCCAAATTTAATGTTGTGCACAACCTTTAACGTGGTTAGTTATTTCATCTTTCGAAATTTTAAAGTATTAGAAAAAAGACTCTACTAAACAAGTTCTCGAGAAAAGGTACTTCAAAGTTATGGTAGCGAACGGCGCTGTTCATCAAGACATTCAAGCTATTGATGCTATCGAAGCGATCCCTCATATAATGCAAATACTAGCAAGTAGCTTAAATCTGCGTTTCATTTGTGTCGCCAGAGTCACGGAAGAAGCGTGGACCTTGTGCGCAGTGTTAGACAACGCAGAGTTTGGTCTAACTCCCGGCGACCATTTAGATATAGAGACCACATTCTGCCGCTCTGTGAGGGCAAGTAGGAAAGAGATCGTCATCAATCACGCGTCTGCTGACAAAGAGTATTGTGATAATCCCATACCTGTAATGTATGGTTTTGAAAGCTATTTTTCTTACCCTATTTACGACGCTAATGGGGATTTTTTTGGAACTCTATGCGGCTTAGACTCAGAGCCAAGGGAGTTACGCTGCGAGCTTGTTCACGGGCAGATAAGTGCTTTCGCTAGACTTATATCTAGTCAGATCTTATTAAAAGACCAGATAGAGCGATCACGGGCACAGCTTACTGACGCAAGAAATATTGCCCGTCTTCAAGAACAATACATCGCTATTTTGGGTCACGACATACGAACCCCTTTATCTTCCATTCAAATTGGTATTAGTTTTCTAGATGACATATTAAAAGACAGTGAAATCGCAAACACTGTCCAAGTGCCAGTATTCAAAGCTGTATCAAGAATGAAAAATAGCGTGCAAAGAATGACTCGCCTAATCGAAGATACAATGGACTTCACCCACAGTCGAGTCGGCGAAGGGCTACCAGTGAAAATGGGGGTGACAGTTAGTTTAGCGCAACAACTGAACTACACAATTGAGGAGTTAGCTACTGCTTATCCTAGATGCACCATCAGAACACATATTGACATAACTGAGCATTTTGTCTGTGATGAAAAGCGAGTTTGTCAGCTCCTCTCCAATTTGTTGAAAAATGCCCTAGTACATGGCGACCAAGCGTATCCGATATATGTCAAGGCTATCACCAATAAGAGCGACTTTATCCTTAGCGTAAGAAACAGTGGCACCCCTATATCTGATGAGTCTAAAACTCGCCTATTTCAACCTTTCTGGCGTAAAGACGGCAGCGCGAAAAATGGTGGGCTAGGTTTAGGGTTGTTTATAGCATCAGAAATTGCAAAGGCGCATAAAGGTTCCCTCAAGGTGTCTTCTGATTTTAACGGAACGGAATTCATCCTGCGCTTTCCGCTAATGCGCGTTACCTCTATCTCATACGAAAGTGCCTCGCAGTAACCGCAAAATAATTTCCAAAGTTGATTAATGCTTGTGCAACGATGTTTGAGTGCGTATAATGCGCGCCCTTACAGCCATCCCAATTCGTTCCTTGTCTCCATACAGTCGGCTGTACTGTCGAGGCTACAACCGTAAGGAGCTATAATGCGTCATTACGAAATCGTATTTATGGTTCACCCTGATCAGAGTGAACAAGTACCTGGTATGATCGAGCGTTATACCACAATCCTAAAGCAAGACGGTGGTCAGATTCATCGTTTAGAAGATTGGGGCCGTCGTCAACTGGCTTACCCAATTGAAAAGCTGCACAAAGCCCACTACGTACTAATCAATGCTGAAGCGTCTGCAGAAGCTGTTGATGAATTGGAAAATGCTTTCCGTTTCAACGACGTGATCTTACGTAACATGGTTATGCGCACTAAGACTGCTGTGACTGAGCCTTCTCCAATGATGAAAGAAGAGCCTCGTCGTGAGCGTCGTGACGATTCTGCTCCTCGCCAAGATCGCGCGGAAAAGAAAACTGAAACCACTGAAGACAACGCTTAAGGAGATCACCCATGGCTCGTTTTTTCAGACGTCGTAAGTTCTGCCGTTTCACTGCAGAAGGTGTGACTGAGATTGATTACAAAGATATCGCTACTCTTAAGAACTACATCACTGAGAGCGGTAAAATTGTCCCTAGCCGTATTACTGGTACAAGCGCAAAATATCAGCGTCAGCTGTCTTCTGCGATCAAGCGCGCACGTTTCCTTGCGTTGCTTCCGTACACTGATTCACACAAGTAATTTGGCGAATATAAGGGTTAGCTAAGATGAATATCATCCTACTAGATAAAATCGCCAACCTTGGCGGCCTGGGCGACCAAGTGACTGTTAAGTCTGGTTACGCTCGTAACTTCCTTTTCCCACAGGGTAAAGCGGTTCCTGCAACTAAAGACAACGTTGAAAAGTTCGAAGCACGTCGTGCTGAACTTGAAGCGAAAATTGCTGAGCAACTAGCTGCTGCTAACGCACGCGCTGAAAAAGTTGCTGAGCTTGCTGAAGTTACAATCGCAGCTCCTGCTGGCGACGAAGGTAAACTATTTGGCTCTGTTGGTACTCGTGACATCGCTGATGCAATCACTGCAGCTGGCGTTGAAGTACAAAAAGCAGAAGTTAAACTACCTACTGGTACTCTTCGTGAGACTGGTGAGTATGACATCGACTTACAACTTCACTCTGACGTTATCACTTCAATCAAAGTGATCATCATTGCTGAAGCGTAATCGCTGACGTATTTGAAAAAAGCCGCTCTTAGAGCGGCTTTTTTTTGCTCTAAATTTATTTAAGATTCACCTCGCCATCTTAACAGGTGTTCTTGCATTACTCTTTGCTCTTGCCTTCTTTAACTTTCAACAAATTGACGTTTAATTAACACATAATACGCGGTTGGCAGCTTACACTCTTCAAAGCTCAGCTTAGCTCTCCGGCATTCCACGTTGAGCCACTTAACACACTTGGTGTAACCAAATATGTCTAAAGCCGACAAACAGCGTATTTTTGAGGTCCACTCATCTGCGATAAATAACGTTTTTTAAACGGTATTTAAACAAAATGTTAATAATCGCTGAAATTCTTAGTGTCATGGCTTTAAACTTTTTCTGTCATTCCTGCGACCTATAGTAAACCAAACAATAAAAAGCATAAGTGCCATATTATGGACATCACTAAGCAAGCAATAAAAAACGCGACTGGGGTAGGTATAGGAATAACACTGCTGGTATTTTTAGGGCTATATAGCCTGTTTAATTTACCTGTACAGCTGTTTCCTGACATTGAAAGACCGAATATTAACATCCAGACCTCGTGGCGCGCTGCGTCGCCCCAAGAAATTGAGTCGGAGATCATTGAACCTCAAGAGGAAGTCCTGCAAGGGATCCCTGGCCTTGAGTCGATGAGCGCATGGGCAAACCAAGGTAATGCGTGGATTAATCTAGAGTTTGGCTTAGATACAGACATGCAGAAAACGCTCATTGAAGTGATTAGCCGCATGAACCGCTTACCCCCACTACCTCGCGATGCCCTCTCCCCTAATATAATGCTTGCTGGAAGTGGGGGAGACGCCCCCGCTTTGACCTACTTTTTTCTTCAGCGCCTTCCGGGCAATCCAAACGAAATTAATACCTATGTAACCTTTTTTACCGATGTCATTAAACCTCAGCTTGAATCTATCCCGGGCGTTGCAAGGGCGCGTATGGAAAGCGGGGTTGGCGGCGTTGAGGAGTTTCAAATTGTTTTCGACCCGTTTAAAGCGGCGCAGTTAGGCATTGACCTAACGGCAGTTGCCAACGAGTTGGGGCGTGCGAATGATATTTCAGGCGGCTTTGTCGATGTGGGCAGAAGACGCTATACCCTGCGTTTTGAAGGTCGCTACGAGCCTACGCAAATGGGTGAAATGATCCTTGAATGGCGAGACGGCAGCCCTATCACTCTAAATGACATTGCCGAAATTAAAATCACCCGCGCTGACGGTGCAAACTACAGTGTGCAAAACGGCAATCCGGCTATATCTATTCGCGTAGACCGACAAAACAACGCCAATGTTTTAGCTACCTTAGAAGCCGTAAAAGCAAAAGTTGCACAAATAAACGAACAGGACTTGGTCCCTGAACAGTTAGTCATGGCGCAAAGCTTCGATGCCTCAGTATTTATCTATAGAGCGGTGCAGCTAGTTACAAGCAATTTATTTATAGGCGTGCTGCTTGCCATTGCCGTGCTTTGGCTCTTTATGCGCCAGCTGCGGGCAACGCTCATTGTGGCATTGGCCATTCCTATCTCACTACTTAGCACTTTTGTGGTGCTTCAGATTACTGGTCGCTCGCTCAATATCATTTCACTAGCAGGGCTCGCCTTTGCGGTAGGTATGGTGCTAGACGCCGCTATTGTCGTGCTGGAAAACATTGTAAGAACGCGCAAGAGTGCCGAAATCGAAAACAAAGACTCAAATTCACAAACGCACATGGAGGATTGTGCCCATCGGGGAACGAAAGAAGTTTTTGGTGCTCTCATGGCGTCAACAGCTACCACCGTTGCCATTTTTATTCCCGTTATGTTTTTGGAAGATGTTGAAGGGCAATTGTTTGCTGACCTCGCTCTTACCATTGCCATTGCAGTGTGTATGTCGCTAGTGGTTGCGGTAACGGTATTGCCTGTTGTTGCCGCTAGATACCTTAATGGCAATATGCCAGCTGACAGCCTACAGCGGGTATGGGCAAAAATAACCCGCGCTATTATGTCGCTATCAAGTACGCCGCTTCGCCGCCTCGTATTAGTAATAACGCTTATGGGAGTGCCTATTACAGGTAGTGTTCTGCTTATGCCTGCCATGGACTATTTGCCACCCGTAAAACGCGATGCCGTTGACGCCTTCTTAAGTTTGCCTGCAGGTGCCAGTGAAAACTTTATTAGCGAAGAAGTGATGCCAATTATCGTTGAGCGACTGCAGCCCTACATGGACGGAGACAAGCAGCCAGCGCTGAAAAACTACTACATTATTACGTGGCCAAATGGCGGAAATTTGGGTGTGCGCGCTAAAGATCAGTCTAAGGTCAAAGAGTTAGAAGCCATTGTTCGCGATGAAATTTTAAAGGATTTGCCGGATACACAAACCTTTTCACAACAAGGCAATTTGTTCGGCGGCTTTGGAAACGGTCGGTCAATCGACATTCATCTTCAAGGTACCGATCAGGCCATGCTCGGCATTGCTGCGCAAGCAGGTTTAGACAAATTGAGAGAAGTTTTCCCTAACGCTAATGCGCGTTCGAATCCACCTCTAGAGCAAGCCGAACCAGAGCTTCGCTTTTACCCCAATGACAGCCGAATGATGGAAGTGGGGTTAAATCGGGGCAGTATGGGGAACCTGGTACGAGCCATGGGTGATGGTATGTATGTGGGGGAGTACTTCGATGGCACCAAACGCATGAATATTATCTTTCGCTCAGCACCTTGGTTCACACCCGAAGACTTAAACAGTACGCCAGTCATGACACCATCAGGCGAGGTGGTGCAATTAGGCGAACTGGTAGGTATTGAAAGAGCCGTAGGTCCGAGTCGTATTCAGCGCATTGATGGTCGAAGAACCCTTACGCTAAACGTAAATCCGCCAGAGGGTATGAGTTTAGAAGAAGCCATGAAAGTGATTACCTCTGAGGTTGAGCCCGCCATTATGGCCATGATGCCTACCGATGGCGCTATTAATTATGGTGGTAGCGCGGATAGCTTAAAAGGCGCTATTGCCTCGATGGCTGATAACTTTCTTTTTGCCATGGTGTTGCTACTGCTGTTAATGGCGGGGTTGTTTAAATCGTTAAAAGACAGCGTGCTGGTAGTACTTTCTATTCCGCTAGCCACGGTGGGCGGGGTGATTGCTATTCGTATCATGAACATCTTTACCTTCCAGCCAATGGACCTGTTAACCATGATTGGCTTCATTATTTTGCTAGGGCTTGTGGTGAACAATGCCATTTTACTTGTTCATCAAACTCGTATAGGAGAACAAGAAGGGCTGACCCGTGATGACGCGGTAGAGCAAGCCATCAAACTACGTTTACGGCCTATCTTTATGAGCACACTGACCTCAATCTTTGGCATGCTGCCCCTACTGTTGCTACCAGGTGCAGGCAGCGTTATTTACCGAGGTCTTGCGGCTGTTATTGTGGGAGGAATGACGGTGAGTACCATATTCACCTTGCTATTACTGCCTACCTTGCTGCGTATGACGGCTTCAACGTCATCTGTAAATATACTCAAACCCCTGGCCGAGCGTATAGAGAGCACTGGCACTTCGCCGACTACTTCATCCACCGTAAAACAAAATAAATACAACGATCATGTGTAAGGAAAAGACAACCATGAAAGCAATGACTTCTACTATCGCCCTTAGTTTGTTTACCTTATTTGCAAGCAGTGTATCGTTGAGCGCACACGCGCAGGATAGCAAGCAACCACCGCCGGAGCTGGTTCAAATAGATGAAGCCAGAGAGCAAGCGATTTCACAACTAACCTGGGTTCCTGGAACGGTACTAAGCGTTATCGATGCAAACCTTGCCTCTGAGGTAGACGGTCGCATCACTTGGATGGCAGATGTAGGTGATGTGGTTAAAGCAGGGGAGCCTTTAGTTAAAGTCGACGATACTCGCTTAAGCATTACCCGCAATCAAAATGCCTCAAATATTGCCAGATGGCAGTCGCAGGTTGAACTGTTTACCAAACGTCTCGCGAGGTACAAAAACCTTCAGGCCAGTCAAAACACGTCCAGAGGTGAGTTAGAGGAAGTGGAAGCTGACTTAGAGAATGCTAAGCAGGAGTTAGCGCAAGCCAAATTGGATTTAGAATTCACCGAATATCAGATAGCACAAAGCAGTATTCGTGCTCCCTTTACGGCTTTGGTGGTTGAAAGGCTGCAGTCGCCGGGCGAATACACTGGGGTAGGGCAAACCCTGCTTCGCGTGGTAAACCCTGATAGCGTTGAAGTTCAGGTGCGCGCCCCCCTTAACGTATTACCCTATATTGCCACCGGCATGAGCGTAAGCGTTCACAATAACGTGAACCAAGTAGAAGAATCTATTCGTGCCATTGTACCGGTAGGCAACAGTACATCGCGCATGATGGAGCTACGAATTGCCATCAACCCAGGTGACTTTCCTATAGGCAGTGCAGTGCGTGTGGCGTTGCCTAGCAGCGATACTCATGATGGTGTCACCATACCCCGCGATGCACTGGTACTAAGAAAGTCGGGCACCTTTATCTATCAGCTCAATGAAAATAATGAAGCGGAGCAAGTTAAGGTGACAACCGGGGTGGGGATGGGCGATAGAATTGAAGTGTTTGGCGATGTGAACCCGAAGCGCTCGGTTGTGGTGAGAGGAGCTGAACGCCTGCGTGCAGGCCAGAAAGTACGTTACAACAATGAGCGTGAGTCTTTGACAGCGAAGAACTGAGAGAATTGTAACAAATGTAAAAGTGCTATCCATTTAGACTAAAGTTAATGAGAATGTTTCTTATTTGTAATTGTTGATTATCAAACGGAGACATTCTTGAAAAAGTTAGCTTTAGCCAGTGCAGTATGCACGCTATCCAGTCCGGTAGTATTTGCGCAATCCCTAGAAAGCCAGAATGAAGAAACCAAGTCTATAGAGCGAGTTGCTGTGGTAGGCGCAGCAACTAACTTGAGCATTACTGCCGAGGATATTGAGCAGTTTCAAGCAAACGATCTAGCTGACGTTTTTAGAGAGTCTCCGTCGGTCAGCGTTGGCGGTTCAGTAGGTGTAGCACAGAAAATCTTTATCCGTGGACTAGAAGATGCTTACCTGAATGTAACCGTAGATGGCGCGCAACAAACCTCAACCCTATTTCACCACATAGGCCGCGTGACGCTAGATCCCGATCTTTTGAAGCAAATCGATGTGCAGGCTGGTGCAGGTGAAGCAACCAGTGGCCCAGGTGCCATTGGTGGTTCAATCCGCTTTAAAACCAAAGATGCGCAAGATTTATTGAGAGGCGACGAACAATTTGGTGGTCGAGTAAAAGCGAGTTATTTCTCAAACGAAGGCACCCGATATAGCGGCAGCCTTTATGGAAAGCTAAGTGATTCATGGGGCTTGCTAGGTTATTACAGCACTGTTGACAGAGATAACTTTGAAGACGGCGACGGCAACGAAGTGCTGGGTACTGCCGCAGATCAAGATCTCATGTTCCTTAAAGCCAGTGGTTACATTGCAGATAATCAATACCTTTCAATAAGTGCAGAGCAGCGCAATGAAGAGGGTGAGTTTTCGGCAAGACCTAACTGGGTAGTACTAGAAGGTGCTCCACTTTATCTTAGTGAAGCAGAGCGTGATACCTACGTAGCGAACTACCGCTTTGACCACAGTGCATTGGTTTTCTTAGAAGCCACTGCATACCAAACTTCATCATCGTTCCGCGGCGGCCGTTTCGATTTCTTGTCTGATATCGATACCTATGGTTTTGATATTAGAAACACCACCGACATTTCAAACCACGTATTCACCTACGGTATCGACTATCGTAAAGATGAGGTAGAAAGTGGTCCTGGCGTAGGTCCTGTGCAGAACGCAGAAGAAGGCAGCGTAATGGGTATTTACGCGCAAGCTCATAGCAATATCACACCAGAGTTGTTGTTGAGCTACGGTGTTCGATACGACGACTTTGATTTTCAGCAACAAATCTTGATCGATGACTATTACGGCACACCCGTTACCGATGAGCCATCTGGACTAGACGACAATGAACTTAGCTTTAACGTCGGTCTTGAGTATCAGCTTACCGAAGCTTGGACCCTTGGTCTTGGTTACGCAGAAGCGGCGCGCGGCAAGCAAATTGGTGATGGCTTCACTCTAGATGAGTACTTATACGATGGCGAAGACGTTCCTGTTGTAGCCAGTGACGTGGTGCCTGAAACTGTTACCAATATCGAAGCGTCAATTGAATACAGTGCCAATAATCTAAACGCGCGTCTTAGCGCCTATGAATCTACTATTGATGATGTGCTATTTAGCGGTTATCAAGGCAACTCGGTATTTAATAATATCGGTGACCTAGAATCATCTGGCGTAGAGTTTAACCTTGCGTATCGCTGGGACTCTGTTGACGTGTACTTTGGGTTTTCAAGCGTAGACGTTGAATTGATGCCTCGTGAAGGTCTGTACAGCGTACCTTATAACAGCATCGATATTAACGGATACGAGTTTGTTGGCTTAGGTAATAGCCGCGGCGATACCTGGGTACTTGGTGCAGATTACACCGTTACTGCAGACATTAGCGTTGGCTTTAACATCACTATGGTTGACGACATCAACATAGATACACTACATCAGGCCTTGGAAAACGGTTGGACAGACTCGCTTTATTCACTTAACAAAGCAGACTATACCCTAGTGGATATTTATGGCGAGTGGGAAGTCACAAACGACCTTCGCTTAAATCTGGCGGTAACGAACTTGTTTGATGAAGCGTATATCGACCATTCAAGTGTGGGTGACTACAGCGAAGTATTCCCAAGCGTTATTGGTCCGCAAGAAGCTGGACGAGATATTCGTTTGTCTGTGACTTACGATTTCTAAGCAACGCCTTTAGATGAACTTTTCCACGTTTAAAAGGTGGGTCTTTTGGGCCCACCTCTTTGCTGGCTTATTGGCCAGCATTGTCGTTTTCATTATGGCTTTTACCGGTGTATTACTCACTTACGAGCGCCAGTTCAAAGAGCTAAGTGAAATGGCTTATGCACAAACGATTGATATCGAAAAGTCGGTAATCTCGACTGAGCGGGTTGTATCAATACTTCGTGAAAAGCATCCTAACGAAGCGCATATTTTTGTTCGATGGGTCAATAGCGAGGGAGCGGCAATTCCCGCATGGGCCGGCGAACACAGCTATCTTATTCACCCCTATACCGGAGATATATTAAGAGAAGGAGAAGGGGTCGTTGAAGAAGCATTTCATGTCATAACTGACCTGCATCGATATCTTTTAATGGAAGGGGATTACCAATTAATTGGCAAAACCATAACGGCTTATAGCAATCTTATTTTTATTTTTTTGCTGTTATCGGGGGTTATCATATGGTTGCCCAAACACATATCGAAAAAATCCTTAAAGCAGCAAATGTGGTTACGGCAAAAGTACACTAATAAACAGCACCGTCGCCGACATTGGCATTTTGTTTTTGGTATGTGGTCACTGCCTTTTTTAGTTGTGATTGGACTAACGGCTACCCTGTTTTATTTTGAGTGGGCAAACAAAGCATTGTATGGAATGTACGGTGAACAAGTCCCTACTCGCGAAAAGAAAGCTATGCCTGAGACGCTAGACGCCGACGTTGTCAGTTACGACACGCTATTTACCAAAGCTCAGCAACACGCCAATGAAAATGGCTATCAGGATTGGTATTCCATGTGGATGGAAATTGGCAAAAGTGAGGGTGTTGCACGGTTTTATATCGATAAAAGTATAGGGCACAGGCAAGAGTTAGCGTATTCACTGTATTTCGACACGGGAACCGGTGACATCACTAGGACACTTTACAAAACCGATTGGCCCAAAGGGAGTCAGGCTTGGGGTACTTCCCGCTTTTTGCACACGGGAGAGTACTTTGGCTTTATAGGGCAGACCATCGCAGGGCTGGTAAGCTTGCTTTGCTGTATCTTAGTTTATACTGGCACACTACTTGGTGTGCAGAGACTTCTCAATTTGCGAAAGCAGCATTAAAAGACTTAGGCAGGGTAATGGTAACGACTAGCCCTGTTTGCTTTGTAGCACTAGCGTCTCTATGTAATGCAGCGTCTTTGATTAGTGCAGCGCGATTTATCGCTGATATGTCGCCGCCCACAGCGGCAATTTGACGTTTCGCCAGTGCAAGCCCAAGACCAAAGCCAGAGCGCTTTGCGGCATGTACGTAGTTTTTGGCTGCCCGTGCCTTGTCTACCCTGAAAAAAGGTTCGAATATGGCGTCTAGCATTGATTCAGGGACGCCGGTGCCTTCGTCTTTAACCGTGATAACATAGTTATTGTCATCGGTGGTCAGCGTTAAACTCACTTTGCTTTGCTCAGGGGTATGACGCAAGGCATTACGAATAATATTTTCTAACGCCTGCCCCAAAGCAAGCTGGCTGCTCTTTTCAATATTCGCGCATTCAGGTGTGTCGACATGCAAGGTTCTATCAGGGTATTCAAACCGCGCATCTTCACAAATAACATTGATAAGTTCTACCAAGTCAAAGTCATCGCTGTTCAATTGTGGCGATTCTGTATTTAGCCATGCAAAGGTTAGGGTATCTTCAACAAGCTCTCTCATCGTACTCGCTTCATAACGCAGGCGTGAAAGTGCTTGTTCACGATTAATGTCTTGCTCTACAAAGTCTATTGCCATATCGATGCGGGCAAGAGGCGTGCGAAGCTCGTGAGAGAGATCAGCAAGCAAACTTCTTTGATTATAAATGAGACTGCTGGTTCTTTGGGCCATCTTGTCGAACGTTTGGGCAAGCCCAGTAAGTTCGTCATTTCGCTTGGGCATTGCAGCCATTGCACGGGCTTCTAAATTGCCATTTGCGAAATCTTTTGTGGCATTTTCTAACTGCTTTAGTGGCGTCATTAGGTGTCGATACAGCATAAAACTCAACAGACTTAATATAACTAAGGGTAATGCAATTTGAAGCGTTAAGCGTGTGGCGAGCAATAACGAACCTGGGCGCATACGCTGTGGAAGTTGAATTAAAAAGTGCGTATTGTCATCGACGAAGGGGACTTCCATCACAGGGTTTTCAGAAAAGTACAAATGTATTTTCCATTCGGGGCTGCGGCCTATTTGAAATCGGTCAACAAACTCATCTAACATTTGGGTGTCAGCGAATGTGGTCATTTGGGAGTTAACTACGGCAAGCCACGTGTCCTCCTTTGTCTTCACTTCTTGCAAAAAAGCAGCTAACGCTTGTTCTCCATCCTCCAGGTAGATTTTCTCCGCTTCTTGACCATAGGAATAAAGGGTTTCTTGATGAGCTTTATCGATAAAACTCATGCTGGTCTCGGTATGATTGGTAAGCCACGCGATGGCCCAGAATAACAGAACAGTGCCAACGGCAATAAATGCGCACAGTCGCCATAGCAGTTTATTTTTCACGAAAAGCGATATCCTTGGCCGTGGACAGTGGCAAGGCGTTCAGGGGGCATGCCAGTCTCAACGAGCTTTTTGCGTACTCTAGACAGGTGCATATCTAAGCTTCGGTCATACCTCGAAAAGGGTTTGTTAAGCACACTGTGATAAAGAAATGCTTTGCTCAACGTTTCTCCTTTGTTATCTACTAACATCCAAAGAAGCTTAAATTGTATTGGCGTGAATTCGAGTAATCTAGAGTGGTATTTGGTAACTTGCTGAATGCGATTTAAATAAAGCACATCAACAATGATTTCCGACTTTTGCGTGCCTGAGTCGTTTAATGTTTTGCTGCGTCGCAACAGTGCGTCGATGCGAAGCATCATTTCAGTAAAATTAAAGGGCTTGGGCAAGTAATCATCTGCGCCCTTACGGTAGCCTTCAATCCTTTCTTGCTCGGCACCTGACGCGGTGATCATCATCACCGGAGTTTGCTTTATTTGCCTTAATTGGTTTAACAGCGACAAGCCGTTTAAAGAGGGAAGGCGTATGTCGAGTAACACAAGGTCAAAGTTCTCCTCAAGCACAGCTTGTAACCCAGCATTACCGTCACTTTCGTGGCGAGTGTCAAATCCTCGAGACTGCAACAGCTGTGTGATTTGTTCACTTAACGTCGCGTCATCTTCAACAATGAGTATTCGGGTTTTACGCATAATGGCTTCAGGAAAGAATTTTAAACATACTATTAATAATAGTTATCATTTGCAACTAATCGGTTTGTGACGATAAAGGCGGCCGCTAACGCGCGCTTTTATATTGTTACAAATTTACTGTGGTGCTGATGGTTTCTCGCTTTACAATAACGGTTAACAGCTATCTTAGTGCTTGCGCTAAACTGCGGTGCTCTTGATGTCTGCACAATTGAGTAAATAAAGCATAGACGCAGCAGTCGACTAAGCGCTTTGCCTCCTAGGTTGGAGCTACAAGGATGCAATGTTAAAAATGGTAATGAGTTTAAAGAAGTTAACGACGTTGTCGGCGTCGGTAGTAGTAGCAGGAAGTGTCTTGACTGGTTGCGCCAGCTCTAATCATGTTACTCAGATAGAAGGTGAAAATGCTGTAATCAAGTACACCAATGAGCCTGGGTATGAGGATAGATTCAGCAATATTTACGACGGTTTTAAAGCATACCCCGTCACGTGTACTAATGATTGCTACCCGGCGTCTGCCGATATTGAATGTGAAAGTGACATGCAAAATTGTCAGTTCGTTGGCAACAACCCGCCAGTCAACTCACATACCGGCTTTACTGTAACCTGGTTGGGGCACGCTAGCTTTTTACTTAACACCGCAGGTGGCGAGCATATACTTATCGACCCTGTGTTTGGGCAGTTTGATTGGCCCGTTAACTGGGCTTTTCGATTGGCGGAGGGGTTCAGCCGCAACGAACCCGCTGAGGTAGGTGAAGACAAACTCGCACAAACCGATGCTGTAGTTTATTCCCATATTCATTATGACCATTTTAATAAGGCCGATATTGCCGAATTAGGCACAAAGCCCGAATATCTTGTTCCGCTAGGTTTCGCAGAGCACTTTCCTAATAGAGGCTACACCATTAGCGAGATGGCTTGGTACACCAGCAAAAACGTAGGCAAAACCTCTATCCACTTCGTGCCTGCCCATCATTTCAGTAACCGAATTTGGGTGCCGTATTTGTACGAGGACGACAATGCGACACTGTGGGGTGGTTGGGTATTTGAGAGTGAAGGCAAAACATTGTTCTTTGCGGGGGATACGGGATATTCACCACACTTCAAAGATATTAAAGCGCGCTTTGGTGAAATAGATGTTTGCCTGTTACCCATAGCGTCTTATTTCAGCGAAACCTCACCTAAATGGTATCGCAAAGTACATACTACGCCAGAAGATGCCATTGTTGCGGCCCAAGACCTAGGCTGTAAAGCCGTGGTGCCTTGGGGCTATGGAAATGCCAGCTGGATGATGGGTGACAAAACGTCACATTCTGCGCTGTTTCGATTAATGAAAATGAAGCAGCAGCTAAACCCTTCTATGCCTTGGATTATTTTGAATGAAGGTGAGCAGGCGTCTTTTTAATTTAAGCTACGGATAAATGGCCTATTTATCCGCAATCTTATCTGCAATTTTTTGGCATTTTCTGCGCCATTCATCATCAAGCGGTTCAAGTTTCGCTAGCTTTTGAGCCAGTGCTTTGTCGGCTTTGGTATGTGCGCATTGCATTAAGGTGTGAACATTAACGGTATCGTCTTCACGGTGCAGTAGCGTTACTTCGTCGCCAACACTAATGGTGCCAGTTTTAATAACTCGGTAATACCAGCCAGTAATACCTCGTTCGCCGACAAATCTGTCTAAATTGGGAATGTTGAAACGCTGAGAGATTTTACTGCAAGGGGCACGTGGGGCACTTACTTGCAGTTCTACATCGCCGAACTTCCATATGTCGCCGATATAAACAGTGGCATCGTCCATTCCCTCTACACTGATATTTTCGCCAATACTGCCTAGCGAAAATTCGCCTTCAGGAAAATGCTTTCTTAATGTCAGGTAGTTGGTCGGGTTGAATTGATGCAGCACTTTTTCCGGTCCACCATGAAGACGTTTATTGGCTTGTTCGTCTTCATCGGTTCTGTCCATATGTACCGTTAACTTGTCGATAGGGCTTTTGACAATACTACTCGGTGCCCCACGAGGACCCAGTGGCTGAGGTTTTCCAGCAAACAAAGCGTTAACAGTAAATGTGGCAGACATGGAATCTCCAAAAAAATATTTTTGTGCATTTAAACCTTTCTACTATAGGGTACGACTAACCTTATAACACTAACAAGTGCTAATGCTAATCAGCACCACAAATAACAAAGAGAAAAGAATGGAACACACACAACAACGTGTTGTACACGCCAATGTGGTGTTTGGTAACAGAAGCGAAAACGAGCTGATATCTAAAGCGAAGAGGGGCGATAAACAGGCGTTTAGATCCCTTTACGATGAACATATTGGGCGAGTCTACGCGCTTTGTTACCGGCTAACAGGTGAAAAGGGAATGGCGGAAGATGCTTCGCAAGAAGTCTTTATTCAGCTATGGAAAAAATTGGGTAATTTTGACGGTCAAAGCCAATTTTCCACGTGGTTACACAGCGTAACGGCAAACATTACCATTTCCTATATGCGCAAGCAGAAAGGTTGGGTGCAGCGCATGTTCAACTTGGAAAACAGCGGTATTAACGAGATGCCGGCTGAAGGTAACAGTACTGATGTGGACTTAGAAGCAATGGTTATTCGTCTTCCTGAGCGAGCCAGAATGGTTTTCGTGCTCCATGCGTTAGAGGGTTACCGACACGAAGACATTGCAAATATGTTGAATATGGCAGTGGGTTCGAGCAAAGCGCAGTTTTTCCGTGCAAAGCAATTATTAAAAGATTTTATGGGAGTCGATGATGAGTAATTTTGACGACAAGCTTGCTCAGCATATTTCTGAGCTATCAAAAGAGAAGCAGCCCGAGCGAGATCTGTGGCGAGGCATAGAGCTAGGTATAGCATCGGCTCAAGACACCCCTTCAAACGATGACGCTTCATCACCTACGGTTACATCGAGACAGTGGATGGCGATAGCCGCAAGTGTTTGTTTAGTTACTGTATTGTGGTTCGCTGCTCCTTTTGCGTTTAAAGCTGATGAAAGCCGAAGTGATGGCTATGCCCTGATCGACGCAATGAGTATGCAGCAGCAACAACAAGTAAATAGTCTTCTTGCTAGTTATGAAAGTACAACAGCGCTAACTGAAGATTGGCAAGAACAATTAAAAGAATTAGACGATGCTGCTGATGTTATCAAAGCGGCGTTAAAGGACGATCCAGACAACTCAGCATTAATCAAAATGCTGCATCACGTATATCAACAGCAAATTGCCTTAATTGAGCGAGTGCACGCGCCAAAGTGGCAGCAAATTTAATAAGGGTTTAAAGATGAATATGAATACTAAAAACACATTTTTGCACACGTTTAAAACGCCTGTTGCGGCTAAGGTGCTACTTACTACTGCGTTGCTAAGTATCGCTACAGCGGCATTTGCAGGGGAAAAGGTAGATAAGACCATCGATACATCGGCTTCGCCGAAAGTAGACATCGAGCACATTAACGGAAAAGCGGATATTCGAGTTTGGAATAAGTCCCAGGTTCGTGTCACCGGTGAACTGGGCGATCAAACTGAAGAGTTCATCTTTGAAAGACGTGGAGATGTTGTGGTTATACACATTGAAGTCGAGCGCCACTCAAAGAGCTGGTTCAACAAAGGGAAAGATGGCGACGACCTTGTTATCTACATACCTAAAGCAAGCGACCTGCATTACACCGCGGTCAATGCTGACCTTATTGCGGAAGGTGTTACAAAAGCAGTAGATGTTGAAGTTGTGAATGGCGACGTCACACTTAAAAATATTGGTGAGCGTGTTGAGGTTGAGTCGGTGAATGGAGATATCGTGCTTGAGAACGTAAGAGGCCGATTAGAGGCGGAAACGGTAAACGGCGAAATCGAAGCGACACACTCAGGAAACACGCCAGTGAGCTTTGCGTCAGTAAATGGCAAGCTCGACATTACTTCCGATAGCCCAGACGTATCAGTAGAAACCGTCAACGGTCGAATTGATGTAGCCCTTCAAGCGGTTGATGTTTTGCAGATTAATACAGTTAATGGCCGTACTTTCGCGAGTTTAGGCCTTAACAAGAACGGCAGTGTAAAAGCTAACTCTGTGGGCGGCGCGATGGAATTTGTCTTTCAAGATGGCGTATCGGCACAATTTGATATTGAAACGCACGCTGGCGGCAATATTGTAAATAATATCAGCGATGAAAAGTCGCAAAAGCCGAAGTATGGCCCAGGTAGCTGGTTACGCTTTATCCATAACGGTGGTGCTGCAAACGTAGATATCTCTACGGTGCACGGCCGAATCGAAATAGACCAAAAGTGAATAAGCTATAGGCAAGGCAATTGAAACTTTAGGTTGAAAAAAAGAGTTTAGTCCACATTTATTAATCAGACATGTGGTGAGTATTGAAAAGCTGCGAGTTACCGCAGCTTTTTTTGTTTGGTCGCTAAAAATGTGTGATTGAGCGCTTAAAAGTAACAAAACTACATTTTAATCGCTCTTAGGTACACGGTAGGAATACTGCGCGCTACGCCTAAGAAAATTGCGCAGTTAATTGTTTTATGCATGGAGGTCAAATTGAGCATTGTTGGACACGTCAAAAGGTTTTGGCGGTTTCATAGCCTAATTATTGGTGCGTTTGGGATTTGCGCGTTTACCTTAGGTTGTGCTGTTCAAGAGCCCGCTTTCTACGAGGGTACTTGGGTTGTAACTAAGGCCTATAATCCGGGTATTTCCGCCCACTCTGTTTCAGAATCAGAAAAGTTCTTAGGTCGCTCTGTAACGTATGCTTCAGACACGGCTAAACTAGATCAGACGCTTTGTGAATTGCCGGTCTATTCAACAAAAAATATCAGCAACCAAGACTTTTACGCTGCTTTTAAAGCATCGCCGTCTTCTCTTGGCTTTAGTGACGACAAGATTACTGAAGTGAATTTGTCTTGCTCAGAAGGCACGGACGTCTTAGGTTCTACCTTAATCTTTCAGGAAAACGGTAATACCTATACCTTGGTCGATGGTACGTTTTTAAAGCTGGAGAAAACGCTTTAAACGATGTCGCCTTTTTGCGCTTTCACAACAAAAGTCCTACTTCCTTTGTTGAGAGATGAGCGTTAAAAGCGCATAATATCCAACTGACTTTTGTGCATTGGAATAGGTTTCACTCGTGGCGTCTGCGTCTAAAAACGATAAAAATGTTGAGAAATTGAAGGTTCCACCTCATAGCATTGAGGCTGAGCAATCTGTTTTAGGCAGCATGCTTATCGACCCCGAGAGCTGGGATAAGGTCGCGGAACTCGTCACCGATAATGATTTCTATAATCGCTCACACCAAATAATCTTTCGCGCTATCACTCGACTACTAAACAGTAGCCAGCCAATCGACCTAATTACGGTATCAGAAGAGCTGGAAAAGCATGATGAACTGGAAGATGCAGGTGGATTTGCCTACTTAGGTGAACTTGCCAAAAATACCCCAAGTTCCGCGAACGTTGTGTCTTATGCGCAAATTATCAGCGAGCGTGCCATTACACGCGAACTTATCGGCGTAGCGCATGAAATCGCTGAAGTAGGGTACAACCCTGAAGGCCGAGACAGTGCAGACATTCTTGATCTCGCAGAAAGTAAAGTATTCGAAATCGCCGAGCGAAGAACTGGTGAAAACGAAGGTCCCCGTGATGTTGAGTCAATTCTAGGCAAGACTATCGACCGCCTAGAAGAATTGGTGAAAACCAATAAAGAGGTGACCGGTGTTACAACGGGCTTCACCGATTTAGACAAGATGACCAGTGGTATGCAGCCTTCTGACCTTATCATTGTTGCGGCTCGTCCATCGATGGGTAAAACGACCTTTGCCATGAACTTGATTGAAAACGCAATGATGGCAGAAGACAAACCTGTGCTCGTTTTTAGTCTTGAGATGCCTTCAGAACAAATCATGATGCGTATGCTGGCATCATTAAGCCGCGTTGATCAAACCAAAATTCGTACCGCACAGCTCGACGATGAAGACTGGGCGCGAATATCCAACACCATGGCTATGCTTAAAGACAAAGACAGCTTGTTTGTTGATGATTCATCAGGCTTGACGCCAATGGACGTGCGAAGCCGGGCACGTAAACTCGCTCGCGAACGTGGCGGCATCAGCCTTATCATGGTCGATTACCTCCAGCTAATGCGTGTACCTTCTCTTAGCGACAACCGAACTTTGGAAATTGCTGAAATCTCACGGTCACTGAAAGCGCTGGCCAAGGAACTTGAAGTACCTGTAGTTGCTCTTTCTCAGCTTAACCGTACGCTGGAACAACGTGCTGACAAGCGTCCAGTAAACTCCGACCTTCGTGAGTCTGGCTCAATCGAGCAGGACGCCGACCTTATCATGTTTATTTATCGTGATGAGGTTTATCACGAAAACAGTGAGTATAAGGGCATTGCAGAGATTATTATTGGTAAGCAGCGTAATGGTCCAATAGGTACCTGTCGACTAACCTTCCAAGGCCAGTTTTCACGATTTGATAACTACGCAGGTCCAGCCATTGCGGACGAGTACTAAAGCCAATATTTAACGGTTCCGTACTCCCTCTCTTTCACATATTGTATACCGTTCCTGCACTCCCACGCTTTGTTAGGAAACTTGCCAGCACCTTCTGAATGGGTAATGAACTATGCGGGTCGGTATTAATTATATTTTAGTAGCGCAAGCTTTTAGAGAACGGTGTTCAAGCGCTAAACGCAAACAAAAAAGGCGCCTTTCGGCGCCTTTCTCAATTCATATAAAATGAATTATTTTTCTTCAGCTACTTTCACAGTGTCTTTAACTGTCACTGAAATGCGACGGTTAACACGGTGTGCTTCAGCGTTCTTACCTTTGTCTAGAAGCTGAGTTTCGCCGTAACCGATAGTCTCTAAACGAGAGCCTTCGATTCCGTACATGTCTACCATAACTTCTTTGAAGTTAGCAGCACGACGCTTAGAAAGGTCCATGTTGTAAGCTTCAGTACCTGGTGCAGAAGTGTGACCTTCGATTACAGCAGTTGTTGAAGGATACTGCTTCATGAATTCAGCGAATTCAGCAATTTCTGGATCTTTTGGCATTTTAACAACAGCACTTTCGTTGTCGAATAGAACGCGTAGCGTGATTTCTACTGTCTCTTCGTCAAACACTGTACAACCTTTAGCGTCAACTTTTACGCCTGCAGGTGTGTCAGGGCACATGTCTTTGCTGTCTACAACGCCATCGTTGTCAGAATCTTTGATTGCACAACCAGTTGCATCTACTTTAGTGCCAGCAGGCGTGTTAGGACACTGATCAACGTTGTTTAATACGCCATCGTTGTCGTCATCGATGCTACAGCCGTTAGCGTCAACACGAACGCCAGCAGGTGTCATTGGGCACTGGTCTTTGCTATCTACAACGCCATCGTTGTCGCTGTCTTTAGGCATAGAAGGCGTGCTCTTACCAAATGGAATCGCAAGACCTACTTTAACGCTGTAATCGTTATAGCTTTCGCCGAAGTCGTGGTATGTCGCGATTTCTGTGATTAGGCGAGCAGTTTCACCTACTTTCCAGTGTTTACCGATACCGATGTTACCAAGTGTAGTTGAGTCGCCTACTGATTGGCGCTTAACACCACCGAAGATAAACCACGCGTCGTCAGGCATAAAGTATAGTGCGTCTACGCCAGTCATTTCGCCGCTTTCATCTCCGCCGTCACGGAAGTCTACAGACAATTTCGTGAACTCTACACGTGCAGCCCAGCTTTGAGTGAAACGGAATCCGTATTCGAACGTTGCACCTAAGCCGTCATCGTATACTTCGCCTTCAGTTAGTGAAAGAGGGCGAGAAACGTCGGTGTTGTAATGCATGCCTGAAATACCAAACCAGTTTTTGTACTCTGGCTCAGATGAGTCTTGTGCGAATGCATTGGTTGCAGAAATTACAGCAAGAGATAGCGCTGCCATTTTAAAGTGTTGTTTCATAGTCACATCCTGTTTAACGTTGAGTGATTATCGATTTTTGATAATTTTGTGTTGTGCTTTGCGTAATACGCTAGCACAAATTGTGCCATTTATAATATGGGTTAGGCTGCGATCCCTTGTAATGTGGCAATAATTGTTCGTCTTCCACCATGATCTCGGTGTTCGCCGAGCATGATACCCTGCCACGTTCCAAGTGCAAGTTTGCCTTGTTGGACAGGTATAGTAAGTTGACACCCTAGTATACTCGATTTTAAGTGAGCTGGCATATCATCTTTACCTTCGTAAGTATGCCTGAAAAAAGAAAGTTCTTCTTTTACACTATGGTTGAAGAACGCCTCCATATCCTGCCTTACTGTTGGATCGGCGTTTTCATTGATTGTCAAACTTGCACTTGTATGCTGAAGCCAAAGGTGTAAAAGCCCAACTTCAACCTGACGAATGCTAGGTAATGCAGATTCCACCTGCTGCGTAATGAGGTGGAATCCTCTCGGATAGCTCTCGAGTGTAATTTTTTCAGACTGCCAGAAATTATTTGTCAAAACAGATTTCCAAATGCGCTAGTCCTTCGTCGCACATGAAAGGGAGAATGATTTTTGCGCCGTCTACCTGATGGCTAATGGTATGTTGCTTTCCTGATACAACAATAGGCGTCGCCATGCCGAACTCGTAACCGCGCTCCGCAAGGTCTCGCTTAGCATTACCGCATATCATGTTGGTAACTTCTCCAACCATGTCACCTACTTCGGCATCGAGTTTGTCTGGACGCTCGCCTACCATTCTTTCCATTATGGTAAGAGCCAATGACTCGTCAAACGTGATTGACATTGAACCACGTACGTCTGGACCCACCATGCCAATTAAGCCCGATACATCGCCTTTAGCAACATCGCTTTGCTTGCGTTTAGGCTTGCCTGGGGTCAGCTTAGTCTGTGCCATAGTTTCAAGCACATTCAATAGACCAGCAATAAACGGGTTCACAAAATCAGCATTCATTTACACTCTCCTGGGCAGCGTGATCTTCCGTCTGTTGACAATCGGCACATAATCCATGGGCCTCTATAGTTTGTTTAGATACTTTAAATCCGTGCTGCTTAGCTTGGCTTTCAAGGGTGTCTTGAAGGCCTTCGGACTGAATCTCAGCAACATCACCACAACTGTCACAAATTAGGAACTGAACGGGGTGATTACAACCGAAATGATAGCAGGCTACGAACGCATTGGTAGATTCTAAGCGGTGAATAAACCCAAAATCGAGAAGAAAATCAAGGGCGCGATAGACTGTCGCAGGTTTGGCACTAGACTCAGTTTCTTTCAGTGAGTCGAGTAGTTCATAAGCACCCATAGGGCCGTGTTTTGAAACGAGAATTTCATACACCTTTTCTCTAAGCGGTGTGAATCTGGCACCGCGTTGCTCACAATAGGCCCGTGCCTTATGAATAAGTGTGGTTTTGTTCATTGATGATAACCGTAAACTCGACTTTCATTGTTATATTAAAGCGTCACTTCTGGATCACGTTTTTTTGTGTGCACATGAGCTATCAACTCATCTTCCAAGGCAAAACGCTCTTCTAATGTCTCACCAAGCTTGGCTAGGGCTGAATCAAAATCAGCGGCCTGCTCGGGCGTTACTGCTTGTGCAAACGTATCATTAAATGCGAGTGCTGCGTCAGTGGTTTTTGTCAATCTGGGGTAAAGTTTATCTCTTAGCGCAAGACCTTCATTATCGTTTTCAACCAACATATCGAAAACTTCGAAGTGGCCTACCGACAGATAATCGAGTAACGCGCTGCAAAAGTTGTCTATTTCGTCTGGACCGGGTAAACACTCGCTGCGTTTATTAATGCCTGCTAATTCACAAAACGAAACTAACAGCGCCTGCCTGTCCATCAACCAACGGTCAATAACCTGGCTTTTCCCACCCCATTTTGATTTAACGCTTTCTAACTGTTGCAACATTTTGATGTGTTACCCGTTTAGCGACAATAAGTTTCAGTATAACACTGTGCACTAGCGACACAAATTTTGCGCGAAAAACTTCTTTTCAAAATGTACGGAACGATCAATACGCCTTTTAATAGTGTAGTATTAAGCACCAGAAAACAGGAGTGACGTGCAATGATGATAAAGTTAGACGAGGCAAAGTTAACTGCTCAGCAAGCTATGTGGGTTGTTTTTAGCCGAGGCAAAATCGTAGTGCAAGAGTCTTCTGAGTCTATTCCTGTTGCTCACCTAACCGATATTCCTTTCTTAGCGTCTTACGTAGATGATATTCATCAACTTCCTCCTTTGAACGAGACAGCAGAGCGCGATATGCCTGTTTTTGTTGTCGATTTAGGTGCCGAACATATTGATGAACCAGGTTGGGAGCGAGTTTCGCTCAGACAACTACTGTTTGCTGAGCACGATATTGCGTTTTCCGTTATTGGGCGCGCCTGGCAGTACATTCATTTTTTGCGAACGCATCAATTTTGTGGGCAATGTGGTGCAAAGGCAGAGCGAGTAGATTGGGAAATGGCGATGCACTGTCACCGTTGTCAGCATCGAAGCTATCCACGCGTGTCTCCCTGCATCATTGTTTCTATCCATAACAATGAAAAAATTCTTCTAGCAAAAGGAGTGCGCCACAGGGAATCGAATATGTATTCAACCCTAGCGGGCTTTGTGGAGAGTGGAGAAAGCTTGGAGCAAGCGGTCCATAGAGAAGTTTTTGAGGAAGTCGGGGTGAAGGTCAAAAATTTACGCTACTTCAACAGTCAACCTTGGCCATTTCCACATTCTCTGATGGTTGGGTTTATTGCTGAGTATGACGACGGGGAAATTCGCTGTCAGGAAAACGAGATAGATGACGCGCAGTGGTTTGACATAGATGCGTTGCCGACTATTCCACCTAAAGTATCCATCGCTGGACAGCTAATTGCTGAAACGGTGTCTCTAATCGGCGACAAATAAAAAACCCTGCCGAGGCAGGGTTTCAATAAGTTTAGCACGGTCCCATGTAGGGCTTCTTTTCTTTAACGGTTATAGTAATAGCAAACACTCACTTTAAGTGCAAGCGTCTTTTTAACCTAATGTTCAAGTATTGTTTGTCTTCAATAATCGACACTACACCGATTTGTCGTTAAAACGTTGATTTTTTAATACAGGTTTTAGCACACCTTGGGAAAGAATACTGGTATACTTTCGCGCTCAAATATCTTCAGTTATTTAGGTGAGTTATATGTCGCAAAATTTCCCCAGTGTTGATAAGCCCGCGTTAAAGAACGATCGTTACTTACGTGCGTTACTTAAGCAGCCGGTTGATGTCACACCTGTATGGATGATGCGACAAGCCGGGCGCTACCTCCCAGAGTACAAAGCCACTCGCGCAGTAGCAGGCGATTTTATGTCGTTGTGTAAAAACGCTGAACTGGCGTGCGAGGTGACACTACAGCCATTACGTCGCTTTCCTCTCGACGCGGCTATTCTCTTTTCTGATATTTTGACCATCCCAGATGCGATGGGTCTAGGTCTTTACTTTGAAACAGGTGAAGGTCCACGCTTTAAAAATCCAATAACCTGTAAAGCGGATGTAGACAAAATTGGCCTTCCTGATCCAGAAGGTGAATTACAGTACGTAATGAATGCCGTTCGCACCATTCGCCGCGAGCTTAAAGGTGAAGTACCGCTCATTGGTTTTTCTGGAAGCCCTTGGACGCTAGCGACTTACATGGTTGAAGGTGGTTCAAGTAAAGCCTTTACCAAAATTAAGAAAATGGCATTTGCTGAGCCAGCAACGCTTCATGCGTTACTAGCAAAACTGGCGGATTCTGTTACTGAGTACTTAAATGCTCAAATCGCTGCGGGCGCGCAGTCAGTCATGGTATTTGATACCTGGGGCGGCGTATTATCTCCGCGTGACTACAAAGAGTTCTCGCTTCAGTACATGGAGCGCATTGTAAGTGGGCTAATCCGCGAAAACGAAGGCCGTAAAGTGCCGGTTACCTTGTTCACCAAAAACGGTGGTATGTGGCTAGAATCAATTGCGGCTACAGGCTGCGACGCAGTAGGTTTAGACTGGACTATCGACATTAAAGAAGCGCGTGCGCGCATTGGCGATAATGTTGCACTTCAGGGTAATATGGACCCGTCAATGCTGTATGCCCAGCCGCAAAGAATTGAGCAGGAAGTGGCGTCTATACTAGAAGGCTACGGTGAAGGGAGCGGTCACGTATTTAATTTAGGTCACGGTATCCACTTAGACGTGCCACCTGAAAACGCAGGTGTGTTCGTTAATGCGGTACACGAACTTAGTAAGCAATATCACAAGTAAGCGACTTCAATAAAGGAAGTGTAATGAAAACGTGGCTTGTGTTGTTGCTGATAGCGTTTGCATTGATAGCTGGGTATAAATTTTCTGGCTATCAACACCAACTCAGTGAATCTAAAGCAGAGAAAGAGCGACTAACTAATGTGTTAGCGCGTTCTCGCGCCACGGAAACGAGCGAACTGAAAGTCATAAAACCCGCCACCAAGCTGGTTTCGAATGACGCTAACGCCACATTGACTGGCTCTGACGTAACATCTAACGGCTTAGTGGATACTTCTGCGACCAGAGGCGCACAATCCATGGCGCCAGAGCTTTTCTACACTAAAACTGAGGGTTCATTAA
This sequence comes from Alteromonas abrolhosensis, assembly GCF_001953635.1. GTDB lineage: Bacteria > Pseudomonadota > Gammaproteobacteria > Enterobacterales > Alteromonadaceae > Alteromonas > Alteromonas abrolhosensis. Next base: position 77,192 of record NZ_MEJH01000002.1, on the reverse strand, counting down.
ACACGTTTTTTGCACTTCCCCCCAACAACGAACGCTTTGTATTGGACTCGGTGAAATGTGAGAACGGTCTGTGTGAAATAACCGGTGAGTATGATGGCTCTGAAACAGAACTGTCGCTAGTGATCGAAGCATTAGAGCAAGAGCCGTGGTGGCAATTCGGTTCACCGATCATTACCACTCAAGTGGCGCAGCGCGGTTTGAAACTTAACGTTTCTTTTGCTGCATCTCACTCGCCAAATGCCCGCGTGCGTTATCGTGATAGCATTCAGGCTGATGTAAAAGGCCAAGTTGCTTCAGCAGGTTAAGCCCTTAAATTAGTATTTCACTCTTTGGGTTCTTGGTATCGCTTGGCTTACGTATACAGTGAGGCTAAGCGTCTCTTGGTAAACCTTTTTCAATAACGCGAATAAGTCGCGCTTGCTGTCTATTTTTAACGTCAGCTGCCTGTTGTCTCTCTAGTTGCTGTTCAAGTGCCCAATCAATATGTCTGTCAACCAAGTCGCTCACGCAGCCTCGCCTTTCCTTCAAAAGTAAGATGCTCTCTTCACTATAAGGTGCGTTTCCTAACGCTACGGCGATATTTCGCTGCCACTTTTCAAAGCCAATGCGTCTGATAGGAGAGCCTTCTGTATGGCGTAAAAACGCTTCTTCAGACCAGCTGAAAAGCGCATTAAGGCTTTGGCCGTGAAGTACCTGTCTTGGGTGGAAATCTTCCTCGCTGGTAACATCGGCAAAGCGATTCCATGGGCAAACGAGTTGGCAATCGTCGCAGCCATATATGCGATTGCCCATCATAGGCCGCAATGCTTCAGGTATGTCTTTATCCGACTCAATGGTGAGGTAAGAAATACAGCGGCGCGCGTCTACTTTGTAGGGTGCAACAATCGCATTGGTTGGACAAATGGTTAAACACGCCGTGCAGCTTCCACAACCCTCTTCAATAGGTGAGTCAACGGGTAATGGCAAATTGATGAACAGCTCACCTAAGAAGAACCAAGAGCCAGCTTCTTTATTTAATGTCAGGCTGTGCTTCCCTGTCCATCCAATACCCGCTTTCTCAGCAATGGCGTGTTCCAGCACGGGGGCTGAGTCTACAAACGGGCGATATTGAGTATGCGCAAGGGAAGCGGTGATTTTTTCGCCTAATTGTTTTAAGCGTTTGCGCAGCACTTTGTGGTAATCACGGCCTAATGCATAGCGGCTGATGTATCCTATTTCTGGCTTTTTTAAATGTTCGGCAAACGAAGCGTCAGGCGGTAAGTAGTTCATCCGAACACTAATAACCCGCAATGTCCCTGGGACTAATTCGTCTGGCCGGGCACGCTTCATCCCATGGCTCTCCATAAAGGCCATGTCACCGTGGTACCCGTTGTCTAACCATTCCTTGAGGTGAGCCTCGTGCTGATGTAGATCAATATCGCTGATGCCAACCTGTTGAAAGCCTAGCGCTGTACCCCAAGCCTTGATATTGTTGGTTAATTCAACAAGGTCGATAGAACTAATTTCGGACATTTGCTCATGCTAGATACTCAATTAACGTCAAGTTTATCATACAAACTATTTCGGGCCGATCAGGTTAGAGAAAATGAAGCGCAAGCTGCTGCTGAGTCGGGCTGTGATTTGTTTACTTTGATGCAGAGAGCCGGTGACGCGGTATTTAAACAGTGTCTAGAACTCATGCCTAACTCGGACGTCTATTTAGTGCTGGTGGGGCAAGGGAATAACGCGGGCGATGGGTATATCGCAGCAATAAACGCGAAACTAGCCGGTAAACAAGTGCATTTGTGTGCGGTTGAGCCTGAACGAACGCTTGAAGGTGATGCAGGCAAAGCGCAGCAGCGCTGGCTTGACTCCGGTGGCAGCATTAACGGGTTTGATGCTGCACTCCTCGAAAAATCTGATGTGGTGATTGATGCGCTTCTCGGTACAGGTATTAATAGCTATATTCGCAACGAGTTTGCTGATGTTATCGATGCAGTAAACGCGTCATCAACACCTGTAGTAAGTGTCGATGTGCCGTCAGGACTTGATGCTAACACAGGGCAGAGCTTAGGCCGCTGTGTTCAGGCCGATATTACGGTGACATTTGTCGGCATAAAGCCAGGGCTTGTCACTGGGGCGGGTAAGCAATCGTGCGGTAAGTTAGTGTATGCAGACTTGGGTATTGGCAAAGCCTTTCAAGCGTTAGCTAAAGCGAGCGCGACCATGCTAAATATCGACCACTTTAAAGGAATGGGGCCACGTGAGATCAACAGTCACAAAGGGACTTACGGGCGCCTTTTGTGTATTGGTGGAAACCGTGGAACTGCAGGTGCAATTCGCCTAGCCAGTGAAGCCGCGCTCAGAAGCGGTGCGGGCATGGTACGCGTGTATACCCATGAGTCTTCAGTTGTTCAAGTAAGTGCAGGTAGACCTGAACTCATGGTTACCGACTTTAATTTGGAAGACGCATTAGCATGGGCGACTTGCGTAGTTATCGGGCCGGGCCTTGGGCAAGATGAATGGGCAGAAAGCACGTTTGAAACCACCATGAAACACTGTCAAAGCCAGAATAAGCCTGTGGTGATTGACGCTGATGCGCTAAATCTATTGTGTAAGCAGTCAACAGCGTACACCTTGTCGGACAGCATTCTAACGCCTCATGCAGGGGAAGCGGCTCGTTTACTTGGTGTATCTATTGACGATGTAGAGAGCGACCGTTTTAATTACGCAAGGCAATGTTCACAACGGTACCATGCGGTCTGCGTACTTAAAGGCGCGGGCACGCTTATCGACAACGAAAAGAAGACCTGGGTTTGCCGACATGGTAATCCCGGTATGGCCACCGCAGGAAGTGGAGATGTACTTAGCGGAATATTAGGCGCATTGCTTGCTCAAGGTGTAGAAACAGACATTGCAGCAAAATATGGTGTGGTGCTTCATGCAAAGGCCGGTGATGATATTGCCCAACTGTATGGTCAACGTGGTATGATAGCGAGCGATTTGTTCGACGCAGTACGTGCGCTTATCAACCACTAAATAGGTTGGTTTTGTCTTAAACGGGCAGGCATCTACTGTGTTTCTTTGTATTACTGTGGAATATTGTTGATGTCTTACCCGCATACCTCTTTTTTTGCTAATGAAGTAGATGATACTGCGCAGCTTGCCAAGGACTTAGCGCAAGCCGTTTCAAGTCAACTTCCTACCGATGCTGTTATTTATCTTAACGGCGATTTAGGTGCAGGAAAAACGACGTTTAGCCGTTATTTCATTCAATCTTTAGGTCATTCAGGTAGCGTTAAAAGTCCAACCTATACATTGGTTGAACCTTATGAACTGGATGGCGTCAATATTTATCATTTCGATCTATATCGCTTGGCCGACCCAGAAGAGTTAGAGTTCATGGGAATTCGCGATTACTTTGGTTCGGGCGCTATCGCGCTTATTGAATGGTCGGAAAAAGGGGGCGAATACTTGGCATCCCCAGACTTAGTGATTAGTATAAATATTACGCCATCGGGTAGGCAGTTTAATTTGGAAGCAAAAAGTGCCCACGGTGCGAAATTGCTTCAGCAATGCAAGCGTGTTTAATGCAATGCAAAGTGAAAGAGAAACTGAATAAATAGCGGCTCCGGAGTTAACGAGAGCGGCATAACAATAACACAAAGGCTAATTATGGTGCGCAGTATAGTTTCGGTATTATTATTGTGTTTCCTTGTGCAGTTTGCACACGGCGCGCAAAATAACATCGACGGGGTTAGAATATGGCCGTCGCCGGACAATACGCGCGTTGTTTTCGATATGAAATCAGCGCCAGAGTTCACCTATTTCACGCTCAAAAATCCACTTCGACTTGTCATCGACCTAGATAATACCAGCGACGCCGCAAAGCTTTCGGGTATAGAAAATAGCGGTGATTTGATTAAAAAGCTGCGCTACTCCACACCGAAAAACAAGTCATCTGCCAGAGTAGTTGTTGAGCTTAATAGAAATACAAAGCCCTCGTTGTTTGCAGTAACCCCCGATGGTGCTTACGGACACAGGCTGGTTGTCGATTTGCCGGATAGTGCGCCGAAGCCGTCGCCAACGTTATCAGCGTCGGCATCCACGAGTTCGGTAGTTATTGATGATTCTACCAGCGCCCGCGACCGAGATATTATCGTCGCCATCGACGCCGGGCACGGTGGTCATGACCCGGGGTCAATTGGTCCGGCTGGTACCTATGAAAAGCATATTACGCTGAGTATCGCTAAAAAGCTGGAAGACATGATAAATCGGGAGCGAGGCATGCGCGCTATCATGACCCGTGGCGATGATTATTATGTCTCTCCCAATCGACGTCCCGAAATCGCGCGGGAGAAAAAAGCCGACCTGCTTATTTCTATTCACGCCGATGCGTTTAGTCAGCCTCAACCACGAGGCGGTTCGGTATGGGTATTATCCATGCGAAGAGCCGATACCGAATTAGGTCGATGGCTAGAAAAATCTGAACGCCACTCGGAACTATTAGGTGGAGCCGCTGAGGTTATCAATGACAAATCAAGCGAGCGATATCTAACTGAAACCATACTGGGTTTATCGATGGATCACAGCATGGCGACCAGCCACGATTTAGGCAATAAAGTGGTAGAAGAGTTAAAGCAGGTGACCAGTCTTCATAAAAGAAGGCCACAAGCCGCCAGTTTTGCTGTTCTTACTGCGCCTGACATCCCCTCTATTTTGGTTGAAGTCGGCTTCATTTCTAACCCACAAGAAGAGAAAAATCTGAATTGGTCGAAACATCGTGAGCGCTTAGCGAGTGCCATGTTTAATGCGACTAAGCGTTACTTCAAGCAAGTTCCGCCTGATGGTACACTATGGGCACAAGAAAGAGCGAACAACCGAACGCACAAAGTAAGAAGTGGTGAGTCGCTTTCCTTACTGGCGCAGCGTTACAATGTGAAAATAAGCAGCATTAAAGCGGCTAACGATCTTTCAAGTGATGTTGTGCGCGTAGGACAGGTGTTGAATATTCCGAGGACATAAAACGAGGTTCCGTTTTTCGTCTTCGCGAAAGCTCTGCACTCTTACATGTAATTTCGCCACAAATTCATATAGTTAATTTCATAGGGTAGCCCTTTGCCTATACAGCTTTTATCTCCCCAACTCGCTAACCAGATTGCCGCTGGTGAAGTGGTTGAGCGCCCTGCGTCTGTGGTTAAGGAATTATTGGAAAACAGTCTTGATGCCGGTGCGACCAAAATAGAAGTCGATATTGAAAAAGGTGGCCACAAGCGCATTCGAATAAAAGACAATGGGTCAGGTATTGTTAAAAGCGAATTGCAGCTAGCACTAAGCCGTCATGCGACCAGCAAAATCACCACCCTTGATGACCTAGAACAGATTTTATCCCTTGGCTTTCGTGGAGAAGCGCTGGCGAGTATTAGCTCGGTAAGCCGGCTAACACTGACGTCGCGTACAGAGTCTCAAAGTGAGGCGTGGCAGGCCTACTGCGAAGGCCGGGAAATGGCGGTAAATATTCAGCCAGCAGCTCATCCCGTGGGTACCACAATCGACGTGGCAGACCTATTTTACAACACGCCGGCAAGACGTAAGTTTTTACGCACTGAAAAAACAGAATTTCAGCATATAGAAGAAGTCATAAAACGCATTGCTTTAAGCTACCCCACGGTTTCTTTTGTTTTAAAGCACAATGATAAAGTGGCGAGGCGTTTTATCGCCGACAAAGAAGGCAGTTTAGCAACCCGAATTGGGGCCGTAGTGGGCCAAAAGTTTGTTCAAAACGCCGTACATATTAGTACTGAGTATGAAGGTCTTCATATTGACGCGTGGCTAGGTAATGAAGCCATGCTTCGCAGCAGCAACGATTGTCAGTTTAGCTTTGTTAACGGCAGAGGTATGCGTGACAAGCTTATTATGCACGCTATTCGCCAAGCGTATGAAAGCGTTTGGGGTGTGGTGGAGCAGCCAAGCTTTGTGGTGTACTTAACAGTTAACCCCAAAGATGTAGACGTTAACGTTCATCCAGCCAAGCATGAAGTCAGGTTTCAACAAGGCCGGTTAGTGCATGATTTTATTTGTAAAACAGTGAGTGATGCCCTGCATGCCATGACTGAAGAGCAGCCGTTAACAGTAATGGACTCGAGCCGCTCTTCGGGCTTAGACTTTATGTCTTCAAACGTAGAACACGATTATATCAGGCCTTTGCAAGACCAGACGCCCAATAATGCACGTGCCTTTAATGAAAACTCTCGCTATCCATCGGGTGGAGCATCTCAGAGTGCGCCACAATCGTATGGCCAGTTTACAGGAAGTTCACGAGCTTCATCAGCGGGGAGCTTTGCTGGAGGCAGAAGTTCGGGCTCCGTGCAGAGTCAAAGTCGGCCGCAAAGTCGAGGGCCAGGCGCGGCATACCAGTCGAGCTATAATGCGTTGATGACGCCAAATAGCGACATGGTTGCCGATGATTCAGGCCACGTGCCTGTTGTTGAATGTGTGAACCTCTCGCCTCAGTGTAGAATTTACCCAAAATCAGAAAAAATTTACCTTCTTTGTGCAACTAAAGTTGCAAGTATCTGGTTAAGCGAACTATTTTTAAAAGCGCAGCACGGGCAACCGCTACTGATGCCTGTTGCGGTGTCACTTGATAACGTGAATGAAAAACTGGTTACATTGCTTAACAATGCGCATTTTGAAGTAAACAAAGTGGCTGGGAAGTATCGATTGCAGCAAGTTCCAGCTGGCACCAGGCACTTGCCGTGGCTCAAGTGGTTTGAATACTTCTTATTGGTTGAACTAAATGATGAAGTAAATTCAATTGATGATGCCGTAAAATCAGTGGTTTTGCCTGAACATGTTTTAGATGAAGAATCGTTAAATGCGCTCTGGTACTGGTTGGATCAGCAGGGCGAAGCGAAACAATGGGAAATTATTGAGCAATTTGCTAAAGTGCGCCCCTTAAATTTAGTGCTAGATGTATGGGGGAAATAAGGTGTCCAATGGCATAAATACTGCATTGCCTGTGATAGCAATTATGGGCCCCACGGCATCAGGCAAGACAGGTTTGGCGCTTGAAATAGCGGCAAAAGTTGATAGTGAAGTAATTAGTGTCGATTCAGCCCTTGTATACAAAGGCATGGACATCGGCACGGCGAAACCCACGCAGGAAGAGCAAGAGGGTGTGGTACACCATCTTATCGATATTATCGATCCTGCAGAGAGTTATTCGGTGTCGCAATTTGTGAACGACACCAATGCGCTTATTGGCGATATTTTAGCGCGTGGCAAGGTGCCAATTTTGGCTGGCGGTACAATGATGTACTTTAATGCCTTGATAAATGGAATTTCGCCACTACCTAAGTCTGATGAAAAGATACGGGACGAAATAACACAGCAGGCACAACGCTTGGGTTGGTCTAAATTACACGATGAATTACGTGGTGTAGACCCAATTAGTGGTGAGAGAATTCACCCCAATGACCCACAGCGAATTACCCGTGCGCTGGAAGTGTACAGAAGTACCGGCAAGACGTTGACACATTGGCAACAACAAGAGGGTGAAAAGTGCCCCTATAACATTGCACAATTTGCCATAGCGCCCGCAGACAGGGCAGTGTTGCACGAACGTATCGCGACTCGCTTCGATATGATGTTGGAGCAAGGGTTCGAGAAAGAAGTAGTAAAGCTCTACGAACGAAGTGATCTTCACGAAGATTTGCCTTCTATTCGTTCAGTAGGGTACAGACAGATGTGGCAGTACCTAGACGGCCAATTAAGTTACGCAGAGATGCGTGAAAGAGGCATTATCGCTACGAGACAGCTCGCCAAGCGTCAGCTTACGTGGTTACGGGGCTGGGAGCAGGTTACATGGCTAGACACATTTGCTAACGATAATTTGACTAAAATTACAGCGAAAGTCACACTTTAAATGTTTGAGTGTGGTATACATTAGACGTGCAGTGATAGTGAAATTTCTATCACGAATAATAAAAACTAAGGATATCAAATGGCTAAAGGGCAATCTTTACAAGACCCATTCTTGAACGCTTTGCGTAAGGAACGTATTCCAGTATCAATTTATCTGGTAAACGGTATTAAACTTCAGGGGCAGGTTGAATCGTTCGACCAGTTCGTAATTCTACTGAAGAACACAGTAAGCCAAATGGTGTATAAGCACGCGATTTCTACTGTTGTTCCAGCACGCGCTATCACAATGCCTAGCGCAGGAGATTCTGAAAATACTAAAGGTGAATAATTTAAAAGGTAACGCGCTTGTTTGACCGTTATGAAGCCGGTGAACAGGCTGTACTTGTTCATGTTAATTTTTCCGACGAAAATAGCAAAGAAGACTTAAGTGAGCTTGAATTACTTGTGTCTTCAGCAGGGGTTAATGCAGTAGAAGTTATTACAACTTCGCGCAGTGCGCCTCATGCGAAGTTTTTTGTTGGATCAGGTAAGGCAGAGGAAATAGCAGCGGCAGTAAAAGCACACGATGCCAACGTTGTTATTTTCAACCATGCGCTTTCTCCTTCTCAGGAGCGTAATTTAGAAGCGCAGTGTAAATGCCGGGTGTTAGATAGAACGGGGCTTATTCTCGATATTTTTGCGCAACGCGCAAGGACACACGAGGGCAAGCTTCAGGTCGAACTAGCCCAGTTGAGACACATCTCAACCCGTCTTATCAGAGGGTGGACCCACCTTGAGCGTCAAAAAGGTGGTATAGGTCTTCGCGGTCCCGGTGAGACACAGCTAGAGACAGACCGTCGACTACTTCGTGGTCGTATTAAAGCCATTCTTCGTCGATTGGAAAAGGTGCAAAAGCAACGTGAGCAGGGTCGCCGCTCGCGCAAACGCGCTGAAATTCCAACGGTATCCTTAGTTGGCTATACGAATGCGGGAAAATCGACGCTATTTAACACCATTACCGACTCACACGTTTATGCTGCTGATCAGTTGTTTGCAACGCTAGATCCCACGCTACGCAAAATCGAGTTAAAAGACGTAGGCCCAGCTATTTTGGCCGATACGGTAGGTTTTATTCGTCATCTTCCTCACGACCTCGTTGCCGCTTTTAAAGCGACACTTCAAGAAACTCAAGAAGCAGACTTACTGCTCCATGTGGTTGATATTGCCGATGCAAAATATCGTGAAACCATGGACGAAGTTAATGATGTTCTTGAAGAAATTGAAGCCGGAGAGATTCAACAATTACTAATCTGTAATAAGATTGATAAACTAGACGATGTTCAACCCCGTATAGAGAGAAACGACGAGGGTGTGCCTACTAGAGTGTGGTTGTCTGCACAAACGGGCGAAGGGACGGAATTGTTAAGCCAGGCTTTAACTGAATGTTTAGGCAAAAGCATGGTGAATTACACGTTAAAGATTCCTCCTGCACAAAGTCGATTGCGCGGTGTGTTGTACGAACTAAACTGTATTGCGAGTGAAGAATACGATAGTCAGGGAGACTGGGTAGTTGACGTACGTATGCCCGCCGCTGACTGGAACAGGCTTGAAAAGCGTCTGGAAAACGGAATATCAGAGTATGTTGTGCGACATTAGTCAGTGCTAGTCACTGCATTGAGCATGCGAAATTCAAAATATAACAGTAATCTATGGAGTATCAGCATGGCTTGGAATGAGCCGGGTGGCAACAATAACGACCCGTGGAAGAATCGCGGTGGGAAAGAACAAGGTCCCCCCGATTTGGACGATGTGTTTAAAAACTTATTTGGTAAGTTTGGAAAGTCAGGTGGCAACGGTGGTGGCTCAGGTAAAAGCCTAGGCGGTATCGGCGCTGGTATTCTAGTAGGTCTTCTCGTCGTAATCTGGTTCATTAGTGGTTTTTACACCATTCGTGAAGCAGAGCGAGGCGTTGTACTACGCTTTGGTGAATATCACGAGCAGGTTGAGCCAGGTCTGCGTTGGGCACCAACGTTTATCGACTCAGTAATCCCTGTTGATGTTCAATCAATTCGCGACCAGTCATCATCAGGCTCTATGCTCACTGAAGACGAAAACGTAGTTAGCGTTCAAATGGAAATGCAATTCCGCGTTGTAGATCCATACCGTTGGACCTTTGCGGTTGAAAGTCCAGAGCAAAGCCTAAGCCAGTCGCTTGATAGTGCTATCCGTTATGTTGTAGGTCATTCAAAAATGGATGATGTACTTACTGACGGCCGTGAAGTAACGCGTCAACGCGTTTGGGAAGAGTTACAGGCGATTATCGAACCGTACAACATGGGTGTTTCTATCATTGATATGAACTTCCGTGATGCTCGCCCACCAGAGCAAGTTAAAGATGCATTCGATGATGCGATTGCTGCTCAGGAAGACGAACAGCGCTTCATTCGTGAAGCTGAAGCTTATGCGAGAGAGATTGAACCGCGTGCACGTGGTCAAGTGAACCGTATGAATGAAGAAGCGCAAGCCTATAAAGAGCGTGTAACGTTAGAAGCGCAAGGTGAAGTGGCACGTTTTGAAGAGCTGCTGCCTCAGTACGAGCGCGCACCTCAAGTAACTCGCGAGCGTATTTATCTTGAAACCATGGAAGAAGTACTGGCTAACACCAGCAAGATTATGGTCGACAGCAAAGGCGGCAACAACATGATGTACTTGCCTCTTGATAAAATTATGGAGCGTCAGCAGTCAACCTCTAACGACCGTTCGCGCAACACGCTAGAAAGCTTACAAACACCTGTAACTGATGCGTCAGGCAGAAGCCGCAATTCCTCGCCAACCTCTGGTTTGCGTGGTGACAGCTACAGAGAAGGGAGATAAGCATAATGAAGAATTTATTAATCGCAGTATTCGTTCTTCTTGTATTGCTAGCATCAGGCTCTCTGTTTGCAGTTAAAGAAGGCGAACGCGCCATTGTTATTCAGTTTGGTAAAGTTCAGCGCGATGAAGCTACGGGTGAAACTCGTGTTTTCGAGCCAGGCTTACACTTTAAACTACCGTTCATCGATTCGGTACGCCATTTAGACGCGCGTATTCAAACGTTAGACGGTACGCCTGATCGCTTTGTAACAAGTGAGAAGAAAGACCTTATCGTTGACTCGTACGTTAAGTGGCGCATTGAAGACTTTGCGCGTTACTACCTATCAACAGGCGGTAACAAGCTTCAGGCAGAAGCGCTACTAAAGCAGAAAGTAAATAACGGTCTGCGTTCTGAGTTCGGTACTCGCACTATTGCGCAAATTGTTTCTGGTGAGCGCTCAGCGCTTATGAATCAAGCGATGGAACAAGCCTCTACATCGTCTGACGAGCTAGGTATTGAAATTGTTGACGTACGCGTTAAGCAAATCAACCTACCGACTGAAGTGAGTAACTCTATCTTCCAGCGTATGCGTGCTGAGCGTGCAGCTGTTGCGCGTGAACACCGTTCAGAAGGTCAAGAGCAAGCTGAAGTTATTAAGGCGAATATCGACGCGAAAGTAACGGTAATGCTTGCTGATGCAGAGCGTAATGCTCGACAACTTCGCGGTGAAGGTGATGCGATTGCAGCGCAAATTTATGCTGATGCTTACTCTAAGAACGCTGATTTCTACAGTTTCTTGCGCAGTATGGACGCGTATAAGCAAAGCTTTAACAGTAAGCAAGATGTGATGGTGATTGCACCTGACAGTGACTTCTTCAAGTACATGAATAATTCAAAAGGCAATTAAATTACTGTCAATTAATGCGTTAAAAACCAGTCTTTTTAGGCTGGTTTTTTATGCCTTATTCCAAGCTAACAGTATGATATAGAGCGTTATATTTAGGGAAATTAGGCGCTACCACTGCGAAGATGTACACTCGCATAACCTTTCATTTTCCCTATCTACTGCCAAAATTTTACTAAATCGGGTAAAATACCGTCTGAATTCTATTAAAACACGTCACTATTTATGTACAAGATTAGTGCCTTCCCAGCATTAACCTTGGTGTGGTAGACGTCAATAAACGACAGAGGGAAGATTTTGACAACGGAAAATACAAATACAGTGTCTGCCGATGATAGGGGCGGACAAGGTGGGTTATTCTCGCGATTTCTCACTACAGTGGAATGGTTAGGAAACCTGCTCCCACATCCAGTAACACTATTTGCATTGCTTTCACTTTTTATAGTGTTACTCAGCGGAATTCTCGGCTATTTTGACATTGCTGTTGCTGACCCACGCCCAATAGGCGCAAAGGGTCGTGAAGAAGACGGCATGATTGAAGTCATATCGCTGATGAGTGCAGAAGGTTTGCAGCGAATAGTGACAGGCTTGGTTACCAATTTCACAGGCTTTGCACCACTGGGAACAGTACTTGTTGCGCTTCTTGGCGTATCAGTGGCTGAGCACTCTGGTCTTTTATCAGCAGCAATGCGTGCATTGGTGATGAACGCTTCTAAACGCGCAGTGACGTTTGCTATCGTTTTCGCAGGTATTATTTCAAATACTGCATCGGAGCTTGGTTACGTGGTGCTTATCCCACTGGCAGCAATGATTTTCCACTCGTTAGGTCGTCACCCGTTAGCGGGTCTGGCTGCAGCGTTTGCTGGAGTATCGGCGGGTTATAGTGCCAACCTATTGCTTGGAACTGTCGATCCGCTGCTGTCGGGTATTACAGAAGCAGCAGCTCACATGATTGACCCTGATTATATGGTTGGCCCAGAAGTAAACTGGTATTTCATGTTTGTCAGTACCTTTGTGGTAGCGACAATGGGGGCATTGGTTACAGAAAAAGTGGTTGAGCCGAGACTTGGTAAATTTGACCCTGCTGATGCTTCCATAGACTTAGGCAAGCAATCAATGGATGCGCCTACGGATTTAGAAAAGAAAGGCCTGCGTTGGGCGGGAATATCGTTTGTTATTGTTTGCGCGATTTTAGCGCTAACGGTAGTACCAGAAAACGGTATTTTGCGTCATCCAGAAACAGGTGAAGTAGCGGGTTCTCCCTTCCTTAAAGGCATTGTTGCCTTCATCTTTATTACTTTTGCTATCCCTGGCTTTGTCTACGGGAAAGTCACCAAGTCGATGAAGAACGACAAAGATGTTATTGATGCCATGTCTAAAAGCATGGGCGCTATGGGTCTTTACATAACGCTAGTATTCTTTGCTGCGCAATTTGTTGCGTTCTTCAAATGGACGAACTTAGGCACAGTATTAGCCGTTAAAGGTGCTGCACTATTGCAAGCGGCAGGTTTAGACGGCCCGGCAGTATTTATTCTATTCATTTTGATGTGTGGTGTAGTGAATCTCTCATTAGGGAGTGCTTCAGCACAATGGGCAGTGACAGCACCTATTTTTGTGCCAATGCTCATGCTTATAGGCTACGCGCCTGAAGTGATTCAAGCTGCTTACCGTATTGGTGACTCAGTCACAAACGTCATCGCTCCTATGATGAGCTATTTCGGTCTTATTTTGGCAATGGCTGCCAGATACAAAAAAGACTTGGGTATGGGAACGCTCATTGCCATGATGCTGCCTTACTCAATGGTGTTTATCGTAGGTTGGACCGTCTTATTCTACATTTGGGTATTCCTGCTTGGAATGCCGGTTGGCCCAGGCGCGGCGACATACTATCAGCCTTAATTAAATAGCTTGGTCAAATGCCACCTAGTTCACTAAGTGGCAAGCTAAAAAGCGGTACATGTTTTTGAAAAGTATTTTCGAACATCTACCGCTTTTTTAATGCTTAAAATCTATTAGTGCAATCGCACTTTTTTGGCGTTATAGCAGATCATAATCTAAGGTAATTCAGTATAATACGGATATAGCGCAGTACTTCTCGGACTATAAATACATGAAATACAAATCGAACAAAGGCTTTACTCACGGGCAATCAGATAAAATTGGTGTACTGGTTACGAATTTGGGAACGCCAGAAGCGCCGACTAAGCAGGCGCTTCGCCCTTATTTGAAAGAGTTTCTTTCTGACCCTCGGGTTGTGGAAGTGCCTAAAGCGATTTGGTGGTTTGTATTAAATGGCATCATTTTGAACTTTCGCCCTAAGCGTTCAGCTGAGGCTTATTCCACTGTATGGACGGATGAAGGTTCTCCGCTGATGGCAATCACAAAAGCGCAGGCGAGTGCCATAGCAGAACGTTGTAAAGCACAATACGGCGATGACGTGATTGTCGATTTTGCCATGCGCTATGGCAAACCCGCCATAGGCGCTACCATTGAGTCCATGTTGGCAAAAGGTGTACGCAAACTCGTCGTTTTACCGCTTTACCCTCAATACAGCGCGTCGACAACTGGCTCCACATTTGATGCTATCGCTAAGGATTTCACCTCTCGCCGTTGGCTACCAGAACTTCGCTTCGTGAATCACTACCACGACCGCGATAATTTCATCACCGCGCTGGCGAACAAAGTAAAAGCGCATTGGGAAACCCATGGAAGAGCGGACAAGTTAATCTTGTCTTACCACGGTATTCCTAAGCGCTATTTAATGAATGGTGATCCCTATCACTGCGAGTGCCACAAAACGTCGCGTTTGCTTGCCGAGAAACTTGGTCTTTCACACGACGAATATATGACAACCTTCCAATCTCGTTTTGGTCGAGAAGAGTGGTTGAAACCGTATACAGATGAAACGTTAAAGTCGCTGCCTGAAAAAGGGGTGAAATTCATTCAGGTTATGTGTCCTGGCTTCTCAGCCGATTGTTTGGAAACTATTGAAGAAATTGGTGAAGAGAATCGCGAGTACTTTATGGAAGCTGGCGGTGAACGCTATGAATATATCGCGGCACTTAACAGTGATAAAGAACACATAGACGTGCTTTTTGACATAGTGCAAGAAAACCTGCACGGGTGGACAGTACAGTCGGACAATGGTTTGCGCGCAGGCTTAGCAAGAGCACTGGGCGCTGACAAGTAGCGTTTGAAAAGCTGACAGTAAACGTTTAGAGAAAAACCAATAGGGAAATCACCCTTGGTGGCGCATTTAATATATTGATAGGGAGATAAAGTCGTGGAAGGCAAAGCACCAAAGGCACTACTTAAAGCGCAAAAACTGGCGAACTTGCTGGATACTGCTGTAAAGCTCCCTTTTATTCCAATAAGAATAGGCTTGGACTCAATCGTGGGCCTTATTCCTGGAGCCGGTGACGCGCTGATGCTTTTCGTTTCCCTCCGAATAGTTTGGCTGGGAAAATCATTGGGTATGCCCAAAGCGTTAATAGCTCAAATGGTAAAAAACTCGGCAATCGACTTTGGCTTAGGTTTTATTCCATTTGTTGGCGACATCGTGGATATATTCTACAAAGCCAACCAGAAAAATGTCCGTATCATCGAGCGCTGGTGGATAAGTGAAAATAAACATGAGGTAGATAAAGCAACACAGAAGGCGCTATCCGAATGGAGCGCTGAATAACCTAGGTTTAGTTACCCAAATATCTGCGCGATTCCCCTTTGCTCGCATACAAGCGCATAATTATCAGTGATTAGACTTCTTTTATCTCTGCTATACACTAATTTTTAACATGCCCGCTTACCACGGGCATTTTATTACACACAGTAAACCCATTCGCAGCATTGTTTCGTAGCACATTTAGTAAGTACTTTTATTTTCTGCTCAATTTACAAGGAGCGTGCAGCACATGAAAGCGTCCGACTTATTTGTTAAAGCATTAGAAGCAGAAGGTGTGGAGTACGTCTTTGGTATCCCAGGCGAAGAAAATCTCGACTTATTAGAGTCGTTACGTGAATCCTCTATTAAATTGGTGCTGACTCGCCATGAGCAAGGCGCCGGTTTCATGGCCGCTACCTATGGCAGGCTTACCGGAAAGGTGGGGGTGTGCTTATCTACACTTGGGCCAGGCGCCACTAATCTGGTAACCCCCGCGGCTTATGCCCAACTTGGCGCAATGCCCATGTTGATGATCACGGGACAAAAGCCGATTAAAACCAGCAAGCAAGGTCGTTTTCAGGTTATCGATATTGTTGACATGATGCGGCCCATCACGAAATTCACCAGCCAAATTGTGAGTGGCGATAGAATTCCTTCTACTGTTCGAGAGGCCTTTCGGTTAGCCCATGAAGAGCGCCCTGGCGCTGTACACATTGAATTGCCCGAAGACATTGCAGCAGAACAAACCAGTGCCCAGATACTGACGCCGAGCATGGCTCGTCGACCTATCGCCGAATACAAAGCGATTGCTGCTGCGATTACTATGATTGAAGAAGCCCAGTCGCCATTGTTATTGATTGGCGCCGGAGCAAACAGAAAGCTAACAGCGAAAATGCTCAGGGAGTTTGTTGATAAAACCTGCATTCCTTTTGTTACCACCCAAATGGGTAAAGGTGTACTAAACGAAAGTGACCCGCGCTTTGCAGGGAATACTGCCCTGTCTGACGGCGATTTTGTACACAGAGCGATAGAGCGTGCCGATCTTATTATCAACGTGGGCCATGATGTTGTGGAGAAGCCACCGTTCTTCATGCATCACAACAGCAAAAAAGTGATTCATGTCAACTTTGATTCGGCTGCCGTAGACCCGGTGTATTTCCCACAACTTGAAGTGGTTGGAGATATCGCAAACAGCATCTGGCAGATAAAAGAAGGGATTACCCCACAAGACAGTTGGAAACTCGATTTCTACAAAGATGTGCATCAAGCCTATGTAGATCACCGTGCTGAAGCGGAAGACGACAATCGATTCCCTATTTTACCTGAGCGGTTTGTGCGAGATATTCGCAAGGTTATGCCTGACAACGGTATCGTTACCCTAGATAACGGCATATACAAAATATGGTTTGCCCGAAATTACCCCGCATATCATCCGAACACCCTGCTTTTAGATAACGCACTGGCTTCAATGGGGGCCGGTTTGCCATCAGCTATAGCAGCCAAACTAGTGAAGCCTGACGTCCCTGTGGTAAGCGTCTGTGGCGATGGTGGCTTTATGATGAATAGCCAAGAAATTGAGACCGCTGTGAGGCTTAAGCTAGACCTTGTGGTGATCATCTTGCGCGACGATGCGTACGGAATGATTAAATGGAAGCAGGCAAACATGCAGTTTGATGAATTTGGTTTAGATTACGGCAACCCTAACTTTGTTAAGTATGCACAAAGTTATGGTGCACAAGGCTGGCGAGTGGACGATGCTGATGTGCTTATCCACTTGGTGGATAAGTGCTTGAACACAAAAGGCGTACATATTATCGATTGTCCGGTTGATTATAGTATGAACGATAAAACGCTAAATCATACAATTAAAGAGCTTAGCGCCAAGCTTTAAGCTAGCGCAATAGAAAGGTGAGGAGTTAAAAATGTTGAAGGAAAGCTATCCCTATTATTTAGCAAGCGAGCCACATTATGCCAATACCGATTTGGACGTGACTAACAAATACACTGGAGAGGTAGCAACCAAGGTGGCGATGGCCGATGCAGATACCATCGATAAAGCTATTGCTGCTGCAGAAGAAGCCCAGCCAGCGATGGCAGCCCTGGCACCTTTTGAAAGACAAGCTGTACTGGAACACTGTGTGAAGCGCTTTACCGAAAGAGCCGATGAGTTAGCTCAAGCACTGTGTATTGAAGCTGGAAAACCAATTAAAGATGCGAAGGGCGAAGTAAGCCGTCTCATCGATACCTTTAAAATAGCGGCAGAAGAATCAGTTCGTATTAACGGCGAAGTGGTGAATTTAGAAATTTCGGCGCGTGCTAAAGGCTATCAGGGTATGACCAAGAAAGTTCCGATAGGTCCGTGCTCTTTTATATCGCCGTTTAATTTCCCCCTTAACCTAGCTGCACACAAAGTGGCACCAGCCATCGCAGCGGGCTGTACCTTTGTACTTAAGCCTGCCTCGCGCACGCCTATTGGTGCGCTCATTATTGGCGAGGTCTTAGCTGAAACCGACTTACCCAAAGGCGCATTTTCTATTCTACCTTGTAGCCGAGACGGCGCTGATTTATTCACTACTGACGAAAGGTTAAAGCTACTTAGTTTCACAGGCTCGCCAGATGTGGGCTGGG
Source organism: Alteromonas abrolhosensis (assembly GCF_001953635.1). GTDB lineage: Bacteria > Pseudomonadota > Gammaproteobacteria > Enterobacterales > Alteromonadaceae > Alteromonas > Alteromonas abrolhosensis. Next base: position 59,261 of record NZ_MEJH01000002.1, on the reverse strand, counting down.
CGCTTAAAGCAAAAGCAGGAAAGAAACCCGTGGTATTGGAGCTTGGCGGCAACGCCGCATGTGTGGTTGATGAAGATGCCGACATTGAAGACGCCATCGAACGGGTAATTGTTGGCGCTTATTATCAGTCAGGCCAAAGCTGCATTAGCGTTCAGCGCCTCTTAGTACATAGTAAAATATACGATGAATTTAAGTCGCGCTATGTGGAAAAAGTTAAAGCGTTAGTGTCTGGCGACCCGTCTAACGAAGACACCTTTATTGGTCCCATGATTTCAGAAGGTGAGGCAGAGCGCCTTCACGGCTGGATTAAGGAGGCAAAAGAAAAAGGCGCGACTATTCTATGTGGTGGAACGCGAGACGGTGCCATGCTTGAAGCTACGGTAATGGAAAATGTACCAAAGGATTGTGATGCTAGTGCCGAAGAAGCTTTTGGGCCGCTGTCTATTTTGGTGCCATTCGATGACTACGACGAAGCGCTTAAAGAAGTAAATAATAGCCGATACGGGCTTCAAGCTGGTGTGTTTACCCGCGATATTTACAAAGCGCACAAAGCATGGGATGTGCTTGACGTTGGTGGTGTGGTCATTGGTGATGTCCCAAGCTGGCGAGTGGACAACATGCCCTATGGTGGCGTGAAAGACTCAGGTCTAGGGCGCGAAGGTATTCGCTATGCGATTGAAGATATGTCTGAGACACGACTTATGGTAATTCGTACCCCTCAGCAATAGATTGAGCTTAATCGCTCAATCAAGCAATGTTCGCGCAATAGTGCGAATAAAAGCATTCGAGGGCGAGGCGGCAGGTTTAGATTAATCTGCCGCGTATTCTTCTAGCAGTGAAAGTGGAATAATGTCTAACGCCTTTTCATGTGTGGCTTCCAAGCGTACTTTCGGCGCAACACCTGCCTCATAGGCTTGTAGCCAGCGAGCGGCACACAAACACCATCTGTCGCCTGCTAACAATCCAGGAAATGTCATACTAGGCCACGGCGTGATGAGGTCGTTGCCCTGTCGTAGCGAAAACTGCAGAAATTCGTCAGTGACAACCGCGCATACGCTGTGATTACCTACGTCAGCATCGGGGACATAGCAGAACCCTTCTCGCGTAAATCCGGTATTTCCACAGCACAGCTGGAGTGGGCGTCCATAAACATTTTTTGCGTTCGCCAAAATCAGAACCCTCTTTTACAACGTATGTTTTAATAGATATGTCTAATTAAAATCGCCAGATGGCGAAGTTAGGGGTAATAGAACCTAATCTATCCACCTTATGACCCAGCTCGATAAGGGTCAACAATAAAGCTCTACGGTAACTACGTTTTAAGGTAAAAAATCGTGCTCGATAAAAGCAAAAAAACAGGCGACAGTAATTTCTCCGAACAAGAAACTGCGCGTTTCGATGCGCTAGCTGACTCTTGGTGGGACCCAAAAGGTAAATATAAAACTGCTCTGGATTTTAATCGAGCAAGGCTGAACGTTATAAAAGCACAAATAGAAAATCATTTCGGTAAAGGCAACTTGCCACCCGATTATTCTGCGTTATCAGTGATAGATATTGGTAGTGGCGGTGGGCTGATAAGTGAGCCGCTTGCGAAATTAGGTGCCCAGGTAACAGGCATAGATGCCAGTGCGGTGAGCGTGGAAGTGGCGAAGCGTCATGCTGAAAAAACGGGAGTGAAAGTAGACTATCAGCATAAACTTTCTAGCGAGGTGGTAGAAGAAGGTCGGCAATACGACGTGGTAATTAATGCCGAAGTTGTTGAGCATGTGCCTGATCAGCCGCAGCTTATACGCGAGTGCGCGAGTTTAGTTAAGCCGGGTGGCCTGCTGATTTTGGCAACGCTGAACCGGACACTGAAAAGCTATATCGTAGCTATTGTGGGGGCGGAATACGTAATGCGCTACCTACCAATAGGAACCCATGATTGGAAGAAATTCGTTAAGCCAGGCGAATTAACAAGCTGGGTTGGAAATGACTTCACTCTCAAGCATCAAGTTGGTATGAGGTTAAATCCACTCAAAGGACAGTGGCTAACCACTTCGAGTCTAGCTGTAAACTATATTCAAACATATTCTAGGAATAAATGAACGACTATAAGCGCTATTTATGCTCTGTATGCCTGGTACAAATGGTATGGGGAAATATACCCCAAAAATAAAGCTATCTAGTTGAATTAACAGGCTTATGCATTGTGAATCCGCCCAAAATTTCCGGGTGCAAAGCAAATGGGTTCATTAAAATCTTATCATAGAGGTTGATCTTTACATATTGTTTACATAATTATAACAAAGGTCTGACCACAGACCACATATAACCATAATTATGGGACACACACGATGACATTACATAACCACGTACGCTCTACCAAACGTTGGGTAGAAAAATGCGCAGCGATATTGGCGCTGTTTAGCATAACATTAGGCCTTTCTGGCCAAGCCTATGCTGACACCTACGCAAAAACTAAGCACCCTATTGTACTCGTACACGGGTTGTTCGGTTTTGAAGATATATTATTTGTCGATTATTTCTATAAGGTACCGCATAAACTCAGCCGAAATGGCGCTGAGGTTTATATTGCCGAAGTTTCACCGGCTAATTCTACCGAAGTGCGAGGCGAGCAACTTTTAGATTATATAGACGAAGTTCTTGCGTTATCTGGCGCCGAAAAAGTTAATCTCATTGGTCACAGCCATGGTGGTCCAACGGCACGTTACGCAGCAAGCGTTGCACCTGACAAAGTTGCATCAGTGAGTTCAGTGGCAGGCGTAAACTGGGGGAGCAAAGTGGCCGATCAGCTACGAGATGCATTCTCTGAAGGTTCGATAGGCGAAGGCGCAGCTGGAATTGTTGTCGATGCTTTTGCCAATATTATTGAAATAGCGTCTGGCTCAGACCCTCGAGATAAACCTACAAACTCCATTGCAGCACTTAATTCCCTTTCAACAGCGGGTTCTATTGCTTTCAATCAGAAGTACCCGGAAGGAATGCCCAGTGCTTATTGTCGAAACGACGGAAAAATGCTGGCTGAAAATGGCGTATATTATTTTTCGTGGAGTGGTGGTAAAACATATACCAATGCATTGGACGTGGTAGATCCATTCTTAGCTATTACTGGCACTGCGTTTGATGAAACCAATGATGGATTGGTATCAACCTGTAGCTCGCATTTAGGCAAGGTGCTAAAAGACAATTATAAAATGAACCACCTAGATGAAGTTAACCAAAGTTTTGGTATAACCCATTGGTTTGAAACTGACCCAGTTGACGTATTTGTTCAACAGGCCAATCGTCTCAAAGGGCTGGGGCTTTAGTGACGCAAGGTAAAAAAAGCCTTATTAACCCGGTATCAGGTGGGCTAATCGCTCTCTTGATACTGGGTGTTGTCCTTTATATCCTGTTTGCAGCTGAGCCTAAGTCATCTGAGGACGAGTTTTCCCATCAAGACGCCACGCATATCGCTGACTCAAATAGTCAGGAAAAAAAGTTAGATGAAAGCCACGTTGCTCAACAATCAAGGCTGTTAAACAATAACAAACAACAATCAGACGTTAGTAACAAAGCTCTTCAAGCCTTCGAGCTAAACTACACCACAAAAGACGCATTCGATCGATTTATATTTGCCCGTACCTCAGAAGTACCGCAAGCGGTTAAGTCTGCTTATGTATCCCATGCAAACACTGTATTCACGCCAGACACAGCAAATCAAGCCACTGACTTATTTTCCCGTTATGTCGATTACAAGGTGGCATTATCTTCAGTGGAATTAGAGGTAGACCTTTCAAACCATAGCTTGCGAGATGTGACTTATAAACTTGATGAGCGCGAGGAAATTAGAAGGGCCTATTTCAACGACAAAGAGTATCACTATCTCTTTAGTCAAGAGGCGCAGGTGGATGAAGCTGCATTGGCGCGCTTACGCGTTGCTCAGGAACACACGCTATCTAAAGACGAAAGAAAAGCTCTCATTGTAGAGTCAATTAAAGCGGGAAGCCCTGCCGAACGTGAGGTCTTCCAGCCAACGCTGGATATGCACCGTATAAACGAAATAAAAAACAACCACAGTACTATCAACGATCGATATAACGCAGTGGCGGCTGAGTTTGGCATTGAAGTCGCCGAACGCTTATCAAAGACGTGGGAAAAGCAAGCGCAGTGGCAAAGCAAAATTGCTGACTACGAGCAATACCGCAATGACTTGGCGCAACAGACATTAACGCCTGGCGAACGAGAAGAAATGCTTAAGAAATATCAAACTGCTCATTTTACCGATAATGAAATAAAGCGCTTGAAAGTACTCACGGCACAATAGCGAAAGACAATTCTTTTACCACAGTGGGCCTCGTTTTTAGAGGTATAACCATAAGCATGCTGAATAGTTCTACTCACACACAGAGTGATTTGAAAGCACGAAGCGCAATTACTAATCTTGGCTGATAAAGTCTTCAACAACTCACCATAAGGCCAGAGACACACATTATGAAAATATATGAAACGAAAACGGCTCCAAATCCACGTCGAGTACGCATGTTTTTGGCCGAGAAGGGGATTGATGTGGACTACGTCCAGGTCGACATCCAAAAGGGGGAAAACTTAAGCCCACAAATGCGGGCTAAGAATCCGCTGGGGAAGATACCGATCTTAGAGCTCGATGACGGCACGTGTATTGCCGAGACCGATGCCATCTGCACTTACTTTGAAGCGATACAGCCTGAGCCACCACTAATGGGAACAACGCCCATTGAAAAAGCGACCATATCAATGTGGCAGCGACAGGTAGAGTTTGCGTTCATGATGCAAGTAGGTATGTGTTTTCAACATACTACCGGATACTTTAAAGATCGTATGACACCCGTACCAGAGTTTGGCAAAGAAGCAGGCATCAATGCCGCTAAATATCTGAATATTCTGGAGCGTCGTCTTGGAGAAAAAGAATTTATTGCTGGTAACGCATTTTCCATTGCTGACATAACTGCCCTATGCGCGATGGATTTTGCTCGTGTAGTTAAAATTCGTATGACAGAAGAGCATGTGAATTTGGCGCGTTGGTATGAAGCAGTAAGTAACAGAGCGAGTGCAAAAGCCTAATGATTGACTTATATACCGCGGCCACTCCGAATGGTTGGAAAGCGTCGGTTGCGCTTGAAGAAATGGGACTTGAATACACTGCACATGCCGTGAATTTAATGAAAGGGGAGCAGAAAACCCCAGAGTTTTTAGCGATGAACCCGAATGGCCGTATCCCGGTTATCGTTGATAGAGAAGCCGACAATCATGTCGTTTTTGAATCAGGTGCCATTATGGTTTATCTCGCAGAAAAAACCGGCCTGTTCTTACCCAGCAATGCGAAGCGTAAAAGCCAAGTTATGCAGTGGGTTATGTTTCAAATGGGGGGTATAGGCCCGATGATGGGGCAAGCAAATGTGTTCCACCGCTACTTAGAGGAAAAAATTCCGGTGGCGATAGCGCGCTATCAGAACGAAGTGCGCCGCTTGTTTACTGTTCTTGATAGCAGGCTTGAAAATCGAGAATACTTGGTCGATGACTACAGTATTGCTGACATGGCGAACTGGTGTTGGGTGCGCACTTATGAGTGGTCTGGCGTAAGTATCGACGGTTTGGATAATCTCATTCGTTGGAAAAATAGTATTGAAGCAAGACCCGCAGCACGTCGTGGCGTTGAAGTGCCAAATAAAATTGATAGAGAAGCCCTTATTAAAGGCGCCAAAAATGTAGTCACAAAATAACCAGAGAAATTTTTTCTATTCTATGTTTGAAACAAAATCTTGTTGTCGTAATATCGAACAGTAGCTAGTAAAAAGTTAAAAAAATAATAAGGATGTATATGAAGGGATTTCTTTTCTCGCTATTAATGTTATTAACAAGCGCTAGTGCGCTTGCCTCGCAAGAGTTGCCTCTTGAATATTTTATCAAGCATGGTGATTACCTAGACTTGGCTTTGTCTCCAAACGGAAAACATATCGCAGCGCGAGTCCAACTAGACGGCAGGGTCTTCCTTGTTTTACTAAACAGTGAAGACATGTCTATCGTCGGAGGTATTAGGCCGCAGAACAACGACATTATCCATACGGTCAACTGGGTAAATGACGAGCGTATTGTGTTCGAATATGCAGAGAAGCAAACCTACCTAGACAGCCCAATTCCCACTGGCGAGTTATACGCCATGAATGTCGACGGCTCGCAACGTGAATTAATTTACGGGTACCGCGCTGGTGATCAGAAAACGGGAAGCCGCATTTCATCCAAGGATGACTCTAAGGCGAGTCAAGAAATCATAAGCTTTCTTGATAACGATGACGATAATATCTTAATCATTGAATACCCTTGGACAAAGGATGGAAAATTTTACTACGACCGCCGCGAGAAGCCAGCGCTAATCAGCCGCCTCAATGTATACTCGGGTAAAAAACGTAAACTAGAAGCGCTTCCTTATGGCTCGAGTAGCGCACTCGCCAATAAATTTGGTGACGTAAAGTTTATGACATGGAAAGACGAAAATAATGTTCAACACTCTGCTTATAGAAGTAGCAATGACGGCGAGTGGATCCCACTAGAGGAAGCATTTGAGCAAGCCAGTGGTCTTTTACCTTTAGGGCTAAGTGAAGACGGTGAGTCTGTCTACCTTTCTGGGCGCTTTGGTGATGACAGTATCTCTACACTGTACTCCTTGCACTTGAAATCAGGTGAATACGAGCGGGTATTTTCCGATCACGAAACTGATATCGAATATGTAGTTCTGGACCGCAATGACATGCCAGCAGTAGGTATAACCTACCCCGGCAAGTCTAACTATGTATATGCAAAGGCCGAATCTAAGGTCAGCAAAGTACACAAGATGCTAGCTGATGCATTTAAAGGTCAAACGGCAACTATCGCAAGTCATACACAGGACTGGAAAACACTTTTAGTTCGTGTATCCAGTGACGTAAACCCTGGCGAATACTATTTATTTGATAGCGAAACAATGAGCGCTCGCTTTATTTGGGCAAACAGTTCTTGGATAGATCCCAGATTACTCTTGAGCATGCAGCCTGTGGCAATTCCTACTGAAGACGGCGAAACAGTACACGGCTACATTACGCTTCCAACCGCTAAAAAGAACAATGAGAAGCCACCTTTGGTTGTTGTCATTCACGGTGGGCCACATCAGACAGGAACACGGGATTTTTGGCGTTACGATTCTGAAACGCAGCTATTGGCAAACCGAGGGTTTGCTGTTCTGCGCGTCAATTTCAGAGGGAGTGACGGATACGGCAGACGCTTTGAACGTTTAGGCTACCAAGAGTGGGGTGGTGCAATGATCAAAGACATCAACGATTCAGTGAAATGGGCCATTGATCAAGGCTATGTCGACGGAGAACGAGTCTGTGCTTACGGTGCAAGTTATGGTGGATATGCCGCGTTAATGGCGGCTGTGCGAGCGCCCAATTTGTATAAGTGCACGATTGGATACGTTGGAATATACGACTTGCAATATGTTTACTCAGAAAGTGACATTCCAACAAGTTGGGGAGGTAAAGCCTACCTACAAGAAGTGATAGGAACTGATAAAGCAAAATTGGCTGAGTTTTCTCCTATTACACATGCGGATAAAATTAAAGCGAAAGTCATGCTTATCCATGGTTCAAAAGACCGTCGTGTGCCAGAGATAAACGCCGAAGCGTTAGCGGAGAAGCTAGCAAAAGTGAACAACCCTCCCGTTTACCTACAATATTCGCAAGCAGGCCACGGTGTCTATGATGAGGGCGATAGACAGGAACTGTACCAAGGGATGTTGGACTTTCTAAGCACTAATCTAATGTAATTTTTGTTAGCGCGTCTACAAATCGATTAAGCCAGTTAAAGGAACTACTCGGTTTGTAGACAGGCTGAAAAAAGCACAACCAAAGCGTGACAGGTAAACGCTGTTGACAAGGGTAATAAAGACTTAACGATTCGACAGCCTGAGCAGAGGCGCTTTAGCCAAGCCTTTCTCTGAACCAATTGATTAGTAATAATTTGCCTGAAGGGCTAAATTTGCACTTCCAATGGACTGGGCTTTTCTGCCGACGGTCCCCTCACTGATTTGTACCTGAGCAATACCTCGCATATCCAAAGTCTGCATAGCGCATTGCGTATGATTAACTAATGCGCTTTTGACGTTATCAGGTATTGCGCCATCTATAATTACGCCATCTAGATCTAACAAGCTCATGGCGCATTGGGTAGCAAAAGCCAGTCCCTTGGCGGTCTCGTTTAACCAGTCTTCTACTAAGCGCTCATCACAAGACCAATGCGAAGGAGATTCATAAATATGCTGACCATTGTGCCCAGCATCGCTTAACTTTCGTTCCAGCAAATAAAGTGAAGATTGCGTTATAAGCTGGCTTTGCGTGCTGCCATTGTAAAAGGGTAAAGAGCCTATGGCACCTGCGTTACCGGTTTTTCCGTTGATTAACTGGTTATTAAGAACCAATCCCCCGCCTAAAAATGTGCCGACGAAGATATAAAGAAAACTGCCGTAGTTTTGGGAATTACCAAAAGACATTTCTGCGCTACATGCTGCTCCAGCATCGTTTTTAATGAAAACAGGCAAGGCTAACAAATCTTCTAGCGCAGATTGTGGATTAAACTCTCGCCATTCTTCCAATTCGTTTTTGGGTGCGCCGGCTTCTTCTGCCCAACTCCAAATTTCGAAGGGCATCGCCACCCCTAAACCTCTGATTAAGCCCTGTTGGTCTCCATCCAAATTTTTAATCAATACATTGAAAGCGCGCTTGGCAAAAGTAAGCAGATTACTCACAGTAGGGTAGGCGAACTTCTCGTGAAGTGTTGCTCGTACATTGCCTTTCAAGTCGAGTAATGTCATGTCGAAACTACGACGACCCACTTTAAGGCCGATACCAAAGGCGCCATTTTCATTTAAACCAAACGGAACCTTGGGCTGGCCCACACCGCCTTTAATTGGCTTTAGTCTTTTCACTAAACCATCAGCTTCAAGCTTTTTGATAATTACAGTGGCTGACTGTGCAGACAAACCCGTTAACTGTGCTATTTCAGCTTTCGGAAGCGAAGAACGTTGGCGAATGAGCGTGAGAATATCTCGTTCATTCGCTGAACGGCTGTCAAGCAAGGTTGGCGTTTTTTGGGATGGCAGGTGAAAAGCCGATTCTGTATTCAATGTATTTACAATCTATCGTTTTAAGAAGCTAGAGTGTAATAACAACCTAGCCGTGTATCAAATTTAAGAAATGGTGTAGGTACTTGTTCAGACATAACTTTATTCGACAGTACTACGTCAACCCTATCACACCCATTGATTTTTGCGCAAAAGGTTAAATCAATTAGGTTGATTTAATTGTTTCTATCGACAATACTATGCCCCAATTAATTAACGATTCGTTAACCTTGCGCAAGCTGCGCAGGTGAAAACTTAAAACTCTGTTGAGCGAGGCTGGTATGAAGATTTTATGTTTAGGTGAAGTGCTAATTGATATGTTAAGCCAAGGAGCAGCGCCCAGAGATGGCAACATACCAGCAATGAAACCTTTCCAACCCTACGCGGGTGGGGCACCAGCCAACGTTGCAGTGGCCGTCGCTCAGCTAGGCGGGAAAAGTGCAATGGTATCGAAGGTAGGTGACGATACCTTTGGGGCATTTTTAAAAGAAATGCTAGAGCACTACAAAGTAAACACCGACTTTGTGTGGACCACGCAAGAAGGTAATACGGCGCTGGCGTTTGTCAATCTAGATGAAAACGGAGAGCGCTCGTTCGACTTCTATGTAGACAATGCCGCGCATAAGCATATATCTGAACAAGATTTATCGACTATCGATTGCGACAAAAATACAGTACTTCACTTCTGCTCGGGTTCTATTTCAGGCCCTGAGCTTATTCCTGGTACCGAGTTTATTTTAAACAAGGCAAAGGAAAATGGCATGCTTGTATGTCTAGATATCAATTATCGCCCAGCGTTTTGGGATGACACAGCGAATGCGCCGACACGCATAGATGAAGCTGCAAAAAAGGTGTCTGTTTTAAAGGCTAGCCGTGAAGAACTCGCAGAGCTGTATGGTGAAGAAAATGCTGATACAAAGGTACAGCAGTGGTTAGATAGTGGCGTTAAAGTAGTGCTAGTTACCGATGGTGGTGAGCCTATTCACTACATTACTAAATCTTTCAGCGGCACGTTGGCATCACCTAAAATGGATGTGAAAGACACTACGGCAGCAGGCGACTCTTTCATTGGTGGCTTCTTATATTTCTTATCTACCAAAGTGAAAAGCGCTGATGAGTTCGACGCGTGGGCGGAAAACTTCGAGAACGTTAGCGAAGCGACTGAGTTTGCTATTCGTTGTGGGGCTTATACCGTAACGCAGTATGGTGCATTTAGCGCACTTCCAACACAGGCTGATATCGCTAAGTAAACGCCTTGCGAAATAGGATGTTCTTAAGATAAACAAAAGGGTTCAAATGAACCCTTTTTTCTTAGAAAATTGCGTAATCGGCACAGATGTCGATGGTTTATGTAATTAACGCTTTAACCCAGCTTAGTGCTTATCTGCTCTGCTTTGGAACTTACGCTCTTCAGTATTAACCTTAATCCATTCGCCAGTGCTGATGTATTCAGGCACCTGTACAACCAGTCCGGTTGAAAGTGTGGCTGGTTTTGTGCGAGAAGTGGCAGAGGCCCCTTTAATTGAAGGGTCTGTCTCAACAACTTCAAGCTCTACGCTCATTGGCAAATCTAATGCGACTGGCACTTCACTTACGATAACAACCTGAATACCGTCGGTGTCTTCGTTAATAAACAGTGCTTCATTCTCGATACTTTCTTTGTTCAAGTGATAAGGCGTGTAGTCTTCCTTATCCATGAAAATGTATTCGTCACCATCAACATAAGAAAACATTGCCGGACGACGAATTAAATCAGCCATATCTAATGTGTCTGAGTCTTTAAATGTTTCGTCGTACTTAGCACCTGTGACTACGTCATACATACGCATGCGATAAATACTGCCACCGGCGCGACCTTGCGGTACAGAACGTTCTATGTCTCTAACTATGCAGGTCTTACCGTCAAACACCACGGTGTTATTCTTTTTGATTTCACTAGCCTTAGGCATGGCGATTTCCTATTTTTATGTTCTTCAGGCAATCCGCCCGAGGTCATCTGTAAAACATTATTTTCAGCGATTTTATCTCACTTAGGAAGTATTTTTACGCACTTAACTTTCTATTAAAGCTTTAACGTTGGCTAGTGTGTCAGCCTCAGTTGCGGGCTTGTCCCAGCGAATACGGTGAATACGGGGAAAGCGCAATGCCACACCTGATTTATGTCTGGAGGATGGGTGTACAGCGTCGAAAGCCACTTCTAATACGAGCTCTTTCTTTACCTCTCGCACAGGGCCAAAGCGACCTACTGCATTTCGCCTTACCCAGTTGTCTAGCTTCTTAAGCTCTTCGTCGGTGAATCCAGAATACGCTTTTCCAATTGGCAAAAGCTGGTTGTCTTCCCATGCGCCGAATGTGTAATCGGAATAAAAGCTTGAGCGCTTGCCGTGCCCGCGCTGTGCGTACATCATTACCGCGTCAACCACCAGCGGGTCGCGCTTCCACTTGAACCATTGCCCTTTGGGACGACCGGGAATGTACTTACTTTCTAAGCGCTTTATCATCAGCCCTTCTACCGCACGATTTTTACAAACGTGGGCGTGTAGTTCACGAAGGCTTTCAGGAGAGGTTGCCGTAAGGGTTTCTGATAAAAATAAGCGCTCGCTCTTATTGTGGTTAAACCATTCGTTGAGAGCGTGGCGACGTTCCTTCAATGTTTTCTCAGTTAAATCTTCGCCATCTAACACTAGGGCATCGTAAACAATAAGCCCGACAGGTGCAGATGCTTGCAGTGCTTTGCTCGGCTTTTTCTTATTGAGGCGTTGCTGCAGTGCGTTAAAGGTGTCGACATCGGGTTGTGAAGTATCGGTGCTATAAGGCTCATCCTCAATGTTATGAATAACCAGCAGCTCACCGTCTAACACCATATTTCCGTCTACCGTCTCTAGTAGGTCGGGAAAAGAATGGCTAATGTCATCCCCTGTACGCGAGAAAAGCGCTTTATCTGGCTTATCGTCATCCGAAGACTGAGAGGTATTTTTTTTAGCGGCTTTATTACCTACAGATCTTTCTGATTTAACAGCAAGCTGTACTCGAATGCCGTCGTACTTATTTTCAATTTGCCACGTGTTTTCCTCGAAGGCATCAATATCGCTGTCCTCGATAGGGTGCGAAAGCATCACGGGGTGAAAGGTAACCGCATTTTCAATATTAGGTTTGTCAGCGTCGCCTTCTAACCAAGCAAGCATCTCTGAATAGGGTGGTGTAACCGCATGCCACAGCGTCTCAATTTCTTTGATATCTTTATTGCCATAATCGGCCAGTATTTGCTTAATAGAACGAGCTGACACGCCTATGCGCAACCCCCGCGTACCAAGCTTTAATAAAGCCCAGCGCTGCGCAGGTGTCATCATCGTTAAATAATTGGCTAGCGTCTTAGACACCTTTTGCTTGCTTACAGATGCAAAGGTTTCTACTACTTCAGTAAGACTGGGAAGTTTGTCTACAGGCTCACTGTAAGGCCATAAATGCGCCACGGTTTCGCTGACTTCGCCTACATAATCGTAGCTCATTGCAAAGAGAGCAGGGTCGGTGTGTTCGGTAATAAGTTTTTTTACTGTGTTGCGTTTAAAAAAATCAAAACGCAATGTCCCTGCCATAGCAGCAATGGCCCAGCCTCGGTCAGGATCAGGCGTGTTGGCAATGTAATCGGCAATGAGTTGCGCTTTGGCTTTAGTTCCCGCTGTATAGTAAAGCTGCTCAAGCAGGTTACTGAATTCCTCCATTAGTCGCCTCCTTGCTCTTCTTCATCATAGCCGACTAGCGATAACGCTCTGGCTTTGAACCCCATTCTTTCGGCTTGATACATTAACGCGTCTTCTCTACCGTGGGTCACCCATACTTCTTTTGGGTTTACTTCTTCAATGGTTTGCAACAATTCTGGCCAGTCGCAGTGATCGGAAATAATAAGCGGTAATTCGGCATTTCTTTGCTTAGCGCGGGCGCGGATCTGCATCCAGCCAGATGCCACTACAGGGCGCACATTGGGTAAGCTTCTCGACCACCTGTCTGCCAATGCTGAGGGGGGCGCAATTACAATCTCGCCTGTCAGCGTCTTCTTATCCTCAACCTTTGATACCGGAATTAATGGGCCTAAATGTATTCCTAATTGTTCATATAAATCACACAGTTTTAATTGGGCGCCATGTAAGTAAATGGGCTTTTCGTACCCCGCCTCACGTAGCGCTAGAATAACCCGTTGGCATTTGCCCAAGGCATAAGCACCGACAAGGTGACAGCGTTCGGGAAAGACCCGTAACGAGTGAAGGAGCTTTTCTATTTCGTGCTCTATTGGCGGGTGCTTAAATACAGGGAGGCCGAAGGTGGCCTCGGTAATTAAAACATCGCAAGGGACAACTTCAAACGGCGGGCAGGTAGGATCGTGGCGGCGTTTATAGTCGCCAGAAACCACAACGCGGTAGCCTGCATATTCAATAAGAATCTGGGTGGAGCCCAAAATATGCCCAGCGGGGAAAAAGGTTACCTTAACATCATTAAATGTTACTGACTCACCCAGCGTAACAGCGTGCTGTTGTGAGGCCATATCATCGCCATAGCGGGTTTTCATAATAGCTAGCGTCTCTGCGCTGGCATAGACACTGTGGTGGCCGGCGCGTGCATGGTCGGCGTGGCCGTGAGTAACAAGTGCGGTTGACACTTCATTCATAGGGTCAATATAAAACTGGCCTGGCTCGCAATACAGGCCAGTGTCGTCAGCTTTTAGCCACGTTGATGGATGCACTACGCATATTTTCCGCTAAATAAGTCATGCGGTTACTACGTAATTACAACCTAAAATCGACCACTTAGTATTTTGATAATTGGATAATTTTGAGCGCTGGTGAACGATTACATTTTCTACTTGTCACATCACATGTTATAAGGCCGTCGAATGTTGCAACCTATATTTCACCTAATTACATTCGACGCTCAACTAAAAAGACTTTTTTGGATTATCACTATTATAAGGATATTGCCTAATGATGCGTGTTAGCGCTTGTTTACTTGCTATCTCTTCTCTCCCCGTATTCGCACAATCTACAGATATACAGCACGAAATTGCTATAGGGTTTTCAGACGTACGTGATGGCGACGACGTTTTTATTGGCGCAGGTTATCGTTACTACCTCGATTCAGTAAGTATTGATGAGCAACCCTGGGCAATAAGTCCCTATCTCCAACGAACTAGTAATGTTTCTGTAGACTATTTTGGCGTTGATAAAGTCGACAATATCAACATAAAGGGCGAATGGTTTTATTCCGACACATTAGTAATAAGAGGCCGTTACGGCCGATTGACTCGAGATGGATCCAATTTTGAAGATACGCTTAATCGTTACGGAATAGAGTTATCGACGTTTGCTAATGGCAACTGGGAATATGGTGCTGGTATTGAATACTTTGACTTAACTGAAAAATACCGTGTATCCGTAGACCCTTATGAAAGGGGTGAAAGCTCTGAATCAGAATTTAGTTACAGTATATTTGCCCGATATACCAGTTTTGGAGACCGCGCCGGAAAATTCACGCCGGGCTGGGATACAAAGCTTAAAGGGACACAATTCGATGGCCAGTTTTCAATTGAGCTGGATTCAGACTATTACTTCCGCCCAGATTGGAGCGTAGGTGTGTCTTATATTCACGAAAGTAACGAGTTTTTAGGCTCAGATAATGTAATTGAATTAGGTACTAACTACTGGTTCAATCCTCATGCGTCTATTAAGTTTGGGTTAGGTTATGATACCGACGAAAGCCAATTGGGGTCGGCTACCTTACTAGGTACGTTCAGATTCTAATAGACCTTCTAAGTAAAAGAAGCCTGATATTTATCAGGCCTTTTTTGTGTTTCATCTATACAGTAAAGCAGACCTAAAGCTACAACTTGCTGGGTTTAAGCGGGGCTTTCTAGCTACTGAAGGAATATCGATAATGAATCTGCTGGTATTGCGTTTTGCGTCGATTTGGAAAGATGTGGATTGTCAAGTCTGAGTATTGTCCGCTCTGATAGCTTCAGCGATTTTTCAATACGATTAGTGTTAATGTATTCCTCAAATAGCGCGGCGAAGCTTCCATCTCGTCGAGCGATATTTAACCCCCGTTCTATGCGCTGCGCTAATTCAGGTTTTGATTGTGAAACGAAGAAGAATATGTAAGACGGGTAATACAATAAAACGGAAGGTTCTACAATAATGTCTGGATCCTTTAGCGCCTCGGCTTCTACAATCGCCTCATGGATAGCACGAGGGAAATAATCGATTCTTCCAGCCTTTAAAAGCTCAATGATAATGTCGTAGTTACTTGTTCCTAAGGTAGTAAAACCGTTATGCTCTAGGATCTGTAAATCAGGCCAGTCGTGACCTTGACCAGCAATAAAGTGCCTTAGGTCAGAGGCGCTACGAACATTTTTAAATTCACTAAGAGCACTTTGACGGATCAATGAGACGCGGTAGCCCATGATCCCGTTTAATAGAGGAACCCGTACCGGAATGGCTTGCTGTTCACGCATTTTTGATGTCACCGTCCAAAACACGTCAATTCCCCCTTCTTGATTTAGATGGCGCAGAACACGTTCTTGAACCAAATTGCCGCTACTCTCTACGAGAGAAGTTGGTTGAAAAGGGTCTTCCGTTTTGCTCAGTGCTAACCTAAGTAGTGCAGAGTAATAGGCATGAGATGCATAATCTAGCTCACTACTTTTGACTATCTTAACCTCGTGTTTGTTAGCGGGAGACTGTGCCGTTTTTGTACTTAGTAACTCACTACTAAAAGCGCGTTGAGAGAGAAGATGCCATATTATTATCGTTGCAACGATTGAAAATAGCGCTATACGAAGTAGTTTATTTACCATGCCTCTTTACCTCAACGGCTTATGAAGAAACCATTGGAGCCTGTAGACCTTTAATATAAGTGAAGGCTAGCAGACCTAGTTATTTAGGTTACATTTGCCGTTCAGTATAGAATAATTTTCAAAATGCAATCGACATCATTTTAGGTGAATTGCTCGACCTCATCATGTTCCAATTTTTGCTTTTTATAAAAACTGCGCAAATACATTTTTCGCCATAGTGCTTCAAATGGGCCTTGGCTAAAATGCTTAGTGATGACGTTTGCCAAAACCATCTGGATAACAGTGAAGGCAAGGGTAATAAGAAGCAGGTCAAGCAGCGTCACGTTATAGATGAATTCTGGAAAATAGGCGGGCATGACGATGCGAAAGAGCACTGCCAGCGCTATTGATTGCGTAAGATAGAGCGTGAAAGCAACTTTACCGCAGTTTATCAGCGACTGATACCACCATGCGGCAGTATGTTTTATGTTTATTAAGACATGTGCATAAACCAGGGCGCAAAAAATAGCTGAAATACTGGCAAACATGGGGACCACATCTAACGTGACCTGTTCGAACAAGAACTGTGGAAGTGCAGTGATGATGGACGTGGCGATAGCAACTACAACTAATTTCTTAAATGCCAATGATGAGAAGCCGTGGCTGAAAAAGCCTGCTCGATACAAGTAAGCACCAAACATCATAAGCCCCATAGACTGCCACAGCATAGTGAATGGCGCGATAATAACGGTAGACAGCATAAACGACGCTTGTATACCAAGTTGCGTTAAGTAGCCGCTTTGCCACAAGGCCGCTTCTTCGTTAAATGTTTCACTGGGGCGCGTTGGCAGTTCAGCCCCCATGTCGAACACAAACGCCATGGTGAGCCCACCAACTAACATAATTGCGCTTCCCACAATAAGGTAATGAATACTCTTCTTCTTAAGTTCGTCTTGAGAAAGCGTGAAGTGTTTTAAAATAAAGAATGCGCACAGGCTGTAATACAGCAAGATGTCGCCGCTGAAAACAAATACGCCATGCACTAGCCCGAATACGAACAGCCATTTAAGTCTAGCTTGTGAGAAATCTAGAAAATTACGGCCACGCTTTTCACAAACCTCATATTGAATCGCCAGCCCTGCACCAAACAGCAGGCAGAACAGAGAACGAAATCGCCCATCCAAAAACAGCGTGTTAAAAAGTGAAATAATGGTGTCTGATAACAGTGGCTGTTCAAAAAACGCATAGTTGCCGTAGCCGTTTTGGTGAAACGTGATGTTCATGAAAAGAATACCGAGGATGGCTAAGCCTCTAACGGCATCTATAGAATAAATTCGCATTTACATTCCTTGTAAGAGAAATTGTTTGAATCTGAATTGTAGGCCAGCGCAATGACTTAAGTCGAAGCGAAAAGTGTATCTAAACATTAAATGCATCGACATAAGAAATAGAGGAGGGCTTATGACTAGCAGGCTAGGAGTAAACTTAACCATGATTTTGTCGTATAAGTGCTAAAAGTATCAACAAGAACCGTCAATGAACCCACTTCCCTCAGTCTTTTCCCGTTGGTTTGAACAAAAAGGCTGGCAGTTACGCGATTATCAACACACCATGCTGGTGGAAAAAGACCAGCATAATTGCACGTTGTTGATTGCACCAACCGGCGCTGGCAAAACTCTGTCTGGCTTTTTACCTAGTCTAATCGAACTAGCAGAGATGTCGGAAGGAGATGAGCTCGCTGAGACGTCTGAGATTAGCGAACATGCTGAAACAAAGGAAAGAATCAAACAGGCAAAGAAAGTAAAAGAAAAGGGCGGATTTAACGGGCTGCATACTCTTTACATTTCGCCATTAAAGGCCCTTACGCAAGATATTCATCGTAATTTGTTACAGCCCATTGAAGAGATGGCGCTGCAGATAACGGCAGAAACACGTACTGGCGACACGCCTTCTCATAAGCGCCAGCGTCAACGTAAAAAGCCGCCAAACATACTACTTACCACACCTGAATCGCTCATGCTGATGTTGAGCTACGCCGATGCCGATAAGCTTTTTGGCAAGCTTAAACGCGTGATCATCGATGAAACGCACAGTTTAATGGCCAATAAGCGCGGCGACTTTCTTTCACTCGCCCTTGCGCGGTTAAGCGTTCTATCACCGCATTGTAAGCGTATTGGCTTATCAGCCACTGTGGCATTTCCCGAAACGCTGGGGGCGTGGCTGGCGGGCAGTGACGGTGTAGCTAATATTGTAAAAGTGAAAGCCGGTGAAAAACCTAAAGTCGAAATGCTGCATTCTAAAGCGCGCATGCCCTTTGGCGGCTTTATGGCTCGCTACGCCATCGATGATATTTATCAGGCTATCGAAAACGCCAAAACCACGCTGGTTTTTGTGAATACGCGAGCTCAGTCAGAGCTGTTGTTTCAAATGTTGTGGGAGGCAAACAAGGCTGCGCTTCCTATTGCCCTTTATCACGGCAGCTTGAGCAAAGAGCAGCGTCGTAAGACCGAAGCCATGATGGCAAGCGGCATGCTGCGGGCAATTGTATGTACGTCGGCCTTGGAGTTAGGTATTGACTGGGGGGACGTGGATAAGGTTATTCAAGTTGGCGCACCAAAAGGCGTGAGCCGATTACTGCAGCGCATAGGGCGGGCAAACCACAGGCTCGACGAGCCAAGTGAAGCGTTGCTCGTACCTGCAAACCGTTTTGAAGCGCTGGAATGCCAGGCGGCGATCATCGCTATTGAAAAAGGCGAGCTAGACGGAGAGAGCCCACAGCCAGGGGCGCTGGATATTGTCCCGCAATTTATACTGAACTGCTTGTGTAGTAGGGCTGATAGCCCAGATACATTGTATCAAGAGATACTTACCGCCACCCCATATCAGGGGTTGGATAGAGATGATTTCGATAAGCTGTGGCAGTTTACCCAAGACGGCGGCAGTGCGCTCAATGCATATGAAAGATATCAACGCCTGACACAAAACGACGATGGCACTTACTCGCCAGCGAATCGGCGGGTTATTCAACGGCACAGACAAAATATCGGCACCATCGTTGAAGCGGGTCGGCTTAAAGTAAAGCGTATTCGAAGAGGAAACCAAGGCAAGATTATTGGTGAAGTAGAAGAGTATTTTGCTCAGCAGCTAACGCCCGGAGACACCTTCTACTTTGCAGGAGAAGTATTGCGTTTTGAGGCTATTCGCGACATGCAACTACACGCTAAGCCTGCAAAAGCGAAAGAGCCGAAAATACCAAGCTACGCAGGTGGCCAAATGCCCCTTTCTACCTATCTAGCGGAAGGTGTAAGGGCAATTTTGGCTTCTCAGAAATCGTGGAGAGCACTGCCTGCACAGGTACAAGAGTGGCTTAGACTTCAACAGGCGTTTTCTCAATTGCCTAGCCCTGACAACGTGCTAGTGGAGCAATTTCCGTTTAGACAGGCGCACTATACCTTGTACTACACCTTCGACGGACGCAAAGCGAACCAAACCTTAGGTATGTTGCTAACTCGACGAATGGAAAAAATGGGCATTAAGCCTTTAAGCTTCAGCGTGACCGATTACGGATTATCGGTGGCTTCAGTAAACGCCATCACACAAGGGCAGCTCCAGCAGCTATTTCAACCGGATATTCTAGGGGACGAGCTAGAAGACTGGATGTTGCAGGCGCCTATGCTTAAGCGTTCGTTCAGGCAGGTGGCGGTGGTGAGTGGACTGACAGAACAGCGCTATCACGCCAGCCAAAAAACCATGAAGCAAGTCACATTCTCTACGGATCTCATTTACGATACGTTGCGTGAACACGACCGCGACCATATCTTACTTAAAGTAGCGCGGGCCGATGCTGAACGTGAGCTACTTGATTTAAGGCGACTTGCTAATTTACTTATTCGCTACGTGGATTCAGTGACACTGGTAAACCTTGAAAAACCGTCGCCCATGGCCATTCCTATAGTACTGGATGTGCGCAGTGAGCAAGTGAAAGGCGCTGGTGCGCAGGCTATCATCGAGCAAGCTAATTTATATGCAGAAGCTGAAACAATGTTAGATGAAGTTCGCGCATTGCTATCAGGGGCTAGCGTTGAATAACGTGAAGATAAACACGACCTTTAGGCTCCGCTTTCGTATCTTGGCGATGCACTTCACGCCTGATACCTTGCTCAACTGACTAGAGCGGTCAGAATGCGCAAGCTACGAAGCGTAGTCCCGCAAAATTAACGAGCGGTTTCAAACCGATAATAAAAACTCACAAACGAAGAACAAAAGAGGAAATTTTGGCAATAAGCGATGCTTGGTTGACCGAAAAAGTAAGCCAGCGCCACATCACTATCACAAAATATGCAGACTACTTGTGGCTGTTAGACGCGCGCGGTGTGGCGTATTTACCCGCATGCGATTGGCTTATAGTGTCTGATCTCCATTTAGAAAAAGGCAGTTATTTACGCAGCTATGCGAACCCATTGCCAAGTTTAGATTCCACTGCCACGTTAACGCGATTAGAAAGTATCATAGATGATTACAAGCCATTTCGAGTAATCAGCTTAGGTGACAGCTTTCACGATAAACACAGTATGTCGCGCATGACTACCGAGGACCGTCAGCATTTATGCAGACTAGTTGATAACGTGAACGAGTGGATGTGGGTTGAAGGCAATCATGACCCAGATTTACCCGATGGCATTCCGGGTACGCCGTGTTTTGAAATAGTGCTAGATAATATGGTTTTCAGGCACGAAGTAGAAACGAGTGAAACTCGTGCTCAGGTTATCGGTCATTATCACCCCAAAAAGCGCACAACCATCACCCGCCGCCGATACTCAGGCAAATGCTTTACTAACAACGAAAACTTGTTTGTGATGCCTGCGTTCGGTCAGTTCACTGGTGGGCTGGATATAGATGAAGAGGTAATGATAACGCTTCTGCCAAAACGCTCACGACAGGTATTCATGCTCTACGACAACATTATTTTTAAAGTGTAACCACAAAATTGGGGTCAGAGTACATTTCCACCGCGGCAGAATTTAAAAAGGGGTCTGAGTACATTCTGTGACATAGATTTGTCTCGGAAAATGTACACTGACCCCATTATTTGGGTTAGTCGCGCCAGCGCTTGGTTAGCTCGTCGTAGGCGTCTATGCGGCGGTCGCGGAAGTAAGGCCAAATGCGCTTCACTTTCTCGGTGCGTTCCATATCAAGCTCTACGGTTAGCGTGGTTTCACCTTCAGCTTCGGCTTTTGCCAAAATCTCACCTTGCGGGCCTGCTACAAAGCTTTGTCCCCAGAACTGGATGCCTGGGTCGCCTTCAACAGGTGACGCTTCAAAGCCAGTACGGTTCGCTACAATAACCGGTACTGAGTTTGCCACAGCGTGAGAGCGCTGAATGGTTTCCCATGCACCGTGTTGACGGGTACGCTCTTCTTCTGTGTCAGTTAAATCCCAACCAATAGCGGTAGGGTAAAATAACAGGTCTGCTCCTGCCATCGCCATCAAGCGTGCCGCTTCTGGATACCACTGATCCCAACATACCAATACGCCAAGTTTACCTACACTGGTTTCAATAGGCGTGAAGCCCATATCGCCCGGTGTGAAGTAAAACTTCTCGTAAAAGCCTGGGTCGTCAGGAATGTGCATTTTACGGTATTTGCCCGCAATTTCTTTGCTGCGGTCGAACACCACAGCCGTATTGTGATATAAACCAGAACCGCGTTTTTCAAAAAGCGACGTCACTAATACAATGTTATGTTTTTCAGCTAGTTCACCGAAAAATTCTGTCGCTGGGCCTGGAATTGGCTCAGCCAAATCAAAGGCGTCAGTATCTTCTTGTTGGCAAAAATACAGGGTGCTGTGCAGTTCTTGAAGAAGAATACACTCGCAGCCTTCAGCCGCTAATTTGGCAATTTGCTCGGCACTTTTGTTCCAGTTCGTTGCTTTGTCGTTATCAGCAACAGACTGTTGTACCAGTCCAACTTTTAGCTTAGCTGGGCGCATGTAATGACACTCCTTTCTTTAAGGTGGTGATAATCGAATCTTTTAACGTATTTGTAGGCACCTGCATGGAAATACAATGCAAGCTGCCGTATTGTCTTACGAGTACACTGCAATCGATTGGTTCAACAATATGATTGGGGTGTGCTCTTTGCACAGTCTCGATGGCTTCCGCGTCTTCTTCTTCACCATATACGGGCAATAAAATCGCCTTGTTACAAATTAGGTAATTTGCGTATGAAGCTGGCAAGCGATCTCCCTCATCATTTTCAATATGAGGCAGAGGTAAATGAAACTGTTCGTGCTCAGGGAGCTCTAGCGAGCACTCGTCGCATAAAGCCTTCAACCCTTCAAAGTGACTGTCGTTAGGGCGGTTGTTACATGCCTGAATCACTAAACCTTTATTTGGGGTAAAGCGCACTAAAGTGTCAATGTGACCGTCAGTGTCATCACCCTCTAAATGACCATGCTGTAAAATGGTAACCTTGCTGCAGCCCAGCATATCTTTAAATGCATCTTCGTAAGCACTTAGCGACATATCGCCATTGCGTTCAGGGTTCAGTAAACACTGTGCGGTACTTAGTAAATGACCGTTTTCATCAATTTCCAAGGCGCCGCCTTCAGCCACAATAGGGCTGCTGCGAAGCACAGATTTACACATGGCTGCGAGATAGCGCTGATTCGCCAGGTTATCTTCAGTGGCGTTAAACTTATTACCCCAACCGTTAAAGCGAAACTCAACAGGTGAACCGTTGCCTTCGCTGTCTTTACAGGTGATGAAGCCGTAGTCGCGCATCCAGGTATCATTGAAAGATGCAGCAACAATAAGTACACGTGCGCTTTCAGGCAAACGTGATTTAAGGTCGTCTACGTCACTTGGCGCGCACAGTAAAATAACACCTGCATCATTGCGATTTACCGCAGCAATCACGTTAAGGTAGGTTGCTCTCGCTTCTTCTAACCATGGAGCCCAGTCGGTTTGCGAATGCGGCCACGCCAACATTACTGCATCAATGTCATGCCATTCAGGCGCCATAGTACGGTTGCCGTGCATAGTAAATTTCCAAATAGCTACAAAATAGGGTTCGGATTATAGCCATGCCTCAGCACCAGACCAAGGCAAATGGCGATGAAATTAATTGGCGGTGACGATTACTTATAACCATCAGGATGGGCAAAGGTAATTAAAGTGGGCAGCCCTTATTTTAGATGCCGCCCGCCATTTAAATGAAGCGTCTGCCCAGTCATGTAGTCGCTATCAAGTAAGTAGTTCATAGCTTTGACAGCCTCTTGCGCCCCAGGAACGAGTTCAAGCAATGACTTTTTTATCGCCTTTTGCTTGTACGCATCATCATCACCCTCATTGAACATTAGCAAAGCCGGAGCAATGCTATTTACTTTCACCTTCGGTGCTAGCTTCTTGGCAAACGATAGGGTCAGGTTGTGAAGCGCTGCCTTACTTGCAGCGTAAGCCATGTGCTTCTCACTGCCTGTTTCCTGAACGTAATCAGTCATATGGATAATGTCAGACTGCACTTCACAATCACAAAGGGCTTTTTCGAGTGCTAAATTTATGCGGTACGGGGCGATGGCATGAATCATCATCATGCGCGCAATCAGACTATGCGTGTTGCTATTATCTTTTTCTTGCGCCCAATCTGACGCGTTATGGATCACCGCTCGATAGGTTTTACTGATTGCCTTAATCTCATCAATTGCTCGATCAATAGCCGCCTCAGTGCTAAAATCCGCCTGTAAAACTGTTGCGCCCTTATCTTTGAGCATTGTGATACTTGGGCGAGGCGTGCGATACGTAACGACAACGTGATGGCCTTGGTCAAGTAAATTATCGGCCATTGCCAAGCCTAAACGCTGACTTGCGCCTGTTATAAGCACAGGTGAATTCAAGGTGATGTCCTTCTTACGTGAACGGAAACAGTTTTATTATTTTGTGCCAAATGCACAGTAGGTAGCAATGACATTAAATAAAAGTCATGTTGCCGATTAATCGATCTGTAACGAAGTAAAGCTCGTAGAAGATCAAAAAAGAAGTAATAACGGATAAAGTAATGTTAGCAAAAGAAGCGGTAATTGTGCGCGATGCACTAGACCCCTCTATATCAGAGCCAGCACAACGTGTACGAGAAGCATTAGAGGCAAAGGGGTTAGAAACTCCAATGGTCGATAATGGTCTTTCTGACGAGCAAAAGCGCAAGCGAATTGAAAGCGCTATGCGTGATGTAATGGATACGCTTGGCCTTGATCTAACTGATGACAGTTTATGCGATACGCCTACGCGTATTGCTAAAATGTACGTAAACGAAATTTTCGGTGGATTAGATTATCGCAAGTTTCCTAAGATTACTGCCATTGAAAATAAAATGCAGATTGACCAGCCTGTACAAGTGTCTGATATCAGTCTTACTAGTACTTGCGAACATCACTTTGTGACTATTGATGGCACGGCGACCGTTTCTTACATTCCGAAAGACACGGTTATTGGGCTTTCAAAAATCAATCGTCTTGTAGGGTTCTTTGCTCAACGTCCGCAAGTACAAGAGCGCTTAACTCAGCAAGTGTTAGTGGCGCTGCAGACGTTGACGAACACAGAAGACGTGGCGGTGAGCATTAACGCAACACATTATTGCGTAAAGGCGAGAGGGATTCGTGATACTAACTCATATACGAAAACGTCAGCGCTCGGTGGGCGATTCCTCACGGACAGTGAATTGAAACGAGAGTTTTTTCGCTAGTCAGACGCCATTAAATTAATCTGTTTAAGAATGCAAAAAGCCGCTCTTTGAAGCGGCTTTTTTTGTTGTTCTGTCTATGCGTTTTTACTTAATGACTAACTCGGTCTCTAAAGTATCTACAATAAGATTGATACTGCCTCCAATACCGTCGGCTGCAGTTAAACTAAGCACTTTGTTACAGCACCTACAAGATTCATGTTGTTCGTGATACATATCGCGAACCGTTTCTAGCTGGAAGGCATTTATTGCGCCGCAGTAGGGGCACATGTATTCCAAAGCACTATCACTTTGCATCGTTTTATCCGTTACCATGTTGAACACATCCGTATGACCTAAGTCGAAACCTGCTATGTATAAGCGTTGGGTTTTGTTTCAACTTGAAGCAAGAACTAAACCACACACAACAGGAACAGTGCCGTATTCGCTTCTATCAGTTTGTAAGCCGGTTAAAAAAACACATAGCTTACGGCGTTAAGCGAAAAGCCAGTGAAATATCTAATCACTATTAAAAGTATAGTGGGTATTTAATTCAGTGCCTGTGAAAAGATGACTTATTTGATAAGCCGCTGGGTGTAAAGGCAATTATGTCGACGACTAGCCATTGATAAGTTGCTAACCGCCTTTTCATGAAGCGGTTAGCAAAGCTCAGTAAATATCTAAGCGTTAGTTAGCAAGAAGCCACATTTGTTGGAAAGGCTTAAGCAATAGCGGCGAGTCATTCATTTCAATAGTCTCACCGGTTAACAAATCTTGGCTTGATGCGCCTTTGAGTGTTGCCAAAAGGCTACGTTGAGTTGACTGAGAATGTTCGCTGAAGTTACATATTACAAGTAACTTGTGACCCTCTGAATTTTCTCGAACAAAAGCAAAGCAATGGTGATTATCTGTATCTAAAATTTGGGTGGTAGATTGCCCGAATATAGCGTGTTGCTGTCTTATCCCTATCATTTTGCGCAACTCGTTAAATACGCGAAGGCTTGTGGCCTCTGTAGCGTTGGAAGGTGAAGTGTTTCCTAGCGCCAACTCTGTATCTGCGTCGGTAACGGCGATACGGTGTACCCATCTATCATCGTGCTTTTTGGATTCATCAAAGCGATAGCTGTAGTCATTAAGCTTGCCCACTTCGTCGCTTGAGTAAAGAAGTGGAATGCCGCCGATGCTAAAGGTAATACCGTAAAGTAGCATCATTCGCTTCACAGCATCGTCAATGCCTTTTAAATCGTTAGCTTTTAATGCTCCTTCTAGCCCGCACAGAGAAGCCAGCGAACCACACACACGACAGTCTCCATTTGAAGGGTTTTCGGCGAACGGTACGCCGTTAGCAAAACTTCCTTCAAAACGACCGGTATAAAATTGATTAAGAAAATAGCGGTGATCGAAAGCGTTTATGCCGAGTTCGTTGGCTACTGCGTCGTCGAACGTCCACCCTATATCGTCGTGGCATCGCACGTAGTTAACCCAAGTGCAGTTTTCCGATATAGAAAAGCTCTTCTTCATTGAGTGAGTAAGCAAACGGGTTTTACGCGTGGCTAGCGAATTCCATAACAGTGCCATTAGCAAAGGGTTGTAGGATAGCTGACACTCATCTTTGTCGATGTACTTAAGTACTTCGTCAGGGTGTACGATGGCTTCTGACTTAAATACCACGGCAGGCGCTACGATTTGTAAGCAACAGTTAAACGCTTGAATGAGTATGTGGGCCTTTTCCTGATTTTCGCAGTTAGTGCCAAGTTCTTTCCAAATAAAGGCCAACGCATCTAGGCGCAAAGCAGCGCTTCCTATGTTGGCGAGAAACAGCATTTCAGACGTTATAGCGTTGAACACCTCAGGGTTACTGTAATTCAAATCCCATTGAAAGCTGTTAAATGTTGTCCATACCCATTTTTCAAGCTGTTCATTAAAGGTAAAGCTTCCTCTTCTTACCTGAGGGAATATTTCTCTTAAAGTATGTTCGTATTGATCGGGAATGGTTCTGTCATCAAAAAGGTAATAGTAATTTTGATACTGCTTCTCACCGGCTAACGCCGCTTTCGCCCACGCATGCTCATCGGAGGTATGATTGAACACGAAATCGAGAACGAGATTTATTCCTTCGTTCTGTAGTGCTGAAGCAAGCTTCTCCAAATCTTTCACCGTGCCTAGCGTTGGGTTTACCTTGCGATAATCCGACACAGCATACCCGCCGTCGCTATCGCCTTTAGGTGCGTCGTATAACGGCATTAAGTGCACATAGGTAACACCTAAAGACTTGAAGTAGGGGATTTTGTCATGCAAGTCATTCAGAGTGGGGCCCATCAGGTCAACGTAACAAGCCATGCCGACTTGTTGTTCATCGCGATACCAAAGCGGGTTTTTTAGTCTTTCATTGTCGAGTTTTTTAAGAGCGGGTTTGCGGTTTTTTACCCCGTCTCTTAATATTTCAACCAGTTTTTGTAAATGAAAGTAGCAATCATACTGGTGCCCGTAAA
Organism: Alteromonas abrolhosensis; assembly: GCF_001953635.1. GTDB lineage: Bacteria > Pseudomonadota > Gammaproteobacteria > Enterobacterales > Alteromonadaceae > Alteromonas > Alteromonas abrolhosensis. The sequence continues at coordinate 32,057 of NZ_MEJH01000002.1, read as the reverse complement.
CATGGGTATATCTGTCAAAAAGGCGAGGGAAATGTGCCTTCAATCGACGCGTAAAGGTTGTTGCATCTTTCTTGCTTAGGCCAGATAAATCGGTAGATGCCAAGATTCGGTCTAAACATACACCACTGTCAGCAGCATAGCTCATAGATAACTCCAAAGTGCGACGCTTAGACGCGTCATACAACCTATCCTAATTAACAGGTTTACAGGCTTTTTAAATTCTGTTAACTTTTATCTTAAACGATTAAGCTTATTTATCAAGTTAATTACATCGTTATTTTTGACCTACTGAATGCGTAGAATGATCCACGCGTTTTTGTGAAGTTTAGAAGAGTGGAATAAAGCCCTTCCTACCGTGCTTGTGAGACAGACTATGCCCAATCATGATCCTAGTAGCAGAATTATCAGATGGCTGACCTATTTAATGTTTATGATGTTTGCGATGACGTCAGACTCGGTTGGCGAGATAATCAAAGAAGTGAAAGTGGCGTTTTCAGTCACTAATGCTCAAGCTAGCTTAATGCATTCACTACCGATGTTAGGCATTGCCTTATCGGGTCTGTTCCTAGGTTTCTTGGCAGATAAGTTAGGTCGCAAGCCTACTATTATCATTGGCTTGGCTTTGTTTGGCCTTGCCTGCTACAGCTTCCTGATTGCTAACGACTTTATGTTAATTGTTAGCTTAATGAGCTTGTCTGGCGTTGCGGTAGGCATTTTTAAAACAGGTGCCCTTGCACTCATTGGTGATATTTCAACATCAACTAAACAACACACAGCCACCATGAATGGCGCCGAAGCGTTCTTCGGCGTGGGCGCAATTATTGGGCCTCTTATCGTTGCCTATCTTATTCACCAAGGGGTGGCATGGCAGTGGCTTTACGTAATTGCTGGTGGAGTTTGTACGCTTCTTATCATTGGTGCATTGCTTGTTAAATACCCTGCTTATTCTCGCGATACGAACTCTGGCGATAAGAAAGTATCGATAGCGCAGAGCCTACGCCTAGTGAAAAACCCATACGCTTTAGGATTCTCAATTGGCGCGTTCTTATATGTTGCGGCAGAAAGCGCCATTTATGTGTGGATGCCGAGTTATTTAGTGTGCGACGCGACTACGCTCAAAGCGACCTATGATTGTTATGCTGAAGGCTTCTCTCAAACCTTGGCCATATATTCGGTAACGGCATTCTTTATCCTGCGCGCAGCTGGGCGTTTCGTCGGTATTTGGATGATGTCTCACTTCAACTGGGCATTGGTTCTGATGGTGTTCACCGGTGCTATTGTATTGTGCTTCGGTCTTGGTTTGTGGGGCGGAAAGCAACTCGCCTTATTCTTGTTCCCGTTAACGGGCATTTTCATGTCGGTCATTTATCCTACCTTCAACTCAAAAGGCATAAGCTGTTTCCCTAAACATCAGCATGGAAGTGTAGCGGGAGTGATCTTATTCTTTACCGCAGCTGGCGCCGCGGCTGGGCCTTTCATCATGGGGTTGGTGAGTGACGCTAACGGAGGCGACGCCAAATATGGTTTTATGGTTGCCACCGGCTTTGCTGCTGTACTCTTTGTTGGCTTGGTGTACAACTATATAAAGAATCCTACCAAAGAACGCTTAGCTGAAATTGAGGCAAGCGAATACGCTAACTAAACGCCGCGTTCGCATTTTACAATATAACACTAACGTGCCGGGCTAGCTCTCGGCACTGGTTTTTCCTCACGTTGTTGTTTAAGCTTCGTTTATTCACATCAGCCTATAAATCTAATAACGTTCCATGGATGAATTAAAACAAGCGCAAGCTCTTTACGACACCCTTGTAGAATTTGCAGTGACCTACAGTTTCCAAATTGTAGGCGCCATCATTATTTTCCTGCTTGGCTGGTGGGTGGCCAATAAAATAGGCCACATGGTTGAAAACCTAATGGTGAGCAGAAACATCGATATTACGCTAAGCCGTTTCACTGGCGGTGCGTGCAAATTGGTGGTGCTGGGGATTGTCATCATTATTGCGCTAGGAAATGTGGGAATTAGCGTAACACCACTCATAGCTGCAGTAGGTGCCGTTGGCTTGGGCGCAGGTCTAGCAATTCAAGGCATGCTGGCGAATTACGCGGCTGGCTTTACCATTATTATTACCCGGCCTTTTGTTGTAGGCGACACGATTCGTGTTCGTGGAGTCGCGGGAGTGGTCGATCAGGTCATGCTTCCCTATACCATTCTTATCGACGAAGATAACGTTCACATTCAAATACCTAACAAGTTGATAGTAGGCGAAATCTTGCATAACTCTGCAGAGAACATGCTAATTGAGCTAGAGATTGGCGTTGCCTATTCAAGTAAGGTCGATGAGGTAATTAATGTAATTCGTAAGGCTGTTGAAACGGTAGATGGGGTTAGCGAAGAAAAATCACCGGCCATTGGCGTTGATAATTTTGGTGACAGCAGTATTAACTTTGGTATTCGAGTTTGGGCGCCAGCCGTAAGGCATTTCGAAGTGCGCTACGCACTAAACCAAGCCATTTTTAATGCGCTGCAGCAGCATAATATTGAAATACCATTCCCGCAGCGGGAAGTCAGGATGCTCGACCAATAAGAGTTTGTATCGCTATGATAAAAATGCCGAATAAGACACCTCTTATTCGGCATTTTTCTTTTACAACTACGCGATTTTTAGATTTCGTATAGCTCTAAAGGTAACCCGTCAGGGTCTTGGAAAAACGTAAAGCGTTTGCCGGTGTATTCATCGGTTCTCACCGGCTCGCATTCCACCCGCTTATTCGTCAGGTGGTTCACCATCTCATCTAGGTTATCTACTTTAAATGCTAGGTGTCTAAGCCCTTGTGCTTCTGGACGTGACGGCCTTTGCGGTGCCCCCGGGAACGAAAAAAGCTCAATCTGACTACCGTCAGGTAACGCAAGGTCACACTTGTAAGAGTCTCTGGCTTCTCGGTAATTTTCATCAATAATCGAGAAGCCCAGTATATCGGTGTAAAACGACTTCGAGCGCTGGTAATCACTACAAATTATAGCAATGTGATGAAAGCCTTTTAGCATACTAATATTCCTTTTCTATGCCTAAGGCATCTCTTGACCGCGAGCAGCCTCGAATAACGCATACCAGTGCTCGCGGCTTAAGTGAATTTCTTCTGCCTTTTGGCTTGCCTTAATTCTTTCGACATTGGTACTGCCTAAAACAGGCGCAATATTGGCAGGATGTCGCATCAGCCAAGCCAACACAATGGCTTCAGGCGTAGTTTGATACTCACTGGCAAGTTGAGCCACTAAATCTGCAGTTGCGCGGTCTTTACTATCTTCAACTTTTGAGCCCGTGTATCTACCTTGCGCCAAGCTTCCCCATGCCTGTAGCTGCACGTTATTCATCATGCAGTACTCTAGTGTGCCGGGCGCATAGCCTGAACCGCGATTTGCAGCACTATTGGTTGTAATGCCGTCTTCTAACCAGTCTCTAAACCCAAGGCTCATTTCAAGCTGGTTAGCAACAATAGGTGTGGAAAGCGCCGACTGCAGATAGTTAATTTGGTGGCCATGCATGTTTGACACACCTACATGCTTTATTTTTCCTTGTTGCTGAAGCAACTGCAGCGTGCCTGCTACTTCGTCTAATTCCATAAGTGGGTCTGGGCGGTGCAGTAGCAGTATATCAAGGTGCTCTATGCCTAACCGTGAGAGAATACCTTCAACGGACGTGTGGATGTGATTCGCTGAAAAGTCGTAACGCTTTGGTCCTAAATCGTCCTCAAATCGTATTGCACACTTAGACTGGATAATCATTTTGTCTTTTAATTCGGGTGCTTGTTTAAGCGCTTCACCAAAGACAGTTTCGGCTTTGCCAAATGTATAAATATCAGCATGGTCAAACACGTTAATATCTAAGTCCAACACAGTGTCTATTATGCTTCTTGCTTGGCTAACATCGGCTTTGGTTGCCGGTTCGTCATTCCAACCGCCACCTAAGCCCATGCATCCATAAATTAAGCGGCTTGCGTGTGGAAAGTGTGCATTCATGTAATTTTCTCCCTGTTGAGAATAGCGAGTGTGCAGGGCCTGCATTAGTTCGAGGCTATTTTTCAAAGCACTGTAATATGGTCAGCGCGATAATAAAAGTCTGATTAGGTGAGTATATTTTTACTATCGACTATCAGCTTGGCCAGATAGTTTATGGTTTGAACGAAATGATAGAGATCATTATTTGCCTTACAGGCACGTATTTAAATTAACATCTAGGCTTTTGAGAAAGCTCATTGCGAAGGAAAAAGGGCGTATGTTTACGAAGTTCGTTTCATTAGTTATGGCGAGTGTGGTGTGTGTAAGCCTGATTGGCTGCACAGGCGTGCCTGACAAGGTTGCGCCGGTTGAAGGGTTTGAACTTCCTCGATACTTAGGCAAATGGTATGAAATAGCACGCTTTGACCATAGCTTTGAAGAAGGCTTAAGCGAAGTTACCGCCACGTACAGCATGCGCGATGACGGAGGGGTTAAGGTAATTAATCGTGGTTTCTCCAAAGAAGAAAATACGTGGGATGAAGCCGAAGGCAAAGCGTATTTTGTAGAGTCTGAAACGACAGGGCATCTGAAGGTATCGTTCTTTGGGCCATTTTATGCCAGCTATGTAATTATGGAGCTAGATAAAGAGGGCTATCAATATGCTCTGATAACGGGCCCAGATAAAGACTACCTTTGGATTTTAGCGCGAACACCTTCGATTTCAGAAGAAGTGCGCACAGGTCTGTTAGAAAAAGCAAGATCGGCCGGGTACGACGTTAGCAAGCTTATTTGGGTAGAGCACGGCCAAGAGAATTTGTAGGCACTTTCGAGCGAGTTGTTCTGCGCGCTAAATGGGAATTGTGCTATTATTGCGCGCATCTTCCCCTCTGTTTGAATAAGTACTAAGAGAGATAAGGCATGCAAACGCTCACCATTACTACGCCAGACGATTGGCACCTTCACTTTCGCGACGACGAAATGCTAGATGAAACAGTGCCTGCAACCGCACGTTGTTTTCAGCGCGCCATTGTTATGCCAAACCTTGTACCACCGGTGGTTAATGCAGATATGGCCATGGCGTACAAAGAGCGAATTGAAGCTGCGCGACCTAAAGGCAGTAGCTTTGAGCCATTAATGACCTTATTCCTTACTAACCAAACCACGCCTCAAGATATTGTTGATGCGAAGCAAGCGGGCGTTACAGCGTGTAAGTTATATCCTGCAGGGGCCACTACTAACTCAGATGCGGCTGTAAAAGGCATTCAGGCTTTATACCCTGTATTTCAAGCCATGCAAGAGCAAGGCTTATTGTTGCTAATTCATGGTGAAGTGACCGAACATCACATTGATATTTTTGACCGCGAAAAAGTGTTCATTGATACCCATTTAGGGCCTATCGTTGACGCATTCCCTAAGCTGAAAGTAGTGTTTGAGCACATTACAACAGCAGATGCGGCAAGCTTCGTAGCGGGCGCCAGCGAATTTGTAGGAGCAACTATCACTCCTCAGCACTTATTGTTAAATCGTAACGATTTACTGGTTGGTGGGGTACGTCCTCATAACTATTGCCTGCCAGTGCTTAAACGAAACACCCATCAAAAAGCGTTGCGCGATATGGTGGCAAGCGGTAACAAAAAATTCTTCTTAGGTACTGACTCAGCACCTCATGCGAAACATAAAAAGGAAAACGCATGCGGCTGTGCAGGTTGCTATAGCGCGTGGTCTGCTATTGAGCTTTATGCCGAAGTGTTTGAACAACTTGGCGCACTAGACAAGCTTGAAGGTTTTGCGAGCCATTACGGTGCAGATTTTTATGGTTTACCGCGAAATACGACTACAATGACATTAGTGAAAGAGTCGTGGACGGTGCCAGAACAAGTAACCTTAGCTGATGGTACCGATATGGTTCCATTTTTTGCGGGGCAAACGTTGCAGTGGAAGTTAGAAAAGGCATTTCAAGCGTAGTTGTATTTGTTATTGTCTGTTTATGTGCCCTATGGAACTCATCCAGTAGGGCACAATCGCTCTCTTATGCTCACGCCCCAGATTTACCCAACGCAATCTCTCCTTCTGACAAACGCAGCATAGAAACTTATTCACTGGCAATATTAAAATATGCCTTATCAAGCAATGGCATCGACTTAACGCCTGCTTCGAGCACTGTACTTGACAACACACCTAGCGACGCCCGATTGCTTATTAATTTAATAAGAGATGAGCATAACGAGGACAGTTACTACTGGATAGCGCCATTATTTGCCTTTGAATGTGGAGCTAGTATTCGTTGTACGCCAAATGCGGGTAGTCAGCCAACGACAATAGCCGTGAGCTATATTGCACTGGCTAAAAGTAAAGGCTCTGCCGATATTGCAGAGCGGTTGAGCGAGATTATTGCCCAATATAAGAGTTCAGACGCCTTCACATTGCTCGCTAATGCAATGCAGGAGAAGCTTAAGTCGTCTTTCCCTGATAACCTACTCACTCTTGGCACGTTGAGTCTGGTGGGCGAACTGCAGGCGAATACTGATAACCTTTGGGTTATTGCTGATGTGGTGCCGTTGTTTTCTGAAGTGGGAGAGCGAGGGAAGCTTAAAGGTATTGCAGCCGATCTAGTTAGAGACATATTAGATGAAATGACGCTAGAGCAGAATATCCTTTCTGCACCATGGGCACGTATTGCTAAGGAAGCGATGTCCAAGTCTAACGTATTGGTGTTTTCGGTAATTCGCACCGATGAGAGAGAAAATGTATTTCACTGGGTAACGCCAGTATCAAGAAACCTTCACGGCCTGTACGGCATTGATAAGCCCTATTTCGATTCCTTCGCCGATGTACCGAAAACCTATAGAGTTGGGACATTATTGGAAGACTACCGCTACAACGTTGCTATAGAACATGGTTTCAAAGTGAAAGCTTATGATTCATGGCAGGCGTTAGTTGACGCACTTATCAATAATGATGTTGATGCTATTTTCGGCTCCCAGGGGGCAATTGATTTTGGATGTAACCCAAATCAATTTAAATGTGAGACAATAACCCTTACTAGTAAGTACGACATTTCAACGGCCTACCTAGCACTGTCAAAGAAAGACACCTGTGTTTTGGTTTTAGAGAAGCTAAAGTTAGCGGCGGCCGGCGTGAAAATGAGCGACAAGTTTAATGAGCAGCTTTCTTCGTGGAGTGAGATGGTGTCCCAAGAATACGGCATAGCTCATCATACCGAACACGGTGTAGTGCACCTTTGGAACCCAAATTAATGACAGTTGAAACAGTTAAGCATTTAGATATAAACCCAGCCATCGTAAAGGCGCTAGACTCACAAGGCATTTACCAACTCTCCCCTATACAGGCTCAATCACTTCCTGAGGCACTGCAAGGTAAGGATGTCATCGGCCAGGCGCAAACCGGTAGCGGCAAGACTCTGTGCTTTGTGATCCCTGCTTTACAGCACGTTGAAGTGAATGATTTTACCACGCAGGCAATCATACTTTGTCCAACCCGAGAGCTTGCTGATCAAGTGGCTCAGCAGTGCCGTACAGCGGCTAAAAACATTGGAAATATTAAAGTAACTACCTTATGCGGTGGACAGGCTATGGGACCGCAAATTCAGTCACTTAAACATAGCCCTCATATTATTGTGGGCACGCCGGGTCGCGTAATGGACCATGTGGAAAAGCGTCGAATTGACTTAAGTAATGTAAAATTGCGTGTCCTCGATGAAGCCGATCGCATGTTAGATATGGGTTTTGAAGACGATTTACGTATTATTTTCGGTCAAACGCCGAAACAGGTGCAAACCCTGTTATTTTCTGCAACCTTTACAGAACAAATTGAGCGCGTAGCTAAGCAGTACCTGCACAACCCGGTAACCTGCAAGGTTGAGGCTCAAGAGAGTAAACCAGCCATCACTCAGTTGGGTTACAACGTACTGCCGCACACGCGTACTCAGGCGCTTAAAGCGGTACTTACCCACTATCAACCTAAAAACGCCATTGTATTTTGTAACCGCAAGACTCAGGTAAATGAAGTGGTTGAGGAGCTTATCGAGGATGGCTTCAGTGCCGCTGGGCTTCAGGGGGACATGGAACAGCATCAACGTACGTCGGTGCTTATGCAGTTTGCCAGCGATGCGCTACAAGTACTTGTTGCTACCGATGTAGCTGCGCGAGGACTGGACATTGACGATGTTGCCTGTGTGATTAATTACACGGTAAGTGAAGAGCCGGAAACTCATATTCACCGCATTGGTCGTACGGCACGTGCGGGCGCTCAGGGCATGGCGGTAACGCTAGTCAGCGATGACGAAGAGCACTTTTTGCGAAAAATAGAAGTATTGCAAGAAAGCGATATTCCACTTAAAGGCGCACAAAGCCTGCGTTTTCATAAAAACAAAATTACTCAGCCTGAATTTACCTGTATTTCACTAAGCGCGGGTAAAAAGGAAAAGCTTCGCCCAGGCGATCTGGTGGGGGCACTTACCAAAGATGCAGGTATTCCTGGCGACGACTTGGGTAAAATTAAAGTTCAGAACAGCATGAGTTTTGTCGCAGTAAAAACGCGAAGCGTGAAAAAAGCCATGGCGCACTTTAGAGAAGGAAAGATCAAAGGAAAACGTATTAGAGCCCGAAAGCTTTAATATGCGCTCTAAAATCTAAGTACTAACGTTATTCAATGGAAGGTGAGTGTGGTCGCTGAAACTGACTTGAGCGTGTTACTGAAAAATCTGAATCCTGTGGCGAGTAGTGAAAATTACGTTTTTACTACCTTGCCTGCTGACAGATTGACTAGTGCGTTAATTTCAGTAGCTAAGGGGATGTTTCAAGAACGCGAGGGCACCACCCTTATTCTTCCGGTTGCCGCAGCCGAGAAAGCTAATCTCCAGTTTGAAGGTTATTACCGCTGTATAACCTGTGAAGTGCATTCTAGTTTGGAAGCGGTAGGCATGACGGCAGCTATGTCCACCGCGCTGGGTGAGGCAGGAATTAGCGCCAACGTGGTGGCCGCTTATTATCACGACCACATTTTTGTGCCAGCTGAAAAAGTCGGTTTGGCGATAGACGTTTTAACTTCGCTGTCTAACTAGGCCTGACCCTTTTCTTCCTGTCTGTTCTCTCTTTTCAAAAACGCATCAACAAGCCCCATGGTTAAGCAATATTGGGCTGCATAGTAAGTTGTCATTACCCAAAAGGTAGACAGTGGGAGCGGGGTTTTGAAAACCGACTGAGCGAGAATGGCATCTGATATCACAAAAAGTAACGCACCGGTTACGATTAGCTTGGTTTGAGCTAACCACACTGCGGTTAAGCCCATCAGTGTGATTACGCTAATGTATGCTACCACAGGGTAAAACAGCGAACTTGATGCAGGCAGAATATGACCGGCCATCACAGCCATAAAACTAACAATGATAAGACTAATTAGCCATTTCACATTGGGCGAAATAATATCGCTTGAGAGCGCTTTGGGTTTGTGGCGATTTAGATTGGCAAAACACGCGGCATAAGATAAGTGCGCGAGAAAAAAGCAAGACAGGCCTGTTATAAAACTTTCTGCAAAGGGCAAGGCCAGACTAATATCTCCAGCAAGACTAAAAAGTAGCGCCATCAACACCATATATCGCGGCATGGCGCTAAGTTTTATATAGGAGAAAACTGCAAGTACCCCAATAGGTAGAGCTTTGGGTAAGAATTGCGCCATATAGGGGGTAAGCGGCAGCGTCGCCAAGTAAACCAACGCTAAGCTGATAAAGACAATAGTTGTTCTTACATTCATATTTAGCCTTTTTGAACCTGCTCAGTCATACACTTCAGAACGACAAAAAAAGCCCCAGTTTGGTGAAGCAAACATGGGGCTTTAGCTATCGTATTTTATGTACGCTACTCTCTATGTACTGTTTTAGAGTACGCGAATTACCAAATTTTCACGCGTTCTTCTGGTGGTAAATACAACGCATCTTCTTCGGTCACGTTAAACGCTTCGTAGAATTCAGGTACGTTGCGAACAGCACCGTTAGTGCGGAACTTCGTAGGTGAATGGGTATCGGTTTGTACTTGGCTGCGCAACGCTTCTTCGCGATACTTGCTTGCCCAAACCTGGCCGTAACCAATGAATACACGCTGATCGCCAGTGAAACCGTCTAGTTCAGGGGCTTCTTCACCATCAAGAGATAGGTGGTAAGCTTTAAGTGCGATGCTGATGCCGCCAAGATCGCCGATGTTTTCACCTAGGGTATATTCACCGTTTACGTGCAAGTCAGGCAGAACCTCAAACTGGTTATACTGTTCAATCAAGTTCGCAGTGCGTGCTTCAAACTCGCCGCGATCTTCATCAGTCCACCAGTTTCGCAGAACGCCGTCACCGTCGAAGGTTGACCCTGAATCATCAAAACCATGGCCAATTTCGTGACCAATTACCGCGCCAATACCGCCGTAGTTAACCGCGTCTTCGGCGTTCATGTCAAAGAACGGCGGTTGAAGGATAGCCGCGGGGAATACAATTTCGTTTAGCGGAGGGTTGTAGTAAGCATTAACAGTTTGTGGTGTCATGCCCCATTCATGGGTCCACACTGGGCCGCCTTGTTTCTTAAGCATTTCTTCATACAGCACGTCCGAAGAACGCTTTAGGTTTCCAAACAGGTCACTGGCATTAACTGTCAGCGCTGAATAGTCTCTCCACTGGTCTGGGTAACCAATTTTCACGGCAAACTTAGACAGCTTGTCTAGTGCTTGTGCACGAGTTTCATCTGTCATCCAATCAAGATTTTCGATACTTTCTTTGTAAGCTAACAGCAGGTTATTAACCATTTCCATCATGCGGTCTTTCGCTTCAGGCGGGAAGTGCTGTTTAACATAAACCTTACCGATAAGCTCGCCAACGTGGGCATTTGAAAGGCTTACTGCACGACGCCATTGTGGCTGTTGCTCTTCAACACCGCGAAGCACTTTGCTGTAGAAATTGAAGTTTGCTTCATCAAGCTCGGCATTTAAGCGGCTGGCTGAAGCATTTAACAAGCCCCACTTAAGAAACGTCTTCCAATCTTCCAGTGAGGTTTCTGCAATAACGCCATCAATGTTTTGCATGTAGTCTTTTTGCAAAATACCTAGCGAAGGAATGTCGCTAATGTCTGCTTCAGTAAGATAAGCGTCCCAGTCGAACTTAGGCATCAAAGCTTTAAGTTCTTCAATTGTCAGTTTGTTATAGTTGGCAGCAAAGTTACGGGCCTGCTCTTTTTTCATATGTAGCTGAGCAATTTTAGTCTCAAGTGCGAAGAGCATATCCGCACTTTCTTTAGGCGCTTCGAAACCCGCCAGCTCAAACATGGTTTGGATATGCTTAACGTAGGCATCACGAATGGTTTGTGATGTTTCGTCATCCTTAAAGTAATACTCGCGCTCAGGAAGGCCTAAACCCGACTGCCACGTGTACATTAAATATTCTTTCGGCGACTTGAGGTCAGGGTATTGAGTTAGGCTAAACGGTGTACCGTAGCCATAGCGAGCTGCATAAGCAAAGTACTCAGCAAGGTCGGTATAGTCTTCAATGGCATCAATCTTAGTTAACTCAGGCTTTAGCGGTGTCATACCAAGCTCATTACGGGTCTCCATGTCCATATAGGCACGGTAAAAATCACCGACTTTTTGCTCGTCACTTCCCGCTTTAAAGTCGCCTTCGGCAGACGATTTTATAATATCCATAACGTGATCCTGCGCTTCATCGCGAAGAATTACGAAAGAACCGTAGCTCGACTTATCTGCTGGTATTTCAAAATTATCAAACCACTTGCCGTTTACGTAGCGGAAAAAGTCATCACCTGGGTCAACAGACAGATCCATATTTTCTTTAATGACACCTGAAGAAAGCTGTTGTTTAGCTTCTTCGGTAGCCGCGCTCTGTGTCTGTTGTTCTGTGGATGAATTTTGTGGGCTACAAGCCGTTAGGGCCAGTGCCACGCTTAAGCTTAAAACGCTACGTAACATGTGGAGTTTTCCTTTTCATTTTATTGGGCAACATTTGGGCTTGCCGCTTATTGTTTTAGTGCGTTGCGAAACCTGTGCATCCCTTCTAAAGAATGGTGTGGCGTATTGCGTGCACGCTTTTTACTAATTTTTAGCATGGCGGGGGGGATAGAAAAAGTGTTTATAGTGAAAATACACAGCTTGTAACAACTTGTAGGGCTAATTTCGCTATAGTGTTTTTTTTTCACACACTACAACATTCAAGGAACGGCGATGGACTTACACAATATCCCTTTCGATAGCGTATCACCCTGTGAGTACGCCGATGCGCTGCCAAGAGAGCAGTTCATGCACTATGCGATAAAACCATTGTGGGAAGGCATGCCACGCATTGCGGGTCCAGCATTTACCGTTAAGTGTGAGCCGGGTGACCATCTTATGCTGCATGCGGCCATCTATCGCGCAAGCCCCGGTGACGTTATTGTGGTTGAAGCCGATGATGAATTCGCTGTGGCGGGTGGTAACGTCTGCGCGATAGCCCAGTCTCGTGGCATTAAGGGGTTCGTAATTGATGGTGTTATACGAGATCTCGCTGAGACCCGTGACAACAAATTTCCGGTATTTGCCAGAGGCGTTATACCCAAGCCAGGCGCCAAAAAGTGCATATCGCCGTTAAATGAGCCGATTACCTGTGCAGGTGTAACTGTTCACGCCGGAGACATTATTGTTGCAGACGAAGAGGGCATTGCTGTAATTCCAAAAGATGAGGCGTTAGCAGCCTATGATATTGCTCAAAAACGTGCCCAGAAAGACGGCTCTATGTCACTTGAACAGTGGCAGGCTGAACACGTTGAAAAAGTAGAAAGCATACTCGCTAAATTGGGCTTCGCAGAGTGAAAGCTGACAGAAAACTCGCTTATAGTTGGGTTGTTTTATGTTAGCTCTTCTCCAAATAATAATTTTCGCCAAGTATCAGCCTGTGCCAAATATTAACTAATGTTAAACGAGCTTTGCGGTAAAAAAGCACCGCAAAGTTCAACACACTTTCAGTTATCGTGTAGAATTGTGACGTAAGCATTTTGGGGCATACGTAAACGTGCTCTGTCACTGAATAACTAACGAGTTCTACATGTTTTCATTTTTTGAAAAGCTGACCCAGCCTTTCCCTGACACGCCGCCTACCCAACCGCCAACAGGTATCGTTGCATTTTGTAAGTACTACACAAAAGGGATGTGGGGCGTAATCCTTACTGTTTCCGTGCTAAGTGCCATTGTTGCCATATTAGAAGTGGCGCTTTTCGGCTTTTTAGGGCAGTTAGTTGACTGGTTCTCTGATCAAAACCGAGACACGTTTTTAGCCGACCAAAAATTTACCCTCATTGGCATGGGTTTAACCGTTCTCGTTTTTATTCCATTATTTATTTTGTTGCGCTCGCTGTTTTCTCGTCAGTCTCTGATGGGGAACTATCCCATGCGCATTAGATGGCAGGCTCACCGCTATTTGCTTGGCCAAAGTTTAACCTTCTTCCACGACGAGTTTGCCGGCCGTGTTGCTACCAAGGTGATGCAGACAGCGCTATCGGTACGAGAAACCGTGACCAAGGTTCTCGATTTGCTGGTGTACATCAGCGTTTATTTTATCTCTATGGTAGTGCTTATTTTCAGCACTGACTGGCGCTTAGCCATGCCGCTTATCGTGTGGTTTTTTGTGTATATCGGTATCTTGAAGGTGCTGGTACCTAAACTAAAAGAAGTCTCGCAAAAGCAAGCCGACGCGCGCTCATTAATGACTGGGCGTATTGTCGATAGCTATACAAATATCACAACGGTAAAGCTGTTTTCACATAGTCGCCGCGAAGCGGATTACGCAAAAGAAAGTATGGATGGTTTTCTTAAGACGGTTTACCCGCAAATGCGTTTGGTTACCGTGTTGGAATTCTGCGTGGAAATGGCAAACGCCATTCTTATTTTCACCATTGGTGCGCTATCTGTGTATTTGTGGATGGAAAACATCGCGAGCCCGGGCGATATCGCCATTGCTATTAGTCTGTGTTTGCGACTAAACGGTATGTCGCACTGGGTTATGTGGGAAGTATCAGGTTTGTTCGAAAACTTAGGCACGGTGCAAGACGGCATGAATACACTAGCGCAGCCTATTGCAGTAAAAGACAAGCCAAAAGCCGATGCGTTAAAGGTAAATGGCGGCGGGATTAATTTCGATAATGTGCATTTTTCCTACTCGGGTGCGGACAACAAACCTATTGATGTGTTCACCAACTTGGATTTAGCCATTAAGCCCGGAGAAAAAGTGGGTTTAGTAGGGCGTTCTGGTGCGGGTAAATCGACGCTGGTCAATTTGCTGATGCGTTTCTACGATACCCAGAGTGGTCGTATTGTTATTGACGGCCAAGATATTACTGAAGTAGGCCAAGAGACGCTTCGTGCTAAAATCAGCATGGTGACTCAAGATACCTCTCTGATGCATCGCTCGGTACGCGATAACATTCTTTACGGACGCACGGATGCGACAGAAGAAGATATGATCCGTGCAGCCAAACAGGCCGAAGCGCACGACTTTATTCTTACGCTTACCGATAGTCTCGGTAGAACAGGGTACGACGCTCACGTGGGTGAACGAGGCGTGAAGCTTTCAGGCGGTCAGCGCCAGCGCATTGCTATTGCACGAGTGTTACTGAAAGACGCGCCTGTATTAGTGCTGGACGAAGCCACATCAGCGCTAGATTCAGAAGTTGAAGCAGCTATTCAAGCCTGTCTGGATAAAGTGATGGAAGGCAAAACCGTGCTGGCTATTGCGCATCGACTGTCAACCATTGCACAAATGGACAGGTTACTTGTTCTAGATAAGGGCAATATTGTAGAGCAGGGTACCCACGCGGAGCTTATTGCGCATAACGGGATATATGCAAAGCTTTGGGCACACCAAACAGGCGGATTTATTGGTGTTGAATAGGTAAGGCGTGAATTAGCGTTCAATCGCAGATGGGATGGATAAACCGCTTGTATCTTGAAAGTGGTTAAGTATAATACGCGTCCCTCCCTTGCGATACCGCACTTTCCTTAGAAAAGACGCACAACTCACAAGGGCAGTGTAAGTAAATTTTGTCTTTTAGACACCACAGGGGTGTAGTTCGAATTGGTAGAACAGCGGTCTCCAAAACCGATGGTTGGGGGTTCGAGTCCCTCCACCCCTGCCAAATTTACTTAAACTAAGAATTTTTAAGTTGCGCATTTTTTAGATGCGTAAAACAACGACGCTGTAGTGCTAGGATCGTAACATGAGCGAAAAGACGGAAAATCAGTCCAATGCATTGGACATGTTTAAATGGGTAGTGGTTTTTGCACTACTTGCCGGTTTAGTAACCGCTAATACAATGTACGGTGAGATCTCGGTGCTATACCGTGCCATCGCGATTGTTGTAGTTGTTGGTATAGCTGGTTTTATCGCGGCAACTACCGAAAAAGGTAGCACCTTCTTGAGCTTTGCTAAAGAGTCTCGCACAGAAGTTCGCAAGGTTGTATGGCCAACTCGTCAAGAGGCAAACCAAACTACACTTATCGTGCTTGCAGCGACGTTAATCATGGCACTAATTTTATGGGGACTAGACGGCATCATCGTTCGTGTAGTTGGCTTTATTACAGGAATAGGAGCATAAGCGTATGTCTGAAGAAGAAGCAGTAAAGAAAAGATGGTACGTAGTTCAAGCCTATTCACAATACGAGTCTCGCGTTAAGAAGACCCTGCTTGAATACATCAAAATGCACAACATGGAAGACTACTTCGGTCAGGTACTAGTACCAACAGAAGAAGTAGTAGAAATGCGTGCAGGTCAAAAGCGTAAGTCTGAGCGCAAGTTCTACCCAGGTTACGTATTGGTAGAAATGGCGATGACAGAAGAGTCATGGCACTTAGTGAAAAGCGTACCTCGCGTACTTGGCTTCATCGGCGGCACATCTGATCGCCCTATGCCAATCACGCAGAAAGAAGCAGACGCTATCCTAAATCGTCTTGAAGAAAACGTTGATAAGCCAAGACCAAAGACGTTGTTCGAGCCAGGCGAAGTTATTCGCGTTATCGATGGCCCATTTGCAGACTTCAACGGTGTGGTAGAAGAAGTAGACTACGAAAAGAGCCGCGTAAAAGTATCGGTACTTATTTTCGGTCGTTCTACACCGGTAGACCTAGAATTTGGTCAGGTAGAAAAAGGCTAAGCCTACTCAAGCTACCGTATGGCATTTTTAAGAAGCCCCTTATAAAGGGGCTTTTTTGTATAAGGTCTCCGGTTAAAAGGTGAGAGCGTAAAAATACTGACCTTTCGATGGTTTTTTATTCTAAATAGCCCTTGCATAGTAATTAATCACCTTATATAATGCGCGCCCTTTTAAACGGAAACGGGAAGCCGATTGAGCAAATAATCTCTGTATTTGCGAGGCGTTAGACCCAAACAAGAGAGCATGTAAAATGGCTAAAAAAGTAAGCGGTATTATTAAGCTTCAGGTTGCAGCTGGCGCTGCTAACCCAAGTCCACCGGTTGGTCCTGCACTAGGTCAACACGGTGTAAACATCATGGAATTCTGTAAGGCTTTCAACGCGAAAACAGAAAGCCTTGAGAAAGGCGCTCCAGTACCAGTAGAAATTACTGTATACGAAGATCGCTCTTTCACATTCGAAACTAAGACTCCTCCTGCGTCTTACCTGCTTAAGAAAGCAGCGGGCATCAAGAGTGGTTCTGGCCGTCCTAACACTGAAAAAGTGGGTAAAGTTACTCGCGCTCAGTTGGAAGAGATTGCTAAAACTAAAGAGCCAGACCTTACTGCAGCTGACCTAGATGCAGCGGTACGCACTATCGCGGGTTCTGCTCGCTCAATGGGCTTGAACGTAGAGGACTAATCGAATGGCTAAATTAACTAAACGCGCTCGCCTAATCCGCGACAAAGTTGACTCTTCGAAAGAGTACGAAATCAACGAAGCAGTAGCGCTTCTTAAAGAACTAGCAACTGCTAAGTTCGCAGAAAGCGTTGACGTATCTGTTAACCTTGGTATCGATGCGAAGAAATCTGACCAAAACGTTCGTGGTGCAACTGTACTACCTAACGGTACTGGTAAAGACGTTCGCGTTGCAGTATTCACTCAAGGTGCAAATGCTGAAGCGGCTAAAGAAGCTGGTGCAGACATCGTTGGTATGGACGACCTAGCTGAGCAAGTTAAGAAAGGCGAAATGAATTTTGACGTAGTAGTTGCTAGCCCAGACGCGATGCGTGTTGTTGGTCAACTAGGTCAAATCTTAGGTCCACGTGGCCTTATGCCTAACCCAAAAACTGGCACTGTAACGCCTGACGTTGCAACGGCAGTTAAGAACGCTAAAGCTGGTCAGGTACGCTACCGTAACGATAAGAACGGTATCATCCATGCTAGCATCGGTAAGATTGCGTTCGAAGCGAACCAAATTCAAGAAAACCTTGAAGCGCTACTTGAAGCACTTAAGAAAGCTAAGCCTTCTTCTGCTAAAGGTACATACATCAAGAAGATCAGCCTAAGCACTACAATGGGTGCTGGTGTTGCTCTTGATAAGGCTTCTGTAGGTCTTTAATTTCGCTGAGCTATCGCTCATCGAAATCTCTTAAAGGTTATGGGTTGGAGCTGTGAAAATTAGCAGTGCTAATAAGCAGCTCCCGTCCAAGACCGCAGGTGCGGTGTGGTGAAAGAGGTAAGAGAACTTTCACAGTCAACACACTGCTTAATACAACAACCTGCGCAGACGGTGGTTTGACTCAGACTCTCTGGGGTAACAAACACCGTAGAGCGGTATCAACCATGAGGGTTGGTATCAATCTGTGAACCCTGACGGCGTAAGCGGGTAACCGCAAGCAAAGTCAGATACAAAGAGGTGAACTCAGTGGCACTAGGTTTAGCAGCAAAAAAAGAGATCGTAGCAGAAGTTTCTGAAGTTGCGTCTCGCGCTCTATCCGTAGCCGTTGCTGAATACCGTGGGATGGAAGTTGCAGAACTGACTGACCTACGTGTTAAAGCTCGTGAGCAAGGCGTATACCTAAAGGTTGTACGTAATACTCTTGCAAAGCGTGCTCTAGCAGACAGTCAATTTGCAGACTTAGACAGCGCCTTAACTGGTCCGCTTATCTATGGTTTCTCTATCGACGCACCAGGCGGTGCGGCACGTCTTTTCAAAGACTTCGGTAAGACTAACGATAAGCTAAAAGTTACAGCACTTTCTATTGGTAGTGGTCTTCTTGGTCCAGAGAAATTGGACGCAGTTGCAGCTCTACCTACCCGCGACGAAGCGCTTGCAAAACTTCTTGCAACCTTCAAAGCACCAGTTGGGAAATTCGTTCAAACAATCAACGAAGTTCCTGGCAAGTTTGTGCGCGTATTGGCGGCGGTCAAAGACACCAAGTAATTGGCGTTTTTGGCATATTGATTTTTTTAACATTTTATACCCAGGAGTTTAGAGAACATGGCTCTAACTAAAGAAGATATCTTAAACGCAATCGCTGAAATGCCAGTAATGGAACTGGTTGAACTAATCGAAGCGGCTGAAGAAAAATTCAACGTATCTGCTGCAGCTGCTGTTGCTGTTGCTGGTCCAGCTGCTGGCGGTGACGCTGCTGCTGCAGAAGAAAAGACTGAATTCGACGTTGTAATGACTTCATTCGGTGGCAACAAAGTTGCAGTTATCAAAGCAGTTCGCGGCGCGACTGGCCTAGGTCTTAAAGAAGCTAAAGAAGTAGTTGAGTCTGCTCCTAAAGCTATCAAAGAAGGCGTAAGCAAAGATGAAGCTGAAGCACTTAAGAAAGAGCTTGAAGAAGCTGGTGCAGAAGTAGAAATCAAGTAATCTGACATAGTCAGATTATTGCCTGAGACGGCAAGGCTGGTGGTTTTTTAAACCACCAGCCTTTTTGCGCTGTATAGTGTGTAGAATCTAACCCTTGGTTACACTACTTAAAGCGCCATTCGGAAATACCCATAAAAAGCATAAAAATCCAACAAGTTAACTAATAATTGGTTAAATTTTGTTGTATGCTGGTGTATCTGCCCGAAAAAGGGTTGTGGAAGTTTGTTGCTTAGTGCGCCATTTGAAACGTAGCTTTTAGCCCATAGCACGCGTTTTAAAGCATTTTGCAGCAGGTTGGGTCATAAATCAGCAGGCTGAGGAACCCATGGTTTACTCTTATAGCGAAAAGAAACGTATCCGTAAGGATTTTGGCAAACGCCCACAGGTATTGGAAATTCCATACCTTCTTTCAATTCAGCTTGATTCTTTCAAAAAGTTTATTGAGATCGATGCAGATGCTCAATACGGTTTGGAAGCAGCATTTCGTTCCGTTTTTCCAATTAAAAGCTACTCAGGTAGTTCAGAGCTTCAATATGTAAGCTACCGCCTGGGAGAGCCCGTTTTCGACGTTAAAGAATGTCAAATTCGCGGCGTAACTTTCTCTGCTCCATTAAGAGTAAAACTACGGTTAGTGTTGTTCGATAAAGACGCTGCGCCAGGTACCGTAAAAGATATTAAAGAACAAGAAGTGTACATGGGCGAGATCCCATTGATGACTGAGAACGGTACGTTCGTTATCAATGGTACAGAGCGTGTTATCGTGTCACAGCTACACCGTTCACCTGGTGTATTCTTTGATCACGACAAAGGTAAAACCCACTCGTCAGGTAAAGTGCTTTATAACGCACGTGTAATTCCTTACCGTGGTTCGTGGTTAGACTTCGAGTTTGACCCGAAAGATAACCTATTCGTACGTATCGACCGTCGTCGTAAGTTGCCTGCAACGATTATCTTACGCGCACTTGAAATGTCATCAGAAGAAATCCTAGATACTTTCTTCGACAAAGTAAGCGTACGTATCGACAAAGACAAGCTAATGATGGAAGTGGTGCCAGATCGCCTTCGTGGTGAAACTGCCCAGTTCGATATCATCGACGGTGAAGGCAACGTTGTTGTTGAAACTGGTCGTCGTATTTCTGCGCGCCACACGCGTGCACTAGAAAAAGCCGGTCTTACAGAGCTTGAAGTTCCAGCCGATTACCTAATTGGCCGTGTTTACGCTGCTACTTACGTAAACGAAGATACTGGCGAAGTGATTGTAAGCGCAAACGACGAGTTAACCCTTGAAAACCTAGCGGCACTTAGCCAAGCGGGTATCAAAGAGTTCGAAACGCTTTACATCAACGAACTAGACCACGGTTCATACATTTCAGATACGCTACGTATCGATTCTTCAACTAACCGCCTTGAAGCACTAGTTGAAATTTACCGTATGATGCGTCCTGGTGAGCCACCAACAAAAGATGCAGCTGAAACCTTGTTCGATAACTTGTTCTTCTCTGACGAACGTTACGATCTATCTTCTGTTGGCCGCATGAAGTTCAACCGCCGTCTTGGCCGTGAAGAACTAATTGGTGCTGGTACACTAGATAAAGAAGACATTATTGCTGTAATGAAGCAGCTAATAATGATTCGTGACGGTAAAGATGAAGTTGATGACATCGATCACCTAGGTAACCGTCGTATTCGTTCTGTAGGTGAAATGGCAGAGAACCAATTCCGCGTTGGTCTTGTACGTGTTGAGCGTGCAGTTAAAGAGCGTCTAAGCTTAGGCGACCTAGACAACGTGATGCCACAAGATCTAATTAACGCTAAGCCTATTTCAGCTGCGGTTAAAGAGTTCTTCGGTTCATCTCAGCTATCTCAGTTCATGGACCAAAACAACCCGCTTTCAGAAGTAACGCATAAGCGTCGTATTTCTGCATTAGGCCCGGGTGGTCTTACACGTGAACGTGCAGGCTTCGAAGTTCGAGACGTACACCCGACTCACTACGGTCGTCTATGTCCAATCGAAACGCCGGAAGGCCCGAACATCGGTCTAATTAACTCATTGGCAAGCTTCGCGCGTACCAATGACTTCGGTTTCCTAGAAACGCCGTTCCGTCGTATTGTTGACGGTGTGGTGACAGACGAAATCGATTACTTATCTGCAATTGAAGAAGGTCAATTCGCAATCGCTCAGGCAAACATCGCGTTGACTGAAGCAGGCGAGTTGGTTGACGACCTAATTCCATGTCGTCACCGTGGTGAAACTACTTTGATGCCTAAAGAAGACATCAAGTACATGGACGTTTCACCTCAGCAAATCGTTTCAATTGCTGCAAGCATTATCCCATTCCTAGAGCACGATGATGCGAACCGTGCACTAATGGGTGCGAACATGCAACGTCAGGCAGTACCTACACTACGCGCTGATAAGCCGCTAGTTGGTACCGGTATGGAAAGAACTATCGCGGTTGACTCAGGTGTTACTGTAGTTGCTAAGCGCGGTGGTGTGGTTGATTACGTAGATGCCAGCCGTATCGTTATTAAAGTAGACGAAGACGAAATGCTTCCAGGTGAAGCAGGTATCGATATCTACAACCTGACTAAGTACACTCGTTCTAACCAAAACACGTGTATCAATCAGAAGCCTACTTGTAGTGTTGGCGACCCGATTGTTGCAGGCGACGTGCTAGCTGATGGTCCTTCAACAGACCTAGGTGACCTTGCACTTGGTCAGAACATGCGTATCGCGTTCATGCCGTGGAATGGTTACAACTTTGAGGATTCAATCCTTATTTCTGAGCGTGTAGCGCAGGAAGACCGTTTTACTACTATCCACATTCAAGAGCTTAGCTGTATCGCTCGTGATACTAAGCTTGGGCCAGAAGAAATTTCTTCTGATATCCCGAACGTGGGTGAATCTGCACTAAGCAAGCTTGATGAATCAGGCGTTGTTTACATCGGTGCGGAAGTGAAAGGCGGTGATATCCTTGTAGGTAAAGTAACGCCTAAAGGTGAAACGCAGCTTACGCCAGAAGAGAAACTACTACGTGCAATCTTCGGTGAGAAAGCGTCTGATGTTAAAGATACGTCTCTACGTGTACCTAACTCTGTTCACGGTACGGTAATCGACGTTCAAGTATTTACCCGTGACGGTGTAGAGAAAGACAAACGCGCGCTAGAAATTGAAGATATGCAGCTACGTCAGGTTAAGAAAGACCTTACTGACGAGTTTGAAATTCTTGCAGACGGTATCTTTGCACGTGCACAAACTGCACTTCTACGTGCTGGTGTTGACCAAGCTAAGCTTGACAGCCTGCCGCGTGAAAAGTGGTTTGAAATTGCACTTAACAGCGAAGATGCACAGCTAGAGCTAGACCAAATTGCTGATCAGCACGCTGAAATCAAAATGGACTTCGATAAGAAGTTTGAAGCGAAGCGTCGTAAGATCACTCAAGGCGATGACCTAGCCCCTGGCGTGCTTAAGATCGTTAAGGTTTACCTTGCGGTTAAACGTCACATCCAACCAGGTGACAAGATGGCCGGTCGTCACGGTAACAAAGGTGTTATCTCGACTATCCAGCCTGTAGAAGACATGCCATACGATGCTGACGGTACGCCGGTAGACATCGTTCTTAACCCACTAGGTGTACCGTCTCGTATGAACATCGGTCAGATCCTAGAAACTCACTTGGGTATGGCTGCACACGGTCTTGGTGTGAAGATTGATCGCATGATCAAAGAGCAGCGCGAGCTGGCGGAACTACGTGACTTCTTGAAGAAGGTGTACGAGCTTGGTGAGAATCACCAAGAAGTTGACATCGATAGCTTCACAGACCACGAAGTTCGTCGCCTAGCGGAAAACCTTCGTAAGGGTGTTCCAGTAGCAACACCTGTATTCGACGGTGCTCGTGAATCTGAAATCAAAGAAATGCTGAAGCTTGCTGATATTCCAGAAAGCGGTCAGATTGCTTTGTTTGACGGTCGTACCGGTCGCGAATTTGAGCGTCCAGTTACGGTTGGTTACATGTACATGCTGAAACTGAACCACTTAGTAGACGACAAAATGCACGCGCGTTCTACGGGTTCTTACAGCCTTGTTACACAGCAGCCTCTTGGTGGTAAAGCACAGTTCGGTGGTCAGCGCTTCGGTGAGATGGAAGTGTGGGCACTTGAAGCATACGGTGCAGCATATACCCTTCAAGAAATGCTTACCGTTAAGTCGGATGACGTTAACGGCCGTACCAAGATGTACAAGAACATCGTCGATGGCGACCACAGAATGGAACCTGGCATGCCAGAGTCATTCAACGTACTACTTAAAGAAATTCGCTCGTTGGGTATCAACATCGAGCTTGAAGAAAAGTAATACGGCGTTAGCCACGTAATGTTATGAGATGGCCCGGCGCTTGCGCCGGGTTCTAGAGACTGACTCCGCTGGGAGAGTAATGTGAAAGACTTATTAAAGTTTCTAAAGCAACAAAACAAGACTGAAGAATTCGATAATATTCGAATCGGTCTGTCTTCACCTGACATGATCCGTTCATGGTCATTCGGTGAAGTTAAAAAGCCTGAAACAATTAACTACCGTACGTTCAAGCCTGAGCGTGACGGTCTGTTCTGTGCGCGTATCTTTGGTCCGGTAAAAGACTACGAGTGTCTTTGCGGTAAGTACAAGCGCCTTAAGCACCGTGGTGTTATCTGTGAGAAGTGTGGCGTTGAAGTTACACTGACTAAAGTACGTCGTGAGCGTATGGGTCACATCGAGCTAGCTAGCCCGGTTGCACACATCTGGTTCCTTAAATCACTTCCGTCTCGTATCGGCCTAATGCTTGATATGACACTTCGTGATATTGAACGTGTACTTTACTTTGAATCATATGTGGTTACAGAGCCAGGTATGACTACGCTTGAGCGCAGCCAACTTCTTAACGAAGAAGAGTACTTGGATGCACTTGAAGAGCACGGTGATGAGTTTGAAGCGAAGATGGGTGCTGAGGCAGTATTCGATCTTCTTACAGCACTAGACGTAGACGCAGATGTTGCGGCTATGCGTGAAGAGCTGCCTTCAATCAACTCTGAAACTAAGCGTAAAAAGATTACTAAGCGTCTTAAGTTGCTTGAGTCATTCCAACAGTCTGGTAACAAGCCAGAGTGGATGATCATGACGGTTCTTCCGGTACTTCCACCAGATCTACGTCCTCTAGTACCACTAGATGGCGGCCGTTTTGCAACGTCTGACCTTAACGACCTATACCGTCGTGTAATTAACCGTAACAACCGTCTTAAGCGTCTTCTAGACTTAGCTGCTCCAGACATTATCGTACGCAACGAAAAGCGTATGCTTCAAGAGTCTGTTGATGCGCTTCTAGATAACGGACGTCGTGGTCGTGCGATTACCGGTTCTAACAAGCGTCCACTTAAGTCGCTTGCAGACATGATTAAAGGTAAGCAAGGTCGTTTCCGTCAAAACCTTCTTGGTAAGCGTGTTGACTACTCAGGCCGTTCTGTAATTACCGTTGGTCCTACGCTACGTCTTCACCAGTGTGGTCTTCCTAAGAAGATGGCACTTGAGCTATTTAAACCGTTTATCTACGGTAAGCTTGAAGCACGTGGTCTTGCGACAACAATCAAAGCAGCTAAGAAGCTTGTAGAGCGCGAAGCACCAGAGGTTTGGGACGTACTAGACGACGTTATCCGCGAACACCCGGTACTACTTAACCGTGCACCTACACTTCACCGTTTGGGTATCCAAGCGTTCGAACCAACACTAATTGAAGGTAAAGCGATTCAGCTTCACCCGCTAGTGTGTGCGGCGTACAACGCCGACTTCGACGGTGACCAAATGGCGGTACACGTCCCGTTGACAATCGAAGCACAGCTAGAAGCTCGTGCGCTAATGATGTCAACGAACAACATTCTGTCACCTGCGAATGGTGAGCCAATCATCGTACCTTCACAGGACGTTGTATTAGGTCTTTACTACCTGACGCGTGACAAAGTAAACGGCTTAGGCGAAGGCATGGTATTTACCAGCCCGAATGAAGCAGAAAAAGCATACCGCACAGGTAATGCTGAGCTTCACTCACGCGTTAAAGTACGTATTACTGAATATGACATCGATGAAGATGGCAACAAAACTGAGAAAGTAACGCTAACTGACACTACTGTTGGTCGTGCGATTTTCTCATTGATCCTTCCTAAGGGTCTGCCGTTTGAAATCATCAACCAAGCGATGGGCAAGAAGCAAATTTCAAGACTATTGAATGCTTGTTACCGTACGCTAGGTCTGAAAGACACAGTAATTGCTGCTGACCAAATCATGTATACCGGTTTCCACTACGCGATGATCGCGGGTGCGTCTGTTGGTATCGACGATATGGTTATCCCTGCTGCTAAGAAAGACATCATCGATGCAGCGGAAGCAGAAGTTATTGAAATTCAGGAACAGTTCCAAAACGGTCTTGTTACCGCGGGTGAGCGTTACAACAAAGTTATCGATATCTGGTCAAATGCTAACGAAAAAGTTGCTAAGGCCATGATGGATAACCTTAAGACTGACATCGTAATTAACCGCGATGGCGAAGAAGAAGAGCAATCATCATTTAACTCTGTTTACATGATGGCCGACTCGGGTGCTCGTGGTAGTGCCGCTCAGATTCGTCAGCTAGCTGGTATGCGTGGTCTGATGGCTAAACCAGATGGCTCAATCATCGAAACCCCAATTACGGCGAACTTCCGTGAAGGTCTGAACGTACTACAGTACTTCATCTCAACTCACGGTGCTCGTAAAGGTCTTGCGGATACTGCACTTAAGACAGCTAACTCGGGTTACCTAACGCGTCGTCTAGTAGACGTTGCACAAGACTTGGTAATCACTAACGACGACTGTGGCACATTCGAAGGTGTTCAAATGACACCACTAATCGAAGGTGGTGACGTTGTTGAGCCACTACGCGAGCGTGTACTAGGTCGTGTAGTAGCAGAAGATGTACTTAAGCCAGGTACTAACGAAGTACTAGTAGAGCGTAACGTTCTTCTAGACGAAGCGTTAGTAGACATGCTTGAAGCTAACTCAGTTGACCAAATCATGGTTCGCTCGGTAATCACTTGTGACAACGACTTCGGTGTTTGTGCTAAGTGTTACGGTCGTGACCTTGCACGTGGTCACATGGTGGGTAGCGGTGAATCGGTTGGTGTTATTGCAGCACAGTCAATCGGTGAGCCAGGTACACAGCTTACCATGCGTACATTCCACATCGGTGGTGCGGCATCAAGAGCGTCTGCTGAGAACAGCGTACAAGTTAAGACTGCGGGTAGCCTTAAGCTACACAATGCTAAATTCGTACGTAACTCTGACGGCAAAGTGGTTATCGTTTCTCGTTCAACAGAACTTACTGTTATCGACGAGCAAGGCCGTGAGAAAGAGCGCTATAAAGTACCTTACGGTGCTGTACTTAGCGTGGATGACGGTGCAACTATTGCAGCTGGCGACGTTGTTGCTAACTGGGATCCGCATAGTCACCCAATCATTACTGAACGTGCAGCTAAGATTAGCTTCGCAGACATTGATGACTCTAACACCGAAATGCAGCAAGACGAGCTTACTGGTCTAACCCGTATCGTTGTTAAAGACCTTGCGAAAGTAAACTCTAAAGAGCCTAAGCTAATTCTTGAAAGCGACGAGTTTGGTCTTCAAGAAATTCGTCTTCCAAGCTTCACAACCATCGAAGCGAAAGAAGGCAAAGTGGCTAACGAAGGTGACGTGCTAGCACGTATTCCTCAGGAAAGCTCGAAGACTCGTGATATCACGGGTGGTCTACCGCGCGTTGCGGACCTATTTGAAGCACGTAAGCCTAAAGAGCCTGCAATCCTTGCAGAAATCTCAGGTACTATCGGCTTCGGTAAAGAGACCAAAGGTAAGAAGCGTCTTGTAATTACACCTGCTGAGGGTGACGCATACGAAGAGATGATTCCTAAGTGGCGTCAGCTTAACGTATTCGAAGGTGAGAAAGTGGAAAAAGGCGAAGTTATCGCCGATGGTCCAGAGTCTCCTCACGATATCCTACGTCTACGTGGTATCTCAGCAGTAGCAAACTACATCGTGAACGAAGTTCAGGAAGTATACCGTCTACAGGGTGTTAAGATTAACGATAAGCACATTGAAGTAGTTATTCGTCAGATGCTACGTAAGTGTATTATCACGCACCCAGGCGATACGCAGTTCCTTGAAGGCGAACAGGTTGAAGTATCGAACGTTAAAGTGGCTAACCGTGAAATTGAAAAACACGGCAAGATCCCAGCGCAGTACGAAACACAGCTGCTTGGTATCACTAAAGCGTCACTGTCTACTGAGTCATTTATCTCAGCGGCATCGTTCCAGGAAACAACACGTGTTCTAACCGAAGCTGCGGTTCAAGGTAAAGAAGATGACCTACGCGGTCTGAAAGAAAACGTAATCGTTGGTCGACTAATTCCAGCGGGTACAGGTTTCGCTTACCACGAACGCCGTGCACAACGCCGTAAAGAGCAAATCGAAGAAATGTCAGTTTCTGCTGCTGAAGCAGAACAGGCACTAACCGAAGCGCTTAACGCTGGTGCAGACGAAGATACTGCCGAATAAGGCAAGATCATAGGAGTACGTTAACGTACTCCTAACAATTTGGCAGTCCAGTTGTACAGTTTGCAGATAAATTAACTGCTTAACCTTTGTACACCTTGACAGTCAGAGCGATGATCTTTAATATTCCGCGACCCGATTTTGGATAGCCATCAAGTGGCTCGATAAACGGTCGCGGTTTTTTGTATCAGCGCTCAGTGAATGTTGACGAGCACAATGTTCACAAACAAGAGCGGTTAAGCAATTAATCGCATTAATATGGACCCAGTCACAGTGATTGGGTTTTCGTAGTTTTTAATCAGGAGCTAGTTAATGGCAACAGTTAACCAGTTAGTGCGCAAGCCGCGTAGAAAGCCCGTTGAAAAAAGCAACGTAGCTGCTCTACAAGCTTGTCCACAAAGACGTGGTGTATGTACTCGTGTATATACTACTACGCCTAAGAAACCAAACTCTGCACTACGTAAAGTATGTCGTGTACGTCTAACTAACGGTTTTGAAGTTTCTTCATACATCGGTGGTGAAGGTCACAACCTACAAGAGCACAGTGTAGTACTTATCCGTGGTGGTCGTGTTAAAGATCTACCAGGTGTTCGTTATCACACAGTTCGCGGTACTCTTGACTGCGCAGGTGTAAACGATCGTAAACAAGCCCGTTCTAAATACGGCGCGAAGAAGCCTAAGTCATAACGGTTCTCCGTTAGTAAGGCCAAACTGAAGTTTAAGAGTTTTGGGTTTTCCCTGAATTCATACGGAGAATAGAAAATGCCAAGAAGAAGAGTCGTAGGTCAACGTAAAATCCTACCAGAGCCAAAATTTGGTTCACAACTGCTTGCGAAATTCATGAATGTCGTAATGCTCGACGGCAAAAAGTCAGTCGCTGAAAAAATCGTTTACGGTGCGCTTGATATTGTTGCTGAAAAAACCGGCAAAGCACACCTAGATATCTTCGAGGAAGCGCTTGATAACATCCGCCCAACAGTAGAGGTTAAGTCTCGTCGTGTTGGTGGTTCAACTTATCAGGTTCCAGTTGAAGTACGTCCAGTTCGTCGTAACGCTCTAGGTATGCGTTGGATGGTAGAAGCTGCACGTAAACGTGGCGAAAAGTCTATGGCACAACGCCTAGCGGCTGAAATGCTAGACGCAGCAGATAATAAAGGTTCAGCGGTTAAGAAACGTGAAGACGTTCACCGTATGGCCGAAGCAAACAAAGCGTTTGCTCACTACCGTTGGTAATCAACGTTATTTAACTGAGAGAGATTTATGCCTCGTAAGACCTCGATTGAGCGTTATCGCAATATTGGTATTGTGGCTCACGTGGACGCGGGTAAGACCACGACCACAGAGCGTGTTCTGTTTTATACAGGACTGTCTCACAAAATCGGTGAAGTGCACGATGGTGCTGCTACCATGGACTGGATGGAGCAAGAGCAGGAGCGTGGTATTACTATCACGTCTGCTGCAACGACTTGTTTCTGGTCTGGTATGGAGCAACAGTTCGATCAACACAGGATCAACATCATCGACACCCCTGGACACGTTGACTTTACTATCGAAGTAGAGCGTTCATTACGTGTACTAGACGGTGCAGTAGTTGTATTCTGTGGGTCTTCTGGGGTAGAACCTCAATCAGAGACAGTCTGGCGACAGGCTGACAAATATCAAGTGCCACGCCTTGTGTTCGTTAATAAGATGGACCGGGCTGGCGCTGATTTTGAACGTGTTGTGGGTCAAATCCGCAAACGTTTAGGCGCAAACTGTGTTCCGATTCAAATCAACATGGGCGCTGAAGAGAATTTCCATGGCGTCATCGACCTTGTGAAGATGAAAGCCATTAACTGGAATGAAGAAGACATGGGTATGACATTTACCTATGAAGACATTCCGGCTGAATATTTAGATACCGCTGAACAGTACCGCACCGAGATGATCGAAGCGGCTGCAGAGGCATCTGATGAGCTAATGAATAAATACTTAGAAGGTGAAGAGCTTTCTGAGGAAGAAATTCGTTCGGGCCTTCGTAAGCGTACGCTGAACAACGAAATTGTTCTTGCCACTTGTGGCAGTGCCTTCAAAAACAAAGGTGTTCAGGCTGTACTAGACTCTGTTATTCATTATCTTCCGTCTCCAACAGAAGTTAAGGCCATCACAGGTGTACTTGACGACAAGGACGAGACAGAAGCAGAGCGTCATTCAAGCGATGACGAGCCGTTCTCAGCTCTAGCATTTAAAATAGCGACCGACCCATTTGTGGGTACGCTAACGTTCTTCCGTTGTTACTCTGGTGTGGTGAACACTGGTGATACGGTTTACAACCCTGTTAAGGGTAAGCGCGAGCGCTTTGGTCGTATTGTGCAGATGCACGCAAAAGATCGTGAAGAAATTAAAGAAGTACGCGCAGGTGACATCGCTGCGGCTATCGGCCTTAAAGATGTAACTACCGGTGACACGCTTTGTGATCCTAACCATGTAATCACGTTAGAGCGCATGGAGTTCCCAGAGCCGGTAATTTCAATCGCGGTTGAGCCTAAGTCTCAAGCTGATCAAGAGAAAATGGGCATTGCCCTAAGTAAACTTGCGGCAGAAGACCCGTCGTTTAAAGTTAAGACTGACGACGAGACAGGTCAGACAATTATTTCAGGTATGGGTGAACTTCACCTTGATATCATTGTCGACCGCATGAAGCGCGAATTTAAAGTTGAATGTAACGTAGGTAACCCACAGGTTGCTTATCGTGAAACCCTTCGTAAATCTGTTGAAGTAGAAGGGAAGTTCGTTCGTCAGTCAGGCGGCCGAGGCCAATTTGGCCATGTTTGGTTACGCATTGAGCCTCAGGAAGAAGGCGCAGGCTACGAATTTGTGAACGAAATCGTCGGTGGTGTGGTACCAAAAGAGTTCATTCCAGCGGTCGATAAAGGAATTCAGGAGCAGATGCGAAGTGGTGTTCTTGCAGGGTATCCGGTACTAGATGTAAAGGTTACGTTGTTCGATGGTTCATACCACGATGTTGACTCTTCTGAAATGGCGTTTAAGATCGCCGGCTCTATGGGTTTCAAAAAAGGCGCCGCAGAAGCAAATCCGGTGTTACTTGAACCCACAATGAAAGTTGAAGTGACTACTCCAGAAGACTGGATGGGTGATGTAGTTGGTGACTTGAATCGTCGCCGCGGCATGATCGAAGGTATGGAAGATGGCGTAGCAGGTGTTAAAATAATACGTGCAAAAGTGCCACTTTCAGAAATGTTTGGCTACGCAACAGATTTGCGTTCGCAAACACAAGGTCGTGCTTCATACTCAATGGAGTTCTTCAATTATTCTGAGGCGCCTAACAATGTGGCGCGAGCTATTATTGAATCTAGAACTTAATCTAAATGAAGGTTCGGTCCGGTCTATTGGTGGGTCGGGCTTTTAACTTAGGAAACGAGAAAAATGGCAAAAGAAAAGTTTGAACGTACGAAACCCCACGTAAACGTGGGTACAATCGGCCACGTTGACCACGGTAAAACTACCCTAACTGCAGCTATCACTACAGTTCTTTCTAAAACTTACGGCGGTAACGCACAGGCTTTCGATCAAATCGATAACGCGCCTGAAGAGAAAGCACGTGGTATCACCATCTCTACTTCACACGTAGAATATGACACTCCTACTCGTCACTACGCACACGTAGACTGCCCAGGACACGCTGATTACGTTAAAAACATGATCACTGGTGCTGCTCAGATGGACGGTGGTATCCTAGTAGTTGCTGCGACTGATGGTCCTATGCCACAGACTCGTGAGCACATCCTACTTGGTCGTCAGGTTGGTATTCCTTACATCATCGTATTCATGAACAAGTGTGACATGGTTGACGATGAAGAGCTTCTAGAGCTAGTAGAAATGGAAGTTCGTGAACTTCTTAACGAATACGAATTCCCAGGTGATGACCTACCAGTTATCCAAGGTTCAGCTCTTAAGGCGCTTGAAGGCGACCCAGAGTGGGAAAAGAAAATCATCGAGCTTGGTGAAGCGCTTGATTCATACATCCCAGAGCCAGAGCGTGCAATCGACAAGCCGTTCATTCTTCCAATCGAAGACGTATTCTCAATCTCAGGCCGTGGTACAGTTGTAACTGGTCGTGTTGAGCAAGGTATCGTTAAAGTTGGTGAAGAAGTAGAAATCGTAGGTATCAAAGACACTACTAAGACTACTTGTACTGGTGTTGAGATGTTCCGTAAGCTTCTTGACGAAGGCCGTGCAGGTGAGAACGTTGGTGTTCTTCTACGTGGTACTAAGCGTGATGAAGTTGAACGTGGTCAAGTACTAGCTAAGCCTGGTTCAATCACTCCACACGTTAACTTCGAAGCAGAAGTATACGTACTATCTAAAGATGAAGGTGGCCGTCATACTCCATTCTTCAAAGGCTACCGTCCACAGTTCTACTTCCGTACAACTGACGTAACTGGTGCTGTAGAGCTTCCAGAAGGCGTAGAAATGGTAATGCCTGGTGACAACCTTAAATTCAAAGTTGAGCTAATTGCTCCGATCGCGATGGAAGAAGGTCTTCGTTTCGCAATCCGTGAAGGTGGTCGTACAGTAGGTGCTGGTGTTGTATCTAAGATCCTAGACTAATCTAGACTTAGCAACACAAG
>NZ_MEJH01000001.1 GCF_001953635.1 Alteromonas abrolhosensis | reverse complement strand
CTGGACATATCACAAGTGCGAATGCTGACATGAGTAACGATAATGGGAGTGAAAAACTCCCACGCCGGAAGACCAAGGTTTCCTGTCCCATGCTAATCAGGGCAGGGTAAGTCGGCCCCTAAGGCGAGGCAGAAATGCGTAGTCGATGGGAAACGGGTTAATATTCCCGTACTTATATAATCAGTGATGGAGGGACGGAGAAGGCTAGGCAAGCTTGGCGTTGGTTGTCCAAGTGAAAGTGAGTAGGCTGGAGACTTAGGTAAATCCGGGTTTCTAAGGCCGAGACACGAGACGAGCTCCCAAGGTGGTGAAGTTGTTGATGCCCTGCTTCCAGGAAAAGCTTCTAAACTTATGATTATATGAACCGTACCCCAAACCGACACAGGTGGTCAGGTAGAGAATACTAAGGCGCTTGAGAGAACTCGGGTGAAGGAACTCGGCAAAATTGTACCGTAACTTCGGGAGAAGGTACGCCTCTGTTTGTGAACACTTCGCGTGGTAAGCAAATGGAGGCCGCAGTGACCAGGTGGCTGGGACTGTTTATTAAAAACACAGCACTCTGC